>NZ_KE136369.1:140331-140878 GCF_000406965.1 Enterococcus avium ATCC 14025 | reverse complement strand
CATATTGCTTGCTATGTTGTTTGCTTCTATATAATAGAAGCGCCCTACACATTTGGTTTGTTTTATTCGTTCAGTTTTCAAAGGTCTACATTGTTCGTCGCTTTGTTTCAGCAACTTTTATATCATATCAGGTTTTCATTCAAAAGTCAACAACTTTTATTTAAAAACTTTTTGATAAAAAAACAAGTTTGCTGCGCGTTTCGTTCAAGCGACTTTATAAAAATACCACAAGATTATTCATCCGTCAACAATTATTTTTAATTTTTTTCAAGATGTTTTGTTCTCGTGGGAACATTTAATAATATAGCAATCTTCAAGCAGTAATGCAACTATTTTTTGTAGTTTTTTTCAATCTTTTTAATTTTTCGAACGTTCATTTAAAACTCTAAAATAACGTTCGATTTTAAAACAAAAATAACGCTATCTTCACCTAAAACTTTTTTGAACTTTCGCATAAGAAAACCTCAGGAGAAAACCGCTCCTGAGGACTTTTTGTTTAGATTTAGATAAATCATTTTATTGTCGATCACTGATTCTAAATTCGTAT
>NZ_KE136369.1:118610-139046 GCF_000406965.1 Enterococcus avium ATCC 14025 | reverse complement strand
TAAATGAACATGCGGATTGTATTCTAGCTGAGAACCGAAGGTGTGGAGTGTTGCCACAACCCCAGCTTGTATATGGTGCTTTCTAAAAAAATCTAATAGTATCCGTGCAGCTTCATCCATTAATCCTTTTAAAAGCTCCTTACGATACTTCTCCTTCAGAAAAATCTCACGTAAACCTTCATCGATCGTGAAGATGACGTGTCGATGCGTCACTGTAAACAGATCGTTCGCCGCAACCTCTGCCCACCGTTGACTTTCCCCAGTTGCACAAGTTGGACAAAATTTCCCTTTACAACGAAAAGCCACTTTCTTTACATCATGGCATCCTTCACAGACAAATAGACGATAACCTTTTTTAAGGTCACCACAATCGCGAAACTTCTTCACTTCTCTTTTCACAACGGATCGAATCCTTCTCGTGTACCTTTGATTGAATTTCTCCCAGTTTTGATATTCATCAAAGAAAATGGCGTGTAAAATATTGGGTTTCATATCTCCAGTTTAATAGGAAAAAGACCAGATGAAAAGCGGTCAAAAGATTGATGTATCAATCCTTTGACCGCTTAAAATGTTATACTTCCTTTAATGTTAAAAAAACAGCTAAGTTCTACTCAGCTGTTTTCTCTTCTACCATTGGGATAAAAATTCTAAAGATGGTACCCTTGCCGACAGAGCTTTCGACACTAATACTCCCTTTATAACTTTCTAAAAGTTTGTGAGCGATTGATAGACCCAGTCCATTTCCGCCTTTTGTTCGAGCACGAGCTTTGTCGACGCGATAAAAACGATTAAACACTTTATCAATGTCTTCGTCTGGTATCCCCTCACCAAAGTCCTGAATCGCAATCTCAAACTTATTTAAGGTTGATGAAACTGATATATGAACCTCTTTACGATCAGTTGAATACTTCACAGCGTTATCTAAAACAATAATTAGAATCTGCTCCAAATGATTACGATAAATCTTCAAAATTCTTTCACTATCTAAATCATCATCAAGGGTGAAGGTAAACTCAGGGTAAAGCAGTTTAAAGTTGTTAAATACTTGATTTGTAACTTCTTTGGCTTTAGAAGTCTCATTCCCGTAATACACATCTACTTGTTCGGCCCTAGACAAATCGAGCATTTCTTGTACCAGGCTCTTCATCCGAACAAGTTCCTGTAGACTAGCCTGAATCGACTCGTCCAAAATCTCTGGATCGTCTTTCCCCCAACGATTCAACATATTCAGATGTCCCTCAATCACTGCAACTGGTGTCCTTAACTCATGAGAAACATCTTCCACAAATTGCTCCTGCTGCTCAATATACATCCGAATACGATCAATCACATCGTTAAAGATGACGGCTAAATCAGATAGCTCGTCATTTGTAGTAATCTCAGGTACGTGAACTTCTGCCTGTGGGTCTTGTCTGATGATTTCCATCGTATCTCGCAGAATCTTCACAGGTTTCAGGAAGTACGAAGACAATAAGAAGCCTAAGAAGCTGCTCAGAAGCAGCGAAACAATTTCTAGTACAATCAATGTCAACAATAACTTACTGCGCATCTCGTAAAAATCGGATAACTCATAAAAGACTTGTGCATACCCGATTTTCTCACGTGTTTTTTTTGAATAGATTGGTTCTACTGATAAGAACCCGTTCTTTTCATCTACAGTCACGATTGTCGGTTCTTTGCGTTTTGTCTGAACTAAGGGTTGATAGTTTTTTTGTGTTTTAAAAATTAGCTTTTTGTCTAAATTATAGATATCTAACGATAATTGACGTTGGCCTAATTCTGAGATAAATTCGTCAATCCGCATCATATTGCCCTCTAAGGTCATGTTTTGATCATACATGGCATTATCCCGTGCACCCGATTCGGTTAGCGTTCGATAGGTATTTACCAACGTTAACTCCTCATCCGCATTCGCTAAACGGGAAGTGACTTCAGAGATTGTGCGTTCAACGTTGTTTCTTTCTTTCGTTACGATCAGATTGACCGAAGACTTATAGGTGATCACAGCGAAGATCGTAAATACCACGAATATAAAGAAAGAACTTGTAAAGGCCCACTTGATGGTGAGTGAGGGCCCTTTCAGTTCTCGTTGTTTCTTGATAAATTTTCTCATGAGCGCATAACGTAACCAGTACCGCGGACAGTTTGAATATAGCTGTCTTCTCCTGGTACATCAATCTTATTACGCAGATAACGAATATACACATCCACCACGTTTGTTTCTACTTCTGTTTCGTAGCCCCAAACCTTGTTAAGCAAAACATCACGGGCAAGTACAACATTGACATTTTCCATAAGCGTCAATAGTAATTCGTATTCACGTTTAGTTAATTCAATGATTTCATTTCCGCGACGCACGACACGGTTTTCTTTTTCGATCGTTAGGTCACGATAAGTAATCGTCGTTTGTTTAGCAACATTCTTATCGCCTTCAATATCGATTCGACGAAGCAAAGCACGTAAACGTGCTAGCAATTCTTCAATCGCAAATGGTTTGACGATATAGTCATCGGCACCATGATCTAAACCCGAAACACGGTCGATCACAGAGTCACGGGCTGTCATCATGATGATTGGTGTATTTTTTACTTGTCGAACACGGCGGCAAACTTCTAAGCCGTTCAATTCAGGCAGCATCAAATCAAGTAAAATAGCGTCCCAGTCACTTTCTAATGCGGCTTCAAGTCCTGTTCTACCATTATAATGAACTTCTGTATCATAGCCTTCGTGCTTCAATTCTAGTTCGACAAAACGAGCTAGATTTTTCTCATCTTCAATGATCAGAATATTACTCATTTTTTTAGTTCCTTTCCAAGTTGAATTTCATTAAACCTTTATCATTATAGGGCTAAAACTGTCAAAAAGCTATAGTTAGTTCGCGTAAAAGTTATAAATAACTTCTGCTATTCTTCGTGGTACCAGCTATAGTGATAAATCCCTTCTTTATCAAGGCGTTCATAGGTATGTGCGCCAAAATAATCGCGTTGAGCTTGGATCAAGTTCGCCGGTAAACGTTCAGCACGGTAAGAATCATAGTAAGTGATAGCAGATGAGAAGGTTGGTACAGGAACCCCCGCTTGAACAGCAATCGCAACAACTTCGCGAACCGCTTGTTGGTACTTGTCAGTAATTTCCTTGAAGTAATCATCTAACATCAAGTTTGCCAAATCGGCATCCTTCTCATAGGCATCCGTGATCTTTTGTAAGAAGCGTGCACGGATGATACAGCCAGCGCGCCAAATTTTCGCGATGTCGCCAAATGGTAAATCCCAACCAAATTCTTTGGAAGCGGCACGTAACTCAGAGAACCCTTGTGCATAGCTCATGATTTTGCTGAAGTACAATGCTTCACGGATTTTTTCGATCAATTCTTGTTTGTCGCCGTCATATTTATAAGGTGCCGGTCCTGATAAAACTTTGCTGGCAGCCACACGTTCTTCTTTATACGCAGAAATGAAACGTGCGAAGACGGATTCAGTAATTAATGGAAGCGGCACACCTAAGTCCAATGCGCTTTGAGAAGTCCATTTTCCTGTTCCTTTATTACCAGCTGCATCTTTGATTACATCAACGATCGCCTTATCCGTACCTTCGTCATCTTTACGAGTCAAGATATCCGCAGTGATTTCGATTAAATAGCTGTCTAATTCCCCTTTATTCCATTCTGAGAAAACATCAGCCATTTCTTCTACAGACAAACCAAGTAGGTTTTGCATCAAATCATATGATTCAGCGATTAACTGCATGTCCCCGTATTCGATACCGTTATGTACCATTTTTACGTAGTGACCAGCACCATTTGCGCCGATATAAGTGACACATGGTTCGCCGTCTTCTGCTTTTGCAGCGATTTGTTCAAAGATTGGAGCGACTAAGTCATAGGCTTCTTTTTGTCCGCCTGGCATCATTGAAGGGCCTTCTAATGCGCCTTTTTCACCACCAGAAACACCAGTACCAATGAAGTTGATGCCTGAGTTCGCTAATTCTTCGTTACGACGAATCGTGTCTTTGAAGAAGGTATTTCCTCCATCGATCAGAATATCGCCTTTATCTAAATGCGGTAATAGTGATTGAATTGTTGCGTCAGTCGCTGGACCTGCTTGAACCATTAGTAAGATACGACGCGGAGTTTCGATTGAAGCAACAAATTCCTCGATTGAAAATGTCGCTTTTAAGTTGCGATCAGGATGTTCTTCTACTACCGCTTCGGTTTTTGATCCAGTACGATTATACAAAGCCACTGAGTACCCGCGACTTTCGATATTCAATGCTAGATTTTTCCCCATTACGGCCATACCTACGACGCCGAATTGTTGTTTTGACATAATTATCCTCCTAGTTCGAATTGATGTGCAGATTTTTCTATAGGAAAAATAAGGTGGCTTCTCACCACATGCAATCTTCTACTGATTATGTATTTACACCAAGTAGAGTTAGCATCCTATAATACTCAATACGATTCTCATTATATCCTAAGAAAGTGAGAATGGAAAATGAATAGTGTTTTTAATCTAAAAAGCCTTGATAAAACCTGCCAATCCTTATAAAAACGATAGATTTTTCGCAAATATGACAAATTGTTATCTCGCCTAATTCCAAGAAAAAAACCTCAAGACTCCATGGTTAGTCTTGAGGTTTTGACTTTCTCTATTAAAAAGTGCTTATGCTTCTTTAGACATAACATCTTTTCCATCATAGTAGCCACAGTTGGCACATACGTGATGGCTCTTCTTCATTTCGCCACAGTTAGGACATTCGTTTAATCCTTTAATGGTCAATTTGTAGTGAGTACGACGTTTGTTCTTTTTAGCTTTTGATGTTTTTCTAGCTGGTACTGCCATTGGGTGTTACACCTCCTTATAAAATGAAGTATCATTTACTGATACATTTTATTCCAATCTTACTTGTCATCTTCTGATTCATTGAATAACTCAGATAATTTCGCAAGACGAGGATCAATTGTTTCAGCCGATTCCTCTTTCTTCTGCAAGTACGCTTCTTCACTGATAACTTCCCAATCATTGCCTTTTGGCATGTCAGAAGATTTCAGTTCTTCTTCAGTAAACACCTGCAGCGGAATCGCTAATAAAATGTTATCTTCGATAGAATTGGTTAAGTCGATCGTATCATTGTCTAGGACAAGGATCTCTTCGTCTCGTTCTTCTTCCATAGAAGACCATTGCTCCCGTGTCATGAATACTTCGTCCACTGACAGATCAAGTGGCAGATCAACTGGTTCCAACGAGCGGGCTGAAGGAACAGTTACAATAGTTTTCAACCGATAATGTAAAATATATTCATTTTTTCCGACAGATAAGATTCCTTCCACAGTAACCGGAGTCACTGCTAAGACTTCATTATCACGGGCTGTCAATGCGTCATTCACATCGATCGTTTCTGAAAAATTTAGTGCTTCTTCTTTATAGCGGCGCAATTCGCCAATCGACCATTTCATTATTCATCACCTCTAAGCAACAATCGATATTATACAGGTGGAAAAAACCTTTGTCAATGAAATTTTCTTGACACCCCGAAAGGCTGTACGAACTCGGTCAGATTTTGAGCAATAAGACTATAATCATTCTAAATTGCCAAGAAACACGGTGAGCGTAGAGAACCGATGTTGATTGGTACCTACTTGGCGCTTTTCAGATTTCGAATGATTTTCGCTTATTGTTGAAAAATCTAGTTCGGGAAGCCAGACACCCTTAAAAGCTAGCTCAGAAAGCTGGATATCAAGAAAGGCTGTACGAACTCGGTCAGCTTCGCCAGTTATTCTTCACACTTTAGCGTGGTTAGAAAAATTCTATCTACTTTACTGAGCTAGATAACATACGTCCATCACAAAAAAATAATCAAGTCTGATCCCCTGTATCTTTCATAGAAAAGGACTGTGGCATGAATGCCGCAGTCCCGATATTTCTTGTTGGAACAACTATCTAGTGTTTAGATCGCTGTTGTTTGTCCACGGTACACGATTCCACGACGAGGATCAACAGTGACTAATTCACCATCAACAACTGTGGAAGTCGCGCTATCTGCACCAACTACTACTGGGATATCTTGAGCGATACCGACAACTGCAGCGTGTGAAGTCAATCCACCATCTTCAACGATCAAAGCAGAAGCTTTTTCAATTGCAGGCATGTAATCTTTGTCAGTTGTTGGAACAACTAAAACCATACCGTCTTTAGCTTTTTTGATTGCTTCTTCAGCGTTTTTAGCAACAACTGCATGAGCAACAACTGTTGATTCACCGATACCTTGAGCTTGTAATAATTTAGAACCGATCATTTGAACTTTCATTACGTTTGTTGTTCCACGTTCACCAACTGGAACACCAGCAGTAATCAAGATCAAGTCGCCTTCTTTAGCAAAACCTAAGTCAACAGCTTTTTGAGCAGCTAAATCGAACATATCGTCTGTTGTTGTTGGTTTTTCAGCAACTGTTGGGTATACGCCCCAGTTAACCATCAAGCTGCGTTTTGTATGTTCGTCAAAAGTTACTGCCAAGATGTCAGCATCTGGACGGTATTTAGAAATCATACGTGCAGTGTGACCTGATTCAGTCGCAGCAACGATTGTTTTAACACCTAAGTTTTTCGCAGCGCGAGCTACTGAAAGACCAATTGTTTCTGTTACGTTTGATTTGTCGAATTCGTTGATTTGGAATGATCCTAGTTCTGACAATGCAGATTCAGCTTCCATATCGATACGAGCCATTGTGCCAACAGCTTCAACTGGGTATTTACCATTTGCAGATTCACCAGAAAGCATTGTAGCATCAGTTCCGTCAAATACAGCGTTGGCAACGTCAGATGCTTCCGCACGTGTTGGACGTGGGTTTTCTTGCATTGATTCTAACATTTGAGTCGCTGTGATAACTGGTTTACCAGCGTAGTTACATTTTTTGATGATACGTTTTTGAACCATAGGTACTAATTCAGGAGCGATTTCAACACCCATGTCTCCACGAGCGATCATGATACCATCAGAAACTTTGATGATTTCGTCGATGTTATCGATTCCTTCTTGTGATTCAATTTTAGGGAAGATATGCACGTGTGTCATATTTTTTTCTTCAAGGATTTCACGAATATCAAGAACGTCTTGTGCTTTACGTACAAAACTTGCAGCGATGAAGTTAATGTCGTTATCTAGACCGAAACGAATATCGTCTGCATCTTTTTCAGTGATACCAGGTAAGTTGATTGAAATACCAGGAGCATTTACACCTTTACGAGAACCTAGCATACCAGCATTTTTAACTAGCATGATCAATTCGCGGTTTGCTTCGTCTTTATCAATGATTTCCATGTCGATTAAGCCATCATCGAATAAGATATGTCCGCCGATATGTGCATCGTCGAATAAGCCTGGGTAAGTAACAGCGATTTTTTCTTTCGTCCCTTTATGTTCTGGGTCCATTGAGATACGTGTTTTATCGCCTACGTTAAATTCAATATAGCCAGCACGGCCGTAGTCTGCATCAGTTGTATCTTGAACAGTTGTACGGATTTCCGCACCTTTTGTATCTAAAAGAATACCAACATCTTTACCAGTCTTTTTCACTGCTTCACGAACCATGTTCATACGTGTAAGTTGTTCTTCGTGATCTCCGTGTGAGAAGTTGAAACGGAACACGTTAGCACCAGCTTCAATTAATTCTGAGATTGTTTCAACTGAGTTACTTGCTGGTCCTAATGTACTAACGATCTTCGTTTTTTTCATTACGTAATACGCTCCATTCTTGTTTCTTGATTGTTTATAATATATAGCTCTACACTATTATTAACGAGTTTAAAATGAGATTTGATGATTTAATTCGTACAATGACAAATCTGGTTTGTGCTTGTTGTTTTCCAACGTTTCTACGATATCAGAAGCAATCACTTCATTTTCTTCGATACCGATACATAATCCGCCTTTACCTTCTAACAATAAATCAACGGCATATGAACCAAATTTGCTGGCTAATACACGGTCGCGGGCACTTGGTGAGCCACCACGAACCACGTGACCCAACACACTCACGCGTGTATGGAAGTCGCCGTATTCAGCTAATTTTTCAGCAAATTCATTTCCGCCCATGACACCTTCAGCCAAAATGATCAAGCAATGTTTCTTCCCGCGGTCACGGCCTGCTTGGATTTTCTTAGCGATACGTTCCATATCAAAGTCATGTTCCGGAATAACGATTTCGTCCGCACCACCGGCAACACCAGACCATAAAGCGATATCGCCTGCGTTACGTCCCATTACTTCGATGACGAAAGTACGTACGTGTGAAGTCGCTGTATCACGAATGCGGTCAACAGATTCCAAGACAGTGTTGATCGCTGTATCAAACCCAACAGTGAAATCTGTTCCAGGGATATCATTATCGATTGTGCCTGGGATACCAACAGCAGGGTAGCCATGTTTCGTCAAGGCTAATGCACCATGATAAGAACCGTCACCACCGATGACAACTAATCCTTCAATACCGAATTTTTTCAATTGTTCGATCCCTTTTAATTGCCCTTCTTCAGTAGCAAATTCTGGGTAACGAGCTGAATATAAGAAAGTTCCGCCTCGTTGAATCTTGTCGCCGACGTCAGCAACATCCAAACGACGAATATCACCAGCAACTAGACCAGCAAAACCATAATTGATGCCATAAACTTCCATGCCTTCAAAAATCGCTTTACGAACGACCGCGCGAACGGCAGCGTTCATTCCGGGAGCGTCTCCTCCACTTGTTAAAATTCCAATGCGTTTCATTTTCTCACCTCATAAGTATTCTCAAAAAAACATACATCGTTTAATTCATGGTACATTCTACCAAAAAACATCCCAAAAGTCTTGGGATGTCCACGGGAAAAAGCGGTATTTTGCAAAAAGTTTTTGAAAGTTACAAGAAATCATCTTATTACGACGCTTTGTTCCCCTAATATGTCACGTAAAGCATTTATGAGAGTGTCATTAACCCCCACCCAAAACTTTTTATCCAGCACAATCTTCCGTCGATTTTTTTCATAGAAGATCACAACTGGAACTTTTCCAGGTGACAGTTGAAGTCTTTCGGCAATTCCCTGCTGAATTTCAGGAGAATCCTGTTCTGCCTGCACACGCAAATACAAAGTTTTATCACTGATGTCCTCTTCTGCTACTTGCGCAAGAGTCATTTCTTCCACTAATAATTGGATCGCCTGATCATACTTACTGCGCTCCACTTTACCTTGGACGAGATAGACTTTTTCTAACTCAAGCTCTTTGCGTAAACGTCGATAGGTTTGCGGAAAAACCGTTAAGGAAATTTCGCCGCTTTGATCATTGCCTGTTAAGAAGGCCATCTGTTCACCCTTCTTCGTTCGAATCTCACGAATATCTTTTAAATAGAAGAGAATTTTCCCGTGACTGCCGACAGTTAGTTCAGAAATCGGTTGTAAATCCTTTTGCTTCAGCAGTTTAGGAAAGTTTTCAGTTGGATGACCTGAAACATAAAGACCCAGATACTGTTCTTCATAATTCAAACGCTCTGCCAACGTATAATCCTCAGACGGCCTTTCCTTCAAACTCATCACATCTAGTAAGGAGATGCTGCCGCCGCTATATTGTACATTTTGAATTTTCCCCTCCAATCCATCGGCCAATTCACGACGGTTGGGATGCAACTCATCAAAAGCACCAATGAAAATCAACGGTGCGATATACTCATTTTTCAGCCAACGAGTTTCGATTCGCAACAGGAATTGATCCAAGGACTTGAAAGGTCCTTCCTCTTTGCGGGTGGTCAAAATATCACTGACAAAATCACGACGCATACCCTTAATGGCGTCTAATCCAAAACGGATCAGGTCTTTTTCTACCAAAGTAAAACTGTAGCTGCTACGATTAATATCCGGAGCTAATAATTTCACACCTGCTCGATTAGCTTCGGCAATATATTCCCGCAATTTCTTTGGATCATTCCGGACTGACTGCATCAACGCAGTGTAAAATGCTCCGGGATAATGAACCTTCATATAGGCCATTTGATAACCAACAAAGCTGTAAGCTACCGAGTGGGATCGGTTAAACCCATAATTGGCAAAACGTTCGATGTAGTCATACACCTCTTCGGCACTCTTCTGACTGTGTCCGCGACCGATCGCACCACCAACAAAATGACGCCTTTCTTCATCTAATAAGTCTTTTTTCTTTTTACTGACAGCGCGGCGTAGGATATCGGCTTCGCCTAAGCTAAAGCCAGCCATTTGAGCGGCCACCTGCATAATTTGTTCCTGATAAACAATAAAGCCGTAAGTCGGTGCCAAGATTTCCTGCACCGAGACATCAGGAAAAGTCACTTGCTCCTTGCCATTTTTTCGAGCAATAAACTGATCAATAATTTGCATCGGACCTGGGCGATACAAGGCATTCACCGCTACGATATCTTCAAAGGATGTTGGATGCAGATTTCTTAGAACTTTACGAATACCCGCCGATTCAAATTGGAACACGCCACTGGTCTCGCCTCGCTGGAACAAGGCAAGCGTTTCTGGATCATCTAAAGGTACATTTTTCAAATCCAGCTCTTCATGATACACGCGGCGAATATTTTGCTGAGCATTATCAATAATGGAAAGATTCCGCAGTCCTAGGAAATCCATCTTCAATAGTCCGATAGCTTCCACATCAGACATCGTAAACTGGGTTAACAAAATATCCTCCGAGCCATTTTGCAGCGGTACAACACTGATTAAGTTCACATCACTGATCACTACTCCGCCAGCATGAGTGGAGACATGCCGTGGCAAGCCCTCTAAAGTCAATGCTGTTTGGAACAGTAATTTACTTCGTTCATCATGAGCGACTAATCGCTTTAGTGGTTCAGATTTGTTATAAGCCTCTCGTAAAGTAATTTTCAACTGATTTGGTATAGCTTTTGACCAGCGATTAGCTTCACTTTGAGATAACCCGAATACTCGACCGACATCCCGCAATACCATTTTTGCTGCCATCGTTCCAAAGGTTGCAATCTGAGAAACATGGAAGTGTCCATATTTTTCGTGAACATAATGAAGAACTTGGTTACGACGATTGTCAGGAATATCCAGATCGATATCGGGCATGCTGTTTCGTTCAGGATTTAAGAAACGCTCAAACAAAAGATTGTATTTGATCGGATCAACATCGGTAATACTTAACACATAGGCCACTAGCGAGCCTGCCGCTGAACCCCGTCCAGCGCCAGAGACGATCTTGCTGCGATGCACATAATCCATCACATCCCAGACGATCAGGAAGTAATCATCAAAGCCCATGTTATGGATGATTCCTAATTCACGAGTCAGCCGTTGGCGGTATTCCTCTGTCACCTCACCGATTCGTTCAGGTAATTTCTGCCAGCAAAGCTCCTGCAAATAAGCATCCGCTGTCTGCTGATTCGGTACTGGATAATGTGGCAGCAATTTCTGATGCAAAGGCAAGTCAAATTGACAAACCTCTGCTAAATGCTGTGCATTGGCCAAAGCTTGTTTATCTTCAAAACCAGCGATTAGTTTCCCCATCTCCATCAGATAATTATCGCCTAATTGATTCGTTAATTCCTCCCGAGGAAGCTGAGTACCGTTTTGAATGTGTCCCATAATTTTTATCGCGAAGGCTTGTTCCGTTTCCAAACATGCCACCTCGTGAAGTGCTATTTTCGGCCAGCTTTCTGACAATTCGGAGGTCTTTGTTTTTGATGAAATCCCTAGATAAAATTCCCCGTTAATAAGGTCAGCGATCTGTGAGAAGACTGCTTCACTTGGATCATACAAGTTATCTACTGGTAAAACGCTGATTAGATTTTTCGCATCAATATTATAATCAGCTAAGCTCAGCGGCTTTTCAGACATCATCCGTGTGCTGGATAGACGCATTAACTCCTGATATCCAGCAACATTTTTCCCATAGAACACGATTTTTTCAATTGACTCTTCAAATGTGAAATCCAATTCCAAGCCAATGATTCCAGTCATTTGATACTTTTTGCAAGCATTAAAAAACTCGACCGCGCCGTATAAAACATTCTCATCCGTAATCGCAATCGCAGAGTACCCGCGTTTCTTGGCTGCTAAGACATATTCTTCTATCGTTAACGTACTTTTCAATAATGAATAGGAAGTTTTCGTATAAAGTTGTGGTATTTGCATGATTTCCTCCTATTTAACGTAATTATTTTTGTCGATGAATCAACTAATAAGTATAGCACGAAATTTTTGGCGCTAAAACTCAACAAAAATTACCTGTTTTCTATTTAGATTTTCCGCTTATTTTCATAGGCCTTTTCTTTACATTTTCAAAAAAAATGCTAAACTGAACCTAGATATATTTGCGAAAAGAGGTGCTCTTGATGAAATATCTAGTTACATTATTTTGGGCTTTCGCAATTGGACAAGCCGTTTGTTACCTAGGCGGTGCCTTGCAAAGTGCTTCTTATAACTTTGAATTATCTACGATTATTTCTCTAATTGTTGGAGTTATCGCACTTGTTGCGGCGCGTTTTGTTTCACCAAAAAAAGCCAAAGCATAGACAAAACCAGTTACTATATTGTAACTGGTTTTTTGTTTTTTTCCTAGTTGGAAACGATTGAAGATTATTTATCTAATTTCCACCTTAAATGATAGTTTCGAAAAATTGCATACGATTTTTTCTTATTTTAAAAATCCTTTTATATTACTCTATCAAAATGTTTCAATGCCAAGCATTCCACCGCATATCTAAACAACACAATGTAAAGTGCAATAGTTATAAAATTCTTGAATGACAAGTTCGATAAATACTGTTTTGGTACAAAAATATTTATCGAATACAACAGTGTGATATTTAATGAGATAGTACTATAATATTACTGTATTAGCCTTATTTTTAACAAGTTTTCATCTTTCATCATTCTTATATTTTCTTGTCTTTGATTTATTGAAATTCTCACTCAAAATTATAAATACGATCATACTGAAAGCATAAAATACTGTGATTATTTTTCCCAACATCTCTAATACCGTAAATTAATCCTCCTTAATTCTTTATGTAACTACTTCGTTATATAGCTAAAACAAAAAATCCTTTCCTCTACTCTTAGATGGTGTAAACAAAAAGCAGAGAAAAGGATTCAATTATAAATAAAACGATATCTCCGAACTAGTAATTGTTCGTAGGATTTAAACCGCTATTCGTTTTCGCGACTATGTTTTTCTGAAGAATCAAACTGCATTTTCTCGCCGAATTTTCCCAACCGTTGATCACGAATTTTATCAACAAGCGCTACTATTTCAGTGTCTCCGGAATGACAGGCTCGATGCACCTCGGCAGAAACAGTCAATAGATTCTGCTCATAGTCGGTTCCGTTTTGTGAAACGTAAATTAAATGATGGATGGCCATTTCACCGTTACTCACGGGAAGGCGTATGCCATGATGATTGTATTGAGCCAGATCTGCCCTACTTATTTGACAGAAGAACTGATCACGGCACGCAATTCGATAAGGCAGGCTCGCCATATGGCGTTTCGTAAAAGTGGTTTTTGAATAATTGCGAGAGCAGCTATCCTTGCAAAATGAACGCCGTCCCTTCGGCAAACGTTGACCACACCATTTACAGCTTGTCAGATTTTTTCGTAAATCACATTGATTGAAACCTAAAGCCTCGCCGAATTGCCGTTCATACTCGGCTAGGCTCAACCAGCTTCGTTGATAGCCAAAGTCCTTTTGACGTAACTGACTTCCCTTTCCTATATAGAGATGCTTTTCCGGTAAGGCATGAACAAGTCCGGCCAAAGCTGCTTTTTCCTGATTTGTTGCCTGTTTTCTATTAGAAAGCTTATGCAGCTCTTGACCATCGAAGGCATAAATTCCGCGGCAGCGAAAGCAAATACATAATGCTTCCTGTGAATCATCCTTCAGCAAAATTTCTAGCTTTCGTTGACAAGTTGGACAATTAGCGCCCACCATTTTAACACGTTTGTAAGACATAAAAACTCCCTTTATAATTCGTTTTTTTCGCCGCCTCGCCATCAAAGAAAGCTATCATATTTACCGGCAAACAACGCTTGGCGCTCTGAAAAAACTAAGTTCTTTACAAAGCTTGAAGAAACCTGCCCCACCCAAACACTCATTAACGGTAAAAGTCGAATGGCTTTTAAATAAATCTTGACTTCCTGCCTAAGCCTAACACCTTTGGCAGTGCTGTGACAAGCTATTATCCATCTTTAACCAACTAAAAAGACTGTCTCAAACGAACAGCCTTTTATACAAAATAAATTTGATTCCCCTCAGTTTGACTACTTTTTCTACGAATCGAGGCGGCATGGTATTTTTTGATACTGTCTGTATCTTCCAAAATAATTACCTTTTCTTTAATCGGACTCATAGAGCCACTGCTGATTTTATCCACAAGCTCATTATAACTAGTATTTGAAATAGTTACTGAAGGATGAAACTCACTATGCTCCTCTGTTACAATTCGAACAGCTCTGCGGTTAACTTCATCTTCTTTCTTCGTCCAATAATATCCACATAAAATCGAATGAATCTCCTTGACCTCATAGCAGAGCCAATTTTCTTCCTCCAAAAGACGTACCACATTGATATAAACGGCCTTTTCAGCTGTCAAAAAAATAAACTTCGCATCACTAGGACCAAACAGTTCCCATAATCTTGAAGTAGTAGGACTTTTGACAGGCGTTGCTACCCAGATATTGATGCTCTTTTCATGACCAGCCCAAAAAATCGGATCCTTTTCATCAAATAAACCAGCAATCCTCGCAACAAGCATTTCCATTAGAAACTTATCCTTTTTATACGTTAGCTCTTCGCCTTCAGAGTAATAGCACTGCTTCAGTTCTCGCAAAATAGTTTCTTCATTCGACATGGGTACCCCTCCCTGTTTTTCTAACACTTTCATCCCTCCATACATTTTTCATTAGCTTTGCTTTCTTCAATTAAATGATGTCGCAATCTTACTAGCCATACAGTCCAAAATATCTATAATTTTTAACTTAAATAAAGTATAAAAGTAATAGATAGCGTCTTATCAGTAAACAATTCTTCTTAATCAAACAAAATAGTCATTTTCCATTTTTAAGATTTTCTTAGTAATTAATCACTAGTTCCCTAAGAAAAACGGGATTATCCAAACTGATAATCCCGCTCACTATCCTATTCTTCAACTACCTTAAATCTTTGTCTTGGTCACTAACAGTTTACGAAAATTAAAAACACTTAAAATAATATTCCCAAAAACACATGCGCTGGTGACTAGGAATACTGCTGGATAGCCCATCGCATGGGCTACAGTCGAGCCTAGCATTGGCCCGATGACCTGACCAAAATTGTTAAACATTTGATTGTAGCTGAAAATACGACTAACTCCTTCTGGTGGGCTGATTTTGCTGATAAGAGTATTGATTGAAGGCATCAACGCGCCGGTTGAAAATCCTAGGAAGAAACGTAAAACACCAAGTTGGAAAGGTGTTTTAACAAAAGCCATTGGAATAAAGCAAAGTAAAGATAAGACTAGACCTGCCAACAAAACTTTGTGATTCCCGATTTTATCTCCGACTTTACCCAACGTTGGTGAAGAAGCAATTGCTGAAACGCCAGCGATTGAAACAATAAACCCACTGATAACTAAAGCGTTACTGCTGGAGCCGCTCAGGTCCCGAATATACAGCGTCAAGATCGGACTAATGCTAGTAGCTCCGACCTGCAAAATCAGGGAACTGATAAATAGGCCAATCAGAATCGGCATATAATTAATTCGTTTGCGCAATTCCGCCATACTGATGACATCTTCCTTTTCGATAGGTTGGAAATTTTCTTTCACCATAAAAACCGTCAAGAAGGTACAAATCAGCAAAATAACTCCGGTAATAATGAAGACATTCCGTAATCCGAACCATTGCGCCAACATTCCGCCAATCAAAGGACCAATTAAATTTCCAGCAACTCCGCCTGTCGCAAGTGTTCCCAATGCCCAGCCACTTCTTTGACGCGGGACCTGAGAAGCGATCATCGCTGTCGCGTTAGGGGCATAACCAGATAAGACACCGGTCATAAAACGCATAATCAGTAACCAATAAACATTCGGCACAAAAGCCAGCGAGCCCATTGTGAGAGTCATTCCAGCTGCCGCACGAATCATCATTAAGCGCCGCCCTTTCCGATCCGCCAGATTTCCCCAAATCGGAGAAACAATTGCCGCCGCAAAGGCTGTTACCGAGATCGCCAATCCAGAAAACAACTCGACTTGACTTTTCGGTGTTCCCAGTTGTTCAATGTAGACTGGTAAAAAGGGCATAACCAAACTGAAACTGGCACCAGTAAAAAAACAACCGATCCATGAAATCAAAAGATTTCGTCGCCAATTGATTGCCATCTTTTTTAATCCCCTTTCTCTACATTTTCTATGCCTATACTATAGCAGAATCACCGGAAAAAGACTTTTTTCTGCCCTCAGGGACTTTGATAATTTTCTAATATTTTCTGATTATTTAGGCGCTACGGTTGCGTTTTCTAATGGATGTGCTAGACTAAAGCAAAATCGGAATGCTGCTTTTTTCTTGCTTAAGCAAGATTGCCAGATGGGTATTATGTACTGAGAATTCGCTCTGCCTTTCTCAGAAAAATAAATAATAAATACAAAGTAGGAGTTTTTTTATGAAAAAATTGATAGCGATTGATTTAGATGGTACAACCCTAAATCAAGATTCTATAATTACTGATAAGACAGCAAAAACTCTGCGCCGAGCGATTGAAGATGGTCACTCAGTTGTGATCGCTACCGGACGTCCTTACCGCATGAGTAAAAACTTTTATCAGCAATTACAATTAACTACGCCGATGATTAATTTTAACGGCGCGCTTGTTCATCTTCCTGGGAAGAAATGGGCAGATGAACAGGAAACTTCTGTTAATCGGAAGATTGTTTTCGATGTAATGTCGGAAAAGAAAAACTTGAAGCTAGATTTCATCGCCGCTGAAAACCGCGAGACCTTCTTTATCGATGATTTAAATTTCTTCGATCAGCATTTCTTCGCCAGTGATTTTGCAACAAATGATAATTTGTTAACGATTAATACTTTACGAACAAATCCAACGTCTGTTCTATTACGCAGCCAACCTGAAAATGTCGGCAGTGTTTCCGAGGAATTAAAACAGCAATTTGGACATGAAGTTGAAGTCAATACTTGGGGCGGTCCAAATCCGATGTTGGAAGTCGTAGCTAAAGGGATTCAAAAAGCTCATGGACTTAAACGGGTGATTAATAGTCTTAACGTGCAGCAAGAAGATATCTTAGCATTTGGCGATGAACACAACGATGTGGACATGTTAAAATTTGCCGGCTGGGGTGTTTCCATGGTAAACGGGACAGATCAATTAAAATCTGTCGCGGATGATATCACGGAAAAGCCAAATAGTGAAGACGGTATGGCCGATTACTTAACAAAATATCTAGACCTATAAAAAAGCATTTTCGTGAAATCGGGCATGAATATACCCGCTGTAAAGCGATTCATTCATGTGAAAATTTTATACTTTCCTTATAAAAATTGAGGGGGAAATCAGATGATTTTCCGCCTCAATTTTTTTGTATGGTTTGAAAACATAAAAAAGAAATTGACCTTTAATAAGCCAATTTCATTTCAGACTGAATTTCTATTTATTTTACCACGGTATATTCATCAATTGTTTTGCCATCCTTGTCCTTGAAGACGAGCCAGCCATTCGTTCCGGCATAATAAAGAAAGATACCGACTTCATTCACACTCTTAAAGATTATATCCTCTGTTGTTGTATAGTTAGAGATTTTATCGGCATAATCCGCTCTCAATTTTTCAGTTAAGCGTGCACTAAATCCCACCGAACCATCTTTGTTCAAAGGCATTTCCTGTGTTAATTTCGCACCAGCCAACAGCCGCATTTCATTGCGCTTTTGCCAGATAACTTCCCCTTTTGCATTATTATAATCAATATAAAATGGAATTTCGTTGACTTGCTTATTCCAGCGATGCTGAGCCTTTGCTGGTTTAGCCTTGACTTTTTTATTCTCAAAGCCAAAGGTAGTTAATAGCTCGAAAAGTCGTTCCTGATGTCTTGCTACAATAGGATAGCGGTTCACGGCAATTTTTTGCTCCTCAAATAACCCGGCCGTTTTCAGCGCGTTTTTTTGCCAAACCTCCAGCATTTGTTGAGCTAATTCACGGCCTTCAATATCCCACGGAACACTGATCGTTACCAGACTGTCCGCTTCCTTCAGGATTTTTTGGTCAATCGTCTGACCATAATCCACCGACTGCGCTTCACGGCCTTTGAAATACAGTACAAGCTGATCCTTAGTCAAGGCAGGCACCTTTTTCAAGTTGCGAAAAATCATCATCGTACCCTCTTCATCAAACTGGATGCTGGTTGTATCATGATCAATCTCCACTATTAATTTCATCATGGGATTTCCCTCAAATCTTTTTTCTTTAGCATAGTAAAAAAGTTTGATCGAGTCGAGTGATAGGCCTCAGCGAGTCAAAGAAAATCCCTGTCTAAATTTTGATAAAAATGGTACAGAACATTTTACTCAATGATCCACCTCATACCAACGTTGGATTTTTTGATGAGCTGAACACAATGATTACTCTCGTTTACGAATTCGCTCGAGTAACCGCTTTCGTTTTTTCTTAGGTTTTGCAGGTGGAGATTCCTTGTTCACCGCAGCGACGATCGCTTCCTGTGGTGCCTCTTGCGTGCGTTTTCCGGTGACAATCAGCTTCGCTGGGACGGATTGATCGTCTGCCTCGATAGTCAATGGTTCGATTCCCGCGGGAAAACACGCATTGATCAGCATGAATGCTTGACTCTCATTCAAATCCCACGAATGGTAGCCACTTGGCAGCTCAATTGTTTGGACGAAGCGATTCGGCTGCGGCCATTCTTCTGTAATGGTTAAATCCTCCGGAATCCGAATCGTTTCCGGAATTTCTCGATTATTATCAGGTGTCTTCGCCTGTTTTATTGGTTCTTCCATTGTTTGGACAGCTGCTGTTTGGTCCGTTTGAGACTGTGCTGATTTTTTGGCAGCTTTTCCATCATTAAAAATGGTTCTTTCTGTTTTTTTGATGATTTTGGCATGGCGGACTTCCTGAAATAATTCAACGCCATTTTTTTCAAATAGTTTTAGTTTCGTCAATTTTGTTAGTGAAGCTTTGATCTCTTCTGCTGATTTGGATAAATCAACATCCTTTATGCGCAGTCGATGGGATTTGCCATCGCTTTTGCCGAATTCTGCTGCTAATGTATAGGTTGTTTGCATGTTTTTAGTCCTTTCTAGTTTCTTTTATCTCGTTATTTTCTCCATTTTTTCCGCAGGTCCTCGTCATGAGCCGACCAATCCTGCCAAAGGTTCTTTAATAAATTGTGTAAACAAGGTCTTCAGCTTTTCCACAACATAGGTCTTTGCTGGAAACAATTTGATTTCTAATAAGCGCCATTCCTTCTTCTCGAAGTATTCTGTAAAAAACAGATAGTAGCGGCGCAATGAACGATTCGAACGTGTCCGCATAAAAATGTGACGCACAAGATCGGCTAGTACAAAAGCGAAATCCGCCTCTGTTAATTCTTCTCGTACTTGAAGCGCTATCAAACATTCGAGCGCGCCATCGCCATCATTTGTGTCACGATAATACTGACTAATACGTTTTTCTAAATTCTTACGTGTTAAAGTGAATAGTTGGGACTCACTTAAGCCATAATTTTTCATTGATTTATCTCCTTTTTCAAAATAATACTTGTAACTCCTTTTTTAACCCACTGGTGACACCCACTCACCAACCAGAAACATTACTTGTCCACCCTTGAGGAAACCATAAGCCTTTTTCTGAGTTACTTCAACATCAATTTTTTTATATTTTTTAAAAAATAATTAGGGTTTAAGTGGAAAAACTGAATTTTCCGTCATAAATTACAATTATTTCAGCATTTCAAAAAACCTTTTGACCATTTTTAGTAGACGTAAATAACGAAAAAATATGTTTTCTTAATTAGAGGAAAGTATAAATCCCTCACATGAAGGAATAATAGGTATATTCATGACCGACTGCACGAATGAACTTTTCTACACAAGCTATGCATTGAGTTACTGCTAAACGCCGTTAAGCAGAACTAGCATGTCGACAATAAGCAAAAATACTTCAAGATTTTAAAAGCTGTTCTTAATAAAAGCCCCAAAACAAAGAGCTGATCCAAAAATCTCGGTTCTATAATATTTTGTGTTGGTGGAAAATCGAAGGCGATTTTCTACTAACACTTTTTTCTTCGTTTCAACTCAAAAAGAGACTCACTTTTGGTAAAATTTAGTCGACCAAAACGTCACCCTACCAAAGGAGTCTCTCAATGGATAATCATACTAGAAAATTACTCGGATTAACAGATAAACATTTAT
>NZ_KE136369.1:49744-118015 GCF_000406965.1 Enterococcus avium ATCC 14025 | reverse complement strand
TCACGGAGGGGCTGAATAACAAGATCAAGCTGATTAAACGAATTGCGTTTGGTTATCGCAACTTTTATAACTTTCGGGCACGGATCTATTTACAACAAGGTCTGATCTTTGAAAACTAAAAAAATATGCGGCGCACAGAACGCGCCGCATATCGGACTAAGTTTTATTCAAATTTGTCTTCACCAACACGATTTGACGAAGAGCCAAAATCTCTTAGACTTTTGGATCAGCTCCTGTTCATGAATAAAAAGCAACTCATACGCAGAGTTAGCCGAAATAAACCGAAAATTCATAAAAATTTGAGAAGCACAAAGTAGGTTCCTTCAACCTCGATTCCTATGTTATTGATTTTCTTGGCAACTTGCGAAATTTCTTTCTTAACTTTTTGACACTGAGCACTTATGAATCAGCATTTTCTATTTACTCAATAATCTTTTTTACTTTAAAGGGTTCGGTCCGTTCTGAAGGTTCTTCTTGATCCGCTAAATCAAACAAGATCAGCGCTTCCTTTCCCTCACCCTCCACAATCACTAATTTGCCTAATGGGTCACGGTTATCCTTGACGATCTGAGCTTCTTTCATCAATTCTTTTGGGTCACGTTTTGAAGCGATCGCGTTGCCCAAATTAAAGAATACAGTCTCTTCCATCTTTATTCACCTCTAGTCGTAGCTTTTATAATGTTAAGCGATCAATTCTCTTCACTTTTAAAAAATAAAATTTGCTTATCCTTAGCATAACAGAACCAGCAGTGAACATTGAATAATTGAAAACTTTAGTCCTCTTACATCGATTTCTTAAGGTAAAAAAACATGACACTTATTATCTGTGTTTTAAGCTGAATAATTCTTTTAAAAGGTCCTTATTCATTCTTAATAAATAGAAAATCTATCTAACTTTTCTCGATCTATTGTTGCTATCGCTTAATCTATTAAGTGATAATCTCTTGTCTGTCTCGTCGGAAAATATTTTTTTCGTTTCAAAATTTTAAAATTATTGATAACAATCCTTCATTTAATTTATGGTATCGTTTTCTTAGTCATCGAATGATGTAAAGGAGGATATTGGCCGTGGCAGTAAGAATTACTGAAGAATATTTGATTAAAAAGCTGACCAAATTTGTCGAACAGCATCACCGAACACCAACCGTTAAGGAATTTGGCTATCAAACCCCGATAAGAACAATGTTTAAAAATTATACAACTTTCCTAGAAAGTCAGGGACTCGGCAAAAAACAAGTAATCGAGTATTATACAAAAATCGAAATAGCAGAAAAGCTCCATGCTTTTGTGAGATCGCATCAGCGTGCTCCCAAAGCAAGTGAGTTCGGCTATCGCTATGCCATTAAAAATTATTTTGATTCCTATTTTGATTTTATTAAAGCCCATGGATATGAGTCGTTGTATGACAAATCCCTAGAACTGAAACCTAGAGCTAAACCAAAAAGTAAGCCAAAAAAATCGAGAAAAACAAAACCTAGACAGCCTATGACAATAGACATGGTGATCAACGAATTGCATTTATTTGCAAAGGAGCATGGGCGAACACCGATTTCAACAGAATTGGGGCATATGCATATTATCAACAAATACTTTGGAACCTACAATAACTTTCTTCGCAGCCAAGGCTACCCGCTGAATACTCCTGGTAAAAACAAGCCGCTCACAAAAGATGGATTGATAAAAAAGCTGAATGACTTTATTTCAATAAATGATCGTGTCCCGACACGCAAGGAATTCGGTCAAATCAATCAAATCAAAAAAATCTATGGCTCATTTGACGCCTTTATTAGAGCGAACGGGTATGAACCACTTCCTTCTCGCAGAGCTAAAAAAAGTTAGTATGACCAAGTTTTTCATTGTATTTACCTAACAACTGTTACTTTAAAAAGGAAAAGTAGCGAAAGCAAGCAAAATTGACTTTTTATCAAATGCGAAAACTCATTTTGGATAGTTTAAGCCCCATTTAAGCTTTTTTCCTTATAGTCTACTCAACCCTAATAAACTTTTCATTTTGCTAGCTGCTTTAGTTACCGAAGCAGCTAGCCTCTTTTTGTTTTAACAGCAAAAAAGAGTTGCTCAGCCTAAGCTAAACAACTCTAAACAGGTTGATAAATAAGGAAGGTACGGGACTTGAACCCGTGCACCACATTACTGCGGCTCGCCGGATTTCGAGTCCGGTGCATTACCACTCTGCCAACCTTCCGCAACATTTATCTTACCTTTTTTTGCTTAAATGTCAAGATATTATAAACTATCCAAAACTGAAGTATCTTCATCTTCCAAGATGTTATTAAGGGTACGATTGATCAAATGAACGATCTCATCTTGTGTCGGTGAGATAATACCCGATGACATCAATGTCGCGATACCTGTAACGCAAATCCAAATTCCTACATGTAACGCGTTGATACGTTTTTCAGATAACTGGCTGTATTTCGGATGCTCTAAAATTAATTGGTGGAAGTAATTATAAGAGAAGTCGTGCATTTTCTTTCCGCCACCATACTCTTGTACATATAATGCATTGTATAGATTACTTTGTTCTTTCGCAAAATAAACATAGCTCAATCCTAGGTCAATGATCGTATCACCTGTGCGAACTTCTGGGAAAATATCGTAATATAGGTGATTGCAAATTTCATCTAACAAAGTGTTCTTAAGATCACTCATGTTTTTAAATTCTAAATAGATTGGTTGCGTACTGATTCCCATCTTCTTGGCAATGTTTCGTGCGGTAAATCCAGAAAAACCTTCATTTTCGACAACTTCATAGGCAGCCTTTAGAATCTGGTCCTTGGTGTAAACTTTTCTTCTCATTGTAATTCCTCCCAGAATGTTATTATTTTTCCCGTCATTTTATTTTAATCAAAAACTGATTAGTTTTGCAACCCCTATGTAGGATGTTATCTAAATTTACAGAAACTTTTTTCTAAAATGTGGTGAACTTATGCGGATTTTTTCTTACAAAGGCAGTGTAAACGTTTCATTATTTATGCAATATTTAACTTATTTCATTAAAAAACAAAAGTGTCGTTATACATTAGAATACATTTTTGTTTCTTTAAAGTAAAAATCGTAGCTCAAAAAAAAAGTTTGCTGTTACTTTATTATACTTTCTCTAAGGTTTTCTGACAATCCTTATTCTTTTTCTTGTCTAATTTATTCTTATTCTCTACTATAGTATAGAATAGTAAAGGTGGTTAGCTTGATGGAACAGCAAAATTATGCGCAACTTGTTTTAAATACCTGCTTAAAGGCCGGGAAAATTATGATGGAATCTGGGTCAGAGGTCTATCGGGTGGAAGATACAATGAAACGAATCGCCCTGAACGCGGGGCTTGATGATATACAAACCTACGTAACAGCAACAGGGCTGATCGTTGGCTTCCCATCAGAACAGAATAGCCAGGTGATTCAAATCACACCTCAGTCGATCAATTTGGAAAAAGTGACCGCAGTCAATCAAGGCTCCCGCCAATTCGCTGATGGCGAGCTTTCTCTACCAGAATTTTATCATTATCTAGAAGAAGTCGATCAGGACACACCCGACTTTCCTTATATTTGGAAAATTATTTCGGCTGGTATCGTCAGCAGTACCTTGATGATCATCTTAAATGGTACTTGGTTTGATTTTATTCCGACTTTCATTATCGGAATGATTGGTTTTGGTGTTCACACGTTTTTTGGGAATAAATTGCAGATGAAATTTCTGAATGATTTTGCGGCGGCGCTAATCATTGGCTGTTTGGCTTTATTGACAGTCTCAACCTCGTTTGCTCGTGACGTAAATAGTTTAATTATCGGCTCCATTATGCCTCTTGTTCCAGGTTTAGCTATCACGAATGCTTTTCGTGACATTATGGCGGGCCACTTAATCAGTGGTGTCGCTCGTGGAACAGAAGCTTTATTTATCGCTGGTGCGATCGGCGGCGGGATTATTGTCGCATTTAACTTCTTTTAACGAATAAATTTAGTTGGAGGTCACTCATGAATTTTATTGTCAATTTTCTATTTAGTATGTTTAGCACAATCGCCTTTAGCGTCATAACCAATATTCCTCGGCGAGCTTTTTTAGCGTGTGGTGTCACGGGAGCTGCGGGCTGGATGACTTTTTGGATCTTACAAACGTATTTTCATCAAAATATCGGTATCTCCAATTTTTTAGGTGCCTTAATGATCGGTTTGATTAGCATTCTCTTCTCTAAGATCATGCATATGCCTGTGATTGTATTCAACGTCCCCAGCTTGGTTCCATTAGTTCCTGGAGGCCCAGCTTACATGGCTGTCCGCCATATGATGAATCAGGAATTTACCGAATCAATGGAAAAAGTGGTTACTGTACTCGTCACAGCTGGTGCAATTGCAATCGGCTTTATGTTCACGAATGTAATCGAACGAGCCCTAAAAAGGACCCGTTCTAATTTACGAATGAGATAAACGTGTATAAAACAGAAATTTCTTTTTCTGTTTTATTTGTTTAACCGCTAATGTTGTAAGCGCAACCAATAAATATCTAAAAATATTTTAAGTTTCGCACGAAATTTACAAATTACTACCTCAGACCTATGCATTTTGTGAATTTATCCTTTATACTTCATTTTAGAAAGACAAAGGAGTTGAGTCAGATGAGTGTTGTTCAATCTAGGAAGCTATTAAATATTATTTCGTTGATGGGAATTGCTGTAACCATTAGTTTATCAATCTACTTCTATCGCTTAGGAGTATTTGATGATATGAATTCATTGCAGCAGCTCGTTGGACAATCCCCGATCGCTGGCCCGCTCATTTTTGTTTTGATTCAAATTATTCAAGTAGTCATCCCGATCATTCCAGGTGGAATCAGCCTTGCAGCAGGAGTGTTGATTTTTGGACCGTATTGGGGATTCGTTTATAATTATGTCGGTATCGTAATTGGCTCATTGATTCTTTTCCTAATGGGACGACAGTATGGCAAGCCATTTATTATGCATCTCGTCAGTGATAAGGTTTATCAGAAATACAACCATTGGCTTGATGATCCGCGTTTTGATAAATTGTTCACCTTAGCGATTCTCTTCCCTGTTGCACCAGATGATGCCTTATGTTTAATGGCCAGTCTAACCAATATGTCCTTTAAAAAATACAGCGCGATCATCTTTTTAGCTAAACCGGCTTCAATCTTTTTATACAGCTTGGCCTTATTACAAGGTGGCGCCTTATTAGAAAAATTACTCCTCCACTAATTCGCGTTAGTGGTTTTTTTACAGTCTTGTAGGTATCCTTTGTGTAATGCTCTTCAGACACTTAAATACACATTTAATTGACAAATAAGCTGCGAGTTACGTTTTTCGCAGCTTATTTGTCATTCGATATAAGACATTTACAAAATGATCTGTATTAGAGACGCAGCTTCCTTATTTTCGAATGAAGGACCATTCCATTTTCGCGAATTTCATGAAATAATCAAACTTTGAATCGCAGACTTGTGATACCCTAAATAAAAAGCACGATTTATTTTAGATAAATCATTCACTGTTAGAATTGTAGGAGGAATAATGAATTACTTTCGACAACAAATAACGCATTTTTTTAATACGTTTTCCATATATAACTTTATCATGCTTGTCTTTGGTCTTCCTTTTTTATCAGAGGGACTCTTTTTGTTTTTTCGACAAAGCTTTCTAAATAATCTGTATCATCCTTTGTATTTGTTACTGTTTGCGGCTCTGATCTTTCTATACGGAAACTTTTTCAGCCAGGTACAGTCAAATGAAAAAGGGTTTCAGAACTTTTCTTTAAAGGCAGCATTTGTTAGCTTTGCCTATTGGCTACTTTTATCTCCAATTTTTTTCTTTCGCTTTTACCAACTATTGTTAGCTTGGCAGCCGCTTCCAGCTAGAATGCTTTCTTTTATTTTTCTTTATCGTTGGAAAATACTGCCGGTGATTATTTTCCTGTACTTGATTGTTCTTTATTTTTTATATCGGATGATATTAGTGCCAAAATATCTAAAGCAAGGAAAAAGTATAAAGGAAAGTCGGAAGCTTAGCTGGCAAAAAACGGAAAATAAATTGGGAAAACAGCTGCTGCTCTTCGTCCTAATTCCATTCGCCTTTTTAACTGTCAGTCTTTTGATGGAAATCGGCGTTATTTGGCTCTCGCAATTCTTGATCAGACAAACTAGCGCAATGATCTTTTTGGTCATCTATCGTGTATTACAAAACGTATGGTGGGGCCTTTTCTTTCTCTACTTGACTGCATCGGATAAAAAGCCGGTCATTGATGACTCTACAACAAAGGGAACAATCGTCTGGCTGGGCTTGACAATTCTTGTTTGTCTTGGCTTATACTCGCTGCATTATGCTCATGCCTTTCAAATAGAAGATGCAAATGAACCCTTCACAATCTCACATCGAGGGGTTACTAACCGCAATGGTGTCCAAAATTCAATCGCAGCTCTGAAAAGAACCAGCCTAAGAGATCGACCAGATTATATAGAGATGGACGTTCAAGAAACTGCAGATCACCAATTAGTCGTGATGCACGATGAAAATTTGAAGGATTTGGCTGATAAAAATTTACGCATTGATGAAACAAGTTGGGATGAATTAAAAAAAGTCACACTGGAGGATAACGGCTACACTAGTAAAATCCCATTATTTGCGGATTATCTCGCAGAAGCAAACCGTTTAAACCAAAAATTACTGATTGAGCTTAAGGTCACTAACAAGACTAAAAGTACAATCGTTCAACAATTATTACCATTAAAAGAGCAGCTAGCCAATCATCAACTACAAAGTATGGACCTAGACAGCGCCAATAAAATGAAACAACTTTTTCCAACAATGAAGGTTGGTTATATCTTGCCTTTAGATCTGATCGGGGCTCCAAAAACCTCACTGGATTTCATGAATATCGAAGCACGAACTGCCAACAATGATTTGATTCAAGTTTTGCAAAAACGCAATCAAGCTGTTTATGTTTGGCCGGTCAATTCAAATCGGCAAATGGCCGTCTATCGTTGTCAGAACGTGACAGGTATCTTGACAGATGATCTAAGTGTCTTTTCGGTTGACTCAAACCGTATCAGTATAAAGACAGCAAGTATTCTACAATTTGACTAAAATAAAAATCGTAAACAGTCCTCTATTGAAGGTTGTTTACGATTTTTATTATCGCTCTAATAGACGTTCGTAGGTGAAGCCAGTCATGGAAAATCTGAGTAGCAGCAGGGCAATCAACAGTAAAATAAGACCAATTGAAATCACTACCCATCCGCCAAAAACGAGAATACCAGTAAATTGGCCAATAAGAAGCAAAGCTATCGGCATGATCAAAAAGGCCGCTTTCTGTTGTGATTCTTCGATTGTCGTAGATTTTGCTGAACCTTTGACAATTAAGACAATCGAGATAATGGTGATTGCCGGTACAATGAGAAGCATCACCCACAGCCAATTAAGACTTAAAGGAAGCATCATCCCTGTAATAAAATACAGCTCTGCCTCGATCACGATGACAGTTAAAATAAACGAAACATAGGTCACAAAGATTGCTACAAAAAACGAGGCATAGACTTTCGCCTGAAAAATTTCACGAATCGATAAGGGAGAATAAAGCAATGTCTCCAGTGTTCGTTTCTCCTTTTCGCCTACAAAAGAACTTGCCGCCATGACACTCGCTGTCATAATCGGGATGATTAAAAAGAAAATCGGAATGACATTATTGATCATTAAAGACAACAAGTCGCGAATCAACTGTTCTTGATCCAGTTTTTGAAAATCTGGTAAAATACGAGCCATTTCAGTAAATGAAGAAGAATCCGTTGGACTTAGTAAAACCGTTAGCAGCATAATCGTTGGAAAAACTACTGAAAAGATCAACGGAAGAATTGTCAGCACAGAAAAGTAGCGTTTATTTTCAGTAATTCCTCTTACATCCTTGACCATAATCGCTTTTTGCCGATTATTAAACATGCGTCTCTCCTCCTTCCAATAAAGCAAAATAGATTTCCTCTAACGAAAAATCCTTTGGCGTTACTTGCGCGATATTGCCGCCCTGTTTGACAATTTCTCTCACCAGTTGAGGGATCTCTGCCTTTTCCTGGATCACTAATTCATAAATATTATCTTTGATCCGTTCGCTCTTGAGCAAAGGCGGCATGAAGTCTGTCTCGATCGTTACTTTATAGCTGTTGAAGGTACGCTTTCGTAATTCTGGTAGACTGCCTAATGCTAGAAGCTGGCCTTTGTCCATCAGACCATATTCATGACAAATTTCTTGGGCGTATCTTAATTGATGTGTACAAAGGAAAATCGTCGTCCTCTCTTCTCTTGAAAGCTCTAGCAGCAATTCATTAACCTTCTTTGTACTTTCAGGATCAAGTCCGCTGGTGGGCTCATCCAAAAAAAGCACACTTGGGCGATGAATCAAGGTACGTGCTAAGGAGAGTCTTTGACGCATCCCGGTAGAATAGCTCTTTAATGTTACTTGAGCCGCATCTGAAAGCTCTAGCTTTTCTAGCAATTGCATTCCTCTTGCTTGACTTTCCGATTTTGTCAGACCGAAAAGCTGCCCAAAGAAAATCAGATTATCAATACCAGTCAAATGATCATACATGCCTGCATGTTCCGTTAAGATGCCTGTGGATTGATGAAGCTTTTCCGCTTCGCTAACTGGATTAAGCCCTAAAACGCGAATCTCTCCACCAGTCGGATCTAAGATGCCATTTAATAATTTGACTGTCGTTGTCTTTCCAGCTCCATTCGGGCCTAAGAACCCAAAAATCGTCCCTTGAGGAACCGCTAGACTAATGTTGTCTAAGGCCTTCTTCCCATCTGAATAGACTTTTTCTAATTGTTTAATTTCGATTGCCTGCATTTGTGATCCCTCTCTCGTATCAAGCGGTGACATTCATCCTTACCCTCCCGCTATATCTTCTCTTCAACTTCTATTGTATTTCTTCTAACTTAAAGGTTCAATGGACTGTTTGTTAACTTTAAATCGGTAAAATCAACTAATACGATACCTAACTTTTTAAACATGAAATTAAAAAAACGCTTACGTCTCACCGACAGTTTGATAGAGCTCCTCGATTATTCTTAATAGCTAAAAGTAGCAAGGAACAAAAAAGATTCGAACCTCTTTTTTGAAGGGTCCGAATCTAATTCCTGTCAAAATAAATATTTCACATGCATAACTATAAAGTTACGCAGTACACTCAACTTCGATACATGCGTGTACATCTTCGTATTTTACTAATAAACGATTCTGCAATTCGATAACTGTCGCGCGGTCAGAAGGTGCGCAACGTACAACATTGATCAACACTGTATTATTGTAAAGTTGCTCAACAACACCAACAACTTCATTTTTGATTCCAATTGCTTTACACTCGTAAGCAAGTCCAATTTCAATAGTTTCTGTAATTTCCATAATAAATCCCCCTTTAATACTACGTTTTTATAATAACATAATTATTAAAAATTGAAAACGTTTTTTATAAGTTTTTTTGCTTTTATATCAAGGGTAATTCGACAATTGTTAGAAAATTCGTAAAACACCAACATAAACAACCTTGGTTATTTTTAATCTCCTATTCATTTTTTATTTATCTTTAATTGTTTAAAACCGGTTTCTTTATTCTTTCATTATGCTTTTTATCATTAATTTTGATTAGCTATGTATTACTTTTATTCACCCGAAAAAAAGAGCCCTCGTCAAACGAGCGCTCTTTTCTTGATTTTATAGACGATTATTCAATTCTTTTGCTAAATCTTCAAATCCTGGTTTTCCAAGTAGGGCAAACATATTTTTCTTATAAGCTTCCACACCTGGTTGATTAAATGGGTTAACCCCTAATAAATAGCCAGAGATACCAACAGCGATTTCGAAGAAGTACATAGCGTAACCTAAAGTATAAGCATCCATTGTTGGGATGTTTAATACAAAGTTAGGAACACCGCCGTCTGTGTGGGCTAATAATGTGCCTTGATAAGCTTTAGAGTTAACAAAGTCAACATCTTTACCTTCTAAGTAGCCTAAGCCATCTAAATCAGATTCTTGTGAAGGAATCGCCACAGATTTACGAGGTTTTTCCACTTTCACGATCGTTTCGAAGATATTACGACGACCTTCTTGGATGTATTGTCCAAATGAATGCAAGTCAGTTGAGAAGTTCGCACTTGATGGGTAAATACCTTTCAAGTCTTTTCCTTCTGATTCGCCGTATAATTGTTTCCACCATTCGTTGAAATATTGCATACCTGGTTCATAGTTGACTAAGATTTCAGTCACTTTACCTTTGCGGTATAGAATATTACGAAGAGCAGCATATTGATATGCTTCATTTTCGTCTAGGTTTTCGCTTGAATAAGCTTCGCGAGCATCTGCTGCACCTTGCATCAATGCATCAATATCTGCTCCACTAGCTGCGATTGGTAGTAGACCAACTGCTGTAAGCACTGAGAAACGTCCACCAACATCATCAGGAATAACAAAAGTTTCCCAACCAGCTGCATCAGCTTCTACTTTTACTGCTCCGCGAGCTTTATCAGTTGTAGCATAGATACGTTTGTTCGCTTCTTCTTCACCATATTTTTTGATCAATAATTCTTTGAAGACACGGAATGCGATTGCTGGCTCTGTTGTTGTTCCTGATTTAGAAATTACGTTAACAGAAAAATCACGATCACCGATCACTTCGATCAAGTCAGCGATGTACGTTGAGCTGATTGAATTTCCCGCAAAAAATACTTGCGGCGCTTTACGATCTTCCTTATCCAATACATTGAAAAAGCTTTGGTGCAAGAATTCAATTGCTGCACGTGCTCCAAGGTATGAACCGCCGATTCCGATAACTACTAATACATCAGAATCAGATTTGATTTTTTCAGCTGCTTTTTTGATGCGCGCAAATTCATCTTTGTCATAGTTTACTGGAAGATCTATCCAGCCTAGGAAGTCATTTCCTGCGCCAGTACCTTCGCGTAATTCTTTGTGAGCTAGAGCTACTTCAGATTTGATGTACTCCATTTCATGTTCGCTCACGAATGGTGCTACTTTCGAATAATCGAAATGAATGTGTGCCATTGTTTTTCCTCCTTGAAAATCACTTCATAACAATCTATACTTTACGTTTCTTTTACCGATTTTTCAAGCGTAAACCATTAAAATTTAAACAGTTCCTTGTGCCATCATCGCAGCAGCAACTTTCTCAAACCCAGCAATGTTCGCACCTGCCGCGAAATTATCTTTATCCGCATACTTCGCAGCCGTATCACGACAAGTTTCATAGATATTTTTCATGATGTCATCGAGTTTGCTATCGACTTCCTCTTTGGTCCAAGACAAACGTTGAGAGTTTTGACTCATTTCTAATGCAGATACAGCTACACCGCCAGCATTTGCTGCTTTTCCTGGTCCATAAAGTACGCCATTTTCATGATACAGTTTAACCGCGCCATTTGTGCTCGGCATATTTGCACCTTCTGCTACCACTTTTACTCCGTTTTTAACTAAGAGCTCCGCTTTTTTATCGTCAATCTCATTTTGTGTTGCACAAGGCAAAGCAATGTCTGCTTCTGTCTCAAGCTCCCAAACAGAACCTTCGAAATACTCAGCGGTTGAAGATTCTTTGGCATATTCTGTTAAGCGGGCGCGACGAACCTCTTTAATTTCCTTCAATAGTTCGACATCAATTCCGTTTTTATCATAAATATAGCCATTTGAATCCGAACAAGTAAGTGCTGTTGCCCCTAATTCTTGCGCCTTTTCAATCGCATAGATAGCTACATTTCCGCTACCTGAGACAATCACTTTTTTTCCATCGAAGGAATCCTTACGATCTTCTAATAAATGTTTCACGAAGTAAACTGCACCATAGCCAGTCGCTTCCGTTCGACCAAGACTACCGTTAAAGCCTAAAGGTTTACCCGTCAGTACACCCATATCATATTCACGCAGACGTTTATATTGTCCGAATAGGTATCCGATCTCGCGACCGCCGACACCGATATCGCCTGCTGGCACGTCTAAGTTTGGACCAATATGTTTTGATAATTCTGTCATGAAGCTTTGGCAATAACGCATTACTTCAGAATCAGATTTGCCCTTCGGATCAAAATCTGATCCACCTTTGCCGCCGCCAATTGGAAGACCGGTCAAGCTATTTTTAAAGATTTGCTCGAATCCTAAAAACTTCAAGATACTTAAGTTCACACTTGGATGGAAACGCAGACCACCTTTATATGGGCCAATCGCCGAGTTGAACTGAACACGGTAACCGCGATTCACTTGCCAATTGCCCTTATCATCTTGCCAAGGCACTCGGAATTGAACCATTCGCTCTGGTTCAATGATCATGCCTAGAATGTTTTTTTCAACATACTCTGGATGCTCTTCTAGAAAAGGAATCACGGTAGGTAAAAATTCTTCCACCGCCTGTAAAAATTCTTCTTGATTCGGATCTTTTGCCTCTAAGTTCTTTTGAATCTGTTCAACATATTCTCTTACTTCCATCAAATTCCTCCTCACATTTAATACTCATAGTTTACATCATTTTCTAATGGAAGTGAAAAAAAATTCATGATACGCGGCAAATTGACTGAAAATTGTTCGTATTTAAAGTATGATTATACAAGCAAAAACAACAAATCAATTAAAGATAGGAATTAATTAAAATGAGTGAAAAATTTGATGTAATCGTAATTGGTGGCGGTCCCGCTGGGATGATGGCAGCAATTACAGCTGCGATGAATGGCGCTAAAGTCGCCCTATTTGAGAAAAATAAACGACTTGGCAAGAAATTGCTTATGACTGGCGGCGGTCGCTGCAACGTGACGAATAATCGTCCAGTAGAGGATTTGATCACTCATATTCCCGGAAACGGCCGTTTTTTATATAGTACGTTTTCGCAATTTGATAACCAAGACGTCATGACCTTCTTTAACGAACGCGGAGTTGCGTTAAAAGAAGAGGATCACGGAAGAATTTTTCCAGTCTCAGATAAATCGGCTACGATCGTCAATACTTTAAAGGAGGAGCTAGAAAATTTAAACGTTGAGCTGCATTTTAAAGAATCGGTTGAACAAATAATTACTAACGGCTCAACCATTCAAGGCGTTCGCACCTCGGAGGGGGATTATTCTGCAAAAAGTATCATCGTTACGACTGGCGGAATCACCTATCCCTCCACTGGATCGCAGGGCGATGGCTACCGTTTTGCCAAAAGCGTTGGTCATCATGTGACACCCCTCTATCCAACAGAATCACCGATTTTTTTAACTGATGATTTTGTTTCAGCTAAAACATTGCAGGGCTTGTCTCTGCAGGACGTAAAATTATCTGTTGTTGACGAGAAAAGTAAATCAATTGCGAGCCATGAGATGGACTTGCTCTTTACCCATTTTGGGATTTCAGGACCTGCCGCATTGCGTTGCTCAAGCTTTGTTAATCAATTGTTGCGAACCCAACAAACAGTGACCCTGACACTTGATTGTTTTCCTGGAAAATCAAACAGTGAACTACTTGAAGAAATCAGCGAGCGTTCGGCAGCTTCCACCAAACAATTGAAAAACGCCTTAGCCGGTTTCTTACCTGAGCGTCTGTTGCTCTTTCTTTTAGAAAAAATCGGTATTAGCGAATTGTCTTACAACCAAACATCAAAAGAACAATTGAACCGCTTTGTTTCCTATTGTAAAGACTGGTCAATGACTGCAAACAAAACATTTGGTTTAGAAAAATCCTTCGTCACTGGTGGTGGCGTTGAGCTTAAGGAAATCAACCCCAAAGAATTAGCCAGCAAAAAAATCCCCGGCTTGTATTTTGCCGGGGAGGTTCTAGATGTAAATGGCTATACAGGTGGTTACAATATCACCACCGCTTTTTGTACAGGGTATGTTGCCGGAACACATGCCGCTTATAACGCCTTTGCTTAATGCGTCAGCTCCGCAAATTGTCCTCGCGTCAGTTCTAAGATGGCCGCGGGGGCAATTTCCATTTGCAGACCTCTTCTACCAGCCGAAATTGCGATTTGTTCAAAATTTTCAGCCGAAGCATCGACGAAGGTTGGAAAAAGCTTTTTCATTCCTATTGGCGAACAGCCGCCGCGTATGTAGCCTGTCGTAGCCTCTAAATCTCGCAAATGCAGCATTTCAACTTTTTTGTTGCTGCTGACCTTCGCTATCTTCTTCAGATCCAATTCATGATCACTAGGAATCACTGCTACGACTGGACCCGTTTTGTTTCCAACTGCAACGAGGGTTTTAAAAATTCTCGCAGGTTCAATTTCAACCTGTTCAGAAACGTGGCCCGCGCCTAAATCGTCCTCGCTCCAAGCATATTCATGCTCTTTATAAGCGATCTTCTTTTGTTCGACTAAACGAATCGCATTGGTCTTTTGAATTTTCTTCTTAGCCAAGTCAATCCCTCACTTTATTTATTTTCTAAAGTCTAGCAAAAAAGTCATTCCGAGACAAATTGGTCGTTTTATTTGGCTTTTTTTCTGAATCATCCTACACTGGATTTGTAAAGGAAAGGATGTTTTCAGTATGAAAAGAATTTCAAGAGGAAAGTTTGAAAAGATGCAACAATTGTCCAATGATCAAGGCGTCATTGCGGCCTTAGCAATCGACCAACGGGGCTCTATGAAAAAGATGATGCAAGCCGCTGTAGGAGAAGAGAATTTTTCAATGGATCAAGTGTACGAATTCAAAGAACTTGTTTCCCAAGAGTTGACCAAACGTGTCAGTGCGATCTTACTGGATGAACAATATGGCTTCAAAGGTATCCAGGCCAAAGATCCAAGTTGCGGCCTGATTATGTCTTACGAAAAAACAGGCTATGATGCCAATACTCCTGGACGTTTACCTGAATTATTACCTGATGAATCTTTAGAACGCCTATTAGAAAAAGGCGCAGACGCTGCTAAAGTCTTGGTTTACTATGACCCAGATGAACCGCAAGAAATCTTGGATGTCAAACATGCATTTCTTGAGCGATTAGGAACAGAAGCGTTAGCGGCGGATATTCCTATTTTTGTGGAACCGATCGTTTATGACAAGAAAATCACTGATGATCACTCCCCGGAGTTTGCTGAAATCAAACCGCAAAAGGTAATCGACACGATCAAAGAATTTACCAAAGATAAATATCATATTGATGTCTTGAAAGTCGAAGTTCCTGTGTTGTTTAAATATGTCGAAGGCTTCAATCAAGGGGCAGACCCAGTCGTCTATACGCAAGAAGAGGCTGCCGCTTATTTCAAAGAAGCCGGTGAAGCAGCCACTCGCCCGTTTATTTATCTAAGCGCTGGTGTGCCTGCTGATGTTTTTCGGGAAGAATTAGAATTTGCTGGTCAACATGGTGCCAACTACTGCGGAATTCTTGGCGGTCGAGCTACTTGGCGCAACGGTGTCCAAGTTTATGCCGATGGCGGCAGGGCCGCCCTGATTGATTGGCTGGATACGCAGGGTCGTGAAAATATCGAAGAATTAAATGAGATTTTAAACAAATACGCAAAACCTTGGTACGAAATCTACGGTGGTTTAGATAATATCGAAGTCTTTGATCTTGATGTTATGGATTAGATCGTATTTTAAAAAAAGTACAAAAGGAAAAGCCGAATGATCTTGTATTATCAAATTGATAAGACAAGATCATTCGGCTTTCTAGCTATCATTTTTAAGTTCTATCTTAACTCATTAATCATCAGAGTCAACTTATCCGCTTCAATCTGGGCATCAGAACAAACCTGCCCTTCTAAACAACCATAGGTCATGCAGGAGCCATCCAATGAACCGCTGATTTGTGAAAATTTCCCGAATCTGCCTAGAGAAACGGACACGACTGGCAGCGTAACAAAAGTCTGAGCCTTCATTACAATACCCATTTGGCGCAAGACATCAGCCTCGTTCTGTGGTTCAAGGACGATTTTCGCGATATCTGCTCCCCAATGCTCCATTAAATTTAAGCGAAACAGAATCACTGCATCCTCTGGCGTTTCCTTAAAGTTGTAATAACTCAAAATCACCCGCACATCTAGGGCCTGCATCCATTTGATAAACGTGGTCGATAATTGATCGATGATAGAAACCTCCACATCAGCCAGATCAATCGCACGTGAAGAAACAGCAAATTCGTTAATATGACGGTATTGGTTTAGAGATATATCAAGCAGTCCACCAGCTTCTGTCGTCCGTAAATTAAAAATCAATGGAATATTCCTGATCTCATCCCTTAATGCTAGCAAAGTCGAATTCAACTTATCATCATCTAAGACATCTTCATAATAATCCGCTCGCCATTCGATCACTTCGGCAACCTTCTTGGCTTCATTTGCTTGCTCAATGATCTCCTCGAAAGTTTTTCCAACAATCGGCACGCAGATTTTAGGTTTTCCCGCATCAAATCGTACCTCTCTTACTTGAATATCCATCATATGCATCCCATCCCATTTTCTTCTATTTTTTTATCCTATAAAACAATACTTTCAAATAATTGCTTTCTTCAAAATTACTGGCTGGAAAATCCGCAGGCAATCGATAGCTTTCAGTCAATTGATACGTTACGTTTTTATTTTGAAAGGCTGTCTCGATCGCTTGCTTGAATTTTTTGATTGGAAGATTCGCTGCATTAGTTGACGCAATGATCATTCCATCGTTAGTAAGTATTTCCACACTGTCTTCGATCAAACGTCCATAATCTTTTGCCACAGAAAATGTTTTTTTCTTATTACGGGCAAAACTAGGTGGATCCAAGACAATCAAATTATAACTTAAACCCTTCCTTAATGCATAGCGAAAATAGTCAAATGTATCCATAACAATTATTTTTTGTTTTTCTAAAGGCAAATCGTTCACTTCGAATTGTTCTTGTGTTTTAGGCAGGCTTCGCTGTGCCAGATCAACACTTGTCGTTTCTAACGCTCCGCCATATGCAGCTGCCACAGAAAAGGCTCCTGTATAACTGAACATATTCAAAACTTTTTTTCCTGCAGCCAAGCCCTCTGTCAAGCGACCTCTGACTTCCTTTTGATCTAAAAAGATCCCCGTCATATAGCCTTCATCTAAGTACACGGCATAAGAAACACCATTCTCTAATACTATTAAAGGCTCCTGTGGTTTTTCTCCTGCTAACCAGCGACTTTCCTTCCCTTCGCTCTTAAAACGAATTTTCTCAACGATTCCCTTAGCACTTGGAAAAACTGCCAGCAAACTATCTACAATCAGCTTTTGAAAATGGTAAATTGTTTCGTTGTACCAAGATATCACTAAATAGTCCGCGTAGTAATCAATAGTCACGCCTCCGATGCCATCGCCCTCACCGTTAAACAAACGAAAAGTGTTCGTCCCCTGATCAGCAAAGAATGCCTGGCGTTGATTAATTGCCTGCTGGAATTTTTCCATTAGAAAAGCTTTGTTGATTGGGCGTTGTGTTTGATCTAACACCCAACCAAAGCCTTTGTTTTGTTTCCCTAAATAACCAGTTGCAATATATTTATGTTTATTATCGACAAACTTTACCCATTCTAGAGGAATTTTTTTTATATCTTGCTTCAGGTCGTCTTGCTGAATTAATGGGTTTCCCTGACGAATACGTTTAATACCGTAATTATTTAATTCTATTTCCACTCTCATCCCCGCTTTCTTCTATAGTATAGCAAAAAAAAAGCGTATATTTCGCTTATAAAGTTTTCTTTAAGCCTGATTGCTCAAAATTTAATAAGAATTGACTGACTTGATGGAACCGAGTAAACTAAGTAACAAGTGAACATTCGCATTTTTTCTGCGACAGAAAGGAAGTTACTATTGAAAAAACTAAAAGCTCCTACTTTTTTGAATAAACGTCTCGGCTTTTATGCGTTACTGACATTCTTATTATGGGCGAAAAGTGTTTTTGCATACTTATTTGAATTTAATTTAGGGATCGAGAGTCTGACACAATACTTCATCCTATTTATCAATCCAATCGCATCGACGATGTTCTTACTGTCGATTGCTTTATATGTGCGACGGTCCAAAGCCTCTTATGCCACGATGATGGTCATCTACGCACTGGCGAGTTTCCTGCTTTTTGCCAATGTCGTTTATTATCGTGAATTTACCGACTTTATTACCGTAAACACTTTCCTAGGTGCTGGTAAAGTTGCCAGTGGTTTGGGTGAAAGTGCAGTCCGACTATTCCGCCCTTACGACGTACTATACTTGATTGATATTGTGATTTTACCAATTCTTTTATGGCGGAAAGGCATTAAAAGAGAAGAACGACCTGTACGTGCTCGGATGGCTATCGCTATGACTGCTCTTTCGATCATGATTTTCTCAGGAAATCTTTTCCTAGCTGAAGCGGATCGTCCTGAACTATTGACTCGTACCTTTTCTCGCGACTATTTGATCAAATATCTGGGAGTAAATGCCTTCACTGTATACGATGGTATCCAAACCTATAAGACCAACCAAGTTCGCGCCGAGGCTAGTCCCAATGATTTAAAAGAAGTCGAATCTTATGTAAAAGATCACTATGCAGCTCCAAATAGCGACTATTACGGTATCGCTAAGGGACGCAACGTTATTACGATCCATTTGGAAAGTCTTCAGCAATTCGTGATTGACTACAAGCTAAAGGATGAAAATGGTCAAGAGCATGAAGTAACACCGTTCTTGAACAGTATCTTCCATAGTAACAGCACCTTCTCATTTGATAATTTCTTCCACCAAGTAAAAGCTGGAAAAACCTCAGATGCAGAAACATTGATGGAAAATTCTTTATTTGGTTTGAACCAAGGGTCCTTATTCTCGCAATTAGGCGGAAAGAACACTTTCCAAGCAGCTCCAAACATTTTGAAACAAACTGAAGGCTACACAAGTGCTGCCTTCCACGGAAACTCTGGAAGTTTCTGGAACCGTTCTGAAACTTATAAAAATCTTGGCTATGATTATTTCTTCGACTCTTCGTATTACGATGTAAACGATGAAAACTCATTCCAATATGGCTTACACGATAAACCTTTCTTCCAGCAATCTGTGAAGTATTTGGAACGTCTGCAGCAGCCATTCTATACGAAGTTTATCGCCGTTTCGAACCACTATCCTTACAGTGAATTCAAAAATGACGAAGCTGGTTTCCCAATGGCTAACACCAATGATGAAACCATCAACGGCTACTTTGCGACAGCCAATTATTTAGACAAAGCAGTTGAAGAATTTTTCAATTATCTGAAAGCTTCTGGCTTGTATGATAATTCGATCATCGTTATGTATGGTGACCATTATGGTATTTCAAATTCAAGAAACTCTGACTTGGCACCACTGCTTGGCAAGTCAAAGGAAACTTGGTCAAACTTTGATAACGCACAAATGCAGCGTGTTCCTTACATGGTCCATGTTCCTGGTCAAGATAAAGGCGGAATTAACCACACATATGGCGGTGAGGTTGATGCTTTACCTACTTTGTTACATCTTTTAGGAGTGGATACGAGCAAGTATATTCAATTAGGTCAAGATCTGCTATCAAAAGATCATGATCAAATCGTCGCTTTCCGTGATGGCGATTATGTGACACCAGAGTATACCTACTACAGTGGAAGCTTATACAGCAATAAAGATGGTATGGCAATCACTGAACCAGACGAAGCCTTGCAAAAACAATCTGAAGCATGGAAAGAAGCTGTTTCTACTCAGTTGAGCACCTCAGATAACATCAACAACGGCGATCTGCTTCGCTTCTACTCAGCCAGCGGGTTGAAACCGATTGACGCTTCACAATTTGATTATAAAGACGGTCTTAAAAAGATGGAAAAAACCGAGAATAAACTAGGAGATAAATCAACCAGTCTGTTCGATCAAAAAGGAAAAAAATCCACCCAAGAACTTTACAAGACTGAAACGTATAAGCAATATCAAGAACAAAATCAACAATAATCTCCAACAAAGACCTTTCACAAAAACTGTGAAAGGTCTTTGTTTGTTTGCACTTATTTCTTCCGATAGAATTCATATTTCTTTCAAATTAGGATTTTATACTTATTAGTAAGAGGTGGGAATCTATGGAACTTTTTTCAACGACGCTTTCAACTATCAAAAGACATCGAATTCAATTTTCAATATCTTGGGTGATCTATTTAGTCGCTCTCTTTATCCTAACCAGTTTAGGGATGTTGAGACTCGTTTTGAATCAGTTAGATTCTTCCCATCAAATCCAATTATTTACCAGAAAAGAAATTGAGCAGTTGCAACACTATTTTTCTTTCCGACTGCTTGTCAGCGCGATTACCCTATTTGCCATATTACTAGTATTTTTCGCTATTAGGATACATCGCCAAAAAAATTCGACAGCTTCAATCAAACAGCTGATCTATTCAACTGGACTAGAATTTATTATCGGTTTGCTGATCGCAGCTACTTGTTTAATTGTATTTTTTACCATTTTCGAACCTGTTTACGAATCCATTTTGCAGGCTATTTATCATCAAGGTTTGAATCAAATAAAGGAGTTGCCAAATTTTGTCTTGAGTAATGGTACAAGTGGAATTGCCTACTCTATTCGTTCTTCCTTATCATTTGAGCTATCCTCAACGACTTTGCTAGATCTATTTTTCTGCGCCCTTGCCAAAGCTGTTTTCTCCCTTTTCTTATATTTATGTGTACTAATCATCTCCTTCCGTTTGATTAGTACCACCACAAGGAAGAAGAATGTTCGCTAAACACGAACATTCTTCTTTTTATTTGTTCGCTTAATGAACTTATTATTGAAAGTCGATTGTTTCTTCATTATACTTTAAAAGTATTCGGTTTTTACCGATATAATGAACTTATTCTTAAGGAGCGTTTAATTATAATGGAGAAATTCTTTAAATTAAAAGAACAAGGTACCAACATTTCTACTGAAGTGATGGCAGGGATCACAACATTCTTCGCCATGAGTTATATTTTATTCGTAAATCCAAGTATTTTATCAGCTTCTGGAATGCCCTTTCAGGCAGTGTTCCTAGCTACGATCATCGCCTCTGTGATCGGAACTTTAGTAATGGGATTATTCGCTAATGTCCCTTACGCGCAAGCACCTGGTATGGGATTGAATGCATTTTTCACTTATACAGTCGTTTTCGGACTAGGCTATTCTTGGCAACAAGCCTTAGCAATGGTATTCATTTGCGGGATCATTAACATTTTAATTACTGTAACCAAAATTCGTAAATTAATTATTCACGCAATCCCCGAAAGCATGCAGCACGCGATCGGTGGCGGGATCGGAATCTTCGTTGCTTATGTCGGAATCAAAAATGCTGGACTCCTTTCGTTTAGTGCAGACTCATCTGCGATTACCAGCAGTGTCGTTGAAGGCGGCAAAGCGACTAACGTTACAATCAATAGCGGAATTGTTCCTGCTTTAGCAAACTTCAATAATGCGCCGATTTTATTAGCAGTTTTTGGTTTAGTTCTAACAACCATCCTAGTTGTTAGAAATGTTCGCGGAGCAATCCTAATCGGAATCGTTGTTACAACATTATTAGGAATCCCTATGGGTGTTGTTCAATTAGGAGCAATTGATTGGCATGCTAATTCATTAAGCAGTTCGATCCAAGAATTAGGCACAACTTTTGGAGCGGCTTTTGGTTCAGCCGGTATGGGTTCGCTTTTCTCTGACTCTTCTAAATTACCACAAGTTTTAATGACGATTTTAGCTTTTAGTTTATCTGATACTTTCGATACGATCGGAACCTTTATTGGTACAGGACGTCGTACTGGTATTTTCTCAAAAGAAGATGAAAATGCGCTTGATAATGATTCAAAAGGCTTTAAAACAAAAATGGATAAGGCGTTATTCGCAGATGCAATCGCGACTTCAATCGGTGCGATCTTCGGTACATCAAACACAACGACATATGTTGAATCCGCAGCGGGTATCGGTGCTGGCGGACGAACAGGTCTAACTTCCGTTGTCGTGGCTATTCTATTTGCACTAAGCAGCTTGTTCTCTCCATTAATTGCTATCGTCCCAGCTCAAGCAACAGCACCTGCATTGATTTTAGTTGGTGTCATGATGTTAGCCTCATTCGCAGACATCAATTGGCTAGATTTAGAAGAAGCCGTTCCGGCCTTCTTTGCTAGTGTCTTTATGGGACTATGCTATAGCATCTCTTACGGAATTGCTGCTGGTTTCATTTTCTACACGATCGCGAAAGTAATCAAAGGTAAATCCAATGAAGTCTCTCCGATTCTTTGGGTCGTAGATCTTTTATTCATTTTGAATTTTATTATTTTAGCCATTCTTTAAAAGCAAATAAAGAAGCGTAAAACCGATTTGGTTTTACGCTTCTTTTTGTTCTTCAGTGGCTTCTACTGCTTCAGGTTTATCTGGAAAGACGACTGTAAATGTAGTTCCCTTGTCTAGTTCACTGGAAACCTCAATCGTTCCATTGTGTAAACGAACCAGCTCCTGTACGATCGATAACCCTAGACCAGATTCACCATATTTTGTATTTTTACGCGATGGATCAGCCTTATAGTAACGATCCCAGATATTTTTCACCTGATCCTCAGACATTCCGATGCCAGTATCGGAAATCTTAATCTCCGTTGCTTTCTCCAATTTTGTGATAGCAACAGCGATCGTTCCATCATTAGTAAACTGGATCGCATTTTGGATTAAATTCACCATTACTTGAACAAAACGATCGTAATCAGCATAGACCATGATCGGTTCCTCTGTTTGGAGAATTAATTGATCCCCTGAAGCTTCCGCTTTCGCTGATAATTGAGTCAATAATGTTGCTACTGCCTCCGTTGCGTTAAACTCCTGCAACAAGATACTAATTTGATTGGTTCGAATCTTTTCGTAATCCAAATTTTCATTAACTAAACGAATCAAACGAGAGGTCTCATTTTGCATTAGCTTGATGGCCTTCTCTCTTTGATTTTCAGGGATTGCGTTGTATTGCATCCCTTCTAATAAACCGTTGATTGTTGTTAACGGTGTCCGCATCTCATGTGAAGCATCCGCCATGAACTGCTTTCGCCGTTCTTCTTGCCGTTCGATTTCATCCTGCGATTCCTTTAAGGAAACTGTCATCCGATTAAAATCATCCGCCAAATCATCAAATTCGTCGCGATTACGATTCGGCACCACTACATCAAAGTTTCCCGCCGCAACCTCTTTCGTTGCTGAACGCATTCGATTGATACGCTTCACCTGCTGTGTCGCAAAGAAATAGCTGACAATAATCGCAATAATAGAAGCGATGATAAAGGCTTTGAATAAATCGGCTACAATGGAATTAACACTTGTCTCAACGTTCATCGCTGGTTGGCTGACCAGTAAGACGCCAAAAAATACACCCTCAGTAAAAAAAGGAACCATTGCATAAGAAGTCGTTTGACTTTGCCCCATCACATTTTTAGAGCTTGTTTCCTTTTGCTGCTGTCCGGCCTTCAGCGCCTTCCACTGCTCGTCGCTGACTAAGTGCGGATTCACTTTTCCTGATTTATCAGGGTATTGTACCTCTCGATCCTTATCAATAAAAACAAAAGATACGTCTTGCTGATTCAAACTCGATTCAGTCACACCAATGGCAAATTGAAAAATCTCATTACTTGACATGCCTTCAAAACGAATGTCTCGACTTAAGGACAAATTATTTTTTTCCATTGATTGAGCATAACCCAATAACTCTTTATAGTTGTTATCTTCCAATGTTTTACGGGTGAATTGTGTAAAGGATATCCCTAAAGTTAGTAGAATCAACAGAATCAAGCCGCCAAAAGCCAGTAATTGTTGATACAGGTATTTCATCGACCAACCTCAGTGTCATCAAATTTGTAGCCAACGCCCCAAACGGTTTGAATAACCTGTGCACCGACCTTTTCAATTTTTTGACGTAATTTTTTAATATGGGCATCAACAGTTCGTTCATCTCCGAAATATTGATAGTCCCATACTAATTCTAATAACTGTTCACGAGTAAATACTTGGCGCGGCTTTTTCGCCATTGTATATAATAGATCGAACTCTTTGGGTGTCAATCCATCAATTGGCTTTCCATCTAGATAAGCCTCACGAGTTTTCAAATTCATTTTAAAATGCTCCGTTTGAATATCAAAACTATCATTCGTTACAGCGGCTTCTCTTTGTGGTTCAGAAGTCAGTTCACTGCGGCGATGCAGCGCCTTAATTCGGGCAATCAAGGTTAATGGTGAAAAAGGTTTCGTCACATAATCATCCGCACCCATTTCTAACCCAATTACTTGGTCGCTTTCAGAATCTCTAGCTGTCAGCATAATAATCGGAACTGTTTTAGAGATTTTTCGGATTTCGCGCCCAACTTCCATTCCGTCCATGCTAGGCAAATTAAGGTCAAGTGTAATCATGTCCCACTTCTCGGGTTCCGCCTTAAAGGCGTCCAAACCTTCTTTTCCATCGTATTTAAATTCGGCTTCCCAGCCCTCATTCAAGAAAAACATTTGCATCATTTCCGAAACGGATTCATTGTCTTCAATCATTAAAATATTCATACTTTAACCCCCTGGTATCATCTGATTCTCATTCTAAGTATACTCTATTTCATTTTTTTCAACCATTACCTTACCCGTATCTTCACTAACTATTTGTTTTTTCTTCAATTTTTTGAATTCTAGCGCAACAAATTCTTCATTTCTCACTTACTTCTTTGCTTTTTTTATAACGAGATGTTATACTTTTTCTTGCAACAAAAATATTCATTAGGGGGACGTTACGGATTCGACAGGCATAGTTTGAGCTTGAATTGCGCTTCGTAGGTTACGTCTACGTAAAAACGTTACAGTTAAATATAACTGCTAAAAACAACAATAACTCTTACGCTTTAGCTGCCTAAAAACAGTTAGCGTAGATCCTCTCGGTATCGCCCATGTACTCGAGTAAGGGTCCTATTCTAAGTGGGATACGTTACAACTTTCCGTCTGCAAGTTGTAAAAGAGCCTATCAGACTAGCAATGTCCGCGGCCTGTCATGCGGCAGAGGACAAAGCGAAGCTTAAATAGTATGACTATGAGCGTAGATTTTTAAGTGTCGATATGTTTGGACGCGGGTTCGACTCCCGCCGTCTCCATACTATTATCTTCATAGAAAAGCCAAAGTGTTGATTTAACAGCACTTTGGCTTTTTACTATAGATAAAAATGCGAAACTTTTTGTACTCCGATTAAGAAACAGTAGTTTTATGAATGCAGACAGTAGTGTTAAATTCTGAAAAAAGCACTTTATATTTAAATTCAAATGCATTTTACACCCTTTCCTCAAAGAAATCCGAACATTAGACGTGTTTTTTAAAATAAAATCCGAAAAATCATCGACACTAAAAATATCCAATGTTATCATTTTTTAAAACACTGGATATTTCAGAGAAGGCGGTAAAAAATGAAAGAATTGTACGATGGGAAAACAAAAACAGTATTACTAGATGAGGAAAACAAGGAAGTCTATTTACTATTTAAAGATAGCGCAACTGGTGAAGATGGCGTCTTTGACCCAGGCTCAAACACTGTTGGCGGAAGTGTTGAAGGAAAGGGGAAAATTGGCTTAATTATTTCCAAATATTTTTTTGAATTGATGGAAAAAAATGGTATTCCGACCCATTATCTTGACGCAGACATCGACAAAGGAATAATGAAGGTTCGGCAGTTAACCGTTCCTAATTTAGAATTTGTATTACGCTATTTCACTGCTGGCAGTATGTGTCGTCGTTTTACCCTGCCAGAAGGATTACCCTTCGATCCACCCTATTTAGAAGTTACCTTAAAAGATGACGAACAAGGTGATCCGCTAATTACAGATCGCTTATGTCAAATGAAGGGTATTTTGAAGCCCGATCAGTACGATGAAGGGCTGGATATCTTAACTAGAGTCGGTTCTGTTCTTAAAGAGGCATTGGCGGAAATGAACTTGACTTTGATTGATTTCAAAATTGAAATTGGTTACGACGATGAAGGAAAAATGTACGTCGTCGATGAGATCACTCCCGATATCTGGCGTGTGAAGGATGAAGCAGGCACTATTCCCAACCAAATTGATTGTGCCCAATTAATCTTAGACAAAATTCAATAATAAAAAAGGTGAGACTCGATTATGAGTACCTCACCTTTTTAACTAAATGTTCAAATCGATAAACTATAGATTTCAAAGACCGTGAACCTGTATATGTTTAATATATAGATTGTCTTGAAATTAAGTGCAAAAGTAGAATATATTAATACAATTAGACACTCGTTTTATATTGCAAATAGAAATTATTACATACCAAGGAGGTAAATTATGTGACACCAAAAGAAATACTTTGCCAATGGGTCGATGCGTTTAATAATGCAGATGTAGAAATCATTTCAGAATTATATGATGATAATGCAACAAACCATCAGGTTGCCAATGAGCCAGTTATTGGGAAAGAAGCTATAAAGAAAATGTTTGAACAAGATTTTTCTAACGCAAAAATGGTTTGTATCGTTGAAAACATTTTCGAAGATGGCCAATGGGCAATTTTAGAGTGGCGTGACCCATTAGGTTTGAGAGGTTGCGGTTTTTTTCAAATAGTAAATAATAAAATTTTATTTCAAAGAGGCTACTGGGATAAGCTATCTTTCTTAAAACAGCACAACTTGCCTATTGAATAAAATGAATATATACCTTATATAAAATAGTTTGCAAATTTCCTAAAAAGTACGATTAAGGGAAGTATAACAACTTCCCTTAAAAATTTGTTATAATACCAACACTGTATTAAAATATGACCTTAAATAAAATGCCCTTTCAAGACGAAAACTGCTTCTTTCTTAATTTAACCTCTTCTTTCACCGCTCTTCTTCATTTAGAGCCAGCTGCTCTAAGGCTTCTTGCTCCTGATCAACAAAAACAAATTTCAAGCTATTAGGATAGACATAAACAATCAAACGCTCTTTACACACATCGGTAGCAGTAGCAGGGTAAACTTGGCCAGTAGTGTATTTATCCCGAAAAAGGTCTTTTAAAGCAACTTCTAGTCCTGTATTGATAAACGGATTCAACATTTAGCTCGCTTCCTTTCTGCCTACAGACTCTCTTACTTACATTATACGCGCACAATCGCAAGATAGTTCCCATAATTTAAAAAAGTTCAGTTTTTAAACTAAATGGATTTGATTTCTCCAAAAAGGTACTGCCATCGGCCTGATTGACAAATTGATAAGACAACCATTTCTTTTAACATTATTCCTCCCTCGACACTTCTCTCTGAACAATTTGTTCCATAAGAATATCGGTAAAAGTCAATATATCACTGACGATGTCTGTGTGTTCTTCGGATAATCCAGTTTTATAGACTTTCTCTTGGAACAATTGATGCAATTTTGACTATGTTACTCCCATTTTTCAACTTTTCCTTCTTCGCTTTATTGATTTCGAGCAAACTTTTACATCTATAAGAGAAAGCGTTTCGCGAAAAAAACACCTCGTTTAAAATGCACAATATCTAAAAAGAATTTGTCTGTTGGATGCATCATTAAATGGAGTTCCTACCTCTTATCTATAAGATAAAAAAACAATTTTCAACTAGGAAAACAAAAGCTCTCATTTGTTTAAAGTATTTTCCCATTACATAAAATAAGAAAAAACAATTTTTGAGCAGATAAATATGGTAGGACATCCAACTATGGTACTGTTAAACAAATCAGAAGGGAGGGTTTTACAGATGAAATATCTAGATATTATCGCGCTTATTTTGTTGATCGTTGGTGGAATCAACTGGTTATTAGTAGGTCTTTTTGAATATGATTTAGTTGCAGCGATATCTGGTGGAAGCACAGCGATTCTCGCAAAAATCATCTATATCATTGTTGGACTATGCGCTCTTTACTGTTTGAAATTTATACCTGGAATTGCGAATCGTGCTGAATAAAATCAGTAAATTATGATCTGATAAGATCGTACAATTTATAATATAAAAAAACAGAGCTTTCTGCGTTTGTGCAGAAAGTTCTGTTTTTTTAGCGAAATGGATTATAAAAGCGGCCGCCATTGACAACTAATAAGACGATTCCAACCGAACACAAAATAACAACTAATAGTAACGCTAAATAATCATTACGTTTTAGCGGCTTAGCCAACAGCCACGTTCGCCCCTTTTTCTTCCCAAATCGACGCAGCTCCATAGCGGATGAAATGGTTTCGATTCGCTCTAAACTTGAAAAGATCAATGGCATCGCGATCGTTAAATTTCCCCGTACCCGCTTCATTAGTGAAGCCTTTTTAGAAAGCTCGTTTCCTCGGGCCTGCTGCGCTTTAGAAATCGTTCGAAAATCTTCTTGGATATCTGGAATGTAACGCAATGCTAGAGAAAACGCATAAGCGATCTTATAAGACCCGCCAACCCGATGAATACTTGAGGCAAGCTCGCTAGGATTCGTAGTCAGAATGAAGATTAAACCTGGCGGAATGGTCACAAAATACTTGATCAATAAGTTAAATTCATAAAAAAGCTGCTCTTGCGTCACGGTGTAGCGTCCAATCCCTTCAAAAATGACATGACGCGTGCCATAAATCGTTACTCCATATTCTGGTGCAAATAAATAAACCGTCAACAGATTTAGAAGTGAGAAAAAGGCGATAAATTTCACCACAAACGAAATTTCGCGGTAACTAATTCGCGCTGTGCGAAATAAAATTATTGAAAAAATCGCCAGCCCTAATAGAAAGCGTGTATCATAAGAAATCATCCCAACCACAGAGATCAGCAAAAAGCATAAAAGTTTAGTGAAACCGCTGAGTTGATGGATCACAGTTTTCTTCGGCAAATAGCCGATTAAATTACTTCCCTCCATAGGCTCCTCCCTTGTCGTACCGGATAAAGGCTGATACAAAACCAGTCGCATCTGTTAAATCATTATTTTTTGCTAAATGATAGAGACTTGTTTGACGCAAGCTCGCTGAATTGACAAGCTCTGCTGAAGATAACACTTTGGCGGGTGTTTCATCAGCGATGATTTCTCCCTCTTTTAAGACCAATGTTCGTTGCGTATGTTCAAGCATTAAATGCATGTCGTGGGTAATCATTAAAATCGTAATTCCCCGCTGATTCAATTTGCGCAAGAAGTTCATCATCTCATTATAATGATAATAATCTTGTCCCGCAGTTGGTTCGTCTAAAATTAATAGCTCCGGCTCCAACACTAAAATGGCAGCAATCGCTACACGACGCTTTTGTCCATGACTCAACGCAGAAATCGGCCAGTTACGAAACTCATAAAGACCACAAACCTTTAGCGTATCGAATACTCGCTCTTTGATCTTGTCCGCTTCAATTCCTCGATTTTCTAATCCTAAGGCAACTTCTTCAAAGATCATATTCTTCGACAGCATTTGATTACTATTTTGCAGCACGTAACCAATTTTGTCCGCACGTTCTTTGATGCTTTCATAGGCAATTGATTGATTTTTCCATAATAACTCCCCTGTTTGCAATGGGTAGAAACCAGTAATCAGGTTGGATAAAGTTGATTTGCCAGCACCGTTATGTCCGACTAAACTGACCATTTCACCTTGATAAAGCGTCAAATCAATCTCCTTAATCACTAGTTCTTTGCCAAAACCAAAGGAAATTTTCTTCAATGCTAATAATGGAACCTCTTTTATTGGGATAGGTTTAAATTCACCTTGCGACTTTGCCAAAGCAGCAGAAATTTCTGGTGAAACCAATTGATCGACTTGCGTTAGATCAGAAAAATCCTTCAAAGAAATTCCTGCACGCTTCAACGCGGTGATATAAAGCGGCTCACGAATCCCGTAACTGGCTAATAAATCACTTTTAAGTAATTCAGTCGGTGTCATATCCGCAACAATTTCCCCTTCGTTCATCAAAACAACACGATCGATGGGTGCCGCTAAAACCTCTTCCAAACGGTGCTCAATAATGATCGTTGTAAATTTTTGCGATTGATATAACTGATCAATCATTTGGATTGCTTCATAGCCGGTCTGAGGATCAAGATTGGCTAGCGGCTCATCAAATAGTAGGATCGGTGTTTCATCGATGAGCACCCCCGCCATTGTCACCCGCTGCTTTTGACCACCAGAAAGATCCTGCGGCCGTTTTTCTAACTGCGTTAATAAATTAGTTTTTTCCGCCCAATGATTGACTGCTTCTCGCATTTCTGCTTGTTGAATCATTTCATTTTCCAGAGAAAAGGCGATATCTTCTGCAACGGTCAAGCCGACAAACTGACTATCTGTATCTTGCAATACCGTACCGACATCAAGAGAAAGATCATAAATTGATGATTCGCTAAAAGTCTTCCCATTGATCATCAAACTGCCGGTAAAAGTGCCCTTTTCATTTTGCGGAATGATCCCATTCAAGCATTTTCCCAAAGTCGATTTTCCTGAGCCGCTGGGCCCCATGATCAAAATTTTTTCTCCCTGATTGATCGTCAAATTGATCTTTTTCAATGTCGGTTCAGCTTGGCTGTCATATTGAAATGTAAAATCACGAAACTCGATCATTTTATATCCTCACGTTCTAAGCTTCTTTGTTCAAACTGCCCTTTTTCGTCTTCGTTTGTGCGTACGCTTTTAATAAAATAAAGCCAATAATTCCTGTTACGATTGAATTCGTGATTCCGGCAACGACACCTTGAGTAAAGACTTTACTTGGTGCTTCCGCGTAGATCAAGATATCCCCAATCGGTGCGATAACCACCCAAGTGACTAAATTAGCAATCGTTTCACCAACTAAAAAGGTTCCGATTTCTTTCTTGCCGAAAATGCCTTGTTCAATTGGAATTCGCTTTGCTAACAAACCGAAAAATACACCTAAAATTCCTGAAGCAACGATCCAAGACCACCATGCTCCATACGTTGTTAAATCACCTAATGCATGACCGATAAACCCTGCCAATCCAGCAACAATTGGCCCATAAACGACACCTAATAATGCTAAGAAAGGATATGCCGTTGCAATATCCGTATTAGGAATGCCTGTAGGAATCGTCACGAATCGTTTTAAAATGAAGAAAACCGCCGCACCGATCCCAATTGCTACAATGTGTTTTACCGTAAATCTCTTATTCATACTTTATACCCCTTTTTTATTTGATAAATGCTTAATACCCTAAATTTTTAGTCAATTCAATCGTCCAATCGTTGCCAGTACCAATTTTATAAACTGCGGAGAATGAATCCAAATTAATCCCTAATCCAACATTTAATAATGAATTAATATAAAGAACTGCTTCATTCGGTGCCACTTGAGCGAAGGAACGCCCGAAAACAACTTCATCTTGATAACGGACCACACCTTGATAGTATATTTTTACTAGCAGGCTTTGTCCATATTCAACTTGCCAGTTTTTGAAATAATCCACAGGAATGTTCGTCCACAACGAGCCAAATCGAATATCGGTGATATCAATCGTTCCCGTAATTTTATCTTGTGTTTGTTCTGGAGCGATCAAGGGGAACGTCACTAATTCGCTGCTTGGAATAATCGTTCCTAATTCAGCAAAACCTACTTTACCGCTAGCTAATCGGGCACCGTTATAGACATAGACATCTCGACCATGGAATGTGTGACTTTCAGATGAGCCGGGCAGACGTTGACTCTCCTCATCAATTTGTCGAACTTCCTTAATTCCGACATATTGAGCTAAATACGTCAATGTTCCGTTATCTGGCGTAATTACATATTGCCCATCCTTCAACTCTGCGACGACACTGCGACGGGTTGAGCCAACGCCGGGGTCAACCACAGATACAAAAACAGTTCCTGCTGGCCAATAAGTGACCGCCTGTAATAAACGATAGCTTGCATCATGAATGTTATAAGGTTCAATCTCATGTGTTAAATTATTGATGTTTAGAGTCGGTTCAACTTGATAAGCTACTCCATACATCGCGTTGACTGCGCCATCCTGCAAACCAAAATCCGTTTGAACTACTAAAAATCCTGCCATTATTCTTCCACCTTCCAATTTTACACTTATTGTTGAAGTTATCAGTGATTCAATTTCCTACCAAGATCGTCATCCCAGTTAAGGAAGAAACACAAAAAAGCCCTCAGCAAATATAATTGCTAAGGGCATAGACTATGCGTTACCACCTTTAATCGTAAAATCCTCACAGATTCCACCTCGATCAGTACCCAAAATTTTTCTTGGAGACTGTGCCTGGTTAACGGGGGCATCCGTATTTCCTTAAATTTTCGGGAAATCCGCTCAAAAGCCATTTTCAAGTAATTGCTCTGCATCCCCTCTCACCAAACAGGAACTCTCTTTAACAAAGATGATTACTTTACTTTCTTTATCAACGCGTTTCATCAATTGCTAATAAAATATCAGAGATATTTCAGCTTGTCAATGGAGAAAAAATATCTGCAAAGTGATTCTTACCTATTTATTTCACGATTTATCTAAAAAAACGATAGAAGAATGTTAAGCAATTAGTTTTCTCGCCACACCTCAATATATTGTTTAGCGGTTTGAGAAACTAATTCGTAATTTTCATCTTTGACACCCTTAAATAGGTTGCCGCCAACACCAACAACAATTGCTCCCGCTTGCTTCCAGGCTGCTATATTTTCTAAATTCACTCCGCCAGTCGGCATAATGTTCACATGTGGAAGTGGGGCCTTTGCTGCTTTAATCATTTGGGGAGTAAAATTATTCGCAGGAAAAAGTTTTACAATATCTGCGCCGCTTTTCATTGCCTGCTGCATCTCAGTAATTGTCATACAACCTGGCATATAAGGAACTTGATAAAAATTACACATTTCTGCCGTAGCCTGATCAAAACAAGGGCTAACAATAAACTCTGCACCTGCTAGGATCGCTAAACGAGCAGTAACGGCATCCAAAACTGTTCCTGCACCAATCACTACGCTGGAATCATTTTGATATTCTTCTTTCAATTGAGCAATTACTTGATCTGCTTGCGGTACAGAAAAAGTAACTTCAATCCCCTTAATCCCGCCTTTTATGACGGCGCGTGCTGCCTCAATGGCACGTTTTTGAGAATCTTCCCTGACAACTGCCACTACACCAGCATGTTCAATTCGTGTTAATCGTTCCATTTTTTTCATCTTGCTCACCTACTCTACATTGACATGCTCATGAAGAGCATCTTCATTGGAAGTTTGATCACGCTGAGCAAGCTTCAAGGTTAAGGCATCCAAGGTGATGTGCACTGTCTGGTCAAATAAACTTGATAATAACTGAACAGATTTTACTCCAGCACCAGTCTTTGTTGCGCCAGGTACCACAATAACTTTGTCAGCAAGCTTGGCTAATGGAGACTCTTTGGCACTCGTTAACACAACAATATCAAGTCCCATTTTTTTTGCTGTTTCGGTATCTGAAACAATTCCTTTAGTGGTACCTGATCCGGAAATAGCCACCCAAGTATCTCCTTTTTGAATCGAAGGAGTGATCGTTTCACCCATTACATAATCGGTGTAACCGATATGCATCAAACGCATCGCAAAGCCCTTCGCTTGAAATCCACTGCGACCCGCTCCAATTACAAAGATTCGCTTATTTTTTTGAAACAGTGGCAAGGCCTGTTCCAGTTCCGTTTCATCAACTAGCTCCATTACTTGATTGATTTCTTGTATGATTGTTTCGATTGTTTTCATTTGTGAACAGCTCCCATGAATTCATTTACTGCTTTCAGCGGGTTTTCCGCTTTAGTGATTTTTGATCCGACAATGACAACTTCAATTAATCCTTGATCTGCTAACAACCCCGCCTGTGTCAAATCGATTCCGCCTGCGATCGCCAAGCGTTTGATTTCGGGGAATTTTTGGTGAAAAGCTTCGACACTTGCAGTCGCATCAAACGAATCTTTCCGATCAACTGAGTGATGCAAGGCATAGATAGCATTAGGAAATATCTGGATTTTTTTAATTTTTTCATCCGTTACTTCAAGTAAATCGATCATCATTGTTTTATTCTGTTTTTCGGCGACTTCATAGCAAACATTCAAAGTATCAATTGAGGCTGCGCCCATCACAGTTACAATGTCTCCACCGTGACGAAAAGCTTGATTAAATTCATACGCGCCTTCATCGATGGTCTTACTGTCTACAAGTAAATCGGTCTTGGTCAAAACTGTTCTTAATTTCTCGATAGCTAGATTGCCATAATCCTTAACTAAGGAGGTTCCCATTTCTAAAATGTCTGTTTTACCATCTAGTTGTTCGGCTAACGCAACCGCCTCTTCCAATGATACACGGTCAATTGCTGCTTGTAATCTCATGCTTCCACTTCCTGTTGTTGTAAAAATTCTTCTAATTCTTGCGGAGTTGGATATCCATCGTTATCTCCAGGGGATTGAACTGCCATCGCCCCAATGGCATTAGCACGAATAACCGCTTGTTTTAAAGATTTCCCTTCGATCAAGCCAGTGATCAACCCAACTGCAAAGCCATCGCCAGCACCGACGGTATCTACAACTTCCGCTACTTTAAACCCTGGTACAGTAAAGGAAGTACCATCCTTTTGTTTTACATAAGCCCCTTCAGTTCCTAACTTGACGATCACTGTTTTCGTTACTTCTCCATTGTTCAAATAGAAGTCAGCAATTGCTTCCGGATCACGACTGCCCATCAAAATTTCACCCTCATTGATTCCTGGAAGGACAATTTCAGCATGTGATGCTAAATCATTGATCGTTTCCACCATCTCTTCCTGACTCGCCCAAAGCTGCGGACGAAGATTAGGATCAAAGGTTGTACGGATATTGTTCTTTTCTAATAAATGAATCAAATAGCGGAAGGCTTCTTGGGCCTCAGCTGAAATAGCTGGAAAAATTCCGGATAAGTGGGCCATTTTCACCTCTGAAAAGTCAATTTTATCTAGTATTTCTTGATCAAAATGGGCGGCAGCCGAACCCTTGCGGAAGTAAAAAATACTTGGGTCTCCTTGACTAACGCGATCCTTTAATTGAAAAGCTGTCCAAAAGTCAGCCGTTTCAGAAATATAATCTGTCCCAATTTTATTTTCATGCAGGCGATCAATAATAAACTCGCCAAAGGGATCTTTCCCGACTTGTGTAATGTATTCACTGCTATGACCTAAACGAGAAACGCCGACAGCGACATTAACCTCCGCTCCTGCTAAAAATTTTTGAAAATGACAAGCATCCTTTAAGGATTTGTCGACTTCCTCAGATCCGAACAATGCAATTGGCTCACCAATAGTTAAAAACTCACTCATGTTAATTACTCCTTTTTTAGTTATTTTTTAACAGCTTACTATTAAAACTAATTTGCAACTAAAATTCATTGATTTCCTTTAAAGTAAGATATAGGCAACAATCAAATTCAAAACAGTTGCTGCCCACGCCCATGGCAGTCCTGTCATTAAGAACGTTTTAGTATCCAAACCGGCATATTGTACAGACCATAAATTCCATGATTGAGTAATACAAGCTGAGACACCCATCATAGATGGTACGACTAACAGACCGTATAAGAAATATTGGTCAAACATTCCCGTTCCAACTAAAATTGCTGCAGTTGCAGCACCAGCACCATAGAGCATTAGTGGGCCACGGAAATAAGAAAGCGGTGCGATAATCGCTACGATAATAATTAAGACAAGCTTGCTGCTTGGTATGACTTCTTGAAAGACACTCGTAAAACCTGACATTGCATGCACTGCTGCCGATTGAAACATAGTTAAGACAAACAACATAATCAATAAACCAGCAATATCGCTAATCGCATGTTTAGCCGTCTCATTCATCATCGTCACAAATTTGCTGTAGCGTTTCATATTACCTGTCGCAGCAAAAGCAATGATGGTCGAAAGCAAAAGGGCTGGTACAGCGTCCCATTTAGCAAAAATACTTAAGGCTACAGGCATAACTGGCAATACATACGTCCAAATCGGAACTTCCACTACCTCTTCTTTCAAATCGCTTTCGACAATTTCAGGTTTGCCGTTTCGAATTTTCTTCGCGTTAAACAAAATGAACAGTATCAGAATCACCATTTGCACACCCATCGCCACAAAACCGAAGCGTTGGTAATGAGGGCCCCATGCTACTTTCGGAAAGAACACTTGAAATTGTACAAACAGCACATTATTGACATACATTGCGGCACCAATAGCAATCGTAAAAACGGAAACAGCAATATTTTTTGGTACCCCAATCGAAAACATAATTGGAAACAGAATGACTCCAACCGCAATAGCCGATCCAACTCCATAAGAGCTTGTAAAGATTAAAGCGATTACAAGAGTGATCAAAACAGTGGCTAAGACAGGACTTTTCTTTCCGACTTTTTCAGTGCGACGACTAATACTTCCTGCGATTCCAGTATCAACTAACACTCGTCCAAACCAGGAACCAAAGATAATATACGCAGCCGTTTTTCCATAATTTAAAACAGGCTCGGTAAAGATTTCTTTTACAGCTATGTTAAACGGCACCATTCCGATGATCGTCCATAAGATTGCCATTACGAAGAACCCAACAGTCAAGTTACCGCCCTTCATCGCATAGAGTACAAAAATAATGAAAGTTACGGCTAATAATATTCCTGTTATCGCGCTACCCATGTTCCTTCACCTCCTAATATTTGTTTAGCTCACTTAAGATGCGCTGGTATTTTGAAATTGGTTTTGCATGATCTTCAACAAAGAAATCATTTTCCAAATGATTGAATTTTTGGATCAAATAATAACCAGTCAGATAAGCAGCTAAAGCTTCTTTTGCCGCTACCTCCATATCTTCCTTATCTATTTCAGGTCGATGAATCGTTTCCATAAAATGATAAGCAAATGTTTCTGGATCGATTTTTGTTTGTTGTTCAGTCATTAGAATTCACTCTCCAATAATTCTTTGGCTTCTAAAATTTCGTCATTTGCGGTTGTAGGATACTCGATTGCAACCGGTACATCCTGAGGTAGTATTTGTAAAACTTTACGCCAATCAATATCACCATGATCAAGTCCTATTGCTTGTGGCTGTCCCTTTTCAACTTCTACATCCTTTACATGAATATAGCGAACATAGTCTTTTAATAATTCTGCAGCTTTTATTTCATCCTCACCAACAAACCGCCAGTTACCAAGGTCATAAACGTAACCAATTGATAAATCAGTATTTTTAATAGCATTCATAAAAGTATTGATAGCACTAATCGTTCCCGAAGTTTGAGTTTGATCATTTTCAATTGAGATAGCAACTCCAGAATCAACAAGCGTTTTCAATTCTTTTTCATGAAGTTCTCCATTAAAATCGCCAATATTCCATTTGATATGCTGAACATTCATTTGTTTAGCTTCAATCAAATATTGTTGCAACTTAGGATTGAGTTCTCCATTCACATAGACCTCATCAGGAACACTGTAAAATAACTTCAAATCCAATCGTTCTGCCTCTGATTGGATAACAGGAATCTCTTTTTTAATATCTTTAAAGTACTCTCTCCGAATCTCAACTTGGGTAAAACCTAAATCAGATATTTCCTGTAATAAATCGCTTTGTAAAGCACCATTAGCTACTCTATCTGCATAAACTAAAAAATTAAGCACAAGCTTTTTATCTCTCATAAAATCGCGTCCTTTCAGTTAGTTAACCGGTTTCTATATTTGTATAGTAAACCGGTTTCCAAAAAATGTCAACGATTTCAAAATTAAAAAACATCTGCCTTACAGCAAAATAAATAAGCCTTGTTTAGTAACCGGTTTCCAAACAAGGCTTATCTGTTAAGATTTATTTTATAAAATAACTTCGATTATACTGACTTCCGCCAACGAACAGTTGAAGGTACGATTATTTCTTGAACCTCTTCTGATTTCGTCGTCATTTTTTGCAATAATTGCTCGGCTACAACTTCACCAATCTTTTTTGAAGGCTGTTCCACACTGGTGATTCCAGGACCGACAAGTTCTGTTAAATTCCAATCATCGAATCCAGTCACGCCTACTTTTTCTGGAATGGCGATTTCTTGGTGAATCAACCACGTCAAGACATCCATCAGCATTCGACCGTTGGAAGCAAACAGCAAAGTCTGTAAATCCTCTTCAAGAATAGTTGATAAACTATCACTGATTTGCTCTTCCTGACTAATTTCGATCAGTTGGCATTGCTTTCCTGCTTCCTTTACCACTTGATCGACTGTTTCGTAGCGTAATTGTCGAGTGCTGACGTCTTTAATCGGTTCACTGATGACAACTACCTGTTCATAGCCCTTTGCCAACGCTTTTACCAATACCTCTCTTGTCGCAGCACGATTATTGGTCAACACAGAGGTCCATTGCACTGGATCCGTTTGCCTATCCACCAATAGCAGTGGAATGTTACGCTCTGAAATAAATGTATAATTTGCCGATTGTCTTGAAGAAGGCTGTAAAATAATTCCTTCAACACTTTGATCTAACAGCTTTTCCAATAGTTCTTTTTCCTGAGTGATTGAGTTTGCCGCATCCATGATAATCATTTGATACCCGCTTTTTTCTAAAACCTCTCCGATTCCCTTCAAAAGTAATGAAGAAAACATATTAGAAATATCCGCTACTACGACTCCAATCAAATAGCTATGTTTTGATTTCAACGCTTGGGCCTGTTTGCTAGGCCGATAGTTTAAGCGTTCAATCACCTCTGCGATTCTTTCTTTTGTCTCCTTCGACATATTACCGTAATTTTTATTTAAAAAGCGCGAGATCGTTGTTTTCGAAACACCCGCTTCTTCAGCAACTTCTTTAATTGTAATCTTCTTCATCTTGTCTTCTCCAACTATCTTTTTTATCATTGTAGCGAATTTCCAAGCGATTGGAAAGACAACAACTTAGCTTCTCTCCTAAAGCGAATCCGGCGGTTCATTTCCTTACATTCTCAATGCATCTTTGCTTTTATCCAAAACAAGCATAGTTTCTCTATTTGGTCTTGTAAAGATCACATTGTAATCTTGCTCACCTAGATTGGTATTGGGTTCGAAGGCTAATTGTTCTCTATCCAAAAAAAATTGAGCATTGATTCCCGGTTTATTTCCCCGCGCATCAATCCTGACCCACTTTTCCAATATCTCGAAATAAACAGCATTTAACGCATGAATACAATAGCGCTTTTCTTCATCATCAAAGAGCCGCAACTTTTGATAGCAATAACCTGTAGGAATACCCACGTTTCGCAATAATCCTGTTAGCAGATTTGCCTTGGCATAACAAATTCCGTGTCCACTCCTCAGTACCTCGACAGAAGTTTTGGTTACCTCATCTGCTTGGATATCCCAAGAATGATCGATCTGATCTCTGACATATAGAAAGGCTCTTTGAATGATTTCTATTTCATTTTTAGTATTGTTAAAGAGCTTCTGACTTAATCTTTTCAGTAAAGGGTGAGACAAACATATCTCTGGTAAATCCTGTAAGTAATCTTCACGCTTATTTGATTCTACTCTCATGTAAGTCCTCCTCAAAATTATAGGTTTCATCAATCAATAAATAATTACAGGCATATTTTTTACACATCGCTAGATTTTCACTGTTGGTTTTAATCAAATCTTCCATCGTCAAATCCGAATCATCCAGCCTTTTTTCAATGGTATTTGCATACTTTTTAATATCAGAAAAGTGAGTCTCAATATAGTTTTTCGTCATAATCAAACAGTAATAACTAATCTGATCCAAATATTCTTCAGAAAAAGACTGTTTCCAATTAAAGGGAACATATATGCCTTCAGTGATTAAATTTTGTTCGTTTTCAATCGCTGTTTTAATGATTTCTTTTAAAATATTCCACAGATAAAATGTAAGTTCTTCATCATCCGCTGGAGTTAAATCTATTTCGCCACTTCGGATCAAGCCCATCTTCAGATGATCAATTGACAAATAAGGATAATGATAGGTCTCCAATAATCTTTGTGCTAAAACTGTCTTACCCGTATGAGTCGCTCCCGTGATGATTACAATCATTTTCCACATTCCTTTCATTAAATCATTGCTGATTAAAAATTTGAGCTGATGTTTCTTTAACTTTCTTTTATACTAATTGTAAAAGAAAATATTTAAAGTTTTAGTTTCGATTTTTTACAGAGTAATTACTAGCTCTGAAATATATTACGAGGAGTGTTCGCATGAAAAATTATCGAGTAGCTTTTTTTGATATTGATGGTACCCTGGCCGATAACAACTTACCTCATGGTTTGTCCTTTGAAAAACGAATTCCCGATTCTGCAAAGCTGGCTTTACGCAGATTAAAAGAAAACCAGATCGAACCCGTGATTGCTTCCGGTCGGCATTATGGTACTTTAGCTGAAATGGCCGATAAATTAGGCGTGGACAGCATTATTTCATCCAATGGAAATTGTGTACATTATCAAGGAACAATGATTCATCAAAATGTAATCCCTCAACCGCTATTAGCAGAGCTCTTAGATCATTTAGAAAAGCTGAATATAGAATGTTTAATCGAAACTCCTCATGAATTGTATTGCTTCGAGACAAATCAATATATAGGAGACCCTTCCTCTAAAAAGACCTTGCTGAAAAAAACAGATCCGCTCCCGAAAAATGTCATCCAATTGATCGTTCCTTGGAGTGAGAAAACAGAGTTCAAATTAGGGATAGATTCCCCGCTTATCGCAGAAAAGGTCGCTCCAGTTGCGGCTAATATCCATTTGAAAACTGGGACAAAGGCAGAAGGAATTCATAAAATCTGTGACTCAATGAAGATCACGGCCAAACAAGCACTAGCCTTCGGTGATGAAGAAAATGACTTTACCATGTTTGATGCTGTAGGGTTTCCTGTTGCCATGGGAAATGCTGCGCCAGCTCTAAAAGAAAAAGCCGCTTATGTGACAACTGCTGTAAATGACGATGGTATTTGGAAAGCTTGTGTTGACTTAGGATTGATTACAGAATAGAAAACATCCGCCAGAAGAAGATTCTGACGGATGTTTTTAGCGCTCAGTAATATTTTGATATTCACGGTCTTCGGAAACTTCCATATAAGCAGGCCGAATGATTTTTTGAACATTAATCAGCTCTTCGATACGGTGTGCTGACCAACCAACGATTCGCGCGATCGCAAACATCGGTGTATACAATTCTTGGGGTAAATCCAACATGTGATAAACAAAACCACTAAAGAAATCAATATTGGCACTGACTCCCTTGTAAACTTTACGTCTTTCAGAAATGATTTCAGGGGCCAAACGCTCCACTTTACGATATAAGTTAAATTCAGCAGAGGCTTCAGATCCCTTTTCTGCCGCTAATTTTTCCACATATCTTTTAAAAATTTCAGCCCGCGGATCAGACTCAGCATAAATCGCATGACCCATACCGTAGATTAGTCCTTGTTTATCAAAGGCTTCCTTATTTAAAATCTTTTCTAAATAATCTCGAATTTCGTTCTCATCTTCACAATCATTTACGTTCTCTTTTAAGTCCTCCATCATTTGGGTCACCTTAATGTTGGCCCCACCATGCTTAGGTCCCTTTAATGAGCCTAAGGCCGCTGCGATTGTTGAATAAGTATCTGTGCCGCTAGAAGTAACGACTCGAGTTGTGAAAGTCGAGTTGTTCCCTCCGCCGTGTTCCATATGTAACACCAATGCCATATCTAATGTTTGGGCTTCTTGGCTGGTATATTTTTTATCTGGACGCAGCATTGTCAAAATAGCCTCTGCAGTACTCAAGTTTTCATCCGGACGATGGATGTACATGCTATCGCCCTTACTGTAGTGATTGTAAGCATGGTAAGAATAGACAGCAATCATTGGAAACGTTGCGATCAACGATAAACTTTGATCTAAAACATTCTCAATACTGATATCATCCGTTTTATCATCGTAACATCCCAATGTTAGGACACTCCGAGAAATCATATTCATGATATTATGTGACGGCGCCTTCATAATAACATCACGTACAAAGTTGGTGGGAAGTGTTCGTCTTTTGCCAATTAAAGCTTTAAATTCAGCTAGTTCAACTTCGGTTGGTAAAGTACCAAATAATAACAGATAACTCACTTCTTCAAAGCCCAGACGCTCTTCTGAAACAAAGCCATTAACCAATTCATTAATATCAATTCCGCGATAACGCAATTCACCATATTTGGAAATAACCTTATCACCGGACATGATTTGCGGATGAATCGTGGAGATATTGGTCAAACCAGCCAAAACTCCCTTACCGTCTAGATCGCGTAATCCTCTTTTTACATTATGTTTCTTATATAAAGAAGCATCTAAATAGTCCTCTTTTCGGCATACCTCGGCCATTTGGTTCAAATCTAACATCATTATGTCCTCCTAACCTTATTTAATTTAACAATCGGGTTAAGAAACATTATAACACCATTGGCGTAAAATGAAATACTTTTAATAATTTCATTTACTTTCTTTTTCTTTATTCGTATAATAAACCCAACTGATTTTAAACGATAACGTACTTAGGAGGGATTTGGGATTGAATTGGAAAAAAGAACTTTTTATCAAAAACGAACATTATACATACTTTGATCTTTCGGCTATTGTCAATACGTATCAAAAAAATATCGCTGATTATCCATTCAGCATTCGAGTACTTTTAGAAAGCTTAGCACGACATCAGGAGCTCGCTGATTTAGAGAATTTGATCACCTTTGACGCGAAACAACCATCAGGAGTGGTACCTTTTCGACCATCAAGAGTCGTTCTACAAGACTTTACAGGTGTCCCCGCAGTGGTTGATCTCGCTGCGATGCGTGATGCTGTCGTAAAGCTTGGCGGTGATCCAAAGCTCATTAACCCGGAAATTCCGGTAACTTTAGTTGTAGATCATTCTGTTCAAGTCGATTGTGCCGGCACCTCAGAAAGCTTGGCTTACAACACGGAGAAAGAATTTGAACGAAATCACGAACGTTATCAATTTCTAAAATGGGCGCAGCAAGCGTTTGACAATTTCGAAGTTGTTCCTCCAGAAACAGGAATCATTCATCAAGTCAATTTGGAATATTTATCTGATGTCATTTTGAAGAATGATGAAAATCTGCTGTTTCCTGACTCATTAGAAGGGACAGATTCTCATACAACGATGATCAACGGTCTAGGCGTACTTGGTTGGGGTGTCGGCGGTATTGAAGCTGAAGCTGCAATCTTAGGAGAAGCCTCCTATTTTCCAACGCCTGAAGTAATCGGGGTAGAGCTGACTGGCACATTGAATCCAGGAGCAACAGCAACAGATTTAGCTCTTTACCTAACTGAACTTTTACGTAATGAAAAAGTTGTTGGTAAATTTGTTGAGTATTTCGGAACTGGTTACAAAACTTTAAGTCTTTCTGACCGTGCAACAATTGCTAATATGGCGCCTGAATACGGTGCAACCTGCGGCTTCTGCCCAATCGACGAAGAAACACTGAACTATCTACGTTTAACTGGTCGTTCAGAAGAACAGATCGCGTTAGTTGAAGCCTACGCGAAACAAAATAAACTCTTTTACGATGGATCTGAAACACCTATCTATACACGTGTGATTCAATTAGATCTATCAATTGTTCAATCTTCTGTTGCAGGTCCAAAACGACCACAGGATCGGATTCAATTAGCAGAAGTGGCAGAAAATTTCCAAACTTCTTTAACTAATCCAAGTGGGCCTAAAGGATTTGGTTTGGATTCTGATGAAATAGATCGCAGAGTAACTATCCAAGGAACAAACAATACAATTGAAACTGGTGATTTAACCTTGGCTGCAATCACTAGTTGTACCAACACGAGCAATCCTTCTGTCATGGTAGCTGCTGGCCTACTGGCTAAAAAGGCTGTATCCCTTGGATTGAAGGTTCCAGAAACAATTAAAACTTCGTTAGCGCCTGGCTCAAAAATTGTGACCCAATATTTAGAAAAAGGCAACTTGTTAGAGCCGTTAGCTGAATTAGGATTTGATATCGTTGGTTATGGATGTACGACTTGTATCGGCAATTCTGGTCCTTTAGCAGAGGAGATTGAAACGACCTTAAAAGATAGTGAACTGGTAGTTTCAGCAGTTCTATCAGGGAACAGAAATTTTGAAGGCCGGATTCATCCATTAATTAAGGCAAATTACTTAGCCTCTCCTCCTTTAGTGATCGCCTACGCTCTAGCCGGTACGATTAAAAAGGATTTAACAAAAGAAGCATTGGCTACAGTCGCTGGTAAAGACATTTATTTAAAAGATTTATGGCCTACACAAGAAGAAGTGAATGACTATATCAATGATTTCTTAAATCCAGATGATTTCCGTAAGGCGTACAAGAACGTCTATCAATCCAATGAACGCTGGAATCAGATCGAAACCTCAGAGGGTGATTGTTACGAGTGGGACGATGCATCAACATACATTGCCAATCCACCGTTCTTCACAAATCTTGGACAAGAAGCAGACGAGACAAATCCATTAAACAATTTACGTGTCTTAGCCAAATTTGGTGACTCTGTAACAACTGACCATATTTCTCCAGCCGGAAATATCGGCCTTCAATCTCCTGCTGGTAAATACTTGAAAGATCGCGGTTTATCGTATAAAGATTTCAATTCCTTTGGTTCTAGACGAGGCAACCACGAAGTAATGATGCGGGGAACTTTTGGAAATATTCGAATTCAAAACCAATTAACTCCGGAAACAACTGGTGGGTACACAAAACTGGCGACAACTGGTGAAGAGCTATCCATTTACGATGCAGCAATGCAATACCAAAAAGAACAGATTGGTACATTGATTCTTACAGGAAAAGACTACGGGATGGGTTCTTCTCGAGACTGGGCAGCTAAAGGAACGAATCTTTTAGGTGTCAAAGCAGTTTTAGCAGAAAGCTACGAACGAATCCATCGCAGTAACCTAGTGATGATGGGCGTGATTCCGTTTGAATACCTTCCTGGAGAAACCGCTGAATCACTTGGTTTGACTGGCTTGGAAAGCTACAGCTTCGAATTTCCAACGGAACCGGCAATCAATCAAATCATTGATGTGACTGCCAGTGGTGAAAAGGATATCCACTTCCAGGCAAAATTGCGCTTTGATTCCGAAGCTGATATTGCTTATTGGAAGAATCAGGGAATTTTACCGCTAGTGATAAACAAAAAAATGCAAAAGGAGCAGGCATAATGACGAACACTTTGACTCCAATTATTCCATATATAGAGGGCGATGGTATCGGACCAGAAATTTGGCAGGCGACAAAAAAGGTTGTTGATGCGGCCGTTTCTTCTGCTTACTCAAATGATCGAAAAATTGAATGGCTTGAGATTCTTGCGGGTGAAAAAGCGTTTAACCAAACAGGTACCTGGCTTCCCGATGAAACATTAGAGGCAATCAAACAACATAAAATTGCTATTAAAGGACCGTTGACAACACCAATCGGGGAAGGGTTCCGTTCTCTAAATGTAACCTTGCGTCAAGAATTAGATCTATACGCCTGTGTAAGACCTGTCCGCTATTTTAGTGGGGTTCCTTCACCTTTAAAGGAACCTGAAAAAACGGATATGACGATCTTTCGAGAAAATACGGAGGACGTTTATGCTGGAATTGAGTTTGCTAATAATTCTGCCGAGGTCAAACAGCTTTTAGACTTTTTAGCAGAACAATTAGCCGTTACTAAAGTTCGTTTTCCAGACACCAGTTCGTTAGGGATTAAACCTATCTCTCAAGAAGGCAGTGAGCGTTTAATTGCGGCTGCTCTAGATTACGCCATCCAGCAAGGAAAAAAACGGGTCACCCTTGTTCATAAGGGAAATATTATGAAATTTACTGAAGGCGGCTTTAAAAATTGGGGTTATGATTTAATTGAAAAGAACTATCCTCAGGCTTTTACGATGAATCAGTACAAAGAAATCACTGCTGAATCCGGTACTGAAAAAGCGAATGAAGCATTAGAAAAAGCGAAAAATGCAGGGAAAATTATTGTGGATGACGTAATTGCTGATAACTTCCTGCAACAAATTCTGCTTTATCCAGAAAAATACCAAGTAGTCGCAACAACTAACTTGAATGGTGATTATATTTCTGATGCTTTAGCTGCACAAGTTGGCGGGATCGGCATTTCTCCAGGCGCAAATATCAATTACAAAACAGGACATGCGATTTTTGAGGCTACCCATGGAACCGCACCTGATATTGCTGGTAAAGGCTGGGCTAATCCTTGTTCATTACTACTCTCCGCATCAATGATGTTGGATCATCTTGGCTGGTTTGAGGCCAGCGAAAAAATTATGGCTGCCATTGAAAAAGCGTTGCAGAACAATCAGATGACACACGATTTTGCACAGATGATTGATATCGAAGAGTTATCTACTTCAGAGTTTGCTGAGTATCTAATCAAAACAATTGAAAAAACTAATTAACTAGTAAATCCCATGGAATAGCCTTCCATGGGATTTTAAGTGCGTATTCCAATCATTAAGTTCTTAATTAATAAGCAAAAACTATTTTTTTGAAAAAAACTAAAAAATATGGCTATGTTATTCAATAATTGTAAATCTTATTTACCTAAAAAATTGACACAAAAAATCACTCAGAGATATTCTCGGAGTGATTTTTTAAACAGGACGGTCCGTTAACTAAAGAAACATTCTTTGGAAACAATTCCTGCTACTTCACTGTATTTAATTAATACTTGCCCATTTACTTGGTCAATCTTATCTGCATCCAATCCGTAAAAACGTTCAACGTTCACAATGCATCCATTATTTTCTTTACGAATTACTTCTCCGATGATCGGCCGAGCAAAATCAGTTTTACGGCATTCATAGCTTTCTCCAACAATAATCGCTTCTTTATTCATTCAACCACCTCATTAATGTTTTATACTACACTTATATAGTAGCATTAAGCGAAGTAAAATACCACATTAAGGGTGTTATTTATCAAATAACCATCTTTTTAGATAAAAATTAAAAATTTTAGTTCAAATTTTCCAGTAATAATGAGACGTATTGTTCCAAGTAAAATTGATCAATTTGATCGTACATAGCTATCTCGGAACTATCTAAATCCAATACGCCTATCAATTGTTCCCCCTTCTTCATTGGAACAACAATTTCTGATCGTGCGGCTGAATCACAAGCAATATAATTTTTGTGCTCCAGTACATTTTCGACAATTAATGTTTGGTTTTTCTCAGCCGCTTCCCCACATACACCTTTCCCCATTGCGATATGAACACACGAAACATTTCCTTGAAATGGGCCCAAGATTAATTCATCGTTTCTAAAAAGGTAATACCCTGCAAAAACTGTCTCTTGTAATGTCTGATTTAATAAGGCAGATGAATTAGCCAAATTAGCTATCAAATCCGTTTCACCTTCTAATAATGCTTTTTGTTGCATCAACATTAATTTATAAGCCTCTTCTTTTGCTTCTTGATTTTTCCAACCCATGCGGATTCCTCCCAATTTAAATACGTAATAAGTGTATCAATTTCTCCAGATTGAGTATATAGAGTATTAATAACTTTCGGTTTATTCTACCGTAACTCTTTGAAATTCTCCATTGATTAAAATATAAGTGATCACAGACAAAAATAGTATTCAAATCATTAAAAGAGCGGCTTGTCAAGCGTTTTCACGATTAATTCCTCGTTGAAATATTTCATTATCGTTACAATCTATACGGTTACATAAAAATTCAAATACTTTAAACTTTTTCTTCATAGTTTCTTATATAATTGAACCCGAAAGCTGAAAAAAGTGAGGGAATCCATTGATTAAGTTGAAAAAATATACGGCACTAACTTTATGTGCCTTAACACTAACCACTACCCCATTAAGCGCATTAGCAGATGAGTACGATCAAAAAATTGCTGATCAAGATAAAAAAATCTCTGATTTACAACAAACTGAGCAATCTGCTGAGGATCAAAAAGCAGCATTAGAGCAGCAAGTTGCTGCCGTGGAACAAGAAGTGAATGCTGTTTTAAAAGAAAAGACAAATGAGGAAAAGAAATTAAGCGATTTAACAGCAAAGATTGCTACCCTTCAAGAAAAAATTCAAAAACGGGAAGAACAAATCAGAAATCAAGCTCGCGATGTTCAAACGAAACAGGATTCTGGTTCAATCGTTGATGCAGTGATCAATTCTAAATCACTTGGTGAAGCGGTTAAAAAGACAATGGCTGTCTCTACTATCTTAACAGCAAGCAAAAACATTATGGAACAACAAACCAAAGATAAAGCTGAGCTTGAAAAGCTTGAAAAAGAAGCCGAACAACGTCTTCAAGTGATCAACAAGAAAACAACGGAACTAAAAGCCAAACAAGAGCAATTAGTTCAAACAAAATTGGATCAGCAAGTGAAAATTAATGAAATCCAAGCAAGTATCGCGACTGAAAAAGATCAAAAAGATAAATTTGAAAAACAAAAAGAAGATGCCGAAAAGAAACGTCAAGCGGCTTTGAAAGCTTTAGAGGAACAACGCAAAAAAGAAGAAGAAGCTCGTGAAAAAGCACAAGCTGAAGCAGAAAAACAAGCGAAGAAAGCGGCAGAAGAAGCTCAAGAAGCAGCAGAAGAAGCGGAGAAACAGGCTGCTGAGGCTGAAACAGCCAAGCAAAAACAAGAAGCGGAAATTGCTCAGTTAGAAGCTCAAAAACAAGAACAAGAAGCGAAACAGCAACAGGAACAGGCTCAAACAGTTACCGATGCAGGTGCTAGTCAGGTGACAACCAATCCGACGACCTCAACATCGAATACCTCTAAGCCTGCGGCTACTAGCAGTGGTTGGGCCTCTCCATTATCAATTGGGTTAGTCGTTACAAGTCCATTTGGTCCACGCCAAGATCCAACAGGCGCATCTGGTACACAACACGACGGCATTGATTTTGCTGGTTCTGCCGGCACTCCAATCATGGCTTCTAAAGGTGGAACAGTCGTTGAAGCTGGTTTCCATTGGTCAGCTGGGAATCATGTAGTGATTCAGCATCCAGATGGCTACTACTCTTACTACATGCACATGGTTTCTGCACCAAGTGTTGGTGTTGGTTCATCAGTCAGTGCTGGTCAAGTATTAGGCGGTATGGGAACAACGGGTAATTCAACAGGCGTTCATTTACACTTTGGGGTTTCAACAGCGTTATGGTCAGGCTTTGTAAACCCTGCCTCACTATTAGGAATTTAATAAACGATTCAAAAAATGCAGAACAACAATCAGAATATCTCTGATCATTGTTCTGCATTTTTTATTTTATGGAAAAAGGTGATGAATATGACGATTGATGAGATTCTGATTTATTTAAAAGAAGCGGCATCAGAGAAATTTAGGAAGAATATCATCAAACTCGGAATTCCGGCTGAACAAACACTTGGGGTTTCAACTGCTGAATTACGTAAGTTCGCTCGAAAAATTCCAAAAGAAAAAGATTTCTTAATGCAGCTATGGCAAACCAATTACCATGAATGTAGAATACTTACCGTGTTAGCACTAAAGCCTAAAGACTGTAATGATCAAGACATCAACTATTTAATGGATGGCATCATTTCTTGGGATCTCTGTGATTTGTTGTGTAAAAATATTCTGATTAAACAAAAAGACTTCGATCATTTCATTCAAAGTTGGATAAATTCTGACAAATTGTATTTCAAACGAGCGGCTTTTACATTGATTGCAAGCACCTCAACACATGCCTCCCTTACAATCGCTGAAATAAAAAACTATTTAGAGTTGATTGAGAGCTATTCAGATGATGAACGTTTGTTAGTGAAAAAGGCCGCCTCTTGGGCTTTGAGAGAACTTGGCAAAACCAATTTAGAAGCCAAAGAGTTAGCGATTAATACTGCCGAGACAATGCAAAGACAAACATCTAAACCACAGCAGTGGATCGCTAAGGATGCCCTGAAAGAATTGACCGTTTTAGTTCAAGCCCCTGGTCGCTCTCGCCTGATCTCAGCAAAATCGAAAATGGGAAAGAATGCGTAAAAAAGACAGAAGCAAAATGATATGCTCTCCCTAAACAAGGGTAGCATATCATTTTTTTGCTTCTGACTTTTTACTATTCTGCTTCTTCAATATCTTTTGAGATTTCGTCCAATTTGATCTCATTTGAGAGATAATCTGCATTCTCGGTTGGAAAATGTTGTCGGAATTCGGCTAATTCCATAAGATCAACCGTTCCATCTGACAACTTAAAGTCCAATACGTGACCGCCAAATTTCCGATCATCGCTAATGAAATGTAAATGGAATCCAGCAGCAGCGGCACCGTGAAATAATCTTGGTGTAAAGAAACCGACAATCGTTCCAGAAATATTATCGGCCTCAAATTCTGGTTGATTGCGCGCAATTTCAACGAAACGCGGATATGGTTTTTCTTGTTTTGGCGCGACCCGCACATGCATATGTTTAAACTTGCCATTTATTTTGACAGCCGCAAATAAATTGTGGCTGATTTTTTCTAAAATGTCCTCTTTTACAACATCATCAGAAACGTTCATTAAAGTAAATCGTTCATCTGATTCAAAATTAGTGACTGCTGCATAAGGTGTTAACTCATCACCAACTAATTGATTGATTTTTCCTGTTTCATCAGCGTGGTAAATGACACCATCTAGGAAAATGACTTCACCGTTGGAGCCTTCTAATGTTCCCAAACCAAAATCACCGTAATTTGATAAAGTACCGATTTTTTCGGTTCCATCCATTAAATCTTGCATCAAACCACCCAGTGTTCCATGCTGATAGATATAGCTTTTTGTTTTCACTGTCATGAGTAATCCCCTTCTTTTGTTTTATTTCACAGATATTCACTAAGAAGGTCTAATAGAATTGATCAGGTAAAATTGTTTTACCTAATTCCTTATTATCTGAATAATCAATCGGAATATCGATGATTACCGGCCCTTCTGTGGCTAGCCCCTCTTGAATGGCTGTTTCTAATTCTGCTTTTGATGTTGCACGTAATCCTTTTGCTCCAAAAGCCTCTGCATATTTCACAAAATCCACAGGCCCAAAATGTACACCTGAAGAACGATCGTATTTCATTTCTTCCTGAAATTCAACCATGTTGTAGCTACCATCATTCCAAATTAAGTGGATAATTTTTTGCTTCAAGCGAACAGCTGTTTCTAATTCTTGCGCTGAGAATAAGAAGCCGCCATCTCCGGAAACTGAGAATATTTGAGTATTTGGACGTACTAGTGCAGAAGAAATTGCCCATGGCAAAGCTACCCCTAATGTTTGCATCCCGTTACTGAATAGCAGATGACGTGGTTCATAGCTACGAAAGTGACGAGCCATCCAAATATAGTGACTACCGACATCCACGGTTACAGTCATTTCATCTGTTACATTTTGTTGCAGTGTATCAATGACTTCTAAGGGATGGACGCGACCTTCTGCCGTTTCACTTTTATGTCTGCCGTTTGTTAGTTTATCTTGCAATGTCGATAAATAATGATCAGCATCCGTTGATAATTGGTAACTATCAATCGAATCACTCAATTTTTCAATCGTTTTGGCGATGCTGCCAATTAACTCAGCTTCTGGCTGCATGTATTGATCGATTTCCATAGGGACTTCATCAATTACTACAATACGTGCATCTTTCTCTGCATTCCAGTTTCTTGCTTCATACTCGATTGGGTCATAGCCAATTGCTAGGACTAAATCACTACGCTTCAGCAGCATATCTCCTGGTTGATTGCGAAATAGTCCAACGCGGCCAAAGAAATGATTCTCTAACTCTCGTGAAATAATTCCCGCCCCTTGGAAGGTTTCAACGACTGGTAAACCAGTTTTTTCAACCAACTTCCGAATCGCAGCTGTTTCTTTTTTTCCGGATGCTCGCATACCGACTAATAATGTTGGTAATTTTGCATCACGAATTCGTTTAGTTAAGTCCGCAATATCTTCCTCTGAGGCCGCACCTAAAATCGGAGCAGATAGTGGCTTAATCGCTTCTCCTTGCACTTCCCCATCCGTTACATCTTGAGGAATAGAGAGAAAACTAGCACCCTTTTTAGCTGTTTTTGCAATTCGAAACGCATTCGCAATATTTTCTGATAAGGTTTCTGGATCTTGAATCTCAGAACTATATTTTGTGATAGGTGCAAACAGTGCTGCATTATCCATACTTTGATGAGTCAACTTTGAAAGGTCAGAACGTTTTACCTGTCCGGCTAAAGCTAAAACTGGATCTCCTTCAGCTGTTGCGGTAACTAAACCTGTTGCTAAATTACTTGCTCCAGGGCCGCTGGTGGCGATCACAACCCCCGGTTCTCCAGTCAAACGACCAATTGCTTGAGCCATAAACGCTGCGTTTTGTTCATGACGAGCTAAAATTAGTTGTGGTCCGTGATCCTCTAATGTATCAAAGACGCCATCAATCTTGGCACCAGGAATCCCAAAAATAAATGGAACATTATGATTTTCTAAACTACTTACAATGATTTCTGAACCCTTCTTACTCACTGTATTACATCTCCTTAAAATCTGTATCAATTATATTTGATAATATAGCACCATTTCATTTATTTATCAACAATGAAACATCAACAGAAGTTGTTTTATCAGAAAAGCACTGAAATTTTCATTATTCTTGATTTTTTTGTTTGAAAACGAAAAATGAACGATCATGCTCATTCAAAAAGACAAGCATCATCGTTCGTTTGTTAAAGTGAAAATATTTTTTAAAAAAGCTTCTACCCTATTCAGAAAAATTGAATTCTGCTCCCCAGTCAAAATTTCCCGAGCGTTCAAAGGATTGCGGCCAATGTGCGCACCACTCAGGCCCTTGAAAGGTTTCTAATACGTCAAAGCTTGCTGTATAAGGCTTGATATCTAAAATTGGACTGTTATCCTCTGCATCCAGATATTCAAGATACACTTTGTTACCTTGGATACTGGTAATTTTTGCTGCCGACAGCGCGATTGGATTTGGTCTAACCGGACCTCTTGTAGCAAAGGTTCCCAGTTCTTCTGGTCCGTTTGTATAGGGCTTGCTGACCGTTGTTCCTCTAAGTTCAGGTATATCTAAATGATGGAACCAATACAAAACATACAAATGACTAAAATCATCCAAACCGATTAATCCGTCTTGATACTCTGGCAATAACTCTAAATAAACACCTGCATCCGTTTGTTTCACTTTGCCGATTTCTTTAATTTCCATGTTGATTCCCCCAATTATTTTTTGAGTCGCGACCTCTAATTAGAAGATAAATCCTCACGTTGCGTGAGAGTCAAGGAAATTAATGGAATTTGTAACTCAGTCAGGTATTCCTCAGGATTTTCTGTATGTTCTGGACCCACATGACAAATTTGTCGCGTGGCTTTTACCATGCTGAATTCAGGATGTTCCTCCAGCCACTTAGCAAATGCTTGATAAGCTTCTGGAAGCTGATGGTAATTTCCTTCGACATACATGATTGCCGCATGCTCCAGTGCAGGAAGCTCTCGCATTTTCAGTGGTGCCTCTGCTACGATATCTGAAATAATCGCTACCTCAACATCTACGCCTTCCTCCAGATATTCCTTATCATGAAAAATTGTTAAATTCTCATCAGGGCTAGTCGGAAAAGCAATTCCTTGTTTTTTTAACAGAGACATAAACTCTTTCCAAAGTAATCCTTCATGATAAAAGCTCTTAATTCTCTTTCTCAAACTGACGATGGAGAAAGCTGGAATTTTCTTGATCGACACTTGGTATTTTCCTTTATGCTGCATCCGTTGAATCATTTGATGGATTTGCTGCTGACGAAATTGATCACGTTGGATTTCTTTTTCAATTTCACGATCTTTTTTTAATAAAGCTGCGGTAAAAATCTTCGGATCTTGTTGAATCAAGCTTTTGATTTCTTTCAAAGAAAACTTTAGCTCCCTCAGTAACACAATCTGGGCTAAAACTTCTAATTGTTTTACTGAGTAATAACGATAACCTGATTCTTCATCAACTACTTGCGGATGAAGCAGATCGATCTCATCATAATGACGCAAGGTTCGAATCGACACCTGACCAAGCTGGGAAAACTCACCAATTTTCAGCAATAAAAACACCTCCATTGCTCATTATACCGATACTTAAGATTGTTATCAGCAAAAATTTATGGGATAATAGATACGAACTCTTGTTCTTCTTTTGTTCTTGTAAATTCAGGAAAAAATGCTCAGGCAAAAGCAAATTAGAATGGATGGTGTACAATGCATTATAAGGAATATAAAACGATTTTATCAGCAAAAAACGGCTTGAATCTCTTTCGCGGCTGTACACATGGCTGCATTTATTGCGATAGCCGCAGTGACTGCTACCAAATCAATCATCCCTTCGAGGACATTGAAGTAAAAGCGAATGCATTAGAGATTTTCGAACATGAGCTGCAAAGACGGCGAAAACCCTGTATGATTGGTACCGGAGCAATGACCGATCCTTACATTCAATTAGAGCCTCGATTAAAAATGACACGTGGAGCTTTGGAATTGATCGACAAGTATGAATTTGGTGTAGCAATCCAAACGAAATCTGCACGAATTTTACGGGATCTCGAATTATTAACATCAATTAATCAAAAAACCAAAGCCGTTGTTGAAATGACTCTGACAACTTATGATGAAGAGATATGCAAAATCTTAGAGCCTTATGTTTCTACTACTAAAGAGCGATATGAAACTTTGCTGAGGTTTAAAGAGGTCGGCGTACCAACTCTTGTTTGGCTCTCCCCTATTTTGCCTTTTATTAACGACAGCGAAGAAAATATTCGCGGTATTTTAGATTATTGTGTTCAAGCCGGAGTCAAGGGGATTCTTTGTTTTGGTTTTGGGGTAACCATGCGTTCAGGAAATCGTGAATATTTCTACGATCAACTAGATAAGCACTTTCCAGGAATGAAGAAAAAGTATCAATTTGCTTTTGGTGATAATTACGTATGTAACAGTCCTAATAATGATCGGTTAATGAGCATTTTCATCGAAACCTGTCAAAAACACAATATCCTTTGGCGAACAGAGGAAGTTTTCGGATATTTACATGAATTTGAAGATAAACGTGAACAGCTTTCACTATTTTAGAAAAATAAGCTAAAACGCTTGCTATGAAACTCGTTTCATAAATTATACTTCCTTTGTAAAGAAAATAAGGAGGAATTTTTATGAATACGTATGTGAAGGTCCAACAAGCTGAAACACAAGAACATTTTATCGTTTCCCTGCATTTTTCCGAAGACCAATTGAGACTTGTACGAAATCGTGGTTTCAAACGTCCAATCATTGAGAATCTTCAAAAAAGTAAAATCAAACATTTACTTATCAACGAAATGTTAGGTTGTCCAATCGTTAGTTTCTTTTATCAGGATCGTCGCTATACATTCTATCAATTCGGTCCTGCTGTCATCGAATATTTAAAGGAAAATTTAGCTGCTTAAACTAAAGAGGTGTTTCTATGGCAAATATCCGCGATATCGCAAAAATTACTGGCTACTCTGTCTCCACAATTTCTCGTGTCATCAACAATCATCCTTACGTTGACGATAAAAAACGAGAAAAAGTACTGAAGGTAATGGCGGAGCTGAATTACGTGCCAAATCGTTCCGCTCAAAATCTGAGCTTTGGTAAAACCAAAAATATCGGTGTGATCCTACCTTTTGTGAACCATGAATATTACGATCAGATGCTCAGCGGTATCATGCAAGCGGCTTTTGACCATGGTTATCAAATCAGTTTGCTACCGACCAACTACGATCAGGAATTAGAGAAACGCTATTTAGCGGAATTTGCGAAACGAGCCTTTGATGGATTAATTGTCACAACTAAGGCGAACTCAATTAAAGAGTTTTTTGACTATTTTAAATACGGACCTATTATTTTTTGCGAAGAAATTCCGAATGCTGATGCCAGCTGTGTTTACATCAATCTGAAGCAATCCACCAAAGAAGCTTTTTCTTATATGAAGGAAAAAGGTATCAAACGTCCTGGAATGACTTTGGGAAGAAGCAAAAATATTAGTCACAACTCAGAGTTTTCTATTCGCAGCGCAAAAGAAATCTATTCGGATTTTGATGAAGCAAATATTTTTTGGGATTGCATCGTTTCAGAAGACGGCATTCAAGCTGCTGAATTTTTTAAAGCTCGAAAAGTTGATGGTATTCTCACATTTGGTGATGAAATTGCCGCAACCATTTTACAGCAGTATAAAACAGATCGGCCTTTCATTATTGGACGAGAAAATCTGCTGATTAGTGAAGTAATGGGCTTTTCTACTCTTGATCATCATTTGGCGGAATGCGGTAAGAAGGCCTTCGAAGCGTTTTATCATAACAAGCACGAAAAGCTCTGTATCTCTCACGATTTTATTAAACGTTAAACCGACTGAGGAAATAGTTCAGTCGGTTTTTTCTTTTCACAAAACGAATGGAAAGGAAGCTTTACATAAAAACGAAAAGGGTTTATACTTATAGTATGGAAAGGAAGCTTTCCCTAAATGAGGTGAAGAAATGAAGAACCGCTTAGAAGAAATGCGCAAAGAACGCGGAATCAAGCAAGAGGAACTCGCTATTTCACTGGAAGTTTCTAGACAAACAATCGGATCATTGGAAAATGGCAGGTACAATCCCTCGATCCTTTTAGCATTTAAGATTGCTCGCTATTTTAATGTCAGTATAGAAGATATTTTCATATATGAGGAGGAGGAAAAATGAAAAAGTCAATGCTTTATACCGGATTTGTTTACTTCTTTGTCGGTATTATGAGCTTGGTTATTGCCTTAACGACCGCATATCCACTCGAGCCTTTACTGTGGGGAATCACAGGAGCCGGAATCGCGCCTGGTGTTCTTTTGATCGCAAAATACTTTTACTGGACGAACCCCGCACGCAGAGCTGACTATGAAGCACGGTTAAAAAACGAAGCGATTCAATTAAATGACGAGCGAAAAATTATGCTTCGAGATAAAAGTGGTCGACTTGCCTATATTGCTATGATGCTTTTACAGTTGGTATTAACCTTCGTTTTTTCCATTTTGAGCATCCTTGAGTATTTTTATCCTTTCTCTAAATATGCCTGTATCGGCTTGAGCATTCTCTTGATTATTCAATATGTCTTTGGGATTGTTGCTTATCGACGTTTGAGTAAATCTTTATAAAAATAACCAGCTGAAAAAAACTTCAGCTGGTTGTTTCCTTATAGACTGATTATCTTATTGCTAACCTCTTTGACGAAATACGCATCATGCTCGATCAGGATCATTGTTGGTTTAACTCGTTGTAATAGCTCCAAAATTTGCTTTTGATTGAAAACATCGAGATAGTTCAACGGTTCATCCCAAATATATAAATGTGCCGATTGCGACAAAGATTTTGCCAGTTCCACCTTCTTCCGCTGCCCCATGCTCATGTTTTGAATACAATTAGCAAAAACGTGCCGTTCCATCCCTAGTTTCCTCAGGTTGTTTAAGAACTGTGAATAATTCAACCCCTCTTTTTCTGCAAAATCCTCCAGCGTTCCTTGATTGCTTTCGTAATTCTGTCGAACACGACTGATTTTCAATCCATTTGCTCGATGAATCGTTCCTTTAATCTCTCCACTAAATTCTCCTAACAACGCGTCGATCAATGATGTCTTTCCACTGCCGTTTTTTCCCGTAATTGCTAAACATTCATTAAGTAATAACTCAAAACTCTTTCCATTGAATAAGCTTTTTCCAGAATAACTTAACGATAGCTCCTCTACCTGCAAAATTCGACGATGATAATTTGGTTCATAGGACATTTTTAATGCATCCACCGTTTCGATATTTTTTAACAGCTTTTCCTTTTCAGTAATCTGTCCCTCTACCCGTTGAACGATTGCTTTTGAGCGTTTCATCATTCGGGCAGCATCCGCTCCAATTGCTCCGGGACTGACGCGACGATATTCGGTATCGATAAAGCCCTTTGGTTTATTGGTTTTATCTTTCTCCCTAGAAAAGGACCATTCTGCTTTTTCCTTCGCTGTTTTTTGCAATCTGATGATTTCCTTCTTCAATTTACTATTTTGCGCCTGTTCATAGGCATCACGTTGAGCCTTTTGCTCTTCATAGGTTGTAAAGTTTCCTTGATAAAGAATTAATTGACTCTTCTCAATCGCTAGAATATGGTCCACGGTTTGATTTAAAAAGGTTCGATCATGGCTGACCAAAATATATCCTTGCTTTTTCTTTTGAAGGTAAGCTGCAACTTGTTGGCGGCCCTTCATATCCAAATGATTCGTTGGTTCATCGATTAATGGAAAGGAATAATCATCTAGAAATAACAGTGCCAAAAGAACTTTGGTCTGCTCCCCGCCTGACAATGTTGAGTACGGTCGCCAAAGCACATTTAAGTCGCATTGTAGCAACGTGAGTTCCCGCTCAATTTTCCAAATCTCTAACTCTTCATTTTCTGATAGTGCATAATAAGTTAATTGATTGGGATCGTTTATTTGTTTAGGGAAATAATTCATTTCCAACTGATGAATAATCTGCCCTTGATAGGGAATTTTTCCACTTAACAAATTTAGCAATGTGGTTTTCCCTCGCCCATTCCGACCAACAAGACCCAATTTCCAATCAGCTGAAATAGTTAATTTTGCATCGTTGAACAGCAGCGTTCCTAATTGATCATATCCAAATGTTAAACGTTCGATTTTTATGTTTGTCATTATAAACACCTCGCAATGACTTCAAATGAAGCCAAAAAAGACCCAGTTATTTCCGAAAAACTGGGTCGACGAGCTATTTTTAGACATTCGGGCCTTCAGAAAATAAGCCCTTTATGCACAAAAAGGAATCTCGCTGATTATCCACCAATTTTTCGAAAATCTGCACACTGCTCCCTTAGTCTCCAGAGGTACAGTCTTAATGCAGCTTCTCTACTTCACTGATGAATCAATCATGCGTGATCCCTCACTTTCCTTTTTGTAATTTTACGATAGCATGAAAACGTTCTATCGTCAAAATTTCTTAAGATTTTCTAGTGAAATATTACTAAAGGAGCTTGTCTAATTTAAATTGCTTTTTGATTACGGTGGTTGTTTACCTATTGAGTATCGAATGAAAACCTCTCCTCCATAGAAGCTAAGGATAGGTCAAACAAGTTTTTATTCATTTGTTTCGTGGAAATATTTTTCCTGAACCATTTGCATGATTTCGGCTTCAGTCAGCTTCTTCGTTTCATTAGCAAAATCATAATATTCTGGCTTTTGATCGTAATACACTTCTGTCGTTAAAGTAGCATCTGGCAAATCATCGAACAAATCAATGGGAATACTGTATGCATCCGTTGGCAGCAAATGGTAAAAAAGATTTGAGCCGCAGTTTGAACAAAATCCTCTTTCAGCCCATTCTGACGATTTATATCTGCTGACCAAGTCTTCAGAATGAATGCGAATATCCTTTGCCGTTCCTGCTTCAACCGTCAAAAGCGGACCTGATCCCCATTTCCGGCACATCAAGCAGTGACAAGCACCTACTTCTGAATGTACATCTATTACTTCAATCGATACTTTCCCACATAAACAAGTTGCTGTTTTCATTCTCTTTCCTCCTTTTTCTTCCATTGTAATAAAAATATCGTTTGCAAACTTGATCTCATTTGTCATTTTTTTGTTGAAGTTTGCGAATTTTCTTTTGACCAAGTAATAAGCTGATTAATAATATTAGGAATTTGTATTCCTTCATTTTCTAGTTTTCTCAACTCATAGAGCCATCGATCTCCGACTGAGAATAACTCGTCTTGTTCAGGTTGATGCAAAGAAACCACTACATTTGTTTCTTTGCTATGATCGAAATCACTCATACTTCGATGAATGGCTGAGATACTATAGCCTGCTTGACGCAGCATGTAGATAACATGAAACCTAACTAGCATTTTCTCCGAATAGTAAGTAGTCTTCGCTGATTCGCAATGATTTGCATGGACGAGCCCGTTTCTTTCCCAATTCCTCACCGCTTCAACAGTCACCCCAAAAATTTCAGCAACTTCTTTTCTGTTATATCTTTTCTCTTCTGTGTTGTCGTCTTGCGTGTTTGATGTATTGCTCCAATCCAATAGTATTTTACCTGCCTGCTCAGCAAGCTGGATTTCATTTCTGATAGCGGCAATATAGTCTTCATAACGTCTTTGACTCATTTGCCAGTCTTGTTTAGCGATCGCATGCAATAGAGCATCACCTGTTTTTCTAATAGCTCTTTTTGTAAATGGATAGCCAAAGATTTTTCGGCATATTTGCAACTGCAGTACGTGAAGCTCAGTAAATTCTCGATAACCATTTTTACTTCGCTGGGCTTTGCTGATATACGACAATTTTTCATATAAACGGATGGTATTAGGATGAACAGCAAACATTCTTGCTAAATCGATTACTCTATAAATGTTTCCTTTAGTCATTTTACCCCTCCCGTTAGTCGTTTATCTTTGCATAGTAATGATCTTTTTTAAATAGCTTATCCCCATTATAACCAAAACAGCTCCTGTAATGAGTAATATCTGTTGAACACGCACAATATCTGCCAAAGGACCAAAGAAAAGAATAGCGATCGGCATTGCACTGGCTGTAATTACTTGAACTATTGAGAAAACCCTGCCCAAAAGCTTTGGATTTGCGGTTTGTTGAATTCTAACAGTTTGCAAGGTCACGATAATTGGTAGCAGAATTCCTGTGAGTCCTACTAAAATTTGATACAGCCAAAAGTTGGAGACTGCACCTTCTAAAATCAACAATAGACCAAAGGTTATCAGCAGGTAGGAAATTACTCTTGCTTTTTGTTTGACATCTCCAAAAAACGAGAGAGATAGACCGCCAATGATTGAACCAAGTCCCCAAATGATTTGGTTGAAACTTAAACGCCAAAGCTCATTTCCAAAACTGCGTTCAATTAGCAATGGAGCTAGCGTAGCAGCAGGTGTAAACAGCACAAATGAAAGTGCATAAGCCAACATGATTTGTCTCAATTGACGATGATGAAAGGTATAGGTTAGTCCCTTCTTTAAATCTGTTAAAATATCTGATCGCTGATCTTTAGAGATCTTTTTCTCTATTTTTAATCGAAACATAATCAGAACAGCTGCTGCAGCCGATAAAATATCAATAATAAATGTCCAAACAAGACCAAACTGATTTAACACTAGTCCGCCTAGTGCAGGAGCCAACAACATCATCGCGGAACCTAACGCTTGATTAATCCCTTGTACTCGAGCTAATTGATTCTCAGGTACTAATTCAGGAAAAAATGAGGTCACCGCAGGAGTCTGAACACCAGCGCCAATCGAGCGCAGCATCGAAACAATTAAAATCAAATAAAGGTTTTTAAACGCTGAAATAAAAGCAACGACTAAAATCAATGTTGCTATAGCAATGAATGTGTCAGAAAGTATGATCAGCGTTTTCTTGTTATATCGATCTGCTAAAACACCGCCCCATAAAGAAATCAAAGCCTGAGGCATCATCGAGCACACGGTAATCATTGTCAGCCATCCCCCCGATGAAGTCTCTAAAGTTATATACCAAATGATGGCGTAACTAACTAGCTGCGAGCCAAAGAGAGAAATATTTTGACTCGCTAAAAATAAGCCGATTACTTTATTCATAAATATATTCACTAAGCCACCTCCAATACTTTGATAAAAGATTAGCATGCCACTACGAGGTGGTGTATGACTGTAAGCTTTGTTTTTTTTTGCTTATTGATACAGGGTTTTAAAATGACTAACAACTGCAAAAAAACAAGGATATCTTATACATATCCTTGCTCACGTATCTATTTATTTTTTGATTGGCAACCAGATTTCTAAACAAGCTTGACCCTCTAAAGACACATAGGTCTCTAATTCCGGTCCATCGCATTTTTGATAGTTTGTTTGCGGCAACCATGTATTGAAGATTTGCTGCTGTAACTGATAATAGGCATTTGAGACATTTTCTGTCTTGTGATAATCATAGGGATCACTTACAAAAACAGCATACGTCTGATCAGGAATTTCCAACGTTACATATTCAGTTGAAATATCCTGATTTAAAACAAAGCCGGTAAAATAATTTAAGTATCCCGACTTTGCTGGGGCGGGATTAGCAATGGCAAAATAAGGTTCTCGCTTTAACCCAAAAAAATTCTTACGGATCGCATCACTTTCAGCAAACGTTCGTAATGCTTGATCTCTGAAAAACTGTTCCCACTGCTTTCCAGTATTTTTGAACAGCTCATCTTCTAAAAGAAGCTCCTTCATTTTCCCAACCACCGTAAAACTCGACAAATGCTCAATATGATAATTTAGTGTTTTACCACCGTTAACCTGGATATCCAAACGAATCGGCGGAAAGAAATTAATCGCTGCATGAATCGATTTTGTCTGGCTTGGTGTGAGACCATGAAATTTAGAAAAGGCACGATTAAAAGCAGAACGATTGGCATAACCGCATAAGTCAGACACTTCATCAATTGGAATTTCCTGACGTAATAAATCCACAGCTTCAGAAAGACGACGATTACGCAAATAAGTTGAAAAAGAAAAACCCGTTAAATAAGTAAAAAAGCGATGGAAAGTATATTCTGATAGTAATGCTTTTTTCGCTAAGTCCTTAAGGATGATATCTTCAAATAAATGATTTTCAATATACGCTAAAGTAGCCGAAAAACGTTCAAGGTCTTTTGACATGAAACTCCTCCTGTAATTCTCTTTAATCAGAATAGCATATCAAGGAAAAGTTACGAACCTCTACTTGTTTATTTCACCTATTTTTTTCGTACAGGCACCCAAATTTCAACCTCATCGCCTTGACCGTAAACTTCCAAATCCGGTCCAGCAGAAACCATCTCACCTGTTGCATAGCCTGTATTTAACAATTCATAGTCATTTGTCTGTGCTGCCCATTGGGTTACAATCGCAAACTGTGTCTTTCCAGAAGTTTTTCTGGTACATGGAAAAACGGCCCAACTATTTGCCGGTACTTCTACTTCTGTTAATTCTTCAGGTATCTCACTGGTGGTTGCGACTGCAATATAATAGTCGAACTTTTTAGCATCCGTAGTATCCACGTTATAAAAACTTGCACCAATCAAACCATAGGGTTCATGGTTGATCAACGGCAACAGTAGCTCATGCTTTCCAGAAGACATAACTTCATTCCAAAGAGCTGGACAATCCTTCATACCCTGCTGTTTTTCATTGGTGGAGGCTTTTTTAAATCCTGCTAACTTAAAATTGTCTAATTCTACGATTCGATAGTCCATAACTAATCCCTCTCTTTCTTTTCACCACTATAGCAAACCCTTCTTGATTTCCTTTTATCCTTTTTGAAGCAAAAAAAGAGAAAGACATACTCGCTATTTATCACAATAATCAACTATTTGAAGAAATTTTAAAATAACACTTGATTATGATTTTTAATGATATTACTCTAACTATAGAAGGCGCCTTCGGAAATGGAGGAAAACAATGAACGAAGAAAAATTCAAGACAATTCAACAAAAGATCGAAAAGGATTATGAAAATATCACAGGGATCATTGTGCAAAAAAATAACCAACTACTGTATGAACACTATTTTAATGACTGTGATGTTTCAAGCAAGATCCATGTCTATTCCATCTCCAAAAGTATTCTTTCCCTATTATTGGGAATCGCTCAAGGACAAGGTTCTATCAGTGAAATGGATCGCCCAATTTTAGACTACTTTCCAGAGTTTCAACCGAAGGATTCAACCGTCAGGGAGATTACCTTGGAAAACTTACTGACGATGACTACACCCTATAAATACAAGAATGGACCACTAGCTTATATCAAGTATTTCACTAGTAAAGATTGGACTAAATTTACTTTAAAGCAGCTCGGCGGAAAACAGCCGATCGGGCAATTCAACTATACTCCTTTGATTGGTCCTGATCTATTATCAGCGATTCTAGCTCGTTCAACGAATCAGAGTGTCTTAGAATTTGCACGTAAAGAACTATTCAAACCGCTAGGAATCAATGTTGAAAAAGCAATTCGCTTAAAAAGTGCGAAGGAGCAAACCAAATTCAATCAATCCACTACCGAAAATGGCTGGGTAGAAGATACAACCGGTCTGAATTCTGGCGGATGGGGTCTAACGCTTTCGACTCGTGACATGAGTAAAATTGGTCAACTGATCTTAAATCAAGGCAACTGGGGAAATCAACAGCTGGTTCCTAAAGATTGGTTAGAGAAGATGCAGCAAAAGCACAGTCACTGGGAACAAGAACAGCTAGATTACGGATATCTGTGGTGGATCATTGATCCTGCTAAGCCCATCATTGCAGCTATGGGGGATGGTGGTAATGTCATCTATATTGACCATGAGCAGCAACTGGTTATTGCGATCACCGCTCTTTTCAAAGAGAATGTCTATGACCGCATTGCGTTTATTCAGCAGGATATTTTACCTTTGGTATAAAATAGGAAAGGCTTCACGAACTCGCTCAGCTTTTGCTTATTGCCGATAAAGCTAGTTTGTGAAGCCGGACATGGATATTCCCGTTGTAAAGCAATTAATTCATGTGAAAATTTTACACTTTCTATACATGTCAAAAAAATCAAGCAGCGTCTAAACTGCTTGATTTTTTATTTGCTCATAGCTAAAAGCTTTTTGACTGTATTGGCGTTTCGGATGGTCACATGATGATTAACAGCCGTGCTGGCAATCTTTGACCAGCGAGCTTTATTAAAGGTCTTGCGCGGTGCTGACCAAAAAATCACTTCACCATGATGAGCGATTTTTTCGTATTCGGGTTTTACTTCCCCGACTATTTCTAAGACCTCTGTTATCGTCATCGGAGGGATCATAAAAATGGCATAATGGACCGTTTCTTCTGTTTGATCCCACCATTCAGGTGCATGTATTAAGATTTCAGCCAACTCATCAACTGCAACAATAGCCACCGAAATGTTTAAATCAAAGTGCTCTAGTATCAATGCTTCGCAAATGTCGATTAATCTTTTTTTCTCTTGAATATCACTAGAAAAAAGGACATTGCCGCTATTGATATACGTCATAACCTTAGTGAAGCCTTTTTGTTCAAAAGCGGCTCGTAATTGCGGCATCGCGATTTTGTTCCTACCACTCACATTGATTCCCCGTAGCAAAGCAATATATTTTACCAAATCATTCCCTCACTGACTCGCTAATATTTTTTTAAGAACATTTTTGTTCAGCATGTGTACTGTCAAAAACTTTCCTTGATAATAGACCGCCCAATTGTTAAAAATACCAGGAAGCTTTTTAGCCTTTTCTACGCTGTCCACTGGGATCAGGGTCAAAGGCAGATTTTCCTCTTCACAATAGGCCTCGACTTCCTTTAAACCATGGGGAATAAAGGGACATTGGCGTCCAAAATAAATCGTCAACTCTTGATTATCAATCGTTTGCTTTCTTGCGGTATCAGAAAAAGCCGGCGCAGTTCCATCAAAGGATAACGCTAATAATTGATAACCACCTTCGATTTCATCAACAGCCTTGAAGCCATTTTTTTCCATAAACTTCTTATCCGATAAAAATGGCGACTTCTTTTTAGAACTGATAACACAAATGCCAGATTTATTTTGACGTCTCGCATCCTCGATACAATAGTTCAATAAATTTTTCCCATGACCTTGTCCCTTGTAGCTGCCCGAAACCCATAGACAATAAATATACAAATAATTCTCGCCGATTACCGGCACCCATGCTGTTTCTAGCGGCGCATATTCGATAAAAACTTTTCCATTCGCATCCAGCTTGCGGAAGACATGCCCCTCGGACAAACGTTCACCGATCCAAGCTCGTTTAGTGTCTACACCTTTTTGATGCTTCTTACCGGAAATCGCACAGCACAAATGTTCATTTGCCAGATTTTCCGTTGTAACATTCACGTACTCAACCATCAAACCCCTCCCCTAGCTTATTCACTTAAGTATAGCATTAAGTAACATTTGAACATCTATAATATTTTTTAAATCCGTTCTCAGAAAAAGCACACTTCAATATTAGATAATAAAAGGTCTATAAAACCATTGCATATTTAAGACTGTTTTCCTTCGTAAATCCGACACTTTCATAGAGCTTATGTGCAGGATAAGCGGTATCTAAACAGGTTAATGAAATTGAATGGTAACCTTCATTTCTGGCATTTTCAATAATATGTGATAAAAGGTATTTCGCAATCTGCTTTTCGCGATAATCCATTCTTACAGCGACGTTAAATAGCATCAGACAGGGTTGGAAATCAAAGGTGAATAAATCAAGCGCATATTGAGTAGCACTGCCAATAATTGTAGTCCCTTCTTTGACAACAAAAATTTTGTAAGCTTGATTTTCATTATACTTCTGATATTTTTCTAAATCATTGCTTGTACCAAAACACTCATCAATCAGCTCTTTGTATGACTTCAAATCTATTGGCTTTAAGATTTCAATTTCCATAAACCTTTCCTTTCTCAATAGGCAATAAATCCTTCCAACTGCTTAACTAATTTAAATACAGAATACATAATACTCGCTCCCAACCCTTATGTTCTGAAATAACTATAGCAAGGCAACCTTTCTTGAATGTACACGTAGTATTAACCTAAGATTAAAATTTTAAAATCATTCTTTTTTTCACCAGCTTAGCCGCTGACACAGAGCCTGTCGCATTTCAACCAACTTGAAAACACTCATGAGCAAGTTAGTAAAAACTGCCGCAAAGCAAATTTTTCATATTGTCTTGAGATCGCATATTGGATTTTGCATGGCCTTCTCAAAAAGTGACTTATTTATCTCTTTTCTATTGACTTCAATCCTCAATGTGATATATTTATCTCATAAAGAGACAAATTCATCACATTGAAGGAGTATAAAATGAAAAAAGAAAAAAATAGAAAGATAGTTTTTGCTGGTATTTTTTGTGCGTTGGTATTAGGAGCAGCATCTATTCACTCTGTCCTGTACAATGACAGCCGTTTAATTAAACCAACAGTCATTTCAGAGTATGTCTTTCAAATAAAGGACGTGCCTATGTGGATTGCACTGATTCTTACAATCGCCTATGTACTTCATTTAGTAGGCACGATCTTCAGTGTAATCTGGCAGAATAAAGCATTGGAAAAGAAATGGACGCGAAAGATTCATCCAATGTTAGGTTTACTTGGCTTTGCTGGTTTTTTTGGCTTTTTTGGTTTTTGGACTTATAGTGAATGGGGAATCATTTATCCATTTTTCGCTTTTATTTTCTTCGGATTTTTTGGTTTCTTTTTTGAGGGCAAGTTGTCTGATACTTTAAAGGATGAACTCTATGAGGAAAATGAGAAAAAGGCTGAATTAAAAGCCTATAAAATTGGTTTTCTTCTACTATTTTTAGCAATTTGGGCAATTGCTAGAGGAATGCTTTCGTGGAATCTTGAATGGTGTGCGATCTTTATGTTAAGCTCAATGTCACTGATCTATGGAATTGTATTGTTTCTCAGCAAGTATTTCTTATATCGATTTGAAACCGAGGCTTAAAAAATGAATATAAAGTTTGAATGTCACTTAAAAAAGTATCGAACCTTGAAGGGCTTAACTCAGGAACAGCTGGCCGAACTAGTTGGCGTACGACGTGAAACCATTATGCGGTTAGAAAAAGCGCAATACAACCCTTCACTAAAACTTGCTTTAGACATTGCGAAGGTTGTTGATACCCCAGTCACAGAATTGTTTATTTTCGAGTAAAAAAGTACAGTCCACAGACGTTTGATCTTGGACTGTACTTTTATTTGTTACTCTAAAGATACAAGACAAAATTCATTAATTCTCTTAAGTATCCTTTAGATGATTCTTTTGAATTTTTTTACCGTCATAATCATCGAATACTCATACTTAAGTAGGACGACAATGAAATCGTTTTTAGTTAAACTAAAGAAAACTTCTGGGAGGAAATTATGCTGAAAAATGATCACGAAGAAAGTAAATCTAGTCAATGGGATACAGCTGCAGCTTCTTCTATTAAAGAATTTCCCGCTATGAGAGTGAAAAGAGGAAAAACATTCTTCTTCGTTTCCTCCATCTTTTCAACAGCGTTTATCCTGATGCTGCTTTTCATTAATACTATTTTGAATTTGAATCTTGATTTCACTGGATTTCTAAATATTGCTTGGCTGGCAGCAACTTGTATTATCGGCTTCATTCCATGGCTGTTCTTTTATCTTATTGACAAATATCGAATGATTACAGCCTAAAAAAACCTTCACTCAGTAAAGTTGGTTCTATAATATTTGGTGTTGTTACTCTTTCTGAGTGAGAACACCAAGTATTTTTTTATACAAAAAGACATTTGGTTGTCCTATAATTAAATCGCTGAACCCAATCATAGGAGGCGAACCAAATGTCCAGTATTAAGAATATCAAATATAAAGATAATTGCCTAGACAAAACCATCAAACAAATCCTAAATATTCAT
>NZ_KE136369.1:0-47809 GCF_000406965.1 Enterococcus avium ATCC 14025 | reverse complement strand
GACTTTTACGAACGCATTGATCACTTACCTCCGATGCTTGATCCAGCATTTAAAAAAGCGATTCTTTACTTAAACAAACACAAACAAGCGATTATCAATGCGTTAAAATACCCCTATTCGAACGGAAAACTTGAAGGGAAGAATAACTTGATTAAAGTGATTAAGAGAGTGGCATTCGGTTTTAGAACCTTTCGCCACCTTCGTATGCGAATTCTGATTCAACAGAATCTTTGCGACATTATTTGAGCAAAAAAACAAAAAGAAAAAAGGAAACGCCGAAGCATTTCCTTTCAGTGATTTAATGAGAACAACACGATTTGACTTAGAGCCGTAAAGTTTTACGAGTGAAGGTTTTTATTCAATTGACAAACCATAATATACTCTTCCTCATTTTCATCAACAATCTCAAAACCAATCTGTAGATACATGTTCAACGCATAATTATCTTTTTGAACAGCCAATGAGATTTTTGCATAGCCTTCTCTGTTCATTTTTCCAATCATTGCTTTCATCAAGGCAGTACCAAGCCCCCGCCCACGATATTCTGGTAAAAGTGAAATAGCCAACTCAGGCGTCTGATCATCTATGGCAGCAAATCCCGCAATGTTTCTAACCCAAACGGCTCCCACAATTTTATCACCAAGTTGAGTACATAAACAAAAATCTGTCTGATACTTGCCAAAATCTTGAATATAAACAGCAATATTCGGATCATCAATGATCGTTCTAGGGATAGACTTCTCTTGATCACGCTGATAAATTGCCTGATACAAAAACTCTCTTAGTAATGGGTATTCAGATACATGCATTTCTCGAATGAGATACTCCATTAAAGCCTCCCCTTAACTTACTGAATCAACATATGAATAACTGCCAAGACAATTAAATGTATCGGATAGAAGCCGTAAAATCCCCACTTGACCCACTTAGGCGAATAGCCTCTTTCACCACTATAGGCCTTCAATAACGGAATCACCATCAGCATACCAAGCCCCGAGAAAACCTGATAAAGCGGAACCGATTGTCCATCAGTAATGTGCATTAAAGCGTAAAGAAGTATTAAAAAGGCGGTTGTATAAAGTATTGGCAGCCAGATTCCGATTTTTTTATTCTTCCATTTGTAGAATCCGTAGATCAATAATACACCAATTAAAGACCAGTCAGATACAACCGTTATCATTGAAAAGAAAAAGACGAGTAGAAATTTTAAAAATGATGATTTTGTCTTCTCACAAGCCATCATTAATAATAAGCCCATGAGTAAGGTGAAAAAGATATTATTGACCAATTCGATTGCACGAAAAGGATGATTTCCACCAAACAGCAGGTGAAAAGGATAAATTGATAACAACCAGAAAACAGTCATTCTTCCAGCGTATTTTTTTCGATCGTGAGTATAATAAAAGCCTTCAACTAACAGATAGGCCATAATTGGAAAAGTTAATTTCCCAATAAACTCAGTGAAGAAAAAGAGCACACTCGACTGTTCATAAAGACTAAAGCCGCTGCCAATATGATTCAGCAGCATTGCGATAATTGCGATTACTTTTAACTTGAAGCCATCAATGGAGAAATTCATTTGCCACTTCCTTTTTCAAATAATAACTATAGTATGCCACAATAAATTCGTGAAGTCTTCCTCCTTTAGTAGGATAATTCACAAGCTGTTAAAAATATTTCTTCTTTTTCAATCGACGAATCATTTTCAGTGACTCTTTTTTCCTTTATACTAAGAGTATCAATCGATTGAAAGAAGGTTTAACATGAGACATGCCTTATCTTCTACTAATAATCGTCAAATCGAAATAATTGAACTTCTAAGATCTGCTAATAATTATGTATCCGTGAAAAATTTAGCAGACAAAGTAAAAGCGGTTCCAAAAACTATTGTGAATGATTGTCAAGAAATTGAAGATCAGTGGGGAGACATTGTCCAAATAGAGAAAAATAGCACCGGGGAATTACATTTAACTGAAAAGGATAATCATACAGTTCATGAGATTTTTTCAGATATTCTGAAGGAGTCTCCCACCTTTCAACTACTTGAGATACTTTTCTACCATCCCGGGATATTACGGTCGGATTTAGAAAAAGAACTATTTTTAAGTTCCTCAAGTCTATATCGACGAATCGTTAAGTTAAACGATGGCTTGGAAAAACGCGGACTGAAAATTGATCGTAATGATCTAACCCTTGTCGGTGAAGATGAACGGCATGTTCGAATGTTCATGGCTGAATATTTTTTAGAAGTGTATGATGTCTATGAATGGCCCTTCGAATTAGACCAGAAAATGATTTTCACAACCGTTGCTCGTTTAAATGAAAATTTTGATTTAAAGCTCAACTTTCTTCAAAAAACGGAGTTTGCTTTCTTAATAGCAGTCAGCTTGATCCGCCAAAACCAAGGCTTTCTCAGCAAGCCGAAACGAAATTTAGTATCTGCACAAAATTTAGAGAATTACACTGCTTTAATCAATGATTTAATGCTGCAATGCTCTGTGCCCATTACTCAAGAGCGACAAACTGATTTGATCCAAACTATTTTTTGGTATGATTTTGCTTGGGATAATCTTGAAGAAGATGCGCGCATCGATCGTCTTTGTCACTCGATGCTTTCCTTAATGGTCAATGCACTGGGAATCACACTTTCCGATCTGAGCCGCAGAAATTGTGCTTTACTTTTGAAATCCGTCTACACTTCCTACAAGACCTACCCTTATGAAAAATATATCGCCTATAATCGCGAACTGTACAATAGTTTGGCGATTCAAAGAGACTTTGCTGTTTTTACGAAGGTTCTAGAAAAAACCTTAAAGGATCAAGAAGCAAAGAGCCGTTTTCCTTGGTACTCGCTGTACTTCCATTTGATTCTATTCAGACTATTCATCTATTGGGATGACCTGCCGAAACAATTAGATGAACTGCGTCAACCAGTTTCTACTGAAGTTTGCAGCGACTTAGGAGCCAAACACGCTCAGCTTTTGGCCTATTATTTGGAGAAAAATTATCACGAGAAAATTATATTAGATGTTCAACCGGATAAAGTGTACGCTGAGGTAGCAGCCAGCTCACTCACATCTGATCTGTATGTTACTAATTTTTCTACTCCGATCATTCCAAAGGAAAAATTATTCGTACTAGAAGATATTCCCTCTGCCAAGAAATTAGCCAGTTTAGGCAGGAAAATCGAAGAATATCGAATGAATACACTGATCCAACAACTAGCTTACTTAAATTAAGATGGAAGAGACTAAATCAAAACGAAATTTTCGTTTGAGCTAGTCTCTTCATTTACGCATTAATCACTATCTGCAGTCTTTCCAGTGCAATTCTTTCAAGATCACCTAGCCTCGCAATTTCTACACTCATCGAGCGAAGCAACTCTTGGTTTCCTGTACTTCCCAGCTGCCAAAAGAGTTCAGCTAACTGATCCCAAGCTTCAGCGATATTAATAAATTGGCGTCCGATCTCCCCAAGCTCTTCCTTAGATAAAATCGGTTCAACTTCCAGTAAAAACTCGCCATAGATTCTCCGAAAGATGCCTCCTCCGGTTCCACCATCTTTGCTGATCTGAAAATAGCTGGTGATTCCTGCTGTCTTTAATTTCTTCTGATCAAAGGTTCGCCATTTGATGATTTCCCGTGAAAACTTAGTTATCCCATTAATACCTAATAATTGGGCGGGAGGCCTCAACATCGTTTCGCAAGTTTCGTTGATTGCTGCGCTGATTGTCTCAGCACTCGGTGCTTTATAGGTTGAAAAATCAAAGGTCAAATACTTATTATTTGCTGGAAAAGGTCTGAAGCTGCTGCTTCGCGCGTTTTCCATTTCCTGATAACTGACTAGATGATAATCATTGGCAATCGTGCCTTTTGGTGTACGTATCGGAAAATTCGAATGATCACGGTCACTTACGTAAAATATCTGTCGTTCATCATCGTAACCAAATAGCACCACCGCATGGCCGCCAAAGTGACTCGCCGAATTCATTCCTAAATACTTCAAATAAGGCATATCCACATAGACCATGACTGGTTGGTTTTGTTGAAGCAGCTTCTTCGCTTTTGCAAAGCCTGTAGCCGCATTTTTTTGGCTGTCGGCAGTTGATTTCGATTTGCAAACGTTCCGCTAGTTTCTGCTCAAACTCGATTGGCTTTGATCGACCAGAGATCATTGGAGAATGCGCCAAATTAATGTAAGCAAACCCCAAGGCTGTCCCCATTCCAAAAAGCATTGCCTCTGTCATTGGTATCTGATAATACTCGAACACCTGCTTCAAAGCATTTGTGATACAGTGCTTGCCGCCCATAGGTTTAAACTCGCTTATCACATACTCCATTTTTTTGCTCCCTTCATAAAAGCAGCCATTTACCTTCTTACGAATAAATGACTGCTCGCCAACTTAATTTGTTCTTTTTGCTACAACAAACCCAGATTCGGTGACCCAATTCTCTGGGTTTGGATCTTCTCCTGGTGAAACATGACCGATGTTAATCATTGGTCCGACGATCTGGTACTCGTTGGCTTCTAACCATTCAGCGATTGTTTGGGTTACCTTTGGCATTTGATCAAAGCTGCCACTAAAAGTCACTGACGCCATGATAAAAGCAGGTGCTGTTTTAAATTCGGCAATTTTTGCCTCTGGGTATTCACCAATGACAGTTGTTTGTACCTCTACATCTGCATCCTTTTCAACATACTCTACATCATGGAAAAGAGTTATATTCACTGGTGGTTGAGCCATTTTTGCCTGGACCTCTGTAACACCTTTCTGCAATTTTTGCCATAGCTCTCCTTCAAGTGTATAGGCTGCTAGGACTCCACGAACACTGAGGACGTTTCGTTCAGGTATTTCTTTTACTACTACATTATATTGTGTCATATTTTTCCCTTCTTTCACATTTTGTTTGAGGAGGGAAATCATCCGTTGCTTCTTCAACAGCTCATCTAGATCCTCCTCCAATTTCTTTTCTTGGAGATTGTAATGCTGTTCTAAAAAATCCAAATCGTCTGTAGTGATGATTTCTTTAATCGTTTTTAATGGCAAGCCTGTTTGCTGCAGCAGTTTGATTTGATTCAGCCTAGATAATTGACTGGCTGAGTAATAACGATAGTTTGTTTTACTATCGATTGTTTCAGGCTCTAATAAGCCTAAAGAGGCATAATGATCCAACGTGCGGACAGTGGTATTTGATAGTTTTGAGAATTCTCCAATTTTAAACATCGATGTATGCTCCTTTTATTTTGCTAGCTTACTTATAGTATAGAGTCACACGTAACGTGGGAGTCAATAAAAATTCAAAAGATGTTAATATAAACTTGTACATTACTTTTAGTAATGTTACTATTAGTAATATAAATATGGCTAGGAGGAACGAAAATGGAAATTTTTTCGATTGTTGGTGCGATGATTTTTGGACTGATAGCAATCTTAACATTATTAGTGACATTAGGGCTGCCTTTAGGGGAATTTACAATGGGCGGCAAACATAAAGTTCTTCCTATTGAGATGCGTTTTGCTAGTGGAAGTGCATTTATTTTTCAATTAATCGCTATCGTTAGTATCTTATATGTGGGTGAGATTATTTCGTTAGCTGTTCCCTTTTCAATTGCTCGGGGTATTTGTATTTTCTTTGGATTTTATTTATTGTTAAATACAGGGATGAATCTGATGTCCTTTAGTAAAAAGGAAAAATACGTTATGACACCATTAGCCCTGATTGGGTCTATCTGTTTTTTTGTTACAGCATTTTTATAGTAGAAGCTTTTTTAGGAGTGAGAAATTGGATATCATCATTTTAGGTTTTCTAATGATTCAAGGATCAACAATTTACGAGCTGCGTCAATCAATTAAGAATTCTCTTTCAACGGTCAGCAGTGATAGTACCGGCAGCATTCAAGCTGCTTTAAAGAAGCTGCTGAATAAACAGATGATCACCTTTAAGGAACAGGTTGAAGGCGGCTTAAATAAAAAGGTGTATTTCATTACAGATTTGGGTAAGGAACATTTTCAACAATCAATCACTCAGCCGATGCTTTATAAAGAAAAAAATATGGAGTTAAGCAAATTTTTCTTTATGGGTTTTACTGACAAAGACAAAAGATCTGAAATGCTAGCAGATTATATTCAAGTATTAGAAGATGAATTAGCATCGCTAGAACAAATCAATGCAGCAAGCAGTCCTCGCTATTCTTTTGACGAACCCTTTCTACAAAGCTTAAAAGAGCGTGGCGGTGCCGTTGAATACATGGATTTAGAAAACGTGAAAGACATTGCTCAGTTCCAATATGCAACGTTGGATCTTGGAATTGAGAAGGCAAAATTTGAGATCGAATGGTTTAAGAAGTTTAGAGAACGACTATCTTCTGAAGAATGTTAAGGTTAACCAAAAAAAGACAGCAAGTTGCTGCCTCTGAAATGTTACGAATAGAAAGTACTCAGTGAAGTCTCTTTCTATTTGTAATTTTTTTGTTAGCGCCATTCGAAAAAGACTTCATACATTCCCTTTATGTCTTTTTCGATCAATGCTTTCGCTTGATCCGCAAACCCCAGCTTAATCGCATTCAAGATTGCTCGATGATTTCTAGCCGACTTATCGAGAATCGGGCGTAATTGTTCTTTGCCGATTTCACTGATTAGGCAATGGCGATAATGACGCAAGCGTAATTCCATCGTTTCATACATCTGAGAAATATGCAGATTCTCAGCGGCTTCAATTAGGAGATTATGAAAATCATGATCACACTCCGCATATTCCCAACTACCATCCTCAAGATTTACTTGTTCGTAAGTAACCGTCAATTCTTCTAATCTTTTTAACTGAGACGGATTAATATTACTCGTGGCTAAAAATACTGCGTGTCCTTCAATTGCAATCCGGGCCTCACACAACATAAGGCTTTCCGATTTGCTCATGCTGGAAACGGTATAAAGCTTGCCGTTTTTTTCTACTAAAAATTCCTCTAGTAATTGATCTAACGCTTTTCGAACAGGTGTCCTACTAATCGCTAGGCTACTGGCAATTCGGCTTTCGTTTAATTTTTGTTTTGGTGGCAAGTGTAAATGAATAATTTCCTCTCGAAGAAATAAATAGGTTAGTTCAGTGATTGAGAAAAACGGATGTTCTTTTTTTATTTTCTCAAATTTTTCAGCATCAATCATACACGTCTCTCCAATCCCTTCATTTAAATTATAAGTATAGATCAATCCAACAAACTATGCAATCGCTTTCATAAATAAACAAATTTACTCCTTTAATTGAGCGACTGTTTTATTTTAAAACCTAAAATTGCTTGACGCTCGCTGAAAGAACTTATTTAGACACCGCCCCCATCTATTGTTTAAAATTAAGATGAACCAAAATTCTTTTTGGAGGATGATAGTAATGGAAAAAGAGTTCCCAATTGAAGAAGTTCGAAAGATGTTCCCTGCTTTAAAACGAGTGCACAATGGCCAACAAGTTGTTTATTTTGACGGACCCGGAGGATCACAATTTTTAGAAAGCTCAATTACAGCGATCAGTCAGTATATGCGAATTGGTGTTGCCAACCTCCATGGAAATTTTCCTACGAGCCAAGAAACTGAAGCACTTATTCAAAAAGCGAAAGAAGACATTGCTGTATTATTTAATGCACAAGCAAACGAAATTGCCTTTGGACCCAATGCCACTACTATGATGTTTCACACTAGTCGAGCTCTGGCAAACCAGTGGGAAGCTGGTGATGAGATTATCTTAACGGAACTTGAACATCACTCAAACATTGACTCTTGGCGCAGAGCAGCCGAGGACCGCGGTGTAATCGTCAAGTACATTCCGTTAAATACAGAATCATTGGAACTTGAATTAGATAAATTAGATGACTTGATTAGTCCAAAAACCAAGCTGATTGCGGTAGGTCACGCATCAAACTGTGTGGGCACAATTACTGATATCAAGGCCGTTTCAGCAAAAGCTAAAGAGGTTGGAGCTTTAGTTGCGGTCGATTCTGTTCACAGCATTCCTCATATGTACGTTGATATGCAGGAGCTAGGGATTGATATGCTGTTCTCCTCTGCTTACAAATTCTTCGCTTCTCATGTTGGGATGGCGGTGATTCGAAAAGAGCTATTTGAAAGCCTCGATATTTATAAAGTAGTACCAGCGCCTGGAGGTGTTCCTGATCGATTGGAAATCGGCACGCAAAACCATGAAGGAATTCCAGCTGTTTCTGAGGCCATTCATTTTATTGCCCGCTTGGGTGAAGGTGAAACACTCAAAGAACAGTTAATCAGCGGTTATCACGCAATTGAAGTATATGAGAATATGCTTGCAGAAAAAATTCGTGATGGATTAGCAGAGATACCGGGAATCAAACTTTACCAAAGTAACAAAAAGAAAACTCCAACCATCGCCTTTCGTGCGGAAGGAATCTCACCGATCGATTTTTGTACCCGAATGTGTAAAGAACACAGCGTTTTTATTGCGGAAGGGCATTTTTACGCGTTAACCTTGGTCGAACGTTTAGGTATTGATCAGACAGGCGGATTTATTCGAGCTGGTATCGCTCCTTACAACACGATTGAAGAAGTCGAGCGTTTCTTAAATGCCGTCAAACAAATCATGGCTTAGAAAGGTGGAAAAAACATGAGCAGCAAATTATGGGAATTGTTAGACGAATTGAAGTCACCGGCATACGAATGGGTCGATTTGAGTCATCCAGTCAATGAGGAAACACCACATTATGCTGGATACAATAAACTTGAAATGACAGAAGTCTTTACCTACGATGAACACACTGTTTGCGCCAGCGAGTACAAAATGGTCAGCCAATATGGCACCCATATTGATCCACCCTCACATTTTGTTGAAGGCGGAAGAACCCTAGATCAAATCACAGTGAAAGAAACAGTCTTGCCTCTTTGTGTCATCGACCTGACAGAAAAAGTCGCTGAGGATGTCGACTATGCTATTACGGTTGAAGACTTAACCGCTTGGGAAGAAAATTATGGGAGATTTCCTGATGATTGTTTCGTAGCCGTTCGGACAGATTGGTCCAAACGAAAAGGCGAAGATTTCTTTGCTCCTGATGAAGCGGGCCAGCCCCATTATCCTGGCTGGTCGTTAGAAGCACTCAAGTTTTTGAGCGAAGAACGAACGATCACCGCAGTGGGTCACGAAACCCCTGATACTGATCCTGCAATTGCCAACTTAATCGTTCCTTGGCAGGGAGAACGCTATCTCTTGGAGCAAGACAAGTATCAAATTGAGATGCTGTGCAATTTGGATCAGCTACCAGCAACTGGAGCGATCATCGCCTGCAGCTTCCCAAACGTACTAGATGCTCCCGGTTATACAGCTAGATGTATCGCAGTGTATCAAAAATAAAAGGTAAAACAGCGGTTGTGTAACCGCTGTTTTACCTTTTATTTCAACATTCGCTCAACCATTTTTGTCGACATATAAGTTTTTTCGGAAAGTTGTTCAACTGTCAAACCAATGGCATGCAGACGTTTCATCATGACCTTCATATCTTCGCCGATTTCAACAACGTGCTTATCTGGATCATATAATCGTACAACTCTTTGTCCCCAAGGCATTTCCAGGTCTTCACCGACACGTTCTACTTCTAATGCCGCGATTTTTTCTAGAAAGCCGTCGAAATCTTCTTCTTCGAAATACATCTCGGCATCATTTCCATGGTAACGGAAAAAATCTGTTTCACAATTCGTAAACGTCGCCCATGAGTTTTCCGTTTGCAGGGCTAATCCACCTGTCAAGGTGATATTCTCTCCTAAATCAGCAATTACGCGGATGCCGATTACTTCAGTGTAAAATTTTTTTGCTTTTTCCATATCCTTTACCACTAACATTGGTCCTTTAAATTTCATTCTCGTTCCTCCTATCAACTTCCTTCCATCATAATTTTATCATGAGATTTTTTTTCGATGCTCGCTAAATGTGCCCAATTATGCGAGGTTTTATTGATCCGTTTATGCAAAGCCCATTCTTCTTTTGACCTCTGCTGTATTCTCTTCATTCGTCAAAAGCTCCAGTAAACGAAAAGCAACATCTAAGGCAGTTTCCGGAGACGACGAAGTAATAATATTACGATCTTCTACGATCCGTTCGTTTGACTGAACAAGTACACCATATTCTTTCATTTGATCCTGTCTGGGATTATTTTTGAAGCGATAGGTGGTTCCAAAGCGGTCAGTCAAAACGCCGCTTTTAGCAACTGCCAACCCGGCAACACAAATAGCCGCAATTGGTTTATTTGCTTTATCAAAATGCTGAATGATTGATAAGAAATCCTCACTGAAAGCATCTTCATAAAAGTTGGCCTGCTCAAAACCGCCCGGAATCGCCAACGCATCAAAGTCATTCAAATCGACTTCCTCAATTTGCCTCATCGGAATGCAAGAATACCCCCAAGTACAAGACAAAACAGGATGCAATCCCACCGAGACAAGCTCGGTATTCTGATCACCTTCATAAAGATTCCAGCCAAACACATCAGTAAAAACACTCGCTTCATAGGATTCAAAACCATTGGCTAATAATAAAAGAACTTTTTTCATTTGTTTTCCCCCTTATTCGTTTCATTTTATGATAAAGTATAACCACTTCAAGTGACAGTCAGTTTGTAAAGTCTTTCCGCTCATTTACCTTACTAAGCAAAAGATTTTTCTGATTTAGCTTAATATTTGAAAGGTTGGTTCAAAATGGATGAGACAGATAAAAAAATACTAAATCTTTTGAAGGAAAACGCTCGGGCACCATATAGTGAAATCGCTCAGCAGGTAGCACTTAGTTCCCCCGCCGTAAAGGAACGAATCACAAAAATGGAATATCTAGGTATTATTGAAAAATACACCATCAATATCAATTATCAGAAGATGGGAAAAAGTATTACAGCCTTCATTCTATTTGAAACAGTAAATTGTCAAGCCTTCCGCGAATTTTGTGCGCAGCAGAAAATGGTATTAAAATACTACCGCATTGCTGGGCATTACAGCTATCTCGTAAAAGTGGTTGCTGAGAACATGGAACATTTGGAAGAATTCATCGATGAGACTATGCGTTTTGGGGTTCCTTCCACTCATATTGTTTTTTCATCCGCAGCCAATGATTCCATTTAAATCACAGAAAAATTCGCTCAGAAATTATTCTCTGAGCGAATTTTTTTATCCAAATCTAAATGGCGGGTGCTTCATTGCTTTTTCTGCTAACTCAATCAACCGTTGCTGATTATCATCTGCGGCAACGCGATTCGTTTTTAAAGTTCCGCAGGCTTGACAGCGATGAACAAGTGCCCATTCACCATCTTCTTTTGACCAGATACTAATCGGCTCCATTTGACCATGGCACATAGAAGAACGATCCCCCGGGCGATTATCAACATGAAGACTCACCAAACAATGTGGACAATGATTCCGGTGTTTACTCCCAGCACTTTCAGGATTTGCTGGCATCCCACATCTCTGACAAACAAAGCTTTCTTTACAAGCAGTATGTTGATAATCTTTTTTGATTTGTCGGGCAAACTTGCTGATACTCTTTTGCCAAATTTCCTTTTCCCGTAAATAAGCTGTTTTATCACTGGTGTATTTCGCCTCTGCATGAAGCTTGAGATAACTTTCCCAACGTTCTAATGAAAGCTCATGATTCTGTAAGGCTTCTTTAACAGCACAGCCTGGTTCACTTTGATGTCGGCAATCCCTGAATCGACAACTTTCAAAATAAAACTCAATATCTGCAAAGCTTTCCTGTAGCCCGCGAGTAACACTCCACATACCAACTTCTCGCATACCGGGAGTATCAATTATCTTCGCGCCATTGGCTAATTCAAATAATTGACGATGACTCGTAGTATGTCGGCCGCGTCCGTCCCTTTTGCGAATCTCTTGAGTTTCCATAATTTCTTTTCCCAACAAATAATTAATTAAAGTGGATTTCCCAACACCTGATGAACCCACTAATACAATTGTTTTATTCGGTGAAAGATAATGATTTAGCGCTGAGATTCCTTCGCCAGTTTTCACACTGACTGCATGAACTTCGGTTCCTAATGCAACCTCTCTGGCGGCTCTTATTTGCTCCAAGTAGTTGTCCATTTGATCAGCCTTTGTCAGCAGAACAATCGGCATTCCGCCAGACTGCCAAGCAAGTGTCAGATAGCGTTCCAAACGTCGAATATTAAAATCGCCATTCAACGATTGTAAAATAAAAACATAATCAAAATTCGCCGCTATCATTTGTTCTTTTCCTTTAGCGGAATCTAAGCGAGATAATGCCGAAGTTCTCGGTAATGTTGTTAAGATGAGGCTATGATCTTTTCCTTGCCAATCAATGACAACACGATCTCCTGTCGTTGGGTATTTCTCTTGTTTATTGTCATAGCAGCCGCGCTTTACTCTGGCTAGCCCCTGTCCTTTTTCACAAGTAAATTCAAATAAATCTTTATAAACAGCTGTAATTTGAGCAATTGTTTCAGCTGGGTGGTTTCCAATAATTGTCGTCTTCATCGTTTTGTTTTTCTCCTATTGTTAGTCTCTCTCCTTTTCAATGAAACATTTATTTCCGATAGCATACACCATTCTCCTTCTTATCAATCTTTTATTCAGAGATATCTGCCTCGAAAATAAATGTCTCACCTATAAAAATCCTGTAAAAGACACTTACAGATTTTTTCAGAAAAACAAAAAAGACGATAGTCATACTATCGTCAGAGAATACAAACATACGATTCATTCGACAGATATCACTTCTACAAGCACGCCAAATAAACCTGAGTTTATCTGACTATTCAGCTTATTGATTAGATACCTGTGACACTCACAAAACATACTCCATTCATCTATAGGTGCGTAATTTATTTTCATCACCAGTATAGCAAACCACGTAAAGACAAATCAATAAAATACTTATTGATTATTCATACTTTAATTCATCTAGCAGCTTCAAAACTTTCCGTGCAAAAGGATACAGCACGGAGCCACCTCCGATTACAGTCATTTTAACAACCTCCATCACTTCATCCCGTGTCACATCTGCTTTTTGACATTCCTCCAGATGATAGAGAATACATTCTTCACATCTCGACATGATTGAAATCGTTAATCCGATTAACTCTTTTTGACGCTTATCCAATACATTTGCTTGATAGGTTTCATTATCCAATGCTGAGAATTTCTTAAAAAAATCATCCTCTTCACCCAACCGTTTATTATAGACTTTTCGATCCTTGCTTTGCTCCATCCAAACACTCCTTGTCAGTCATTATATGTTCAATCATACAGAAATAAAAAATTTTTTCAAAAAAAGCAGCAATCGTTTTGATTGCTGCATACAAACAATACTACTTCTTAATTAATCCGTCGTCAGTTCAATCAGATTTCCCTCTGGGTCCTGGATCACTGCTTCATAGTATCCGTCCCCAGTTGTTCTTGGTCCATTTAATAACGGAAAGCCATCAGCTAAAAAACTTTCAACATAGCTATCGACATCTTCTTTCGATCCCACGGAAATCGCCAAATGAGTATAGCCTAGACTGTCAGCCACTCGATTCGACAAATGCTGTTTTGAAGTGAGCTCTAACCGACTGCCTGAATCAAAACTGAGAAAGTAAGAGCGAAAGCCTGTCTTTTTATTGTGGTAAAGCTCTGTACTGCTGGTATTGAAATAATTTTCGTAAAATTCCTTCATCGCCTCTAAATCCTTAGTCCAAATTGCTACGTGTTCAATATGCATGTCCATTTTTCCTTTCTTGATTCAATCTTTCAATAAAGCGCGGCTCCTTCGCCACATTTACCATTCCCTGATCCGATAAAATATAATTGATAACTTCTGCTCCGATTTCTTGCGGCAGAAAATCGATCGTTGAAAAATTTAAAAGCTGACTATATGGTTGATTTCCTTCGCCAATCATTTGGAAATCTTTTTTATGGGTAATACCGAGTTCCTGCAAGCCGTTAATAATTCCGGCAGCAGTATCATCGGCATTGGCATAAATCACCTCTGGAATCGCTAATTCTTTAAAGGTTTCCTTCGCCCAATAATACCCACTGTCATAATCCTCAATACCAGTAAAGAAATTTTGCCCTTCAATCACTTCACCAAAATAGTTTTGGTAGCAGGCGGCTTTATCTTGAGCACTGGTACTTTCAGAAAGACTGCGTTTATTTGTAAAAATAACCTTAGAGAAACCCTGTTTTTTTAGCATGCTGAACAATTCTTCATAGGCTTTCTTTCGATCTGGAAAGATCATCGGAATTTTAGGATTGGTGACCTTTTCGGTTGAAACGATCCGCCCTTTTGACTTAAGCTTCGTCCAATTATCCAAATTACTCGCTCTAGATGTTAAAATAAGCCCATCAATCATCCGTTTTTCTAGCAATGAATAGTACTCACTCTCGATTTTCTCATCATAATAGGTAGGTAAGAGCAGGACCTGATAGCCCTTTTCTCGCGCGTGAAACAGCAAACTATTAACCAAACGATCGTAGCAGGAGTTATTGTAAGGCAGGGTAACACCTAACGTATAGTTTTTTCCCATACTCAATTTTACCGCATTGCCATTAACCACATAACCAGTTTCCTCAATCGCCGCCTGAACCTTTTTTCGGATATCTTCAGAAACATATTGCTGATTATTGATGACTCTTGAAACTGTTGTTTTAGAGACTCCCGTCATCTCAGCAATATCACGAATATTTACCAAAACTACCACCTCATTCCGTCCTAATACTACTATAGGTTATGGGACGCGTCCCATGTCAATAGGTAAATTTATTGATAGAAAAACAGTAGCTGTTCCCCAACTACTGTCTTCTTTCATTTTTATTTCAACGCAAGCTGATAGCTTTCATCAATCAGTAGTTTAATCTCTTTAAAAGGGACCGTTCCGTCAAGACAGATCGTTAGCCAGTATTTTTTATTCATATGATAGCCTGGAAAATAGTTTTTCTCCTTTACAAGTGCTGCGACCTTTTCTGGTTGATTTCTTAAATCTAGAATTTCGATCTGCTCATCTGATGGCAAACCAAGTTTATTTCTCTGAACCGTTAATAATACTGCATACCATTTTTTTGTCTCTTTTCTTCTGAAAATGGCATTGCCCGGAGTTTTAGGCCAGAGAAATTCCAATTCATCTTGATACGTATCGCGGATATAATTGATGACTTCTTTTGCTGACTCATTTTTGAAAGAATCTGATTCAAAGCATTTATCGGCAATATCTTGCAGGATTGACTGATACTCCGACCTGACTGCACCCACAAAGGAACCAGCTGCTGAGGTTCGGTGCAGGATGTACTCTTCCTCACTGGCAAGTTCCAGCAGGTTTGTCTCTACTTGTCCTTTTTTTGAAATGGTCACAGTCAATTGAAAATCCCCTTGCATGATTTTCGTATCATAAGAATAAACTCCCCCATTTTCTTTAAAACCGTAAGCCTGTAATTTCCTGCTATTCACTTTTTTTCCTTGAAAAAATCCATCTTCCTGAGTCATGATACGTCTTCTCCCGTCGCTGTTTTTTCTATTATATAGGATTTCTTTCAGCTTAGGCAAAAATGAGCGCATTACTCCATTGCTTAAAAAACAATTCTTTATATCTATGGGCTAAAAAAAAGATACTCTTCATCCTGAAATCTGATTCATGATCACAGACTTACTGATAGAAAAACAGTTTCCATGCCAAATAAACTCCTTAACAATAGTTCTAAATTATTTTCCTTTACTAAACCTTTTCAGCATATTTAGCAAGTTTTTACTAACCTTCTTCTTTGTTGGAGTCACTTGGTCGAGTTTTGAAGGGCTTTCTGTATCTTCAGCGGATGCTTCGATCGTCGCTAAAGCTGGTTCTAGCTCTTTTTCCGATAGGTTCTGTGAACTTTGATCCAAGTAATGCTCTGGTACTTCCTGTGTTGCTATCGGAATCGTGGTGATTTTATCAGTCTGCGAGTCAGCGTTTTCAATGTGAAACGCTGTCAAATCTGTTTCTAACGGTATCGTTGTTTTGGCTGATTGCCTCAAAGCTTTAGAGTCCATTTTTCTTGGATCAATATTAGTAGGCATACTTGTCCGAACCGTTTGCTGATCTTTTAGTTGCTTCGTTTCAGTAGTTGAATGCTGTGCAGACTCCTGCTGTTCTTTTTTCGCAGCAGTTTTTTTACCCTTTACTTTCTTCGGTGCCGCTTTTTGCTTAACTAATTCTTCCTCTTCACTAACAATCCGCTTAGATTTAACTAGCTGTGCAAAGCGACGCACGCCATTTACTTCAAAAATGGACAGCAGTGTTAAGACCTCAAGAATATGTTCAATTTCTTCCTTCTTTTTTGAAGGATCTGCATCCCGCAGAATCCATTTATGCTTCTTCCCGCTCTTATCTTCAAAAATGGATTCAATAGAAACTTTCTGGTTATCTGGAAGAACTATTTGAGAGGTTGATTTATTTAGATATTTGCTATATTCACGAGCGGTTTTAGTATGTTGATAATATGATGTTTTATTCTTAAACAGACGTAGAATAATTTGATTGTATTCCTTGTCTGAAAAGTACGAAATGAAAAAAGGCAAAAACTTTCGCATCGCTTCATTGGGTTTAGCAGTAAAGAATACTTCACAGATCTGTTCTTTTAAGAAAAATGAATAGTCGCCAAGCACAAGTGCATTCCTCACGAGAACCGCAACAGCATATTCTAACAACGTTGCTTCATCATGAAACTCATCAAATTGCTTAAGTGCTTTGGCTTCTAGGTTCTTTCTTATTACTCCAAAGATTTGGCGTTGGCTCAGTCCGTGTTCAGTCATTTGATTTCCTACTTTCTATTTTCTATTAAAGCGCTTTTATTTCTAAACTTTAAAATAATAATTTCTATAAAATAAGCATAGCGTTAATCACCATACAATACCAATTTATTTTTTTTATTTTTTTAAAATAATTTTGGATATATAGGTATTATTAACTTTGCGAGACAATTAGAAGCTTTTTTTCTCTATTAAAAGAACAGTTTATGAAAGAGATAAATATATTATTCTTTGTTTTAAAAAGCTAAAGACGCTATATCCCCTATTTATAATAACGAAATTATTTTTAATGTCGATTCTCATTTATCTCCGATAATAGTTCATTTCTCTTATGCCAAATTCAATTTTTAAGTCCGAGAACAGTTATCATTCTCATTTGTATAATTAATCACAAACTTGACGTCATTTTTGATATACTTAATCTATATAACCAGCTTTGCTTGATAAACAATGTTGTGAGTATTTAGAGAATTTGGTTGAGCGTAGAAAGGAGGACACAGAATTATATGAGTACAAAAGTAGCGTTTGATTTTATCGAAACCGAAAGTCAGTACCAAGAGTTCCAAAATTGCATAGAGGCACTAAAGGGGCAGCGTGGCGCACAGATGCCTGCTTTGCAGGAAGCTCAAAGAATCTATGGTTATTTGCCAATCGATATTTTGAAAAGGCTTTCTAAAGAATTGGAGATTCCTATGGAAGAGCTTTACAGCACCGCAACCTTTTATGCCCAATTCACCTTCGTGCCCAAAGGAGAATATACGATCAGTATATGTATGGGAACCGCCTGCTATGTGAAAGGAGCTGGGGATATCTTAGATTCGTATTCCTCTGAATTAAAGATTGAACCTGGTGAAACCACTGCAGATCGCAAATTTACTTTAGAATCTTGCCGTTGTATTGGTGCCTGCGGGTTAGCACCTGTATTAACAGTCAATGAAGAAGTCTATGGTCGTTTGTCTAAGAAAAAAGCTGATAAAGTGCTCGTCACATATCAAAAAGAGAATAACTGATTATTGATCCTCCCTCTCCAGAAATCTACTACATATTTAAAAGCCAATTGAAAAAAGATTTGTGGAAAAATTGTTTTTTGTTATACAAAACTTCAAGAGTCAGGAGAAAAAATATGAAAGATTGGAATGAGTTAAACGAACTTCGAAATACTTATCGTCAGATGATTACGATGCGTTTAGATGATGAAGTTATCGAAGGACAGCAATATGAGAAAGAGATTCTTATATGTGCTGGAACCGGCTGTATTTCATCTAAAAGCGGCGAGTTTGTCAATGCTCTTAAAGAGGAATTAGCGAAGAATGAATTGACGAATAAAGTAAATATCGTAAAAACGGGATGTTTTGGTTTATGTGCTCAAGGTCCGATTGTTATTATTTATCCAGAAGCCGTTTTCTATCATCAAGTTCAACCAAAACACGCGAAAAAAATTGTTTCAGATCATTTAATCAATGGGAAATTAGTTGAGAAATTACTCTATCATGACTCCGACACCAAAGAGATTATTAACAAATTAATGGACACTCCCTTCTATCACAAGCAAAAACGAGTTGCTCTGCGAAATTGTGGACGGATCAACCCGGAAAAAATCGAAGAATATTTCGCCTTCGATGGTTATCAAGCTTTAGCTACTGTTGTAAATGAATACTCTCGCGATGATGTGTTGAGTCTTTTAGAAACTTCAGGCTTGCGAGGCCGTGGTGGTGCTGGCTTTCCTACTTTCATGAAATGGTCTTTCGCCAAAGCCAGCCAATCGGATCAAAAATACGTTATCTGTAACGCCGATGAAGGCGACCCGGGTGCCTTTATGGACCGTTCCGTATTGGAAGGTGATCCTCATGCAATCATCGAAGCCATGGCCATCGCGGGTTATACAATCGGTGCGAACCAGGGCTATATCTATGTCCGAGCAGAGTATCCCATTGCTGTAAATCGTTTGCGTATCGCCATCAAGCAAGCACGTGAAAAGGGACTTTTAGGCAAAAATATTTTTGGTAGCGGTTTCTCTTTTGATCTGGATTTGCGCTTAGGTGCTGGCGCTTTCGTTTGCGGGGAAGAAACCGCTTTGCTCGAAAGTATTGAAGGTCATCGCGGCGAGCCTCGTCCACGTCCGCCTTTTCCTGCCGTCAAGGGACTGTTTGGAAAACCGACGATCGTTAATAACGTTGAGACATTAGCGAATATTCCTCAAATCATTCTTAAAGGGCCTGAATGGTTTGCCAGCTTCGGAACAGAAAAATCAAAAGGAACTAAAGTCTTTGCTCTTGGCGGAAAAATCCAGAATACTGGACTAGTGGAAATTCCAATGGGAACTACTTTACGAGAAATCGTTGAAGATATCGGCGGAGGAATTCCTGCTGGCAAGAAATTCAAAGCAGCTCAAACAGGCGGTCCCTCTGGCGGCTGTATCCCAGCAGAGCATTATGATGTACCAATTGATTATGAAAACCTGAAGAAAATCGGTTCAATGATGGGTTCGGGCGGTTTGATCGTCATGGATGAAGACAACTGTATGGTGGACATCGCCAAATTTTTCTTAGAATTTACTGTTGAGGAAAGCTGCGGAAAATGTGTCCCATGTCGTGTCGGAACAAAACGTCTTTTAGAAATCCTAGAAAAAATTACTCTGGGTAAGGCAACGCTAGACGATTTGGATCGGATGGAAGAACTCTGTCATCATATCCAAGAGAACTCACTTTGCGGCCTAGGACAGACAGCACCGAATCCTGTGCTTTCTACCCTGCGCTATTTTAGAGAAGAATATGAAGCTCATGTCTTAGAGCGCCGTTGTCCTTCTGGCGTATGTAAAAACTTGATTCAATACCGTATTCTGCCAGATAAATGTACAGGATGCAGAGCCTGTGCCAAAGGTTGTCCAGTAAGTGCGATCAGTGGTGAAGTGAAACAAGCACACGAAATTGATCAGTCGATCTGTACGAAATGTGGCTTATGTATTGATACCTGTCGCTACGATGCGATTACAGTCATATAGGAGGTGGAGCAAGTGAAAGAAGTTATGATTACCATCAACGGAAAAGTCTGTACTGCTCCAGAAGGATCGACTATTCTTGAAGCAGCACGGGTGAATAATATCGAAATACCTACCTTATGCTTTTTAAAGGAAATCAATGAAATCGGTGCCTGCCGCATGTGTGTGGTAGAAGTCAAAGGTGCCCGTAGTTTAGTAACAGCCTGTGTCTATCCAATTTCTGAAGGTATGGATATCAAGACTAACTCGAAAAAAGTCTTTGAATCAAGAAAGACGACTCTGGAGCTGATTCTCTCGACTCACGAGCGGAAATGCCTCTCTTGTATCCGCAGCGGAAATTGTGAACTGCAAAAGCTTTGTAAAGAATTCAATGTTGCCGACGAAGATTACTTCAACGGGGAAAACTGTGAATACGAGTTTGATGACAGCGCAGTTCATATGGTTCGAAATAATAATAAATGTATTCTCTGCCGCAGATGCGTCGCTGCTTGTTCAAAATGGCAGGCAGTTGGTGTAATTGGTCCGAATAATCGCGGATTTGAAACCCATATCGGCAGCGCTTATGAACAAAATCTCAGTGAAGTTCCATGTATTTCCTGTGGACAATGTATCGTAGTTTGTCCGACGGGCGCAATCCATGAAAAAGACCAGACACAAGAAGTTTGGGATGCCTTGGAAGATCCAACCAAACATGTGATTGTTCAGACTGCTCCTTCGATTCGTGTGACTTTAGGAGAAGCCTTTAATATGCCGATTGGTACCAACGTGGAAGGAAAAATGATCGCCGCTTTACGTCAAATTGGTTTTGACAGAGTCTTTGATACCAATGTAGCCGCTGACTTTACAATCATGGAAGAAGCCAACGAATTCTTAGAGCGTGTGGGAAATAATGGGCCATTCCCAATGTTCACCTCCTGTTCGCCGGGCTGGGTCAAATATTGTGAGCACTATCATCCAGAATTGATTCCCAATCTGTCGACTTGTAAATCACCGCAGCAAATGTTCGGTGCCCTTGCGAAGACTTGGTATGCTGAAAAAGAAGGCATCGATCCAAAGGATATCTTTGTGGTGGGAATTATGCCTTGTACTGCTAAGAAATTCGAAGTCACGCGGGAGGACGAAGCAGCGGCTGGCTATTCCGACTGTGATGTTGCGTTGACCACTCGCGAATTAGCTCGAATGATCGACAAAGCTGGTGTTCGCTTCGTGGATTTAGAAGACGAAGCCTTCGATAATCCACTGGATGAAGCGACAGGAGCTGGATATATCTTCGGAGCTACCGGAGGTGTCATGGAAGCGGCCTTAAGAACTGCGGCTGAAACATTAGCCGGACAATCACTGGAACAAGTAGAATTTACAGAGGTGCGTGGAATGTCCGGCATTAAAGAAGCAACCTACGAAATGAGTGGTGCAACGATCAATGTTGCAGTCGCCTCCGGAATCGGCAATGCAAAGAAATTACTGGAACAGATTCAATCCGGTGAAAAATTCTACCACTTTGTTGAGATCATGGGGTGTCCTGGTGGGTGTATCAACGGTGGCGGTCAACCTGTTCAACCTGCATCAGTCCGTAATTTCGTTGATCTAAAAACAAAACGAGCAGCTGCATTATATGCCGAAGACAAAGGTAAAGGACTGCGGAAATCAAACGAAAGCCCAATCGTCCAAAAAATCTATCAAGAGTTCTTGGAAAAACCGGGCAGTTTAAAAGCGCATCATATTCTTCATACCAGTTATCGTGATCGTACAAAAGTCAAAGTTTAACTCCCTGTATAAAGATAGAGCTGACCCAAAAGTCTCATAGACTTTCGGGTCAGCTCTTTTTTACGAATGAACGAAAACTCATTTTATTTAGTTACTTTTAAATTTTTATTTCAGTTGTTATTTGTTTAAAGAAGGTGTCACTTAACCGATAACCCTGTCCCCAAACTGTAAGGATCGATTCCCCTTCGACTCCTTGGTCATTAAGTTTTTTTCTTAATAGTTTCACTAAGCAAGACAATTGAGATAAGTTGGAGGCATTACCGGGGCGTTCCCAAAGTAATTCGCACATTTTTTCCCGAGAGATGATTTGATCGTGTTCCCGATAAAGAATTTGTAAAAAACGTAACTGCGTTGAATTTAGTGCTAAACTACTCAATGATCGTTTTTCATTCTCCTCCTCTTCCGTGAAGATCTGCCTCTCCTTTGAAGAATCAATGTAGCCATCCAGCATTTCTCTTATTTCTTCCAGCATCATATCCTTTACAAGCCATTCATTGATGCCTCTTTCAGTCCAAAGTTGTTGCTCCTTTTTAGTCGGCAGCCTTTCTACTTCTCTAAAAATGCTTAACGATTGCCCCTTAAAGCTTTTCAATAATAAAAGAACTTCTTGATTCGTTAATGTCTCACTCAAAACAATTATTTTAAAAAAATCAGTTAATGAAGCAACTGTGTCTCTTTTTATATGAAGAGTTAAAAACTGATCAGAAAGAAAAACCTCATGCCCTAATTGTCTAAAAGCGCCTTCTAAAAAACGCTCTCGTTCGATACATTTTGTAATAAATAATATTTGTCCCATCGTTTTGCTCCTTTACTTATGGTTAATCCATCTTAGTTTCTCTTCTTCATTAGAATGTTAAAAAGAAGAGAAAAGCATTGATCTTCTAAGCGTATCTATTAGCTAGATGAAGAAATCATTCTATTTTTCGTTGTTTATATAGCAGAATAGATCTACATTATATTTTTTAATCATTCAAACTATGACAAATGTTAAACAAGAGAATCTAAAAGATGTGTTCCTATAAATCTCTAATAGATTCGCTCCTGCAACTGATGCTTAATTTTGCAAATTCGAATAAAGTATTAATCTAATTTGCTCCTAGTAACGTCCTATTTTTATCAAAATCTCTTTTCATGCCCAATTTTTTTAATTTCACGATATTTTTTATCCGCAATTTTGGGCAATATTTCTTGAAGTAGTTTATTGTCACTTGGACAATATCCCTCAGTTAGATAAAGAATCGGAATTTTTCTTGGTAAAAATGATTTTGTTTGATTCGACAAAGCGATGTCCGTAAGAATTAAATCTACTTCTCTGCAAAGAGAATCAGCTATTTCAATGTAAAAATAGTCTCCAATCGTCTGTAGCTTCGTGCTAACTAGCATTTCCGGTGTTCGATTACTAATAATAAAAATACGAATCTTAGGATGAAACAATTGCCTATCCAATTCAAAGAACAGAATTTTATAATAGGCTACACAGAAATACTCAATATATTCCGCTTCAAATGCGTTCAAATTTCTACTACATTTACTCATAAAAATTTGATAGAAAGTCCGCTCTCGCTCTTTATTAGCAGGAAAATCAAAAGGATGATAGACATAAAGGTCAATCAGCCGTTGATGCAGAGCCTCTTGGTAAATCAAAATTTGATAAAATACACCCACCAGTCGAGCAAATAGTTTATCACGTTCTTTAGTTGTCATTTCACGCAATGCAAATCTTTCAACCATATGTACTTTTTCGTTTATCATATGTAGGAAGCCAATTTCTTTTAGCTTCGGAGATTCATTAAAGAAAACAGGAAGGCTGCCATCATGGTGTCCAAGATCGCTGGCGATGATGCAACTGATAATGAATTTAACCTCTCGTTTTAAAATAGTTGGATGAATCATAGCCATTTTCTTTTTTAGTAACGAAAATAAATGGTCATACATTTTCTTTTCCTGAATACTAATGGGCTCCCAGTAATAAACATTGTCGGGAATCGAGCGTTTGTTTGCTCGCAATAACGAGATCGCTAATCCATAATGAATACTTACAAATCTTGCTGAGAATTTTCGATATATTCCAACATCTAAACTCTCTAATAAATTTATTATTTCATTCGTGCTGATAAAAACAAATGGCCATTTATACCCACCGTAAACTTGTTGAAAAATCCCTGTATAAAACAAGCGAATCGTTACCTCGTCTCCTAATAAAGTCAGCCTGCGGTCTGTTCTTAGATGAAGATTATTGGCATTTATAGTAATAAATCGCTCCAAATAGATGAGTTCTTTTTTGACCATTGTATATGTAGTATTTATTTTTTTCGTTATTTCAGAAATCGTCCATTCTTTTGGTTCTAAAAATAATGAAAACAACTGGAAACGGTAAGAATTCTCTAAATAATAAAGTCGAAAAATCATTAATGAGAAATTTTTCTTCACATTCCAAATCACTTTGTTCTGCTCCGGCAAATCAATCAATTCCACATACTCGCTATAGCCTAAATCAATAATATCCATCCGTATATCAGTAATGATTTTTTTAACAGTGGGATAAGAAACCTGTGATAACTTTACTAATTCCATTAGTTCAATTGAATGGTTTTGATTGATATGTAAATAATCGAGTAACAAAAAACGTTTTAAATAACGACTATCCATTAGCTCAAGAATCATTTCCAACCACTCCCTTCGAACTAGAAATTCATTCTTACCATATTCTACAAAAGATAGCGTTACTATTAATTACATTCTTTTCTTAATATTAGAAAAATAAATTAATTTTAGATTAAAAAAGCTTATTTTGCAAGAAATTAAAATTTAGTAATAAAAAAATTCCTTTTTCTATCCCTTTATTTTTAAATTATTATTGAGTTTAGGTTACAAGAATTTATTTCTGTGATTTGTTCAATTTTTCTTGATATGTAATAAAAAAAGAACACTTGCGATAATTATTATTACTTGTTGGTATCTCTCCTATTTAATATTTTTCCATATAAAAACAAACACTATTATTAAAAATATTTTTAAAGTCCCTTCACTTAAAGTGCTTTCAAACTTAATTTCTATCGCTAATAAGTGTTATATGATACTCTTCATCTAAATATGATGACAAAAGGAGAATAAAATGGATTTTTTAGTCGATAAGCTTGATAAAAAGAAACTGCTTTTCATTCAAACAATCTTTGATTCTGATTATCATATCTGTACTTTGGAAACACTTTTGCAATCTTTAAACATCAATAATCAAACTGCTATTTCTATTTTCCATTCGATTCTTGAAGATATTCGTCTTTCTGAGAGTTCTAGTTTTATCGATTTAAGCTATTCTAAATCAAACCAGTTATTTAAATTACAGCTTTCTGAATCCTTTAATATTCAAAATTTTATAAACTTCTATATCAAGCGATCGGCTAAGTTTAAGTTGATTGAATCATTGTTAATGACCTCGTTTGATACCCTGCAAGACACAGCAAACAGCCTACACGTATCTTACTCTCACGTCCGCAGGATCATTACCGAATTGAACCACTACTTCAAACCAATGGGCTTAAGGATTCATTCACGACGAAAAGTCAATCTAGACGGTAATGAAGTCAGTCTAAGATTTTTCTATACTGCGTTATATCTCGCGACTTACGGTGCTGGGTACTGGCCATTTCCATCCTTCAGTTATTTAGACCTGTCCTCACTCTTAGACGATTGTCCTGATGAAGTTTACAACGTTAGATCACTGGACAAAAATGTACTAACTCATTATTACTTAGCCATTCACCTTTTAAGAGAACGGCGGGGCTTTAGTATTGATAAAGAAACTATTTCGATCTCCCTTTACAAACCATACTCGCTTTCTAATACAGAAGCCTTTAGTACCTTCGCTACCTCTATTGGTAGATATCTGCCTCATCATTCAGAGAAGAAGCTGAAGGTTGAGACGCAGCTGATTTGTAGCAGTCTGCTTGCTATTGGCAGTTTCTCTTCTATTGATACACCTCCTGATTTTTTTCTTTTAGATGAACGGCTTAACGACCAACAATTCGCTCACAATGCTTTTCAAATTATGGATCGAATAAATTATCATTTAGATATTCCGTTAACTAAAAAAGAACAAAATAAAATTTTCTACTCCATATTGTGCTTACATTATCGAGTTGCTTTTATTGGTGCACCGCTGAATTATACTCTGACGCTGCTTCCATATTATTCACATGAAGCAATTGATTCTCGAAAGAAATATAAGATTGAACATATTCAATCGCTCGTTGAAGCTGAAATGAGATCAATCGAATATGATTGCGACGATGATTTTTATAATTATCTTCTTTCTCAATATTGCTTAATCTATGATAAAAGCATTGAATTTGGTAAACATACAGCACCAATTACAGTCGCTTTTCTTTCGATCATTTCAAATCAAGCATTGCAAAATGACGTGTGTCAATATTTCTCATCTTATTTCAATTTAAAAGCGGCCAATAGTCTCGATGACAGTGTTGACATCATCATTAGTGAGATTCCTATTTCGGTTGATACTATCTCTGCTCTGCGTTTGCATCAACCGATCATCTATTGTCATCAAAAACTTGTTCAATCTGACTACGAAAAAATCACCGAAGCTTTAGTCAAGATTGCTAAAAAAAAATTTAAGTCAACTAGTTCTTAATCACATCTGATAACTAAAAAAATCCTCTCAGTTATAAAAAATCTAGAAAGATTTTATAACTGAAAGGATTTATCTTGAAATCTATTTAGCAAAAATATTTGTAAAAAACGTCTTAGCTCACTCTTTGACGGCCTAGCGCTTTAGAAAGGACAGGAACGACTAAAATAGATAATGCGCCGCCGATCAAAGCTGTAATCAGCTGTGGAAACGAAAATGCTCCGGAAACCATTGCAGCTTTAGGAGCTGGCATTTTTAATAAGATCGGAACAACGAATTGAACAATTGACAAATATAATACCCCAAACTTCGCAAGGGCACCAATCACCGTCGCTAATGCGAAATTCGCAATTCCCTGTTTTTTATTGAATCCAGCGATAAAATGCCAGATAGTTACTAAAACTGCGTTTCCAATTGCTATACAAAATACAATTTGTGGAAATGCCGGCCCAATACCAAGCATAAATGCAAAAATCGGTGATAACAACGCAATTGATAATCCACTAGCTAATCCGCCTGTAGTTACAGCGACAATCAAAATCAAATTGACTAAAGAACCCGTGACTAAGGTATTTCCCAATCCAGCTGTTACTGCCTGTACGACAATCAATAATGCCAATAAAACGCCTGTTTGTGTTACCCATAGTGCTTTTCGATTCATATCTTCGGAGCCCTATTTGTTTATGGATTCACAAATAGTTATCCTTCACTTCCTTTCTCTTTTCATTTTAAAAAATGCGAAAATAAGTAAACGATAAATACCATACCTAATTGTACCAGATTTGGTTCCGAGATAGAAAACCAAATTCAACAGTCATTTATCATTTATTTGCATGAAAGGAATCAAAGTAAAAATTAGGACGTTATCAAATATTTGCAAAGATTGTTCATACAGTTGTATTCAAATTTCTCTTTGCATAGTCTTTTTCTTAGAACACTAGCTGCTTTTTTGATACCCTTTTATTAAGACAGAATCTATGGAGGGTAAAAATATGAACTTGCAGGATTTTAAGTGGACTCGTTTGCCAGAAAGCTACGAGCTGTTGGATGACAAAATAGAGGTTCTTACAAAACCGCATACGGATCTGTGGCAAAATACATATTATCATTTTCAAAATGATAACGCGCCCGTTTTCCAGATGGAAACGGATGAAAAGTATTTTAGCTTTGTCGTAAAAACAGATTTTACTGAAAGTTACCATCGTTTTGATCAATGTGGGATTGTCATGTATTTAGATAGTGAAAATTGGCTAAAAGGTTCGATTGAATATGAAAATGAAGAGTTTCAGCATTTGGGAAGTGTCGTCACAAATCATGGGTTTTCTGACTGGGCAACAACCGAAATCGATGCTTCGATTAAGTCTATGTGGTACCGCCTAAGCAGACGCGAAGACGACTATTGTATTGAGTGCTCACCTGATGGCAAAACATTTCAGCAAATGCGCATTTGCCACATGTTCAATGGAAAGAATAAAATCCGCTTTGGAATTTACGCCTGCTCTCCTGAAGCATCTTCTTTCAAAGCTATCTTTACGAATATGCAGTTGCTGGATTGTCAATGGCCGGCTCATGATGGACAACAGCCGGATGAATCATAAGCGTCGCTGCTTTTCAAAGATTTTCTAAAAAACAAAAAACCCTTGATTCCTCAAGGGTTCGAAATACATCTTTAGGATTAACGACGGATTTCTTTGATACTTGTGAAAAGTCGTTAAAGTGTTGATATAAAAGGATTTTTATTACTTCTGACTACATATTGACTACTTCTAAAAAAATGCAGTTTTCAAGAATCTTTTAATACCAGTGTTTTTACCGTTTTTTTAACTTTCTAAAGAACTAAAAGCAATCAGAGGTTTTACCTTTTCAGTTGATGTTAAATGGCGGTAAATTTTAGAAGTTGTTCGATCTGTGTGACCTAATCGATCCTTTAAGACATCCCAACTACAATACTCAGCTACTAAACTTGCCATTGTGTGGCGAGCCAGATGAGTATGAAAGGGTTTATTAATTCCCGAACGATTAACACACCGTTTGACATGATCATTTACATACTCTCGACGATAAGGAACACCACGTTTACTAGAATCAAGATAAACAAACAAATATGTTTCTTCTATATTAAACCTGTGATATTGTCTCATCTCATCCAAAGCCTCAATCAAGTGTTGCAGTTTTTCCATAACCAGAGGCGTTACCGGAACTCGCCTAGCAGAACTAATTGTCTTAGTAGTTTCAATCCGAAAATCCTTACTTTTACCCTTAACTACTGTTTGCTTATAGAATAGAATTTCATTTCTTTTGAAATCTATATCTTCAGGCTGTAGAGCAAGAGCCTCGCTGACGCGGCAACCAGTGTAAAACAAAACATGGAAAAGGACAGACATCGGTAATTCCTCATGAACAAGGCCATAATTCAAAAAAGTTCTCAATTCATCGACAGTAAGAAACTTGTCCTCAATATTATTCACGGCTTCTTTTAAATCATTTACCGTCAACTGATATTTTGGCATTCTCACAGACTTCATTGGGTTTTCACTTATCAAATTCTTCCTTTGACAATATTTGAAAACCATATTCAAAACTTGAATAAGTGATTGCAAACTATTTTTTGCATAGCCCACATTTGTTCCATTAACACCACGTTCTTTCAAATTGAAAAGTAGTTCTTGAAGGCACTCTGGTGATAAATCAGATAACTTTTTATCACCAATCCATCGAACAATAATTTTTAATTGTTCTTCTCGCTTATCATAAGTTGTTTCTTTTTGCTCATTTAACGAACGATAATATTTAAACCATTGCTCACCTACAACACTGAACTTATCGTTACTCGCAATGATTTTTTTCTTAATCCTTTGTTGCTTCTCCATTTCAAGATATGCAAGTTGTGCCTCACGTTTTGACTTAAAACCACGTCTTGTTGTCCGAAACGCTTGGAAATACCACGTGACTCTACCAGTAGAACTAATGTGCTTCTTAAATCGATCTTTTGTTTTCAATTACAGATTCCTCCTTTTGAAAGAAGAACCCCTTAATCGGAAAAACACAAAATCTCTTATTCTCTCTATATAAATAGTACCGCAAGTATAGAAAAAATGGAATATTATAAAGAACGCAAAAGTCGAAGTTTTTCACGATAATCATTCGAATCACTCTTTCTCATCCATTGTAAAATATCATCACGAAGATAATGTCCCCGAATCCCATACCAGCAAGATGGAAAATCACCAAGTTTTATTAAACGATTCAGTGTACTATCACTGATCTGGAAAAGTTTCTTTAAATCAGAGTTTGTTAAGACTAACGGTAACTGACTTATTGCAAGCAATTCTTCTGTGTAGCTTTCTAGTTTTTTTTGTAAAATTGAATAGAATTCTATTTCAAAAGAATTAACATTTGTTTTAACCTCCAACTCTTTCACCCTCCTCTGTCAGATTTGTATCACTCAACATAGTTTCCCTCTAATAGTAGACTTTAAAAAAGAATTTTCTTATATAACTAGGAATCTCAAATATGAATATAATTAATTACATTCATATAAAATCACATCTAACGGTATACCATCTTAATACAGATACTTAAATAGTAGTTTTTCTTATCTATCAGCTGCTTTACTCAAGCACATAGGAATTTCACCTCCCCCCAGTAATGGCGGGCCAATTTGGTTACGGAAGTATCATTATTGAAATCACGATTTCCATTTCAAAAACTGTCGCTCAAAGTATAATCTTGTCATGGCGAAACTAATTAGAAACTCGTAATCTACATGTACTGATAGATTTACTATTCACTTGTCAAAGATCGTCAGGCTATTTTCAGCCTATGAAAAGGAAAGGGAAAAAATACGTTAACGAGTTGTGTCAAATTCAAGTATCTTCTCAATCAGTTTTGTCTCCAGTTGTCTACGCATATATTCATCTACGTACATAACTACTCCTTTTTCTTCTTCATATATTGATTTCATGGCTAATCGTGAAATATAATTTTGATATTTTGACAGAACAATGGACATGGCGAGCAAATCACCAGAAGCTGCAGCTTTAATAGTGGTAACTGGTATGAACGGTACATATCGTTTATTTTTCTTCATAATTACCGCCTAAATATTTTTCTAAATCTTTCAAAGCTGTTTGTCGTTGATACCAAACACTACCGATACTTTTCCCAATAATTTCGCCAATTTCACGATCATTGAGACCGATGAAGAAGGACATCAGAATGATCTTTTGTCTTTGAATAGGTAATTTTGCAATCGCATTTGCCAACTCTTCATTTGATATAAGAATCTCTATACCAAGTACAATAAAACTATCACTACTATTAAAATTGGGTTCAGAATAATTGAACTCTGTACCCAACCCTTTTTGTTCCAATAGTTCCATTGAGACTTGTCGTTGGCGAAATCTAGCATATTTCTTCTGAATATTTAATGCCTCATTACGTATTACCTTCTTACAAAAACTGTCAAATACGTGTTGAATGTGGGTTTCCTCTGAGTCGCCCATAGAATTCTCCTCCTTAAAAAATTCATTCAACTCGTTTTACTTCTATCCCTTTCCATTATTATTACAATCTGGGAGTGAGCATTTTTCGAAAAAAATAAAATTTTTTCAAAACAAAAAAGGCATACAGACAAAAATTGTCTATACACCTCACACAAACAGTTAGGCTAATTCATTATCGTGCACTTTAAGTATTTGACTTTTATAGAATTAAAATTGAAGATTGCCAAACATAACAACTTTAATCAAATCAACATAAATCTACAATCTTAAACCGCCCTTGACAGTATCAACTGATTTTCATCAAGTCTATTCATGAGCATTAAATAAAATTTTTCAATAGTGCGAATTTCATTTGATAAAATAAATTCAAGCCCCCTTTAGTTTTAATATGCTCTTCATTTTCAGATTTTGGTAAATATAGCAGCTCAATCTCTAAACAATGGCGAATAGCAAGTTGAGGAACGAAAACTCTATGTCTTCTATTAACTCCCATGTCCAACGGGAGAATAGGACTCCACTAAAATATCGTTTTGCTCACAAAAATCAATTAGCTCAAAAAGAGTATTAGAAATATGTCCCAAAGAATGAAATCTCTTTCTTCCCCCTGTTAAATCGTGTATTTAATTTACGGTGCCATCCCTTTTAATACATGGCCATTTTGACCTGGTTATTCATAACACGTAATATCTTCTCATTTTATCAGTTTGTATTTACATCTTAGCTTAGTGTCGTTCCGCCAACAGCAATATTGTCATAAAGATTGATTCTCTTCACACCATTTTTAATGGCCTGTTCTATATTCATAAAATTTTCTCCACAAAATTCCTTAATCATTTTTTGCCTACTTTCAATCGTACTTTCTTATCCATTATTAAGGGGATAGATTGTAACTCCTTCAACAACTCGATTGACCTCTCCACTAGGACAGGGATCATCTGGCACAATGCCGACATCCATTGACTTGTGCAAAGCTAGAATTTGCGCAAAAACGATATAACATAGTCCCAAATATACGTTATCCATCGTTCCATCTACTTTATAGCAATAGCGATAATCCACTGTCGTATCAACATCGAAGGGTTGATTGTAAAGGACACAGATCTTGTACCCATTCTTTTGACCTATGACTTCATTTAGAAAATCGATCTCATATTTTCTAGAAAATTCATTGTCACTCAGATAAAGTACCAAGAGTGTCTCGTTGTCTATTGCTGACTTAGGCCCATGTCGAAAGCCTAATAGTGAATCGAACATGGTTACGACCGCTCCTTGAGTCAGCTCCAGCATCTTCAATTGCGATTCCTGAGACACCCCTTTTAACGTGTTGGACCCCAAAAAGATAATGCGCTTGAACTGGAACTCCTTAACAATTCTTGTGATTAAGGAATAATCATTCTTGATGAGATTCGTCACAGAAGGAATTATTTTCTCAACTTCACTCTTCATCTGACTAAAGTCTTCTAAATTTAAAGCAAGATAAGCAGATAAATACATGCAACTATAACTAGAGGTCATTGCAAATCCTTTATCTAAAGTTTCATCTGGAAGCAATAAGGTACATATATTTTCTTTTCCCTTGCCATAGTTCGCTAATTTTCCTTGTTTGTTACAAGTAATGAACAAATGGTAGATATTTTCACAAATTTTGTCCGCATAACTCACACTGCCTAAAGATTCAGGTGAATCGCCAGAGCGAGCGAATGAGATTAGCAATACTGGTTTGTTTTTTGGCAAGTAGCTTCCTGGATCCGTTACAATTTCTGTTGAAGCGTATGAAAAAATGTGCCCGCTATATTTTTTCTCTAAAGAATGTACCAAAGCATTACCGATAAATTCACTCGTTCCTGCACCAGTAAAAATGATCTGGTACTCTTTTTGATCCACAATCTTTTGGATGAATTGCTCCAACTCTTCTTTTTTCTCTGCCAAAATATCTATAGTTCTTTGCCAAACTTTTGGCTGTTGATCGATTTCTGTAGCGGTGAATACTGCTTTTTTTTCTTTTAGCGTTTCATTATCTAATGCAAAAATACTCATAGCTGTGCTCCTTTTTTATAAATTCCCTTCATTTAAAAGGACTACTTCTCCTGTTTCAAGCGATTGATGGACAGCTGCGGCGATCTTCGTTGCCATTAACCCATCGACAGCATCGCAGCGAAAGTCTTTATTCTCAATGATATTACGAATAAACTCTTTCATAGGATCAAGACCAAAGCCGGAAACTTCATCTTCACCAAAGTTCATGAAAATATAGTTTGGCAAGCTGGCCTTTTCGCCATAGCTCTTTACCCCACGATAGGATTCATTTTTTAGGTAATGGTTATCCGTCAACATTACTAGCTGACCATCATTCGATTTAGGAAACGAGTCTGGTAGTATCCACGAACTTTCAACGACCCAATTGCTGCCGTCAGTCATCTGCAAGATTGCTTGAGCGGAATCATACGTATCGATTTCTTTGTCTGCAAGCATCTTCTTGTTGCCTACTGCATAAACAGATTGAACTTCACTATTGGTCATATATCTGATCAGGTCATAACAATGAACTCCTAAAAACCAAACTGGTGAAGATTTAGCCGTCCAAGAGAACCAGTTTAACGGGACAGAGATCACGTCATCCAATGAGATATAGCCACGAATGATTTGATCATTTTTAACAAGATCTTTCATATTGTTGTAAGCAGGATCCCAGCGTTTGTGGAAATCCACCATGATTTTCGTGTCATGTTTTTTAGCCAGCCGAACGATTTCTTCTGCTTCATCGACCGTCGTTGCCAAGGGCTTTTCAACAAAAATGTTCTTGATCCCTGCTTCGATTGCCTCTTTCAAAGGAGCAAAATGATAAGGATCAGAAGTTGCGATGCTAATAGCATCAATGCTTTCTTTTTCCAACATCTCTCCCATATTTGTATACCCCGTAATCCCATAGGAATCTTCCGCTACTTTTAAACGTTCTTCATTCAAATCACAAACGATCACTTTTTCAATGTTGGGGTCTTTCATGTAAGTTCGAATGTGATATGTTCCATAGATTCCAGCACCAATTACACCAATTGTTAGCATTTTATACCTCATCTCTTCTTTATACTTTTTCTGTCGCACTCGTTTCTTCTGCGCTTCGTTTATTTTCGATCATCTTTCCGCCGAATATTACCACTAGAATGACTGCCACCAACAGGATCGGTCCAACCGTTGGAATCTGTGCGATCATTGTTGGGAACCAGATACCAAAATTCCCCAACGCCATGGTCGTTGCTTGCTGCCCTTCCTGAACGAAGCTCAAACCGGCACTATCTGCTAATTGTGTAAACAGTGGCGCCGCCCAGCTAGAAATCCACAAAACGATTGGAATAAAGATCACACTTGATACGATTGTTCTTAAACGATTTCCTCGGTGGATAATTGTAGCAAAACAAACGTAGAACGCTGCGAAAGGTACCTCGCCTAGTGGAAGTGTCGTATTTCCTGGTAAAATTGCTGCAAAAATCATAAATACAGGAATCATTAACATACCAACACTGATAGTAACAGGATGTCCAATAGTAACAGCAGAATCTAAGCCGATATATAACTCACGATCCTTGAATTTAGTAGCAAAGAATTTCTTCGCCTGATTTGAAATTGGGATCAATCCATTCACAATCAATTTGACCATATTAGGGAATAGAACCATGATTCCGGCAGTTTTCATTGTTACTTCAAGAATGCCAGGAACATCATATTGAGCAATGATTCCAAAGACTGCCCCCAGAATTAATCCCAAGAACAACGGATCGCCAAAAATCGTCCCAATAACATTCGCAATCCCTTTTTCATTTTTGATTTCATTTTCGTCTTTGTGATCAAACAATGGTATAAAGTCGTAAATTTTGTCTAATACAATGAACAAAGGCGCACTCATTGCAGCAAAACCATGAGGAATCGAAATGGCTTCGATACCAATAATTTTTTGGGTTTTCTTCGCTGTGATATCTGCGATCTTCAATCCTAATACTGCATGAGTCACACCGGCTAAAATCGCAACGATGAAGCTACCTGTTAACAGATTGACAAACCCGGCTGTAATTGCAAAATACCAAAAGTTATAGATGTCTACATTCACTGTATTCGTTAATTTGAAAAAGACCATCACAATATTCAGAACTAAGATCACCACGATCAGTACTGCGCCTAAGGAAGAACCAAAACCAACGGCTGCTGCAGGTCCGCCCCCTACATCAATTGCAGTCAAATTCAAATTCAAGCGTTCCACCATGATTTGAATGACTGGAGATAAAGATTCTGCTGTCAAGGTACTAACAATCGATACACCAATGAGTCCGATACCAACTGTAGCTCCCGCCTTTAGTGCTTTTAAAAAGCCCAGCCCAAAAATCAACCCAATAATAAACATTAAAATTGGAACAAAAACATAGCTGCCAAGATCAACAATGTATTGAATGATATCTACTAGCATAATTAACCTCCTTATTTTAAGATTTCTACAATTTGTTCAATGACTGTTTCTTCATTAATCCCTGTTAAAAAGGCACTCCCATGGACCACAGGTGTTGTATAGTCTGAATTGATCTTCATTGTTGTGATGAATATATCTGCCTTGTCATCGTATCCTTCCAATTCATTTAGTGTTGTTTGAATGATATTGGCCCGAATATTATTCTCACTCAATACCTCTTCGATCTTATCCCTTACCATTGAAGATGTAGCTAAACCCGCTCCGCACGCAATAACGACTGTTTTTTCCATTGTTTTCCCTCCTTATTTATAAAAAACTATTCAATAGCTGTGCTATCTCTTCTTCGCTCTCTTTTTCTTTCAACAAAAGAATGAATTCTTCCTTACTTAACATTTTCATGATTGTCTGCAGCATCTTCAGTTGCTTATCCGACTCGGAAATCGCAAGTAGCATGACGATTTCAACGTCGATCTCTGTATCACAATCTTCCATAGAATGAAAAATGACAGGTCTATCAAGAACTCCAACGGCTACTCCATTTCCAAAAACTTTGGAGCTTCTGGCATGAGGAATAGCAACGGCCCCGCTTTTGACTGCTATTCCAGTGGGAAATACTTTCTCTCTCGAAAGTACATCCTTTTTGTAATCTCCTCCTACTAATCCACTTTTTTCCAATAATTCTGCTAGACGATTAATCGCCTCTTTTTGATCTGCTACGCGCAGATCAGAATAAATCAGATCTGGTAAAAATTCAAAGTCATTCATTTGCTTCCTCCTTCCTCAAACGATTACTAGAATTCGTGTATTACTTTTTCTATTTCTTCCTTTTTTTTTGCCGACAATATGTCGACAACATTCTGATAAACGTTTAGCTTTTCAACTAAATGCTGAAGCACCTTCAAATGAGCATTTGAATCCTCCGCAGTCATTCCTACGATCAGTTTGACGGGCAAGTTATCTTCAACAGCTGTGAACGCTTTATTCAGTTTCACAATTACTAATGCATTTGAATACTTTTTATCTGGCTTTCCGTGAAACAAGATGACATTAGGCAGTAAATAATAAGGTCCGAATTGTTCTAGGCTTTCGTTAATTTCATCTTTGTAGTTACTTCGTTCCTGTTCATTTTTTATTAGCTGGTCAGCCACGAAACTGGTCAATTGCTTCCAGCCATTCACTTCCTCCAATATTTGTACAATTAGGCTATAAGGTAAGATATTCCTCCCCTCCTTCGTTGTTTTTACATTTCTTATCTGTACTTACAATATAGTGAAAACGCTAGCAAAAAAGAAGTCCAAGATGGTGCACAAAGAGTGTGCACCATCTTGGACTTCTCTAAAAACTAGAACATTCCTTTAGCTAATTCATAGCATTCTGTTACATTTTTTGTTTGAATGATGCTTTTAACAGCATCGGAATTTTTCGCGAATTTCAAAATATCATTCAGGTAATTGAGATGCTCATACTCATTAGGCGACGCGACAACAAATAGAACGTTGATCTCATTTTCCTCATCAAAATAAATGCCTTCTGGACACACCAGCATAGATATCCCTAATCGATTGACACCATTCTCTGGTTTCGCATGGGCCAACGCGACATTTTTCCCTAATACAATATACGGTCCGTATACATCCACTAGGCGGATCATCTCTTCCACGTATTCCTGATCAATCGTTTTGGTCGCTCTTAGCGGTTCTGCTGCCATCGCTACCGCTTCACGCCAACCTAAAGGAGTTGCGGCGATTTGAATATTATGCTGGCCAATTAGTTCCGTTAAAGAATAACGGTATTCATGTTCAACTTTAATGATTGGATTAGAATGATTGACAAAATCAATGATTTCTTTCGTGATAATCGGCATTTTTTCCGATTCCACATATCGAGCAATAATATCAAACAAACCATTGATTTGCTGATCATCCGCATGGTAGCGACTTTGACTCAAAAAAAGAACGGTGGCAATTTTTTCTTTGTCTTCTTTTGTCAAAATCGGATTTACTTTGATAAAAGGAAACTCTGTGTCCAGATCAATGGTCGAGATAATGAAATCAAATTCCGATTCTTTATCCGCTATATCACTGATAGCAGAAGCGCCAACGACCTTGATCTCTGGAGATAGCTTTGTCACTTCCACCTGTAACAAATTTGAAGTTGATTGACCGCTTGGACAAACGATCAGAACTCGTTTGCTAGAGCTCTTTTCAAAAGGATCTCTTAAATGACTCCCTAAATGCAACGTGATATTTGCGATCTCACTTTCAAATATGGGAACAAGAAAATCATTTTTTAAGGATTCACAGACGATTTTTGTTGCGGAGTAAATGCTTGAGTAATTCGTCTTAATCTCTTCCAACAATGGATTCACTGCTTGTATGGATAATTCATGATAATGGAGGGATAAACTCAAATGTAGATAAATTTCGTTGACTAACGTATCTTTATCAAATAGCGTATTATTGGTGACGACTTCAAATTTCTCAACGATCTTTTCTGATAATTTTAATAGCTCAACATTCTTTTCTCTGTCGATTTTGAATTCGGTCGCCGATCGGGTCCCCAACAGATGCACAGTCAAGTAGAAGCGGTCATGGATCGAGAACTCCGTAAAATGTTCATCTACTTTAGCTAATTCTATCGTATCCTGAATAAAATGTAGTTCCTTAATACTGAACTCATAACGTTCATCACCGCGCCTGATGACAGAAAGAAGCGCCGCTAAAGCCAGTAGGGATTCCTCATTGTAACTACTATCTAATTCATTTGATATGATTTTTAACTTATTAAAATTTTCATTTACATCGTTGATATTCAGAAAAGTAAGCAAACGAATATCGACAAACTTTAATAGACGTTCAATGAAAAATAGGAATACCTCTCTCTTATTGATCAATTTTCCTTCGATCTGATAGCCCATTTTAGGAGAATAGCCAATCGTTAATTGATAGTTTTCCAATTCTATTTTCGTTTTCTTAATATCTGAAATGATTGTATTTCGTGAAACCTGACACATTTTTTCAATTGATTCAATCAAAATTTTTTTCTCTGGAAACATTAAGTAACAGGCAATCAAAATCACTCGCTGTTCAGGACAAAGAACCAACTCTGTTTGACTGGACCTCAGCGTGTTCTTTAAGATTCTCTTTTCCTCTGGATCTAAAAACAGTCCTTTTTGCTCCCGAATCGAAAAATCAGAAAATCCTATTTTCTGAAAATATTCGTAGATCACTTTCAAGTTATTATATACAGATCGTTTGGAGAGATGCGTACTATCTTGAATATCGCTAATCATTAGAGGCTCTTCGTTATCTAGTAGCATAGTGACGATTCTTACTTGGCTATCATTTAATACGAATTTTTCCACTTCTAGAAACTCCTTTCATTTTCTGTTTCAATAGATTAAATAATCTACAGATCCTATACGACACGCACTCAGGTGTTGAAATTCAAAGAAAAGCTGACTACTATTTTAGAATTAAAATGCAGTGGTTTTCTCTGCCATGATTGCGGACAAACATTTTCTGCGAAATCGGACTTAGTTGATGAACACCATCAACTAACATTGAAAGTATTTTAATAAATGAAAAATTTTGCTATAATTTTTCTCAAATAAAAATACAATTTGAGGTGACTACATTATGCGATATTTTATTTGTGACAAAAAAGCCAATTATAAAGGACAGCATTTAGTGCACACCTTGTTTTGTCCTTCTCTCCCTCATGAAAACCGCAGACAAATTGTAGGGAGATTTGATAACTGTAAACAAGCTATTGAATATTTGTACAGTCTTAACAAAGATACTGGTTTTAAATTTATTGGTTGCAAACGATGCAATCAATCATGATCTGATCATATCGATTAAATGTAAGTAAAATTATCGAACATCTTTTTGTTAGATGTTCTTTTTTGTAATTTATTTTACACATCTCTATTCTATCCAACTAAAAACGTTATTTCGAGTATATGATTCATTAATAATCTAAGTTAACTAAATCGCTATTTTTTTATACTATATTAATATCATTTTTTAAAACCTCAGTTGTTGTGGTGGTTATCTAACTTATTTATCACCGCTATTTGCTTATTTCCTATTTTTTATAAGCATCAAGATAAATCACTATTAATTGCAAAATTATAATACACGACATCTGAAATAATGCTACTCAATAGTGTTTTGCCATTTTGTTATGCTTTACAAATACAAAAGATAAAAAAACATCTTTTACAGCGATTTTCTTTACTTTTTGCGAACATCTCGAATTGTATTTATGCCATTTAATATCAGTATTTCTTTGTTTACCTTATCAATTTCTATTTTCCCATCAATTTGAAACTTAGAAAGATTTTTCATATTCTTAATTATCTAAATGGCGGATTTATATCATCAAATAAGGCCATCTGCTGTTGTTGATATTTCACTCCTGCACTTGATAAAATTTACTTGAAAGTAAGGGTTAAAACATGCCGTTTTACTATTTTAATAACTATGTGGATAATCACTATCGACATGAGTTGCATACGGAAAGCAGTTCATGTCGTAGATAGGTTTAATTTGTTTTGTCTCTATGAAAATCATTCTATGATTTGATACTAACACCTGTTTCTTCTGAATAACTTGAACTGAACATTATTTAGTTCTCTAAACAAAATTAGAGGTATCTAATAAATTCATTTTGTTAACTTAGATTTTCTCCAACTTCAATAAGTAGCAAATCTCCTAAAAGATATCCTTTATTCCGTAAGTTTATTAACTCCCCCTCTGGAAAATGATTCATTTCAAGTTTCATTTTAATTCGGTTACTTAAATTAGATAACTGACATAACCTTGAATTGGTTACATCTGATCCCCAAATTAAATTACATAGCTCATTACGTGACACAATCCTTCCGTCTTTTTGATACTGATATAAGTAATACAAAAACTTTTTTTCATTTGGTGAAAGGCTGAAAAAAAATCCTTTCGAATTATTTTCATTTTTTGAAAAAAGATTATGATTCCTTTCATTCAAGGAAGAAGCGAGCCTTTCTTGATTGTTCATTAATTTGGCTATTTTTTCAATAACCATAATATCTGGCATCTTGGGATCAATCCAGGCACTGATTTCATTAAGCAAGTAGGAAAAATCCGAATTTTTCAAATCTTCCTTATTTCCTTTTCTTAAAATGAGTAATCCTTCTTTTTGAAAAAAAGAATAGTATTTTGAAATTTCAAAATTGGAAACCGTATCGCTGAAAATGACCATTGAAAAATACTTGACAATTTGCGATAAAAAAATGGTATCATTCATCAAATCATTTGAACAATACACTTCAATGTCTGAACGTTGCAGAACATCCTGCAAACTTTGTTCTGCCAACAAATTTTTTGTCACAATTAATACTCTTGTCATAAATTACACTCCTTATTCTAAAATAACAATAAACAACAAGATTTTATTTATTCAAAGTCATACATGTTTCAAATCAATTCAACGCTATAACTTCGTAATCACATCCAAATATTTTTTTAATTTTCTATTTTGGACTATTTTAAAATTTATCAGTTTTTCTGTATTCAATGTTAATGTAATAAGCATTTCTTCGAATTTTTATCTTAGGCGTAGTCAAGAAATCTGAACGCAAAAAATTCTCTTTCACTATATAATCAGAAGTTATCGTAACACGATTATCTGATTAAGTAAGAGAGTTAGATAGCCTCTAAACTTAACATTTTCTAAAAGTGAAAATGAAATACGTTTTTTGAGAAACAGGTATCCATCATAGAAAGTTGATATACTATATCTTATGGTAATTATTTCCCTTCATTGGTTTTCCCCGTAGCTTCTACAGTTCTTGATTCATTCTAAGTAATGAATCAGTTCCCCTTAGCGACATTCACTCCTGACATGTAAAAGCTGGACGCTTTCTGCCTAGTTAAATTGTAATCTAACTATCAGGTGATACATCGAAATAAACTCCTTTACTTTTCTTCAGGTAGCTAAATTTGCTTCTCATTTTCCTTAGAAACTTTATAATTTTTTGATACAAATTCATACCAAGATTCACTAAACTTATGATCCATAAAAGCTCTTTTTAGTCCTGTTACTTGTTTTAAACGAAGAACCTCCTCTGCTTCCATGAATCGGCTACACTAGACTAGACAGAAAAAATAAGGTGTGTAGAATAATAAAAAACACACTGGAGGATTTTTCATGTCAAGACGTCAACGAAGAACCTATTCAAAAGAATTCAAACAACAAATCGTCGATCTCTATCTCGCTGGTAAGCCTCGCGCAGAAATTATTCGAGAGTATGAGCTTACGCCTTCTTCTTTCGATAAATGGATGAAGCAAGCACAATCAACGGGCTCATTCAAAGAAAGAGACAACTTAACACCAGAACAAGCAGAATTGATCGCACTAAGAAAGAAAAATAAGCAACTCGAAATGGAGAATGATATTTTAAAGCAAGCGGCGCTGATATTCGGACGAAAAGACAAGTAATTGATGCCAACAAGCATAAATATTCCATATCAGCGATGTGCAAAATTCTAAATATTTCTCGTCAAACCTACTATTATCAAGCGAAACCGATCGAAAATGAGTCCGACTTAGAAGAGATCGTTCAGGAAGAGTTTATTCGAAACCGAAAGGCTTACGGTACCCGAAAATTGAAGAAGTGTTTAGCAAAGCGTGGGCTTCAACTCAGTCGGCGCCGAATCGGTCGAATCACGAAACGCCGCGGATTGACATCTACCTATACGATCGCTCATTTTAAAGGGCAACGAACAGCTTGTAATGAAGCGAAAACAGCGAATGTATTAGATCGGACCTTTACACAAGAACAGCCATTGGAAGCCATCGTTACGGATCTTACTTATGTTCGCGTGGGGAAAAAGTGGCATTATATCTGCTTAATACTTGATTTGTTTAATCGAGAAATTATTGGTTATTCCTGTGGTGAGAAGAAAGATGCCTCATTGGTAAAAGAAGCCTTTGGACGGATACCGTATTCTTTAACAGACGTCAAGCTTTTTCATACAGACCGGGGAAAGGAATTTGATAACCAAACCATTCATGAGATTCTGAATGGTTTTGGAATTACTCGTTCATTGAGTAGGAAGGGTTGTCCGTATGATAATGCCGTTGCGGAATCAACCTATAAATCTGTCAAAGTAGAATTCGTGCATCAATACCAATTTGAGACACTGGCACAGCTACGTCTAGAATTGTTTGATTATGTGCATTGGTGGAACTATCTACGCTTACATGGCACGTTGGCGTATGAAACACCGATCCAAATTCGACAACAGAGATTGGCGAAGCGAATCCTTGATAATGAGCGCGGATCTGATACCTCTGGAGAGGCAGCGTAATTGAATGATTGTGCTTCTGCCGGAGAAAATCAGATCCGAGGATGCTCATTGTCAAGGGCAATCGGAGCCATAACACCGCAGCATTCACAACACCTTATAATTTTTGTCAAAAAAAGTGTTGCCATTCCATTCTTTGGTTTTGATTGATAATAATAGGACTGACGTGATAGACCTATTATTCTGCACATCGCTGATATAGGGTAAAGATGCTTATTCGCATCGATTACTTGTCTCTTCGTCCGAATATCAGCGCTGCTTGCTTTAAAATATCATTTTCCATTTCTAATTGCTGGTTTCTTTTACGTAGTTCTAACAATTCTTTTTGTTCAGGCGTAAGATTATCTTTTTCTTTGAATGAACCACTCGTTTTAGATTGCTTTACCCATTTGTCAAATGCTGAAGCCGTTAGTTCATATTCTCGAATGATTTCTACACGTGGCTTTCCAGCTAAGTAAAGATTGACGATTTGTTGCTTGAATTCTTGTGAAAAAGTTCTTCGTGTTCTCTTAGATATAAAAATTCCTCCTGGTATGTTTTCTTCTAGTCTACACACCTTAATTTTTCTGTCTAGTTAATTGTAGCCTATCCATAAATTCATAATAACATTATGGACAATAAATTTAAAATTTATTCAGACTGTAGACAAACTCCTAAATTTAGAGTGTTGTTTGCAGTCTGACGACTCAAAAATGAGTCGTATAAATCAATTATAGTAATAAGTCATTGATTTCTTTAAATTCTTTATCAAGTTCTTTTTCATCATATTTTTCATATTTATCAGCTTCATGAAGAACTTTTTTAATTTCATGAATAGCCTTTCGTTCAACTAACCATTTTTTAGGTTATGTTTTTTTTCTGGATTTTCAGATAACGTATCAAGTTCGTCTAACTCTTTATCCAGTTTATTGACAACAGAAACAATTTTGTTTACAACTTTTTCTTCTTTGTTTTCTAAATTTGACATTTATCTTCACGTCCTTTTTATTTGATAATTTAAGTATAGAACTTTGATATAGTTTATACAAATAGAAACGCTTCTTCGTGTATTCTGTGATTTTCTTTTGAAATGAGGAAAACTTTGGAGTAAATGAACGTGGACAGAACAATATTTAGGAGGAATAAACTATGTGTACGTCTATTACTTATGTAACAAGTGATCATTATTTTGGAAGGAATTTTGATTATGAAATATCTTACAACGAAGTAGTCACTGTTACTCCAAGAAATTATAAGTTGAATTTTCGAAAGGTAAATGATTTGGATACTCATTATGCAATGATTGGTATTGCCGCTGGTATAGCTGACTACCCTCTTTATTACGATGCGACAAATGAAAAAGGATTGAGTATGGCTGGGCTAAATTTTTCTGGGTATGCTGATTATAAAGAAATACAAGAAGGGAAAGACAATGTATCTCCTTTTGAATTTATTCCTTGGATTTTAGGACAATGCTCAACAGTAGGAGAAGCTAAAAAATTGTTAAAAAATATCAATTTAGCAAATATAAATTATAGTGATGAACTTCCTTTATCCCCTTTACATTGGCTATTAGCTGATAAAGAAAAATCAATTGTCATTGAAAGTATGAAAGATGGACTTCATATATATGATAACCCTGTGGGCGTTCTTACCAATAATCCTTCATTTGACTATCAATTATTTAATTTAAACAATTATCGTGTCTTATCGAGTGAAACTCCTAAAAATAATTTTTCAAATCAAATAAGTTTGAATGCCTATAGCCGCGGTATGGGAGGGATAGGCTTGCCTGGAGATTTATCCTCAGTATCTCGTTTTGTTAAAGCGACTTTTACGAAGCTGAATTCTGTATCTGGAGATTCAGAGTCAGAAAGTATTAGTCAATTTTTCCATATCTTAGGTTCAGTAGAACAACAAAAAGGTTTGTGTGATGTTGGTGATGGAAAATATGAATATACAATTTATTCTTCTTGTTGCAATGTTGACAAAGGAATCTATTATTATCGGACATATGAAGACAGCCAAATTACTGCAATTGATATGAATAAAGAAGACTTAGATAGTCATAAGTTAATTAGTTATCCAATTATAGAAAAACAACAAATTAAATATATAAATTAGTTAGTATGTTGTGGTTGAGTTGGAATGGCAACACTTTTTTTGACAAAAATTATAAGGTGTTGTGAATGCTGCGGTGTTATGGCTCCGATTGCCCTTGACAATGAGCATCCTCGGATCTGATTTTCTCCGGCAGAAGCACAATCATTCAATTACGCTGCCTCTCCAGAGGTATCAGATCCGCGCTCATTATCAAGGATTCGCTTCGCCAATCTCTGTTGTCGAATTTGGATCGGTGTTTCATACGCCAACGTGCCATGTAAGCGTAGATAGTTCCACCAATGCACATAATCAAACAATTCTAGACGTAGCTGTGCCAGTGTCTCAAATTGGTATTGATGCACGAATTCTACTTTGACAGATTTATAGGTTGATTCCGCAACGGCATTATCATACGGACAACCCTTCCTACTCAATGAACGAGTAATTCCAAAACCATTCAGAATCTCATGAATGGTTTGGTTATCAAATTCCTTTCCCCGGTCTGTATGAAAAAGCTTGACGTCTGTTAAAGAATACGGTATCCGTCCAAAGGCTTCTTTTACCAATGAGGCATCTTTCTTCTCACCACAGGAATAACCAATAATTTCTCGATTAAACAAATCAAGTATTAAGCAGATATAATGCCACTTTTTCCCCACGCGAACATAAGTAAGATCCGTAACGATGGCTTCCAATGGCTGTTCTTGTGTAAAGGTCCGATCTAATACATTCGCTGTTTTCGCTTCATTACAAGCTGTTCGTTGCCCTTTAAAATGAGCGATCGTATAGGTAGATGTCAATCCGCGGCGTTTCGTGATTCGACCGATTCGGCGCCGACTGAGTTGAAGCCCACGCTTTGCTAAACACTTCTTCAATTTTCGGGTACCGTAAGCCTTTCGGTTTCGAATAAACTCTTCCTGAACGATCTCTTCTAAGTCGGACTCATTTTCGATCGGTTTCGCTTGATAATAGTAGGTTTGACGAGAAATATTTAGAATTTTGCACATCGCTGATATGGAATATTTATGCTTGTTGGCATCAATTACTTGTCTTTTCGTCCGAATATCAGCGCCGCTTGCTTTAAAATATCATTCTCCATTTCGAGTTGCTTATTTTTCTTTCTTAGTGCGATCAATTCTGCTTGTTCTGGTGTTAAGTTGTCTCTTTCTTTGAATGGGCCCGTTGATTGTGCTTGCTTCATCCATTTATCGAAAGAAGAAGGCGTAAGCTCATACTCTCGAATAATTTCTGCGCGAGGCTTACCAGCGAGATAGAGATCGACGATTTGTTGTTTGAATTCTTTTGAATAGGTTCTTCGTTGACGTCTTGACATGAAAAATCCTCCAGTGTGTTTTTTATTATTCTACACACCTTATTTTTTCTGTCTAGTCTAGTGTAGCCGATTCAGAAAGACGAATCAGAACTTGAAGAAGTAGTCGCTGAAGAATTTATCTGCAGCCGAAAGGCCTACGGCTCAAGAAAAATAAAAAAAGCCTTATCAAAACGAGGCATTCAGATCAGCCGACGAAAAATTAGTAGAATCATGAAAAATAGAGGATTAAAATCGAGCTATACTGTTGCTTATTTTAAAGTACATCATTCTACTTGCAATGAAGCCAAAACGACAAACGTATTGAATCGTAAATTCTTAAGAGACAACCCATTAGAAGCGATCGTAACAGACTTGACTTATGTACGAGTCGGGAAAAAATGGAATTATGTCTGTTTCATTTTGGATCTGTTCAATCGAGAAATTCTCGGCTATTCTTGTGGAGAACATAAAGATGCCGTTCTAGTAAAAAAAGCATTTAGCCGTATCAAACAACCTCTGACAGAGGTTGAGATTTTTCATACTGATCGTGGAAAAGAGTTTGATAACCAAGCTATTGATGAATTATTAACAACTTTTGACATCAATCGATCATTGAGTCATAAAGGCTGTCCTTTTGATAATGCCGTAGCTGAATCAACTTATAAGTCGCTGAAAGTAGAATTTGTCTGTCAATACACATTTGAAACCTTACAACAATTGGATTTGGAGTTATTTGACTATGTCAATTGGTGGAACCACCTTCGGTTGCACGGTACACTTGGCTACGAGACACTGGTTGGTTACCGTAACCAGAGATTGGCGCAGCGAATCCTTGATAATGAGCTCGGATGTGCTAACGCTAGCGAGGCAGTCTAACTTTAACTGTTAGCTCCTGCCGAAGATCGTCACATCCGAGGAGGCTCATTGTCTAGGACAATCGGAATAGTATACGGAAAGAAGTTCTGCACCTTATAAAATTTGTCAAAAAAACTGTTGCCATTCCATTAACGAGTTCTGTTCTTTTTCATACAGATCAAGGGTCTCAATATACCTCTTTTGAATTTAGAAAATTTATAGAGGATCATCCGATTGTCCACTCACTTTCAAAACCAGGTTATCCGTGGGATAACGCCGTTACCGAAGCTTTTTTTAAATATATGAAAAAAGAAGAATTAAATCGCCGTTCATTCCATTCAATTGAAGAAGTACGGTTGGGGTTTGTCAACTAAACTGTGGAAGTTAAATAGTTAAGAGTTTTTAACAACCATAATTCTCTTGGCTATTTTGAAATCAGATAAATTTTGATCGGACACGTAGTTGAATAAACCTACCGTTGTTACGGAAGGTAAATCGCATACTTTTCAATTCTAGAGGAGAAGGTCTCGTTGATCATTAACTGATTAAGCACCATAGCCCAGTTTTGAATTCGACCACCTGACCACTTCGCGTGTAATTCTTTCGTGCGTAAATAAAGTAGTTTTAGGAGTGCATTCTCATTAGAGAACGCTCCTTTTTTTGTGACTTTTCTGAAGCTGGAGTGAACACTTTCAACCGCATTGGTAGTGTACATAATTTTTCGAATGGCAGTACCATAATCAAATAGTTGTTCAACATGTGCAAAGTTCCGTTTCCAGACATCTACAGCACCAGAATAATGAGACCACCGATTTTGAAAACTGTCAAAAGCAGCATGTGCAGCGTTTAGAGACGAAGCACCGTAGAATTTTTTCATATCTCGGCAGACTTCCTTATAATCCTTACTTGGAATATAGCGCAATGCATTTCGAACAAGATGAACAATACAGCGCTGAACAATTACCGATGGAAAGATCGCTTTTGCGCCTTCTTCAAGACCAGAAACCCCATCCATAGAAATGAAAAAAACATCTTCGACACCACGTGCTT
>NZ_KE136368.1:183745-219991 GCF_000406965.1 Enterococcus avium ATCC 14025 | reverse complement strand
GAAAGGAACCTGCATATTTGATCAACTCCATCGTATGAGAAACACCTTTCTAACAAAAGAAGAGCTATTTCATGAAACAGCCTCCTGCGACATAAAGAAATTGCCCATCTAATCGAGTATCTCGTCCAATTAACTCTTCATCAACATACCAACGTAATTCACTTGGTACAGTAATGAATCCCTGATCTATCCAATACTCGCCCAACTTTTTATCTGTATCAACCTCGGATATGAAAGTCACATTGTCAGCATTTTCTAATAAATCCTCTTCTGAATCAAATAAATCTCCGATTAATTCTTTGGCATGATCTCGTACCGCACTGGGTAATTCCGAATATTGTTCATACAATTCATTTAAACGATCCAAACTATCGTATTGACTCACAGTAAATGGCGTATCCGAATCCAAAATAATGGTTTCCTCTTCGGATTCATTTAGACCTAGTTTTGTGACAATATCAGAGTAGTCCACTGGTAGGTCAAACCAGCCGCCTTGAATAGTTCCACTGACATATTTAGACAAATTAGCTATATATATTTGTGCTTCCATCAGACACACTCCTAAACAAATATATTTTCTATTAGTAAAACCGATCCTTGATAAAAGGGTTCGTTAGCGTAACGACCAAGATCAAGTAACTCTTTTTGGATAATTTCCTCAGTCACTGCAAGTTTTGTTTCTTCACAAATGGATTGTCTCAATACTTTTTGAACTTCATCAACAGACAAAAGAATAAATCCTACCTGCTGGTTATATACTTCGGCTACACAGTTTGAGTAAACTCGTAATGGCTTCACACCTACCTTCACCGCTATCAAAGCTTTTTTCGGAACGCAAAAAGAATAAAATTCAATCTGGCTCAAATTGCTTGGTTTTACTTGCCAATTTAACTCCTCCAATTTGAGTTCATAACTTTTCCTTACCTCCAGCAGTCGTGCAATTTCTTGCCATGCCGGGTCATCCTGAAATTCACCACGTTCGAGAATTCGTTCAATCAAATCCATCGAATAATTGAAGACACTCAACGCTCGAATACGTTGATCAATTGCTTCGATTTTTTTCTGACAATGATTGATTCCTGAAAAGAGGTAGTCCTTGTTATCCTCCAACTAAATCACCTCCTGATGATTGAAACCAAGTAAGATAGCTTTCTTTGTCTTCACTCAATTCAACATTTTCAATCGTCGCATTCACAAAATCTCTGCCGGAAAGTTCATCGACAATTTTTAGCAGCTTTAGTGTGGGCGCTACTTGGGTCTCAAACCAACGTTCCGCCCGTTCGATTGAAAACTTTTCTGCCTTCATGGAAAAATTCAACTCTTTGACGGTTCGAAACATTTTAGCCCAACGCTCATTCACAATTCTTGATTCTGAATCAAGCAAGTCATAAACCGTTAATTTATCGTTGATCAATCCCGCACCGATCTCACCTAAGTTCGTTCCGGTAATAAAGCGATCAATAATCTCGGTTGCTTTTTCCGCAGCACAACGCAATTCGTAGCGATTGTAGATACCGTATTTTAGTAAGGCATCTTCTACAGAAATCCGCTCACGATTGGCAATCTCATACCGTTTTTCATAGAAGTTGAAGAACATTGGTGATTTTCTTGAACCAAAATAAAGGGATAGTCCTTTGTTTCTAGCTACCCCTGATTCCGTATAGTATCCACCATAGTTTTCAAATAATTTAAAACTGTCTTCGATCAATCCTTTGTGTTCCTTTTCCAAAATGGAAAACAAATCAAAGTATTCTTCATCTTCTCGCATCCACATTTCATCAATAGCAATATCAATTCTGCTGCATTGCACACGGCTATAACAACTTTCTAGCATTCCTTGTTTTTGCCAAAGGTTCAATAAGTATTCCTGCCAGTCTGTTTTTCGTTCATTCAATACCATTTCGTACTCACGACAACCTTGCCCTGAGAATTGAATCAGTACATTTTTCGTTGTTTCCTTTGTATGCCAAAACACCCAGATATTCCCTCGTACAGATACTTGGTCAAACATGTAGAGTCCTGTTGAACGGGTTTCAAACTCTAACTCATCCATGCCTAACACTCGCTGGATAATATCTTTAGGTGCTGCATCAAAAAAAGACAAACGCAAATAATCAATCATGACTCGCATTTCTATCCCATGTTTCATGTAGACACGAAAATACTCTTCGAGCTTTTGTTTCACCTCTTCCGGAATCGAGCGCTTGCCTTGTTCCATTTTTTTGTAATAGGACAAAGAGATGTCCAGTATTTGTGCAAATTTTCGTTGAGAGACTGGTTTTTGTTTTCCAGTCTTCGCATTGGATAACCCAAATTTGTATCGATAATTTCGCAGTTCTTTAGGCTCCAATTTCCCTACACCTCAATTAAATAACGAAATCTACTTTTTTTGTCTCTTCAAAAAGAGTCATAAACCCCTTGGTATGGTTGATTTCTCATTTTTGTGTCCCTTCAAAATCGTTAAAAAGGACACAAACGTTCATCTTCGATGAAGCTTGCCATAGCGCTCTTCATTGAGCTTTTTTTGTTTCGTTATTTTATTTCTACCCCCCCTATTAGATACTGGGGGGTAACGGTTTAGGGCAGGCGCAAGCGCCTGCCCTAAACCATCCACGCACACACTTGGCGTGTGCGTTTGCCCTTGCCATACGCGGCTGGCGCCGCTGCCAGTGCAAACGCCACGCTCTACTGAGTGCATGGCTATGCGGGCATAGTTCCCCCTCCAGTATCTACAGTGGATCTTTTTTTATAAAATGTTTTCTTCAATCATTAATCGTTCTGCAAGCTCTTCCGGTGACAAAAAGGTGGCGAAAATCGCAGCCGTTAACTCTTTCCTCTCCCCATTTCTCAACCGATAAAGCTTTTTCAACAATAAAATATCTTCTTCTGTCAGTAAAATTTGACTCACAGGAATCCCATTCCTCAAAATATCCTTTCGTAAGAAACGATAAGTAGTCCGTTTTTCAATTTTTGCGATCCACGAATACAGTGTCCTTGAAGAGAATTCCAAGTCAATCAACTTTGCGGCCGTCCGTACTCGATAATACTTTTCACTCACATGTCATCACCTCACTCGCTTAAAAGATTACTCGATAGTAATATCACCTGCTTCATTCAACTTCTCTTGCCGTTTTCGTTGGTATTCTTCCGAAACCATTTTTCTGAGTTGCATTTCATCATTCACACTATGGTATTCATCCATCATTTCTCGATCTTTTCCAGTAATCCGAATGGCTTCAAAATCCAGTTCGATCATGTGATCAAATTTGGCAAACTCTTCTAAAAAATCAAAATCCGATGGAACAAAGGGACTGTATAACTCTTGAGGAATCCCTTTCCCAATATCTAAATATCCTCGGCCAACTCCCGACTTATTAACAAAACTTTTATTTTTGTTGTCGTCGTAGGGTAAGCACCCAGCGCCTTGCTATATTTCTATAGTAGGTCTCCAAATACTCCCCTCCAAACCGTACGTACACCTCTCAATGTATACGGCTTTCCACTTGTTTAGTCTAGCTTGCCAGCGTGTAATTTCACGTGACATTCATGGCAAAGCACCAATGTTTTTCTTCTTCTAGCTATCATTACTTGTTCCCATTGTCTTTTCCCTTTTAGATTTTTTACCTTCTTCACATGATGGACTTCCATCCGACCTTTACCATTTCCACACCACTCGCATTTATTAGCTAAAAGTCGTTGTGTCAATTCTGTTCGGGCCTTGTAAATAATCGTATCCGGAAGGCTATCGATTTTTGAAGATTTATTCGTTAATTTCTTTTGGGGAAGTCCTTCATTATATAACAAACGATAGTTTGTTCCATGTTTCGTTTCATAGGGAATTACGAACTCGCCATTTTGCTTATATTTTCTAAGAATTTTAGCGATAGACGATTGATACTTTGCAGCTAATGTTTTAAATAAGCTGTAGCGCATTACGTACATGAACGAATTCAGCACATTTGTATTACTAGCTAGACAAAAATAGTTGTAAATCCCACGGATTTCCGCATTGTAAGTACTTAAAATTTCAATATCACTTAAATAGATGAGCGCTGTTCGATGCCTTGGCATCCATGACCCATCTTGCCGTATTGTAACTGTCCCCAATTCTTTTAACTTTGGATTTGAGTCAATATCTTGGACAAATTTTAGTAGAGACGGCTATGCCATTTCCTCTCTTGACAGATCTTCAAACTCCTGTGGAGTTAGATAACCAATCGAACTATGGATTCGATTTCGATTATAGAATCCTTCAATGTAGCTAAATAACGACCGATTTGCTTCTTCAAAATCTGAGTAAGTAGTCGTATATACTTCTTCTTTTTTCAATGAGGCATGGAAAGATTCGATTCCCGCATTATCATAAGGCGTTCCTTTTCGGCTATAGGAATGTCTTATTTTGTTGGATTTAAGCCAGTTTTCCACGTCAATTGCTGTATATTGGCTGCCTAAATCAGTGTGTAGAATCATTCCTTCTGGAATGGGATAATGCTTTTTTGCTTTATTCAATGTTTGGATCACACAATCTACAGTCATTCGTTTTGAAAATGTATAGCTAATAATTTTTTTAGTATGTAAATCCATGATTGAAGACAAGTAGCACCAACTATTTTTCTTGGTAGGAATGTAAGTGATATCAGCCACCCATTTTTCACAAATCGTTTTAGTAGAAAAATCTTGGTTTAAGATATTTACTCTGGATACCACTGCTTGTTTATTACTTTGTGGTTTGTATTTTCTAATAGTAATAGAACGTAAACTCAGTTGTCGCATTAGTTTTTGTACGTGTCTAAGTGAAACTGAAATGTTTTCTTTGAGCAATACATGATAGATTTTTGTCGCACCATATCGCTGTTTGTTTTCAAAAAAGATATCAGTAATTTTCCGTTTCAAGAAATTATTTTTTATTTGCGTAGCAGTTAAAGGTTTATTTTTATAGAAATAATAGACACTTCTGGGAATTTCTAATAACCGACACAACAAAGAAACAGTGTAATCCTTACACCATTTTTCTATAAATTGAACAAGCGAATTTAGGTCTTTCGAGAGAATATGGCTGCGGCTTTTTTTAAGATTTCAAGTTCCTCTTTTAAACGAGCATTTTCTTTTCTCAATTCAGCCACTTCTTTTCCAGTCAGTCCTGTGGACTGATTAGGTAAATATAAATTCTTCCATTTGTAAATCGTTGCTTCAGATAAGCCATATTCTTTCGCTAGCCCTCGAACAGAACGTCCAGTTTGATTCAGATCAACAATCATCTATTTGAAATTTTCTTCGTATCGGTTCATAAAATTCATCCTCTCGTAGATAAGTTTAATTTATTTCTGTCTCCACGAAAAGTTGTCTAAGATTTGATACTAACACCACTTGTTAATCCATGTTTCTTTAGGGATATAGAGTTTACATTTGTAGGAGTAATAACGTTTCTTTATACCGTTTTTATCTCTCTTGACTGCTTTATCTCTAGTTACGACTACGTGATAACCTAAAAATTTTGCAAACTTTCCAGAATGAGTAATCAATGTTTTTTCCATTGAAAGTTCTATTTTCAATTTTTCTTTTAAGAATTGTTGTATATCACTTTTGATGGTTTCTGCATCTTTTTTTGAACCTATCAGACCAATGATAAAATCATCGGCATAGCGTATATATTTGATTCTTCGATAATTTTCATCAAAACTGTCTGAATAAGGTAGTTGTATTAATTGAGTATGCATAGCCTTTAACTGATCTGTGATTACTTGTTTATCTGTGTTTGTTAGTTGCTCATTTTTTAGTTTTTTCCTTAGCCAATACATCTTCGATTCAAGACGTTTGTAATTTTCATCTTTTCTCCGTTTTTTACCTAGTTCAAATGATGCTTTATATTCTTCCATATACTTATCTAGTTCATTCAAGTAAATATTTGATAGAATTGGTGAAATAATTCCACCTTGCGGTGTTCCACTATAAGTTTTATTGAATTTCCAATTTTCTAAATAGCCTACACGCAAAAACTTCCATATTAGACGTAAAAATCGATCATCATTAATCTTTTTGCTCAATAGCTGAATGAGAATATGATGATCAATGTTGTCAAAGAAGGACGAGATATCGCCCTCAATAAACCACTTACTTCCGTTAAATGTATTGGATATGTCTCCAAGTGCAGTATGGCAACTTCTATTAGGTCGAAAACCATGTGAGGAAGAACTAAATTCTCCTTCATAAATGGCTTCCAAAACCATGCGAATAACTTCTTGAAGAAGTTTGTCTATAAAAGTAGGGATACCTAGTGGTCGTTTCTTTCCATTCTTTTTTGGAATGTAAACACGTTTCACTGGTTTAGGTTGATAGCTTTCTGATCTTAGCGATTCAATTAATTTTTCTATTTTTGTCAGATTGAAGCCATCAATTGTTTCGTTAGAAACACCAGGTGTTAAGTTGCCACTTTTTGAAGCGATATTCCCATAAGCCATAATATAGAATTCTGGATTGTATAGATTTCTATAGATTCTTTCAAACTTATAGTCTTTTTGCTTTGTTTTCTTTGCTAGATTGTTTAGAATAACTTCTGGATTTCTCATGAAGCCTCACGCTCCTTCCTTAATTATTTAAACGAAACAAGCTGATTTCCTTCGCCATGTACTAGGCTTTCCCTAGCTCAGACTACTACGAAATCTCCGTTACCTTATTGAATATTCAGTGCCATCGCTCTTGATTTCTCTTGAGCTTTATCACCATGACCTGGCGTTGCACATAGCTCTCACGAGCATTCCAACTTAGGCAATCCCCGTTTAGCACCTGTAATAATAACTACCTAAAATTTCGGATGTGGGTTTCATCTGTATTCTTCTTTATAGAAGTTCTCGTTGTTAGAGATACGTATGTTACAGACTTCGGACGATACCTATAACATCTAACAACATACAACGTATCTAACTATCTTTTCGTTGTAGGGATGACTGACTCAGACAGACCACCATTCAAGCAGTATAGCTTTCATCCTTATTTTTATTTTTTAACTTGCCAGCTCAGTAGTGGATAGATAGTTTTCCAACTTGCGGCTTTACCAACATGCTACACTCCCTGCTCGGTTTCCTCTGCAGATAAGTTGGTTGTTAATACAGTAAAAATTCGTATCTTATTCTCTAGTGTGTTGTTAACACACAATCATTACAGGCCCGTATGGGCGCACCCCATAGGTCATTTTATATCCAAGCTCAGATAGTCTTCCCAATGAAACTTTTGCGAGTAGATTGTCACGAATACCGTTCGGCAAGCTTTGTGCATCCGGCCGTTGCAAGGCAATGATCATATACACTCCAGCTTGGCGACCTTGAAGAATTAACGGCATCAATACTTTTAATACACGATCTGTTTCTTTATAGTCCAAAGTACTAAAAAATGCGGCCCATTCATCAATGATCACAACGTAAGGTGGCATGTCATAGAAAGCATAATTTTTTCCCATTGTATAATTTTCGTGTTCTCGCATGTATTTGTAGCGCTTGATCATCATTTCAAAGCTGTCTTCCAGCAAGCGAAAAATTTCTTCTTTTTCCATCACAACATGTCCCTTGAACGCAGGCAAATCCGCTAGAACTCCTAAATCTGATTTCTTTGGATCAGCAATTTTCACCGTACCGATTTCCATAAACACCTTGATCAGCGTATAAATGAAATAGGTCTTCCCACCTCCGATACCTCCACTTATAAGCATATTCGGCATCTTGTCATACTCCCAAGAGACACCTTCCATGATTTCAATCGAACCATTCTCCGCCTTAACCTCTCGAATAGATAAGCGACGCTCAATGGTATCCAGCAACAATTTATAGGTGACTAGCATCGGTTTACGATCAATCTCAACTAAATCACCAAGAAATAGTTCCTCCAATACTGAACCCATCATCAGAAATTCTTTATGGCTTTTTCCTCCAAGTTCAAAGGTAAAACAATCCAAGGAATCCTTTTTTCGATAGTACACCTTCGGTAATTGGATCAGCTCTTTTGAACCAGTCTCAGTTTTTATCTTTTTAGTATCCACCAAATTGTTTTCAATCAAGTATTTCAGTAACCATTGACATCGTTGAAGTCTGCTAAAGTAGCCACCGCTTTCTTTAGATCGCTTCATACAAAATAGAGAAGCTGCAATTGTTAGAAATACTAGCCCTGACACGAGTATTCCTAACATGATTATTTGTGGTAGAGCCTTTTGATTTCCATCGATCATCGAAACAATGTTTGTCCAATTTCTCCAACATAGCCAAACTGCTAAAATTAAAGTCGGGATCGAAAAGAAAAACGTGTACCAAACATTTAGATACCGATAATACAATTGAATTCTCTTTCCTTTATAGGAGAATAGACCTCTCACATCTTCACCTTTCCTTTCCTAATCTTTAGAAGTAATGGCAGACTTTTGCTTATTTTTTATTCTTATCACTTTCGCCGGATTGAGTGGAAATTGCGGCCGCTTTTTGAGCTGTTGCTTTCTTCAAACCCTCAGCATAAATATCTAACTCAAAATATTCTCGGTTCCCATCTTGTGCCGCAATGTACGTCAAATGGAACTCTGGATTTACTAATTCAACCGCTTCACGCCATTTAAACATTTCGATTTCAGCAGTTGGTGGGAATGTGACTCGACTTGATATTTTCTTTTTATCGCCAAAGACTAGTTCTGCTCTCTTTTTCGTGATCTCACCTGTACTTTGTCTTGTTTCATCATCAAAACCAAGCACTGGGTCTTCCAGCGAACTAAAGCGAATGGCTCCTAAACTAGAAACATCTAAAGCGTCTGTAATGTTGTTATTGTCCTTAAATTTTAAAACCATAGTTACACACCTTCCTTTACTATTGCATTAGATAAATAAAGAGAGAAATCTAAATAGCCATTTACCGAGTTGATCATTCGCCCATCATCATTCGTTTCCCGACTTGAAATTCGAACTTTATCGGGAACCAAATAGGCTTCATCAAAATCAACCTCAATTTCGCCTTCCGGCAACACCGCAGCACTTTTATCGATCACGATAGGTAAAGCCCCATGTTTTTCAGAATCCCCATAGAATTTTACATAACTACCAAGAACACCATTCACTTCTTTTGGAGCTTCTTTAAATTGTGTACCTAGAATGAAGACTCTTCCGACCCATTCTTTTTTTACTTTTAGCTTTGTTAGTTTCAATTTGTTTCCTTCTTTCCATTTTTTTAATTTAGTAGGAAAAATCATGACCACCCGTGAAAACGGGTGGTTTGCTCTGCGGGTGAAACCCCTTGTTGCTATGACTACGCCTCAAGACGTTACCCTTCACCTTGTTCAGGCTCAGTGTCTTTGTCACTTTCACGACCAGTTAAACTGGTTTATTTTTTTCGATACTTCCTATCTGAAAACGGATCTTCATATTCTCTTACGCTTAATTTATCAACTGCTTGGTCGTGTTGCTCCTGCTCTCGAATATACTTTGCGATTGTTTTTTCATTCAATCCCACCGTACTTACATAATAACCTTCTGCCCAAAATTTTCGATTTCCATATTTATATCTCAAATTTGCATGTTTCTCGAAGATCATCAAGGCACTTTTTCCTTTCAAATAACCCATGAAACTTGATACGCTGATTTTGGGTGGGATGCTTACCAACAGATGAACATGATCGGGCATCATATGTCCTTCTATGATTTCTATTTTTTCGTATTTACACAACCGCTGAAAGATTTCTATCAAGTCTTTTCTCACTTGATTGTAGATAACTTTTCGTCTAAACTTTGGAGTGAAAACAATGTGATACTTACACATCCATTTTGTATGCGCTAAGCTATTTGCTTTGTTTGCCAAAAATACCATTCCTTTCTTTTTGAGCCTGAACACTCTTATTGTAAAGGAATGGTATTTTTGGTGGTAAAACCACTTATCTCTACCCGCATAGCGGGTAGTTTATTTGTTTCGGACAAAGTTCGTCCGAAACTGGGCATCTAGGCCCATAACAAAAAAGCCATTCTCTTTGAATGACTTTGATCTGTTATAATCATATTTAATTTTAATAGCTTCATTTGACGATTTAAGCTCTTTTTATTCACAATAAAGGTAAAAAATGCTATATAGTTGTTAAAGGCGCTTAGAAATAAAATGAGCGAGGTTTTTAAAACAGTGTTACTCAGCATATAACAGTAAGGTTTTAAAATAACCTACTCTAATTAAATAGTAAATCAACTTTGACTCGCATTTTTTAGTTCAATCCCCACCATTCGTTTAAAACCTATTCAAATTGAGTGAAATCAGGTAAAACGAAGTAGTAAGAAAAGTGTTGCTATTAAAGCAATTTAAACCTTTTTGAAATTATTTCCTATTTTTCCGGTTCTTGAGACGGGGGTTCGATTCCCTCAGGGCGCGTATTTTTAACTGTTTTCAGTATACATCAAAGAACGATTTTATACAAAATGGCTTAACACAGCGGTTTATGCTATACATTGATTTACAAATATTTTGTGGATGATTTGTGGTTTGACTATGACAAGTTACGGCAGAGCTACTTCTTGGAGGTAGTATGAGCGGTGATATTCTAAGTAATGTGAAAAAAAAGGATCAATTTATTTTGTTATTCCCGAAATGCAAGAGATTAAAGAAGTTAGTGAAATTCGTTTGAAATGGTGTGCCAATAATCCAGCATCAAACGATTACCGGAATAACAAAAAAGAATATGATATTACTATTAGTCTAAAATAAAGGGCTCTAAGTCAAATCGTGTTGTTTTCATTAAATCACTGAAAGGAAATGCTTCGGCGTTTCCTTTTTTCTTTTTGTTTTCTTGTTCAAATAATGTCGCAAATGTTCTGTTGAATTAGAATTCGCATACGAAGGTGGCGAAAGGTTCTAAAACCGAATGCCACTCTCTTGATCACTTTAATCAAGTTATTCTTCCCTTCAAGTTTTCCGTTCGAATAGGGGTATTTTAATGCATTGATAATCGCTTGTTTGTGTTTGTTTAAGTAAAGAATCGCTTTTTTAAATGCTGGATCAAGCATCGTGGGTAAGTGATCAATGCGTTCGTAAAAGTCTTTATAATCTTTGGTATCAAAGGCATCCAACAAATTTTGATACACATCATAGCTTGTCCGTAAGTGCTCGTCAATCGATAATAAATAGTCCAATACTTCCGATTCCGTCAGGTATTTCCGTTGGAAAAGCGGGTATTGTTTGAGCGAAGAATAATTGATTTTTCTATTTTTTTTCAGAATGGTTCGCCAATATTTCTTAAGCTTGCGATACTTTTTCATGGCTTGCGGGTCGCTCTTTTTCAAGTGATTCATGGTTTTTATCCGTTGTTTGTTAAACGCACGATTGAGTTGTTGGATCACATGAAATCGATCAATGGAAATCCGAGCATTTGGGAAAACGACCTTTGTCACAGAATCATAGCCCGCATTCATATCCATCACGACATGAGAAACGTTTTTCCGTGCGTGATAAGTAAAGCGCATGAAATAGGCGATCAGCTTGAAGCTTCTTCGATCCTCTAAAATATCAAAGATTTTCCCCGTGTCCGCGTCACTGAGAATAAAACACATGGCGCCCTGACAGTCCTTAGTTCCTTTGAATTCATCAATCAATAGATGTTTGGGTAAGTAATTGGGCTTCAGTCGTGGTTCTTCAAAAAAAGAATCCAAGACCCGTTCGACCGTTTTAGCGGAAATCAAGTAACGTTGAGCGATATCTTTCATCGAAATTTTCTTCTTTAAATCAACAGCGATCGCAAACTTGAGCGCTTGGGAGAGATAACAGTTTTCTGCGACATAATAGGTTTTAGCTGAAAAGGTATGGTGACACTGTTTACAATAAAACCGTTGTTTATAGAGATGAAGATAGGTAGACACCTCTTGATAAGGGAGTAATTGAATCCAGCTATCTTTGTAGCCATGATGGATGACGGAGTCGTAGCCGCAACACTCACATCGAGGAGACGGATAGCTCAGTCGACCAGTAAAGACGGTGGCCATTCTGTCATGGACTTTTTCTTTTGAAACGGCGTCTTTAGAAAAAGTAATGTTGGAATCGTGAATATTTAGGATTTGTTTGATGGTTTTGTCTAGGCAATTATCTTTATATTTGATATTCTTAATACTGGACATTTGGTTCGCCTCCTATGATTGGGTTCAGCGATTTAATTATAGGACAACCAAATGTCTTTTTGTATAAAAAAATACTTGGTGTTCTCGCTCAAAAAGAGTAACAACACCAAATATTATAGAACCAAATAAAGATCGCAGTCCTCGCTGAAGCGAGGGCTATTTTTTAGTTATTTCCTTCATTCAATCGACGCTCCATCGCTTTAACACAATCCTATTTTCTCCGTCTTGAAGCGTTCCCATTCTTCTCTGTAAATCAGTATAGGTATCCGAACCGAAGTTACCGTCAAGCGTAACCTTCAATAATTTTTGTAAAGCGCGAATAACATTAGATACGCCCGGTCCAAATTCAACCCTAGGAATATTTCGATTAACACGATTTTTTGATTTGTCCGCTAATGACACCATCATGAATTGAACAGCCCAATACTTCTTGTAGTCGCGGACCCGTGGAACATCGAATGACCAATACCCTTTTCTGAGTATTGCCTTCTGACGCTCTAGAGAAAGAATATGTGATTCATCAAGATTCTGAATCTGAAGAAGTAGTAAAAGATAAGTTTTTTAGGAAAAGTCATTAACGAAAATTTATCAAAATTTCTTAAAATCCAAGCAATTGCGAAAGCTGCTGTATGGAGTGGAAATGATGAAACACATTTTGTTGGAGTCCATGATGATGAAAACATACAGGATATGAAAGAATTTCTTACTGCTGCTGCATTATTTATTTCTGCTGAGTTAAAAGTTGAAGAAGCTCTTGAATTTACAAATCATCCAAAATATCAATAGTTCTATAATGTTCATTTACCTTGTCGCCATTTGTAGTAAAACCTTTACGGAAAAGAATTTTTCTACCTTTGGCTTCGATCTTCTTGTCCGATGCAATTATTTTAGCAATTACCTTTATCGTCCATTGGATTTATATTGCCCATATTTAAGTGGAAATGGGAAATGAACTTCCATATCTCCGCCATTAGATTTGATTTTTTGTATTTCCCCCAATTTTTCCTCTTTGAATGGTGTGGTTACCAGAATTAACTTCTCAACTCTTTTTTTGTTTTTTGGTATACTATGCTGAAAAGGAGTTTTTTATTTAATGGTCATGCTAATATTCCTGTTATCCTTTTGTGTCATCCCAATACACTATTTACTATATAGATTTGCTTCCAAGAGGTTTCATAAACTGAATTTCTTTCTAAAATTGAATTTAACTGCAATTCTTAGCAGTACCCTTTTCATGATGTTCTTAAATTTAGCTCTCGTGTTACCTACAAGTCTGCAGGGTAGCTATGATTCAGCAGGCGGAGATTTAACGATTCTTCCTGTACTAATCATTTGTATTGGTTCCATCTTGTTTTTGCTGTTGTATATCGTAGTGCTTAATGTCGTTATGGCAATTAGAAGGAATCGTAAAAATTGAATTTTAAAACGAATTTAAACCCCTTTGCTACAGGAATTTTCTACTCGATAGTTGTCGTTACCCGAACTTTACTTTTTCAAATCGATTCAGGTAATAGGTTTCCCCATCTACTTCGACATAATTTCCAATGATGTCTTCATCATTTACGTCTGGTATAGTGCCGTAATCTCCTTCGCTCCATTTGTTGTATGCTTCCTCAGCGGTTTCAGCCTCAATTTCAATGCTAACTTGTTGCTTTCTTTCCCAATTAATTTCAAAAGATGCCATGATATTCCTCCTCTATGTCCTCCAATAACTCATCAGTTCTGCCAATGCACACTGTATTCAAGGTATGATTTAACGCTTTTTAACTCAGACAATCGTTCAATAGCAATAACATGTTCTAGTACCTCTTTGGTTTTACTGCGATTTCCAAATTTCTCAAACCACTCTACTTTACGCTCCAATATTTCAATACGTGCGTCTAATATGCTAAACACATCAGTCTTAATAGCCATGTTTCACGCTCCTTTGCACCTTCCAGTAATTTCTCCGATAATCTAGTTCGTATTGACTTACAAAAACAATAGTTCTATCCTAAAGTTGAGTAGTCATTGGAGGTTTTTAAATGAGTAATAACAAAGTACTAGGTATAGCATTGGGTATATTAGCGATAATTCTTATCATTCTTTACACTTTAAAAAACACTTTACTAGCAAACTTGAACATCAATTACATTGGTATTATCATAGCTTTGGTTCTTAGTATGAATGCCATCCTTGTTTTAATTCTAGTTCCCAAAGAGCCCAAAAAATTATTTGTATCTAGACCAATAGGCTATGGCTTAACAATAAATCCGAGAAATCCATTGGGCCTGCTCATTTATACCCTTTTGATTATTCTCATGTTCCTAATTACTGCTTAATTGACTATTTTAAGGCTATGTAATTTTTCCGCTATTGCTCCATGTAAGTGAGCTTTGTTCCCTGAATTTCTCCTATAGCAAACTTATTGTATATTGCCTTCACTATTTCTTCGTATTACAATTATTATTAGTAATTAAATACAAAGGAGTGCAATATGGTTTACATCGGAACTTTTCTATTTTCTCTATTAGCAATAAATTTTTTTTATAGAGTAATAAAATTATTCATAAAGGTTAATAAACAAGCATATTCTGAGAATACTAAACACATCTTTAGATGCAGTTCTTGTGATCAGAGCTATTCCTTATTAGGACCCGAAGTCCGAAAAATCATAAAGGGAGCTGTACGTATTAACAAATCTAGTCCCAAAAATCAAACAACTCTTTATAAATTCTCTTGCCCTTCTTGCGGTAACTATTCAAATCAAGAAAAAATATTTGATTTGAATACTACTAAAGCATTAGGGAAAGTAAGGGTTCAAATGGACTCCTACCAAATACCCATTTTTGGTGATTTTTTACTAAAAGGTCTATTACCCATATTAGTTTTTGCTCCCTTTTTGAAATTCTTCACTTGATAGATAAAACTGCATATAAAATATAGTTTTTTGAAAACCTATGTAAACTCAGTGACAGAATCATTAACATCTCCTATCTCCATAGCCTTCGCTATACTTTTTTAACAGATACTTATCAATTTTATCTATTTCAGCCCTCTTTTAATGTATAAACTCTGTAATAGCAACGAGTTTTAACGATTATTCAAACAGCTAAACAAAACATAAAACATTTGATTGCAGAAAAATAATCTTTTTTAACTGCAAAATAGCCTCTCTAACTAGACTGCTTAGCCTAGTTAGAGAGGATCTATCGATTATTTTTTGATTAGCAGTGCTTTGCTTTTCGGATAAGTTGGAAATTGATTCATCGGAATGCTCCAGTCCTGCTCTGGTATCGAGAACTGGTATTTATTTACTAGCTGATCAGAAAAGACCCTTAACGTATGCAACGTAATCCACTCTCCCGCACAGCGATGCATTGTTTTAAATTCTCCTCCGCCTTGAGCGATCATTTCATACTCCTCATCATAAGAAATATGTTTTTCTTTTCCTAGGTAACGGGAAATTCGAAAGACTTCAGGCGTTTCAATCATTCGATCGTCGTGGTTTGTTCCATAAAGATCAAGAACGACCCAGCTATCTTTAGGGATTAAGTATCCGTCAACTTCCACATCTTGTATTGCAAAGGCTGGTAGCATTGGGAAGAAGGGATAGTATCGGCGCATTTCTTGTATGAATGAATCCTGCAGCTGATCAAATTCTGCATGGAGACGCTGGTAAATATCTGGTCGACTGAATAACGCATGCCCCATCAGAGCAATCCAAACAGTCAAGGCTACAGTTGGACGAATCACATTTAACAACTCAACAGCAGCAACATCAATCGGTAATAATTCACCATGATCATCTGTCGCTTTAGCAAAAGCATACAAAGCTACATCTTCTTTTCCAGCAACAGGATTGATTCGTGCATTTTCGATTAATGATTGGGCCCATTTTTCTGATTTTTTACGATTATCGATGCCTTTGATATGAGTCGCAGGGTTTGTTACAGCAGAGCTGATCATTGAAATCTGATATTCAGCTAATTGATCTACTTCCTTCTTAGTCAATTGAGATAAATCAATGCCTGCCCACTCACAAATCGAACGGAATAGAACATCCTTAGCCAAATCGAATAATTCAAACTGCCCCTGTTGCCGATCTAGTTTTTGTGTCAAATTTTTATCAAGAATACGATGATATTCCTCCATCCGTTTTGGGGTCATCAAATCCATAAAAATCGTTTTTCTGTGCTCATGCGCTTGACCATCTAATGTTTGAACGCCATTTTCTCCAAACAATGTTTTTAAAACAATTTTAGGCATTGCTCCTTCTCGTTTGAAATTGCGCGGATCATAAAACTTCTTGGCCGCTTCTTTTCCATAAATCGCAATCACTTCTTTGTTTAAAAGACGTGCTTTGACAACTGGAGCATTTGCCTCCTTGCGTAATTCTGAAAGCAATAAATAGCCTTCGTCTAAACGCTCAGTCACATCTGTTAGCTTGATTTTAATTTCCGGTACTTTTTCCATAACAATCCACTTCCGTTCTTCTTTTTCTAATTTTATACTATCGCGTTTCATAGAAAAGAATCAAAGGAAGCGCTTGTGAACACTGGAAAATTGAATAAAAAAAGAATAGATCGCTATGATCTATTCTTCATCCTCTTCTTCATCATCAAAATCATCGTCGTCATCATCAATCACGCTTAGATCATCTTCGATTCCGCCTGGAACGACTTCTTCGTCATCTTCGCTTGCATCCGCTCCGATTTCTTGTAAATCAGAGTTGTATGCTGCGATTTCGTCATCATCATCGTCATCGTCGTCATCAATTTCATCTTCTTCATCGTCTACCAATAGATCTGTATCTTCTGGATCGTCGTCATTGTAGTCGATCGCATCTTCATCGTCATTGATAAAGGCATTGACTTTTTTGCGTTTCTTACGACGAGGAGCATCCTCTTCTTCATCCTCTAAGCCATGATTCACTTCTTCATCAATCGAATCAATCGCGTACCATGAACGTAATCCCCAGCGATTATCTCCTAGAGAAATAAAACTTCCATCAATATTCAAATCGGTATAAAATTGTGCTAATGCATCACGAATCTCACTGTCTGACTTGCCAAGATAGTTTTGGATTTGATTTACTAGATCCGAAAAATCCATTACATCTGCGCGTTCTTCCAGAATTGCGTGTGCCACTTCAATCATTGATAATTCATCTTTGTTCAAACCATCAAAAATACTAAGTTCCAAGTATGACACGTCCTTTCAAAGTCTACTCCTTATCATACAAAAACAGAGGATAAAAAGCAAACCTTTCTTATGCTTAGGTGGTAAATTCTAACACCATCTGATAGTCGCCTACTTTTTCATCTTTCATTAAAAGCGAGTAATCGATCGTGATGATACCAGAAAATGGACGATCCTTTAAACTCACGTGCATTTTGTTTGCATAGGTCGTGATCATAAAAATACCAAATGGTGTCTTGTAACTGGTTTCCATTTTCTCTCGATAGGCAAAGCGCATTCGCATTCGAGTTTCACCAGAACGAATTAATTGTACCTGCGAATCCGGCATTACTTTCACCGTAACTGGAACTTCTTGACCATCTTGCTGAATCTCTTTGTAACGGATATACAGCGTGTCTCCCATCTTAACAACTTGACCAGGAAGATCGAAAACAAAGTCCTCTGTTTCATTGTTTTGAGTAACTTTTGTTTGAACCTTAATTTTGGCAGGAATACCTTCATTGATATTCACAGAGCTCCCACTCCTTTTTTTTGTTTCATGTACTTATTTTTTTGCATCTATCACTTTTTATGCCTTTTGGTTATCACTTACTTTATAGCCAAATACAAGAAAAGTTGATATTCTTCCACTACTTATTTTTGTCGGTTTTGCTTTTTTTGTCAACTACTTCTGCTTTTTTGAGCGACATAATTACTTACTTTCTGTATTTTTGTTTATAATAAGAAAGAATACAAGGAACGAGAGGAAGATTAGATGAAAGAAGCGTTGCTTTTTGACCAAGGAATGCTCCCGCATACAGATTTATTCAATCCCTTTGCTTTGACTGATGTACTAACAGAATTCAGCGGTGAGCAAGAGCAGCCGATCATTCACTTTTGGCAGTTACCAAAAACATTAATCTTAGGAATGAAGGACAGCAGGGTCCCTTATTTTAATGAAGCACTTAAAGTAGTTCAAAAAGAAGGCTATCATTTGCTTTTACGTAATGCCGGCGGTTTGGGTGTTATTAGCGACACAGGTATTTTGAATGTCTCTTTAATTCTTCCTAAAAATTCAATCTCTGCCTTATCAATTGATGACGGTTACCAGGCAATGGTAGACTGGTTAGAGCAAACTCGCTTTGGCAAATTAGGAATAGAAATTGGCGAAGTCGCTGATTCTTATTGTCCAGGTAAATACGATCTTTCCATTAAAGGAAAAAAAATTGCGGGGATCGCCCAGAGACGAGTTAAAGAAGGCGTTGCAATCATGATGTATCTTAGCGTAAATGGCGATCAAAATCTTCGGGGAAAAATCGTTCGCTCTTATTATCAAAGCGGATTGAGAGATCAATTTGGTGTGGATTATCCACCTGTTAATCCTGATAGTATGACAACGCTAGACGATACTGCATTCTATGAAGTATCCGTAAATTCTGTAAAAAAGGAGTTGCTGCAAGTGATGCCTCATCATGATCAAACAGACTCTCTGCCAAATTTTTACCAATTGGAAGAATATCAACGCCGCGTTCAAAATATGCAGCAACGGAACACACTCATTCAGGAGGTACTTAATGACTTATAAATATCAAATGCTGCCGCTGGAAAAAGTTTTTCGCGATCCAGTCCATAACTATATTCATGTTCAGCATCAAGTAATTTTAGATTTGATCAATTCAAAGGAAGTTCAACGTTTGCGCCGGATCAAACAGCTTGGAACTACCTCGTACACTTTTCATGGTGCGGAGCATAGCCGTTTTTCACATTCGCTGGGTGTTTACGATATCACTCGCCGAATCTGTGATATTTTTCAGCGAAACTATTCTCAAGAAAAATACGGTAAAGACGGATGGGATGATTCACATCGCTTAGTTGCCTTGTGCGCAGCGCTACTGCACGATGTTGGACACGGTCCTTATTCCCACACGTTTGAACATATTTTCCACACCGATCATGAAGCATTGACTGTAGCGATCATTACATCGCCAGAAACGGAAGTCTTTCAGATTTTAAATAATGTCGAAGAAGGTTTTCCAGAAAAAGTTGCCAGTGTAATCACCAAAACTTATGACAATCCGCAAGTTGTACAAATGATCTCTAGTCAGATTGATGCCGATCGAATGGATTATTTATTGCGAGACGCCTATTATACTGGGACAGAATATGGAACGTTTGATTTAACCAGAATCTTGCGTGTCATTCGTCCTTACGAAGGCGGGATTGCGTTTTCTATGAATGGCATGCATGCCGTGGAAGATTATATCGTCAGCCGCTATCAAATGTACGTTCAAGTGTATTTTCATTCTGTGTCTCGTGGGATGGAGGTCTTACTGGAACATTTATTGGATCGCGCACATGAATTGTATCAAGAAGATGCAGAAATTTTTTCACTCCATTCGCAATTCTTGATTCCATTTTTGAAAGAGGATTTTTCGTTGGAGGATTATTTAAAATTAGATGATGGCGTTCTGAATACTTATTTTGCTCAATGGATGGACGAGCAGGATTTAATTCTAAGTGACCTAGCCTATCGCTTTTTAAATCGCAAGCCATTAAAATCAATCACAGTGGATTCCAGTGAGAACCCCTTACTAGTCGAAATGAAAGATTTGGTTGAAAAAGCTGGGTTTAATCCCCGCTATTATACAGCGATCAATTCCAGCTATGATCTGCCTTATGATTTGTATCATCCAGAAAAGGGCAGTCACCGCACACAAATCGAACTAATGCAGAAAGACGGCTCGTTGATCGAGTTGTCAAAGGCAAGTCAATTAGTCTCTGCATTAACTGGACAAGGCCAGGGTGATGTTCGTTTCTATTATCCAAAAGAAATGACCCAACTAGATAGTAAAAACTCGGATCTTTTTGATGACTATTACCGAGCGTTCACAAAACATATTCATAATGGAGCGTTAGTTAACTAAAAAAAAACTTTCTGATCAATCAAGATCAGAAAGTTTTTTCTTTAGCCACTCTTCAACAGCCCATTTGTGACTGCCGCGTTTCAATAATGCGATTGCCTTTGCTGGCTGCTCCCAGCTGCTATTGTTTCCCTCTTCTAACGGTTCGGAAACTTTTTCCCAGCTTTTAGTAGAATAAAAATAGCCTGGATTATAAAAGAAGGTTTCGCGATGTCGCGAGTAAAAATATTCATCCGCTTGTCCTAAATATTCCGATAAAACGACCTCAAAGCCTAATTCTTCGAGCATCTCGCGCTCAATCGTCTCTTCCTTCGTTTCATGACCTTCGATTTCCCCACCAGGTAAAAAGTAAGCACCATTAGGAGCTTGAACAAGCGCAATTTCTTTTTCCTCATTCATTAAAATTGCATAAGCTGCATAACGGGCTTGATATTTTTTTTCGGCTTCCTTTTCGCCAAACACTGGGATCATTGGTGTCCTCCTAAGTAATGTATTTACTAGCTAGTTTACATTAAAAAAAACTCATAAACAACCACTGAGCATAAATGCTGAGAAATGGATGTTTTATGTTATCATGAACTTAATAATAATTAGGAGGTTACTTACTTATGAAAATGGCACACACTTGTGTTCGAGTAAAAGACTTAGAGGCATCTGTCAAATTTTATCAAGAAGCATTCGGATTTGAAGAATCTCGTCGTCGTGATTTTCCAGATTCAAAATTTACGCTTGTTTACTTAACTTTACCTGGGGACGAGTATGAATTGGAATTAACCTATAACTATGACCATGCAGCATATGACTTAGGTGATGGTTATGGGCATATTGCCATTAGTTCCGATGATTTAGAAAAGCTTCATGAAGAGCATAAAAATAAAGGTTTCAACGTGACGGATTTGAAAGGTCTTCCAGGAACGGATCCTTCGTATTATTTCATTACCGATCCAGATGGCTATAAAATTGAAGTTATTCGTTAAAAACAAACGAGCTAGATTCAATTGAATGAATCTAGCTCGTTTTATCCAATCATGACACTTTCTTCTGGCAGTTTGTAATTTCCTTGTTCTTTCTTTGTTAAGCGTATGGTTAGTGAGAAGCCAACTGTCAGAATCCCCACTCTGCCGATGTACATCAAACCAATAATCAAGATTTTTCCCATAAGACTCAAACTAGGTGTCAGTCCCATCGTTAATCCAACTGTCCCAAAAGCAGAGAAGGTTTCAAACAAAAGATACTCGATTCCACGAAAACGTGGTAAAACCTCCGTTACTGACATCAGCATCGTTACTGCGATACACAAGGTCAACGTAATAAAGAACAACGTCAGCGCACGAGACACGACCGACGGACGAATCGTTCGTCTAAAAGCCTCTGCGTGCATCCTTCCCTTCAGCATGGAAATTGTTTGAACCAATAAAACACCAAATGTCGTTGTTTTCAACCCACCAGCCGTTGAACCAGGTGTCCCGCCAATAAACATCAAAACTATCGTAAAAAGGATTCCCGCTTGACTGACGCTGCCGTAATCAACTGAAAAGTACCCCGCTGTTCGAGCAGTTACCGACATGAAAAGCATATTCGCAAAACGATTTATCGGTGACGAATTTCCTACTAAATAACGTCCACCAGATTCCGAAATACAAAACACAAGCGTCCCAATAATCAGTAAACTTAGCGAAACAGTTAACGCAAGTTTACTATGTAGGCTAAGCTTTCGAGTCTTGCGAAAATTCATCAAATCCTGCCAAACGATAAACCCTAAGCCGCCTCCGACGATCAATCCAGAAATTACAAACAACACATACGCGTTATCTTGAAATCCTACCAAACTATCGCCAAATAAATCAAATCCAGCGTTACAAAAAGCTGAAATGGAGTGAAAGAACGAATACCAAAGACCTCTTCCAAGACCATAAGCCGGGATAAAGTCAATAGCTAATAAAAGTGCACCTAATAACTGAAATCCCATCGCAAAGCGAAAAATATACAGCATCAATCTCATTACACCAGATAAGCTATCTAAATTTAAGGATTCCTGCAAAATAATCCGCGTCATTAAACCGACTTTTCTTTTCATGATGGCCATAAAAATAAAGGGCATCATCATGAAGCCTAATCCACCGATTTCAATCATGCTTAAAATGATCAACTGTCCGCCCATATTCCAATGTTCGCTTGTTGTCAGTGTTGTTAAACCTGTTACACATGTCGCAGATGTGGCTGTAAATAGCGCATCAATAAACGGTGTCCCCTGTCCTGATTTCGTAACTATCGGCAAGGTCAATAATACACTTCCAAACAAAATGATCCCGGCAAAGCCTAAAGCAATAAATTGAATAGGATAGATTTTAAAAGGCCAATGTTTTTCTTTAACCATAACTTCCTACCTTCAAAAAAAGGAGCTACTTTCTCAAGTAGCACCCATATTTTTAACTTTGATCATGCGAGTCACTTCTGCACGTTCATTTTCTTCCAATTTCATTTTGATAAAATAAATTGTTTCTTCTAACTGAGGAATCGTCATATATTCTAAAGCATTGACACGACGACGTGTTTTCTCGATCTCCTTTGCCATAAGTTGACAAGTTTTTTCGATTTCAGTCAGTTCTAATAACTTAGGCAGAACTTTCGTGAATTTTTTAATACTTTGATCCAGCTCATCGTTAGAATTCAAAAAGCCATATTCCAGCGGTCCATCAGCAAGGTCTTTTTCGTGCTGGAAGTTCATAATTGGAACTTTTACACTCATCACATCTTTCTCAATCACATCAAGCGTCACACGCTCTTTAGGAACTGCCAATAATTCTTCAATGTACTTGTCATTCAATAACGCATCAGCTACTGAGAAATTTTTCATTGCTTGTTGCAATTCCTCTTCGACCTCAGCGCGCATGACATTATTCTTTTTGACCAATAAAATGAAACGTCGCATCAGCTCATCTTGCTTATCCTTCAAAAGTTTATGTCCGCGACTTGCAGTCGTCAGTTGCTTTTTTAATCGTGTAAGCTCCATCCGTGTTGGATTAACATTTAATTTCACCATAGGATCATTCTCCTTTTGTTAAATATTCGTCCAACATATCGTCCTTGATTCGTTTCAGCTCTGTTCTTGGCAGCATTGCCAATAGTTCCCAGCCAAGATCCAATGTTTCATCAATCGAACGATTCTCGTAAAAGCCTTGATTCACATATTCTTCTTCGAAACGCTCAGCGAATTTTGCATAGATTTTATCAACATCTGACAAAGCAGAATCTCCCAATACGACAGCTAGTTCCTTCGCTTGTTTCCCTTGGGCATAAGCTGCAAACAATTGGTTCATGGTTGGCGCATGATCTTTCCGCGTCTTTCCTTCACCAGTTCCCTTATCTTTCAAACGTGACAAGGACGGTAATACATCAATCGGCGGCTGGATACCATTTTTATCCAATTCTCGAGACAAAATAATTTGTCCTTCCGTAATATATCCCGTTAAATCGGGAATTGGATGTGTTTTATCATCTTCAGGCATTGTTAAAATCGGAATTTGAGTGACCGAACCTTTCAAGCCGCGAATTCGACCTGCGCGTTCATATAATGTCGCCAAGTTCGTATAAAGATACCCAGGATAGCCACGACGTCCAGGAACCTCACGACGAGCCGCTGAAATTTCTCGAAGCGCCTCACAGTAATTGGTCATATCTGTCATGATGACCAACACGTGCATTCCTTTTTCATAGGCCAAATATTCAGCCGCTGTCAAAGCCATGCGGGGAGTTGCAATCCGCTCAATCGCTGGATCGTTAGCCAAATTCATAAACACGACTGAACGATCGATCGCACCTGTCTGACGGAAATCCTCCATAAAGAATTCAGCTTCTTCAAAAGTGATACCAATCCCGGCAAACACTACAGCGAAGTCATCTTCCTTGTTTAATACAGTCGCTTGACGGGCAATTTGTGCCGCCAGCTCTTTATGCGGCAAACCAAAACCAGAGAACACGGGTAATTTTTGTCCACGAACTAACGTATTCAAGTGATCAATCGCTGAAATCCCAGTTTGAATAAACTCATCAGGATAATCTCGCGAAACAGGATTAATTACTTCCCCGTTGATATCAACATTCTTTTCCGCTAGTATTTCTGGTCCGCCATCTTTTGGGCGACCCAAGCCATCAAAGACACGACCAACCATATCCTCAGATACGCCTAACTCCAACGGATGTCCTAAAAAACGAGCCGTAGATTCTTTTAAATTGATACCGCTCGTTCCTTCGAAAATCTGAACTAGGGCTTTGTCTTCATGGATTTCTAAAACTTGTCCACGACGCAACTCGCCATTTTTTAAACGAATTTCCAGTAGCTCTTCATACTTTATCCCTTCAACTTTGTCAATTGCCATCAAAGGTCCGACCACTTCATTGATGGTTTTATACTCTTTAATCATTGGTCATTCCTCCTTCAGCAACGATCGCTTGAATTTCCGATACAATATCCGAGTTGATTTGATCTAATTTTTCTAACTCTGACTCTGAGATATATTTGCTTCGTGCAATTCTATCACGTAAAGTGACCGTGCCATCCATAATTTCTTTCAAATAGGTTCCTAATTCTAATGCACGTTGCCCTTCTTTATTGAGTGTCAGAATGTTTCGAATCATTTTGAATTGTTTTTCTCTGGATGTAAAAGTATCCACATCGTCAAAGGCATTTTGTTGCAGATAATCTTCTCTTAAAGATTTCGCAACTTCTAGTGTCAGACGGTCTTTTTCCGACAATGAATCAATTCCGACTAAACGTACGATTTCATTTAGTTCAGATTCCTTTTGTAGCATCCGCATTCCTTCAGCTACCATCTCAGACCAATTTGCTTGTAAATCATTATCTAAATACTTTCCAACTTCAGAAGAGTATAGGGAATAGCTTTCCATCCAATCAATTGATGGGAAATGGCGTTGCTGTGCCAATGTTGCACTTAATCCCCAAAATACTTTTACTACACGGAGTGTATTTTGAGTTACTGGTTCCGAAGTATCTCCACCTGAAGGGGATACCGCACTAATAGCAGTAATTGAGCCTTCTCGTCCGTCATTTCCTAAAGCGATGACACGCCCGGCACGCTCATAGTATTCTGCCAAACGGCTACCTAAATAAGCGGGATAACCTTCATCCCCAGGCATTTCTTCCAAACGTCCACTCATTTCCCGCAAAGATTCCGCCCAACGTGAAGTAGAATCTGCCATGATAGCGATATTGTATCCCATATCACGGAAATATTCTGCAATAGTAATTCCCGTATAGATGGAAGCTTCACGTGCAGCTACCGGCATGTTAGAGGTATTTGCGATTAGAATCGTTCGTTCCATCAAGGATTCCCCTGTTGTCGGATCGATCAATTCAGGAAATTCATTCAATACATCGGTCATTTCATTTCCACGCTCACCGCAACCAACATAAACCACAATATCCACATCTGCCCATTTAGCGATCTGATGCTGAACGACTGTTTTACCAGCCCCAAATGGTCCTGGTACTGCGGCAGCACCGCCTTTTACAACTGGGAAAAACGTGTCGATTACTCGCTGGCCTGTAATCATTGGAGCTTCCGGATTAAGCTTTTCAGATACAGGACGTCCACGACGTACTGGCCATTTTTGCAACATCGAAAATTCTTCTAAGCCGTTTTGTGTTTCAATCACATAAACGGTCTCATCGATCGTGAACTCTCCAGATGTAATTTTCTTCAAGGTCCCTTTAACACCATTTGGTACCATAATTTTATGCGTGATGATTTTCGTTTCGTTTACTGTCCCGACGATATCCCCGGCTGACACAGTGATTCCCTCTTCAACTGTTGCGTCAAACCACCATTTCTTCGTATGATCTAATGCTGGAATTTGAACACCGCGACTAAGAAAATTACTGTCAGTCTGTTCCTTGAATGTATCTAATGGGCGTTGAATACCATCAAACATTTGAGAAACAATTCCCGGACCCAATTCTACCGAGAGTGCTTCTCCTGTTGTCTTAACTGGTTCTCCTGGTCCAATGCCTGCAGTTTCTTCATATACTTGAATGGATGCCACATCGCCGCGCATCTCAATGATTTCGCCGATAACCCCAAGGTCACCTACGTAACAAATATCTTGAATAGCCGCTTGCTCCATATTTTCTGCCAACACTAGTGGACCAGAAACTTTAATTATTCTACCTTCTTGCAAGTCATTAGCTCCTTTATAAAATATTCTGTCCGACTGCTCGTTCAACTTGTCCTTGGATCATGGATTTGCCGATGCCTAATGTCCCTTCATGATTAGGAATCAAAACGATTGCTGGAATCATTTTTTCTTCATAACGTTTAATGGTATCAGGAACAAGCTGAGCAAATTCCTCAGTGATGTAAATAATGCCATAGTCATTTTTAGCCATTTCATCAATTTGCTGTCGAATGAGTTGTTTATCTTTCGTTGTTCGAGTATCGAAATCAAAAAGTTTGAATGGTAAGACAGAGTCTTTGTCACCGATTGCACCGATTTTATGTGCCATATGTCTCACGCATCCTCTCTCTTATTTGTTCATCTGTTAATCCGACCTCTTTGCCAGTAATAATCAAGCGAAGATTTTTAGCCTCGATGGCTTTTGCGTTTAGCAGTGCTAGTACCGGCAAAGGTCCAAAGGCTTGAGTTTGTGCCGTTTCGTAAAAGCCAGTTAAATAGTCATCACAAAGCCGCTCTAACTGAGTTAGATTAATCGTATTTTCTTGAATGATTGGTTCGATTATTTCGCCATAAGATGTTGCTCGTAAAAAAAGTGTTAATCGCTCTAAATCACCCTCAACACAATCAAGCAATTCGTCTTTTGGAATACTTCCATGGCTCGATAATACTGTCGACATGAAATTGCGACTTCTTTTTTGTTTAATTCCTCGTGCTACCATAAGTATATTAGTAAAATCAATGAAACTAATAACCTCTTTTGTTAGTTCTGGCTCATCAATCATATCTGCTATTTTTCTTTGGCAATACAAATATTTGCGATCAAGAATAATGTCAATTCCTTGTAAACTATTCGATTCTTCAAAATGCTCTCGGACTTCCTGTAAGCTTTCAAGTAAAAAATCTGGTAGACCGCTAGCTTGTCCAGTTCGAATTGCTGTCTTGATTTGGTCTAAAGAATAAAAACCATCATAAATATAAAGATCATCAAAATTTTGATTTAATAACTCGCCCTTGATTAATGCCTTTAGATTATGGAAGGTAAAGCGCATCGTATAAATCCATACTACTTTTGTGTCAGGGACGATTTTTATTAACTCCGATAATAATTCCTCCTGAGCTTTCCCTAGGGCTTCTTCAAAACTTTCAGAGAAATTATCAGTTAAATATTCGCCATAAATCGTTCCTCTAAAAAGAGTCTCAACTTCTTCCATATTTTCTGCTTTTAACATTCGCCCCATAAATTCAGGCGTTAACAGTTCCAATTCCTTCAAACGAACCAGCGGATTCAATTCATGATACGTAGATTGTTTCATTCAGTGCCTCCTAATTCGTAGTCTCTAATTATGAAAATCTAAGTTTACGTCCTTTTCTTCAAACAGTGTTTGAGCAAATTGAAAACTCTCCCGTTGCTGTATTTCTCTTACTAAACTCTGATAAAGAAAGTTATATTGCACGCCGTCTTTGTCTAAAATAAAACCGGCCTCAGCTGCAACAGGATTCTCGCCCATGAATAATTGATAAGCCAGCATATTATTTTGTTCGGCAAGCCATTCATTTGTAAAAACAGTCTGAGATTTTTCTCCCGGAACAAAAACCAAATTCCCCTGTAATTGCATTTTCTTTAATGCATTGTGAGCAAACTCCTGCTGTTCCTTCGTTGACCAATTTTCCATTTGTCCCACTGCCTCAGCAAACACTCGCTCTAAAATTGCTTGTTTTTGATTTAAAATCATTTGTTTTTGTGCAACCTGACGCCTATTTTTAGCCTGCTTATAATTATTTTCGAGATTTTGTAAATTTTTCTCTAGACGTTTAAGATGATCTGCTTTCATTTCTGTTAATTCTGCTTGAAAGTCCTGATCAATCCGCGCGGTCTCTTTTTCTTTCAGCTGACGCTGCTCCAAGTCAGCTTGCTGGTTCAGCTGCTCGACTATCTTTTCGATTGCTTCCATCAAAAAACTCCTTACACTTGTCCAACTAACAAGAATGAGATAACGAATCCTAAGATTGCATACGTTTCAACCATGGCAGCATAAATGATCCCTTTTGTTGAGTGTTCTGGTTTTTTCGCTAAGATTTGAATACCTGCGGCAGCAACCTTCCCTTGAGCAATCCCTGAAAATAGTCCAGTAAATGCTATTGGTAATGACGCACCTAAGTAACCTAACCCTTGAACAACAGATAAATCACCAGACAAATTAGTGAAAATCAAGAACGCGATAACGAAGCCATATAAACCTTGTGTACCAGGTAGCAACTGTAAGATTAACGCCTGTCCAAACTTCTCTGGCTGACTAGTCGTCAACGCTGCAGCCGCTTCACCAGTCATACCCACCCCTTTGGATGACCCGATACCTGAGAAAATTGTTGCTGTAGCCATTCCTAAAATCGCAAAAATAATACCACCACTGTTATTAATCAAATACTCCATCATTGTTTAAAATTCCTCCAATTATTTTTCTTGTTCAATATTTACATATTTTTCTTCTGTTTTTAGTGGACTAAACGCACGTCCGCCACCTTCGTAAAATTTCCCAAAAAATTCTACATATTGTAATCGAGCACCATGAACATATGCTGACAATAAAGATAAAAAGATATTTAATCCATGTAAAGCCAACATCAATAAGATACCCACGCTAAAGCGCGCTATTGGAGGCATATAGCCCACCAACATGTTAAATGCTGCAGCAATACTTCCGCCAGAGATACCCAAAGCCATCAATCGTGTATAACTAACCAAATCACCAATATAACTTGTAATTCCATATAAGTTATATGCTCCTTTGGCTAATCCTTTCAATTTAGACTTTGATTGTAGCATCGGAGTAACAATTATCAGCAGAGCACTTAAAACTGCAAGCCCAACGCCGATAAAGAAGAGCCCTTGACTATCCATCAGCATTTTTCCTAAACCACCAACGATTGCTCCGACCATAATCCCCTGCCAGGCAAAACCATCTGAAACTGCACCTAGATAATTTTTGGCTTTGATATTCTCTTTGGCAGCTAACCCTAACCCAATAAAAATCTGTATCACACCAAAAACAATGGATAGAATCAGAATACTAATAACATCATCACTAGTAGAAAGTATTGGCGTATAGTCTAACGAAAAGCCAAAGAACGAGTTATAAATCAAGCCCCATAAAATAGTAGGAACAGCCAAAATTTGGAAAAAGCGCATAAAACGCTCCATTCCGCGCGGTAAAATTGTTCGCAAAGCAACAGTTGTTGCCACTAACATCAGACCACCATATCCTGCATCGGCTACCATCATGCCAAAGAAGACAAAATAAAACGGCATAAACCACGGTGTCGGGTCAACTTCATGATATTTTGGCAAACTGTACATTTCAGTTAACATCTCAAAAGGCTTAATTAACTTATGATTCTTTAATTTAGTTGGAATTTCTTCATTGATCTCTGTATCCGTCGGTTCTTCAATTTCGATATACAGATTTCCAGCTCCGATTAGATCCTCTACAAAAGTTTCAAAGCTTTTGAAACTGTCTGTTTCAATCCATCCTTGGAGTAAAAATACTTTATCATCCTTGATAAATCGATCATGAATTAACCAGCGGTTTTTTCGTGCCAACAGTACTTCTTCTGAAGTTTCCAGATTTTCAATAACGATTTTCTTCTGCCCAATCAGTCGAGCCAGCTTTTTCTGTTCTTCTACTAATTTCATCATTTCCCGCTGAATGCTGGCCAATTCTGTTTTAGGAAGCTGTGTTCGATTGTACGTAAAGGCAACTATGCTGAATTGACGAACAAGTTCTTGTACCTCCTCTTGTTCTGCACGTAAAAATAATAGAACGAAGTTGACAATATGATCGTCACTATAAATGATTTCATAATGAATTTGTTTGTCCTTCAACTCTTGCTTAAAGGATTCCCAAATACTTGCATCAGCAGTTCCTAGAAAACACTTTGATGAACGTAGTGCATATTCTTTTGGCAAAAAATCTAAGGCTTGCCATTTTTGTAAAAGACTTTCTTGTTCGCTCAAATCACGTTGTCTAGAACTAGCATCCAAAAAATGCCGTTCTAATTCTTGAATACTTTCCAATTCCGAAAGTAAAGCAGCTTCATCGAAATTCTCTTCTAAAGTCTTTAAAGTGGCAACCTGACGTTTAAGATGAAGGCCTTTTTCCCGACTACTTCCGTTATGCTCGACAAATCTAATAGCATGTGTGATTTGTTCTAACTGGTAATCAATTTTTGCAAGAGTATCCTGACTAGGCAAAGGATCTATTTCATTAAAATATTCCTCGACCCATTCATTACTGACTGTTTGCTGAAAGAGGTCTCGAATTTCCACTCCTTGGAAACCCTGAATCGCAGATAAAATTCGCTCACTATATTCTTGTTGAGCAATCAATGTCAGCTTACTCATTTTACTGACTGCCATATTCCGAGATCACCCTTTCAATTATTTTTTGAATCGTCTGTTCTTTCTTTGAACTGTAGTTTTCTTCCATCTGCTTAATAGCGTCTTCAGCACTTCTGGACAATTCTTGTTCTTCAGCCGCTAAGTCTTGAGCTAACGCTTGCTCTCTTTCCGACAAAGCATTTGAAAAATCTGCTCTCAGCTCTTCCCGCTTTTCTTGTAGCAGTTGTTTTTTACTCGCCTCATAAGCTGTCAATTCAGCCAGTAATTGTTCTTTTTTTCTTTCATTTAGTTCTTCAGCAGATTTTATTTTTTCTAAAGCTTCTAACACACAAACCCTCCTTTACATACAAAAAAAGAACGCAAAACTCTCAAGGTTGTTCTTCTCACCCCTTGAAGAACACGATCCTTGAAGCTTACGCCCAACCTTTTTGTATTTATTCAATGACTACAGTATATCAAAAAAAGGTGTTCCCGTAACTATTTTTCAAAAAAAAAAGACAAAATTTTTCTAAAGCCTTTGAGCAACATATAGCATTATTTTCATATTTGTAGCAGTTTTTTTATTATTTCAAAATTGAAGAAAAAATTAAGATCGAATTACTTGCTTTTTAAGTTTTGGCTATGGTATCAAAAGATAAAAGGAGTGATAAAGTTTGAAAATAAATCTATTTGAAGATACCTGAAGAACGGTACACTAAATAAGCCTACCGTTTTCAAAATTTTTGAAATGGAAGACAACGAGTCTATTTAGGAAGAATCAACGTAACTTTGGTTTAAGCACTATCTATAATGGTATATCCGCGTTTTCTTAAAAGGTCCAGAGCTTGGGATTGCGTCAGAACTTTCTCTTCTTTCGCAGGTTTTGGCTCCAGATATCCTTTAGCAGAATAGGGTTCCACCTTTGATAAGACATTCCAGATAGCGGTCAGGAGCATCTTACAAATAGCAATGATAGCTTTCTTGTGTCCACGATTCGCTTTGATTCTACGATAGCGATTTTTAAATTCTGGATGTTCTTTGGATCTGAGAAGAGCATTGGCAATCTGTACAAGTAGCGGTTTCAACGACTGCCCTGCACGAGAGATACGTGTTGATTTTGTTCGTCGGGCACTGCGATCGTTTCTTGGACAGCATCCAGCCCAAGAAATAAAGTGTTTCGAAGTTGGAAACACGGACATATCCGGTCCTATTTCTGAAAGAATCGCAATCGCTGTTATTGGCTGAGTGTCTAAGCCCGGTATGGTACGAAGTAGTTCCAAAACAGGGGAGAAGGGTTCTGCAAGAGCTTGAATCTCTAGATTGATCTCTTCTCGATGCTTCTCAATCTCGTTAATATGGTTGAGGCATTGGCGAAGCTTAATCGCTTGAGGTACAGAAATCGCCCCCTCAACTGCCGCTTGGATTTCTTCAACGGGAGTTTTACAACGGGCATGGATAAATGGTCGAACATCAAATGATTCACCGGGATGTTCTAACAAGTATTGGATGATAGAAGTGGATGATTTTCCGAACACATCACTAAAAACATCATCTAGTTTCAGATTAGAAACGGTTAAGCAGTTTAAAGCACGATTCTTTTCACTTGTTTTCATGTTGGTCAGTTTCGTCCGATAACGCATTAGATCACGAAGCTGGCGGATTTCAAGACCAGGAATAAAACTGGGTTTGATCATGTCGCACATAAAGAGATCACAAATCCATTTTGCATCTTTGCGATCTGTTTTATTTCCTTTCTGGGGTTTGGTGTACTTCGGATGAGCCAGTGTGACAAAACAAGTTTTTTCAAGAATATTAAAAACAGGGATCCAAAATTTACCGGAAGATTCCAAACACACATCCTTACAGTTGTATTTAGCAAGCCATTCAGCTAATTCATTGAGACCTTTTGTAAAGGAAGAGAAGCGAGCTTGCTTATACACTGTACGACCATTCGCATCTGTGATTCCGATACACGCATAGATCCACGTTTTGTGGACATCCAAGCCACAACAATTTTTACGAAAGATTTTGAACATAGCAACCTCCTGTAAAAAAATAGTACAGGTTTGGTAGGGACTGGTCATCCGGCGAAATCGAGTCAACTTCGGAAGAGATAAGTTTACGGGCTACGGGTTTGCGCCATTCATTGATGCCTTAACGGATGACCGACACCATATAATTATGCGGGGTTGCCGCTATACAGCCCCGCCACTCACCTCCTCGGGTTCTGTAGTGTACCAGGGACCTGCAAGGAAAGGGTAACACGGAATAAAAAAAGAAAGAAGGCGCTCTAAGGTTTTCATCACCTCATTGGTGCCTTTCGTAGGAAGGCGGATTTATAATTATGAAGAAGAAAATTATAGGCGTCGCAGCGAATCAGCATTATCAAAATAATCAAGATTTTTTTGATCAACAATTTACTTATAGTCCCCAAGGCTTTATTAACGGTGTACATCAAGCAGGTGGTGTTCCCATCTTACTACCTATCAGTGATCCTGAGCTTGCTAGTGATTATATTGCAACAATTGATAAGCTATTATTGGCTGGCGGACAGGATGTCACTCCTTTTTTATATGGGGAAGAACCACATCCAAAGCTAGGCCCTACAAGCATTGATCGCGACTCATTCGAGATGGCTTTAATCAAAGAGGCAATCAAACAGAATAAACCAATTTTTACTGTTTGTCGCGGAACACAACTTTTAAATGTCACGTTAGGCGGGACATTGTATCAGGACTTGTCACAATATGCTGATTGGAAAGTAAAACACGATATGTTTCCCACTGTTCCCGATTTCGGCCTACATTCTATTACCGTCAAAGGAGATTCTGCATTGGCTCCCTTATTTGGTGAACGTGCACAGGTCAATTCATACCATCATCAAGCTATTAAAGACCTAGCTGAAAGTCTTGTTCCAATTGCTTGGTCAACCGACGGTATCATCGAAGCTGTCGAAAGTCGTGAACGAAACACAAAAATAATTGGTGTTCAATGGCATCCAGAACTAACTCGTCAAAATAACCCTCAAGAGCAAGCGTTATTTGATTTCTTTGTTCAAGACTTTGAGTAAATCACTGATTTACTCTTTTTTTACGTTCTTAACTAGAAACAGTTCAAAAACATATCTAGAAATACTTCTATCAGTATTCAAACTGACAAAATTGCTCATTTTAATTATTTTCTTTAGTGATAATCGTTAAAATACTACTTTAGTACCATTTTATTATTTTCGACTTATGGGAGAATCAATCCATAGCTTTTAGCTAAAAGGAGGAAAATAATGAATGCAATTGAAGTAAATGATGTGAAAAAAGTTTATGGTTCTGGCCAAGCGGCTTTTGAAGCATTAAAAGGGGTTAATTTCGCAATAAAAAAAGGAGAATCTGTCGCAATTATTGGTAAAAGTGGATCAGGAAAATCAACTTTAATGCACATATTAGCGTTACTAGATCGACCAAGTTCAGGTAAGATCTCTTTACTGAATCAAGATACACGCCAAATAAAAAATAGTTCGCTAAATAAAATGCGAAATGAAACATTTGGTTTTGTCTTCCAACAATTTTTTATAAATCCTAAGGACACGGTTTTATCGAATGTTTTATTACCATTAAAAATTGCCGGAATCCCGAGTCGAAAAAGAAAACAGATGGCAATAGACGCTTTAGAAGCTGTCGAATTGAGTGATAAAGCGAACAATAAAGCGAATGATTTGTCAGGTGGTCAAAAACAGCGTGTATGTATTGCTCGTGCGATCGTTAATCAACCAGAAATCATTTTTGCCGACGAACCAACTGGAAATCTGGATACAGCCACTGGTGAAAAAATCGAGAAATTGCTTTTTGATTTAAATCAACAAAAAGGCATCACCTTAATTATCGTAACCCATGACCCAGAATTAGCAGAACGATGCGATCGCCAAATTCACATTAAAGACGGTCAATTATTGGAGGGTGCCTAACATGAAACTATTTGACATTATCAAATCTGCAAGCTCAAACCTATGGCGCAACAAGGGGCGAACGGTTTTAACGGTGATCGCTATTTTCATCGGTGCCTTTACAATTTCTTTAACAACTGGTGTCAATAATGGTGTCAATGATTATATTGATCGACAAATCAGTGGCGTAGGCGGCGAAGATCAGCTGATGGTCTTTCCAGAATCTCAAATGGGGTCTACTGACAATGAACCGCAAAAGTACGATCCTGATAAGGCTTCTGGAGCAGATGCCGATTATTTGACGACAAAGGATTTAGATAAAATCAAGGCAACAAAAGGAATTAAAAAAGTCGAACCTTTTCATTTTCTGTCAACCGACTACATTCAACGAAATGATGGAGAAAAATATCTTTTATCTGCTGTAAGTGTCAGTGATATTTCAATTGATTTAGAAGCCGGACGTGAAGTAAACAGTACTGGTGATAAGTATGAAATTAATATAGCTCCAGAATATATGAAATCTTTAGGCTTCAAAACAGCCAAAGACGCACTCAATCAGAATCTAAAAATTGCGGTCAGCAGTCAAGCAACAGGCGAACAAGAAGTTCTTAATGCAACTATTGTAGGCGTTCGAAATGTTAGTTTGATTCAACAAGGCCAATCGATTATGAGTAAAGCCTTATCAGACAAAATTGTTAGTGTGAACGAAAAAGGACTGCCAGAAAATATGAAAAATAAGTATGGGACCCTTTTTGCTACTATGGATAAAAACTTATCGAAGAAACAAATCGAACAGCTGAAGAAACGTTTGAACAAAAAAGGCTTTGCTGCTATGACCGTTGAAGATGAAATTGGGATGATTCGTCAAGTTATCAACGCAATCACGGGTGTACTCACTCTATTTGGTGCAATTGCCTTATTAGCTGCAAGTTTTGGAATTATCAATACACTGTACATGTCTGTTCAAGATCGTACACGAGAAATTGGTTTGATGAAGGCTATGGGAATGGGGCGCTTCAAAGTCTTTTTAACCTTCAGTATAGAAGCTTTATTGATTGGCTTCTGGGGAGGCGTTACAGGAATCGCTGGTGCTGTTGTAGCAGGGCATTTTTTAAATGATTTTGCTACAACCTCATTTTTAGACGGACTCACAGGTTTAACCTTGTTACAGTTTTCTTGGCCGTCCATGTTGATCATCCTGTTAATAATTATGCTGATTGCATTTTTAGCTGGAACTTTCCCTGCCAATCGAGCGGCTCGGTTAGATCCAATCAATGCCTTACGTTACGAATAACAAAAAAGCTGTGGCAAAATCATTGTTTTGCCACAGTTTTTTTGGGTTCTATAATATTTTGTGTTGGTGGAAAATCGAAGGCGATTTTCTACTAACACTTTTTTCTTCGTTTCAACTCAAAAAGAGACTCACTTTTGGTAAAATTTAGTCGACCAAAACGTCACCCTACCAAAGGAGTCTCTCAATGGATAATCATACTAGAAAATTACTCGGATTAACAGATAAACATTTATTTTTTGATGAAGAATGGC
>NZ_KE136368.1:0-182875 GCF_000406965.1 Enterococcus avium ATCC 14025 | reverse complement strand
AAGCTGATTAAACGAATTGCGTTTGGTTATCGCAACTTTTATAACTTTCGGGCACGGATCTATTTACAACAAGGTCTGATCTTTGAAAACTAAAAAAATATGCGGCGCACAGAACGCGCCGCATATCGGACTAAGTTTTATTCAAATTTGTCTTCACCAACACGATTTGACGAAGAGCCTTTTTTTGTATTTTTTTGAATTTAGTCATCATCAAGTGAAGCATCCGTTAACGACACAGATGAAAATTCCTTTACTTCACCTGCAGATAATCGACTAAAATAAGATTTGGTTTCTTTGAATACAACTGGACTCAGCAGAATCAAAGCGACAATGTTTGGAAAGGCCATTAATCCATTAAAAATATCAGCGATCGTCCACACTGCCGAAACAGTTAAATACGGTCCGATGAAAACAGCAAAGATATAAACCCAACGGAATATCGCTGAAAACTTGGTATTTCCACCCGTTAAGTAACTTAGACAACGCTCTGAATAGTAATTCCATCCTAAAATAGTTGTGAAAGCAAAGAATGCTAAACAGATCATCAATAAAAGCGATGCCACCGTTTGGGTAAGTGGCAATGCCTCCGCAAACGCATAAATCGTTACAGCAGAACCATCTAATCCTGTTTTCCATGCTCCAGTTAGAATAATCGCCATCCCAGTCATATTACAGACAACAATCGTATCAATAAAGGTCCCGGTCATTGAAACCAATCCTTGACGCACCGGCTCTTTCGACTGTGCAGCTGCTGCCGCAATGGGGGCACTTCCTAGACCTGACTCATTTGAAAAGATTCCTCGAGCAATTCCTTTTTGCATTGCAATCATCATCGCTCCTAAAGCTCCGCCTGATACAGCGCGTAAGCCAAAGGCACTTTGGAAAATTTCGACAATGACACCAGGTAATTTTGTAATGTTTAAAATAACCATAAAAAGACAAAGTCCAACATAGATTACGATCATCAATGGAACGATAATTTCAGATACACGGGCAATTCTTTGAACGCCTCCGACTAAAACAATGGCGACTAAAACTGTTACCACGATACCCGTAATAATGACCGCCCAAGAGTATTCATTGCCAAAAAGTGTAAGCGTATTTAATTTTTCCGGATCAAAGAAGGTTTCCGCAGCAGAAGTAATACCGTTAATCTGAGCAATCGTACCAATTCCGATCACACCAGCAATTGCTCCAAAAAAGGCGAACATCTTAGCTAGCCATTTCCACTTAGGTCCTAATCCATTTTCAATATAATAAAACGGTCCGCCTAATGCTTTTCCATGATCATCAAACGTGCGATACTTTACCGCTAATAAACCTTCTGCGTATTTCGTGGCCATTCCTAACAATCCTGCGAGTTCTAACCAAAATAAGGCTCCTGGACCTCCAGCGACAATTGCAGTAGCGACGCCGACAATATTTCCTGTACCGATCGTTGCTGATAGTGCCGTACATAATGCCTGAAAACTAGTAACATCCCCTTGACCGCCCTCTTCATTTTTCACCATATACTTCAGCGCCAAAGGTAAACGACGGATTTGGATCATCCGGCAACCAATGGTTAAAATAATGCCGATTCCTAAAATGAGAATGATCATCGGAGCTCCCCAAATCAAAGAATTAATTTTTACTAAAAATTCTTCCATCAAAACCCTCCTTTTTCTTGCTATTTTATCATAAATATTTTCACGAAATACTATTCTGACAAAAATAATTCTATTTTTTTGTTAAAAAAACAAAACAACGAAGTGCTTCACATTTTAAAATTCTAACTAAGAAAACCTCAGGAGAAAACCGCTCCTGAGGACTTTTTGTTTAGATAAATCATTTTATTGTCGATCACTGATTCTAAATTCGTATCCAAGTACGTTCTTATAGTATTCTGGATACATCTCTCCACCACATTTTTCGCAATCAAATTGCGGAGCGTTCTCAGGATCAAATGCAACATCTCCTGCATCCAAAAATTGAACTACTTCCTTTGGAATTTTTTCCTTTATCCCACATTCAAGACAAATGTAATGAACCACTCCATTGGAATCGAAGTTTTTTAAAAGCTGCTTCTTTTTCTTTTTCATACTTACGTTTCGATGCTTCTTCCCCAATTTTTTTATTCTCCTCTCGCATGAATCGTTCCGATTCTTTATTCTTCGCATATTTCACTACAAGTCGTCCATTTTTAGACACACTAACTCCACTAAATTCATAATATTCGCCACATCTAGTACATTCCAATGGATTTACTCCGAATTCTTCGGCTATTCGTTCACACCATGATTTTGGTTTAAGTGCTTTCTTCACATTCACAAGCATTCGTTGAATCTCTTTCTGGTAATTACTTAATACTTTTTTCATGATTGTCTTGATCCGCCGACTATAAATGCCGTATCTACGAATTGTTTTGAACTGGTTCTCTGGAATATGACGAATCAGTGCACCAATAAATTCCTCTGCCGACATCGTCTTTATCTTATCCGTGTTAGTTCGTTTATCATGATACTGAAACATCACTATTTTCCCATCGTACAAAAGGATACGATTTAAAGCAATGGGACCACGTTTCATATAACGACTGATATATTCTAATATCTTTTTGAGAGAAGTTCGGCTCCTTTTGGGTGCATGCACGTAAAAACCCTCTGCATTTTTCGTGTACGCCGCTTGTAAAAGCGGCTGGACTCGTGCCTTATCCCATTGGGATAAGGTTCTTCGAATGAGCTTTAGGACCGCATTCTGCCAATATTTCCTCAACATTGCGAACGGAAAATAGTCATAGTCCTTCCATTTTCCATCCTTCGTCAGTCCACCCATGGTGACGACTAAATGAACATGCGGATTGTATTCTAGCTGAGAACCGAAGGTGTGGAGTGTTGCCACAACCCCAGCTTGTATATGGTGCTTTCTAAAAAAATCTAATAGTATCCGTGCAGCTTCATCCATTAATCCTTTTAAAAGCTCCTTACGATACTTCTCCTTCAGAAAAATCTCACGTAAACCTTCATCGATCGTGAAGATGACGTGTCGATGCGTCACTGTAAACAGATCATTCGCCGCAACCTCTGCCCACCGTTGACTTTCCCCAGTTGCACAAGTTGGACAAAATTTCCCTTTACAACGAAAAGCCACTTTCTTTACATCATGGCATCCTTCACAGACAAATAGACGATAACCTTTTTTAAGGTCACCACAATCGCGAAACTTCTTCACTTCTCTTTTCACAACGGATCGAATCCTTCTTGTGTACCTTTGATTGAATTTCTCCCAGTTTTGATATTCATCAAAGAAAATGGCGTGTAAAATATTGGGTTTCATATCTCCAGTTTAATAGGAAAAAGACCAGATGAAAAGCGGTCAAAAGATTGATGTATCAATCCTTTGACCGCTTAAAATGTTATACTTCCTTTAATGTTAAAAAAACATGAACGGACATGGAGATGTCTGTTCATGTTTTTTGTATAACAGGTAAATACCGTTATTAAATTTAAAAATCAAAATTATCTGGGTCTGCTCCCAACCGCTCATTAATATTCAGAGCATCAATCCGTTTCATTTCATCATCATTTAATTCAAAGTTAAATACATCGAAGTTCTCTTTAATACGCTCTTCATGGACAGATTTTGGAATCACAATACTATCACTTTGTAAATGCCAGCGAATAATCACTTGGGCAGCAGATTTATCGTGCTTCTCCGCAATTTCAACAAGCGTTGGATTTTGCAAAATCTTCCCTTGACCAAGAGGCGACCATGCTTCAACAGCGATACCTTCCTTCGCTAAAAAATCACGTAATTCCACTTGCGTTAAAGTCGGATGCAGTTCGATTTGATCGACCATGGGTTTGATCTTCGCTGTTTTCATAAGTTCTTCAATGTGATGCTGATGAAAGTTTGACACACCAATTGCTTTTGCTCTTCCACTTTCGTAAATTTCCTCCATCGCTTTCCAGGAGTCATTAAACTTGCCTTCAACAGGCCAGTGAATCAAATAAAGATCAACATAGTCTAAACCTAAACGTTCTAAACTATCATTAAAAGCCTGATGGGCAGAATCATAACCTTGGTCAGCATTCCAAAGTTTTGTGGTAATAAACAAATCTTCTCTTTTAGTGTTTGATTGTCGAATTCCTTCACCAACGCCTTGCTCATTTTTATATACCGCTGCCGTATCAATCAATTGATAGCCGTTTTCGATTGCCCACTTTACAGAATTCGTTGCGTCATTGTCTTCCACGCGCCATACACCTAAACCAAGTCTTGGCATCTCAATCCCATTTGCCAACTGTTTTGTTTTGTCCATCAAACTTCCTCCTTGTTCGTCTTTAATATGAGCCTTACTGTTTTTAGTACAACTCTATTGTCGGAGATTTTGTTTCAACGGTCAACTGAATTGATTATTTCTTTTTCCGATCATTTTGCATGATAGAAATTGATTGTTTCAAAGCACTCCACGTTCCACCTTCGCTGTACACTAATACATTTGATTTGTACAACTGAGCTGAGAAAAGTGTTAAGAAAATCGTGAATAAAACTAAGATTGCTAAGGATACAAAAGCACTAGAAAGCGCTACAGTTCCAGAGGCAAGTCGTAAAGGCATACTGTAAGACGATAAGAAAGGAATATAGGAAGTAACTTTGATTATTACATTAGTTGGATCAGAGGTTCCTAAAATCAAGCTCAACATATAGCCAATCATCGATAAGTAGGTTACAGGCTGGATTGCTTTCGCCGTATCTTCCGGTTTGCTTACCAGCGAACCACATAGCGCTGATAATACCGCATACAAGAATAGCCCTACCAGCATGAAGGTTATAATGACAAAAGCTCCGCTGCCTAATAAGGCCTTAATTGATACATTACTAAGCAGATCCTTTACCATGTCCATATCTTTGAACTGTCTATATCCTAGTACAATAGCAACACCGTAGATCAATAATTGAGTTAAGGCTACTAATAATACACCCAACAGTTTCCCATAATAATGCGTTTTAGCCTTCATGCTAGAAAGTAAGACTTCCATAATTCGCGTGCCCTTTTCAGAGGCAATTTCTTGAGCGATGATGGATGAATAGCTGACAATAAACACAAACATAATGATCGTCGTCAAGAAGCTCAAGATAAACTGTGTTCCCGAGTCCCCACCGTCATTTTTCATTTTTCCGTTCTCAAAAATAACTTTTGTCGATTCAAATTTTGCTGGCTCCATCACTTTTTGAACCTGTGCTGTAGTCAGATTCAATTGACTAGCACGAATATTCGCCTGCATCGAGCTTAAAATTTGTTGTAACTGCATTTCAGTTGAGGTCCCCAAAGATGTTTTGCTGTAAAGTTTTCCAGAAACTTGATCGCTGCCCATTTTCAAATCAAGATAGGCATCGATTTTTTTATCCTCTAACTGTGCTTGTGCTTTTTTGTCGCTGGTAATTACTTTGAATTTGTAATCATCATTTTTAGTTTCAGCCAACTGCTCTGCTATCGCAGGTTGATCACTTATGATTCCGATTTTATTGATGTCATTTGCATCACCGAAGAAATATTGTGACAAATAGAAAATCCCCATAAGTAAAAATGGTGCTAGAATCATAATGAGAAAGGCTGTCGATTTTACGTTCTTTTTATATACATCTTTGATAATAATACCCATTTTACTCATTTACAGCACCTGCTTTCCATTTGAAAATTTCTTCTAGTGTTGGTGGTTGTTGATTAAACATAGGAATATAGCCGTCCTTTGTCGCTTTAACAAAAATTTCTTGACCAGCCGCTGGATATTCCAACGTTATATCAAAACTACCGTCTTCTTTCTGAATCACTGTATGAACTCCCGAAAAGGCTTCTAATTCTTCTTTGGTCAAATGAGATTCTAGATACAATTTACTTCGTCCAAATGATTCGCGAATCTCATGTACCTTCCCATTTAAGACTGTTTCACCATTTCGCAGCATGATCAGGTGATCACAGATTTTTTCAACATTATCCATATTATGACTTGAGAAAATGACACACGAGCCCTTTTCCTTTAATTCAATAATGCCATTTTTCAATAATTCCGCATTGACCGGATCTAATCCGCTGAAGGGTTCATCTAAAATCACTAACTTTGGTTCGTGAATCAACGTTGAAATCAATTGCACTTTTTGCTGATTTCCCTTAGAAAGCGATTTTACTTTATCGGTCTTCTTACCTTTGACTTGAAATTTCTCCATCCATTCATCAATTTTTGGTGCAATCTCTTGTTTACTCTTTCCTCTCAATGAAGCAAAGAAAAGTAATTGATTCTCAATCGTTACTTTAGGATATAACCCTCGTTCCTCTGGTAAATAACCAATTGTATTATAGTCTTTTCCCGACAATGTGTGCCCATTCCATAAAACACTGCCAGAATCTTTTGTTAAGAAGTCCAAGATCAAACGAAATGTTGTCGTTTTTCCCGCACCATTTTGTCCGATCAACCCCAAAATCTTCCCGTCTTCAATCGTAAAGCTCATATTGTCTAAGGCCTTATACGATCCAAAACTTTTACTCAAATTCTTAACCTCTAACATTTTCTCACTCCTTTTTATTATTAAATCCACTTTCCTTAAAAAATGGATATATCACTGAATGCTTATAGTTTCTTTTTGTAGAAAAAATAGCTAATTATATAGCTGATTAGAAATAAATTTAGCAATCCGCTAGCTGTCGTCATTAATGTTCTTGAAATGAAACTGCCAACTATGCTCAAAATAGCTAAGCTAATAACCATCACAAAGGTCGTTATTTGTAGTGACTTCGCAGAAATCTCAATATTTCGCTCATCGGTCTTAACGATACGCTCCTGTCTTAGCTTTTCAGGATTCTTCATCGTTTGTCGATTTTTAAAGAGAAAGATCACAAATACTGAACAGAGCGAAAAAAAGAATCCTGACAAAAATCCTACTGCATGATCATTTATTTTCAACTCATACCACTTTGTACCAATAAATAAGATTGCAGAACAGATTAACATAAAGATAATTGCAGCCAAATATCCTATATTCTTCTTGCGTAATTTCTCTCGATACTCGCGATCTAGTTTTGATAACTCCTTCATTATTCATCCTCCTCATCAAAAATGAAAACTTCTTCTATCATTAAATCAAAAAATCGCGAAATTTTATAGGCTAGGATCAATGAGGCGTTGTACCGTCCATTCTCTAAAGATATAATCGTTTGGCGGGTCACTTCTAAATGATCAGCCAATTCACTTTGAGTCATTTTGCGTTCTTTGCGTAATTCTTGGATTCGATTTTTCAAACGACCACTCCTCAAATGTATAGGTCCCTTTACATTTCATAACAAAAGTATAGCACCCTTTACATTTTGTGTAAAGGGTGCTATACATTATTTTTCTTGCAATTGATTAAATGTATTTTCAGCTACCTGTTTTGGCAAACCTACTTCTTGTAGCTCATCTACGGTTGCTGCTTGGATATTCTTTAGTGACTTAAATTCCTTCAGCAACATTTTTTTACGTTTTGGACCTAATCCATCAATATTATCCAGTTTTGAGGCAAAACTATTTTTACTGCGCAGCTGGCGATGAAAAGTAATCGCAAAGCGATGGACTTCATCTTGAATACGTTGCAGCAGGAAAAATTCTTGTGAATTGCGTTCCAAAGGCACTACGTTCAACTCTGGACCAAATAGCAACTCACTCGTCTTGTGTTTATCATCTTTTGCTAGACCCGCGATTGGGATATCAATCCCTAATTGGTTAGCTAATACATCTTTCGCGACATCAACTTGGCCTTTCCCTCCGTCAATCACAATTAAATCTGGGAATGGTAATCCTTCTTTTAATACCCGAGAGTAACGACGATAAATGACCTCACGCATGGACGCATAGTCATCTGGTCCCTTGACCGTTTTGATTTTATACTTGCGATACTCTTTCTTAGCAGGTTTCCCATCAATAAAAACTACCATGGCAGATACTGGATCTGTTCCCATGATATTAGAGTTATCAAAAGCTTCAATTCGAATCGGTGCGGGAATATTCATAGCATCGCCTAATTTTTCAACCGCACCAATCGTTCGCGCTTCACTTCGACCAATTAGATCGAATTTTTCGTTCAAAGCGACCTGGGCATTTTTCCCTGCCAATTTTACTAGCTTTTTCTTTTCTCCACGTTGTGGTTGTAAAATTTTTGTTGCCAGCATCGCTTCAACACTAGGCTTGTCAATATTATCAGGAATCAAAACCTCTTTAGGAATAAAATGTTCATTTTCTTGATAAAACTGTCCAATGTAGGTTAAAAAATCCTCTTCTGCATCATTATAAAATGGAAACATCGAAACATCTCGCTCAATTAATTTCCCTTGACGGACAAAGAATACCTGTACACACATCCAGCCTTTGTCTGTCGCATAACCAAAAATGTCACGATCCACCAAGTCAGTATTCGTCATTTTCTGTTTTGTCATGACTGTTTCAATTGCTCTGATCTGATCACGGTATTCCGCTGCCTTTTCAAACTCCATATCTGCAGCTGCCAGTTTCATTTTTTCTTCTAATTGCTTCTGAATCTCTGTGTGGCCACCATTTAAAAAGCGTTTGATTTCTTCTACCATGTCCTTATAAACTTGAGGATCAACGTGAAAAGCATAAGGACACAAACATTGTCCTAAATGATAATAAAGACAAGGCGTTTTTTGTGACGGCTTGCACTTCCTTAATGGAAACAATCGATCCAATAATTTCTTTGTTTCATTAGCTGCATTCACATCGGGATATGGGCCAAAATAATGAGCCTTATCCTTCAAGACTTTTCGAGTAATCATCAAACGAGGATATTTTTCATTGGTGATTTTTAGAAAAGGATAGGTTTTATCGTCCTTCAGCATGATGTTGTATTTGGGATCATTTTTCTTGATTAAGTTAATCTCGAGTAGTAATGCCTCGATATTGGATTCTGTTACGATATACTCAAAATCCACGATTTCACTGACTAACCGCTCTGTCTTGGTATTGTGACTGCCAGTAAAATAAGAGCGTACCCTATTTTTTAGGATTTTAGCTTTTCCGACATAAATAATCGTACCGTTTTTGTCTTTCATCAGATAACAGCCCGGTTGATCTGGTAAAAGTGCTAATTTATTTTTGATTCGTTCGTTCATAAGTTGCTTCCCTTCCGAGCTACATCATTAGTTTAAAACTAAACTGACAAAAAAGCTGGACAAAATGCCCAGCTCAATTTCCTACATGTGAGCTTGGATAAGCTCTTTTAATTGATCTTTCGTATGAACACCGATTACTTTATCAACAACTTGTCCATCCTTTTTCAAAACCAGTGTTGGGATGCTCATAATGCCGAAGGATGCTGGTGTTTCTGGATTTTCATCCACATCCATCTTTACAACTCTGAACTCATCTTCATCGTATTCTTCGGATAATTGTTCTAAGATCGGTGCTTGCATACGACAAGGCCCACACCAGGTTGCCCAAAAGTCGATCAAAACAAGACCGTTATCTGTTTCTTCGTTAAAAGTTTTATCAGTAACTACTTGTGACATTTGAATTCCTCCTATTATAACTTAGATGCGTTAAAAATTAGCATCTGTTTTTCTTACTAAAAGTAGTATAGCACGGTCCCATTTTCTTCGCTACTGTTCTGCTTACACTTGTAAACTATTTAAAGGTTACCACCGTCGCACCGCTTCCACCTTGGTTTGCAGGGGCAAACTCAAAGCTCTGAACATTCCGATTATTTTTTAAATAATCAGTAATTCCCTTACGTAGTGCCCCTGTTCCCTTACCATGAATGATTCGTACTTGAGCAAAGTTTGCTAAAAGGGCTGCATCAATGTATTGATCCACTTCTGCTAAGGCTTCCTCATAGCGTTTTCCACGTAAATCCAGCTCTGGTTTTACTTTGGAACTAGCACCTCGTTGAATACCAGTGATTACACGCTGCTTTGGTTCTTCTATCGGGGTAGTCAAAGTCATATCATCTTCAGAGACAGTCATCTTTAAAATCCCTAGTTGGACTTGCCATTCATTATCGCTGACTTTTTTAATCAGTGTTCCACGTTGACCATATGTTTCAACGATCACTTCATCGTTGGGTTTAAATTGTTTCTTTGCTTTAGCTTTTTGCAATACTTTATTTTTCTTAAGATTTTCATCTTGTTTAAGATCAGCCAACTGGGTCTTTGCGTCAATCAATTGATGTTCTTTTACATTTCTCTGGCCGTCCAGTTGCATCTGACGGATATCCTTAATGATTTTTTCTGCATTTTCTTCAGCTTCACTAACAATCTTATTAGCTTTCTTACGAGCTTTCTCCATTTCTTTTTCTCGTTCATCGAAGAAATAGGAATAGGCATTTTTCAAATCTCTATATAATTTCTCAGATTCATCTACATAATGACGAATCTCCAAATATTCTGTTTCCGTCGCCTTTCGTTGATTCTCCAAATCAGAAATCATTTCGTTCAGGTCTTGACTTTCTTCATCAATGATTTGTTTAGCATTTTCGATCACTAATGGATCTAATCCAAGTCGACGAGAAATTTCAAAAGCATTACTACGTCCAGGTACACCAATCAATAGTCGGTACGTTGGACTTAATGTATCAACATCAAACTCCATACTTGCATTGATCGTATTTGATCGATTATAACCATAGATCTTTAGTTCTGGATAGTGAGTGGTTGCCATTACATAGGAAGACTTTGCCCCAACTGCATCCAAAATTGCGATTGCTAATGCCGCTCCTTCTTGTGGATCTGTTCCTGCACCTAGTTCGTCAAACAACACTAAACTATGCTCATCAATTTTATCTAAAATTGAAACAATATTCGTCATATGAGAAGAGAAAGTCGATAAGCTTTGTTCAATTGATTGTTCATCACCAATATCCGCAAAAACTTCATCGAAGATCCCCATCTCGCTTTCCTCGCCAACAGGCAGCGGCAGACCCGCTTGTCCCATCAGCTGCAAAAGGCCTAAGGTTTTAAGAGAAATGGTCTTCCCACCAGTATTCGGACCCGTAACAACGACAGCCTGAAAGTCTTCTCCAATCATAAGATCATTAGCTACCGCTTTTTCTTGATCTAATAATGGATGACGTGCTTGTTTGAAAAACACATGATTTTCTTGATTAATCATTGGTACGACTGCTTTTAGAGCTTTGGCAAAGCGTGCTTTAGCGTTCATCAAGTCAAAACGTCCTAATACATAGGCGTTGTGTAAAATGTCTTTACGAGGGGCCACCAATTCTGCAGATAACTCAGCTAAAATACGCTCGATCTCAGTCCGTTCTGCAATTTGCTGCTGTCGTAACCGATTGTTTAACTCAACAACTTGTTTTGGCTCCATGAATAAGGTTTGACCAGAAGCGCTCTGATCGTGAACTACTCCACCAAAAACACCACGGTATTCTTGCTTCACAGGAATCACATATCGATCATTTCGCATTGTGATCAAGCTATCGCTCAAATACTTTGCGTTTTTCCCACGAATTAATCCATCTAATTGTTCACGAATTGTTTGTTCGCTACGCCTTATTTGACTGCGGATTGTACGTAATTCGGGTGAAGCCTCATCTCGTACACGTCCATCTTCTTCCACCGAACGACGGAGTTTTCCACTCAATTCAGGTAAGGTGGTTAATTGGTCTTCCCAGAAATATAAACGCAAAAATTCTAATTCACTATCTTTCAAATCTTCAATAAAACGCACCAATTCACTTGTAGTAGAAAGTACGCGCGAGACTTCAGCCAGCTCTAATCCATTTAGATTAGCTCCGATTTCAATTCGCTTCATATGTGGCTTGATATTGTTTAATTTGGGAATTGGTAATCCTCCGCGTAGGCGTTGAACCTTCATTCCGTCTTCCGTTTCATCCAGCCATGCCTGGATAGTATCCTCATCATTAGAAGGTGTTAATTGACGGATTTCTTCTTCCCCTTGTTCAGTTGTTAAATACTGTTGAATCATTTTTTTTACTTGTTCGAACTCTAACGTTTTTAGAATACGTTCATTCATTTTTTCACCTTCTGTACATAAATAAACCGAAACCTGTCAAACAGCGTCCCGGTTTTTCATTTATCCAATAATATTTGTAACCCATAAATTATTAAAATAAGAACTTAAGAACAGCGAATGTTCGATCATAAACCGAGCATACCAACTTCCTTCGATGTGATTTTGAATTAAGGCCATGGGTACGAAACTTGCTAACTTCAAAATCAGAAAAATACTAACATAGCAAACAATTAATTGTAAGACGCCTGCTACGATGCCATCATATTGAGGAATTAGCACTTTGAATAGTAAATCTTTAAAAAAGATTGCGAACAGATGCGTCACCAACCAACCGATGACTAAAATCATGACAAACGCCACTCCAGCATAAAAAGCTTTATCTAAATTAAAAGCTTGTTCGACAGAGTAATAGACCATTTTTGATTCATTTGTAACGGATGGATAAGGTACAAATAAATCCAAGTGAGATCCTAATTGCTGATAAAACATCCGAGCAACTACGAAGGATATCAAATATCCAATCGAAAATACTATCTGGTAGGCTGTACCGCGACGATAACCCACGTAAAAAGATAGTAATAATGCAAATAAAATTACCAATGTTAACATAGTATCCCTCACTTATTTATTTGCCGCTCTTTTTTGAATCTCACGTTTTCGGTTTTCGTTAACGATTTGCTGCGCTTCTACGTGATTTCGGATTGGAACATTTTCTTTCCCATTTTTCCGCATGATTTCTTTGGCTTCGGCTTCAATTGCTTCGATTTTCTTGATACGATTTTCTAACTCTAGATTATGGGCTGCTTGCCCTTCAAGCGTATTTTGTTGTTTTTCCAACTTCATCAACGCTTCTTGCTTTTTCAATTGATCTGAGACCGCATTGATCGCCAATAACATCGTGGCTTTTTCTTGCGTAATCCCAGGTGATAACGACATGATCTCATTTAACTGTTCATTGACCAACGCGGTAACCATATCCATATGTTGCTTGGATTCTTGTCCAATGATAGTATAAGTCTGACCGGCAACGATTGCCTTATAGCGATTTTGCGCCATATCGATCAACCTTCCTCAAACAATTTTTATAAAAAATATTCTGATAACAAAAACACTAATATATTATATGCTAAAATCTTTCGTATGTACAACTTTCATCAATTGAAAGCCAATTAACTTAAAGAAAAGAGAAAAAATATGAGTTCTGCTGTACTTAAATTATCAAAAACTGAAATCAAAAAACTGAAAAACTACTATGCTGACTATCTTCTAAATAAGAAAGTTCCTTACAGTGAATTTTCTGCTAAAAAAAATGGCACCAGTATTACCGCCTACACATCGGGAAAAGTCCTGTTTCAAGGAAAAAATGCTGAACAAGAAGCCGCACGTTGGGGAAGCTCAGATCCTTCAGCAGCAAAAACAAGCAGTAGCCTACCTAAAAATTTCGCCTCATTAGCTGTGCTTGGCAGTGATGAAGTTGGAAATGGCAGCTACTTCGGTCCATTGTGTGTTTGTGCCGCCTATGCTGATAAAGAACATCTTGATGCTTTAAAACGCTTAGGAGTAAAAGACTCAAAAATGCTTACTGACGATCAAATCCGAAAAATGGCAACAGCGATCAAAGAACTGATTCCTTATCGTTTATTAGTCGTGAGTCCAGAAAAATATAATGAGATTCAACCGAAATATAATGCCGTTCGAATGAAGGTCGCATTGCATAATCAAGCAATCCGTCTCTTGTTAGATCAGATTGCACCAACAAAACCTGAAGCAATCCTTATTGATCAATTCACTTCCGAAGCTAATTACATGAAATACGTTAAACAGGAGTCTCAACGCATCGAGCAAAAAATCTATTTTGTTACTAAAGGAGAACAATATCACCTTTCTGTTGCAGCAGCTTCTATTATTAGTCGTGCAAGCTTTCTTGATGAACTGGACAAAGCTTCATTAGAATTAGGGACAAAAGTTCCTTCTGGAGCAGGCAAACCTTCTGACGAACTTGCTGCTAAACTATTGCGACAGGGTGGAATAGATTTATTAAGCAAGTTTGCAAAGCTCCACTTCGCCAATACAGAAAAAGCAAAAAAAATGATGTAAAGAATTGCCTCGCCAAAATTTCCATTTAATTTGACGAGGCGATTACTTTTTCTTAAACTTCTGCTCCAGCTAAAAATACCTGTCGAACATTTCGTAATGCCTCAATATCTGTAGTTGCATCTCCATCTACAACAAGTATATCTGCCTGTAACCCTGTTTTCAATTCACCTGTAACTTCGGATAAATCAAATACCCGCGCAGGATTTTGTGTAGCTGTTTGAATTGCTTCGATTGGTGTTAATCCATATCTTACCATTAATTCCAACTCTTCCACGATTGGAACACTTGGCGCTTCTAACATCACCATATCGGTTCCGGCAAGAATCGTTACTCCTTCATCATAAATTGCTTTGAAGTTTTCCGAATACGCTTGAACCGAGCTTTCAAAGAAATCTAAGTGATGTGAATAGGTTTCAGTTGACTGATTCGAATGATCGATCCCGACTTCTTGAACCTTTTGGTTATATTCTGCCAAAAAATGATAGGCATACATTGTAGGTGTCCAGGATTGTCGATTTTTCACCATTTGTTTAGCCTGTTCAACAGTTAAAAAGTTTCCGTGCTCAATGGTATCGAATCCAGCATCAATACACATTTGAATCCCTGGCTGTGTCCCTGAATGAACCACACATTTCATTCCAAGTCGATGTGTTTCCTCGACACCTGCATTCAATTCTTCTTGAGTAAACTCGCAAATATCATCGCGATTTGTTGTCAATAGCTTAATCCAATCTGCTCCATCTTTCTTTTGACGACGAATTGTGTGGCGAATATTTTCTGCACCATCAACCTCTTCAATACCATCCTCATGTCCGTGTCCACCGGTGATACAAATTCCTCGATCTGTGTGTAGGATGCGCGGTGCTTTCACAAATCCTTTTTCAGCTGCTAGTCGTAATGTTTCTAACAGAAATTGTGGTCCACAACAATCACGGATCGTCGTTACACCTTTGGCTAGACAAGTCTCGGCTTGTTTTTGCGCATAGTAAGCGATCATAAAATCATTGTACCGATGCAGATCAGGTTGCGTCCAATAATAGCCAAGGTGGATATGAGCATCCATCAATCCAGGGAGAATCGTACCACTGCCATAATCACGAACCTCTGCTTGCGGAAAATCCGCCGATAACGCCTCTGCTTTTCCGACGGCTAAAATTTTGTCCGCAGCATAAACGATACCGCCATCTTCAATAATGGTCTTTCCATCACCAGTAATTACTTTCTGAGCCTTTAACAAAATCATTCTAGTATCCCCTCCGATTATGAAACGTTTTCACTCTATTAGTGTAACAAAAGAACCGACAAAATTGATAGCTAATTTTGTCGGTCTGAACAAATAGTTCTATTTATTTTTCTAAATAATACTCTGGTAAACAGAAGCCATATTCTGTTTCGAACAATTTTCCGATTTGTAACAGCAAGTCTTCGCGGCCTCGTGCTGCCATAAATTGAATTCCTAAAGGCAAATTCTTTTCAGTTAAATAAGTCGGAAGACTGATCGCGGGTTGTCCCGTTAGATTTGCCAATTGGGTATAAGGTGTGATCTCAAGGCTTTTCTCAAACATTTGATTAATCAAATGATGGAGCTCATTTTCGGTTAAGTTTGCTGATGTTTCCAAAGCATCCCGGATCTCAGGACTTTGTAAATCGTCATTTATTTTCGGAGCTGTCGTCGCAACTGTAGGAGTTAGTAATAAATCATATTCAGTAAATAATTGCTCCATTATAAAAGCTGCTCGATCCCACACATTCAGAGCATGAATAAAGTGACTAGCAGGAATTTTTTTACCATACTGGTAAATTCCCCATGTCATCAGCTCCATGTCATTTCTTTCAACCGGACGTCTTAACCCTTGCTCGATTCCAGCAAACATGGCGGCTGTCTCGGCACCGTTCATCATATAATAACTCGCTATTAGCTCTTTTCCGTCTATAGGATAGGAAATCATCTCGATCTGATGACCTTGTTTTAATAAAAAATCATGTGCTTTTTCAACTGCGCTGGCGGCCTCATGAGATACATTTGAATGAATTGGAGAATCAATAACCACCGCAATTTTTAGTTTCTTTTTTTGGGAAGCCTGTTCATGTCTCCATGCTTTTTCAGGAGCTTGATACGGTGCTGCACTATCAATTCCACGCATTCCATAAAAAAGTTTTTCCGTGTCCCGCATCGAAACTGTTAATGCGAAATCAATCGCTGCTCCTTGCCAACCGCGCCAACCGCTTGGCCCTACAGGCATCGTTCCGCGAGTCGGTTTCAAGCCAATCAGACCGCAAAAAGAAGCGGGAATACGAATTGAGCCGCCTCCATCACTAGCTCCTGCTATTGGAACAATACCGGAAGCAACAGCACTGGCGGCTCCACCACTTGATCCACCAGAGTAATAATCAAGATTCCATGGATTCCTAGCCGGACCATAAAGCTCGGCGTCGGTGATGTTTTTAAAGCCAAACTCTGGCGTATTAGTCTGAGCAAATGGCACCAATCCATTTTCTATTAGTTTATTGGTGAAATGACTGTTGCGACTTGAACGATGGTCTCTCAGTAGCTTAGATCCCGATGTACTCAACCAACCTTTTTTCTCTTGACCTAACATTTTCAGCGGGATTGGCAAACCGGCGAATGGACGTTTTAACAGGTCAGTATCTTTTTGATGCTCTTCTCGCGCTTCATTGCCCATCAGAGTAACAAAAGCATTAAGCATCGAATTTTGTTTACGTGCTTTCTCCTCAAAATTCGTTAATAGCTCCTGAAAACTGACTTCTTTCTTACGTAATTTTTCTGCCCAGTACAATCCATCTTTCACCGCAAACACCTCTTCTTTTTTTTATTTTATTATCACAAATATTCTTCTAGAAGACCAGCCACAGACGATTATCCTTCACAAATAAGAGGTTGTGACAGAAGTGGTCAGCTTCAAGAAATAAGAAGGAATTTCCGAAAATTGTTTCTCAAATTTTTGTGAAATTTCGGCTTATTTCCGAAGAAGCTACTTCTGGAACACCGTTTATTCGGAAAAAGAAGCTATGACAAGTCTTTTGTCACAGCTCCTTTCTTCATCTCGTTTTTAAGTTATAATTTTTTAATATGTGCACATCTTCTGATCGGATATTCAGATAGAACACTTACAAAATAGTACACTTTTGAAGATTCAAAATGTTTCATATACTTGAGTTTTTAGAATTATTCTTTGATTCTTTCGGCCAAACTTCGCTTTCCCGAAGACCTCATCACTAAGTATGGGGTCAGTAAACAAATCATGAGCATTAGTAATAACGAGACACTGATTTCTACTATTGGCAAATCAAAGCTAGCGTATGTAGCTGATCGTTTAACAATCGAATACAAAGCATAGGTAATGCCTAGGCCGAAAGTCAGCACGAGACCTCCAACAATCAATGCATAATAACTCCCTTCAAACATTAAAACCTTATTCGTTTGCTTACGAGTCATACCGATACTTTCTAAAGTTGCAAGTTCTTGTCTTCTTGCCAAAATACTAGTAGTAATAATATTGACGAAATTCAACAAACCAATCAAGGCCAAAACTATAGCCAACGTATTGCCCATCATCCTCATTATGCTAATTTCCTCAACTGCTCGATTTCTCATTTCTGTTTTTGTCATTATTCTATAAACGGATTGTTCATCAATAAAACGTTGAAATTGATCAGAGGTCAAATCAGCTGTTTTTTTATTTATATTAATGTTAGCACTCCATAAACTAGCATGAGGAGAAATTTTATCCAAGTATTGTTTTGAGACAAACATTGCTGGAGCACCGCCGGTCTGAAACTCCAAATAATTGTTAGGCACAAAACCAGCAATCTTAACCTGATGTGTTTGTTTATCACTTGTAGAAAATTGTATTTCTGGAATATGTGAAAAATCTTCTGGATGATCGGATTGAATGTAAGCAATGTTTCCGTTTTCAAAAGCCGTTTGATCAAATGATTTTTCTTTGTTTTTTACCAATAGTTTAGCCAACTCATCGGTATCAATGCTGATTAAATCTCCGCTAAAACCATCTGACTGAATCTTTTTTTGTTCAATTTTTGCATACTTAAAATAGCTATTATAAGAACGAATATATGGAGCGAATTTTTGTTCGTCATAATTCACTAAAACCGGTTCTGAATAATAAATATCTGCTGAAGTTACATTTTCATTTTTATTTATTAATTGAACTAATTGCTGACTCACCTGTTCCTTCTCTGTTCTTTTTGAATCAGATTCTTTGTTATCGGTATTCGTAGGGCTTGGACTAATCATAATGTCATAGTTCATCTCACTCAAAACAAACTTTTCAAAATCCATACTTTTGACGATGGTATTAACCGCGACAAAAGAGGTGATTCCCAAGGTCATAGAGATAATAACAATCAGAGCCCGTTTTTTATCCCGAAAAATATTTCTCCAAGCCATTAGATAAAGCTTTCCGCCATTTTTTGAACGAATATCCCCTTTTTTAACCTTGGACTCCGTAAAATTGATTGCTAAGACAGGTGAAACCTTAGCAGCATAATTGGCTGGTTTAATCGAACTCAACAGCATGATCATCAAAGCGAACAAACCTGCGCCAAAATAAATTATTGGTTGGGTCGATACCACTATTGCTTCAGAAAAATTTGTGGCCTTCATAACAAAGGGAATCAGCACATGAGAAATACTGAACCCACCGATTAACCCAATCGGAATACCAATAACTGACAAGAGAATTGATTGATAAAAAATGATTTTGCGCAATTGTCTTTTTGTTGTTCCCAATGCTTTTAATAATCCATAAAAACGAATGTCATTGGCAATTGAAATATACAAAACATTATAGATTAACAAGCCACCCGAGATTAAAATGATTGCTAAAAACATCCCTATTCCTAAAATCAATGTAGTTACACTTTGTTTAGACTCTTTCAGTGTCGTCTTTATTTCTTGCGTCTCACTAAGCTTCAATTTTTTCGCAAGCTTCTTATTTTGCTGTCCTAGGTTATTGCTATCCTTATACTTGATCGAATACGTTTTACTGCTGGTCGATGAGCCGTATTTTTCTGCAAATTGATCAGATACTAACACGTAACTAAAATCAACGACTCGAGCAATCACGTATTCTTTATAATAACCTGATAAAACAAATTCTTTTTTAACGTTTTTTCCATCAATCAAACACGGCAAATAAATTTTCTGGCCTGCTTCTGGTTTTAAAATTCCTAATTCCTTCAACGCCGCCAGCGGTGCCATAATTTCATTTTCTTTCTCAGGAAATTTACCAGTGAAATCGTTGATTGCTTCTTTTCTTAGCCCATTCCATTCTGATTTATCATACCAATGTAATGCCATTTGTATCTTTGAGTTCTTTAATCGCTGACTATCAACAGAGCCAATTGTTTGCTGTGTACCAACCGTTTTAATTGATGCGTCTTTTTTTAAAATATCAATTTGCTGTTTCGTTAAATCATTAAGATTTGCATCAGCTGTCGTTCCTACTCGTTGAACCGTTTGTTTGTTACTCGCTTCAATGAAACTCATCCCTAAACCAATAACTGATGAAATTAATAACGTTGTCAGCGCTAGGGCTAATACAACAAAAAAATTCCGTCTTCGATTGCTTTTGAAACTATTTAGCCATAAGTTATGAATTGCTTGTCGCTGTTCTTTCATGACCAGTCACCGCCTGTTATCTGCACATCAAAAAGTTTGCCATCCTCGATACGGATTACTCGATCTGCCAATTGAGCGATTTGATCATTATGAGTGATCATAATAACAGTTTGATTGAATTTCTTTGCAGATTGTTTCAATAAACCAAGAACATCTTGACTACTTTTGCTATCTAAATTCCCTGTTGGTTCATCTGCCAAAATAATTGCTGGTTTGGCTGCCAATGCACGAGCGATCGCAACTCGCTGCTGCTGTCCCCCTGAAAGCATCGACGGTAAGCGACTCTCACGGCCTTTTAAACCTAATGTTCTGATTACCTCATCGACAAAGGGTTCATCTACTGTATTACCATCTAATTGAATTGGCAGTACGATATTTTCATAAACACTTAGAATCGGCACTAAATTATATTGTTGAAAAACAAAGCCGACATTTCTACGTCTGAAAATCGTTAATTCTTCTTCGCTTAAATGCTTCAATTGCTTTCCAGAAATTTCAATTTCTCCGGAGGTTGGTCGATCTAAACCTCCCAAAAGATTTAATAATGTACTTTTTCCAGATCCGGAAGTCCCAACAATCGTCACAAACTCATTGTCTTCAATTGTCAAATTTACATTATCGACTGCGTGAACCTGATTTTCCCCTTCACCATAAGTTTTTGTTAGATGATTCGTTTTAACTACGTTCATACCAACAGCCTCCCTTCTTGATACTTTAACTATAGCAAGGGACCCTTACAGTAAAATGTCAGTCGCTGCAAACAAATCTGTCAGTTCTGTAAGAATAGAGAAATCGTCGTCTGTTCTGCTTGAGAATCCGCCAAAACATAGCCTCCTTGTGCCTCACATATCAATTTTGTTAAGTAAAGACCGATCCCAAACCCTTCGATCGTATTTCGATACTGAGACCCACGATAGTATTTTGCAAAAAGCTGAGGTAATTCCTCTTTAGAAATGGTTTTTCCAAAATTTTTGATTGAAATTCTTGTATAAGAAATTAGACGATCGACCGATATCTCTATTTGTGAGTCTTTATAGGCGTACTTTATGGCGTTTTCTAACACATTCCCAATTGCTTCACGAGTCCATTTTATATCATGAGTAATTTCAACATCTGCATCTTTTACTACAAAACGTTTCTGCTCATCCTCAGCTCCACTGCTTTGAAGAATTGCTTGTTGGATTGTCTCACTAAGATTTTGGCGCACCTTTGTTAACTCCATCGATTCCGTTTCGAATTTTGACATGTGTAAAAATTCTTCTACCAACCAATTTAGACGTTGAGAGTCAAAAGACAAGCGTCTTAAGAATTCTTGCGACTCACTTAATGGTAATTGTTTATTTTGCAATAGTTCTGTGAACATCAGCATGCTCGTGATGGGTGTCCGCATTTGATGAGCGGCATCAACCATTAATTCTTGAACACGTTGCTTTTCGCGCGCAGCTGTTTCTTGATAAAGTTGATTTGCTTCTGCGATTCGTAATGTTTTGAAAATCAACTTGCTTTCTTGCCCTTCTTGGTAAGAATCAGCATTTTTCGGAAAATCTCCCTTTATAACACTATCTAAAACTTTTTCAATAGTAGATAATTCCTTTTCATGCTGCTTTCGCATTTGGAAGAAAAAAATCAATAATACGCATATAGAAAATAAAACTGTTATGCTATAGAGCACTCTTAATCACTCCCTTCGCTTCCAGAGGTATCCAACCCCTCGAACCGTTTCAATATATTTTGGTTTTTTTGGATCCTCTTCAAGCTTTACTCGAATCCTACGAATATTAACCGATAGCGCATTCTCATCAACAAATTTTCCTTGATCATCCCACAATGTTTCTAACAACGCTTCTTTTTCTAAAACAATCCCAGCATTTTTCATCAAATAATTAATCAGTCGGAATTCTGTTGAACTCATGGGGATCTCTTGGCCATTTTTGAACAAACGATGAGTATCCAAATTAAGCATAAAAGGCGGTAACTCAATCTTCCTTGACTGATCCTCTTTCTTTTTAAAAACCAACGCAACTTTCGCCTTTAAAATTGCTAACGAAAATGGCTTCGTTAGGTAATCATCTCCGCCGATCGAGAGTCCTGTGAGAATATCCGACTCTAAATCATGTGCCGTCAGAAAGAAAATTGGAACAGCTGAAAATTTCCGAATTTCCTGACATAGTTCAAAGCCATTTCCGTCAGGTAAAGTGACATCTAAAATAATTAAGTCTGGTGAATTCTTTCTTATCTTTTCGATTGAACCTTGAACACGATTAATTACTATAACTTCGTATCCTTCTTGCTCTAGGTAAAAGGAGATTCCTCGACGGAGATTTTCATCATCTTCAATTAAAATAATTTTCTTTGTCATCCTATGATCCTCTTCACATCATTTATTTACATCCTCTATTATCCAATTTCTTAAGTTGTTTATCAATATTATCTATAAAGCTCGATAAAAAAGCGGAGCCGTTTAAGGCCCCGCTTGATTAAAGATGTAATTACACAATATATTTTTGCTGAAAATAATTCTCTAGCTGATGCTGAATATGGCCGATCCCCACACAAAGCAGCCAGTAAATTAATGCTACTAGAAGATACATCGACAAATAATCAAAAGTACGTCCACCAATGATTTTTGCCTTTTGAAAAATATCAGGTACTGTAATCATTGCCGCTAATGAAGTACCTTTTAACAAGTCCATCGCTACGTTACTCAAAGCTGGAATTGAAATCCGGAAGGCTTGTGGCAAAATGATATAACGCATCGTGGGAAAGAAACGATTTCCTAGTGCATAAGCTGCATCCCATTGACCAGCATTTACTCCGGCAATCGACCCGCGATAGATTTCACCAATAAAAGCGCTGCTGGTAAAACTAAAACAAATAATCGCCGCTACTACTGCATTCAGCTGATATGGAAGTCCGAAATAAAGTAAAAACAGTAAAACCAATGCTGGCGTCCCTCTTAAAAAAGATAAATAGAAACGAACAAATAGTTTTACTATTCGAAAAGGAACAAATCCTAAAATGGTCATAAGTATACCTAACAAATTACCAAAGAAAAATGCCGCCAAACTGATTCCAATAGTATAGCCCAATCCACTTAATAAAAAAGGAATCGATTCTAACATTAGGCTTAAATCAATAGTTGGTATATACATTAATCCGCCGAGACCTTTTCAGTTACTTCTTGCTTAGGTTTTGTTGAAACATCCGTACCGAAATACTGTTCAGCTATTTCCTTTAGCGTTCCATCCTTCTTCAACTCTTCAAGTGCAGTATTCACTTTTGTTTTTAACACCTGATTTTTCTTATCGAATAGGAAGCCAGTAGAATTCGCATTAAAATAAACATCTTCTAGAATTTTTACTGGAATATCTGGCAAAGCTGCCAGAGACATCTTTTGCAAGTAATAGTCATTCAAAATTACGTCCGTTCGTCCATTAGCTACGTCAGTCAAGTATTGATCATTTGTAGCGTTATCGTAGGTCACTGCTTTTGCCCCGTATTTATCGGCAATTTTCATATAACTCGTATTGGGTTCACCAGCGGCTTTTTTACCTTTTAAATCCTTTAAGGAATGAATTCCAGAATCATCGCTTTTTCGAACTATCATACTGTCGAAGGAATATTTAATGGGAGAAGATAATGAAAATTTCTCAGCCCGATCCTTTGACATACCAAAATCATTCGCTGCAAAATCAGCTTCTCCGCGATTAACAGCGGTAACCTGCCCGTCAACATTGTATTCCTTAAACTTGATCTTTAAATCTAATTTCTTTGCAACAGCCTTTGCTACATCTACATCATAGCCGCTCAACTCGTTTTCATCATTATAATAAGAAGACGGGAAAAGTGTCCCAGACGTAGCAACTATCAGTTCATTTTTATCCTTAACTTTTTTCCAGCTATCATCCTCACTTGATTGTGTGCTCCCACATGCAGTTAGAACGAATCCCGTTGTAATCACCATTAATCCCATCAACCATTTTCTCACTGTTGTCATCTCCACTTCTTTTTTAATAAGTTAATTAAACGATGCCTCATTTATAACATACAAAAAACCAAAACATATAGTAAAGCGCCTATGAAAAACAGCTATTAACACAGAATAAGCTACTCAACATTGTGTAATAGAACAAACTTTAAATAACAGATTTTATTTATTATTTTTAGAATGTACTCTATTTGAAATTAACTTGATCTTTCAAAAATAGATAGGATAATGGTATCCCTTTCGATAAAAAAATGTTCTTATTCTACCAAGTTTGATAGAAATAAGAACATTCGATTATGCTTTTATTGTGTATTTTTCGAAAGGATTTCTAAACTATCCTATTTCGACTGTTTGAAAAACTCTATGCAACTTATTGAAGTCACTGAGTTTGAACTTCCGACTGGCTATTTATCATTTAGTCACAGAGAAAATTTTACATCTAAAATGCAAGTTATAGATGTAAACGACTTCTTCTATAAATAACGATTCTCTCTTAAAACAATTTTTTTAATATCCTCTACTGTTTGAGTACCGGCTAATTGCATTACCATTTCCAATTCCTTTTTGAAGAAATCAAAGACTTGCTGTACACCAGTAGAACCGCCTAACGCCAGCCCATAAATCACCGGTCGACCAATTGCAACTAAATCAGCGCCCGAGGCAAGTGCCTTAAAGACATGCTGACCGCGGCGTACACCACTATCAAAAACGATTGGTGCTCTTCCCGCCACTGCTTCGGCAACATATTGTAATGAATCAAAAGATGCTGGCCCACCGTCTAATTGACGTCCACCATGGTTGGAGACCCAAATTCCTGATGCTCCCGAACCAAGTGCTCTTTCAACATCTTCTTCAGACTGAACTCCTTTAACATAAACCGGAAGATCAGAATAGCTGGCAATAAATTCGACATCTTGAGGGCTTAATTTTTGTTTTGATGAGCCATAAACTGCATCCATTGTCTGTCCAATTCCTGATTGATACGCTTGGACAATCGGCATTGCTAAAGGAAAAGTGAAGCCATTGCGCCGATCCGTTTCACGATTGCCGCCAACAGTTGCATCGGCAGTCAACACAATTGCTTTTGCTCCATTGCGCTTAGCCATAGATAAAATATCTTGATTGATTCCATTATCTTTACTCATATAAAACTGGAACCATTGTGGTGCATCTTCTCCGCCAGCTTCACGGATTTCTTCCAAAGTACAAGAGGCATAGGAACTAGCCGTATAAATGGTCCCAAAACGGGCAACACCTTTGGCTGAAGCTCGTTCGCCTGCCACATTTGCCAATCCATGTGCGGCGATTGGAGCCATAATTATAGGAGCTGTTAAATCCTCGCCATCAAACTTCGTCCTTGTATCCGGCAGTTCAACATCTCTTAATACATGAGGGATTATCAGCTTATGATTAAAAGCCTTTTCATTTTCCTGATACGTAAAAATATCTCCGGCACCGCTGCTTATATAACCATATCCGCCTTTTGGTATGACTTCTTTTGCAGCTTCTTCTAAATCAAACATATTTATAAAATCGATTGCACCTTCTGCTGTACTGGCTTGATAAATTTTCTCCATCTGATTTCCTACCTCCAAAGTGATAACGTTTACAAAACTAATGTTACGCTTTCCTTTGATGGGTGACAAATGATTAGCTTATATAGTCTTTTTGCTTATATTCCATAAAAATAATAATAGAATCCGAGTATAAAACTATCTTTTTGCCAACTAAATCTTCTAAATAAATCAACCAGACAGAGCCTTTTGATTTATCATTTAAGCAAGAATAAACAATTATATAATTGACACTCAAGTTCTAAGTTCATAATCTTTTGAAAGAGAGGAGGGATGAATGAAGAAATCTCTGAAAAACATTCTAAAGAGTGCGGTTACTTTAGGGTTTTTATATTTCATCGCTTCATTTTGTGCTTATTTAGCTAGGGAGCAATTAAATTTATTCACATTCATTCACTTTATCCTACTGACATTTTTTACTATCAGCCTCCTCATCTTTGTGATGGAGATAGTACAAAATAAATAAATTCTGTATTATAAAAGCGGAATCCTTTTTAACTGGATTCCGCTTATTTCTCTATTCTTCTTCTGCCATGAATGTATTGAAGACTTCTTCAATCATATCCCATTCAGCGTCTGTTTCAATTTGTTGTAGTTCGCCTTCGCTACCGTCTTCGTTTTCAACATATGCATAGGCTTGCAATTCAACATCTTCATCTTCAGGCGCACCCGCTGGATAAAGCAATACATAATTGCGATTAAATTCTTCTTGACCATCAATTGTCAAAAGAATTTCGTAGAGTGTTTCATTTCCTTCATCATCCACTAAAGTAATTACTTCATGTTCGTGGTCATGATCGTGCTCGTGATCATGGTCATGTGTGTGTTCATGTGCCATATCTATTCCTCTTTTCTAAAGTTTGTTACTCGTTCGATCAAGATAATTTTGTAGAATCATGACCGCAGCAAGTTTGTCGATTACTTTTTTTCTTTTTGATCGCGAGACATCCGCTTGTTCCACCAACATTCGTTCAGCTTGCACTGTCGTTAGTCGTTCATCCTGGAATTCTACTGGTAAATCAAAAAGTTCCTTGATTTTTTCGGCGTAAACCATCGAAGCTTCTGCTCTAGGACCAATCGAATTATTCATGTTTTTAGGAAGCCCCACCACAAACTTAGTAACTTGGTATTCTTTGACCAATTCACCTAAGCGTTCAAAGCCAAACTTCCCTTTTTCTTCATCAATTCGGATGATCTCGACTCCTTGAGCCGTCCAGCCAAATGGATCGCTGACCGCAATTCCGACAGTTTTTGAGCCGACATCTAATCCCATTACTCTCATCGAATATCTATACCATGATCCTTCAAGTAATATTTCACTAAAACTTCCATCACTTCATCGCGCTCGTGACGACGAATCAAGTTTCGTGCATCTTGATAACGAGGAATATACGCAGGATCTCCTGATAATAAATAGCCGACGATTTGGTTGATTGGATTATAGCCTTTTTCAGCTAAAGCATTGTAGACAATCGTTAATGTTTCGCTAATCTCTTTTTTACGATTGTCATCAAAATCAAAACGGACTGTTTCATCTGTGTATCCCATTTTCTCACACCTCTCCTTGGAATTATCAACAATTACATTTTACTAAAAGAAGACAAAACTTACAAATTTTGCAAGTTGCCAATCTCTTGGCTTTAGAAAATCTTCCGAATTATTATAACATGCTTTTACTAAGTTAGATTGTTTTTCTTAAGCATCTTTTTTTCTTTTAAGGATAATCCTCGTTATACTGAATAAGTAGAGAGTACACTTGAGTACAACAAACTTCAAGTAATAAAGGAGGTAAACCATGTTAAATCGATTTTTTAAACTACTCGCTTGTATCATTGGTGTAGAATTAATAGGTTCTATATCAGGATTTTTTGCTGGTGATATTCCCGCTATCTACGCCCAGCTAAACAAGCCATTTTTAGCACCGCCAGGAAATATCGTCGGAATCATTTGGACTGTACTTTACGCGTTGATTGGTCTAGCGTTATTTCTTGTGATTGACAGTAAAGAGCCAAAAAGTAAAACGCTCGCGTATTTTCTTTTTGGTATTCAGCTAGTGCTTAATTTTATTTGGAGCATTATTTTCTTCGGCGGATCACACTTCTGGATTGCATCATTCATCAGTCTTTTTCTTCTGATAACGATTATTTTCAGTATTCGTGAGTTTCGCGGCATATCTAAAGGAGCTGCAATTTGCTTTATTCCTTATCTGATTTGGATCGCTTATGCAACCTATCTTTCCTTTGGATTGGCCATTTTAAATTAGCTTTTCGTAAAGGACTTCCGTTTGTTCGGGAGTTTTTTACTTTGCAAAGCACTTTATCAATATTGCTGTTCCTGAAACACCATAATCGCCAGCGCCATAAAGCGATTGATAGTCCTTTGAAAGAAAATCAGACATCATTTTATTTGTACGCTCGAAACCTGATTTTTCATAGGATTTAATTGCTCGACTATTTTTATTGGAGGGTGCGAGAATTAGAAGTTTAATGGCTAACTGTTGATTTAAATAATTACTCAAGGCTAGAATTGCATCATTTCCAAAGCCTTTTCCACAATTTGCTTCATCTTTCATCCAGATATCCAGCTCCGCAGAATGTGGTTTCAAATGAAAAGCCGAATAACTAATGAATCCCACAGCTTCTTGATCATTCATGATGATAAAGCCCTGGCCCTTCTCTGGTCGGGTTCCATTAAAATAATATTCCTCATAATAATCTTCGTAAAACTCTTGAAAAGTCGCAATCTTTTTTTCAGGATAATCCGGCGGTCCGCTATGGGATTTGGTCGTTTCTGATTGAAAACACCAATCGTATACACGCTGGCGATCTGCTAAAGTCGCCGCCTTCAGTATTGTTTTATTTCCTTTTATCATAGATACTCTCCTTTCTACATAAATACTGTCTACTACTTATTATTATACGTTACTGTACGAGAATCTGCTTTGTTGATTTGACCTCTATCAAACCCACACGAGAAGAGCTGGCGCTCATTATAAGATTCTTTTTTCGGATATAAAAAAAAACTCTTGAGGAGTTCCTCAAGAGTATTGCGAGTTAGGATTAATAAAGCTCTAAGTATTGATCGCGTTCCCATTCTGAAACAGTTTGACGGAAAGCTGCCCATTCCATACGTTTTGCTTCATTGAAATTCGTATAGATATGACTTCCTAAGGCATCAATCATAATTTGATCCTCACGTAGTGCTTTGATCGCATTGTGGATCGTTGAAGGTAAATCGTAAATTTCTGCTTCTTTACGTTCTTCTTCAGTCATCACATAGATATTGCGATCAACTGCTGCTGGTGGAGTCAAGTCATTGCGAATACCATCTAAGCCAGCTTCTAACAGAACCGCCATTGTTAAATATGGATTAGCAGCTGGGTCAACTGAACGTAATTCCAAACGTGTAGATAAACCGCGAGACTCAGGAATACGAATTAAAGGAGAACGATTACGTCCGCTCCAAGCCACATAAACAGGAGCTTCAAAGCCAGGAACTAAACGTTTATAAGAGTTAACAATTGGATTACATACTGCCGTGTATGCACGCGCGTGTTTTAAAAGACCTGCTAAAAATTGGTACGCTGTTTTACTTAATTTCATTGGGCCATCTTCGTCATAGAAGACATTGCCTTCGTCATTGAATAGTGACATATTGCAGTGCATACCAGAACCATTAATACCATACAGAGGTTTTGGCATAAATGTCGCATGCAGACCATGCTTACGAGCAATTGTTTTAACCACTAATTTGAATGTTTGAATATTGTCACAAGCTTCAATAGCATCCGCGTATTTGAAATCAATCTCGTGTTGTCCCGGAGCTACTTCATGGTGAGAAGCTTCTACTTCAAATCCCAAGCTTTCAAGCTCTAACACGATATCGCGACGGCAATTTTCTCCTAAGTCAGTTGGCGCAAAATCGAAGTAACCACCCTTGTCATTCAAGTCCAATGTAGGATCACCATTTTCATCCATTTTGAATAAGAAGAATTCTGGTTCAGGTCCCAAATTAAATGATGTGAAGCCAAATTCTTCCATTCCTTTTAGGACGCGCTTTAAGTTTCCACGCGGATCGCCTGGGAACGGAGTGCCATCTGGACTGTAAATATCACAAATTAAACGACCGACTTTTCCGTGATCACTTTCCCATGGGAAAATCATCCATGTAGATAAATCTGGGTACAGATACATATCACTTTCTTCAATACGGACAAATCCTTCAATAGATGAACCGTCGAACATCATTTTGTTATCTAGGACTTTTTCCATTTGACTAACTGGTACTTCAACGTTTTTGATTGTCCCCATGATGTCTGTGAACATCAAACGTAAAAAACGGACATTTTCTTCTTCTACAATTCGTTTAATATCCTCTTTAGCTAGATCTTTTTTCGGCATAATATCTAATCCCTTCCTCGCACTTCATTTTTTTATATTCCACAACCACTACAGCTTAGGACCTTGTGATTGATATGGATTTTGTTGTTGAAACCCGCCTTGAGTTAACATTTCGTCATAAAAAATTCGACGAACATCTTTATCAGTCAATGGTGGTTTCTCTTTGGCAGCTTTGACTTCTTCTTGTCGCATTTGATAGACACGCTTGATCCCTGCCATGTTAAGTCCATCAGATAAATAATCTTTGATTTCTAGCAGTACATCAATGTCATTTAGAGAATACATCCTACGGTTACCTTCACTTCGTTCTGGGTGGATCAATTCTTGCTCCTCATAGTACCGTATCTGTCTTGCAGTCAAATCTGTTAACTTCATAACTGTACCAATTGGAAAAACAGCAAGCGAACGTCGCAATTCTTTTTCCCGCATAACATCTCCTCCTTGTTTTTTGATGTTGGAAAAAGAATACCACCCGATAGACCAATCGTCAAGGGCTAATGTTAGATTTTCTTACATAGAATTTAGTAATGTTCGCTTTTTGCGGAAAAAGTGCAGTATATCAACCTTTTTAAAGAACAGTTTTTTTTGATATACTGATCAAAAAAAGGAGACTGGGAGAAAAGTGCAAAAATTTGACATCGGTACGTGCGTCAAAATTAAAAAAGGATATCCAATGGCTGGCTATATCGGTCTCATCTATGATTACTTTATGGAGAACCATACCTATTTAGTTTATTTTAACCATGATCAAAAATTATTTTTTGTGGAGAAAGCATTGGAATTGACTTCCATATAAAAAAACCGAAATCGCTAGGACTTCGGTTTTATGATTCATGATAAACTTCATTTACAGCATTGGTCACTGCGACTTTAACATGTTCGAAAGTTAAACCACCCTGTAAGTAGAGTGAATAAGGTTCTCTTAATGGTCCGTCTGCACTTAACTCAATGCTTGCTCCTTGAATAAACGTTCCTGCAGCCATGATAATGTCATCCTCATAGCCTGCCATATAAGAAGGTATCGGGGCAACATACGCATCAATTGGCGAATATTTTTGGATTGCTTGGCAGAATTGAATCATCTTTTCACGATCACGAAAATCAATTAACTGGATCAAATCCGTTCGTGGTTGATCCCATTTGGGTGTCGATTCCAACTGATATTCAGCTAACAACGCCGAAGAGAAAATCGCCCCTTGAATCGCTTGACTCACGACATGCGGTGCTAAAAAAAAGCCCTGCAGCATATCAAAGACGCTGCCCAACATAGCCCCTCCTTCGGCACCTACGCCAGGAGTGGTTAAACGATAAGCACATCGCTCAATTAGCGCTTGTTTCCCAGCAATATAGCCACCAGTTTTAGCAATTCCACCACCAGGATTTTTAATCAAAGAACCCGCCATAAGATCCGCACCAACTTGGGTAGGTTCCAATAGCTCCGCAAATTCACCGTAGCAATTATCTACAAAAATTACGATATTTGGCGCAATACTTTTGACAAAATCACACATCTCTTTGATTTTTTCAATGGTAAAGGATGGACGTGAAGCATACCCGCGTGAGCGTTGAATCGCCACCACTTTCGTTTTGTCGGTAATCTTTTCCTTTACACTGGCAAAATTGACATTTCCATCTTCTAAAAGATCTACCTTTTCGTAACCAATATTGTATTCCTTAAATGATCCGATGCCATTGCCTTGAATGCCAATAACCTCTAATAACGTGTCATAAGGAGTCCCCGTGATATACAATAAATCATCACCAGGACGCAGCACACCAAATAGCGAGGTTGCAATTGCGTGGGTTCCCGAAACAATTTGAGGACGAACTAAGGCAGCTTCAGCACCGAATGTCTGCGCATAAACAGACTCCAAAACATCTCGTCCTAGATCATCATTTCCATAACCAGTTGAGGGCAGAAAATGACTTTCCGACACATGATTCTCACGAAAAGCCGTTAATACTTTTGCCTGATTCGACAAAGCAATTTCTCGTACTTCTTGTAGCCGTTTTGCAATTTTTTGATCGATTTGATCAATTTTCTCAACCAGCTCTGGTGCTAGCTTAGTCGTCCAGTTCATCTTCCATTCTCCTAATCCAAAGAGATTTTTTCTTCGCAAATCCTCGAATGATATACTGCTCATTTTCTTCATCAAAGTTTTCACTTAGAACAAGAGTCTCTCGTTTCATTTCGCTCAAAGCCTGCCCCTCATCTGCATTCAAAGTCAGTATATAGGGTTCCAGTAGATTCATAATTTCACGTTTGATCGCCTCAGCTAATAGTTCCTTGCCTTTGTTGGTCTTCGCAGAAATCAACACGCTTGGGAATAAAGTCGGCGCAAAAGAAAATTCATCGATTCGATCGGCTTTGTTGTATATCGTCAGCATGGGAATATCATCCATTTCAAGTTCCTTCAATAAATCAATCACTGTCTTTTCCTGCTGCTGACGATCTTCCGCACTAGCATCTACAATATGCAATAGAAGATCCATTCCCTTGCTTTCTTCTAAAGTCGATTGAAAAGCATCAACTAATTGTGTCGGCAAGTCTTGAATAAAGCCAACCGTATCTGTGATCGTAGTCTCCATCCCTTGAGGCAAATGCCAACGCTTCGTTAATGGATCTAAGGTCGCAAACAACTTATCTTCAGAATACGTGTCAGCATTCGTCAACAAGTTTAAAATAGTCGATTTACCAGCGTTCGTATAACCGATCAAACCCATCTGGAAAATACTAGATTGTTGACGTTTTTGGCGACTCCGTTCACGGTGAGCTTCGACTTCTTTTAACTCTTTTTTTATCGCGGTAATACGACGACGAATGTGACGACGATCTGTTTCCAGCTTTGTTTCCCCAGGTCCACGCGTTCCAATCCCGCCGCCAAGACGAGATAAGCTTTGCCCCTGTCCTACTAATCGCGGTAATAAATAGTCTAGCTGAGCCAACTCAACTTGCAGCTTTCCTTCCTTTGAACGAGCCCGCTGAGCGAAGATGTCTAAAATCAGTTGGATACGATCAATTACTGGGACACCTACCTGCGCTTCGATTGTTTGACTCTGTCTAGGAGATAAGGAATGATTAAAAATCACTAATTCAGCCTCATGCGCATCCACCAGTTGCGCCAGTTCTTCCAATTTTCCTTTTCCAATAATCGTTTGCCGATCTACTTTAGGACGCTTTTGAGTTAATGAAAAAACAATTTCACCATGAGCTGTTTTGGTTAGTCCGGCCAACTCATGCATTGATTCTAAATAATTATATTTACTCTCGTCTGTCTCGACGCCGACTAATATGACTCTTTCTGACAAACCGTTTCCTCCTAATTAGTAATACGATATTTTTCAAAATGAAAAAGTCTTGCTCTGAATGCTTCCTATGAATCAACCCATTATTGCTTATTTCTCATTAGAAATTGGATTGTCTTTTGCCAACCAAGTAGCAATCTCTGTTTTGATCTCATCAATTTTTTCCGGCTGTTGAATCAAGTCATACCAACGAACGGACATACGATTGCGAAACCAAGTCAGTTGGCGCTTAGCATAACGTCTTGAATGTAGCTTTACTTCTTCCAGCGCCGCTTCCAATGAAGAACCGCCCGATAAATAAGGAAAAAATTCCTTATAGCCAATCCCCTGCGCAGCTTGAACAGTTGGATTTTTTGCTAAATTCTTGGCTTCTGCTAACAGCCCCTGTTCTACCATGAGATCCACGCGTTGATTGATCCGTTGATACAAAATCGACCGGTCAGTATTTAAACCGATCAGAAAACTATCATAAAGTTCCTTCGGCTGTTCCTTCGGTTCTAAAATTGAATGTCCGGTTAACTCGAAAACCTCTAATGCTCGAATCATTTTCTTACGATTATTGCAGTGGATCTTCTCAGCGGCCAATGGATCGGTTAGCTGTAACTTTTCCCATAAGGCCAGATTTCCATTTTCTTCGGCAAAAGCTTCATACTTCGCACGAAGGGAATCATCCTCAAGCTCACCTTCATTGCCAAGCTTATAATCCCATAGCAAGGACTGTATATAAAGACCCGTCCCGCCAACAATAATTGGCAATTTTCCACGGTCGCTAATTTCTTGAATCGCTTTTCTGGCGGCTTTTTGAAAATCCGCCGCAGAATAGCTTTCGTCAACATCACGTACATCAATCAAATGATGGGGAATTCCCTCCATCTCTTCAGCTGTAACTTTAGCGGTGCCAATGTCTAATCCGCGATAAACCTGCATAGAATCACCACTGATAATTTCTCCGTTGAATTGCTTTGCTAATTCGATACTTAAACTCGTTTTTCCAACAGCTGTTGGCCCTACAATTGCGATCACTTTCATTGCTTGAACCTGCTTCTCGTTCGAATAGCTTTTTCTGGAAAATCAGTAATGACACCAGCTAAATTGTTTTCAAAACACATCATCAGCGTTTCGTATAAGTTGGGTGTCCAAGGTCGAATCGACTTTTTGAAGTTTTTGACAATCTCCGGATGCTGTTTTACCCAATCAGAACTTGGATGAAGCCCTTCAATAAAATTACTGTCCAAAACAATTTGGTATTTTTCTAAATCATTTTTTTGAATCAAATCATACTGTGCATCTGGTTCATACTCGTGCATAATCCGTAAAGAATCATAATTGAAGCTGGCATACCAATAAGTAAATGGCCATTCCTTGCTAGTCATGACTTGAGAAATTTTTTCCTCAATTCCTGGATAGTGAAATTTATTAGTCTTAATCTCAATGCATAAAAAGCCCCGAAACCGCATTTGTAATAGTAAATTCAATACCTCTTGCAGTGTCGATATTTTAGTCGCTTGATATTTTTTATCAAACCAGCTGCCGGCATCTAATTTCTTGATTTCTTCTAGTGTTAATTCACGAATCAAACCCTTACCATTTGTTGTGCGATCAACGCTCTCATCATGGATAACTACTAATTGCTGGTCTGCCGTTAGATGCACATCCAGCTCTATCCCATCCGCACCTGATCGTACTGCCTCCATGAACGCAGGCAACGTATTCTCTGGATGAGTCCCTGCACTCCCGCGATGAGCGATAATTACTGTCATCTAGTATCACCTCGTCCGTAGTTACAAATTATTATAAAAATAATCTGATTTAAATTTGTTTTATGTTTTATGAAAAACACTATTGCGCTTTGAAATAACTTAAGGGTTGTTTCGTTGAACGAGATAGCTTTTGTCTTTTCTCGTCTAAAATTTCAATCAATTGTTCAGAAAAAGTTTCCATAACGATCCGTCCGCCCTTATAAGTGTAGCCGCCGATTTTGACCGTTTCTTCAGGAGATAAAATAACTTTTCGATGCGAAATATTTTTAAAGAATTCCTCAATCAAATAATTTGGTAAATAAAAATTATTTTGTGCGGTAAAAGAATTCAAGTAAATGAAATCGTCTATGGTGATGTAACAATCGTCAAATGAATTAAATGATACATAATCTTGCATCAAAACATTCCGTTTAGATAGAATTTCGTTGATTTTTTTATTCAAGAGATTAATTGTCTCAATTTCTTTGACTTGATGCTCCAGCTCTCTTTCCCGTTTATGGCGTAGATCAATATACTTAAAAACAAAGAAAACAGCAATCCCTGTAATACCTGCTCCAATCAATACGCCGATTAGTCCAATAAATGCGATTTCCACATTTTTTCCCTCCTGTTTCATAATATTAGTGGAATTATTTTTTCAAATAAAACCAGTTCTCAGTCCATATATCTTTCCACCAAAATGTTACTTTCTCGAACTTTGGAAAAGTGAAAATGATATCCGCTTGTCTGCGCTATTAATAGTACCATATTTTCATGTTTCTAGGATAGTTTGAGCCGTTTAAAAAAACGAAGCCTTCTATTTGACCAAAACTGACCAACGTTGTATACTTTCTTTATGTTTTAGCAATCCAACCTCGTTTGTGCTAAACTAATTTACGAATACTATTTTAAGGAGGATTCACTATGAATTTAGTGCCTACAGTCATTGAACAATCATCTCGTGGCGAACGTGCTTACGACATTTATTCCCGTTTATTAAAAGACCGCATCATCATGTTGAGCGGTGAGGTAAACGATGATATGGCGAACACTATTATCGCCCAATTACTTTTCTTGGATGCCCAAGATTCTGAAAAGGATATTTATCTTTACATTAACTCTCCAGGTGGTAGCGTATCTGCTGGCTTAGCCATTTTTGATACCATGAACTTTGTTAAAGCTGACGTTCAAACCATCGTACTTGGTATGGCAGCTTCAATGGGAAGCTTCCTATTGACCGCTGGCGCGAAGGGGAAACGTTTCGCTTTGCCAAATGCTGAAATCATGATTCACCAACCTCTAGGTGGTGCGCAAGGTCAAGCTACTGAAATTGAAATTGCGGCTCGCCATATCTTGAAAACACGCGAACGTTTGAATAATATCTTGGCTGAACGGACTGGACAACCCATCGAAGTCATCGAACGTGACACAGATCGCGACAACTTTATGACTGCCGAAGAAGCCAAAGCTTATGGCTTAATCGATGAAGTAATGGAAAATAGTAGTTCATTAAGCTAGACTATTAAGAAAACAACCGGAGAATGAATTATCCGGTTGTTTTTTTGTTTGCTTCTTCATTTTCATTCCAATCAGCTACAAACCCACATCATCAATAATTAAATAGATAAAAATCCGATCCTTCATCATTGAACGTCGCGTAATTGCGATCGTATTGCAAATGCATTCCATTTGTAAACAGTCTCCACATATTCCCTTTTGGATACAAGGTGTCTTTTTCAATCCTAAACGGTGCGCATTTAATGGTGCAGTATTTTTACGTACTATTTCGAGTGTTGTCGCTAAATCTCCATACATTTTTTTTAATACTAACAAAAGCGGGGACTTTATTAGGTCCATAAGTAATTGCCGCAACTCGGTTTCCCACACTGTCAACATTCACTAACTCGCCCTCTTCCGTTATTCCATTGATACTCGTTAAGAAATAATCGGCCGTTAATGCTTGTTTCATCACTTGCTGTCGTTCTTCTAACGTAGTTGTTTTTTCACGATCAATCATTTTTTGATTTCGACTGTACAGTGCTTCAATAATTCCAGATTGTTCAACTGTGATTGAACCCCCAAAACCGACTGACTTTTTTGGATCAATCAATTCCAAAGCCTGGGCTCTAGCTTCTTCTAGATTTTCACAAATAATAGGATGAAAGTTTCTTCGTATTAGTTTTTTGCTAAGCGTCATCGCTGCGACTGTGTATCGTTCTTTCTGGTACTCTTCCATTAGTCTCCTCCTCGAATTTCTTCTTTTCATTTTCTCGGATTTTGAAGGTTAGCGCAATCGCAAACAAAAAGCCCAAGAAAATTCTTAGGCAATTGATGATCGTATTTTTTTCGTTGATGGTGCGCGGAAAGCAGCTAATTCTTTGATATCCGCTAAAATTCTTTCATTCGTTACCTCAAAAGAAATTGATTTGCCAAGCTTACTAGCTTTAGCCTCTTGGTATTTCTCCTTCGTGTAGTCCTCACACATTTGGATCAACACATCTGCGTCATCTAACTCCTTAGCACTAAAGGAAATCATAGCTACAAAAAAACCTTGTTTTGGGTAGACTGTACACAATGATTTTCCGCTCTTTTGAAATTTTATATTCCAGCCCATCCAATATCCATCTCCCATTGAGCATCTGCTATAGGTTTTTTTTGGTTTTATCCGGTAAGTCTGCGTTAAATGATCTGACAAGTCCTGCCAAAGAGGAGTCGCAATAAAATCTTTAATTTGTTGTTCTGTCGGTTCCTGATCGCCATGAAATACCTCGTGCCATTGCATGGTAACACCCGCTTTCTTCCATTTATTGATAGTTACTATAGATTTTACCCAATTTCAGAATCTTACGCTTGTCACACAGTGCTCTTTTTTCAAAAAAGAAGCCATCCAACACGGATAGCTTTCTTTCTTATTCCTTTTGCGAGTATCCATTTTGATAATCAATTTTAATGCCATCTTGAACATTGTAGATAAAGAGATTGAATGAAATCTGGTCGTCTTCAATGCTTTGTGCTTCCATTTGCACACCCCGAGCGACTAATTCCTCCCCCTTAAAGAAGGGCGTCACACGATAACGTACGTGATGATTGGTTTTTCGAATATAGTTGCCAATTTCTTTTTCATGATCATTCATGCCAGGATCGTTCAGTGAAGCCGTTCCAGTCATTAAATTTTTTAGATTATTATTCTCTCCAGAAAACTGATAAGCAATTAAATGCGCCCGATTATACAAAGGCTCATCATTATAAAATTTTTGTCTCCAGCCAGTCGGTTTTACGTATAAACGCTCCCGCTCTTGATGGGGCATTATCTCTTTTCCCAGCATTGCATTTGCAGTACCGACACGATTCAGCTGATCTAAGTCAGAAAATCTAGTCCATGCTCCCTGCTCCAACGAAAGATCTTTTGTAGTAAAATTGGGACGATTGTGATTCAGTTCGATCGTTTGATGTTGCCCGTCATAATCTGGAACCTCTGATAACTGACTGACTGTTACTTCTTTTATTGTGTTGCTCTGCTCATTATCTGGCTTTAGTTGCGAATAAACGCCATAAATCCCCGCTAATAGTACAACAACTGCCGAAACTATTTTGGGTGCTTGTCTCTTTGCTGCGATGGTTATTCAACTCCTATAGAATCTTTTTTCCATCACGCTGATCCTACTATTTGGTTTGCTGCCAAATTTCTTTGATTGCCGGAACATTGCCAAGCTCAGTCAAATTACTTGGCATAATGACAGTGTTGCCATTATTTTCCACTACGTGTTTGAAGGCTTCAATCCCAAGGTAGGCGATCATTTCATCTGTTAAGTTGCTTTCAGCAATTGCCTTATTGATTTCTCTGATTCGAGCTGTTTCTGCTTCAGTCAGCTTGGCGATCCGGTCTGCTTCTGCTGCAGCATCGATTCTTGTACGTTCTGCTCGAGCATCTGCATCGATCTTTGTTTGTCTCGCACGCGCTTCCGCATCAATCTGCATTTCAGATGATTTCGCTTCTGATTCTAAGATCACTGATTGTTTTTTCCCTTCGGAAATCGTAATCAATGATTCTTTATCGCGGCTGGCTGTAATCAATTTATTCATTGAATTGACGATTTCATTTGAGACTGAAATCTCACCGATGTTGATTCGGTCGATTGATAAACCATATCCAGCTGTAATGTCCTTCACGCTTTCGTAAAGATTTACGTTAATTTCTTCCGTTCCGTTTAATACTTCATTCAGTTCCATCTTACCGATAATACCTCGTAAGTTGGATTGGCAATCTTGGATCATTGACGTGACAGAATCCTCATTATCATACACAAAAGCCCGGGCATCTGTCACGTGATACTTAATTGCTTCATCGATTTCAACGATTACGTTATCACGCGTGATCACACTTTGTGGTTCGATTTGGATCGGTGTTTGCTTTAATGAAACCCGACGACGAACAACATATAAGATTGGAATCAAAAAATGCAGCCCTGGTTCCAGCGTTTTTACATATTTACCGAAACTCTCGACCACTTTTACTTCCCCCTGCTGCACGATCACGACCATTTGACTGACGATGAATAAGAGAACAATGATCGCAAGTACAATTAAGATGATATTAAATATTAACAATATAATTCACATCACTTTCTTCTAATTTATTATTGATAACGACTAACAACTCTCGACTGGTAAAGTCGATAACCTCCAGCATATCACCAAGCTCGGGCGATCCATTAATCACCTTGTAGTCATACCAACTACCAAAAATTCTGATGAGCCCAGTAATGCTGTTTCCTTTGCTGCGAAAACATTTCCCCATTGTTTTCTGCATTTGATAATCCAACACAATCTCCCTCCTTCACTCTAGTATACCAAAATCTTCACAAACATATTTTTCTTTATTTCATATTGCTTTACACATCTCACCTATTTTTTTAAACTTAGGAAAGAATGGGGGATAAAAATGCTTAGAAGTAAAAAACAATGGTTAGGTCTTTTCGTCATTCCTTTAGAATTATTGATCGGAAACTATCTTTTTCCGCTCTTTCACTTAACAAATAATCCAAAGGTTGGACTGATAGCGTCTACCTTACTTTTTTTAGCTGGATTTTTAGTAATGATTTATCTGTTCGGTGATTTTTTAAAAGCAGAATGGCACTTATACCGTCAAAAACTTTTTCGCAGATTGTTATTGAGCATCGTCTTGGTAGCAGGTACGTTTTTATTGCTGCGGGTTGTTCGTGGATTGATTCCTAGCCAACTACTTGAACTTCCTTCTTCAAACAGCGATTCTGCGCAAATACTTAGTCCAAGCTGGGCCGTTCTGGCTACAGTAGCACCGTTCCTCGCTCCTTTTGCAGAAGAGCTTACCTTCCGCTACTTATTGCTGGGAAAAGTGACGAATAGGGCATTACGTCTAATTATGCTATTCGTTCAAGGAATTTTATTTGGTCTCATACATTGGAATAATTTTAATGGCAATATCTATGCCATGATTCCTTATATGGTGTTAGGCGTTTATTTGGGGTTGATTTATCTGTTTTCAAAAAACATTTGGAGCCCCATTATGGTTCATTGGATGCTAAATACGATGAACGCTATGTTACCGGCGCTTCTACTATTAATACTTAGCTTATTTGGTATCAAAGTGTAATCCTCCTCGCGAGGATTTTTTTATTCTAGTAACGCTGCGTAAATGAAAAACAAATAGATTCCTACTCCCCAAACCAGCAATAAACAGCCTATTAATGCTATTTTGTGTAAACGATTCTCCCTAGTCATGACTGGATATTTCGCGTCAACATATTTACTGCGAGTAGTGAATGTGACACCTAATAAAAGTGTAGGAAAAAGAAAGACAGTCATTTTGCTGCCCCAGCTATTCACGCCTCCGTCAAATCCAAATTGGATCGGAACTTCAGCTGGTAATCGGGAATAGAAAAAAATTCCTAAACAATAAAGCACTATTGAGATTATAAAACTGATTCGAATCACCCAACGAAAAACTCTTTCAAAAATCATTTTCCTTCCCTCCCTTCGTGATTAGCACATAGTATATGCCTAGGTTCAATGGAACTCTAGTAAATTCAAATACCAAAAACACTATTTTTAAACAAAATAAATTCCTTCATTAAAGAACTATTTCTTTTAAATCGAAAAGAAACCCAAAATATTCTTTTTCGCATAATCCGCTTTCACAGTAATACAAAAAAACCAACGCTCAGCCACAAACGTTGGTTTCATCAGGATATAATACCCTAAACGGAAGTTCCCTCCCGCAACACCTTTAGCATACATCAACCATAGATTGAATAGCAAGAGTACATTAAAAGAAAAGTAATAAATACCAAAAATAAAAACACCGCAGCTAATCAAAAGCTACGATGTCTTATCCGTCTATGCAGATGACGGACTTCTAATCAATTTTCGACAAAATCAAATAATTTGTGCGAATAAGCAGAACGTCACATAATTTTTTTGGATGCTTTTTAAGGAATTATTCTTTCTACGAACAATCCATACGTAATACGTGAAGGAAGGACTGCTTGAAACATCAACAGCTACTAGAACGATCTATGTTGGGATTCTACTATCACAACCTCAGCAATCTTCTTCATAACCATAAAGAAGGTGCTAAATGTATCGTTTATTCACTATTATCGGTTATCAAAGAATCAATTCGAGAATCGATATCTCTTTGCACAATTAAAGATTTTAAATAAGGATACGCCACTGCTTCAGGCAAGATGAACCATGCAGCTTGATACCCTCTTCCTGTAGTAGGAAAGCCTTTATCTTCTTCGTTATCACCATCATACCGTATGCCATATGCTTCTGTGTTTTTCCATCTTAACTTTGCTATGGAGTAACCTTTACCCGTTTTGGTACCATCTTCTATAACATGTAATAGTTCAAGTTTTTCTTTGGGACTGGTAACTTTTTTTGGTGAGACCACTGTAAATGCCCCCTTTTATTTACAACTGAGGAATCTATCACGTGACATTTCATTTCTTGCAAAATCCACCCATGAAAACTGAAACAGTCTTACTTTACAACTAAAACATTGCAGGGTGCGTGACTAACAACGTAAGATGTGGTAGAACCCACTAAAGTTCTCTCAATTGCTCCTTTACCTGTCGCTCCCATAGCAATCAAATCAATTCCTGTTTCTTTCGCAAATTGCACAATTGAAACTTTTGGCGTTCCTTCTACTTTACGGATCGTGTAATTAATGTCTGATGGTAAATGCTGTTCTATCTTCTCAGTAACTTTCTTTGATTGTTCATCTGCTAATTCCCGCATATACTGAACAATACGTGCATCAGCTATTGCAATAGACATATCAGTAACCGTTAAAATATACAGCTGAGAGTCGTTTCGTCGAGCGATTGCGAGTGCTTCCTTTAGGGCCTTATACGATTGTTCAGAGTCATCAATAGCAACTAAAATTTTTCCATAATTGTCTTCCATTGAAAACGCCTCCTTTAATTGAGTATAAAGGAAATTACTTGTTTGGGGAAATGATATACAAAAAAGACCTTAGCTCTGTATGACACACATACAATCATACTTAATAGTGAAGCTGTGGACTCTTAAAAACAATCTTCTCAGCCCTTCGACTAATGATAAAACTCTCGATATCTATACAGTTATTTATAAAGAGAAGAAAGAACGCGATCGATTTATTGGCTAACACTAGATTCGCATGAAGCTGACAGAGGACAAAAAAATACCGCCATCCTCTACAAACGGCGGTAAATCAAGCTTTGTAAGACTAAGCGGGTGACGAGAATCGAACTCGCGACGGAAGCTTGGGAAGCTTCTGTTTTACCACTAAACTACACCCGCAGTACATAAGAGAGTATAACGCTTTTTATTCAATCAAACAACTATTTCTTCCAGACAATAAAATTGACATTTTGACCAATACTGACTATCCTTACGCTAACTGCTTGTTCTATATCTTCTGTTACATGGTTGACACTCAAATTTACGCATTAGATAATCAAAGTAAGAAATCTAATTCAGATCGTGGGGAATGACCGATGAAGAAGGGAAAGCTACTTTTGCGTGGAAGTATAAAAATGTTTTGTGGTTTTATACTCTTAGGATTGCTATTATTCGGCACTGCAGGAACCTATTATTATTGGAATGCATGGATTTTTCTTCTGACTTTAGCGATTTTGATGATTTCAATGGGCGGTTTTCTTTATAGAAAAAACCCAACTTTGTTGGAAAAACGACTCAATGGAAAAGAAGTAGAAAATTCTCAAAAAAGATATGTGGGATTCATAGGACTTTCGTTTATTCTTTCCTTCAGCCTTGCTGGGTTGGATCGACGTTTTGAATGGACACAGCTTTCAGTAAATGTTTCATTGATTGGTCTTTTCATTATGATTTCAGGCTATGCTATGTATGCACTGGTGATGATCCAAAATTCCTACGCTGCACGTGTTGTTAAAGTTGAGGCAAATCAAGCAGTTATAGATACAGGGTTGTATGCAGTAATTCGCCATCCTATGTACACTGCCTCCTTACTTTTATTTTTATCGATGCCTATTGTTTTAGGTTCAGTAGTTGCTGTATTTCCTATGCTGCTGTTCCCAGTAGGTTTAGTTTTACGGATTAGAAACGAAGAAGCTTTACTGATCAATGAACTACCTGGCTACTCGGAGTACACAAAAAAGACCAAATATCGATTGATTCCATATATTTGGTAAATAGATTTTTTTTAATAACGGAATGGGGGGAATTTCATTGGAGTCATTGAAGAACGTCAAACAAGCCATCACGAACAACACCAATAATATCGTATTTATTTCTTCAGAAACGTGCAGTATTTGTCATGTGGATGAACCAAAAGTAAGGAACCTTGCCGAAAGCTATGATGTTCCATTCTATCATTTGGATATTATGCACGAGCCTGAGTTAGCGGGCTTCTTTGAAGTTTTGACAGTCCCAGCGGTCTTAGTCTATCACGAGGGCAAAGAAGTTGGGCGGCAAGCTCGTTTTATTGATTTTCATACATTGGAAAATCTATTGCAGCAGTTGCCCAAAGAGGAAGAACAAATCGATTATCAAGCGCTGTTCGACGAGCTATAAACATTTTTTTATAAACGCAAAAAAGACTATAGATATCATCCACAAATCGGACTGTATCTATAGTCGGAGACTGAGCTCGCGCTCAGTCTTTTTTACTTGCTGTCATTATTATGATGCAAGAAATAGATTAAGGTTTGTAATTCGTTGGTCAAGTCTACGCTTTGAATGATGACATCATCCGGCGCAGTTAGACGAGCAGCAGTAAAGTTCAAGATTCCCTTGATTCCTGCATCAGCCAATTGATCAACCACTTGTTGCGCTTGTTGTGCCGGCAAAGTCAAGATTGCGATCTCGATTTGCTGTAATTTGATTTGCTCCACCATATTGTCTAATGGATAAACGGGGATTCCATCCACGATACGGCCTACAATGTCTTCTTTGACATCAAAGGCACAGCTGACACGGATACTATTGCTTTGATGGAATTTGAATTTCAACAAGGCGCTTCCTAAATTACCGACCCCAACCAATGCTACGTTGGTCAGTTGGTCATCATTCAAGATTTTCCCGAAGAAATGCATCAAGTCTTCAACGTCGTATCCATATCCACGTTTGCCAAGTTCTCCGAAATAAGAAAAGTCACGGCGAATCGTTGCACTATCGACCTGGATCGCCTCACTTAGTTCTGTAGATGATACTTTGGTTTTTCCAGCATTATTTAAAATACGCAAATACCGATAATACAACGGCAATCGTTTAACAGTCGCTTTTGGAATTGAATGTTCTTTCACAATAACTCTCCTTTATAAAAAAATTTCGTAAATGTTGACTACTGAACTATAATAGCAAGAATCTCTGTGAAATTGCAACGCACTTGCTCGAAATTTTGTGAAAAAATCACGATTTATTGAAATGGTCGCTTCCAATCGCAACGACTTCAAAAATATGGTAGACTAAATCCATTCGGAAAAATAAATTTAAGGAAGATTATCCAATGATTTTATTACAAGCAAATCAAATTGCTCGCTATTTTGGTGCCGACACTTTATTTGAAAATATTCATCTTGAAGTTGCTAGTAAAGCAAGAATCGGTTTAGTTGGACGAAATGGTGCGGGCAAATCGACATTATTAAAAATAATCGCCAATATCGAAGCGCCAGATGTGGGACAAGTGATAAAGAACAAACAAGCCACACTGGGCTACCTCGCGCAAGATACTGGCTTAGATTCAACTGAGACCATTTGGAATGAAATGTTGAAGGCTTTTGACACGGTTCGCCAGATGGAAGCTCGGATGCGAGATGTTGAAGTGGCGATTGGCGAAACACCTGAAAGCGATAGTCGTTACACTTCTCTTCTGAAGGAATACGATCAGCTGCAGCATGACTTTAATGAACAGAATGGCTATGGCTATGAAAATGAGATTCGCAGTGTTTTACATGGATTTAAATTCGATGAGAGCTTTTATGATAAAGAAATCAGTACATTATCCGGTGGTCAGAAAACCCGTCTTGCCTTGGCACGAATGCTATTAGTCAAACCTGATATTTTGATTTTGGATGAACCGACGAATCATTTAGATATTGAGACATTGGCTTGGTTGGAGGATTACCTTCAAGGCTACTCTGGTGCGCTCTTGATTGTTTCCCATGACCGCTATTTCTTAGATCGCGTCGTCAATGAGATTTATGAAATTTCTCGTCATAAAATCCGTCATTACACTGGAAATTATTCCCGTTATCTTGATTTAAAAGCCGCCCAGCTTGCTAGCGACTGGAAGGCTTATGAAAAACAGCAGGTTGAAATCGAAAAATTAGAAGATTTCGTTGCACGTAATTTGGTTCGTGCCTCCACTACCAAACGTGCACAAAGCCGTCGAAAAACATTAGAAAAAATGGATCGACTAGATCGACCAGACGGCAAGGAAAAATCTGCGAAATTCATGTTTGATATCGATAAGGTTTCAGGAAACGTCGTCTTACAAGTCGAAGAAGCTGCTATCGGCTATGAGGAAACACTTTCTGAACCCATTGATCTGGATATTCGTCGTGAAGATGCGATCGCCCTTGTCGGACCAAACGGGATTGGAAAGTCTACATTATTAAAATCGTTGATCGGTCAAATCCCCTTCATCAAAGGCACCCCGCATTTTGGAACCAATGTCACGGTCGGCTATTACGATCAAGGACAAGCTGATCTGCACGGCAATAAGACGATTTTAGCTGAATTATGGGATGAACACCCGACGACTCCAGAAAAAGATATTCGCAATGTATTAGGTGGTTTTCTTTTCAGTGGCGAAGATGTTGAAAAAACGATCCCGCTGCTTAGCGGTGGTGAAAAGGCTCGTGTCGCATTAGCGAAGCTTTCTATGAATAAGGAGAATTTTTTGATTCTCGATGAACCGACGAACCACCTAGATATTGATAACAAAGAAGTATTGGAAAATGCCTTGATCGATTATCAAGGAACGCTGCTATTCGTTTCCCATGACCGCTACTTTATTAATCGTATCGCCAACAAAGTGATCGAGTTGTCTCCTGAGGGCAGCAAGTTATATCTTGGTGATTACGATTACTATTTAGAAAAGAAAAAAGAAGAAGAAGAAATCGCTGAATTACAGGCAAAAGAAGCAGCACCTGTCGAAGCGCCTAAAAAAAAGTTTTACCAAGATAAGGAACAACAAAAGCTGATTCGCAGCTTACGTCGAAAGATTGAAGCAATCGAAGAAACACTTTCCACTTTGGATGAAGAGATCGCCGAACTTGAGATCCAAATGAGTCAGCCGGATATTTTGAATGATCACGTTCAGCTATTAGAATTGACAAATGACTTGGAAGCAAAAAAGGCTGAGCAGGAAGAACAGCTTTCAAGTTGGGAAGAACTTAGCTTAGAGCTGGAAGAATTCGAATAACTTACAACTTTTGACCGATGACACCTCACCCTTTTTTCGTTTTAATAAAAGAGTGGAGGTGTTTTTTATGCGACGAAAAATTCGTCCTTTTTCGATTTTACTGGGAAGCTTTTTAGTGATTTCTAGTCTGGTAATCCTCTCTTCTCGAGTTTTCCACTTTAATAATAATGTTAATAGTCAACAGGATTTTTCCGCTAATGCGAATCAATACCTACAGGAGCATGGACAAAATTTTCCTTTACTAATACAAACTGATTCTCGTTGGGCCGACAAATCCTATGGCAGCGGCTCTGCGCAAAATGATTTAGCCACTAACGGTTGTGCGATTACTTCTTTAGCAATGATTCTTTCTTATTGGGAGCACCGAACCGTCTATCCAACTGAAATTTTACAATGGAGCGGCAACCAGTATTACCAAGCAGGGCAAGGAACCGCCTGGTCGATTTTTCCTGCCTTTGCTCAAAACTATGGATTGACTGTTGAAGACCTCGGCAAAGATCAGGCAAAAATTCAGGAGCATTTGAATCAAAATCAGCCAATCGTAGTTTCCGTTAATCCCGGTGAGTTTACCGATGTTGGCCACATTATGGTGATTAAAAAGGACTTGCAAAGCGATCAGATTATTGTTTATGATCCTAACGACGGTCCCGATAAAGAACACTACATGAAAAAATACTCGATTGATGAGCTTATGTCGCAGCTGGCAAATGCTTGGGCATACACAAAATAAAGCTGATGCGCACGCATCAGCTTTATTTCTGGGGGTTCCTGCTTTCACAGGGGAAAAAGAATTATTTTTAGGGTTAAGTTCATCTTACGCTACATATTTGAAAAACCTATGAGCTTTTTAAATAAAAATAAGAAAAAAATGTGTCGTATTTATGAAGAGTTCTTCTGTGATGATTCTATCTAAACTAAAAGCATTCGTGAGGCAAAAAGCCGGCCTCATGAATGCTTTTTCTACTAATTTATTTGTTGGACCAATGCTTTGAGAATATCCTTCATCTTCTCTCCATTGTCTTCCATAATGACCTTCTCAGAAAGAATGAATGAGCCACCTACTCCGATTACATGTGGATTTTCTAAATATTCGACAAAGTTTTCTGCGTTAATTCCACCGGTTGGCAGGAATTTCACATCGTAAAAAGGTCCACTCAAGGCATTTATCGCCTTTAAGCCTCCATAAATGTCTGCCGGGAAAAACTTTACAACGTTGATCCCATATTCAGTTGCTGTTTGGATGTCTCTAGGTGTTGCAGTTCCTGGAAATACAGGAATCTCTTGCTCCAAACAATACTCAATGACCTCAGGAACAACTGCTGGAGACACGACAAACTGTGCGCCGTTTTCAATCGCGATCTTAGCCTCCGTTAGTGTTCGGACAGTCCCTGCTCCAACCATCAGCTTACCAGATTTGGCTAAGCGTTTGATTGCTTCTCCTGCTAGATCACTTCGGAAAGTTACTTCAATCAACGGGACATTATTTTCCAATAGAATCTCTTCTACTTTAGCCAAGTAGCTCAAATCTGTTGCTGTATATAGTGGTAAAAGCTTTGTTTGCTTTAATTGCTCATAGATCTTATGCTCCATATTTGCAGGCATTATTTTTTCTCACCTTCTATCGGATTTCTAGTCTTTACGTTTGGTAATGGCTTCGTGCAGTCCTTGCATATAGGTAATGCCCATCGCTCGATCGTATAGGCCATATCCTGGTCTTGCTACTTCACCCCAAAGTGTCCGACCATGATCTGGACGAATGACACCGTCAAAACCAACTTCGACTAAAGCTTCCATAATCGCATACATATCAAGAGACCCCTCTGTTGATAAATGAGCAGTTTCTTTAAACTTGCGATAGCCTAAAAATTCCACATTGCGGAAGTGAACAAAATTGATCCGATCTCCAATTGCATGAACGATTTCTACCATATCATTATTCGGATCAGCACCAAGCGCTCCGGTGCACAACGTAATACCATTGTAAGGAGAATCAACCATGCTGATAATACGTTGCAAATCAGCCAGATTTTTTGTGATCCGAGGGAAGCCAAAAATCTCCCAAGGCGGATCATCCGGATGAATCCCCATTTTAACATCGGCCTCTTCACAAACTGGGATAATTCTCTCCAAGAAATATTTCAAGTTATCAAATAAAATTTCTTCTGTCACACCTTCGTACATTTCAACTAGAGAATTGAACTTGTTCAGGCGTTCTTCTTCCCAACCAGATAGCTGAAAGCCTTTGGACTGACTGCTGATTAATTTGTACATATCTCCTGGTTCCATATTATCTACCACTGCTTGATCGTACAATAATGCTAAGCTACCATCTTCATTCTCGTAATTCAATGTTGTTTTTGCCCAGCCAAAAATCGGTTTGAAGCTGTAGCAAATCAAATGAACGCCACATTCAGAAAGATTTCTAATTGTTTGAATATAGTTATCGATGTAATGATCGCGTTCAGCGGTTCCTGCTTTGATCGCATCATGGATCGCAACACTTTCAATTCCTAATAATTCTAACTCTTCTTTTTCAATTGATTCTTTTAAAGCGCGTATCTCGGAAACTTCCCAAACATCACCTGGCATTTTATTCAGTAATGTACCGACTACTCCATTGATACCGGGAATTTGTCTTACATGATTTAAAGGAATGGAGTCGCCTTTTTCTCCATACCATCTAAAGCCCCACTTCATTAATCTTAGTCTCCTATCCTGCTTCTATTTGTACTTTGACTTCACAAACTAAAACCCGTCCTCTTCATCGTCCTCTTCAATATCTGATGTATGCCAAACAGCTAAGCTATCTGTTCCTTGCGTTAATATCGCTGGCACGGCTTCTTCAACTGGTGTACTTAGAATTTGATGATTGATCGCTTCCAGCAGCATGGGCAAATTAACACCGCCGACTACATATACCTTTTCCTGCAGCTCCGGCTCCAACCCATTCGTAATTAAAACCGATTGATTGTACGGACTAGCACTTACTAGGTCTGTTAATACGATAACGCCAGTAGCCTGATTAACCTCTTTGATAGCTGATTCAATCGTTGTTCCTAATTCTTGAACATCATCTCCGGGGTTTAGATTGACTGTGGCGATATTATTCGTTGTTCCCACGATCACTTCCGCGGCGTCTTTCAAGCCATCACTTAGTTTTCCATGTGTGGCAATGACAATTCCTAACATAAGCCCCTCCATTTCTCTCACTGAAACAAATTCGTTACAGCGACAATATTTTCCATGTTTAAATGTTTCTCTTTTAGATCGGCCTGATTTAAGTAATAGGCTGCGTTCGTTTGATCTTTTCTAGCACTAAAAAGATAACTTACTTTTTGATCTGATTCTTGATAGTCGACGTAGTCATCAATTTTTCCGTTATGCGGCGACTTGCCTACCAAATGCAACGGAGCCGAAGCACCAACGCTGTCTAGGTAAAAAATTTCGCAGTGCCCATTGACCTGTCTTTGCAGTTCCTCTAGACCCTTATCGCCATAGCTGCCTTCGTCTAAAAAAGCATACGCAACGTTCTTTTGTTTGTTTTCTGCGATCATTTTCAGCATCGCTAATAATGACGACGTATTACGGACTAACGTTTTCCGGTTCGATAAGCCCTTGGTAATTTTTCCCAGCAAAGCGAAATAGCCTGCATAAATCACCATAATCACAAGGGTACTGACCGAATTGAATTGAAACGAGTTTGGTGATAACCGCATATAAATGATCGTTCCTATAACTCCTAGAAGAATCGCAATAAGCGTGCTAGTCAAAATAAACATCGTTGTCTTTTTCGCCTGATCCTTCCTATCAAACAGCTGATAGGAACCGATACTTTCAGGAGGAGTATCATAGAAGGTGCAAATCACACGATCTGCCTGCTTGATATTGCCCACATAGACATTTCGCGAAGCATATTTCTTTTGCTGATCATATTCAATGACACGAACGTCTTCACGTATTTTTGCGATATCCGTCACCAAGGCTGCCAGAAATCGTTTCTTACTTTTTTCTGTTCGACGCAGCCGATAAACATATTGGTAACGAAATAGCCAATCTTTGAATACCTCTGATTGCTCCATCTGATCTTCCTCCTGTGTTTTTATAGATTAAATTGCTTCAATACATCTTTTAAACTAGATTTTGGTGCCGATGGTGTGGCTTGGAAATAAATATCTTCAACACCATAATTCTCATGCATATCCTTTAACCGTTCCGCGTCTTCTTTGTTCAAGTAAACAGATTTTGTCACTAAGATATCTTTATCGGGATCTTTTTGAGCGATCCCTCCGATATTCAGTTCCTTCATCGGCACACCGTGTTTAACTAAGTCATAGATAACACTGACTGTTTTCGTGATCAAAATACAGTTGTATTCTTTAAAATTGAATTCATCCCAATAAAACTTCGCTTTTTCTGGTGTGATCACAATCGTCTTTTGTCCGGTTCGACTTCCAGCATTTTTATATAGATCACGCATGAATTTATCTTTTGCTACTACTTCATCAACCACAAAAATTGAATTTACTCCGCTTTTTTGTGATAAGGTCATCATTACTTGTCCATGGATTAAACGCTCATCTACTCGAGCTAAATTAATTACGCCCATTTCACACACTTCCTTTTTAAAATTATAAGATTCCGACTCCGGCTAAAATGATTAGGATTAAGGTCAGCCAGAGCAATGCTTGCGTTACTTTCAGACCTTTTTTCGTATAGAACCAATAAACACCCATAACAACTGCTAACGGTAAAATACCTGGAACGATCTGGTCAAGAATTTCTTGAATAACGAACTTCCTTCCTGAGATCGCAAATTTTAGTGTCGACTCTACTTTTACATAGTTACCAGCTAAAATCCCCATCATGAACAGCCCTAATACGGAAAGTGCTTCAATAGCTGTTTGAACACCGGTACTTTGCATTAATCCAGTAGCGTTACGTCCCATCGTGAATGATTGTCTCGCAAAGAACACACCCAACGCAGCTTGGTAAATCGCAAAGAATACAAATGGGAACAACGCACCTAAAGCACTTCCCTGTTGCGCCCAAGGAACAGCGATGGCAATAAAAATATATTGAACCGTTCCTGAGTCAATCGCATCACCGATTCCAGCGAGTGCGCCCATCAAACCTGCTTTTGTGTTATACATTAAATCATCTTGCATCAGAATTTCTTTTTTCTCATATTCTTCTTGCGCTCGTTGTTGCTCCATCGATGACATCAAACCAGTGATAACACCGCCGCCCCAGCTCAATTGTGTGTTGAAAAATAACAGCTGGCGCTTATAGGCTGCTTTTAAGGCATCATCGTCTTTATATAATTTCTTCAAGATCGGCATCATCGCATAAAGTAAGGACGGTGCCAAATAACGTTCAAAGGAATGAGGTATTTCATTGGCAAAGTGCCATCTTAGATACGCTTTTGTGACATCTTTACTGGTAATTTCTTCAGGTGCTAAACTTTTATTTGTTACTTCCGCCATGTGTTTTCCCTCCTATTTCTCTTCATTAAAATCCGTCATCATAATCATCGTCATCATCAAAGGTAGCTCCAGAGCTTGGCGCTGCAGATTCAGCTGCTGGTGCTGCGCCTCTTCCCTTTTGCGACTGTACAAAGATCAACGCAATCAAGATCCCAAAAATCGCGTAAGTCACCATTGTGATTTCTAGAGACTTCAATACTACACTCATGAAATAAGCAAGGAAGAAAAAGACCATGTAGTCTTTACGACCGATAACATAAACCGTCGTCGCAATACCAATCGCGGCTAATCCGCCACCCACTACTTCAAGGATGTGAATGACCACGGTTCCTTCTAAGGCATTGATGACATCTGCAATGACTGGTGCTCCTAAATAAAGAGCGATAAATACTAGCGGTACGAACAAGACAAATGATGCAATTGTCGGGTATAAAATAATTGAACGTTTAATCGCATTCGCATTCAAATCTTCCACTGCTTTATCAGTATATTTTCCTAAGAATGTATTGATAAAGAAACGGAATTGATACAAATAGCTTCCTAATAATCCAACTGGCACAGCAACCGCGATGGCCGCTTCTGGTTTCAAATTCCCTAATAATGCGACTGGAACAGCAATAGCTGCAGCGATCGATGGTTCAGCAGGCATTGATCCCCCTGGTGAGAAAACCCCCATATAAATCATTTGCAGGGCAGCAGTAACAATCATCGCTTGAGCAACATCGCCCATAACAATTCCAACAACTAATCCTGTCATCAAAGGCGAGAAGCGCAAGGTCAGTGTTGCTCCTCCTCCAAGCCATCTGGACATAACCGCAGCGACCCATAACGCAATCAATAGACTCTGCATAACACTTAAAGTATCCATAAGTTCCTCCTTATTCTATCGAGTATTCTTCCTGTTTTTCACAAAAATACTTAATATTCTTATCTGTATCGTATCCAACTAATCGACTATCCAGCTCTAACGTCTGGATAAGCAAACAGCTTTTTTACCGTTCATTAATATATGCTTCTAATTCAAAAATCGAATCCTTCAATAAATCCACTGTAATTGGTATTGGCAGTAGATGAACCTTTTCCTTTGAATCAATGAATTCTACGATTTGATCTAGAACACTATCCTCTTCGGGGAAAAGCTGCATTTGCTTCAAGGATGTTGGTAGAGAAAGCTCTTGATAAAATGGTAATAAATCATCAATTTGCTCCCACTTTTTCTCAACAGCCAGCTGATAAAAAATTCCATAAGCGACTTTTTCTCCGTGCAGAAACTCATGACTTTCAGGAATATACTTGCTCATCCCATCATGCATGGCATGAGCGATGGCATTTCTCGCGTATTTGTCACCTAACTCGCCGACCAAACCGGCAACGGCGAAGACAATTTCAGATAAATGAATGAATTCTTCTGATACTTCGCCCGCCTCCATATCCTTGATTGCCTTTGCAGAATGATCTAAAATGGCTTTTTTACATAATTCCGATGTATAGCCGGCAATTTGTAAGAAGGGTTCATTTTTTAAATGCTCTTGTTGTAAGATTGCATCTGACTCATACCATTTCGCGATTGTGTCAGCCAAGCCTGCCACAAAATAGTTAACGGGCGCATCAATGATTAATTTAGGATCAGTGATAAAAAAGGCCGCCTGTCGTAGAAAATGTTCGCTTTTCCCTTCTGATTCACCGCTTTCCTTATACATCACTGAAAGTGGTGTCCACGGCGCGCAATTACTTGCAAGCGTCGGAATCACACCATACTGAATGTTTAAGGTATGAGAGGCATAGCCGACTAGATCCGTCAGCTTTCCGCCGCCGACACCAATGATAAAATCAATTTCCTGCTCTTTTACTACTTTGGCAATTCGTTCTGCTCCATAGTAGCTGCACTCGCCAGTGTACTGTAGAAAATGGAAGTTATACGTTCGTTCATTTAAAAATTTCAAGAAAGGTTTGGCCTTTTCAAAGGAAATCTGTCCATGAACGATTAAAACATTTTTCGCTGAAAATTCTTGTAACAAATCGGAAACAAAATCAATCGCTCCCACATGGTACCGATAAAACTGCGGGCCTACTTTAACCTTCAAATCAGTTAGCATTTTCCGCTCCTTTCTAACTTAAAACATTGCTTTGAGCTTGAACTGAACGCTCAGGGACCTTCCCAGCAACGACATCTTCAACATCTCGCAGACATTTCGCTCCCATTTCTTGCAAACATTCCATCGTATAAGCGGAAGTGTGCGGCGTCATAACCACATTGCGAAAGGCAAGATACGGATGATCCTTACGTCCTGGCTCTTCTTCTAAAACATCTGTCGCTAAACCAGCGATTTTTCCAGATTTTAAAGCGCTGACAATTGCTTCTTCGTCTAATAATGCTCCCCGAGCGCTATTGGAAAGATACACATTGTCCTTCATTTGCGCAATTTCAGCTGTAGAGATCATATGATAGTTTTCTTCATTTAAACTAGCGCAAAGGCAAATGATATCTGACTCTTTTAGTAAATGCGGCAGGTCCACTTTTTTTGCACCATAGCTTTCAATATGCAGTGCTGATTTATACGGATCGTAGGCTAAAACATTGCAACGAAATCCGTTTCGTAAGGTTTCTACGACACAGCTGCCGGTATTTCCGACGCCAATAACTCCAACGGTTTTATTAAACAGTGTTCGACCGACAAACTTTGCTCGATCCTCCCAGCTATCGTTTTTGACGCTTAAATCTGCTTCAACTGTTTTTCTTAAGAGGGCTAACAGATTCGTAATATTGTTTTCTGCAACTGCGTCTCTTTCCACTAAAGCTGGAATAATTGAAACAAGTGTCCCGTGCTTACGTGCTGCTTCAATATCAATATTGTTGTAGCCGATTCCATGTCTTGTTATTAAAATGAGTTCATCCTTATGATCAAAAAATTCCTGTGTGAAAAATGGGGTGACACTCGCAATAATGATATTGTAGCCCTTTAATAATTCTGCCAGCTCACGTCCGCCGATCTCTCCATCAACAGTGAATGACTGAACCTCGCCGATCTTCTCCAAACGCTCCAACTGCTCATGGAAGATTTTTCCAAAACTACTTGAATTGACGATCGCTATTTTGTATTTTCCCATGTTTAAAGCTCCTTTTAGACTTGCTTTGCAACTCATGATGCCAATTTCTCTGCTCTATCTAGACCTTATCTACCTTTTTTTATTCCGTTCATCTCCTTTTTAAAAAAAACAAAGCATCCTACAAATCGAATGACGATAAGTAAACCGATTTCTGATAACGCATTCAATCTTATGTCTCCATTATACAAAAAATATTTTTTTGTAAATAGAAAAAATAAAAAATATTTTTGTTGATTTTTTATTTATTTCCTAGTATCTTATGAGTAACTACTACTGAATGAAGGAGGAACGCTGATGTCTAGCCCTATTCACTTACAAATTAAATCAATGTATAAGCATTTTAGTCCGAAAGAACAAGCCATTGCCGATTACATATTGAAAAATCCAAACAAAGTTAGTCATAGCTCTATCAGTGATCTTTCTGCTGAACTGGGAATCGCTGACTCTACTTTCTTTCAATTCACCAAAACTTTAGGCTTTAACGGCTTTAAGGATTTTAAAATGGCTTTATTGAAGCAAGAAAATGATTTAACGGCTGTGACGATTCACGAAAATGTTCAAAAGGACGATTCTGAATTAACGATGGCCCAAAAAGTTTTCGATTCAAACATGACTACTTTGACCGACACGAAAAAATTACTAAAGGAAGAGGATTTAAAAAAGGCGGTTAAAATGATCTCCGAATCCAGGCGGCTGTATTTCTTTGGCGTCGGCGGATCAGAAATCGTAGCCACCGATGCCTACCATAAGTTTTTACGTTCTCCTATTTCCGTTGGGCATAGTACGGATTACCATATTCAGTTAATGGAGGCCTCTTTACTTACGGATGAAGATTGTGCTCTGTTTATTTCCCATTCAGGCAAATCAAAGGAAACCATCCATATGGCCGAAGCTGTCAAAAAAGCTGGAACAAAAGTCATTATTATTACTAGCCAGGCCAATTCACCCTTAGCTAAATTAGGCGATGTCGTCTTTATCTCCATCTCTGAGGAAATCGAATTCCGCTCTGAAGCATTGGCTTCCCGAATTGCTCAATTGAGCATCATCGATTCCCTTTACGTGATTTTGATGTTCTATAACAGTAAAAATGCGCAAGAAACGATTTCCAAAGTTCGAAAAGTCATCTTGAGTTTAAAGGAATAAAAAAAGCACTACGTCAATTAGTTTTGGAATCACCAACTAATTAACGTAGTGCTTTTTTTATTAAACGGTTCTCTTCTTCTCGCTCTTACGAAAAGGATGCGCAAGACTTTGTACATCCTTTAAAAGACCAATTTTATTTTGATAATTGCTTTTTACTGCGAAACGTTGTGCTACTTACAGCAACTCGTTTTAACAAAGATAAGCAAAGCTGGATCATAGGACCTAAGAGAAAAATAGCAAAGGCTGTGCCAACGCCAAAGGTACTGCCTAAAAGTATTCCACTAACGACAATGATAAAATCTAGTATGATTCTGCCCTTTTGCAGAGAAACCTGTAAACAATCGCAGACACAAAACATCATTCCCTCCAATGGACCTGAACCTAAACCACCTGTTAAATAGATCGCTGTGCCTAGTGCCATTACACAAAAGCCTAAAACAGAACTTCCCATACTGTTCTGAAAAAAATCGATGGATTGAAAAATATTTGCCGTTCGATTGATGGTCTCACCAACTAGGAATGTATTGATGAGACTGCCGATTCCTAAAATCCTGCGATTATACAAAAAAGTCATCAATAAAAATAGGAAGCTTATCAATTGACTCCAGCGTCCAAAAGGAATCGCTGTATGTTGCATTAAGCCTAAGATCAACGTACTAACAGAATCAAAGCCTTGATTGGCCACCACGATCATTTCGATTCCAAGACCCATCAAGATCGTACCAAAAATCACTAAGAACAACCGGCCTAGAAAGTTTTTACTCATCGGCCTCCACCATCGCCTTCAAACGTAAAATAAACGCCTCATAATCTTCGCTCATACTCAACTGCTTGGTATTGATCGGTTCTGAAACAATCTCAATAAATTTCTCAAAAAAATCATTGAATTCATTTGCTTCTTCTTTATTAATAGCAATATAAGCGATTAGCTTAATCGTATGATCAGCCCAAACCAATGGTTCTTGCAGCGTCATGATTGCCACTCCGCTTCTTTTGGCTTCCAGCTCGACAGAATGGGGGACTGCGATTCCTGATGGAAAGCTGGTTGGAGACATCCGCTCACGCTTTTCTACCTTTTCTAAGAAATGAGCGTCCACAAAGTGTTCATTGACCATTCGTTGATTGATTTGACTTCGTATTTCCATCGGCGTTAATCCAGCAGGATCAAACTGATTGAAATACAATTCTGGCAAAATGAATTTTTCGATGGTTTGATACATGCGTCTTTTTTCCCGCTGTGATTTTAAGGCATCAATTCGTTTTTCAATTTTTTTAACATCTTTGTCGGTTAAAAAAGGATGGATAAAAACGGCCCCTTCGTTTTTAGAAGCTGTTTCCCGATCTGTCGTTAGCAATAAATCATAATCAGCATTCGCAGCTTTCCATTTTTCCGTCACTATGACGTTGATATTTTCTCCGAGGCGTTCTTCAATTTCTTTCCTTAGATTTCTGCCAATATCATGATAATCGTTCACTACTAATTGAATGGTAATCTGATTACGAAAATGCTTTTGCGTTTCAAGAAATGACCCAATATGTAAAGCAATGAATGAAATTTCGTCATCATTGAACCAGATAGCTAAGCGATCTTGAATTAAAGAAGAAATGTACACGGCTAGATCATAAATCAACGGATAGGCTGTTTTTAAATCCAACAAGCTGCTATTGCGAGTAAAGGTTTCGTAGTGAGAACGATAATACAGACTTTGTAGATGAATCGCTAATTTATTGAAAAATTCCTCATCGTTCAATTCGACTAAATAGGTCCGCTCTACCTCGGCTAAGACATCCTTTAAGGCGCTGATGATTTTGGGATCAACAAAGCTGGAGAGCTGCTGATTCTTTTCCTTTGCTAAGTTTTCATTTTGCATGCCAATAAATAATAATGACAATTGCTCTAATTCTGCATGGGAAAAATGAATACCGTATTGCTGTGCCAATTGATTGCTGATTTCTTCTGCGATTAAGAATTCCGGACTGTTTTGTGCGGGATTTTCATTCAAGCTTTTCTTTAGGCTATGCCCTTGGCGAATACGTTCAATACTGATAGCGAAGTGGAGTACGATGTTATTCAGCGAGTATTGATTGATCTGGATATTGTTTTCAGTCAACACGTTTTGAATCGTCTGCTGCAGCTTTTCCAGCGAAATATACCCAATCATTTGCTGAATACTGACCTTCAGCTTTTCCTGCAGGTCACTTTCATTGTATAAAAGTGAGATAAGATAACGTCGCTTTGCCCGTTCTGGTCCCGTCAGCTTAATATAATCTTGTTCGAAAACAATTTGAATCGCATCGTTGGTGATTTCTTTTTTTAATTGCTGGATATCATTTTTTAACGTAGATTCAGAGATGAAAAGCTTCTCCGCCAATTCATAAAAGTCGACTCCCTCCGACGAATGCTTCAACAGCTCCAAAAAGATTCGAGATTTGCGATCCTCGGTGCCGCCTGACTCGATACCTACTTCCCCATTCAGCTGGTAGCCGCGATGACTGGTTAAAATAAGCGCTGGATTGTTTTGATTGATCTTGGCAATACGATTACGAATCGTACGAGTGGTGCAACTGCTAAATTCAGCTAGTTCATCTGAGGTTACCCAACGAGCTTTTTTATTTAAATAATCAATCAGCTCTTTTTCTTTTTTAGTCAGCACATTTACACCTCCATTCAAAGAAAAGTTGATCACAAAGATCAACTTTTCAATTGATTATAATGTCTCGCCGTTTGAAGCAATCACCTGTTTGTACCAGTCAAAGCTATCTTTTTTGATTCGTTGACCAGAGCCTTTTCCTTCATTATCCAGATCGACATAAATGAAGCCATAGCGTTTTTCCATCTGGGCAGAAGAACAGCTGATAATATCAATCGGGCCCCAAGCACAATAGGCGATCACGTCAGCGCCGTCATACATAGCGCGTTTCATTTGGGCAATATGCTCAGATAGATAGGAAATACGATAATCGTCATGAACCTTTCCATCCTCCAATTTGTCATACATGCCAAAACCATTCTCCGCAATGATAATGGATTTGTGATAGCGATCCCAGTATTGGGATAATGAATTGTACAGCCCCTGCGGATCAACCGCCCACCCCCACGGATTAGCCTTCAAGTTCGGATTTGGTGTCACAGAAGATGGGCTCATCGTATTTTTTGAAGCGTCGACCATTTGCGAGTAGTAATAAGACAGGGCTAAATAATCCATTGGATGATCCTTCAACAATTGTTTGTCCTCATCAGTAATTTCTAGGTGGATGTCATTTTCAGCAAAGTAATTCAAGGCATATTGTGGATAGGCTCCTTGGAATTGAACATCAGTATAGAAATATTGCATACGATTTCGACGCAAGGCCAAGTTCACATCGTCAGGATCGCAGGAGTAAGGATACGCCGTACAATCAGCCATCATTGTACCAATCATCATATCAGGATTGATTGTTTTGGCATAGGCTGCCAATTTAGCACTTGCTACAAACTGATGATGAACCGCTTGAAAGCTGGCTTCCTCATAATTATCTACCGTATCATAAGGAATCGCCGTTGAGTTAAAGGGCTCAAACTGAATCAGATTGACTTGATTAATCACGATCCAATATTTTACCTTTGTTTGATAGCGTTCTAAGACTACTTTTCCATATTTAACAAATAAATCAATCACTTTGCGATTGTTCCAGCCGCCATATTTCAACGTAATTTCAACAGGTGTCTCGTAATGTAAAATAGTAATGATCGGCTCCATTCCCAGTTCAATTATCTTATCAATCAACCGATCATAGTAGGCCAATCCCTCTTCATTGGGCTCCGTTTCATCACCAGTCGGAAAAATTCGAGTCCAGTCAATGGATGTACGAAAGGTCTTGAAGCCCATTTCGCTGAGTAATTCCAAGTCTGATTCATAGGTATGATAAAAGTCAATCCCATGACGTTTTGGATAATAACCTTCCGTATCCGCTAGGTTAGCCTTCACATCTGCCAAAGACATCCCCTTATGCTGTTCCTCTGCAATCTCAGCATTGCTTTTATCTGGATAATACTTGTGCAAGTCCGCAAGACTGACGCCTTTTCCATCAACTTTATAGGCGCCCTCTGCCTGATTAGCCGCGATGGCACCGCCCCATAAAAAGTCTTTTGGTATTTGATATTTTTCCAATGAAATTCCTCCTTGAATAATTGTACTGTTTATTTTTGACTAAATGCTTCAAACAAGCGAACCAAATGTTCACCGATTAAGATTTCACTTTGCGCTGTCATTAAGGTATCTTGTGCGTGGCAAAACAAGGTTGAATAACGAATCTGTTCACCTGAGGCTTCTAATTGCAGTGTATCTGTCTGCAAACCGTGAGCAATCACTACCTCTTTACGTGCGGCCTGAACCTCTTGCTTTGCTGTAGTAAAATCCATTGCTTCTAAACTTTCCAAAGAATGAACGAGATGATCACGTGCGTTTCCCGCATGAACCAAAATGTTCATCGATAATTGATTTAATTGATCATTCTCCTCTAAATGCTTTGTCTCTTCCATATGCGACCTCCTGCTAATAGCTTATAGTTATTTTTAATGAACGGCTTCTGCCTCTGCTTCCTCCATGGCCTCCTGAGCTTCTTGTTTTACCAATGAATTGTCATAGGCCTTAAAGAACGGCAGGAATATCAGCCACGTAATGGCAAAAATCAACACACATACAACAATCGCTCGCCAATCCTGCGTCGCCAAGTAAGATGTAAATGGATATAGCATATACCACAACAGAAATGTGCTAGACGGTATGTTGACTAATCCTAGTGACATTGTTACATAAGCAATCGTTGGAACAATAATACTATTGATCCACATTGGCACCATCAAGTAAGGATTAAAGGCGATCGGTGCTCCAAATACCAATGGTTCATTGATGTTAAAGATCGAAGGAATGATGACTGCTTTACCGATTGCTTTTAATTGCGCAGATTTACTCAACAAAAGCATCATCACAGATAAAGCCAATGTTGTTCCGATCCCACCCATCAACGAAAAGGCGTAACAGGTTTCTTGAGTAGCGATGTTGATTGCTTGTCCACCATTTGCCACAGCTTCAGCATTCGCTGCCAAACCTGACATGTAAACCGGATAAACCACAGGCATCATTACCCAGCCAGAAATCCCGAATGTATATAGAAATACAGGAATGAAAACGGATAACACAAAGCCCGGATACGATTGGACAATGCTTGCCAATGGACTGAAGACTAGCAAGACAACATCAAAGAAATCGATTTTGAATTGGAATGTGATCAGCCAGCCTACCAGTAAGATAAAGGTGATTGGCAGTAAACTATTGAACCAACCTACGACAAAATCGGGAATCGGTGTATCTTCATCAAAGAAGGAATACTTCACAGCAAAATTCATGACAAAACCGACAAATAGTCCAGTAATCATTGATAAAAACATACCTGTAGCACCGAAGCGAGAAAGAATGAAGACCGCCTCACCGTCGGCTGTCATTGTTGGAAAAAGCAGCATCATGAATAATACCAGTGAAGCTGCACCAGAAATCAGCTTCTGACCACCATAGCCTTTTTTCTCCATCAAGTAATAAGGAATTAAAAACGCTACTACTAATGCGTACATCCCAAATGAAAAATTGCTAATCATGGAAAAATCAGGCATGCCGCTGAAAATATTTTTTAATAGTGACACCACGGTTACTAATGAGCCGACAAAAACTAGCGGCAATGCCACCATGATCGAATCCTGAATAGCGGAAATCCAAGGATTTTTTACTACTTTATTCACTTTAGGAGCAAAGGAATTCGTCATAAAATTCATAATTTTATCCATCAGTTAACCCTCCATTTTTAAAATCAAATCCAACGCTTTCTCTCCATTCAACGTCCCATAAACTGCTTGCGGAATCACTGCCGCCTTGACATTTTTGTCTTTGGTTTGCTCTTGAAGATCATTTAGCATATAAGACAAATGTGGTCCTATCAGCAAGTAATCGATTTCATTAATCCGATCGTCCAATTGCGATTCGCTGGCAGCCTTAACTGTTACTTCAACCTTTCTTTTTTTGGCTGCTTTTCTGATCGCCGCTGCCATAAAGCCACTTGAAGCACCTGAACCGCAAATTAACAAGATGTTTTTCATTTTCTTCACCACTTTCATTTATTTACAAGCTTATTATAGGAAAATCTATGCTGGCCTCACAAACTTACTTTTTTCCTAGCAATGGGAAATTCAAGTATTCCTAATTTTGCCAAAGCTAACTCAAGCATACGATTTGGCTAACCAACTTGTTCTATTTTTGGTTAAAAACGACATCTACATCTCAACCTTAACAAATCGCAAAAAAAGACTCCGTGATCCTAATGACCACGAAATCTTTCTTTCATATCAACAATAGGTTTTTTGAGAAAATAACTCCTTGACCGCCTGTTCCGCTAAGGATAGCGGATCGTCTCCTAACAAGTGAAGCTGTCTGCCTGTAGCATCCATATTCTCGGCCAAAAAAGCATAGAAATCCCATACCTGCCCATTTTTCTCGGCGAAGGCCCCGATCGGAAGGTCGCAATTGCCATTCATTTGACGTAAAAAGAAACGTTCTGCCGTTGCCGCTGAAGATGTTTTTTCATCCGTTATTTGAACTAACAAATCAAAAACCTCGCGATCTTCTTTTCGACATTCAACACCTAAAATCCCCTGACCAATTGCAGGGACACATAATTCTGGAGGCAATATCTTATAGCTAGATAATTGATCAAAATAGTTCATTCGTTCTAATCCAGCGCAAGCAAGAACAGTCCCGTCCATCTTTTCTCTTACCATCTTCTCCAAACGGGTTTCTATTTTCCCACGGATCGGAACAAATCGCATATTAGGATACTTCATCGCTAACTGTTTTGCTCTTCGCAGACTACTTGTACCAATCGTTACCTCTTTTTCAGCTTCAAGTACAGCGTCATTCTTCAAAATCAGACAATCCCATGGCTGTGCACGTTTAGGCGTAGCTGCTAGAATGAGGTCGTCAGGAAGGTTGGCGGGCATATCTTTTAAGCTATGTACGGCAAAATCGATCTTTTTTTGTTGCAGCTGGTATTCGACTTCCTTAACAAAGACACCTTTTCCTCCAATTTGAGTCAAAGGTGCCTGCTGCAGTCGATCGCCTTTAGTAGAAAGTCCGACAATTTCGATTTCCAGCTGTGGACAGTGTGTCATTAACAAATTTATCACAATTTGTGTTTGCTTCATGGCTAAGGGACTCTTTCTTGTCCCAACCTTTAATTTTCTCATCGTATTCCTCGATCAATTATTTTTCCTCCACTATTATAGAGGAAGTCTTCGTACTTTCCAATCCTTCGGTGTTTTGTTTCATCCCCACTTTAAAGGCAAGGAAGTACATGCCAGCTAGAATAACGCCGCCGCCAACTAGATTTCCCGTCCAGACGAATACCATATTTTCAATGAATTGGCCAATCGTTAATCCACCTGCTAACACTCCAGCAGCTACCAAAAACATATTCGCCACAACATGCTGATAGCCTGCGATGACAAACCCTGCGACAGGCAGCCACGTACCGAATATTTTACCAATAAAATCTCGAGAGGCCATATTCATATAGACCCCTGTGCAAACTAAGATGTTACATGCAATTCCTGATAAAAATGCCTGTAACGGGCCATCTGCCACACGCCCTTGAGCCACCGCAATCGTCCGACCGACAAAATCTCCCTGCAAGGTGTTCGAAAAATAGCCAAAAAATACAGCGACTGCTAAAGCGCCAACCAAATTAAACACTGTAACAAAAAACATATTACGTACCCATTGCTTCAGCGTGATTTCCTTTGCATATAAGGCCATGCTGACTGCCATCATATTTCCTGTAACCAATTCGCCGCCAACTAATAATAAGCAAATGAGACCAAAGGGAAAAACAACTGCTCCCAGCAAATTCACTAAGGTGCCCCATTCCTTTGGCATTGATCCCATCGTACGGATCATTGCAACTCCGGCTAAGCCAATAAAGATTCCCGCCATCGTTCCTAACACAGCGATAGTTAACAGACTGTAATTCGCCTTGGCCTTTCCTCGCGTAATCGCTTCATCTACTAAATCCTTCGGTGATAATGACATCCTTTCACTCTCCTTTTTTTAAAGAACAAAACAGTTTTTCTGAAGTCGAATCTATGAATTTGACCTCTTCGAATTGCTGTTCTGATAAATAACGTTCACTGATAGGATCGAAGCGTTTGTCGCGCATTTCTCCTACCTGGTGCCACCAAATATCCGCTCCGACACTTGTGTAGTGAATCAGTTCGTCGATAGTCGGCGAACGTGTTGAAACAAGCAGATACCGTTTGCCAAATGCTGGCAGCTGTTCAAACCAATTGAATCGGCGTTCGTTTGAAACCACTTCGCCAATTAAAATCATTGCCGGATTTTTAACCCTTTCTTTTGCGATAAGGCCTTCAATCGTTGAAAATGTCCCGCACACTTTCTTTTGTCTTCCATAGGTCCCCCAGCTAATGACTGCAATCTTCGTATTCGCAGAAAAACCTTGGTTTACCAACTGTAAAATGAGCTTTGGCAATGCCTCGATCCCCATGTAGATACAAAGCGTCTGTTCAGGAGGATGTTCAGGCAAGAGAACTTCCTCATTCATTTTTAAATGAGCAGTCATAAAGGTAACTGCTCTTGCCTGCCCCCGTTCAGTTAGGGGAATACCGTTATAGGCTGCTGAGCCACTAGCAGATGAAATACCGGGAATTATTTCAAATGCGATATTATTACCGGTAACTACTTCCAGTTCTTCTGTTAAACGGCCAAATATTTCGGGCGTTCCTCCTTTTAAACGAACAATTTTGCTGGGATTTTTGTGTGTATCCAGCAATAATTGGTTGATTGTCTCTTGCTGCATACTTGACTGATACGGTGTCTTCCCCACATAAAGAAACACACAATCTGGTTTGCAGTAAAACAGCAGCAAAGGATTGACTAAGCGGTCGTAGATCACCGCATCGGCCTCCTGCAGACGCTTTTTTCCTTTGAGGGTCAGTAATTCAATATCACCCGGACCAGCTCCAACAAATGAAATCATCACTAAACCTCTATATAAATGTCATCATCAATGATTTCTACTGGAAAAACTCTTAGCTGTCCCTCATCAGGCTCTTGAATCTTTCCATCAATCAATGAAATCTTATATTCACGCATTGGTTCGTACAAATATTCCCCCGATACAATTCCTTCTAACACAGGTCCCTGCGTTAACGGACAGTAATCTTCGATCGCACAGACTCGTCCATCGGAAAGCTGAAAAAGAGCGATTCTTTCTCCCTGCAAATCAATCAAGCGGCCAATTCGCGGAATTAACTTCGCTTTTTTTGTTGCTAATAATTTTGTCAACTTATTCACCTACTCCCACTAATTCTGGCCGTTCAATGGTATACATTTTTTCTCTTAAATCCACGTCCTTGGTAATTGGTCCCCATGAATCCTGGCGGGCTTTAGCCGCAATCGCTTGATTAAGACTGTCCCAAAGTGTTTGACGTTTCTCAGCATCCAACAAAACAGCCTTAACATTTTCAAACCCTATTCGCTCCACCCACGGCGCTGTTCGTTCACCATAAATTCCAGTTTCTCGATAGTATTGCAGCATTGCGCCACATAGTTCTATGACTTCCTTTTCCGTTTCAACGGTCACTAAATGCTGCGCTTCTACTAGCTCAGTCCCGCCATTTCCTCCAATTAGGATTTGGAAGCCATTTTCAACACCGATGATTCCAAAGTCCTTGACTGCTGATTCCACACAGCTTCGCGGACAGCCAGAAACACCTACCTTGAATTTGTGTGGTGTATCAATATACTCAAAGTTTTCTTCGATTTTAATTCCTAGTTCCATCGTCTTCTGGGTGCCAAAGCGACAGAAGCTTTGCCCGACACAGGTCTTAACCGAACGGAACACTTTTCCATAAGCTTGGGCAGCGACCATATCTAGCTCTTCCCAAATTTTAGGCAAATCTTGTTTCGTCACTCCGTATAAGCCGATACGCTGCGAACCCGTTACCTTTACTAATGGAACATTGTAGCGCTCCGCTACTTGAGCCAGTTTAATTAGCTGTTGCGGGGTCGTTTGTCCGCCGCGCATTCTTGGGATAACTGAGAAAGTCCCGTCCTTTTGAATATTGGCGTGCATTCGTTCATTGACTACTCGTGAATCTCGTTCATCTTCATGCTCCGCAGGCCAAGCGACATTCAGATAGAAATTGACCGCAGGACGGCATTTAGAACAGCCCTCAACGTTACGCCAATCTAGTTCAGCAAAGACCGCTTGCGTACTTGTCAGATGCTTAGCATAGATTTGTGTAACGACCTGATCACGATTTAAATCTGTACAAGGACAGATACCCGTTGCCGTGGTAACGGCATCCCCCAGTTCATATTCTAATAAGGTTTGGACCTGCGGCTTACACTTTCCACAGGAGGTACCAGCTTTCGTGACCTTTCCAACTTCTCCGACACTGGACAAGCCCTTTTCACGAATTGAACGCAAAATCGTGCCCTTATCAACGCCATTACAGCCGCAAACTGTTTCGTCATCTTCCCATTCGACAACGTCCGTCCCCATGCCTGCTCCTTCACCAATTGCTTGAAGCACAGCAATCGTCTGCAGATCCAGCTCGTTGATTTCTTGACCTTTTTTCATCATATTGTAGTAGCGACTACCGTCATCTGTGTCGCCATAAAGCACGATTCCCTGAATTTTCCCATCCTTCAAGAAAATTTTCTTATATTTTTTTGAGGCACTGTCAAAGGCTTCGATACTGTCCATACCCTCAGTATTTAAAATGTTGCCGGCAGAATAAAGATCTGCACCAGAAACCTTTAATGAGGTAAAGGTCTTTGAACCTTGATAAGCTTTAACTTCTGGCTGCTCCGTAAGCAGATCTGCCAATATTCTTCCTTGCTCGAACAGCGGTGCCACAAGTCCGTAGCAAATACCATTGTGCTCGACACACTCGCCGACTCCGTAGATATTCGGAAGGCTGGTCTCCATGTAATCATTAACGACGATCCCGCGATTCACTTCTAAACCAATTTCCCGGGCCAGCTCCACCGCTGGACGAATACCGATCGACATCACGATCAAATCCGTTTCGATTTCTGTACCGTTTGAAAAACGCATACCTGTCACGCGCTCATTTCCTAAAATCTCTTCGGTACTATGCTCCATCAAGAATTTCAGGCCTTGCTCTTCAAGCTCTGCCTGCAATAACTTTCCGGCCTTCTCATCTAATTGTGTTTCCATCAGCCATTTTGCCAGATGGACAACCGTGACATCCATCCCTTGCTCCTGCAATCCCTTTGCCGCTTCAAGACCTAGCAAGCCGCCGCCAATAACGACCGCCTTTGAATATTTTGCTGCCGCAGCTAACATTTCTGCCGTATCGTCGATTGTTCGAAAAGCGGCCACCCCTTCCTTATCTGCTCCAGGAATTGGCAGAATAAAGGGATGAGAACCGGTAGCGAAAATAATTTTGTCATAGGCAACAACTTCCCCTGATTCAGTTGTGATCGTTTTCACTTCTGAGTTTATACCTACCGCTGGATCTGCATTTTTCAGAATAATTTGATTTTCCAGATACCATTCGGTTGGGTTTGTAATGATTTCATCGACTGTCATTTTTTTTTGCAATACATTCGAAAGCATAATTCGATTGTAATTTGGATATTGCTCGCCTCCAATGATCGTAATCTCATACCGATCAGGATCGCGCTCCAAGATTTCTTCTACTGTACGAACGCCTGCCATTCCATTCCCAATTACCACTAACCGTTCTTTCACTATCTCCACCTCAGCTTCTATTTGTTCACATAATCACAATAAAGGATATCAAGTGTTTTTTATATTAGGGAATCCCCTAATTATTTAAGGAAGGCTTCGCAAACTCGCTCAGCTTTTGCTTATTGCCGATATGCTAGTTCTGCTTAATGGAGTTTAGCAGTAACTGTATGCATAGCTTGCGTAGAAAAGCTAGTTCGTGAAGCCGGAAATGGATATGCTTGCTGTAAAGCGATTTATTCATGTGAAAATTTTATACCTTCTTTCATAGTCAAAAAAGCAGATGTGACCTAAGTAATAGTCACACCTGCTTTTTCAAATAATTAATGTTACAGAGGCAGAAGCTTAAAAATAATCCGAAATTTACTGAAGCGACCACTTTCAATCACGATTAAATGTAGGGCGTTAGTCTTTCAAGAATCGCTGAAACTAATGCTGCGCTATCTTGCATAGTAGGCAGCAGAATATCCTGTGCACCTCTGTGTTCAATAATATTATTTTTTATTTTTCTCGCCAGATACCCCTCCGTTAAAAATAAACGTTGAATAATCATAGGTTCGCTGTGCTTCTCCAAAATAGGCAGATACGGATGCTCCCCATAATAATCAGCTGGATAGACCCTTCGTCCAAGTTGCCTTTCAAGCTTACTAGCGATTTGCGCTAGCTGCTTAAACGGTTCCTGATAATGGGGTGTGCCGTGTGCGATCAAAAGTACCTCTGCCCTTGAATCCTTCACCGAGGTCACTTGCTGCAATAAGAATTTCTCAACTGCATGCGTTGTTCCCAAAGTAGGCAAGATTTGATAGGGCACCTGCTTATTAAGCGCTTTTTGGGCACGCTTCGGTAAATCCTCATTTGCGTGGGTGGCTGGAAAAAGCAGCACCGGCAGAAAAATAATCTCGCTTACCTGTCGCGATAATAAGGATTGAATAGCCATCTCTAAGGTTTGATGTTCACCTTCCAGCAGCCCTATTTCATAAGGGAGCGTAAGGTGTTTCGTTGCTGCTTCAATCCCTGAAAAATTTGCAACTGAAAGCTTGTTTTTGCGACCATGTAAAACAAAGATAATCCCGATCATTTCTCTTCTCCTAACTAAATCAGCTTACGCAGGCTCCAAACAATTCCTTTTTTTTAGAAATCAATCAAATGATTTTTTAAGCTGTATTGTAATAGACTCGCGTAACTTTCCAATTTCAGTTTTTTTCGAATATTTGCCTTATGGACCTCTACTGTCTTTACGGAAATGAATAACCGTTCGGCGATTTGCTTATTATTATTTCCTAGGGCGATCAGTGGCAAAATCTCCTTCTCACGCTTAGACAAGCTGGCGTACAAAGGATCTTCTTTCTCTAACGTAATCTCGCCTAACTCCTGTTCCGTGTAGCCATCATAGTATCGCTTGCCAGCATAAACGCTTCGAATCGCTTTTGTCAAGGTCTCGTCATTTGCTGTCTTTAAAATAAATCCATCAGCCTTCGCCTTCATCGCCTCTTGCACATAGGAACGATCATCATACATGGTCAAAATAATCACCTTAACCTGCGGGAAGGTTTCCTTGATGCGTTTAGCAGTCAATAAACCGTTCTCACCAGGAGGCATGCTGATATCCATTAAAAGAATATCAATTGGGTTGTTTTCAACCAGCATAAAGGCCTCGTGTCCATCTGCGGCATCTGCCACCACATCCATATCCGGCTGAGCATTCACTAAAAATGCCAAAGCATTACGAATCATCGCATGGTCATCCGCAATAAGAATTCTCACTTTATCTCCTCCTTCAGAGGAACATGAAGTTTGATACACGTTCCTTGGTTTGGCCTAGCGTAAATGGTTAACTTGCTATTAATTGAATGGGCACGCTCCTTCATATTTGCCAGACCAAATCCCTTTTCCTTATGCTCTCCTTCAAATCCGATTCCGTGATCCTTTATTTCAACTAGCAAATCTTCAGTCTGAAACGAAAGCCGAACAGTCATTTGATTTTCACCTGAGTACTTCATCGCGTTGTTGACTGCTTCCTGAATAATTCGGTAAATGGTTATTCGCGTGGTTTCATTCATGGTTTGCTCTTCACCTTCACGCAACAGATTTATTTCAAAACCGGTCATTTCACTGGTTCGCTCAACAAACTGCTCCAATGCGTGAACAAGTCCAAAGGCATCAATCGCCATTGGCCGTAATTCACTAGCCATTTCTTTAATTTCAGTTAGAACCTCTGAAAAATGACGATCGATCCCTTTTAATTTCTCCATCTGGGCATCGGAAGACAACCATTTTAATCCTCGCGTTTCCAGCATCAAGCTGTAGACACTTTGAGCAATACCGTCATGCAAATCTTGAGCAATTTTCTTTCGTTCATACTCACGCGCATTATTTAAGTAATCAAAAAAGGAGGTCTCGGTAGAAATAGTTGGCCGTGCTTGAATTTGCAAAATTCTCTGCTTACCATCAGATTGTAGGCTTCCCCAGAACTCTTCTTGTTTTCCATTGCAATCGATTAAGACAAACGGAAATCCGGACGGAGATATTTTTCCTGGCAATGAACAATTTAAGCACTCTTCTTTTGTGCTATGCAGCGCGCACCCTTCCCCTCGACTAATTTCCAATATTGCTTTTAAGCTAAATCGATAATTTGTTTCAATCTGCTTGGCTAATTGTGTAACCGCCAACACCTGATCGGATTGATCTAAAAGCCATAGCGCTTCTTGGATACGTTGAAACAATGATAAAGGAAATTCAATCATCCTGATCCTCCTCGAACAGTTCGCTCAATTCACTTGCCAGCTTTTCCAATTGTTCTCTTTCAGTCCTAGTAAACTGATGATTTTGGCGATAGCCCAGCAACAAGACCGCCACCACTTCTTTGCGCTTGATTACCGGAGCTGCTAAGGCGACCTGTAATTTTTCTAGTCTGGCAATTGGATAATCAATCAGCTTTTCTGGCTGCTCTAGTATATTCTCATCTAATTGTGTTCGTGCTGTTTTCCAAACCAATCCAGCAATACCTCTGCCGATTTGCAATCGAATCTTTTTATAGGCCTCACTTTGATTCCCCGCTACATAAATCCAGCGAATCTCCTTTGGTTTATCGTCTGTCGCTACATTACATGCAATCCCAGCAAAATCACACGCTAGTCGCTTCTGATGCGTTTGCAGCCATTTTTGAATGGTGTCCATAGTGATTACTCCAATTCCTTATTTTTTCTTCCTTTTAAAATTCGCTCATAATTTCACTATTATCATACCAAAGTCTTGGCAATAACCCTATATCCAAAATGATTATTCGACTAAGGAGGCGATACTTTGAAAGTGATAGGATTTTTAGTACGTTAAAAAGAATGGATAATTAGTTATCCAACCCTCCAGATTCGTAATCTATTCCTTCAGCATTCTCAGTTCAGTTAATAATGCTGAAAATCGCAGGTCTTCCAACAATGGATAAAATTCCTCAGATTGTTCAATTAAATCAGCCATTCGTTCTGCGATATATTGGGTGGAAACGGAGGAGTCCTTCAACGCAATTTGATTGAATAGAAGGTCGTTTCTTGGATTCTTCAATGCAAAGGCTGTTTTTAAAGCAGGGATAAATTTTTTTAATTCCTTTAGTGCTTCATCGTTTTTTCCTTGAATCGCTAAAATTTCAGCTTTAAACAAATAGTAATTGGCATTGGTGCCAGAAATCTGATCAATATGAAGCAGTTTATCCATTTCGATACCAATTTCAACAATTTCAATCGCTTTTTCATACTCCTTCTGCTTACGCGCGACTTTTGCTATGTGATAAAGATTCAGACTAGCATCTCGTAATTCTTGGAATAGACAAAGCTGACTCAGCTTCAAAGATTCCTCATAGGCTTCCCTTCTATATAGAATAGTTGTCTTCATCATTCGAGGATCTTGATTTACTGGTGGTAATTCCTCGATCACCACTTCAGCCTTGGCTAACTGCTCATCCATCAAATAGAGGCTTGCCAAAACATGCAGAGAGGCTTGCTTCAATTCAAGATTTTCCGATGTTCGAAGCCCCTCAAATGATTGAATTGCTTCATGAAGTTGATGCTTCATCTGACTCTCCTCAGAAGAAGCGTTCAGATAGAAGATATACACTGAAGCTAGGCGAAAGCGTAACAGGTCATCACTAGGATAGGCTTTCAGCAGCGCGTCGCAAAAGTCCATTGCCTGTTGACTATCACCTGTTTCAAAAATAGCTCGGGCTTCTTTTTCAAAATTCGCTACTTCCAGCTCGCTCAATGCTTTCTTAAAATTGACTAGCTGATCCACATTCGTCTTCAACAATCGTGCCAACGGGCCTAATAAGGAAATGTCTGGATAGGTACTGTCTGTCTCCCACTTCGACACGGCAGCAGTTGTGACTCCTAAAGCTGCTGCTACCTGCCCCTGTGTCAAATTCTGTTCTTTTCTAAGCTTCTGGATAATCCTTCCCATTAACAACGTCATGTTAATCGCCCCTCTCTGATCACCTTTAGTGTACCATTGCTTGTCGTAATTGATAATGGAGCAGTTGTTAACGAATTGTAGGATTTTATTAACCAACAAGATTATTTCTACAGCAAAAAAGCGTAAGACCTTAGAAAGATCATTACGCTCTCAAATTTTAAATCGTCGCCAAGTATTCAGAAAATTTGTTCAAACCGGCAATCAATTCTTCTGTACTACAGCCATACCCGATCCGAACACAGTTTTCAAATTCAAAACAATCTCCAGGAGTAAACAGCAAGCCATAATTATCGATCAGCTCAAGACAGAGTTCTCTGCTTGGAAGATCAAAATCATAATAAAGCAGTGTCACGGTACCTGCCTGTGGTTTTACATAAGAGATGTGGGGTTCTTTTGCTACCCACTCATCTAAAATCTTCAAATTGTCACGTACGATTTTTAGATTCCTTGCCAAGATTTTTTCTTTATTTGCTAAAGCGATCGCAGCTAGTTCCTCGTCAATCATGCCGCAGCTGATAGTATTATGATCACGGTGAAGCAAGCACTGCTCTAACGCTTCGACATTTTTTGTCACAATCCAGCCTAATCGCAGTCCAGCCAGCGACCACACCTTCGACATGCTGCTAACACTGATGCCTTTTTCATACATATCTGCAATTGAAGGGCTCTCCACCTCTTCTTGAGTCAATCCGCGATACGTCTCATCTGAAAGAATATAAGCATCTGCTGCTCTAGCAATCTCAATAATCTCCTCCAGCATCCCACGATCCATTAAAGCACCAGAAGGATTGTTAGGATTATTAATGATGATCATTTTCGTTTTTGAACTGACCTGATTTCTCAATTGCGTCAAGTCAGGCAAGAAATTATTTTCAGGTGTCAGCACATGCTGCTTCACCGTTGCTTGGAAAGAAGCCGGAATCGAATACAGCTGCTGATACGTTGGTAGTACAGCTACTACCTCATCCTCAGGTTCAACCAATGAATAGAGCACCAAGTGATTTGCGCCAATCGCGCCATGGGTCGTCGTGATATCCTCTGCTTGGATTGTTTCGTAAAGGGAAGCAATCCCTTCTTTAAACTTTGGATTGCCAAAAATATGTCCATAAGTCAGGCGCTTTTGCGTCAGTTCGTTTAACACTTCCTGCTTATTTAATCCAGCAATCGCGAATAACTCATCCATGCTGATGGAGTCAACGCAGGTTTCTCCTGTATTATAAATTGCTTTGTCCTCATGTTCATTCATCCATAATTCTACTTTGAATGGCGCTATTTTCATTCGATCGCTCCCTTTTCCTCACATTCGATGATTTTTTTATCAGCAAAATTTCATCATCTTTTTATTATAGAGGATATGGTTCAGGGGAGCTAGAGAGAATTCATTTTTTCAGTAAAGATAGCTGTTTTTTGCTTAATCTAAAATGTTCTTTGTTAGCCCATTACTTCAAAAAATCAGAACAAATGTATTAAACGAGCGGCTGGATATCTGGCGCCGTATTACTTTTACTGTGGATGCAGAATAATTCGAAATCCTCATCACTCAAGAAAAACGGTGCATAATCACCTTTCCTGATTACGCACCGTTTCATCTTCTCATTCTATTTTCCGTTAAAAATCTTCAACGCTTCCATATAATCTTCTCGCAACCCTTTTGTTGCAACCTCAATACAATCTTCCAAGAAATAATCCTGATTATCCGCCTTCAGGTAATCCCTCAATGCAGCGGCGCCCGCTTGATTCGCATAGGTATAGTAATTGATTTTAGCGATGCCGTTTTCTATCGCGGTTCGATAATCACTAGCTTCTACCCCTGAGCCGCCATGCATAACCAGTGGAATTTTCACTTCGTCATAAATTTTCTTAACTCGATCTAAATCTAATTTCGGCTCCTTCAAATAAACACCATGAACCGTACCAAAAGCCACAGCTAAACAATCCACAGTAGTCGCATCCACAAAATCCTTGGCTTGCTTGGGATCAGTATAAATATCTGTTTCGCCAATTTGATCATCGTCTGGAGTGCGTCCTTCGCCACCGCCCAATGATGAGGTAAAAACATGACCCAACTCTGCTTCAACACTGACGCCTAAACTATGGGCAATTTTAACAATTTCTTTGGTGCGAGCAATGTTTTCTTCAAAAGGTAAATCTGAGGCATCGATCATGACTGAAGTAAAGCCCAGCTTCATCGCCTGCATAATCATCTCAAAGCTTTTTCCATGATCCAAGTGAACAACTACTGGAACTTTGCTGCGTTTAGCATATTGGAGCATGATCGGACCAATCTCTTCTAATGAGATCAATGAACCATGGCCCTCAGCATGCTGCAAAATCACCGGCGTATTTACCTCTTCGGCCGCTTGAATTGCAGCTCGAATCATTTCTAAATTGGGTACATTAAAGGCTGCGATCGCTTGCTTTTCTGCTCTAGCTTTGACTAACACCTCTTGCAATCCGACTAACATGCCACGACCTCCTTCGATTGATTGACTTCGACAACAATATTTTTCGCCAATGAACGCATCGTTTTATAAGCCATGCTATCAATATTGATGTAATTTGGGATCAGCCAAATATCCCGGCTCTCGTTTTGGAAAGTCAAAACAACTTTGATACAGCCTAATTGCTGCGGCTTTTTCTTGACCACTCTTTCAATCTGTTCCTCCACAAGCTGGCAATCTACAATCGCAGAAAAGGGATAGACTTCTGGTTTTAACGTTTCCTTGGTATATTTTTTATGATTTGGCAGACAAATCTGCTGGTTGTAATCATCGAAGAAAATTAATTGATTGATCCTTCGTGAAATTTCAAATGTCTCCTCTTTGTTTTCTTCAAGAGGTGCTTTCATAATTTCCAATAGCTCTGCTTTGGTTTTCCTTTTGATTGTCTGAGAAAAATTCATACTGGCTTTCTCGTAACAAGTTTTGCAGACGTGCCCTTCTGCACACTTGAATTTAATTAGCTTTAATGGGGCACTGCAAAGCAAACACTCTTTCATGATTCTTCACCTCCGAAAAGTCGTAAATGTTGGGATAGTTTTAGATAATTTTCGTAACGCTGGTTGTACTTTGCGCTAATCACTGGATCAGGAGGGATCACCTGAGCATCACTTTTCGGAAAAACAAAGCTTCCTTCCACACCCATCATTGCTAAAATCGCCGCTCCGTGGACGGCCTCTTGCGAAGTCTGTATCCGCTTGATTGGATAGCCTAAAACATTGGCAAAAATCTTAATCCACAGTTCGCTTTTGGCACCACCGCCAACGATGGTAAAATATTGCGGAGCTTCGTCATTTTTCAGTGAAAGAAACAATTGACGAATACCAAAAGCCAATCCTTCCAGCACGGCCAGATACATTTCCGCTCTTCTTGTCTCCAATCCCAGTCCGATAAAAGCACCCTTCAAATTGGGATCGGCAAAAAGTGTTTTTTCACCATTCATATGGGGAAAGAAGAGCACCTCGTTTTCTCCCAACAGCGTTAACGGAATTTCTTCTTGTTCCTTTGTGTAGTTCTTGGTTCGTAAAATTTTTTCCATCCACCAGCTATTGATTTTCGCTCCAGATTGGACCGTTCCTTGCGTAATGATTGCCTCATCCTCATCAGTCAGTTTGGCCACAACATTTTTGCCTATCTGCTTTAATTGATGATGAGCATTTGGAATTACCACCACTCCTGAAGTCCCTAATGAGACCAGCGGCTGCATATTTTCGAAGCCTCCAGAAATCAACACGGAGGCCACGTTGTCGCCGGTTCCAGAAACCACTGGTATGGTGCTCTCGATATTCAACTCCCGACATATTTCCTTCGTTAACTCGCCAATAATCGTCGATGCTGGTCGAATATCGGGAAAGAAACTCCTCGGTAAATCAAACAATTCTTGAACCTCTTCAGACCAACAATCCGCATGTAAATCATAAAGAGAGGACGTAGACGCATCGCAATAGTCCGTGGTATAGGTGCCGGTCAATTTCAATTTCACATAATCTTTTGCAATCAGAAATTTATTGATCTGCTGATATTGCTCTGGTTCGTGTTCTTTTACCCATAATAAGTTAGCTAAAGGACTGCCTGTCGAGACGATTTTAGCAAGATGAACCGTCTCCGCTTTACTTTCCAAACGCTGCTTGATTTCTGATAAACTGCTCTTTGTACGATTGTCGTTCCACATAATGGCTGGTCGAACGGAAAGACCGTGTTCGTCAACAAACACGGTCGTGTGCATCTGTCCGGTAATTCCAATTCCTGCGACCGTTTCGGCAGGAACCTGTTGGAACAGCTCTTTTAAGCCTTTTATCACGAGTTCGCCCCATGTATCTGGTTTAATCTCCGTCCAGCCTTTCTGAGGGACAAGGTAGTCATAGGCATACTGCTTTTCAAAAACCGTTTCTAATTGCTTAGTTACAGCAGCTACCTTAATCGATGTGGTGCCGATATCTAATCCAACATAAACAGATGCACTCATTTTCTTCTCCTGCTTTCTTCTAATCAAAGGTAATCATTGTTTTTAATGTATCTGGTCTTAACGCATATTCAAAGGCTTCAACTGCCTCCGTGTAATCAAAAGTCTTCGCTAATAATGGTGTTACGTCTACGATTCCTTTTGCAATCAATTGAACCGAACGATAAAAGGTTGGTATTTTAGGACTGACTGTTCCAGTAATCAACTTTTCATAAGAATGGACCGCCCCCATATCGGTCGGCACGGGCTCATTCGGATGCAGCGAGCTGAACATAAAGGTTTGCCCCCCAGTTGCTGTAAAATCCATTGCCTGTTTCGCAATTTGCGGAAGAGCCGTAGTATTGAAAACAACTTCCGCGCCGCGTCCTTCTGTATGTTCTTTGACAAAATTCACAGCATCGACCTTGGTTGGATCAAAGGTGAGGTCCGCGCCTAATTCCTCCGCCAATTTCCTGCGTTCAGCATTGGGTTCACTGAGAATCACACGCGTTCCTGACAATTTCGCCAAAACGACATGAAAAAGTCCCATCACTCCGCCACCAATAATCACCACGTCCTGTCCGAACATCAGCTGGGCCCTTTCAACACTGTTTACCACACAGGCCAACGGTTCGGTAAAGGCACTATGGGTAAAAGGAACCTCTTTCGGATATTTGTAAAGATCGCGACTTTTTACGGCGATGTATTGCGACATCCCTAAAAAGCCGGAAATGCCATCAAGGTTTTGGAAGGTCGTTGATTTTGACACCTCGATACATAGATTCTCACGCCCTGTTTTACAATAATGGCACTCTCCGCAGGCTGGAATAATGTATTTAACGACATGATCTCCCACATCAAAATGTTCAGGATTTACATCGCTGCCGATTTCAACAACTTCTCCGCTAAACTCATGACCGCCAATTCTTGGATAGGTATATTTCATGTCGCCTAAATAATCGCGCAAATCATTGGTACAAAGGCCATTTGCTCTAACCTTCATTAGTACTTCATCCTTTTCGATCTTCGGCATTGGCAGCTCTTGAATCTCCAGCTGCTTGATTCCTGTTTCAACAATTGCTTTCATTTCATAGCCTCATTCCTATTAAGGTAATATTTTCATCTAGTTAACCAGCCCAAACCACACTTGCTGATAGTTTGAGCTGGTCGATAGCTTAGCCTAAAATTCCAAAGAAGCCCGCAACTACTCCGACAACGACGATCAGACCAATGATTTTTAATGAAGACCAGCCTTTTTTCATTAAGAAATAAATCAGCATAGTAAAGGCAAATGGTAAAATATTCGGCATCACGGCATCCAGGAACTGTTCCTGAACTTTAAAGGTTGTGGTGGAGCTGACGATCTTCAAGGCAACGTGCATTTTTACATAACTAGAAATCAGACCGCCCATTACCATACAACCCATGATTTCGGCGCCGCGCAGAACCTTATTTAACAGACCCTTCTCGAGAAAGTCCATGACGGCATCTGCTCCGGCTCGATAGCCGAACATGAAGTTGGCATAACTCATTCCCCAAGCGATCGCGATAATAGCAACAGCGTAAATGATCGAACCCCAGATTGTTCCTTTTAATGTCAAATCAATACAGATCGCTAACAAGATTGGGATCAAAACTCCTTGGAAAATCGTATCGCCGATCCCCGACAGCGGCCCCATCAATGATGTCTTCAAACTCGTAATAAACTCACTTGGAATCGCAACACCTTTGGCTTTTTGCTCCTCCAGCGCAATGATCATCCCGATAATACAAGAACCAAATTCGATATGCACATTGAAGAATTCAATTTCACGCTTCATCATTTCTTTTTTCTTTTCCGGATCATCGTTATACAAACGTTTCGAAATAGGAACGAAAACATGTGCAACCGCTTGGCCCATCATCCGTTCATAGTTGTAACAGGTTTGCGGTAAATTTTCCCAAATCAGCCAAGAGCGAATTAGATCCTTTTTGCGAATAACACTTCCTTCTACCTCTTTACTCATAGATTTCGTCCTCCTCTGAATCAGATTTATTGCTTGTCGCTTGTACATAGATCAATGCTGTTAATCCGGCGATCACACCTAATGGTAATAAATCCAAACTAGAATAAGTCGCTAAAATAAAGCCTAAGAACAAGAAGACACGCGCCTCTCCTTTAAAAATATACTGCAAAGTGATCGCAACCCCTAAAGCCGGCATCATTCCGCCGATAACTGTGAAGATCGTCAGAGCCGTTCCGCTCAATGCCTCAATGAATCCTGAGATGTAGCTCGCTCCGAAGTAAGCCGCCAATCCACAAGGAATGATCGTGATTACTGCGGTCAAAAGCTGCGGAAAGAGGACATTGGCTCGCCAAATTTTATTGTATTCACCATTTTCGATATAATTATCTGCCACGTGAACAAAGATTGAACCAAAGGTCATTCGCCCATACCAGACGATTGTTCCTAACAAACCGATCGGTACAGCAACTGACAAAGCTGTTTTGGCATCGAGTCCACCTGTGATGGCGAAGGCTGTTCCTAAAATTCCCGCCAATGCCATATCAGCAGGCATTGATCCACCAGCTGAAATAAAGCCTAGATAAACTAAATTGATCGAAGCGCCTGTCATTGCCCCCGTCAGCGGGTCACCCAAAATAATTCCTGTAATAAGTCCGCATACCAATGGTCTTTGTAATGACCATAATCCAACAAAGGGAAGATTTCCTATCGCTAGAAAATAAACAACCCCACATAGAAAAGCTTGAAAAACTGACATACATTTTTCCTCCTTATTCTTAATAATGTATCTATTTTTTTCAAAAATAGGTTCGATTTTCATGCCGTATATCATCCAACTAAACTTCTCGACAAGTTAATTTACTCAGTTTGTTTTTTCTTCGTTGCATTTTAATCCTGCGAAAAGTTGGACTGACATCCTTATTCTTAATAATGTATCTATTTTTTTCGAAAATAGGTTCGATTTTCATGCCGTATATCATCCAACTAAACTTCCGGACAAGTTAATTTACTCAGTTTGTTTTTTTTCGTCGCATTTTAATTCTGCGAATAGTTGAACTGACATCCTTATTCTTAATAATGTATCTATTTTTTCAAAAATAGGTTCGATTTTCATGCCGTATATCATCCAACTATACTTCTCGACAAGTTAATTTACTCAGTTTGTTTTTTCTTCGTCGCATTTTAATCCTGCGAAAAGTTGGACTGATATTTTATAATAAATTTGTAATCTCAATTAACCGTTGTTCAGGTACTAATTGATAGAAAACATGGACCCCCTTATCAACCATCTGACGGATCGCTTCCACCTCCGCTTCATCACATGCTACATTTTTGATAAATGGTTTTCGTTCATCGCGAATCCCCATTCCGCCAAGATTTACTTGCGGCAAATCAATCCCGCCTTCAACCAATTTGGCATACGTGATTGGTGTCTTGGTTAAGAGTAAAACACGTTCTTTTTCATTAAATGGTTTTTTCAGCTCTTCGATTCCCTCTTCAGTCGTAAAGGCATCCACTCTGACCTTCGTCGGTGCTAACGCTTTCAATATTCTTTTTTGGAAAGGGTCGCTGGCTACAATGTCATCAATAATGATAATATGGTTAATACTGTATGAAGGCGTCCAAGCTGTAACCACCTCCCCATGAATCAATCGATCATCTACTCGCGCAAAAACAATGTTTTTCATATTACTCGCTCCTTTTTTTCAGTTTTTTGTATTAATCTTCTAAATTTACGTCTAAATAATTATTGACATCGATAAATGTGGCAGGAGCTTCACGTAGCAGCTTGGCACAGATATCCTCGGCTGAATTCGTTTCATTCATTCTAGCCATAAAAGCTTCTAGCACCATCGGCAAGTTCATTCCGGTAATGTGACGAACCGGATACTCGCCCATCAATCCAACCACCGCATTAAATGGACTGCCGCTGAATAGATCGGTGAAACAAATAATATCCCCTCCGCCGCCAAATTCTTCAATTGCTTGTTTGACTTTAGCCTTCAGACCGCCGATATCATCCTTTGGGTACAAGCCAAAAGCCTTAACCTCTGTCTGTTCCCCAACGATCATCTGGGCACTTTCTAAAATACTCTTTGCGAGATCACCATGTGACACAAAAATATATTTCATGTTCATCCTCCTACTTCATGTCTAATGTACTTATTTTTTCAAAATAAAAATTGAGTTTCACCACGTAGATCATTCTGCTAAATCGCTGGTACAACAACTCTTGTAACCAAAGATTTCACTTTCTTTTGTCGCAACCTGCAAAAGCAGAACGGATATCCTAGTCTCTACTAAATGTATTCATCCAAGAGCTGAGAAAGATTTTCTCGGAAATTCTCAAAAGTCGGATTTTTGATGACGCGATCAACAAATCCTTTTTCCTGAATGATTTTTGCTAGATAGTTCCATAATTGAAACACCTTGGCATTATTTTTTTCAATCGCAACTAACATGACCAAATGCACCTTGTTCCCATCTGAATCCCAATCAAGTTCATTCTTCAGTAAAATGACTGACACAAACGTTTCCGCAAGGATTGGATTGATCGGATGGGGCAATGCAATACCATTTCCAAAATAACTGCTGCCGATCTCTTCCCTTAGTTCAACTGCCTCTCTTAATTGAAAAACCTTATCGCCAACTTTTGAAACAGAGATAGAACAAATCTTATCCAAGACTTCCTTCTTGTTGGTAAAATGACCATATCGAAAAAGTGCTTCATCAAACAGATTGACGATTTCAAATTTGTCATTGAAGCCATCGATGGCTAATTTGATTTTGGAGTATTCTTGTTCGCTAGGGAAAAAGCTGATCAAAATCGCCCCCATTTTATCAGTCAATTCAGTTTGCTCCGTCGTAAAAATGACATCATAATCCTCAATATCCAGAAATCCAACCTCATGGGTGTTCACTAAAGTCAATATCGTAATTTCATTTGAGAACCAGGTAGCGAAGCGCTGCCTCAGAAGAATACTTTCACTGCGTTTTAAGCTAGTGATGATCAAAATCCGCTTCTTGCCGGAAATATCGTTGTATTTGGCTAGATATTGATTGAAGTAAATTGCCAGATAAGCAATCTCGCCCTCTTCAATTTTCTTGTCGATCGTATTTTGCAGCAGCATACACATATAGGCAGCAATATCAAATCCTAATGGGAAGGATTGCTTGATTTGATCCAGTAATTTATTTTCATTTTGAATATTATATTCAATTCTTGTGAGTAATGGCATCAGGTGTAAAGCTAATGAAATTCGTAAATCAATTTCTTGACGAAAATCAATATCAAATTTTTCATTGATTTCCTTCAACGCATGAAGAATGAAGGTATTGACCTCTTCAGAGATATAGTCGTCATTTTCATAATCACTTTTACCTTTGATATAGATCGCCAGATTAAGAATTTCTTCTTGCGAAACCTTGAAATAGGAACGTTCAGCCAAACGCTGGAATATTTCTGTCGAAACCTCCATCTCTGAGTCAAAGTCCGTGATTCCTCCAAATTCATCTGAACCGATATAGAAGCCGCTTTTCATTCGTTTGATCGCCATTTCGATATGGACGATCAAGTTTTGGAAAAGCGTTTCGGAAATATGAAAATGATGCTTTAAAAGAACACTGACTAAAACCATCTCAATCTCTTGCCGGAAGGATTCTTCGGTTTCCATATTGCTTTGACCCTGATGGATATCCAGATGACCCAATTTTAATAAGCATTTTCTTTTATCGTATTCATTTCCACTGATAAAAATCCCTGAATTTCGTTTTCGCTCCACACTCAACTGATAATTACTCAACAGCTTGTCTGCTTCCTTTAAATCCATATTCAACGTTGACGAAGCAATAAATAGCTGATCAAGAATTTTTTGACGGTTGATCGGCCTTTTCTGATTCAACAGTAATACACACAATTTTCTTACTCGATCTGATTGATTTGATTCACTTATGATCTCTTTTTGCTGATTATTTACTTGAAAAGCCGTATAATCCTTGATGATCAACTGACTGCCCTTAGATGCCACTGAGATCAGCTCAGCATATCGGGTAGTCGCTAGATGCTCTCGTATTTTTTTTATATCTGATTGCACTGTACGCATGCTTACTTGAAATTTTTCTACAAAATGGTCAGCAGTTAAAAAAGAGGGGCTGTGTCGTTCAAATTCTTGAATCATTTCTTTTTGTCTCTTTGTTAACACGTTATCTCCCTCCCTGTTTTAACCTTATTTCTCATTTACCTCGGTGATGATGGCTTTTACTCGATCTTCGACGTTGTCGATTGCCAGTTTTGAAAGCGACATAATATCAAATTCATTATGATTTCTTTCATAGGCTTGACCAAAGGTTCGGATAAAGGCCTGACGAAGATCGGAACCATAATTTACTTTAATCAAATTTTGCTGCTTCGCTCTTCTAACTTGATCAAAAGGAATTCCCGAACCACCATGCAAGACTAACGGAACCGATGATCGTGCCGCAATTTTCTCTAACAATGGAAAATCTAGATTCGGAGTCAGATCCATCCCATGCACATTTCCAATCGATACCGCCAACAAATCACAGCTGGTCCGCTCAACAAACTCTTTGACATCTTCAGGATTGGTTTTCGCATCTTCTTCAGAAATATGATCATCTTCTTTACCACCGATCGCTCCTAGCTCCGCTTCCACCGGTATTCCATAAAAATGACAATACTCAACCGTTCGTCGAACTTCTTCAATATTTTCTTCAAATGGCAGGTGTGACGCGTCTACCATAATCGAAGTGAATCCCGCTTCAATACACGCCTTCACGTCTTCAAAGCTCTTTCCATGATCCAAATGCAAGGCAACTGGAACAGATGCTTCTTTCATTGCTGATTTAACCATGTCAGCGATAATCTTTGGATTAGAAAGCTTCAAATTACTCGATGAAATAGCAATGTATCCTCCTAAGCCTTTTTCCTGATAGCCGCGAATGATTCCTGCCGTAAGCTCATAATTGGTTGTGTTGAATGCAGTTAAGACTAAACCATTTTCTTTTGCATAATCCATCAACTTAAAACCATTTACTAATTGCATGTTGTGTGCCCTTCTTTCTCTCTTACTACCTGAATCATATAATGAAAGAAGAGAGCTTGGAGCCGAACTTTCTGCAGGATCAATCATGCAATTAATTGTACAAGTCAATCCCTGCGATCCAGATAATCATGACCATTACTTATTTATCCAGTTTTTTAGCATCTTCCACAAAAGTTCGCGCCATTGGTAACAAAAAAGTTGCAGGAACGATCATGCAATTATCGTTGCTAAAGCAAGCTTCAATTAATGACAACTATGAATAGTTTAAAAAATCTCTTTTTTTACTGTTGACCATAACAGTAGGCGTACCATTTGATTATCTCAAAATTATAGTGCCGTGAATATTCATTACGAAATTCCTTGATATGAATTGAAACAAAATAGCTAAAAAAAGGAACTCAACGAGCTCCTTTTTTTAGCTAAAGAAAAATTCCTTTGTATCACTGTATCGATTCTGAATGTCTCTACTATCAAAATAACTTTGAGGAAAATTATCATCGACCAGAAAACGTTTCGATTCATACAAATAAGAATACTTATCTAATAATTGATCAAATGCTTGTACTTGATTTGGATTTGCCGACACAACTTGATAATCCAGTTCATAATCAAAATCTTTGTAAGTCGCCTTCAATGCCCCGAAAGAAACCGCCTCTTCAATTTTTACAACAGATATATCCTTATTTAACGCATCTGCCTTCAACTGGACCCATAAAGGATTCTTTACAACAGGTCCGATAGCAACAACACGTCTCACTTGTTCTAGTGGAAAACAGGTTGCTACATATTTCATTTCAAGACAGAGACCTAAAATAATTCCCAGCAAAACATCCTCTCGGCGTGTCTCCAAACTAATACCATACATTAGCCCACGGGATTTTCCACTTTTAAATGGTGCTCCCGATCCATTTAAATGGGGAATCAAGATCACTGGATCCTTCAAAGAAATTTGATTCAATAAATATCGTTGATACAATTTCCGACAATCTTGTTCAAACTCCTTTTGATCGATTGAAAAGAATTTTTGATACCATTCAAAAGCGTTGCCGCCCGTTGGCATCGAGGAAAACAACGTGTAATAGTTAGGATTAGTAAAAATGCCATTTGACAAAGATTCCTGAAACGATTTGTTTTCTAAAAAAGGATGATCATCAATCAGAAGTAATCCTTCGGTCGTTCCTGTAGAATTCAATAAATCTTTATCATGAAGGTTGATTCCTAGCGCACCGACCATATGATCGTGCCCTGCGATTCTTACAGAGATGTTCTCCTTGTTCAATTCACTTATCGTGCTCGTTGTCGTATATCCGATGATTCCACCTGATTCAATAACTGGCGGGAATCTGATCAATTTCTGTAAATCAAACATTTCCAAAATCTCAGTTGACCACTCACGTTTTTGCAAATCAAAGCACATCGTACGACTTGCCATCGAAAATTCTGTCTTCATCTGATTCGTTAAAAAATAGCTAATTAAATCAGGCACATTTAGCCAAGTATACTTTTGACCAATCAATTCAAGCCGATCTATCAACCATTTAATTTTCGGAATGCTGTAATTCGAATGAGCTGGTAAGCCAGTAATCTGGTAAATCGTTTGCTTTTGTTCTTGCGTCAACTCAGAAACATAGCTTGCCGCCCGTTTATCATACCAGGCAATCAAGGGTGTCACTACCTGTCCATCGGTATCAACTAAAACTCCAGCCTCGCCAACACTGGAAATATTGATTGAATCAATATTTCCAGAATTAGCAGAAACAATTTTGATTAAGATTTCCAACAATCGATCCCAGATTTCAGACAAGTCGAACAGTTCTCCATATTCATCGACTTTCTTGGTTGTTTGAAAGCTCTCACGGAAAACTAATTTCCCACTAGCTATTTCAAAAAGTGACACTTTCGAATTCGTCGTTCCGATATCAATTGTAATGGAAAGCTCCTTAGCCATTCAATGACTCCCCTTCTGGTGCAGAAGTCTCATCGATTAAATGAGTTTGCTTGAAGGTCACTTTGTAAATCCAGAACAAGACTATTCCTATCACAGGAATCAGAATCAACGCAATGAGATTGCCATTAAAGATCTGTAAAATCCAATATCTTAAAGGATTTCCGCCATCTAAGAAGCTTGATACCAGTCCGCTTGATCCTTCTGGGAAACTGAAATTTACATCCTTAGCCATGCCTGTAATAAATGGAGCAACCGCTGAGGCAATATATAGATCCCCAATCATGATCGGAATGGCGATCAATACTGCTCTAAAGACATTTCCTTTAGTGGACAAAACCACCATTGAAGCCATTACCGCTAAATTCGCCAAATCACCTAAAGGTAACACCGTATTTCCTGGTAAAACAAATGCCAAAATAACTGCGATTGGTGTTAATAGCAACGCTGTAGAGATAATCGCTGGATTTCCGACAGCTACTGCGATATCCAGTCCGATGTAAAGATCATCACGATCCGGATAGCGATTATTCAAGAATTTTTTGATCGCTTCTGAAATCGGCAACAATCCTTCCATCAAAATACGAACCATTCTTGGCAGGATAAACATCACTGCTCCGATACTGATCCCCATTGTCAGAATTCCTTTAAGGTCGTATCTAGCTGCCACACCTAATAGTAAGCCTAAAATCGTTCCTACCATCATTGGTTCACCAAAAATACCAAAACGTTTTTGAATACTGACAGGATTGATATCGATTTTTCGGATTCCCGGAATCATATCAATAATTTTATTTCCAATTAGTCCAATTGGGAAAAAGGTAATCGAAGAAACAGTTGGCAGAGAAATTCCTTCTAAACCAAAGTATTCTTCCCCTAATGGTGCTGCCCAGTCTGCCATTTTTAAGACAATAATAGCGATTAAAGCTGAGGCTAGAATTCCCAACCAGAAACTACCTGTGCTATAATAAACAAGTGTCCCTGCAAGTGCAAAATGCCAGTAATTCCACATGTCGACATCGACTGTTTTTGTTTGGTTAATTGCCAACATGATAATGTTGATGAGCATCGTCATTGGAATAACAAATGGTGCGATCGGTGATCCCCATGTAATTGCTGATAAAGGCGGCCAACCTAAGTCAACTACTGGAAGATTGATCCCCGTTTGTTCTACCATGGCTTGCGCTGCGGGGCCTACATTATTTGTTAAAATATCAAAAATTGCATAAATCCCGACAAAACCGATCCCGACTGTGAGAGAAGAGCGGAGCGCTTTTGCCGGTTTTATTTTGAAGATCAACGCTAAGACAAACAATACTAATGGCAACATAACAGTTGGTCCAAAACCTAGAACATACTGTACAACGTCATATAATGTTTTTGTCATATTCTCCATATTATTCTCCTTTTAGCTGCTCATAAATTGCGTTCAATACTTTTTCTTCGTTGATGCCTGTGATTAATGGTAAGCCATTGATGACGGGCGTTTCTAATTCATAAGGAATTTTAGTTGTTGAGACAATTAAATCAGCTTCGTCAGAATTTTGTTGAACAGAAGCAACATTGGTTTGTGAATAATTCACATCTGTCATATTCTTTTCTTTTAAAAACTCCATTACCTTCTCCGTTACCGCTGTTGAAGTCGCAATTCCCGTCGCACATACAAATAATAAATTTTTAGCCATTTTTCTTCCTCCTATTTCTAAAGTCCAATTTCATCTTTTGCAAGTTGATAGATTTCTTCTTTAGTGCCGTTCTTGATTTTTTTCAATAACTCAGCATCCGGCAAAATACCCATTAATTTCTTTAAAATGTTTAATTGCTTGTTTGATTGTCCTAATGCTAATAAGAAAACAATCGATACGTCGATTTTCTCGTCATCCATGCCACCCATCACTTCCATTTTGATTGGATTCTTTAACGTAGCAATCGTCACGCGATTATTCTTCACATATTTTGCATCTGTGTGAGGGATAGCCACACCAATCGGTTCTGTAGGCAAGCCTGTTGAGAATCCTTCTTCTCGTTTGATAACCTGTGTAGGGAACTCAACGACCACGTCCTGATCTTCAATTAAGGGCTGAGCGATTTTATGGATGAGTTCAGGAAAATCCGCCACTTCCATATTCACAAAGATATTCTTTTCATTGGTCAATGATTCTATATTTGTTAATGATTCAGTCATTCTTAAACCTCCACAGTGGCAGCGTTCATACTCAAAATTTTGGCATAAACAGTCTCAAAAACAGCATCCTCGGCATTTTGCAATACTTTGATCAAATTTGCTTCATTATTGTTTTCTTCATAGGCTTTTCCAACGCTCTTGATATAGCTTTGACGTAAGTCACTGGCAATATTTATTTTAGCAACATTAAATGCTACCATTCGTTGGATGTGTTCATCTGGAATCCCCGATCCGCCATGAATAACTAAAGGCACTGGTGAAACTTCGTTGATTTTTTTTAATAAGTCAAAATCAATACGCGGTTCATCCTCTAATCCATGAACATTACCTACTGAAACAGCCAGCATATCGCACCCAGTTCGTTCCACGAACTCTTTGACTTGGGCAGGATTTGTTTTCGAATCGGCTTCGCTAACATGATCGTCTTCTTTTCCTAGTATGGCGCCTAATTCTGCTTCGACCGGAATTCCATATCCTTTAGCAAAATCAACCGCCTTCTTAGTAAAAGCAATGTTCTCCTCAAAATCATACGAGGCACCATCAATCATCACCGAAGTAAACCCAGCACGTGTGGCCATTTTTACATCCTCAAACTTCTTTCCGTGATCTAAATGCAGAGCCACAGGAGTATCCATATTCTCTGCATAGCGAGAAACCATATCGACAATATATTCATAGCCCGCTAACGTGATATTGGTTGGGGCAACTTGAATGAATGTCGGAATCCCACTTTCTTCAATCGCTTTTAAAATTCCAACAGTTGTTTCGAGATTGGTCGTATTGAACGCTCCCGCAATTACTTTTCTTTCTTTAATAATGTCTAATAATCTGTAACCATTTACTAACGGCATATGCTACATTTCCTCCCTTTGAAGTACCGTTCCAAGGTAGTACTTGTTCGCTTTCAGCCATACATTTCCGAATTCTACTGGTAAACCTCCTTCTAAATAGACTAATTGTTCCAGATGCAATACTGGAGAATCAGGGGAAACTTCTAATTCTTTTCCACGCTTCTCACCTACTACTCTGGCTGCGTATCTACTTTCAGAGTAACCAATCCGTTTGCCGCTGATTTCTTCCATCACTTTAAATAAGCTTTCTTTATTAAAGTCATGTTCCTCAACACCTGGGCACAAGCGACTGTTGATCCTATTTTCAATCAACATGACTTTTTCCCCTTCAACAAACCGAATCCGTTTCATGTACAAATACTCTTCACCAACAGCAATCTTCAACCTTGAAGCGATCTCTTTTGTTGCCTTACGAAATTCAGAAGTGATGACCTTCGTTTCATAAGCTAATTTCTGTCCCTCCAATGATTCTGCAAAGGATAGAAGACCTTTACCCAATGAATAAGAGATGTTGTCTTCTGTAACATAGGTTCCCTTTCCTTGAATCTGGTATAACAATCCCTCTTCAACCAACATGTTAACTGCTTTTTTCACGGTGCCTCGACTTACTTCCAGAGACTTCATTATCTGGTTTTCTGACGGTATCTGTTCCCCCTTTCCCCATTCTTCAGAATAAATATTATTCCGCAAATAATCTGCTACCTGAAGATAAACCGGCTTTGAAACTTCTCTATTAATGATCATTTGATCACCTCCTGCATTCATTTGTACAACTAGAAACAAGAATGTACAAGTGTAATCATCAATGTACAAGTTTGGACTAGCGTGTACAAGTAGGTACAAGTTGATTGTAACCGGTATCACTGAAATTGTAAAGTTCTTTTTAAAAATAAAGTTAAGTGAAAATAAAAAAATGCGGAATTGCCTTATCATAGCTAATTCCGCATCTTTAATATTTATCTAAAATTTCGTGAATCTTTATGTGTAGGAAAATCAGTCGCCTAATTCTTTAATCAGCAAAAGCTGTAATCTCAGGATCTGTCAGATTTTCATGCTGGATTATCCAATGAATATTCGACTCTTCATTTGCAGTTCTTTTTTTGACACACTTCTCCTTAAAATCCCAAAAGCAATACAATCAATCTTTATTACCATAACTGAAATCGCTATGTCCATGACAAATAACCCTTGAAAAAAGGATATAAAAATTTCTTCTATACCTTGCTAAATCTTTTCAGTAGCGCCCGCTCCGTTTTTGTATACTTCTTTTTGGGTGCGCTGTTGGATTTTGGTGGTTTTTCAGTAGGCTTTTTGAGAGATGGTTCCATCTTGGCTTCAGCTGCCACTAAAGCCGATATTTCTTCGCCTTTTTCTGGTTCAGATTGATTAGACTTAGATGATCTCCGCTCTTTATCAGAAGTATCCGGAACAATTCGATCATTTAGTCTCGTTTTCTGCGAGATTACTTTATTGTAAGGTAACATGTCAAAATCTTCTTCACTTACCTCACCGAGCTCCGCTTCATGCATTATCGCTTCTGCTTCCTTTAGTAAGCTTTTGATTAATGTAATCAGCTGTTCCTTATTCAGCAAATGAAGGTCGTAGCCCTTCAATAGATCTGACTCTGCATCTGTAACCGCTTTTATTTTTTGAGGTTCAACAACAACTTCTTTTGCTTCTTGCTCTTTAGGTGCTCGTGTACTATAAAGCGTAGTGGTCCCTCGGCATTCGCAATCTAAGAATTTTGCAAATTGGCGTATATCTCCCTTTTTAAAAATTGTCATTTTTGTCAGAATGCCAAGCATGCGCTTCGTCTCTTCAAGAGTATTACTTGGATCAACGTCTCTCAATTTCCAGGTATGTTTCTTCCCACTTTCATCTTCAAAGTAAGAGATAAGTGTAAAGCTATCGTATTTTTCAGTAATTTCAGCAGTCCCTTTGTTTTTCAAGTAGCTCTCATAGATTCGGATCTTTTTGGTTGCTTTATAATAATTTGTTTCAGTTTTAAACAGACGTTTAATAACCGTGATCCATTCAGATTCTTCCACATAATCCTTCAAGAATGGACAAAACTTTTTAAGCGTTTCACTCGGCTCAGCATGAAAAAGCAGCTCACGAACAAGGTCTTTGCAAGGTAGTGAAAAATCACTAACCACCAATGCATTTCTTAAGATGATCGCGATAATGTATTCTATTACTAGATCTACATTTCCGGTCTCTTCCCAGAATTTGCACACTTTTTTCTCTAGGTTTTCTCTTTTTTTGACTGTAAAAAGTTGTCTCCTTGTCAGCTGCTTCATTTCCATGTATTTCGCTTCCTTTCCACTCACCGAGTATCCGTTTTCTTAGTCATCATAATTATGAAACAAAATGAAGAAAAATGGAAATCCAGCTTGCTTTGACAAAGAAACATTATTAGTAACTTGTCATTCTTATTTAAGTCGACTTATTATGATTGCTAAAACAGAAAACGAGATTTCTCAGATAACTTCTAAAAATAATCAACAAAGAACCAGTCAAAAATTTTGAAAACGGATTATAAAATATGAAAAATCAAGTTGAAAATTATTACTTTTTGAATACTATTCTTTTTTTTAATTTTTTTATTTGTCCTGAATTCTTATGCGTTCTAAACTTCTCTAAACTATAGAATTACATGAAGATAATCGCTATTTCTAACCCAAAATGACCACAAAAAAAACCGTTGCAAGTTACACGATGATTCTTCTTATAGTGTTCTCTCAATCAACATATAGATCAGTGTTGCTAGAATCAGAATAATTCTGATATGGATACTGACTCTAAATTTGAATATCCAAACTAACGCCGATGTCTTTTGCTCCATGCGCGGTTACTAGCGTAGTTCACCAACATTTGTTTTACCCATCCTTTTTCATAAAAAGACCAGTAACAAAATTAAAAAGAACGAACACCCGAAACTTTTTCATGCTTTTCCTTTTAGAAATCATTAGGTAAAAGACTGCCTACATTACTTTTAGAACCTACAGATTGAAATTGACTTTTCAAAATATACCTTCTACTCTTAAGATAAATGACGAATTATAAAGCTTGAACGCTGCCGATCATTTATTATAAAGGAGCTGCTTTTATGAACTATCAAGAAATCAAATCATTGTTCCCCTCCTCTTCATTGCAGACCACAAACGATCATAGTCCTGATGATATAGCTATTCCCGTAGAAGCTGGATTCATTCGGATACCGAAGAAAGAATTAACTGCCCGTGAAGAAGAACTCTTAACTCTTCTCTTTGGTAAAAATAAAATTGATAAAGAAAAACATTCTTGGTATTCATTTTTATTCGAAAACAAATCAATTGACCAAGAAGGCCATTACCGAGTGATTCAAATAAAACTTAGCACCTCTGATTTCCCGCTAAAAGAACTTTGGATAGAAGAAATCAAACAAATTTTTCCGAATATCGTAGACTTCTTTTTTACAACCGAAACTACCGCCTTTCTCGTTGAAAAAGAATCTGAGGACTATTTGAGTACCAATGAACTTGATGGCTTGTTTCTAGCTCTTGATACAGATTTCAATGTTTCGACAAGATTATTTGTGGGGTCCTTTCATTCTAGCCAACATAAATTTGCTGAATTTTTTTCTGAAGAGCAAACAGTCTTTTGGGAAACGACGACAAACTTAAAATGCAAAGATATCTCCAATGTGGCGATGTCCTTCTATTCAAACGAGAACATAAAGGCCAGCGTGCTTTTATCGGAGCTTTATACAATGTGGCTTAAGAAAAGTGAGATGTGTGAGATTATTCCGGCACTTTGGAACAATCTAGGAAATCTCAGCTCGACGGCAAAAGATTTGTATATGCATCGCAACACGCTGCTATATAAAATTGAAAAATTTTATTCTGAAACAGGACTTAATTTGAAAGAAGCGAATGCTTTATTTCTTGGTTATCTTCTTATCTTGAATTTTCATCATTCCTAGGATTTCGGCAAACTATGCAAAAATTGGCATTTTTCTTGTGTACATTCACGTTGAGATAAGAAAGCGCAATCATGTATAGTTTGAGTAACAAATCGAGGAGGGAACAAAACATGGTTGAAATCGCTTTAAATGGTATCCACAAGAAATATGAGAACAATGAGAATTACTCGGTCACGGATTTTAATTTACATATCAAGGATCGCGAATTTATTGTATTCGTTGGACCATCAGGTTGCGGGAAATCTACTACCTTAAGAATGATCGCTGGATTAGAGGATATTTCTGAAGGTGAATTTCTGATAGACGGCAAACTGATGAACGATGTTGCGCCCAAGGACAGAGATATTGCGATGGTTTTCCAAAACTACGCACTCTATCCGCATATGACAGTCTTTGACAACATGGCTTTCGGGCTTAAGTTGCGAAAATTTGATAAAAACGACATAAAAAATCGAGTTGAAAATGCTGCTGAGATTTTGGGCTTGACTGAGTATCTTCACAGAAAACCTTCTGCTTTATCTGGTGGACAAAGACAGCGTGTTGCCCTAGGACGAGCAATTGTCAGAGATGCTCAAGTCTTTCTGATGGATGAACCTTTATCCAATCTTGATGCCAAGCTGAGAGTCGCCATGCGAGCAGAGATCGCTAAACTTCATCAACGCTTAAATACTACCACCATTTATGTTACCCATGACCAGACTGAAGCCATGACTATGGCGGATCGAATCGTCATCATGAAGGATGGCTTTATCCAACAAATAGGCTCCCCGCAAGAAGTCTACAATACGCCTAAGAATGTCTTTGTAGCTGGCTTTATTGGCTCTCCGGCGATGAACTTCTTCACGGTTAGACTATCAAATGGCTGTATTACCAATGAGCATGGTCTGAACTTAAGAATTCCGCAAGGGAAAAATAAAGTCTTAGTCGAAAAGGGCTATGAAGGCAAAGAAATGATTTTTGGCATTCGGCCTGAAGATATTCATACCGAGCAAATTGTCATAGATGCGACACCAGAAGCTACTGTAAGATCAGAGATTGTCGTTTCCGAATTACTTGGTGCAGAAACCATGCTTTATTCAAAAATTGGCGATACAGAATTTGTCTCACGTGTTGATGCCCGCGATTTCCATCAACCAGGTGAGAAAATTGATTTAGCCTTTGATTTAAATAAGAGTCACTTTTTTGATAGTGACACGCAAGAAGCGATTACACTGCCTTAAAATTAAGCAAATTTGTATTAAGGACCGCCCATTTTCACAAGGGTGGTCTTTTTGCTTTACTTGAGCAGTTGATTTTTCTTATTTATCGTATATAATTTCCTATATAGAAAGGATGAGAGAGATGTCAGAAGCAAAACCCTACGGAACGGTACTCATAAAAGCAGCCAAAATCATGGATTTTTTAGCAGAGGAGCCTGATCAATCCCTTCAGGAAATTACAGCTGCTACAAAGATGACACCTTCAACAACTATTAAAATACTAGACACCCTAGTCCTAATTGGCTATGTAAAAAAAAGTGAGCATAAAACCTATCGGCTAGGTTCAAAATTAATTCGCTACGCCAACCAACGGCTTGAACAAATAGATCTGGCAGAAATCACTCTTCCCTATCTAGAAAAGCTCCAGCAAACGATTGACGAAACCATTCATTTAGGAATTTTGAGCGATAATGAAATTCTCTACATAAACAAGCTGGAAGCGAAGTACCAAACGATTCGCATGTCGTCAAAGATTGGGATCACACGTCCGTTATACAGTTCTGCTATGGGAAAGGCTGTCCTAGCAACCTTTTCTCAGGAGGAATTTGATCAATATCTGGCAGAGCATACGCTGGTTCCTCATACAGAAAATACGATCACCAATCCTCTGAGATTGGCAAAAGAGCTGAAGGAAATCCGGCATTCAGAGATTGCCTTTGACGATGAAGAAGTCGAATTAGATATCTTTTGTGTTGGGGCTTCCTTAGAAAAAGATGGAAAAGCGATCGGTGCTTTTAGTGTCAGTATGCCTAAATACCGACTAAACGATGAGAAAAAACAATTGATTATTCAAACAATTCTCCAAACCAAAAAAGAGCTGGAACAGCTGTTAAACAAATAAAAAAAGATTGCTTAGCTGATTGGACACGTATCTGTCCAATCAGCTTTTTTCTATTTGAAAGCTGGTGTGCTCTTTCTTCAAACAAAATAGAAAGAAAAACAATTTTCTTCATTAAACCGTTTGCAATTTCTCCTATTCCATGTATAATGAAACTATAAATTTCCTTATAATAAAATATGGTTTCCAAATAAGAAAAGAGTGATAAATGTGAAAAAGATTGAGATTCTACAGCGATTAGAAAAGGCTGGCGTTATTGCGGTCGTCCGCAGGAAAACAAAGGAAGAAGCATTACAGGCTAGTCAAGCGATTGTAAAAGGCGGCATGCATGGGCTCGAACTAACCTTTACTGTTCCACAGGCAGACGAAGTAATCCGAGAACTATCTGAGGCCTATCAGGATTCACCAGAAGTAGTTGTTGGTGCTGGCACTGTGCTAGATGCCGTGACTGCCCGATTGGCAATTATGGCTGGCGCTGATTATATTGTCAGCCCTACGTTTGATCAAGAAACAGCAGAAATTTGCAACCTCTATCAAATTCCATATTTACCCGGTTGCATGACGATTACCGAGATGAAACAGGCGCTGAAGAGCGGCGTGGACATCATCAAGCTCTTCCCAGGAAGTGCATACGGTCCATCGATTATTCCAGCCTTTAAAGCGCCTCTGCCTCAGTTGAATATTATGCCAACTGGCGGAGTCAGCCTAGACAATATGGCTGATTGGTTTGAAGCTGGAGTCATTACGGTCGGTGTTGGCGGTAATCTGTTAGCTCCTGCGGCAACTGGCGATTTTGAAAAAGTAACCGAGGTAGCTGCCCAATACATGACGAAGTTCCATGAAATAAAAGGACACTAATCTCACATTCAATCGTTAAATAGAAACTTGAAAATAAACTCATAAAGGAGGCTAATCATGGGAAAGGTTGTTACTTTAGGGGAAATCATGCTGCGGCTTTCAACCACAGCTGGTACACGACTCGCACAGGCTGAAGATTTTTCTGCTCATTATGGCGGTGGTGAAGCCAACGTCGCAATTTCCTTAGCAAACTATGGGCATCACGCGGTTTTTGCCAGTAAGGTACCCACGAACGAACTTGGACATGCTGTGAAAAAGCATCTGAATCGCTACGGCGTTGATACCTCTCAGCTTCTGATGGGAGGCCCTAGACTTGGAACCTATTATCTTGAGGCTGGCGTCGGCGAACGTGGCGCAAGTGTGGTCTATGATCGTGCGGGCTCAAGCTTTGCTGTGATGGAAAAGCTTGAATGGACACTGGAGGAATTATTCCAGAACACAGATATTTTCCATTTATCTGGCATCACCCCTGCTCTTTCAGCTAGCTGGCGAGAACTGACCGTAACACTTTTGAAAGCGGCTAAAAAAGCGGGCTGCAAGATCAGTTTTGACGTGAATTACCGCGGAAAATTATGGACACCGGAAGAAGCGGGAAAATCAATCCGAGCTATTTTACCCTATGTAGATTATTGTTCGGCAGGCAGCTTGGATGCCCAGCATTTTCTAGGCATCCCCCCTTATACTGGTGAGTCAGATAAAGAAGAAACAATTTATTACTATCAAAAAATGCAGGAACCCTATCCGAATATTTCTGTTTTTTATTCTACAAAACGGACAGTCCATTCCGCCAGTGTGAATGAACTGACTGGAACATTATGGGCTGATGGTGCCTATTATGAATCGCAATGCCATCTAATCGATCCGATTATTGATCGGGTCGGCGGCGGAGACGCGTTTGCTGGTGGTATTCTTCACGGCCTTTTAATGAAGGATTCGTATCAAAAGGTGGTTGATTTCGCGACAGCGGCCTCAGCCTTGAAGCATACCGTTCATGGCGACTGCAATCAGTTTAGTCAAGAAGAGGTAGAAGCATTTTTAGCCCTTGGATCAGGAAAAATTAGGCGATAAGAAGTTACAAGCTACGAAAAAATACTATTAGATAAAAACAGTTGGTTCATAACACAAGGAGGAATTCAGCAATGCAAAACATGGAAACACGCTACACCCATAGCCCCGAAAATATTCGTCATTATTCAACAGAACAATTAAGAGATGAATTTTTAGTGGAAAAAGTTTTTGAGCCGGGAACCATCACCTTAACTTATACCCACAACGACCGGATGATTTTCGGCGGTGTTGCCCCTACAAAAGAGCCCTTAGAAATCGTTCTGTCTAAAGAACTAGGTGTGGATTATTTTCTAGAACGCCGCGAGTTAGGAGTTATCAATATTGGCGGGCCTGGATTTATTGAAATTGACGGAAAAAAAGAAGAAATGAAAAAACAAGATGGCTATTACATTGGGAAAGAAACACGTCAAGTCATCTTCTCTTCACAAGACGCGGACAATCCAGCGAAGTTTTACGTTAGTTCTGTGCCAGCGCATCATAAATATCCCAACGTGAAAATCAGTATCGATCAAATCAAACCGATGGAAACTGGCGAACCTTTGACCTTAAATGAACGCAAAATTTATCAATACATTCACCCGAATGTCTGCGAAAGCTGTCAGCTGCAAATGGGCTACACCATTTTAGAGCCCGGCAGTTCTTGGAATACGATGCCGTGTCACACCCATGAACGTCGCATGGAAGCTTATGTCTACTTTGATATGGAACAGGATACGCGCATTTTCCATATGATGGGCAAGCCAGATGAAACCAAGCATTTAGTGATGAAGAATGAACAAGCGGCTATTTCACCAAGCTGGTCGATTCATTCAGGAGTAGGAACAAGTAATTATTCCTTTATCTGGGCGATGTGCGGGGAAAACATTACTTACACTGATATGGATATGGTACCGATGGATCAACTGAAATAAAACTACAACAAAAAAATAAATTAAAAAGGAGTTTTATCATGACATTTAGTATGGATAATTTTCGATTGGACGGCAAGGTAGCTTTGGTTACAGGCGGCGTATATGGGATTGGTTTTGAGATTGCCAGTTCATTGGCAGCTGCAGGAGCGACCATTGTTTTTAATAGTATCAATCAGGAATCAGTGGATCAAGGAAATGAGAACTATAAAAAAGCTGGAATCAAGGCCACAGGCTATGTGTGCGATGTAACCGACGAAGAACAGGTCCAAGCGATGGTTGCTAAAATCAAAGAAGACGTTGGTTCGGTTGATATTTTGGTAAATAATGCCGGGATCATCAAACGGATTCCAATGGTTGAGATGGCGGCTGAAGACTTCCGCCAAGTCATTGATGTTGACTTAAATGCCCCATTCATTGTATCTAAAGCAGTCCTGCCAGACATGATTGAAAAGAAAGCTGGGAAAATCATCAATATCTGTTCCATGATGAGCGAGCTTGGGCGTGAAACTGTTAGTGCTTACGCTGCTGCAAAAGGCGGACTAAAAATGTTAACGAAAAACATTGCCTCTGAATATGGGCAATACAACATTCAATGTAACGGCATCGGCCCTGGTTATATCGAAACACCTCAAACAGCTCCATTACGTGAGGAAGGCCATCCATTCAATAACTTCATTTTAGGAAGAACTCCTGCGAGTCGCTGGGGTACTACCACCGATCTAGCAGGCCCAGCAGTCTTTCTAGCTTCTGAAGCTTCTGACTTTGTTAACGGACATGTACTATACGTTGATGGTGGTATCTTAGCCTATATCGGCAAACAACCTTAAATCCTTCAGCCCCCTAGCTGAAACGACTAAGAGTGAGCCAAACATCTACGGGTGTTTGACTCACTCTTTTTGTCTTTAAATCAATACTTTTTGGATACGATTTGTAAAATTTTTTCAGGATACCAACAATCAAGTATCTCATCGCTTTAATCAGCTATTATGATCACTTTTTAAATTACTTCTTAACTGCTAACTCTTTAACAGTATCAACATCTAGTTTGGTCATCTCAGAAATATCTTCGATGGAATAATCTTTCGTTAATAGGTATGTCGCAGCCTTAATTTTCACTTTCCTACTTCCGATTTCTACCCCTTCTGCATATGCCTCCTTGTATGCTTGTTCATATGCTTGTTCATATGCTTGTTCGTATTTTTCTCTAAGTGCCTCTTCTTTTGCTTGTCCAAGTCCGGCTGTTCCTCCATACAGTTGAGAGATGGCGGCGACAGCGTCGTTAATGACTTTAGTTTTTTTATCAATTCCCATTGACATCTTTTCCTTTCAGGAATAGTAGACAAAGTATCAATCACCATGTTGAGTTTGCAGTTGCTTAACCGTATCAAGCTCCAAGCCAGTAGCTTCCACAACCTGTTCAAGCGGTATTTTCATTTCGATGAGGTTACGCGCAATCAAATATTTCTCACGTTCACGCCCTATCCTCTCACTCTCTAGTCGAACAGAGGAGATGACTGCATCGTTTATTGCTTTGGATTTATCGATTTTCATAATCATCTCTTTTTCCTCCCTTCCAAGTTTGTAATAGTCTATTTTTTGTTTCGCTTCTTTGATGTAATCTGGGGCGTCAGCGTGGACTGTACCGCTTTTGAAAAAGTATTGTCAATGATAAGCAGCGCTTTGTTGTTCGATTGTTTCGTTTTTTAAACTAAGGAAACAGGCGATCAGCAGCTCTTTGCCAGTGGTTCCGAGAAAGGGAACCGAACTTTCTTCATTTAGTAAACGGAAGCGTTGCAGAGCGGGCTGTTTTTTGTCAAACAAGTGAAAATCGATAATATTGATTCCATATGCGGGACGTAATGCGGAAAAATTGTTTCCTTTAATAAAATTAGCGGTTTCTAAATTTCCGAAGGGACTGCAAAATGCTTCCGCCAGATAAAAAATGGTTCGTTCGCGAAAGTACATATGCGGCTGTATCTGACATTCAATCGTGGTGTGACTGCCATCCTCACCGATCGCTAAGATATCCACTTCGGTGCGGGTGATATCCAACTTGTCAAAAGTCTTTTTGTAACTATCGATGTGATACGTTTCTTTTGGCTTCAGTTGCTTGAATTCAATACCGAGTAAATCTTTGACAAATGCCTTTAGTATATGAAGGGAATCTTCAGAGGTAAAACATTTCTTGAACAGTAGATCGTTTGTTGGTAAGTATTTTTGCATCGTTCTCACAGCCTTTCAGATAGGACACGTTTCCACATTGAAAGGCTGTTCTCGCCTACATTATAGCATGGAAATTTGTGTGCCATCTATATTCTTTTACTCTAAAATACGCAAACAAGTAGAGAAGGTTGCGAGAATATCGAAACCACAAAAAAGATTAAACAACTAAATAAAGGGAGCATACTTCGCAAATAATTGCGTTGCATGCTCCCTTTACTTATGAAAAATTATATCTACCGCTCAAGCAATGCTACAGCTATACATTCAAGCTTCAGCGGTATTTTGTATTATTTACTCTTATTCCTCACTCTTTTTAGTATCCAAGGAACGAATGACCTCTCTAAGCTGCTTGCTTGATGCGGCGAATTTCTTTCTTTCCTCTGGATCGATATTTAGTTCGATGATTTCTCGTACACCGTGTTGATCTACGACTGATGGCACTCCAGTAAATAGATCCTTTTCGCCATACTCTCCATTGAGATAAGCAGATACAGGCAGCACCGCTTGCTCATTATTCAAGATGGCTTTCACGATTCTCGCGACACTCATCCCGATGCCGTAAAAAGTCGCTTGTTTTCTGTTTATGATTTCATAGGCGGTGTTTTTTACACTATCAGAAATCGTGGTTAGATCATCTACTGTTAGCCGATTGTTCTTTACGATAAATTCCAACAATGGTTTTCCGCCAACTGTGGTATGGGACCAGACAGCTACTTCTGAATCACCATGTTCGCCAATGATATAGCCATGGATACTTCTTGGATCAATTTGTAATTTTTCGGCCAGCTCTTTACGAAATCTGGTGGTATCAAGAGTAGTTCCTGTTCCTACGACTCTGCTGCTTGGTAGGCCAGATGCTTGCCAAGCAACGTAGGTCAAAACATCCACTGGGTTTGAGGCGATTACTAAAATACCATCAAAGCCTGATGCCATGACTTCTTTCACGACACTGGTAATGATTCCGGCATTGATATCAATCAGCTCCAAGCGTGTTTGACCAGGTTTTTGATTAACACCTGCTGTGATAACGACAATATCAGCATCCTTACAGTCCGTATAATCGCCGGCCCACACTTTAATATTTTCTTGTGCCCAGGACATACCATCTAACAGGTCAAGCGCTTCTCCTTCTGCCTTTTCTTGATTGACATCGATTAAGACCAACTCATTGATAATTCCTTGATTGATCATAGAATAAGCTATACTTGTCCCGACAAAACCTGTTCCCACTACGGCAACTTTTCTACTTGTACGTTTCATATGAATTCACTCCATTTTTTTATTTTTCTAGTATTTATCACTGATTTCACGCTTCAGTGGATCATCTGCATTACGCGCTCCGATATTTTGAAATAGTGAATTCCGTCTTCCCGATGATTGGATCGCTTATTTCTTCTATCGAATCACCCATTTGATATATCTCTTTCTTACAGACAAGCTGCGGAGTTGTTTGACTCAATACTAAAACAGAGTTCGCGTAAATTTTTTTGATTTCTCCAGAGATTATTTCTCCATGGACATTCTTCGCAGTGATCGTATCCCCTATGCCAACCATTCTTGTCATCCCTTCTAATTGCTTAAACATTTCTTTTTTCTTAGCTTTATTAAATAGCCCTCAACATCGAAGATCGTCTCTAATATCTCATTTACTTGTTCAAATAAGCGTTTTGTATCTTCAAATTGTTTCGGACTTTCGATGCGTCGCCACTCTTTTTTATAGCAGATTTCATGAGCGGTCTCATCCATCGACACTACCTGTGAATTCTTTACAAGATGTACTCGCTCTTCACCTATCCCAATTATTTCTACCCATTCTCTCCAGCCATTTTTTATCGCGATGGTCCGAACCAATGACGGCAAATCCAACGCGTCTAGAGCCGCACTTCTTCCATCTTCGAAATGAATGGTGTAGGTGATACATTTCACAAATCCACAGGCGTTACACCCACCTTCAGTTATTCGCTCTTTGCTTGTAATTATCGCTTTTTCCATTAATCACATCTCCAATGAATAATCTTTGTTCACTTGAAATTTGATAAGGCTTCCTGCCAAGTTGGAATCTCAAAGCCTAGTGCCTTTGCTTTACTTAGATCCATGATTGACGTTCGCGGACGTGCTGCTTTTTGCGGATAATCTTTTGATGCTACTGGGATGATCTCTACATCCGTATCTTTTAGGATTTCCTTGGCAAACTCATACCAAGAACAGCTATTTTCATTCGATAGCTGATAAATACCAAAGGGCGCTTCCTGTTCAGTCAAGAAATACATGAATTCGGCCAATGTACGTGTCCAAGTAGGCCGTCCAAACTGATCCTCCACCACGGCTAGGCGTGTCTGTGTCTCCGCCAAATTACGCATCGTGGATACAAAATTGTCTCCAAATCTTCCAAATACCCATGAGGTGCGGATAATGTAATACTCAGTCAGTAATTCCTCGACGATTTTTTCGCCTAGATACTTCGTACGGCCATATTCATTAATAGGGTTGGGCAGCTCTTCTTCTTGATACGATCCAGCTTCTTTCATCCCATCAAAAACGTAATCCGTACTGATATAGACCAAAATAGAACCGGCAGCCTTGGCTGCTTCTGCTACATTACGTGTTCCTCCGACATTGATTTTTTCGTTTAATTCTTTGTCGACGCCTTCTGCTCTATCAACAGCGGTGTAGGCTGCGCAATGATAAATGATGGCAGGCTTCAGTTCGGTGATGAACTGGTAGGTCCTTACTCTATCGGTAACATCCAGCTGATCAGAACCAGCCGCCACGTATTCCACCGCTTTTTCATCTAGTAGATAACGCAGCTCCGTTCCTAATTGACCTTGACCGCCTGTAATTAGAATCATTGAGTTCCCCTCCTTTTTTCGTATCCTCTGTGTATCCAATCACACGTCTTAGTATACGTTGATGATCAGTAGTTTCCTTTTATTGGATTGCGCCGCTGATTTCCAAACGATCGCGAGAAAAATTCTGTTATTTATTTTAACTCCTATAGTAATGAAAGCACCAGCGATTCACTCTGTTTAAAATTCCCGATTTACCTTTAGGACCTTTGTTTGATCATATAGATGAATCACATACTTCACTAAGACATAGCAAACAACGAGAATTGCTAAAAGCGTTTCTAAAATACTTAACGCTTTAGTAACTGTCAGTAAAATCGGAAGCTCTTCAAAAACTTTGGAGGCTTTGAAGATCGCCGTCGCTGAGATAACTAAAGGAAACGTGAACGCCGCATAGCTTGGATAGAAGCCGACCTTTAGCATTCTTTTCATATTAAAAACGATGCAAAGATAAATCAACTGGGATAAGATCAGCAGCCCGATAACAAATGGAAAAGAGACTTGATTGCAAACAGATAGATAACCAGCTAAACAAAGTGAGCCTGGCGCTGTCAGAATCGTAATCAAAGGAATCGCTGAATCCTCAAATATTTTCTTATGAAGGATTCGTTTAACGATGATTGGTAGCAGAATTAAATACAAAGCTAAAGCGATCCAAACAGCGACCTGCCCTAATTCCTTGATAAACACGGTCGAGGTATTCGGAATGACGCCTATTCCAACAAAGGTAATAAACCAGCTGGGATAAACATATTCAAGCGTGACCTCCACAGGCAGAATATGCACGGCAATGAAATAGCCCATCAAAGCCAGATGCAATATGATCGCCGTTACCCATAGCGCGTTATTCATGATTTGATTAGGAAACAATCTGTCTAAAAATACGGAAACGACCATTAACGCCATCGTAAATGTCGGAGCTACAGAGGCAATAATCGGATTTCTCAATGCAGCCATCGTATCATTAAAGGTAAAAACGATTTTTAAAAGAAATACAAGGATCATCAAAAGACCTGTATAACAAAAAATATTTCCGATCCCTTCAAATCCCTCAGAAAATAATAGATTCCCCAGTGACTCCGTTCCTAAGATCAGTCCGCAAATCGGTATTGGTATAGCCTTCAGAAAATTCTTTAGTGTGTTATTCATAGGTATATCCTTTCTAAACGATCAAATTATTTGATAGCACTTGATATATATTTTTTACACCCCTATAATAAACACCAGCGAACTATTTGTAAAATAATGATTTTACATATCCGTTATAAATTTTATTAATAGAAAAGAGGTCATTCCGTTGTTAGAATTATTGCGAACGTTCATTATTGTGTATGAAACGAGAAATTTCAGCACCGCAGCCAAACTCATGTTTAAAACACAACCAACCATCTCCGTGCAGATCCAAAGATTAGAAGCAGAACTAGGCTTCAAGCTGTTTGATCGAAAAGGAAAGCAGCTGATCCTGCCTACGAAACAAGCCGAATTTTTATACCCTAAAGTCGTCGAAGCGTTACACTCCCTATCTAATGTATTTGCCCAAGCAAAAAATTCTAAAAACTTTAAAACTGACTGCATCCTTGGCTGCTCCAACACCACCGCCGTACACCTATTACCCAAAATTATGGAGCAGCTGATTGCTGAATTTCCATTAATAGCTTTTGAAATCAAGATTATGAACTCGCAAGAAGTCATCGATGCCGTTGAAGGAAACAAAGCCCATATCGGCTTGATTGAAAAATCCATTGTTTCCCCATTGATCCAAAAGGAGTTCGTTTATAAAGATGAGCTCGTTTTAGCTGGCAATATTGATTCAGATTATTGGATTCTTAGAGAGCATGATTCTGGGATGTATCTTATCAACGAGACCTATCTGTACTCTAATCATCTAAACCCGCAAATCATCAAAGCAAATAACAGTGAAGTAATATTGTCTCTATTAGAAAACAATATAGGCAAATCAATTATCTCCAAATTAGCACTAACAGATTCCTTGAAGTGGCAGGAACTAGACGATGAATACAGATACAGAGACCTCTTTATCATTCAAAATATCCAAAGCCCGATCCCTGAAACAGCTGACGTTTATGATCGGATCAGAGCATTACTCACCGAATTATATAATCAGTCAAGTGAGTAAGTACGCATTCAACTAAAAAACTCTGCGAAAATCATGTCCTGATTCATTCGCAGAGTTTTTTGGTGAACAATATTTGAAATTCCTATTAGACCAGCTGACTTAATATACCGATGATTACAACTTTTCTTAAGGGGGAAACTCAGCTACAGCTATGATTGTAACCGTTTTATAAAAACTTTTTATTATACTACATTTCTATTCCATTTGTAAAATCGCAAATTGACCATTATACCTCCAATTTGACCGCTTTTTCATCAAAAACAGCACTTTTTACCCAAAAACAGGTCAAATTGACCCCCTTTTGGTCAATTTGCGATTCGCACTTTTTTTAGAAATCGTTTATCTTTTAGTCACCGGCCGGAACCAAAAAAATTTAGGAGGAAACAACCATGATTCAAACGATCGGCAATAAACTACAAGTAGAAATCGATGCAGGCGGAGAAAAAACTAAGAAGATCACCTTTACAAATGTAATGGATGAGCCTAGCGAAGAGAAAGTCCTTGAACTGGGAGAAATTATGAAAGCCTTGTCAGTCGAAGGCAGTGAATTAGACGGCGTGATCCTAACCAGTCAATCACGTTATACCAAATAAATCATAGAAAGGAAGAGAAAAAATGCTAAAACTCGTCGCAACCTTTAAAAACAGCTTAGGAAAAAATCATACCTGGAGCTTCAATGATCCCGATACTCAAAAGACCGACACAGAGATCAAAGGATTACTGCAACGCATGACCGACGTCAAACTTTGCCATAAAGATGGCGCAGACCTCTTCAACACTGTCGAAACCGCGAAGTACGTCGAAACGATTGAAACAATTATTTTTTAAGTAAATCTTTTGAGGAGTAGCGGTGCTATCACCGCCATCCTCTACTATTAATGAAAGGATGAGCATCAATGAATGTTATACAAACACTGTCGTTTCGGCAGTTATTCAACTTAAAAGCCAAAACACTCGAACAACGAATCACCAATTTCTACCATGAAACACAAAACAGCAGTGTCACGATTAAATATATTTTAGCCTTAAAAGTTCGCTGCCAATTAGGAGCGGCGGAGTTTGATCACTTTCTAAAGGATCTTGTCCGCGAAGTTTTTATGCACACTAAAGCCACACGTACCATGAAACGTCTTTTTTATTATTTTGAAGACTACTTTATGGCACCGGAATGGCGGACTTTAAAATTAAGAGTCTTTCCAGTAAAGAAATTCGGTGAGAAGGTTGTCTCTGTTGCTCGCTCCCTTGTGTCATTTGTCCGACCAAAAGAAACCGGCGAACCTTGATAAAAACAACCTACGCAGATTAAACACGAAAAAGAAAGGAACAGAACAATGACCAAGGATTTAATTGCCACCTTTGGAAAAAGCGATGGCGGAACCCACAATTGGAAATACAGAGATCTTGATCCCAACTTAACGGCGCCACAGATCAAAGAAGCTTGCGAATTATTGACGAACTTAGACATTTGTACACAAAACGGCGTAAAACTATTTGATTCTGTAGTCACTGCCAAGGTCTTGACCTATAAAGAAACTCTGATATTTGATCCAGAACATGAGACGAGAGGTGTTCGTTACGATGGAGAGCCCGTTGAGGAAACAACCTGTGAAGAAGTTCGTTGCTTTGAGGTCGCGGAAAAACAGGAGAAACCCACGACAGTGGCGACTTCAAAATCCTCCGTGCTCCCAGCAACACCACGTGGTCGCTATTTTAAACAACTAACTACGATTGAAACTTTAGATAAACCAGCGATCAAAGTAGAAAAAGAGTCGCTACCACAGCCAAGCTACCGTGAGAAACACGAACAGAACCAACCTGCTTTGCCCTTAACTGAAAAATCATCTAACCAAGACACGATAGAACGAAGCAAAGTTCTTCAATGGCTTCACAGGATCAGGAAGAAAAACAAGGAAGGGCCGTCTGATCCACCGCGGGAATAAATTTTTTCGCCATCACATCCGATCATTGAAAATTAAATACTGCGTTGAAAAAATTATTATTTTAGAAAGTGAGGAATCTATATGATACAAATTCCAATAATCAATTATCTATTCGGCGGAAGTTTGCCGATCATGGGCGTTTTTTTGACCATGGTTGGACTCGACCTTACCACCGGATACGTCAAAGCGTTGAGAAGCCATACCTGGGTATCATCGATTAATCTTCAAGGTTTACTTACGAAATTCATCACCTTTTCCACAATTATTTGCGCCGCTGCCTTAGATAAAATCGCGCCAACCGTAGGGGTCACGCTGCCAATCAATGTAGCCTTAATCTGGACAGCACTGTTAATCATTTACGAGATCGGTTCGATTTTAGAAAACGCTCATGAATTTGGCTTGAAGATCACTTGGCTGCAGAAATGGCTTAGGGTGTTCGAACGAGACGTTGGAGAAACGCCTGATAAAGACGATCAGGAAAACAATGCTCGGTAGATGGCCGTTTCTTTTTTCGCAGACCGCATATGTTAAACTACTAGATAAAATCCTGAATTCAACATATGTCTGCTTTAAAGGAATGATGTGCGGATTGAAAATAAACTAACAGGAAAAAGAGAGAGAAATCGAAAATCGAGCGAATTACTCTATCCCTTCCGTTCAGCCAAATAGACCAGTACCAGGAAAATGAAAATAGCAGCGTGTTCTTAAAAATCATAAGGATGTGTACAAGAATTCCCCGTACACATCCTTATGATTCGATCAACTTCTAAATCTCTCAACACTTACTCGCTTTTTCAGTTCATTTTCTTCATTGTCTTTTTAAAACAATACCAATAATCATTCCTATCAGCATGCCAAAACTGGCACCATAGGATAAAGGGATGGTTGTAACCGTCGTGCTCAATACAATTCCTACACATAAGCCAAGACACATACCGTACACCTCTTCATTTCCTATTTTTTCTTGATTTTTGGTACCTTGACCATCAAATAGGACATATTTTGAACTGATAATTGCTAAAGTTAGAGCCAATACTATCCATGGTAGTGCAGTTGAAAAAAAGTCATACATCCAATCACCCTTTAACATTAAAATTTTTTTGTTGACTCATCATTAAATTCAATTTACCGCATATACATTTGTAGTTGTATTCATAATAAAACTACATATTTCATTCTATTTTAAATATGATAAACAATAGTTATCCAATCGAGTTCACATTCTTGTCACAAAGATCTTTTAACCTTGTTTTACTTTCTTTTGAGACTATTCCACAAGCGATAGTATCACACATTTATACGAATATTCCTTCGTCTTTATTCGTATAAATGTAGCATATCTAAAATAAGATTGTCAATATGCTTCAAGAATAAGCAGTCAATTGATCGTTTTTTAGATCCATATCCGATACGAGATGTATAACATCCTGTGTTTGATAAACGATGGTTTCATCTGCACCTAACGATTTTATATAGTCGCTCTGCGCGGTCGTTCCTGTAGCGTAAACATATGCTCCAGCAGTTGCGCATCCAAGATATATACCATATATGTATTCATATTAGAAAAAACAACGACATGATCGACTACTTTAAAACGCGTTACCGCTTCTCCAATCGCAGTCACTACACCAGAAAAATCTTCATCCAATGAGTGAGGAAGCGGAGGAAATGTATCTTTAGGCATAGTTGGTGCAGGTCCAGCTTGACGAATGACAATATCAGGATCATTCACACCGATTACCGCGGTTTTAATTACTAGTTGCTGCGCAGAAGGGCTAGGAATTTCTACATCTGCCATTTTCATAATATCTACTGAGCCATATTCTTTTAATATCATTTTTTTCATAAGCGTACTCCCCTCAATCTTTCTGATGATTAGCATAGTCTTTTCTCATCTATCTGAATAGTACGTTATTTTTTAGAAATACTACCCTGTAAGATAGAAATGAATGAAATCAATGGTAGATTTGAAAATAAAAAAACTAAAGCACTAATGCTCTAGTTTTGTTTGATCGTATTCTTTCGCAAATTTTTCCAGTTCCTAAATGACAGGCAAGAATTTCTCACCCATTGGTGTTAGCGAATACTCCACTTTAGGAGGCACCTGCGGATAGACTTTCCGACGAATCATCTCATGACTTTCTAACAGCTTTAGATTTTTTGTTAAATTCGCTTGTGTCACCTTTGGCAATTTCCTGCTTAATTCACCAAAGCGCAATGTCTCTTTACTTAGAAAGTATAGAATGACCATATTCCCATTTACCGTTCACGATCTTTTGAATATTAGAAATTGAGCAAGATTCAAAGGTTTCTGTTTCATCAAACTCTTTCATATTAACTCCTCCCTCAGTTTCACGAAGGTCTCTTTCTAACTATATGCTCTTTCCATCCAAGTAATAAATCCGCAAGAGAAGGATTTTAAGATTCAACCTTCTTCCTTGCTAAGCACTTTCTTAATAACAACAGATCATCGTTTGAGGCTGGGTTCTTCGTAAATATAGTTCAGCCAAAATTCTTCTACCTTTTGATTAAAATCTTTAGTAGGATACTTTCCTCTCAAATCAAATGTATGAGGCAAGTCATCAGAAAACTTTATTTGGTAATTGTATACAATACTAGATTTCTTCGATTCTTGCTTAAACAATCCGACATCCGAAATTTCTGACCATACTTTGGTCTTTAACAGCCAGCCTTCTTGATAAGTAATTCCTTTTTGATCCAGACGGTAAAGTATGCCGCCATATTTCAATACAAAAATAGAATCCTTGATACCTGAATAGATCAGCAAAGAAGCGAAATAAATAAGAAACCCAAAAAAGAAAATAACTCCTGTCATTAGAGCTATCCCGAGCAAGGTTAAACTAAATAATATATTTAGCCCGTTAGGATTATTAAAATAAGGGAATAAAAACCAAAAAGAAATTCCGAGTACTAGCAGTAGGATCATCGCGCCCGCACAAATTAGCAGGGCAGCATCTCGCCAGGTGATTTTTAGTTCAAAAATTTTATCCATTTTTAGCTACTCCTACTATTGTTATTTCTTCCTTTGACTGATTTCGAACAATAATAATGCTAACGAAGAGCACGTTAATAGTCAATAGTAGGATAATCTTGTAGTTGCCTGACTTCTCCACGCAGGTAATCATTCACTGCCTTTTGTATCGCTCTTTCTACAAAAGCTAGCCGTTCTTCTAGGCTGAGCTTCATTTTTCTAGAAGAAAAATAAACTCCCCCTATACTATTATAGGGGGAACATGTCATGAATCTCTGAATAATTTTTTGTGAACTCCTAAATATATTTCATAGAGTTACTATCATCTGGCTTTATGGGCTTTATCAAAAGCAGTCACTCGCTCCGCATCAATTCGCATAATTTCTTCACCAGATATATTATTTGAATTAATCACAAGATCATAATCCGGATTTTTAGGTTTGTATTGATTCACTCCATAGGCAACGCTATTTGCCGGAATGTCCTTTGTAATGATGGCACCGGCTCCAATTACAGTGTTTTCACCAATTATTATAGGACCTAAAAGCTTAGCCCCATCGGCAACGATAACATTCTCTGATAGAATGGGGGTTCCGATATTCTCCCACTCATTAAGAATCTTATTAAACCGCTGATTTGAGCCAATAGTAACATTCTGAAAAATCACTACATTTGCACATATTTTTGCAGCAACAATCGTGCAGCCACGTGCATGATGTGCGAAAAGCACACTTTTATCCATATCGGCACATCGAATCTCACAGCAATACCGCTGTTCCAATAAATCGGCAGCTTGTTTTCTTTTTTCTGCATCTTCAGAAAAACAGTTTTCATTTAAAAGCTCTTCAAAAGTCATATCTATCATATTTTTAGCACTCCTCATTTACATTATATTTTTTAGTTCCAATGAATTCAACGATAATGTGGAATGGTTCCATCATAACTAAGATGGAATTTTTTCTGAATCAGATCCTTCAATTCGGATTTATTTTCGATCACATTATTTTATTTTTTTCTACTTCTTCTCCAGAAAAACAGACCTATTGCAACTAGGATTAACCCTGTTCCTAAAATTAACAGTGTCTTAGACTTCTGCTCCCCCGTCTTAAGAAGCAGTTTGTGATCCACCAATTTATTTGAAGTAGCAACAATCCCTTTGCTCTTACCTGATGCGATTGAATCTGTTGATATTGAATTTGCTTTCTTATAGACATAGGTAACGGTGATATCTTCATTGGTGTACGATCCTTTTGCGTTATCTGGCAGTTTTTCTTGATCTAATGTGTATCCATCTATAGCGATTGCTTCTGTAGAATAGGTTTCACCTACCAGACCAGTCTGTTCCTTTTTAGGTGCGATCTCTTTGCCTGATTCATCAATAAATTGTGTAATAACCTTTGACGTTTCCTGACTAGGCGCTTCCACCTTCTTGTACACATAGGTGACAGTGATGTCCTCATTGGTGTACGATCCTTTTGCATTTCCTGGCAGTTTTTCTTGATCTAATGTGTATCCATCTATAGCGATTGCTTCTGTAGAATAGGTTTCACCAACTAAACCAGTCTGTTCCTTCTTAGGTGCCAGCTCTTTGCCTGATTCGTCAATAAATTGTGTAAAGACCTTTGACGTTTCTTGACTAGGTGCTTCTATTTTTTTATAAATATATCTGACAATTTGTTGTTGTTCTCCCAACGTTCCCAAAGCATTAGAAGGCAGCTGCTCTTGATCCAACGAATATCCGTCAATTGTTAATTTGTATTGATCGGTAGATGCGTCGTAAGCGTCTCCAATATAACCACTGATTGTTTGTGTTGGATGAATTTCATTGTTAAACTGGTCCACATACTGTACGATTACATCTTCGGCTAGTTGCTTTTTATTAGCATAATTTAGAGTTACGCACAGATTGATGTAGCCAGATATGTTGGAATCAGACGAGCTAGTAATACCTATTTGTGAATAAGGACCGTCTGGAAAAACCGTAGATTCTGAAGAGTTAGAGAAACTTTTCCCTTCAAGTTCAGAGTAGTCAAGATCAGAAGACGGATTTAAGGTGAACTTGATCCCTCCAGGTTCTAATGAAGCGGTGTAATAAAGTTCTAAACCTGAATCATAAATAGCTATGCCCCCAACATTTGTTAGCATTTCAGGGTTAATGTTATACAAAGCAGCTTGCTCATAACTAATAGAGAACTCAGAATAATTATCCTCGTTCAAATTGATAACCACATTTGGTTGATAGACGTTATGAGGATCAAACCCGACATTCGCAAAGTGTTTCAATAGATCAAAATCAATTCCGGTCGGAAAAATAGTGGTCAGATTTCCATCAAAGGACAACGACGTCTTTTTCATTACTTCGGGATAGTTCAGAAAATTTACAGAAGAAAAAATATTTTCTCCACTACTTTGTATAGTTATTTCGTTAGCGTATTCCAATCCAGTAAGATTTGACACCGTTAAAAATGAGGTATCTTCTGGAGTAACATCTATATGTATATCACTAGAAGACAATAAACTTTTGGTTATCTGGTCAGGACCTGTTAACCCAAGAATAGAGACAAGAACATTTTGTAAATTAACGTCAGGCATCCAAGAATTAATTGGTTCGTCATCTGCAAGCTTATTTTTCCCCACCACTTCGTTTAGATGAGAAGGCGACTCGACTTCGGTTGCTTTTATCATAGCAGGGAACACCAGAGATGATAAAGTAAGGGACAAGACTAGTAAAACCTTTTTTTTCATAAACATAATCATTCCTTCTATATATTTAGATTACTCAGTTACTCCAACCATTCTTATTTAATTAATTGTTGGTTAACTATAAAGCCTCAATTCAAAATTGTAAACTAATAATAACTACAGTCGCTTTTAACGAATAGCAATGATACTTTATCTATTATATGTTCGTTAGCTTGTCCCAAATTAGCCTACATATCTGAAAAATATGAGTATAGCAAGGTTATGGTAAAATGCTGTACGATTAAAAAGGTTCGGTCACTTTTTAAAACTAGGATCGTTGGCTCTGGATGAATAGTCGTATTCTCTTTTGATTAAACACTATGATTCTATCCCTTAATTTCTTCATCTCACAATTCACAATCCAGTAGAGCTAAATTTGAAAAACTACTAGATTCGATCAATAGTTCCGATAGATGGGTTGATCTTATTTCATTAATACAACAAATGTTTCTAGAAAAGATTGATGATAACAATAATTAGTATAGATTTCTTGCATATTTGGAAAATGACAAAAAATAAGGCTTTTAGTAGCGCTATTACGCCATTAAAAGCCTTATGTAAAAGTTGAGATAAGGGTTGTCACATATCCTGCGGGGGAGTTGCATCGCGGTTTAAAGTACACTCTTTTTTAGACGATTGATAAAATACGGAATAATCCTAAAACATCCCGGGTTTTTGTCAATTCGTTCGATTATCCCTGCTTCTCCTGTATCTACTCTAAAAATTAACATTGAACAGATTCCTCACTTATTTGATTGATCCAATCAAGAATATTCCTAGTGTAATTACTGCTGCTCCAGCACTGATCATGCATAATTCCTTCTTAGTCTTTCGTACCTTCAAAATAAAGATGCCCGCATAAATAGAAATCAATACCGCCATCTGGGAAAAGGTAAAACTTTTTGCTACTCCAATGATTGGCATGGCAAAAAATAAACTTAAATTAGCGATACTCCAAGCAACCCCAGTTCCCAAATTCTTTACAACCTCTGACCAAGCGAATTCTTCTCGTTTAATAATCGTTAAGCATAGTGAAGAGAACCACATCCCGATCGACTGTGGAAATAATACCACTGCTCCGCTAACTAGAAGAGCTTGCGGCAATGTCACATAAATTGTTAATGCAGCTGAGGATAGTAATAAAAGAGTGATAGCTTTGCGTTTTATCGTGTTCGATTGCTTTTTCCCCTGTTCTTCTATATAAGAGGTTAAACGAATTCCTAAAATGATTAACAAAATTCCAGTCATTCCAATCATTATCATAGTAAGATTGGTCCATTCTTTAAAAAAAATTGCCGCGATAAAGGTTGTCCCAATTAATTGAGTTCCATTTGAGATAGGCATCGCCTCAGACACTGGCAGTAATTGAAAGGAATTGAATTGCAAATATTGTCCAACAGACCAGAAACAGCCTGAGAGAAATGCTGCTGCAAAACTAAGCCAATCATACGTAGGCTGAACAATAACGGTAAAGATAATTCCTAGTAAGAGTGCCGTCGTAGAAGTTCCCAGCAATTGATTGATTGGCTTCGCCTTCGTTAAATTCGCAATAATCGGCATAAGCCCCCACCCAAGAGCGGGTAATAAATATAAAATAGCCATTAATTTCTCCTAAACACAAAATAATTTGCTCAAGAAAAGACTGAGCGTAAAACCCAGTCTTTGCTCTTGGTTTAAAATTTAAATAGTCCATCTTGTATTGTCACGATTTGATTTTCGATTAGCAGCTGTCCCTTAGTCATATCCGGAAAGACCACGATGATCGTGTCATCTTTTCCACTTTTTTCTATTTGGTGTAGATCCATCGAAGCCAATAGAGTACCAGCTTTTACCTTTTGTCCCTTTGTTACTTTGACTGAAAAAGGCAGCCCCTTTAGTTCCACCGTGTCCAATCCCATATGGATCAAAAGTTTTTCACCGGACTTACATTCAATTGTAATAGCGTGCAGCGTCGGAAAAATGCTCTCAACAATTCCTTCAATCGGAGCATAGACATGGCCATCATGTTGAGCGATTGCAAAGCCCTCTCCCATCATTTTTGAAGAGAAAACCTCATCTTGAACTGCTTCTAAAGGAAGAACTCGTCCATTTGCTACAGATTTTAGAATATTTTTCATTTTAAAAAAGAGCATCCTCTCATCACCTCTATACTAATTCTGGCCAGTATTCTTTATTGGCTTCAATCATTTCATCTAAAATTTTCTTTGCTACGCGAGCATTTGGTACTGTTTGATTCAACGTAAATGCTTGCAATGCTTTTTGATAAGAACCTTCAAAATAGGCATCAACTAATAATTTTTCTGCTGCTACTTGTGCCTCCATCAGTCCTTTATGGAAATCAGAGATCGGTTCCCTTAGAGAAATCGGTTCTACACCTGTCGCTCCTACATAAGCAGGCACTTCCACTACCGCATCTGCGCGCAGATTCGGAATAGCTCCTTGATTCGGTACAATCAGCATAAAACGGCGGCGTTCGTCATTCAGTAAAGAGGTTGCCATGTCTACGATGTACTGGCCGTGCTCCCCAAAGTTAAAGTTCAGGATATCTTCTGTTACGCCTTCCCGAATCTTTTCCGCCATCTCCTTCGTGTTCTTTTCTCGGCCTTCCATTACCATATTGGCGCGCGTGTAATTTTTATCCGTATGTTCCACGACCATATCTGGATATAGATAATACTCTAAATAATTATTCGGAATATTTTGCGGAAAATTTTTTGTGATAACAGACATCATGCTGAAAGCCTCCTGCCATGTTTTATCTCCAGCATTAAAATCCGCTACTTCCATTTCCTGAGTCGTTAATTTTTCAATGATTTCCGGCACCACATCACGCTTCAGATCTTTATCATAAATCGAGGTATACCAGCCAAAATGATTCAGTCCATAATAAGTTGGAATCCAATTTTTTCGATCATAGCCGTAATTAACTGCAATTGTTTCTTCGATTGAAATCGTCATGTCGCAGGCATTGATCATTTTTGCTTTTGGATACTGTCTGCGAACAGCCTCTGAAACAATTGATTCCGGATTTGTATAATTTAAAATCCATGCTTCAGGCGCATACTTTTGAACATAGCCAACGATTTCTAATAGGCCATTCATTGATCGCATACCATAAGCAAACCCGCCTAATCCGCAGGTTTCTTGTCCGACTAAGCCATGACTTAAAGGAATTTTTTCATCCTTTTCACGCATCTTCATACCACCGACACGAATCTGTGAAAAAATGAAATCACAGCCGGTAAACGCTGTTTCAGGATCTTCGGTTGATGAAATGACCACATCCTTAAATCCTTCTTTCTTCAACATGTATTGAATAATCAAATACATATCGGCATTTCTCTGAGCATCAATATCGTATAAACGAATCTCTGAAAGCGGTAAACGATCTGCATTGTTTAGCACCGCTTGAATGATTCCTGGTGTATAAGTACTGCCTCCGCCGGCAATCGTAATAATTTGTTTCTTTGTCATTATTCTCTTCCTTTCTACTGCTCCAATAATTTATTGAATTCAGCCATTACGTAAGTAACCTCTAACCCAATAATAATTTGATAATTTTTTTCTGTTGGTTTGATCACACCGCTGACACCTAACTGTTTGATTCGTTGTTCATCGACGATCGTTGGATTTTCAACCTCAACTCTCAAACGTGTATTACAACTGAAGGCATCTGAAACATTCTCTTTTCCGCCAAAGGCCTGCAGCATTTTCTTTGCCATATACTCATAATTCTTGCTGGCTAATCCGAGTTCCTTTTCTTCTTCTACTGCTTCAATTCCATATTCTGTAGTTGCTTCTCTGCCTAACGTTTGAATATTACGTTTCTTGATTAGGTAATAGAAAGTAAAGTAATACAGGGCGAAAAATACGATTCCGACTGGAATGATGAGAATAGCGTTGGTCGCGATTCTAAAATTAATTAAATAATCCACGATACAAGCACCAAATGTAAAACCAATCCGAATATTCAACAAGTAACACACGATTCCGGCAAGCCCAGCAAATAATGCATGTACGACATAAAGCATTGGAGAAAGAAACATAAAACTGAATTCGACTGGTTCAGTGATATTGGAAATAAATGACGTTGCCGCCCCACTACCCATGATTCCTTTGACCATCTCTTTGTTTTCTTTGAATGCCGCACGATAGATAGCAAAACAAATTGCAGGGACGCCAAACATCATGATAACGAAGAAGCCTGATAAAAATAATCCTGCTTGTGGATCACCGTTGATAAAGCGTGTCATCTCACCACGGAATACTTCGCCACTTGGCGAGGTGTAACTTCCTAAGTCATAGTAAACGTATGTGTTCAGTACATGATGGAGTCCAAAAGGAATCAGCAGCCGATTAAGGAACATAAAAATTCCCACTCCTAAAGCCCCCATATTAACTAATAAGCGCGCAAAGCTATCAATTCCGGCTTGGGCGAAGGGCCATAAAAAGCCAAACACCACCGAGGTGACTGTCTGTAATATCATCACCATCGTCAACGGAAACTTTTCCCCTGCAAAGTAAGAGAACACCATTGGTAATTTTTGTTCCTTGAAACGATTGTACGTCCAAGCTGCGATAAGCCCTGAGATTATCCCACCGAAGATCCCCATATTGACAGCCGGATTCATAATTTCTAAACCCTTTTTCAATGTTGCAATTGCTAGAAATCCTGTTAGTGCAGGAATACCTTTGTCTTTGGTCTTAGCAAAGCCAATCGTTACTCCGATGGCAAATAGAATATCCAAATTTCCAAATACTGCATTTCCCGCAGCCCCAATAACAGGAATATTCAACATGTCGTCTGCTGAAAGACGCATGATCAATCCGGCCAAAGGCATCGCTGCCACTGGAAGTAGCATTGCTCTACCTAATTTTTGTACATTTGCTTTTAAACTCGACATTTTAAACTCCTCCTCATTTTAAATTTCCTTGTAAGTTACCAACTCAATCAAACAATCCCTTTTAACCTGCAATGCAAACTCTGAATGGACCAGAAATTCCACCTGATTGACCCTTGGATAAACAAAACTTGACCCCTCTAATAATTGCTGATCAAGATATGCTGTGTGACACATAATTTCGATGGTTTTATCTTCGCGTAAAAGCGTTAGTAGCTGTTCTAAATATTGTTCGATTGAACAATCAATTTGCCTTTTATCCTCAATTGTTTCGCCAACATCATCAAAATATGGTTCAAAATAATCGACGTGTCGAACCTCTGATTTTCTCTCGAAGTTCCCGCGAACTGGCAGATCATATTTTTTAGCCAATGCAATGACAACTTCCTGATTATTATCAAAGGTGTGCGTATGATGGTGACTATCTAAGTGGGTTGGGATAATTCCGGCTCGATAAACCTTTTGAATTTGAGCATTCCACTCTTGATATAGCTGATCGTTGTCAATTTCAAAGGGCTTTGTATAAAAAGATAATTGCTTAAATTGATCGCCCTCCACCAAACTATCGACATTTTCCAATAAAGGTTTCCCACAGGTCAGTGTCAGATGAACACCCACACCTAAATCTGGTAATTCTTTTTTCAGCTTTACCGCATGTTCAAATCCCGGCATATTTGCCATCAAAGTCGTTGAAGTTAATATTCCTCGTTGATAAGCATCAACTATGCCGTAATTCACACCATGGCTGTAGCCAAAATCATCTGAGTTAAAGATTACTTTTCCCATTCTTTACATCCTTTCTTTTTTATACTAAAAATAGACGCAACCTAATGATCGCAGAAATGAATGCTCGCTCTGCATCAAAAGGTTGCGCCTACCGAATAGTTACGCCCTTGATTATTGAATTCTCGCTAAATGAATGGCCAGATAAACAACTTCGTTTTCCTGCACATCCAACTGAAATTTCTCTTCGATCATTTTTTTGATCGCTGTTGCGGTCTGATAAGGTTCACTTTCTTTAAAGGTACTGGTGAAAAATCCAATGTTTTCAGTTGGTGACTCTTCTTGATAAATCAGACGTTTCACTAAAAATTTGATATGAATCATCATACGATGATAGGTTAATGAGTCTTTATCAAAATGATAATCATAAGATTCCTCCAAATCCTCAAGAATCGTCTTTGTCATTTCTAATATCTTTAAGCTGTTTAAACTATTTCTTTCGCCTAGTTCCGCATTGATAATATGCATGGTAATAAAACCAATTTCATTTGCTTCCAACTCTGTGTTATAGCGTTGATTAATTAACGCCACGACTTCATTCGCCGTTTCATACTCTTCCGGATAGAGCAATTTCATTTCCGGCAACATGATTGCTGTCACCTGACTGTCTTCTTTCTTACGCTGAATCGCAAAATAAATGTGATCCGTCAAGGCAATGTAAATGTTTGAATCTAACGGTGTAGAGATTCTTTTCGAGATAAATTGAATGATCTCCTCGGAAAAATCAATGAATTCGATAGGGATTTGAGCGGCCATCTCACTAAACATCTTGGTCTTCTCTTTGGTATCCAAAGTAAAAAACTTATCCGCCAGTGCTGGATCAAATACCTGATCAACGAAAGCAGAAAATCCAATTCCCTTACCCATAGCGATTTTTTCAATTCCCTCATCATCAATTAAAATCACATTATGACTGATCTTTTTAACAACTTTCATTAGTTGCACCGATCCTCTCTGAAAAACATTCAAATTTTTATTTAAAAAACAAAAAAACGACCCAAGGAAAGTGTCTTTCCTAGGTCGTGCCTAATTTAATAGTTGCACCCTATCTGTTTACACGCTCAATATAGCAAATAAAAAAAGCGCTGTCAACGCTTTTTTTATTTATTTGTTTTCTAATTTTAAATTCTACCAATTGCGAAGTGAATGATTATTGATAGATATTTCAACACTTTTTCTTTAGAACTAACAGTTTCTTAAATAGTTTGAAAAATCCTTTTAAGATCATGCAAAACACTTCCCCAAAAAAATGGGAAGTGCTTTTTCATTCTTTCGCTACTTTTTTATATTTCTATAGCTAACTCTGCTTCATAGGGTATAGAAGGTTGAGCACCATACCGTTGGACTGTCAAAGAGGCCGCTTTGCTTGCATACGTGATTGCTTCTTCGATATTTTGTAAATCATGAGATAATTTTGATGCAAACGCACCAATGAATGTATCTCCTGCAGCAGTTGTATCCACTGCAGGAACTTCAAAAGCAGGTACCAATCCTGATTTACCTTCTGCGATAGAGTAGAATGCTCCTTTACTTCCTAATGTGACAATGAGAACCTTAACTCCCAACTCGTGAATTTTATTTGCTGCACTAACTAAATCACTTTCACTAGTAATTTTAACACCAATAATTGTCTCTAATTCTATTTCATTTGGTATTAAAATATCTGTCGCATGAATAATTTTTTCAGGCAACATTTCAAGTGCAGGAGCAGGATTTAAAATTGTGGCAGCAGAGCCTTTTTGAGCAATTTCAAAACTTCTTTCAATACTCTCGAGATTGGTTTCCAGTTGAGCAATTACATAATCACTCGAAGAAATCGTTTCTTGATTCTTTAAAATATGTTCATTAGAAATTTCTTGGTTGGCTCCTCCATAGATTACAATACTATTTTCTCCACTATAATCAACGGTAACATAAGCACTTCCTGTTCTTACGCTATCCAAATGAGCAATCCCTACTGTATTGATTCCATCTTGGTCAAGCAAATCGACAAGCGTTTTTCCACCATCATCATTTCCTACGGCTCCTATAAAATTCACAAGAGCACCGCTTCTGGCTGCAGCAATTGCTTGATTAGCTCCTTTTCCACCACCGTTTGTAAATACTTCTTTTGAATGAATCGTTTCACCCGGTTTCGGGAAATTCTCTGTACGAATCGTTGTATCTAAATTAACACTTCCTACTACTGTAATCTTATTCATTTCTGCACTTCTCTCCAATTGTCTTCACATACATGTATTCGATAGTAATTATCTTATGAAAAATACTTGATCGTATCCATCGTCAATTCTCTGAATTTTTCTAAATCAAGATTAAAAGCAACTTGAACATTTTTTTCTTTCTTATAGACGTCATCATAATCAACTACGGTACTGCCTAATGCTAATGTATCACTGGTCTCTACCTGTACATTCATTGGATATACAGTAAACATATCCGGATCAATAACATAAGCGACAGCACATGGATCATGCATATGGATACCCTCAACATGCGTTTCATCAGCCCAGAATGGTCGTGTAGTTGTTAAATTGAAAAAATCTAATAGATCAGCCATTGTTGTGGCTACTTTATTCCCAATATTACGAATTTCTTTGATATCGTCTTCAAATAATTGAGCTTTTAATGTCACATCTAAACCAAACATAGCAACTGGAACACCTGAATTAACAACAATATCTGCCGCTTCAGGGTCCACATAGATATTAAATTCCGCGTGAGGCGTCATATTCCCGCCAAAACATGCGCCTCCCATAAAGGAAATCAGTTCGATTTTCTCTTTTAGTTCAGGATGTGATAATAAGAAAATCGCAACGTTTGTTAACGGTCCAGTAGCGATCAGAGTAATCTTCTCATCTGATTCTCTCAAAATTTTTGCTATCAGATCGTTCGCCGAAATATCCAAATCCGCAATTTTAGATTCTGGTAGTTCGGCACCATCTATACCAGATTCACCATGAACATCATCTGCAATAATCAATTCACGACGCAACGGCTTTTTCGCGCCTCTAGCAACAGGTATTCCTTCACTTTTTGCCAGTGTTAATAATCTCTTCGCGTTAATATATGTCTTTTCCGGAAGTTGATTCCCAGCTGATGTAGTAACTGCTAATAAATCAATCTTCTCTGAAGCAATAGCCATTAATAACGCTAATGCGTCATCATGACCTGGATCACAATCTAAAATCACTTTTTTTGCCATTTTGAATCCTCCAATACTTTATTATTCCTATTTATTTTGTTGAATTTTTTCACCGTGAGTGTAAATCATTTTTTTAGTGACAATGAATATCACAAGCGCTGCTAAAACTATTACACCGCCAATTAAGAAAATATTTGCATATGTTGAAGCCGCTCCTGCTGCTGAACCGACAACACTACTACCAGACATAACACCAGAAGACATCATCCCTCCAAATACGGCAACACCAACTGACCCAGTGATAGCTTGTACCAAGTCATTGACACCTAATACACGACCAGATTCCTCAGGAGCAACTGTCAAGGTTGCTGTATCTACAATTGGTGAGTAAAAGAATGAAGTTCCAAAATAATAAATACATGGTGCAAATGCTAACGCCCAAACTTTACCGTGAGGAATAGCAAAAGCAATAGCTAACAAACCTAGACCCATAAAAGATAGCGCCATGATAATAGCAGCTGAACGACCAATTTTTTTAACAACCGGCCCACAAACGAATCCTAAAACCGCTGCCAATAAAATTGAACCAACCAACAACAGTGATACTTCTGCTGAATCAATCCCAAAAACATTTAGTCCGATGGCATTAACACCCGCGTTTAATGTGTAGCTGAAGAAGTATCCAATGAATATAACTGACATTGTTGCTATCAATGCAGGATTTTTCAAAAATTCTGGTGTGATAAAAGGATTTTTTGCTTTATTAATATAAACAATAAATAGTACTAACGTTACAACAGATGAGATAGCCCAAAACGCGTTCATATCAGTGAAAAACATCGTCATCGCACCAGCGAATGCACCAATCAAGATGAAGCCAATCCAATCAATATTTGCTCCTTCTGCACGTTCATCAGGTAAATTTTTCGCCAACGACGGAATAAATAGAACAGAAATAATTGGAACAGCGAACAACCAACGCCAATCAATTTTTGTAATGTAGCCAGCGGCAACAACACCTAAAGCTGCTGAAAAACGAAAGACAGCTACAAAAATACCATAATAGATTACGCGATTTTCTTTTGCAATATACTTTGAAACTAGAACTAAAAAGACAGAACCGGCCACTTGTCCACCAGCAGATTGTAAAACTCGAGCAATAACAACTGCCCAAATACTACTAGGTCCAAACCCAAAGCCAATGATAGAACCTAAAACAAAAATAATTACTCCAAATAATGTCATTTTTTTCAATGAAACAAAGTCACCCAGCGCTCCATAAACTACGCAGACAATTCCTAAAATAATTCCTGGAATTGAAGTGATTAAAGGAGCTAAGTTGGTGGCTCCCAACTGTTGTCCAATATTGACAAAAATCATACCAAAAGCCTGTTGTTCCAAAATACCAAATGTGAATATCAATAAAATCAATGGGATGGCTTTTTTAGCCATTCGATTCATTTTTTCAAACTCTTTACTTCCCTCTTCTGGTATTGGAACACCTATAATTTTCTCATTTTCTTTTGTTGCATCCATATTTTTATCCCCGCTTTCTTAATATATCTATATAAAGGGTGACTTCACCCATTTATCTTTGTTGAAATCTCTTTTTCTCAAAAACCTGCTGGAATTCATTCTTATTAAAAACAGGTTCTGAAAATCCTAATTTTTGTCCCACTCTTGTAATTGGCGGAGGACTTACATAACTAGCTTCTAATACTTCTGGCGAAGAAAATATTACTTCTTTTGTTCCTCTTTTTAATATTTTCCCATGCGACATAACGACGATTTGATCAAAATTTTTTACAACAAATTTCATATCATGAGTAATTGTTAGACAGAGTTGATGATTTAATTTCAATGCTTCAATAATCCTAGTTAAACGTTGATTTCCTATGATATCTTGCCCACAAGTAGGTTCATCTAATATGATTACTTCAGGATTCATCATGAGAATAGATCCGATCGTACAGAATTTTTTTCTGTCGTATTTAAATCGAATGGATGGACGGAAAGTTTATCAGTTAAACCTACTAAATCAGCAATCTTTTCTAACCTTTTATTGATTTCTTTTTTCGATACGCCTTGTTGTTTTGGACCAAATTCAAATTCTTTTTTTACACTTTCCAAAAACAATTGATTATCTGGGTTTTGAAAGACATAACCGATTTTTCGAGACCAAAAAGCCGTCGTATGTTTCTCGATGTTTTCACCATTGATTAGTACCTCTCCCTCAGTAGGTCTCAATAGACCGTTTAAATGTTTAACAAAAGTTGTTTTTCCAGCACCATTTTGACCAATAATCGCGATTGGTTCTATTCCTTCAAATATCGTATTAAGTCCATTTAGGGCAATATCTCCAGAAGGATATTTATGTATGAGATTTTTTATTTCAATCCTCATTCATCAACACCTCCTGCAACCTTTTGACAGCCTGTTCCTCAGTCAAAATAGTCGTATTGGAAAAATAGTCTTTTGTTATTTCATAAAAATCAGGAGCACTCACGCCATATTCCATTAGTCGTGGATTACTAAAAACTCCTTCTGGGGTATCATTTAGGACTAATTTTCCTTCTTTCATCACAAGAATTCTATTTGCCAAACTAGCTATTTTCTCCATGTCATGATCCACCATTATGATTGTCATGCCATTTTCATTCAACGTTTTAACCGTTTTCATAATTTGATGGCTACCCACAGGATCTAGTTGAGTAGTGCATTCATCTAAAATCAAAATCTGAGGCTCTAAAATAATTGCAGCAGCAAGAGCAACTCTTTGTACTTGTCCTCCTGAAAGCTCTAACGGATTTCTATTTAATAAGTCAGTAATCTGAACTATTTCAGCTACTCTATTGATTTTTTCGATCATAGTTTCTTTGGTTAACCCTCTATTTCCCAACCCAAAAGCTAATTCCTCACTTACAGTATCAGCTGTATAGGATAGTTGATTAAACGGATTTTGAAAAACTAGACCGACTGTTTGTGATAACTCACCGACTCCAATTTCCGAGATACTTTCTCCCTTAACCCTTATTTCTCCATCTGTATGACCAATAAAATAATTTGGAATTAATCCTGATAATGCATTACACAAAGTTGATTTTCCAGCACCATTTGCTCCTATTATTGCAACAAAATCTCCTGATTGAACTTCGAAACTTATGTTCCTTAAAGCTGCATTTGGAGCTTCATTGTAGCGATAAGAAAAATCTATTGATTCAACTAAGTTATTCATCTAATCACCTCACTAATTCCAAAATCGAACAATCAAACATATTAATAAGAAAAAAATGGAAAAACCTTTTAGAAAGGTATCGCTAGGTTTATGTTTCACTTCGATTAGTGTTGTTGGTTTGATTCCTTTAATACTAAAGCCCCTTGTCTCAAGGGTCATCCCTCTCTCTTGGGCATCTGTCAAAGAAGATAGAACAACTGGTCCTATTAACGGTAGAAATGCTTTCGCTCGTTGTAAGAAAGAACCTGTTACTTCAACACCACGAGATTCTTGTGCTTCTTGAATAATTTTCACTTTTCTTTGCATTTGTGGAACAACATTGAGGCTAGCCAAAATAAGATAGCCGATTTTCATATTTAGACCCGATTGAGTTAATGCCGCAACTGTTTCTGAATTTTTAGTTGAGTTTAAAAAAAGATAAAATGTTGTCAAAAAGACCAATAAGGTAGAAGAAATTTTTAAAGCATACATGGTTCCTTCTAAACCGAGGCTAGCAAACCCTAAATCAGCTATGATTATCGTATTTTTAGGACTATATAATCCTTGGATAAAAAGTAACATCAACGTAACTGGGATTCCGAAGCCCAGTATCAATAAACTAACTTTTCTACCTGTTCCCATGAAAAAAGAGAGAATCAGAATAATCACTAACAAATAGTATCCTAAAAAAGAACTGGGATAGATCATACAACCTATGCCTAAACTTAGGACTAGTATTAATTTAGTAATTGGATTTAACTCTCTAATAAATCCATATATTTTATTATCCTTCTTCACAAAATCTCACCTTCAGTTTTTCATTTTTCTATTTGTCAACGGAGCATTGTCCAAAGGCGCATATTGACTAGAGAAACGTTTGGGTATTTTTTTTACCAACCAATAGACGATTAGAAAAACTAATCCCTTATCGATTAAATTCTCTATTATTGATGTTGAAAATACAGAAAGAACGATTTCTTTTGTAGCCGCTATCAATGCTGCTGTTGCCAGTGAACTTGTGTTAATTCCTGTTGCCCCACCATATACAAAGATAGTGATTAAAGATGATGTAAAAGAATTCGTCAACGTACAGGCTAACCAAGTGAATATCGCTCCACCAATGTTCTTAAAAAAGCCAGCCATTACTAAATATCCTGTTACTAATCCACATAAGATACTGACAAGTGCATAAGGGAAAAAAACTGGATTTGTCACAATTGCCAAAAATAGATTAGTGATCAGACCGCAAAGCGCTGCTACCCAAGGGCCGGCCAAACATGCTACTAAAACGGTACCAATCATATCTAGAAATAGTGGTAACTTTAACGCTGAACAGAGTGTGCCACCAATCAAGTTGATTCCAACAGCGATTGGTATCAATACAAGTACCTTTGTCGAAAAATTCCTATGGAGAAATGCTTGAAAGTATTTTTTCATTGTAGTTCCCCTTTTTAAAGTGTGATAAAATCAATTTAAGAAAACATTTTCGGAAAACGTTTTCCTTGATTAGAATTTATCACCGCATAACAAATTTGTCAATATAATTTTTTGAAGCACGAAATTTTTGTTCTTTTTATTCAAACACACTTGACCCTTTTTGAATTGGTTGAGTATGATGAAAAGAAAGATAACGAGGATAAAGGAGAAGTATATGAATATAAGAGATATTGCAAAATTAGCTGGAGTATCTGTATCCACGGTTTCAAAGATCGTAAATAAAAAAGACGCCAGTATTAGTAAAGAAACTCGTGAAAGGGTTTTAAAAATAGTTCATGAATACAATTACACTCCCTATTCATCTACCATTAACTCCACTACAACTACTGGTTCAATTGGTATATTGATTAATTCAGATAAATATACGGATAATGCCTTAAACGGAATGATTGAGTATGCACAGCAAACAGGTTATAGTCCGATAATTCTTAACAGTCTTGGTGATCACAAACAAGAACTTAGAAATATTACCTCCTTATGTACAAAACAAGTGGACGGAATAATTTGGGATCCGATAAATGAAAGCAGCTTAAAAAACTTGAAGCATATTGAAACATTAAATATTCCGCATGTGTTATTGGGAAAGTGGAAAGATGAAGCATCCTATTGGGTTCCGTATGAAGAAATTTCCTATTTTCTAACAGAACAATTGATTGAAAAAAAACACAAAAGAATCGCTTGTATTGTACGAGAAGATAAAAGTAAAGAACATTTTATTAATGGGTATAAAAAAGCTCTTTTTAAGTACAATTTGAAGTTCAATGATTCAATGATCATCAATACATTAGATTTTTCTATCAATGATTTTATTATTGAAAAACAAATTTCTGGGTTCGTATCTGCTGATTTTTATAAATCAATTGAGCTCTACAATTTGACCATGCAAAGTGGTCTAAAAGCACCTAATGATTATTCATTACTTTCGATTCGTAATGATACAGATATAGAATTTACGAATTATCAAAATTCTCTTTCAACAGTCACTATCAACAAAACAGATTTTGGAGCTCATATATGTCAAGCGCTCATCAACCTGATTACAAAAGCAGAAGAGCCAAAACCATTTAATGAAAAAATGGTTTTGGCTAATACAAAATCAATTGGAATTCCAGCAGAAAATGAACGCTCTAAAGTTCTCGTTGTTGGAAGTATAAACATGGATACTTATCTCTATTCTTCGAAGCTTCCTCATAACGGTGCGACAAATTTTCTATCTAATCTGAGTAAACGTCCAGGTGGAAAAGGATTAAACCAAGCAATTGGAACTGCAAAACTCGGACATCAGGTTCGTTTGATTGGCTGTATAGGAACAGATAGTGACTCAAATACAATGTTTCAAGAGCTCAAGAAAAATAGTGTAGATACTGAAGGCATCACACGCTCAAACGAGACAGAAACAGGTCAGGCTTATATTTCTGTAGAATCTAGCGGTGATTCAATGATCTCAATTTTACCCGGAGCGAATGCAGAACTATCGCCTACATTTATCAAAAATAAACATAAGCTATTCTCTAACGTGAAATATTGTCTCGTACAAACAGAGATTCCAATTGATGCTGTAGAAATGACTTGTACATTAGCTACAGAAAATGCGGTTAAAACAATATTGAAACCTTCTGCTTCAAAAAAAATACCTGATTCTCTTTTAGCTAAGGTGGATTATCTCATTCCAAATGAGGAAGAATTAACTTCATTATGCCCCGATTACAAAACGATTGAAGAAAAGGTTGATTTTTTAATTTCCAAAGGTGTCGGAAACGTTATTGTTACTTTAGGTAAAAATGGCTGTTTTCTTAAGAATTCTAAGCAAGGAAAATATTTCCCTGCTACCAACTTCTCCGCTGTTGATAGCACTGGAGCAAGCGATGCATTTATTAGTGCATTGTCTGCATATTTGTTACGAGACTACTGTTTGGAAAAAGCTATCCAAATTGCTATTTATGCGGCAGGATTTCTAGTCTCACGTGATGGTATTACAACAGCTCTCGTTGATCGAACAACACTAGAAAGTTACATTGCTAAAAAAGAACCTCAACTATTGTTAAAAGATTAATTCTTTTCTTTGATCGGATTTATCTCCTTGAAAATACTCTTTTACATTCGTATTGAATTCAAGATTTGTCTTTTTCCGAACAATTTATATACGCTAATACGACAATAGATGAAAAAAGCGAGTGGTTAGCTAATCAAAACTCATATCTTAACTACTCGCGTTATAAAAGAAACGGCAAAATCGCCGTTTCTCAGACTGTAGACAAAAGACGTCTCGAACTCGTAATTTGAGTTTGAGACGTCTTTTTATCTGATTTCTTTCGAAATTTTGAACAAAAAAATAAAGGCTCCTTGCCTTTCCATAGCCAGGTGGCTAATTTCTTTAAATTCATTGCAGCAAACACTAGCATCGTATGCGTCGCGACTTTTTCCAAGCCTCGATACTTGGTCCAACGCATCCCATGCTTTTCTTTTGCATCCGCAAATATTCGTTCAATCGTTTGTTTCCGTTTTTTGTAAATTGATTTATTCAGATCCGTTAGGCGAAGATGTTCCACTTCATCCATCAGATCTCCCCAAACATGTCTCGTGATGACTCGTTGATGATTTTTACTTTTGGTACATTGGTTTAGCAGAGGACAGTTCACACATTCTTTTGGATTGGATTTGTATTCTCGGTACCCTTCTCGATTAACCGTTGAAAAAGCGAGCATTTGATCTTGCGGACAAATGTAACAATCATAATACTCGTCATAGAGAAACTCGTTTTTTGATAATAACCCCTTTTTCCCTTTGGGCCTTGAATAAGGCAAACAAGGTCGAAGGTTCAAATGAGTCAAAAAGTGAACAAACTTAGGTGTCTTATACCCAGCATCAGCGACAACACAGTTGATTTCAGGAAAAAGTCTCTTCGATTGTTTGACGAGCTGAAAGGCGACTTGACTGTCATGAATATTTCCAGGAGTGATGATTGTGCTAAGAATAAATCCGTTGTCGTCGCATGAAGTATGGGCAGAATAAGCAAATTGTTTTTCTCGTTCGCCTTTGACGTAGTAGCCGCTTTCCGGATCAGCCTTACTTATTTTTCTTTCTTTCAGCTTCACTTCCTTTTCTAAGTCCAAAGTAAAAGGGCGTTTTCCGGCCTCTATTCGTTGACGATTGATCTCATCTTCTAATTCATCCTGATAGGCTTTCGCTTCATCATGGGTCATTTCTTTCGTAAACTTATGTTTATTGGCGTTAGCTTTGATGTGGGTAGAATCAAGATACAAATTATCCTCTGTTACAAAACCTGCTTTAACTGCTTGTTCTAAAATATAGGCAAAAATATCCTCAAACACCGTCGTTTCTCTAAATCGGCGGACATAATTCTTTCCAAAAGTTGAGAAATGGGGGATTTTCTCCTCGAAGGAATAGCCTAAAAACCAGCGGTAAGCGACATTGGTATCGACTTCCTTAATGGTTTGTCGCATGGAACGGATACCGAATAAATACTGAATAAACACCAATTTGATCAGAATCACTGGATCGATACTTGGGCGACCTAAATCGGAGTAAGTGGCTTCGACGATTGGATAAATAAATTCAAAATCAAGCGCGGCATCAATCTTTCGAACGAGATGATCTTGAGGAACTAGATCATCAATCGTAAGCATCGCAAATTGATTTCTACCATTCGTATTGTTTTTAGACATCATAACTATCACTCCTTGCATTCGTTTTCATAAATCTATTATAAAAGAAAAGACTGTAGACATCATCCATAAAATGGACTTTGTCTACAGTCTGTTCTGAGAAACGGCAAAATCGCCGTTTCTTTTTGAAGAATATTGAAAAACTGACAGTAAAAATGTAGATTTCTCATGCAATTTTAAAACTGATTTATGATCATTTTTTACTGTCTTTTACTCTACTTTCAAAGTACATCCTATTTAAGGATATAACGATTTAAAGTATTGTTTTATCTACGTTTCAGATTTTTCAGGCAGAAAGTTGGAAAACTAAAATTTATAGCTTTTCTACTTTTCCCTCATTATTATTCTTTTCAAAATTAAAATTCTCTATCCAAAATCCGCATCTATAAGTTCGAGTAACGTTTGAATGATTAGTTATCTATTGAAACGGGTTTTACAGACCCCTCCCATTTCTTCAATATCCATTCTTGTACGTCTTCATCATGTAATACTTTGACAAGTTTTTTTACACGTGGATCATTTTTATCTTCTTTTCGTACAGCGATAATATTTCCATATGGGGAGTTGTCTTCCTCTAAAAGAATTGCATCCTTAACAGGATTCAGCTTTGCTTGATAAGCAAAATTTGCATTGATTGCTACTAGATCGCCTTCTTCATTGTTGTATGCACTAGTTAAAAGTGATGGATCAATTGAATGTTCGAATACTAAATTTTTAGGATTTTCTTCAATATCCTCAAAATTGGCCGTTTCAAGATCAACCCCATCCTTCACTTTGACTAAACCGGCATTTTGAAGAATCGTAATGATTCGACCCCAATCAGATACAGAATTAGAAGTAATGATTGTTGCACCATCCTTTAAATCTGCCACTGATTTTATTTTCTTTGAATAAAGTCCCATTGGTTCAACGTGAACAGCTCCAGCATCCGCAAATTTGTATCCATTTTCTTTTATTGCTTGCTCAAAAAAAGGAACATGTTGAAAATAATTTGCGTCAATATCGTTATCAGCCAAAGCTTTATTAGGAAGGATATAGTCATCAAAGTTTTTTATTTCCAATTTGACTCCTTCTTTTTCTAACATAGGTTTCACATACTCTAAAATCTCTCCATGTGGGGTGGGTAACGTTCCTACCACTAACGTATCTTCCTTTTTTTCATTTGTCGAAGCCTTCGTACATCCTGCTAAAACGAAGATTATCGTTAATAAAATTGAAAAAATGATTGTCTTTCTATTCATAATATTTTCTCCTTATTCATTTCTTATTTTGTCGGATTCACTCCTCTTATAGATTCTTTTAGAAGTGTCCATAATATTTTGATTGAACTACTGCAAAATGCACCCAGTTTATTAAACTAATAAAGTCAAAGACTGGCAATCCGGATACTTGTTGAATGGCATAGGAATACGGAGGAAGATCACTGCACTCAAGTAAAATCGCTCCAATTTCCGCTGACCTATTCAACTCAGTCTGTACCACCTTAACTAAATCTGCTTCCAGTTTTTGATTATCTAACTCGGTTTTCCCCCAACGAATCGGAGAAAAGCTTTCTAGAGTACCTATTTCTCGAATGATACAATCCGATAAATCTGCTCCGGATGAACGGAAAAATGCTTCATTTATATCTTTTCCGCTAGCAACTAGGGTTAGTATTTTCTGCTCTTTTTTGAGTCCTAGCTTAATAATAGGCACCTGACTGATGCTAGATAAAAATGCAGGAATATCTACAGCTTCTGAGACAGCTTCTTGAAAATGTCCAAAATAACCGCATGCCCCGACAATCGCTCGAACCCCCTGCTTCTCTAATTTTTTTGCTGCATCGATGACCTGCTCCTGAATTTGTTTACTTCCTTCAAATAGCTGTTCAATTTCAAAATCAACTACTTCATAAAGAACAGGAAAGGCGAAGGTCGTCGCATTCGCTACATTGCCGGGTATTTTAGGATAGATTAAATTGACTGCTATTATGCCAATCGCAAACCCTGAAAATGCGGTTGGAGCGACTTGAATAGTTGAAATCAAGTCTGCCTCTGTTTGAAGATTCTTGGCTTTTCTCACTCGATCACCCCGCGATTTAAATAATCCAATAACGCATTTTTGTCTAAGCTTCCAATCCCTAAATCATCTAAGGTCAAGCCTTCTTTTGAAAAATCTTGGCCAGTCATAACAGAAGCCAAAGTGATCATGCTGTCGATTACCTTCGTTTCAACGTCGAATTTTTTTCCTAATTCATGATAAACATGGCAGCCTACTGGTATATCTTCGGTAATATAGCGATCATGAATACTGAATGGACCTGTTCCAATAGCCATCTCAAACTGTTCATCAAACGGCACGATGCACTCATCTCCCATGTATTCAGGCCCCAAAATACTCGTTCGTGAAAGGAAATTTTTCTTAGGAAAACGCTGAAGATCAACACCGATTGCCTCGGCCAAAGCTACTTCTTCCAAATAAAATGCGTATTGGACTTCTGAAATCGATTCACAATAGGCATGTGAATAAATTGAGTAGGTACTTTTGTCATTTCCACCAAAAACTCTGCCCCAATTCTCCATAACTCCGACACCTAAGATTGTTCCTGGACAATGCAGAACTGGATTAACATTGCTGAATCCAATATCCAATACAGTTTTCCCTCCGATTGGTCCATCGCCTTCTGTGATGGTATCAAAGCAGCCCAGCTCTTTTGTACTTTGTAAAAATATCTCTTGATCAGTTGAAGGTAAGGAGGCCCCTCGCAAAGTAATTGCTCGGTACATTAAACTGACTTCAGGAGTCAACACCCCTCCCTCTTTGACTATTCTCGCTCCATATGGAGCACTCGACCAACCACCGATAACTACTGTTTTATTACAATTATTTTCACGCATTTTCTTTCTCAGTTTTAACGATCCAAAATTATCAGGAATAATATGAACAATCATGTTGTCCTCTAACGCAGGTACCAGCTCTTCAAAGAATGCATCATGTGCAATTGACGGAACCGCAACAATCACCAGCTTACAACCAGCAACACACTCTTTTACATTTGTGGTGATTTTATTCATTATCGCTTTGCCTGAGCGCTTGAATCCATACTTGTTGTTTTGATTCCCCGTAAGTAATATTCCCGTACGCTCTATATTTTTCAGTGTTGTTTCTGCAAACTCCGGCAAATCACAAATATTCACCTTGTTTCCACCTAAAACACAATCAGCTGCGATTGCTTTTGCAGCTGCACCTCCTCCTAAAACAGCGATTGGTGCTCCATTCATTTTTTTTTCATTACTCATTTCTCTTCCTCCTTTTTAATAGAAAACAAAAAAATCGTCCTCGATCTGTATTTAGAATACAAATCAAGGACGATAAAAATACCTTATCGCGGTACCACCTTCATTACTTGTTTTTAAAACAAGCCACTTTTCGGTTACGGAAATATTTCGATAACCTATCACTATATCGGGTGAACCCGTAGCATCTAAAGATCTCTCTCTCGATAACTAATGCTCAAAGACCATTTTCATAACGTTCGACTATCTCTTTTCACCAACCAGAGACTCTCTGAAAATCTAAAATTATTACTTTTCTTTTCATAGCTTAATTATATTTTAATTTAATAGTAATATTACTTGAGTCAATTTTAATTGTCAATACTATTTTTTCTGATATTCTACCTGAGACCCCTTTTTATGACATAAAAATTATTGTCACAATTACAAAAATAAAACTACAAAGAGTTCTATTCAATTCTCCTTAGCTGCCTGACTATAGCCGCTTTTTATTACTAGGCAGCCATTCACTAAACAGAAATTGACGCAGAAATTACTCGTTTTTGATTATTACATTTTTTCTTCATATTAATCGAATAACATATCTTAAAGACCGCTTCAAAGACAAAATTATTGTACTGTTATTTTGAGCGAACTTACAAAATCAAAATCAGCTCGCTGCGGAATTTTGATAATTCTTTGAAAAATCACTCTACTCTATGGAAGAAATCCCACACAACATTTGAATAGAATCAATTTCTCGCATCAATGTTATTCATAACTAATAACTATCTCATCTCAATTTATTAGCAATACTCACGAATCCCATTTCTAAAAATGAAAGAACCTGTAGATCAGTTAAATATTTTTCGTCTGATATAAATTTTCCCAATCACTTGTAAAATGTTCTATCGCTTGTTTTGTCGCCGCTAAATCAAAAAAATCCTCTAGTATTGCAGGCGAAAAAGTTACTGCATCAGCTCCAGATTCTATCGCTTCTGTAATTTGCATGGCATTCTTAATACTAGATGCCATAATTTTTCCGTTCAATGCATTTCTTTTTGTGTACTCTGTGGCTGAGCTGATAATGTCAAAAGGATCAATTCCGATGTTCTCAGATCGATTAGTGTAGACAGCTACATAATCTGCTCCAGATTCTAATGCTAGAAAAGCCTGTAGTTTTGTGTAAACAGCTGACGTTGTAATTCGACAATTGGCATGTTCTTTTTTTAAAATACTTAGCGCATTCAGACCAGCTTTTGAAGCCGGAATTTTTACATAGACCTCTTCACCGATTTGGTTCCAAATTCTTTTCGCATCATCGATCATTCCCTCAAGTTCTTTTGCAACGACTTGCATGTGCAATGTGCGATCATCCCCAATTATTTCAAGTGTCCTTTTCATATGAGGAATAAAATCAATTTTCCCTTCTCGTTTAATGATACTCGGTGTAGAGGTTATTCCTTTAATTGGTACTACATTCATATATTTTTCAATACTATTTAAACAAACAGTATCCAACATATACTCCATTTTTATCCACCCTATCCTCTAGATTTTCCACCAGCGATATTTGTGATAATACCGGTTAAATAGCTGGCATGCTCTGATAAATAGAAGGCAACTACTTCTGCAACCTCCATTAGTTTTCCTGCTCTACCGAGGGGTATACTAGAAGCTTTTACATAGCCTTCTCTCAATTCTTTTGGTGATATTCCTCGAACAAAAGCTAAGGTTTCTTCATACTTTTCAGAACGCAGATCCGTTTCCTCCATAATTCCTGGCGCTACTCCTAATACTCGGATATTATATTTACCTAACTCCTTTGCCCAAGTACAAGTCATGCTATTAATAGCTCCCTTTGTACCTACGTAAAAACCTTGTCCGATTGATCCTTCTATAGCACTTTCAGTCGACATGTTTATAATCACTCCAGAATGCTGCAGAACCATCTTACGCGCCACTGCTTGACTCATCAGAAATACACTTTTCTGATTAACTGAGACAGTCCGGTCAAATAGCTCCTCGGTTAATTCATACTTCCCAGTGTTATCAGGATTTATTAACATGCCCGGTAACGCTATCCCTGCATTATTTACCAGACCATCAATTCGCCCAAATTTCCGAAAGACATGAGCTACTTGCTGCTCTATCTCAGTTTTTTTTGATACATCAACTTTATAAAAATAATAATTTTTTTGTTTAAGTTGATTGGCACTCTTTAAATCGAAATTCACCACTTGTGCATTGTTTTCTATCAAATATTTAACGATGCTACGCCCGATTCCGGCAGAACCACCTGTTACAATAATTACCTTATTATCTAAACCCAACCAACTTTCCATGTCTCTCCTCCTTACTTAGCTTTCCCTTAATCAGTGAACTCTTCTGGATTGGATTCGATCATTACCTTGATTTCGTTGCCTTCCATCACTTTATCAAAGGCTTTCCGCCATTCAGTCAACGGGTATTTTTTCGTAATCATCTCATCGATATTGATCGCACCTTTCGCTAATAAGTGGATCGCAATCGGCCAGTCATAAGGGTTCTGTGAACGACTGCCGATGTATTCGATCTCTCGTTGAATGATCGATTCAGTGTCTAAATCCACCATTTTATTAGCGAACAAGCCTACTTGAATAAATTGCCCCTGCTTGCGAATCAACGGCAGACTAGCATTGACTGCTGGTACAGCACCTGAGGCATCATACACTTTATCGACACCGTAGCCATCCGTGATCTCATTAACGACTTTCGCTAGATCTTCCTTCATCGTATCAACGATCACATCCGCACCTAGTTTTTTTGCTAATGCTAAGCGATGAGCATCTTTTGTGATCCCCGTCATAATGACGAAGGCTCCAATTTCCTTGGCAATCTGCAAAAGATACAGTCCGATTGGTCCAGGGCCCATGATAATGATCGTGTCTTTTAATTCCAAGTGACTCTTTTGATACATCGCGTGGACACAGCACGCTAATGGTTCGCTCATCGCCGCACCTTCATAGCTTAAATGATCCGGCAGTAAATGAATGCTTTCTTCTCGAGCCAACACATAGTTTGCCATGGAGCCATTTTGCTGCGTGCCGATTCCTTTTCGATGGGGACACAAATTATACTGCTTTTCCTTGCAATAATCGCATTCGCCGCAGACATAAAAGGTCGTCTCACTTGTTACCCGATCACCAACTTTGACCTTTGTTACATTGGATCCGACTTCAACTACCTGCCCAGAAAATTCATGTCCTAGGACGACGGGAGTAGTGGGATTTTTGTATTCACCTTTAAAAGTATGGATATCTGATCCGCAAATACCTGTATAAGCGACTTTAATCAAGACCTTGTCATCTGTTGCTTCTGGAACAGATAAATCGATAAATGCCATTTGATCGTAGCCTGAGGCTTGTTTTGAAACACCCTTCATCATTTCTTTTCCTCTTTTCTATCTTCCGGAAAAATCATTACTTTGTTATAGGATTCTTCACGATTCACTGTCAGATCAAATGCTTTTTGAATCTCTGCCAATTCGTAACGATGAGAAATCAATTCTTTTAGCTTTATTTTCCCCTGTTCGATAAACTTCGCAGAATGTATCCATTCTTTTCCCGGAAAAGGTGCTGAATAAGAATTCCAGAAACCGTTTATTGTATATTCTCTTCTAAAAATATTTTCAAAAGCTCGTTGGTGTAATAGAACATCTGAATAAGCGATTCCTTGGTAGCCAATTTTTCCGCCTTTTTTTGTAATTAACAGGCACTGCTCTTCTGTAATTTTGGAACCAGCACATTCGATAGCAATATCTACCCCAAGGTCGTCAGTTAGCTTAAATATTCTTTCTTCTAATGATTCTTCTAAAGAATTTATCGTATCTGTTACGCCGTACTTTTTTGCTTCGTTTATCTTATTTGAGTCGATATCAATGCCAATAATCTTTTTTACACCAGTTAATCGCAACCACTGAACTGTTAATATTCCGATCGTACCTAAACCAAATACCGCTACCGTATCTCCGATTTTAGGATCTAAACCCATTACACCATGAGCTGCTACCGCTAATGGTTCAATCATTGCGGCCTCTTCAAAAGAAATGCTTTCCCCAATGTTGATCACGTTCTCTTCTGGAACAGTCACATACTCTTCAAAACCGCCATACCGGTGAGAACCTATCATTGTATAGTCTTCACACAGCTGATATTTTCCCGATTCACAATAGACGCATTCATGACAGGGGATCAGAGGCGCTACAACCACTCGATCGCCAATCAATATCCTTTTTACTTTACTTCCTATGGATTCAATGACTCCAGAAAATTCATGCCCCATAACCATGGGAAGCTCATATTTCCATTCGTTCTGCATTTTATGGATATCAGATCCACATATTCCTGCAGCTTTAATTTTTACCAAAACCTCATGCTCCTTAGGAATTGGCTTTTCGATAGTTTCTATTTCAAATTGATTCAATCCTTTTAACAATGCGGCTTTCATGACAAAACTCCTCCCTTTCAAAAAATTAAGGGACCCATTTTAGAGTCCCTTAATTCAGTAGTGACTATAAAAAATTAAAGGATTCCAGAAACCAGTTGAGAAAATTTCAAAATTACCCAGTTTAGGAAATTACCGCCCATATCGAGTGTTGATACTTGTGTTGCTCCTTTGGGAAACTCATACACGCCTCGCATCATTTCCGTATGAACAGGAGCAAAATTAGTTGCCATGTATAATGCCAATGCTATTACAACAGTTCCTGTTAATACCGATTGAATAATATTCCCTTTCCGATGAGCAACAATTAAAGAAACATAAAAGGGGATAGTTGCTAAATCACCAAAAGGTAATACTTTGTTCCCCGGCAATATTACAGCGATAAATAAAGTTATTGGAACTAAAAGCAAGCCGGTTGCCAAGTTAGCTGGGTGTCCAGTGGTAACCGCAGCATCTAAGCCTAAATAAATTTCTCTTTCACCATAACGTTCTTGTAAAAAATCTCTGACAGACTCTGAAATCGGGATGAGACCTTCCATTAGGATTTTTACCATCCGTGGCATCAAGAACATTACTGCTCCCATGTTAATGCCCATTTTTAAGATGCCTCCAATATCATAACCGCCTAGTGCAGCAATGGCTGCCCCGATAATAATTCCCATCATCATTGGTTCGCCAAAAATTCCAAACCGTTTTTGGATCGATTCTGGATCAGCGTGCAACTTATTTAAACCAGGAATTTTACTTATAGCAATACCAATTGGGATACCTACTAAGCCAAATGCCACCGTTGATCCAGTTGGTAAACTTACGCCTTCCAACCCATAGAATTTCGCTACTAAAGGTGCTGTTTTATCGGCAATAATCAAGCAAGCAATCTCATACAATACGGCACATAAAATAGCAAACCACCAGTTGCCATTTGTTACAATATAACCTGTTGCTCCCGCAGCGATAAAATGCCAATAGTTCCATAAATCAATATCTAAAGTTTTCGTAACTTTTAACAGTAGTAAGATAACGTTTACAATCAGGCAAATCGGAATTAAAACTGCTGAAACCGGCGAAGCCCATGCAGCAGATGCTGCGGATGGCCACCCAGTATCAATCACAGTCAAATGAAATCCAAAGCGTTCGACCATAGCTTGAGCTGCAGGCCCTAAATTATCTGATAACACACCAATAACCAAATTAATACCTACAAACCCAATTCCTATTGTTAATCCTGATCTTAATGCTTTCCCAAATGGTACTCTAAAAATGAGTGCTATGATTAGGATCATAATGGGGAGCATGACAGTAGGTCCTAAATTAAGGATATACTGTACAACATCGTTAATAGCTTTCATTCAAATAAATCCTCCTTATATATTTATTTTAAATAGCGGCCACTATTTTTAACTAACTTTATTAATTGACAGATCGTGCAATTTCCAAGATTTTTTCATCTAGTTTATCAGCGCCTACTCCACTGATATATCCCAAGGCTGTAATTGCTGGTATTTTGTATTGAGTCGGTAAAATTGTTGTCGAGATAAGCATATCGGCCCCTTCTTGTTTAGATACCGCTTCGGCAATTTTAATTTGTTCAACATCCGCTTCAATGTTATTATCCTGCAATAGATCTTCAATTCTTTTCATAACTACTGTTGATGTAGCTATTCCTGCCCCACAAGCTACCAATACTTTAATTTTTCTCATATTAATCGTCTCCTTTTATTTTTCAATTTTTTTAATTGCATAAAGTAATTGCTCTGAATCTTTTGCTGTTAAAACTTCTTCTAAAATATTGTCATTTTGTAGTAATTTCATTAATGATTGCAGCATTTCTAACTGTGCGTGTGGTTGATTTAATCCCAAAATGAAAATAACATCCGTATTTACTTTTTTATTTTTGTCCTCCATGCTAGTAAATTGAACAGGCTCCTTATTAGTAATCACTGCCACAAATTCGGTTAAAATACATTCAGCATCCGTATGTGGAATGGCTGCACCAAATTTTTCCAACTGAATTCCAGTCGGAAATGTCTCCTCTCGTTGTTTTATTCGTTCTAGAAAATCACTTCTGACCCATCCTAGCTCTAATGCGTGTTCATAGACCTGTTCAAAAATTTCGATAGAATTCGAAAAAGATTCTTGAACAAAAATCAAAGGAGTCTTAACATAAAAACTTAATTTGTCACTTTTGCCCATCTCTTAGTTCCTCCAATATTTTTCACTAAAATCTACTAACAAAGTGCGTATTTCTCTGATAGATGTTGCTTCTTCTATTTTTTTTAGTTGTTCTGAACCTGCTAAGCTCATCAATTCAAAGATCAAATCAACATGTTTATCTTTATCATTAGAGGCCAACAGAACAACTGTGTGTACTTTTGATCCATTTTCAGTAAGTATTCCTTTCTTAACGATTCCCATACTGATTCCTACTCCTAGCGCTCCTGCTTCACTCATCGTATGCGGCAGACCTATGGTATTTCGTAAAACCGTATATTGAGGTAATATGGGCATCTCTTGTTTTAAAACCGTTACAAAATTTTTACTAATAACCTTTTGCTTCTCTAAAGGCCGGGCCAATTTATCAAGGAGTTCTGACCACTCTATGGCATCATCAAATATTTGGATCGTATCCATTTTTAATGTATCGATCAAATGAATACGTTTCTTCTCTAATCTCTCGAAATCTTTTGGAGTAAACAACGTTAATAGTTCGTGATATAAATTTTCTTCGTCAGAAATCACCGCATATTTCTTTATCAATGACATGATCTTTCCTGGATTTATAACGGTGTTTTGAGCTAGTGTCACTGAACGTAATACCCGTTCCCTTAACTGTCTCTTTTCTTGATCAGTTAAGAAATTATTTACGACGAAAACTGGTTTCTCTGTTTCCAGAGGAATAGCTGAAAAAATGAAGTCAACATCGTAATTATTTCGATAGAATTTTCTTTCAGAGATTAACTCTACAAAGTCGATTTCTGGTAATAAGTTCTGTAACGTATTCTTTAGCAATAGCGAGATTGAGATACCATTCGGACAAACAATAATTGCCCGCCTTCTATTTTCATCTCGAATGATCTCCGTACTTTCAACAATATGACTGCCAATGAATAAAGAAATCAGGAATAATTCTGGATCTGGTATTTCCTCTCCAAAAAAAGCCTCAAGAGGTTCACTAGACTCCTTCACTAAATAAAATAATGAAAACAAATCGGTGTCTTTATTCTCTTGATAAAATCGTGTTTGCAGATTTAGATGGTATTTAATGCGATAATACGCTGGCCTCATATGAATCAATAAGCGCTCTAACAATATTTCTTTACGCTCAACACTTAGTCCAGATACTTTTTCAAAATTGTTCAATACTTCAAATAAGGCTTCTTTTAAATTATCAATTTCTCTAACTGAAAGAATGTTTGCTTGCGATAGATTAGTTGTAAGCAATAACAAAGTTAGGTACACTCGTTCATTTCTACTTATTTCATCTACATCCCAAATAATGTGTTCCGCTGCCAAGAATTCTTTTGTATCAGCAAGTTCAAAATCATCAATTTTGAAATTATAGATTATTTGTTTCCCCCTTTTTGCCCTCCGAATAATTAGAATAATTAATAGTGGCAAAACCTTTAAGCGATCATCAGTAAATTGAATATTTAATTTTTCTTCGACTAACCCGATACGATTCTTGAAAACCTCAATTAGATCTGTATCAATTTTTGAAAATCGAATAATACAATTGATTCCATCATAAATATCTGCCAAATTCATTAAGGTTGCCGACAGCAGTTCTCTTTTATTCCATTCATCTCCATGGAAATAGTATCCTTTCTGTCGTGTATACTTTAGTTTCAGCCCATAATTTTCAATGTCTTCTGCGATTCTTTTTAAGTCTCGTAAAATAGTATTCCTGCTAACCTCTAATTCCACGATGAAATGATTTAACGAAAGATACTCTTCTTTTGCCAAAATCATTAATTCGATTCCCCAGATTCTTTCTTGTCCAGAAAATACATAGTGCGCTTTCTTTTCACGTTCTTTTTCTTTACCACCTCCAAATACAGATACCACTACATTAGGAACTAAAAAATGGCCTTTTTTTGTTCTTTTGATTTGTGGTAACTTTCCATCTTCTAGAAAATCGTTGATTTTTTTTAAAGCGTAATTCAATTGACTTCTTGATAGATCAAACCTTTCATATAAAACTTTACTAGTAACTTGGGGATTATTTATTAGTTCCATTAATACTTGGTTATTTCTATCTTCTAAGTTCATATTCATCACCCTTACACTCTCAAAATACTTTAAAAACGTTTTCAAATCTACAAACTTTGTTATCCAATAATATGCATACTTTGTGCAACATGAGCTTACACTACCTCCTTATTTGGTTTCCCCATTAAGAAAACCTCAGGAGAAAACCGCTCCTGAGGACTTTTTGTTTAGATAAATCATTTTATTGTCGATCACTGATTCTAAATTCGTATCCAAGTACGTTCTTATAGTATTCTGGATACATCTCTCCACCACATTTTTCGCAATCAAATTGCGGAGCGTTCTCAGGATCAAATGCAACATCTCCTGCATCCAAAAATTGAACTACTTCCTTTGGAATTTTTTCCTTTATCCCACATTCAAGACAAATGTAATGAACCACTCCATTGGAATCGAAGTTTTTTAAAAGCTGCTTCTTTTTCTTTTTCATACTTACGTTTCGATGCTTCTTCCCCAATTTTTTTATTCTCCTCTCGCATGAATCGTTCCGATTCTTTATTCTTCGCATATTTCACTACAAGTCGTCCATTTTTAGACACACTAACTCCACTAAATTCATAATATTCGCCACATCTAGTACATTCCAATGGATTTACTCCGAATTCTTCGGCTATTCGTTCACACCATGATTTTGGTTTAAGTGCTTTCTTCACATTCACAAGCATTCGTTGAATCTCTTTCTGGTAATTACTTAATACTTTTTTCATGATTGTCTTGATCCGCCGACTATAAATGCCGTATCTACGAATTGTTTTGAACTGGTTCTCTGGAATATGACGAATCAGTGCACCAATAAATTCCTCTGCCGACATCGTCTTTATCTTATCCGTGTTAGTTCGTTTATCATGATACTGAAACATCACTATTTTCCCATCGTACAAAAGGATACGATTTAAAGCAATGGGACCACGTTTCATATAACGACTGATATATTCTAATATCTTTTTGAGAGAAGTTCGGCTCCTTTTGGGTGCATGCACGTAAAAACCCTCTGCATTTTTCGTGTACGCCGCTTGTAAAAGCGGCTGGACTCGTGCCTTATCCCATTGGGATAAGGTTCTTCGAATGAGCTTTAGGACCGCATTCTGCCAATATTTCCTCAACATTGCGAACGGAAAATAGTCATAGTCCTTCCATTTTCCATCCTTCGTCAGTCCACCCATGGTGACGACTAAATGAACATGCGGATTGTATTCTAGCTGAGAACCGAAGGTGTGGAGTGTTGCCACAACCCCAGCTTGTATATGGTGCTTTCTAAAAAAATCTAATAGTATCCGTGCAGCTTCATCCATTAATCCTTTTAAAAGCTCCTTACGATACTTCTCCTTCAGAAAAATCTCACGTAAACCTTCATCGATCGTGAAGATGACGTGTCGATGCGTCACTGTAAACAGATCATTCGCCGCAACCTCTGCCCACCGTTGACTTTCCCCAGTTGCACAAGTTGGACAAAATTTCCCTTTACAACGAAAAGCCACTTTCTTTACATCATGGCATCCTTCACAGACAAATAGACGATAACCTTTTTTAAGGTCACCACAATCGCGAAACTTCTTCACTTCTCTTTTCACAACGGATCGAATCCTTCTTGTGTACCTTTGATTGAATTTCTCCCAGTTTTGATATTCATCAAAGAAAATGGCGTGTAAAATATTGGGTTTCATATCTCCAGTTTAATAGGAAAAAGACCAGATGAAAAGCGGTCAAAAGATTGATGTATCAATCCTTTGACCGCTTAAAATGTTATACTTCCTTTAATGTTAAAAAAAACAGGTGATTTCCCCTGTTTTACAACCTTTATATCAATTTTTCTTAAATCCTATTGAAATACGATCAAAATCACAGTAGCTCAAGCCACTAAATACTATCATATTTTTGTTATCCTTACTGTTCAAAATCATCCCGCTAGTTATACTTATTTCGCTCGTTCTCATCAAGCAAATTATTAAGTCTCTCCCAGAAAAATATCGCTCACAAATAGATAGCATTATAAATATTTACATTTCTTGTATCAAAAAAAACAGCACATCTTTTTGACGATATGCTGTGTATTAATAGTTATATTTTTTTGTTTGAAGCTGTTTTCCCCAGTTCCCACACTACTTCCGATACATCTTAAACTCCAAATACAAATCATTATAGATTCCCAAATATTCTGGACCTAAATCTTTATAAACCTCCAAATGACTAATGGTCTCATCGTCTGGATAAAATTGCTTGTCACCAGAAATACTTTTTGGCAGCATCGCCAATGCTTTTTTATTCGGTGTTGAATAACCGATATATTCTGCGTTTTGCTTGGCTGACTCTGGCTTCAGCATAAAGTTGATAAAATCATAGGCGCCTTCTTGATTTTTGGAGGTCTTTGGAATCACGATATTATCAAACCACAGATTTGAACCTTCAGGTGGAATCACATAATGGAGATGCTCGTTTTCCGACATCATATCCGCTGCTTCTCCAGAAAAGGTCACCGCGACTGCACTTTCTTCATTTGCCATATACATTTTAATCTCGTCAGCAACGATCGCTTTGACATTAGGCGTCAGGCTGCTTAATTTTTTGATGGCTTGATTCAGCTGTGTCATGTCCTTACTATTGATGGAATAGCCTAAGGTGGTTAAGGACAAGCCCATAACCTCTCGAGCACCATCGATTAGCATGATATTGTTCTTCAATTCTGGGCGCCACAAATCGTCCCAATGCTTGATTTTTTCTCCAGCAACAAATTTATCATTATAGACAATTCCTAAGGTCCCCCAGAAATACGGAATCGAGTATTTATTGTCTCGATCGAAATCCAAATCTAAAAAACGTGAATCAATATTTTCTAAGCCATGAATTTTTGAATGATCCAATGGCAGTAGTAATTTCTCTTTTTTCATTTTTTGAATCATGTATTCACTAGGAATCGCAATATCATAGGCTGTTCCGCCTTGTTTGATTTTGGCTTCCATGGCTTCGTTTGAATCAAATGTTTCGTAATTGACCTTATAGCCGTATTCCTTTTCAAATTGTTTCAACAAATCGGGATCGATATAATCGCCCCAATTATAAATGTTCAAAACTTTTGAACTAGCATTAGAAGAATGATTCAAGCGAATGACTAAAAATGTCAGTAAGAGAATGATGGCGACGACACCGATAAAAAGTGATTGTAATTTTCTCATTTCAGTATTGCCACCTCCTCAAAATCGCGTTTGCGTTTCCGTGCTTTTTTCGAAGTATCACGACTAATAAAGTAATAACCCACGACTAACAACAGAGAGAAAATAAAGACCAGAGTCGATAAGGCATTGATTTCTAAACTGATCCCTTGTCGAGCCCGTGAATAAATTTCGACTGAAAGTGTCGTAAAGCCATTTCCGGTAACAAAGAAGGTCACAGCAAAATCATCCAATGAATAGGTGAAGGCCATAAAATATCCCGCAATAATTCCCGGTGTCAAAAATGGCAATATAATATTGGATAACACTTGAAAATTATTCGCGCCTAAATCGCGCGCCGCATCAATCATAGAATCATTCATTTCCTTCAGCTTCGGTAACACCATTAAAACAACGATGGGAATACTAAAGGCGATATGAGAAAGCAGCACACTGACAAAGCCTAATTGGAAATTCTTCAAAACCCCACCAAGCATCGTAAAGAGAATCAGAAAGCTGGCACCAATAATAACATCCGGTGAAACCATCAAGATGTTATTCAGCCCCAATAGGACATTTCTTGAATTTCGCTTACGTGTATAATAAATCCCCATCGCACCGAAAGTCCCAATAATCGTTGCCAACAATGCGGACAAAAATGCCAGCACAAAGGTCTGAACGACAATACTAATCAAGCGACTATCTGAAAACAGACTTTGATAATGTTCCCAAGTAAACCCAGTAAAGGTGCTCATATTGCCGCCCTGATTAAAGGAATAAAAAATCAAATAGAAGATCGGAATGTACAATAGAATAAACACAAAAATCAAATAAACTGTGGACCAGGAAAATTTTCTTCTTCTCATTTCACCCGACCTCCCTTACGTTTTTCACCGGTTAGCATCATCACAATAAACATAGCCACGATCAGAATCACACCGATCGTAGACCCCATGCCCCAATTCTGCGTCACCAAGAAATGTTCTTCGATTGCTGTACCTAGCGTGATCACGCGGTTTCCACCGATTAAGCGCGTCAGCATGAAGAGTGAGAGCGACGGGATAAAGACAGCCTGAACACCGCTTTTTACGCCATTCAAGGAAAGCGGGAAAATTACCCGACGAAATGTATCAAAATTATTTGCTCCTAAATCGCGACTAGCACTGATCAAAGAAGGATTGATTTCCTCCAATGCATTGAAAATCGGCATGATCATGAAAGGCAGTTCGATATAAGCCGCCACAAACATGAAACTAAAATCAGTGAATAGCAGCTGTTTCTGTCCGATCCCGATAAAACTCAAGAAATCATTGACCGAACCGTTCGCGCTAAAAATACCGATAAAGGCATACGCCTTCAGCAACAAATTAATCCATGTCGGCAAGACAACCAGCAGCAGTAATAATTGGCGATGCTTCAATTTCGATAAAAAGTACGCCGTTGGATAACTGATTAACAGCGTCATCAACGTAATCAAAAAGGCAAATAGTACGGAATTGACGGTCATCATCAAATAGGTTTTTGAGGTTAAGTACGTGTGATAATTGGTTAACGTAAAATTGCCGTTCATATCAAAGAAAGACTGATAGACGATCAAAATCACCGGCGCAATGACAAAAAACAGCAGCCAAAAAAAGTAAGGGATTGAATATAAACGACGCATATTTTTCATAGTGATCCCTCCCTAATCTTCATAGCTTTCCAAGCGAGCTTCGAAGTCTTCTTCACTTTCGTTGAAACGCATGACGTGAATGTCCTCAGGTTCAAAATACAGTCCAACTTTGCTGCCTTTTTTGGCTTTCTTCGTCGAATGAACCATCCATTCGTTTCCGTCCGCATCAATACAGTTCATTTCGTAATGAACCCCACGGAACAGCTGCGTATCAACCGTCACAACCAGTTTGCCCTGTTCAGGTGTGGTTAATGTCAAGTCTTCTGGACGCAAAACAACCTCTACTGGTTCATTAGGACGCATCCCGCCATCGACACATTCAAAGGTTTTGCCGACAAATTTGACCAGATTATCTTCCACCATTTCACCAGCGACAATATTACTTTCTCCAACAAAATCCGCGACAAAGTGATTAATTGGTTCATCATAAATATCAACCGGAGTACCACTTTGTACGATCTTACCCTTATTCATTACAAAAATCTCATCACTCATAGCCAAAGCCTCTTCTTGATCATGAGTCACAAAGATAAACGTAATGCCTAAACGTTTTTGCAAAGCACGTAATTCATATTGCATATCGGTTCGTAATTTCAAATCTAAAGCTGACAATGGTTCATCCAATAATAAAATCTTCGGTTCGTTAACAATCGCTCGCGCGATCGCCACCCGCTGACGTTGACCACCAGACATTTCGGTGATTTCCCGATTTTCATAACCTGGTAGCTGAACCAGCTTTAATGCCTCTAAAACTTTTTTCTCAATCTCTTTTTGTGATAGCTTCTTGATTTTTAAACCAAAAGCAACATTGTCAAAAACATTCATATGAGGAAACAAGGCATAATCTTGAAAGACTGTGTTGACCTGACGTTTATTAGCCGGAATATCATTCATTCGTTTTCCCTCAAAAAAAATATCGCCTTCACTAACGTCTGTGAAACCGGCGATAATTCTTAAAATCGTTGTTTTTCCGCAGCCAGAAGGTCCTAATAAGGTATAAAAGCGTCCCTCTTCAATATCAAAATTTATTTTCTTCAATACCGGATCGTCATCGTCGTATTGTTTGCTCACGTCTTTAAAAGAAATAATTGTATTTGCCATGACTTCACGTCCTTTTCTATAAGTAAGAATCTGTAGCGACGATCAGCACTTTGCTGACTCCATTCGCTTGGTTTTGCAGCCGATGCGGTTTACTCGCTTCGTAATAAATACTTTCGCCTTTTTCCGCCTCATATAAGGTTTCGCCAAATTGCAACGCCACCTTGCCTTTTAGTACATAGATAAACGTTTCAGACAACGAAGGCGTAAACTGTTTATATTGCCCCTCTTTGTCCAACGTTAACAAAATGGGTTCCATTTCCTTCTCATTCGATTCAGGAATCAGCCACTTAATATGATAACCGTGTTCCTCATCGCTGTAAAAAGTAGTGTCTTCATCTTTATAGACAATTTTCTGATCACCGGTCTTTTGCTTGAAAAATTCAGCTGGTGTCACACCTAGAACTTCTAAAATATCAAAAAAAGTCTCCATAGAAGGAGAACTTAGGTCACGTTCCAACTGAGAGATGTATCCCTTGGACAAATCGGTTCGTTCACCTAACTCTTCTTGTGTTAAATTTTTTTGGATTCTAAGATTTCGCAGCTTCTCACCAATCTCCATACTCTCAGTCCTCCATTCCTTGTTTGCTAATAGTAAACTTCTTGTTTAATAGCACCATTCCAGTATACGAACTTTTTCCTAAAAATCAAGCGATCTGAATGAAATTCTTTCACGATTTTAATGGAAACTAACGAGAAAATAAATTTGCTTTTTCTTTCATTTCCGCTAAGATAATAGTAACTATTTTTTTAAGTACAGGGAGGCTAACAACTAATGACTTATCGCCGTTTACGTGTAATCAATGATGAAACCCTTCACACAGAGATTGAAAACTTTACTAAACCTGAAATAAAAGAGAATGAAGTATTAGTTAAGGTGAATTATTCTGGCATCAATTATAAGGACGCCTTAGCGACTAGGCCCAATACTGGTGTGTTGCGGGAGTATCCGATGACGCCGGGCATTGATTTAGCGGGTACCATTATTGAAAGTAAGGATAAAAAGTTCCAATCTGGTGACGAAGTATTAGTCACAGGCTTCGGCCTAGGTGTCAAGCACGATGGTGGCTTAAGCGATGTACAGGTTGTTCCGGCTGCATGGGTCGTTCACCTGCCTGAAGGCTTGTCTGCAAAACAGGCGATGATCTTTGGTACAGCTGGATTTACGGCTGCACTCGCTGTTGATGCGTTGCAAATTCATGGATTAAATGCTGAGAGTCGGGTATTGGTTACTGGAGCGACTGGCGGTGTTGGCGGTGTTGCTTTGCATTTCCTAAAACAAATCGGCTGTAAAGAAATCACTGCGTTAAGTCGAAAAGAGGATCAAAAGGATTACTTGCAGCAGCTAGGAGCAACCGCTGTTCTCTCTCCTACTGAACTGTTTCCAGAAAAAGCCCGTCCGTTGAATAAGCAGCTCTTTGATTTTGTCATTGACACGGTCGGCGGCGATACGCTTGCTCAGGTTCTGCCTTTTATTAACTATGGCGGAAGTGCTGCTTTATGCGGAAATGCTGGCGGCATCAAACTGAGTACAACTGTCTTGCCTTTTATTTTACGAGGTGTTAACTTATTAGGCATCGATTCAGTCGAAGCTTCGATGGAGCAACGCCAAAAGCTTTGGAAAAAAATGGCGAATGAATGGGCTTTGTCTGATCATTTCCAAGTCCAACAAATTGAATTAGAGCAAGTATTGGAAACGGCGAATGCCCTGTTAGAAGGAAAGCATGTAGGACGTACAATCGTTGCTTTAGGGGGAACAAACCAGTGAGAATTCTAATAACTTCAGGCGGTACTTCAGAAAAAATCGATGATGTTCGTGCGATAACAAATCATTCCAGCGGTAAGCTAGGAAAAGCGATCGCGGAAAGCTTTGCGAAAGATGATGTGACTATTGATATGATTACTACACGTCACGCGGTAAAACCTGAAGGAAAAATGATTCATCATCATTTGATTGACTCTACCGCAGACCTTGAAAAGGCATTGAAGGATTTAATGAAAAAAAATACCTATGATGCAGTCATTCATAGCATGGCGGTCAGTGATTTCACACCAGAAAGTTCGGTCACTCTTGAAGACCTTGAAGCAGTAATAGCAGCAAAAACAGTAGACTTACCAAAAGCCTTAGTGGAAGTCGCCAATGAGCGCACAGAGAAAAAAATCTCTTCAGATACCGATCATTTAGTCGTGGTTCTAAAGAAAACACCAAAAATCATTTCTTTGATTAAAAAATTGCAGCCGCAAACGATTTTGGTTGGCTTTAAATTATTAGTTGACGTGCCGATGATTGAATTATTAAATGTAGCGAAAGCCAGCCTTGAAAAAAATCAAGCTGATTTTATCTTGGCAAATGATTTAGCGGAAATTCGCGGTGAAAAACATCATGGCTATCTGATCAATAAACAGCATAAAGTCAAAGAAGCACAGACAAAAACTGAAATTGCCGAACTGATCAAAAAAGAGGTCATGAAACTGGAGGAAGCAAAATGAAAAACATCTTACTAGGAGTCAGCGGCAGTATCTCCGCCTACAAAGCTGCCGACATTACCAATCAACTGACTAAACTGGGCTATAACTTAGATGTTGTGATGACCAAGAGCAGTACGGAATTCATCACGCCCTTAACGATCCAATCCTTGTCGCATCGTCTTGTCCACTTGGATGTGATGGATGAACCCGATGCCGCATTGATTAATCATATTGCTTTGGCTAAAGCAGCCGATCTCTTTCTGGTTGCCCCTGCTTCAGCAAATATTATCGGTAAATTAGCCAACGGCATCGCTGACGATTTACTATCAACCGTAGCTTTAGCATTGCTGCCGGATACACCAAAAGTTATCGCGCCAGCTATGAATACTTATATGTATCAAAATCCGATTGTCCAACGAAATTTGGCAACGCTAAAAGAAGTTGGTTATCAAGAAATTAAACCTCGAGAAGCCTTGCTTGCTTGCGGCGATTATGGTCGCGGTGCCTTGGCAGATATTGCTGAAATTGTGCATATCGTAAATTCAAAATTGAAGGAGTAACAAATGAAAGAGAAAAATGTTAAAAGTTTTACTTTGACCGCGATGTTTTTAGCTATCATGATCATTTTAGCGGTCACACCATTAGGATTTATCCCAATTGGACCTATCAATGCAACGACCATGCACATCCCTGTGATTATTGCTTCGATTGTATTAGGTCCTCGCATTGGTGCTGGTCTGGGAGCTGTCTTTGGGGTGATTAGTTTAGCAAGAGCAACGATCGTTATCACACCGATGTCTTTTGTCTTCTCACCATTTATCGCCAATCCATTAACGAATCAAGGTGATTGGCGCGCAATTATCGTAGCAATTATTCCTCGTATTTTAATTGGTGTGGTGCCCTACTTCGTTTACAAAGGACTCCATACCTTAATGAAGCAAAAGGCACGACCAGTCAGCTTGTTTATCGCTGGTTTAGCAGGCTCAATGACGAATACGATTTTAGTGATGAACCTAATCTTTTTCTTCTTTAAAGACAGCTACGCAAATGTTTTGCAGGTCACAGCAGATACCGTCTATAGTGTCATTCTAGGAATTATCTTTGGTAGCGGCTTAGTTGAAGCAGCTGTTGCCGGTATCGCAACGATGGCCATTTGTGCCGTTCTATTGCGCTTAATGAAAAAATAGAAAAATGCTTGAAAGAAAGCCATCACGGTTTTCTTCCAAGCATTTTTATTATTTCGGTTCTTCACCTAGAATTCGGACTTCTGTTTCTAGGCTCACATCAAATTTTTCTTTGATTGTCTTTTGGATATGAGCGATCAACTCAATGTAGTCAGTCGCTGTCGCATTGTTGATATTAACAATAAAACCAGCATGCTTTTCAGAGATTTGCGCGCCACCCCAGACTAATCCCTGCAAGCCGGCATCCTGAATTAATTTTCCAGTGAAATGACCAACCGGACGTTTGAAGACACTTCCGCATGAAGGGTACTCCAACGGCTGCTTCAATTCACGCAATTCTGTAAGTTCCTTCATCCGTTTTTCGATTTGGTCGTAGTCACCTGGTGTTAATTTAAAGGTAGCACTCAAAACAATCGCTGGTTGATCTTGAATCGCTGAGTGACGGTAAGAGAAATTCATTTGATCCTTATACCACGTTTCAAATGTACCATCAGCTAATAATACATCCACTGATTCAAAAACATCTTCCAGCTGCCCATCATATGCACCAGCATTCATGAAGACCGCACCGCCAATACTCCCAGGAATACCGCAAGCAAATTCAAAGCCGGTCAACGAATGATCCAACGCAACATATGTTGTGTCGATTAACTTAGCACCAGCCTGAGCAGTAATCGTATCTTCCTCTGCACGGATCGTTGTCATATCCGTCAGCATGATCACTAATCCGCGAATACCGCCGTCACGGACAATTAGATTGCTGGCATTGCCTAAAACAATCCAGGGAATGTCATTTGATCGACAGAAATCAACTAATGCTTTCACTTCTTCATTGTCTTTTGGAAATGCTAGAGCGTCCACAGGTCCGCCAGTTTTTGTAAAGGTATAATTCATTAAAGGTTCATCCAAAAGGACTTTCACGTTTGGTAATGCGCTCGATAATTCAGTAATTTTCACTTTGATAAGCCTTTCTCGTTCATTACGGGTAAATTTTTCAAACATCTTTGCTATTTTAGCACGCGAGAAAAAAACTTACCACCCCTTATAGTTGATGACGAATATGCTGCTGCAGCATCTTTTCACACAACTCATGACTTAACAAAACATTTTTCTGACGCAAATCAACAGCCTCACCTTTTAATGCGGCAATAAAACGGATAACTAACTGCTCAAATCCGCGTTTTTCTAACGTGGTCGTCCAATCCCCAAATCGTTGAACTTCTTCCACTGTTCCCTTTTTGATCGTCAAATCGGTCAATTGATTTAAAATATTCGTTTGTTCAGGTGAACTGACTTGGTAACGCTCCATTTTCCCGCCACTCATCAGATCCATTGACAGGATAACTTCTGTTGTAGCTGTTGAAAGCAGCAGTTGTGCATAGGTCATTTTCCCTTTTTCTTCACGAATTTTTGAATGCACCGTCATGATTTCATCATCCAGCAAATAAACAGCGGTATCCACTAAATGAATGAATAAGTCATAGATACCATATTGTGTATTCATCGCATGATTCGGTTCATTCTTTTCCAAATGAATGACATGCTTTTGCGGAAGCTGTTTGAGCTGTTCCACCATTGGAGCAAAACGCCGGTTAAAGCCCACCATAAACAACAGCTTGTTTGACTTTGCCAGCTCCTGCAATTCACGCACCTCTTGCAAATTTTCACTAACAGGCTTATCGATAAATACTGAGACCCCCGCCTCTAGACATTGCTTAGCGATCTCAAAATGGACCTTTGTAGCAACATGGATGAAACAGGCGTCGATTTTCTCAGCCAACAGTTCATCAATCGTTGCAACCGTATTAACGAAATTGTATTCGCGAGAAATCTTATCCCTGGTTTCATCATTACGCGTCGCGAAAATGAATGACGCCTCCTTGCGCATTTTAGCATAGGTTGGTAAATAGGCTTTTTGGGCGATTCCTCCAATGCCGATAACTCCGATTTTCATTTATCATTCTCCTTCTTCGCTATAATTTTTTACATCTCATTAGATATTTCTTATCTACAAAATTATGGTTTGCCGATCTGGCATCCTTTGCTTTCTGACTTTTTTTCGTTACAATGAGTCCATGAGTAAATCACAAGATTTAGTATGGAGGAATGAACATTGAAATTTATTTCTTGGAACGTCAATGGCTTACGAGCTGTGATGAAAAAGAACTTTATGGACGTCTTTAATGAATTAGACGCCGATTTTTTCTGTCTGCAGGAAACCAAACTGCAAGCTGGTCAAATCGAAATGGATCTGCCTGGCTATTATGAATATTGGAATTATGCAGAGAAAAAGGGCTACTCGGGTACCGCTATTTTTACAAAATACGAACCACTAAACGTTACTTATGGTCTTGGGCTTGATGAGCACGATCAAGAAGGTCGCGTCATCACGCTGGAATACCCTGAATATTATGTGATTACCTGCTACACACCTAATTCGCAAAATGAATTGAAGCGCTTAGATTACCGCATGACGTGGGAAGAAGCCTTCCTAAACTATCTGAATGCGCTGAAAGAAAAGAAACCAGTCATCTTCTGCGGTGATTTAAATGTCGCTCACGAAAACATCGACTTAAAAAATTGGAAAACCAATCAAAAAAATGCTGGGTTCACGCCGCAAGAACGAGAAAAATTCAGTATCTTATTAGAGAACGGCTATATTGATACCTTCCGTCATTTCTATCCAGATCAAGAGGGCATCTACTCTTGGTGGAGCTATCGCTTCAATGCCCGCAAAAACAACGCTGGATGGCGGATTGATTACTTTGTCGTTTCTGATGACTTAAAAGAAAAACTGCAAGATGCTAAAATTCACACTGAGATTTTCGGCAGCGATCATTGCCCGGTAGAATTGGATATCAATCTTTAAAATGTTTGAAATTTTTGCCGCAAACCTTTCGCCGCTGAAAGAAATATGTTAAAACAATGGCGAAGAGGTGACCCTTGTTGAATTTTATTGCAATGGACTTTGAAACAGCCAATTACCAAACACATAGTGCTTGTTCATTAGCACTCGTAATGGTTAAAAACAGCCAAATCGTGGGTGAATATTATTCCTTAATTAAACCAGAAACAGAATTCTTCTGGAAAAACATTCAGATTCACGGGATTCATCCAGAGGACGTGGAGAATGCCCCAAAATTTCCTGAAGTATGGCAAGAAATCCAACACTATTATCAGGAAAATCGTTTGATCGTCGCTCACAATGCCGGCTTTGATACAAAGGTATTAGCCGGCTGTCTGGATTATTATCATTTAGAGCAGCCATCTTATTTGTCACTTTGTACTGTAAGAACCAGTCGCCGTCTATTTCCCGAAATGCGAAATCATCGACTGAACACTGTCTGTGAAGAATTAGCTATTCCACTAGAGCATCACCATGATGCCCTAGAAGACAGTCGAGCCTGTGCAAAAATATTGCTTTATCAAGAGGATCATTTTGGAGTCGATCCTTTGAAAAAATTAGTTTTACCAATGTAGATGGACTGAAAGCGAAGCGCTCTGCTTCGCTTTTTTAATTGATCAATTTACTCATCAGCAAAACATCTAAAAATTCTCCCTTACTATCACGCACTCCACGTATCATCTCAGCCTCAGTTTCAAATCCAAATTTTTGATACAAATGAATCGCCCGTTCATTGCGTTTCTGGACGGTTAGCTCCAATCGCCGCAACGGTGAAGCATTTTCGCTCCAGTAAATGACCTCATTTAATAAAGCAGAACCTAAACCAATCCCCCAGAATTCTTTTAACACACTGATACCAACCTCGCCAATATGCGCGACAGTGAATTCTGACGCCGCCTTGACTGAAGCCATACCAACGATCTTTTCATCTGCCAAAGCTAACAGTAATAAATTGTTCTCACTTTCGTATAAATCAGCCAATTGCAGGCTTAACATTTCTTCACTCAAGCCTAAACCAACTTCATCCATGATTAAAAAGTCCGTCTCCTCAGCGATTTTCTGACTCACCTGCAATAAGGCTGCAGCGTCGTCCGGGATTGCTTCTCTTAGCGTGATCTCGACCTCACTCATTCCGCTTCCCACGCTTTCAAAATGCGACTCTGAAATTTTTCAGCCTGTATTCCCTTTGCAAGCAACTCGACTTTACGCAGATTTTCATCCTGATCATCTTTAGATAAAATCAACTCCAAATAATCCTCCGGCATATACTCGCCTAACTGCTGGCCCCATTCGACTACGGAAAGACCATCGCCTTCGAAATAATCATCTAAGCCTAAATCATCCGCCCCAGCCTCAATGCGATAGACATCCATATGGTAAAGCGGTATGCGTCCCTGCTGGTATTCTCGAATGATCGTGTAAGTCGGGCTCTTAATCATTTGATCAATTCCTAAACCCAAAGCGATCCCTTTTGTTAGAGTTGTCTTCCCAGCTCCAAGATCACCCGTTAATACTAAATTATCGCTAGGCTCTGCCACCGTACCAATTATTTTTCCTAATCTTTCTGTTGCTGTTGTATCTACTAATGTTATCACGCTGTATCCCTCTTTTCTGCTACCAATTTAGTATAACGATTTACGCTTAGAGAGAAAAGAAAAAGATTCTTTATTTTTTCCGGACACAAAAAAGCAAGCATGATGATCTCTTCACCATACTTGCCTTTACTTACAAACGCTCAAGCGATTTCTACATCAAATAATCTCATCACCAGCATTTACTGTTTTCGCCTCAATCGAATAGGTATCCGAACTGCCGGGAAACAACACCATGATCGTGCTTTCTTTTCCCTGTTCTGCTAAATATGCTCGATCGACAATCGCCAGCTTCGTTTCAGGCGTTACTTTATTGGCTTCACCAACAAGTACATCGAAGCCTTCACCATTTAGCTCGACTGTATCGATGCCAATATGGATCAGAACCTCTTTTCCGTCACTCATTTCCAGACCAATCGCATGTTTGGTTGGAAAGACACTGGTTACTATTCCTGTAATTGGAGAAAAAATCTCATTTGATGCAGGTTCAACCGCAAAACCTGGTCCCATCATTCCTTGAGAAAAGACCGGATCACTTACCTCAGATAGCGGGATCAATTTGCCATCCACTGGACTGAAGATGCTGGTTTGGTTCTTCTTAAAAATAGAAAACATTCTTATACCCCTTTCAACCTCGTAGCAATAACTATGACGACCACACTGATCAAACTAATAAATCCAATCGCAAAACAGAAGATAAATTTCTCATTCCGTGAAGCAGTCTGTTTTTCAGCAAACATGTTTCTACTATAGAAATAGCATAAAGCCGCGCCAATGATATTTCCTGTCAAAATCTGTTGAAACAAGCTGAAGGTCAAAAAGCGTTTTTCAATCAACGACTTCTTTTCATTTTGAGCGCCAATCAGATAAAGACAAGCGGCTTGAAAAAGCATTAAAAAAGATAGCAGAAATGCTAGCGTGAATCCCGGAATTTGCAGGATAAGCTGTTGAATCGTTACGTGCTGATTAAAGCTTACCAAAAATAAATAAAAATAAAAGAGCACCGGCAGTACAATCCAATAACCAAGTAACAGATTTCTTTTAACATTCATTGATCTAAGCGCTATCATTTAAACTCTTCCTTTCATAACAAAACGTAAATAAATCTTAAGTCGTTGAATCAGTACTTTTATCCAGTGTGTAAATGCCATAAGAGCGAAGCAAGTAGTCCATTAAACAGCTTAGTCCAATCAAGGATTGTGATTGAAGTCTTCGTCTGCCAATAACGAAAAAGTCACAATAAAAATTCAAATGATGCGTACTGTGTCTAGCAAAATAGTTATCTCCAACTGCTGTAACCGCCAGTACTGGAATTTTTCGAACTTCAAATGCTGTTAGATTCTCTTTGATATCATCTGTTTCTCCACTTAAGGAAGCAATTACTACACAGTCATTTTGAGTAATCATCGGCATGACCATATCCAACTCTGTTTTATTCGGCAAAACCAGTGCACGTTTATCGACATTTAATAACATTTTGTAGAATTCATCGATAATGTTTTTTTGAGAAAAACCAGTTGCATAACAATAAATCGTTTGGCTTTTATCGAACATCTCATTGATTGGCTCCAAGTTCACTGATTGCATATATTCAAGCGTCTTTTTGATATCATCAAGTTGCTTCTCAAAAATATCCTTATCGCTAGTTTCCTGCTGCTGGCTAGTTTCAGTGTGTCGCAGAAAATACTTTAATTCTGAATACCCTGAAAATCCAAGCTTTTTAGTTGTTCTTAACACAGAAGATTTGGAGGCATGAACCATTTCGGCAAGCTCCATGATCCCCGAAGATCAAACCTTATCAGGATTCGCAAGCATAAATTGTAAGATATCTTTATCTAAATCACTAAGCTCATCTAAATGCTGATGAATCAACTGTTCTAATGTCATAATTTTCCCCCTCCTACACTATTATACGTGATGAAGGAGGAAAAATTGATTTTTTTCATATTAATTATTTTAATTCTGGCCAAAATTCTTTGTTCGCTTCAATCAAATCATCTAACAATTCTTTGGCAATTCGTGCATTCGGCACGATTCTCGAAAGTGCCAACGCTTGGTACAATTTTTGATAGGATTGCTCTGCCCAAGCCTCAACGACTAATTTTTCAACCGCTACTTGCTGCTCCATCAAGCCCTTTTGGAAACGCGGAATTTTCCCTTGAGTTAATGGCTCTGGACCATTGCTACCCACCACACATGGGACTTCTACCATTGCTGTTTCGTCAAAGTTAACGATGGCTCCTTCATTTGGAACAATCAGCAGCATTCTTTCATGAGTGTTATAAGCGATCGCCCGTGCTAAATCAACAATATAGCTTGCATGCTCGTCCACTTCTAAGGATGTTCCTTCAGCCGTTCCTGCTTCAGCAATCCGGTCACATTCACTAAATACATGCTGTTCACGTCCAGCCATAACCTCATTTGCCCGTGTATATTCCGGATTTGCATGAGCAACCTCATCTTGTGGATAGAAGTAATATTTTAAATACGTGTTTGGTAATGTCTCTGGGTCCAATGCGTAAACTTCTTTGGCCTTAGCAAATGTATGCATCCAGCTAGCATCGGTATGTTGAGATTCTTCAATCTCTTCTGGTAATGAATAACCGTGATCTTTGACATGTGCTTTAATCTGCGGCATCAAATCACTGCCTTCCTTATCACGGATATCTGTCCACCAGCCAAAATGATTCAATCCGTAATAACGAACAACCATTTCTTTACGTGATTTCAAACCAATTGAATGAGCCATCCGTTCCTCGATTCCTACTGGCATATCGCAAATATTGATGATTTTTGACTCTGGTCTTAGTTTTCTGGTTGCTTCAGCTACAATTGCCGCAGGATTCGAATAGTTCAACATCCATGCATTCGGCGAATATTTTTCCATGTAATCTACTAATTCTAATACGCCGCCAATTGAACGCATCCCATAAGCGATTCCCCCAGGTCCGCAGGTTTCCTGACCTACAACTCCATATTTCAATGGGATTTTTTCATCTTTTTCGCGCATTGCGTATAATCCGACACGAATATGGGCCATCACAAAATCAACATCCGTGAAAGCTGTTTCTGGATCAGTTGTCGCCACAAAATTAATTTCTGGCGCACGTTCCTTCAACAGGATTTCACAGGCGTTCGCCACATGATTCTGACGTTCTTCCAGATTGTCGTAAAATTTGATTTGTCTGATCGGAAACTTGTCTAGGTTGTCCAAGAGCATCAATACGATCCCCGGTGTAAATGTACTTCCTCCGCCTGCAATAACAATTGAAAATTTCTTCATCTTTCATTCTCTCCTTTGGTCTCTAATTTTCGATATTCATCAGTGTTTCAAATTGTTCTCTAACTTGTGGTACATCTAGGCCAACAATGACCTGAAAGGCATTTCCATTTCTAACCACTCCATGGGCTCCACCAGATCGAAAAACATCATCTGGCTGAACAAGCGCTTCATCTTTGACCGTAATTCTTAAGCGAGTGGCACAATTATTAACCTTTTCAATATTTTCAGCTCCCCCAAAACCATCTAAATAAACAGCTGCTTGTTCCGTATATTGATTCGCGCCTTCAATCACTGGCACGTTACTACCTTGCTTGGCTTTGTAATCTTTTTTCGAATATAACTTAATGTCTTGCGAATTTTCCTCCCGCCCTGGTGTTGCCAGATTGAACTTCAGTATCAAAAAACGGAACACGAAGAAATAAATCACGATAAAGGCAAGTCCAATAATCAATTGGGTGACTATCATACTTTTATGGTTTTGGAACAATGGAATCCAAACCTTCGCCAATAGATCAATTAAACCTCCACCCATATCTCCCACAACTCCAAAACCATACATAGTCGCGGCCATCGTTGCAGCTAACAGAGCATGTACAGCAAATAGTGGCGGTGATACAAATAGGAAGGTAAATTCTAATGGTTCAGTAATTCCTGCCAAGACTGCTGTTAAAGTTGCTGGAATCAGAATTGCCAGCACTTTCTTTCTATTTTCTGGTTTCGCCGTAAAATAGAAAGCTGCAGCAATACCAGGCGATGCAAATATTTTTGAGTTTCCATGTAAAGCAAAGCCGCCTTCTGGGAATAACTGTTTCAACGGTGTCGTTGTTTGCGCGAATTCCTGTAAATGTCCCATCCAATATTTGGTAATCCCTTCTTCAACAACAGCCGGACCATAAACAAAGGGAGTATAGATAAAATGATGCAGCCCTGTTGGTATCAAGATGCGTTCCAAGAAAGTATAAAGCCAAACTCCGAAGATTCCTGCACTTGCCAGAAAACCTTGCAGTGATCCGATCCCTTGCTGAACTTTGGGCCAGATCAAGCAAATCAGAAAAGCAATTGGTAGCATTGCGAAGAATCCCAAGATAACAATGAATGACGATCCTTGGAAGATTCCTAAAAAGTCAGGCAACTTCTTTTCGAAATACCGATTGTGTAGAAAAATAACAATTGCAGAAATGAAAATAGCACCAATAATACCGGTATCTAGTGTCTTGATTCCACCGATTAATTTAAGTCCGCTTTCTCCTCCTGGTTCAGCTGCAAAGTTTACACCGAAAAATTTGCCAAAGTATTCAAGCATAGATGAAATAAAATAGTTACAGGTAGTATAAACAACAAACGCTTCCATCGCTGCTCGTGCATTCGCCTTTTTGGCTAACCCGATCGACAAGCCGATAACGAACAGCAACTCCATTTGATTGAAGACTGTCCACGCACCATTTTCTACAATACTCCAAATGGAATACCACGTCGTTCCTTCACTTGCGATGCTGCCTACAAGCATTGGATTTTTGAAAATGATACAAAGTGCAACCATTATCCCTGAAAACGAAAATAGTAGTACCGGCGTAAACATCGCCCCACCAAAGCGCTGAATCTTTTCCATCATGACAAAAACACATCTCCTTCCAATAATTCCTTTTTCCTATTTACACGTCTGACTATACAGACAGTAAAAAGCGTTTACAATACTATAGGAAAACACTGGGAATAATGTTCCATGATTGAACTTAAGTGTCTAACGCTGGGAAATTTCCCAACGATCTCTAAAAAAGAGCAAAAAAAGCGAGAATTCGCATAATACACGAATTCTCGCTTTATTCTTGATTTAACGATGCTTAGTTCATCAATGATTGTGCTGCCGTAATAATAGATAGCTTATAAACGTCTTCTTCATTACAGCCGCGTGATAAGTCAGAAACTGGCTTGTTCAAGCCTTGTAAGATTGGTCCGATCGCTTCAAAACCACCGAAACGTTGGGCGATCTTGTAACCAATATTTCCTGATTGTAATTCAGGGAAAACAAAGACAGTTGCTTGTCCAGCTACTTGAGAATCAGGGGCTTTCAATTGTGCCACGCCTGGGATATAGGCAGCATCAAATTGTAATTCGCCATCGATTAAGAAATCTGGCGCCAATTCTTGAGCAATCTTCGTTGCTTCTGCAACCTTTTCAACCTCAGGAGATTTAGCAGATCCTTTTGTTGAGAAGCTCATCATTGCGACTTTAGGCTCAATATCGAATAATTCAGCTGTTTTAGCAGATTCGACAGCGATTTCAGCCAATTCTTGAGCACTTGGATTCACATTGATGGCACAATCTGAGAATAAGTATTTCTCTTGATCACGCCCGCGAACCATTAAGAAAGCTCCACTTGTACGGCTAACGCCTGGTTTTGTTTTAATAATTTGCAAGGCTGGGCGAACAGTATCTCCAGTTGAATGAATCGCTCCAGAAACCATGCCTTCAGTAATGCCCATATAAGTCAGCATTGTACCGAAGTAGTTTTCATCTTTAAGAATCTTTTCCGCATCTTCTTTGCTGACTTTTCCTTTACGACGTTCAACAAAGGCTTCAACCATTTCATCCCAACGATCAAAATGATCAGGGTCAATAATTGTGAAGTTCTCTAAAGCGATTCCACGAGCGCCCGCAGCTTTTTCGATTTCAGCCAGATTGCCAATCAAGATTGGTTCAATCAATTCTTCTGCTTTCAAACGAGATGCGGCACCAAGAATACGCGCGTCAGTTGCTTCAGGAAATGCCACTTTAATGTTGCGACGAATAATCTTAAATTTCAAACTATCAAATAGATCCACGATAAAACCTCCAGATATTTATTTCCTTTTCATCATACAACACTTCACATGAAAAGAAAAGGACAGAATAAAACCTCTGTACTACTCATTAGAATCTAGTAAACATGAATTAAGAGGTTTTTCACAAACTGTCTCTATAACAGAAACCGTTGTCATACTACACTGTTTCAGGCAGCTGCCAATCGATTGGTGACTCGCCCCATTCCTTCAAAATCTGATTTGTTTTTGAAAATGGTTTTGATCCAAAGAAGCCTCGATGAGCGGATAAAGGCGACGGATGAACAGACTTTATGATCGCATGCTTATTGGTATCAATCATTTTGATTTTTTCTTGAGCCGGCTTGCCCCATAGAATAAAGACGATCGGCTTTTCACGCTCATTTAATCGTTGAATAATTGCGTCAGTCAATTGCTCCCAACCTTGACCGCGATGTGAATAGGCTTGGCCTTCGCGTACGGTCAGCACCGTGTTGAGCATCAGAACCCCTTGCTTGGCCCAGCTTACGAGATTGCCGTGCTGAACTGGCGGAATCCCTAAATCATTTTGCAATTCTTGATAAATATTTCGTAGTGAAGGTGGTATTTTGACTCCCGGCTGTACGGAAAAGGATAAGCCGTGCGCTTGATTTACGCCATGATAAGGATCTTGTCCTAAGATTACAACTTCGACTTTGCTGTAAGGTGTCAATTCCAACGCTTCAAAGATATGATACATATCTGGATGAATTCTTTGAGTGCTATATTCCTGCTTCAAGAATTCTCGTAGTTTCAAATAGTACGGCGCTTGAAATTGATCTGCTAAAACCGTCTGCCAATCATTATGGATAATTTCTTTCATGCTCTACACTCCTACTTCTATTCTTAGTAAAAACTCTCCATTTTACATGGAAAAAACTAGCCTATGCGTCGAGAAGACCATTTTCTACCCAAATAATTCTTTTTAAAGAATTCTCTCGACATGGCTATCCTCTTTGGGATTATGGTACACTATCGGTGTATGATAGGAAAGCTAGGTGAATAATTTTGATAAAACTCATTGCCTCTGATATGGACGGTACACTGTTAAACGATCAAATGCAAGTCCCAACAGCAAATATCGCAGCCATTCAGAAAGCTCAAGCACAAGGAATTGAATTTATTACAGCGACCGGACGCGGAATGAGCCACGCCAAAATCTCCTTAGATGAAGCGGACATCCACGTACCGATGATTTTATTAAACGGCGCTCATGTGGTGAACGCCGAACGAGAAACCATTTTTACCATTCCGATCGGCAAGGAAAAGACATTTGAAGTGATGGATGCCATTGAAGAAGCTGGCCTTTATTATGAAATTTTTACCGCCGAACATGTATATTCTTCAAATCAACCGAAGCGGATTGAATTTTTCTCAGAGCATATCATTGATAAAATACCTGGTATTTCTAAAAAAATGGCGATCGCTGCCTCATCGCGACATTTATCACTTACACCGATTACTTTTGTTGAAGATATGCGACAAACACTAATCGATAAAGAAGAAGATGTATTGAAGATTATCGCGTTTGATAAGAATGGGCCAGAACAGCTTAAAGCGATAACAGGAGAGCTAGAAAAGATCGGAGACCTCGCCATTGCGGCATCTGAATTGACAAATATCGAAATCAATCATGTCGATGCGCAAAAAGGCATCGCCTTAAAGCAGTTTGCGGAAGAACGAGGATTTTCCGCTGATCAAGTGATGGCACTGGGAGATAATTTTAATGATGTCAGCATGTTAACATATGCTGGTACGAGTGTTGCGATGGGAAATGCAGTAGACGCTATAAAGAAAATTGCGAAACATGTAACTGACACAAACGAAGAAAACGGAGTAGCAACGGCAATCGATCGAATCCTTTCTGAATAATAAAAATCAAAAGGTGTGAGCATCATGACTGAATTTTTTATTCAAGAAAAACAATTAAGTTCCACGACACGAACGATCGTCAAAGACAACAAAGGTGTTCCACTTTATTTAATGGTAGGACATTGGGGACGTAAAGGAAATGTGCTCTCCCTCTATGCAATGGACGGTCAAATCGTAGCATATATCAAACAAGCCAGTGTGATTTTCGGGCGCAAGTTTGAGATTTACTATGACCATACAAAAGTTGGTGTACTTCACAAAATCTTCCATTGGCCCGGGGATTTTTATTACATACAGCAGCTTCATTGGGCAGTTTATGGAGATATTTACAACCATAAATATAAGATTAATCATTTTAACCAGCCAATCATGACGATGGATAAAGCCACCTTATTAACTGGTGATTACTATGTCTTGGATGTCACAGATCCAGCAGACGCCCCAGTCTGTATTTGTGTGGCGGCGATTATGGATTATTGGCTGTATAACCGCAATAGAAAAAAAGAACAAGAAACTGTGTTAGAAGTAACCTTTTCTCAAAACTGTTAAAACGGCTAATACGTTTACTACGTTAAGTAAGCGATTAGCCGTTTTCTTATATGCCTATTTGTGACGCTTGATGCGATCAAAGCCTTTAACCTCTCGTTGCATGTGGTCGTATAAATGACCGCTAATCATAATTTCTCCAACGTCTTTGAAGCCATCACGTAAATATAAACGTTTAGCATTTGGATTAGCCTTGTCGACATTTAGGCCGATAACTTTTTCGCCCTCGTGGGTCGCCAGCCGATCTACCGCCGTTAACAGCTTTGAACCAATCCCTTGTCCACGAAATTTTTCATCCACTGCGATTGAATCCAAATACCATTCACCAGGAAAAGCTTCAGGATCAATAAACATCTTAATATCGTCGGAAATTCCTTGTGAACGCAAATAATTTTCTAAAGGCAAATCGATAATCTTTTCTTTATTGGCCGGATAACCAAAAACAGCCCCTGCGATTTCGCCATCAATTTCTTCAACTAGACCTCGAGCATAGCCGAAGCGATAAGTCGGATCTTCAAAGCAAGCCGTGATAACTTCTAAGGCCTTCTCTTCACCAAACTCAGCTAAGAAATCCAACTCCATGTCTTTTAAAATAACCAGTATTAATTTTGCAACTGCTGCGCCATCTTCTTTTTTGGCAAATCGAATCATTTTAAAACCTCTCTTTTAATAACGTATATTTCCTTTTCTATAGTGTACCATGGGAAAGTTCTTTTCGAAAGTCAGGAACTTTGTGAATAGTTAAAATTCTGCTATGATAAGCTTGAAGAGAAGACTAGGAGGCGCAACATGAAAAAAATAGGAAAGATTCTTTTAGGAATTATAACAGCCATCATTTTGGTTTTAGGCGGCTATTTAATTTATTTATTCGCCAGCTATGACCGTTTACCTGACCATCTTACCTTAAAACCCGACAATCAACATAATCAGGTTTTAGAAACCAATAAGACTTACCGTGCTATGAGTCATAACATTGGATATGGGGCTTATCCGCCGAGCTATAGCTTCTTTATGGACGGTGGGAAATACTCACGAGCGTATGATAAAAAAACGGTAGAAAAAAATATGCAGGGAATTGTCACCACGACAAAAGAATTAGAACCTACTTTTGCTTTTTATCAAGAAGTCGATCAAGATGGCGATCGTTCACAGCATGTAGACGAAGTGGCTTTTCTGAAAGACCATTTATCTGACTACAACAGCTTGTATGGGCAAAACTACGACTCTTCTTATTTGTTCTATCCCTTTACTGACCCAATCGGCCAAGCAAAATCAGGGCTAGTCACCCTAAGCCAAGCTGAGATCACCAGCAGTAAACGCTATTCTTTACCGATCGAAACAAACTTCAACAAATTTGTTGATTTGGATCGTGCCTTCACTGTCAGCCGTATGCCAGTCAAAAACGGTCATGAGTTTATTACGATCAATACCCATTTGTCCGCTTTTACGAAGGATCGCTCCATCCAAGCGGCTCAATTGAAGAAGATTTTTGATGTCATGGAAAGCGAATATAAAAAAGGGAACTATGTGATGGTGGCTGGAGATTATAATCATGATGTTTTGGGGAACAGCCCAGACGTATTTAGTACAAGTAAAAAACGCGAAACCTGGACACATCCATTTCCAAAAGAAGAATTGCCGGCAGGCTTTCACCTGCCTACTGGAAAGCTGGCAGAAGAGAAAAAGCCATCCGCTCGAGCATTAAATGAACCCTATAAACAGGGCAAGACCTACACGACTTTGATTGATGGGTTTCTTGTTTCAGATAATATCAATGTTGAAGCTGTTCACATCAAGGACATGCAATTTAAATATTCTGACCATAATCCAGTATATTTGGATTTCACTTTTAAATAAAATAGCTTTAACTCCAAGGTACATTGCTTTCTTTCACTCTCGTTGATAGAATGAAGGGAAATCATAGAAAAGGACTTATTTCAATGTGGAAATTCACCTTCAATATACGCACCATTACTCTACTCCAAACAAGGAAACTACTGTAGATGAAACATTGTTTGGAGATACGATAAGAGTTGTTTCATCGCCAATTTTTAAGCGCGGATTTATACACGTTTATTTGTTGCGGCTTGAAACCTCTTCTTATAGACAAAATTGGAGGAAAAATAGAATGTTGACAATTAAACAAGTTGACCGAAAAAATAAAAACGAACTAGGTACAATGATGGCGATTTGGGAATCAGCGGTTAAAGCTACCCACACCTTTTTGACAAAGAATGATATCGAAGCCTTAAAGCCCGAGGTAAAAAAGGCGTTTCAGCTGATTGATCAGCTTTATGGCTATTATGATCCTGAGCTTTTAGGATTTATTGGTGTCCAGCAAGATAAGGTTGAAATGCTTTTCGTTGCAAACAAAGCTCGAGGAAACGGAATTGGAAAAAAATTACTGCAATTTGCGCTTGATTCGCTAAATATACACTATGTAGATGTGAATGAGCAGAATCAGCAGGCCTTTGGTTTTTATCGGCATATGGGTTTCCTTGTGATCGGGCGATCTGAGCTAGATGAGCAAGGGAATCCTTTCCCTATTCTGCATTTAAAAAAAATGCAGATTGAAGAAGTCGTTACAGATAAGAAAAACTATTTAAACTTGCTTCTTTTAGCCGATCCACAGGAAGACATGATTGATCGTTACCTTGATGACGGCCGCATGTTTGTTTTATATGATGATGCTTTGAAGTGCGCAGCCGTTGTCACAGAGTTGAATGAACAGGAATGTGAGCTGAAAAACATAGCAACTGTCCCAGCTGTACATGGCCAAGGCTATGGCAGAGCAATGATCCAGTTTTTATTCCATGAATTTTTAGGTCATTATCAAACGATGTATGTCGGAACTGGTGATGAGCCAGGAATATTGGACTTTTATAAAAAAAGCGGATTCCGCGAATCGCATCGCGTGAAGAATTTTTTCACCGATAATTACCACGAACCAATCATTGATCAGGACGTTCAATTGGTTGATATGGTTTACCTGCGGGCAGACGTCAATAATGAATAACATAAAAAAAGTGATAAGATCAACTTCATGATCTTATCACTTTTCTTTGTGAACTTATGCTTGCCGCAGCTGTTTGATAATTGTCTCAGCTGTCGCGAGATTCATCTGGTCTGCTCGACGCAATTGCCTTGAAACCTGAGCGATCTCTTTTTCGGTCGCGCCAGCAGTGATTGCCAATGAGCGGCTCTGCATCGCCATGTGTCCTTTTTGAATGCCGTCTGTCACTAGTGCCCGAATGGCTGCTAAATTTTGCGCCAATCCAACAGCAACAATCATTTCGCCTAATTCAGCCGCCGTGGAAACTTCTAATAATTTCAAACTTAGCTGAGCCTTCGGTAAAACCTTCGTTGCCCCACCGACAATACCGACTTTCATTGGTAGGGTTAATTGTCCAACGAGTTTTTCTTCTTTTATGACCCAATCCGTCAACCCTTCATAACGTCCATTGCGTGCAGCATAAGCATGACAAGCTGCCGCCACCGCACGTGTATCATTCCCAGTTGCCAGGACGACCGCATCAATCCCATTCATAATCCCTTTATTATGAGTTGCCGCACGGTATGGATCGAGCTTGCTAAACTCACTTGCAGCAGCAATTTTTTCTGCGACTTCCGGTGTTAGCTGTGTCAGTGGGATCTCACATCGTGCTTCAATCAACGATTCGGTTGCATAGTTGCTTAAGATGCTGAACAAGATATCCGCCATTGGAAGCAGTTGTCGCAGCTCTTGCGCAACTGCTTCCAGCATCGTATTCAAGATATTGGCGCCCATCGCATCTTTTGTATCGACAACTACATCGATCGAAATGTAGCCTTCTTCAAAGGTGCGTGCATGAATGGATTGCAATCCGCCGCCGCGCTGATAAATCGAAGGATAGCTTTTTTCTGCCGCTGCAAAAAGACTCTTTTTATTTTCATTAATCGTTTTAATTACTGCATCGAAATCAGTGTCCTTTCGTAAAACGATCTGTCCAACCATCCCTTGATTAACCACTCGCGTCTGAATTCCGCCCGCTTTTGCAATGATTTTCCCCGCGTTGCTAGCTGCCGCAATTACGGAGGGCTCTTCGGTAGCCATTGGAATTAGCTTTTTTTTACCATTAATAACAAAATTTTGAGCGACACCTAAAGGAATCGAGCATTCACTGATTTGATTTTCAATCAGATTATTCGCGATTTTTTCCGGCAGCACCGTTTCAGTTGCTAACTGGGCCGCTTCTTTAGCTGATAACTTTTTTTCTTTCACCAGTTTAGCTAGACGTTCAGCTTGGGTCATCTGATAGAATTTTTTTTTTGCGATTTCTTGATCCTCTGCTTTCGTGATCAACAAAGCTAGACCTAACCCGCCGCCAATACAAAGACTTGCTACACCACGTTGCTTCTCCTCTTGAATCAGCTCAGAAATTAAGGTTGTTACAATTCGCGTCCCACTGGCACCAATTGGGTGACCCAAAGCGATTGCGCCGCCGTAACTGTTAATTTTTTGATCAGATAGCTTTAATTCTTTTTGCACCGCAACAGAAGCTGCCGCAAATGCTTCATTGATTTGGAAGGTATCAATTTCATCAATTGTACGATTCGCTTTTTTTAATAATTTATTAATTGCAGATACTGGGGCCATTCCCATAATACTTGGATCAATTCCAACTTCACTGTAATTATTAATAACAGCCAGGTAAGTCAGTCCATGTTCAATTGCATAGGATTTCGCTGCCAATACGACAGCTGATGCACCATCGTTTAGCGTTGAAGCGTTGGCCGCTGTAACGACGCCATTTTCCTTAAAAGCTGGCTTTAAGGAGCTAATTTTCTCCAGAGTAGAATCAAAGCGAATCCCTTCATCTTCCCACATGGTACTACCGTCTGATAGTGCAATCGGAACGATCTCTGATTCAAACTTGCCATCCTTACTGGCTTTCGCTGCCTTCATTTGCGAATCATAGGCATATTGATCCTGCATTTCACGGGTAACATGATAGTCTTCAGCCACCTTTTCTGCTGTCAACCCCATATGCTTTCCGCTAAACGCATCTGTTAAACCATCATAGATCATGCTCGATTTTGGTTCGTGCCATTCTTGGGCTGCATAATCAAAGCTTGTCACCTTTGGAGCCTGAGACATGTTCTCCGTTCCGCCAGCAATCACAACGCTCGCCTCATTCAACAAAATCTGCTGCATCCCAAAAATGATCGATTTCATTCCAGAGCCGCACACTTCATTGATCGTAGTTGCCGGAACCTCATAGGGTATCCCTGCTTTAACTGCGGATTGACGAGCTACATTTTGACCATTACCTGCTTGCAAAACATTTCCCATAAATACCTGATCGACTTGATCTGCCTCGATCTCCGCACGTTTGATTGCTTCTTTCACCGCAATCGCACCGAGCTCAACCGCTGAAACAGTTGCTAGTTTGCCTTTATATCTGCCAATTGGTGTTCGTACAGCGCTTAAAATAACTACTTCTTCCAAGGGTGCACCTCCAATGTTTTCATTAAAAATCAGACGTAAGTATAGCACAGATAGTTTTATAATTTCTTAAGATTCAAACTCAACTAATTATGACCTTTCTATGATATATTTACCTTTGGAAGAAAAGGATGTCTGCTCTACTTATTATTTTAGTAATTAAGTGGAAAGATATGTGTGGTTTATTCATTTTTATTAAAAAATGGATGGATCAATAAGAACTAGGAGGAGCAATATGAATATAGGGATTGATAAAATCAGTTTTCACGTACCAAATTATTATCTTGATATGACAGATTTAGCGAATGCCCGTGAAACTGACCCCAACAAATTTCACATTGGTCTTGGACAAGATCAGATGGCAATTATTCCCGAGACACAAGACATCGTCACTTTAGGGGCAAGTGCTGCTGCCAAAATTCTTACAGATGAGGACAAAAAGGACATCGACATGGTAATCGTCGGAACAGAATCAAGTACCGACTTCTCAAAATCCGCTGCGGTAATCATTCATGATCTGTTGGATATTCAACCATTCGCTCGTTCATTTGAAATAAAACATGCTTGTTACGGCGGAACCGCCGCCCTGCAGCAGGCTCATGATTATGTTGCCCTACATCCCGATCGTAAAGTTTTAGTGATCGCTGCTGATATTGCTAAATATGGTTTAGCAACTGGTGGCGAACCTACGCAAGGTTGCGGTGCTGTCGCTATGCTAATAACCAAGGAGCCAGATTTATTAGCCTTTAATAACGATAGTGTCTTCTATTCAGAGGACGTTTATGATTTTTGGCGACCTGCAGGGCATGATTATCCATTAGTCGATGGACACATGTCTAACCAAATCTATATTGATTCATTTACTCGGATATGGGAGCAAAATAAAAAAGTCAATCAAACCGATAGTACGGATTATGCTGCGATCACTTTCCATCTACCTTATACAAAGATGGGACGCAAAGCTTTACGTGCAATCTTTCCGGAAATGCCTGAATCAGAACAACAACGTTTAGAAGCTCGTTATGATGAAGCAGTGGTGTATAGCCGAACAGTCGGTAATCTCTACACCGGATCATTATATCTAGGTTTGATATCCTTGTTAGATAATGGCAATCTAGCTGCCGGTGATCGAATCGGATTATTCAGCTATGGTTCTGGTGCCGTTAGTGAGTTCTTCTCAATGACATTGATGGATGGGTTCAAAAGTCATTTAACTAGCGAAAAGAATCAGTCTTTACTTTCTGAACGCAAGCAGCTTTCTATCGATAAATATGAAAAAATGTTTAACGAAAAACTCCCAACCGATGGAGGTACGTATACCTTCTCTGATTCAACTGATTTTGCTATCAATAAAATCAGCGGTGATATTCGTTATTACAATAAGTAGTATAATAGGAAAAGGCCAGCTGACTGATCAGCTGGCCTTTTTTAGGCGCAAAAATAATCTAGCAGGTCTAATGGCTAAGTGCTTGTTCTTCATTCCAGATTTCTGGAATATTTACACTCTTTTCTAGGTCTTAAACGTTTTTTATGATTGAATTTCGTTTAAGCCTCACCATTAAGTGAAGAAATGGTTCCACTGTCTACATTTCTTTTCCCCGCTAGATTAGAATAACTTGGTAAGGAGACTTCAAATCCCTACTTCCTTTCTGCCGTTTTCGGCATTCTCTGTGAAATGAACACTGCTTCCGTCCATTTCTGTTGTATTATTTTACAACCTTAGGGACCTACCCCTTACATCTATATTTATACCATATTTCGCTGCTTTTTGCAACCGTTTACACTTTATCTACTCGTCCTTTTTCGTGTTATAATCTTAACGTTAAGACTACAATTAAAACCCGATTTTTTCGTAAAAAAACGGTGATTAACCAAATTAGGAGGAAATATTTTTATGAATATATTGTACATTTCTATCTCAGGAAACACTCGGGCATTTGTTAAGCGTCTGGAAGCCTACGCGGTGGAACAGCATCAATTAGATCCGAAAAATCCTTTAATCGGTTCAAAGGAAATTTCCGAAAATTCTCCCTTCGAGATTGAGTCGGCACCCTTCTTTACCTTTGTCCCTACGTATTTAGAAGGAGGAAATGGTGTTGATAGCGGGGATACTGAGATTTTGACAGAAGTGATGCGCGAATACCTCGAATACGAAGATAATTTTAAACATTGTCTAGGAGTGGTCGGCAGCGGGAATAAAAATTTTAACTATCAATATTGCCTGACAGCAAAACAATATAGCGAAGCCTTCAAGTTTCCTTTCTTGGCAGATTATGAGCTGCGAGGAACCGCTGCTGATTGTGAGCGCGTGTATCATATTTTAAAAGAAAACAGTTTGAATTAATCGTTTACTAATTATTCTATTGACTTTTTCTCATGTTAGAGGCATTCTTTTTAAAATAGATAAATCTATGAGAGAGGTGTGTTGCAATTGAGAAAAGTCGCAATTATTGGTGTAGGACATGTAGGAAGTACAACTGCTTACACTTTGATTTCAAAAAATATCGTTGATGAGCTGGTGCTTTTCGACTCGAAAGATACGATTCTAAAGGCTGAACTGAATGATCTGATGGACGGGCAAATGGAACAAGCTAATCAAGTTCGACTGATTGGTCCAGATGTAGCTGAACTAGCCGATACAGATGTGATTATTTTTTCTGCTGGTGACATTTCGATTTTTGAAGGAAATCCTGATCGCTTTGCCGAACTGAATTTGACCAAAACAATCGTAGAGGAATGGGCGCCAGTCATCAGAGATTCAGGCTTTGAGGGAATTATATTGAATATAACAAATCCTTGTGATGTCATCACTCAATATCTGCAGGAATTGACAGAACTTCCTCAAGAGCGTGTTATTGGTACTGGAACTTCACTAGATACTGGCCGAATGAAGCATGCTATCAGCAAAAGTATGAAAGTTCATCCTTCGGCCATTGATGGTTATGTCATCGGAGAACATGGTGAAAGTCAATTTGTTGCTTGGTCTAGCGTCCGAATCGGTGGCACCCCTATCAGTGAAATATTGACGGATGATAGACTTGATGTTCTGGATAATGCTGCTCGTGATGGCGGTTGGGTCACTTTTAGAGGAAAAGGCTATACTTCTTATGGTATCGCCATTCAAGCCGCACGGATTGCTGAAGCAATTTTAAACGACAATCACCTTGTCGTACCAGTCAGCCATTATCATCAAGCTGAGGGCTGCTATGTGGGTTCTCCTGCAAAAGTTTCAAGACAAGGAATCAGTGAAAGTTTTCCGTTAAAGCTTTCCACTGCAGAACAAGAAAAATGGCGTCATACCATCCAGACGATTCATTCAATGCACGCAACGATCTAAAGAAACCACTGTGACGGAAGAACGACAAAACTGTTGATGAGTAGCAGAACACGCTCATTAAAAGAACGAACAACTGTGGAACTATCAACAATGATTGAAGTGACCCCCAAATGTTAGACTTTTTTCGGAGTAGAGAAATCTACTCCGTTTTTTGTTTCTTAAGCTAAGCGATTATGCCGCTTTCTGTGCTGTTTCTCGAAACTGAACAGGGCTTTTCCAGTTCAATTTCTGTTTCATCCGGTGATTGTTGTAGTAATAGATAAAATCATCAATCGCCGTTTTTAGTTCATCAAAACTGTGATAGGTTTCTCCATGAAAAATTTCTTGTTTTAGAAGACTGAAGAAATTCTCCATGATGGAATTATCTAAACAATTTCCTTTTCGAGACATACTTTGAAAAATTTTCTGTTTCTTTAGTTTTCGACGGTAGGCTTTCATCTGATAGGCCCAGCCTTGATCCGAGTGGAAAGTGCGACGATACGGGCAATCATTCGTGATCGCTATGGCTTCTTCTAAGCCTTCCATGATTGCCAAGGCATTTGGCTTTTCCGAGATGCGGTACGAAAGAATCTCGCTATTATACATATCCATAAACGGGTCCAGATATAACTTTCTCTGACGGATCACGCCTTTGGTATCCACTTCAAGATATTTGAACTCTGTTGTATCTGTCGTAATTTTTTGGTGACAAATAGTCGTATAAAAGTGACGACGAATCCGGTGTTTCGCCACTTTCCCGACTTTTCCTCGGTAAGAACTGTAGCGCCGTGATTTCCGCGTGTATGAACGCACTTCGATTCCTAGTTTTCGAATCAAACGTTGGACTTTCTTTTTATTAACATGGAATCCACGATTCTTTAGTTCGTTCGTCATTCGTAAACAGCCATAATTTTTATGTTCTTTACGAATACGAAGCATTTCGGCTTCAATTTCTTGATCAGGGTTTTCTCTGTCAAATCGTTTTTGCCAGTACATAAACGTTGCTTTAGGAAAGTCCAAGGTCTCAAGAAGCTCAACTAATTTGAAGGGTCCTCGGAGGCTGTGGATGATTCGTGCGATTGATTCGTTCGTCTTTGTTGGGCTTCCTGATTTCGCAGCTTCCTCAGTTCTTTTAAAAAGGCATTTTCTATCTGAAGTGAACGGACTTGTTTTTCTAATTCTTTAATACGGTCGCGTTCTTCCGATGTTACTTTAACAAAATCTTTCTTTGGCTTTTCTTTTTTCTTAGGCACGGTAGGTGGACGTCCTTTCGGTTTTGAGAGTCCCTTGATACCATCATCTCGAAAACTCCGCATCCAACTGGCAATCAGAGCATGATTCCTCATACCGAGTCTATTGGCAACTTCACGATAGGACAACTCACTCGTTTGATATAACTCTATCGCATCCATCTTGAATTGAACAGAGTAAGTATTATCATAATGTTTTCGAAAGAGTCCTTCCTCACCAAATTGTTGATAGGAATTAATCCAGCTTCTTACTTGATCCGCGTTCTTAACTCCATACTTTTTCGCTAGATAGCGATAGCCACCTTTTCCATCCAAATAATCTTGAACAACTTTCAGCTTGATTTCAAAGCCATATTCAGTCATAAAAATACCGACCTCCAAAAAGTTAGATTTTTGGTCTAACTTTTGGGGGTCGGTTCAGATAGCCCTACAGTCGTTCGTTCTTATTTTCTATTTATTAATTTAAAAGAATTTCAGGCACTCTTGATATTTGAGAGAGCTTTCCTCCACTCAAACCCGATCAATTTAGCGTTAGGTGTGCGATAATTAAAGACCTTTTCATTTTCTAAGGGCTCAAAATAGTTCTTAATCGCTCGAATCACCGAATTATGACAGACCAAGAGATAGGTATTCTCAGCGTCTTGTTCTAATTCTGCTAATAAAGGAACAATTCGAGCATAAACATCCATCAAAGATTCCCCATTAGGATAGCGTACAGCAAATTGAGTACGAATTTTTTGGTAGCCTGCCAGTTCATCGCTCTTTCCATCATAATCCCCATAATCCAGCTCAATTAATCGTTCATCGACACTCATGGGTAAATGATTGGCCTCACTAACTATTCGTGCTGTTTCTTCCGCACGATTTAAGGGAGAATGGATGATTCTGGTTATAGGTGCGTCAAGGTTAGCCACTTCTTCTGCTAATAAAGTCGCTTGATGATAACCTATCTTAGACAAAGCAATGTCGCTTCGCCCTGAAATAATTCCTTTCTTGTTCCAATCTGTCTCCCCGTGTCTAGCTACATAAAGCAAATAAAACAGTCCTCTCTATCAAAAAAATTGAAAATACAAATAGAAAGATTTCTAGAATTTTCAAAATAGTTATTCATTAAAATATTGGTAGTAGCCAATTTCTCTACTACTTTATCATTAGAATGAAAGAACGTCTATATATTTACTGAAAATGACTGCTAGTTTTTCACACCGTAGGCTCGTGGAATAATGAGGTGATCAATCAATGGTACAAAACAATTCATAATTAATAAAATAAATGTCATACCTTCTGCCATAGAACTAAATGAACGCCAAGCCATTAGCAGCACACCACAACAAATTCCATATTTGATTTCGCCTTTGGGTGTTGTAGGTGATGTACTATAATCTGTCGCCATGAAAAAAGCACCCAGCATTGTTGCACCCCCAAAGATATGAGCAAAAACAATCGTCAGATCACCTTTCCCCAAAAAAAGCGCAATAATAACTATTGTACTAAGCATACAAATCGGAATGTGCCAAGTAATTACTTTTTTATACAGCAGAAACATCCCTCCTAAAAAGAGAAGTATCGCCGTTGTTTCAGCATTTTTACCAGCAATCAATCCAGTCAAGCTGTCTATCATCTGACCAGAGCTTAAACTTTCATCAGCTTTGGCATTCATCAAAGGCGTGGCAGAAGAGACGACATCTAAGCCATTCAGCGAGAAAAAAGGCTGCGGTTGTACATTCGCTGACATTTCCTTTGCAAAGACCAATCTTAAGACAGCTCGCCCTGTTAAAGCCGGATTTAACAGATTTCTACCGATTCCTCCAAACAATTCTTTTGCGATAATAATTCCGATAGCTCCGCCTAAAGCCGGATACCACAACGGTACACTTGCTGGCAAGCTCATTGCCAATAGAACACCAGTCACTACTGCTGAATAATCTTTAGGCAAGGTATCTTTGCGAAATTTAAACCATAGAAACTCAGAAATCAGGCATGTACCTATGGCTATCACATAAATAAGCAATGAACGCAGGCCAAAGAAAATAATTGAAGCAATCACGCTAGGTAGCAGCGCCAATAAAACCATTCGCATTATTCGATCAGTTTTTTCGTAAAACAACAAATGCGGCGAGGCTTCCATTAATGGGTAACGTGTACTGCGAAGCTGCTCCAACGAATTTTTATTCCCCATCCTATGCCTGCCTTTCTTTAAGAGCTTTTTGTCCAGCAACAATATGTTCAGCTAAATGCCGACGTGCTGGGCAAATATACGTACAACACCCACAGTTAATACAACTATCTACATAAAGCTTTTCCAAACGTTTCCAATTTTCCTTCAAGTAATTTTTTTCAAGCTGATGTGGCAAAAGATCCACCGGACAAACAGCGACACAGCGAGAGCACAGGATACAAGGAGAAGGTGTGCTGTCTTCATCATGATGCTCATTGATAACAATTAACCCATTGGCTGATTTTGTTAATGAAGCCGCCATTGTGTCTACTGTTTTCCCCATCATAAATCCACCTGTGATAATCTTAGATGGCTTTCCCTCAAAGCCTCCGCAAAAAGCAATCATATCCTCAATCGAAGTTCCCAGCGGAAAATAGACATTTTTCTGCTGCTTGACATCACCCACCACAGAACAAATTCTATGACTCAGGGGAACTCCGGGATCAATCGCTTCATAGACAGCGACCGTCGTAGCCACGTTGATAATCAAATAGCCTAAGTCTCGTGTTGAACCATCTGCTGGGGCTTCCTTTCCTGTAATTACTGTAAAAAGCATCTCAGTGCTTCCTTGAGGATAAATCGAAGGAACTTCGATAACGGAAAGATTCGATATGTCATGGCATAAAATCTGCATAACCTCAATTGCTTCTTGCTTATCATCCTCAATTGCAATAATGCCTTCCTTTGCTGCGACAGCTTTCAATACCAACTCACAGCCCTTAATCAGCTTTTCCCCCTGAGTCGCCATTAATGCAGCATCAGACATCAATAATGGCTCACATTCAGCACCATTAAAAATACAAGTATGAATATCTTCTTTAGGGTTTAGCTTTACATGACTGGGAAAAGTCGCCCCGCCTAGCCCAACCACTCCCGCTGATTCAACACGCTCAACGATCATTTCCGGTGTCAAATCATCAATTGTTTCATGGTGTATCTCTTGAGGTTCATCTCTAAAATCATTTTCAATAATTACGCAGGTCATCTTATCCCCCTGACCTTGATCAATCTCTTGTATTCCGATGATCTTCCCGGAAATACTTGCATGAACGTTCGCGCCTAATCCTTCATCTATTTTTGCAATTGTCTGTCCTAAAAATACTTTTTCTCCTACAGAGACGATAACCTCTGCAGGCTCACCAATATGTTGCTGAACGGGAATATAAACTTTTTTAGGTTGTATGTTCTCAACCTTTTTATAATTATCGATTCCTCTTAAATGCAAGGCCGGATCTTGATGCAAATCAATTCCACCTTTAAATCCTCGCTTACTCATCACATTCCTCCAATATTATTCATAATTTTAGTATAACATGAACATTTTTCAGCTAAAAATAATATACTGTTATACAATAATTGAAGGTGAATAATAAAAAAAGTTACTACAATGTTTTGTAATATCTTAGTACTTACGTATAGAAACGACCCACTTTTTTAATCAGTTCTATCTTCCTTTGCAAAAATAAACCCAAATATACAGTAGATTCAAAAGTACCCATTTCTTTTACCAACCAGATTGCTATTTTTCCATCCAAGATTTCTTATAAAATAGAGGAAAATATCCTATGTTTATCATTTTATTCTACATGAAAAAAGACTTGAACTCATTTGACAATTGGGTTTCTAGCACCTTAAACACTCTCAACGATATTTTAGAATGATATGATACTTTGCAACTGAATGAGACTTAAAGAGGAAATAGCTAAACAGATGAAGAAATAAGGAATCGTAATAATAGATTAAGAGAGGTAATTTAGGAAAGAAGTTGTTTGGAAAACATGACTTTAAACTTCTGTATCTAAGAAAAATAGCAAAATAAAAAGGGCTAAAAAGACTGGTAGTGCAGCCTTTTAGCCCTTAACTTTTTATACTTTCTCTACTGTTAAAAAAAAGACTATCCTAATAAGAATAGTCCTAACTGCGTGGCGACGTCCTAATCTCACAAGGGGCAACCCCTCACTACAATCGGCGCTAAGAAGCTTAACTTCTGTGTTCGACATGGGAACAGGTGTATCCTTCTCGCTATCGCCACCACACTAGTATTTAATTGAGTAAACGTCGTTCACTCAAAACTGGATCAGAAACATTCTAACAACCGTGAATCAATTTTTGGTTAAGTCCTCGATCGATTAGTATCAGTCCGCTCCGTACATCACTGCACTTCCACTCCTGACCTATCTACCTGATCTTCTCTCAGGGATCTTACTTTCTTAAAGAAATGGGAAATCTCATCTTGAGGTGGGCTTCACACTTAGATGCTTTCAGCGTTTATCCCTTCCCTACATAGCTACCCAGCGATGCCTCTGGCGAGACAACTGGTACACCAGCGGTAAGTCCATCCCGGTCCTCTCGTACTAAGGACAGATCCTCTCAAATTTCCAACGCCCGCGACGGATAGGGACCGAACTGTCTCACGACGTTCTGAACCCAGCTCGCGTGCCGCTTTAATGGGCGAACAGCCCAACCCTTGGGACCGACTACAGCCCCAGGATGCGACGAGCCGACATCGAGGTGCCAAACCTCCCCGTCGATGTGGACTCTTGGGGGAGATAAGCCTGTTATCCCCAGGGTAGCTTTTATCCGTTGAGCGATGGCCCTTCCATACGGAACCACCGGATCACTAAGCCCGACTTTCGTCCCTGCTCGACTTGTAGGTCTCGCAGTCAAGCTCCCTTGTGCCTTTACACTCTGCGAATGATTTCCAACCATTCTGAGGGAACCTTTGGGCGCCTCCGTTACTCTTTAGGAGGCGACCGCCCCAGTCAAACTGCCCATCTGACACTGTCTCCCACCACGATTAGTGGTGCGGGTTAGAGTGGTCATAACACAAGGGTAGTATCCCACCAGCGCCTCTGTCGAAACTAGCGTCCCGACTTCTACGGCTCCTACCTATCCTGTACATGTGGTACAAACACTCAATATCAAACTGCAGTAAAGCTCCATGGGGTCTTTCCGTCCTGTCGCGGGTAACCTGCATCTTCACAGGTACTAAAATTTCACCGAGTCTCTCGTTGAGACAGTGCCCAAATCGTTACGCCTTTCGTGCGGGTCGGAACTTACCCGACAAGGAATTTCGCTACCTTAGGACCGTTATAGTTACGGCCGCCGTTTACTGGGGCTTCAATTCGTACCTTCGCTTACGCTAAGCACTCCTCTTAACCTTCCAGCACCGGGCAGGCGTCAGCCCCTATACGTCATCTTTCGATTTTGCAGAGACCTGTGTTTTTGATAAACAGTCGCTTGGGCCTATTCACTGCGGCTGATCGTTAGATCAGCACCCCTTCTCCCGAAGTTACGGGGTCATTTTGCCGAGTTCCTTAACGAGAGTTCTCTCGCTCACCTTAGGATTCTCTCCTCGACTACCTGTGTCGGTTTGCGGTACGGGCCATTGTTTTCTCACTAGAAGCTTTTCTCGGCAGTGTGACATCAGGAACTTCGGTACTATTATTTCCCTCCCCATCACAACTTGTCCTTAAAGATGTAAGCATTTGACTCACATCAAGACTCATTGCTTGGACAGACATTTCCAATCGTCTGATTCCTTAGCCTCCTGCGTCCCTCCATTGCTCAAACAAAAACAACGGGTACAGGAATATCAACCTGTTATCCATCGCCTACGCCTTTCGGCCTCGGCTTAGGTCCCGACTAACCCTGGGCGGACGAGCCTTCCCCAGGAAACCTTAGTCATTCGGTGGACAGGATTCTCACCTGTCTTTCGCTACTCATACCGGCATTCTCACTTCTAAGCGCTCCAGCAGTCCTCACGATCTGCCTTCAACGCCCTTAGAACGCTCTCCTACCAACACACCATTGGTGTGTTCCACAGCTTCGGTAAACTATTTAGCCCCGGTACATTTTCGGCGCAGGGTCACTCGACTAGTGAGCTATTACGCACTCTTTAAATGGTGGCTGCTTCTAAGCCAACATCCTAGTTGTCTGTGCAACCCCACATCCTTTTCCACTTAATAGTTATTTGGGGACCTTAGCTGGTGGTCTGGGCTGTTTCCCTTTCGACTATGGATCTTATCACTCACAGTCTGACTCCCAGAGATGAATGGATGGCATTCGGAGTTTATCTGAATTCGGTAACCCGAGATGGGCCCCTAGTCCAAACAGTGCTCTACCTCCATCATTCTTACTCTGAGGCTAGCCCTAAAGCTATTTCGGAGAGAACCAGCTATCTCCAAGTTCGTTTGGAATTTCTCCGCTACCCACACCTCATCCCCGCACTTTTCAACGTACGTGGGTTCGGTCCTCCAGTGCGTTTTACCGCACCTTCAACCTGGACATGGGTAGATCACATGGTTTCGGGTCTACGACCACTTACTCATTCGCCCTATTCAGACTTGCTTTCGCTGCGGCTCCGTCTTTTCAACTTAACCTCGCAAGTAATCGTAACTCGCCGGTTCATTCTACAAAAGGCACGCTATCACCCATTAACGGGCTCTAACTTGTTGTAGGCACACGGTTTCAGGATCTATTTCACTCCCCTTCCGGGGTGCTTTTCACCTTTCCCTCACGGTACTGGTTCACTATCGGTCACTAGGGAGTATTTAGCCTTGGGAGATGGTCCTCCCGGATTCCGACGGAATTCCTCGTGTTCCGCCGTACTCAGGATCCTCCTAGGTGCCAGTCAAATTTTGTCTACGGGGCTTTTACCCTTTCTAGCAGACCTTTCCAGGTCCTTCGACTATCTCACTGGACTACCATATCGGAGTCCTACAACCCCAAGAGGCAAGCCTCTTGGTTTGGGCTTTTCCCGTTTCGCTCGCCGCTACTCAGGGAATCGATTTTTCTTTCTCTTCCTGCAGGTACTTAGATGTTTCAGTTCTCTGCGTCTACCTCTAATCAGCTATGTATTCACTGAAAAGTAACATCCTATAAAAGATGTTGGGTTTCCCCATTCGGAAATCTCCGGATCAAAGCTTACTTACAGCTCCCCGAAGCATATCGGTGTTAGTCCCGTCCTTCATCGGCTCCTAGTGCCAAGGCATCCACCGTGCGCCCTTATTCACTTAACCTTATCTTGACTTTCGTCAAGGGTCTTACTAATTTCCATGAGCGATCATGTTCTTTAGTAATAAATAAGCAATTGAACTTATTAAAAAACTCATTCAACGCGGTGTTCTCGGTTTGTTTAAAATTGTTTCTGTATCCAGTTTTCAATGAACGATTTGAGAGTAGACCTCTCAAAACTGAACGAATAAAGCATTCCTGTGTAGTTTCCGTAACGTTCATCTTCGATGAACTATTTCCTTAGAAAGGAGGTGATCCAGCCGCACCTTCCGATACGGCTACCTTGTTACGACTTCACCCCAATCATCTATCCCACCTTAGGCGGCTGGCTCCAAAAGGTTACCTCACCGACTTCGGGTGTTACAAACTCTCGTGGTGTGACGGGCGGTGTGTACAAGGCCCGGGAACGTATTCACCGCGGCGTGCTGATCCGCGATTACTAGCGATTCCGGCTTCATGTAGGCGAGTTGCAGCCTACAATCCGAACTGAGAGAAGCTTTAAGAGATTAGCTTAGCCTCGCGACTTCGCGACTCGTTGTACTTCCCATTGTAGCACGTGTGTAGCCCAGGTCATAAGGGGCATGATGATTTGACGTCATCCCCACCTTCCTCCGGTTTGTCACCGGCAGTCTCGCTAGAGTGCCCAACTAAATGATGGCAACTAACAATAAGGGTTGCGCTCGTTGCGGGACTTAACCCAACATCTCACGACACGAGCTGACGACAACCATGCACCACCTGTCACTTTGCCCCCGAAGGG
>NZ_KE136367.1:301089-303576 GCF_000406965.1 Enterococcus avium ATCC 14025 | reverse complement strand
GTCGGAAGACTGTTTCAAACACTTTTTATGAGAGTTTGATCCTGGCTCAGGACGAACGCTGGCGGCGTGCCTAATACATGCAAGTCGAACGCTTTTTCTTTCACCGGAGCTTGCTCCACCGAAAGAAAAGGAGTGGCGAACGGGTGAGTAACACGTGGGTAACCTGCCCATCAGAAGGGGATAACACTTGGAAACAGGTGCTAATACCGTATAACAATCGAAACCGCATGGTTTCGGTTTGAAAGGCGCTTTTGCGTCACTGATGGATGGACCCGCGGTGCATTAGCTAGTTGGTGAGGTAACGGCTCACCAAGGCAACGATGCATAGCCGACCTGAGAGGGTGATCGGCCACATTGGGACTGAGACACGGCCCAAACTCCTACGGGAGGCAGCAGTAGGGAATCTTCGGCAATGGACGCAAGTCTGACCGAGCAACGCCGCGTGAGTGAAGAAGGTTTTCGGATCGTAAAACTCTGTTGTTAGAGAAGAACAAGGATGAGAGTAGAATGTTCATCCCTTGACGGTATCTAACCAGAAAGCCACGGCTAACTACGTGCCAGCAGCCGCGGTAATACGTAGGTGGCAAGCGTTGTCCGGATTTATTGGGCGTAAAGCGAGCGCAGGCGGTTTCTTAAGTCTGATGTGAAAGCCCCCGGCTCAACCGGGGAGGGTCATTGGAAACTGGGAAACTTGAGTGCAGAAGAGGAGAGTGGAATTCCATGTGTAGCGGTGAAATGCGTAGATATATGGAGGAACACCAGTGGCGAAGGCGGCTCTCTGGTCTGTAACTGACGCTGAGGCTCGAAAGCGTGGGGAGCAAACAGGATTAGATACCCTGGTAGTCCACGCCGTAAACGATGAGTGCTAAGTGTTGGAGGGTTTCCGCCCTTCAGTGCTGCAGCTAACGCATTAAGCACTCCGCCTGGGGAGTACGACCGCAAGGTTGAAACTCAAAGGAATTGACGGGGGCCCGCACAAGCGGTGGAGCATGTGGTTTAATTCGAAGCAACGCGAAGAACCTTACCAGGTCTTGACATCCTTTGACCACTCTAGAGATAGAGCTTCCCCTTCGGGGGCAAAGTGACAGGTGGTGCATGGTTGTCGTCAGCTCGTGTCGTGAGATGTTGGGTTAAGTCCCGCAACGAGCGCAACCCTTATTGTTAGTTGCCATCATTTAGTTGGGCACTCTAGCGAGACTGCCGGTGACAAACCGGAGGAAGGTGGGGATGACGTCAAATCATCATGCCCCTTATGACCTGGGCTACACACGTGCTACAATGGGAAGTACAACGAGTCGCGAAGTCGCGAGGCTAAGCTAATCTTTTAAAGCTTCTCTCAGTTCGGATTGTAGGCTGCAACTCGCCTACATGAAGCCGGAATCGCTAGTAATCGCGGATCAGCACGCCGCGGTGAATACGTTCCCGGGCCTTGTACACACCGCCCGTCACACCACGAGAGTTTGTAACACCCGAAGTCGGTGAGGTAACCTTTTGGAGCCAGCCGCCTAAGGTGGGATAGATGATTGGGGTGAAGTCGTAACAAGGTAGCCGTATCGGAAGGTGCGGCTGGATCACCTCCTTTCTAAGGAAATAGTTCATCGAAGATGAACGTTACGGAAACTACACAGGAATGTTTTATTCGTTCAGTTTTGAGAGGTTTACTCTCAATTAGATAGCAATATCGGGGCCTTAGCTCAGCTGGGAGAGCGCCTGCTTTGCACGCAGGAGGTCAGCGGTTCGATCCCGCTAGGCTCCATTGATGACGTCAGTCATCATTCGTTCATTGAAAACTGGATACAGAAACAATTTTAAACAAACCGAGAACACCGCGTTGAATGAGTTTTTTAATAAGTTCAATTGCTTATTTATTACTAAGGAACATGATCGCTCATGGGAATTAGTAAGACCCTTGACGAAAGTCAAGATAAGGTTAAGTGAATAAGGGCGCACGGTGGATGCCTTGGCACTAGGAGCCGATGAAGGACGGGACTAACACCGATATGCTTCGGGGAGCTGTAAGTAAGCTTTGATCCGGAGATTTCCGAATGGGGAAACCCAGCATCTTTTATAGGATGTTACTTTTCAGTGAATACATAGCTGATTAGAGGTAGACGCAGAGAACTGAAACATCTAAGTACCTGCAGGAAGAGAAAGAAAAATCGATTCCCTGAGTAGCGGCGAGCGAAACGGGAAAAGCCCAAACCAAGAGGCTTGCCTCTTGGGGTTGTAGGACTCCGATATGGTAGTCCAGTGAGATAGTCGAGGGACCTGGAAAGGTCTGCTAGAAAGGGTAAAAGCCCCGTAGACAAAATTTGACTGGCACCTAGGAGGATCCTGAGTACGGCGGAACACGAGGAATTCCGTCGGAATCCGGGAGGACCATCTCCCAAGGCTAAATACTCCCTAGTGACCGATAGTGAACCAGTACCGTGAGGGAAAGGTGAAAAGCACCCCGGAAGGGGAGTGAAATAGATCCTGAAACCGTGT
>NZ_KE136367.1:151089-298589 GCF_000406965.1 Enterococcus avium ATCC 14025 | reverse complement strand
TAGTGAGGGGTTGCCCCTTGTGAGATTAGGACGTCGCCACGCGAACTCATGGAGGTTTAGCTCAGCTGGGAGAGCATCTGCCTTACAAGCAGAGGGTCAGCGGTTCGATCCCGTTAACCTCCATTTGAGCCGTTAGCTCAGTTGGTAGAGCATCTGACTTTTAATCAGAGGGTCACTGGTTCGAGCCCAGTACGGCTCATAAGTATATGCGGGTGTGGCGGAATTGGCAGACGCACTAGATTTAGGATCTAGCGCCTTACGGCGTGGGGGTTCAAGTCCCTTCACCCGCATTTTATTTTTTTGTAGTTGCCGGCTTAGCTCAGTTGGTAGAGCATCTGATTTGTAATCAGAGGGTCGAGGGTTCAAGTCCTTTAGCCGGCATCGTGCGGAAATAGCTCAGTGGTAGAGCACCACCTTGCCAAGGTGGGGGTCGCGGGTTCGAACCCCGTTTTCCGCTTTCCTGAAGACCAGGGAAGAACGCCGGGGTGGCGGAACTGGCAGACGCACAGGACTTAAAATCCTGCGGTGAGTGATCACCGTACCGGTTCGATTCCGGTCCTCGGCATAATATGAACATGCGCCCATAGCTCAACTGGATAGAGTGTTTGACTACGGATCAAAAGGTTAGGGGTTCGACTCCTCTTGGGCGCGTAGTTTTTTTGTTTATCGGGAAGTAGCTCAGCTTGGTAGAGCACTTGGTTTGGGACCAAGGGGTCGCAGGTTCGAATCCTGTCTTCCCGATCAAAAAGAAGGTGAATGCCTTCTTTTTTTTTATCCTAATTTAAAGAAAGGCGTTCTTCTTTATTTCATGCTCTAAATTCGCTATAATTATGGTCAGGAATAGTCAATAGGAGGCGATATTATGAGCAGAAATACCTCTGATTTGATCGAGTCTTACTTGAAAGATATTTTGGAGAATAGTGAAATCATCGAGATCCGCAGAGCAGAGATGGCGCAGTTGTTTAATTGCGTGCCTTCTCAGATAAATTATGTAATCAACACGCGTTTTACTTTTCAACGGGGTTATTTAGTTGAAAGTAAACGAGGTGGCGGTGGTTATATCCGAATAAGTAAAGTTAAGATTTCTGATCAGCATTATTTTTTGAAGCAATTAATGGAGTCTTTTGGAAGTGAAATATCTGAAACAAATGCTTTTGGAATTATTCAAAAATTATTTGAAGAAGAAATTATTACTGAAAAAGAAGGTAATTTGATGTTGAGTGCGGTATCGAAGAATGTTCTTGGTATCAGTCAAATTGAAAATAGACTACGTTCAAGAATTCTTCACGGATTTTTAGAACGTTTAAGTTATGAGAAAAAGGAGTGAGGAATATGGATCAGCTGTATACAGAACGCGCAAAAGCCGTGCTGGCTATTGCACAACAAGAAGCTAAATACTTTAAACACCGCTCGGTTGGTTCGGAGCATTTATTACTGGCTTTAGTGATTGAACAACAAGGGATAGCAGGCAAAACACTGCGCCAAATGAATTCAAACGAAAATGATATCCGTGAAGAAATCGAGCATATGACTGGATACGGATCAGTTAAGTCTTATCCTGAAGGCGGTTATCTACCCTATTCTCCTAGAGCAAAGCAAATTTTAATTTTTGCTGATGATGAAGCTAAACGCTTCAATGCAAAATTGGTTGGAACCGAACATGTATTATTAGGGCTATTACGAGATGATGAAATCTTAGCTTCTCATATTTTAGTTAATTTAGGACTTAGTTTGCCTAAGATGCGTCAACTTCTATTAAAGAAGATGGGTGTAAATGAAACATCGAATGGAAATCAAGGTACTGGTAGTAGACGAAAAGCACCAGCGAAACCTGTACAAAGCAATTCACAAGGAACACCAACTTTAGATGGATTGGCTCGGGATTTAACAAAATTAGCACGGGAAAAACGACTGGATCCAGTGGTAGGTCGAGATAGTGAGGTTCGCCGCGTAGTTCAAATTTTAAGTCGTCGAACTAAAAATAATCCGGTATTAGTTGGAGAGCCAGGTGTTGGTAAAACAGCGATTGTTGAAGGCTTAGCTCAGCGAATTATTTCTGGAGATGTACCAGAAGATATGCGCGGAAAACGTCTGATGATGCTTGATATGGGTGCCTTAGTGGCTGGAACGAAATATCGTGGAGAATTCGAAGATCGCTTAAAAAAAGTGATTGATGAAATTTATCATGATGGTCAAATCATTCTATTTATTGATGAACTGCATACCTTGATTGGTGCTGGTGGAGCTGAAGGTGCTATTGATGCTTCAAATATTTTAAAACCTGCGTTAGCTCGCGGTGAATTGCAAACAATTGGTGCAACAACGTTAGATGAATATCAAAAGTATATTGAAAAAGATTCTGCTTTGGAGCGCCGTTTTGCTAGAGTGCAAGTGGAAGAACCAACACCGGAGGAAGCGGAAGAGATATTGAAAGGCTTACGTCCTCGTTATGAGGATCATCATGGAGTTGAAATTACTGATGAGGCTCTGCATGCGGCAGTATCTTTATCCGTTCGATATATCAACTCGCGTCAATTACCAGATAAAGCGATTGATTTGATGGATGAATCTTCTGCGAAAGTTCGTTTAGATTCGACGGATGAAGTTTCTGAGCTTACTGAGCTAGAAGATGAAATTCAAGATTTAGTAATAGAAAAAGAAAAGGCGATTCAAAATCAAGACTTTGAATCGGCGGCTCGTTTACGGTTACGGGAAAAACAACTATCTGAAACATTGGAGCAAGCCAAAATTAAAGCTGCTAAGCAAGAAAACGGCTATATTGATCAGGTTACTGATGAGGATGTCGCAGCAGTTGTTTCTCAATGGACAGGTGTGCCGCTACAGCAATTAGAGAAAAAAGAAAGTCAACGACTGTTAGATTTGGAAAAAGTTTTGCATAAACGAGTCGTTGGTCAAGAGGAAGCTGTCAAAGCTATCTCGCGGGCGATTCGTCGAGCGCGCAGTGGATTGAAAGATCCAAATCGTCCGATTGGCTCTTTTATGTTTTTAGGACCAACTGGTGTCGGTAAGACAGAATTGGCGAAGGCACTGGCTGAAGCAATGTTTGGCAGTGAGGAAGCATTGATTCGAGTCGATATGTCTGAATATATGGAGAAATATAGTACGAGTCGTTTAATCGGATCGCCTCCTGGTTACGTAGGATATGAAGAAGGTGGACAATTAACCGAAAAAATTCGTCAGAAACCTTATTCAGTTATTTTGCTAGATGAAGTGGAAAAAGCTCATCCAGATGTTTTCAATATTCTTTTACAAGTCTTAGATGATGGTCATTTAACAGATTCGAAGGGTCGGAAAGTTGATTTCCGTAATACGATCTTAATTATGACTTCCAACATTGGAGCGACGGAAATTCGTGAAGAAAAAAATGTTGGTTTCAATGTGAAGGATATCAGTAAAGATCATGCAATGATGGAAAAACGAATTCTAGAAGAATTGAAAAAGGCTTTCCGTCCAGAATTTCTCAATCGGATTGATGAAACTGTAGTGTTCAAATCATTAGATCAAGAACAAATTCATGAGATTGTAAAAATCATGAGTCGTGCTGTTTTAGATCGTATGAAGGAGCATGAAATCAAAGTGAAGATTACATCGGCAGCTTATGACGTTATTGGAAAAGTTGGATTTGATCCTGAATATGGGGCACGGCCAATTCGTCGGGCATTGCAAAAAGAAATTGAAGACCGCTTAGCTGAGGCACTCTTATCTGGTCAAATTCAGTTGGGAGATACAGTGACTATTGGGGCTAGCAAAGGCAAGATTACATTAACTGTTAAAAATCCAAAAGAAGAAAAAATACCAGAAAAAGTTTAAAAAACTTGGGAATGATGTTTTAACGTCATTCTCTTTTTTTGTCATCAGTTGGAAACTTTTTGTAGCTATGATAGTATGAGAAAGTCTAAAAGGAGGACATACCATGATCGAACTAATTGCGACAGCAGAATCAATGGCGCAAGCTGAAGAATTATTAGCTGTCGGAGTGGATACACTATACATAGGAGAAGAGGATTTTGGATTACGACTGCCCTACTCTTTTTCTCGTGAAGAACAAAAGGCTTTGATTGATTTGGCGCACGCCAATGGGAAAAAAGTGAACGTTTCTATAAATGGTATCATGCATCCTGATAAGATGAAGAAGATACCAGAATATTTAGCCTTTTTGGCAGATGTAAAGCCAGATCACGTAGTTGTTGGTGATACGGGTGTGATTTATTTATTGCAGGAATACGATTTGCCATACATTTATGATGCGGAGACTTTAGTCACCAATGCACGACAAATCAATTTTTGGCAGAAAAAAGGAGCAGTTGGAGCGGTGTTGGCTCGCGAAGTCCCTTTTGAAGAAATGCAGCGTTTGAGTCAGCATGTCGAAGTTTCTGTGGAGGTTTTGGTTTATGGTGCTACTTGTATTCATCAATCAAAACGCCCGCTACTAGATAATTATTTCAATTATACGAAGCAATCGGAAAGTACTTCTAAGGAACGTGGATTGTTTATTTCGGAACCCAAAAAGGCAGAAACACATTATTCGATTTACGAGGATCAACATGGCACACATATTTTTGCTGATAATGATTTGAATTTGATTAAGGAATTGTCAGAGCTTAATCAAGCAGGTTATCAAACATGGAAATTAGATGGTTTGTTTACACCTGGAGCGAATTTTGTGGCGATTGCTAAAGTTTTTGCAGAGGCTAAAGCAGCAATAGAAACGAATTCTTGGGATGATGCGATGGTTGAAAACGCTCAACAAGAAATTCAAAAATATCATCCTGTTGGTCGAGGAATGGATACAGGTTTTTATCATTTAGACCCAACAGCGATTAAATAGGAGTAATAGCAATATGACAGAAAGAAAATTGAAGCGGCCGGAAGTTTTAGCACCAGCCGGGACATTGGAAAAATTAAAAACCGCCATTCACTACGGTGCAGATGCAGTATATATCGGTGGAGATGCATATGGGTTGCGTTCTCGGGCTGGAAATTTTTCATTTGAAGAGATGGAAGAGGGGGTGGCTTTTGCGAATCAGTATGGAGCTAAGGTTTATGTAGCTGCGAACATGGTGACCCATGAAGGTAATGAAGAAGGAGCCGGAGCGTTCTTCAAGAAGTTGCGTGACATTGGAATCTCGGCTGTGATTATTTCTGATCCTGCTTTGATCGAAATTTGTGCATCAGAAGCCCCTGGGTTAGAGATTCATTTATCAACACAGGCGTCTGCAACTAATGCGGAGACATTGAAATTTTGGCAAAATGAGGGTCTGGAACGAGTTGTGTTGGCCCGGGAAGTCTCAATGGAAGAATTAGCTGAGATACGCCGCAATACGGATATTCAAATTGAAGCATTTATCCATGGAGCAATGTGTATTTCTTATTCGGGCCGTTGTACACTATCCAATCATATGTCAATGCGAGATGCTAATCGTGGTGGTTGCTCGCAATCTTGTCGCTGGAAGTATGAATTATTCGATATGCCTTTCGCTCAAGAACATCGTTCATTAACAGAAAATGGTGATGTTACGGAAGAATTTTCTATGAGTGCCGTAGATATGTCTATGATCGAACATATTCCTGATTTGATTGAAAATGGCGTTGACAGCTTAAAAATCGAGGGTCGGATGAAATCAATTCATTACGTTTCAACTGTATCTAATGTTTACAAAGCAGCAGTTGACAGCTATATGGCTGATCCAGATAATTATGTCTGTAAACAAGAATGGATCGATGAACTGTGGAAAGTAGCTCAACGAGAATTATCGACTGGATTTTATTACCATGTACCGACTGAAAATGAACAACTATTTGGTCCGCGCCGAAAGATTCCTGTTTACAAATTTATTGGTGAAGTTCTGAGTTATGATGAAGTTAGCGGAATAGCGACTGTCCGCCAACGAAATCATTTTAAAATAGGTGATGAAATTGAATTTTACGGACCACATTTTCAGCATTTTGAACAGACAGTTACAGAAATGAAAAATGATGAGGGCGAATCAATCGACAGGGCACCTAACCCTATGATGGTTTTAACGATGCCTGTTGCTCAACCAGTCAAACCTGGTGATATGATTCGTAAGAAAAAAGACTGATAAATAAATCACTCGCTAAATTGGGAAGAAAGCTGATTTTTAGCGGGTGTTTTTTTAGAAAATGGTATCGGACAAAAATCAATTCTTTTTTTGCAGAATGTATTAAAATGAACGTAAACGTGAATTAGGAGGCAGATGAATGAAGGAATATGATTACATAGTTGTCGGTGGCGGAAGTGGCGGGATCGCCTCGGCTAATCGTGCTGGTATGTATGGAGCAAAAGTCTTGTTAATCGAGGGGAATAAAATCGGCGGAACCTGTGTCAATGTTGGTTGTGTACCGAAAAAGGTAATGTGGCAGGCTAGCAGTATGTTAGAGATGATTGAGCGAGATGCGCCTAGTTATGGTGTACAGGCTGATGTTGGAAAATTTGATTTTAATGAGTTGGTTGAACGTCGTGAAAAATATATCGACTTTTTACATGGAGCCTACTACCGTGGACTTGATAGTAATAATGTAGAACGAATTGAAGGTTATGCGACATTCAAATCAGATCACGTTGTCAGTGTAAACGGTGAAGAATATACTGCGTCCAATGTCTTGATTGCGACTGGCGGAAGACCAAGTCAGATGGAGATTCCTGGCGGTGAATACGCTATTGATTCTAACGGATTCTTTGAAATGACCGAACAGCCGAAAGAAGTTGTTGTTCTAGGGGCTGGTTATATTGCAGCAGAATTGAGTGGTGTGCTACAGGGGATGGGCACGCAAGTTTATTGGGCTTTCCGCCATAGTCGCCCATTACGGACATTTGATAAAATGCTGGCCGATAATTTAGTGGATATTTATCGTGATAATAAGATGAAGTTGTATGATCATCATGTGGCAAAAGAAATCAAGAAAAATGAGGATGAAACCTATACTGTCTATTTTGAGAATGGAAATACACTGACAGGAGATAAGGTGTTGTTTGCTGGCGGTCGTATACCAAATACTGACAAGTTAGGTTTAGAGAATACTTCTGTGACGTTAAACGAGAAAGGCTTTGTCATTGTCGATAAATACCAAAATACAACGAGTGAAGGTGTTTATGCAGTCGGGGATGTGATTGGCAAGATTGATTTAACACCAGTAGCTATTGCGGCAGGTCGGCGCTTATCCGAACGTATTTTTAATGGCAAAACAGAAGAATTTTTAGATTATGAAAATGTTCCAACGGTAATTTTTACACATCCAACGATTGCAACGATTGGCTTATCAGAAGAGAGTGCTATTGAACGTTATGGAAAAGATCAGATTAAAATCTATCATTCGCGTTTTACACCAATGTATTTTGCATTAAGTGACTATCGTCAAAAATGTGATATGAAATTGGTATGTCTTGGGAAAGAAGAAAAAATTATTGGCTTGCACGCGATTGGTGTGGGTGTTGATGAAATGCTACAGGGATTTGCTGTAGCGATTAAAATGGGGGCAACGAAGAAAGACTTTGATGACACCGTTGCGATCCATCCAACTGGCAGCGAAGAATTTGTAACAATGAGATAATTAGAAAGACTGTAGACAAGATCCGTTTTATGGACAATGTCTACAGTCTTTTATTGAATGGAGCTTAAGCTGATTTCGCCAGAGGAGAGATGAACTTTTTCCTCCCCTAAATCGACTACTAGCTCACCAGTATCAGTGATCGCGATGGCAGTCCCCATGTAGGATTGATCTTTCCGTTTAAAAGTGATTTTTTTACCTAATACGAATGATTTCTTTCGATAAGCATCCAGGTAAGTCGTTTGATCTGCCAATAAATTAAAGAATCGATTCCAGATGTTAATGATCAATTGATTTCTTGTTATGGTTGCTTGACCATTCGGAAACAAAGAAGTCGCTTTTTCCTGCAACTCATCAGGGTAGTTTTCCTGAGGAATGGAGAAGTTGATTCCCATACCAATAATAATGTATTTTAGTGAGTTGGTTTCAATATCGGTCATCGCTTCTGATAAAATGCCGACGATTTTTTTATGATTCAAATAAATATCGTTGACCCATTTAATTTGTGTATCCACACCTAATAATTCATCGATTGCTTCGGATACAGCAACTGCCATCAAGATTGTGTATTGTGGTAATTCTGTTAATTGCTCCTTAGGCTCCAAGAGCAAACTCATATAGATGCCCTGCTGTTTTGCAGCAAAGAAAGGACGATTGAAACGCCCTCGAGGCGCTTCCTGCATATCTGCTACGATTAGTAAAGGTGATCTTTTACCATCCATTACAGCCTGCTGAGCATCTTTCATTGTTGAAGTAGAGGTTTCTAAAACGGTTATATCGACGTCTTGATGAATGCCTTCATGAATTTCTTTTGCATCTAAAATATCAGAAGGCTGGTAACGATAACCGTTCGCGGAATGTTGAATCTGATACCCCTTTTTTTCTAATTCTTTGATTGCTTTCCATATTGCGGTACGAGATACCCCTAATTCTTGAGCTAAGGTTTCGCCGGATAAAACATTTTTTGCTGCTTTTAGACGGGCTAAAATTTTTTCCTTCGTCGACAATTTTTTCGCTCCTTTATTTTCATTCTGGGCTCAGTGTAACAAAAAAACAGGCTACATAAAAGTAGCCTGCCAAGAAAGAAGGGGGTGTATTAACTTAGTAACAAGGCATCGTCTTTTAATTCGACACCGGAGTTTTGATGGAAGAGCTCCATCAATTTTGGTACAGTCAGATTTTGTTTTTCCTCTTGTTTCAAGTCCAAAGCAATCTGTCCCTGATGAAGCATAATTAAACGATTACCATATTTGATGGCATCCTCCATATTATGGGTTACCATAAAAGCTGTTAATTCTTGCTCACGAATCAAGCGCTCGGTTAGTCCCATTACAGTTAATGAAGTTTTGGGGTCGAGTGCTGCTGTATGCTCATCTAATAAAATCAGATCAGGGCGTTGCAGCGTTGCCATTAATAGTGTGATAGCTTGGCGCTGTCCTCCAGATAGTAAACCAATCTCAGCATCTAATCGATTTTCCAAGTTCAGATTTAGCATGGCCAATTGTTCTTGGAAATAACTACGATCTTTACTTTTTACACCTAGTGAGAAGCCGCGTTTGTGACCGCGTTTCATGGCTAATGCTAAATTTTCTTCTACCGATAGACGAACTGCGGTACCCATTTTAGGATCTTGGAAGACACGACTGATTTTTTTTGAGCGACGTGTAACAGAATGTTTAGTGATATCTTCCTCATTTAAAAACATTTGTCCTTCTTCGATCGGTAATGTGCCAGCCACACTATTTAGCAAGGTAGACTTACCCGCACCATTTCCACCGATAATCGTGACAAATTCACCAGGGGCTAAACTCAAATTGATTCCACGCAGCACATGATTTTCATTAACTGTTCCACGTTCGAAATATTGATGCAAATTATTAATTCTTAATACTGGTTGCATTGTTGTCAGCCCCTTTCTTTTTTGATTTTAAGGTAAATTTTGATCGAATTTGCGGTAATGATAAACAGATTACCAGAACAATCGCTGAAGCCAATTTAGAGTCTGTTGGCTCGACGTTCATTTCGAATACTAATGCTAAAATGAAACGGTAAATAATTGCTCCAGCGACGATCGTGATCAGCCGGACTAAAATCGGTTTATTATGGAGCAGAACTTCTGCGATGATGATTGAAGCGAGACCGATAACGATTGTACCAACTCCTGAATTTAAGTCGGCAAAGCCGTTGTTTTGCGCCAATAAAGCACCTGAAAGAGCGATGCTTCCGTTTGAGATCATGTAGCCTAACAGCTTCATGTTTTCGGTTTTGATTCCATTGGCCTCACTCATATCTGGATTATCCCCAGTTGCTCGAACGGCTAAACCAATCTCCGTTCGGAAAAATAAAACTAATAATAGAATGACTAGCAACACGATTAAGAGTCCGACTAGAATAACCGCATTATTTTTTGACAATCCGAGATTTTGAGCTCCTGTAAAAACAGTACTTTCGCCTAATAATGCAATATTTGGAGCCCCCATTACACGGGAAGTAACAGAATATAAACCAGTCATGGTGATAATCCCTGCCAATAAAGCTGGAATTTTGAATTTTGTATTTAAGATACCTGTAACCAAACCAGCTAACATTCCACCACCAAATGCCAATAAAGTAGCTATTGCTGGATGCATACCGTTAACGATCCCAATCGCTGCGATTCCTCCGCCTAAAGGAAAGCTTCCTTCGGCGGTCAAATCGGCAATATCTAAAATTCGAAAGGTCATGTAAACTCCGATGGCTAATAATGACCAGAGCATACCTTGTGACGTCGCTGATAATAACAAAGTGATAACATTCATGATTCTTCCTTCTTTCTTTGTGAAGCTAGACTTAACTATTTCCTTTATTTAGGTTCTTTGATGCTGTCTGGGTCGATTCCCAAAGCTTCTGCCATCTCTTTATTGACTACTAATTTTAGGGTATCAGCAGATTCTACCGGAGTATCTGCTGGTTTTGCGTCCCCGTCTAAGATTTTTGCAGCCATTTTTCCAGTTTGTTTGCCTAGTGATTTGTAGTCAATCCCTACGGTTGCCAGACCACCGCCATCGATTTGTTCTGTTGATCCTGCAACTAACGGAATTTTCTTTTCTTTAACAACATCTCCAATGACAGCTGCGGCGCTTGCGAAGGTATTGTCTGTAGGTACATAGATGCCATCTGTTTCACCAGCTAAAGATTCAGTAACTTGTTGTACATCGTTTGTAGTGTTGGCTGTCTTGACTTTTACAGCAACGCCAGCCTTTTTCAAAGCTTTTTCAGCAAGATCTGCTTGGATTTTTGAGTTGGCTTCGCCAGCGTTGTACATGATTCCGATCGATTTTGCATCTGGAACTATCGATAATAGTAGTTCAATTTGTTTGTCGATGGGAACCATATCTGTTGTACCGGTTACGTTTCCGCCAGGTTTTTTATCACTTTTAACTAATTTTGCCTCTTCTAAATCGGTCACGGCAGTTACAGTGATCGGAATTTCAGTTGTGGCGTTTAGCAAAGATTGAGCTGCTGGAGTAGCAATGCCTAAAAGTAAATCTGGTTCATCTTTGACTAATTTCTCACTCATACTTTTCAGGTTGTCCTGATTATTTTGCGCATTTTGGTATTCGATTTTTAAATTATCGTCTTCTTTGTAGCCGCCTTCTTCTAACCCTTCTTTGAATCCTTCATAGGCATTGTCTAACGATGGATGCTGCACTAATTGTAAGACGCCTACTGTTTTCGTACTATTATTATCGTCTGTTTTATTTCCACCGCCACAAGCACCTAATATTAGTAAACTTACCAATCCAATTCCTGCCAATACTGTCTTTTTCATTATGTTCTCTCCTTTTTTTAACTGGTGAAGCTAGATTTCCATCCTTTTTCATTCATAAAAAAATCACCCGCTTAGAAGTATCGAAACTCCAAGTGGGTGATACGAGTACAAAAATAGTATACTTCTTCAGCCACTTAGATTTCTCTATGCGGCCGTTGGTACATCGAAATGCTCTAGCCATCATAGATACAAAAAACACTCAAGTTGTTTGTATCCATCGTGATGAATACAAACCTATCTAAAATAGCTAAAGTAATAGCGGTTATTCGGTTGTGAGTTTTTCATATTCAGCATGGGAACAACCTCCAACATGTTTAAGATGTAGATTAGTATACGTTAAGAAAAATGAGATGTCAATAATAAATAGTCGAATATTCTGAATATTCAAAAATGTAAGCCGAATTGAATCAATTATTAGTTGCTGAAAGTTTTAAGAAAAACTTGCGAAGCTCTGATCAAAGCCTTGAGACTATTGACTTTTATGTTTACCTCATGTATTATATGAGTTTGCTAAAACTATCTGAAATGATAAAAGGCAGGAACGAAATATTGTCCGTTCCGGTTTTTAATAGGGAAACAAAAGTAGAAGCTCGCGAATAATTTTTCAAGAGAACGTTCTATTTTTGGTTTTTTTTTGCCTAAAAGCCGCAAAAAATGTCGCTTGTTACACTAATTTAATTTTTGTAACATTATTGTAATTTATCTTCGGATCGGTTTTCAAACTTTTAAGAGGGGTGAAGAACTTGGCTGGACACGTAGTAAAATACGGGAAACACCGAGAACGTAGAAGCTTCGCACGAATCAGTGAAGTGTTGGAATTACCGAATTTGATCGAAATTCAAACAGATTCTTATCAATGGTTCCTAGATGAGGGCTTGCGAGAGATGTTTGAAGACATTTTGCCAATTGAAGACTTTAATGGAAACTTGTCACTTGAATTTGTTGACTATGAATTGAAAGAACCTAAATACACGGTTGCAGAGGCTCGTTCACACGATGCAAACTATTCTGCGCCATTACATGTTGTCTTACGTTTAGTAAACCGCGAAACTGGTGAAATCAAATCTCAAGAAGTATTCTTTGGCGATTTCCCATTAATGACGGAACAAGGAACCTTTATCATCAATGGAGCGGAACGGGTTATCGTATCTCAATTAGTTCGTTCTCCTGGCGTTTATTTCCACGGAAAAGTGGACAAAAACGGAAAAGAAGGATTTGGTTCAACTGTAATTCCTAACCGTGGCGCATGGTTAGAAATGGAAACAGACGCAAAGGATATCTCATATGTTCGTATTGACCGTACACGTAAAATTCCTTTAACGACATTAGTTCGTGCTTTAGGATTTGGTTCTGATGATACGATTTTTGAAATCTTTGGCGAAAGCGAATCTTTGCGCAATACGATCGAAAAGGATTTGCACAAAAACCCAAGCGATTCTCGTACCGAAGAAGGTTTGAAAGATGTTTACGAACGTTTACGTCCTGGTGAACCAAAAACAGCTGATAGCTCTCGTAGCTTGCTAACTGCGCGTTTCTTCGATCCAAAACGTTACGATCTAGCAAATGTTGGTCGTTACAAAGTAAATAAAAAATTAGACCTTAAAACACGTCTATTGAACTTAACTTTAGCTGAGACATTGGTTGATGCTGAAACAGGTGAAATCATTGTTGAAAAAGGAACTGTTCTTACTCACCAAGTGATGGAAGAATTGGGACCAAAACTTGAAGGCGGCTTAAATTCAGTTACTTACTATCCATCTGAGGATGCAGTTGTAACTGATCCTATGACCGTTCAAGTGATCAAAGTCTTTTCACCAAAAGATCCAGAACGTGAAGTAACAGTGATTGGTAATGCGTATCCTGACTCTTCAGTACGTACAGTTCGTCCTGCTGACATCATCGCTTCAATGAGCTATTTCTTGAACTTAATGGAAGGTATTGGCAATGTCGACGATATCGACCATTTAGGAAATCGTCGTATCCGTTCAGTTGGTGAATTATTGCAAAATCAATTCCGTATTGGTTTAGCTCGTATGGAACGTGTTGTTCGTGAGCGTATGTCAATTCAAGACCAAGAAACATTGACACCGCAGCAATTGATCAATATTCGTCCAGTTGTTGCAAGTATCAAAGAATTCTTTGGTTCTTCTCAGTTGTCACAGTTCATGGATCAAACGAATCCTCTAGGCGAATTGACCCACAAACGCCGTTTATCAGCCTTAGGACCTGGTGGTTTGACTCGTGACCGTGCTGGTTATGAAGTCCGAGACGTTCACTATTCTCACTATGGTCGTATGTGTCCGATTGAAACTCCCGAAGGTCCAAACATCGGGTTGATCAACAGCTTGGCATCTTATGCGAAGGTCAATAAGTTTGGTTTCATCGAAACACCTTACCGTCGTGTGGATCGTTCAACTGGTAAAGTAACGGATAAAATCGATTACTTAACAGCCGATATCGAGGACCATTACGTAGTAGCCCAAGCAAATAGCAAGTTGAACGATGACGGTACATTTGCTGAAGAAGTCGTTATGGCTCGTGCTACATCAGAAAACTTGGAAGTTACGATTGATAAAGTTGACTACATGGACGTGTCACCGAAACAGGTTGTCGCAGTCGCAACAGCTTGTATTCCATTCTTGGAAAACGATGACTCCAACCGTGCCTTGATGGGTGCCAACATGCAGCGTCAAGCAGTACCATTGATCCAACCACGTTCTCCATGGGTGGGTACTGGTATGGAATACAAAGCAGCTCATGACTCAGGTGCCGCTTTATTATGTAAAAACGATGGTGTCGTTGAATTCGTAGATGCGCACGAAGTACGTGTACGTCGCGACAATGGCGCATTAGATAAATACGACATCACGAAATTCCGTCGTTCAAACTCAGGAACTAGCTACAATCAACGTCCTTTAGTTGGTTTAGGTGAACAAGTTGAAGTCGGCGACATCTTAGCTGACGGACCTTCAATGGAAAATGGCGAATTGGCATTAGGTCAAAACGTCGTCGTAGCCTTCATGACTTGGGAAGGGTACAACTATGAAGATGCGATCATCATGAGCCGTCGTTTGGTGAAAGATGATGTTTATACTTCGATCCATATTGAAGAATATGAATCAGAAGCACGTGATACAAAATTAGGGCCTGAAGAAATCACTCGCGAAATCCCGAACGTTGGGGAAGACGCATTAAAGAACTTGGACGAAATGGGTATCATCCGTATTGGTGCTGAAGTTCATGATGGTGATTTATTAGTTGGTAAAGTCACTCCTAAAGGGGTAACAGAATTATCAGCTGAAGAACGTTTGTTGCATGCGATCTTTGGTGAAAAGGCTCGTGAAGTTCGTGATACATCTCTTCGTGTACCGCATGGTGGCGGCGGGATCGTTCACGATGTGAAGATCTTTACTCGTGAAGCAGGCGATGAATTATCTCCAGGTGTAAATATGTTAGTGCGCGTGTACATCGTGCAAAAACGTAAGATTCATGAAGGGGATAAAATGGCCGGCCGTCACGGAAATAAAGGGGTCGTTTCTCGCATTATGCCAGAAGAAGACATGCCTTTCTTACCAGACGGTACGCCAGTTGATATCATGTTGAACCCATTAGGTGTGCCATCTCGGATGAACATCGGACAAGTGTTGGAATTACACTTGGGAATGGCGGCTCGCCAACTAGGTATCCATGTTGCGACACCAGTCTTCGATGGTGCGCAAGATAGCGATGTTTGGGAAACAGTTCGTGAAGCTCGTATGGCAGCAGATGCTAAGACCGTTCTTTATGATGGACGTACGGGCGAACCATTCGATAACCGTATTTCTGTCGGCGTTATGTACATGATTAAATTGGCCCACATGGTCGATGATAAATTGCATGCTCGTTCAATTGGACCTTACTCTCTTGTTACGCAACAGCCATTAGGTGGTAAAGCTCAATTTGGTGGACAACGTTTCGGGGAAATGGAAGTTTGGGCACTGGAAGCTTATGGTGCTGCTTATACCTTACAAGAAATCTTGACTTACAAATCAGATGATGTCGTTGGTCGTGTGAAAACTTACGAAGCCATCGTCAAAGGTGAACCTATTCCAAAACCAGGTGTGCCTGAATCTTTCCGCGTATTGGTGAAAGAATTACAAGCTCTTGGTTTAGATATGCAAGTCTTAGATATTAATGATAAAGAAATTGAGTTGCGAGATATGGACGATGATGATGATGACTTGATCACAGTTGACGCGTTGACGAAATATGCAGAACAACAACAGTCTGCAAAAGAAGTCGAAGAGCAAGCAGCTGCTGAAAAAGCGGAACAAAAATCTGATTTGATCCAAGAAATCGAAACTGCAGAAGACTTATAAGAGAGTCGCACTTGTCTGAAGAGGTTGTATCAGAAGTGTTTAGCTTTATGGAATTTAGACTTATTTCCGAAGCAGCTACTTCTGGAACGCCGTTTATGCATACGTAAGTCAGCTACTCCCTAGCTGACTTACGATAAAATGAAATGGAGGGAAACCCTTTTGATCGATGTAAATAAATTCGAAAGTATGCAAATAGGTTTGGCTTCTCCTGAAAAAATCAGAAGCTGGTCATACGGTGAAGTAAAAAAACCGGAAACCATTAACTATCGTACATTGAAACCTGAACGCGAAGGGTTATTCGATGAAAGAATTTTTGGGCCAACCAAAGACTGGGAATGTGCCTGCGGGAAATACAAACGAATCCGTTATAAAGGGATTGTCTGTGACCGTTGTGGTGTTGAAGTCACACGTTCAAAAGTCCGTCGTGAACGCATGGGTCACATTGAACTAGCAGCTCCCGTAACACATATCTGGTATTTCAAAGGAATTCCTTCTCGAATGGGTCTTGTGTTAGACATGAGTCCGCGTGCGTTAGAAGAAATCATCTACTTTGCATCGTATGTCGTAATCGATCCAGGTAATACAAGCCTAGAGAAGAAACAATTACTGACTGAACGTGAATACCGTGAAAAACGGGATCAATATGGTCAAGAATTTCACGCAGCAATGGGTGCGGAAGCCATCAAACAATTATTAGATCATGTAGATCTAGATGGTGAATCAGCGGAATTAAAAGAAGAGTTGAAAACAGCGCAAGGACAAAAACGGACACGTGCTATTCGTCGTCTGGATGTCTTAGAAGCGTTCCGTTCTTCTGGTAACCAACCAGGTTGGATGGTTATGGATGTTATTCCTGTCATTCCGCCAGATCTACGTCCGATGGTTCAATTAGAAGGTGGTCGTTTTGCGACTTCTGACTTAAATGATTTGTATCGTCGTGTAATCAACCGTAATAATCGTTTGAAACGTTTATTAGATTTGAATGCACCAAACATCATCGTTCAAAATGAAAAACGTATGCTGCAAGAAGCGGTAGATGCACTGATTGATAATGGTCGTCGTGGCCGTCCAGTTACTGGACCAGGTAATCGTCCATTGAAATCTTTGTCTCACATGTTGAAGGGGAAACAAGGTCGTTTCCGTCAAAACTTGCTGGGTAAACGTGTGGACTACTCTGCCCGTTCAGTTATCGTTGTTGGACCTTTCTTGAAGATGTATCAATGTGGTCTGCCAAAAGAAATGGCGATCGAATTGTTCAAACCATTTGTAATGAAAGAACTCGTTCAACGTGAAATTGCTTCAAATATCAAAAATGCGAAACGTAAAATCGAACGTCAAGAAGACGTTGTATGGGATGTCTTAGAAGAAGTTATCAAAGAACATCCAGTTTTACTTAACCGGGCACCTACGCTTCACAGATTAGGTATCCAAGCATTCGAACCAATCCTAGTTGAAGGTCGTGCAATCCGTCTTCACCCATTAGTGTGTGAAGCTTACAATGCCGATTTCGATGGGGACCAAATGGCTGTCCATTTACCTTTAGGTGAAGAAGCACAAGCCGAAGCTCGTATGCTGATGCTTGCTGCAACGCATATCTTGAACCCTAAAGATGGAAAACCCGTTGTTACACCATCTCAAGATATGGTCTTAGGTAACTACTACCTAACAATGGAAGAAGAAGGCCGCGAAGGTGAAGGAATGATCTTCCGTGACATGAATGAAGCTGTTTTAGCATGGCGTAATGGCTATGTTCACTTACATTCACGTGTGGCTGTTGACCCTAATACATTGGGCGACAAGCCATTTACTGAAGAACAAAAAGAACGCATGCTGATCACAACTGTTGGGAAAATTATTTTCAACGAGATTATGCCGCAAGAATTCCCTTATTTGAACGAACCAACTGATTTCAACTTAACACAACATACACCTGACAAATATTTTGTCGAAAAAGGTGCCGATATTCCTGCAGCGATCAAAGAACAAGAAATCATCTTGCCATTTAAGAAGAAAAATCTTGGAAACATTATCGCGGAAGTCTTCAAGCGTTTCAAAGTTACTGATACGTCAATGATGCTTGACCGCATGAAAGACTTAGGATATAAACACTCAACCCATGCTGGTATGACCGTTGGTATTGCCGATATCATGGCGTTAGCAGAAAAACAAGAAATCATCGACAATGCTCACAAACAAGTTGGCACGATCACAAAACAATTCCGACGTGGTTTGATCACGGACGATGAACGTTATGAACGTGTTATCGCTGTTTGGAATGCAGCCAAAGATGAAATTCAACAACGACTAATGGAATCCTTAGATGCGAAGAACCCAATCTTCATGATGTCTGATTCTGGAGCCCGTGGTAATATCTCCAACTTTACTCAGCTTGCTGGGATGCGTGGTTTGATGGCCGCTCCGAATGGACAAATCATGGAATTGCCGATCATCTCGAACTTCCGTGAAGGTCTATCTGTCTTGGAAATGTTTATCTCGACTCACGGGGCTCGTAAAGGTATGACTGATACGGCCTTGAAGACAGCCGATTCAGGTTACTTGACTCGTCGTTTGGTAGACGTTGCCCAAGATGTTATCGTACGTGAAGAAGATTGTGGTACTGATCGCGGTCTAGAAATCTCTGCGATTCGTGAAGGTAATGAAATCATCGAATCATTAGAAGAACGTCTAGTCGGACGTTATACGCAAAAATCCGTGATGCATCCTGAAACTGGTGAAGTTCTATTGCCTGCTGATGCACTGATCAGCGAAGCAGATGCGAAACGTATTATTGATGCTGGCGTTGAGAAATTAACGATTCGTTCAGTCTTCACATGTAATACAAAACATGGTGTATGTAAACATTGTTATGGACGCAACTTGGCAACTGGTGATGACGTTGAAGTCGGCGAAGCGGTTGGTACTATTGCTGCTCAATCAATCGGTGAACCTGGTACTCAGTTAACTATGCGTACATTCCATACCGGTGGGGTTGCTGGAGATGATATTACACAAGGTCTTCCTCGTGTCCAAGAAATCTTCGAAGCACGTAATCCTAAAGGTTTGGCGGTTATTACTGAAGTTACTGGTGAAGTCGTTGAGATTGCTGAAGATGCTGCGACTCGTACGAAAGAAGTTACCGTCAAAGGTGAAACGGATACTCGTACGTATACGGTACCTTACACTGCTCGCATGAAAGTTGTCGAAGGTGATATGGTTCATCGTGGTGCGCAATTAACAGAAGGATCAATTGATCCTAAACACTTATTGCAAGTACGCGATGTAATCTCCGTTGAAACATACCTGTTGCGTGAAGTTCAACGTGTTTACCGGATGCAAGGGGTAGAGATCGGCGATAAACATATTGAAGTAATGGTTCGTCAAATGTTGCGTAAAGTCCGTGTTATGGACCCAGGTGACACAGATATCTTGCCAGGTACATTGCTTGATATTGCTGACTTTAAAGATCAAAACTACAATACATTGGTTGCTGGTGGCACACCTGCGACATCTCGTCCAGTCTTGCTTGGTATTACAAAAGCTTCATTAGAAACAAACAGCTTCTTATCTGCCGCATCATTCCAAGAAACAACTCGTGTCTTGACGGATGCTGCGATCCGCGGTAAGAAAGATCCATTACTTGGATTGAAGGAAAATGTTATCATCGGTAAAATCATTCCTGCTGGTACAGGTATGTCAACTTACCGTAACATGGAACCAAAGGAAGTTGTTGTAGCTAGCGAAAATGTCTACAGTATCTCTGATATTGAAGCGCAAATGGCAGCTGAAGACGCTTTGAATAATCCATTAGGCTAGAAAATTCTGGCTTTAAAAGACCACAAGATTCTGAAAAAGAATCTTGTGGTCTTTTTATTTTCAGGCTATTATAAAAAGGTATCTGGCAAATAAGCAGGCTCACGTTGAACAGATGTTAAATTTCGTTTAGAGCGCTGTATAAAGACTATTGCCAAAAGTCATTTTATGAGAGAATGACAAAAAATATAGGGATATAAAATTTCTGAGGTGCCATATGAGCAGAGCAAAGAAAATTATCTTGATTGTCGTGGGAATCATCGTGCTACTTGTTGGAACGGCGACTGTCTATTTATTAAAAGTGAATAATGATGTTGATCAAGCAATCAATAAAATGACTAAAAAAGTCAATTATAAAAGTACACGTTCGGATAAGGTCGATTTAAAAAGCGGGGAACCATTCTCTATTTTACTAATGGGAACAGATACAGGTGATAAAGGGCGGAACTATCAAGGACGCTCGGATTCCATGATGTTAGTTACTATTAATCCTAAGAAAAAACAAACGCTAATGACAAGTTTGGATCGCGATATTTATACTCAGATTGTTGGGTATAAAGGTGACAAGAATAATTATGTCGCGAAGGGCGATACCTATTATGATAAATTGAATGCGGCCTATTCACTAGGTGGTACTAAGATGGCGATCGAAAGTGTTCAAGAAATGCTAGATGTTCCTGTTGATTATTATGTTGAGATCAATATGAAGGGGCTAAAAACATTAGTTGATGCGGTTGGCGGAATTGAGGTCGACAACAAGATTGATTTTACTTTGGACGGTGTGCATGTCAAAAAGGGAAAGCAGGTTCTAGATGGCAGACACGCATTAGAATATGTGCGGATGCGCCACGAGGACCCAAAAGGTGACGTGGGCAGACAGGCAAGGCAACGAGAAATTTTATCTAAGATCATTCATAAAATTCTTTCTGTTGACTCTGTCACAAAGTATAAAAAATATTTGCGTGCAGTGGAAGATTATGTAAAGACCGATTTGAGCTGGAGTGAGATGCTGACGATCGCAACAGATTACACACCTGCTGCAAAGAACATCCAACAGACACAGCTAGAAGGCCAGGGCGAGATGATCAGTGATATTTATTTCCAAATTTTGGGATTGAATAATCTGTTAGAGGAACAAAATATCGTGAAGAAGCAGCTCGGATTGCCTACAAAGAAAAAATTACCGAACCTTGATAAAGATGACGACAATCAATTATTCTTTGATGACAGCAGTGTGGATAAAATTAGTGCTGGAACGCATTATGATTATACTGGTTACGGAAAAATAATTTATCCGATTGATACGGATAATTATTAAAAAAGCGAAATACTATTTATGGGAATGACTCAATAATCTGGGACATTCTCTTTTTTTTACGAGTGTCTGAGCAGATTCATTTCAATTTTTCTAAAAAGGGTTATGATGAGATCAAAAGGAGGCATATTTTATGGCAGAAGAAAAAGCAATTTTTGCTGGAGGCTGTTTTTGGTGTATGGTGAAACCATTTGACCAGATGCCTGGTATCAAGCAAGTTATTTCCGGTTACACAGGCGGACATGTACCAAATCCAACCTATGAAGAAGTTTGCAGTGGTACGACAGGCCATACGGAAGCCGTAGAAATTACATTTGATCCAGCGGTGATTTCTTATCAGCAGCTGGTAGAAATCTATTGGCAGCAAACCGATCCTACAGATGCCTTTGGTCAATTTGCGGATCGGGGAGATTCCTATCGGCCGGTAATTTATTATGCTACTCCAGAACAAAAAGAAGTGGCGGAAGCTTCGAAGGAACGACTACAAGCCAGCGGTCGTTTCAAAGAACCAATCGTAACATCGATTGAACCGGCTCAAGCCTTTTATCCTGCTGAAGCGTATCATCAGGATTTTTATCGAAAAAATCCCGAACACTACGATGCTTACAGTGAAGGTTCGGGACGTAAGGGCTTTATCCGTAATCATTGGAACGCTTAACGGTTTTTTAGCAGGAATAATAGAAGGCCGATAAATAAGAAGGGTAAAAACGGCAGCTGTTCAGGAATCTTTTTACGCAAGGTCTGATAACCGAAAAAAATCAAACCACTGAGTGAAGCGATAAATAGGACCTGTAACAATTCATACCAAGATAAAAAGAAACTCCATAATCCAATTACCCAAAGATCTCCCAGACCTAAACTGTCTGGGAGTATTTTTTGACTGAAGAAAAATACTCCGCAAACAATTAATGGTTGGAACCAATGCGGATGAAATAGAACCGCTCCGCTAATTAATAAAATCACTCCCGTTCCCCCAAAAATTCTCATCTCGACAATCATATGATCCCAGTCGATTACGGCTAAAACAAGGGAGCTCAATAACCAGAATACTTGCCATAGGCTTTTCCAATCTAAATCCTGTAAAAAAATTACAAAGAGAATCCCGCAAAATAATTCTAACCAAAAACTTCGCGCAGAGAATCTTTGCTGACAGTGAGTACAATGGAATCTTTGCTTCAAAGCTGAGAGTAGCGGAATCAGTTCAATCGCTCGAAGCGGGTGACCGCAATGATCACAATGTGAAGGCGGATAAATCAAAGACTCATTTCAAGGAATGCGAACACAAACGACAGCTAAAAATGAGCCAATAATTGTACCAAAAATGAAATTTACGATTGTTCTCACCTCCTTTTTCAATAAGATACGAAAAAAAAGCACTTTACCAGCATTTTCTTTGTACTTTTATCATAATTGTATTATGCTTTTATTAGAGTAAAAATTAGGAGGTACAAAGGAATGAAATTTGAGAAAACCAAAGAAGTATTGAACCAATTAGTTGCCGATTTAAGTCAAATGTCTATGGTCATTCACCAAACTCATTGGTATATGCGCGGCCCTGGCTTCTTGACATTGCACCCAATGATGGATGATTTTATGGATGATGTAAATGATCAATTGGATGAGATCTCAGAACGCTTGATTACATTAGATGGCTCACCTTATTCAACATTACGCGAAATGGCAGATAATACAAAAATTTCTGATGAAGTAGGACGCTGGGATCGTACGATGGAAGAACGGTTAGCAATTCTTGTTAAGAACTATCGTTACTTGGCTGATCTTTATCAAAAAGGGATTGACGTTACTGGCGAAGAAGGCGATGATCCAACACAAGATATCTTCATCGAATTCAAAACAGCCACTGAAAAACGCATTTGGATGATCCAAGCTCATTTAGGAAAAGCACCAGAAATCGATGCTTAATTCGTTCAGAAAAGGCACACATCATTAATGATGTGTGCCTTTTCTGTTGCTTAAATTCTTTTTACTAAATTAATTCATTTTATTTGAACATATGTTGTTGCATATTAACTATCCGCAACTCGTAAAGCATAGGAATCCAATAAAATTCTCGCGATGATTTGTAAGGGGAGCCTTGATCGAACTTCATAATCAGGAAAATAAGATCCTTCAGACTTGAAGCCGACCAAAGCAATCTCGCAATAGTTCATTAGACTGGAGGCATTGTTGGCGGTTAATAAAATTGAACCGATTTCGAACTCGTAACAATTTTTGGCGGCGACGACGAGTTCTTTTGTCTCTCCATTTAATGAAATGAAAATGACAATATCTCGCTTGGTTAGTTTTCGACTGATATTTTTGATGATCTCTGGGTCGTTATGCATTTGACAATTCTTCCCCGTCAATTGAAACTTCACCATCATTTCCTGTCCGATCATCTCTGAGAATCCTCGAGCAAAGATGATTACTCGTTCCGCGAATTTGATTTTTTGGATGGCATCTTCAATATTGCCAATTTCTATCATATTGATGGTTCGGACGACTTCCTGTTCATTCTTTAGAATAGCTCGTCGAATCCCTTTATCGACTTTATCTAATGAAGAGAAATTGATATTTTTATTTTCTTGTTCCTTTAGATGATGTTTAAAGGCAGTGAATCCTTCATAGCCTTTCTTTTTCATTGTGCGAACAATCGTAGCCGTAGAAACATTGGCCTGTTCACTAAGTTTGACGATCGAGTAGTTGGGAATATCGAGAATGTGACTTTCAATGTAATCCCAAAGGTATTGTTCTGTTTCGCTCAATTTATGATCCATTGCTTCATTAACCTTCTTTCAATTATCACGAGTTAAAGGTATCACGAGTAATTAAAAGATGTAAAGCTTTTCAGTCATTAGCTTAGAATATGAAAACCTTTTCGTCTATGACTGCCTCATAATAAGATCAAGGAGGTCGTCACTTATGTCCATTTACACTTGTACCTTGAATTTAGCAATCGATCTATTTATTGAAACAGATACTATGGAGCCTTTTACTGTAAACCGAACAAAGGATGATGATATCCAAGCAAATGGAAAAGGAGTCAACGTTTCACTGATCCTAAAAATGCTGGGAGTTGATACGACCGCACTAGGTTTTCGTGCTGGGTTTACTGGGAATTATATAGAAGATTATTTACAGGAAAAGGAGATCAGCACTGATTTTATTGAAGTTCCTGGGATGACACGGATCAATGTGTTTACTCAAGTCAATCAAACAAAGGAGGAATACAAATTAGTCAATCAAGGTCCAGAAATACCGCAGGAAAAGGTTGAAGTTTTTTTGGATCAAATTAGAAACTTGCAGGCTGAAGATTATCTCTGTATCTCGGGAAGTTTGCCGAGGGGGATTGAATCGACAATATTAGTCGATATTAGTCGGATTTGTCAAGAACGTGATGTTCATCTGATCATTGATAGCAGCTACAAGGAGATCATGGACTGTTTGCCCTACCACCCCTTTCTACTGAAGCCAAACGAAGAGGAGCTAGCTTCATGGTTTGGCGAAATTATTGATTCAGAAGAAGCCTATTTATTTTATGGACAGCAATTGATAAAAGCAGGAGCGCAAAATGTGCTGCTATCACTTGGCAGTGGAGGAGCAATTTTTTTCAGTCAGACTAAGATTATTCGTGGGAATTCGCCAATAGGAAAAGTAGTCAACACAGCTTGTGCCGGAGATACATTATTAGGAACCTTTTTGGCTGGTTATTTAACGGAGCAGCCGCTGGAAGAGACGTTACGCAAAAGTTTAGCCGCAGGAAGTTCTACTGCATTTCGCAAGGGGCTGACTGATTTTTCGGATGTAAAAGAACTAAGTAAACAAATTGAAGTCAAAGAAGAGGGGTTAAAAACATGGGAAATTATCAATTAATCGCAGCAACAGGTTGTCCGACAGGTATTGCTCACACGTATATGGCGCAAGAAGCATTGGAACAAGCGGCTAAGAAAAAAGGCGTGACCATCAAAGTCGAAACCCATGGTCAGATTGGGATTGAAAATGAACTGACTGCTGAAGAAATCAAGCATGCAGAAGCCGTTATTATCGCGGCAGACAAAGATGTTCATCCAGAACGATTTGCCGGGAAACGAATTATTGATGTGTCGGTTAGTACCGGAATCAAAGATGCGGAACGTTTAATTGATGACGCTTTGGCTGGAAAAGGCTCAGTAGCAGCAGAAAATCAAGCAGTGGACGCTTTAGAAGAAGAGACGGGATCTAACACAAGTTTCGGTCGCAGCATTTATAAAAATTTGATGAATGGTGTTTCCCACATGCTTCCTTTCGTAGTGGCAGGCGGTGTTTTGATCGCAATCTCATTTGCTGTTTGGGGAATTTATTCCTTCGATCCAGAGAATGCACAATATAATGCGACGGCCGCGATGCTAAAAAGTGTCGGTGATGCAGCAATGGGAATGATGGTTCCTGTTTTAGCTGCTTATATCGCGGAAGGAATCGCTAAACGACCGGGGTTAGTAGTCGGTTTTGTCGGTGGAATTGTCGCAACTAATGGAGGGACCGGGTTCCTAGGCGGAATTCTGGCAGGTTTTCTTGCGGGTTACTTGATCTTACTTCTGCAAAAAGTGATGGCAGGCTTACCAAAACAACTGGATGGCTTAAAAGCAATCTTCTTATATCCAGTGATCGGAGTTGCAGTAATTGGTATTATCATGTCGCTATTAGCTGATCCGATGAAGGCTGTCAATGAAGGTATGATGAGCTTCTTAGCCGGCTTTGAAAATTCTAATCCGTTAATTCTTGGTGTGATCGTCGGCTGTATGTGTGCCTTTGATATGGGAGGACCGGTCAATAAAGCAGCGTATGTTACGGGAACGGCGTTATTAGCGCAAGGCAATACGACTTTCATGGCTGGTGTGTCAGCAGCTTGTATCGCGCCACCGTTGATTACAGGCTTCGCGACATTATTCTTTGGAAAATATTTTGATACAAATGATCGTAATGCCGGATTAGTTAACTTTATCTTAGGTTCTACACATATTACCGAAGGGGCAATTCCTTTTGCCGCAAAAGATCCGATTCGTGTATTACCTACGATGATGCTAGGTTCTTCGATTGCCGCTGTTCTTACCTATATGTTTGGTGTTCAAGTGCCTGCACCTCATGGTGGATTCTTAGTGTTGCCAGTTGTTACAGGGAAAATTCAGTGGGTCGCTTCGATTTTGATTGGTGCGCTTGTCGGCGGTGTGATCTTAGGCCTGATTCAAAAGAGCAGTGTAGCAAAAAAAGAAAAGCAAGCGGCAGAACAGGTAGAAAAATCAGCAGTGGCCAAGTAAAGGAGTACGTAATGGGAATCATTCAAGAAGAGAAAATATTTTTAGATCAGACTTTGACGACACAAAAAGAAGTCTTTGAATTTTTAGCCAAGCAAGCGGTAGAGACGGGGATCTCAGCAGATGAGAAGCACGTTTATCAAAGACTGGTGGAAAGAGAGAACGAAGGTACTACCGGAATGATGGACGGCTTTGCCATTCCACATGCGAAAGATCAATCGATCAGCGAGCCAAGCATTCTCATTGTTACCTTAAATAAAGGAATTGAATGGAATAGTTTAGATGGACAATTGATCGACTTTATTATTGCGCTATTTATTCCAGACACAGAAGCAGGGACCACACACTTGAAATTATTATCCGCGGTTGCACGATTATTGATGCGCAATGAAGTGACTGAAAAACTAAAAGCTGCGCAATCAAAAGCGGAAATTGCGACACTACTAAATGAAAAAATAGGTGAAAATGAATGAAGACAATCAGTGCAGGAAAGAAAAAATATCTCGATCAGCTAACGAATGAGAATGGTGTTATCGGGGCTTTGGCGATTGATCAGCGGGGCGCTTTGAAGAAAATGATCGGTAACTATAAGGAAGCGACAACGGATGATGTAATCAAATTCAAAGAGTTGGTTTCTCAACAGCTCACGCCTTATGCTTCAGCGATCTTATTGGATCCGGAATACGGGTTGCCAGCAGCAGAGGTGCGCGACGCCGAATGCGGTTTGCTTCTGGCTTATGAAAAAACTGGCTACGATGCGACAACACCGGGGCGCTTGCCTGATGTATTGAATGTTTGGTCAGTGAGACGTTTGAAAGAGGCTGGGGCAGATGCTTGTAAGTTCTTACTCTATTATGACGTGGATGAACCAGAAGAGATCAATGAACAAAAACGTGCGTACATGGAACGAATCGGCTCAGAATGTACAGCAGAAGGTATTCCATTTTTCTTGGAGATTGTTTCTTATGATGCAGAGATCGCAGACGCGACTTCCCAGGAGTATGCTCAAGTAAAACCACGTAAGGTGATTGGCGCGATGCAGGAATTTTCACAGGAACGTTATCAGGTTGATGTGTTGAAAGTGGAAGTGCCGGTAAATATGAATTTTGTTGAAGGGTTTGGCGAAACAGTCTGCTATACACAAGCAGAAGCAGCGGCGTATTTTAAAGAACAATCTGATGCAACCGAGTTGCCATTCATTTTCTTGAGCGCTGGTGTTAGTGCCGAGTTGTTTCAGGAAACGTTACGTTTTGCGAAGCAGTCAGGTTCAACCTTTAATGGCGTATTATGCGGCAGAGCAACCTGGGCGAATGGCGTCGAACCATTTGTGAAAGAGAGCGAAGAAAAGGCAATTGCTTGGTTATCTGAACAAGGGAAACAAAATATCATAGAATTAAATGAGGTTTTAAAAGAAACTGCAACCTCGGTTTATACAAAGGCATAAGCAAAAGGACTGTCCATTGCGGATAGTCCTTTTGACACTTTATAAGGCTGTTTTAGCTAGTTCGATTTGCTTTTTGACTTGGTCGAAACCAGTTCCGCCTAATGAATGGCGGCGAGTAATTGCTGTTTTTGAAGCTAGCGTATCATAGATGTCTTCTTCGATCACCGGATTGATGGCTTGATATTCTTCTAATGAGACGTCTTGCAGGTAGATTCCTTTTTGCGTACACTCTAATACAAGTTTTCCAACAATTTCGTGTGCTTGGCGGAAAGGAATGCCTTTTGTGGCTAAATAATCAGCTAATTCTGTCGCATTTGAAAAATCTTTTTCCGTCGCATCGTGCATGATCTGGGTGTTAACGGTCATTGTATCAATCATCCCGGCCATGATATCTAAGCTTGTCGCTACGGTGTGGACCGTGTCAAACATGCCTTCTTTATCTTCTTGCAGGTCTTTGTTATAAGCCAGCGGTAAGCCCTTAATTACGGTGAGCAAGCCAATTAAATCACCAAATACTCGTCCTGATTTGCCGCGGATTAATTCCGCCATATCGGGATTTTTCTTTTGAGGCATGATGGAGCTGCCCGTTGAAAAGGTATCGGTCAGTTCGACAAATTTAAATTCATGGCTGCACCATAATATGATTTCCTCACAAAAACGTGAAAGGTGCATCATTAAAATCGAACTATTGCTTAAAAATTCTAAAATGAAGTCACGATCACTGACGCCATCAAGGCTATTCATGTATAGGTCGCTGAAGCCTAGCTCATCTGCGGTCATCTGACGATCAATTGGAAATGTCGTACCAGCTAAAGCTGCACAGCCTAACGGCGAGATATCCACGCGCTTCATACTTTCCTCCAAACGTGCCTGATCACGTGTCAGCATGCCATAATAGGCCATTAAGTGATGCCCAAAAGAAATCGGCTGAGCATGTTGCAGGTGAGTGTAGCCGGGCATGATTGTTTCGACATGCTCTTCAGCTTTATTAACTAAGACCGCTCTGAAATGGTGGACTTTCTCAATAATCTCAGTTAGATGTTCCTTCAAATATAAATGCATATCTGTCGCAACCTGATCGTTTCGGCTGCGAGCAGTGTGGAGTTTTCCAGCGACAGGTCCAATCTCGTCATGAAGCATTTTTTCCAAGTTCAAATGAATGTCTTCATTTTCAATCGTAAAGGTCAGTTCATCCTTTGCGGCTTTTTCTGCTAATATATTGAGACCCGTAGTGATTTGCTGCGCTTCTTCTTTTGTGATGATGCCCGTTTCGCCGAGCATTTTGACATGTGCTAAGCTGCCGGTAATATCTTGTGTTGCTAATTGCTGATCAAAGGGAATCGAAGCACCAAAAGCGTCGATCCACGCTTCGTTTTTTCCATCAAAACGTCCGCCCCATAATTTTGCCATTGTTTTATCCTCGCTTTTGTCTATGAATTTTTAACAAAAAAGACCGTCGCAACGGTCTTTTTTCAGCGCATAACTCGCGCTTTTCTTTTAGGGAGGAGGCATCTTTTCAGATACCTCAGGATGAAAACATTGCTGGTTTCCTTATTTCCTGACCGGAAAAGAAACTCTCCTATGAGCAATGGCAAGATGTGAAACCGGACGGCCTTATTTACCGGCAAGTAAAAGCCGCCTCACATCTAGTTTCTCTTGCACTTTCATGATTTCAAATTTTTCTTATTGTACAGTGGTCTGCTTGTTTCCAGCTTGGACCTCAGCGTTTACCTTGGTTGGCAAGCCCCATAGTTTTATGAAGCCGATTGCTGCTTCTTGGTCGAACGTATCGGCAGATGTATAAGTCGCCAAATTTTCGTTGTATAAGCTGTTGTCAGATTTACGTCCTTCAACGATCACATTGCCTTTGAATAATTTCACACGGAGTACGCCGTTCACGACTTCTTGTGATTGCTTCAAGAATGCGATCAAGGCATCCATCGTTGGATTGAACCACAGACCATCGTAGATCATTTGACATAGTTGTTGTTCAATGACTGGTTTGAAATGAGCCATCTCGCGAACAAATACTAAATCTTCTAATTCTTTATGTGCCTTCATTAATACTTCTGCACCTGGGCATTCGTAAACTTCCCGAGATTTGATGCCGACCAGACGATTTTCAATATGGTCGATTCTGCCAATGCCATGTACACCTGCGATGGTATTTAGCTTCATGATCAATTTAGCTAATGATAATTCTTCTCCATCTAATGCAGTTGGTACCCCTTTTTCAAACGTGATCTCAAGGATCGTTGGCTTATCTGGTGTATCTTCTAGTTCAGCAGTAATCGCATAGGCACCCGCTGGCGGAGTTGCCCAAGGATCTTCTAGAATGCCGCATTCGCAGGCACGTCCCCATAAATTTTGGTCAATTGAGTAAGGATTATCCAAATCCGCTGGAATCGGTACTCCTTTTTCAGCTGCATAGTTGATTTCTTCTTCCCGGGACCATTTCCATTCACGGACCGGTGCAATGATCTTCAAGTTCGGATCAAGAGCGGCGATGGAAACTTCAAAACGGACTTGGTCATTTCCTTTACCAGTACATCCGTGAGCAATTGTCGTTGCGCCTGTTTGGTGAGCCAATTCAACTAATTTCTTTGAAATCAACGGACGAGACAAAGCAGAAACTAGCGGGTAAGAATTTTCGTAGTATGTATTGCCTTGCAATGCGACTAAAACAAAATCTTGCGAGAACTCCTCGCGGGCATCAATTGCATAGGATTCTGTTGCCCCAACCTGCAATGCTTTATTTTTAATAAATTCGGTGTCGCGACCTTCGCCAATGTCCAAACAGCAGGCAATCACGTCGTAGCCTTCGTCGACGAGCCATTTGATTGAAACCGAAGTATCTAAACCACCTGAGTATGCTAAAATCACTTTTTCTTTCATCCTGATTGCTCCCTTATCGCTTTTTCATTAAATTCTAATTAATGTGTTGAAGTCATATTAGCATCGTAAAATACAAAAAGCAAGCACTTTTTAAATATTTATGCAAAATATTTTTGAAAATACGTTTCTTTATTCATTTTGACCTGTATAAAAGAAAGGATAGTGAATAGTAGAAGAAGTTAGAGAAAATGAAAATATTTTGCGTTTTCAAAGAGAAAAACATTGACATGGCAAGGCTTTGCAAGTATTATGGTAAATGGTATTGTTTGCCCCACGAGAGCCCCGGAAACTCAAGTGTTTGTCAAACATTCGAAATCGAAATTGGAGGAAAAAAACGTGCGTACAACATATATGGCTAAGCCAGGCGAAGTAGATCGCAAATGGTACGTAGTAGACGCAACTGATGTTCCTTTAGGACGTCTTTCAACAGTTGTTGCATCAATGCTACGCGGAAAAAATAAACCAACATTCACACCACACATTGACACTGGTGATTTTGTAATTGTAATTAATGCAGATAAAGTTAAATTGACAGGTAAGAAAGCAACTGACAAGATTTACTACCGTCACTCAAACTTCCCTGGTGGATTGAAATCAATCTCAGCAGGCGAAATGCGTGCTAAAAATTCTCGCCGTTTGGTCGAAACTTCTGTTAAAGGTATGCTTCCTAAAAACACTTTAGGTCGCGCTCAAGGCATGAAACTTCACGTTTACGGTGGAGCAGAACATCCACATGCAGCACAACAACCAGAAGTCTTAGACATCACAAACTTAATTTAATAGGAGGGAAATTCATTGGCACAAGTTCAATATAGCGGCACAGGCCGTCGTAAAAATGCAGTTGCTCGCGTACGTTTAGTACCAGGAACTGGTAAAATTACTGTAAATAAAAAAGACGTTGAAGAATATATCCCACACGCTGACCTACGTTTAGTAATCAACCAACCATTTGGTGTTACTGAAACAGCTGGTTCATATGATGTATTCGTAAACGTAAACGGTGGGGGCTACGCAGGTCAAGCCGGCGCTATCCGTCACGGTATCTCACGCGCTTTATTAGAAGTAGATCCTGATTTCCGTGCACCATTAAAACGCGCTGGATTACTTACTCGTGATTCACGTATGGTTGAACGTAAAAAACCAGGTCTTAAGAAAGCTCGTAAAGCTTCACAGTTCTCAAAACGTTAATTCGTTTATACAGAAATTCAAAGACACTTTCCAATTGGGAAGTGTCTCAGACTGTAGACAAAGTCCATTTTATGGATGATGTCTACAGTCTTTTCTTTTATAATAGATTTATGAAAACGAATGCAAGGAGTGATAGTTATGATGTCTAAAAACAATACGAATGGTAGAAATCAATTTGCGATGCTTACGATTGATGATCTAGTTCCTCAAGATCATCTCGTTCGAAAGATTGATGCCGCGCTTGATTTTGAATTTATTTATCCAATCGTCGAAGCCACTTACTCCGATTTAGGTCGCCCAAGTATCGATCCAGTGATTCTGATCAAATTGGTGTTTATTCAGTATTTATTCGGTATCCGTTCCATGCGACAAACCATTAAGGAAGTCGATACCAATGTCGCTTACCGCTGGTTTTTAGGCTATTCCTTCGAGGAGAAAATCCCCCATTTCTCAACTTTTGGAAAGAATTATGTCCGCCGATTTAGAGAAACGACGGTGTTTGAGGATATTTTTGCCTATATTTTAGAACAAGCAGTTAAAGCAGGTTTTGTAACAGAGGATAATTTGTATCTTGATTCTACCCACATCAAAGCTAACGCCAATAAACATAAGTTTACGAAAGAAATGACCCATGATGAAGCGAAAGCCTATCAGGATGAATTAGAAGATGAGATCAATCGTCAACGAATAGAGGCCGGAAAACGCCCTTTTACTTTGGACTTAGAAAAGGAAGTGAAGCTGAAAGAAAGAAAAATAAGTAAGGCTGATCCGGAAAGCGGCTACTACGTCAAAGGCGAACGAGAAAAACAATTTGCTTATTCTGCCCATACTTCATGCGACGACAACGGATTTATTCTTAGCACAATCATCACTCCTGGAAATATTCATGACAGTCAAGTCGCCTTTCAGCTCGTCAAACAATCGAAGAGACTTTTTCCTGAAATCAACTGTGTTGTCGCTGATGCTGGGTATAAGACACCTAAGTTTGTTCACTTTTTGACTCATTTGAACCTTCGACCTTGTTTGCCTTATTCAAGGCCCAAAGGGAAAAAGGGGTTATTATCAAAAAACGAGTTTCTCTATGACGAGTATTATGATTGTTACATTTGTCCGCAAGATCAAATGCTCGCTTTTTCAACGGTTAATCGAGAAGGGTACCGAGAATACAAATCCAATCCAAAAGAATGTGTGAACTGTCCTCTGCTAAACCAATGTACCAAAAGTAAAAATCATCAACGAGTCATCACGAGACATGTTTGGGGAGATCTGATGGATGAAGTGGAACATCTTCGCCTAACGGATCTGAATAAATCAATTTACAAAAAACGGAAACAAACGATTGAACGAATATTTGCGGATGCAAAAGAAAAGCATGGGATGCGTTGGACCAAGTATCGAGGCTTGGAAAAAGTCGCGACGCATACGATGCTAGTGTTTGCTGCAATGAATTTAAAGAAATTAGCCACCTGGCTATGGAAAGGCAAGGAGCCTTTATTTTTTTGTTCAAAATTTCGAAAGAAATCAGATAAAAAGACGTCTCAAACTCAAATTACGAGTTCGAGACGTCTTTTGTCTACAGTCTGAGACACTTTCCAATTGGGAAGTGTCTTTTTTCTATTTAAAGGTCCATTTTTTCTAAAAGTATTTTCGTTTCAGATGGAGTAGTGTCGCGTATAATTATTTTGTCAAAACGCATGTGAAGATGTAATTTGAGATATCTTTTAAATCGTTGGTCAAGTTATTGATGGAGATTGGAAGAATAAATTTTCGCTCTTGATTTAGTAAGCAACGTTCGCAAACGATAAAACAATGAATGTTAAAAAATAACTCAGGAATATCGTCGATGGAATAATAAATCTCATCATTGATAAAAAAATAGTTTTCTGAAATGATCTTGTTAATATTGTTCCTAAACAACATATGAGAGTATTCATCTTTAGCAACAATTATGATGGGAATCTTCTTTTTTTCACCTTTTTTTAAAAGCGGCATGACTTGTTGACAAAACTGCAAAATGATTGATTCAGACATGGTGATAGTATTTGAAAAGTATTCTTTTAACCAAGCACATATGATTTTACTTACTTTTTCTTTTATATGGAAATCATTGCTGTTTATAAAAAAGTATTGGTTAAGTAAAAACTCATTAATTCCGAAAGAGGTGGTATAGACTAAATCCATCAAGGGTTTTTCAAATTCCATTTCCCCGAGTAGATTCATTTCGAATCCTGCCTCGAAATTTCTGATCAGCTGAACAACAGAAGGATGACTTTTGATTAAACGTGTACGATAGTATTGATAGTCTACTTCAATTAATCGGTAGCTTTCTGGGTTGTAAGGCAAATTTTTATAAACAAAAGAAATGAATGCTAAATTTTGATCATCCATCTCTACGTTTTGCTGTAAAAAGCAAGTGTTGATGCTATTAAAAATAATTCCTGTCTTCAAAAACGCGATCGTTTCGGCTTCTATCATTAGAGTGTCTCTTCTTGTAAGACTTAAAAAAATTGAGTATTGCAGATAAAGCAGACTTTTTTTACTGAGTCTGTTTTTTAAAAGCTCACTTATAGCAAGCGCAATTTTTTCAGATTGGAAGAAGAGCGGATTTTTATTAAGCTCACTAATGCCAATTCCCCGCATCCAGATAGCTAAAAAAATATACCTTATTTTCAATTTATTATCGAAGTCAATTTCTCCTTCAGAATTGAGTCCTAAACTTTGCCGAAAATATCTCTCAGACTTCTTTTTTAAATTGAACACTTTGGTCACTGAAATAAATTCATCCTCAGAGATTGAAGTATAATTATTTTTTCCCAAAAGGTATCGGTAGCATACTCTCAGAAAAAGTGAATCTAAATATAATTTACGAACCAACTCATAACAGCTAGTGTCCGGTTTAAATTGAAAGGATAATTCTGATCGGGATATTTTATAGGAAACTAAGTCGTTTTCTAATTTAGAGGCGATCGTATAACAATCCCTTTTGATTGTGTTAAAGCTAGTATTTATATTCGTGGCCAGCTCGTTTATTTTTATTTGTCTACATTCATATAGTACATAAGTGATTTTAACTCTGCGCAGGATATCTTTTTCTATAAAATTGTCTATCAATGAACTGTCTCCTTATATTGTTAAACCTAATAAAATAAGCATCCTTCTATTTGTTATGGTGAAGATGAGGTGAGTAATCAACTTTTTCTACAAGCCTCTTAGACTTAGTTAACTCATATTTTTTTCTATTTCACTAAATAATAAGTCACCTAAAAAGTATCCCTTATTCCAAGACGTGGTCAATTCGCCATCAGGAAACTGGTAGATAGCTAGTTTCTTTTTGATTCGATTGGCCAAGTTAGAAAGCTGGCATAAATTGGATCTTGTTGCTTCTGTCTCCCAAATTAATGAGCACATCTTTTCTCGAGAGAGCACTTTCCCATCTTTTTGATAGTCATAGAGATGGTACAATAATTTTTTTTCGTTTGAAGAAAGACTGAAAAAGAATAGCTCAGAGTTCTTTTCTTTTTGTAAGCTATGATTCTTTCCAGCAGCAAAAACTGTATGTTCCTGTTCACTTGCGAGTTTAGCAATTTTTTCCGTGATCTCCATATCCGTTGCTTCAGGTTCAATCCAATCATCAATTACATTGATCAAATGAGAAAATTCTGACTTCGTTAGATCTTCTTTATTTCCTTTTCTCAAAATAAACAAACCATTTTTCTTGAAGAAGGCATAAGACTTCGAAATATCTAAAGTAGAGACAGTGTCACTAAAAATGACCAATGAGAAATACTTGATAATTTGTGGAAAAAATTGAGCATCATTTAATAAATCGCAAGAACAATATACTTCATCATTTGAACGTTGTAGGATTGCTTGCAAATCTCTTTCAACCATTAAATTTTTTGTTATGATTAATATTCTTGCCATAAATACCACTCCTATCAGCGAATAAATATTTAGGGATTAGTTAAAATCATCTATTAATAAATTCGCCTTATTTCTTTGTTATTACTGCAATCTTACAGTATCAAAAATAGACTAAATATTTTTTCCTTCTTTTTAATTTTTTTAATTCATAAATTAAATTTTTAAATAAAACACAATTGGATATCAACGCATAACCTATAATTCGTTGTTAATTATAAAAGTTCGCATCGGTCTCACGAGTATATTTAGCTTTATAAATGAAAAGACTTAGAAACTTTTTCGGCATTACTTTTTTGTTAGTTTATACTATGTTGATTCGATGTTGAAAAATTTTCTGACCTTGTAAACTGACTATAGAAAGTTTATTTGGAGGAAATTTATGAAGAAGAAAACGAAGCTTATGTTAGTCGGAGTGATCGGTGTAGTGTTAGCCGGATGTGGCTTTTTTGCATTAAATTCTAAAAAGAAAGAATCGCCATATCATGTCTTTACAGTAAAAGCAGCTGATCCGTTACAACTTAAAGGTAAAGTGGAACCACTTAAGAAGCAGCTCTATTTTTTTGATGGAAATAAAGGGAGAATTAAAAATATTCCTGTAAGTAACGGTGAAGAGGTCGCAATTGGAACGCCATTAATTGAGTATCAGAATGAAGCCGTGGAAAATGAAACAGTCTCACAGCGGCATGCGGTAGAAAAAAGCTCATTAGATGCTTCACAAGCAGAGGCGACTGTAGCGGCAAATGAAAGACAAGTACAAACAATTACCAATCAAATCAATGATACACAGCAAAAAATGACACAAGCAAAAGAAGAAGAAAAGACGGCTTTAAATGAACAGTTAAAACAGCAGCAGGGAGAATTGCAAACAGCGAATGATCAATTGAGTCAATCACGTTTTGCAGTACAAAGTGCTTATGAGGATGTTCAATCGGCTAAAGATGTATTAGCTGGACAACAGAAACAAGCATCATCGACAGTCAGTTCAGAAATTGCGGGGATTGCCTCGGTGGATGAAAAAGGAAAAGGTAGTCCTGAAGTTCCTGTAGTAACGGTATCTAGCAAAGAGAAGCAGGTCAAAGGAATTGTTACGGAATATGACTTAGACAAATTGGTGCCTGGTCAAACAGTTCAAGTAACGACGGTCGGCAATGATAAAAAAGTTGACGGAACGATTAAAAGTATTGCTACTAGTGCGTTACCAACTAGCGGGGACAACAGCAATGTCGCTTCCTACGAATTTATTGTAGAAGGGGACTTTCCTTGGACAGATGATTTATCAACTTTAGTAACTTTGCAGCAAAAGCAGCTTTTGTTGCCTGATTCTGCGATAAAGAAAACAAAAAATGAACAATATGTTTATAAATATGTAAATGGCAAGGTCAAGAAAACAGCGATTCAAATAGTAACTGTCAGTGGGCATAATATAGTACAAAAAGGATTGAAAGCCAATGATAAAATCATTGAAAATCCAGATGATGAGCTAAAGGACGGTTCGGAAATTCAGGTAGCTGCGAATGATTAAATTGGAGCATGTGTATAAATATTATGAGACCGGGGACACACAGTTAACTGTTTTAGAAGATGTCAATTTTTCAATTGCCGCAGGAGAGTTTGTCGCCATTATGGGACCTTCTGGGTCAGGAAAATCGACATTGATTAATCTTTTAGGTTTTATTGATCGTCATTTTGACGGAAGGTATCTATTTAATGGACGTGAAATTGGAGATTTCAAGGATGAAGAATTATCTGAGATTCGCAATCGCTCTGTAGGGTTTGTTTTTCAAAATTTTAGTTTGATTGAAAATTTGTCAGTGGCTGAAAATGTTGAGTTGCCTCTTTTATATAAAGGGGCTAAACATAATGAAACACAAAAGAAAGTGAAGGACGCCTTAAAAAGAGTCGGATTATCAGAAAAACTGGATCAGCTTCCTAAGCAATTATCTGGTGGACAGCAGCAGCGAGTAGCAATAGCGCGAGCGTTGATTAATCAGCCAAATTTTATTATTGCAGATGAACCAACCGGAGCACTGGATACCCACACAACGGATGAAATCATGCAGCTATTCAAGCAGCTTAACGATGAAGGTGTAACAATTATTTTAGTAACACACGATCCTGAAACAGTTGTTTACTGTGATCGGCTATTAAAAATCAGAGATGGGAAAATGATCGAGGAGGTGCTGCAGTCGTGAGAAAGTACATACTCTGGAGGACCGCCTTTCGCTCCATTTTTAAAAATAAACGTCGTAGTTTCTTAACAATGGTGGGTATCATTATTGGGATTGCCGCAGTTATCATGATCGTTGCTTTAGGAAATGGGTTTAAACGAAACATTTTATCTGAGACAACTGGTACAGATGAAACAGGACAAACAAAATACATCAATATTAAATACAATGATTTTGATAATTTGGTCAGTGACAATAGCGGTATCTCGCAGACTGATAAAGATATGGTTGCAAACTTGCCGGAAGTAAAGAATGTTTCTTATTATAAAGCAACGAAAAAAGATAGTAATCCAACAGTTGATTTTTATGATAAGAATACGAAGCTGTCAATGACCGTTAATCCGACGAAGGAAACAAATTTATCTATTTTAAACGGACGTCAGTTGAATGCAGCGGACAGTGATAGCTTGAATAAGGTTGTCGTTCTTGATGAGGTTGTAGCAAAACAGCTTTTTGGTTCAAAAGAAGCGGCATTGAATAAAGGCTTTGATTTAAATGGTCAAGTTTTTACAGTTGTTGGTGTATCTGCAAATACTTCGGGTGAAATCGGACCACAAAACTATGAACCATTGGCCTTTTTTCCAAAAAAGACGTACACACGCTATTTAGGAAAAAAAGAGGATCATTCCGTTTTAGCTATTAAGTTCAATGCGAAAGCGAATAACGAAGCGGCAATGACCAAGGTATTAAAACAGCTCAACATGAATGGTGAGAGTCGAACGCTAGGAGAATATCAAAGCTATGATCCAAGCTCTGAAATTAAACAACTAGGATCAATGCTAGATCAGATGACTCTTTTTATCAGCGCAGTAGCAGCTATTTCATTATTTATTGCGGGTGTGGGTGTAATGAATATGATGTATATCTCGGTCTCAGAACGAACAAAGGAAATCGGGATTCGGCGTGCACTTGGGGCAAATGCCAAATCAATCAAATTACAATTTCTATTTGAAGGAATTGTTTTAACAGCAAGCGGCGGTATTATCGGCTATATTTTAGGTATTCTGATTGCTTTTGGTGCGTCCTTTGCACTGCCGTTTTCTGTTCGCCCTGATATGATGACGGTATTCATTTCGATCGGGACTTCGGTTTTGATCGGAGTAGGCTTTAGTTATTTACCGGCCTCAGCTGCAGCAAAAAAAGAATTGATCGATATATTGAAATAACTATTGCTTTTTAAACAGCTGTTTTAAGGAATCAATCAACAGTGACTATTATTTAGCTAAACCTTCTGAAAATGGTAAAATTTAAGTATTCAACTAATAGTTGAGCACAAATTTTATGATTTCAACAGAAGGTTTATTGTTTGTTAGAATACTGGAGGGTATATTCATGGTAGAGATCGGAGCTAAAATCAAAGAGTTGAGAGAAGCGAAAAAAATGTCGCAAAAGGATTTGGCTGATTATCTAAATGTGACTCCGCAAGCTGTTTCAAAGTGGGAGAGAAAGAAAAGTTATCCTGATTTGGACATGCTGGTTCGATTGAGCAACTATTTTCAGATATCTACGGATGAACTTTTAGGAAAGTCAAAACCGTCATTTTTGGCTTCTTTCTTTTCTAAAATCAAAGGAGAAGAGAACATGGACAAGTCGATCGCGATTAAAAAATATCCTGAAGGTAAGGTGCCTAAAGCAGTAAATGTTGAAAATATGGCTGGATTTCTACGGATTACTTTTGATAATGATGAGATTCGATATCTAAGATCGCATCTTTTTGAGGGGATGATTGATCTTTTCTCTCCAAGTAGAGGAAAGGGGAAACGTGGACCATTGATGTTTGGAAAATATAATTCCTATAATTGGATCGGTTCGCAGTTTGAAATCAAAGAGTCGGGTGAAGTAGTTCTAAATGGTACGGATTTCTATTCACCAGAAGAGCTTTGGTATGATAGTAAAGAACATATTAATGAAATTACCTATCCTTAGTTTGCACTAAGGATAGTTTTTTCATTAGTCAGCAATTTGTATTTTTGCTTCTGCCTTAAAATCTTAGTATAATGACGTTGTTTTGATGTTTAGGAGGAAGTATACATAATGAATAATAATTTTTGGGCGGAGCTGCCAAAGCCCTTTTTTATACTGGCACCGATGGAAGATGTGACGGATGTGGTGTTTCGTCATGTGGTAAAAGAGGCGGGGGCACCGGATGTTTTCTTTACGGAGTTTACGAATTCGGATAGTTTTTGCCATCCGGATGGAATCGAAAGTGTTCGTGGACGATTGGCCTTCACAGAGGATGAACAGCCGATGGTGGCGCATATCTGGGGAGATAAGCCAGAATTTTTCCGTGAGATGAGTATCGCATTGGCGGATATGGGCTTTAAAGGAATTGATTTGAATATGGGTTGCCCGGTACCGAATGTCGCGGAGCGTGGCAAAGGCAGCGGCTTGATTTTACGTCCGGAGGTTGCGGCAGAATTAATTGAAGCGGCCAAAGCGGGTGGGCTACCAGTCAGTGTGAAGACGCGGCTTGGTTTTACTGACACTGCTGAGATGGAGAAATGGATCAGTCATTTACTGAAGCAAGATATTGCGAATCTTTCGGTTCACATGCGGACGCGCAAAGAGATGAGCAAGGTGGCTGCGCATTGGGAGCTGATTCCTCGAATCGTAGAGCTGCGGGATGAGATCGCGCCCCAGACATTGATTACTATTAATGGAGACATTTTAGATCGTCAGATGGGTCTGGAGCTTGCTGAAAAATATGGTGTGGACGGCTTGATGATCGGGCGTGGGATTTTCAAGAATCCATACGCCTTTGAGAAAGAACCGCAAGAGCATTCGCCGAAAGAATTAATCGGTTTGCTGCGATTACAGCTTGATTTGCAAGACAAGTACGCGGAGCAGGTTCCTCGTTCGATTGTTGGATTGCATCGTTTCTTTAAAATCTATGTTAAGGGATTCCCCGGTGCAAATGATTTGCGGGTGAGCTTAATGAATACGAAGTCAACCGCTGAGGTTCGAGAGATTTTGGCTGATTTTGAAAGACAGCATGAAGAAATTTTCTAAGTGTCATTTGTGATAAAAAAATAAAAGGGTGGCTGATTCTGCAAGTAATTAACAGGATTAGCCACTCGTTTTTTCATTTCAAGGAGTCAGGTAATGATCTAGGTTCTATTATTCCCACGATTCTTGTTAGCTTGGTATAATAGAAAGGAGCGATTGCATATTTCATATCTAAAAAATCAAGGAGTGTTTTTATGATCGAAGTAAAATTAGGCGATATTTCTCGTCTTGCTAATCGAGTAGACGCGATTGTGAATGCCGCAAATACAGCCCTAATTCCTGGTGGAGGTGTAGACGGCGCTTTAAATCAGGCAGCTGGTCCAAAATTGAAGCAAGCGATGGCTAAGATTGGTGGAACTCCTACGGGAACAGCCGTGATAACGCCAGCTTTTGATTTACCAGCAAAGTATGTAATCCATGCGGTAGGTCCACGTTATATTGATGGCCAACATGAGGAAGAAACATTATTGTATTCAGCCTATGAAGCTGTTTTCCAATTGGCACGAGAAAATGATATACAAACACTTGCAGTACCGGTATTGAGCGCAGGCATTTATCAGTACCCCAAAGAAGCGGCAGCCCGCGTTTTATACAATGTAACGAATCGAGTTGAAAATCAAAGGATTGCTACTCAAGTGATTGTATTTGATGACGTTTGGCTGGAAATTTTTAAGAAAATTAAACGTGATAGTAAAGATGAAAGCGATTAATTATTTTTATCAGAATTTGGATAAAGTGATAAACTAGTCTATAAATAAGCGAAAAGTGAGGCGAACAATTTGAAAGCTATCTCGATTCATCCTGAGCCAGTAATGGATATTCTACTAGGAAAGAAGAAAGAGGAATACCGATCATGGACAACCCATCATAGAGGACCTTTATTAATCTGCTCGACAGCTATCAAGACTCCTGGTTGCATTTCAGGTTATGCTGTTTGTATTGTTGATTTAACCGATGTAAAAAAATTGGCTGACGATTCTTATGCATGGATTTTTGAGAATGTTCGTTGTATCAAACCGTTTCCAATTAAGGGGCAACGCCGGCTTTACCATGTGCCAGATGAGCAGATTGTTGTACCAGTGGAAGGTGAATTTAAGTTTGATGATGGTGAGAAGGTTGTGACTGAAAAATTTTGGCAAAACCATTATCTAGCGCTGATTAACTAAAAATTTTAGAGAGTACGAATATCAGGTTAAATTATGTAAAACTTGATGTGAGCACAAACGGCTTCCAGTTAGTGATTAGAGGCAAAGAATTCTTAATAATCAAAAGGCAGTTTCTTACTGTTGATCACTGGTACTGGGATTATACTTTTATCATGTAATATTAGCCTTTATATTGGATAACTATAACACTGAATTAATAGAAATAATTAAAGACAAATGGTCTTTAAGAACTGACCTAAAAGATTGAGACAGTAATAAAAAATATTTTTCTAGGCTGCTGATTTCCGAAATTCTATCGGAGATCGGCAGTCTAGTTTTTGTTGAGTTAATAAAGAGGTAATTCTATTTCGTTTCAGGTTATTGTGTCAGGTCCTTACTTTAGCCCTTGCTTTTTTATTTTTTGAAAAAAATTGGGATAACCTATAATCGATGAATTTTTTAACGAAAAATGCTCAAAAATGATGATATTAACAAATAAATAGCCTTTAAAATTGCTTTTAACGTTTTTTAATTTGATTTGAATTCACTATTTTTTTACTTTTTCCTCTTCATCTTAAAAAAATCAATCTGTTAATTACGTATTTTGAATGATTTTGACTAAAAATTGCCACCACCATCTATTTATATTATTATTTGTTAACAACATTAGAATATTTCAAGTGTTTGATATTTCTTTTACTTTAAAAATGGAAAATTACTGAGAAAATGATTTATTAATCAATAGCCTTTCATTTTTTTATCAAAGTACAAAAATTATGAAGAAATGGCGGATGATGACGGTCAGCTAAAGGGGAGAGTTTACTAGCAAGTCGTTCTTTTGAGAGGAGAATGATCATGGATTTTCGTTCAGTTTTAGGAACAAGCAACAAACGGCGATTAGCATTATTAGAACGACTCTATTATCGTCGTGAGGGGTGGTCGAGCGATCAATTATTAAGCGAGCTGAATTGTTCGCTGCCAATTTTATTAAATGATATTGAGTTGATCAATGATGAATATCCTAGTTTTCAAATTACGAAAACAAAAGGGATTTATCGATTGAATGTGGGGAAAAGAGTTAGTCTAGGGAATTTATATGCGAATATTTTGAATACTAGTCCAGAATTCCAGATTATTGAAGAACTTTTGTATGAAGAGTGCGAAAATATTACTGCATTAGCTAAAAAACTGTACCTCAGTTCTTCCAATACACAGCGTTATTTGAAAAAGCTAGAGAAAATCTTATCATTGGCGGGCATGGAGTTATGTTATCGGCCATTGCGAGTAGAGGGAAACGAAGGAGAAATCCGAAATTTTTATTATCGATTTTACAGTGAGAAACAAAATGCTTTTGAAAGCTCGATGCCGAAATTACCAACGAAGCACTACCATATTATCGGAGAATATGTAGAAGAGTTTGTCAGAGTGAATCAAATTCATGAAAAATATGTTTTTCAAAAGCGCTTGATTTATAATTTCTATATTAGTATTTGGCGAGTGAAAAATGGTCATAGTTATCCAAAAGGAGAGCTGCGGACTGAAGGATTGTTTTTGCCTATGGATATCGAGTATAAGAAACTAAGACAAGCCGTTCGAGAAGGTTTAGATCTAGAATTAACACCAGAAATGGTGAGGGAAGGTCTGTGGTTAATTTTTTCTGATTCAATCGTATTCAGCTTTCAACACCGTGAACTTGCTATGACAGATAATGCAAACTATCAGCAGCTATTTATGCGTCATTATGAACTCGTGGAAGAATACAATGAGATGCTAGGCTATCGATTAGAAAAACAAAGCAGAATTGACTTAGCGACAGTTTTATCAAATGATTTTTATATGTATGATCCCCAAGGGCAATATGTCTGTTTACTATGGCGTAACAGAACTATGTTTTTATCGGAAGCATCAAAAATGTATAGTCGCGGAGTAGAAAAAATAACGAATTTAGTAAAAAGATTTGTAGCGAAATACGAGATATATCAGGAAGAAGATTTTGTCCGTAACTATGTCTATCTACTGATTACGATGGAAGAAAGGTGTATGGAATGGTTGGCGAATCAAGAACCACTATTAAAAGTTTTGTTATTATCTGATTTGACCCCTACAGAAGAAAGCTTTTTAGCGAAACAAATTTCTGATACAATTTATGGAAACTTCATAATCAATCATTTTGAGAATCTATCAGGAGGAATCGCTCAGTTGCATTATGAGTTGAAAAATTATGATTGCTTGATTACTACAGGTTCAGCTGAAGGATTGCCGAATGATTATCCCGTAGTCGTAATTGATCCTTTTTTAACTAGTCAAAGTACACATTGGATACAAGAAATGATCAGTAAGCTTGAAGAAAAACGTAACTTGGCCACTATGATAGAATAGTAGCGAAAGAAGGTTGAGTATGGATAATAATAGTATGGAAAAAATCAATCAATTTCGCGATGAACGAAACTGGCGTCCTTTTCATAATGAGAAGGATTTAGCCTTGTCGATCTGCTTGGAGGCGGCTGAACTATTAGAGCTTTTTCAGTGGAAAGATTCAGAAGAGGCGCGGACGCAAACGGAGCGGTTGAAGGAAGAATTAGCGGATGTACTGATTTATTCTTACATGATGGCAGATAATTTGGACTTTGATATTGACGAGATCATTAGTGAGAAATTGAAGAAGAATGCGATTAAATATCCGGTAGAAAAAGAGTAGATATTCGATACTAAGTCGCAAAAAAAGCAGAATTTTCTGCTTTTTTTATTCATGTAATTCCAACGGTAAGCCATCTGGATCAAAGAAAAAGGTCATTTTCTCTCCAGTAAAATCATCGGTGCGCAAAGGCTCGCAATCAATACCGTGACTATTTAAATAAGCGACTGTTGCTTCGATGTCCGTTGTTTTAAACGCAAGATGGCGTAAGCCTGCTGCTTCTGGAAAGCTAGGACGCTTTGGTGGATTTTTAATAGCGAAGATCTCTAATTCCGCATCATTTAGCTGTAAATCCAATTTATAATCTTGGCGTTCTGGTCGGAAATTTTCACGAATGATTGGCAGACCAAGAATATCTACATAAAAATGTCGTGCCTTTTGATAGTCTGAAACGATGATAGCGACGTGATGGATGGCAGAAAAATCTGGTTTTTGCATGAGTAGGTCCTCCTTTTTTCTCATTATAAGCTAGTTGGATTAAAAAAAGTATGTTATACTCCAATCAATTGAAGAGAAACATTTGGGGTGCTTTTTGGCTGAGATTATACCCATGGAACCTGATGCAGTTAAAACTGTCGCAGGGAAATGTAGCTAGTTGACTGATCGTACCCGACCATTTTATTTTGGTTGGGTTTTTCTGTCTTTTACTCCTTTTGTTTCTTGTAGAAAGGAGTTATTTGTCTTGGAAAAAAGTAAAATTCATAAGTTGACGTTATTGGCTCTAATGATCGCATTAGATGTTGTGTTGTCTCCCTTGATGCGGATCGAAGGGATGGCGCCGATGTCCAGTGTGATGAACATTATCGCCGGAGTGTTGCTAGGACCATTTTACGGAACAGTCATGGCGTTAGTCTGTGCATTGATACGGATGACGATGTTGGGGATTCCGCCTTTAGCGTTGACGGGTGCAGTATTTGGTGCATTTTTTGCTGGTCTATTTTATCGTTTAGGAGGAAGACTGATTTGGTCAATGCTGGGTGAAATTGTGGGTACAGGAATCATCGGTTCGCTCTTATCCTATCCTGTAATGGTCTGGTTTACAGGGAGTCAAAATGAGCTATACTGGTTGATTTACACTCCGAGATTTGTCGGAGCAACGTTGATTGGTTCGGCAATTGCTTTTGTTGTGTTGGTTAAATTGCAGGAAACAACGATTTTTAAACGCTGGCAGCGGTTGTTTTCAAGTGAAAGGATGTTTGGATGATCAAAACGAATATTTCAAAGGGATTTCCATTAGAAAATGCTCCGTTAGTTCATTGTATAACCAATGAAGTGACCTGTGAAACGGTCGCAAATGCATTGCTTTACGTTGGTGCAAAGCCGATCATGGCTTCTGATCCTCGCGAGTTTGAGGAATTATTTCAACAAACAGACGGGTTGCTGCTGAATATCGGACATCTGTCGGAAGAACGTGGGACCAGTCTGTTGGCAGCGAGCAAACTAGCAAATAGCGTTCATAAGCCAACGGTGGTAGATTTGGTCGGTTATGGCGTCAGTAGGGTTCGAAATCAAGTAGGGCGTTCGTTGGTGGCAGAAAATCCAACAGTAGTAAAAGGCAATATTTCTGAACTACGGAATTTTTGCGGGCTGCCGAGTCAGGCTCGTGGAGTGGATGGTAGTGAGCTAGATCAAAGTGAAGAAGCAATCGCTGAATTATCGGAAGCTATGCAGAAGTTAGCGGCTCTTTATCCGAAGACCACGTTCCTAGCAACAGGTTCTCAAGATATTATCGTCGATCAAGAACGTATTTTTCATTTAGCGAATGGCGTGCCTGCGTTGGATCGTTTTACCGGTACAGGCGATGTTGTAGGTGCGTTGATTGCAGCATTATTAGGCGGCGGATTGAAAGCGATTGATGCGGCTGTAACTGCGGTTAGCTATTTTAATCTTTGCGGAGAGCAAGCAGGAGATACGATTGGTCTAGCCGCTTTCCGGCAAGAGACGTTGAATCAGCTTTCAATATTGATGGAGGAGAACTGGTGGACAAAAGTGAAAGGACGGGAAAAGCATTGGACTTAACCTTATATTTAGTGACTGGTCGGTATGATTTTAGCGATGAGAAGTTTTTAGCGGTGATTGAAGAGGCCTGTCAAAATGGTGTGACATTAATTCAATTACGAGAGAAGACTTTGTTGACGGGTGCTTTTTATGAGCTGGCTTTGAAGGTAAAAGCTATTACGGATCGTTACGATGTTCCTTTAATTATTAATGATCGTGTTGACATTTGTTTGGCAGTCGACGCAGCAGGAGTGCACATCGGAGATGATGAGATGCCGGTGGATATTGTTCGTTCGCTCATTGGTACAGAAAAAATTCTAGGGGTATCAGCAAAAACTGTGGATCGTGGCTTAGAGGCTGAAAAGGCAGGAGCGGATTATTTAGGGATTGGTGCCATTTTCCCGACAAAAACAAAAGACACTGCTTTGACTTCGATTGAGACGCTAAAAGCGATTAATGAGGCAGTGACGATTCCAAGTGTTGCGATCGGCGGTATCAAAGAAGAAAATCTATCTGATTTTCGTGGAACAGGGATTGATGGTGTTTCGATTGTTAGTGAGATCATGTTAGCGGAAAATGTTGGTAAAAAAGTTCAGGCTCTAAGGGGAAAAATAGCAGAGGTATTGGAGGAACATGTATGATCAATTCAACACCACAAGTCGTAACGATCGCAGGTTCTGATTCTGGCGGTGGCGCTGGAATTCAAGCCGATTTAAAAACGTTTCAAGCTCGAAAAGCTTTTGGTATGAGTATCATCGTAGCATTGACAGCCCAAAATACTTACGGAGTGCAGGATAGTATGGCGATTCCCAGTAGTTTTATCGAAGAGCAGTTTGATTCTCTAGCCGCGGATTTTACGATTGGTGCGGCAAAAACCGGGATGCTGGCAGATGTCGAACGCGTGGAAATTGTCGTGAAGAAATTGAAGCAAGTCAATTTTGGACCATTAATTGTTGATCCTGTGATGGTGGCTAAAGGCGGTCATCACCTGTTGCAAAATGATGCAGTGAAAACCATTAATGAGAAACTATTGCCGTTAGCTACCATCGTGACTCCGAATTTACCAGAGGCAGAGGTGATCATCGGACAGCGAATCGTTACGGATCAGGAGATGATCGAGGCGGCGAAGAAGCTGCAAAATTTGGGCACGAAAAACGTTGTTGTTAAAGGTGGGCATAGCCAAAATAAAGAGGCTGCTGATTTTGTTTTACTAGCATCAGGAGAAAGCTTCTGGATGAGCGCTCCGAGAGTAGAGACCGCCAATACTCATGGAACAGGCGATACCTTTTCGGCTTGTATCGCTGCTGAGTTGGCAAAAGGGAAAGATTTGAAGGAAGCGATCATCATTGGAAAGAAATTTATTCAAGCCGCAATTAGTCAACCTATTTTCGTTGGGCATGGTCACGGGCCAACGAATCATTGGGCAGAGATTTCTGATGACATTTTGATCAGATAAAAAGGAAGTTGAGGTCACCTCAACTTCCTTTTTAATTTGCTTTCAAGCAAATAGCCTGTCCTTGTTTTTGCAGATGAGCGACATGCTGTTCGCCCCAATTGCACAGGCTATCCAAAATATCTGATAGACTGCGGCCGTAGTTGCTTAATGAATATTCTACTTTCGGCGGAACTTGCTGATAGACTTTGCGATCAATGATATTGTCCTCTTCCAATTCACGCAGCTGCTGCGTCAGCATTTTCTGGCTAATACCAGTGATACCGCGCTTCAAATCACTAGGCCGCATGGGTTCATGGCGCAGATTGCATAGAATAATTGGTTTCCATTTTCCGCCAATGACATCCATCGTCGCTTCAACACCGATCATATATGTACGATTTTCCAAAATAAATTTCCTCCTAAAAAACCTTGATATAATCCAAAAGTTACTGAAAGGTACCTATAGTACAAAAAAGTGGGTACTTATCAAAAGGTCAACAACAGTATATAGTATCTTCTCGTAGGTTACAAATACTTTTTTGATGGCTGGTTTCATGAACTAGCTTTACCGCTCAGAGCGAACGTTTATTTAAGAAACCATTTTTCAAAAGGGCGAAAAGTGGTTTTGATTGTCGTCACGCCTACCAATCCGCTAATCGGGCTGAAGCACGAAGTGGAACTGGCCAAGCTGAAGGAGTTCATGAAACCATTCTAAGGAGGAACAACATGGAAAAGAAAATTTCACCAAACTTAACGTTACTGGCTCTCGCAATCAACGCCTTTGCGATCGGGTCAACAGAATTTATTAGTGTAGGGCTTTTGCCGATGATCGTTAAAAGCTTCAATGTCACATTAGCTCAAGCCGGTTTAACCGTTTCTTTATACGCGTTAGGCGTCACGATCGGAGCCCCTTTATTAACGGTGTTAACCGGAAAATGGAATCGTCGCAATCTGATGATCGGGATCATGCTGCTGTTTATTAGTGGGAACTTATTAGCAGCCTTTGCACCGACCTTTATGATTTTATTGCTGGGGCGTATTTTAGCGGCGCTGGCTCATGGCATCTTTATGTCGGTTTCCACCGTGATCGCGGCGGATGTCGTAGAACCTTCCCGTCGTGCTAGTGCGATCGCCATCATGTTTACAGGTTTGACTGTGGCGACCGTAACCGGAGTGCCGTTGGGGACTTTCATAGGTCAACAAACCACGTGGAATATGTCCTTTATCTTTATTGCAGTGGTTGGACTGTTAGGCTTAATTGCCAGTAGCTTCTTAGTGCCTCGTCAGTTGCCAATTCCCGGTAAAGTTGACTTGAAGGGCTTTGTTCGAATTTTTACCAATAAACCATTGGTCATGTCCTTCTTAATCACTGCCTTTGGTTATGGTGGAACCTTTGCGGCTTATACGTATTTGTCGCCAATTTTAGAAGGCTTTGGACTTTCAGCTAGTGCTGTTGTCATTATTTTGATTGTTTACGGAGTGATGGTGGCGATCGGCAATACGATTGGTGGACAGCTTGCCAATGAAAAACCGTTGGCTTCGTTGATTAAAATGTTTGGTCTTTTAATGGCGGCTCTTGTATTCTTATTTGCGACTACTTTGATTGGAAACAATATTCTAGGTTTGCTGGCGGCGTTGCTCTTGGGTCTGTTTGCCTTCATGAATGTACCAGGCTTGCAATTGTATGTTGTACAGTTAGCAGAGAAATATGTGCCGCAAGACATTACTTTAGCTTCAGCGTTTAATATTGCTGCCTTTAATATCGGGATCACACTAGGTTCGACAGTGGGAGCGCAAGTAACTGGGAAAATGGGCATCGCCTACACACCTATTTTTGGAGCCGTGATTGTATTGTTAGCGATTCTCTTGATTGTGCAAGTGAAAAAGAGTGAATCAACAGAAACGTCAAATGAAATGGCCGAATGTGAAGAGTAAATAGAAAAACCGTGACGAACGCTCGTCACGGCTTTTCTGTATCCTTCCAAATTTGAGCCAAAATATCTTTCAAGACTAAAAAGGTATCTTGATCGTTATAGCCATAATTCCTTTTCAAAAGCAGAAGCATATCTTTTATTTTTGGGATGTAGTCATTCAAATCGACTTCCGTTTGATAAGTCGCTAAGATGGGGTATTTTTCCGCCCAGACATTCGTCCAATCGACTTTCGCTTGTTTTTCTTCACTCGTTTTGGCAATCACTTCTTTAATATCGTTAAGATCCGGATCAAATTCGATCAATTCATCCAAAGAAACCTTGTATGTGACGGCTAATTTCTTCGATTGGTTAATATCAGGCAAAGTTTCATCCAGTTCCCATTTTGAAATCGTCTGCCTGCTTACACCGAGTTTTTCTGCGACTTCTTCTTGTGACAAGCCTCTTTTTTTTCGTGCATTGAAGAAATTCGTTCCTAATGTCATGATGTATCCCTCCAAACTTGATAAGTTAAGTTTAGCAGGATTTGATATAAAAACTAGCGAGTATCGGCCGAACATTTGCCCGTTACTTTAACATTAAGCAGGAGTGGCTGCTTTACGAAAATGAATCAAACAAGCAATCAAGACGGCAAGCAATAAAGCCAATAAGAACAACAGTGAAATTTGCGAGCCTGTAGTGGTGGCAGCGATGAAATCTGATTGGGCTTGCTGCGCTAAATTGATGATTGTCGCAACAATCGCGGTGGCAACCGCGCCAGAGAATTGCTGCAAGGTATTGAACAACGTATTTCCATCGCCGTACTCATCTTCAGATAGTAAATTCATCCCCGTGGTCATTAGGTTACTGTAAGAAAAACCGATACCGATCATATAAAAAACATGTCCTGCAACGAAACCAAGTAAAAACGGCGAGCGTAACAACAGAGTCAACGCGATCCAGCCGATGGTGGCAAAGCTTAAGCCTAGTAAGATTGGTTTTTTCGCACCAAATGAATCCAAGACACGCCCAGAGATTGGTGCTAAGATCGCCCCAACAGCCGCACCAGGCATCATGACAAGGCCGGCAATAAAGGCGTCTTTACCTAAAACGATTTGAACGAAGTTAGGCAAGACAAAGGAAATGCCTAATAATAAGAACTGACAAACTAAGAAACCGCACAAAAATAGTACGAAGACTTTATTTTTCAAAACAGTGATTCGGACTAATGGATTTTTTCCCCGTGTCGCTTGCCGATAGAAGATCAATAAGCCAAGGATACCAACTGCCAATGAAAGTAGACTCGCTAAACTTCCAATTTGATTTAAGAACATCAATAGTCCGCTGAATAGCAATGCAACGCCAATGAGACTGACAATATCTAATGCACCAGTTTTTTTGACAGATATTTCTGGAATGGCATAAAGACCAATGATTAGTGAAAGCACTAAGATAGGTAATAAAAATAAGAAGATCGCATGCCAAGAAAGACTTGCAGTCATAATACCGCCATAGGTTGGTCCGATTGCTGGAGCAATGGACGTTGTCAGTGTGCCCACACCCATCATCGTTCCGCGCTTATGCATAGGGGTGAAATTTAAGATAATGTGGAACATCAAGGGTAACGCAATTCCGGTACTAATCCCTTGCAATAAGCGTCCAATTAACAAAATACTGTAAGAAGGAGACCACAAATCTGTCATCAATCCAGCAATGAAAAAAAGATTCGCGATGATAAACAATTTTCGAATCGAAAAATTTTTCAATAGATAATTGGAAAAAGGCACCATAATAGAGATGACTAAGAGATAAATGGTCGTGACCCACTGCACCATCCCGGTGGATATTCCGAACTGCTTGATCAGAGTGGGGAAGGTCACGTTCATGGCGGTTTCGATTAAGACTCCGGCAAAGGACATGATCCCAGTGGCAAGGACAGCTAGTAATAAATGGATTTTCTTTTCTTTCATATAATAACCTCACTTTAATTCGACAAATAACTTTAAATTCGGGCGTCTCCATTATTTATTTTGCCAGAGTAAGAAGCAGCTTTAATGGCAGGCACTTCTTTCATTGCGCATAGCATTCTGCTAAACTGCTCAACGCTTTTGGTTATGAATCTGCTTGTATTTATTTACTGCAAAAAGCAGAACTGACAAAAAGAGAGGTGGTTTCTAAATTAATAGAAACCGCCTCTCTCTCGACACGCATTACGTGTTATCTGTACGATTTATTCACAAAAAGCATTTTAAAGCTTTTTATGGAGAAGGTCAAGTCTAGCGTTGGATCAAAAAGCTGATAATGGCAAAAATTGCAATGTGTGCGGGATAGAAAATATAGAAGAAATTCCGCATACTGCGACCTTTTTCACCATTGTATAAAATGATTGGAATTGCTGAAAACATCATCATCCATTGGTAATTCATCATAAACGCATGCTGTATACCGCCACCGAAAATCAGGGTTAGTAACGCAATGACAACAAGTGCTGCAACCTGTAAAAATTTCTTGCCGTGGAAAAGATAGAATAGAACTGCTAATAAAACAAATAGAATTCCGCCTTCAGTTAACAATAGTGTTGGTACAAGTAAATTAAATGCTTGGAAAAAAAGCATGCCGAATTTAGAATCAAGTAATCCGCTAGACAACAGGCCGATTGTCAAAACACTTAATAGGGTTGGAACAAGGAACCAAATTACTCCCTTAGCCACTTTACGGTCTTTAATATATTCGCATGCTTGCATGTAGACAGTACCTAAGAATAACGTGCCAAAAATATTATTAATAACGATTGCGTCTCCAACCGCAAAATAGCGATTCAAAATCATATTGATAATTCCCATCAGCCAAAAACCGGCTAATAAACGAAACATATATTTTTTTCGATTACGGGTGTGGACAAAACCTTCTGAACTTTCAAAAAGAAAAATTGGTGCGGCGATTCGACCAATCCAATGAAACCACATGGGCACTCCTAAAAATAGAAAAAACTCCGCAATGTGATCGAGTACCATGGTCACGACCCCTAAAACTTTTAACTGGAAACCATTCATCCCTTTATTCATAAAAAAATCCTCTCTTTCTTAACAAGAGGATAACGAAATTTTTTCCATCCATCCATTTATTGAGCGAACAATCTTCTTACAAAAATGTGAGATAGAAATGTCAGAAAATTCTTTAAACTCATTGACAATAAATGGAACCTCCGTTATCATTACAATCATAAATTAATTTAAATGCCATTTAAATTTAATTTTAAAAGGAGAATTTCTATGAACGCGACGACTACTAGACAAATGATCATTATTATTAGACTGAGGACTTGAAATCTGTTTTGGAAAAACAGTTTGAAGTCCTGTTTGACATTTGTTGAGTGGGATTCTCCAAGCATCCCACCAATCGGTGAGATGCTTTTTTCAGTTTAGCAGAGTAATAGTCTTGTTTCGGTTGAATGATTTGTTGGTTAATTGTAATGAAAAAAAAGGAGTGGAGCAATTGGAAAATAACGTAACAGAAGTGAACTTTCAAGAAAAATCAATCTATACGGTGGAAACAACGGAGGCACCACAAGCAATTGGACCATATGTCCAAGCAAAAGTTGTAAACGGCATGCTGTATGCTTCTGGTCAGATCGCGTTAGATCCAGTAAGCGGAGAATTAGTCGGAGAAACGATTGAAGACCAAACGTATCAAGTATTACGAAATGTCGGCGGGGTATTGAAGGCTGTTGGAGCAGATTACGACAAGGTAGTAAAAACGACTTGCTTCTTGAAAAACATGTCTGATTTTGCAGCATTTAACCAAATTTATGCTAGCTTTTTTGATAAGGAAAAACCCAGTCGTTCTTGTGTGGGTGTCGCAAACTTGCCGAAGGATGCGTTGGTAGAAGTTGAGATTATTGCGGTTGTTGAGTAAACGTCAATTTAATAAATACGTTTAAAGCCTTCCTATCAATAATTGGAAGGCTTTTTTATGTTGGTGAAATAGTCATTAGGCTTCATTTTCTAAAATAAGGAAAAAATCAATTTTAAGAAAACGCTTGCAATAGGTTTTTCGAGGTGCTATTATGGACGTGTTAACAGGTTAACGTGTTAAGTAGATAGGAGGAGCTAAATCATGGCCATAGCAAAATATGAAGAAATAAAACAAGATATCGTCAAACGAATCTTATCGAAGGAATTTCAACCCGGACAAAAAATTTCTAGTGAAGCCGATTTGAAGAGTAAATACAACGTCAGTTCCACAACGGTAGTCAAAGCGCTAAATGAACTTGTTTCTGAAGGATACGTTCACAGAATCCAAGGAAAAGGTACCTTTGTTACGAAAGCACTTAGAGGATCAACTGTACGATACTTCGAGAATGACTATAAATATTACGATCGCAGCGATGAGCACACAGAGGTCATTTCTGTTCAAAATGAGTTGACTTCAGAAATTCTTGGTGAGTTTGATGAAGGTATCGAAGTTCAGAAAATTACGCGATTGAAGTATGCGCGGAACGAAGCGATTCAACTGGCAGTGACCTATATTGATTCAAATTACATCCAGGGAGCTTCTAAGGAACAGCTGAAATCGATCTATGACACGGTTCGCGAGAAGAAAAATATTAATTTATTTAATGCCAAGTTTGAAGAAAATTTCAAAATTTTATTTCCTGTTCCTGATGATGTAAAAAAACTACTGAAGTTGTCTGACTCAGAGCCAGTTGTACTCATGACGCAAAAAACATTTTCAACCGATAACAAGTTAATTGAATTTATTCTGTCATATAAAAAATATAACTACTTTGATGTCACTGTGGCATCTGTCTAGGAAGGTGAGAAGATGATTCTTTTATGTGGACATGGCAAGTACGGGGAAACGATAAAAAATAGTGTAGAGATGATTGCAGGAAAGCAGGACAATATCTTCTCGATTGATTTTACAGAAGAGATGTCTGTGACAGATATTATCGAGCAATACAATAAACGGATAGCATTTGCTGAGGATGAGGTATCAATCTATTGTGATATTCCTGGAGGCAGTCCAGCAAATGCGGCTCTGTTGACCAAAAAGAATAGTAACGGGATACGGGTATTTACGGGATTGAATCTATCAATGATGCTCAGTCTGGTCATGGGGGAAAGTATCGAGAATAGTTTGATTGGTGCAAAGGAATCTATCAAGGAATTATAGAAATTGGAGGCGAGGAAAATGATCGTGAATGTTCGAATCGATGAACGCTTGATCCACGGACAGGTAGCAACAATGTGGACGAATCACTTAAAAGTAAATCGGATCATGGTAGTCGATAATGTAGTAGTTAAAAATGAGATGGAAAAAGATGTTCTCAAGATGGCTAAGCCCAACTCAGTCAAGCTCAGTATTTTGACCACAAAAGGAGCTTCTGCTCGAATAACTAATGGACAATACGATGATCAAAGAGTTTTTCTGATCGTCAAAAATCCAGCAACGCTCGTTGAGTTAGTGGACAATGGCGTGATGTTGGAAGAGATAAACATTGGGAACATGTCAGCCAAAAAAGGCTCAAAACAAGTCGCAAAATCAATTGGTGTTACACCTGAAGATATTGAAGCGTTCAAACATCTAAATGAGAAGGGTGTGAAATTAGTCGCCCAGATGGTACCTAATGAGGACAAAAGCGATTTTATGAAATTGTTGAGAGAGGAGAATTAATATGGAGCTAGCTACTTGGCAAATTGCTATTTTAATCATTTTTTCGTTCTTTTGTATTTTGGACAACTTAACGTTAGTCATCGGAATGCAGTTTCCGGTAATCGTAGGGACCATTGCCGGATTGATCGTTGGGGATGTTACTTTAGGATTGACAATCGGAGCTACCTTGCAACTAATGGTTCTTGGGGTGGGAACTTATGGAGGCGCTTCCGTTCCGGATTTCACGACCGGGGCGATCGTTGGTACAGCCTTTGCGCATATCTCTGGTAAAGGGATCGAGTTTGCATTAGCGATTGCGGTTCCAGTAGGGCTGCTGATGGTTCAATTAGATGTCCTAGCTCGTTTTGCCAACACGTTCTTCTTACACAGAATTGATAAAAACATCGAAGAGTTAGATACAAAAGGAATTGCAAGAAATACGGTTTTAGGAATGTTTCCTTGGGGCTTATCTCGTGCTATTCCAGTAGGGATCATGCTCATTTTTGGACAAAAAGTAGTTGATGTGATCGTCAATGATATGCCTGATTGGCTAATGGGCGGATTGAAGGTAGCAGGAGGCTTGCTTCCGGTAGTCGGGATCGCTGTTCTGTTGAAGTATCTTCCCACGAATAAATATATTGCCTACTTGATTGCTGGCTTTTTCCTCGCGGCTTACTTAAAGGTCCCTATGCTGGGTGTGGCTTTAGTCGGTTTTGCACTAGCGATCAATCATTTCAATCATAAAGCTGGTGAGGATAAGAACGTTGAGACCGCGACAGTGGCAGCGGCTAATGCAACGATCACTTTAGGAGGTTATGAAGATGGAGAATACGAAGAATAATATTATCACTAAAAAAGACCTTTTTCGAGCGAGTTATCGCTGGATGTTAGGAAGCCAAATTTGTTGGAATTATGAACGTATGATGTCTACTGGCTATATTTACACGATGCTACCTTTCCTAGAGAAGAAATATAGAGATAACAAAGAACAGTTAAAAGAAATGCTGGAGACCCACAACCAATTCTTCAACTGTAATCCCATGATGGGACACTTTATTGTCGGGATGGACTTGGCGATTGAAGAACAGGAAGGCTTCGAATCGAAAGAAGTTATTACCGGGATCAAAACCGGCTTGATGGGGCCATTCGCTGGAGTCGGTGACACGATCTTTGGGGTTCTACTACCGACGGTTTTAGGATCGATCGCGGCTTACATGGGACAAAAAGGCAATGTAACAGGGGTAATCATTTGGTTATTGGTAAATATTGCCGTTTGTATCGCCAGATTTACCTTCCTTCCATTCGGCTACAAGCAGGGGCTGAAGTTGGTCAATGAATTCAGCGATAAGCTTAATGCGCTAACAGATGCGGCAATTTTATTAGGGGTGACAGTTGTCGGAGCTCTTATTCCAACTGTTATTACCGCAAATGTCTCTTTCGTCTATAAGTCTGGCGAGGTTACGATGAAATTGCAAGAGATTCTTGATCAAATCATGCCGGCCCTTATTCCAGCCTGCTTGGTCGCTCTCGTTTATTGGCTGTTAGGTAAAAAGGGGATGACATCAACAAAAGCTATTCTGTTAGTTATGGTACTATCGATTGTTTTCTACAATCTTAGAATTCTAGGTTAAATGGTACGTAGTTTGCAATGAAAAATAATATATCAGAATGAAAAAGGGGAAAGAAAAATGACATTAGAATTTTTTGAAGAATGTAAACGAATAACGCAAATTATTGAGGAAAACGAAGGGGAAAACATTTCTAAAGCGGCTGAGATTGTAGCCGAAGGAATTATGAACGGAGGAATCACTCAAGCGTTTGGTAGTGGACATTCTTATGCAGCGGCGATTGAAATCAGTGGACGTGCGGGTGGGCTAATCACATCAAAAACAATCATGGACCCGGCTGGCGGCATGTATGAACAGTGTGCAGGTGTTGGGAAAACTTTGATGCATAAAGTAATGGTTGATCCTAATGATATCTTCTTCTTGATCTCAAATTCAGGCAGAAATCCAATGGCTATTGAAATTGCGGAAGAAGTCAAAAAGCGTGGCAATAAACTGATCGTTGTTACTGCTTTGGATATTTCGAAAGCAACGACTTCGCGTCATCATAGCGGAAAAATGTTATACGAATTTGCAGATGTTGTACTAGATAATCACTCAGGATTTGGTGATGCGGCATTAGAAATCGAAGGTTTAGAAACAAAAGTTTGTGGAACCTCTTCCTTTGCAGCGACATTACTTTTGCAGCAAACAATGTATGAAGCAATCAAGATCATGGTGGAAAAAGGCTTTGAACCGCCGGTATATATGAGTGCCAATGTTGATGGCGGGCATGAACGGAATTTAGAAATAGAGAACAACTATGCTGATCGGATCTTCCACATTTAAGAAGTTAGGTCTTAAACTTGTCTTTTTCAAGTTTGAGGCCTTTTTAGAATTTTGGGTCAATCTTGAAAAACTAAGTACATGATTGGAGTTAGTCAATGAAGGCAATTGCAGAGATTAGAAAGCAGACCTATTCAAAGAAATGGTCACGGTATGGAACAAAGGATATTCTTCCTTTTTGGATTGCCGATATGGATTTTAAGTCACCAGAGTTTTTAGCAGAACATTTAATCAATAGAGTAAAAGCGGACTATTTTGGATATACGGACATTTCTAAAGAAATAAATGAAGGAATTAGTAGCTGGTATGAAGAACATTATAATTGTAAAGTTGATGAAGCGGACATTCTTTTTTCAACCAGTGTTTTACACAGCTATCGCGTAATTTTGGAAACATTTATAACAACAGAAGGAAAGCTTTTATTGTTTACACCAATCTATCCGCCATTGATGACTATCGCGAAAAATTGTGGAATTGAAGTGATTGAAGTACCGCTTTTAAATAGGGATGGCAATTATCAGGTTGATATTGAACGAACAAGGCAGTTCTTGACTGATGATCAGAAGATTGAAGCCGTCGTTCTGTGTAACCCTCATAATCCAGTAGGGCGTGTTTGGAATGAACAAGAATTAAGTGAAATAAAGCAACTAGTACAAACGAAAAAACTATATCTAATTTCTGATGAAATCCATGGAGATCTTATCTTTAAAGGCCATACCTTCCATTCTGTTTTACGAAACTGTGAGCCTGAAGAAAAAATAATCGTTCTTTCTTCCCCAGCAAAAACGTTCAATGTTGCAGGAATAAAGGCTTCTTATACCATTACTAGAAATCCTGAAATAAAGAGAAGAATGGAATTCGTTTTTAAATTGAATGGGTTAAATGACTTAGATCTATTTGCAATAGAAATGTTAAATACTATATATAGTCATCCTGAACAAGCGCTTGCGTGGTTAAACGAGCTGATTGAGCACTTAGAAGAAAACTATCATTATCTTGAACAACTTATTGCTGGAATTGAGCGGGTTGAACTAATCAAATCTGAGGGCTCCTATCTCGCATGGTTGAGGATCATCGATAGTCCATGCGCTGATTCTGATGAGATTAGAATGGTTCTGAAAAATCAGTATGGTGTTGATGTGCATGAAGGGACGATTTTTGAAGAGGGTGACGGTGATTATATTCGGATAAATTTCGGCTGTCCATTGGATATTTTAAAAGTAGGAATGGCTCGATTTATGAGAGCCATCGAAGAAAAAGCAATTTAAAAAAGAATATCAGATCAACTTTAATCGGGGTGGCTGACAAGAAAGGAAACAATAAATTATCAAGATAAGTTGCTGATTGAGAGGTTTAATTAGATGATAAACGTTTTGAAAATAAAGTAAGAAAAAGGAGATACAAAATGATTAAAGAATTTTGTGCTGAAAATTTTGAATACATTCCCCAAGCCATTGCCGCGGGTGCTGGCAGAATTGAGCTTTGCGATAACCTTGCACAAGGCGGAACCACACCCAGCTATGGTGTAATCAAGCAAACTCTTTCTTATACGAAAAGAAAAAATGTCCCTACCATGGTAATGATCAGACCAAGAGGCAGGGACTTCGAATATGATGAAGCAGAGGCAGCAATCATGAAAGCAGATATAGAGATATGCCAAGCATTGCAGGCAGAGGGTATCGTATTTGGCTGTCTGAAAGAAGGATGGCTGGATGAAGAGCTGATCCAGATACTATTAGATCAAGCGGGGAATCTAGACGTTACATTCCACATGGCTTTTGACGAATTAAGTATCGAAAATCAGTTTAAAGCAATTGATTGGTTAGCAGACCATGGTGTTAAGCGCATTTTGACCCATGGTGGACCGGCTGATAACACCATTATTGATAATATTCCCCATTTAATAAAGTTGATCGATCATGCCAACCGACGAATCATTATTTTACCAGGGGCAGGCATTCGTTTTGATAATGTGGATTATGTTCTTGCCCAATTAAATCTATCTGAGGCACACGGTACACGAATCGTTGCTATTTAGATTAAATATGTAAAATAAAAATAAATAGTAAGGCAGCAATGGTTTGAACAGCGCCAACCGATAGTCCGTAAAGTAAAAAGCGTGGGCCTTCTTTTAAAAATTTTCTGAAGTCTAGGCGCAATCCGATTGCGGCCAAAGCAGTCGTTTCAAACCAAGTACTGATGAAATGCGCACCATCGCTAAAGATTGGCGGCAGTGAAAAGAAACTATTGATGATACAGAAAATCAAAAAGCTAGTAACATACCAGGGGATCGGGAATTTTTTCTTTGATCCTTTAGTTGTCTTTAGTCCATCTTTTTGTGCTTTGCGTTCGAACAAGAAAACGACTACGACTAAGAAAATGATCCGTGTTATTTTAAAGAGCATAGAGTATTTCACTGTTTCAGGATTAACCAAGCTAGCGCCAGCAACAACTTGTCCCACCGATTGCAACGTTCCGCCAAGTAAGGCACTTTTACTTAATAACGTATCTCCGAAAAGTGACATTCCTAAAAAGGGGAGTGTCAACATCATTACTGTTCCTAGTAAATTAACAAGGGTAATAATTTGACCTTTTTCCTCATCGTTTGCTTCAATCGCCGGTGCAATCGCACCAATCGCTGATGAACCGCAAACGGCATTTCCACCAGCCATCATCAAAGCCATTTTTTCATTAAACCCAAGTTTACGACCGATCCAATAAGCACCGATGATAACGGTAGTCATGATTAGCAGGATAAAAATCAATCCTTTGATGCCCATTTCTCCAATCGTTTGGAAGGTGACGGTGAGCCCAAGCAGTACCACCGAATATTCTAGTAATTTGCTTTCTGAGAACTTCGTCCCAGCGGCTAGATCCGGTTGTTTAAAGAAGGTATTTCCCAAAATGATTCCTAATAGGATGGCTAAAGTGGCACCACCAAGCTTAGGTAAAAACAAAGCGAATAGTTTTGCAATGATTGCTACTCCTATGGACAAGCTTAAACCAGGTAAAATCGGTTTTGTTTTAGTATAAAAATTTGTAAACATCGTTAGACCTCTTTCTTATAAAATTGAAGGGTAACTACTTATTGGGCAAGTGAAACCACCCGAAAATTAGATAGTTCTTGTTATTAAAAAGCTTTTCTTACGTAAAAAATCAATTGATTTTCATTGGTATTTCATTTGCATGATAAATTATAACCGATATCTTCCATTATTATAATTTATTGATATAATACCTTAAATAGAAAAAAATAATGGAAGTGATTGCGATGTTCAAATGGTTAGAAACGTTCAAAGTAGTTTATGAAACGAAAAACTTTTCTAAAGCATCAGAGATTTTATTTATTTCCCAGCCAACTGTCTCAGCCCAAATCAAGCAATTAGAAAATGAATTTGGAACACAATTATTTATCCGTAGCGGAAGAAAAGAAGTGTTAGTAACACCGCAAGCAGATATTTTATATGAACGGGCCGTTGATTTAATGAACGATTGGGAAAATTTATATCAAGCTGTTCAAACCAATCAACAACAGATTATTCGTTGCGTGATTGGGGCTTCCCATACATTTGCCACTTATGTCTTGCCGTCACTTCTAATCCAATTGCAGCAGGAATTTCCGCATATTCGTTTTAGTGTTCAAATGATGAACTCTTTAGAGGTTTTACAAGCGGTAGAGCATCATACAGTAGATCTGGGATTTATCGAGAAGCCTTTGTCTGCTCCTACTATTAAGCGTTTTTCATTGATGGAGGATCAGTTAGTTTTAGCAGGGAATCTAGAAAAGGGTCCATGGCTGGTGAGAGAAAATACATCCGGAGTCTATTATTACACAAAACGATTTTTGGAGGAAAAGGATATAGACAGTCCAGTCATGGAAATCCAAAATAATGAAGTGATTGTGGGCTTATTGAAGCAAGGCTTTGGCTGTTCATTAGTTTCGGAACGAGCGGTTGAAGGAATTTCACATCAGAGATTGGACGAAAGCTACAAGCGGAATTTTTATCTCATCCGACGAAAAACCAGCGCTTCTGATGATATTGTGAAATGTGGGGAATTCATTTACGAATGGAGTAAGCAGCAATAAATGAACGGCAAGGCCCTTCATAATGAGAAGAATTGTTACAGTTTTTTAATGAGCCGATTAATCGGAAAGACACAAAAGACAGCCTACCGGTAAGCGGTAGACTGCTTTTTAGTTACTTCATTTGTGCTGTGGTCAGATTGTTCAAGAAAATGACGGTTTCTTCTAAACGCTGAAAGTCGACGATCGATAAGTTATCTTTTGGTGTATGCATGACCGCTTCCATCAATAGATAGATTTGTGTTGAAGTGATCGCGACCGCCGGGATTCCTACTCCGGCAAACAACATATGATCGCCCATTGGCCAAGGTTCGACTTTTTTGATGGTGGAATAATCCGTCGTAAAGTTTTCCAGCTGTTCGGTTAGTTGATCTGGACATTCGTAAAGGGAGTAGGATATCGTACTATTTTGCATCCCGGCACCGTCTACGTTAATGGCGAATTCATATTCTTCAGGGTGGTTTAACGATTGTTCCATAAACATCATTTCCCCGGGCATTGAATAGTAGTCTTCACCATTAAACAAAACAAATTCAAGTTGATTGTCTAATTCGTTTTGGATCAATTGTTCAGCTAACGTCAGTAGAACTGCGACTCCGGTACCGTTGTCTAACGCACCCGATGTGGTAGGCTTCGTGTCGATATGAGCAGAGTAAGCAAGCTTTTTTCCTTTGCCGAAAGTAGCAATCACGTTTGCGGCAGTGGCTGGTTTACGCTCTGTCATCAGACGTAAGTTAGCGGTTTTTCTATTTAACAGCGAAGATAAAAGAGCACCTTTGACTGTTCCACATGGAACATTGAAGTCGCCATCTTGGATAATCGGGACTGGAACCTCCTCAAGAAAACTAACAGTAATCACAGCTAATGGCTGTTTTTGTTCTAATTCCCGAATAATTGCTTGGTGCTCTTCGCCATTCCAAAAGACCATACTTTTAGGCATAATCGGTTCTTTGCAAAGCTCTCCATACATAACACAAATCTTATTGGTTAAATCCGCTGCTGCTAATTCTTGGATCGTTTGGACACAAACCAACTCGCCGCTGACATTACAAGGCATCGCATATTCCGCAGCCGCTACTTCCACTGTTTGACCATCAACAATTAGTTCTGCGCCATTATTTTGCCAATCCATACAAGGAAACTCCTGCAATCGAACCTCATAGCCTAAAGAACGAAACGTCTCCGCTGCGTAGTCAACTGCTGCTTTATTTCCTGCCGATCCAGTCGCTCGAGGACCGATTTCCTGACATAATTTTTCCATGTGACGTACTAAGCTGTTTTTGATAATTTCCATTTTGGAACACTCCTTTTCCTTTTAAAGTATTTATTTTTCTTCCAGAAAAATAAATCTGATTGTCAAGCCGTATGTCATCCAACTATACTGTTTGACCGTAATGCCATCTCGTTTCACCTGCCATTCCTTTTGCATTAATTAAACTGGGAAAAGTTGGACTGAGATCCTTTTAGTTGATACCATAAGTATAGGAGAGCAGCGGGAGGATTTCTTGACCTTCCTTGTGCACTTGTCGGATTATTTGACAGATACTAGGTGGTATTATGGCAAACTTGGAGCATACTGCGGCGGTTACTCGCATGCAGACATTTATTGAAAGACATTTAGATGAAGAGATCACGCTACATGCTTTGGCACAGCAGGCCGGCTATTCGCCATGGCATTGTGCCAAAATGTTTAAGGAATACACGGATAAATCACCGTTTGAATACATTCGCAAGCTGCGGTTATCCAAGGCGGCTTTGGTTTTGCGTGATGAGGATCTGCGAGTGGTGGATGTTGCTTTGGATTTTGTCTTTGATTCTCATGAAGGCTTTACACGAGCTTTTCGTAAACAGTTCGGTGTTACTCCGAAGGCATATCAAAAGAAGACACCGCCAATCCCGTTATTTACCCCATATCCTGTGGAAAGCTACTATTTAATGGGCGAGGAACGCAGTGATTTACCGCCATTATCGAAGAATCTACATGTTCGACTCATTGAGTTTCCCGCTCGTAAGCTGATTTTATTGCGGGGCAAGAAAGCTAAAACCTATATCGAATATGCACAGGAAGTCGGTTGTGATGTCTGGGGAATTCTTGCCAGTATCAAAGAGGCATTGTATGAACCAGTAGGACTTTGGCTACCGGAAAGCATGCGAACGGAAGAAACATCCGTTTATGCTCAAGGTGTAGAAGTCCCGCTTGATTATCAAGGGCTTATTCCAGAGGGCTTTGATGTAATTGAACTGTCTGCTTGTACGATGCTGCTATTTCAAGGTGATCCGTATGATGAAGTACGTTTTGATGAAGCAATTGAAGCAGTGATGGAGCAGATCGATACATATGATCCTAGTATAAATAATTGTCAATGGGCAGAAAAAGAGGGACCACGGATTCAATTAGAACCACAGGGGTATCGAGGATATATCGAAGCCCGACCAGTGTATCTTAACTAAAAATCAAACGCTTTCGAAGGCTTTAAAGAAAAAGCTTAAATACTTTTTCTCGTACTATATATGAAGGAAAAAATCGGGAGGATTTTTTGTCAACCGTTGAGCTAAAAAATCAGTCGAAAGTCTGAGGCGCGCCCCTACCCGAATGCTATAATTAGCTCAATCACAAATAACAAATAAATCAGAAAAAGGTTGGGATAAAAATGAAACGAAGAGGTTCAGGTATCATTGTTGGGATTGTCGTGATCGCTCTGGCAATCGGAGCATACTTGGTAACGACATATAACTCATTGGCTTCAGCAGAAAACGATGTGGACGCAAAATGGTCGCAGGTGGAAAATGTGATGCAACGCCGGGCAGATTTGATTCCAAATTTAGTAAACAGTGTCAAAGGTAGTATGAACCATGAAGAAAAGCTCGTTAAAGAAATTACTGATGCACGGAAGGCATACAACAATGCCAAGACACCATCGGAAAAAAATGACGCAAACAATCAAATTGATCAAAGCTTAGGTACGATGGTGAACGTGATTCAAGAAAGCTATCCAACACTAGCTTCTAATGAAAATGTAAAAACCTTGATGGTCCAGCTAGAGGGTACAGAAAATCGAATCTCTGTTGAACGGAAAAACTATATCGAACAAGTCAATGACTATAACCAAAGCTTGGTTCGATTCCCTAGAAATATGGCAGCGAAGGTATTAGGATTTGATAAAAAGGCGAACTTTAAGGCTGATGAAGGTGCGAAAGAAGTCCCAGACGTCAGTTTTGAATAAGAATGGGTGAGAAAAAATGAAGAGGGAACAGCGTGCTTCAGGGGAACGGCTCCATCAGGAGGTTGTTGAGAACTATCGCAAGGTACGTAAACGTAATGGAGTCTTTTCCCTAATTTTAATTGTTGTATTGCTAGTCAGCGGGTTCGGCTTATTTAATCTCTTTACGAGTAATGGCTATGGAGATAAAAAGGTGTCCTATGATCAGCAATTGACGAAGTTGAATCAGGAACGAGAAGACATTTTGTCTGGTAAAAAAGTGACAGTTAACAAATCTTTCAAAACAGCTCTAAATGATAATTTGGCTAACTTGAAAGAATATCCGAAGAAAGCCAACAACTACGATGTGGCAATTGAAGAAACGGATGGTCATTTGACCATTAATAAGAACAATATCTTTGTTTCTGACAACGCTAATATGCTGAGTCAGAAAATGAAGGAAAAAATTTATCAACTAAACAAACAATTAGCAGCAAGTACCAATGGTGCGCAATTAGAAGTGGTTACGATCCCGGAATTGCCCCGTGGAGAAGATATTGAATCGTATGCCAATAAGATCTTCAACCAATTAGGTATTGGGGATAGGAATGAAGACAATGGTGTTTTATATTTAATCGCCTTGGACGAACGAGAATTTCGTTTAGAAGTTGGCTATGGTTTAGAAGGTCTGATTCCTGATGGTAAAGCCGATGACATTATTAATAATGATGATGTAGTGGATGCCTTCAAGGATGAGGATTACGATACAGGGGTCAGCCAGGTTGTGGATGAAGTATTCGGAATTATGAATACGAAGACGGCTTTAGTGGATTCGCAAATTAAAAACGTCGAAAGTCAGCGGACAAAATTGATGTTCTTCCACTGGACAGGAGTAGTAGTTTTAGGCTTGCTGGTCTTTGTCAGTCTATTATTAGTAGTAAATTTATTGAGGGCTCGTGTTTTTCTCAAAGAAAACTATAAAAAGTATCAAACGGAAACTACTTCGATTACTGGTGACGATGAGATGCAACGGGTTGTTAAACATACGGAACTCTACCACATTTTATTAAGCGGTTTGCTGATTGGAATGTCAGTAAAAGGTGTCAATCGTGCGATCGTTCAAGGAAGATTGTTGCGAAATCCTTCTGCAGAAAAGAAAATGTTCGGTCGGATATTAATCGGCGATACGTTATACTCTGGTAACGGCGATATCCTGACAACGGCTTATCTAGCATCGAATTATAACTCTGATAATTGGTCCGATAATAATAATAGCGGATCAGGTGGTGGCTCCTCATGGGGGTCCTTCGGCGGCGGTTCATCCGGCGGCGGTGGCGCTTCTGGTGGCTGGTAAGTGAATAGGATTGAAGAAAACGTGAGGGGATTCCTCACGTTTTTTTTCGCTAGCCTTTAACTAGGATACTACTGTGAGTCTGGCTTTAAAAAGAATCCGTGAAGCCTTTTTTCTGGATATGCGGACGAACGCGGATAATTTTTGTGAAGGATTCGAATATTTTCTGCTTTAGGAGTGCTTCCTGACTATAATAAACGTGAGACGCTTTATTTTTTGTCCGTTGCAACGGTCAAAAACGAGTGAAGCGTTTTCTTTCTGACAGGTTATGATAAAAACAAGAAGGGGAGGTTGATAGCCATGGGAGCAAAGAAAAATCGTGAACAACGGCTGTTACTACTTCTAACGAAACGACATGATTATATCACGTCCGAGGAATTGGCGGAGCATCTAGAAACTTCGCCAAAAACAATTTATCGCCTAATCAAAAAAATCAATGAAACACATGGTGAGGGCTTGATCCAGTCAGAAAAGGGGCGAGGCTACAAATTAAACTACGAAAAATATATCAGCCAAGCAAACATTCAACCCAGTCAGCGCAGTCAATATTCTCCTCAGGAGCGTAGAAATCGTGTGATGGAGGAACTACTGCTATCATCGCCGAATGCGAAAAATGTTTACGACCTGTTTGAAGATTATTATGTTGGCGAGTCCGTCATTTTCAGTGATGAGCAAGTGATCGCTGAACACCTGCAGCGTTACGAGTTGAAATTGGAACGCAAGCAGCGGACGTTGGCAATTTTAGGGAAAGAGGCGAATCTGCGGCGAGCGATTGCTGATTTGATTCAGGTGCACAATATCATTGAAATCGATGATTTAAAGAATCATTCAGAACTGAACTTCAATAATTATGATGTGCTGTTTATCTTAGACCAGCTGAAGTTGATTGAAAAGCAATTGCAATTAACGATCCCGTATCCCTATAATGTCAATATTTTTTCTCATTTGTATATTTTAATCAGCCGTTTGCGCAAGGTCCATAGACTTCCGAACGAAGAAATGAGTCCGCTTTCTAAAAAGGAACAGGAACGTTTGGAGCAAGACAAGGCGCTTTATCAGGTCGCTAAGTCCGCGATTAAAAATGTTGAAAAGTATTTGCACAACGAGCTGCCAGAATCAGAGGTTTATTATCTTTATCAATACTTAGCTTCATCGCGGATGCAAGGATCGTTAAGTAAAGTAACAAAATTTTCTTCAAAGGTCGTGGAAATCACCAATACTTATCTGGATAGCATGAGTCAGCGGCTGAATATCTCGGCGAAAGGCGATTCGATCTTTCTTGATTTAGCGAATCACATCAAGCCTATGCTTAATCGCTTGGAACATGGGATTCATGTAAAAAATAGTCTGTTGGATCAGATTAAAATGACCTATGAATCCATCTTTTCAGATGTCAGTGATGTTTCTGATGAGGTGAGTCAGCATTTTGAACTGCCGAAGATCAACGAAGACGAGAATGGCTTTATCACTTTGTATTTCGCACGGATCATTGAAACGAACCAATTACCAATTCGTACGGTGATCATGTGTACGACAGGTGTCGGTACTTCAGAGCTGCTGCGAGTCAAGATCGAAAAGAAATTTCCTGAGTTGGAGATTGTTGATGTCGTAGCTTCAAGGGATGCAAAGCATTTTACGGAAAAATATCCAGGCATCGATTTGATTTTAACCACAATCAGTGTCAGCGATATGATCCCTATCCCATCCTTGTTAGTCAATGCGATGTTCACACGAGATGATCAAACCCGACTACAAAAGAAAATCGAGGCGATTTATGATGAACGATAATTTTTTCCAAGTTTTCTTGGACCAGCCATTTAAAGACAAAGCACATGTGCAACGTTTTATTGCAGAGTTCGCTAATTCGGCTGAGTCGGAAGAATTGATTGATCTGTTGCAGCAGAGGGAAAAAGTCGGGAATACCATGATCGCGGAGCATGTAATCTTGCCGCATTTAGAAAGCCCGAAGATCAAACAAAGTCAGGTCCTACTGATCCGTTTAGCAGAACCGATTGATTTTGACGAGAAGACATCAGCAGTCCAGCTGATAATTACTATTCTATTGAAGAGCAATGAGAGTCAAGTAATGAAGAAGAAAATTGCCCAATTCACACGGCGCTTAGCAGATGATGATTTTATCGAACAATTACTAAGCCTTGAAAATGAAACGGCAATTTACCATATTTTATAGGAGGAATAAATGATGAAAATCGTTGGAGTAGCAGCATGTACAGTGGGGATTGCCCATACCTACATTGCACAAGAAAAATTAGAAAATGCCGCAAAAAAAGCGGGTTGTGAAATGAAAGTAGAGACGCAAGGTACGATTGGGATCGAAAATGAATTAACCCAAGAAGAGATTGATCAAGCGGATATCGTAATCTTGGCAATCGATGTAAAGATTTCCGGCAGAGAACGTTTTGACGGCAAACGAATCATTCAAGTACCGACAGAAATCGCCGTTAAGTCACCAAATAAATTGATTGAAAAAGCCCAAGAGGTTGTTGCTCAAAAGGTTTAGGGGGAATTTAGATGGAAGTAAAGGACATTGTGGATTTAGACATCGTCAAAACCAATATGGCCGCTAAGACCAAGGATGATGCCTTGAACGATCTAGCGAATCAGTTACTGAGGAATGGCTATATCTCTGAAGTAGAAGGGTTTATCAAAGACATTTACGCACGAGAGGCGGAAGGCCAAACGGGTATCGGAAATTATATCGCGATCCCTCATGGAAAAAGCGCCTATGTCAACAAGGTCGGCGTAGCGATCGGGATCAATCAAGAGGAAATTCCTTGGGAAAGTTTAGATGGCAAAGGCGTGAAGGGGATCATTCTCTTTGCGGTGGGTAATGACAATGACGGAGCGACCAATCATTTGAAATTATTGTCGCTGTTTGCCAGAAAGCTAGGCAACGATGAAGTGGTTGGCAATCTGTTGCAGGCGAAAAAGCCAGAAGATGTTGTTGAAGCATTCGCTTAGTTAAATGGAGGAAGAAAAATGAAAAAAATTAAAGAGTTAAATCTTAAAGGACACTTATTGACGGCGATCTCTTATTTGATTCCGATCGTCTGTGGTGCCGGCTTCTTAATCGCCATCGGAATGGCCTTTGGCGGTTCAAGTCAGGATGCATTGGTTCAAGGGGAATTTACAATTTGGGATGCGTTGGCAACGATGGGCGGTAAAGGCTTAGGCTTACTGCCAGTCGTGATTGCGACGGGTATCTCCTATTCAATCGGCGGCAAACCAGGGATCGCTCCTGGGTTCATCATTGGTTTGACAGCAAATGCCATCGGCGCTGGTTTTATCGGCGGAATCTTAGGCGGTTACTTAGCAGGTTATCTAGTATTAGCAATTTTAAAATATGTGAAATTACCGAATTGGGCAAAAGGGTTAATGCCAACACTGATCATTCCCTTCTTAACCTCGATCATCGGCGGGTTGATCATGGTCTATATCATTGGGGCACCAATTGCAGCGTTAACATCATTATTAACAAACTTCTTGGATGGTTTAGGCAATTCTTCGTTATTAGTATTTGGCGGTGTGATCGGTCTGTTAAGTGGTGTTGACTATGGCGGTCCGATCAACAAAACGGTTTTCGCTTTTGTATTGACGATGCAAGCAGAAGGATTGAACGGTCCGATTACTGCTTTACAGTTAGTGAATACAGCAACACCAATTGGATTTGGTTTAGCCTTCTTCATCGCAAAATTATTTGGCAAAAATATCTACACGAAATTAGAAGTTGAAACCTTGAAGTCAGCGGTTCCAATGGGTGTGATCAATATCGTTGAAGGGGTCATTCCGTTAGTTATGAACGACATCGTGCGGGGTGTTGTAGCAACAGCTATCGGTGGTTTTGCTGGTGGCGCAACAACAATGATCTTAGGCGCAGATGCGACAGTACCGTTTGGTGGTGTGCTGATGATTCCGACAATGTCGAGACCATGGGCAGGTGTGATTGCGATTTTAGTCAACGTGGTCGTAACAGCAGTTGTCTTAGCCGTAATTAAGAAAAATGTGACAGAAGAAGATGCAGCGATGCAGGTTGAAAAAGAAGAAGAGGACATCAACCTAGAAGATATTCAAATCTTTTAATCCGGAAAGAGTGGCGACACATGAAAAAAGTAGAATTTTCCCCATCACTAATGACGATGGACTTAGATAAGTTTAAAGAACAAATCACCTTTTTGAATGACAAGGTAGATTCCTATCATATTGATATTATGGACGGGCATTATGTGCCGAACATTACCTTATCTCCTTGGTTCATTGAAGAATTGCGGAAAATCACCACGTTGCCGATGTCGGCGCATCTGATGGTGACAGACCCAAGTTTTTGGGTACAGCAGCTAGTAGATTTGCAGTGTGAGTGGATCTGTATGCATGCAGAGGTGTTAGATGGTTTAGCCTTTCGTTTGATTGATCAAATTCACGACGCCGGTTTGAAGGCTGGGATCGTGTTGAATCCTGAAACACCGATTGAAACGATTTTCCCTTATATCGAGCTGGTTGATAAGATCACGATTATGACGATTGATCCGGGCTTTGCTGGCCAACGCTTTATTGAAAGCACCTTAGATAAAATCGTGGCTCTCCGCGAATTACGTGAAGAAAAAGGCTACGATTACGTGATCGAAATGGATGGTTCCTCTAACCGTAAATCTTTCAAACGGATTGATGCAGCCGGGCCAGATATTTACATCGTTGGTCGCAGCGGACTCTTTGGTTTAGACGAAGATATCGCTAAAGCTTGGGAAATCATGGTTAAGGATTATGAGGAAATGACTGGTAAAAAGCTTAGTTATGCAGAAGTAAACTAACGATAAAAATCTTGGAGCTGGAAAAGCTTCAAGATTTTTTGTTTATACAGAAGCAGTAAGCCGGTCTTTTGTGATATAGTATACAATAATGTAAACGGTTTAAAAGAATGGAGGAATGTGATGGAATATCGGGGACCTATGCTAGTAGTGAAGGATATGGAGCGGTCAAAAGCATTCTATCGTAAATTTTTAGAGGTGGATATCGTTTCTGATTTTGGCGAGAATGTGACCTTCAATGGCGGCTTGTCATTACAAACGGAGGAATCGTGGATTCGATTTACCGGCTGTGAGAAAGAGTCATTCAACTATCAGAATAATACGGTAGAGTTCTATTTTGAAACGAAGGACTTTGATGGGTTTATCGAGCGGACAAAGGAAGAAGAGTTAGATTTTTTACGAGACATCGCTACGATGGAGTGGGGGCAAAAGGTTGCGTGCTTTTATGATCCAGATAAGCATGTAATCCAAGTCGGAGAAGATCTGACGGTCATGGTGAAGCGCTTGGCTGCTGATGGAATGACTGTGGAGGAACTAGGTGAGAAGACCTTTCTCGGAAAAGAAATGGTTGAAAACATGTTGAATAGTTAAAAAGTTGAAGGCAGATAATTCTGAACTGCCTTCAACTTTTTTTATTTAACCGCTGAGTTGTCCAATTCTCATACAAAAAAGCAAATGAATTGATCGGAGCCTGAAGACTAGCCTCTAGCATTCGTGCTAAAGCCGTTAGCTTCATTTGTACTTCTTGATCGGTCCAAGTAAATAACCCGGGATCGAGTAAAAAAATAATCGGCGACAGTAAAATTTCCGCTAGCTGTTCGGGATGTTCACAGACAAAGACGTTTTCTTCGACTCCTTGCTGCAAAATTTCACCAACGATTGGCGCCAGACGTCCCATGATAAAGGCCATTGATTTCTGATGGATTGCGGCATTTTGCGGTTCGTGCAACGCACTATCAACTGTTTGATCGACAGCGGTGTTGCGATAAAAATACAGTAAGAGCTTTATTTTTTCTAAGGCCGGAGCCTCGACAGTGGCTAATTTTATCCGACAGGTTTCAATCACGTGATTGTATTGGCGTTCAACTAAGGCATCTAAGACTTCCTCTTTACTTTTGTAATAATAGTAGAGACCACCTTTTGCGATCCCCGCTTTTGTGGCAATATCCTGAACAGAAGCAGTACCGGCAGTTCCTTCGTAAAGCAGTTCCTGCAAGGCATCTAAAATTAACTCTCGTTTACTCATCACATCGACCTCCAAAAATAGTATAGCATATTAAGTTGACCATCGTTCAAAAAGTTGTTATGATGAAATTGTTGAACGATGGTCAAAAACGAAGGAGGAGTTATTTTGTTAGTGTTAGGTGTATTTATCATCAGTGTGTTAGTACTTGTTTTGTTCAGTGTAGGATTACTGATCAAAGGGGTGCTTTATTTGTTTAATCGATTTCGCGGAAGACAGGTCCTATTTGCAACAAAAGGAGTGAGAAGAAGTTTGTTAGGGATGTTGATAGTTCTGGTTTTAGGAATTGTCTTAATAATGTTCACTCAGCTGACGGCATCGACACCGAAAATCGCTAAGGAGAATAGTATCGCAGAGTTGCGGAAGGTTGAATTGAATGGTCGTAAGGAATGGATCAGCATTCGAGGAGAAGACCGCAGCAAGCCAGTACTTCTATTTTTAGCGGGCGGTCCGGGGGGATCACAGCTGGCAGCTACACGTTATGAACTTGCAAAATTAGAAAAGGATTTTATCGTAGTTAACTGGGAACAGCCTGGTTCGGGAAAATCCTACTCAGCGATCCCGCGGAAAAAGTTGGCCCCTGAAATTTACGTTGAAGATGGAACGGCTTTGGTTCGTTCGTTGTTAAAAGAGTTCAAACAGGAAAAGCTTTATCTGCTAGGAGAATCGTGGGGGAGTGCACTAGGAATTTTTATGGTAAAAGAACAACCGGGGCTTTACCATACCTTTATAGGCACCGGACAAATGGTAGCCTTTGAAGAAACGGAGAAAATCGATTACGCGCTGGCGATGAAGCTGGCAAAAGAGAATGGAGATCAAAAGGTCGTGGATACGCTAAGAAAAAATGGCGAACCGCCTTATCACGGAAATTCTGTTACCACCAAAAGCGCGACCTATCTCAACTATCTCAGTCAAAAGATGGCAGGAAATCCTGAGATTCAAAATGGCGGCTTCCAAACGATGCGGGATCTTGCGGCGAAAGAGTATGGCATCTTGGATAAGGTCAATTATCTGCGAGGCATTCTGCAAACCTTCAATCATGTGTATCCGCAACTGTACAATGTAGATTTGCGGAAGGAGTACTCAACATTAGATGTTCCCGTCTATTTTCTATTAGGGAAGCACGATATCAATGCGCCACTTAGCTTAACTGAAGATTACTATCAAAAATTGGACGCTCCCAACAAGGAAATCATTTGGTTTGAACACTCCGGCCACAATCCTTGGATCAACGAACCAGAACGCTTTGTAGAGGCGGTTCAGCAAATTGCCGAAAATAAAAAATAAGACTAGAGCACCCACGAAAAAATCGTGGAGACTCTAGTCTTTTTAATTTTCGAATTGGGCTTGATGCAGTTGATAATAGCGTCCTTGTTTAGCTAGCAGCTCTTCATGATTGCCTTGTTCGACAATATTGCCATCATTGACGACTAAGATCAAGTCAGCTTCACGAATGGTCGAGAGGCGGTGAGCAATGATGAAGGAGGTTTTGTTCACCATTAAACGACCCATCGCTTCTTGAATCTGCAATTCGGTCTGTGTATCAACATTCGACGTTGCTTCATCGAGAATCAATAATTCGGCATTCAAAAGCATTGCCCGGGCAATTGTCAGTAATTGCTTTTGTCCTTGTGAGATTGCTAAACCGTCTTCGGTCATCACCGTGTCGTAGCCCTTTGGCAGTTGTGCAATGAAATCGTGAATGTGAGCGGCTTTTGTCGCTTTGATCACTTCTTCTAACGTGGCATCTTCATTTCCATAGGTCAGATTCTCAAAAATCGTTCCCGTAAAGAGCCAAGTATCCTGTAGGACCATCGCATATTGCTTTCGCAGACTGCTGCGAGTCGCTTCTTTGATATTTTGTCCATCCAAGTAGATTGCACCGCTATCCGGATCATAAAAACGCATCAGCAAATTCACGATTGTGGTTTTTCCGGCACCGGTAGGACCAACAATGGCAACAACGCTACCGGCAGAAATATCAAAGGATAAATCTTTGATGACCGGTTGATCTGCTTGATAGCCGAAGGAAACATGGTCAAAGCGTACGTCTCCATGAACTTTTTCAAAGACATGAGCATTTTTTACGTCTTGAACTTCAGGGTCTTCATCTAATAGTTTGAAGATTCGTTCAGCCGCGGCAATAGACGATTGCAGGTCACTGAAAATATTTGCTAATTCATTGATCGGACCGGAGAATTTTCGTGAATACAATACAAATGAGGAAAGCTTTCCTAATGTTAAGTGACCAAACAGGAATAAAAAGGCACCTAAGATACTGATCAATGACAATGAAACATTATTTATGAAGTTGACAGAAGGACCAGTCATACTGCCGTAATATTCTGCATTGTAATAAGCAGTCATGGCTTCTTCATTCTTCTTGCCAAAGCGGGTGATCGTTGTTTTCTCTTGATGATAGACCTTGGTGGTTTGTTCACCGGATAGCAGTTCTTCAGTCAGACCATTTAATTCACCAAGCTTGGCAGAACGTTGTCTAAACAAAGGCTGGAACTTATTGGTTAAGTAACGGGTCAATAAAATCGACGCGGGAACAGTAACTAAAAAGATCGTCACCATCACTGGCGAGATTACCAGCATCATAACAAAGGAGCCGATAACCGTGACCAGACTACTCAAAACCTGAACGGAGTCACTGGCCAATGAAGTGTTAATCGTATCGATATCGTAGCTCATCCGACTGACGATGTCACCGGTTTGGTGCTGGTCAAAATAACCAACGGGCAACGAAACGATTTTCTCAAACAAATCTTTCCGTAAACGAAACGCGATTTTTTGACTCAGAAAGATCATCAATCGTTTGATCCCGTAGCTTAAAATTGCGGAAGCCGCATAGAAAACTACCATCCAACTACAATAGAAGAAAACTTTTTGAAAGGCGACATTGCCTTTGCCAATCTGGATCGCATCAATCGCGTACCCAGACAATAGGGGACCGACTAAAGCAAATAGGTTACTGGCAATCGTCAAGACGACAGCTAAAAACAGCAGCCATTTGAATTGATACAAATATCCCCATAAACGCAGCAGTGTACCTTTGCGTGAGCCTCTATTCTTCAATGGCTTGCCCTCCTGTCTGTCCCTGATAGATTTCTTGATAGGTTGGATTTTCAGTTAGTAACTCTTCATGAGTGCCATAACCAATCATTTTCCCTTTATTTAATAGTAGAATTTTATCCGCATGTTGGATCGAACTGATTCGCTGAGCGATCAAAATCTTGGTGGTATCACCGAAATGTGTTCGCAAAGCCCTTCGTAGATTCGCATCGGTATGATAATCCAGCGCGCTAGAAGAATCGTCTAGGATCAGCAGATCAGGCTGCCCAATCAAAGCACGAGCCAAGAGCACGCGTTGTTTCTGCCCACCACTGAGATTTTGTCCTTTTGCTTCCAAGCGGTGCTCCAGACCATCAGCAAGTTTGTCGATAAATTCTCGAGCTTGTGCATCATCGATGGCTTGCTGGAGTTGCTCTTCTGAAAAGTTACGACCGAACAAAATATTTTCTCGAATCGTATCGGCAAAGAGTACGTCCTTTTGCAGGACAGCACCGATTTTTTGATGCAGTGCATCAAGAGAATAATGTTTGATCTCTTGTCCGTCTAATACTATCTGACCGGCAGTTCGATCGTATAGACGTAAAATCAGACTGGCGATCGTGGTTTTCCCGCTGCCGGTCGCGCCCATAATCCCTAATGTTTCACCAGGATTTACGCTGAAGCTGATGTGTTCGATCGCATGACCGCCGTCAGGATAAGAAAAAGTCACATCATCAAAGACCAGTTTAGTAGAAGCAGCTTTTCTTTGATTCAATGATCCTGGTACTAATGAAGGTTTTTTCCGTAAGACTTCATTGATCCGATTCGCCGAAGCCAGACCACGGGAATACAGGACAAAGATGCGGGTGATAGAAAGCATCGCGTTCAGGATAATCGTGAAATAGGTCAAGAAGGCAACGATCACTCCTGGCTGTGTCAATCCAGCGTTTACACGATAGGCGCTAACGACAATCACTAGGGTCAAACCTAAATTCAAAAATAAATCCAACAACGCAGGAGAAGCAGCCAACGTTACATTGGCAGTTGTTTCCGCATTGACCAACGATTGATTGACGTTTTCAAAGCGCTGGCGTTCGTAGGCTTCTTTTGATAAAGCTTTAATCACGCGAGAGCCTGTTACATTTTCCCGCACCGTCAACACAAGTTGATCAACTTGCTTTTGCAATTTTCCAAATAAGGGCACGCCCTTTTTCGAGATATGCGTCACCATTACAAAGATGATCGGCATCACTGCCACTAAAACTAAAGTCAAAATCGGATCTAAGGTAGTAGTAATCAAGATTCCTCCGGCCAAAAGGATCGGCGCGCGAATTCCCATACGCAGCATAACACCAAGGGTCAAATGAATATTGTAGGTGTCCGATGTTACACGTGAAACTAATGAAGAGACCCCCACATCTTCAATCTGGGTCGTGTCTAGATAGGTGATTTTTTGAAATAGATCGCCGCGAATGTTTTCTGTCGTATCTTTTGCGATCCGTGAGACCATGCGGTTAGCGACGATATTCGCCCATAAGGAAAAAGCGGAAGCTGCCAACATCACACCGCCCCAAAAGAGAATTTTCTTGGGATCTTTTTGCGGAATCACATGATCTAGAATATAGGCCAAATTCCATGGAAGAACCAATTCCATCATGGTCCCCAAAAATTTGATGATAACACCTAACGTGACACGAGAACGGTAGGGTTTTAAATAATTAAGAATTAATTTCATGTTTACTCCTTTTTACACATTTCTGTTTCGGCTTTCTCTACGATCGTTTGCAATTCGGATAATAAGTTCTGTTGCTGTTCAGTCGGAATCTCCGCTAACAGCTTTTGATTCCAGTCTGCTAGGATCGAACGGATTTCTGCTTCGATTGCCAAAGCTTTATCTGTGGGGAAGATTCGTAAACGACGTGCGTCTTTCTCATCGTTTTGTCTCGTAATGAAGCCTTTTTGCTCCAGTTGTGCCAATTGGCGAGCGACATTGCTTTTATTGATAAAGATTTTGCAGGCCAAGGCTTCTTGTGAAATTCCCGGCTCGTAACAAATACTTAAGATGTAGGTGTGATGCATTTCCCCTAAGCCCAATTTCTTAAATTCTTTTTCGCGATACAAAGCAGAAAGCCGCGCAATACGATTGATCATTTTTACAAAAGAATCCACCTAATTATTCCTCCTTGGTAGTTACGAATTCGCGTTTAAACAAGCACAGTACAGTATAGAAGAAAAACGTTGCGGGTGCAACGTTTTTGAGCTGTAAATAATTTACTTCTCTATTTAAGTAGTGGCAGATGTAATTTTCTGTTGTTTATACACAAAAATTTACGTTCTTTACATAAAAACAACAATCTTTATTTTATCTTTGCAGGAACTTGACGGTGCCTTTACACTCCTTCGCTATACTTTTTATTAGAGAAAGTCAGCTTACAATGAGCAAGCAAAAGTTAAACTCGCTAGAAAATCACCTAAGAGCATAAAAGAATGGTAAACGAAAGAAGGAGTGGATCAGGTGCTAAAACTTGAGAATATCACGAAGAAATTTCAGGAGACGACAGTACTGGATGGGATCAATTTAGAAATTGAGTCTGGTGAGATCGTTTCAATCCTGGGGCAATCAGGTTCAGGAAAAACGACGCTATTAAATCTGATTTTAGGATTGGATGAGCCAAGTGGGGGAGAAATTTTCTTCAATAATCAGAAGATCACCCATACATTGATGGAAAAACGTCCCTTCAATATTGTTTTTCAGGATTATGCCTTGTTTCCTAATTTGACGGCTTATCAAAATTTGACCTACGGACTACGCAATAAAAAAGAGTGCTCCACCAAAGCGGAGGTAGACGAGCTGATTCAATTGTTGAATCTGGAAAAGCACCTAGAAAAACCAATTCATCAATTGTCAGGCGGACAAAAGCAGCGGGTTGCACTTGGCCGGACATTAGTGATGAAGCCGCAGCTGCTTTTGTTGGATGAGCCGTTGAGTGCCTTGGATGGAGTAATCAAGGAATCAATCAAAGAAAAAATCCAAGAAATTGCCCGTAAGCTACATTTGACGATCATCATTGTTACGCACGATCCGGAAGAGGCCTTGACGATGTCAGACAAGATCGTTGTTTTAGATGAAGGGAAAATTGCTCAATGCAGTTCACCGATCGAAATTATGAGTCAGGCTTCCTGTCATTTTGTTGAGGAGTTTATTGTCAATCAATTGGCAATCAAGCAACAGAACATTCAGCAAATCTTTCAGCAATCAGTCAATATGGTGGCCTCATGAGAGCGGCTTTTTCATTGAAACGAGTGATTAGCTGGAGTGTGCTGATCTTCTTCTTTTTATTTTTAGCTTATCCGATCATTCAAATCGTGTTAACAGCTTTCCCACGATCCGACGGGAGCAGCTTGGATATTTTCACTCCAGAATGGCAGCGATCATTTGCTAACAGCTTGAAATATTCTTTAGCGGCTACGAGCTGTTCAACAATTTTAGGCTTTTTCTTGGCCTATGGAAATAATTTTACTCGAATCAATCGGCGATTTTTAAAGGTAAATGAAAGTGTTTTGCATTTTCCGATGCTATTACCAACGATTACTTACGGATTTGTCCTTATTTATGCCTTTGGCAAGCAGGGATTGTGGAGCAAAGTTTTTCAACAGGAACTGTTCCATATCTATGGTTCCATCGGTATTTTATTGGGATTCATCATTTATACATTGCCACCAATCTTCATTTTGATCAACAATTCGATGAAATATTTAGATACTCAGCTATTCATTGTTTCACGCCTGATGGGGGATAGCTGGTATCGGTCGCTTTATAAAACGATCTTGAATCCATTGACGCGCGTGTTGGCGGTGGCTTTTCTACAGGGCTTTTTTATGTCCTTTACAGATTTTGGGATTCCCAGCGCGGTAGGAGGACAAACCCCGTTCATCACGACATTATTATATGAAGGATTCATGGGAACCATTCCAGATTTCCAGTTTGGCTCATTAGTGGCTTTAACGATGCTATTGCCATCAATCATCAGTATTTTGGTTTTGAACTATTTACAGAAGAAGGTGGTGCGCTATGAGCGTCCACGGCAGGCAGTGATCAAAAAGAATCCGGTAAGAGATTGGTGTTTTCGACTACTTTTCATCAGCATCTCTCTTTTCATTTTAGGAGTATTCGCGGTCTTGATCATTATTCCAATGGTGAGCAATTGGCCCTATGAATTGACCCCAACCTTCAATAATTTCGCCCGCTTTATCCAAGATGACAGCTTGATTTTAACCTTGAAAAATTCACTGCTGATGGCTTTGCTGACGGCGGGAGTTGGGACAATTATTGCCTATTCGGCGGCGATATTGACCTCCAGAGAGCGGAAGCTTTATAAGGTCAATCAAGTAATTGATAGTATCGCCACCATTACGAATTCAATTCCCGGGATGGTTTTGGGAGTGGCCTACTTATTGCTATTCAGTGGCAGTCAGCTGCACAATACATTACTAATCTTAGTGATTGTGACGGTCGTCCATTATTTTTCAACACCGTATCAGATGGCGAAAGAGGCACTGCAAAAGATGAACTTGAACTGGGAGAACACTGCCAAGTTGATGGGAGATAGCTGGTTAAAAACAGTTTGGCGAATTCTGATCCCGAATTCAAAGGTGACAATTATAGATATCTTCGCGTATTACTTTTTCAATTCGATGGTCACAATCAGTGCGGTCATTTTCTTAACAAGTGCCAATACGATGGTTATTACCGCCAAATTAAAAGAGCTTCAGCATTTTGGCCGATTTAACGATATATTTATGCTCTCGCTGTTTTTACTAGTAATTAATTTAGTTATGCAAGGAATTACTCAAATTATTAAAAGGATTGCCAGTTCCACTTTTCCCAGTCAGACAGCTGGTAAAAAGCTGCCTACAAAATTAACTGCTATTCAAAGAAACAAAGTATAAAGGAATGGTATACGGCTTGAAAATCGGACTAATTTTTCTCAAGAAAAATTAATCCATTAATATGAAAAAGGAGAATGATGAATGAACAGAAAAAAACTACTCGCACTGCTTGGAAGCTTGCTTTTCCTTCTATTATTAGGCGCTTGTAGCAAAAGTAATGCGGCTGACGAGAAAGTCACGATTTATACTAACGCTGACGAAGAACCGGTGGAGGTAATCAAGAATGTTTTAGACAAAAACGGTTACAAGGGCAAATACACGCTGCAATCATTCGGCACTTCTGAGCTAGGCGGAAAGCTCTTAGCGGAAGGAAAAAATATTGAAGCGGATTTAGTCACGATGAGTACCTTCTATTTAAATAGTGCTCAGAAAAAAGACAAGATGTTTAAAGAATTAACGCTTCCAGTCGAATCGTTAACGAAAATTCCGGATTACACGGCACCTTTTACCGTTCAAGAAGGAACAATTTTCTATAATACCGATGTCATGAAGGAAATGAACTTACCAATTCCAACTAGTTTGAAAGATTTAGCCGATCCGAAATACAAGGATGCCTTGTCAATCTCAGATATCAAACAATCGTCTACAGCGTGGCTGCTGTTCCAAGCGTTAGTTGATAATTACGGAGAAGATGAAGCGAAAACGATCTTGAAGGGGATCTACAAAAATGCAGGGGATCATTTAGAAAGTTCTGGTTCAGGTCCGTTGAAAAAGGTTCGGCTAGGTGAGGTTGCGATCGGATTTGGGTTACGACATCAGGCAGTCAAAGATAAACAGGATGGATTGCCGATTGATTTTGTTGAACCCTCAGAAGGAACGTATACATTAACTGAATCTTTGGCGGTGATTAATAAAGGCGACAAAACCAATCCTGAAGCAGAAAAAATGCTGGATTTGATTTTGGAAAAGGGTCGTAAAGACATATTGGAAATCTATCCAAGCGCACTGTACAAGGATGAGCAGGTAGATAGCGCACACGTAGCGAATGACCAAAAAGTCTTTCCAACAGAATTAACCGCAGAATTATTAGAGCAGCACCAAAAATTAATCGATTAAGGAGCTTAGCATGGACTACAAATTATTGACACCCGGACCGTTAACGACGACTCAGACGGTTAAGCAAGCAATGATGGTGGATCATTGTACATGGGATGAAGAATATAAAACGATTACTCAGGAAATTCGACAAAAGCTATTGTCTTTAGCAGGTGCCTCCCCAGTAGAATATACGACGATCTTAATGCAGGGAAGCGGATCATTTGGTGTGGAATCAGTTCTAAGCTCGGTGATCGGACCGACGGATCATGTGCTCGTTTGTGTGAATGGCGCTTACGGGCGTCGAATGGTCAGCATGTGCGAACGGCATCATTTGGCTTACAGCGTTTATGAAGTCGCAGAAGATGAAATTCCGCAAGCAACGGACATAAAAAGCATTCTCGTGAATGATCCAACCATTTCTGCGCTTGCGATGGTTCACAGTGAGACGACTTCTGGTATTTTAAATGAGTTAGAAGAAATTGCTGCACTTGCCAAAGACAATGAGCTGCTGTTTATCGTGGACGCAATGTCTAGCTTTGGGGGAATTCCAATTGATGTTACGGCATTGTCCATCGATTTTCTAGTCTCAAGCTCGAACAAATGTATTCAAGGAGTACCAGGCTTTTCCTTTACGTTGGCCAAACGGGCACAGCTTGAGCAACGTACAGAGTTTTCACGAACGGTGTCTTTAGATCTTTATGATCAGTATGAAACGATGGAAAAGGACGGCAAGTGGCGCTTTACTTCACCCACCCACACGGTTTTAGCCTTTCATCAAGCTTTAAAAGAGCTAGATGCAGAAGGCGGAATCTACCAACGCTATATGCGCTATTTAACAAATAATCGACTGCTACGGCAAAAAATGAGTGAATTGGGCTATCAGCCCTTCATCAAGCAGCATCAAGGGCCATTTATCACTTCATTTTTATATCCCAAGCAGAGTGCCTTTAACTTCGACCATTTTTATCAGCATTTGAAACAAAATGGCTTTGTGATCTATCCAGGAAAAATAAGTTCCGTCGATTGTTTCCGCATTGGAAATATCGGTGAGATTTATCCAGAAGATATTGATCAGTTAGTCAAAGTAATTGAAAATTACTCGGAGGTAGCATATGTCAGTTAAAACAATTATTTTAGACTGGGCTGGGACAACAGTCGATTTCGGCTGTATGGCACCGGTTCATGCTTTCAAAAAAGCATTTAGAAATAAGAACATCGAGCTTTCCAATGAAGAAATCAGAAAACCGATGGGGATGCTTAAAATTGAGCATATCAAACAGCTGCTTTCGCTTGAGCAAGTAAAAAAGCAATGGTTTGAGCTTTATGGACGTCTTTCTGAAGAGAAAGATGTGCTAAGTATCTATCAGGATTTTGAGAAATACTTGTTTGCAGATCTCGCAGAGAACAGTCATTTAAAACCGGAAACCAAGCAGGCGATGAAAAAAATTAAGCAATTAGGCTATAATATTGGCTCTACGACTGGCTATACCAAAGAAATGATGGCTGTTGTATTAAACACGGCCACGATGGAAGGTTATCGTCCTGATTATGTCGTAACACCAGATGAGGTTGATTCATTGGGGCGGCCATATCCATTCATGATTTTTGAGAATATGCGCCATTTTCAAAACCATTCGATGGAAGAAGTGATTAAAGTAGGAGATACAATCGCTGATATTCAAGAAGGAAAAAACGCAGGGGTCTTGAGTATCGCTGTCACTGAGGGAAGCTCAGTGATGGGACTTTCTTTAGAGGAGTACAAACAGCTCTCAAAAGAAGAAATGGAACGGTTGAACCAACAAACAGCGGAAATCTTTTATCAGCATGGGGCGGATCTTTGTATTAAAAATCTACTGGAATTAGCTGAGCTTTTGCAGGAGCATTCAACGATTCCAAAATTACAAACAAAAAAGCGAGAATCAGCGTAGGCGAAGAGAAATATCGGCTTTAAAAGTCGATATTTCTTTATTTATTCAAAAAATAAAAAGAAAAAACAAAAAAAGATTTTTTCTGTTTTGCTATTCTTAATAATTTCATATTTAGCTAGATTTAGGCTATTACAAATTTGTAAGCGAATTCAAAAACCCAAATTCCTTATTTTTATCCAAAAATTAAATTTTATATTTCAAAAATGGCTGAGACATTCCTTATAAATGCGGGTAGAATAATATGTGTAACCAATGGTGCGTACAATGAAGGAGTTCTCGCTTTTTTATGGTGTTAATGCAAGGGATTTGATGCAAATTACTAGCAAACGATAACACTCATAAAAGTTCATACAAAAAATAAAAAATACATATAAAGATCCGGTCATTGTAATTTTATTACTGACAGCATGCTGAAGGTTGATAAGCACTCAATCATGGATCATGTTGATTAGCTTCTCTCCTTATGCGAGGAGAAGCTAAAGTGCCGCGAGTCAGTGAAATAGTGTGACTTATCAAGTTGCTATTTAAAGGTTTAGCGATGAGCGGCGGCAGATGATTAGCATTCATTGGAAAATTTAAGTGGATGCATCATTATTGAAGAATGAATCAAGGATGCGGATTATTTTCAGCATCCTTGATTTTTTTCCATTCATTGGTTGCCCCTAGTATTTTATTAAATACTTAGCTTGATTTGAGATAGAAAGAAGGGGAAATGTTCATGAAAAAGATTGTTATGGTAATTTGTGGGGTAGCAGTAGTTTGTTGGGGAGTTGCTAGTCTGCAAAGTGGGGCACTAAAAGCGGATAATTTACTTCAAGAATCCTCTGTCGTAGAGACGACAGTTCCTGAAAGTTCTACCGTTCTACCGGTTGAACCTGAATCCGTACCGAAAGCATCGGAGCCGAATACTGAAACACCAGCGCCAGCTGCACCAGCATCGGAAGTATCTGCTGTACCAGAGACTCCTGTGGAACAGCAGCCGGCAGAACCTGCACCGACAGATACCATACCAGAAATGCCTACACAAAGCAGCACAGTAGATCCACCGAAAAGCGATAGTTCAACTAGTGAAAGTTCCACAAGTAGTGGTACATCTAGTGAGAGTTCGACAAGTCAGAGTTCGACGAGCCAGACCTCTAGTACGTCCAGTTCAACTACTACACCAAGTGAGTCATCGTCTTCCAGCAGCAGTGTACCTAGTGGATCGACTAGCTCAACTACTAGTAGTTCAACAGGAACGACCAGCAGTTCTTCAACGACACCGTCAAGTTCTGGTCAGGAACAGCCGCAGCCTAGTACACCGTCTACGCCGGGACCAGTTCCAAGTCCAGCCCCGGCACCTCCGGCTCCAAGTGAGCCTAAGGTTCAAACAAATACTGATGCTATTCAACAGCCGCCAGCTGCTTTTTCAGAGACGAGTACTTTACAGCTTCCAAGTGAGTTGAAGACATCTGAAGTTGCACAATCCGATTTAAAAGGTTATGAACTACCCTTGCTGTCAAGCTTTGAAAACAAAGCACAGGCCGCTTTGATTTATGACGGTATTAAAAAGCTTGGGACGGAACAGGCGAAGGATTTTAATGTGGAACAATTAACCGCTAAGCTTTATAGCGATTTGTTTGCGATTGAGATCACAGGCACTCCAGAACAAGCAAGCGAAGAAATCAGTGTCGGCAGTCTGCTCTATCAAAAGAAAAACGACCAGCTTGAATTAGTCGGTGTCTATATTGGAAAAGAGTATTATCTGACAGTGGAAGATGTTGAAATCGATGATTCTGATGAAGCAACGGAAACTGCGAAGGATGACGGCACAGAGACTGATACGGAGAAGGCTGAGAATGAAGAGTCAGATAAAAAGGAAAAACAACGACAGGTCGTTCTTCAACCAATGAGTATTGATGAAGACCTATTGGTTCAAGCTTTGCCAACCGTTGAATTGACTGAATATGGACAAACAATCTTGGCAGAATATCCCGCTTCTATTAATTTTACTGAAAATGAAGGAGCGAAGAATTTTATTTCAACCATCGCGGAGGATGCACGTAAGCTGGGACAAGAATATGACGTCTTTGCATCAGTGATGATCGCACAGGCTTTATTAGAAAGTGGTTCTGGAACGAGCAGTTTGTCATTGCCGCCAAATTATAATCTATTCGGTGTAAAGGGAACTTATCAAGGTCAGGCCGTTTCAATGGCGACTCAAGAGGACCGTGGGAATGGCGAGCTGTATTCGATTAATTCGGCTTTTCGAAAGTATCCTAATTATGCCGCTTCATTAGGAGACTATGTTCAATTATTACGCGGCGGAATCTCTGGTAATGACGGATACTATAAAGATACGTGGCGCTCTACCGCAAAGAATTATTTACGATCGACACAGGCCTTAACTGGAAAGTATGCTACGGATACTTCTTATAATAGAAAGCTAAACTCGATTATTGCTGTCTACAACCTGACACAATACGATCGTGTCAAAGTTGATCAGTCTTCAGGGATTTTCATTAAGGGAAAAGATGAGATTCCTGAAGAATACCGAACGATGATGCGCTACCCGGATTATAACGGGGTCAATTACAATACCTCCGGTTCGTACCCAGTCGGGCAATGTACTTGGTACGCCTTTAACCGCGTGAAACAATTAGGCAAGAGCGTCGATGACTTTATGGGAAACGGCGGTGAATGGGGAACCAAAGGAAAAGCATTAGGCTATGAAGTCAGCCGCGAACCAAAAGCTGGCTGGTTGATTTCCTTTACACCAGGCACAGCTGGCTCAGACCCGCGTTATGGACATGTTGCTTTTGTTGAAGTGGTTCGACCAGAGGGAATTTTGATCTCAGAAGGCAATGTTTATGGAGGAACGGTGATTTCATATCGAGTCATTGATTCGAACTTAGCGAAATCAGATTTGGTTACTTATATTAAAGCAAAATAAAGGGGTGCCATCACTCATGGCAAATAAGCGACACGGGCACGCAGAGGATCCGTCGAATGACAGGAGGGCCTTACTATTAACTGCTGGTCTTCTCATCATTCTATCTGTAACGATGCTGCTTGTTATGAGAGGACAATTAAAAAAACACTATAGTGTCCACACGATTTCAGGTACTTCGATGATTCCGACGTTGACGGAAAAGGATCAAGTTCTCGTTAAAAAAAATGTTCAAGTTCAACGTTACGATATTATTGCTTTTTCAATGGATAAGGAAGAGGGGATGTTTGTCAAACGGGTGATTGGTTTACCAGGTGACAGTATGTTTGTTCGAAATGGCCGAATGGTTTTAGATCTCGGAGAACAAGGTGATTTTGAAACAACGAATACGTATCAGTTGTCACCAACTGTAGCAGATGAATTTCAAACGTTAAACAAAATTCCAGAAGATGTTTACTTCGTTATTGGCGATCATGTAGATGTTTCTAAGGACAGCCGATCGTTTGGTTTTGTCCATCGAAAGTCAATCGAAGGAACTGTCCAATTCCGTTTTCCAGCGGTTCATCTCGCTAAATTGGAATACTAAAAGAAAAGGGGAAAATACGTGATAATCATTAACTGGATTTGTGTAGGGCTCATCATTTTAGTGCTCCTAGTGTGGTTATATCGAATGGTTATCAACGTTCGATTGCAGATGATTAAGCCACCAAGAGATGCATCGGCGACTTTTCAGCGGAAGTTGGATTATGTTAAGCAAATTCAACAATCAAAGCATGTATCGGCGTTATTATTCGTAATCTTCTGTCTCGCAGTGGGAATGCTTCTAAGCACATACAGCCTGTTTCAGGTACAAAATCAGCTGTATGCGATGAATGAGCAGAACAATACACTGAAAGATGATGTCCAAGTAATGAAAAAGGAACAAAAGAAATTAGTCAATAAGCTGCCTGTCAAAGAGTACCCGCAAGAGGGAATCGGCTTGCAGGATTATGCGTGGGACGAATTATTTTCTGATGATAGTCGTGAAAATCAATACGCAATGGAGAGTGATCTTTCCAGCAAACTCAGTCCTTACTTTGGGTTACCGACGACATTGATCGTCTTAGATATACCGACTCAAACGTTGAATATTGCCTTGGCTGGTGACTTGACCAGTGAAGACAATCGTCAACAAATTAAAGACAATATCACAGCCTTTGCTGCTGAAGCAGAGGGGATATCCAATCTAACACAGATCACCTTCCAGCTAAATGTAAGGGATGGGGAGAAGCAGAAACAAGATTATAGCTGTACTTTCTCTCGTGAGAATGGAGAAGATAAATTTTTAATGATTCAAGAAGAAGACTAACGGAAAGAAGGGAAAAAAATGGTAGCACAACAAAAAAAGAGCGGATGGTTTTTCAACAAGAACATTATCGATGAGATCAATTCTGTTCCAGAAGAGAGAGTTGAAAACGAGGAGCAAACCCCGCCGGCAGCGCAGGCGCAAACACAGGCGAAGCCTGCTCCCGCTTTGAAGATGGTTTCTGATAACACAATTCCAGAGACTCCAGAAAAGCAAGCGGAAGAAATCAAAGAGTTAAAACGTTTGATTTTTGAAAAGGAACAAGTTTTACAGAAATATAAAAAGGAAATGTCGGCACAAACTCAGCAGTTAACCAAAGAAAACGAGAATTATCGTCAATCTGTATTAAGGATGGGAGAAGAAAAGGCCCAAAATCGCCGCCAAATCCAAGATTTAGAAGCAGAGGTCCAACGAGCGCGTCAAGAAGTTCAACGACTGAAAGAGACACAAGAATTGGATCAGTTGAGACAGCAGTTGGAACAAGCTCTAGCAGAAAATGAAAAATTAAAGGATTCGGTAGCCCATTTAGCTACTGTAGAACAGGAGTTGGAGGAAATTCACGAAGAACATCAAGCGCTAGTTGCCCAGCAAAAAGATGAAGAAATCCAACGACTAGAAAAAATCCATCAATTGGAAGGCCAGATCGATGAATTGATTGCAGAGATCAATGAGAAAGACGAAGAATATTCTCAATTAGATAAGGTAATCGTTGAAAAAGACCAAGCGATGGACCAAATGGCGGAAGAACAAGAAGCGAAAGAGCTTCAAGAAAAAGAACTCCTAGATCTAAGAGAAAAAGTTGCCGAGCTTCGTGCAGAAAATGAACAATTAAAACAAGAAGCAGTTTCAGCACAGCAGGAAATCGGTGAAGTGTTGATTTCAGCACGAAAACAAGCCAATCGCATGGTAGAAAAATCCAAGATGGAAGCATATCGGATTATAGAAGAAGCGAAGAAAGAGTTGGCGATGATCAACGAGCAAGCCAAAGAGATTTCTGAAGAAGTAAACGAGTCTCGTCAGTCGGTTGCTTCAATGTATGAAGAGTTGCAAACTCGAGTAAATATCCTTGCGCAAGGAAAAATGCAAGAAGATGTAACGAAAATTCTAGACTAATCTATTCATAAGTTAAAAGAATGAAGGTATCAGCGTGTGCTGGTACCTTTTATTTTTATAGTAAAAAGCGGATTGTTTTCAGTTTTTTTTAAGGCTATACTTTAAAGTGATTGGGGTAGAAATATCCACTGTATAAACTATAAGACTAAAGGAGCGGATGAAATGAAATTAGCGATTATTTTGGAAACCAAAGAGCATGAGAAAGCTTGGAACGCTTTTCGATTTGGTGTAGCGGCTTTGAAGAAAGGGCATCAGGTGAAATTTTTCCTTATGGGGGAAGCCGTGGAAGTTGAAAGTATTGAAGACGATCAATACAATGTGCCAGCGGAAATGCAGAAGTTGGAAGAGCAAGGCGGCGAGCTATTGGCTTGCGGCACTTGCCTCAAATCTCGACAATTAGAGGATCAAACCTCCTGTCCAATTTCAACGATGTTTGATTGTGTTGAAATGGTGGAGTGGGCGGATAAGATCGTAACATTTTAAAAGCATAGAAAAATCCCTGACTTGAAAACAAAGTCAGGGATTTTTTTAATCATTCAGATTGTTTAATGCTGCGGCCATTTTTTTATTATCGTGTTTTGAGTAGAAATAAAAGGTGATGATATGCAGAATCAATGTAAGCAGCAATACGGCGATAAAGAACGGTCGGATCAGGTCAAACATCTGAGTCGAATAAAGATACACGCCTGTATAAGCGCAAAGCGTATTTAACACTGTACAGATGACAACATTGATTGAAGCTTTAAAGGTCGAATAGTTCCATAAAAAAGGATAGACGATCCCGAATAAAAGGCCGATTAGAACGCTGATTCCAACGAGATTCCAGATATAATGAAAAGGAATTTTTGAAGAGAAATCCGTGAGTGAGCAAAGAATAGTGATCCAAATAAATGATCCGAAGCCTGCTTGAAAGAAATTATTTTTTAATTGTTTGAACATGATAGTTCCTCCTTGATTTTCTTGGCATAGTGACGACTGACAATATAAGTAGAATCTGTTTTGGTGTGAACTTCTAAACGCGCGTGCTCTCCTAATTGGAAGGATTGAACACAGTTTAGATTTAAAATCTGCGAATTATTAATGCGATAAAAATTTTGACTCTCTAAAGTAACCAATTTCTTAAGCCGTTTTTGCATGAGATAGTTCTGCTGATTGATTAAATGAACGTTGACTAAATGCCCCATAGTTTCAAAAGAGACTATTTGGTCTAGCGGTAATTTGATTGAACGGTTATTTTTGGGATCAATTGCCACAATTTCCTGTTCTTGTTGCAGCTGTTTTTCAAGACGTTCAAGTTTGGCCCTGTTTTCAGGATTCGCAAAAATGTCAATTTCGTTTAAGGCTTTTTCTTTCACCCAGGTAAAGTTGATGTTCATATGTTTCCCCCTTCTGTGACTTAAGCATAGCAAGGATTGTCAGCAGAAAGAATCTTTTTTTCGTTTGTTGCAGGAAAAGAGAAGTTTGTTGCAAAAATTGGCAATGTCAAATAGTTCTTGCGTCACAAAAACAATAAGTAAGTGGTGCTTTCTAGTATAATTTAGTTAGAAATCCTATCATCAAGTTAGGAAGGAGAAATCATCATGATCGCTAAGATTTTAAAAGCGCAAAGAAAAGAGCGGGGACTTACACAGCAAGAGGCGGCAAAAATTTTTCACGTGACACGCCAAACGATTTCGAATTGGGAGAATGAGAAAAATTATCCCGACATTCCAACGCTAGTTGCCATCAGTGATTATTATGAAGTTTCTCTTGATTATTTGATGAAAGGGGATGTGAAGTATATGGCTAAGATAAAGCAAGAGGCAAAGCTGTTGCAGTCGATTCAAGTGGGTTTATTTTCTGTAATTTGTGCAGTTGCGCTGCTACTTTTTTCATTTGTTGGATTTGTAGCAGCGATCAATGGCGGAAGTCTGGTTGGAATCATTCCGATTCAGCTGTCGTTAACGATCGCTATGGGCTGGGTATGTGTGATCCACTTTAAAAACCTGAAGGATGTAATGACTCCTTCGGTTAAAAACACTGTTAGTATGTTTTTGCTGGTTACGTTGTTTCTCATAATTTTATGCACAACACTCTTGATCCTGGCTGCGCTGGGCTATATTCATTTTTAAACAGACGATGTTGGTTTCTACAGGCATCTTTATTGCATTGACTAGGTTAGGACTATATATTTAGCGTGTAACGGATGACTCCCTGTTTTTTTAGCGAAAAATGGAAAGAACTTCAAAGAGAGAAGGAATCTAGTCATGTTTAAGACTGTTGAAAGAGAGGCCGTGACAGTTTACGGTTGGATTACAACTTTGAATGCGCCGAATTCTGCGAATGGATTGGCAGAAATGAGTAAACAGAAGATGCGGTCAAAAGAAGAATATGCCTCAAAGGTTGAAGAGAATCTGTTAGCTGTAAACGCAGTTATCGATGGTGAACAATGTTATCTGATTGGAAATACCGAAATCACAGAAACTCGTCCATCTGAGTTTGAATTGCCTGCGGGAACGTATGCCTGTTTTAACCTAAACTATAAAGACCAAGTAGAGTTGGATCAACTGATCGGTCGCAGCTACGGTGAATTGGCTCAAAGTGAAGATTTTCAAATTGCCGGAAATTTTAATTTAGAAGAGTACACAGGCGTAGGTAAGGTATTATTTTATGTACCTATTCAAAAAATGAAGAAGTAAGAGTGAGAAAAGGGATTTATTCTGAGTCTAGGGACTATCAAGGGAAATTCGATTGATAGTCTTTTTTTCAAGGTTAAAAAGTGAAGAAAGAGTCAAATTTATTAAAGCGGAAATAGGCGAGGAATGTGAAGAATTTTATTTTATAAGAGCATTTATCTGTATAGGGATAGATACATACAGAAATTAAATAGAATTCTTTTTTTTAACACAATCTCAATATTCGGAATATATAAAAAAATTAGTTGAATTTAACGAAATGAGAGCGTATACTCGTGTTTATTGAGTGCTAAAAATAAATATTTTTCAAACAAAAAAAGATAACGTTTGTTATCTATTTTTTGTCACACTCAAACACATAAATCAGCGGAAAATAGGAGGAAAAAAGATGCGCAGGGAAAAAAATAGATGGCTGATCGCTTTGTCAGGCGTAGCGATTCATCTATCTATCGGTTCAGCATACGCGTGGAGCGTATTCAAGGAACCAATTAAAGAGATGACCGGGTGGGATAAATCATCAATCTCTTTTGCATTTAGTTTAGCGATTTTCTGTTTAGGAACATCAGCGGCATTTATGGGGAAATTTGTAGAAAAATTTGGCCCAAGAAAGACAGGAACGGTCGCCTCGATTTTATTCGGTTTGGGAATTATCTCGACTGGCTTTGCGGTTTCTAGTCATTCGCTGCCAATGTTGTATCTGACTTATGGGATTATTGGCGGAATCGGTTTAGGAGCTGGGTATGTTACACCAGTATCAACCATGATCCGATGGTTCCCAGATAGAAAGGGCTTGGCTACTGGACTTGCCATCATGGGATTTGGTTTTGCTTCTATGATCACTGGACCGATCGCCCAACAGTTGATGGTGCGTGTCGGTGTTCCTTCGACTTTTTATATTTTAGGGATTGCGTATTTCTTAGTGATGTTCACCGCTTCACGGTATTTGGAAAAACCGCCAGTTGGCTGGACGCCAGAAGGCTTTGAAGCGCCCAATCCAAAAGAAGAAGTGAAAATTCAATATCGCGGCGTGCAACTGACCGCCAATCAAGCGATTAAAACAAAAACCTTTTGGCTATTATGGTTTATGCTATTTTTAAATATTACTTGCGGAATCTCGCTTGTTTCAGAAGCTTCACCAATGGCCCAAGAAATTACCGGAATGACTGCTGGCATGGCGGCTACGATGGTCGGTGTGATGGGTGTATTCAATGGGTGCGGCCGGTTGGTTTGGGCCTTGATCTCAGATGTCTTGGGACGTAAGAATGTCTTCACGATTCTTTTTGTGATTGATATTGTTGTGTTGTTAAGTTTATCAGTAGTAAGCTCGCCATTGCTGTTTGCCGCATTGATCTGTTTGTTGATGACTTGTTATGGTGCAGGCTTTTCGATTGTCCCTGCATATATTGGCGATGTCTTTGGTTCAAAGGAAGTCGGTGCGATTCACGGGTATATCTTAACTGCCTGGGCAGCGGCTGGGATGTTCGGTCCGATTTTTTTAGGGAAGATCACTGAAATGTTCCATTCATATACGAATGTTTTGCGAATATTCGCTGTTTTAGCATTGGTTGGTTTTGCAGCTTCCATGATCATTCGCGGATCAATTAAAGGTTTAGCGAAATCAACGGGTGATAAGACACCAAAAAGCTCGAATACTGAGCGTGCATAAAGAATCTATTCAAGGCGATTAAGACCAGCTGGTTTTAATCGCTTTTTTGCGAGTTTGGCTTTTCGCAGTATATAAAGTTTGAGATGAAGATGTCGTTTTTTATCAAAAACTGAACAAGTAGTTTAGCCAAATCGTATGCGCAGTGAGAACAAGACTAACTTTTTCGCTTTTTGAAAAAGTTAATCCATTAATATGAACTAGTTGCGAGTTTGGCTTTTTGCAGTTTATAAAGCTTGAGACGAGGATGTCGTTTTTTACCAAAAAAAGAACAAGCGGTCTAGCCAAATCGTATGCGTACGAAACTAAGAGCATTTTTCGCGTATTTCGAAAAATGCTTATCATTCTATTGAGCTAGCTGCGAGTTTGGCTTTTTGCAGCATATAAAGTTTGAGATGAAGATGTAGTTTTTTATCAAAAACTGAACAAGTAGTTTAGCCAAATCGTATGCGTACGAAACTAAGAGCATTTTTCGCGTATTTCGAAAAATGTTTACCGTTCTATTGAGCTAGTTGCGAGTTTGGCTTTTCGCAGCATATAAAGTTTGAGATGAAGATGTCGTTTTTTATCAAAAACTGAACAAGTAGTTCAGCCAAATCGTATGCGCAGTGAGAATAAGATTAACTTTTTCGCTTTTTGAAAAAGTTAGTCCATTAATACGAACTAGCTGCGAGTTTGGCTTTTTGCAGTTTGTTAAGGGGTGAGCTGTAGATGTAGCTTTTATCAAAAAAGAACAAGAGATTTAGTCAAATCGCATATGTGGCGAAAATGAATCCATTACATGTTTACCAACTGCCAATTACAGGTGTAACACGGGAAAAGCTCGCTTTTCATATTTATTAAAATTTCTTTTTGAACAATAGTTGACTACTCAACTAATTCTTGGTAAATTAGTTGAGTAGTCAACTATTGTTTTTTAAAAGAATCGGAGGGTATTATGAAACGAAGTGTCGGACGGTTGATTTCGATTTTGTATCGAAAAAATCAAATTTATTTGAATGCGGCGATGAAGCCGTTGAACATTACTACGGCAGAACAGCCGATCCTGATGTATCTTTATCGGCATAACGCAGTGACTCAGGAGGAAATCAGCACTTACTTGCAAGTAGATAAGGCACTGACGGCTCGGACGGTTCAATCACTGATTAAAAAGGGTCTGGTTACAAAGGAAAAGGATGAAAAGGACAAACGCTGCAATAAAATTTCTATGACACAAAAGGGTCTGGATATGCGAGAAGCGATGGTCGAAAAATTTGTTGGTTGGAATAAGATCATGCTAGAGGGAATGGATGAATCTAAGCGTAATCTGCTTTTTGAATTATTAGAGGAGATGGTCGAGAAAACCGAACAACATGATTTAAAGGGAGGAAATTAAATGGAAGCAGCGAATCCGTTAGGGACAGAAAAAATTCCCAAGCTATTAATGCAATTTTCTATTCCAGCAATCATTGGAATGGTAGTCAATGCGTTGTACAACGTAGTTGATCGGATCTATATCGGTCATGCACCTGGCTTGGGAGCAAATGGTTTGGCGGGAATCACAATCGGATTTCCGATTATGATTATTTTATTATCGATTGGTATTTTATTTGGTGTCGGGGGTGCGACGCTTTTTTCTATGAAGCTAGGTGCCGGAAAAACAGAGGAAGCTGAGCGTGCAATGGGAAATGCCTTTTCTTTACTGATAATTAGCGGGCTCCTATTTATGCTGATGGGGCATCTGTTTTTATCTCAAATGCTGACGACTTTTGGAGCTAGTAATAGCGTTCTTCCTTATGCCATCAGTTATATGCGGATTATTTTTTCAGGGGCTGTTTTTCAGATTGTTAGTATTGGTATGAATAACTTTTTACGAGCAGATGGACAACCTAAATTAGCCATGATCACGATGTTTATGGGCGCAGGCGTCAATATCATTCTTGATCCAGTCTTTATCTATGTTTTTGATATGGGGATGGCAGGCGCGGCGTTAGCTACAATCTTGTCACAGTTTATTTCAATGGTTTGGATTTTAAGTTATCTACTTAGTAAACGCAGCCATCATCAGATTCGACTTAAGAATATGCGAATCAAAGGGCGTGTCGCTGTGCGCATCACTACTTTGGGAATGCCTAGTTTTCTGTTGCAGTTGGGAAATAGCATTTTGAACGTCGTTTTGAATATGTCGTTATTGACCTACGGCGGAGATATTGCGGTATCTGGAATGGGAATCGTCAACAGTATTCAAACGATTCTATTGATGCCGATCACTGGACTTATTCAAGGTGCACAGCCGATCGTTAGTTTTAATTATGGGGCAAAAAAATTTGGTCGGGTAAAAGAAGCGCAAAAATATGCGATCACGGTCGCTACGACGATTGTGTGTATTGGTTGGTTAGCAACGAGGATCATGCCAGAACAGTTGGTGAGGCTATTCAATAATGAGCCTGAACTTCTGACGTTTGGAACGAAGGCCTTGCAAACATGGTTTTTGTGTTTGCCAGTTATCGGCTTCCAAATTGTCGCTTCGAATTTCTTTCAGGCCACAGGAAGAACCCGGTCGGCTATTTTCTTAACATTGACTCGTCAAATTATTTTATTAATTCCAGCAATTTTACTTTTTTCAAACACTTGGGGAATGGATGGCTTGCTGCATGCGGCACCTTTTGCTGATGCAAGCGCAGCGCTTTTGACGGGAATTCTTTATACGATTGGTATCAGACGCCTTAGCAAGGAAGAATCGGCGGTGTCTGATTTAGAGTATGAGGCAGAATAATTAGTAAAAAGGGTAATCAAATTGATTCTGATCAGTTTGATTGCTCTTTTTATTTGCTGTATTTTGTAAGTCGATAATCTATAATGTATTTTAAAAGAAGAACTTTATATAAAAATCAGGGGGCTGAAAAATAATGATCGTGGGAATCATTGAAAAAACGGAGGTAGAGACGGTTCTTTTATTATTAACTGTTTTAGGTTTGGTTGTCCTGCTTGTTAGTTCACAGGGCTATACTGGCGGGATCGGTTTTCGCGGCATTGCTTTTTTGAAATATGGCAAACGAATCTGGCAGTTTTCCAATCGTTTATTTGGCGGAATTTTGACGGGGTCATCCTTGATTCTGTATTTGTTCTTTAAATTAAGTGACATTTCTGCCGATAAAAAAGTACTTATCGCAACCATCGCTTGCTTTCTTTGTGCCTTAATCAGTGATGCGTTAACAATAATTTTTAAAAGAAGGCACAAGATAGGTTGACAAAAAATAAAAAACAATTTAAAATAGTTAGCATGATAACTATTTAAGGAGAGAGTCCCATGAGTCAGTCCGAATCAATTGGTTTTGAGGTTAGAGAACTATCATTGCTAATTGCCAGATATATTGAAAAAATGAGCAACGGTGGACATATTAGAGGGCCTCAAGGCTTTGCTTTGGGCTATTTAGTTCACAATCGCGACAAAGAAATTTATCAAAAAGATTTGGAAGAAAAATTATCGATTCGGAAGCCAACCGCCAGTAATCTAGTGGATCGCATGATCAAAAATGGTTTTTTGACCACCGCGCCTTCTCAAAAGGATAAACGGTTGAAGCGCTTGATCGTGACGGAAAAGGCAATTCAGACGACGATCGAAGTAGAGCAACAAATCGAAAATATCGAAAACATTTTGAAACAAGGTATTTCTGATGAAGAACTGACTCAGTTTTCCGCAACGATGGAAAAATTCAAACAAAATTTGAAATCCCATCTCTAATCTGACCGTTGAAGCGGTCAGATTTCATTTTTCGCAAATGGTTAGCATGCTAATTTTAAAAGATGTCACTATCCGTTTTTACATCCTTTCCAGACGGATGTACGACGAGAATCGAACAAGGAGGTTCCCTATGGTACAACTAATAAAAAGAACAAATACGAAAGAAAGACTACTGGTACTAGCGAGTGTCCTATTCATCCTTGGACAAGTATGGATGGACTTAAAGGTACCAGATTATATGTCGCAAATTACGACGCTGCTTCAAACTCCGAATACCGCTATCAGTGAAATCTTAAAACCAGGCGGCTGGATGGTCTTATTATCTTTAATGAGCTTTGTTTTTTCATCCATCGTCGGTTTGTTCGCTGCCAAAATTGCGGCGAGTTTAACTTGCCGGGTACGCCAAGACATGTTTGGCAAGGTGATGGATTATTCTACGCATGAGATTCAGCAATTTTCGATCCCTAGCTTGACCACACGGACGACGAATGATTTAACGCAAATTCAACAGGTGGTTGCGATGGGATTGCAATTGCTGATCAAGGGACCGATCACAGCAGTTTGGGCGATTTTGAAAATCGCTGGCAAGAATTGGCAGTGGACGACAACTACCGGCGTAGCCGTTCTGATCTTATTAATCATGTTGTCAGTCATCCTAACACTTGTGCAGCCAAGATTCCGAAAAGTCCAGCAATTGACAGATAAGGTAAATAGTATCACACGAGAAAATTTAACCGGACTACGAGTGGTACGTGCGTACAATGCTGAAGGTTATCAGGAAGAAAAATTTGAAGAGGCAAATCAAGAGCTAACTTCGACGAATTTGTTTGCTGGCCGAGTGATGGCTTTGATGAGCCCTGGTATGAGCTTGATCTCTAGCGGTTTAACACTAGCAGTTTATTGGATCGGCGCGTATATGATTCAGCAAGCAACGGGGATGGCGAAGCTGACCTTGTTCAGTGATATGATCGTGTTTTCTTCCTATGCGATGCAGGTGGTCATGAGTTTTGTTTTGATGTCGATGATCTTCATGATTTTGCCACGGGCAACGATTTCGGCCAAACGGATCAATGAGGTTTTAGATAAGGAATCCTCTGTTGAATTTCCGAATGAGGGCGAGAAAAAGCAGCCAGATATTAAAGGGACTGTTGAGTTTGATCATGTGACCTTCCGTTACCCAGATGCTTCTGAGCCAGTCGTTCATGACATCAATTTTAAAGCAGAACAAGGAGACACTGTGGCATTTATCGGTTCAACCGGGAGCGGAAAAAGTACGATCTTGAATTTGATTCCGCGCTTTTATGAAACCAGTGAAGGCACGATCTCAATTGACGGGCAACCGATCAATACTTATAGCCATGTGAATTTGAATGACATTGTCGGATATATTCCGCAAAAACCTGTTTTATTCAGCGGGACGATCCAATCGAACCTAGACTTTGGAATCAGCAGCAATGCTCCGTTAGATGAAAAAAAGATGGAAGAAGCCTTGTCAATCGCACAAGCTAGTGATTTTGTGAATGAAAAGGAAGACAAATTGAATAGTCACGTTGCGCAAAATGGTAGTAATTTTTCAGGAGGCCAAAAGCAGCGTCTGGCAATTGCGCGAGTGATCGCCCGTAAACCAGAAATCTTACTATTTGATGATTCCTTCTCGGCACTGGATTATAAGACGGATAAAAAATTACGAGAAGTTTTAAAAGAAAAATTGGCAGACACCACTAAACTTATTGTGGCGCAACGCATCAGCACTATCATGGATGCCGATCAAATCATCGTTTTAGATGAAGGACATATCATTGGGCAGGGGACCCATGAAGAATTACTGGAATCAAATGCAGTCTATCAAGAGATTGCGTATTCTCAGCTGTCGAAGGAGGAATTAGCACATGGATAATACTTTAGAAAATGCTCACACACCGGTGAAGGAACATCCATTGAGAGACAATGTTTTTAAAGCTCTGAACCAATATAAATGGCCGCTGCTCGTGGCGATCGTATTTGCGACAATTGGCAGTATCACTCAAATCGTTGGACCGAATCGATTAAGTGAAATCACTGATTTGATTACACAAGGCTTAGGTGGTTCAATCAATCTCACGCGAATCAGTCAGCTTGGTCTAGGATTGGTCATTTTATATGGGATCGGGTCAATTCTTTCCTACTTTCAAGGATTCATTGTAGCGACTGTCACGCAACGTTTTTCTAAACAAATGCGACGTCAGATATCTGAAAAAATCAATGCAGTTCCATTGAACTATTTTGATTCCCATAGTCAAGGAGATACCTTGAGCCGGGTGACGAATGACTTGGATACAGTTAGTCAGTCGTTAAATCAAAGCTTAAGTACATTGTTTCCATCCATCACCTTGTTTATCGGTTGTTTAGTCATGATGTTTCGGACAAATTTGCTGTTAACGATCACTTCAGTCGTTGCTGTTTTATTGGGCTTCGTGCTGATGGCGGTTATTATGGCAAAATCTCAAGTCCATTTTAATCAGCAACAGCAAAAATTGGCTGAGATAAATGGCTTTGCTGAAGAAGCTTACTCTGGACAACAAGTTATTAATGCGTACAGTGCCACAAAGGATATAAAAACTGAGTTCGAGGAAATGAACCGGAATTTTTATGGTAGTGTTTGGAAGGCTCAATTTCTTTCAGGTATCATGCAGCCATTAATGGGCTTCATCGGTAACTTTGGGTACGTGGCTGTCTGTGTTGTCGGAGCCGTTTTGGCTTTGAGAGGCGATATCACACTGGGAGTCATCGTCGCCTTTACCGTTTATATTCGTTTATTTTCACAACCGTTGTCCCAGTTAGCTCAAGCCTTTTCAAACTTACAGTCGGCAGGGGCCGCAATGAATCGGGTGTTTGAATTTTTAGAGGAAGATGAATTAGCCGATGAGTCAGAAAAAATTTCTCATTTAAAAAATGCGGAAGGAAATGTTCGTTTTGAAAATGTCAGCTTTGGTTACAATAAAGACCAAACAATCATTCATAATTTTAGTGTAGATGCCAAAGCAGGACAAAAAATCGCCATCGTTGGACCGACCGGTGCTGGGAAGACAACAATCGTTAATCTGCTGATGCGATTTTACGAGACAAATCGCGGAGTAATCAAGATCGATGGGGTCTCTACGAAAGACATGACTAGAGAAGAAGTGCATGATCAATTTTGTATGGTACTGCAAGATACATGGATGTTTGAAGGAACGATCAAAGAAAATTTGATTTATAATCAACAGCATGTTGCTGATGACACAGTTATTGATGCCTGTAAGGCAGTCGGGATCGATCATTTTATTCGAACACTTCCAAAAGGCTATGATACGTATTTGGATGATAGTGTTAGTTTGTCGGTAGGACAAAAACAATTAATGACGATTGCCCGAGCCCTTATCAAGGATGCTCCGATGTTGATTCTAGATGAAGCTACTAGCTCTGTTGATACGCGAACAGAAGAATTAATTCAAGCCGCAATGGACAAATTGATGAGTAATCGGACTTCCTTTGTGATTGCCCATCGCTTATCAACGATCCGCAATGCGGATCTGATTCTGGTAATGAAAGAAGGAAATATCATTGAACAAGGAAATCACGAAGAACTGATGGCGCAAAAAGGTTTTTATGCCGATTTGTATAATAGTCAGTTTGAAAAAGAGCAACTAGCATAAAGAAGACAGTGATTAAAATCGTTTGATTTTAATCGCTTTTTTTTTTTGCATCCGTTCGTTGAAAAATGATTCTCCATTCACATGAATAAAATTTCATGTTATTTTATCTTGACACTATTTTGACTGGATGATAAAGTATCGTTGTCGAATCGTAATCGTTACGATTTGTGATCCGCAAATTGTAATGGTCCAGCGAGGATGGTTAGCAAGGAAAGGGACCTAATTCTTTTAAGATTCTTTTGAAGGGTTTCGATCCAAATAATGGAATAGAGGTGAAGTGTGTTTTTTATTTAAATAGTCAATGAGAAAAATTTAAACGAGAGAAAGAGGTCTGAAATGAAAAAGAAATTAGGGATTCTACTGATCAGTCTACTTGCGCTTGTCGGTTTAGCCGCCTGCAAAGAAGCTAGTCAAGCGGAGTCTAAAAATAAAGAGAAGCAGTTAAAAATTGTCGCAACTTTTTACCCAATGTATGATTTTACTAAAAATATCGTTGGTGATGTAGGAGAAGTTTCTTTGTTGATACCCGCCGGAACGGAGCCCCATGATTATGAACCATCCGCCAAAGACATGGCAAAGATTACAGAAGCGGATGCGTTTGTTTATCACAATGAGAATATGGAAACCTGGGTACCAAGTGCAATCGACTCTTGGAAGAAAGGGAAACCGAATGTCATTGAAGGCACCAAGGAAATGCTGTTGCTACCAGGTGGTGAGGAAGAACATGATCACAGTCATGAAGAAGGTCATCATCATGAGTTAGATCCACATACATGGTTATCGCCGCATCAAGCGATCAAAGAAGTGACTTCGATCAAAAATCAGTTAATCAAACTGTATCCGGAGAAAAAAGCGATTTTTGAGACAAACGCTAAAAACTATTTAGCAAAGCTTGAAGACCTAGATAAAAACTATACAGATACACTTAAAGAGGCGAAGCAAAAGAATTTTGTCACACAGCATACTGCATTTAGCTATCTAGCTTTAGACTACGGTTTGAATCAGGTTGGAATTTCGGGGATCAATACAGATCAAGAACCCGACCCTTCACGTATTGCGGAGCTGAAACACTACGTCGAAGATAACGGGATCAACTATATTTATTTCGAAAATAATAATCAAGGAAAAGCCGCACAAACACTTGCTGATGAAACAAACGTTCAGTTGGAGGTGCTCAATCCGCTGGAAAGCTTAACTAAGAAACAGATGGATGCAGGTGAAAACTACGTATCGGTCATGAAAGAAAATTTGAAGGCATTAAAGAAAACTACGGATGTTGCGGGTAAAGAAATAAAGACTGAAAAGGAAACTGCGGCGGAGCAGACAATCTATAACGGCTATTTCAAAGATTCTCAAGTAAAAGACCGAAAGTTATCTGATTATTCCGGTGAATGGCAATCCGTTTATCCGTTATTGGAAAAAGGTACATTAGATCAAGTTTTTGATTACAAAGCCAAACTGAAGAAAGATAAAACAGCAGCAGAATATAAAGAATACTACAAAACTGGGTATAAAACCGATGTTGATGAAATCAAGATTACTGGTAAGCAGATGGATTTCATCGTTAACGGGAAACATCACAAATATACCTATAAGTATGCTGGATATGAAATTTTGACGTATGAAAAAGGCAATCGTGGTGTTCGTTTCACTTTTGAAACCGATGATCCGAATGCTGGAAACTACAAGTATGTTCAATTCAGTGATCACGGGATCGCACCAGAAAAAGCGGCTCATTTCCATATTTATTTTGGTGGAGAAAGTCAAAAAGCCTTATACGAAGAGCTCGATAACTGGCCAACCTATTATCCAGTAAACATGACAGGTCAGGAAATTGCACAGGAAATGCTGGCGCATTAAACGGAGGTAGAAATAATGGAGAAGGCTGATCTAGCAAGTGCCTATCGCCGTTTGAAAAGTCCTAATATCAAAACGCGTAAACGTGCGTTGAAAATCATTAAAGAAGCGAAAAGAAAATAAAGAAAAAAATCTGCCGTCTGATTTCGAAGAGGGTAGATTTTTCCTATAGGACTTTCTTTGGATAGTAGTTGACAAATTTATTTTAAATATATATTATAGATAAATAATATCTCTAATAAGAAATGGAGGGAAATGTTATGAAGTTTACCAAAGCCGCAAATATGGGACTGCATGTCATGGTCTATTTTGCTCAAAAGGATCAGATAGATAGTAATTTGAGTATTCATGACTTAGCGGATAAGTTTGAGGTTTCACCTTCCTATTTATCAAAAATTTTAACCCAATTAGCAAAGGCAAATTTGATTTCATCGGTTTCAGGGGTAAAAGGCGGTTATCGTTTAAAAAAGAATTCAGTGGAAATTTCTTTTTTGGATGTCATTCATGCAATCGATGGCTTTCCCGATGAAGTCAGCTGTTTGGCTAACAATCAGCATAGTTGTCCAATCAGTAAAGTTATCAACGAGGGTGAAGATAAAATGTGGGAATATTTTGACTCGATGAAGCTCAGCCAGCTATCTGCGCTTTAAATGAAGTTTAATGCTTCATTTTTAGAATAATTAGCGATATAAAATATCTATAATATAAAATGGAAAAGGATGATGAAAATGTCACACCATACTCACGAACACCATAATTTAGACAATGAAGAAAATTTCAAACGAATTGTCGCAGCTTTAGATAGTGAAAAGCGCAAGCAGCAATTGTCAGCTGAAGCAATCATCGGTTATTTGCCAGAACTAGCTGGGAAAACGGTCTTTGATGGCGGGGCTGGAACGGGATTTTTGACCCTACCGTTAGCAAAACAGGCCGAAAAGGTGATCGCTTTTGACCAATCACAAAAAATGCTGGAATTGATCCAAGAACGAGCAAGAAACGCACGGCTGACAAATATCACAAGTATGAGTGGTGATATTAAAGCAATCGACTTGCCAGACAGCTCAGTCGATATTGCGCTCGTTTCGGTGATGATTCATGAGGTTCATCCGTTTGAGGAGGCGTTGAAGGAGTTGGCGCGCATTATTAAGCCGGATGGACAGTTTGTTATTTTAGAGTTTGAATCAGAAACTATGCATGCCAATGGTGGGCATCGAATTCCGTCACATGTAATGAAGGAAAGTTTGGAAAAACTGCAATTGCCGATTATCCAACAATTAGTACCAGCAGAAGGAATGTATTTATTCATTGTAGGTAAAAAATAAGTCAAAAGCTGTTCCAAACTCGAAAATTACGAGCTTGAAGCAGCTTTTGTCTATTAAAAATCAAATACATCCGGATCTGGACCGCTCCGCAAGGCTTCATTCAGTTTGTTTAAGCGTTCCATATCGATGGTATCCAATGCAAAATCAAAGATATCCGCATTGCTTTGCATCCGTTGTTCATGCACGGATTTTACAACGAGCAAGATATCTTGCTGGATATCCCAGCGTAGGACGATTTGGGCAGGTGTTTTTTGATGCTTTTCAGCAATCGCTTTAACGACTGACTCATTTAGAATCTTTCCTTGCATCAATGGAGACCATGCTTGGATTTTAATGTCATGCTTTTTACAGAAATCCCGAAGTGGTTGTTGGGTTAATTTTGGATGCAACTCTACTTGATTGACTACGGGAACGATTTTTGCGAAGGACAGCAATTCTTCTAAATGATGGATTTCAAAATTGCTGACACCGATCGCTTTGATCTTTCCAGCTGCATATAAGTCTTCTAAAGCCTGCCAAGATTCTTTGAAGGCATTTTTGCCTGGCCAATGGATCAAGTATAGATCGAGATAATCTAAAGCTAAGCGGTTCAGTGTTTCTTCGAAAGCTTTGATTGTTTCGTCATAGGTTAAATGATTGTTCCAAACCTTTGATGTGACAAATAACTCTTCGCGGCTTAGTCCTGTTGCGGCCAAGCCTTCTTTGATACCGATTCCTGTTCCAACTTCATTTCCATAAATTTGAGCGGTATCGATTAATCGATAGCCATTGATGATCCCATTTTTAACGACCTCAGGGGTATCTTCGTCAGGAATTTGAAAAACGCCTAAACCTAATCCGGGAATTTTTGTTCCGTTGTTAAATGTTACTTTATCTGATAATGAATGAATCATGTGAAAGCCTCCTTATCGTTTCCTGAAGCTAGTATATTTGGCAAGTTTATTTCTGTATAGTACGTACTTTAAAGTTCTATAGTTACTAATTAGTAACTTTTGTACAGGAATGGGATAAGTTGGGTTAAAAAATTTTTATAGCTTTACAACAAATTCAATCACTTATCCTATGTTAATGACAGAGCTTTCCTCCTTCGTTACAATAAATAAAAAGCGAAGGAGCGGCCGATGAAGGAAATTGAGCAGATTATCAAGAACTTGGTGAAATGGTATGCCAAAATTCCGATTGAGGAAGAGATTCTTGGACAGTTAATTGATTTAGGAGAGTTTGTGGATTTTCCTGCTGGGGACTTAATTGTGGCGGCTGGCGATGAGGAAAATAAGCTCTATGTATTAGTGAATGGGTTGATCCGCAAGTATTATTTGGATTATCAGGGCAATGATATAACCCATCAGTTTTTAGAAACAGGACAGGTTTTCAGCACGCAGCATGTGGTGTTTAGCGGACGAGTCATGTGTAATTTCGAGGCAGTAGAACCGTGTCGATTGGTATGTTTTGATTATGCGCAGGTTCAAAAGCTGATGCTGGAAGCTTCTTCATTGAGCCAAGTTTATATCGGCATTCTGGAAGAAACTCTGCGCGTTAAATTAGTCCGAGAGACGGCCTTATTAACGGAAAGCGCCACGGAACGCTATGTGAAAATGAAGGCTGAGATTCCAGATATTGATCAGCGCGTCAGTCATGCTCATATTGCTTCTTACATTGGTGTGACGCCAGTATCTTTGAGTCGGATTCGGCGGACGTTAAGGGAAGAAAATTAATGAGAAGGAGCCGAAAAATGCTAGTAAGTATCCTTATTGTATTACTTATTTTAGTAGTGATCCTTTTGGCGGTTATTCGTCAAAAGGATTTTGTAATTGAAAATGTTCCTAAATTGACGGTAACAAGTCCGGCATTTAAAGCGAATGGCACGATTCCGGTTGATTACACTGGAAATGGAAAGGATAGTTCTCCGGAACTGCATCTTTCTGAGCTGGATGAACGAGCTGTTTCTTTAGCGATAATTATGGATGACATTGATCATCCCCTAGCCGGAGTTTATAATCATTGGCTGATTTGGAATCTTCCGGTGATGGATACGATTCCAGCGGAAATACCGCAAGGAGAACAAGTAGCTGCGTTGAATAATGCTGTGCAAGGAATGGGCTATGGGAAACATCGCTATCGCGGACCCAAGCCGCCATTTGGCAGGCATCGATACAAATATCATGTCTTTGCCTTGGATAAAAAGTTGGATTTACTTGCATCTTCTAAGAAAAAAGAACTATTGACTGCAATGGAGGGTCACATTCTACAATATGGTTATTTGGTAGGAGAATATGGAAAGTAAGCGGTCTGATTTGCATCAGCGAAGCGGTAAAAGGTAAGATGAAAGCAAGAGAATAAAAAAAGGTAGAGGAGAGAAATCATTGATTAAAACAATCCGTTTAAAAGTTCCTCAATGGCAGGGTGGAAATAATCCAACCTACTCACTTGGTTCAGATTTGCTTTCGTTTTTGGTGCCTAAAAATTTGGAGCACAAAGAAATCAACGTTCCTATTCCTGAATATGAAGTACCGCTGATAAGAGAAAATGGGGTGACAGCTCAAAGTATTGTGGCTGAGAATGTGGATCAGACAATGGCGATCATTCAAGAGGAGAAGCCTGATAAAATCATCACTTTAGGTGGCGATTGTCTAGTTTCGCAGGCGCCTTTTGATTACCTGCATGGAAAATATGGGGAGCGATTAGGGATTATTTGGATCGATGCTCATCCAGATATTTCGACGCCGGATATTTTTTACAATGAACATGCAATGGTTTTGGGGAATTTGTTGAAGGCTGGTGATCCTGTACTAGCAGAGAAGGTTCAGCATCCGTTTGCGGCCAAGGATATTTTATATGTTGGGCTTCAAACACCAACCTCAGATGAAAAAGCGATTTTGGAAGGATTGGGAATAGATTATCAGGTGCAAGATCAAGCGCGGATTGCTCCTAACGAAATCCAGGCGTGGCTAAGAAAACAACAGTTTACCAAAGTAGTTATTCATTTTGACCTGGATGTGTTAGATCCTAATGAATTTCGGATGTTGTATTTTTCAGAACCTGGAGTCACAGAGTATTCTGCTGCAGCCGGAAAGATGTCCTTATTAGAAGTGAAGGAGACCATGGAAGCTATTGCAGAGCAAAGCGAGATCGTAGGATTGACCATCGCGGAGCTGTTGCCATGGGATGTTCAAAACCTAAAGAATCTTTTGTATGATTTTGAGATTTTTCGATGAAGAAAAGACAGGAAGAAGCGCTCTTCCTGTCTTTATTTTGGGTTCATTTGCAGAGTTATCAGTGTTGTTAAGGTATCACCGTAGTAATCCTCGCCAGAAAGCCCATCGGTTATTACCCAGCCTTGTGAATTCATCAGGTTGCCATAGGCTTCCTTTTGGTTTGCGGCGTAAAGAATTGGTGCCGAAAAGCTTTTGGATTGGTTTGATGATAAGGCCTTCCCTGATAGAGTGTAGCCTTCATTAATCGTGTTTTTTTCTAAGAAGAAGTTCATCATCTTGCTTAAAACTTGATTGACATCTTTGTCATTCGAGCTAGCAAGTCGCCAAGGGATTCGACAGGCATTGGCGCCATAATTGCCATCATTAGCTCCAGCGATTTGATTCTTTTTTGCCGGAGTGACCGTGTCTTTTTCTACCCAAGCAAAGTCTGGCAGCAGTCCGGTTTTGTGCTGATTACTTAAATTTTCCAGTGCTTTTACCGAATTTTTCTTAAGGGTTCGCCAGAAATCATCACCACTAAATGCCGCGAAGGTATCAAAATAGCTGGGAACAATATCCGATGGTCGAATCAAGTTATAGGAGTCAGAATCCTTTGTGGCCCAATCACCGACAGTTAATAATTTGTTAGTAGAATTATAGTTTCTCGCTTTTATTCCTGAAAGCAGCTTTTGTGCCGCGGCTTTATAGTTTGTTTGACTATTGGGCCACTGTTTGCTTGCTTCGATCAAAGCATAAGCAATATCCAGATCGCCATCTGTAGCATTCGTCGCTTCTTTTTTTATTGGTTTATTTGCTTCATATGTTTGCTGCCAGCTCATTAGCGGATTATCTTTACTGATTTGAAAGTTCTTGTAGTATTGGTACAATTCATTGAAATCTTTTTCAGAAGCCCAACCACGTTTTACAGCCTCCATGGTAATCAGCATGCCATAGCCATGTCCTTCAGACAGTGAGATATCGATTTCTTCCTTGGGATTTGTTTTGACAAAGGTCCCTACAGAGCTTTTTTTCACATAAGTAGAGTGCCATTGCTGATAAGCTGACTTCTCTAATTTTTTCTGATTGTCGTTTATATTAAATAGTACCATTGCGATATAGCCCCAAAAAAGCAATGCCAATAGTGACCACATAATCGCAGGACGTCTGCGCATAAAATTGCCTCCTAATTATCGAAACGTTTTGTTTTATACCATTTGCTGCTATCACGTTGAAACATTTTATCTCCTATATAGGAAAAAAATGAGACGATGGAAATGCCTATGAATAGCAGGGAATAGGTAAAGTAAGATGCAATGGCATAAAAGAAATTCGCGGCGGTCGCCTGCCCAAACTGACTAGATAAGGCCAACTGAATTTGCAGCAAGTAGATCGCAAACATTAAAGCCCAGTTCACCAGTAAAAGAGCGCCGATCTGCCGATTACTTCCGCCAAAGGTAAAAATCGCATTGACCGAAGGAAACCAAATATGCAGAAGCATTGCAACTAGGTTGGCGACAAACATGATATTCGATAGAATAATCGCCGTTGTAAACCAAAAGAATGTATTGAAATAATAGATACTTTGTAAACGGATGCGCCAGTTGGAGCCGCCGAAGATATCCTTGAGATTGCTTACGATAACCTCGTAATTTCCCTTAGCCCAACGTTTCCGTTGTCGGTAATAAACGGATAAAGTCTTTGGTTCTTGCTGGAAGGCCTCGGAACGTGGAGCCAAAGCGATCAATTTGCCGCGCTTCATGATTTTAAAGCTTAATGCGGTGTCCTCAGTCAAGGCGCCATTGTCCCAACCACCCATTTTCCGGATCATCTCCGTTTGAATAATAAAATTAGTACCGGGGATCTGTCCAATTTTAAATAATTGCCATAAGCCTGTATGGATAATTCGTTGGCTGGTGACAATTTCCAAATTAATACAACGGGTCAAAAAGTTACGTTTATAATTTCTTGTTTTATTTCTGCCAAAGACCGCTCCGTGACGGTCTGGGTCTTCCAAAGCTCGTTCTACTAAGAAATGGAGCGCATTTTGCTCTGGCATGGCGTCTGCATCATAGACACAGAGGTATTCCCCATGGGCGATTTTTAAGGAATCGTTCAAGACACCAGCTTTTCCTCCAGTTCCTCTACGATCGATTACTTTAGTTAAATAGTAGCCCTCGTACTCTGGCTGCTGAAAGATGGTATGAACTCGATCATAAGTTTCATCGTCACAATTATCCGCAAATACTAGGATTTCCAGTTTTTCTCGAGGATAATTCATACTCAAAATTGCCTTTACGGTATCTTGGATGACAATTTCCTCATTATGTGCTGGAACCACAATTGTGATAAGCGGGTAGGAGCTGAGGGGCTCTAATTGATTTTTCGGTGGACGAATATTTTTTAGTAAGAAATAAACAGCTCCAAATAGAATGACCAAGGTAATAAGCAGCGAGCACCAGATTGAGATGACCCCAAACATTAATAAAATCGTACTCATTAGTAATCCCGCCTCCTAAAGTAACGCCAAATTCGGTCCTTGATGATCAATAAGCAGATAAATAAGACAATCGCGGCAACTAAGAAAATCCCCGTGACAATCTTGCTCGCTTCAAAGAAATAATTGAGTAATTGATCCATCTGTTTTTCCTCCTTATAAAATATATTCATCGGTCAAATCAGCCTCAGAGCGACGTTGTACGCGACTGATTACTTGCTCGGCGGTCAACTCTGTAGAGCCCTCAATGACAATCTCACCAAAACGAATGATCGTATTTTGTGAGCGCTCAGCATTTTTGAAGGGAAATAATGAGAACTGTATCTTGGTAATCTTATTCAATTCTTGGATGAACTCAAGGCTGTCACCTGATTGATAAATTGGAGACATGACCACGAAGGTTCCATTTCCTAAATAAAATTGATCTTCTTCAGGTAGTCGAATATCAACTAATTCTTGGGCCAACGCCTGCAATAATTGATCTGTCGCCTGATCATTTTGATACTTTAGCTGTTCAATGAAGTCAACAGTATAAAAGGAGACAACCAAACCACGACCAGTTTTAGCATACAAATTCATGGCACATTTAAATTTTTCAAAGCGTGATTCGAATTCTCCTTTATTGTACAAGCCTGTCGTTTCATTCAGGGTCGTCAAATAATGGCGCATTCTTGGCTGGAAAGCATTCATGCGTTGATTGAACAGCACGCTGTTTTTCGCCATCAGACCCAAAACAGCAAAGACTGGAATGACAATGATCAAATAGACTTTTTGCAGATTTGGCATTAGGATCGGAGTGTAATACAAAAGAAAGATTCCTGTAGAAATTACCAGCATAGAAAAAACTGCGACGGTAATCGTATTGCCTAAAAAGCCTACCAATAGCCCTAAAAAGGCTAAAAGGGAGAGGGTTACAACAGGAACAAATCCAAAACGATCATCTAAAATTAAATTTTGAATCAAGAAGACAGCGGCTAGTAAGATCGACATCCACTCGATTCGAATTCTTCGTAAATAGTTCATATCATTGTTCTCCTTGAAGGCTGAAATCTTCTGGGCGGTCTGCTAATTGAAAATAATGAGCGATTGCTTCAGTGATTCGCAGACTAGCTTTTCCGTCACCATAAGGATTGCTGGCTTTTGACATTTTCTCGTAGGCAGCGGAATCCTCAAATAATTCTCTGATAGTTTCGTAAACAGCTTGCGTTTTTGTTCCAACCAATCTGAGCGTGCCTGCTGCAACTCCTTCCGGCCGCTCTGTTTGGTCACGTAGGACTAGGACGGGAACCCCTAATGAAGGAGCCTCTTCTTGAACCCCGCCGGAATCCGTCAAAATCAAGTAGCTTTGTTTAGCATAGTTATGAAAATCAACTACATCTAAAGGTTCGATCAACGAAATGTTTTCTGCTTCGCCCAATATTTCTTTTGCCGCCTTTCGTACTGCTGGATTTTTGTGCATTGGAAAAATAAATTGAGTATCCGGATACTCATAGGCAGATTTATGGATCGCCTCGAACACAGAATACATTGGTGCGCCTTGATTCTCGCGCCGATGCATCGTGATTAAGACGATCCGTTTCTGACCTTTTGAAATTTCAACTGGAATTTCGTAATGGTCATCTAATGTATTCTTCATTGCATCAATAGCGGTGTTTCCCGTGACATAGATATGCTTTTCCGAATGATTTTCCTTGATCAGATTCTCTTTGCTTTTGAGTGTTGGTGCGAAATAAAGATCGGTTAGACTATCGGTTAATTGCCGATTCATTTCTTCTGGAAAAGGCGAGTATTTGTCCCACGTTCGCAGGCCAGCTTCGACATGACCGATTGGAATCTGCTGGTAAAAAGCACTCAAGGCTGCTGAAAAGGTTGTTGTAGTATCTCCGTGAACCAATAAAATATCAGGACGATCTTTTTGTAAAATAGCGGTCAATTTTTCCATGACACGACTGGTAATTTCGTTTAAGGTTTGTCCTTGCTGCATAATATTTAAATCATAGTCAGGAATGATTCCAAAGGTCTGCAAAACCTGATCAAGCATTTCTCGATGTTGCCCAGTAACAACTACTTTTACGTTGAAGCGTGCATCCGCAGCTAATTGTTTGGCCAAAGGAGCCATTTTTATCGCTTCTGGTCTTGTTCCAAAGACTAAGAAGACTTTTTTTCTCATGATATTCCTCCTGCGAAAGTCTAATATTTATGAACGAATAGACTATATTAAGCAAAAAATAAGACTCATCAGTTATAATTGTGAGCCAATTCATTTGAATATAAACATTCATTCACTTATTTTTATTTCCTACCTAGTATAGAAAACGTCTGTCATTTTGTCTTTTAAGAACACTCGATATTTTAAGAATGTTTCACAAGATAAGGGAAGCAAAGGAAATAACATAAAGACAAAAAAACAAGAAGAAACCGATCTTCTTGTCAGACTGTAGATAAAAGGTGCTTCAAGCTTGTAGTTTGGGTTTTGAGCAGCCTTTTTATCTGTTTTATTTTTAAATGTGTATTGCTCTTTATATCCTCCCAAAAAGAATAACGTCTATCTCTAAGGCAGTGGGTCGCTTAATCACTTGAATCGCTCATTTTTACTGTATCTTTTTTCCCCCGCAGATACCAGGTCAATCCGATGACGTGAGCGAGGTATAACACCACTAAACAAATTCGCATCAGTGTATTATCCACTAATAATCCTGGGATTAGAAAGACTACAAGGATCATTAAAAACATTTTGACCATCCCAGCGTTGGTGATTTTCTTTTTGAGGATCGGCTCATCCACAGTTCGTTGATAAAAAGAGGATTGAATGAATTTGTTGTAATATTTATCTGAACTGCGCAGCCAAAAGAAGGCCGTCAGCAAGTAAAAAACGGTCGTTGGCAAAAAGGGCAGGAAGATTCCCAAAGTTCCTAGTGCACATGTGATCGCACCAAAAGAAAAATAGATGATTTTTTTCACAAGTCTGCCTCCATTAATGAATTGAAAGAAAATGCTTACGGGCTAATCTTATGATAAATGAAATGAATCAGCAATCGTTTAACGGAAAAAATATTCTGCTAGATTCAAAAAGAAGCTGAATAAACAGAAGAGAAAATCATTTTCATTATTTCTTTTTTTAATAAAAAAGTTTATCTATCGAGTCATTTGCCGTAAAATTTTAGTTAAAAGAACTGTGTAATGTTGAGGGAGTCATTTGTTCGTTGTAAAGGCTAAAAGGGAGAGGAACCAGATTATGAAGCGCTTTTTAAAAATTAGTTTGCTGGTGTTAGTCATTCTCGGAGGGTGCGGGAACAAAGAAGCGGAAAACGAGACAAGAAATAAAACTTCAGAGGCATCGAAACCCAAAACAAGAAATAGGGTAAAGCTGACCTTCTCTGCGGTAGGGGATAATTTGATCCATGATTATATCTATGATCATCTCAGACAGCCCGAAGGCACCTATCGTTTTGATGAGATGTATGAACCAACACGCTATTTGAACGAGGATCGAGATGTTTCCTATATTAATTTGGAAACGATTTGTGCAGGAGAAGAGTTAGGATTGTCAGGATACCCGACTTTTAATGGTCCGACGCAGGTTTTAGATTCGCTGCATCAGGCGGGCTACAATTGGTTGTCTGCGGCGAGCAATCATACCCTGGACAAAGGCGAGGAAGGGATCATCAAACAATTAGAGTATTTGGAAAAATATCCTGATATCACTGTGACAGGGTCACAAAAATCACCTGAGGCAAAACGACTGCAGATCAAAAAGATCAAGGGTGTCAATGTCGGATTTATGTCCTACACTTTTGGCTTGAATGGGATTCCCCTGCCAGAGGGCAAAGACTATCTCGTTAATCTGATTGATGAGGAACAAATCAAAAAGGATATGGAGGAATTAACGAAGGAAAGTGATGTGCAAATCGTCAGTATGCACTGGGGAGAAGAATATCAATTTACTCCGAATGAAGAGCAAACGCATTTAGCACAGGTATTAAGCGATGCTGGCGTGGATGTAATTGTCGGGGGACATCCCCATGTGATTCAGCCGATGGATTATCTGACAGGAAAATCAGGGAATCAAACGTTGGTAATGTATTCTTTAGGAAACTTCATTTCTTCTCAAGCAGAAAATGATCGTATGCTGGGCGGTATGGGCCGCTGGACGATTGATTGCAATAAAAAGCAGAAAGATGTCAAGATCGAACAGGTCGAATTTTGGCCGACCATTACGTATATTGGCGACAATTATCAAACGTACAAAACCTATGCGCTAAAGGATTATACAAACGAGTTAGCCAATCAGCATATGATCCATGTCAATCAAGGGCAGGATTTGTCCCGCGAATACTTTATTGAGCGAACAAAGCAGATCATGAATGACAAAGTAAAGATTGTTTATTAACACCGCAAGTCAAATCAAGCGACAAGCTTTCCTGATTTCTATACTAAAGACAGGGTGGTGGAAGGATGTATGAATGGCAGCGGCAGATCCAACAGATTGTCGAGGAGATTGATTACTGTATCGAAGGCTACAATGATGAAGCATTGACACTGCGGAGGCTTGCTCGCAAAATGGGCTACTCTGAATTTTACGCGACGCGGAAATTTAAGGAAATTTCTGGGATGTCCTTTCGTGATTATTTGCGTCAGAGAAAATTAGCTTTTGCGTTAAAGGAAGTTCGCGACAAGCAGAAAAGCTTTTTGGATATCGCCTTTGATTATGGTTTTTCCTCGCATGAAGCCTTTACCCGTGCATTTAAAAGGATGTATGGAGTCGCTCCCAGTGAGTATCGCAGGGAGCCGAAGCCGGTGGTACTTCGAACCAGAATCAGCTCATTTGACCGCTACTTTTTAGGATTAGGAGAGATCGGCATGGTGAAATCTACCGACGATATCAAGACGTATTTTGTGACGATCCCAGCCCATAAGTTTCTGTATATCAAAAACAATCAGAGTAATGGCTATTGGGATTTTTGGGAGAAGCAAAGTCGGATTCCCGGACAGGATTGTGATACGATCAGCGGCTTATTGGATAGTATCAAAGGAAAGCTAGATGATAATGGCGGTCATAAACCTGACAGCAGCAGCGGTCAAGTGATGGCGTATATCAGTGATTTAGAAGGGCGCCTTTGTGACTGGGGCTTTTTGCGATCGGAATGCTACGGTGCTCGTTTACCTGCTGATTATCAAGGAAAGGTACCAGAGCAAATGCTGATGCTGGATGTTCCAGAAGCAGAGTATCTGGTTTTTGAACACGGTCCGTTTAATTACGAGCAGGAAAATCGCAGTGTCGAGGAAAAAGTAGAGCAAGCAATGGCAAGCTTCGATTTTTCGAACACTGAGTATCACTATGATACTACGCCAGGACGTGTGATCTACTTTTATCATGATCCAGAACGCTTTTGGAAATATGTAAGACCAGTCAAAAAATAAGCTAAAACAGCGAAGTTGATTTTTAGTCAACTCCGCTGTTTTTTTACTATAAGGAAAGTATAAAAGTTCCACATGAATAAATTGCTTTACAGCGGGTATATCCATGACCGGCTAAGCATGTTCGCGAAGCCTTCCTTATGTATAACGACTAATTACAAATCAAGCACTCTTTTTCCAATGTTCCGTTGTTGATTTGATTGAACTCGTTTCCCCATTGGTGCAGCATCTGGATGACCGACTTTAATGAATGGCCATAGTCAGTGATGTGGTAAGAGACCATCAAGGGTTTTTCTTGAATAACTTGGCGCTGATCAATCCATCACTCTCTAAATCCTTCAATTGCAGTGAGAGCATTCTGCGAGTGATGCCTGGGATTTTTTTCTGCAATTCATTATAGCGGTGCTCTCCTTCAAAAATAAGATGATACAATAGAACACTTTTCCATCTTCCTGAAATCAGCTGAAGCGTGGATTCGACAGAACAACCTTCTTCACAATTATAAATTTTTCGGACCATGTTGGGCCCTCCTCATAGACTGTAGCCGTCATTGTTAATTTAATACTATCTTTTTAACACAGACGAAAACAAGCGTCTATTATTTTATCTCCGAAAACGAAGGATAAGAAAAATTAAAAAAAGTCATAGGTATAAAAAAATTCCCTAATTTACATTTGTAGACACTGGTTTTATGATAGCTGTACAAAACAGGCGACTCCCCAAACTATGCGAAGAAAATTTCAGCAGCCTGTTAGTGTATATCATGTGCAGAATGAAAAGGAGAAGGATATTATGGGATTACCTACAGAAAACTATTTCGGTGAGCTAGAACAGGTTCATGCGTTTTACGGCGAAATGCCCACAGGTGTAAGTGTCAGTGAGACAGGCAGAATTTTTATTAATTTCCCTGAATGGGGCGATGATGTTCAAGCCACAGTTGTTGAGATCGTTGATGGAGAATTGGTGCCTTATCCAAGCAAAGAAGCCAATACTTTTGATCCAGCGAATTCTGAAAAAGGCTTTTTAAGTGTCCAAAGCATCGTTGCTGACGGAGAAGGAACCTTATGGATTTTAGATACAGCTGCGCCAAATTTTGATGTTCCGGTCGAAGGAGCTGCTAAATTAGTAGCGGTAGACCTTGCGACAAACACGATTCGTCGTGTATACACCTTTTGCAAAGAAGTAGTATTGGATTCGACCTATTTAAATGATGCCCGTATCGATCTTCGTCGCGGCAAAGAAGGCGTCGCTTATATTACCGATTCATCAATTACCGGCCCGGGCGCAATTATTGTGGTTGAGTTAGATACAGGAAATGCCTTCCGAATTTTAGATGGAACACCATCGACAGCGGTAGATCCAGATTTTCTACCGAAAGTCGAAGGGGAAATCTTAATGAATCGTGACGAAAATGGTGAGACTTCTCCTTGGCAGGTAGCCGCGGACGGAATCGCCTTATCACCAGATGGCAAGCTGCTTTATTATAGTCCCTTATCAAGTCGTCATCTTTATTCCATTGAGACAGATTTCATTTTTGATGAAAAAATCGAAGACGATGCGCTAGAAGCACATGTCAAAGACTGGGGAGAAAAGGGTGCCTCTGATGGCATGATTACGGCAATTGACGGGACCATCTATGCTGGTGACTATGAAAACAATGGGATTCGCGCGATTTATACTGATGGTACAATGGAAACCATCGCTCATGATCCAAGAATTTTATGGCCAGACACTTTATCGATTGGTCCAGATGAATACTTGTACTTCAATAGTAATCAGCTGCAACGTCAAGCGGGCTTCCATTATGGCAAAGACCTGCGGGAAAAACCATATAGCTTATTCCGGATCTTCATTGGCAAAAAGCCGGCTAAATCTAAGTAGGGAGAGAAACACATGAACAAAAGAGCAGAAATTTTAAATGCACACAAACACCGTTTTGCTACCAAAGCATTCGATAAAAGTAAGAAAATTAGCAACGAGGACTGGGAAACGATCATTGAAGCTGGTCGTTTATCACCAAGCTCCTTCGGTTATGAACCCTGGAAGTTTCTTTTGATCGAAAGCCAACAAGTCAAGGACGAGCTGCAAGAGAACGCTTGGGGCGCACGAAACAGTTTGAATGGCGCCAGTCATTTTCTGATCGTTCTGGCTAGAAAAAATCTGACTGGAAATAGTGAGCATGTCAAACATATGGTTGAGGATGTTTTTGGCGTTCCGTATTCAGAAGAATCTCCGCAAACGATTTTCTTCAATAATTTCCAAAAAAATGATTTTGATCTGTCCTCAGAGCGAGAACTATTCGACTGGGCGTCAAAACAAACCTATATTGCTTTAGCCAATATGATGACAACTGCCGCGTATCTGGATATCGACAGCTGCCCGATCGAAGGCTTCAATAAAGATGCGGTGGATCAGTATTTAGTTGAAAAGGGCTATGTTGATCCTGAAGAATTTGGTGTTTCTTATATGGCTGGTTTTGGTTACAGAGACCAAGCGATCCCAGAGAAAAAGCGCCAAAAATTAAGTGATGTTTACCAAGTGATTCAATAATCATAAATCATAGGAGGCCGATAATAATGTCTGAAAAAGAAATGATGCACGCTATAGGTTTTTTTGAGGGACTGCCAATTGATGATCCTAACAGCTTTATTGATACGAAGGAAGAAATTCCTAAAGCTGTCGGAAGAGATTTGTTAGTCAAGGTTCAAGCTGTCTCGGTCAATCCAGTGGATACGAAGCTGCGTCAAACGGCACGAACAAGTAATGCACTTCGGGTACTTGGTTTTGATGCTGTTGGTGAAGTGGCGGCTGTCGGGAATGAAGTAGAGAACTTTAAGGTAGGAGATCATGTTTTTTACGCGGGAACAACGACACGCCATGGGAGCAATCAAGAATACCAGATTGTCGATGAACGAATAGTGGCGTTAGCTCCTGAAAAACTAACAAAGGAAGAGGCAGCGTCATTGCCTTTAACTTCTTTGACAGCGTATGAATTACTATTCGACAAATTTAATATCGTGCCTCAAAAGGATTCGGCTAAGGGAAAATCAATCTTAGTGATCAATGGTGCCGGTGGAGTTGGTTCTATTTTGAATCAATTAGCAAAATGGGCTGGCCTAGAAGTATTCGCTACTTCAAATCCTAAGAATTTTGATTGGCTAAAAAAAGTCGGTGTCGATCATCCACTTGATTACCATCAGGACCTTAAAGCGCAGCTTAGAGAAATCGGAACGGATTCATTTGATTATATTGCCGTTTTATTTGATATCACGAAGTATCTAGATATCATCAAATCCATGATCAATCCTTTTGGTCATGTAGGAACAATTGTTGGAATCAAGGAACCACTAGAGCTTGCCGAGTGGAAAAATAAATCGGTGTCTTTCGATTGGGAGTATATGTTCGCGAAGACCGACTTTGGCTATGACCTTGAATCACAAGGCAATGCCTTAAAAACGATCGCTGAACTAGCTGATGCAGGGATTATTATTCCTACTGTCAGCAAAATCTATGATACAGGAATCAATGCAGAGAATTTAAAACAGGCTACCAAGGATGTGGAGTCCGGTCACATGCTAGGAAAAGTCGTTATCAGTGGTCCCTTTTAAAGAAATGTAATAAAAAAACAGGTTCTGAAGTGATTTCAGAACCTGTTTTATTCGTTAGCTTACTTTTTTCCTACGATAGTAGATAGCAAAAGCGAATGCTGCTAAGACCAAACCGATAATCGTGAGATATCCTGATTTACTAGAGCCTGTTTGTGGTAGGCTTGAGTCAGAACTAATCACGCTGGTACTTGAGCTAGGAAGTTTCTTTGATAAATAAGTATTCGATTTATCAGAAGGAATTAATGGATTGATAAATTTCACCGTTTGTTTTCCATCGTTGATATCCGCATGTGTGGCAATTTCGAAGTCTTCTCTTAGCAGTGATTCAAAGACGACGATTTCTCGTCCTTGCAGATTTCCTCCATTAAAGGTAAAGACGACAGACACTTTTCCGCTGACCAGATTTTTCTTTTCAGTTACAGTATCCTTAGCTTTATCTTTTGACACTTCTCCGACACCGGCAATGAAGGTCGTTGAGGCAGTAAGGGTTTTTCCATTCGCTGATAATGAACGTCCTGTTTTCTTATCCATCAAAATACCAGTGACTGTATAGACTTGGCCCTCAATCAGATTCTCGTAAGACACTTCATCGTTTAGCGTTACTTTTTCAGTTGGATCAAAAAGCTTCGTTCCATCGTTGGCATTGGTTGCATTTGTACCGATTTTTGGATCGGTGAATTTGATGGTTTGTTTTTCATCATTGATATCGGCATGAACAGCAACTTCTGTCTCATTTCGAGTAAGTGACTCAAAAACCACGACTTCCTTATTGTGCAGCTTCACGCCAGCAAAGGTGAAGGTAACATTTACTTTCCCGCTGACCAGATTTATTGGGACTTCATCAGCATCGACAGCTTCCTCTTTAGAGACCTCGCCAACGCCAGCAATAAAGGTCGTTGAAGCCGTGACTTTTTTATTATCGACTAATAATGGTTCACCAGTTGACTTGTCCATCAATGTTCCAGTAACAGTATAAACTTTTCCCTCAATCAGATTTTCGTAAGAGACCTCATCGTTGATCGTGATTTCTTTCAACGGTTCCACAATTTGTGTGCCATCATTTGCGTTAGTTGCCTGAGTACCGATTTTTGGATCAGTTACTTTGATCGTTTGCCCTTCATCGTCCAAATCTTTATGTTCTGTAACAAAACGATACTTCCCATCTACAGAGTGTTGACGCTCAAGTGTTTCGAAAACCACTAAATCGCCTGCGACTGAAGAAGCATCGAATTCAAAGACGACTTCAACCGTGCCATCGGCTGCTTCTGCTGTGAATTCTGTTTCTGCGGTGACTGTTTCTCCATCGACCATCAACGGCTGTCCGCTTGCTTTATCCATCAACACACCGGATACCTTATAGTTCTTGCCGATTTGCAGATTAGAATAAGCAACAGTATCTACGAAGGTTACTTTCTTCTCAGGGTCGACTAATTTTGACCCATCTGTCTGGTTCGTTGCGGTTGTTCCGATTTTTGGATCATCGAACTCGACTGTTTGCCCTTCATCAGTAAGATCACTATGAGTAGCCACTTGAATATTATCCGTCAGTAAATCTTCAAATACGACAACGGTTTTTCCAGCTAAAGCGGAAGCCTTGAAGGTGAATGACAAAGGAATCGTTCCATCTGGTTTTTCTGGAACAAAGGTCTTTTCGGCAGTCACTTCTTGACCATCCACTAGTAACGGTTCACCTGTTTCTTTATCCATCAATTTGCCTTTAACCGTGTATTCACGACCGTCTGTGTAGAGATTCTTGTAGTCCACATGATCGACAATCGTTACTTGTTCTTCTGGCGAGAGATTCTTGTCGCCATCTTCTTCATCGGTTGCGGCGGTTTTCACATCCGGTTCAACGACCGCGTTAAGTGAAAATTGCGTTGGATTATAGACTCTTCCTCGAACCACATTTTGCAGCGTGCTATGCTTATAGACAACGGTTGCCCCAACATAATCGCTATCAATATCAAAGGCGAACTTAAGCTCGCTGACATTTGTGGCTTCATTGGCGGTAATCGTCAACACATTGCCATTCTTTTTCACATCCATCTCCGCGGGTTTCGACACAAGCTTATACGCGGATAAACTCTTGTTTGTATCTGTTAACGTCAGTGTCTGCCCAACATCGATCTTGATGTTTTGACCTGCGAAAATCGGTTTTGTGTAGAAAGGACGAATCTTTTCTTCAATTTCGGTCTTGAATTTATTATAGCCAGCTAAGCTTACATGACCTTCAGAGTCAGAAACCGATTTTAGACCAATCCCAGTCGCCAGCTCTTGAGTATACTTTTCAGTGTAAAAGGCGTTTTCAACCGATTTTTGCTTTTCGTAGCCAAAGTAAGCAGCTAACGAAATACGTTGAAGTTTCGTTGAAGTGTCTTCTCCAAGGGTAAATCCTGAATTTTCTCCCGCATAAAGGGGTGCACCAGGTTCGATACACCATAAGCGCTCTCCGTCGTTATCATGTTTTGAAAACCAGCGTGATCCTTCTTCGCCATTGGAATATACCCAGCTGACGGATTTGATGTTATAATCGGCATCGATATAGACATCACTCGCTCCTCTGGTAAGCGAAGAAGTTCGATAGCCGTATCTTTCTTCAAGCACACTCAAAACTTCTTTTAAATCTTCGCGAACATCAGTGCCATTTGTTGACTTCAGCTTGCCATTCTCGCTAAACGTATAATCGTTTTGTGCTAAGTATTCATCTACGGGCATCTCCGCGTCTGTTTGCTCTTCACTTGGCGTTGTATCAATAACTTCACTTATTTCATTTGTTGCTGTTGTCTCTTCGCTTGCAAAGGCCGCAATCGGTTGTGCAGCGAAGTTGGAAAGCGCTAAGACTAACATCAGTTTATTCATTATTTTTCCGCTAAGTTTTTTCATCTTCTTCCCATTTCTCCCTTCTGTTTTTGACATCAGATCTTATTTATTCCCTATAGAGCCACTCCTTCCATTTATTGACAAATAATTTATTTAATTAGTGATAGTGAATACTAAAAAATAACAACGTCTTATCTTCATTATAAATTGTTTATTTATTACTCCGTGACAGATTTTCTAGGCTTTTTTCCATTTTATGCCCCTTAACGACGACAGCATTTTTTATTAAAACGAAAAATAAAACTGTGTCGTTCATTGTTATAAATATTGAGAATAAATACTGTAAAATATCTCGATTTGATAGGTATCTGAGAGGAATAGTTAGAAAGAAAAATGAAAATGTCCTGTTTCGGTGTATTGAATAATTTTGACAAAAAGATAGTTATATAAATAATTCAAATGGAAATTATTTGATTTCCATCATTTTCCATGCTAATTCGGTGGGTTTTCTCCGATATTTGGTTTAGTTTTGGTGCGTGGATGACAATTTTATTTATTTATTTTCTTTTTATGTCTCTTGTCCTCGTGAAAATAAAGAAGAGGTGGTATAACTAATGCGGTTAATGAGAGAGAACGATTTTTATATTTTTAGCGAGGGAGCTGTTCAATAATTTTGTTGTAGGTATGTTCTTTATCAGCTGCGAGATAATGATGACACAACAAAAAAACAGCCCATAAAAGGCTAGGCTGCTCTAGAGAATTTGAGAAAAATCGTTGGACCGGAATGGCGCTGCCGTTTATTCGTGAATAGGAGCTAATCCGAAAGTCCAAAGACTTTTGATCAGCTCCTGCCTGATCATCTTCTTTTAGCTTGGATATATTCTTCAAAGCGTTTCATACCAAGACAGCTGATAAGAATAAAGGGGAAAAATTGAATTGGAAATAAGAAAAGCAATAACGCGGCACATACATAAGGCTGGCGGAGAATAATAGTGGTACTAGCTGCCACAGCTACACCCACGATTAAGCCTGGTGTATAAGGAATCAATCGGACTACAGCAAAGCCGATTGCAGTGCTAGAAAAGATTGCCGGAAAAATCTTACCACCTCGCCAACCAAAGGAAAAGCAAAGATTCGTCAAAAAAGCCTTTCCGATCCCCAATAACAATAGATTGATGAAGGAGAGCTGAAGTGCCTGTTTGGAAAGGGGCAATAGCTGCTGTTCACCAGAAAATAGAAAATACGGCGACCACAAAGCAAATATCCCGATACAGAGTCCGGCAATCAACGCAGAAATAACTAGATTATCAATTTTTGCAGCCAGACGGTCAGTCAGCTTCTCAAGTTCCAAAAAGAGAACACCGAATAAACCACCGATCAACCAACTAACAGGGGAGAAGACTATTGCCTGCCATTTCCAAGAAATATTTTTGGGGAAATGCAGTGAAAAAATACTTTCTTCTGGAAATAATCGTTTAATAAGAAGGAATCCTAAAAGTCCGAAGCCTGTACTAAGTGCATAGAGGATCGTTTTTTTTACTTTATCATTACCTGTTGGCGGATTATTTTGCTCAAATACTTCACTGACACCAGCCAACGGTGCGCGAAAAATAGCGGCTAACATTGTTCCAATACCTAATTCTAATAGTTCTTCTTTGCGTTGTAGAGTTAGCTTTAGTCGGTCACCCATCCAAGTGATCAAGCCCCCCATAATTCCAGCAAGTGCGGCTTCGGGTCCTAGGCTGGCACCAAACATCAAGACGATGATTGCTGACAAGAAATTTTTGCCTATTTGTTTTTTGTAGGTTACCCGCTTCTTTTGTTTGAATTCACTTAATGTTTCATGCATAGTTGTCGGGTATCGTCCAATTTTAGTTTGAATAAGACCAACCAAGCAGCCGCCGATTAATCCAACAAGTATCGGATAAAAGGGGATCGATAAGGTTTCTGGAATAGTTGTCCATACAACGTCTATCATAAGGTTTGTGAATGACAAAAAAACAGCGGACATTATTCCCACCAACAAGCCTAAAACACAGCTATATCCGACAAATAATGTAGAAAAGCGCATATGACACCTTCTTTCTTGAAAAGTGGTTTTAAGATCTGAACGGGTTCCTGAATTGATCCTGGCCTTCTATAGTCACAGCGCGAGTATCACTCTAAAAAATCCTGTTGTTTTCTTATTAACAATCCTAACATAAGTGAATCCTATCGCCAGTTAATCAAGCAAAAAATCCGCAGTCAAAGAGACTGCGGGTTAAAAATAGAGAAGTCTAGTCTCTGCTCATTGAATTTTTCAAAAATTCTTCATCATTAGGGTCACCAGAACCGCGTTGGTTTTTATCGATCGCTGCGATGAGGCTCATTTCTTCATCTGTTAATGTGAAGTCAAAGACATTGATATTTTGCGCAATCCGTTCTGCGTGAACCGATTTTGGAATCACAATGATTTCTCGTTGCAAGTGCCAGCGCAAAATGACTTGAGCAACTGATTTATTGTGAGCTTCAGCGATTTTCACTAACGTTGGATCGTCTAAAACATTGCTCTTACCTTGACCAAGCGGGCCCCAAGCTTCGTGAGCGATATCCAAGCTTCTCAAATACTTGTTCAATTCCTTTTGCTGGAAGTAGGGATGAGTTTCGATTTGGTCAACAGCGGGTTTTACTTTTGCCGTCGTTAATAATTTTTCCAAATGTGGTTTTTCAAAATTAGAAACCCCGATGGATTTGATCAAGCCATCGTTGTATAAATCTTCCATTGCTCGCCATTTTTCGTTGTAGCCGTCACTTGGCCAGTGGATCAAGTAAAGATCCAAGTAATCTGTTTGCAATTTCTTCAAAGATTCGTGGAAAGCTGCGATTGTTTCATCGTAAGTCCTATTGCTGTTCCAAACTTTTGAAGTGATGTACAGGTCTTCACGCTTTACATCACTCTCAGCCAGTGCTTCACCGAGCCATGCTTCATTGTGATAGATCGCTGCCGTATCAAAGTGACGATAGCCTTCTTTTAATGCAGCGGCTACTGATCGTTTCAAATCATCTGCATCTTGAACTTTAAAAACACCTAGGCCCAATTGAGGGATCGTCTGACCATTGTTTAGCTTTAACTGTTCCATTAAGAAAACCTCCTAAATATAGTCGTTCTATGTACAAGTATACCTCTGTGTTGACGATATCGTAACAAATTTGTTTGGTGAAAACGAATGGGTTGTATCTGTATTTGTTTTTGTATTTAATTAACGCTCTATAGCCAACTCTAAATAACATTCCGCACTTCAGTCGGGATTTTCAGATGATCTTCAATTATTCAGACCAATCCTACAAGACTTATAAGATAGTTCATATTGAATCTGTATTGATTGTAAAATAAATACTAAAACCTTAAAACAGGAGCAAATCTGAAAAATTAGATTTGCTCCTGTTTCTAATAGTATATTTATCTCCAGCCTAAATCAGGGGCGACATCTTTTACAATCGTTTCAAGTAAGTGCATATTGTAATCTACTCCCAAGGTGTTCGGGATCGTAACTAACACCGTATCCGCTTCTTTGATCGCTTCGTCCTCAGCTAATTCCTTAACGATCTTATCTGGTTCACCCGCAAAGGTTTTCCCAAAGATTGTAGGATTTTGATGATAAGCCAAGAAACCAACTTGATCATATTTTGCATCGTCGCCTTGATGACCGAATAGCTGACGATCCATATCTGTAGTAATCGGTTGAATCGAACGGGTGACTAATGTTCGTGGCTCGAAGTCGTGACCAGCTGTTTTCCAAGCTTCCTTGTATGCCCGCAGCTGTTTAGCTTGTTGGATATGGAAGGGTTCGTTGGTTTCGTAGTTTACCAACGTTGACGATTGCAGGTTCATTCCATGCTGCGCTGCCCAAACGGCAGTTTGAGTTGAACCAGCACCCCACCAAATTCGATGGCGTAAGCCTTCTGAATAAGGCTCCAAGCGTAATTTTCCAGGTGCTTGCGGGAACATTGGCTGCGGATTTTGTTCAGCGAAACGTTCGCCTTCGATCAATTTTAAAAATTCCAATGTCCGTTCACGAGTAATATCCTTAATCTCTTCTTCGCTGTAGTCGTAGCCGAAATATTTCCAACCATCAAGAACCTGCTCAGGTGAGCCACGCCCCACGCCTAATTGCACTCTTCCTTGAGTGATAATATCTGTAAGTCCAGCATTTTCTGCCATCATATAAGGATTTTCATAACGCATATCAATCAAACCAGTGCCAATCTCAATTTTGCTGGTTTTCGCACCGATTGCTGATAATAATGGGAAAGGCGAGCCAATTTGATCCGCAAAATGATGCACGCGGTAATACGCACCATCGATTCCGATCTTTTCCGCTTCCACCGCTAGATCAATCGATTGCAGATAAGAATCCTGCGCCGTTTTAACAAGTGAACCTTGGTCCATCCAATGACCAAAACTCAAAAAGCCGATTTTTTTCATGAAGATGACCTCCTCGTAAAATAGTTTTTGTCTAATACTTTTTAATCAAAATGCTTCTGAATCGAAAAATTTATTGAATAACACATTCCTTGCGGAATTTGTTTCGTTATTGTGTGATTTCTCAGAGTACAATGGATTCATGGAAAGGATCCAACGGGAATTTGCTATGCCCTCCTGTAGCTTTGTCTACCTTGCAAAGTCTGTTACCCGAACCACTGTTATCACTACCAACTCATTAGCTGTTTCGATAATGGACTAGACTTTCAGATAGTAGTTTGGAAGGCAGCTTCTAGCTCTTTTATCACCGTATTCTATTAGGCGAGGTTGTGGTTACACAGTGAGCTTCTGGGAAATCCCACAGTATCGAAGCATTTTCCAAAATTTAGATCGAAAGGAGGTCCTTCTTCCATGAAATTATTTGTCGGTATTGACGTTAGTTCTGAAAAGTTAGATGTCTGTTTCCTAACTGACGACGATCAGTTGTCTACATTGTCTGAAATCTCAGTCTCCAATGACATTGAAGGTGCTTCATTAACACGAGAAATGATTCTTGAGTTCAATGAGAATTACCTATTTGATCAAATTATAATTGGCATGGAATCAACGTCCATGTACAGTTTCCATCCTTCAATGTTTTTTCATGAAGACGAGGAACTAAAAAAGCTCAATACGCTTGTAACTATCGAAAATCCTTTTCGAATTAAACAATTTAGACGCATGTTTGATGAAGACAAAACAGATCGTAATGACGCGCTAAGAATTGCTGACTTTCTACGCATTCAACGTTTTACCACGTCTCCTATTAAAGAAGAAAAATACATGGCGTTACAGCGTCTGACCCGAACTCGTTATCAATTAATTAAGCAACTAACTCGTACAAAGCAACACTTTCTTGAAAATCTAACGTACAAATGCAACACACTTGTTCGTGAAATGAAAGACGAATCTACTAGTCTTTTTAGTGCTACAGTGATTTCTCTAATGACAGAAGACTTCACGTTAGATGAACTGGCTGAGCTTCCTTTGGAAGCTTTCAGTGACTTAATCCAAGAAAAAGGAAGAGGTCGTTTCAAACAACCCGAGAAAATTGCCAAGGCTATTCAACGAGCCATCAGATCAAGCTATCGCTTAGGCACTGTAGCCCAAGAATCTATTGATATTGTTCTGGGCGTTCTTGTTTGTGAAATGCGGGCTCTTGAAAAGAATATCAAAGAGCTGGATAAAGCAATTGAACAATTAGTTATAGTCATTCCAGAATATCAATGTTTAACCAGTATTCCAGGAATTGGAAAAGTCTACGCTGCTGGTTTGATCGCTGAAATTGGTCAAATCGAACGATTTGAAGATCAAACAAAATTGGCGAAGTACGCTGGATTAAGTTGGAAAGTTAAACAATCTGGAAACTATCAGTCTCAAAATACACCTCTGACCAAGCAAGGGAATCGATATTTTCGTTATTACTTAGTTGAAGCTGCCAACTCAGTAAAAAATTATCTTCCTGAATATAAAGCTTTTTATCAAAGCAAGTATAAAGAGGTACCTAAACACCAACACAAACGAGCACTCGTCTTAACCGCAAGAAAATTTACGCGTTTGGTGGATACGCTACTACGTAACCATCAACTCTACACGCCACCAAGGAGCGTGATAGATAAATAACAATTTGTTATTGACGCAAATCCTTGAAACGCCCGAAAAAAATTGATTTTAGTCGGGTTTAGTTCAGTGCGCTTCAAAATAGTCTATTCAATAAAAATAATCTCAAATTTCATCTTGACTTATCACCATTAGACTTTGTACTCTTTGAAATTACTTACTTTTAATAAGTTAAATAGATTCTACTACGATCGACTTTAAAAAGCGAGGATTTGTTCTTGGAACGTACTAAAGATTCCTCGGTTAAACAAAGAAAATCTTATTTGTTAAATATTTTGTAAACCACAACCTACAATTGATATACTGTACCTTGTTACAGAGACAGTATTATTAGAAATCTTCCCATTATATAGGTGATTATTTTGGTTTTAATTGAGACTAGACAGATGATTTCTCAAACCTTAAAGGAGGTACATTGTGGGAAATAATAAGAAAAAATATTTATTGATAGATCTAATAAAGAAAAAAATTTCCTTTTTCTTGAATAAGAATCAATTTAAAATAACGTGGCGTATTGAGGATAGAAATGTCGATCGAACAATAGATATGTTTGTTGCTCGACAATTACTGCTAAAGATTCTAAAAGTATCTTTAGTAGTAGGGAGCGTTATCATGTTAGATCGTTTTCTATTGAAACGATTTGAAGTTATAACAATCAATAGTTCTGATTTACTAAACTACATTATTGGAGGTCTAGGAATTGCGGGTATATTTTTGGGGCTATACGGCTCAAACATTATGAGTATATATTCTGCTAAATATACAGATGCACCAAAAAGAATAAGGGAGTTATTTGAAAAAGATAGGTTAACAACGAAAATAGTAAATACTATTTCCAATTATTTCTTTTCATGCACATTGACGTTGTTTTTATTGGTATTAAAAATCAAAATTGGTTTAGTTTATGTTTTATGGTTGTCCTTATATACTTTAGTGATTCTTGTTTCATATAGAGAATTAGGGAATTCATCGTTAAGACTAGTGGAAAGTTTCAACTTGGCTTCTGAACCTATACAAAACTTAAATAGAGTAATGGGCTTTTTCAATTATAAATATAAAGGAATGATGAGTGATGTTTCATTACAAAACCATTTGAAGAAAATCGCATCCAAAAACGTTATGGATTTAAATTTAATTGCACAATACAATATTGATAGCGGTGAAAAAATCAACAAAACTGCAGTAGATTTTTCAATAAGATTATTAGCTGTTATTTTTAAATATTGGGAGTATTGTGATTCTATTCCATATAATTCGAAATGGTTTAAAGAGAGTTTAGTATATCCTAGATGGCATTTAGCCAACGCAAGCTCCTTAGACGTTTATATAGAAACCGGCTCCCATCTTTCACCAGAAATGAAAATAAATGATGAATGGTTTGAAGAAGAGATACTGGACATTGAAAAGAGCATAATAGGATATCTGACATCGAACAAAGACACTAAAGCACTGGTTTCGGTTTTACAAGTCTTAAATTCAAATGTCTCTAAGGCAGACTCTTTAAAAAAAATTGAGATCATCGTAAAGTTTACACGAAAGATACATAGTTTATTAAATACTGTTATAGTTGCAGAACATGCAAAAGAATATGATGAACAAAAGTTAGAGTTAATTGAAACGTTTTTAGTTCTATATCGTAGTTTGATAGCACAAAGTAATATCATCATAGAAAGTATTGACTTTGATGAAATTTACTTTCAATTTAAAAATAAAGAAAAATTTTCAGAAATTATCAATAATGAAAAATATTGGAAGTTATTTAATGGAATAGAGACAGAAGAGAATATAGAAAAGAGACAAATAACTTCTAAAGAATACCTAACTGGATTGATTAAACTAGATAAAGAATTCTATGTTAAAAGATTTATAGAAAAAAACATACTCGCTACTTATGATAATGTTGTTGAATATGGGAAGTTATTATTTGAAGATAAATATTTCTTTGAATCATACGTTGTATTTAATCATCTGAGTTTATGCAAGAAACAGATGGACGTTATTTTATCCAATTATAGTAATGATTTGGGTGAAGAGCCTGTAGTAAAAAAAGAACAAGACAATAAAAATCGTTTTCAAATAGTAGATGAATATTTATTTAAGTGCTCTTTAAGAGTATACGCTAAAGTTAACGATTTAAAAGTTGAGTTTCCAGACGTCATAGGATATCTATTTAATATTTATACTGAAAAAACATTAAGTTCAATTTTTGAGAATGATGTGGAATTATTTACAAGGGAAATTGGGCAGTTCAAAGAAATTAGTGAATATCAATTTTTTAACATACAGAATTCAATAACGGATAAAAAAATTATAATGTTGCAGTGTTTCTATCTCCCAAAATAGAATACATGATGATTTGTGGTTACGCTTGTTTATGGGGAGATATTTCACAGAATAGTGATTGGGAGAGAGCAGTTAAAGATAATCTTGAAAATATGCACAATCCTCAAAAAACAATAGAAGAATGTTTAAGACAGGTTAGTTTTTGTACTGCACAAAGAGATTTAGGTATTCTATCAACTAGTTATAGAGGATTGTTGCACACTAAATGGAGTATGGACTTTATGAATCATGTTGCTGATAGTAACATATTAATTTATGAGGAGGGAATGTTTGGGCAACGATTATTACAAACAGATAATAAAATGTTGGAACGGTTCTTAGGAAAGACAAAGAGATCATTTAACTCATTAAATTATCCGATTTATGAATACTATGCCGTTAAGGTGTTGAATGATTATTTGGATAATGAGTCGAAATATATTTCACATACTAAGTGGGAGGAAGACAGGTAATTATGGAAAATAAATTTATAATAAAAAAGCCACAGCTCTTTGTCCCGAAAAAAAGGAGGTATATAGATTCTTTTTATGGACATATGCTGATAGAGGATTTTACAAACCTTTATAGTATAGATAAAAAAGGTTGTGAAATAATTGAAAATAGCGTTTTTTTTAGACATTTTGAAAAATATCAATTTCAAGAAGAATTATCAAATATTTTTTTTGCTTTGTTGATGGAAGGAAAAGCCTATTTGAAAATAGTACATTTAGAAGAAAGTGATAGTTACCCTTATAGACTCTTCTTGATAAATAATAGAGGTGTTTTTTATGGAATGAAAAATGCTTATTTTATTACTAAGGACTATCAAGGAAGATTAAAAATATACAAAGTAAAAAAAACTAAGGTTAAAAAAATTGATTTAAAGAAGTTTGGATTAACTAAATATAACTTGAGAAGAATGTTCAAAAATTTGTTTAAACTATCAGATATGAAACTTCTTAATTATAGTGAATTTGTTAAAAATAATGACATTGAGAACTACATGAAAAGAATAGATTTTTATGCTTTAAAGTATACGAAATGCGTAAATTGGAATGTACGTGGACTCTTGAATCTGTTGCTAGGTCAAAATAAATATTATGCATGGCACAGAGAATTAGAATTTAGAATATTAAAAATAAAAATCTATAGAGATGTAGTTCATAGTGTTAATGAATTAGCCGTTTCTCTTAATGAAGAGGTATTCTTTTCGGATAAAGAAATTGAAAAACTTTTGTCTTTTTATGAAACTTATCGTGATAAGTTTTTAAAAAATGAACTGAGTATGGAAGAAATGGAATCAGCTGTTTATAATTTATAATCCACAATTTTACTTACCAGAAAGACTGATCTGAGGTTTATTCAAATCAGTCTTTCTAGTTAACCGATCTGATTATGATCGTTTCATATAAATATTTTCTCCAACACGCTGATACATAAATAGTCAGCCTTGGGCAGGGGATGTAGGTAGACGATTTTTTGCTCAGTTCATCTGCTTATAATTATTTTAACTTTAGGATTAGGATCAGTACTTTGTCTGAAATAATTTTGAGTTGACGTTGAAGCTCATTGAAGCGAACGACTGAGTATTTTTCCAAACAATATAGGATGGTCATTTTATACATACAAATTCTAGATACATTATTTACAAACATTTGTGGTAAGATTGAGTTGTAATGGAGGTGAAAATAATGGCAAAAGGAATTATTGTAAAGCCAACTATTATTCAATGGGCAATACAATCTTCTGGTAAAAGTATTGTTCAAGTTTCTCAAAAATTCTCTAAAATTGATGAGTGGGTATCTACTGAAAGTGAGTTAAGTGTCAGTGAACTGAATAAGCTAAGTAAGGAATTACGAATCCCTTTCGGCTATTTTTTTCTAAAAAAACCACCAGTTGAAGAGGTCGATTTATTAAAATATCGAACGATTGATAATGAAGAACATGATAAACCAAGTAGAGATTTGATTGATACGATTAAACTCATGGAAACACGGCAGAGCTTTATGAGAGAAACGTTGATAGAAGATGGTTTTTTACCACTTGAAATTGTAGGAAGCGCGAATGTGAATGATGATCCCAAGAAATTGTCTAAAAAAATTATTGCGCAACTTGGTTTAGCTAGTGATTGGAATAGAAAGAGTAATGACACATTTAATGTACTTAGAAAAGCTAGTAGTGACTTAGGTATTCTCGTTATGCAAAATGGGATTGTTGGTAATAATCCTCATAGATCGCTAGATATTTCTGAGTTTAGAGCGTTTGTACTTATTGATGCCTATGCGCCGTTGATTTTTCTAAATGCAAAAGATAGTTTAAATGGAAGAATATTCTCCTTGTGTCATGAGTTGGTTCATGTTTGGTTGGGTGTTAATGAATTGTATAATGACTCCTTTTATCGTGACCAGACTTACTTAAATGAAAAACTAGAAAGATTTTGTAATGAAGTGGCGGCGGAGATGCTGCTACCAACAAAATTACTGATTCGCGTGTTCAAAAGGGATGTAGATGCGTATTCTAATGTAAAGAGTATTTCTAGTCAGTTTAGTGTAAGTGCTTTAATGGTTTGTATAAAGATCAAGCAGCAAAACTTAGTTACCAAGAAGACATTTGATGAACTGTTGGGCGTGTTAGTGGAAGAAATGCACGATAATTTACTTGCTAAAGAACAAAGTGAAAAAAAATCGGGTGGAAATTACTACAATACGCAAGGCTCGAGACTGGACTTAAATTTTGTTCATTCTGTAAATAGGAAAGCAAAAGAAGGGAAAATCTTATATACAGAAGCCTACGATCTTTTAGGAGCAAAAGGTAAAACTTATGATAATTTGGTGAATCATATGGAGGGGCGATAATGAAGAAGTATCTAATTGACAGCAACAGTTTAATATCACCCTACCGAACGTTTTATCAATTTGATTTGGTTCCTTCTTTTTGGAAATGGTTTAAAAAGACCTATGATCAGTCTATTTATCTAGTGGACAAAGTTCGAGATGAACTGTGTCACGCCAAAAAGAATAAAGATGATTTACAGATTTGGGTTGAGGAAAATTGCTTAGCCAAGGGGAAAATAATCTTGCCCAATAGTGATAGTATCGTATTGAACGAGTATGCAACGGTACTGAATTATGTAGCTGAATCCCCTTTTTATAAACAAAAAAGCTATGATGAGTGGGCTGCTTTTGAAAAGGCTGATCCTTGGTTAATTGCCTTAGCAAAAGCTTATGACTACACAATTGTGACAATGGAAGAGCGTAATCTGAACTTGAATTCTAAAAATCCTACAAGCAAAGAGCCACGAATACCAGATGTGTGCGCAGCTTTAGGAGTCGAGTGCATCAACTTGTATGACTTGATGCGCGAAGTTCAATGTGTCATCTGATTACAACTAGATATAAGTAGTACAAAAAGAACACAATCATTTTTACAAATACTAAAAAGCCGAACGACCAAGCACTATCATCGATAGTCACAAAGTCGCTCGGCTTTTCAACGTCTAATTCTCATTCACAATCTTCTGAATCGCCTCCGCCAAATGGCGAATCACATTTGGTGCGCTAGTGCGGAAGTCATCGATAAACGATCCCGACAGACTATCAACGGTACCGACTTGTTTGTTCATGATATCAAAGATGGCAAGGGTTTTATCTTCGGGCTGCCATTTCACTTTCCAGTAGGGACCTTCTAGATCGCCATCTAGGATTTGCTGGCTATTATCGAGTACGGCTTGTTGGATGACTTCTTCTTCGGTGATTTTATCGCCTTTTTCTTTGAAGTAATTTAGTTTTTGTTCGACTTCATACATATTTTCGGGAACTAATGAGTACATGATCGGGACTCCTTTTCTCGCTTATTTGCGAGGCTTTACTTTCTTTTGTTATATACAACTTCGGCTAAATCTGCAAAGAAAAACCCTTATACCGCACTTTTGGTATAAGGGTTTGGATCGTCTATTCTCGCCAATATTCTGGCCGCATAAATTCATCACAACAGCGCACGGTTCTGGCGTAGTCTTCGATCGGAAAATCAGCCTTCAACGCTTGAACCATCCAAGCGTCTTCTTTGCCTTTTTCTACTGGATAAGGCGCTTGGAAATCGAGTGGCAACGCGGGCTTGAAGCCATGCTTTGGATAGTACTCGATATGACCTAAGACAAAGACTAACTCAACGTGCTTTTGCTGCAGCAGGCGCAGTCCTTCTTTGATCAATTGTCCGCCGATTCCTTGCTTTTGATAATCGGGCATAACGGCTAAAGGACCCAAGATCATGACCAAAAGCTGTTCGTGATTCGTGAGTGCTGCTTTCGTAAACAGGATATGTCCGACAGGTTTATCCTCATCAAATGCTAAAAGAGATAAAAGCGGCTGAGCGGTTGGTTCGGCCAATAGCTTCTCAGTCAAATCGGCCTCGTCTACTTCTCCAAAGGCGTGTTTTTCGATGAGATAAATCGTTTCGTTGTCTGCTTTAGTTGTTTCTCGAATCGTTAGTTTCATTATTTTGCTCTCCTCATATAAATGGATTTTTTAGCTGAATGAAGAGCAAATCACCGATAATAAACACAAGTTAGTCAAACAAGAGCCTCCTTTGTTTTGATAGCTCCATTATAAAAGAGACCGGTTACAACTACAAGTGACGGTAAAGCTTCTGCTTGATTGCCTAGGAAAAGTTCAAAAATAGCTTGACTCTTCCTTTGGGTAAGCCTTCATAATGAAGTAAGTCAGGAAAGGAGATGAACGATGAATAATTTAGTCAAAATCAGAGAGGTATCCAGTAAATACAATATTACTGCGCGTGCGCTGCGTTATTATGAAGATATGGGTATCCTGAATAGTACTCGCAGCGAGGGGTCCACGTATCGGATGTACGACGAAGAAGCCGTTCGACGGATCGAACAGATTCTTATTTTACGCAAATTGAACATCAGCATAAAGGACATCCAGCGGATTTTCAAAGCTTCCGGCTCGGATGTTGTGCTGGAGGTTTTAGGTAGAAAGGTCAACGCGATTGACGATGAGGTCTCTTTGCTGAATGAACTGAAAGGTATTGTGCTTGATTTTATCGAGGAAATAGAAAAAATGAATTTTTCGGATAATGCCGATATCAAGCAGCTCTATAACAAGGCCAAGGACATCGAGACACAGATTGTCAATGTAGACTATATTGGCAAACCAGCAAATATCAATCGTTTGATCGAGATCACGGATAAATTGGATAAGAAGGTTCCCGATGTGATGGTGATCAGAATTCCATCCTTTAGGGCAGTCACCTCTGGCGAACGCACCTTTGAAGAGATCTTCAAAAAAGGCGGCTATATGTTTCAGCTGTGGCAGCATTTTCCGCTGTATCGTCCAGTTATTTTTGACTGTTTGGACTTTATGCTGGTAAATGAAGACAAAGCCACTATGATATGCGCGGTTAAAGAAGGCGTCAGTGAAGCCGATGTGAGCCCGCTTGAGCTGATTGATTTTCCAGGTGGTCTGTATGCGATGGCCGTCAGTATTGACGAAGACGATGAGAGCATCCAGAAAGTCCAAGACAAAATTTTTCAGTGGGTAGAAGGAACAAACTTTGAAGTGGATAAAGCCCGCAATTTTATGTTCAATATGCCTTATTTGGACGAAGAAAATGCGTACCAAAAGGACATCGAGAAAGGTCTGGGCTATCGCCAAATGCAACGCTATGTTCCGATAAGATTGAAGGACGGGCTGTAGAATCTTCCTGTAGCGGGTCATCTGGTCCAGATCAATCAAGCTGAGAGTAATCAGGGACACGTTGAATCCAAGCATAGCTAAAAAGCTGCTAAATAGACAATTCAAGAGTGTTCCTCCAAATGTAGTAGGTAAAAGGTTCATCAAACATACCGTCGCTTTCTAACATATTTTCACACCCCCTGAGACCGTGATCGCAGGGGGGGATTGTTTTGCTTCCTACGCATGAATGACAGGATTTAATTGTGAAGGGTTATTCTCGTGGTGTGCTCTCTGGCGCTTCTTTGTTTCGAGTTCGATTCTTGATTTTTTGAATCCAGCGAAACAGTCCTTTGCCTTCCTTAGTGCTCTGTACTTCAGTGTCAGGAATTTGCTCTATATTTGACTCTGCTTCATCGCCAATAATTTGCTTGTCATTGATTGGCGGAAGGGCCTCATGGTTGATCGTGATAGAGTTCGAGGTATCTACCGTTTCAATGTGTTCATACTGACGTTCACGTGCTTGGCTTAAGACAGGGATGCTAGGTCTAGGTCGCAACAACTTGGTTGGCAGGGTTTCTTTTACTTTGTCAGATTCATCAGTGACTTCAAAAGAGCAAACCTTTTTACGGGTGGCGTCCTTCATTTTTTCTGCTTCAGGTTGTGTTTCTTCGTGGTCATGCTCTAAATCAAAAATCATGGTTTCAATCGTGGTGACGAACTTCGCCGATAAGACGGAATCAAATAGTTTTACGCCATCTTGTTCAAAAAGGTCGAGTGTCGTTAATAGTTCGCAAGCTTCTTTGATTTCTTCTGCCGGCAAGCTGGTGTCCACACCTTTGTAGCGCCAGTTGTGCTTGCCACCGTTATTCTTCGTAAATAATGCAACTAAATCTGTCGTTTCGGTTCTCATCGAATCCTTCCTTTCTTGTTTTTATGCGTAGGGTGTTTTATCTCAGGTCTCCGTCGTTTCTTCTGGACGGACAGCCGAAATGAGTGAACGAACAGCAGAGACGACTTTCTTGCCAAAGTTTCTTATGGGAAAGACTCTTAAGGTTAGTCGTTTCCACTCAGATTCCATGAAGTAATCTTTGAAATAATAGAAGAAGCGTTTCATCGTACGTGTGGCTTTGGTATTCATAAACAGGTAGCGGACAAGATCCTCTAGAATGTGGGCGAACTCTTGCGCGCCAAGCTTGAAGCGTACGCGTAAGGCTAAGATATACTTGATGGTTAAACTACTATTTTGTGTTTCTTGGTAATACTCCATGATGCGTTTTTCTAGTGTTTCTGGTTTTAGTGAGAATGTTTGATTGTATGTCAAAAGCTGTTCATTCATTAGGGTTTCCTCCTCGTGGGTGTGTTATATGATCGTTCAGTGTTTTTCTATTTGAGAAAAGGAAGCAGCGTCCTGCATAGCCTTATTATTTTTGTTAACTACACGATACGAGATTTAGCAAAAAGATGCGAATCGCAAAATAACCGTTACCCCCCTCAATTTGACACGTTTTAGGGTGAAAAGTGGCTTTTTTACCCCGAAAATGGTTATTTTAGGGGGGGTAAGTGTCAAATTGCGATTTGAAATGATTTTCAATTTAGAGTATAATTAAAGTTTTTGTTCAATTAGAATGTTTAGGTCTTAGAAACATTGAAAGACTGTTTGAATCACTCGAAGTTGAGGGGCTAATTCTAAGTTGTCGCTTGATATGATTGATCGAAAAGGAGTATGAGTATAGTCGAGGGTTTAGGTAAAAGGTATTTCTATTCATTCGATTAAAACCCCATGAGTCTTTCCTTTGACAGTAATCGCTATCTATGGTAATTTTTTAACTATTCTAAATGGTCTAAAAATTTTTGGAGGTATAGTCATGACATTCAGCAAACAGTTCGCAACTGAATCTTGCTGTTGTTGTATGGTGCTAAAAAGCAGCATACCGTTTTGTCATGTCTATTAACTGCCCAATTTTCGATTATTTTGGCTACCTGTATACCCGTTGAACGGGAATTTACAGGAGCAATATAGTGGAAGCTCAAGGTGCTGATTAATAGTCGGCGCCTTTTTTTGTTACCTAAAATTGAACGACAAACATGCGAAAAAAATAAATACGAGGAGAGCAATGATGATTATTAATTCTATCCAAGCGGCAATCGGACATACTCCGCTGCTGCGATTCACTCACCATCAATTTGAAGAAATTCCCGAAGGTTCAGCGATTTATGCGAAGCTGGAATATTTGAATCCAGGGGGAAGCATCAAAGATCGGCTAGGTGTTTATCTAATTGAAGAAGGCTTCAAACAGGGCAGGATCAAAGAAGGGACGACTATTATTGAACCGACCGCTGGGAATACGGGGATTGGCGTGGCCCTTGCAGCGTTGGAGGCGGGCTTACCGACGATTTTTGTAGTTCCAGAAAAGTTCAGTTTGGAGAAGCAAGCGTTGATGCGAGCTTTAGGAGCGGAAATTGTCCATACGCCAATTGCTGAAGGGATCAGTGGTGCGATCGAAGAAGCGAAAAGACTGCATGAGGAACTTGCTGACAGTTATCTACCCTTACAGTTTGAAAATCCCGCCAATCCAGAAGCGTATTATCGCTCGTTGGCACCGGAATTGGTTGAGGATCTTGGAGAAGGTATCACCAGCTTTGTAGCAGGAATCGGTAGTGGCGGGACCTTTAGCGGGGTGGCGCGGTATCTATTAGAACGAAATTCCGCGATTCGCTTGATTGGTGTGGAACCTGAAGGCTCGATCCTGAACGGTGGAGATAGTCATGGGCATGAGATTGAAGGGATCGGTGTTGAGTTTATTCCGACATTTCTAAACGAGTTACCGATCAGCTGCTTTGCTACGATTAGTGATGACGAAGGCTTTGCGATGACCCGAAAGCTAGCGAAGGAGCATGGAATTTTGATTGGCAGCTCATCGGGAGCCGCGATGGTAGGGGCCTTGGCAGAGGTTGCTAGCTTGCCTGCGGGAAGTCAAGTGGTGACGATTTTTCCCGATGCAGGAGATCGTTATCTATCAAAGGAGATTTATTTGAGAGAAGCTTATTAAGGATTATCCAGTAGTCTAATTTGCCAAGTTATGGCTATTATGAGTTGGCAAAAAAATGCGTGAAAACAACAGAAAGGAAACTTGCTGCTGGCGCAGGAGTATTACATGACAGAAAGGAAAAGCAAAAGGGCTTTGGAGGTGTGACTGATAGAGCCTAAAAAGTGAGTGATAGAAATAAAAATAGAGAGAGGTTAACAACATGGGATTGGAGTTTATGCCGATCTTTGAGGAGTGGGCAGTGGTCTACGACGATGAGGTGAATGGCGGAAATCCTGAATATCAGGAAGTTTTCGCTAATTACTGGCAGATACTGGATGAAATCAATGCTGCTTCGGGGGAGGTAGTATTAGAGTTCGGTAGTGGAACAGGCAATTTAACCGAAAAACTAGTCGTTGCTGGCAAGACCGTTTATCCAGTCGAGCCATCACCGGAAATGCGAAATATCGCAGCGGAAAAACCAGCGTTACACGAGACCACCTTTTTCGCTGGCGATATGGAAAAATTCCCTGTACCCAATGAACCAATAGATACGATCGCTTCAAATCTGGTCTTTCACCATTTGACCACAGAGGAAAAGGCGCGAGCGATCCAACGCTACAGTCAGCTATTAACTACTGGCGGAAAGATCGTTTTTGGAGATACGATGTTCCTATCGCAGAAGACGTATACGGAAATCTTGGAAGTAGAAAAAGCAGCAGGACGAGCCAACTTAGCAGCTGATCTCGAACGGGAATACTATTCCTTAATGAGTGAGCTGGAAGAACTATTCCGAATGAATGGCTTCCAAACAAGGTATAAACAAATGAATCGCTTTGTTTGGTTAGTTATCGCAGAAAAAATAATGGAGGCAGAATAAATGAAAATGAATGTTGAGAGCTTCAATTTGGATCACACAAAGGTAAAGGCGCCCTATATTCGGGTGGCAGATAAGAAGACCGGAGCGAATGGTGATTTGATCGTCAAATACGATGTCCGCCTAAAACAGCCAAATCAAGCCTATATGGATATGGCGGCGCTACATTCGTTAGAGCATTTAACGGCAGAGCTAATTCGTAACCACGCAGATTACATCGTGGACTGGTCGCCAATGGGCTGCCAAACAGGTTTTTATTTAACCGTTTTGAATCACGACAATATCGATGAAATCATGGACGTAGTAGCGTTGACAATGCAAGACGTGTTAACGGCTACCGAAGTTCCCGCAAGCAATCCAGTGCAATGCGGCTGGGCAGCGAACCATACGTTGGAAGGTGCACAGGACTTAGCGAAAGAATTTTTAAGTAAGCGTGGGGAATGGTCTGTCATTTTTATGAATGAATAAGTGTTTTTAATTGGAGACTGACTCATGAATGAGTTGGTCTTTTTTTTGATGTATCATAGCTATTTGTGTTGTCCGTTATCTGTTCTTTGGATAATAATCGTTATTTTTAAAAGTTTGAGAGGCTAGTAATTCTTTTTTTAAACAAAATTTTTCATTTTTATTAAAAATTTGGGATTTTGTGTATTTACTGACTTAAAGTCTTATAAATAGCCGTTTTCTATAAAAAAGCTCGTGATATAGCGCGTTGCTGGCGTTAATGTTTACGGCTAGAATAATAACGGATGTGATTAAATCGATTTTTTGAAACGAATATTTATCAAATAATAAGATCAAATTATGAGCAGAAGATTATCAAGCTACAGGAATGAATAACTATTGAAGTAAATCCTATCTAGAGGGAGCCTGACAGGATGGTCTAGCAGAACAGCCTTTCCATTTTAGGTAAAAATAGGAAAAAGAGCGTGAAATCAACGGAAATTCGTGATTCACGCTTCTTCTGATCATCTTTCTGGATAAATATTGGCTTCAATTTCATCACGCTGTTTCGCTAAAAATGGTGGTAAAGCTAGACTTTCTCCTAATTTTTCCAGTGGCTCATCAAGTGTAAAACCAGGGGTCAAAGTCGCAAACTCTATACGATTTCCGCCAGGCTCACGAATGTAAAGGCTTTTAAAGTAACCACGGGAAACTAGCTTTTCGATCTGCCAGCCTTGTTTTTCTGCTCGTTGATACAACTCATTTAAGGCGGTATCATCAACAACCGCAAAAGCGATATGATCTGCACTGCCTCGTCCCATGTGACTAGGCTTGTTAGCTTCAGTAGGCAAGATTTCGAGAAAATCCGTCGCGTTCAATTGAATTCGCTGATTAACTGTTGCCCACCCAAGAAACGTCTCGAAAAAAGCACTAGTCGCTTGAGGATCGCTAACGTGGAGCTGACTAGAATGCAATCCTATGATTTGTTTATCTGCTGGAACGTCATTGTTGACTTGATGATCCATCGCCAATGGCGGTAAATCCGTCTCAGTTAAGATGATTTCTACCTGATCGGGGTCAAAAAAGTGAATTTGGCGATCATTTACAGAATAGTCGATAGAATATTTGTTCAACCGTTCTTGCCAATAAGCCATGCTAGTTTGCGGAAGCTTCAGACCTATTGTGGAAATGAAGTTTTGATTTTCGTAGCGATGTCCTAGGCTAGGGATAATAAAAAAGGTTACGACACTGCCGGGCGCTCCTTGATAATCGCCGTAGTAGTAATGAAGCATCCGATGATTATCTTGATTGACTGTATTTTTAACAAAGCGCATCCCTAGAATTTCTGTATAAAAATGGACATTTTCATGACTGTCTTTGGTTAATAATGAAATATGATGAAATGCTGGCATAAAATCCCCTTCTTTTTTGCTTACTTTTGATAAGTTTAAAAGAAAGGTGAAAAATGAGCAAGTCAAGCGGCTCGGTAGAGTAATTAGTGATGGATAAAAATAATGGCAGCCGTCATTTTCAGTAAACGTTTTCTTTTTTTGTAGGAAGTATTTGTTCTTCTCGTGTTTCTATTAGTTATTCTTAGAGTTCCTTTTTGATTCTTATATCCCTTAAAAGGATGTTTTCTTATTTTGTTAATAACAAGAAGTAAGTTCAGATTTACACCTAAAGTTGCTCTGTAATTTAATCTATAGTTAATGCTTGATATATAGAAAATTCCTTTTCTTTTTTCTTAAGGATGGGGAATAGCTAAGCAATAAAATCATAACGAAAATAAATAAAATAATATACAAAAAATAATTGTTTATATTTTCTGTAAATTAGAGGTGTTCTATAGCAAAGTTGAAACATAATTGTTTTTCCAACTTGAAGCAAACTTTTTGGAAAAAGTCCTAACCCTTTTATTAATAATATATTTGACGAATTATACATATAGATAATTCATGTATAGGGAAACAAATTTCTAATAAGTATATTTTTGGATTTGTTCTTTTTATAAATGATTAAATGATTAGAAAATAGGGCATAATTCTGCTTAATTACCATGATATTAACATGTTTTACAAAGCGGAAAATGTTATTATTAATTTTTAAAAGCAATATTATGATATCTTATGTAAGCGGTTATATGTATGTCTATAAACATATTTCTTAAATTTTATTTCGAAATAAGTTGATTTAAAAAGACCTTCCTTTGTTTTTTTTTTAATTTACAAAAAAAAAAAAGAAAAATGAAGAAATCAATTTCTGTTATTGTCATTACAGAAAGGAGGTCTAAGGATATAAAAGAGAACAGTTATTTTATAAAGAGAGGAGGATGCAAATGCAGAGACTGAGAAAGCTTACAGTATTTTTCATCCTAACTTTCATTGCCCTATCCCAAGTTTCGCTTGTCAGTGCGGAAACTTCTGAGCGAATCATTGAAAGCTCTAGTAATGAAAGTAGTTCAGAATCGTCAGAAGATCCAGAAGAACCGAAGGAATCCGTTAAAGAAAGCGATAAAAGTGACGAAGACGCTGAAATTGTTCGTACATCGGAATCGGAAGAGTTACCTACTTCTGAGAAAGAGGAGACTGTGACTAGTAGTTATGGTCCGGCAAAGAATAAAAGGACGCTAGTTAGGCCCTTTTTGGTAGGCACAGCGGATAATCCTTCAAATGTTCACCCTAGTTGGGGAGAGCTTGGAGATTATCACAATCCGAATGGATACGAAAGCGGTGTAAACATTTCGAATGTTTTTCGACCAGGTATCTCAAGTTCAGGACTGCCGCCGCAGGTATATGAGAATGGTAAGGTGCTGACGATTACGAAGGATCAGAAAAGTCAGCTGGGTGCTGTCTGGTCCAAGAATAAAATCGATCTGTCGTATGATTTTGCCTTTCGATTTGATATTTACTTAGGCTTAAAGAAAAGAAAAACTACAAGCCCTTCTAGTGAAATGGGAACAGGTGATGGGATGACCTTCACTTTTACAAATGATCCGCGAATTGGAACTGCTGATGAAACAAGCGTGATCGGTTCTGGCGGGAAGGCGTTAGGTGCTTATGGCGTCGGTAGTGCGGGAAGAAATTATGTTCGCAATGCCATCTCAGTTGAGTACGATACGTTTTATAACGATGACCAGGATTCCGGCCTTTCAGCTACTGATCGTCGATATGGACATATCGGAGTTGTCAAACCTGCTGAAACAACACCCAAGGGGCATCTCGCAGTAACGAATTCTAATTTTTGGCTGTCATTTGGTGGGACGTATTACGATAATAGGCTCCTTCCAGGCTGGCGTTCAATGGTGGTTGCTTGGCATGCGGCTAGTCGTACGTTAATGATCCGTGAAGAAAATGATGTAGATGACGGCATTCCGCCAATCAGCTACACCTTCAAGGATGAACAAGAAATGCTATCGACATTTGGTGGTTCGAAGGAAGTTTACTTCGGCTTTACTGGTTCAACAGGGTCGTTGGCACAAACCAATGCCTTGATGATCCGCGAAATGCCAACAGCAATCAAAAGTCAAGAAGCAACAATTCAAAATGTCACGCAAAATTCATCTGTTGGTACGGATGTGACTGCGCAGCGTGGGGATAAGTTAGAAATCAAGGATTCCATTAAAATCAAGAAAAATTCCTTTGGTTCTAAGAATGTCACCATTGAAACGACTTTACCATATGGTCTCGATTTTGATGACAAGTTGAATCTGAGATTGAATGGTACTGAGATTCCTGAAACGCTTTACGAAATTAGTGGTCAAAAGCTTAAATTTCCTAATTTGAATCTGGAAAACACGAGCAACGATCTGCTGAAGGAGTATGTGATTGCCTTCAATGCGAAGGTAAGCGAGGGCGCAGCAATCGGGAAGTCATTGAACACGAATTTTCATCTGACCAATCCCGATGCCTTAGAGGTAGATTACACGTCAAATAATGTCTCGGTAACAGTAGAGGATCCGCCTGCTGCAAATCTAGTCCTTCATCATAAGAAAGCTGACTCTAAAAGTGTTGAGACGGAAACAATCTCAATGCCAATTGGGAAAAAATTTCGTTTGATCGATTACAAAAAAGCGACATCCGATTATCAAGACTATGTTTATACGGGACTTGAGGGTGGCGATTCAGATGAAACCGAACATGAAATGACCTCAGCTGGTGCAGAATTTACGCTCTTGTATAAGCCAAAGGGTGAATTTAAAATGACGGTTCCAAAGATTTTTAACTTTGGCTCATACCCCATTCAGCAAAAAGAAATCAATGCGACAAAACCTAAAGGATACGAAGCAGATGGCAGTACACAAACTGATTTGAGTATTAAGGATACGCGTTATCAAAAATCAAAATGGACGCTTTCTTTAGCTCAAAGCAAACCGATTCAATTAGAAGGGGACGGTGATCGTAAATCACTAGCAGATACGTTGTACTATTCGGATGCTCAAATTAATCAAAATGCTTCAGTTGTTGAATCGGATACATTTACGACTGATACTATTTTGAATATCAGCAGCAGTTGGACAGACACTAAGGGCTTGATGATGAAAATACCGTTTAGTAAGCAATACAAAGGCGTCTATACAGGTGAGCTAACCTGGACGTATGCTTTAGCACCATAGACTGGAGGTTTGAGAGATGCAAGTTAAGAAAAAACCTAAATGGCTATTGATCAGTTGCTTAATGATTTCTTTTTTCTTTCATTCAACAAGCCTAGGTGCTTATGCAGAAGAAAAACAAGAATATAGCAGTAATGGCAGTGTAACGTTATATGGAGAATATAAGTTTGAGGAAGAATCAGCTAATCCGAAAGACAAAAAAGAATTACCAGGGACATCTGGTAATGGGAACGACTATGTTGATCGTGGAGCAAGCACGTCTTCTTTACCCGATACTATTCCACAATTAGGGGATTCTAGCTATGTAAGAGCTAAAATTTTCGGCACACTGATTTTAGGAATGATCGGATGCATGATAGTAAAAGAACGAAAAAAAGGAGTGCAAGCATGAAGAAAACAAAATTATTGGTATTGGCACTAATCTTAGGGTCTATCTCTACAGGTGCTATTTCAGCAAATGCTGAAGAAGCAACTGGAAAAATCGAATTTATTCAAGGAGCCGGATCTAATGGAGATGATCTTTACATTGATCATGTATCCAAGTTAGATTTTGGGCAAAAATCAATTAGTTTGACTGATCAAGATTATAAGAGCACTGGACATACATTTTCAGTCGTAGACCTAACGGGTATTTATTCAGGCTGGAGTTTGTCAGTTAAGCAAAATGCCCAATTTAAAGGAAATGGGGGAAATGGGAAAGATTTGTCAGGGGCAACTTTATCATTGACTGACGTAGGAACCCCAGTTGGAGTAACAGGTGTGACAGCACCTTCTAAAATCAATCCAACAATCAAATTTGCGAATTTCAATCAAGATCAAATAATCGTGCAAGCTGCTAAAAATGAAGGAAGAGGTCAATGGACCTTTAATCATAATGCAAATTTACATGTGCCAAAAACAGCCTTAGCTGAAAAAACAACGTACCAAACAACCATGACTTGGACATTGGAGCAAGCTCCTACAGCGCCTTAATTAAGGAGCGAAGTTAGTCATATAAACATAAAAAATTTTTATAATCTCAGGAGGAAAACATGAAAAAAATTACAATTTTATTAACAGGACTTTTATTAAGCTCAGCTGTATTAGGCAGTCTATCAGTGGATGCAGCTACGTATTCATCGAATGGTGTCGTGAATTTTGAAAAGGACGATACTCCAACTCCCCCAGTTGATCCAGTTGATCCAGATCCAAACAAGCCGGTTGATCCAGTTGATCCAACTGATCCAAATGGCCCAGAGCCTGGTACCCCTGGACCATTGTCAATTGACTATGCATCAAGCTTTGACTTTGGTACACAAAAAATCTCAACTCAAACACATACTTATAATGCCGCATTGCAAAAGTACAAAAATGGAACCCCTGCTGATGGCCCTAACTATGTGCAAGTAACGGATAAAACTGGTCTTTATACAGGTTGGGACTTAACCGTTAAACAAGAATCACAATTTAAAAAAGGAACGACTGATTTAACAGGTGCAGCTATGACGTTGAATAAGATCAAAGCTAAAAGTATCAGCGGATCTGCTGCTCCTACAACTTCCACTAAAGTAGATCTAAATCCTGGTGACGAGCATAGTATTGCCTCTGCCGCTGCAGGACAAGGTAAAGGAACTTGGGCTTTCCATTTTGGCGAAAATGCAACGGATGCAGCCGATGCGGTTAGATTAACAGTACCAGGGACTGCCAATGCAGAAGTTGGGAAATACACGACTAGCCTAACTTGGAAATTAGTGGCAAAACCTTAATTTAATAGGAGGCAAAATATGAGAGCAGTAACAAAGTTTATCATTACCGCAGCAAGTTTATCGATTTTTGCCTCAATTCAAACAGCTGCACATGCGCAAGAACAATTTTATCCAAGTGAGGGTGATGTAGGCTTTACATCAGGGAATGAAATTACACCACCCGTTGATCCAAATGATCCCGACCCGAATAAGCCGATACGTCCAATTGATCCAACTAATCCCAATGGTCCAAAGCCAGGAACGCCCGGGCCGCTGTCAGTCGATTTCGTTTCCAGCTTAGACTTTGGTGAGCAAGAAATCACGAATAAAGATCGAACATATTACGCTAGAGCGCAACGTTACGTTGACACGGAATATTTAAGCCCAAATTATGTGCAGGTGACAGATACGAGAGGTGAGTATACTGGCTGGCAATTATTAGTTAGACAAACCAATCAGTTTCATGCGGAGAAGGCAGTGAAGTATCACACGTTAACGGGTGCAAGAATCACTTTGAAAAATCCGGAAAGTGCTAGTGTATCTGATAGTCCGGCTCCAGTGCTTAATCCTCAAATTTATTTAGAAGGCGATAATCGTTCAAATGTAGTCATGCAGGCGAGCGAAAATGCTGGGATTGGTACATGGGTAAACCGCTGGGGAACTGTCGAATGGGTAGAAGAGAAAGATCAAGAAGATAAAGTGAAAGAAATACCTGTAATCAAGTCGGTGGAACTTTCTCTGCCTGGAAAAACACCAAAAGAAGCTGTTAACTATTCGACAAATTTGGTTTGGACATTAACAAGCAGCCCGATTGATTAATACTTGTCATTAAAACGAATAAGGATGTCAGTTGCGAGTTCCACTACGTATTTTTAATACGTTAGTGGAATCGTATGTCGACGATAATAAGAGAATTTGATTCAAATTTACACATCTTTATTAGAGTCAGTTCAACTTTTAGCAGGAGATATAGCTAGAGAAGTATTAGGCAAAAATGTTTCATAAATGGACTGAATACTTTAGTTGAATGATATATGGCATTCGAATAGAACTAATTTTTCCGTGAAAAATTAATTCATTAAAACGAAT
>NZ_KE136367.1:139180-150939 GCF_000406965.1 Enterococcus avium ATCC 14025 | reverse complement strand
ATGTTTCATAAATGGACTGAATACTTTAGTTGAATGATATACGGCATTCGAATAGAACTAATTTTTCCATGAAAAATTAATTCATTAAAACGAATAAGGAGGAGAATCTGTGAAAAAAATCTTGTGGATTGTTTGTTTGTGTCTAGTATTTGCTTATTCCCTGGAAGTCAATGGGCAAACCACTAGTAAAGGCGATATTCGTTTTTTCTACACAAAGAATCAGCCGAGAAAGCTACAAATTGATTATGTTTCCGAGTTTTATTTTGGACAGCAATCAATTCAAACAATCGACAAAGAATATTTCGCATTTTTACAGCCTTTTCGTGTGAAAGCAACAGGTAAATTGGAAAAAGGGCCCAATTTCATCCAAATTACTGATAACCGACAAACTTATACTGGTTGGAATTTAGAGCTGAAGCAAGAAAATCAATTTTCAGATTCTGAAGGCCGTATCTTAGATGGTGCAAGTATTTCATTTGAACATGGAAGAGCTGTCACAAATTCAACTTCAGAATTGCCTGATGGGAAAGAGCGTTTTGTGCTCTTTCCCAATGAGTCTGTAAACGTGATGCAGGCCAAAGAAGGTACTGGTGAAGGTTCATTTCAATTTGTTTGGGGGAAAGATGCTGAAGAAGGAGAAAAAAGTATTTACTTATCTGTTCCAGGTCGAACAATCAAATATGGCACCAACTATACAACCAATTTTCAGTGGATACTTGTTAGCGCGCCCTGGCAGTAAAGCCTAAAAATATTATTTTTGAATTTGAAAGGAAGTCTCATGAAAAAATATAGTGTACTATCACTTATTTTAGTTACGTTAAGTATTTTCTTCCCGTTAAGAGCTGCTCAAGCTTCTGAGTTTGCGTTTAATGTCGATCCGATTTTGCCGGAGAGCCAACGAAAAGGGCAATTGGGTTACTACGATATTCTTCTTGAACCGGGAGGAACACAAAAACTAGAAGTTGATCTATCAAATGCTACCGATAAAGAAGTAAAAATAAATGTTGGAATGACTAGCGCCAAGACGAATGATAATGGGGTAGTAGAATATTCGCCTAATGATTTACCACTACATGCCTCACAAAAGCATGATCTCGAAAAATTAGTCGACTATAAGAAAGTAGTCACCTTAGCACCTAAATCAAAAGAACGCTATTCCTTTACTGTAAAAATGCCTCAAGAAGAATTTCCTGGGATTATTGCCGGAGGAATTTCATTCCAAGAAGTTGATAGCGATGAAAAAGAGAAAAAGGATTCCGAAGGCATGGCCATCAAAAATAAATTTAATTTTGCAGTGGCTGTATTGATGCGACAATCAGAGGGAATCTCTGGAACAGGAGAATTGACCCTACAAAAGGCCGAAGCCAATCAACGGAATGTTAGGAATGTTATTCGTGGATACTTCAGCAATGATAAGCCGTTTTACATAAACAACTTAGCCATTGATGCGGCAATCTATAAGGAAAAAGACGGAAAAAAAGTTTATTCAGAGAAAACAGAAAATATGCAGATGGCACCAAATTCTGGATTCTGGTACAACATTCCTTTACAGGGAGAAGAACTAGAAGCTGGTGAATACCTTTATAAAGGAACTGCTTACGGAATAAAAGATAAAAATGGGGAATTTACTTTCGGGAAGGACAACGAAGGGAAACCACAGAATTATCAACAGAAATGGGAATTTGAAAAGAAATTCACCATTACTCAAAAAGCTGCACAAACCTACAATAAAAAAGATGTTGATGTCTTAGACGCTGCTCCGAACTATACATGGCTTTATTACCTATTAGGAGCGATTATTTTACTGCTTATCCTCACGATATTGCTATTGATTCGCAGAAAGGATAAGAAAAAAACGGATGAATAGACTAGTTCTCAGAACTATGTTGATAGGAGCATTGCTGGTTGCTATTGCTTTGATGGGAGTAGACAAAATAAAAGAGTGGTTGCTTCTTTATCATCAGAACACAGAGATAACGATCACTTCAAATTTAGCCAATACCCCACAACCAGTAGTCGAAGAGATCCAGCCTTTGCAGCTGTCCAGTTTTTTAGCAGCGAAGGTCCCAAAAACTACTGGCATAGGAACTATTGAGGTACCCGCTGCTGATATTTTTTTACCAGTTTTTTCAGGTCTAAAAAACGAAGAGCTCTTAATCGGTGCGGGTACCATATTTCCTGAACGAGAGCCATCCAAAAATAATTTAGTCATTTTAGGGCACTATGTTGGCAGTCAAAATTTTTTGTTTGGTTCGTTGAATCAGGTGAAAGTAGAGGACTCCGTATTCTTGCATTATCTGGGGAAAAACTATGAGTACAAAATAGTAGAGAAAAAAGTAATTGATGAACGAGACATTCAGGTTATGCAGGAAACGAAGAAACCTGAACTAACACTACTTACTTGCGACAGTACAAATGCAACGAGCAATCGAATTTGTGTGAAGGCTTGTTTAGTCAATGCAAAAAATTCTATTAATCAAAGTGATAAAACGATGAACAAGCGATATCTAGGCAAGCCAAAAGTGCCCTCAAATCAATTAATTCTTTCTAGTATTGGGTTGATATTTTTATTGATTCTTTTCTCTTGGTTTATTTGGATGATGACAGGCAGAAAGAAGGATTGAGATGAAAAAATATTACATACCAGTACTATTCAGTTCATTAGTAGCAATGTCTTTTTCAATAGGCAGTATTTCTGAAGCAGTCAGTAATCCAATTTTTAACTCGCAAAAACCGGCCGAAGAGATTGTTCCTGAAAAAGTTAAGAGGGAAGAAAGAAAAGCTAGAAAAAATAAACCTGTAGGCACGATGCTTGAAAAAGCAAAAGAGAGTGATTCAGCCGTGGTTATCCCAAAAAGAAAAGGAATATTAGCTACGAACGACCATTTTTTTGATTATCCAATCAATAAATTTCCTGTTCCTAGTGGTGATGGAAAAGAAAATATAGGGACGCTGAGCCAAATGGCTTATATGTTATCGGGAACTGTACTATTTGGACAAAAAGGACCCTTTTAAGTGGGGATGCAACTGGCTGTTTTATTATTTGGAGGAGCAATTAAGAGTGATTGAACAATTGATTGAAAAGAAAGACCTTAGAAAATACCACCTAATTAAATTATTGGAGATGGACCCATTTTTATCAAAGTCAAAATCTTTCATCAAAGACGAGTTCAAATTGTCAGAATATTTATTGCGAGTAACGATTGATAGACTTCAAGAAGATTGCTGTGAATTTGGGATTACAGAAGAATTCAAAATTACTGAAGACGATAGCATTATTTCTATAGAGGAATTGGGCGGTGTGACATCCAATTTTTTTCTAAAAAAGTACCTTCAAAAATCTATAGGGGTAAAGATGCTCTTACAGATTTTAATGGGAAAATTTGATTCGGCACCTGATTTTGCGAGTACCCATTTCACCAGCAACTCGATTGTCTACAAGTGGCTAGACAAAGTACAAGAATCGCTAAAACCACTAGATTTGGAATTAGTAAAAAAGAAGGGCAGTTACTCGATCGCTGGTAACGAACGCACGGTTCGACTGCTAGGTGTAAATCTTTTGCATCGGACGGATCTTGCGGGGTCACTATTTAGCGAACAAATGCTCATAAGAGCGACCCACATTGTAGATATTATTGAAAGAAACTATAAACCAATGCGCCCTTCACATAAAAATAGAATCATTAATTATGTGCTAATTGCTCTTTCTTCGGATAAAAGTACTAGAAAATTATCTAGAAGAATAAAAGAGAAGCTGATGAAATCAGAAACGTTTAAAGAATTAAAACAGCTTTTACTTGCGAACGGAATAAAAAAACTCTGTCAAGAAAATGAGCTGAATGAGTTCATAGGAATTTTGATATTGAATGAAGCTTTGCCTGAGCAGGCGGCGGAAGAATTAGTAAATGAAGAAATACAAAGTGATCTCATTGAGCTTTTTATAGAAAAGCTATTTCAGTCCTTTCCACAAATTTATACTTCTTCTTTAAAAAAGGAAATCACGAATAGAATGGCCCGAATTCATTTCAACGCGATATTCAGTGGAAAGGTCCTGCTTTTTGAAAATATTTTTGATTTGTCATATTTTCAAGAAAATTATCAAGTCGTTTTTGATTTTTGCCGGAGCTTTATTGCTACTCAAAAGAAAGCAAAGAACCTATTTGTTCAAGAGCATGCAGTCTATTTATACTATCACTATCTATTAATGCTCGTGAATTGTTTGTCACCGGAAATGCTTCAGAGTGCCATCAATATCACGATTGATTTCTCTTTTGGTGAAGAATACAACCTTTTCATAAAAAGAAGCATTAAAAATATTTGCAGCCACTTGAACCTCGATTTTCAACCGACGTTAATGAAAAATACTGATGTGCTGCTAACAGATTCCAATAATTTAGACAATAGTAAATTGAATAGCACGTTAGTTATCTATTGGCTGGAGCCGCCTCGCGCGATTGATTGGTTTAATTTCGTTAACATCCTCATCAAAAAAAGAAGAAGTTTTGATTAATAAAGTAGCTTTGTTAAGTAACTATAGAAGGAGAGAAATAAAGGAATGCAAATTCTAATTTTAACCAAAAACATATTAGCTGAATACGATATTCAACATAGACTTCAAATCTTGAGCCATGAAGTCTATTGTTCTGCTCACTTACTGACGTTGTTAAAAAAAGGAACACGGATAAGCAATTTTGATTTGGTTATATTAAGCAATACGTTATCAGATCAAGAGGCTATGGAAACTTTAGAGAATTTGAAAAAAATGAAGCGCCCGATTTTACGAAAATTTGATACAGAACAAACCCTAGAAGTTGAAGAGTTCTGGATGAATCATGAAGTGGATGGGCTAATTACATCTCATTCGTTGGAAGTGATTAGAGAAGTCATTACAAAGAAATACTTAGCCAATAAGACATTCAATCAAATGAACCAATTATCTCCATTAAACGAGACAAATCATGTAAAAATAAAACGAACAATTTCAGAATTGAATCTATCAGCAATGGAGCATAAGTTACTTAAATACCTTTATTTTACAGAAGGGAAAATTGCTTCTCGGGATGAGATCTGCGAACATTTGTGGCAAGGAGGAACAACGCAATCTAAGTTATCTTCTTTATCCGTGTTAATAAAGAAAATCCGAAAGAAATTACAGATTCGAAATATTCCAGAAACAATCATTCAAACAATGTGGGGCAAAGGATATCAAGTAACAAGTGAATTCTATGAATTCTTATGTATCCAGTAGCGTGAACTATCAACGAAATAACTAAGCGCTCAGAATGACTATCTGAGCACTTGGTCCTGCTTTTTCCTCATAGAAAATCTAAACAACCTCGTTTTTTCTATTTTTCAATTTATCGGAATATAAATATCCGTCAAACTTTTTTCCTTTGAATTTCTAGGCGGTTCAGTTACGTACAATTCAAACGGAACGGCATCGCGAACTTTTCGTTCATCCTTAAACAGCCATTCTTGATACATATACTGCCACGCATCCCCATATTCCTTCGTGGATAGTTCAAAATGTCCAACACCGAATTTTCCTGAAATACTTGATAAACAAATATTGCCGGTTTCCTGAAGGGGCCGATCATTTGGAATCGTCATGGCAACGCTTGTACGTAAATTTTTCGCGTCAGTAATAAATGGATTGTCATCGTAAATGGTTAATACCTTGGTCTCATTTTCGATAATGAGTTCATTCTTTGTCGCAAACTCAAATAGTTCGTTGAACATTTTGCGGCTCTGTTTTCTAAAGGCGGCATAGCTTCCTCTGAAACGAATGTAGATGATGTTCAAGTTCTCTAAATTTTCTATGGTAATGCTTTTTGGTTCGATCATTTTCATGTCCTCCTTTTCGAATAACTTCATTATTCCATGTTTCTATCAGAAGCTCTTGTCATTTCTTGCTGTTTCCGATAGCTGGAAGGGCTGACGCCAAAATGTTTTTTGAAGGCTCTGCTGAAGGAACTCGCATCGTTATAGCCGTAGCTTAAGGCAATGTCGGTTAATGAAATAGAAGAAGCAATACATAGAAAAATAGCCGCACGTTCTAGCTTAAATCTAGTCACAAATTCCTTTAATGTCTCCGATGAATATTTTTTAAACATTCGATGGAAATGAAATTCTGAAAAATGCGCGTTTTTGGCTAGATCACTCAAAGAGATTGGCTCCGCGAGATGCTGTTCGATGTAGTCTTCAGTTTTATTAATTAACCGCAGGTAGTTTTGTTCCGTTGAGTCCGCCATGTTTTCTTGCTCCTTTTATGTCGTAGGTCATTCCGCTGAAACAACTCGGAACTTGACTGGTTTCGTTTCTTTCATTCATTATAGAAGACTGTCTGCCTTTTTACGAATGCTCTAGTTAATATTGAGGGGAAGTTAAGCATAGGATTTTACTTACTATTAGTAAGACGTTAAGGTAATCTCAAGAAACGAATAACGACACTCGCTGGCGTTGTTCCTTACAGGAGGTTTTAACCATGACAGTGATTATTCCCACATTTCAATTAAGTGCCACCGCACACATGGGCCGCGTGGCATTGAAAGTAGCAAATTTAGAAAAAATGACCCGTTTTTACCAAGAAGTGATTGGGCTGCAGGTCTTAGAACAAAGCGCAATTCAAAGTACTTTAGGTGTTGATAATACGGTACTACTAGAATTACATAAGGTGCAAGAGCCGCTGCCTTTGACACCAAAAACCGGTTTATATCATGTAGCTTTTTTATTACCGACTCGAAAAGATTTAGGAAATGCGCTGCGTCACTATTTGACGATCGAGGCGCCTTTGATTGGTGCTAGTGATCACGGCTATAGCGAAGCCATTTATTTAAATGATCCCGAAGGTAATGGAATCGAAGTCTACCGTGACAAGCCGCAAAGTGAATGGGATGTTCGTGCCGATGGTGAGATTGTTGGTGTGACTATCGAGATGGATGCCGAAGCGGTCATCGCCGCGAGCGATGGTGCAGGGGAAGGATTTCCAGCAGGAACGACGGTTGGTCATGTGCATTTAAAAGTAGCGGATCTGATACAGACGGAAAAATTTTATACAGAAGTTTTAGGGCTATCCTTGAAGAATAATTTTGGCAATCAAGCCAAATTTTTTGCGACGGGGGATTATCATCACCATATCGGGTCCAACATCTGGTTAGGGAAAAATATTCCTGCCATGTCTGAACAGGATTTAGGCTTGGATTATTTTAGCTTCGTCGTACCCAATCAAGCAGAGTTGGATCGTTTAGAAGAACATTGGAAAAATCAGATCAATTATTCCAAAGACGAAAGCGGCAGTTTGACCGTCGTCGATCCAAACGGTATTACCATGAAGTTTGAAAAATAAAACAGAAGAACGGTCGGCGAAGAGTAGAAAGCTGATTTGAAAAAAACATTAATAGGAAGTGGTTGCAGATTCATTTGCGACCACTTTTTTGTCTAGATTTCGAATTAAGGGTGTGTTTTGATTGCCTTTAACGATATAATTCTTATGAAAAGATTCGATCATTTGAATAGCTGGAAACATTGATATAATCACGATGCTTGTCATTCGAGCTTGTCTTTTTCAGAGTGCTTTGGTATCTTGCTTGTAAGTTGTCTTATCAACAGGTAATTTTGATTTAGGGGGATGAAGTATTGCTAGGCGAAAAATTAAAAAAACAACGGCAGTCAATGGGATTGACTCAACAGGAGGTGGCAGATCATCTGCACGTCTCACGACAAACAATCTCCAATTGGGAAGTCGGACGGAATTTTCCAGATATTCCGATGATCATTTCAATTAGCGATTACTACCAAATCTCCTTAGACGAATTGTTGAAAGGTGATGAACAATTAATGGATAAAATGAAGAAAGACGCAGAGCTCATCAAACGAACCAAGCGAAGAAAAATTTTTGACGCAGCCTTTGTGGTGATTTTGTTGCTGACGGTATTTTTTTCTTTTGTGATGAGCCGGATACCGGAGCTTGCGAACCAAAGGATATTGCCGATGCTTGTTGTAGGAATCGTGTTTCTTTTTACGATCCTGCGCTTCTTTTTAATTATTCCCAAAGACGATAAAGTCAGTGGAAAATACGCCCCGATAATCATTCCGAAATCATTTGGTGTCGGCTGGGCGATCAATCCTTATCATCCGTTGGGGTTAGCGTTGTTGATCGGAATACTTATAGCTATTGAGTTAATGATCTTTTTTGGATGAAAAATTAATCAAACTAAACGAGAAATAAGAACCTAAACACTGGATATAATTCGGTGTTTAGGTTCTTATTTTTTTATGTGGTCATTTTCCAATGAGGACTTCATGTCAATTATTTCGATAATGGACGACCACGTCTATTTTGAACCGGATGGGCGTTTTGTTTGCCCTTCACTTTATTTTTAGATTGTTGCTGCGAGTGTTCAAAGGTTTTCTTTTTCTTCTGATGAAGAAAATCCTCCAGCTTCGCCTTAGGCTGTGTCATGAATGCTCCTCCTTTCAGCAAAAATTGCAGTTAGCAGTCAGCAATTAATTTCATAGAAATCAAATCCTTTCGTTGTTCTATCTTTAGTATAAAGGAGCGATGCATAGGCGGAGGAACGAGTTTTTTTATAAAAAAAGAAAGAGCCGGAATTCGCTCTTTCTTAACATTGTTTTTTGATTGTGCGAATGATACGTTGGATACTTTTGATATCCATGTAATAGCTGCCAGCGAGCTCGCGAGTACTTTTCCCGAGCTGATACTCCTGATAGATCTGTTGATTCCTTTGTCGAAGCAACTCTTTACTAGCAGTCTTGCTGCCCCAAGGCAAACGCTCTGTTGACCTCTTGGGGATATAAAGGATTGTACTATTCACATATTTTTGGATCTCTTTTACGATTTCCTCTGGTAGAAGTTCGAATGCGTTCTGATAAGCCATCTTTTACCCTCCTAATAAAGTAGAATTTAGGATTCAGCAAAAGCTCTTCAAGCATTCCTGCCAAGCTTTTGCTAGGCTTTAATAATAATTACTCCCATTGTAATGCTCCTTTCGGGTACTATAGCATATTGGTTGAAAAGGAAAGCATTGTGTAAAGAAGAGCATCCCAGAGAAAAAGGCCATTCCAAAATCATAAGGTGGTGCTTAGTGAGAAATTCATATAATCAGTTTGGAGTAGTATATTTTCGGTTGTGGTAATATTTTTTTGGGATGAAATAATAACTTAGCAAAGACAATCGACAATGAATTTGTTTTTTATAAACGGATCAGCTGAATTAATAAAAGAATTTAATTGTCAATTTGAGACTCAATTATTTCAAAGAGCAATTAAATAATCTATATCAGATAGTAATGAAGCAATAAGTTTACGATTAGTTACTTATGAAATAAAATTGATTTTTTCTATTAATAAAAAGTTTAGCTATTTGATGAGAAAGCTATTTCGAGAATCTAATCATTTTAAGGAGATTGCTGTTTCAACAATTTCAGCAGTATTGTTAAGGAACCCAATATAAGAAGTAGTCTTGATCGTAGTGCAATTATTTGAAATTAGAGGTGTAGTTAATAGTTTTTGATTTAAGACATACAACGTCTGAGTTAATGACTTTTTCGGTTTGTAATGATAGATACTATACCAATAAAGGCGATAATCAAATATCTTACACACGTTCGCAAAAAGCTATTAAAACCTATAACTATTTTTGTTATTTGCACTTAGCGAAAGTTATAAAAACATTTGTTTTTTCACTTATGTTTTGTTTTAATAATTATTGTAGACGTTAATAAAAAGGAGTACACTGAGATGGCAAAACAAAAAATTCGTTTTAATTATTTTGAACCACAATTAATAGTTGAGAACAATGAGTTAGTGACATGGGATATGAAAAAGTTTTTAGATGCAATACTGAATAATAAGAGGTCCTTTAATGCCTCTGTTTTTTTAGGCGATGAAGTATCTGATTTAGAATGGAATAGTTGTGGTTATGATTATGCAAATAATTTGTATTATCTGCAGTTATCAAAGCTTAGATCTAAAAATATTCCTTCAAGAAAGAAAATTAATCAAGATAAAGAGGATATAAACTTAGCTGATGACGAATATTTAGGAGAATTCAACTTATTAATTTATGATCCTCGTACAAATGTATTAGTTACTCAAGGGAATTTTTATGGTCTTAATGTTAAACAAATCGCTTTAACATTAAGCGGATTGCGAATGAGAGTAAATGATTTGAATCATGAGAGAGACGGAGATGTTCCTTACGTTGTAAACTTAGCACCGATTATTGATAGTAATGCTATTGAAAAGGTAATGCAAAATGAGATATATCGAAAAATTACAATAAAAGGAGCAGATTTTAATGAAATAGCTGATGAAGAATTGGATTCAGATGTTTTAAGCAGATCAATTGCAGCACTATCAGAAGTTCATGGAGTAAATTTTGAAGTAACTCTTTCGATGGCAAAAACAGGTAAGAGCGAAAGTTTAGATTCTGAGGAAGTACGTCGAATGATTCGAGATGTTTTGAAATTGACTAGGGAAAAAGATTTGGATGTTGGTATGCATGTAACCTCGAGAAGAGATATAGAAAGTTCGATGGAATATATTGATTTATTGACACCAAAGCTTAGTTCAGAGATAGTACTAGAAGTACAAAATCGATCTACAATTGGTGCCGAGTACATTTTCAATGGATTTAAGGAGCAAAATTACTTTGCAGCTGGAATATCTATGCAAAATAAATTAATTCGTTTGTTGCCAAGATAAAGAATAACAGGGTGATAATATGAAATTAGAAAAAGCAAGGAAAGTTTTAAAAAAGGGGGATTTAGTTGATAAAGTAGATTATTTTAGGTATGTTTTAATAATTTTTATTTGTCTTTTTCTAGTCTTTATATACAAAAACGGTTATATGTTGAGCATTCGAGGAGCTATTAGTGATACGATATCCTTTTCATCAATAATCCTAGGTATTCTTGGATTATTGATTGGATTATTAATGAGTTTGAAAGAAGATTCTATTTTTTTCAGAAGAGCTAAGAAATTTGATTTGGATTCAAATATTTATAATACATTACTTGAAAGACTAAGAAACGCCTTTTTATACAATATTGTTTTAGTTTTACTCTCAATATTTTACTGTTTTGTCATTCCAAATATGCCCTCGTTTGTTAAAAGTATGGGTCTATTTTTCTGGTTCTTTCTATTTACTATTGTTTCTTGGGATGTATTTTATCTGGTATGGATAATTGTAAAGATATGTACTTTTAAAGATAACGATAATAACGGTAGAAGAAGAGTAAATTAGCGTATATTCTATGCTAGTTTTTATGTATTAAACAGGAAGTAACTAGTCCAATTTTTCTTGGGTATCTAAGTGTATGAACTTACAATCTTATGTATGTGATTTAGTAATTACTTCAGAAAAGAGCTCAACTCCTTATAATGCAAGGAGTTGAGCTCTTTTTTCAGGCTCTAAGTCAAATCGTGTTGTTCTCATTAAATCACTGAAAGGAAATGCTTCGGCGTTTCCTTTTTTCTTTTTGTTTTTTTGCTCAAATAATGTCGCAAAGATTCTGTTGAATCAGAATTCGCATACGAAGGTGGCGAAAGGTTCTAAAACCGAATGCCACTCTCTTAATCACTTTAATCAAGTTATTCTTCCCTTCAAGTTTTCCGTTCGAATAGGGGTATTTTAACGCATTGATAATCGCTTGTTTGTGTTTGTTTAAGTAAAGAATCGCTTTTTTAAATGCTGGATCAAGCATCGGAGGTAAGTGATCAATGCGTTCGTAAAAGTC
>NZ_KE136367.1:101921-138965 GCF_000406965.1 Enterococcus avium ATCC 14025 | reverse complement strand
GCTTGGGAGAGATAACAGTTTTCTGCGACATAATAGGTTTTAGCTGAAAAGGTATGGTGACACTGTTTACAATAAAACCGTTGTTTATAGAGATGAAGATAGGTAGACACCTCTTGATAAGGGAGTAATTGAATCCAGCTATCTTTGTAGCCATGATGGATGACGGAGTCGTAGCCGCAACACTCACACCGAGGAGACGGATAGCTCAGTCGACCAGTAAAGACGGTGGCCATTCTGTCATGGACTTTTTCTTTTGAAACGGCGTCTTTAGGAAAAGTAATGTTGGAATCATGAATATTTAGGATTTGTTTGATGGTTTTGTCTAGGCAATTATCTTTATATTTGATATTCTTAATACTGGACATTTGGTTCGCCTCCTATGATTGGGTTCAGCGATTTAATTATAGGACAACCAAATGTCTTTTTGTATAAAAAAATACTTGGTGTTCTCACTCAGAAAGAGTAACAACACCAAATATTATAGAACCTTTTTTCACACTATTCCCACTCCACAGTAGCAGGTGGCTTAGACGTAATATCATACACAATCCGATTCACATGAGCAACTTCATTCACGATTCGAACAGAAATCTTTTGCAAGACATCCCATGGGATACGTGCGAAGTCTGCGGTCATACCATCAATTGAGGTAACCGCACGGATACCGACTGTGTAGTCGTAGGTACGGCCATCGCCCATAACACCGACTGAGCGGATGCCTGGTAGGACAGTGAAGTATTGCCAGATGTCGCGGTCCAGACCGGCGTTGGCAATTTCTTCTCGGAGGATCGCGTCTGATTCGCGGACGATTTCTAGTTTTTCTTCAGTGATTTCACCAAGGACGCGGATACCTAGACCTGGTCCTGGGAATGGTTGGCGCCATACGATTGAGTCAGGCATGCCAAGCTGTGTTCCTAATTCGCGGACTTCGTCTTTGAATAGGGTATTCAGTGGTTCGATCAATTCGAACTGCATGTCTTCTGGTAATCCACCAACGTTATGGTGAGATTTGATTGTTTGTGCTGTTTCGGTACCAGATTCGATGACGTCTGTATAAAGTGTTCCTTGGGCTAAGAAGGAAATGCCTTCTTGACCAGCAAGTTTAGTTGCTTCATCGTCGAATAGGTAAACGAATTCGTTTCCGATGATTTTGCGTTTTTTCTCTGGATCAGAAACACCAGCTAATTTATCTAGGAAACGATCTTTAGCATCAACTTTGATGATGTTCAAGCCGAATTTTCCGCCAAGTGCTTCCATGACTTGTTCGCCTTCGTTTTTACGTAATAGACCGTGGTCTACGAAGATCGATGTTAATTGGTCACCGATAGCTTTTTGTAAAAGCACCCCTACGACAGATGAGTCCACACCACCTGATAGGCCAAGTAGGACTTTTTTGTCGCCGACTTGTTCGCGGATTTTTGCGACCTGCATGTCGATGAAGTTATCCATCGTCCAATCACCTTTACATTGGCAAACATCTAGGGCAAAGTGACGTAATAGTTCATTGCCGTATTCTGAATGACGTACTTCTGCGTGGAATTGGATGCCGAAGAAGTTACGGTTTGTATCTTGGATCGCTGCGATTGGGCAGTCTTTGCTGGTGCCGACTTTTTCAAATCCTTCTGGTACTTGAGTGACTAAGTCGCCGTGGCTCATCCAAACGGTTTGTTCTTTTGGTGTATCAGCGAATAGGACGGCATTATCAGAAACAATTTCTAACGTTGCTTGCCCGTATTCACGGTTTTTAGCGGGTTCAACTTTTCCGCCTAGGTTATATGTGATCAGCTGCATGCCGTAACAGATTCCTAAAATTGGAATCCCTAATTCAAAGATTTTTGGATCAATGGAGAAGGCTCCTTCGTCATAAACACTATTTGGGCCGCCTGAAAGAATGATCCCTTTTGGATTCATGGCTTTGACTTCTTCAGCAGTGATGCGGTGGCTCAAAAGCTCTGAGAAAACACCGAATTCACGGATACGACGAGTGATTAATTGGTTGTACTGACTACCATAATCAAGTACGATGATTTTTTCTACGTTTGTCATTTCGGCAGAAACGTTTGTCACAATTATTACCCCTTTTCAAGTTTTATTATAAAAGAAAGCAAGCTTTCTTTATAAGCTAGTATTTACGCAAATAGATTTCATCAATGATATGATGCTTTGCCTTGTGCAAGATAATATCAGCTCGGCCTCTTGTTGGCAAGATATACTCTTCCAAATTCTTCAAGTTGACATTTTTCCAGACATCCTCCGCCATGGCAAGCGCTTCTTTGCGGTCACCGATTGCGTAGTCATAATAGTAGTTATCCGGATCTTTAAAGGCGGTGTCCAGCAAGGATTCGAACCGTTCGATATACCAACGCTCGACCATTTTCGGATCAGCATCGACGTAGATCGACAGGTCGAAAAAGTCACTGACATAGATTTGCTGATTGGCTGGCAGTTGTAAGGTGTTGATTCCTTCGACGATTAAAATATCCGGCGAATCGATCAGCTCGTATTCTCCATCCACGATATCGTAGACATCATGGGAATATTTTGGGATGGGAATATTTTCTTTGCCTGATTTTACTTCATTCAAGACATCAATTAGGTTCTCCATATCATAGCTTTCGGGAAAGCCTTTGCGATCCATAATCCCGCGTTCTTCTAAGACAGCGTTTGGATATAAAAAGCCGTCAGTGGTGATCAATTGGACCGTTTGATGTTTGAAAAGGCGGTCTAATAAGGTCTGTAATAAACGAGCGGTGGTACTTTTTCCGACGGCAACACTTCCAGCGATTCCGATGATAAACGGCGGCATCTTCACATAACGGTGCAGAAACAACCCTTTGCTTAACGTGAGCGACTCAAAATCCTTCATATAAAGATGGATCAGGTGACATAAGGGTACATAAACATCGGCCACATCCTTCATCGAGATTTGGTCATTCAAGCTTTTGATATTGTCAAGCTCTGCTTGCGTCAACGGTGTGTTTCCCGGTGTGTAGAAATCTTGCCACTGGTCGCGGGCGATCCGGAAATAGTTCCCTCTTTCGTTCATAAGAACCTCCTTATTCATATTAAAGTAACCATTTTTCAAAAAGCGAAAAATGAATCCTATTTTCATGCCGTATACCATTCAACTAAGTGTGTCCAAAATATACTGATTTAATAACTAAAATGAACGCCAAACAGAGTAAACTGCGAAAAGTTGAACTGGCATCCTTATTCATATTAAAGTAATCATTTTTCAAAATCGAAAAATGAGTTCAATATCATGCGCATTCCAGTCAATTTCAAGTAAAAAGCTGAACTGGCAACTGCGCTTATTCTACCATAAAAACAGTCTTAGAAAGTGTTCTATTTCCAAGAAATCCGAATAATTTCCTAACACAAAACGTTATAAGCCATTTTAGCCGAAAAAAAGTGTAAAAAGCTATCGTAATGATAGGAGTTTCATTGTTTTTTTAGTTGCGAAGGAAAAAACTAGGGAGATGTTAAGAAAAGCCAAGAAACAACCTGAAAAAGTGTATGATAGAAGCAGGAGATTTAGGAAAGCAGGTGGAGAAATGAAGAAACTGGAAGAAATGACGCTGGCGGAATTGTGGGAATTATTTCCAATTATCTTGAAGGATCATAACGTGGATTATGAGAAATGGTACGAGGAAGAAAAGCAGCAGTTAACGGAGTTGTTCGCTGATTTTCCGATTCAACGAATCAATCATATCGGCAGTACTTCAATCGAAGGCTTGATTGCTAAGCCGATTGTAGATATATTGTTGGAATTTCCTGATGGGTATGATGTGGAAGAAGCTTCAGCGAGGCTGAAAAATGCCGGTTGGATCTTGATGATTGAAGATAAGGAGAAACAAACATTAGATTTGAATAAGGGCTACACATCGGAAGGCTTTGCGGAAAAGGTTTATCATCTGCATGTTCGTGCTATAGGAGATTGGGATGAGTTTTATTTTCGGGATTATCTACGAAAGTATCCAGAAGTTGCGCGGCAATATGAAGAATTAAAGCTTACGTTAAAGGAAAAGTTTGAGCACAATCGTGATGCCTATACGGATGCGAAATCGGATTTTGTGCAGAAATATAGTAAAAAGGCACGACAGGAATTCGGCCCGCGCTATTTGCCTAAATAATTTCCGCATTTCGTGCTATGATAAGGAAGAAAATTGTTAGAAGGAGTGTGTATGATGAAAAAAATCGTTTTATTCGGAGACAGTTTATTAGCTGGTGTCATGAATGGTGAAACTAGTGATATTTTAGATAAGTATATTCTTGATGAACTGACGGAGATGGGCTTTCCCGGCTACTCATTAGTCAAGTTAGGCAAGCGCGGCGAGACTTCTTCTGATGGTTTGGCTCGGGTGAGTGAAGCCGTGGATGCAGAAGGTGATTTTGTGGTCATTTCTTTTGGAACCAATGATTCGTTGAAGCAGACAAATTCACTTGACACCTTTGGCGAAAATATTAGAGAAATCATTGAATCCTTTGATGCGTCAAAAGTGATTCTATTGACGACAGGTTACATCAATACAGACATTTATTCAAAGGGAGACAATGAGCGTCAACAGCTCTTCGCCCAAAAAGCGAAAATGATAGCGGCAGAATCGGGCGTTAACGTAATCGATCTGTATCACCACATGACTGTTTATCCAAAACCAAAAGAGTTTGTGCAAACATTCGACGGCATCCATCCGTCAGACGAGGGCTATCATTTCTTAGGGGCCTTGATTGCACGTGATATTAAAGAAATTTTATTAGCAGAAGGGTAAGAACATGGCAAATCATTATTATTCGGAAAATCCTGAGACGGCACACGACTTGCATCAATGGTCGTTTGAATTGGCGGGAAAAAATTTTCAATTTGTGACGGATAGCGGAGTCTTTTCTAGGGACACCGTTGATTATGGCTCACGTGTATTAATCGAGCATTTCGATGCGGAGGAGTTACCGGAGGGAACATTGCTGGATGTTGGCTGCGGCTATGGTCCAATCGGTATGGCATTGGCCTATCAGACTGGGCGTTCAGTCGAAATGATCGACGTGAATAATCGTGCGGTGGAACTGGCGCAAGGAAATGCGAAGCGCAATGGCATCGAAGCAGATATTCATCAATCGAACATCTATGAAACCTTGCATCAAAAAGAATATGCCGCAATCGTCAGCAATCCGCCGATCCGTGCAGGAAAAAAAGTCGTTCATCAGATATTAAGCGATGCAGAACCGTTGTTAAAAGATGGCGGTACACTGACCATCGTGATCCAAAAGAAACAAGGTGCGCCCAGCGCAAAAAGTAAAATGGAAGAAGTTTTCGGCAACGCCGAAATAGTGGCGAAGGACAAAGGCTACTACATTATTCGCAGTGTGAAGGAATAAATTGATCCCGTTCATTCGATATCTGAATGGACGGGTTCTTTGTCTTTAGGGAAAAGGCTTGCATGTGTGGTCGAAGAAAGGGTACAATCACATTGACTCATGTTTTTCACAAATGTGATAAGGAGGTAAGTCTATGCAAAAAGAAGAAGATAAATTATTGGTTCGCATTGCTGAAATGTATTACCAAGAAGATAAAAATCAAAGTCAAATCGCGAAAGAGCTGAATATACATCGCAGTACGATCAGTCGTTTGCTGAAGCGTTCTCGTAACGAAGGAATCGTGAATATTTCCATCAACTATGATAAAGCGGGAACCTACAGTATCGAAAAGGAATTGCAGGAAAAATTCGATCTGGAAAAGGCAATTATAGTGCAAGCGGGAACAGATTTAAGTCGTACGCAAAAGGATAAAATGTTAGCACAAGGGGTCGGTGAATACCTAACAGAGATTATTAAGGATGATATGATCTTTGGCTTTTCTTGGGGCGAAACCATGTCCGCAATACCAGAAGGGCTGACAAATTATGCGGTAGATAATATTCTCTGTGTCCCAATGATCGGCGGACCGTCTGGGCGTTTAATCAGTGATTATCACGTCAATACAATTACCTATGAAGCATCAAAAAAACTAAATGGTCGAGCATTATTGATTGACTCACCAGCTTTTCCCGAAACGGTCGCGTTGAAAAAAGCCTTGATGGAAAATGATTTTAATCAAGAATTGATCGATTATTGGCGCAAGATTGATATTGCCATTTTAGGAATCGGTTCGCCGACATTGAAGGCGAGTGAAAGCTGGAAACAGTTCTATGGCGAAGATGTGCTGGCTTATTTAGAAGGAAAAAAAGTGGTGGGAGATGTGGTGTCACGCTTTTACAATATTGAAGGCGAACACATTGAGAATAGTTTAGATGATCGTCTGATTGGAATCGATATCGCTGACTTGAAGCGAACACCGTATCGAATCGGTGTAGCAGAAGCAGTCGATAAAGCCGACGCGATTGCCAGCGCATTAAAGGGTCAGTATATTAATGTATTAGTCACGACGGAAGAAACTGCGCGAGAAGTATTGAAAAGATAGGGGAGTCCTATCTTTTTCTATTTTAAGGAGGAGCTATGCAGGTTATTCGTTTGCTTCAAACAATCTTGATTTTATTGAGCCACAAGCAAGTTACCGCAAAGGAATTAGCGGAGCGATTCCAAGTGTCGGTCCGGACGGTTTATCGTGATGTCGATGCGCTGAGTTTGGCAGGAGTTCCAGTCTATGCCAATAAAGGGCGAAATGGCGGTATTTTTCTGGATGATGCCTATCATGTCAGTAATGCTTTGATTGATAAAGAAGAGCAGGATGATCTATTTCTTGCTTTACATTTATTGCAATCTGTAGGCTTAGCTGATACGGATGAGCTGCTGAAAAAAATGGGCACGGTCTATGATTGGAGCGAATGGCTGGAGGTCGATTTGAGTCAGACCGAGATCACCAGCCAAACCTTTGAAAAAATCAAAGAGGCGTTATTCAATCATTGTGAGATCAACTGTGTTTACCACACCGAATATGGCCAAACCCGGCTCTTGTCTTTAGCACCAAAACGTGTACTGTACAAGTATCAAACGTGGTATTTGCTGGCTTGGGAATCAAGTAAGCTAGATTGGGGCTTATTTCCACTCAAACAAATTCGAAACGTTGTTTTAAAAGAGCCAATAGACTATCCGTTTCCAGAGGAAGAATTGGTGTTTCCACAGTTGTCTGTTCGGCTACGATTCAGCAAGCGGATCGCTTATAAAAAGTATGCCGAGTTCGCGGATTTTGCTTGGACGGACAATCCTGACAGTAGCTTTGATGCGACTTTGAACTTCACGGAATTCGATGATCTCTATCGTTTTTTAATTCCGCTAGGAAAAAATGTTGAAATTCTTGGCCCGGATTGGATTCGCGAGAAGGTTTTAAATTACGTTGGGGCATTTTATAAAAATCATTTTTAATATGACATGTTCTGGCACTTTTATTCGATACACTTATAGAAAAAGGAGGAGATATCAATGAAGTTTGAACAAATCATGAAACCAGATCAATGGATTCTTTCTCAAACCTTTACCGTGAAGGTCGAAGAAATTCCTCAAGTTATTGGACCAACCTTTATGAAGCTAGGCGGGTTTATTCAAGAGCAAGGAATCCAAATATTAAGTACACCATTTGTTTCTTATAAAAATATGGATGAAAATGGCGGATTGGATGAATCAGCCATTGAGATGGAGGTTGGTTTTCCCGTGGCAGAGAAAGTCAAAAATGCTGCGGAGATCGAAAGCGACAGTTATTTCCTTCCGTCCTATAAGGCGTTATCTGCACTTTATGTCGGGCGTTATGATGATATGACTGAGCCCTATTTCGCCATGATGGATGAGATTAAAAAAATTGGCGGGAAATTCAGCGGGATTTCTTATGAGTATTATTTGAGCGACGAGGAGATACCTGAGGAACAGCAGGAAACGATTATGGAATTGGTTTACGAATAGTATCTATTTAGACGAGTTGGAGAAACTCGTCTTTTTTTATGCCGTCTTGCACTTTTGTGATTTTGTTTTAAAAAAATTGCAAAAAGTTATTGACAACGTTTTCTAGTGCGGTTACTATAAAAGTGCAACAAATGTTAAAAGTAAATCACAAATGTTAAAGGGGTATTTGCTATGGATTGGTTAGGTGTACAAGGAAAAACGGTCATTGTTACTGGAGGTTCATCAGGGATTGGTGCAGCTATCGTTGAAGAGTTATGTGATTTAAAGATCAATGTGGTGAATGCGGATTTACGCGAAGGGACATTTACTCACGAAAATTTAGTTTTTAGTCAAACAGATGTTACTTCTCCAGAATCGGTGGAACAGACGGTAGCGACAACAGTGAAAAAATTTCAAACAATTGATGCAGTTGTCAATAATGCGGGTATCAATATCCCAGCCTTGTTAGTTGACGAGAAGATGTCCGAGGAAGGGAAATTCCAAATTAATGAACAGATATTTAATAAGATGATCGCGATTAATCAAAAGGGTGTCTACTTAATGGGCCAAGCAGTTGGTCGTGTAATGGTCAAGCAAGGCTATGGGGTCATCATTAATATGTCATCAGAATGTGGCTTAGAAGGTTCGGAGGGACAAAGTGTTTACGCGGCAACAAAGGCAGCGGTGAACAGCTTTACTCGCTCATGGGCAAAGGAGTTAGGAAAAAAAGGTGTCCGTGTTGTTGGAATTGCTCCTGGGATTATGGAAGAAACCGGCTTACGTACGATCGAGTACGAAACAGCGTTAGCCTATACGCGGGGAATAACAGTCGAGCAATTACGTGCTGGGTACACGAATACTAAGACAATTCCATTAGGTCGTGACGGTAAATTAAGAGAAGTAGCAGACTTAGTTGCCTACTTCATTTCTAACCGGTCAAGCTACATAGATGGTGTGACTGTTAACGTCGCTGGCGGAAAAACACGAGGGTAATTTTTGATTCTGCTGATCGTGAGAAATAAGCGGTCGGCAGAATTGTAAAATAAAAAAGAACTGGGAGGAGCTTATGAACAAGGTAATTTTGGTTGCGCATGGGAAGTTGGCACACGAAATGAAAAAATCAGCAGAAATGATTTTTGGTACGCTACCGGATTTTGAATCGATCGAATTTTTGAAAGAAGAAGGATTAGACACGATCCAAGAAAAAGTTGCTGGGGCAATGAAGGAAGATGCATCATATCTGATTTTGACAGATCTATTTTGTGGGACGCCTTATAATGCCAGCTGTGCAGTTGCAATGAAGAATCCTGAACGCGAGATTGACGTGATATCAGGAATGTCGCTGCCGATTGTCTTAGAGGCAGCAAGTATGCTAGGCAGCAGTTTAACAGAGATTGTGAATCATGTTACAAAAATATCCTGCGACACAGTGAAAGCGTTTAAACAACAGGTGATTGAAGAAGAGGAGGATTTATAAGATGCAAATCAAATTATCGCGGATCGATGATCGCTTGATTCATGGACAAGTGGCAACAGTATGGGCAAAGGAAGCTGGTGCAAAGCGGATCATCGTTGTTAGTAAAGAAGTGGCTAATGATGAGATTCGTAAAACATTGGTCAAACAAGCAGCCCCGCCAGGAATCAAAGTGAATATCGTGACTCCGGAGAAAGCAGTGAAGGTCTATAATAACCCAAAATATGCAGATGAATCAGTGTTCTATCTATTCACGAATCCAATGGAAGTATTGGAATTAGTCGAAATGCAGGTGCCAATCACATCCATCAATATCGGCGGGATGCAATTCAAAACAGGACGGACACAAATCACCAAAGCTGTTTCAGTTGATCAAACAGAAGCGGATGCATTTCGCAAGCTTGAAGCAGCAGGTGTGGAGTTAGATTTGAGAGTCGTTGCGACCGATCCGAAGGGTAATTTTGAAGAGAAGCTAAAAGAAGCAGGGTTCTAAAAGGAGGCAGGATACTAGTTCCACTTTTTTCAGGTAAAAATTGTAAGCAAGATAAAATTCTATTGAGTACTGAAAAATCTGGTGGAGTGGTATACGTATTGAACATCAAACTCATTTTGAGAAAAATGATTACCTTAATATGAAATAGGAGGACACAATAATGGAATTATCAGCGTTGCAGATTGTACTTATTTTTCTTTTTTCTTGTATTTGCGGGATGGGCAGTGTGTTAGATGAATTTCAGACGCATCGACCGTTGATTGCGTGTACGATGGTTGGTCTGATTTTAGGCGATGTGCAGACGGGAATTATTCTAGGAGGAACATTAGAATTGATTGCTCTAGGCTGGATGAATATTGGGGCGGCGCAGTCACCGGATTCAGCTCTGGCGAGTGTGATTTCTACTATATTAGTCGTTGTTGGTCAGCAGGATATTCAATCCGGAATTGCGATTGCGTTGCCAGTGGCAGCGGCGGGGCAAGTATTGACGGTTATCGCACGGACAATCACGGTAGCTTTTCAACACGCAGCGGATCGTGAAGCGGAAAAAGCAAATTTCAATAAGATTATCTTCCTTCATTTCAGTGCCTTATTCATTCAAGCTTTACGAGTAGCAATCCCAGCTACGATTGTGGCGGCTTTTGTTAACGCTGAGATGGTGACAAATATGTTGAACATGATACCAGATGTAATCACAGGAGGTTTAGCAGTTGCCGGTGGGTTCATCGTAGTTGTCGGATATGCGATGGTCTTGAATATGATGAGCGTGGCATATTTGATGCCTTTCTTCTATCTTGGATTTGTCATGGGCGGTTATTTAGAGTTTAGTTTGTTGGCGTTTGGAATTATCGGGCTAATTACTGCATTGATTTACGTGCAGTTAAATCCGAACTTTAAGAAAAACGAGGTTCAAGGAAATCAGGTCGCAGCAGTTGTCGCCGGCGAGTTAGCCGATGATGAGCTGGAAGATTAAGGAGGAGTACAAATGGAAAATACTTCAACAGTAGAAACGAAAAAAGATATTTATGCGCAATCGCAATTAACGAAAAAAGATTTGATGACAACGTTTGTCTTTTCAAACTTCCAGCAGGCGTCCTTTAACTTTGAACGGATTCATGCGTTGGCTTTTTGTGTGGATATGATTCCGACAATCCGTCGAGTGTATAAAACCAAAGAAGAACAAGCAGAAGCCTTGAAACGCCATTTGACTTTCTTTAATACGACACCAGCTGTTTGCGGACCTGTTATCGGCGTAACGATGGCGATGGAGGAAGCACGAGCAAGCGGTGCGGATATCGATGATGGGACAATCAATAGCTTAAAGGTTGGGTTGATGGGACCTTTAGCTGGTGTCGGCGATCCATTAGTTTGGGGAACCTTACGTCCGATCACCGCAGCATTAGGTGCCTCGTTGGCTTTATCTGGAAATGTGATGGGACCAATTTTATTCTTCGTAGCTTTTAACGTGATTCGCTTGGCGATGAAATGGTTTGGATTGACTTACGGCTTCAGTAAAGGGATGGATATTGTTAAAGATCTGTCGGGCAATTTATTACAGAAATTGACTGAAGGTGCGACAATTTTAGGATTATTCATCATGGGGGTTCTGGTAACGAAATGGACCACTGTCAATATACCGCTAGTCGTATCGAAAACACCAGGTGCGGATGGCAAAACAGTTATTACAACTGTGCAAAATGTTTTGGATGATTTAGTTCCAGGTTTACCAGCGTTAGGTTTGACCTTGTTGATGATGTATTTACTAAAGAAAAAAGTCAGCCCAATCGTTTTGATTTTTGTGTTGTTTGCAGTAGGAATCATCGGTTATTGGTTAGGAATTTTAGCATAATATTATAGAAGAAATTAGGGGGAGCAGTAGTGAAAACGAAAGCAGTACGTTTATATGGTAAGAAGGATTTACGTTTAGAGGAACTTGAATTGCCTGAAATCAAAGAGAATGAGATTTTGGCTTCAGTCATCACTGATAGTATTTGTATGTCAACGTGGAAGTTAGCCAATCAAGGGGCGGATCATAAAAAAGCGCCCAATAATCTTGCGGAAAATCCGATTATTATTGGTCACGAATTTTGTGGCGAACTGTTGGAAGTTGGCGGCAAATGGGCACATAAATATAAAAAAGGAGAGCGGTATGTTTTGCAGGCGAACTTGCAATTACCGGATCGTCCAGATTGTCCCGGCTATTCGTATCCTTACACTGGCGGCGATGCGACCTACATCGTGATCTCAGAAGATGTCATGAATCAGGACTGCTTGATCCCTTATAAAGGTGATACCTATTTTGAAGGCTCACTGATTGAACCATTATCCTGTGTAATTGGCGCCTTTGAAGCAAATTATCATTTAAAAGAAGGGTCCTATGAACACAAGATGGGAATCAAAGCTGATGGGAATCTATTGATCATGGGCGGGACTGGCCCAATGGGTTTATTAGCAATCGATTATGCTTTGCATGGACCCATCAAACCAAAGAAATTAGTTGTTACCGATCGTGATGCGGAAAAATTAGCTCGTGCAGAAAAGCTCTATCCAAGTCAAAACGGTATTGAAGTTTCATATATAAATGTAGCAGATGTTGAAGATCAAGTCAGTCTTTTGAAGGAAAAAGCAGATGGAGGCTTCGATGATATCTTTGTAATGATTCCAGTGGCACCAGTAGTAACGGATGCGGCGGACATGTTGAATCCGGATGGCTGCCTGAACTTCTTCGCGGGACCGCAGGACAAAGAGTTTTCGGCGCAGGTGAATTTTTACGATGTGCATTATTCCTTTACGCACTTTGTGGGAACGTCTGGCGGTAATACCGAGGACATGCGCAAGGCGGTAAAATTGATTGAGGATAAGCAAGTTAAAGTTGCCAATGTCGTTACCCATATTCTAGGATTGGATGCAGTAGGGGAAACCACGTTGAATCAACCAGCGATTGGCGGCGGAAAAAAATTAGTTTATACCCATAAACAATCTGAACTGAAAAAACTTTCAGAGATTGATAACAATTCAGAATTAGGCGAAATTCTAGCAGAAACAGATGGTATTTGGAGTCAGAAGGCTGAAAATTATGTTTTGAAGAATTATCCAAATATTTAATTTTTAATTAAGTAAATGAATAAATCAAACGTTTTCACATTTTCTACTGTACCAACGTTCGGGTTTTGGTACGCAATTTATGTAACTATAAAATAAGAACTGCCGCAGAAAAGAACTGATTCTGCGGCAGTTCATTTTATAGATGCTCTTTTAAAATGACTTGATTGGCAATGTCTGAGTAGACTTCATTATGGACAGTACCGGCAGTTAATTTTTGCGTTACAGAGTACATCTTTTTCAGAAAGTGAAAGCTGTAATTTATAGGCACTGGAAAAAGAAAGTAAACTATTTATAAAAATCGTGATGAATATTGGATCGCTGTTATTTGAAATTCGAGATAAAAACCTTGCCTACTTTAAAAGCTCCAAATTTACATAATCCAAGATGAATCATTTGTAAAATGCAGCGTTCGCGACGCCTAGATTCATTTTTTCACTGTTTTGCTTATCAAAAAGATCACAGCTTAGATTTTTTTGGTTCATAATCATTTTAGAGAATTTGATACTTTTCGTTATATGTTTAATTCGCAATCATCTTATCTCGCTTTTTATAGATTTAAATAAAATGGCCAGCAGTCTTTGTTGGGCACATCATAGTCTTTTTTCAAAAACTATCTGAATCGTGCGAAAACGGTGTAGGCTAATTAGAATTGATGCATAAATTCTTGCTGATTTTTGATGGCACCTAAAACGTCTGCTATTTGCTTAACTACTTTTTATTTCTAGGAGCCTTTAAATTCCACTTTTTTCCTACAGAATAAGCAAGAAGTCCGGCCTTTTGAAGAAAAATGCTTTCTTTCTATTTTTTCCTTTGCTACACTTAAAAAAAACGCAAAGAGAGGGACCGTGATGAAGATCACCATTAAAGAGATCGCTGAGATGGCTGGCGTGTCAGTAACGACTGTCTCACAGATTTTAAATAATAAAGGCAGCCGCTTCAGCGAACAAACGCGCAGAAAGGTTTTAGCCATTGTTGAAGAACATCAATACAAACCGGATTTTTTTGCAGCGAACTTGATTAATCGTCATTCAAAAACGATCGGGATGATCGTGCCGGACGTAACCGACTTTTTTTTCTCAAAGGTGATCGAAGGAGTAGAAAGTTATTTAAATCCTCTAGGTTATATGATCATTTTGTGTAACTCTCGCCACGATATTGAACAAGAAAAACGTTATTTAAATGAGCTGTCACATCGGTCAGTAGATGGTATTTTGTTGGCCACGCCTAATCATCTTGAGGGAGAACACAAGTTGGGCAGTGACTTTTACCGTAAACACCCGATTGTTTTGATCGACCGAGGCTTGAACGATCGCGATTGGGGCCAGCTATTAGTAGAAGAATATGCCGGGGCACAAGAAGTCCTGCGGATGTTGGTAGATAAAGGGCATCGTCATATAGGTATGTTAAAAGAGAGTCAAGGCTATTATCAATTAACTGAGCGGGTGAAGGCCTATCGGCAGGTAGTTTTTGAGTATAAATTGCCATTTGAAGAAAGCTATATTTGTTCTGGACAATTAACGATCTCCGGCGGTTATCATGCGGCAAGAGAGGTATTAAAAAATAAGAAAATCACGGCGATATTTTGCGGAAATGATGAGATGGCTCTTGGTTGCTATCAAGCGATTTATGAAGCGGGATTAAAAATTCCTGAGGACATTTCGGTCGTGGGCTTTGACGGGTTAGAAGTTAGTGAATACATGGTTCCGCCTTTGACAACTGTCTTTCAGCCGAGCAGTGAAATTGGCTTTTCAGCAGCAAAATTTTTAGTAGATGCCATTAATTTCCCTTCTCAGCGAATTCCGAATAAAATCTTCCAAACTAAATTAATTATTCGTGAGAGTGTTAAAAAAGTAGATCAGGGTTGACAACGGGAGCAGTACCCGTTATAGTAACGATGGCAGCGCTAACAGAAAGCGCTTCTGTATTTAGTAAACTGTTTTACTAAAGTGGTTTACCTTTCGCCATTTTATTGTATAATATCTTTTGAAGCTTGGAGGAAAACCTATGAGAATGGTAGATTTGATCGAAAAAAAGAGAGACGGTAATGCCCTATCAAAAGAAGAACTCGACTTCATCATTGATGGCTATACAGACGGAAGTATTCCAGACTATCAGATGAGCGCTTTATTAATGGCAATCTTTTATCAGGACATGACGGATGAGGAAATTTCTCATTTAACTTTGGCTATGGCAAACTCAGGAGACATCATTGATTTGTCATCTATTGAGGGTGTGAAGGTGGATAAGCATTCCACTGGCGGTGTTGGTGACACCACAACTTTGGTTCTTGCGCCACTTGTAGCAAGTGTAGACGTACCTGTAGCAAAAATGTCTGGACGCGGTCTTGGTTTTACTGGAGGTACTTTAGATAAATTCGAATCAATTCCCGGCTTTAAAATCGAATTATCCGATCAAGAATTTGTTGATATTGTAAACAAGAGTAAAGTAGCTGTCATCGGTCAGTCAGGAAATCTGGCTCCAGCGGATAAGAAGTTGTACGCATTACGTGATGTAACAGCGACAGTGGATTCCATCCCGTTGATTGCCAGTTCGATCATGAGTAAAAAAATCGCAGCGGGTGCAGATGCAATCGTTTTGGATGTGACTACCGGCGAAGGTGCCTTTATGAAAAACATCGATGATGCAAAACGTTTAGCGAAAACTATGGTACGCATCGGAAAGCTTGCTGGACGTCAAACGATGGCTGTGATTTCGGATATGTCTGAGCCGTTAGGCCAAGCAATCGGAAACAGCCTAGAAATCGTGGAAGCGATTGATACCTTGAAAGGAGAAGGACCAGCTGATCTAACAGAGATGTGCTATGTATTAGGTAGTCAGATGGTTGTTTTAGCAGGTAAAGCGGCGACGTTGGATGAAGCCAGAGCGATGTTAGAGGAAGCCCTACATTCTGGTAAGGCGCTAGAAAAATTCCGTGAAATGGTTAAAGACCAAGGTGGGGATGCAACAGTAATTGATCAAACGGACAAGATTCTAACCGCTAAATATGAAATTGAGTTGCCAGCTAAAACCTCGGGGTATGTCACTGATTTAGTAGCCAATGAAATTGGGATTGCAGCAATGCTGTTAGGCGCGGGACGTAAAACGAAAGAAGAAGATATCGATCATGCCGTTGGTATCAAGCTGCATAAAAAAGTCGGCGATAAAGTTGCTGAAGGCGAATCGCTATTAACAATCTACGCGAACTCCAATGAAATTGACGAAGTAGAAAAATTACTTTATGAAAATATTTCGATTGGTGAAGAGCCAAAAGAGCCTATTTTAATCCACGATATTATTACAGAATAAGTATTTAAAACTTTTTTGTAACAATAAAAAGTATATTATAATGAAAGAAGCGAGGGTCAGAAATGGAAATAAATCGAATGATCGACCACACAATTTTAAAGGCGGATGCCAGTAAAGAAGATGTAATGAAAATTATTGAAGAAGCTAAGAAATATCGCTTTTACTCTGTCTGCATCAATCCAACATGGGTGTCGCTTGCAGCCAAAGAATTACAGGGTGAGCCCGTTGCAGTTTGTACGGTGATCGGTTTTCCGCTTGGAGCAAATACTACTGAAACAAAGGCGTTCGAAGCAGCAAACGCGATTCAAAACGGTGCGGATGAAGTGGATATGGTTATCAATATCGGCGAACTGAAAGATGGCAACGACGAAAAGGTTCAAAAAGACATTGAAGCAGTCGTAGCAGCCGCAAAAGATAAGGCCTTAGTTAAAGTGATCATCGAAACCTCTCTATTAAATAATGAAGAAAAAGTCAAAGCCTGCGAATTAGCCAAAGCGGCGGGAGCAGATTTTGTAAAAACCTCTACGGGATTCTCAACAGGCGGCGCAACAGTCGAAGATGTGCGTTTGATGCGTGAAACTGTTGGTCCAGAAATGGGTGTTAAGGCTTCCGGTGGTATCCATAATGCCAAAGAAGCAGCAGCAATGATCGAAGCAGGGGCTACTCGTTTAGGTGCCAGCTCAGGAGTTGCTATTATGAACGGTCTTTCTGGTACGGGGTACTAAAAAACGGAGGCATGACACATGAGTAAGCAAGAATGGATCGATATCGCAGTTGAAGCACTCGGCAAAGCGTATGTCCCATATTCGAAATTTCCTGTCGGCGCATGTCTTGTGACGAAGGAAGGAAAAACCTATCAAGGAATCAATATTGAAAATGCTTCTTACGGCTTAACGAATTGCGCAGAACGAACAGCTATTTTTAAAGCTGTTTCGGAAGGCGAAAAAGCCTTTAGTCATTTAGTAGTCGCTGGTCACACACCAGAACCGATTTCTCCATGTGGCGCATGTCGTCAAGTTATGGCGGAATTTTGCGATCCAGCGATGCCAGTAACCTTAGTCGGTGACAACGGAGTAACAAAAGAAATGACCGTTGAAGAGTTACTGCCGTATACCTTTACTGACAAAGATTTATAAACCATGTTCATTCAGTCGCAGGACTGTTGAAAAAAACATATTTAGGGGGCTTTACAGAAATGAAAAAAGCAAAATTATTTGGCCTAGGTACCGTAGCAATGGCAGCGTTGCTGACTCTAGGAGCTTGCGGCGGCGGTAGTGGCGGCGGTTCAACTGATTCTTCAGGCGGAGCGGCCAAAGACGATGCAAAACACAGTGTAGCAATCGTAACAGACATTGGTGGGGTGGACGACCGTTCATTTAACCAAAGTGCTTGGGAAGGTCTTCAAGCATGGGGTAAAGAACACGATATCAAAAAAGGTACTGGCGGATATAACTATATCCAATCAAACGATGCTTCTGAATATGAACAAAATATTTCACAAGCTGTTACTAACGGTTTCAAAACAGTTTTCGGGATTGGTTACTTACTAGCTGACCCAATCTCAGCAGCAGCAGATCAAAACCCAGATACAAACTTCGTTATCATTGACTCAGTGATTGAAGACAAAGATAACGTTGCTTCGGCAACATTTAAAGACCAAGAAGCAGCTTACCTAGCAGGTGTAGCAGCAGCTGAAACAACAAAATCAAATAAATTAGGTTTTGTTGGTGGTGAAGAAGGTGCCGTAATCGACCGCTTTGAAGCTGGTTTCGTTCAAGGGGTAAAAGATACTGCTAAAAAATTAGACAAAGACATTTCTGTAGACGTACAATATGCGGCTTCATTTGGTGATCCTTCTAAAGGGAAAGCTTTGGCAGCGAACATGTACAATGCTGGCGTAGACATCATTTATCATGCTTCAGGCGGTACTGGTCAAGGGGTCTTCTCAGAAGCGAAAGCACGTAACGAAAAAGCTGACGAAGCTGACAAAGTTTGGGTTATCGGTGTCGATAGCGACCAACAAAACGATGGCAAATACAAATCTAAAGACGGTAAAGAAAGCAACTTCTGTTTGACTTCAACACTTAAAGGCGTTGGCGCAGCGGTTCAATCAATCTCTACGGATGCATTGAATGACAAATTCCCTGGCGGCAAACACTTATCATTTGGTTTGAAAGACGGCGGTGTTGATTTAACAGACGGCTATCTTTCAGACGATGCGAAAGCAGCTGTTAAAGAAGCAAAAGAAAAAGTTTCTGCTGGCGACATCAAAGTTCCAGAAACTCCTGAGAAATAATTATTCAGGTGACCATAGTCTCCAACGCGTGAGGCTATGGTCCTCTTTTAAAAAAAGTTTTCTTCTTTTAGACAAGTCACAGCCAGTGCTTGATTTGTCTAAGGGAAGAACGCCCTTAGCGTTGCAATGTTTTGTCAGGTTTTAAAAAGCGATAGGATGTGAAAAGAAAGTGACAGAAGAACAAAATGTCATTGAGATGCGCAATATCACCAAGCAATTTGGTACGTTTAAAGCGAATGACAACATCAATCTTCAGATTCGAAAGGGCGAGATTCACGCGCTTCTAGGTGAAAATGGCGCTGGAAAATCAACATTGATGAATGTCTTGTCTGGGCTATTACAGCCAACTTCTGGTGAGATTCTAATGGATGGTCAACCCGTCGATATCTCAAGCCCAACGAAAGCCAATCAATTAGGGATCGGAATGGTCCATCAGCATTTCATGTTAGTGGATGCCTTTACCGTCACAGAGAACATTATTTTAGGCAGCGAGCCGAAGAAAAACGGCATGCTGGACAAAAAGAAAGCTAAAGCTGAGATCGTGCGTTTATCTGAAGAATACGGGTTAAAAGTTGATCCAGACGCTTATATCCGTGACATTTCAGTGGGTATGCAGCAGCGGGTCGAAATTTTGAAAACCTTGTATCGTGGTGCGAATGTTCTGATTTTTGATGAACCAACGGCTGTATTGACACCGCAAGAAATTGATGAGCTGATTACGATTATGGAAGGCCTAATTAATGAGGGCAAATCGATTATTCTGATTACTCATAAGCTAGATGAAATCAAAAAAGTCGCGGATCGCTGTTCCGTTATTCGTCGAGGACAATACATAGGAACGGTCGACGTCAAAGATGTCAGCTCGCAGCAATTAGCGGATATGATGGTGGGACGTTCTGTTTCATTCAAAACAGATAAGGTACCAGCAACGCCAGGCGAAGTCGTTCTTTCAATTAAGAATCTTGTTGTAAAAGAAAGTCGCGGCTTAGAGGCAGTGAAGAATCTTTCGCTGGATGTCCATCGCGGGGAAGTTGTTGGAATTGCCGGAATCGATGGTAATGGACAGACAGAGCTGATCCAAGCTCTTACTGGTTTACGTAAAGTCGAAAGCGGAACAGTCACAATTAGCGGAAAAGATGTAACAGGCAAAGCGCCGCGTCATATTACTGAAACAGGCGTCGGACACGTGCCGGAAGACCGTCATAAATATGGTTTGATTTTACCGTTGCCATTATCGGAGAACATCGCGTTGCAATCATACTACCATGAACCATTTAGTAAAACGGGTATTTTGAACTACGGTGAGATTGATCGTTACGCGAAGCGCTTGATTGAAGAATACGATGTACGGACAACCAGTGAAAAAGCACCAGCGGCTTCACTATCAGGCGGGAATCAGCAAAAAGCGATTATCGCACGAGAAGTCGATCGTGATCCAGATCTGCTGATTGTATCACAGCCAACTCGTGGACTGGATGTTGGGGCGATCGAATATATCCACAAGCGTTTGGTTGAACAGCGCGACAAGCAAAAAGGCGTGCTATTAGTAAGCTTTGAGCTGGATGAAATTTTAAATGTCTCTGACCGTATCGCGGTTATTCATGCAGGGGAGATCGTTGGTATCGTAGATCCGAAAGAAACTTCTGAAAACGAGCTTGGGCTATTGATGGCCGGCTATAGTTTAGAAGAAGCGCGAGCAGAATTAGCAAAGGCTGGTGAGACAAATGAATGATCGCTCAGAAAGAATTAGAAATATTTTAGTACCGATTATTTCAGTTATTTTAGGATTTGTTCTTGGTGCTGTTTTGATGTTAGTATTTGGGTTTAACCCAATCGAAGGTTATAACGCAATGTTTAGCTCCGCATTCCAAAGCAAAATGTCTATCGGAGAAATTTTGGTTGGTGCGGGACCGTTAATCTTTACTGCGCTGGGGTTCTCAGTAGCCAATTCAGCTGGATTCTTTAACGTCGGGCTGTCTGGGCAAGCGCTCTGCGGCTGGGTCGCAAGTATCTGGGTCGCATTAAGCATGCCGGATTCACCGAAATTCGTTGTTTTGCCATTAGCGATCATCGCTGGTGCTTTAGCCGGAGCTGCGGCTGCAGCGATTCCTGGATTATTGCGTGCATTCTTTGGAACCAGTGAAGTTATCGTAACCATTATGATGAACTATGTGATTTTGTATGTAGCGAATCATATCGTTAATCATGTAATGTCACCAGATATCATTTCAAACAAGGGTGTAACTAAAGGTGTCGGCTTGAATGCGTCATTACGCGAACCTTGGTTAACAAACTTATTTGGCGGTTCGCGGGTCAACATGGGTATTATTTTAGCGTTAGTCTTCTTAGTGCTTGTGTGGTTCTTAATGAAACGAACAACGCTAGGGTTTGAAATTCGTTCCGTTGGTTTGAATCCTTTTGCCTCTGAATATGCAGGGATGAGTAGTAAACGCACGATCGTGATCTCCATGATCATTTCAGGTACCTTAGCTGGTCTTGGTGGTGTCGTTTATGGACTAGGAACATTTATGAATTACTTTGTTCAAGGAACATCAGTCAGCATAGGGTTTGACGGAATGGCGGTTTCACTGTTAGGAAACGGAAGCTCAGTGGGAATTTTACTCTCCGCACTGCTGTTCAGTATCTTGAAGCTCGGCGGACAAGGGATGCAGTTTTCAGGTATTCCAAGTGAATTAGCCAATAGTGTAATTCCGTTGATCATCTTCTTCGTAGCCATCAACTACATCGTACGTGTTGGTCTAGCAAAAGTCATGGGCGGTAAAAAAGAAGTTGCTACTGTCCAAGAAATAGAAAGTGCTCCGAACGAAGAATCTGAAAAAGGGGGCAAAGTCTGATGAATATGGATTTAGTAGCTTCAATTATTGCTCAGACACTTGTATATTCAGCACCGTTGATTTTAACGGCTTTAGGTGGCGTCTTTTCTGAACGCAGCGGGATCGTTAACGTTGGTTTGGAGGGAATCATGGTTGCAGGGGCGTTTAGTTCAGTGGTCTTTAACTTAGCTTTTGCCGATCAGTTTGGTGCAATGACTCCTTGGTTGGGTGTTTTAGTCGGTGGTTTAGCGGGGATGGCATTCTCCTTACTGCATGCTGTTGCGACAGTTAGCTTCCGTGCAGACCACATCATCAGTGGTACAGTAATGAACTTATTAGCACCGCCATTAGCGATTTTCTTGATCAAAGTGATTTATGGAAAAGGTCAAACAGACACGATCCAACAGCAATTTGGTTATTTTGATTTTCCAGGATTAAGTAAGATTCCTGTACTTGGTGATCTGTTCTTTAAAAATACAAGTTTGCCAGCATACTTTGCAATTTTGATTGCGGTACTTTCTTGGTTTGTGATCTTTAAAACGCGTTTTGGTTTGCGTTTACGTTCTGTCGGTGAAAATCCGCAGGCAGCTGATACTTTAGGAATCAATGTTTACGCATTACGTTACTCAGGTGTGTTGATTTCTGGTTTCCTTGGCGGAATGGGCGGGGCAGTCTTTGCACAATCCATCGCTGGACGCTTTGCACAAACAACCATCGCAGGTCAAGGGTTCATTTCACTAGCAGCGATGATCTTTGGTAAATGGAATCCATTAGGTGCGATGGGAGCTGCGATCTTCTTCGGATTCGCGCAAAACTTGAGTATCGCAGGATCAAACTTACCGATCATTTCACAAATTCCAGATGTGTATCTACAATCGGCACCATACGTCTTAACCATTGTGGTATTGGTCATTTTCTTAGGAAAAGCAGCAGCACCAAAAGCAGACGGTGTCAATTACATCAAATCAAAATAATTCTTTCGTTTTCAAAGGGTGGGGCTATGGGACAATGTTCTTAGTCGCGCCCTTTTTGCCAGTCCAACTTTCGCAGTTGCTCAAGGTCGGACTGGCAAAAATAAAATCTTAAAAGCAGGCATAAATACGCGAGGTTTAGTTGGATGGTATGCGTGATGAGGATCAAACTAACTTTTTCGCTTTTTGAAAAAGTTAATACCATAATGCGAATTAGCTGCGAATCAATTGTCCAAACGTATTATAGTAGTGGAATCGTATGCGTACGAAGATAGAATCATTTTTCATGGTTTTCGAAAAATGAATTCCGCTAAACTGAGCTAGTTGCCAGTCCAACTTTCGCAGTTGCTCAAAGTCGGACTGGCAAAAAAGTTAATCCTTTAAATCGAATTAGCTGGGTGTTTCATAATTTAGCAAGGCGTAGCTTTTATTTTACGGAACACTAAGAACCCAATATACTGGAGCTGTGGCAATTAGTTTAACAGCACAAAGGTTTTGTTAAATATATAAGTGGGATTCGTCTTACTTATTTTGATATAAATAAATAGAAAGAGGGAATAGAAATGTTTAAGCGCATTCACTTAGTCGTAATGGATTCAGTTGGTATTGGAGAAGCACCGGATGCTGAAAAATTTGGAGATGTCGGTTCAGATACTTTAGGTCATATTGCAGAAGAAGCTGGATTGAACATTCCGCATTTGGAACAGCTTGGTCTTGGAACGATTCGTCCACTGAAAGGTGTGAAGGATGTTGCGGAGCATGATGGCTATGCGACAAAATTGGAAGAAATCTCTGTTGGTAAGGACACAATGACAGGTCATTGGGAAATTGCTGGATTGAATATCCAAACACCTTTCCGCGTTTTTCCAGAAGGATTCCCACAAGAATTGCTTGATCAAATCTCTGAGTTTTCTGGTCGCGGAATTATCATGGGTGCCAACAAGCCTTATAGCGGAACTGAAGTTATCAAGGACTTTGGCGAAGAACAAATGAAGACTGGCGATTTGATTATCTACACGTCTGCTGACCCTGTATTACAGATTGCAGCACACGAAGAAATCATTCCGTTAGAAGAATTGTACAAAATTTGTCAATATGTTCGTGATATTACGAAGGACGATCCTTACATGATTGGTCGGATTATCGCACGTCCGTATGTTGGTGAACCAGGTAACTTCACACGTACTAGCAACCGTCACGACTATGCCCTTGATCCATTTGGTAAAACTGTTTTAGATTCATTAAAAGACAATGGTAAAGATGTGATTGCGGTTGGTAAAATCAACGATATCTTTAATGGCCAAGGAATTACGGATGCTGTTCGTACAAAGAGCAACATGGATGGCGTTGACAAGTTGTTAGAGGTAATGAAAAATGATTTTACTGGCTTGAGTTTTACGAATCTCGTTGATTTTGATGCTTTGTTTGGTCATCGTCGGGATGTTGTCGGCTATGCTCATGCGATTGAAGAATTTGATTTACGAATTCCAGAAATTTTAGATGCGATGCAAGACGACGATCTATTAATGATCACTGCTGACCACGGAAACGATCCAACATTTACTGGTACAGACCATACTCGTGAATATGTACCCTTATTGGTTTACAGCAAGAAAATGGCGGCACAAGGGAAATTACCGCAAGGCTACTATTCAGATATCGCTGCAACGATTGCTGAAAACTTTGACGTGCCAGCGACAGAAAATGGCGAAAGCTTCTTAAAATTATTGAAATAAAAAATATTCTATATAAGGAGACGTTTATGACAGACTTACAAGATAAAATTCAGCAAACAGCAAGCTATATTCAAGAAAAAGGAGTAGCAGATGTTGCATTTGGATTGATCCTAGGTTCAGGACTAGGTGAATTAGCAGAAGAAATTGAAAACCCTGTAGTGATCCCGTACAACGAAATTCCACATTTCCCTGTTTCAACAGTGGTTGGTCACGCGGGACAATTAGTCTATGGAAAATTGTCAGGAAAAAATGTATTAGCGATGCAAGGTCGCTTCCATTACTATGAAGGAAACCCAATGGATACAGTGACGTATCCTGTTCGTGTCATGGCAGCATTAGGCATTCATTCAGTGGTTGTGACAAATGCTGCAGGCGGCGTGAACGAAGGCTTCCAACCAGGGAATTTAATGCTGATCACCGACCATATCAATTTCATGGGCACTAATCCGTTAATCGGACCAAATGATGAAAACATGGGTCCACGCTTCCCAGATATGAGTGCAGCTTATACGAAAGAATACCAAGAAAAAGCGCGTGAAGTCGCAAATAAATTGGCTATCGATTTGCAAGAAGGAGTCTACATAGGCTTCACTGGACCAACTTATGAAACGCCAGCGGAAATTCGGATGGCTCGTACAATGGGCGCGGATGCTGTTGGAATGTCAACCGTACCGGAAGTCATCGTGGCGTCTCACAGTGGACTGAAGGTTCTAGGAATTTCTTGTATTACCAACTTAGCGGCGGGTATGCAGGCGAATTTAAACCACGCTGAAGTTGTGGAAACGACGGAACGTGTCAAAGAAGACTTCAAGAAATTAATCAAAGAAATCTTAGTGGTGTTATAATCGTATAGAAGTAAGTATATTATTGGGAGGAATACAATGAGCGTTCATATTGAAGCGAAACAAGGGGAGATCGCAGATAAAATTTTACTGCCGGGAGATCCGTTACGTGCGAAATTTATCGCGGAAAATTTTTTAGAAGATGCGAAATGCTATAACAATGTACGAGGCATGTTAGGCTACACAGGAACTTATAAGGGTGAACGTGTGTCTGTACAAGGTACTGGGATGGGCATGCCTTCTGCTGGTATTTACGCACAAGAACTGATCCAATCTTATGGCGTGAAAAAATTGATTCGTGTGGGAACCTGCGGTGCGTTGTCTAAAGATGTTCACGTGCGTGATTTGATCATTGCTCAAGGAGCGGTGACAAGTTCTTCAATGGTGAAAAAACATTTTCCAGATTTCCACTTTGCACCGATTGCTGATTTTGATCTGATGATGAAATCTTATAAAGTGGCGATGGAAAAAGGCTTTACTACTCATGTTGGGAATGTATTGTCAGAAGATACCTTCTACAAAGATGATTTAGCACCAACCTTCAAATTAGCGGAATATGGTGTCTTAGGTGTTGAGATGGAAGCTGCAATCTTGTATTACTTAGGCGCGAAATTCCATGTTCAAACCTTGGGCATTATGACGGTTAGCGATCACATGGTGACAGGTGAAGAAACCACTTCAGAAGAACGTCAAAATACCTTTAAAGATATGATGTATGTAGGGTTGGAAACGTTGATTGCAAAATAAGATCTTAATCGCTCTTCATTCGTGAAGGGCGGTTTTTCGTGTATTTTAAGAATACTAGGTATAATAGAAGAAATGCTTAGTAGGAGGAATAAGATGAAAGTAGTTGTACGCAAACGCACAGTCGGTAATATTCCTTTGCTTGAAGTCGTCGCAGAAGACAAAATTTATGAACCGCTGCCGCTGATTATTTATTATCATGGCTGGCAAACGGCAAAAGAATTAGTGCTGACTCAAGGTCGAAAATTAGCAGCGAAGAACTTCCGTGTACTATTGCCGGATGCAGCGAATCATGGTGAACGTAAGACGAAAACTTCGGAGATTCCTTCCCTGACTTTTTGGGATAGTATCCAAACAAATTTGTACGAGTTCGGTTTTTTGGTGGATTATTTTGAAAATCTTGGATTGGTCATGGGGAAAATTGGCGTTGGCGGGATTTCGATGGGCGGGATTACCACCTGCATGCTATTAACTCAACATCCGGAAATCAATGTAGCTGCTTGTGTAATGGGTTCACCGGCTCCGATCAAGTATCGCGAACGAATCGCTATGCATGCTGGCGAATTAGGATTCTATTTACCGAAGGATTATCGGCAACTGACTTCGTGGTTAGAAGCATATGATTTATCCTTAGCTCCGGAAAAAGTTGCGGGGCGTCCTTTATTCTTTTGGCATGGAACAGAAGATGAAAAGGTGCCTTATCAACATACCGCTGATTTTATTAAAGCGAATTCGCAAGACAATATTACCTTTGTCAGCGCGGAGGAACGGCACTTTGTTCAGATTGCCACGATGGATCAGATTACGGAATTTTTTGCGGATAACTTAGGTATATCTGAGCGAACTTAGTTCCATTCTGGAAAACTTTAGTTTATGCTTATTGGATAGAAGTGAACAGTAGGAGGAAAGTTAAATGGAGAATTTTGATTTTCATGTAACGACGGATATTCGTTTTGGTAAAGATCGCTTGGCCGAATTGCCGGAAGTATTAAATCAATACGGCAAAAAGGTCTTGATTGTGTATGGTGGAGGCAGTATCAAAAAGATCGGTTTATACGATAAAGTGATGGAGCAGCTGAAGGCGAACGGCAACGAAGTCTTTGAATTAGCCGGTGTTGAACCAAACCCACGAGTAGAAACAGTACGTCGTGGTGCAGAGATTTGTCGTAAAGAAAATGTTGACGTGATTTTAGCAGTCGGTGGCGGTTCAACGATTGACTGTGCGAAGGTCGTCGCGGCGGCGACTAAATTTGAAGGAGATGCTTGGGATTTAGTCTTGCAGCGTCGAAAATATCAAGGTGGCGCATTACCATTAGTGACGATTTTGACATTAGCTGCAACTGGTAGTGAAATGAACAGCGGTGCAGTAATCTCAAATCTTGCCACTCATCAAAAATTAGGCACTGGAAGCAAATCAATGCTTCCAAAGGTTTCTTTCTTAGATCCACAGAATACTTTTAGCGTAAACAAGTATCAAACAGCGGCAGGCTCGGCTGATATCATGAGTCACTTGATCGAAAATTATTTCAAACGGACAGAAGGAACCGATGTCCAAGATTCTGTTTCTGAAGGCTTGATGCGTTCAGTGATCAAAAATTGTCCGATCGCGTTGAAGTATCCTGATGATTACGATGCCCGGGCGAACCTGATGTGGGCAAGTACCTTAGCCTTGAACGGCTTAACTGGCAGCGGCAAACCCGGCGCATGGTCTTGTCATCCAATGGAACATGAATTGAGTGCCTTTTATGATATTACTCATGGTGTTGGTTTAGCAATCTTAACACCGCGTTGGATGGAATATGCTCTGAATGATGAAACAGTCGATAAATTTGCCAGCTTTGCATGGAATGTCTGGAACGTTGAAGAAAAAGTTCCAATGTTGGCGGCTCGTATCGGAATTCAAAAGTTATATGATTACTTCAAGGCCTGCGGTATTCCGATGACCTTGCCAGAAGTTGGCATCAATGAGGAGAAATTCGATGAAATGGCGAAACAAGCGGTAGCTCATAGCACGATTAAGACCGATGCGTTTGTGCCATTGGACGAAGCAGCGGTGAAGGAAATCTTTACAGCTTGCTTAACAGAAAGCAGTTTTGAATAATTCCATTAGACTGAAAAACGGCGACTCATGACGAGTCGCCGTTTTTGTTTGGCATGATAAAATGTAAAATTCGTGCAAGTGTTTTCCGCAGAATTTCTGTAACTTTAGGGTGAGACAGTAAATAAGTAATAAAGCCGCTGCCAGCAACTAAGAGAATTAAATGAAGCAGAGGATTTTTTTCAAATTGTGTAAATTCTACTAATGGCGCCACTAGATAAACATGAAGCAGGTAGATAGCCAAGGTTCGTTGTCCCCATGCTGTGAAAAAATGAGGTTTATTATTAACGAGGGCCAAAAAGACGAAAATAAAGGCAAAGCCAATTCCGTATAAAAAGACGATCGTCAGTAAATTTTGCAGTAAAGGAACGGGAAAGAACGCATATGCACGATCTCGCCATAAAAGTTCCGGCGGCAAATTATTCTTGGTCCAAAGATAAGCGTTAATAATTCCAAAAATAATAATTCCAAAACTGATTGCTCTTCGAAAAGGAATCTTGCGGATTCGAGCGACGTGTTCGGGAGTCGTATAATACCCCGCTAAAAAATAAGGCAGAAAGCCTAAGGTTCGTGCCATTGCCATATAGGTCCCAAATTCGGTCAGAAAACCGGAGAAAATTCCGATAATAAAACTTAAAATTAAGATTCTCCGTACTTTTACGAGGTCAGGTAGCAATAAACGCCAGATAAACATACAATATAAATACCAAAGGGTCCAGCCTGGACTTAAGATCATGAACTGGTCGATCTTGCCGATGGCCAGCATGATCAGAGTCAAAATTAAATTTAATAGCAGATAAGGGACAAGGAAGGTTTCCACAGCTGTGGAGCGACCTTTTTTAAGATTTTTTGAGAAATAACCGGAAATAAAGATAAAAACCGGCATATGGAAAAGGTAGATGAAGACGTAGAGAAACTCACCGACCTTGTTATCTAAACGAAAATATTCCAACGCGTGTCCTAAGACCACGAGCAAAATCAGGATGCCGCGAATATTATCGTAAAGGTATTCACGATTTTGTTTTGTGATTGTGGACACCTCCTTCAGATTCCGTTATGCTTAAGAAGCAGACTGCGATAGTCCACCGTGTCTATTGTAGCATGAAACGTCGAGTTCTATGCGATTATGTGGGAATTATTTGGAGGATAAAGCGATGCGCTATTCAGCAAAATTAGTAAAGAATGTTTTTAAAGTCATCAATATGAAAAAGCTTGTGGGAGCAACAATGGTAGATCCGCCAAAACGTCGGCGTCTAATTAGCCGTCAACTTTCGCAAACAGATATCCCGCAAAAAATCGCTGAAATCGATGGACATCAATTAATCACGTTATTTCCAGGTCATCCTACGAGACGTCATGTGTTTTATCTACATGGCGGAGGGTATGCGCTAGAAGCATCGCCATTTCATAAAGAAATTCAAGAGCGTTTTGTGAAACGCTATAATTTAAAAGTAAGCTATTTCGATTATCCCTTAGCACCTGAGAATACGGCAGAAAAGACGGTACCTCTAACGGAGCTGGCCTTTCGCCAGTTGGCGTACTTATATCCAGATGACTGCTTTTTCCTATTTGGTGATTCTGCTGGCGGCGGATTAGCGATGAGTCTGGCACAGCACCTACGGAATATTGATCTGCCGAAGCGGCCAAAGAAAATCGCCTTAGCCTCACCATGGTTAGATGCGTCATTGAGTGACCCGCGTTCTCAGGAATTGCAGAAAAAGGATGTTTTATTAGAAAAAGACTTGTTGGCGGAAGCTGGCGAAAATTATGCAGGGGAATTACCGTTGACCGATCCGATGGTTTCGCCGATTTATGGTAATTTTGATCAGCTTGGGGAACTTCTGGTCGTTGCTGGCACTGATGAAATTTTATATCCTGACGTACTGCGGCTGCAGGATCGCATTAAACGCAGTCAAGGAACCACGATGCGTCTAGAGGTTGTGGAAGGAATGATGCATGATTTTGTCGTTTATCCATTAAAAGAATCACTCCCATACGTTGATCAAATTGGTGAATTTTATCAATAATGAGCTAGAAAACAACTTAACCAGATAAAGGAGGGGAAGGATGGCACAAAAAACAAAACAGCGCGCTCCTTGGCAGCAGAAAGTTATTCAAATGGCACCAGCCATTGGCCTAGCTGCCTTTATTATTATATTGATCTACATTAGACATTCTGGAATTTTTAGTTCTGTCGCTGATTTGCAGCATTTTATCAAGAATTTTGGTAACTTTGCTATTGCAGCCTTTATCGTTGTGCAGGCCATCCAGCCGATTGTACCTTTCTTACCTGGCGGGTTTGCTACGATTGTTGGAATGCTGATGTTTGGTAATATTCCAGGAGTTTTGTATAGTTATATAGGATTGGTGATTGGAGAAGTCGGATTGTTTCTATTGGTTCGCCGTTTTGGTTCGAGATTTGCTCGGCTCGTCCTGTCTGAGAAAAATTTTGAGAAATTTGAGACGACGTTGCAAGACCATACTCAAGACATCAAAAAGCTATTGATTGTTTGTTTTATATTTCCATTTTTGCCAGATGACCTAACCTGTCTGGTTGCGGGAATGACGGATCTCTCTTTTCGGGAGTATCTGAAGATCGTATTGATTTTTAAAATCTGGTCGGTGGCTTCCTACGGCTATTTCTGTTTATTCGTCTTAAATAAAACATTCGCTGGTCTTTAAAATTAGAATCGAAACAAGCAAGGGACTGATTTTATCGAATCAGTTCCTTCATTATTGATTTAAAATGAATAGGAGAGAAAATGAAATGATTCGTTACGGTATTTTAAGTACAGCTCAAGTTGTTCCACGTTTTGTGGCAGGAGTGAAGGAAAGTCAAGGTGGTACAGTAACGGCAATTGCATCTCGTGAAATCAAAAAGGCCCAGAAAATGGCTCAAGAGTTAGACATTCCACAAGCTTATGGCAGTTACGAGGAGCTTTGTCAAAGTGAAGATGTGGATATTGTTTATGTGGCGGTCTACAACAAGGGGCACTATGACGCCGCAAAATTAGCATTGTTGAATAATAAACATGTTCTATTAGAAAAGCCTTTTACTATGACGCTGGCTCAGGCGGAGGAATTATTTGCGCTGGCTAAAGAACGCAATTTATTTTTAATGGAGGCGCAAAAGGCGCTATTCCTGCCAATCACCAAACAAATTCAGCAGGTGATTCAAAAAGGAAAAATCGGAACGCTGCGCTGGTTAGATTCAGTAACAGCCTATCCCAACATTGATCATATTTCGTGGTTCCGTGATTTAAGTGCGGGCGGTGGTGTTTTTCGAGGAGCCGGAACGTATCCGTTAGAATACATGCAGCATTTATTAGGGGCTTCACCTGAGGAATTCAAAGGAACGCTGACTTTTCCAGAAGGACAATCTGACGCGCAAGCGCAGGTAACTTTGAATTTTCCAAACGGTGTGATTGGTACGATCTTTTTGACTGTCGATCTAGATCTATCAAAGCGAATGATTATTTACGGAGAAAAGGGAAAAATCATTATTCCTGATTTTTGGAAAACAGATACAGCTGAAATTCATTATAATGATGGGCAAAAAGAAACGCTTCACAGTAATCAACACAGTGAGTTTGTTTTTGAAGTCGATCATGTGAATGCTTGTCTGGAGCAAGGATTACTGGAAAGTCCAATTGTCACCAAAGAATTGACCTTGAAAACAGTGGCGATCACGGAAGCAATTTATAAGAACTATCAAAAATGATTGTCAAAGACTAAGCGGATGTGCTATAGTTTGTCTCATGCGACGAGTCGAGTGGATCTGAAAGATTGATCCTTCGATACCAGAGGCACACGACGCAAGTCACCTGTCGGATTTCAGGGTGTCGGAAAGAAGCTTAGTGGACGAAGAACCTTTCTATCAATTATTTGGTACTGGGAGAACCCCTCTTAGAATTTTATTCTAAGAGGGGTTTTTTGCGAGTTACGCTTTTCGCAGTTTAATAAGAAAAGAGCATTGATCTCAGATTTTGAACAAGTAAATAGTAGTGGTGTTTAGCGGAATCGTATGCGTGGCGAGAATAAAACTCATTTTCCTGGTTTTTAGGAAAATGAATACATTATGACTGAGCTAGTTGTCAGTTATGCTTTTCGCAGTTTGTTAATTGATGAGATGTATCTATGCTTTCTAGCATAAATAGTAGATAAGCTGTTTAGCATAATGATATGCGAAACGAAAATAAAACTCATTTTCTCGATTTTTTGAGAAAATGATTTCCTATAGAAAGAAAAACTAAATTAACGATGAAAGAATCCCTTGACCTTTACGTTACGTCAAGGTGTAAGATGTTCTTGTCAGGAGGTACAAAATGAACTATACAGTGAAACAAATGGCGGAAATTTCAGGTGTCAGTGCACGGACGCTGCGATTTTATGATGAGCGCTCATTATTAAAGCCAGCTTTTTTAAGTGAGGCAGGCTATAGGATGTATACCGAAAAAGAAATTGATCGGCTGCAACAGATTCTTTTGTACCGCTCGATGGGGATTCCATTGAAAACAATTAAGGAATTAGTGGACCGACCTGACGAAAAAGTCGCGGATACGTTGATTCAGCAAAAAATCCAATTGGAGCAAAAGCGCCAAGAACTTGATCAGCTGCTGGAAACAATCGATAAGACCTTGCGTTACTATAAGGGAGAAATAATTATGACGAATAAAGAAAAATTTGAAGCCTTCAAACAAGAAAAGCTCACAGAAAATGAAGCAAAATACGGACAAGAAATCCGTGAAAAATATGGAGAAGAAACAGTCGAGGCCTCGAATCAAAAATGGCAAAATATGAGTGAGGCCGATTATCAAAAAATGCAGGCAACAGAAGCTGCGCTAACTGAGAAATTGAGTAACTATTTGACAGAAGAGACACCGTCTTTGGCTAAAGAAATTTATCAGTTGCATAAAGAGTGGCTGAGCTTCAGCTGGAAAGCCTACTCCGGTGAAGCTCATAAGGGATTGGCTGAGATGTATTTAGCTGACGAACGTTTCACTCAATATTATGACGAAAAAAGCGGGGCAGGAGCAACAGAAGCGTTGGTGCAAATCATTCAGACATATGCGTAAAAAAATCGAGCTGCGGCTCGATTTTTTTATTGTTTTCAATGTACCTATCCTGTATCGACCAATTAAGAGGCAAAACGTATTCGATTTGTTTTATAAGGGTGTTCTATTAAATAGAAAAATCAATAGATCTATCGCTTTTTGTCTTTTTTAAATAACTAAAATATTTTTAGATAAAATAAAGTACATTGGTTAGTGCAACACTCTTTTGTAAATTATTTTTAATTTTCTTAATGTGACAATCGTTAATTCAGAATTGCTTAAAAGCACTATTGATAGCAAAAAATGAGTAACCAAGCCGTTTATTCATGTTTTTGTCAGTTTAATAATAAATATTCGACTTTATATGTCTAATATACTTAATCGATAATCAACTAAATGAATGTTATAAATTTTAATGAAAACTAAAGTAAAGTGATTTAATAACCGTTTGTTGATGACTGCTGCAAAAAATACGGGCTAAATATTCGTGTTTTTTGCAGTTATAAATAACTTAAATACAATTATTTTGTAATTTGCGGAACTTTTTTTTGTCTTATAAAATAATGGCGAAGGGATAGCTTGGGATAAAGGGGGTAAGGGTATGCATGGGAGAAAAAAGAGGGTTCTTATTTTAATTGGGGGAATCTTTTTAAGTTTGATAGGTTTAATGGGTGCAAGCTCACGAACAATTGCGGAAAACGACGCGAGTGTATTGATTGAAGAGTCATTTTTGAAGGTTTCCTACAAAACAGAACGGACAGATAAGGAAAATCTCTTTCATATTAAGTTAAGCCGCGAGGGGAAAAGTGAACAACAGCAAAATCGCTTAAAACTAAAAATAGTGACGGAAAAAGAAAAAGTCATTGATTACCCTGTAGTCGACGGAATGGAAGAAAAAGAGGGATGGCTGATTGAAAAAGATTTTACACATTCACAAGAGCGTGAACTCACGATCGCGGTCCCTAAGAAACAGGAAAAGCTTCAAATGTATCTCGAATTAAATGAACAAAATACAGAAAAAAATCAGAAGGAACAAGCAGGAGCCGAAGCTGATACTGATACTGATATATTGGAATTAAGTGACCCTCTCTGGTTAAAAGTAGAACAAGAAGCTACGAAAAAAGCTCCAAAAAAATCAGTACCTGAAGACAACGAGGGGAATCAAACTACTGAAGCTGAAGGTAGTTTTTCACTTTATTCGGAACAAAATAGTTTTTCAAAAGCCATTGATTTACCAGCGTTGACAAACGCTAGAAACTTGGCTCGGACCAATTCATATACCAATAAAGAACCAAGCTATAAGACAGACAATGGAAAATATCCACAATATTCTTGGCAGCCAACCGGTCAGACGAATGTGATCAATCATCAAGGCGGAAAGGATAATACAGCCGCTAATGTTTGGGATGGACTTCAAAGTTGGAACACGTCTACAGATAATTATACAAATTCTTATATTTATTACGGCGTTGGCGGAAAAGAGAAAGGGGATATTGCACTAAGGAAATATGCGACTGAAACAACCAAGAAGGATGAGTTTAACGTAAAGTTGAATGTCCGAGGAGACTCGCTTACCAGACCTGGTGTTGATGTGATGTTTGTATTGGATAACTCTGCATCAATGACCTTTACTCAACCGGAATACAAAATTGGTGGAAGACTGCGAAAAGATGTTTCAGTAGATTCTTTGAGTCATTTAATTACTCAGTTTAAAAACAATGTTCCTGACAATGGGTATCTAAGGATCGGCAGTGTTGTATTTGGCACGAATGTGATCAGTACATCTAATTTGTCATCACGGTACAGTGATTGGGATCAGTTAGTGACAAATTATCGCAATGCTAGTACGCAAAACCACCAGACCTATACGCAAGGTGGATTGATTGAAGCACAAAAAAGACTGTTAGCAGATAATAATGGACGAAGAAAGTTTCTCTTTCTTTTAACTGATGGAGCCCCAAATAGAAGCAAGGACCCGTTAGCAGGCAAAAGGGATACGGCAATTTTTCCTTCCAAAGTAAGAATTACTCAGTATAAACCACTGTCTTCAGGACAAACGGATGGAAATGCAGGAGTGACACTCGGTTCGAATGGAGCGACCTCACTTTATGTGCTGTACAATGGACTGGAGCCTCCTGCTGTGGATAGAAGGTTTAGAATTACTAATATTGAAGATCCTGGAAATGTTAACAATAGACTCCTAATCGAATCTCATTTAGATATGGCAAATTCTCAAGCGGCAGATTTAAGAGACAAAGGGATTGAAATTCAAGCGATCGCCATGGGAGCCTATGGTGGGGCTGGAGAATTCCATAGCGCGGAAGTACTAGTAAAGGGACTTTACAAAATGACTACTCAAAGAGCTAATACTACTGGTAATTCAGAAAAAGATTACTATTTCTACCAAGCACAAAATCTAACTGATTTTGAAAAATCCTTCCGGGAATGGTTTGAATCGACGCTTATGACTGTTGAACAAGGTGTGATTGAAGATCCGTTGGGAGATATGGTGGAATTAGTGGGAACGCCTGTTGTATCGGATATTTCATTAAGAAATAGATTAGGCACAAAAGCGATTGATGCAGACAAAATGGCAAGGGTTGACAGCTCTGATCCAAGGAAGATAAAAGTAACAAATATCAATCTTTATGGGAATCAGGAAATTGAAATAAACTACAAAATCCGCTTGAAAACGGAGGCATCAAGCTTTACTTCCGGAAGTTGGTACCCAGCCAACGGGAAAACCGTATTACACTCTATGCCCAATCGTACAGAGGACAAATTAGATTTTGGTGTTCCATCTGTTCGAGCGTTCAATGAAGATTTTGTTATTCCAGTAAAAAAAGTTTGGTCAGATGATGAAAATAATCGTTGGAAAATGCGTCGAGAGATAACGGCTGTTTTACAAAGAAAAGACGGAACTCAATGGGTCAATTTACACGAAGTCCATTTGAACGAAGAAAATAGTTGGGCAGCTCGCTTCCCAGCAGTTTCTGGAAATCCTATTATCGAGTATCGAATTATTGAAAGAATTGGAGATAAGAATAGAGTACCGAGTTATGCCAATCCAACTTACAGTCAGGAGAGTTTTACGTCTAGTAATCTAGACCCAGCAGGAATAACTATCACGAATCGATTGCTGACTACTGATTTTTCATTTAAGAAAGTAATGAAAAATGGGCAACCTTTTACTGGTGCAGATGACAAACGACCGAGATTTACTTTGACAGAAACGTTAACAGGTATAGTAGTTGCAAGTGATGTTATCCCAGATAATGGAGGGGTCGTTAATTTTACTAATCTTCCTACGGGTCTCTATCAAGTAAGTGAAACATTTGTTCCAGAGGGATTCAAAAAGTGTGATGATTTCACATTTACAGTGGCAGAGAGGTCGGATGGTGCGGCAGTTATTGCTGATTCACCCAATAAAACGATCATTAATGAATTAAATAAGTTCAGACTAACTGTTATTAAGACTGATGAACAAGGAAATGAAATCGAAGGTGCGGCATTTCGTCTGAAAAATTCATCAGGAGCGTACAACGAAACGATTTCTTCTGGTTCAACCTTTGTATTCACAGACATACAGCCAGGTGTTTATTATCTTAAAGAACTCACAGCTCCAAATGGTTATACTGGTTTAGAGGAAGAAATTACCATTGACATTTTTGACAACGGTGTGGTGTCATTTGACGATCATCCGTGGGTAACTAACACCGTTATACTAGATGAAGACGAGAATCAAATCACAATAAAAGTAAAAAATTATCATCGAATAGGAATCTTGCCAAGAACAGGCAGTTTTGCCAATAGAACCTTCATTCTATTTTCTGCCATGTGCTTTATTACAGGTGTTGGATTATTCATACTCTATCTATATATTAATAGGAGGAGAGGATAATTAGCCAGCGGCTCAGAAACAAAATGAAAAAATAATAGGGAGCTATACGCGGAAATTCAAGGATAATAAAAGCCGGGATCAAATCAGCAATCTGATTTTGATTTCGGCTTTTTAACTATGTATCTAAACGTGAAAGCTAACTCCGAATTAGGGAAGAATTTTTTCGAAAGAAGCGAAAGCGTTCATTAGATTGTCGTCGCGCATACGATTCTACTAACCTGCTAAAAGTAGGAAGAAGAACTCGCAGCTAACGCCGGATTAAGGAAACATTTTTCAAAATCCGTGAAAAATGTAGGAATTGTCGTCGCGCATACGATTCTACTA
>NZ_KE136367.1:0-101821 GCF_000406965.1 Enterococcus avium ATCC 14025 | reverse complement strand
GGAAGAAGAACTCGCAGCTAACGCCGGATTAAGGAAACATTTTTCAAAATCCGTGAAAAATGTAAGAATTGTCGTCGCGCATACGATTCTACTAATCTGCTAAAAGCAGGAAGAAGAACTCGCAGCTAACGCCGGATTAAGGAAACATTTTTCAAAATCCGTGAAAAATGTAAGAATTGTCGTCGCGCATACGATTCTACTAACCTGCTAAAGCAGGAAGAAGAACTCGCAAAGACGATCGAATATGTCGGTCGATCGTCTTCGTTCGTTAGTTTTATTTTGGAAAGAGAAACTAACTGTGGGTAGTATAGCATAGAATAATTGTTTTGCATGGGATACTTTGCTGGCTATGTCTTCTATAAAATGAAAATATTCTAATAAAATCCAAAAAGTCAGATTTATGTTTGGAAAGTGTTCATTATTTTATTTTACTTGCAGCAATTTATTTTTCTCCATCATAATCTTTCGAACCATCGATTGAACATTTTTCAGGTCTTCGTATTTGTCTTTGCATTCTAGAAACAGGATGGGTTTGTTGTGGACGTTCTTGATTGGGAAAAATTTATTCGTACTGATAATCAAATCAACAGATTCATCGGCTAATAAAAAGCGATTTGGATCGACAAAATTCAATTTAACTAGTCCGTTAGTACTTTTCATAAAGAATTTTTTTAGCCAGATAGAATTAAACTCGCCTTTTGAATCATCAATAAAAATAGATAATTCATATTCTGTCATAAATTCATTAGCAATACTTAAAGCGGCGTAAAGAAAAATGGCGTAGTCAAGCTGTGAATAAATTAGGCTATTACGTGGACAAATATTTTCAAAACGAACCCGCAGATTTTCTTGTACAATCGCCATATCTTCCGGATAAAGATTGTGATGCTCGCCGATTGGTACATAATTATAAAAGCTTTTGAACAATAAGCGTGTATGAATGACATATAGTTCTTTTTCCAGTTCGTCATAGTCAAATTCAAATTGGTTAAAAAGCAGACCGATGTTTTGAAAAAAGAACTGATTGGCCTGATAGATATTTGAATCTATCTCTTGGTGATATTTCTTTATTTCACGGAAGAAGCTGGTGTTGCGATAAAAGACCATTTTTGATTGTAAGAATAATAGCATAAAATAAAGTTCATCTTTAAAATTCGCGTAAGCCGAGACATTTTCTTCCGTAATAAAATGAAAATGCTGGACAAATTTATTTCCGATCAGGATGGATTCCACCGGCAGTTCATTATTTTCAATCGGATGATTGGATAGATAACGGATCAGCGTAATATCTACTAGATAATCATATTGAATTTTAGTGATCGGGTCGATTTGATCTGAAAGTAGAAAGCTGAGTTTCTCAAAAATAAAATTCTTTTCAGTCGAATTTTCGATATTAAAGGGATGCCCGTAGCCGCCGTATAGCTGCCAAAAGAAGCTCAAGAAGAAGAGGCGAATCGTCGGTTCTAAACCGGATAATACAATCTCGCCATTTCTAATATGAAGATCAATATTGGCTTCTTTAAGGAAATCCCGCACTTCGTACACATCTTTTTTCAAGGTGGAATAACTCAGGTTGTATTTGTCCGTCAGGGAATCCATCGTATTTTCTTTATTTAGCAGTAACCCCTCCAGCAGGTCAATCTTGATCGAGATGTGATAGATGGCTAAGCTCAATTCTTTGTTCTCCACATAATTTTGTTGAATAATTCGGTAGTTCCGCTCCGATATAGTTAGCGGATCGATTCCAATATGTTCCTTTACTTCGTTAGAAAGCATCGCTAAACGCTCTAAATATTTCAACGTTGTTCGTTTTTCAAAACCAATTTGCTCTGAAATTTCATTGATATCGTGAAAGCCTGGATTTTCCTTTAAATAAGTAAAAATGGCAAAAAGCGCCTGACTTTCAAAATCTAATAATAGATCGATGCTCATGAATTAACACTCCCTCAAGGTCACTAGTATAATCCGCAATGATTAAAGGAGGGGTAAGCACTATGTGAAAGTTGATTTAAAGATAATTGCGAGGATTCTTTTTTGCATCCGCTTTTTTTGTGAGAACTATCATTTGATACAAAAAATTTGTGCTGGCTTTCTAAAAGTTTGCGTCTATTTTTTGCACAATTTGAACCTTTTCCTTTTTTTCTTAAAAACCTTTTTTATTTACCACTAGATTTCATGGAAAAGGGCGATGATTAAAGGTTTTCTTCCATCGTGGTGACAGCATGTCTTTTAATATTTTTTCTAATTTGCTATGTCTGGCGTGGTTTGACTTTGATTGTGTAAAGTCTATGATGATGGCTGTAGTTCGAAAAGTGCGCACTTCGATTGCAATGAATTTAAAGGATGTGTCACAAATGAATAACGAAGAGAAGAACGCCTCTATCAGCGATCATAATCAGCTCACAGGTGTTCAACTATTCTCAATGACTACTTCAATGGTCATGACAGTCTACGGTTTTGCGGCCTTCGCTAAACAAGGACCAACAGCATTGTTTTTCCTATTTTTAGCAGGGATTCTATGGTTCATTCCCGTTACTCGGTCCGCTGGAGAAATGGCTTCAGTTGATGGCTGGAGTAAAGGCGGGATCTTTACTTGGGGACGTCATATGCTAGGTGAACGCCTAGGTTGGTCTGCTCTATTTTACCAATGGATTCACATCACAGTTGGTATGTGTACCATGATGTATTTCATCATTGGCTGTTTATCAATCACTTTCAACGTTCCAGTTATTAATACGAATCCATTGTTCAAATTCATCATCATGATGGTTATCTTGTGGGGCTTGATCTTCGCACAACAACGGGGAACAAAAATCACAGGAAAAATTGCTCAATGGAGTTTTACAATTGGGGTTATTATTCCAGTCTTTCTATTGTTGTTCTTAACGATTACTTATTTAGTAAAGGGTAATCCTATGCTAATCAAAATCAATCCACACACGATTTTACCATCAAGCTGGAGCGGCAACGTGTTAGTCGGATTTGTGCCATTTATTTTAGCCTTTGCAGGGGCGGAAGGTTCAGCTACTCACGTTAAAGACTTAAAGAAACCATCTATTTATCCAAAAGTAATGATGGCCTTGGCAATTTGTGCGATTGCTTCTGATATTATCGGAACGATTTCAATCGGGGCAACAATTCCCAATGCCAAAATTCAATTAAGTACTGGTATTGTTTATGCTTATGGCGCTTTGGTTCAACAATTTCCATGGATCAATGTGGTCTTTATTGAACGGTTGATTGGTTTGCTACTAGCAATTGGGATCATTGGTGAAATCAGCAGTTGGGTCGTTGGACCAAATGCTGGAATGTACGAAGCAGCGAAAGAAGGCTACTTGCCAGAACGCTTTGCTAAAATAAATCCTTATGGTGTCGAAACGAACGTCATGATCTTGCAAGGTGTGATCGTCTCAATCATGGCTGCGTTACTAACCTTTGGTGCCGGTGGAGACAAATCAAACCTTTCATTCCAAACAGCGATGAGTTTAACGGTTGCTCTGTATACCTTAATGTATATGCTGATGTTTGTTACTTATTTAGTTTTAGTGTTCAAACACGACGATTTGCATCGGACATTCCGTGCAGCCAAATCAAAAGTAATGCGTGTCATCATGGGTGTTCTAGGTTTAGTTTTATCAGCTTTCGGGTTTGTCGTAACATTCTTCCCACCAGCTGCTTACAGCATGCAACAAAAACATACGTACCTAACATTATTATTAACGGCTTTTATCATCGTTTTCTTTATACCTTTCATCATGTATTTGTTCCATGGAAATTGGACCTTGCATCATCATGATAAATCAGGAAAAAATTTGCACCATCAAGTTCATTAGAAAATATAAGAAAGTACAAATAAGGATGTCAGTTCCGCTTTTCACAGTTTATCTAGGCAGTAAGAAAATAAAAAAGTTTTTTGAAATACAGCTAGAGAAGTTTAGCGGAATGATATACGGCAAGAGAAACGAACTCATTTTTCCCTGGAAAAATGATTACTTTAATACGAATAAGGATGTCAGTTCCGCTTTTCACAGTTTATCTAGGCAGCAAGAAAATAAAAAGTTTTTTGAAATACAGCTAGAGAAGTTTAGCGGAATGATATACGGCAAGAGAAACGAACTCATTTTCCCCTGGAAAAATGATTACTTTAATACGAATAAGGAGATCTTTTAAATGCATACAGATTATTTAGAAAGTTCATTTTTAGGAAGCAGAGAAGCAGCACGTAGCATGCCTAAACAAGTATTACCTGATGAGGGTATGAACCCTGACACAGCCGAGACGCTCGTCAATCATATTCGGTTGAATGAAGCGAAAGCAGATCAAAATTTGGCTACATTCTGTACGACTCAAATGGAACCACAAGCGGATCGCTTGATGCTTGGTTCACTTGAAACGAATGCGATTGACAAATCAGAATATCCAAAAACCACAGCAATGGAAAATTATTCAATTAGTATGATTGCCCATATGTGGAATATTGGTGAAGGCAAAGAATTATATAAAGACTTCATCGGAACTTCAACAGTAGGTTCTTCAGAAGGTTGTATGCTAGGCGGATTGGCTTTGTTGCACAGCTGGAAACACCGCGCAAAAGCAGCCGGATTAGATATCGACAACTTGCATGAACACAAACCTAACTTAGTTATCATGTCTGCATTCCAAGTAGTATGGGAAAAATTCTGTACGTACTGGAATGTCGAGATGCGGGAAATTCCAATGGATGAAAACCATATGTCATTAAATACTGACATCGTGATGGATTACGTAGATGAAAATACGATTGGGGTCGTAGGTATCCAAGGGATCACTTACACTGGCCAAGTAGATGATATTCAAAAATTAGATGAACTTGTTTCTGAATACAACAAAACAGCTAAATTACCAATCAAAATCCACGTAGACGCAGCCTTTGGCGGTTTCTTTGCACCATTTGTTGATGGGTTCAAACCATGGGATTTCCGTTTGAAAAATGTAGCATCAATCAATGTTTCAGGACATAAATACGGGATGGTCTATCCTGGGATTGGCTGGATTGTTTGGCGTGAAAATACGGAAGAATATTTACCATCAGAAATGCGTTTTGCTGTACCTTACCTTGGAAGCAGCGTAGATTCGATCGCTATTAACTTCTCACATAGCGGGGCACATATTGTGGCACAATACTACAACTTGATTCGTTTTGGTCGTGAAGGATTCACAGCTATCATGAACAATGTCAGAGAAGTATCTAAACGAATCAATACAGAATTAAAAGCACTAGGTATTTTTGATATCATCAATGATGGATCAAAATTACCAATCAACTGTTGGAAAATTGCGGATAATATCGAATTAACTTGGAATCTATACGATTTAGAAGACAAGTTGAAGGAATACGGCTGGCAAGTGCCTGCTTATCCACTTCCAAAAGATCTTGACGATGTAACTATTAGCCGAATCGTCGTTCGTCCAGCTATGACCATGGCTATCTGTGATGACTTCATTGATGATTTACATCGCGCAATTGACGATCTAAATCGTAATCATTTGATTCATCACGCATCTTAACCTATAATAGCATCTGTTATTAAAGTCCTAATAATTGCATTATTTATTAGGGCTTTTAAACTGGAGGGAATCAAATTGAAAAAAGACAAAGTAGAAGTTACCGGCGACGTACGAGTTCGTTACGCACCAAGTCCAACAGGTTTTTTACATTTAGGGAATGCGCAATCGGCGTTATTCAACTATCTGTTTGCCAAACATTATAAGGGAACTTGGGTATTGCGAATCGAGGATACTGACTTGAAAAGAAATGTTCCGCATGGTGAAGAAAGCCAGATGGAAAATCTTCATTGGTTAGGTATCGACTGGGACGAAGGTCCGGATAAACCGAAAGTTGAATTTGCCCCTTACCACCAAAAAGATCGTGTGAATTTGTATCACAAATATGTACAACAATTATTAGACGCTGGTTTAGCCTATAAAGACTATGCCACCGAAGAAGAATTAAAAGAATTACATGACCAACAAATCGAAGCCAAAATCGCGCCTCATTATGATGGTCGCTGGTATGGCGCAACAGAAGAACAAATCAAACAAGCCGAAGCAGAAGGCCGAAAACCGACCGTTCGCCTTCATTTGCCTGAAGACCATGTTTATGGCTGGGACGATATGATTAAAGGCCGGGTGGAATTCAATTCAGACAATATCGGCGGAGATTTCATTATTGAAAAAAGTAATGGCATGGCAACGTACAATTTTGCCGTAGTGATTGACGACTATTTGATGAAGATGACTCATGTTTTACGCGGGGATGACCATATTGCGAATACACCAAAACAAATCGCAGTATACGAAGCACTAGGTATCCCGCAACCGCTATTTGGTCATATCACACTGATCTATAGCTTGGATACTCATAAAAAATTGAGTAAACGTGATAAAAATACCCTGCAATTCATTAGTCAATATCGTAAATATGGTTACTTGAATGAAGCGTTGCTGAACTTTATCGCCTTTCTTGGTTGGTCACCAGTGGGAGAAAAAGAATTGTTCACTCGTGATGAATTGATCGAAGCTTACGATATCAATCGGATGTCTGCTTCGCCTGCTTATTTCGATCAAAAGAAACTTGACTGGACCAATGCGGAATACATTAAAAAAACTTCCGTTGACGAATTAACTAGACGAATCATGCTGTTAGTTGACGCTGCTGAAACAGACGTAGCAGAACAATTAAAAGCAATCGGCATCGAAAAGGATCTTGATTTTGTTAAAAAAGTCGTGGATATCTATCACACAGAAGCCAAGACTTTAATGACATTTATGGAAAAAATCTTGTTTATCAAAAATGCCAACCAAGTGACCTTCACTTATACCGACTTGGCAGAATTTGATAGCGAAGGCGTTAAACAAATTTTGACTGCGATGTCAGAAAAAATAAAAGATGCGACAGAACCAGTGGATTATCCTGCCATCTTGTCAGCTGTTCAAGCAGAAACAGGACAAAAGGGTCGTAAACTGTATATGCCGTTGAACGTCGTCTTCACCGACAGTAAATCTGCTCCTCAAATCACAGATATTATGTCGGTTATGCCGAAAGAAACGGTTCAGCATTTGATTGACAATGCGTTGGCGTTTCTAACTAAATAAATGGAAAACTGCGATTCTCGATGAGAGTCGCAGTTTTTTAGTTAATCATTGTGCTTGGTCTTTTAAAATTTCAGATGCATTTGTTTCTGTTTAAAGATTTTTCCAATTAGAACTGAATGATTCTCTTCATCGATTCGGTAAAAGATTGCATAACTTTGACCAATCAAGATTCGATAAGTCGGAATGTCAAAACCATATAATGGAGAAACATCTTCATACATTTTAGGAAATAGTTTTAATAATTCTAGTGAGCGATAAATTAATTGAACGAAGTGTTTGATTTTTTCTTCTGAAAGAAAAAGTTCGTTCTCCCATTCCGATATAAGCTGGATCAGGCTATTTCTAAAAGAGACGGAATAAATGAGCTGATAAGATTTCATTTCTCACCCCAACCATATTTGCTAAAGAGCGTAGTCATTTCTTCTTCAGAAACAGTATGATTCGTTTCAAACTCTGCAAAACTCTCTTCGATTAACTCACGATCTTTCTTTTTTGCGACTTCTTGGGCATCTAATATGAAGTAATTTCCTTCTTTTTTAACCTCCAAGATATCTCCCTCGTGTAATCCCCATTCTTTAGGGAATATTCCTCCAACGGAATTACCAATCTTCCGTACTTTGATTTGTCCCATTCAAATCCCCTCTTTTTTATAGAATTATAACACGTTATAACTATTTAAGGAAGTTATGAATATCTAGTAGCAACTAAAAAAGTCTTGATATGATGATAGAATTGAGTCATTAATATGAATGAAGTTGCCAGTTTTACTTTCTACTTCAGTAGATTAGTAAAATGGTATCCGGAATGAAAATCAATCAATTTTAACCAAAATTGAATCGTTACTATGAATGAGGTGAGGGAATGATCAATCAAAAGGCGTTGTTTTTGTATCCGCAGAATCAACGGATTATTTTTCGGAATCAAGACTGTATGTATGTGAGGCCACATGCGGCATTGTTGCCTTATATTTCGAATTATACATTGACTTTTCCGACGAAACAGGCGATTTCTGAGAATTATACGGTCATTCCTCATGGTTGTGGGACATTAGTATGCGGGTTTAAGGACCATCAAATCGAGAACCAGCTACTTGGGCCAATGACTGCGGCTGCCAATGTAGGTGAGGAAGCTGCGACTTTCAATCAGATATTCATCGTGGAATTTCAACCGGCTGGACTTCATGCGTTTCTAAGTCTTAAGCAAAATGAATTAGCGGATCGGCATTTTTCTTTTCAATTGCTTCATGCCAAATTGAATCAGGTACTGATGGAATTGTTGGAGGCAGCGGAAAGTGTGGAAGAGCTACTGGCTGGAGTTGATCGTCTATTTGTTCATGCTCTCTTAAAGGACTGTCCGCCAGAGTTGGCTACTTCGAGAAAAATGATCGTTCAACAATCAGGAAATATCTCCTTAAAGAAGTTGTCTAATGAGGTATTTTATAGTGAACGCCATCTTACGCGACTGTTTAATGAATATCTGGGAATGAGCACCAAAATGTTTGCTCGTTTAGTCCGAGTTAATCAAACGATCCGTTTACTAAATCGAAGGCAAGGGGTAATTACAAAAGTGTTGGAACCCGCCGGTTATTACGATTTCTCTCACTTCAATCGTGATTTTAAACTGATGACGGGCATTACACCGCAAGCTTATCAACGGAAGATGTCCGATTTTTACAGTGAAATCGCCAAATTCTAAGGGTATATTTAGTAAAAAAGGAAGGAGAGTCGAGTAGCGGCTCTGATGGTGATAGGAATGAATTTTGGTGGAGTGTTATTGGCAGTGAAGGATATGACGAAGGCGAAGCAGTTCTATGTAGAGGTTATGGAACAAAAAATAGAAATGGATCTGGATAATGTTCATGTTGCTTTTGAGAGCGGCTTTTCATTACAGGCTGATTATCAAGGGTTGTTGGGTGTTCCATTGAATCCAAAGGAGCAGTCGGATAATTTTCAACTGTATTTTGAGGTTGAGGATTTAGACAAATGGGAAGACAAGCTTTCAAAGGTTGAAGGAATCGACTTTCTGCATCACAGTAAAGAGTATCCTTGGGGGCAGCGTGTGCTGCGTTTTTACGACTATGATAAATTTATCGTGGAGGTCGCAGAAAGTATGGCTAGTGTGGCGAAACGCTATTTGGCTCAAGGCATGACTGTAGAAGAAACGGCTGAAAAAACAATGTTTCCGGTCGAGTTTGTTGAAGGATTGGTTTAAATAGAAGGAAGAGCTAGAGTGGCTATTCTTTTTTGATTGAATTAATACGTGATGGAACTGTAAATAGTAGGCAACAGCTCTTTTTAGGAGATTGTTGATTAAAAAAACTGCCGCAAAAAATTGCGGCAGTTTCGTGTTTTTAGATAAACAATGCTTTATATAATGCGATTGCTACGATTGAAGCAATGATTGGGGCAAGTACTGGTACCCATGAGTAGCTCCATTGTGAATCGCCTTTGTGTTTCAATGGTAAGATGGCGTGCATGATACGAGGACCTAAATCACGAGCTGGGTTTAAACCTGGGCCAGTTGGTCCGCCGAAGGATGCGACTAATGTCCAAACTAAGAAACCTAATGCTAAGTGTGCTGTTCCTAAATTGTTTTGGAAGAATGGCGCTTTGGTAATTCCTAGTGCGCCGAAGAATAAAATGAATGATCCGAAGAATTCATTCACGAATCCGTTAAATTTAGAACCGACACTATTGATCGTTGAGAAGGTACCTAACACATGTAGTTTGTCTTCTGTTTGATCGTAATAAGGCTTGTAGCTGGCTACTACGACTAATTGTCCGACCATCGCACCAAGAATTTGGACAACGATGTAAGGAAGAACCTCCGCCCAAGGGAACATGCCGCTAACAGCTAAACCAATCGTAAACGCTGGGTTGATGTGATTGCCGCTGATACCGCCAAAAATCATTGCAGGAATCATAACCCCGCAGCCATAACCTACTGCAATCAACATCCAGTCACTTCCGTAACCTTTTGTCCCTCTTAAATCAACATTGGCAACTGCACCGTTTCCTAGCATTACTAGCAAAGCAGTTCCCAAGAACTCAGCTGCTAACCGAGTAGTCAGTGAATAATCCATAAAGACCTCCTATAAAATAATTGAAATGAAAATGTAAATGAAAATTTCATTTTATATCTTAATCCCATTCTTTGTAATTAGCAAATGTTAACCTCAGAAAAACGAGAAATTTCTATAGGAAATGACAACAAACGTTATGGAAGCAAAGAACAGCTTCTTTTTAGCTCCAAAAATTGTTTTTCATAAAAAAATCTCGTTCAATTGAACGAGATTGTGTCAGTTGATTAAAACTAGATGACGAAAGTTTGGGTTGTTTTCGATCAGCTTATGAGCTCCGTAGAAATTTTTATCTGAAAAGCCGTTTAGCTGTGCAGTCAAAATGGATGTTAGTTGATTTTTTTCCCATAAATAGACCAAAAGCTCCATGATCTTGCGGGAATACTCGATGCCTTCATCGGTAGTAAAAGAAGCCTCCAAGAAATCTTCGCAATAGAAGTTGAGATAGTCTGGATCAAAATTTTTCTTTTTCTTATTAATGAAGTGCAAGAGCAGCACCTTGGCCGTATCCTTGAATTCCGACAGATGATCGAAGTTTTTTTCCTTTTCAGTATCTAAATTGATCACATAATCAACCGGTGTCATTTCCGCGTTTGTCAATTCTTTTGATAGCTGAGTGGATTGAGAGACGACGACATCCGCCCCCATGTTTTTGATCCAGATTTCTGAATTGTTTTTATCGATCGTAGCGGCGACCTTCAAGCCAGCCCACTTCGCTAATTGGATAATGGTCGCGCCTAGCCCGTCAGAGGTGTTTAGGATCAATAGGTTTCCCTGATTTTTTTTCGGCTTAGGTGTCAATTGCAGTTGGCTGAACAACACTTCAAAAGCCAAGAAAAAGCTATAGGAAAAAGCGGCGGCTTCATCGGTAGGAAAAGAGTCTGGCAGTTTGACGATGGAACGGACATCAGCGATTTGAAAGTTACTATAGCTGCCGTATTTTCCGACCTTATTTACATAGAGAACACGGTCACCAACATTTAAGTATTGATTGCTGCTGCCTAGTCGGGTAATAATGCCGACACCGCCAAAGCCTAAAATATAGGGTTTCTTCGCTCCTTTAATCGTTTGTCGAATCTGGGTATCTAAGGTACTTATCGAGATAGCGGAAATTTTTATCATCACATCATTTTCTCGTAGTTTCGGAAGCATGATCTTGTATTGTTCAAATTTTTTGTCTTCTTTTAAACGAAATTTTTTCTCGAAGCCAATTGCGTCTGAAATCATTCGTTTTACCCTCCTCAGAAATAAATTTCTGAATCTCCAATAATAAAATGGCTACTTATAATATACTTGATTTCACAAAGAGAAGGAAATATTTTCTTTAAAATAGCAAAAGAATCAGCGAGTTTTATCAAAATTTTGAAACGATGTTTGTTCGAAGGGAAAATCACTACGAATTTTTATCAACATGGGTAGTTGATAACTTGTGACTCAGCGATAAGATAGGTAGAATTACGATAGTAGGAATAAGGGGGAGTAACATGTTCACTGAAAAGAGTTTTGAAGTTTTTGATATCGACGGCTTGGATGAACGAATGGCAGCGATTCGCCAGGAAGTTCAACCAACTTTTCAACAGTTAGATGAAGTTTTTCAACAGGAGTTAGAGCCGCTGCTAGACGAAAAGCTATTTATCCACATTGCCCAGCATCGCCGCAGGACGACCTATCCGCCTGAAAATACTTGGTCAGCATTGAGCCGACAAAAGCGTGGATACAAAATGGAGCCGCATTTTCAGCTGGGAATTTGGCCGGAGTATGTTTTTATGTGGCTGTCCTGTATTGATCAGCCGAAGGAAGAAAAAGCGATTGCGCAAATTTTACTAGACCATCCAGAAATTTTTGAAAACTTATCCCCAGATTTTGTTCTATCCGGTGATCACACAAAGCCGAAAGTAGAAGAGCTATCGCCAGAACGCATAGAAAAACTGTTGATAAGGTTTCGTGATGTGAAAAAAGGCGAATTTCAAATTGGTCGAATCATCAAAAGGGAAGATCCGATTTGGAAAAATCCGCAAGCCGCTCAAGCATTTATGGTAGAAACCTATAAACAATTGGTACCAATTTATCAATTAGCGAAGCAAGCAAGTTTTGCACAGGTGGAAAACTAAAGCATAATTTCAGTCAAAAAGGGTATGAAAATAAAATTCTTGTGTTGGGGATAACTAGTTCGACAGCGATTTTTTCGCTGTTTTTTTTATCCGTTCAAGAAAAATGGAGGGAGGTGAGAGAATTGGTCAATCTGAAGCACTTTCTTAGAGTATTAAATTTTTTTACTTTTTTGAGGATCAAGTTATTTTCAACGAATAATTTAAAATAGTTATTGAAAGCGTTTTACGGAAATGTCCATTTCAATGGACATAAGAAAAAATGTACGTGAATAAAAAAAGGCTATATTAATGACAAGGAGGTTGACAAAATGCAGCTAAGCAAACGTGAAACACAATTGATCGAACTGTTTATCAAACATGGGATGACACTCACCGCTCAAGAGTTAGCTGAATTTGCCAATGTTTCCACGAAAACCATTTACCGTACGATTAAAAAAATCAATGAAGCCTCCGATGTCGGAGAGCTCATTTCAGCGGAAGTCGGAAAAGGATTTCGTTTAGATTATGACAATTATTTAAAAGAAAGTGTCCGAAAACGAGGCAATGATACTGTGCAAGGTCCATCAGAAAGAAGGAATACAATTCTGTTGGCTTTGTTATTCAAATCCCCCAAAAAAGTGTTGATCAATGATTTGTTCGACGAATATTATGTCAGCAATACCGTGATTACGAATGATTTGGTACGGATGAATGAATTTTTGCTGAAGTACCAGCTGTCACTGATTCGCAAAGGACAACGTGTCTCTATCGAAGGAACAGAAAAGCACATTCGCAAAGCGGTGAATCATTTGATCAGCGCGAATCGTGTCTGGGAGGAAGACTTTTCCACACAACAGGAAAAAATCAGTTCCTATGACATCAACTTTATTACTTCGTTATTAGAGTACATTGAAAGAAAATTGCAAAACGGGATTGCTTATCCCTATAACAGCAATATCTTTTCTCATATTTACATTTTAATCAAACGTGTACGGGAAGGAGAAATTCACGCAGATACCTGTGCGGAGCTGTTAGATCCTGATGAAGAAGCACTGATCACGCAATATGATCAACTGTATCAGCTTTCCAAGATGGTGATTACAAAGCTGAATCATTATCTGAATATTGTTCTACCGGAAAGTGAGACGTTTTATTTATTCCAATACCTGATTTCTTCGCGAATGGAAAAGGAACCAATCAAGCTGAATCGAAAATCAAAGGAAGCATTGGCGATCACTGATTTTTTTGCCACCGAAATGAGTCGCTTGATGGGGATGAAGGTCGATCATCAGCCGAATCGCCAAGATCTTTATGAGCACATTGACCCATTATTGTATCGTTTGAAAAACGAGATCATCGTTAAAAATGATTTATTAGGAGATATCAAGCTGGAGTATCCAGAGGTTTTTCAACAAGTCCAACAGGTCAGCAAAGCGGCCGAAGAAAAGTTTCAATTAAATGAGATTTCTGAAGATGAGATCGGATTTTTGACTTTGTATTTTGTGAAGTATAAAGAAATGATCCATTCGAAAAAACGTGTGCTGATCATGTGCAGCAGCGGGGTAGGGACTTCAGAGCTATTGAAGGTAAAGGTTCGCAAAGCATTTCCCGAGTTAGAAATTGTCGATGTCTTATCGGCACGCAAATTTTCCAAGGCACCAGAAAAGTATCAAAACATTGATCTGATTTTAACCACTGTCAATTTAACCATCGACATGATGATCCCGACGATTTTGGTGAATTCAGTATTTACAAAACAAGACGAAAAACGAGTGAAAGAGATGTTAGGAGAGATATGAGATGACAGCAGAGCAAATGATGGACGATTTCAGTATCGCGGATGTGATTACCGAAGATTTAATCCAATTAGAAATGAAAGCGACAACAAAAGAAGAAGCAATTCATGAATTGACACGATTGCTAATGGCAAATGGGGACATTGCTGACGAGGACGACTTTATGGCAGATGTTTTCGAACGCGAAGCAGAAGGCATGACGGGAATCGGAAATAGTATTGCGATTCCTCATGGAAAATCGGATAGCGTGATCAAGACCTCGTTAGTTGTCGGTAAAGCCGCCATGCCGATCCCATGGGAATCCTTGGATGAGGAACCTGTTCGCGTAATTATTTTATTCGCCGTGAAGAATACCGATGCCAACACTATGCATATCAAGTTATTGCAGAAGGTTGCGATGCTCTTAGCCGATGAAGATTTCATCGAAAATATGGTCAATGCTCGGACCAAAGCGGAAATGATGGAATTGTTATCAAAGGACCCAATGGAAGAAGATTAAAAAAGAAAATGGAGGAATAGATGATGAAAATTGTTGGAGTCGCAGCGTGTACGTCAGGCATCGCCCATACGTACATTGCCAAACAGAAATTAGAAAAAGCCGCCAAAGCCTTAGGTCACACCGTTCACATCGAAACACAAGGAACCATCGGAACAGAAGACGAGTTAACCATGGAAGAAATCAAAGCCGCCGATGTCGTGATTATCGCCGCAGACATCAAGATCGGCGGAAAAGACCGTTTTGAAGGAAAAAAGGTGGTGGAAATCCCGACCAGCATGGTAATCAAAGCACCAAAGGGTTTGATTAATAAGATCGAAGAGGAAATTGTAAAGGCGTAGGAAATTATTTCTTTAACTTTAATATGAAAAAGGATGCCAGTTCCACTCTTCATAGTTTAATCAGTGAAGAAAACACAGCATAGAATTAGTCCACTGCAAAAGAATAAAAATCCTAGTGGAATGGTATACGGCTTGAAAATCAGACTTATTTTTCTGGAAGAAAATAAATACATTAATTTGAATAAGGAGATGAACTAAATGTTTAAGCAGCTTCAATTGAAAAAGCATGCCCTGACGGCAATCTCGTACATGTTACCGGTTGTTGTTACGGCAGGGTTGTTGATCGCGATTGGAAATTTGACAGGTGGCGGAGTGATTGAGGATTATAAGGCGGCCTATTCGGTTCCAGATGCGTTAGTCTCATTGGGTGTTTTGGGGATGGGATTATTGGCACCGGTTATCGCGGGGGCCATCGCGTATTCAATTGCTGACCGTCCGGGTATTGGACCTGGTTTGTTTATGGGGTTGATCGCGAATGCCATCGGTGCTGGTTTCTTAGGCGGGATGCTCGGTGGTTACTTGGTTGGTTTCTTTGTACTATTCTTAGTGAAAAATCTGAAGGTTCCAAAATGGGCACAAGGTTTGATGCCGATGATGATCGTACCGCTCTTATCTACATTGATCATTGGCTTATTGATGTTCTTTGTCATCGGATTGCCGATTGTTTGGGCAACAGAAGCGTTGACCGAATTCTTAGAAGGGCTACAAGGTTCGGGTAAATTCTTATTTGGCTCAATTGTTGGCGGAATGGCTGCCTTTGATTTCGGTGGTCCGGTTAATAAAGTAGCGTCACTATTTGCCGATGGCTTGCTACTAGAGGGTGTGCAGGGACCAGAAGCCGTGAAAGTATTGGCTTCTATGGTACCGCCGTTTGGTGTCACGATCTCTTGGGTATTATCTAAAATTGTTCGCAAACGCAAATATTCCAAAGAAGAGGAAGACAATATCAAAATCGCTTTCCCAATGGGACTTTGCATGATTACAGAAGGTGTTATTCCAATCGCAGCAGTTGATCCATTGCGGGTGATCTTCTCTTGTACAGTTGGCGCGGCAATTGGCGGCGGCTTGAGTATGTCGTGGGGCGTTGGTTCGCCGGTTCCGTCAGGCGGAGTGTTCATTATCCCAGCGATGACTGATCCATTGAAGTTTACGTTAGCGTTATTGATTGGTTCAGCGATTACCGGAATTTTGTTGTTCGTTCTGAAGAAAGAGCCAGTGGAAAATGAAATCAAGGACGATGAAGAAGAGGAAGAAGTAGATTTTTCTTCCATCAAGATTTCGTAGTAAGGGTGTCAGTTCCACTTTTCGCAGTTAGATTCGTTGAAAAAACTTAAATCAAAAGCAACACAGAATCACAGGTAATGAACCCAGTGGAATGATATACGGCTTGAAAATCGAACTAATTTTTCAGAGAAAAATTAATTCTTTAGTATGAAAAAGGAGTTTTGTCACATGTATGTTTCGATGAAAGAAATGTTGCAAAAGGCCAATCGTGAAAACTATGCCGTAATGGCGATCAATTGCTTCAATTTGGAAACAGCCAAAGCGGTAATCGAAGCGGCAGAGGAAATGCGTTCACCGATTATTGTCGATTTATTGCAGGATCATTTAAAAGAGCATTTGGATATTCGCTATTTGACCCAACCGATTATTCGAATGGCAAATAATGCCAAAGTCGAAGTGGCGATTAATTTAGATCATGGACAGGATGTCGCGTTCGTGAAACAGTGTCTGCATGAAGGCTTTTCCAGCGTCATGATGGATGCTTCGATGTATTCGTTAGAAGAAAATATTCGGATCACTAAAGCCATGGTAGAGCTGGCGCAGGTCTACAATGCCAGCGTAGAAGCTGAAGTTGGCGATATGGGGGCGGTGGCTGGTGATCATTTTACCAATGATGAGATGTACACCGATCCCGACGATGCGATTCGTTTTATTAACGAGACGGGTGTTGATTGTTTAGCACTGTCTTATGGTTCCAGTCACGGAGATTATCCAGAAGGGTATGTGCCGGATTTCCGGTTTGATATTGTCGAAAAAATCAAAGCAGCGACAAATTTACCGTTAGTATTACATGGCGGATCAGGCGCAGGTGAGAAAAATATCCTGCGTTCGATCGAATTAGGGATCAATAAGATCAATGTGGGTTCAGATTTTATGAAGGCGCAAAAAGCCGAAGTCCAAAAGCAATTAGCAGAAAATCCTGAGGTGGATTATCCGACGCTTGTTCATCAAACGATGGCAGCTGGAAAAGAAGTTGTGAAACGGTATATCGAACTTTCGGGTTCAAAAAATAAATCTTAAAATGAGAATGGAGACAAAGTCAAATGTTAATCAATATGAAGCAAATGCTAGAAGTCGCAAAGGAAAATAAATTCGCCGTAGGAGCCTTTAACGTCGCAGACAGTAATTTCTTACGCGTAGTCATTGAAGCAGCGGAAGAAAATGATGCGCCAGCGATCATCGCGGTTCATCCAACTGAGTTAGATTTTACCAAAGATGAATTTTTCCAATATGCGGTATCTCGTGCAAAAAATAGTTCGGTGCCATTCGTTATCCACATGGATCATGGGGATAACTTAGCCAGCATCATGCGCGCTGTCCACTGTGGATTCAGTTCAGTCATGATCGATGGGTCATTACTACCGTTTGAAGAAAATATCGCCATCACGAAGGAAGTCGTTGATGTTTGTCATAAGATTGGTGTTTCCGTTGAAGGGGAATTAGGTACGATCGGGAATACGGGAACATCGGTTGAAGGCGGCGTGTCGGAAGTTATTTACACGAAACCAGAGGATGCCGAAGAATTTATTGAAAAAACCGGGATCGATACATTGGCAGTGGCAATTGGTACGGCTCACGGAATTTATCCAAAAGACATCAAACCTGAATTGAAGATGGATGTACTAGAAGACATCAAGAGCAGAGTCGATATTCCATTGGTGCTTCATGGCGGATCAGCTAATCCAGATGAAGAAATTGCCAAAGCGGTTCAAATCGGGATTCAAAAGGTCAATATTTCATCTGACTACAAATATGCTTTCTACAAAAAATGTCGTGAGATTCTTTCGACTACTGAATTATGGGACCCAAATGCGATCTATCCAGAATGTATTGATGCAGCTAAAGCCGTTGTCAAACAAAAAATGGAGCTGTTCAATTCGATCGGGCAAGCTGCGATTTATCGTAAGGAAAACGTGTTGCCTTGGAGACAGGACTTGAATTAAAAAATTAAAAATAGGTTCTAGGCTCAAAATTTGAGCTTAGAGCCTATTTTTATTCTAACAATTAAACATTGTTTTGTTTCTTTTCTAACTTTTGTTGAGAACACATTATGCGGCATCAATAACATAGGCGTTTCCAACTTCAAAGATTTAACGATACACCAATTTTGTGAAGGGCAACCTTCTACCAAGCAAGACCCCCAGATATCCAGCTGCGACTGCTTTGATTGCGCCTGGCAGAATAAAAGGAATCATTCCGGCAGAAAAAGCCGTATCCCATGGTAAACCTCCGCTAAATTTCAGCCAAAGGGAACCGAAGAACAGAGTAATAAAAGCCCCGACTAAATTAGCGGCGATTGACCAAAAATAATTGAAGGTTAATTTTTCTAAAATCAGACCAGTAACATAGGCTTGAAAAATAAATCCAACTAAAAAACCCCCGGTCGGTCCGAAATAATGGGCAATTCCCGCTGAACCGCCAGCTAACACAGGTAAACCGATCATCCCCATCAATAGATACATCGCTACGGCAATAGTACCGGTTTTCTTGCCTAAAATAGTTACCACGAACCCTACAGCAAAGGTTTGTAAAGTTAATGGAATAGGCCCAAAAGGAATGGTGAATTGGGCTAAAATACTTATTACTGCTGCAAATAATCCGGCTAAAACAATTTCTCGACTACTTAATTTCATACACTCACTCTTTCGTTAACTAAATATTTTATTTTGGTTAACGAAAGTATAATGGATGGTTAACAAGATGTAAAGGAAAATTTTTAGTACTTAGTAGAACAAAGTAGTTGACAAAATAGCTACTTAGTTATACATTATAGCTGTACTTAATATTACAAAGTACCGAATGATGATTAAGGAGTGAGTAAAATGCAGGAAGCAATTAATGTTGTTGATTTGGAAAAATCTTTTTCTGATCACAAGGTGTTAGATAAAATTAGTTTTCATGTGCCGACAGGAAGCATTTTTGCTTTATTGGGAACGAATGGTTCTGGGAAAACAACAACAGTCAAAATGATGACCACTTTGCTGAAGCCAGATAATGGCTATATTACGATCGATGGAATGAATGTGTTGGAGCAGTCGTTAAAGGTTCAAAAGGAATTTAGTTTGACCGGACAATTCGCTGCGGTAGATGAGGTATTAACGGGACGGGAAAATTTAGTTTTGATCGCAAAGCTTCGTCATATGAAAAATTATACGGAAAAGGTTGATGAGCTGTTAACGGAATTCGATCTGCAAGAAGCGGCGGATCGACCGACGCAAACGTACTCTGGCGGGATGCGGCGTAAATTGGATTTGGCGATGAGCTTGATCGATCCGCCCAGAATTCTTTTCTTGGATGAACCAACGACTGGATTAGATCCGCAGGCGCGGGCTGCTCTATGGCAAATGATCCGTTCGTTGAAAAAAGCGAGGGTGACGATCTTTCTAACTACGCAGTATTTGGAGGAAGCGGAGCAGTTGGCGGATACCGTGGCGATTTTGAATCGTGGGAAAATCGCATTGCAGGGAAGCATCGCAGAGGTGAAAAAGCAGTTGCCAAAAGAAACCTTGGAATTGACCTTTGCGGATGAGGAAACATTGGAAGCTGCTGAACAGCTTGTCGGAGGAAAAATGAATAAGGAATTATTGGCGCTGAACGTTGTAACAGATAATGAAGTTGAACGAATCACGACGATTTTAAATCAATTGCAGGCGGCGAAGATTGAGATTTTAACCTTTACCCAAAAACAATCTTCTTTGGATGACGTCTTCTTTATGATTGTCGAAAACCGAGGGGAGGGAGAAAAATGAACGTATTCGCAGATACGATGGTATTGACCGGACGAATGATGAAGCATATGACCCGAAGTGTGGATACAATCATGACCGTGGTACTGATGCCGATCATGCTAATGCTGGCATTCATTTATATTTTCGGTGGGGCGATGACGATCCCGCAAGAGACCTATAAAGGCTTTATCGTGCCGGCAATTTTATTGTTTACTGTTGCCAGCGGCGTTGGTTATACCGCTTTTCGTTTAAACACGGATGTTCAAAATGGTATTTTTGAACGGTTCCATTCCATGCCGATCGCGAAGTCCGCGATTTTGAATAGTCACGTGATGACCAGTGTCATTTTCAATTTTATCTCAGCGCTACTTGTTCTGATCAGCAGTATTTTAATTGGATTTCGCCCAAAGGCAGATGTATTTGATTGGGCTGTGGGGCTGCTGCTTTTGCTGGTTGCGACTTACGCACTATCTTGGATTGCCGTCCTCTTTGGATTGATCGCTAGGAATAATGAAACAGCAATCGCCTTTTCTTACTTGCTGATTGGTCTATTATTCATCAGCTCAGGCTTTGTGCCAACAGAAACATTGCCTAAAGTTTTGCGAGGTTTTGCAGATTATCAGCCAATGACCCCGATCATTAATTCTTTACGTTCAATTTTGACCGACGGAAAAATTCCCGCAGATATCTGGGTGGCATTCGTATGGAGTATTGGCGCAATCGTGATTTTCCAAGTATTATCTATATATGTCTATCGGAAAAAATTACGTTAGTACAGCAGCTGGGAAGGATGATAACAGTGAACGGGATTACAGAGATGCTAAAGGGCGTGCTTGAAGGAATGATCTTAGAAATTATCAATCAACACGAAACCTATGGCTATGAAATTACGAATAACCTACAAAAATATGGCTTTGAAGATATTGTTGAGGGAACGGTTTATACAGTTTTATTAAGACTAGAAAAGAAAAAATTAGTGACTGTTACAAAGAAAAAATCTTCACTTGGTCCGATGCGAAAGTTCTATTCATTGAATGAAGCAGGAGAAAATGAATTGGCGTTGTTTTGGCAGCGTTGGGAATTTATTTCTGGACAGATCGATAAGCTAAAGGAGAGTCAGAACAATGAGTGATAAAAATGTATTTAGCTACTTCAAAAGAGTTTATACGGACAAAGCAGAATATAGGGAGCAGATGGCGGGACTAAAAAAATTACCTCGTGAATATCAGGTAGTCTACAAAGAAATCCAAAATTTCTTATGGGAATTTACAGCAGGGGACGGCATGGATATGCTAACGCCAATGTATGAATTGTTGGCCTTCTTTGAAGAAGGTGCCAGCAATCATGTTCCAGTATTGGAATTAGTTGGCGAAGACGTGGGGGAATTTGCAGAGAATATGCTTCATGAGATTCAAGCGAAAACGCGAATCAATGAGTTAAAACGCAAAATGAATGAACGGGTCGCTAAAGAGATCAATAAGGGAAAATAAATAAATTCAAGCATCGTTGGGAGGAACTCTGATGATGCTTTTTGTTATGAAAGAAGTCCTTGGTGTCAACGAGTCCTTACTAATGCATTCGACAATTCTTCATCCATTAAAAAAACAAATGTTCTTCGGTCTAAAGTCCTATTTAGATTTTGTACTTTCGTTGGAAGTAGCGATCAGAACTTTCCTCTAAAATTTAAAGAGTAAGCAACAAGTGTAAGAATTTTGGAATGGAAGGAATGGAGCAAAAAAATGAAAAAAATAATTATTGGTATCGGAGTGTTAGTGGCAGCGGGGGCTGGTTTTTTCCTCTATCAAAATACCCAAGCAAACGCAAAGGATGACACTGCAGTGGAACTGTACCAAGTTAGCAAGCAAACACCGCTGCATTTAAAAGGGCAGGTTCAATCAACGAAAAAACAAACGGTTCTAGTTGATTCAGAAAAAGGCCCGATTCAAACCATTCACGTAAACGAAGGCGATCATGTGACGAAAGATCAGATTTTGGTGACTTATCGTTGGGGTGAAGTGATTCGAGCAGCGAACGATTCAGTGGTAACGGCCTTAAACGAAGATGCAAAAAATGATCCGCAGCAAGCCTTGATGGTCTTAAAGAGCGAAGAATCTGCCATTAAGGGAACAGTCACCGAGTATGATCGTTCTAAGATTACCTTGAACGAACCGATTGAGATCAAATATGCGAATAACGAAAAAACGGTCAAAGGCAAATTCACTTCATTAGCAGAAATGAACAACGAACCAACGAAAGAGGACACAAACAGTTTGGTGACCTATAACTTTACGGCGGTTCCTGACGAAACGATACCTGTTGGCTATTCTGTTGAATTATTGATCCCACGCAATGAGATCCATTTACCCCTTAAGAGCGTGGTGAAAAAGGACGGTGAACAGGTGGTCTACAAAGTCGCTAAAGGAAAAGCTGAAAAACATACCATCTCTGCTGAAAAAGGCAATGGCTATTATATTTTACGTGAAGGCCTGAATGAGAACGATAAAATAGTCAAAGATGCAAAAGACGTCAAGGATGGGATGGATGTGACCGTTGAATGATCGTGATGGAAAATATCAACAAATTATACACGGCGGATCAGGAGCAGATTCATGTCTTAAAGAATATTAGTCTGACCATCGAAGAGCACGAATTTGTCGCAGTAATGGGGCCATCTGGTTCAGGAAAATCAACGCTAATCAATACGATTAGCTTTTTAGATGGTGATTTCGAAGGAAGCTATCGTTTTGAAGGAGAAGATGCGTATCGCTTCAACGATGAGAAGCTCTCAGCTTTGCGGAATAAATCGGTTGGTTTTGTTTTTCAAGCATTCCAGCTGATCGATAACAATACGGTTATGGAAAATGTGGCGTTGCCGCTGCTTTATGGCGGAATGAAGCAAAAGCAAACCAAACCGCTGGTCATGGAGGCTTTGCGAAAAGTCGGGATTGCGGATAAATACAATAAATTACCGAAGCAGCTTTCTGGAGGTCAGCAGCAGCGAGTGGCGATTGCTCGGGCTATCGTTGGCAATCCTAAATTTATCGTGGCGGATGAACCGACAGGTGCGCTAGACAGTCATACCTCTGAAGAAATCATGCAATTATTTAAACGCTTAAATGAAGAGGAAAAAGTCACGATCCTAATGGTAACCCATGATCCAGAAGCGGCAGCGTATTGTCAACGGATTATTACGGTAAAAGATGGCGAGATCTTGGAAGAAGGTGTTGCACATGCGGTTTAGTGAAGTATGGAAAACGTCTTTCAAGGCCATTGGAAAAAATAAACGGCGAAGTTTTTTGACCATGATTGGTTTGATTATTGGAGTTTCTGCGGTGATCACGGTCTTTTCGATTGGTCGCGCCTTTGAAAATTATGCGTCAGAATTTATTGGATTGGATCAATTTGATGGCAGTGTTGGTTATACCTATACGCCGAAAAATGGGGATTTCTATGAGAATGGGTTAGATGCGTTTACCGAAGAGGATATCAGTAAGATTGAGAGTATCCCTGGGGTGCAATCAGTGAGCTATTATGACAATTCTCGCAATGGCATCAAGTACGCAGACCAAACCTTTGATGATGTGGGAAATGATGGTCGTTGGAATTGTTTCAAATTATTGAAAAATGAAGGGAGCGAGGTCCTGTATGGTCGTCCTCTTCAAGCCAGTGATTATTATAATGAAAATCCCGTTGTGGTGATTGATCAGACTGCTGCAAAAGCAATCAAAAAAGAGGAGCCAGAAGCACTAATCGGTCAAAGTATCAAGATCGGCGGGCATTTATTTGAAGTTGTTGGAATCATGAAGGACCGCAATGGCGGTTCCATTGTCTCCACCTCTGAGGATTACGTTGTTGCAGAGGTGCCAGAAAATGTCTATGAGCATTATTTTAACACTGAAGATCGCAGTATGATCCAAGTGAAAATAAAGCAAACTGCCAATGTAAAAAATGTCTCGAAGGAAGCAGAAGAGACTTTGAAAAAATATGGCACATGGAAAGAACTGGGAAGCTATAAGTCAGAGGATTTGGCTGGACAAGTGGACCAACTGCGCATGCTGCTGACCAGTATTACCTTACTGATCTCGGTGATTGGCGGCATCTCGCTCTTTATTTCAGGAATCGGTGTCATGAACATGATCTATATTTCTGTCTCCGAGCGTACCAAAGAAATCGGTGTACGGCGAGCGATGGGTGGTACGAAAGGCAACATTATGATGCAATTCTTACTGGAAGGTATCTCGTTGACCTTGGTCGGCGGAACGATCGGTTATCTCATCGCGATGCTTTTAGGTTTTGCCATCAGTACGTTCACTCCGTTGTCGGTACGGCCGGATCTATTCACGGTGACGCTGGCATTTGGCTTGTCGGTAGTGATCGGGATTGTCTTTAGCTGGCTGCCGGCGAAGAGTGCAGCGAAGAAGGATATTGTGTCGTTATTGCGTTAATGGATAAAAATTGCCCGTAAACAGTAGTCTACGGGCGATTTTTTTGTCCGTTTTACAAATACATATGCATCGGATACGTCATGTAATTTGGTCCAGCAACTTTTTCTGCTGTTACAAAACCAGCAGGAGCTTTGATCACAGATGGAATCCGATTCACCATCGTCGCACAGGTGTGAGCGACAGTGTCTGGTTTATCTAACGAGAAGACCATATCTGGTTCGCCAGTGATTTCCCAATCACACATATCGCCGTCTGTTTCACGATAAACTTTTCCGATACACTCGACCTCCAGCTCAATACCTTGATGAGTCCGGATCGTGGTTACTGCCGACATTCCAATCGCGTCCCCAGCTTTGATCGTTGCTCCAAGAGTCTCGGAATAAACATCTTCATCCAAGGTGAATGGCACACTCTTTTGGGAAATACTTTGAATCGTCCAGTTCATCTTTGAACAAATCGCTTCACCAGCATTCCACATGTAAGATGGCAGGCTTTCTGCTTGAGCAATTTCTTTATCGAAACGTTCCAGATCATAGCCGGCTCCATGTGCTTCGGCTAGAGCTAATCCATAATCTTCCACATTATAGCTCACCGCACCCTTGACCTTCTTGATATCGTTCATTCCAGCCATCATCAAGCTAGGCATATTGATCCAATAAATGTCTTGCATACCGGCCCCCATGATTGTCACGCCATTGTCTTTTGCTAATCTATCCAGCTTGTTGGTTTCAGCAGGGGAGGTATTCCACGGATAGATGGCTTCTTCACAAGTCGTAATCACATTGACCTTATTCTTCAAACACATCTCATAAAATTCGTACATTTCCGGCATATAACTAAAGATCGTTACTAAGGCAATATCTGCATCACAATTGTCAAAAACTTCCTGCGCATTGTCTGAAATCTTGACGCCCGTCGTATAACCTAACTCGGCAAATTCACCAATATCTTTTCCTACAACCTCTGGGTTTGTATCAATTGCCCCAACAATTTCAGCCCCATGCTTGTACAGATAATTAATGATTACCTTTGCCATCTTGCCGCACCCGTACTGAACTACCTTGATCTTTTGTAAACCCATTGAAATGCCTCCTTATTCATTTTTAAGAATTAATTTTTCAAAGAAAAATTAATTCTATTTTCATGTCGTATACCATTCCACTAGTTTCTTGGGCGCCAAATCCAACGTTTTTGTACATTTTTTTATTTTTCACGATAAAAACTGCGAAAAGTGGAACTGGCATCCTTCATCTATATTGTGTTGTATTTCACAATAATAGTATAATCTCTATAGTAACTATAGAGTCAAGGGAGAGTTTAGAAAATGTTTTCAAAAATGAAGATCGGCCATTTTGCACAATACAACAATATTTCTGTTCAAACCCTGCGCTACTATGAGCAAATTGATTTGCTGCATCCAGCCTATATTGATGCAGAAAGTAATTATCGCTATTATCATATCAATCAGTCGGCGGCCGTTGATAATATCCAATTTTTGAAGCAGTTCAATTTTTCATTGGAGGAGATCAAGCATATCATGAATGATACGGCCGGGTTGGCGGAACTGAGTCAGACGGTTGAAAAGAAGAAAGCAGAGCTGCTGGAACTGCGTGCTGCCCTTGATCAGCAATTAGAAGACATCGATTCCTTTCAGGCAGGCGCGCTGATTTTTCAAGAAAAGCAAGGGCAAACAGAAATAGAGGTAGAACATTTTCCGCCGCGACCGATTTTGACGTACACGATCGATAAAAACATTTATGAAATGACAGAGGTGGAGTATGAGTTCTATCTAAGAGAGTTTAAAAATCATATAGGTCAATTAAACATGCCGATTGGCCGCTTTAATCGAGTAGGAACGATCATGCCGCGACCAGATTTTTTAGCAGAAAATTTTGTATCCAAGGAGCTGTTCATTTTTACACCTAGTCATTTTAAACAGCTGAAAACACTAAGAGGCGGGCTATATGCTACTTTTTATTGTCATTCCTTTAAGGAAGAACTGCCTGCATTGAGTAAATTCAGAGCGGCGCTTCAGCAGCAAAATTATCAAATCGTCGGTGATTATGTGTGTGAAGTCGTCTATGAAAAAAATAAGACGGATTCCATGAATCGAACCATGTTTATCCGGATGCAGATTCCAGTAAAAAAGCGATCAGAGAATTTCTGGCAGATTTCTAGCAGTAAGTAGAATGAGAAGCTTTTTTTCGTTATTTATTAAGGACTTCGTAGCAAGTCAGTTCTGTATTTCCGCTTAAAAAAACGTAATGTATTCATTTTTATTAGAAAAAATCATTATTTAAAATACCAAAATTTTTCGAAAGAAATAGCATTTTTTAAGGTTTAGGTATATTTTTGATATATAACGTTTAACCGGTGAAATGTAAGCGTATTTTTTGGTACTGGATAAATTACGTACAAATATTAGGGAGTGGAAGATCATGCAAACACAACGATTAGGAAGTAGACAGCTGTTCAATATGCTTAGAAACAACCTTGAAAAGAGAATCATCAAGTTTTATAACGAGACGCGTGACGCCTCTGCGGTAGTGGAATATGCAGTGGCCGTTCTTGTGCGTCATTGCATCAGTTCCGATGATTTTTCTTTTATCTGTCGAGAGTTAATCAGAGAATTATTTCTAACCGCAACGCCTAATCATACGTTGCGACGTTTTAGTGTGTTTTTTGAGAACTACTTTACTCCCAATGAGTGGAAAACAGTTATCGCGCGCTTATATCGTCATAAGAAGGAGTATCGCTCAGTTACCGAGGAAGCTCGTTTATATAAAGAATATTTGAAGGAAAAAGACACGACCAGAACCGACGAATTGGCCAATCATCAATTTGTTATCCGCTCTGTTTTCAAAGGAGCCAATGGACGAAAACATACCTGGACATTAAAAAATGGACATCCGACAAAGACGCGGGAAGAGCTTGCGGGGGCGGTGAAAATTCTAACGCTGTTGTCGATTTTTGAGACAAGCGGTGTACGAAAATTCACAGAGTTTGTCGATATTTACCGTGACGCCTGGATAGCTGATTTTCCTTGTGAAGAAGACCAGAAAGAGCCTGTTGAGAAAAATAAAACTGAAAAGAAGGCTTCACATAAAGAAGATAAAAAACAAAAGAAAGTGACTCCAATTGAAAATTACAAGGAGCCTAAAAAGATACCAGTGAAAGAATTAAGTGACGGGCAATTAGCCAAAGTAAGTCTTTCGGGTAAAGAAGCACTGAAGAAAGAGGAGCCAAAGCAGCCCGTGCTTGAGACCTTGGCGAAGAAGGCAAAGACGCTGGAGCAATCACAACCTGCTAATAAGTCCAATCGGTCAGGTGTGGGAAACGTAATGAGTGATAAGATTGATATTGGTAAAATCGAAGAACAAATCAAAGCGGAACAATCGAATATGGGGTTTAGAAAAAGAGTTGCACAGTTTTTAGGTAGGGGAAGTTAACCACAAAGGCGCCGAGTGAAACTATAATTTTGCCTGCAATCCAATGATTGGTTGTAAAAGGATAAAGCGTTTTATATACTTTTACTAAGGGCAAAAATCGAGAATGTGGGGAGGGAGTATTTTGAATTTTCATCAGTGATCAGGTATAACACTTTGCCTTAGAGTCTCTAAGAATGTGAATGTAAAAATCTCCTCCCTAACGAACCTTCGTTTACCATTAGTGTAATCCATTCACTAAAAGAAGTCGTTTGGGAACATATGGGGGTATGTTTCCTTTTGTCAGTTTTGCTTTTTGCAGTTTAGTTAGTTTAAGGACTACGCCTAAATTTATAACAGATTTATGGTCGAACTGTTTAGCAAAATGATACGCGAAGCGAAAAGCGAAATCATTTTTCTGCCTTTTAGAAAAATGAATCCATTAAATAGAGCTAGCTGTCAGTTTTGCTTTTTGCAGTTTAGTTAGTTTAAGGACTACGTCTAAATTTATAGCGGATTTATGGTCGAACTATTTAGCAAAATAACTTTATCAGACAAAAGGATGGAGATTCCTGGGCTTCGGCAGGAATGTCGGAGCAACAAAACGACAAATGAATGGAGAAAAAGATGAAAAAAACAATGATTGGGCTATTGGCGTTAGTTTCTTTAGGTTTAACAGGTTGCGGCGGCGGTGACGAGAAAGCGGACACTTCTAAATCAGCCGAAAAAGAAACAACGGCTTTTACTGGTGAGTATATTGTGGATGCAGAGTACGTTAAAAAAAATCTGGATGACCTCATTTTAATTGACGCGCGGGGTGAAGAAGAGGCCAATAAAGGTACGATCAAAGGATCGACTGTAATTGGTTGGCAAAATTTAGCTTCAGTCGAAGAAGGGGCCTCCGGCGATGAGAAATGGGGCTTGGTGCTTGAACCCGCAGAATTAGGCAAGCGATTAGGTGAAAAAGGGATCGCGAAGGACAAGGAAGTGGTCCTGTTTGCTGGTGCGCAAAAAGGCTGGGGCGATGATGGACGGATCGCTTGGGAATTATTAGCGGCCGGCTATCAGGATGTCAAGATGGTCGACGGTGGCTTTACGGATTTGAAAAAATCGGGGCTTAAAACAGCGTATGAGAGTACGGAGCTAGATCCAGTTGATGTGACGATTGATTCGATTGATCAAAAGCATATGATTAGGACGGATGAATTGAAAAAGGATTATGCTGACTACAAAGTTGTCGACGTTCGTGAGGACAAAGAATACAAAGGCGAGGTCTTGTACGGCGAGGCCAAAGGTGGTCATTTGCCTGACGCGATTCATCTGCGCTTCACGGAGCTGTTCCAGAAAAACGGCAAGCTAAAGAGTAAAGAAGAGTTAACGAAGTTGTTTGAAGATGCTGGTTTATCTAAAAAGGATCAGATCGTCACTTATTGTACGGCTGGAATTCGTTCAGCTTACATGGAGCTAGTGATGGAGATGTGCGGCTTCAAACAAGTAAAAAATTATGATGGCTCATATTATCGATGGGCAAAAGTTGAGGAAGTAGAAAAATAATGTCTAAAATGAACAAGCGAACTTTCGCTCGAATCCTATTGATTCTTGTGATAGTGCTGGCGGTCGTCGGCTTTTACTTTATTCCGAGGATTCGTTCGAAGGTTACACAAGTGTTGATGCTCTTTCGTTCCATGAGTGTAGAGAGTATCGTGGGCTATTTACGGTCTTTTGGAGTTTGGGCAGTCGTGATCTCATTTCTGCTGATGATGTTCCAATCAATCATCGCGCCATTGCCGGCCTTTTTGATTACGTTTGCGAATGCTGCGGTTTTTGGCTGGTGGCAAGGAGCTTTGCTTTCATGGACGAGTGCGATGGCGGGAGCATTGGTTTGTTTTTATATCGCACGAATTGCAGGACGAGATATTGTTGAACGGTTGAACAAGAACTTTTCGCTGGAGAAGTTAGACGCGTATTTTGATCGTTATGGGAAACACACGATTTTGATCTGTCGTCTGCTGCCATTTATCTCTTTTGACTTTATCAGCTATGCGGCGGGATTAACGGCGATTAAGCCGATTCCCTTCCTAATCGCAACAGGGATCGGGCAGCTTCCGGCAACGGTGGTTTACTCATATGTCGGCAGCAATTTGACCGGCAGCACGAAGACTATTCTGTTTGGTCTGTTAAGCATGTTTGCATTATTTATCGCGATCTATGTCTTTAAGCAGATGTATCAAAGCAGACAGGCGAGAACGAATAAATAAAAAAACGTCAGCTAAAACATTTAGCTGACGTTTTTTCTATGCTTCGACTTCTTTGTTTTGTTCGATGTAATGTTCATAAAGTCGGTCTAAAAATTGAATCTCTGTCACATTCTGGTAAGGCATCACGTAAAAATTCGTAAGCTGGAAGATTGCTGTGAGATTCCAGAAGAAAAAGGAAAAGCGCAGGATCAAAAATTCCAGCTTATAGCCATGCATGATTTGACGGCTTAATAAAATCGCATCCGCAGCACTTAAGTTGTCCTCTTTTTCCAATAAATAGTTCGTCATAGCATAGGATGCACTCTTTACAATACCTGGGATGACGAACAGCATCGACCAAAGGAAGGTATAGATGGCGATTAAAATATTTGCCTTCAATACACGATTTTTTTGCGCCTTGATAAAGTACGCGAAGATTTGTAATCCATCTGCTCGGTTGCCTCTTAAGGTGTGGATCGCGCACCATTGCAAGACAGCGGTCGATAAAGCGGCGATCAAAAAGATCAGAATAAAGGCCGCCACCATGATTAGAAACCAAGCAACTAGCGAAAGCCGCGATGTATACGGTTGGATGTAGTTATAATTATAGCCGTAACCATAGCTGTCGTAGTAGTCATAGGGGCTAAGTATTCTTAGCACGCCGTTGGTAAAAAAACGAAAGTAGGCAATTTGAAAAATAAAGCCGGCGATAAAATTCGCACCGACCAGCAAAATGATTGTTTTACACCATTCACCATATCTGCCGGACAGTTTTTCCTGTGCCTGTTTTTTGATTTCAGCACGAGTAATGTGTAAGCCATCTGCTTTTTCCAGCTCAAGCTTTAGCGGCTCTTCGATTTTTGGTTGATAAAAGGGCACGTTGTTTTCGGGATCTTTTTGAGGACCAACTGCTGGTCTTGTTTGTTCTAAGTTATATCCGCAGGCTGGACAAAAATTTGCTTCTGAGCGTACCTCAGTACCGCAATTAGGACAGTATTTCATTTTTTCACTCTTTTCCTTTTCATTCGATGTCAGCTAACAATTATCATTGATAAGGAGGCTCTCGTCAACATAACCTTTAAAAATAGCGTTTTTGATTAGCTCAAGGTGTTTTGCATGTAATCAATTTTTTTGATAAGGACACGAAATTAAATAATTTAAAGCAGAATACTATAAGAAATAAGAAGTAACTGTGGGTCTTACAGGATGATATGTTAGGGACATAAAGAGATGTTGTCGGATAATTAAAGCCATACTCGGTATCAATTTAGCGCTATGCAAATCGTGGTGAAAGGCGTTTAAATCTTGTGGGTTCATTTTTGTCATATCTGATTTTTATCGTATCACCAACTTGATAACCTAAAGGAACAGTTATACTTTTCTTTGAAACATACTTGAATCCATCAACAACGTAAGAAACAATGGCAAATTTTACATTTCCCAGTACTACTTTTCAGGTACAACGGTAACGATCTCTTCGATTGTCGCGAGTGTTTCAATAGTTTCTGATTTTTTCATTTCATTTCCTCCGTTATAAGTTAGATTACTGCTAATTATACTATAGCTATTTAGGGTAACGGTTTTTGAATGACTTTTGTACAATTACAAAAATATCCAACAGGAAAACAAAGCTCAGCGCATTTCGATCTTTTTTGTCTTCAAATAAAATAGATAGTTACCAAAAAACGAAATTACTTTTTTCGAGATACAGCATAAACAGTTGAATTCCAGTTTTAGATTATTGAATCTATCATTGACATTAGAAAGCGGTTAACAGAAAATTGAAGCAACAAAGGATTTGTTTTTGGTTGTTGGTAAAAGTCGAATAGTTTATAGAGGGTGCCTAAGTGAAAAAGTTTCGTTTAAAAAGGTGGATGATTGTCGTGGTAATTTTGGCTATGGCAGTCATTCTAGTTACAGTAGTAAATCGATGGAAGAAAAACGATGCAGATACTGCGATGAATGATCCACTGTCTGTTGTTGGGGATATCGTTATGATACCTGGACGATGGTTCGGGAGTATTGATTCCTTGTCTAGACTGGTAAATACGTATGAAGAAAATAAAAATCTAAAAGGCGAGATCGAGCAACACGATGATTTGAAACAGAACGTGAAAAATCAAGCACAAGAAATCGAACGTCTAAAGGTTGAAGAGGAGTTAAGCAAAACATTGACTGATTATGAGAAGGTCTCGGCAACGGTCATCACACGTTCTCCAGACACCTGGCAGGATGAGCTTATCGTTGATAGAGGAAGTGATGACGGCGTGACGGAAAACATGGCGGTTATGTCTCAAAAAGGGGTGATTGGTCGGGTGACGGAGGTTAGAGAACAGTCATCCAAAATTGAATTATTGACCTCTGATAATCAAAACAGTAACCATTTTCCAATAAAAATAGGTACAAATAATGGGGAGTCTTTTGGGATCTTAAATAAATATGAAGAAAAAAAACAGCAATTGATCGCCTCGCAGGTTACTAAAGAAAAAGAGATTAAAGAAGGGGACGTTGTTCGAACTTCCGGTTTGGGTGGAAATTCGCCAGCGGATCTTGTTATCGGCACTGTGGTTAAGGTTAAACCTAGCAGCAATGGCATCGATTTTGAAGTCTACGTTAAACCTTATGCACAAATGTATGATATTTCCTTCGTGACGATTATCAAAGGAATGGCCGAGTAACGGACGGTTCTAGACGAAAAGGGTAAATCTGCGTTTTAGTAATTTTTAAAAAGAATTCATAGTCAGAATTTGAAATAGAAGACAAAAAACACCCGCATCCTCAATCAGGATGCGGGTGTTGTTGTCTGTAAGAAGTCTTACATTAATTTGTTGTAGAATTGTTATTCTTTATGTAGCTAAAAGTCTGTGGAAATAGCATTACCTATATATGAAAAATCATATACTATTCAAATGTAACTAAGTCAAAAAACTCAATCGTGGGGCATATAGGAAAGTGAATCATTTTTGATATGTGTGCCTACAGTTGTTTTGGAAGAAAATAGAATGTAAAAATAAAAGGACCAAAATTATTTTTTTCTAAATAATGAAAAGTATCTTCTTACAAAGTATTCACAAAATAAAATAGTTGGATAACTTCCAGCTTCGATATAATTTCTTTTTGTAACGGAGATAATGTGGTCAAATGAAGTAGAAATTAGATTTTCTGTATGTTGTGTAATGAAACAGGTCTCGCAATCCATATTTATGATGGCATTCATCAATTTCGTATTTTCTGAAAGAAAATTTCCGAATGAGGATAATACGATTACAAAAGATTGACTATCAATATAATTAGTCAATCTTTCGAAATCGGCAATTGTCTCACCAGTATATATAACAGATCCTGAGATAAAAAAACCGCGTTGTATCTCTTGCAACAGATTAAGTGAACTAGGTGAGCCGAATAAAAAAAGCTTCTTTTGCTTATTTATTAAGGTGAGTATTTTATCTACCTTTTCAATATCGATATTTTCTGATACATCCTCGATAGAATTGATAATAGCCTGTGAGTATTTTTTTAAAAATTCTTTTGGATTGTCAGTAATCAAATCTACTGATTTACTATTCATCCTGAAATTGAATTCAGGTTTATATTGAGATGGCAAAGTTAGTTCTTTTTTTAAAGATTGAAAATTCTCATATTGAAAAAAACGAGCAAATCTAGAAACGGTTGCATTAGATACAAAACATTCGTTCGCTAACTCAGTAATAGAAAGTTTTGGAACGTTATTAATATGTTTAATTAGATAGATAATGATACGGGCATAAGAGCTGTCTAACTCGTGTGTGTTCAAATAATCTAGCATTTTGATATAGCTTTCCATTTTTTCACCTCGACGTACTGTATGAGTATGTTAGTCTACAAAGTATATCAAATTTTCATACTCATGAAAATAGTCATACAGATTGTAAATTTCTTTATTAAGTTGGAAACAAAAGAAGTTAGGGTATTGTTAATATAGTTTTATCTTATGAAAGGAAGGTTTTTTTATGAATAAAAAAATATCGGAAAAAATAGTTCCAGCAATGTCAAAACTTGGACAAGTCAAAATATTGCAAGCGCTATCTGGCGGTATGATGTTGACATTGCCTTTAACTTTGGGAGCGGCTATCTTTTCTTTATTAGGTAGTTTTCCTATACCTAGAGTTGCTGAGTATTTTCAGAAAATCGGTTTAACAGAGCAATTAAATGCAATCTCTGGAGGAACAATGGGTGTATTAGCACTTTTCACTACAGTTGCTATTGCTTATAGCTATTCAAAATTGCTTGAAATAAAAGAAATTACAGCAGTTTTATTTTCTCTAGCCGCTTTTCTTATTTTATCTCCTCAACAAATAACGGTTGGAGATGAAAGTGTTGGAGGTTTTTTGTCTAGTAATCTCGGAAGTTCAGGGATATTTGTTTCTATGCTTATTGGTATTTTTATTCCGTGGACTTACTCAAAACTTGTAAAAAATAAAAAACTAGTCTTAAAAATGCCTGATACAGTACCACCAATGGTAACTATGTCGTTTGAACCAATCTTCATTGGAATCATATTATTATTTTTTGTTTTTATAGTAAGACTAGGATTTAGTTTCACAAGTTTCGGAACAATTTTTTCTTTTATCAATGAAAGTGTCGCCAAACCGCTTTTAGATATAGGCGCGTCTGTGCCTTCATTATTTTTAATTTATGTTCTAGCAAACATATTGTTTTTCTTCGGGATTCATCCAAATGCGATTATGTCTGTAATCACTCCAGTCGTTATGACCATGATGATGATGTCTATAGAACAATTTAATGCGGGCGAATCTGTTAAGTATTTCAACAATTTAGTAGTTTTTGATTTTATGAATAATGATGGAACTGGTAGCACTCTTAGCCTGATGATATGTATTCTATTTTTTGGGAAATCCAAGAGATATCGTTCCTTTGCAAAACTCGGGACTATCCCGAACATTTTTAATATCAATGAACCAGTAATATTTGGTTTTCCTATCATGTTGAATCCTATCATGTTTGTACCATTTGTTTTAAGCACGATTGTATCCGGTGGTATTGGCTTTATTGCTGTACAAATTGGATTTATTACTTCTTATAACCCAAATTTTTCTGCAGTTATTTTACCTTGGACAGTCCCTAAATTTATTGCAGCATTCTTTACAATGGGGTGGCAAGGAGTTGTTGTCAGAATTGTAATCATGATCGTTCTAGTAGCACTTTATTATCCATTCTTTAAATACTTAGATAAAGAAGAAGTGGCAAATGAGGAGAGATTAATAAGTGAATAATCAATTTTTTCCAAACGATTTTCTTTGGGGAGCCAGTACTTCAGCATTTCAGGTTGAGGGGGCAGCGTATGCAGAGGGAAAAGGCATTTCGGTTGCTGATTTGAGGACTAAAAAGAAAAATCATATACAGATGGATACGACAGTTACAGTAGATCATTACCATCATCTTGAAGAAGATGTTCAATTGATGGTAGAGCTTGGTCTCAAAGCTTATCGATTTTCAATTAGCTGGACAAGGATTTTTCCAAATGGAGATACAAAAGAAATCAATCCTAAAGGAGTAGAATTTTATCACCGATTAATTGATTTGTTAAACGCAAATGGAATAGAGCCAATCGTAACAATGTTTCATTTTGATTATCCTATGTCTTTAATTGAAAAGTTTGGTGGTTGGGAATCTAAGCAGTCAATTAATAGCTTTTTTGATTACGCAACCTTTCTATTGAAGGAATACGGTAGTAAAGTTACCTATTGGTTAACTATCAACGAACAGAATGTAATGGTAAATCAACCAGATATTATGGGAATTGAAGACACTGATTCTTCAGAGTTATATAAAAAGGCCCAGTATGCGAATATTAACATGTGTATCGCTCAAGCAAAAGTCTTTAGTTTAGTGGAACATAAGTATCCCAAATTAAAAGTTGGTCCTGCTGTTTCTTATATTACAGCCTTGCCTGAAAATGGTACCTCAGAAAATGTTTTATTAGCGAAAACGATTGAAGACATGTTTTCTTTCTCGCTAATGGATATCTCACTAAGGGGAAAAATTCCTCAACAATATTTGAATATGTTGGAAAATGCTGGAATCTCTCTTCCTATATCAAAAGAAGAAATGAAAATTTTATCTGAGGGAACTGCTAACTATCTTGCCGTTAATTGGTATTGTACGACGACTTTCAGACAAAAAGATGTTTTTGATCCTAAAAAAGCGCTGATGGAAAATGTTGAAGTATGTAAATCTAAATGGCTTGAGTATACTAACTGGGGTTGGTCATTTGACCCTGTTGGCATTCGTTATGCGTTACAGCAACTACACGACAGATATCCAGATATTCCAGTCTTGATTACAGAGTGTGGTTGGTCTGATACTGATGAGTTAGTCGATGGAAAAATTTATGATAATAAGAGAATTGCTTATTTAAATGATCATATTCATCAATTAGGGTTATCTATACGGGATGGTGTCAATTTGATTGGATTTTGTCCATGGTCTTTCATAGATTTACTTAGTGTTAATGATGGAATGGATAAAAGGTATGGGCTAGTTTATGTTGATCGAGATAATTTTAATGAAAGAAGCATGAAACGATATAAAAAAGAGAGCTTTTATTTTTATAAAAAAGTAATATCCAGCAACGGACATAATACGTTAAATGAATAAACTATAACTGAAAGTTGGGAGATATCAATTGAATATTCTAAGTCTAGATGTAGGTGGAACATTCATCAAATGGGGTGTAATGAATGAAAGCGTAGAAATACTCAAACAGGGGAAAGTAGTTACCCCTAGAACCTGTCTTGACGATTTTCTAAATTCAATCAAAAAAATAGTAGAATTGAATCAAGAGTTCTCGATTGTTGGATTATCTTTTAGCCTTCCTGGAACTATGGATAGTTCGACGGGTGATATTACACACGGAGGTTCTCTGCGTTATTTAGATGGAATTAATTTCTATGATCTTCTTCAGAACAGTTTTCCCATGAATATTCATGTTGCGAATGATGCGCGATGCGCAGCGCTCGCAGAGATGCAATTTGGAAATCTTGGAAATGTGAAAAATGGTCTGGCTTTTATTTTAGGTACAGGTGTAGGTGGAGCTATTATAATCAACGGTGAAATCTATTCAGGTTCTAATTTGTATGCAGGAGAATTTTCACTTATGGTTTCTTCGAATTTGGAAAATGGTAGAAGACAATTTTTAGGTGATGAATTAAGTGTTCCGTCATTAGTTGAAAAAGTGAAACAACAATTGAATTTAGAAAAATTAACAGGCGAATCAATGATGGAAATAGTGAAATCAGGAAATTCTGAAGCTAATAAAATTTATGGTGAGTATATTAATTGCGTAGTAAATAGTTTAATTTCATTACAGTTTATCTTTTCGCCAGAAAAAATTGTTCTTGGTGGGGGAATAAGTCAGGATGATTATTTTATAGAATCAATAATTCAAAACTATGCTATTTTTTTTAAAACCATTCCTTTGCCGAAAGGATTGAAGCATGCAGAGATAACTCGATGTAGATTTGCAAATGATGCCAATCTAATAGGTGCGTTCATTAATTATCAAACAAAAAAGTAAGATACTAAAAAATCTATAATCAATTTCAACCAGAAGACTGGATTAAGTACACGATTTGAATCACGATAAATACTTGTAAATAAAAATCTGATCAATCTTTTTTCATACGAACAAGTTTAGGTTATTCAAGTATTAAAACTATAATGGATTAATATGTCGGATAGCAACTAAGTCGAATCGATTTTCGGCATTTACAGACAAAAAACACCCGTATCCTCAATCAGGATGCGGGTGTTGTTGTCTGTAAGAAGTCTTACATTAATTTGTTGTAGAATTCAACGACTAATGATTCGTCGATTTCTGGGTTGATTTCATCACGTTCTGGTAAACGAGATAATGAACCTTCTAATTTTTCATCGTCGAAGCTAACAAAAGCTGGACGACCAACAGCTGATTCAACTGCTTCTTTTACTGTAACCATGTTTTTAGATTTTTCACGGATACCGATAACTTGGCCAACTTCAACTTCATAAGAAGCGATGTCAACACGTTTGCCATCGACAGTTACGTGACCGTGGTTTACTAATTGACGAGCTTGGCGACGAGTTGAAGCCAAACCTAAACGGTAAACAACGTTATCTAGACGACGTTCTAGTAAGATCATGAAGTTAACACCATGTTTACCTTCTTTGATTTTGCTAGCGCGTACGAATAAGTTACGGAATTGACGTTCGTTTAATCCGTAGATGAAACGTAATTTTTGTTTTTCTGACATTTGCAAGCCGTATTCAGATTTCTTTCCACGGCTGTTTGGTCCATGTTGACCTGGAGCGTATGGACGACGTGCTAATTCTTTACCTGTTCCTGATAATGAGATACCAAGACGACGAGATTGTTTCCATGATGGTCCTGTATAACGTGACATTAAAAATTCCTCCAATAAATTGTTTTGGAGTAAAATAATCCGTTGAAAAATTCATATCCGTGTAGTTCGTTCTTCAATCTTCACCTTCGCAGCCGCGGTTACACAATTGAACCAATACTGGCAACGAACTGGGGACGGGCTATTATTCTTCTGCTGCATTATTTTACACAAACGTCAGTATAACGGAAAAGAGCGGGCAGAGTCAAGTTCAAGTGTTGCTTTTTTGAAAAAAATGTGTTAATTGTTGGGTGCTGGCAAAAAACGATTGCTTTTTTCTAAGACAGCGAAAAGATTGAAACAGAATAGTGTAAGAAGCTTTTGCAAATTCTCTGAAACTTCTCTACAATGAAGGATGTCAGTACAACTTTGCCAGTTTTTCTTTACGCTTCAGCGTATTTAGAAGAATGGTGTGCGTACGAGAATCTTACGTTAGAAAAATTCGAACTTAGTTACGAGCTAGTTCGTAAAATAGTAGATAAACGCATTAGTTGAATGATATACGGCATTTGAATCGACCTAATTTTTTTATTTGAAAAAAATCTTACTTTAAAACGAATAAGGAGATTAAGGATGAACGCATTGATTTTTCCGTATCAACCCGAGATTGCGGAACCAATGGCTCGGTACATGAAGGATCTTTTTCCCTTTTGCGGAGTCAAAAAGCCGCAGCGAGCACTATTGGAACGGCCCTTTTTAAAAGAAAGCACCATGTTATCAATCGAAGAACTGATACAAGAGATTTTTCGCAACTATCGAATGAATGAACGAGAATATCAGTATTACGCGATTGATTTGGCACAAAAGAACATTCTGCGTTTTTCACTAGCGGATCTGGCGGCATTGCTTCCTTTATTAGGTGAAAAAACTTGGTGGGACAGTATTGATGCGTGGCGTAAGGTGTTTTCTACGTGGGTTTTAGCGCATCCAGCAGAGTTGGAGCAGGTGTATCGTTTTTTCTATCAGCATGAGAATTTTTGGTATCGGCGTGTAGCGATCAATTTACAGTTGATGTTTAAAGAAAGCACCGATACAGAATTGTTGGCGCAAGCGATCTTAGCGGATCTAACAACAGATGAATTTTTCATCCAAAAGGCGATCGGCTGGGCATTGCGTGACTATAGTAAGGTGAATCCTGATTGGGTAAGAGATTTTATACAGCAGCATTCATTCAGTAAGTTAGCCCTACGTGAGGGCAGCAAATACATAAAAATGGAGAGATAAATTTTGGAAAGAAAATTAATCGCACTAGACATTGATGGTACCTTGTTGAGCAGCCAAAGAAAACCTTTGGAAAGCACGATGAAGGCGTTGAAGGCATTGCGTGAGGCTGGACATTTAGTGACTATTGCGACGGGACGGTCCCGCTTGTTGGCTGGCGATGTGATTCATCAGTTAGGCTGTACGAATTACATTATTTGCAATGGTTCTGCAGGATTTTTAGATCATGAGCAGGTGTATAAGCATACGCTGGATCGTGAAGCGTTGACTCGTATGATTGATTTTGCCACGGAACGAGAGATCGACATTATGCTCTTCGGATTAGATTCTTTCGGGCGGGTAACTGATTTTGACAAGGAAAAGGTTCGCAATGCGATGTCTTCTTTTGGACAACAGGCGCCAGAGTATGAACCAGATTATTTCTCTCAACATGAAGTATACCAAGGCTGTGCCTTTTATGATCAGTCAATGGATGAGGAGTTTGAAGCGGCTTTCCCAGAATTTCGTTTGGTTCGCTGGCACGAGAATAGTGTTGATATCATTCCTAATCCTGGTTCTAAGGCACAAACGATTTTAGCTTTAGCGAAAAAAGTCGGGATCAAACCAGAAAATATCGTGACCTTTGGTGATGGCAACAACGACATTGAAATGCTGAATTTGGCGGGAACGGGTGTGGCAATGGGAAATGCTGCCAATCATGTTAAGGATGCCGCCAATCTCGTGACGGACACCAATGATCAAGATGGAATTTATAAAGCACTACGCCAATTAGAATTGGTGCATTAATAATAAACTTAAACTGCTAGAGGCTATGACAATTACTTTTGTCGTAGCCTCTTTTTTTAGAAGACAAACGCTTCACAAAAACACACAGTAGGAATTCATTTCTTTATTATTTAACAGGTCATTGCATAAATAAGCAGCAGAAGAGGAACGACTTCATTGCTTGAAAAGCTAGAAAGTAAAAATCACAAATTAAATAGTTATAAATATTATTAGCTCTTTTTTTAACATTTCTTCTATTAATTTTATTTGTTTTTTTAATATTATTAGATGTGTTGTTAATTTCTTTAATCATGTTGACGAAAAGGGTTAATTCCGTTTATCATATATGTAATACGCGTTTTTTTATTAATCAAAAATGAAACATATGGGAGGAAAAAGCATGAAAAAAATTAGGGGATTTAGTGGGTTGATTTTATTGAGTAGTCTATTAGTAACATTGACTGCCTGCTCCGGCGGTGGCGACACAAAAAAAGCGAATGAGAAGGAAAATACAGCCCAAACATCAAAAGTTGAAATGAGCATTGAAGGAGGCAGCTACATCATACCTGATGGGAAAAAGGTTGATGATGAGACAGGCTTCCTAGCACTGGATATTAAAGTCAAAAATAAGTCAAAAGAGAAATTGGATGTTTCTTCTAACGATTTCGCTTTGTACGATGAAGATGGGAAGAAGGTTTCTTCAGAGCACGTTTATGATTCCAATGATAACTTTAAAGTTATGAGTAATGAGAGCCTATCTGAGGATAAGAGCTTTACTGAGCCATTGGTATTTGAAGTCAAAAAAGATGCAAAATATGATCTACATTATGAAGCTATGTACTATTCTGAAGACGAGAAGGATGAAAGCATCGAGCTGAAGCTTGATACAAAAAAATACAATGACGACACCAAGGCGGTACAAGCGCTGGTAAGTCAATATATAACGAAAGTCTTTTATAATTCTGACGAAGTGAAAGAAGAAGATAAGAAGGCGGCAGGGAAACTTGAGTTAGCCAATGATCTAGAAGCGGAAAGCAAAACCTTTAAAGAAGACAGCGTCAATAGCTTGAAGGAAGATTTTACAAACTATGATCCTTCAACAGCAGAGTTGGAAAAGGTTATAACTCAACTTCAACAGACCAATGCTGAAAAGGGCAAGGTAACTTACAGCTTTAAAGAATTCTTCCCAGAATCAGCAGTCATCTACGTACGTCCAGAAATGGTCTTTTTGGATGATGTTGATACCGAATCAATCATAGACAAATTCGTAGAAGAGAATGAAGGTAAATACACTGATTATACTAGTGTGCGTCGAGATGCAGAAAAATATTTATTGCAGGAATTGCCTGGAAAGATCAATGAAGCACCAATCAACACCGATGAAAATATGAATGGTGAAGGTTATCAGGTGAAGTTAGAGAAAAAAGACGGTAAGTGGGAGATCAATTCCGCAAATGAAAGTCGAAATTATCATTTCAAATCAATGAAAGAGGCCTTCAGAGGCGGGCTTAATGACTAAAAAGACTGGAATGCTGGCAACGATCGTATTAGTCATCGTGATCCTATTCAGCTTTGTCAGCTATTCTAGATATAAAAATAGTGTAGATGCTACGGTGGATCGTTTAGCGACTGCACTGATTGAAAATGATGAGACGTTAATCAAGCGGTACATGCCTAGCTACTCAAATAAGAAAAAAATCAGCAAAGACGCACAAGTTCTTTTTCAACAGCAGGTAAAAAAGCTGAAAAAAAAGCAGATCACTAAGCTTTTAAAAAAGGATGAATATTTTTCGATTGAAGAGGGAGCTTCCTTTTTAAAGCCAGCTAAAATCTATCCAAATGCACGATTTCTTATTGTAGAATTGCCTAAAGGTACCGATCTTCGAACCACGATCCAAGCACAGGAGGTTTCTGGAGATTTCGTTGAGGACTGGAATAAATATACTTATGGTCCTTTTTTACCAGGAACATACAACGTAACCTATGAAATGGCGCATCCGAAATTTGGCTCAAAAAAGGTTCAAGAGCAGGTTGATCTCAAAGCAGAGGATCAGCGGCTGACAGTGAAAGAGAATAGCCTGTATGAGAACAATCAAGGGTTCCAAAAGCATCTACTAGCATCAGTCGTCAATTATTTTGATTCCTTCAATCAAGGAATTCGCGATGGTTTGAATGTTTCGCAGCTAATCGCTTCTAAATCACATAAGGAAAAGCTGCAATTGAGTTTTGCAGAACTAAAGCCTTACTTGAAAAGCTTTGACCAGCAATTTCAGTCAATCAAGCTCAATTGCGATTCAATTTCGGTGAATACAGGACAAACAAAAGCTCAATTCGATGTCTATATCGATCTCAAGCGTTCGATGCAATTAGTCGAGGAAGTTGGGATTGATGAGGCATTGACGACGGATGCACAAAACGCAATCGCGAGCCTTGTTTATGATGAGGAACAGAAAAAATGGCTAGTCGATGATTTGGATTTCAGTACCTACCAACAGGACCCTAAGAATTGGGAGCATGTTCAAAGCTATCGTGCAAAAAGCGAGCAGAAGGCACATTGGGATAAAGACGATACGGTTGAGGTTGTTTAATAATGAAAAACTGCGAGTGCGTTGCTGCTCGTAGTTTTTTTATTTTTAAATTGCTTACAGCAAGTCGAATGGAATCTTTTATTTTCAAGCAAAAACAACTATAATAAGACAAGATGCTTAACTAGAGAAGGGGAAAAAAAGTGCGCTTACTATTCATTGGGGATGTTGTTGGTTCATTAGGTCGGCAGATGTTGAGTGACTATTTACCGCGTTTAAAGAAAAAATACCATCCACAGTTGACGATCGTTAACGGTGAAAATGCGGCGGCAGGCCGTGGCATTACAGAAAAAATCTATAAGAAATTTTTGCAAGATGGGGTCGATGTAGTTACCATGGGGAACCATACGTGGGATAATAAAGCGATTTTTGACTTTATCGCTGACGCGAAAAAAATGATCCGACCAGCAAATTTTCCAGAAGGCGTACCAGGTAAAGGCCATTTATATGTGAAGGTGAATGAGTTGGAGCTGGCGATCATCAACTTGCAGGCGCGTTCATTTATGACCGATTTGGATGATCCTTTCCGCATTGCTGATCAGCTGATTACGGAGGCGCAAAAACGTACACCGTATATCTTTGTAGATTTTCATGGCGAAACCACCAGCGAAAAGCAAGCGATGGGTTGGTTTGCGGACGGACGCGTTTCAGCTGTAGTTGGAACCCATACCCATGTCCAAACCAATGATGGCCGTATTTTACCAAAAGGGACGGCATATCTGACCGACGTCGGGATGACCGGTCCATATGATGGCATTTTAGGCATGAAAAAGGAACCGATCATTGAAAAGTTTTTAACGGCATTGCCGCAACGGTTTGAAGTGATTGAAGAAGGGCGCACCGTATTGTCCGCTTGTGTGATTGATATTGACAAAAATGGTCATGGACAAAAAATCGAAACGATCTTAATCAATGAAGATCGTCCATTTAGAGAATAGAAGCAGAGGGATAAAATGAATTTAACAAATGAAGCCGCCGTCGAAGCGGCTTTATCTCATTTAACAGCATTATTAGGTGAAAATGAAGTGATCACTCGTTTCCAGCAGCTTCAAAAGCGAGTAGCGGAAAACGACACGCTTCAGCAATTGGAAGAAGGCATCAAAGCTGCACAAAAAGACGCGGTTCAGTTTGCTCATTATGGCAAACCAGAAGCCGAACGGGAAGCAATGAAAGAAGCGGATCGTCTGACTAAGGAGTTTGATCAGCATCCGTTAGTAATCGCCTATCGTGAACAACTTTATGAAGCCAATGATCTGCTTCAGCATCTGACCACAATGATCCAAAAAGAAGTCAATGCAGCCTTAGAAGCAGATGAAGTTACAGGGGAGGGAGCGCAATAATGCCTCAAAAAACGAAGAACACACCAATGATGGAACAATATTTGGCGATCAAGGACCAATATAAAGACGCCTTTTTATTTTACCGATTAGGGGATTTTTATGAACTCTTCAACGAAGACGCGATCAAGGTTTCGCAGTTGTTAGAGCTGACCTTGACCAGTAGAAATCGGAATGCAGACGACCCGATCCCCATGTGCGGCGTACCGCATCATTCTGCTCAGGGCTATATCGACACCTTAGTCGAACAGGGCTACAAGGTTGCTATTTGTGAACAAATGGAAGACCCGAAGCAGGTAAAGGGCATGGTCAAACGGGAAGTTGTCCAATTGATCACACCAGGAACACTGATGGAAGGCAAAGGTATCGAAGCCAAAGCCAATAATTTTCTGACTGCTGTTACCCAAGTCAAAGACAAGTTCGGTTTTGCTTACGTTGATCTTTCAACCGGTGAATTAAAAACAGCGCTACTGCATGATGAAGAAGCCGTAATGAATGAAGCGACGGCTTTACAAACAAAAGAAATTGTTTTAGGCAGTGAAATCCCTGAAGGTTTGCAGAAAAATCTTGCGGAACGACTTGGCTTGGTCTTTTCAAGGCAGGAAACGATCGAGGACAATGCGGAATTCAGCTTTCTGACCGCCGATATCACAGATGAATTAGAAAAAGAAGCGACTGGCAAACTACTGACGTATTTATCTGTCACACAAAAACGCAGCTTAGGCCATATCCAAAAAGCAGAAGAATACCAGCCGGAGCATTTCTTGAAGCTGGACTATTTCTCAAAAACCAACTTGGAATTGACTCGTTCGATTCGAACAGGCAAAAAGCAGGGCACTCTTTTGTGGCTGTTGGATGAAACAAAAACCGCGATGGGCGGTCGATTATTGAAGCAATGGATTGATCGTCCATTGATCCAAAAGCGTCAGATCAACGCACGTCAAGCGATGGTTTCTTCCTTATTGAATGCTTATTTTGAACGGATGGATCTGAATGAATCCCTCACAAAGGTTTACGATCTGGAACGTTTAGCTGGTCGAGTGGCCTTTGGCAATGTCAATGGCCGTGATCTGATCCAATTGAAAACTTCTTTGATGCAGGTACCCCAGATCCGTCAGTTATTGACTGGCATCAACCAAGGCGAGTGGAATGATTTATTGGTGGATATGGAACCAATGGATGATTTAGTGGATTTGATTGAAAAAGCGATCAAGGACGAAGCGCCGCTGCAAATTACTGAAGGCAATGTCATTAAGGATGGCTACAACGAGCAGTTGGATCAGTACCGTGAGGCTATGACCAACGGGAAAACGTGGTTGGCAGAATTAGAAGCACGTGAACGTGAAGCTACTGGAATTAAAACACTAAAAGTCGGCTACAATCGCGTATTTGGTTATTACATTGAAATTACGAAATCCAATCTTGCTAACTTAGAAGAGGGCAAATATGAACGGAAACAGACTTTAACCAATGCGGAACGCTTTATTACGCCAGAATTGAAGAAATTAGAGACCTTGATTTTGGAAGCCGAAGAAAAATCTGTTGCGCTAGAATATAACCTCTTCCTAGAAGTTCGCAATGAAGTTAAAAAGGCCATTACCCGCTTGCAGAAACTTGCAAAAAGCTTGAGTGCGACAGATGTCTTGCAAAGCTTTGCGACTGTCAGTGAACGTTATCAGTATGTACAGCCGACGATGGAGGTTGGGACACATAACCTGCAAATCAAAGAAGGTCGCCATCCGGTCGTGGAAAAGGTTCTGGGACATCAGGAATATATTCCAAATAGTGTTCACATGAGTCCTGATGAGATGCTCCTGCTGATTACTGGACCGAATATGTCCGGTAAAAGCACCTACATGCGTCAGCTTGCTTTGACAGTAATTATGGCGCAAATGGGCTGTTTTGTTCCAGCGGAAAGTGCCGAACTGCCGATTTTCGATCAAATCTTTACCCGCATCGGTGCCAGCGATGACTTAATCGCCGGCCAATCGACATTTATGGTGGAAATGATGGAGGCCAATCAGGCACTGCGTCACGCGACACCAAACAGCTTGATTTTATTCGATGAATTAGGACGGGGAACAGCGACGTATGATGGGATGGCGTTAGCACAAGCGATTATTGAATATATCCATAAAAATGTGAAGGCCAAAACGCTATTTTCAACCCACTATCATGAGTTGACGGTGTTAGAAGAAAGCCTGCCTCAATTAAAAAATGTTCACGTTGGCGCGGTCGAGCAAAACGGCGAAGTCGTCTTCCTGCACAAGCTGATGGATGGACCCGCAGATAAAAGCTACGGGATTCATGTCGCGAAAATCGCTGGGATGCCCACCGATCTGCTTTCTCGCGCAGCGACGATTCTATCCGCTTTAGAATCTGATGCGCCTGTGCAAAAAAATGCGGAGATTGTTGAAGAAACCGAGCAGCTTTCGTTATTTAGCGAGGTGTCAACTGCTGAACTTGGTGTAGTCGACAGTATCAAGAAAGCCAATCTACTTGAAATGAACCCGATGGAAGCATTAAACTTCCTATACGAGTTACAAAAACGGATTTAAACAAGGGGGAATTCGATGGGAAAGATCCAAGAATTATCCGAACGCTTAGCCAATCAGATCGCCGCAGGAGAAGTCGTCGAACGTCCTGCCTCAGTCGTCAAAGAACTGGTTGAAAACGCAATCGATGCAAAAGCAACACAGATCGATATTTTGATCGAAGAAGCAGGCTTGAAAAAGATCCAGATCGTAGACAATGGCGAAGGCATCAATCAAGACGATGTTGAGAATGCCTTTAAACGTCATGCCACAAGTAAAATCCATAACCGCGATGATTTATTTCGCATTCGGACATTGGGGTTCCGCGGGGAAGCATTGCCGTCGATCGCCTCTGTGTCTGAGATGACTTTGGAGACTTCGACTGCTGATGAAACACAAGGGTCGTACCTTTTCTTAAAAGGCGGAAAAATTGAAGAACATCGTCCAGCTTCCTTACGGACAGGAACAAAAATCACCGTAGAAAACCTGTTTTTCAATACGCCTGCGCGTTTAAAATATGTGAAGTCGCTGCAAACGGAACTGTCGAATATTGGAGATATCGTCAATCGAATGGCCTTGAGCCATCCTAATATCGCCTTTCGTCTCGTCCATGACGGTCACAAGATGCTGAGCACCAGTGGTACAGGAGATTTAAAACAAACTCTGGCTGGTATCTATGGAGTAGCCACGGCGAAAAAAATGCTGAAGGTCGAAGCGAAAGATTTGGATTTCACGTTGAATGGCTACGTGTCGTTACCAGAAGTGACGCGTGCAAGTCGCAATTATTTATCGGTAATCATCAATGGTCGCTATATCAAAAACTATGCACTGAACAAAGCGATCATTAATGGTTATCAGTCAAAATTGATGGTGGGACGATATCCAATTGCGGTGCTTGAGATTACGATGGACCCGCTGTTAGTCGATGTAAATGTGCATCCAACCAAACAGGAAGTTCGTTTATCCAAAGAAAAAGAATTGATGGAGCTAATCAGCCGCGGAATTGCTGAAAGTCTGCGCCAGATCAATTTGATTCCTGATGTCGGTGAAAATCCCAGCTTCAAACGCAAGGTCGAAAAAATCCACACGGAACAAATGGACTTGCCATTAGAGGAGCAGCCGAAGAAAAAGAGTGATTTGAACTATGATCCTAAAACGGGAATTTTTTACGTCGAACCGAAACAATCAGAATCAGTTGAAACCCCGGTACCGCTAAAGGAAGAAATCGTTGAAAAAACGATGGCTGTTCCACTTGAAACCGAACAAGAGAAAACGGCGATCGTGGAAGAAACCCCGGAACCGCTGATTGAAGAAGAGGTCCCGACAGAAGAGCAAGTATATGAGGAAGCGGCTAATACCGACCATCCTGAATTTGATCTAAGTACCCAATCTGGTGAAAAAGTGATTGAACAGGCGATAACAAAGCTGGAGAACGAGCATCCCAAAGAACGATTCCCGATGCTGGAATATTTCGGTCAAATGCATGGTACCTATTTGTTTGCCCAAAGTAAAGACGGCTTATATATCATTGACCAGCACGCGGCGCAAGAGCGGATCAAATACGAATATTTCCGCGAAAAAATCGGCGACGTTTCTGATGATCTGCAGGAGTTGCTGGTGCCATTTGTTTTGGATTATCCCAACAACGATGCCATCAAGCTAAAAGAACAAACGGAGCTATTGCAGGAAGTCGGCATTTATTTAGAAGAGTTTGGCCCTAACAGCTTCATCGTGCGAGCGCATCCGACGTGGTATCCAGCCGGACAAGAGGAAAGCATCATTCGTGAAATGATCGATATGCTTTTAGTTACTGGTTCTGTCAGTGTCAAAAAATTCCGTGAAGCGACCGCCATCATGATGAGCTGCAAACGCTCGATCAAAGCCAACCATCACTTGAACGAAGCACAAGCGCGGGTCTTGTTGACGGATTTGGCTCAATGCGAGAATCCTTTCAACTGCCCCCATGGTCGTCCAGTATTGATTCATTTTAGCAACAGCGATATGGAGCATATGTTCAAACGAATTCAAGACCCACACTAGTCTAAAGAGGAGCAGATTTATGACCGTTATTTTAGCTTCGCAATCACCAAGAAGACAAGAATTACTCCACTGGCTGATGGCTGATTTCACCGTTCAACCGGCCGATATTGATGAAGAAGTCAAAGATCAGTACGCACCAAAGAATTATGTGATGGAGATGGCGCGGCAAAAAGCGGCAGTGGTCGCCGCTGAGCACCCAGAAGCATTAGTAATCGCCAGTGATACGGTGGTCGTACTGGGTGAACAAATCCTCGGCAAACCTAAGAGTCGAGAAGAAGCATTTGGTATGCTGGAAAGTATGAGCGGCGGCAACCATTTAGTCTATACCTCCGTGGTAATTCGTCAAGGAGACCAACTGGAGGAAAAACTAACTTCCGCTACTGTGACCTTTTATCCTTTGACCACTGGAGAAATTAATCGCTATCTCGATAGTGATGACTACAAAGACAAAGCTGGTGCATACGGTATCCAAAATGGTGCTGGCATCTTCGTTGAAAAGATCGAAGGCGACTATTACAGCATCGTCGGTTTTCCCGTTGGTGCGGTGAATCAGATGTTGAAGAAGTTTAGCTATTAGATAGAATGTAGGAGAACACCGGATTACGATCCGGTGTTCTTTACCTTTTCGCAGTAAAAGCACGCACTATGAGCATATTCTTCGTATCTTTTTCTCATCGGGTGTATGCTCAGCGTGTTCTAAGTAATCATGAAAGCGGGGAAGAACCATGGAGCAGGAAGAATTGAAAAAGAAACTTTCACCCATCGAATATGCAGTGACGCAGGAAAACGCGACAGAGCGTCCATTTTCTGGAAAATATGATGATTTCTATCAAAAAGGCATTTATGTTGATGTCGTCAGCGGTGAGCCCTTATTTTCTTCTACTGACAAATACGACGCCGGATGTGGTTGGCCAGCTTTTAGTCGTCCGATCGAAAAGCGTGGAGTGGCTGAAAAGGCAGACTTTTCTCATGGCATGCATCGAGTAGAGGTCCGCAGTAAAGAAGCCGATTCCCATCTAGGACACGTGTTTAACGATGGTCCGCAAGATCAAGGCGGTTTGCGTTATTGCATCAACTCCGCAGCATTGCGCTTTATTCCAGTCGAAGAGATGGAAGAAGCAGGCTACGGTCAATATAAGGAACTTGTTAAATAAAATGTGCCGAGAAATCGGCGCATTTTTTTGTATTTCTTCTTTTAGTGATTTTTTTAGTTTTTTCCTTTTCCATATTCAGTTGCAAATGATGTCCGCTTTTCAGAAAATGCATGTAATTTCAACAAAATTTGGAGAAAATAGCTATCTTTTTTCGCTATACTGGAACTATCCTGTTTTTAGAAAAGGCGATATTTGTGAAACTATTTAAAGAATTAAGTCTGTTATTTCTCTATTCTATTATTGGCGAAGGTCTGCGGATGTTTCTTCATTTACCAGTTCCGGGAAGTATCATCGGTATTATGCTCCTCTTTCTTTCCTTCCAAACCAAATTATTAAAGCCATCGGCAATTGAGGATACAGCAAACTTTCTGTTAAACCATTTGACGATTTTATTTGTACCAGCTGGTGTCGGTTTGATGCAATATTACGGAGCCATTAAATACACGTGGCCGATCCTGTTAGGCGCAGTTGTTTTGTGCTCTCTTGTCTCACTTGTAGCTGTCGGGAAAACAGCGGAATTTGTTGAAAGAATCAGCATGAAGAGCAAGGAAGAAAAGGCGCGACTGGTTGAAAAAGTTGGGAAACTGCGAGGTGAAGCGGATGATTTCAGCGCTGGCGAGTAACCCGCTTTTTGGATTAGCACTTACTTTGCTTATCTATCTAGCGATGGAAAAATTGTTGAGTAAGGTGAACATCCCTTTCATCAATCCTTTGATCGCAAGTGTGGTCATTATCATTATTTTGTTGAAATTCAGCGGAATCAGCTATCAGGAGTACAACATAGGCGGCAATTTATTTACCATGATGATTACACCGGCGACAGTGGCGTTAGCTTTGCCCCTTTACCAAAATTTCGATAAGCTTAAGAAATATTTTTTGCCGGTGATTTTAGGAACACTGGTGGGTGTGGTACTTAACTGTTTATTAAGTGTTGGAATCGGTCGCTTATTTTCATTGAAACAAGGGATTGTCGTTTCGTTATTGCCAAAATCAGTGACCACAGCGATCTCAGTTGATCTGTCTAGCCAGATGGGCGGCATTTCGCCAGTGACCTTAGCAATCGTTGTTTCGACGGGGATTTTCGGGGCTTTAGTTGGAACAAAGGTTTTTCAACTTTTCAATATTCAAAGTCCCGTGGCAAAAGGCATCGCTTTAGGCAGTACCTCTCACGCGATTGGTACCGGTCGAGCGATCGAGATTGGTGAACTAGAGGGCATTCTTGCTGGTTTATGTATTTGTGTCAATGGGTTAGTAACGGTGGCGCTGCTGCCGATTTTATTTCGTCTATTCGAAGGTCTTTAGTACCAGCTCCTTGCGCTCTTTTGCTAAAATGTAGCGTGAAGGAGTTTTTTTATGTATATCAAAGCGCTGGAATTACAACATTACGAAAAGGATGTATATCTTAGCGTCCGATTATTGGAAGTGATGGATGATGATCAGCTGTATAAGAAAAGTGAATTAGCTGAGATGCTTAAATTGGATGTTCGCAGTGTGCAGCGTCTGCTGACGGAACTGAGTAAACAGTATCACCGATTCACCGAAACAGAATTGCCACTATTTGAAAAAAAGGGAAACAGTTATCGTCTGTTGATTGCTGCTCAGACGATGGAAGAAAATCAATTTTTGGTCGATTTAATTCGTCATTCGTTAGCCTATCGCCTGCTTAATCTGTTAATTATCGAAAATATTCGAACAATCAAGGAGCTAAGTGATAAATTATACCGCAGCGAGTCTACGATCCGACGTAAATTAAAGGAACTAAGTAAAGAATTGTTGCCGTTGCAATTAACCATTCAACGAGGAGAGGTACTTTTCCAAGCACCGGAATCGGTTGTACGAATGTATCTATCGGTTTATTATTGGCGCTTGTTTCGTGGTAAAAATTGGCCCTTCACATTACTGCAGCATGAACCAATCAGAAAAATCAGTCGAGAGATCCAGCAATTTTTTCGAGTCGAGTTGAATCCTATTAAAGCACAGCGTTTGGAATATTTGGTAGCGGCTCACTTGCTGCGAGAGGTTCAGCAGCACGCATTAGAAAAGACTTCGAGCACTCAAAGCGTCTTAAATGATGACCCGCTCTTTAATGATTTTGCTCGCCAACTAAGACCCATTATGCCTATTTACTTTCGAAAGCAAGCCTCACTAGGAAATCTTTTTTTACATTTATTAACACGAGAGGAGTACTATCGTGTACCCACTATCGCAGAGAAAATCCATAGCTTATTGGCTAGACCGCCATTTTTGGTGTTTGAGGAAGTAGCAGCGATGGATCAGCTCTTGGAAAAGAAAATCAATGACCACGCGACTTGGAAAAAATTTCAAGCGTTACATGCGGAGAATTATTTGATCAGCGGGCATTTGTACCATCATTTATTTCCTATGATTCGCTTTAATATCAATGGAAAAGCTTTTTGGACGATGGTTACACGTCAACAGCCAAAGCTTGCAGCGTTTGTTTCTGAGCTTTTAGCGGATCAGGGTGGCAGTGAATCCATTTTATTCGGACGTTATCTATCGGTCTTGCGACGTTTACCGGAATTAACGATGCAGCCTGTGTTGAGGATTTTTCTCCAGACTGATCTGCCGGAATTTGAAGAAACGCTTTTGAAGGAAGATTTACACCAGTTTTTAGCAAATGATTTCCAAGTTGTATTTGCAAAAACATTGACTGACAGTGATGTTTGCCTAACGACCAGCCTGATTTATGAGGATGATGAGGTGCCAACTTTAACGATCACACAGGAATTGCATATGGCAGATTATTTTGCTCTATTAAGGTTATTACAAGGATTCGGCGGTAAGAGTTTTTAACCGCTGATTTTTGTGCTAGAATAATGAGAACATATGTGCAGTTTATCGGTAGCCTGCCGATACGAAAAAATAATGGAAACGAGCGGCAGTTTTTTGTCGAAAAGCAGTTTTCTTAACCAAAGAAAGGAACAATTATGTACGAGTATATTACGGGTCGTTTGACCTTCATCAGTCCCAGCTATGTGGTGTTGGATGTGAATGGGATCGGCTATCAAATCGCGATAGGCAATCCTTACCGCTACAGCAGCAAAATGGAGCAGTCCGTCACGATCTATGTGCAGCAGATCATTCGCGAGGATGCTCATTTATTATACGGTTTTGAAACGTTGGCCGAAAAAGAGCTGTTTTTACGTTTGTTGTCCGTTTCGGGAATTGGACCAAAAAGCGGATTGGCGATTATGGCAAATGAGGACCATCAGGGATTGATTCAAGCGATCGAAGCCGGTGATGTGACCTATTTAACGAAATTCCCAGGTGTCGGCAAGAAGACCGCACAGCAAATGGTCTTGGATCTCAAAGGTAAATTAACCGAATTAGTTGAAGATCCAATGTCGCTATTTTATGAAGGCAACGACGATACAGCACTTGCTGAAGCGATGGAAGCTTTGCAGGCGTTAGGCTACAGTCCGAAGGAAATCAAGAAGGTTGAAAAAGTACTGGAAAAAGAAAGTCTACAAAATACCGACGATTATTTACGGGCAGCATTGAAGTTAATGATGAAGAAGTAGTACCACTTCCGTCTCGTGGCTTTTGCACGATTAGTGGAATGGTATGCAAAAATCAACTTTATTACTGAGTTAGCTCTTAAATAAAGTATGATGCTTGTAGTATGTAATAAAGAAAATTGGAGGAAAAGTGATGGATGAAGAACGTTTACTCTCGCCTGATGCGGATGAGAGTGATAAAAGTTTAGAAAAATCGTTGCGTCCTCGTTATCTCGCACAATATATCGGACAAGATAAGGTCAAACAAGAGCTATCAATCTACATCGAAGCGGCTAAAAACCGTCAGGAAGCCTTAGATCATGTCTTGCTTTATGGACCTCCCGGTTTAGGGAAAACAACGATGGCGATGGTGATCGCCAATGAGATGGATGTGCAGATTCGCTCTACCAGCGGACCAGCGATCGAACGACCGGGTGATTTAGTTGCGATTTTGAATGAGTTGGAGCCTGGGGATGTCTTATTTATCGATGAGATTCACCGTTTGCCGCGGGTTGCCGAAGAAACACTGTATTCAGCGATGGAGGATTATTATGTGGATATCATGGTGGGGCAAGGTCCAACCGCTCATCCCGTACATTTTCCTTTGCCGCCTTTTACTTTAGTTGGCGCGACGACACGTGCAGGGATGTTGTCGGCGCCACTACGAGATCGATTTGGGATTATTTCTCATATGGAGTATTACGAAGAGGATGATTTGCGAGAAATCGTTCTGCGGTCAGCCGATATTTTTCAAACGGAGATTGTGGAAGAAGGAGCGATTGAGATCGCTCGTCGCTCACGGGGAACCCCGCGGATCGCCAATCGTTTGCTGAAACGGATTCGTGATTTTGCCCAGGTTCAATCAGATGGCGTAATTAATCGCACTGTTGCAGATCAGGCGTTAGGATTACTACAGGTGGATGAAGCAGGGTTAGATTATGTCGATCAGAAATTACTGAAGACGATGATCGAGCTTTATCATGGGGGACCGATCGGCTTAAGCACATTAGCAGTCAACATCGGTGAAGAACGTGAGACTGTAGAAGATATGTATGAACCCTATTTGATCCAGAAGGGGTTTATCAAACGGACACAACGGGGGCGCATGGCGACACCGTTAGCGTATGAACATTTCAATTATCCTTATCAAACATAGAAGGTGAAAAAATGGCGGAAGGAAAAGCAACCAAGGAAGCATTTGTCCAAGCCCTAGTTACTGCATGCCAAGAAAAAAATTATGATAAAATCACTGTTCAAGATATCAGTCAAAAGGCTAATCTGAACCGCCAAACATTTTATTATCATTTTAAAGACAAGGACGATCTGCTCCATTACGCGTATTATCAACGAGGACTGCAATATTTAATTTCTGAGGAGCTAGCATTGACGAATTGGGAAGAATCCGTTCTTAAAATGTTAAAAAAGATGCAGCTTTGTCATCAATTTTATTTGAATACCGTAAAGGCAAAGCCAGAAGTATTAACAAAAGAGTTCAATGAGCTGGCGCAGCGTCTATTTGTTCGTCTGTTCGATGAGGTTGATCGGGAAGGGGAGCTTTCCCCGACAGACAAAGAATTTTATGCTCGCTTTTTAGCCCACGGCTGTGGCGGTATTTTGACTGATTGGTTGTTAGCAGGGGCGAATCAGCCGCCGATTACTATTGCGGCACAGTTGTTTCGCTTTGCAAAGGATATCGAATTTTTTGCCTATCGCTTGTATGAAAAAGACTGGAATGAGCGTTAAGCTCAGTCCAGTCCATTGACGATGTGTTTGATTGATTCGTGTTTTTCGATAGCGATGGCATTGTTTGCCACGATCTCAGCCATCTGATCCCGAGCTTCTACGCTGGCGTTGCCAATGTGAGGCGTCAAGATGACATTGGACAATTTTTCCAAACCTTTAGTGACCTGTGGCTCGAACTCGTAGACATCCAAAGCTGCCCCGGCAATTTGATGATTTTTCAAGGCTTGAAGCAAGGCTGCTTCATCAATTAATGGACCGCGTGCTGCATTGATCAGGAAGGCAGTGTCTTTCATTTGCTCAAATGCTTCATTTGTCAGCAGATGATGGGTCTCTTCTGTTAACGGTGCATGCAGAGTCAAAACATCAGCCTGCTGAATTACCTCGGCTTGAGAAGCATAGGTTGCCTGCAATTTTTTCTCCAGCTCAGGAGTCAATGGTCGGCGCTGAGTATAGAGGATTTTCATCCCAAATGCGTTCATCATACGGGCTAAGGCTTGTCCGATTTGTCCCATGCCGATGATTCCTAATGTTTTATTCTTTAATTCATGGCCTAAGAAAAAGAGCGGTGCCCAGCCATCGAAGCCTTGATCGTGCATCAAGCGATCTCCTTCGACGATTCGACGAGATAAGCTGATAATCAAACCAGCTGTTAATTCTGCGGTTGCGTTGGTGGAGACCACGGGTGTATTTGTTACATAGATTTTTTTCTCCTTCGCATAGGCACTGTCGATATTGTTAAAGCCGGCCCCAAAATTGGCAATCAATTTCAATTCAGGTGCAGCATCAATGACTTCGCGATCCACCTGTGTTGATAGGGGACAAATCAATACTTCACAGTCAGAAATATTTTTGATAAGTTCCTTTTTTGAAATTAATCCGACGCCTTCATAGACTTGATAATCAAGTCCGGCTTTTTTTAATAAGTTTGTGCCAAGCTCTGGCAGTTTGGCGGAAAGATAAATTTTACTCATTTACAATCCCTCATTTCATTTCGATAAATTGACTATAGCACAGGAGGTATGACATGAAAAAGATTCTATTCGTTTGTATGGGAAATATTTGCCGCTCACCTATGGCAGAAGCAATTTTTCGCGATGCCTTTAAAACAAAACATGTGACTGATTTTGACGTTGATTCGGCAGCTACGAGTCGCTGGGAAGTGGGAAATCCACCTCATCCTGGAACACAAAAAATACTAGCGCAGCACCACATTTCGGCCAAAGGAATGCGTGCGCGTCAAGTGACGAAGGAAGATTTTTATGATACTGATTACATTATTGGGATGGATCAAGAAAATGTCAGTGACCTGCAAGCGATGGCGCCAGCAGGAACTGAAGACAAGATTTATCTTTATTTAGATCGTGTTCCGGGCTGCACAGGCGAAGGAATTCCCGATCCGTGGTATACAGGGAATTTTGAAGAAACCTATGATTTAATTCAGAAAGGTTTAAACGAATGGTTAACTTTTTTTGAAATGGATTAGATTCCTTGTTTTTTCGTTTGAATTTAAGTAAAATCAAACTACGTAACCATGCTCTTGATAGGAGGAAGCTGAATGACTAAAAACGAGAAGCCCAAGAAGAATTTAATCAAGCTGTTTTCAAATTCGTCGTATCGTTTCATCTCGGATTTTTTGAATGATTCTGCTGAAAAACGTGCTCAAGAGCAGGCCAATGAGAATATTTTTCTCAAACTGAAAATGGCATCTCTACAGAATAGTTTAGTAGTCATTCAAGTTCAGGATGAAAACAACGAAGAAAAATTTCAAACAATCTCTGGTTGGCTGCCTAAAGCGGTGACTAATGATTCTATCGTTATCCGTACTCAAGATAATCAATTGGTGATGTTGACGATTGATCGGATCAAAAAGGTGACGACCTTATCACCAAGTGGGGATCAAGAAAGTATTTCCCGATAAAAGTATTTTATGCATTTACGAGCAAACAGACATCTGTTATACTCTGGATGTACTAGAAAATAGAATAATACTGTCGCAAAGGGGAGCCCTCGGGCTGAGATTGAGATTACTCTAAACCCTAGTACCTGTTTCGGTTATTCGAGCGTAGGAATTGTGATGAAGTAAAGATATTTACTTCTCCTTTGTGGACTGTATGTTCAAAAGGAGGAGTTTTTTATGTATAAGACAAGAATTTTAGTGGAAGGAACAGTGGTGGCAGCCTTAGCGTTGGTATTATCTTTTATACCGACCACTATCGGCAGCAGCTTCACGATTTCACTGGGAATGATCCCACTGACATTGTTTGCTCTGCGCCGTGGGTTGAAGCCCGCGCTGATGGCAGCTTTCATTTGGGGAATCTTGCATTTTCCAGCGAGTCAGGTTGTTTATCTCAGCGTTGTTCAAGTATTAATCGAGTATCCAATCGCGTTTACCTTTGCCGGTTTTGCTGGATTATATGCGAAAAAGGTTCAAAAAGCTTTGAGTGAGCGGGATATGGGGAGCGTGCGAAGGAATATTGTTTTCGGAACCTTTATCGGAACAGGAGCACGATTTTTCTGGCATTTTATCGCTGGCGTGGTGTTTTGGGGAAGTTATGCTTTATGGGGAATGAATCCATGGATCTTTTCTCTTGTTATGAATGGAGTTAGCGGTTTAGCAACCGCCGTTGTGACGGCTATTGTCGCAGTTGTGGTCGCAGAAAAGGCACCGCAATTGTATTTGCCGAAGGACCGCCATTTAATTCAAAAACAAAGTCATTAATAGATAGCAAAAAAAAGCATTTGTCCTGTGTAGGCAAATGCTTTTTTATCGGAATGAAAAGACTGGATCATCATTCTCAATGTCTAGTGTCCAAAGCTGTTTGGCAGTGTCGTAAGTGATTTCCGCGATCTGTTGTTCCTTTTTGTAGTTTTTAGGACTGCGGCGCCAACCTTTTTCATCGGATAAGAATATTGGGATGCTGTAAACGCGATTTTTCATTTCAGATTGACTGAGGCAAAAAATTGCACCTTCTTGTAGGATCGGATATAATTCCTTCAACAGTTCGCCATCTAAGGGAGCAACTGAAGAGCCTTTGCGGAAAAAAGATCGGCGATCGTTAACTTTTTCTAAGACGATTCGAGTCAACTTACTAGCTAAGATACGATAGAATTCATCCAGGTAGCGATAATATACACGCATCGTTTCGTTTCCCAAATTAAAATAGACGAAATTATTTTGTAATTTATAAAAAAAGGGTGAATGCAGATGTGTTCGCATATGCCCAAAATATAGTAGTTCAGAAATTTCTAATGGAGTTAGTTCCTTCAACATTGCGTAATCATTAAAATCAATCCACTTAATTCCTTTTGAATGTGTGAATACCTTGTTGTTAAAAAATTGTTGGACTTGATCAGGACTATTAACGATTTTCAAACCTGTATGGGGCTCGTATTCTCCAGCTTCTGCGACTGGATCTAGCAATAACAAATGTTTCGGCTGATGAACGATTCCATCAACAAAATCGCTGGGTGAAAAACCTTTTGAGAGCACAGCATTACTTGTGGAATCAATATAAGCAAATAACGTTTCTGGCACAAATTTTCACCCTTTCTAATAGTCGTCACAATCATTTTAACTCAATAATAAAAAAAAAGCTCGTCAGACTGTAGACAAAAGACGTCTCGAACTCGTAATTTGAGTTTGAGACGTCTTTTTATCTGATTTCTTTCGAAATTTTGAACAAAAAAATAAAGGCTCCTTGCCTTTCCATAGCCAGGTGGCTAATTTCTTTAAATTCATTGCAGCAAACACTAGCATCGTATGCGTCGCGACTTTTTCCAAGCCTCGATACTTGGTCCAACGCATCCCATGCTTTTCTTTTGCATCCGCAAATATTCGTTCAATCGTTTGTTTCCGTTTTTTGTAAATTGATTTATTCAGATCCGTTAGGCGAAGATGTTCCACTTCATCCATCAGATCTCCCCAAACATGTCTCGTGATGACTCGTTGATGATTTTTACTTTTGGTACATTGGTTTAGCAGAGGACAGTTCACACATTCTTTTGGATTGGATTTGTATTCTCGGTACCCTTCTCGATTAACCGTTGAAAAAGCGAGCATTTGATCTTGCGGACAAATGTAACAATCATAATACTCGTCATAGAGAAACTCGTTTTTTGATAATAACCCCTTTTTCCCTTTGGGCCTTGAATAAGGCAAACAAGGTCGAAGATTCAAATGAGTCAAAAAGTGAACAAACTTAGGTGTCTTATACCCAGCATCAGCGACAACACAGTTGATTTCAGGAAAAAGTCTCTTCGATTGTTTGACGAGCTGAAAGGCGACTTGACTGTCATGAATATTTCCAGGAGTGATGATTGTGCTAAGAATAAATCCGTTGTCGTCGCATGAAGTATGGGCAGAATAAGCAAATTGTTTTTCTCGTTCGCCTTTGACGTAGTAGCCGCTTTCCGGATCAGCCTTACTTATTTTTCTTTCTTTCAGCTTCACTTCCTTTTCTAAGTCCAAAGTAAAAGGGCGTTTTCCGGCCTCTATTCGTTGACGATTGATCTCATCTTCTAATTCATCCTGATAGGCTTTCGCTTCATCATGGGTCATTTCTTTCGTAAACTTATGTTTATTGGCGTTAGCTTTGATGTGGGTAGAATCAAGATACAAATTATCCTCTGTTACAAAACCTGCTTTAACTGCTTGTTCTAAAATATAGGCAAAAATATCCTCAAACACCGTCGTTTCTCTAAATCGGCGGACATAATTCTTTCCAAAAGTTGAGAAATGGGGGATTTTCTCCTCGAAGGAATAGCCTAAAAACCAGCGGTAAGCGACATTGGTATCGACTTCCTTAATGGTTTGTCGCATGGAACGGATACCGAATAAATACTGAATAAACACCAATTTGATCAGAATCACTGGATCGATACTTGGGCGACCTAAATCGGAGTAAGTGGCTTCGACGATTGGATAAATAAATTCAAAATCAAGCGCGGCATCAATCTTTCGAACGAGATGATCTTGAGGAACTAGATCATCAATCGTAAGCATCGCAAATTGATTTCTACCATTCGTATTGTTTTTAGACATCATAACTATCACTCCTTGCATTCGTTTTCATAAATCTATTATAAAAGAAAAGACTGTAGACATCATCCATAAAATGGACTTTGTCTACAGTCTGAGCTCGTATCTTTTATTTTAAAATTTGATTACAAACCCCTTAATAACTGCAACATTAAAGCACCTTTTTAACATATAAAATCATTTTAATAAATAACGAATCTACCATCTGTTTATTTCATTTTTTTAAATTTTTTCTATTAAGTGAAAGTAGTATCACGAGATTTAATAGGGTATGATATGATTAGCGCAAGAATGCAGGAGGCATGTGATGAAGAAAAAAAGAAATTGGCTAATAAATATTTTTCTTTTCTTATTATTGTTAGTAGGCTTGGCTTTGATTTTTAACAATCAAATCAAATATTTTTTGATGCAATATAATGGTGAGCGGTATGCCGTAGCGAAAATGGATCGAAATGAAATTGATAAAAACATGGAAAAAGAAGCATCCTTTGATTTTGATGCGGTAGAACCGGCAAGCACTGAAGCGGTATTGCAGGCGCAATTAAGTAATAAACGCTTACCAGTGATCGGCGGAATTGCCATCCCATCAGTGGAGATTAACCTGCCGATTTTCAAGGGCTTATCTAATGAGGTGCTGCTTTACGGAGCAGGGACATTGTCTCCAGATCAAAAGCTTGGCGAAGGTAATTATGCCTTGGCGAGTCACCGAGCAGATCGTCCAGGATTGTTATTTACACCTCTTGAAAGCGTCAAAGAGGGCGATTTGATTTATTTGACTGATTTGCATAATATCTATACCTATAAGACGACGTTAAAAGTTCGAGTACAGCCGACAGAAGTAAAATATCTGGATGTGCAGCCAGATAAACAGCAGGTTACCTTGATAACCTGTGGTGAAATTGAAGGAGTTACTCGCATCATCGTTCAAGGAGATCTAGTAGCTATGACGCCAGTTGACAATGCTACTAATACGATGCGTAAGGCGTTCGAAATGGAACAGCGCACCTATTAAACACCTTGAATAGTTAGTTTGTGGAATAAACCTTTATCAGAAAGCTTCAAGGCTCGCCTTGAGGTTTTTTGTTACTAGAAAATTTCTGCTATACTGAAAGAAATATATGCCGTTAATTAACGATAAACAGAAGGGAGGACGCGATGGAGCTAAAGCGAATTTACATGTCGGATGTCTTAGCATTTTGGGGGAGATTCCAACAAATGCAGCTGCTCTTTCCATTTTATGCCTCTCATAGTCAAGGTCGGTCGGCTTTTTTAGCAGCTGTAAAACGCGGTGAAGGCTATTGGATACAATGCAAGTCACATTGGCTGCTGGTAGATAAAATGGATGAGAGTGATAGTTGGCGGATCAAAAATCTATTGATTTCAACAGAACTGAACTGGCAGACAGCTTTTGTGATGCTGGAAAATGCCGCACGCCAAAAGTTCAAACAGAAATTGCAGATAAAGATTGAAGCAAACCTGATTCTTCAACAGTGGCTGATTGCCCAAGGTTATCAACCGAATAACGGTGTTTGGCAAAAAGAAATGGTTTATCATACTGGACTTGTATTAGGTGGCGGCGGGGCACGCGGCGCTTATCAAATTGGCGTTTGGAAAGCATTATTGGAAAAGAACATTCAATTTGAAGTGATTACAGGAACCTCAGTCGGAGGATTAAATGGGGCACTGATTGCCCAAGGAGATTATAACCAAGCCTTAGCACTATGGGAGGAAATCGAGACCGATAAGGTATTAGACATTACCTTCAAGGAAGTGGAAGAGCTGGATTTTTCGGCGCAGGTGGATCAGCTGCGGACGTTTGTTCGAACCTCTTTACGGCAACGCGGCATTTCTTCAGAACCACTTAGGCGCTTATTGGAAGAGCGGCTGGATGTTCAGAGTATTCAAGAAGGTTGTCCTTTTTATATTGTCACGACTAAGGTTCCCGCTTTTCAAGAAGTGGTTGTTTCCCTTAACGAGTGCCGTGAAGAGGAGATAATTGATTGGTTGCTGGCATCCGCTTCCTTTTTCCCTATGATGACAATGGCTAAAATAAAGAATGAATTTTATGTGGATGGCGGCTACCGCAATAATTTGCCAGTGGATATCGCCTTGCAAAAACCGATAACGGAAGTGATCATAGTAGATGTTCATGGTCCGGGCTTGGACAAGAAGTATCGACTACCAAATGAGATTGCTGAACTGTCTTTGGTAAGTCCTTGGAGTTTGGGGGATTTATTGTTGTTTCAGAGTGCGCGTTCTTCGGAAAATATTGACTTGGGCTATTTGGAGACCAAACGAGCACTGGGCGAATTGCAGGGATATCGCTACTTTTTTAGTCGTAACGTAGATTTTGAAAGAATAACTAAGAAGTTTTTACGTTATCTCAAAACGGAAATCGCAGTCAATAGAGCTACTCTTTATCCAGAACTGAAAAAGTTTTTTCAACAAAATATCCCGATCGAATTGCTTAGTTTGGCATTCATGGAATTTTTTGCCTATTGGGTAAACGTTTCGCCAGTTCGTGTTTTTACGCCACAGGAGTTTATCGAGACTATCCTGCGGCAATTTGAGATGCCGATCAAATTGAATGCCAATTTTTCAGTACAAGAGCAAATTGAAGATTTTATTGAGAATCACAATATTTTTTCTACTTATTATCAAGTTTTACAAATTTATCAGCTACAAGGTTCTCTCGAGAAGTTTTATCGCCGTTGGCCGATACCTACCATGCTGGCAGTTTTTTTAAAATACATGCGAAATGGCTATCTTATTAATGATTTGTACAATGATAAGTAATTTTTAGTTATATATTAGGAGGAACTATAATGGCAGAGTTTAATTATGAAATCGTCGAAGAAATCGCGGTACTATCGGAAAATCCGAAGGGCTGGCGCAAGGAATTAAATTTGGTGAGCTGGAATGAACGGCCGCCGAAATTTGATTTACGGGACTGGGCTCCCAATCATGAAAAAATGGGCAAAGGTGTAACATTAAGTAATGAAGAATTTGCTGCCTTGAAGGAAACGCTAAATAAGATGTAACAAGAAGGGATCAGATAATATGAAGAGTATGACCGGTTATGGGCAAGCTGTGCAAACCAATGATGCTTATGAATTAACTATTGAACTAAAAAGCGTCAATAATCGTTTTTTAGATCTGCAGATTCGAATGCCCAAGGAATTAAACCCTTTTGAATCCCTAATTCGTAAGATCGCGAAGGAAAAAATCCAACGAGGACGCGTCGATGTATTCATTAACTTAACCCCGTTAAAAAGTGGAAACAAGCAGATTTCAGTTGATTGGCCGCTACTGCAGCAGTTGGTTACAGAGTTGCAAAATGGTGGAAAGGAACATTTTGGAATCGTTGATTTCCCGGTGGAGCAAGTCCTAGTTAAGGCGATGGAACAAAGTGATTTTGTGACGTTGATTGACCAGCCCACAGAAGAAGATACGTTGGAGGAATTAGTCCAAGCAGTAGCTAATGAAGCTTTTACTCAATTAGCAGCTAGTCGTGAATCTGAAGGGGCAGGTATTCAAAAAGTTTTAATAGACTATGGCAGTAAGGTCCAGGCTCTAGTAGTAGAGTTAAATGGATTTGTGGATGAATATGAAGCAGATTTTCAGCAACGATACCAAGCAAAATTAGAGGAATATTTGGGAAACACTGTCGACCAAGATCGCTTATTAACCGAACTGGCGATTTTATTGGAACGAGGCGATATTCATGAAGAATTGGATCGTTTGAGTATTCATATAGAAAAATTAGCGAAATTGTTACAAGCGACCGAACCTGTTGGTCGAGAGCTAGATTTCTTGTTGCAAGAAATGAATCGAGAAGTCAACACGATTGGTTCAAAATCCAGCCCGATCCAGATTAAGGATATTGTAGTTCAATTAAAAACGATTTTAGAAAAAATTCGAGAACAAATCCAAAATGTTGAATAGTTTTGAGGGATTCTATAAGAAATATGGAGCAGCTTAACGATGCCTCTTGAAATTTTCACAAAAAAAGTGCACAATAGGCGTTAGCGAAAAAGAGCATGAAAGGGCGTTAGTATGTCTGAACGAGGACTGTTGATTGTATTATCGGGACCTTCCGGAGTTGGAAAAGGAACGGTCAGAAAAGCCATTTTTGAAAGAGACGATAATGAGTTCGAATACTCCGTCTCAATGACCACCCGTCCAATGCGAAAAGGAGAAGTAGACGGCGTCGATTATTATTTCCGCACGAAAGAAGAATTTGAAGCGATGATCGAAGCGGGCGAGATGCTGGAATATGCTGAATATGTTGGAAATTATTATGGTACGCCCCTTACTTATGTAAACAAAACATTGGATGAAGGAAAAGATGTCTTTCTAGAGATCGAAGTCCAAGGTGCCCAGCAGGTAAAAGAAAAAGTACCAGATGGTGTCTTTATTTTCTTAACGCCGCCAGATCTGGCAGAATTAAAAGCGCGGATCGTTGGACGAGGTACCGATAGCCCTGAAGTGATCGAAGAACGGATGCGTGTTGCGCGCCAAGAAATCGAAATGATGGCCCTCTATGATTATGCGGTCGTCAATGATCAAGTACAAAATGCTGTCGATCGAATCAAGGATATCATCGTCAGTGAACATTACCGAGTTGACCGAGTGATTGGTAAATATATTAAAATGTTAAAGGAGATATAAGCTTATGATGTTAAAACCTTCAATTGATACGTTGTTAGACCATGTAAATTCAAAATATTCTTTAGTTATCTTAGCCAGCAAACGCGCCCATGAATTAGATGCAGGGGCGCAACCAACCTTAGATTCATTTGAATCAGTAAAAAGTGTTGGACAAGCCTTAGAAGAAATTGATGCTGGCACGGTCATTAATGATCCGCATCCAGAAATCAAACGGGAACGTTTAAAAATGGAAGAAGAAGAACGCCATTTGCAACGTGAACGCGATCAACGCGATCTAGAAGCACGGATTCGCAACGAACAAAACTAGGCAAAGATTCTTTTGCTGACGAAGCGTAAATGGGATTGTACCAAATAATTTGGCGCAGTCCCTTCTTTTTGTGTCAAAGTTTTCCTTACATAGTTTCATTAATTTAGGTGTTTATCGTTAAAATCGAGTACAATATTTAAGAATGGAGGCGGAAAGAATGAAATTAGCACAAGTGATCGTAGATGTACCGGCGATGCAAACAGATCAGCCATTTAGTTACTTGATCCCGCCTCAATTAGCGGTAGAAGTTGGAATGCGGGTAGAGGTCGGTTTCGGATCACGCCATGTTCAAGGATTTGTGGTTGGCTTTGAGACTGCATCTGAACCATTGCCTGACAATTTGAAACCGATTATCCGAGCGTTAGACTTAACTCCCGTTTTAAACAAAGAGTTATTGGCATTGGCGGATTACATGAAAGAGACGACCTTTGCTTTCAAAGTGACGTGCTTACAAACCATGCTGCCTAGCGTAATGAAGGCAGATTATCAAAAACGTTTGTTTCTTGTAACAGATGACGCTGCTGTCAGAGCAAAGTATTTTGGTGAAGCCGATTCCCTTACTTGGGAAGAAGCAGAAGCACAAGGCTGGTTAAAGGAACTAGCAATATTGCGTGAACAAGGTATCATTGAATTACGCTATGAAGTTCATACAAAAAACAAAGTAAAAACGGAACGCTATATTAAGCGAAATTTTGCGCTGGAAAATTTAGAGAGTTTAAAAGCCGAGTTACGGAAAAATTCCTATAAGCAAGAACAACTGTTAGATTTTTTAGCAGAGTTGGACGATGAAGAACTAATAGCTGTGAAACAAATGAAGGCGGAGGATTTTACATTAGCCAATCTGAACCAAGCTGAGAAAAAGGGCTGGCTGGAATTTGTAGCGATTGAGAAATACCGAGATCCTTATGCCGAAAGAGAAATTAGCCCAACTTCGCCACTAGATTTGAACGACGAACAAAGAACCGCTTATGAGGCGATCAGTCAAAAAAGCGCTAACCATGAACATCAGGTTTTCTTATTAGAGGGAGTAACTGGCAGCGGCAAGACAGAGGTCTACTTGCAGGTCATTCAAGATGTACTGGCAAATGGTCAGACAGCTATGATGCTGGTACCAGAGATTTCATTGACGCCGCAAATGGCAACACGCTTTAAGGCACGGTTCGGCAGTGAAGTAGCCGTTTTACATAGTGGTTTGTCGCAAGGAGAAAAATACGATGAATGGCGTAAGTTAGAACGTGGAGAAGCTCATGTGGTAGTGGGTGCTCGTTCAGCCATTTTTGCACCATTAGAAAATTTAGGTGTAATCATCATTGATGAAGAGCACGAGACTAGCTACAAACAAGATGAATCTCCCCGTTATCATGCGCGTGATCTAGCGATTTGGCGTGGGAAATACCATGATTGTCCAGTTGTTTTAGGGAGTGCAACCCCTTCTTTAGAATCTCGGGCGCGAGGGCAGAAGGGTGTTTATCAGTTATTAAAGCTGAATGAACGTGCAAATGCACACGCATCATTACCAGCCGTCGAAATTGTTGATATGCGTGAAGAAATGCAGCGACGATTGAACTCTTCCTTTTCTGAAAAGCTAGAGGAGAAACTACGTGACCGTTTAGCCAGAGGCGAACAAAGCGTACTGTTGCTGAATCGTCGCGGATACTCTTCATTTGTTATGTGTCGTGACTGCGGCTTCGTCTTGCCTTGTCCAAATTGTGATATCTCTTTGACCTTGCATATGGACACAAAGACAATGCGTTGTCATTATTGCGGACACGAGGAAGGAATTCCTCGTCGCTGTCCAGAGTGCGGAAAGGATAAGATTCGTTACTTTGGAACAGGTACAGAGAAGGTTCAAGAGGAATTAGAAGAGTTAATTCCAGAAGCGCGAGTTTTACGGATGGATGTGGATACGACTCGACGCAAAGGAGCCCATGAAAAGATATTGACGGCCTTCGGTGATCATGAAGCGGATATTTTATTAGGCACACAGATGATTGCAAAAGGATTGGATTTTCCGAACGTAACACTTGTTGGCGTATTGAATGCTGACACTGCCTTGAATCTGCCGGATTTCCGCTCTAGCGAACGAACGTTTCAATTGCTGACCCAGGTCAGCGGCAGAGCGGGGCGTGGAGAAAAGGCCGGGGAGGTCATTATCCAGACCTTTAATCCAGATCATTACACGATCCAACTTGCTCAACATCATGATTATGAAAGCTTTTTTCAACAAGAAATGCGAATTCGTCATCAGACGGATTATCCACCATACTATTACACAGTTAAAGTAACAGTCTCTCATCAAGAAGAGATGCGAGCTGCGCAAAAAGCTTTCCAATTAGCAGAACAATTGCGCAAACAGCTAAGCCCGCAAAGCATTCTTCTAGGACCGACACCAGGAGCAATCTTGCGGATTAAAAACCGCTATTATTATCAACTGATCATCAAATATAAAAATGAACCGAAACTACAAGCAACCTTAGAAGATATTTTACAGGTGAGTCAAAAAGATCAGCGTCAAGGTTTGTTGATCGCTATTGATAACGAACCTATGTATTTTATTTAAGGCAGGAAAGGAGCAATTTATGCGTTACCCTATTATTATTCACCCTGATGAACGCTTAAATAAAAAAGCAGAACCCATTGAATATATCACTGACGAGATTGTCAATTTGTTAGACGATATGTATGAGACAATGGTAGCTCACGATGGTATTGGGCTTGCAGCACCACAAATTGGTAAAAATCTGCGTCTTGCAGTGGTAGAAGTGGAAGAAGGAGACCGCTTTGATTTTATTAATCCTGAGATCATCGAGCACAAGGGAACTAATATTGATGTAGAGGGTTGCCTTTCAATTCCAGAGACATACGGAACTGTGGAACGAGCGGATGAAGTAACTGTTCGTTATTATGACCGCGAAGGCTCAGAGATGGAAGTTACAGCTTATGGATATTTAGCTAGAGCCTTTCAACACGAGATCGATCATTTAGATGGAAAATTGTTTATCAATCAAGTGATTGAAGTGATTAAACCAGAAGACTTAGAACGTTATATGGAGGAACATGTCAATGACTAAAATTGTATTTATGGGAACACCCGCTTTTTCAGTCCCTATTTTAGAAAGTTTGATTGAAGCCGGTTATGATGTAGCAGCAGTAGTCACACAGCCTGATCGACCGGTTGGACGAAAAAAGATTATCACCCCTACACCAGTAAAGGAAGCTGCGCTGAAGCATAATCTATTAGTTCTCCAGCCAGAAAAAATTAGTGGCTCGCCTGAAATGGAGAAGATTAAAGAATTGGCGCCTGACTTATTGATTACGGCCGCTTTTGGACAATTTTTACCGGAAAAATTATTACAAGTTCCCAAATTAGGCGCAATCAATGTTCATGCCTCATTACTACCGAAATATCGCGGCGGCGCACCAGTACATTATGCGATCATGGAAGGCGAAGCCGAAACGGGTGTAACCATCATGGAAATGATCAAAAAAATGGACGCTGGTGGAATTTTCAGCCAGCGAAAAATTGCTATCACAAAACAAGATGATGTGGGGACAATGTTTGAAAAACTTAGCCAAGTAGGTAAAGAGCTTTTGTTAGAGACCTTGCCGAAGATTATCTCTGGCGAATTGAAGCCTACACCACAAAATGAAGAGGAAGCAACGTTTTCTCCAAATATCAGTCGTGAACAAGAAGCGATTGATTGGAAAAAAACAGCAGAAGCAGTTGATAATCAGGTTCGTGGAATGCATCCATGGCCTGTGGCATTTACAACCTATGAAGGTGCACGCTGGAAGATTTTCCACGCTACTCCATTAGAAGAAACAACTACTGCTGCTCCAGGGACAATTGTTTCTCGCACCAAAAAAGCATTACATATCGCATGCGGTGAAGGAACGGTGCTAGCAATCGACGAGCTACAACCTGCCGGCAAAGCTAAACAATCGATCCAAGCCTTTTTAAATGGCAGCGGCCAAGCAATTGCTGAAGGGCAGCAGGTGGGCTAATGGCAAAGATTCCAAAGAAATTATTACGCTCCGTTCGTTTCACCGCTTTAGAAGCAATCGAGCGGATCAATCGTGGTGGCGCCTATTCGAATTTATTATTGAATGAACTGATTCAAAAGAACCAAGTCGACGGTAAAGATACAGCACTCTTGACAGAGCTTGTATACGGCACTGTTAGTCGCCAGCTGTTGTTAGCGTATAATATCGAACCTTTTATCAAAAAAGCAAAAAAAGTTGATCCATGGGTCAGAAGCTTATTGCAGTTATCTATCTATCAAATGCTTTATTTAGATCGCGTTCCCGACCATGCGATTATCAATGAGGCGGTGGAAATCGCTAAAGCTAAAGGGAATCCTGGTACAGGGAAATTCGTTAACGGCGTTTTACGCTCATTTCAACGCGAAGGAGCACCTTCGTTAGATCTGATCCAAGATCCAATTGAGCGATTAGCAACTGAAATCAGTTTGCCTAAGTTTCTGACAGAAAAATTTGTTGCAGAAATCGGAGAGAAAGAGACGCGTAAATTAGGCCTGTCTTTATTAGAACCTAGCCGTGTCAGCGCTCGGATTGATTTACGCTTTTTAACACGTGCAGAGGCGATCGAGGCTTTGGAAGAAGATGGTATTGAAGCACGTATCAGCGAATTATCGCCTTATGGCATTGTAGCGGATAAAGGCTTTTTAGCTGGTAGTGAATTGTTTCAAAATGGCTGGCTGACGATTCAAGATGAAAGCTCGATGCTTGTCGCTCAAGCAATGCAGATCAAACCAGGACAAAAAGTGTTGGATGCTTGCGCAGCTCCAGGGGGAAAGACCACTCATATTGCCGCATTATTACAAGATGAGGGGTCAGTGACAGCGCTGGATATTCATGAACACAAACTAAAGCTGGTTCGTGAAAATGCGGAGCGATTACGTGTAGCTGATACCGTCGTGACGAAAAAAATGGATGCTCGTGAAGCGGCAGAAACCTTCGAACCAGAAACTTTTGATCGTATCTTAGTGGACGCGCCTTGTTCAGGTTTAGGCTTGATGCGGCGGAAGCCAGATATCAAATACCAAAAACAACCACAAGATTTTGTTCAATTGCCTAAAATTCAACTAGAAATTTTAAAGAATTGCGCTCCCACATTGAAATCTGGTGGAATTATGGTATACAGTACATGTACGATTGCGAAAGAAGAAAACCAAATGGTAGTTGCTGAATTTTTAACAGCTCACCCAGAATTTGAAAAAATTGAACTAGATTTAGAGATGAAATTACAGCCAGCGGTTCATGAACAAATGTTGGTTTTATACCCAGAAATGTTTATGACAGACGGCTTCTTTATTTGTGCAATGCGAAAAAAATAGCTAAATGAGGTGGACAAAAAGATGGAGATTCAATTTCAATCAGACATCGGCAAGCGGCGCAATATGAATCAAGACTATGCAAATGTTTTTACCAATCAAGCAGGTATGTATTTAGCGATATTAGCCGATGGCATGGGCGGTCATTTGGCTGGCGATGTTGCTAGTAAAATGGCGGTTGACGGATTAGGTGCTGCTTGGTCGACCTCAACTATTGAGCAGCCTGAAGAAGCCGCTAAATGGTTTTCAGCTGAAATTCAAAATGTCAATGAAGCGATCTATCAAGAAGGGATTGCTCATCCTGAAATGCAAGGAATGGGAACAACAATCGTCAGTACAGCCTTGTTGGATGAAAAATTTGTATTGGCTCATGTCGGTGACAGTCGAGCCTATTTGATTCAAAATAATCAGTTGCAGCAATTGACAGATGATCATTCCTTGGTTAATGAGCTGCTGAAATCGGGAGAAATTACTGCAGAAATGGCGGCAATCCATCCGCAAAAGAATGTACTGACACGTTCGGTAGGAATTGCTGGCACGATCCAAACAGATATTTCAAAGCATCAGTGTCATCAGAACGATTATTTGTTGCTGTGCTCAGATGGCTTGACTAATATGGTTAGTGAAGAAAATATTTTAGCAATCGTGGAAAGTGATCAAACATTGGAAGCTAAGACGAAACAATTGATTAATGCGGCCAATGATGCTGGTGGTGCAGATAACATCACTGTCTTGCTGATCCATTTTGAAGGGGAGGCTCGTCCATGATCGAAATAGGCAAATTGGTCAATGGACGTTATAAAGTCATCGCCAATATCGGTAGCGGCGGTATGGCTAACGTCTTCTTGGCCCACGATTTGATTTTGGATCGTGATGTTGCCATCAAAATATTACGCTTCGATTTTCAAAATGATCAAACTGCGATTCGTCGTTTTCAACGGGAAGCTTTAGCAGCAACTGAAATGGTTCATCCCAATATCGTCGGTGTTTACGATGTGGACGAAGAAAGCGGTATGCAGTATTTGGTTATGGAATACGTGAAGGGAATGGATTTGAAACGCTATATTCAAATGCATCAGCACATTCCTTACGGCAAGATTGTAGATATCATGGAACAAATTCTATCTGCAGTGAGCCTAGCTCACGCACATGGAATTATCCATCGTGACTTGAAGCCCCAAAATATTTTGATGGATCAGGCAGGCGTGGTAAAAATCGCGGATTTTGGTATTGCGATCGCCTTATCTGAAACCTCTCTGACCCAAACCAATTCTATGTTAGGTTCTGTCCATTATCTATCACCAGAGCAAGCCCGCGGCAGTATGGCAACAAAGCAATCGGATATTTATGCTTTGGGGATTATTTTGTATGAGATGATCACCGGTAGTGTTCCTTTTGACGGTGAATCGGCCGTAACGATTGCACTGAAGCATTTTCAAGACGAAATGCCATCGGTAAAAGGCTTTGATCCTGAAGTGCCGCAAGCATTAGAGAACATTGTGATGCACGCAACTGCGAAGGAGCCGGCAGATCGTTATAAGACGGCCGAAGAAATGGCAGCGGATCTTTCAACTGCATTAACATCCGGTCGGGCAAATGAATTGCCGTGGCAACCAACGGTGATGCTGGATGAGACAAAAGTATTGACGCCAATTCAGCCAGAAGATATGCAGACTGAAAAACCTAAAGAAGAACAGCCTGCACCCGAAGAAAAGCCGAAAAAGAAAAAAGGTAAGAAGCGCTTTATTATCATTTTCTTATTGCTGATGTTGGGAATCGGCGGGGTTGTTGGGTATCTGCTAACCAGTTCCGCTGAAATATCGATTCCTCAAGTTGAGAATATGACTGAAGCAGAAGCGCGAACCGCGTTAAAGAATGCAAATTTGACCGTTGATAGTAAAACATCAGAAGTACCGAGCGATACGATAAAAAAGGGTCACGTTGTTAAGACAAGTCCTGAAGCGGGTACTATGATTAAAAAGAGTCGTTCTGTACGGTTATTTATCAGCTCAGGTACTAAGAAGGTTACGATAAAAAGCTATAAAGGTCAGACGATTGATGCTGCAACACAAGAGCTAGTGGAAATTGGTTTTTTAGAAAAAAATATTGTTTCTGAAAAAGTCAACGACGACACAGTTCCAGCAGGACAAATTCTGAGTCAAACCCCTCAAAGCGGGACCAAGCTTGATCCAAAAGAAGATGAGATTACTTTTAAGGTTTCAGACGGTCCTGAAAAAATAAAAATCGGTGATTATTCTCAAATGACCTATGATGAGGCTGAACAAAGCCTGTTGCAATTAGGGATTACAATAGATCAAATCAAACGGATAGATGAATATAGCGAGACAATTGAAGCTGGCGAGGTCATCAGTCAAGACCCTGTCAGTGGAACAGGATTGACTTCAAAAGACACAATTACTTTAAAAGTCAGTTCAGGATCAGAATATGCGGCACTAAATGACTTATCTGGTCAAGATAAAGCTACGGCGGAAAGTACAATTTCCAATTTAGGTTTAAAATATTCTGAGCAACAAGAATTTTCAGATGATGTTGAAAAGGGAAAAGTTATTCGAACAGATCCCGGAGCAGGTTCTATAAAGCTTGGCAGTAATGTAACAGTCTATGTTTCAAAGGGACCAGAAAATGAAGAGACAAGCTTTGATGTGACGATATCTGCTAAATTTACTGGTTCAGGTGATCAACAAGATACGATTACAGTGATGCTGAAAGATGCAAAAAACGCAACTTCAACACGAGCTTTAGACTTTAAATTAGACAAAAATACCCCCTCAATGGAACAGTCTGTCTCAGTAACGATTATCAAAGGAGAATCTGCCACCATTGAAGTCCAACGTAACGGTAATTCAGCAGTCACGAAAAATGTTCAAAAGGCTGAAACAATCTCAGTACCGTAGAAAAAACCTTTCCTAAATTCTTTAGGAAAGGTTTTTAGGTTATTTGTACTGAAATTAGATTTGAAGTATGCTACAATAAAGCTGAATTGTAAGATGATTTTAGAAATGTTTGTAAAGATAGTACACGGCTTGTAGATTGAATTAATTTTTCAAAAGAAAAAGGAGATGAGACGGATCGAAGGACAGATTCGTAAAGCCCTGAGTGGTTTTTATTATGTTGCTAGTGAAGGAGAAATTTACCAAACTCGCGCACGGGGAAACTTTCGTAAAAGAAAATTGACACCCTTAGTTGGGGATGAGGTTGTTTTTAGTAGCGAAGAAAATAGTGAAGGCTATATTCTTGAATTGCTACCAAGAAAAAATGATTTGGTTCGTCCACCAGTCGCTAACGTTGACCAAGGTGTGATTGTGACTAGCCTAGTGGAGCCCAATTTTTCTTACAATCTATTGGATCGTTTCCTAGTAACTTTGGAAAATAAGTATATTCATCCGATCATCTATTTGTCTAAGACGGATTTAGTCGCTGATGAAATGTTGGTTGATGAAATCCGTTCAGTTTATGAGCCGCTCGGTTATCCTGTAATTGATGGTGAACAAGATAAGCAAAAATTAACAAATTTATTTACAGATAAATTAACCGTTTTTATGGGACAATCAGGAGCTGGAAAGTCAACATTGTTGAATATTGTTTCGCCGGACTTGAATTTAGAGACAGGGGAAATATCTGATTCATTAGGTCGCGGACGCCATACTACTCGCCACGTCGAGCTGTTAGAGTTATTTGGTGGTTTGGTAGCCGATACTCCCGGATTCAGTTCGATTGATTTTTTAGAAATTACAGCTGATGAACTTCCAAAACAATTTCCAGAATTTCGTGAAGCTGCGCCGAATTGCCGTTTCCGTGAGTGTCGACACGTGAAGGAACCTGGCTGTGAAGTAAAGCATCGTTTAGAAGAAGGAACGATTGCACGGAGTCGTTACGATGATTATTTGCAGTTTCTACAAGAAATCGAAAAACGTCGACCTATCTACAAAAAAAATAAGTAGTTTTTAAAGGAAAATAAATACATTAAAAAGAAAAAGGATGTCAGTCCAACTTTTCGCAGTACGTTTTGTATAAAGGGGACCTTAAAAATATTAGTACGTTTCAATGTTGTAGGGCGCTAGTTGGATGATATACGGCTTGAAAATCAGACTTATTTTTTCTGAAAGGGAAAATAAATACATTAAAAAAGAAAAAGGAGTAAACGACTATGAAAATTGCCCCATCGATTTTAAGTGCGGATTTTGCACGCTTAGGTGAAGAAGTGAAAATGGTAGAAGATGCAGGTGTTGACTACATCCACATCGATGTGATGGATGGAAACTTTGTCCCAAATATTTCTTTTGGTCAAGTTGTGGTGAACGCATTGCGTCCAGTTACCAAATTACCGTTAGACGTCCATTTGATGATCGCTAATCCAGAAAATTATATCAATGATTTTGCAAAAGCCGGAGCGGATATTATTATGGCTCATGTAGAAGCTACACCGCATATTCATCGCGTGGTTCAAATGATCAAGGCTGCAGGTGTAAAACCAGGTGTTGTATTGAATCCAGGAACACCGGTAGAATCAATCAAGTACATTTTAAATGATGTAGATCAAATTCTAGTGATGACGGTCAATCCTGGTTTTGGTGGACAATCATTCATTGAGAGTCAAGTTGAAAAAATTGCAGAATTAGACCGGCTGCGCAAAGAGCATGGTTACCGTTATGAAATAGAGGTTGATGGTGGAATTCAGCCAGAATCAGCAAGAAAATGTGCAGAAGCTGGAGCAGATGTTTTTGTGGCAGGTTCATACATCTATGACGCGGAAAATCCAGAAGAAAAAATCAATGCACTGCGGACGGCTATCGAATAATGAAAACTTTACTTGTGGCAGGCGGTGATCCTAATCACTGGCCTGCTATTTCAAATGATTTTGATAAAATCATCGGAATTGATCGAGGGAATCTATACCTTTTGCGTCGAGGAATTATTCCTGATTTAGCGATTGGCGATTTCGATTCGTTAAATGATGCTGAAAAAAAGGAAGTGTTTAGCCAAGTTGCTGAAGTGCAAACCTCACCTGCTGAAAAGGATGATACAGATACACAATTGGCGTTAGTTCGTACCTTTGAACGATATCCTAAAGCGGATGTAACTTTAATTGGTGCGACAGGCGGACGTTTGGATCACTTATTAGCGAATTTGTGGTTAGGATTAGAACCACGGTTTGAACCTTTTTTGTCTCAGATCACCATAGCAGATAAAGGAAATACGGTAAATTACATTTCTTCAGGAAACCATGTTATTGAGAAAATTCCGTCTATGAAATATCTAGCTTTCTGTTGCTTGACTCCTGTAAGTAAATTGACTTTAAAGAATGTAAAATATGAACTTGACGTCGTTGATTTTCTACAGCCAACTAGCTTAGCTAGCAATGAGTTTTTAACAGGAAATGCTGAGGTAAGTTTTTCAACTGGTCTGATTGCTGTGATACAAAGTAAAGATATTTAATCGAGGAGTATTGAATCGTTTTTTGGGAACGAGTTCACTGCTTCTTTTTTTGTTTATGAGAGATACTAAAATTCTCTAAAATCAATCGCCCAAGCTTTTTAATCCCTTCATTTAGTGTTAAAATTTGTTCTATATTATAGCGTTCAGAGGTGCCTACGTGAGAAAGTTTAATCCGAATAAGAATATTATTATCATACTAATTGTTGTTATTATTATTGTAGCAACTGTATCGATTACTGCAGCAAATCGTGCGAAGGATAGTGATACAAATGTTGTTCAATCGACCATTAATGATACTATCAGCGTGGTTGATAAAGTTATTACTGCACCAGGACGTTGGCTTGGTAGCGGTGTAGCAGCTGTTTCCAATTTAATTAATACGTATGACGAAAATCAAAAACTAAAGAATGAAATTGATCAATACGATGAGGTGAAACAGCAGACAAAGAACCAAGCTCAAGAAATCGAACGTTTAAAAAATGAACTTGAGTTGAATCAAACGTTGACCAGTTATGAAAAAGTTACAGCTAATGTTATCACCCGTTCTCCTGATACTTGGCAAGATATGCTGATTGTTGATAAAGGCAGCAGTGACGGAGTTGAAGGGAATATGGCGGTTATGTCCAAAAAAGGTTTGATCGGTCGAGTAATGGAAGTGAATGCTCATTCCTCCAAAATTCAACTATTAACCTCTGATAATAAAAGCAGTAATCATTTTCCGGTAAGAATAAGTTCAGATAAAGGGAATTCATTTGGTGTTTTAAGTAAGTATGATGTAAAGGCGCAACAATTAATTGCGTCAGAAATTACAGGTGATCAAGATATTAAAGAAGGAGACGTCGTTCAGACTTCTGGGTTAGGTGGGAACTCACCAGCTGATTTAGCCATCGGTACGGTCGTAAAAGTGAAGCCAGACAGCTATGGGTTAAATCGTGAAGTTTACATCAAACCCTATGCACAAATGTATGATATTTCAGTCGTAACGATTATTCAAAGAATGGCGGGAGCGACAGAATGATTAGTAGAACAACTCTAAAATATATTACCCCGTTCTTATTATTTTTCTTATTTTTAATAGATGCCCATGTCACACGAATTATCGCAGCTTGGACAGACAATATCTATGTTGCAAACGCACATTTAGCGCTGTTGGTCCTTTTGATTGTCTCTCGTGTTGTTAACGAGCGTTTTTTATTAGGAACTTCTTTAGTCTTGGGGACATTGTATGATCTGTATTATATTGGCGTTGTTGGAATCTATGCTGTGATTTTCCCGTTACTAGTCATGGTATTTTATTTTTTTAAAAAAACCATTCAGCAAAATATTTTAACGCTCTTTTTTACTGTTGTAATCAGTGTAACGCTCTTTGAATTAATCAGTTTATTATTGCAATCTGTTTTCGGACTAACAGGGGTCAGCAGCGATTTTTTTGTTCCGCGATATTTAGGCCCAACGTTGCTTTTTAATATTCTAACATTTGTAATTTTAATCTTTCCATTAGAAAAAATATTGATTGGGCCACCCGAAGAAGAGCTTGGTATATAAGGGATAATCCGATTATTTTAATAAACAAAAAAAACAGAAGAAATTTTCTTCTGTTTTTTTGTAGACAAAATTTGTAACTAAAAAATAGTGAATTGAAATGTTTTTGTAACAAAGCTATTATCTGCATGACATACAGCTGTGGTAAACTCATGAATGTGTTAGAAAAAAGTCTAATAAAAATCAAAACTTTAAAATTAAACTTAAAAAATAGTCGGAGGACATAAGAGTGAAAAAAAGTTTGTTATCAGCATTAATGGTATGTTCAGTAACATTAAGCGCATTAGCAGCTCCAGCCGCAGCTTCTGCCGATGAATTTGATAGTAAAATTGCAGATCAGGATGCGAAAATTTCAAGTTTACAAAACCAACAAACCGATGCGCAGTCACAAATTAGTGCATTAGAAGGTGAAGTTGCTTCAATTAACGATAAGGCTCAAGGCCTATTAAACGAACAAGAATCTCTAAGACAAAAATCTCAAGAATTACAAAAGCAAATCGAAACGTTAGATAAACGTATTGAAAAACGCTCCGAGGCAATCAAAGAGCAAGCGCGTGATACACAAGTTAAACAATCTTCAGGTACAAATGTTATTGATGTAGTATTGAATGCTGAATCATTCACTGATGCTGTTAGCCGTGTTCAAGCAATGACAACGATCGTTAAAGCAAATAACGATTTAGTTGAACAACAAAAAGCGGACAAAGCAGAAGTTGAACAAAAACAAGCTGAAAATAAAAAACAACAAGAGCAGATTGCTGCTAACCAAGCGACTTTAGAAAGTCAAAAAGGTGATTTGATCGCTAAGCAAGCTGATTTAAATGTTCAAACAACAACATTAGCTGCTGAACAAGCAACAGCTGAGAGCGACAAAGCAAGTTTGAAAGAAAAACAAGAAGCGGCTATCAAAGAACAACAACGTGTTCAAGAAGAAGCTCGTAAAGCTGCGGAAGCACAAGAAGCTGCTAAGAAAGCAGAAGCTGAAGCACAAGAAAAAGCAGATGCAGATGCTAAAGCGGTAGCTGATCGTAAAGCGCAAGAAGAAGCTGCGGCTAGCACGACTACAACTGAAAGTTCTAGTTCTACTGTAGAATCTTCTTCAACTGAGCAAACTCAATCAAGCACAGTGGATTCTTCAGCGACAGAATCTTCAAATGAAGATAATTTCCAAGGCGGCGGAGCAACACCAACAACGCCTTCTGAGTCTGATACAGGAAATACAAATTCAAATAATCAAGGCTCGACTTCATCAACAACGAATAACCAAACGCCATCAACACCTGCACCGACGCCTACACCAACACCAACTCCAGCACCATCTGGAAATGGTTCAGGCGTAGTTGCGGAAGCTATGAAATATATTGGTACGCCATATGTGTGGGGTGGAAAAACACCTGCAGGATTCGACTGCTCTGGCTTTACTTCATACGTGTTCCGTCAAGCTACTGGACGCGAAATCGGTGGCTGGACAGTACCTCAAGAATCAGCTGGAACTCGTATCTCAGTTGGCGAAGCACAAGCGGGAGATTTATACTTCTGGGGTAGCCCTGGTGGAACGTATCATGTTGCCATTGCAATGGGCGGTGGACAATACATCCACGCACCACAACCAGGTGAAACAGTTACAGTAAGTTCTGTAAGTTACTATGCGCCAAGCTTTGCGGTTCGTATGTAAGCTAATTTAATTAATCGTGACCGGTACGAATTTCGTACCGGTTTTTTTAATGGAGGAAATGCAATGCAAAAACAATTGAAAAATGGAAATTTTTATTTAGGTATTGCTGTTTTGATGATGCTGGTTCTATTTATTAGTTCTTCAATGACCTATCAACAGCAAAGCCAAGTTGGTCTAATTCAAAGAGTATTAGTGAACGAACCGCTAAAAGGCTTTTTTAGCAAGATTTCTTTTGACTATGCAGGTAGTGAGGTAAGTATTTCAGCAAAGGGTTATGTTAAGTTTGTTGAATTTTTTATTCGTAAAGGTGCACACTTTATGACTTATTTTATTTTAGGTGGCAGCTTATATTTAGGATTATCCCCGAAATTAAAGCAAAAATCATCAGTCTTAGGTCTGTATTTCGCATGGATGGCTGCAACTGGTTATGCCGCAACAGATGAATTTCATCAAATGCTGAATGGTGGACGAACACCATTATTTCAGGATGTTATGTTAGATTCTTTTGGGGCACTGACTGCTTGTCTAATTATTATTGTTTATCAGACGATTCGTAAAAAGCGCTAATAGTGTTTATTCTTGACGGAAAGTAGTTTCAGGTAGACAATAATAGAGACCAAAAATATGGGAGGAATGTACCATGTCAGGACATAGTAAATGGCATAATATTCAAGGGCGTAAAAATGCTCAAGATGCGAAAAGAGGAAAAATCTTTCAAAAAATGTCGCGGGAAATCTATATGGCTGCTAAAGCTGGAGGACCTGACCCAAGTACAAATCCCGCACTTCGCTTGGTGATAGACAAGGCGAAATCTGCTAACATGCCTAATGACAATGTTGACCGTGCGATCAAAAAAGCGACATCAGCAGGCGAAGGTGAACATTATGATGAGATTACGTATGAAGGTTATGGGCCCGGTGGTGTCGCAATATTAGTTCATGCTTTAACCGATAATCGTAATCGAACAGCAACGAATGTACGTGTTGCGTTTACTCGAAATGGTGGGAATTTGGGAGAAACTGGTTCAGTGAACTATATGTTTGATCGAAAGGGATATATCGCTATTGAGCGTGAGGGCTTATCTGTGGATGAGGACACAATGCTTGAAGATGTATTAGAAGCTGGAGCAGAAGATCTAGAGACTTCACCAGAAGTCTTTGAAATATATACTGCAGCGGAAGATTTTGCCAGTGTGCGGGATCACTTAGAAGAGGATGGATTTACTCTGGCACAGGCAGAATTGACGATGATCCCTCAAACCACAGTTGCATTAAATGAAGAGCAACAAGAAAAGTTAGATCGTTTAGTTGAGAAGTTGGAAGATGATGACGATGTTTCAGAAGTGTTCACTTCAGCAGGATAATTATAAACTCAGCGAATCATCTAGCTTTGATTATTAGAGCTAATATTACAATTGAGCCGAATAAAAAAACCAGCGAAATTCTCGCTGGTTTTTCGTTTCTAAAATACTAATACTGGTGTACCGACTTCCACCATGTCGAAGAGTCTAGACATTACATCAGGCGGGGTGTTCACGCAACCATGGGAGCCGCGAGTTTTCCAAAGTTCCCCGCCATATTCAGGCTGCCAATCTGAATCGTGAAGGCCGACCCCGGTCCAATCAATCGGCATCCAGTATTTTACTGGACTTGCATAATCTGTTCCGTCATCATTTTTTCCCTTTAAGGTTTTGTTGGTCTCTTTTGACCAAACATAATTGACACCCGGAGGCGTTGGAGAACTTGGTTTTCCGCTGACAATATCTGTCTCTAAAGCAACTTTGCCATCTTTGTAATACCACATATGTTGATTTTGCAAATCTACTTCAATATACGTTTTATCTATTAGAGGTTTGTCAGCTGTTGTTGCACCAGTAACGATTGGTGAGCGAGTAAAATCTTTACCTTCTAAGATTTGTTTCGTTAAAGCTACAACTTCTGCTGAAGTGTTAATAGTCCAGCTGTAAGTACCTGCCGGAACAGAAACCTTTCCGCGGCGAGTACTATTGAATTCAGTTGGTTTTGAACTGGTATTATATTTTTCACCTAAACTAGTAACATAGGCGGTAACTTTTTCTTGGTCTAGCGACATTGTACCATTGTCATCAATTAACCAGCTGTTGATATCTGCTGTAGGGATTTGGAAATTTTCTCCATTGATGTTGTAGTTCGCTTTGATTTTTGCTACAGCATTCATTTTGTCCATCGTTTTTTTCAACTCAGGATCATCTTTAGTGATAGTAGGTTTAGTTAGATAATTATCGAAATCAATATCATGTTTCCCGTTTTTCGCTGCCTCTTTGAAAGCGTCAACGGCAGCGTCAATATCGATTGTATTTCCTTGTTTTTCTGGGGTTATCTCAAAACCTTCATTTGTCCGAGTAACCTTTGCATTTTCTGTAGCTGTTCGAGTTGTGTTTGTTTGAGTTAGTTCTGCTCGGACTGCTTCACCGACGGCATTCAATTTTGTTTCGTCCAAGGTATTGCCGTCAACATCCTTTTTCTCAGCTGCGGAGACTAATTGCATGCCCCAGCTAAAAGGATTTTGTTTTTTCTGCAATGCTTTTAAACCGGGCAGATAATCATTTTGCCAGCCTAAATCTTTGCGATTGATTTCTTTCCAATTTTCGTTGTTAATCTTAATTAGGAAAGGTGAGTCCGATAGCTCACGGGTAATCTTTCGATTGGCTTCACTTACCGTAAGATTATTGATTTTTACTCCATTAACTACCGTATTTGGGAGAAACCTTTGAGCATAATATGTACTGCGAATAGTGTATCCGCCAACCAAAACTACCAATAAACCTAAAACAACAATTACACCGATCCGTGTTCGGCTACGAGAATTTCTTTTTTCATTTCTTGTCATCGAAATAACTCCTCATGGCTTTTTTGTATTTGGTCTTCATTAATCATCAAAGCAATTTTATCTATATAATAGCTACTAATTTTAAATGATATACCGAGTATAAATATACCACAGAATAGCCGAAATACGAGTGATTTGTCTTGAAACGTTAGCAAATATTAAAAAAACCGCAAAGAATATGAGGATTCTTTGCGGTAGTGAAAAGTCTATTTTCCTTCAGCTTCAAGATCAGCGAAAGCTTTGTCCATAACTTCTTTAAGTTGGGAAGCAGAAGCATCCATACGATCTTTTTCAGCATCACTTAATGGAATCTCGATAATATTTTGGATTCCTTTAGCATTGATAACTGCCGGAGCACCGATATAAATATCATTTTGTCCGTATTGTCCTTCTAAATAAACAGATAGTGGGAATACAGCACTTTCGTCATTTAAGATTGCACGAGTGATACGAGCCAAAGCAACAGCGATTCCGTAGAATGTTGCGCCTTTTTTCTCAATGATTTCATAAGCAGCGTCACGTACACCGAAGAACAAGTTAACTAATTCTTCTTCATCAACTTCTGGGTTGTCTTTGACCCATTCGTAAATTTGCAAGCCAGCAACGTTAGCGTGTGACCAAACTGGGAATTCTGAATCACCGTGTTCACCTAAGATATATGCATGGACGTTACGTGCATCAACGTCTACTAGTTCTGCAATTGCTTGACGGAAGCGAGCTGTATCTAAAGATGTACCAGATCCGATAACGCGTTCTTTAGGGAAACCTGAGAATTTCCAAGTAGAGTAAGTTAGGATATCTACAGGGTTTGCTGCTACTAAGAAAATTCCGTCAAAACCAGAAGCAACAACTTGTTCTACAATACTTTTGTTGATGCGTAGGTTTTTACCAACTAAATCCAAACGAGTTTCGCCTGGTTTTTGTGGTGCACCAGCGGTAATGACAACTAGGTCAGCATCGTGACAATCTTCATAAGAAGCAGAATAAATTTTCTTAGGTGACGTAAAGGCTAATGCGTGTGATAAGTCGATAGCGTCTCCTTGTGTACGGTTGGTATCGATATCGATAATACCGATTTCTTGAGCGATATTTTGATTGACAAGAGCGAAGGCATAACTTGATCCTACTGCGCCGTCTCCGATTAACATTACTTTTTGATGGGTTTTACTAGCTGCTGTTGCAGTCATGTGTACCAATCCCTTCTAATATTTGTTTTTCCAGAGGAATGATAACACTAATTAATGAAACTTGTCACGTATTTTACTCATTAATAATACAGTTATTTTAGCTGTTTCAGAAGAAAACGCTTCATGTGTTAATAGCTCAAGAAGCTGGTACTATTAACTTTTTTCAAAAATAACAGAAACTTATAAGAGACTTAAAGCGCTGAAAACGGTCACTACAGGTTAGTTTGTGTTATACTGTATAAAGAAAAATTTGGACTGGGTAGTCATTTGACTATCCAGCATTTTGTCATGCAGATGAAAAGTGACATTCCTTTGCTACAAGAAGGAATTACATATCTAAAAGAACGAGGCGAAACAATATGAAAATGATCGTAGGTTTGGGAAATCCAGGAAAAAAATATGAAAATACAAAACACAACGTTGGTTTTATGGTTGTGGATCGATTGGCGACGGAGCATGGTGCAGTTTTCAAAAAGAATGCTTTTGAAGCAGAAGTGACTGATTATTTCGTAGATGGGGAGAAAGTATTGTTGGTAAAACCAATGACCTTTATGAATGAATCCGGTCGAGCAGTTGGTCCGTTAATGACCTATTTCGGCGTCTATCTAGAGGAATTAGTTGTCATAGCAGATGACTTGGATATGGATCTTGGCAAACTGCGCTTGAGACAAAAAGGCAGTGCGGGTGGGCATAACGGATTAAAAAGTATCATCTCACATATTGGGACGCAAGAGTTCAATCGGATCAAGATTGGTATCGGTCGTCCAAATGGAAAAACAGTGGTAAATCATGTATTGAGCACATTTGGAAAAGAAGATGAAATGACAATCGCGGATAGTGTTGCTCGTGCGGCTGATGCAGCGGATGATTTTGTTATAGGTAATGATTTTTTAAAAACGATGAATCGGTTTAATTAAAGCTGATTCTTTTTCAACGTTATTCAGAATTTTGAAGATTAGAAGTAGATAAGGAGTAAGAAAATGAATTTGATTGAAATTATAAATCAGTTGCCACTAGTAAAAGAATGGCAGTCTAATTTAGAAGAAAAAGCAAAGCGGCAATTGCTGATTGGACTTTCAGGTTCGGCGAAAGCTTTGGTAATGGCTGCTACACATCAGGCGGAAGAAAAACAAACAGTAGTAGTTGTTCCGAATCTCTATTACAGTAATCAACTTGCTGATGAGCTACGGCAGATTGTCGAGGATGTTCATTTATTCCCAGTGGATGAGGTGCTTTCAGCTGAGATGGCCTTTGCGTCACCAGAAGCACGCGCTGAGCGTGTTTCTACTTTACAGGCTCTATCACAAGGAGAAAATGGAATATACGTTGTGCCTGCTGCTGCTCTACGTAAATATCTACCTTCAATCGAGACATGGAGAGAAAACCAATTACACTGGAAAATTGGCAGTGAGGTTGATTTAGAGAACTTAGCGCAGCGTTTAGTATTGATGGGATATGAACGTCAAACAATGGTTGGTAAACCTGGTGAATTCAGCATGCGAGGAAGTATTATTGATATTTATCCCTTAACGACAGAATATCCTGTTCGGGTAGAGCTATTCGATGTTGAAATTGATTCATTACGTTATTTTGAACCAGAGACTCAACGTTCGGTAGAGAATCTAAATGAGGTATGGATTACACCAACGACTGATCTAGTTTTTTCTGCACACGATTTGGCACAAGGGGCTTTAAAAGTAAACCAGCTCTTGCAAAATCGTTTGGCCGTCACTAAAGATAAAGAAGATTACAATTTCTTAAATGACTATTTTGGACAATTAATTGCTTCTTGGGAAGACGGTATTCCGACAGAGCAAGCTAAGTATTACACAGATTTATTATACGAGGAAAAAATTTCACTACTGGATCATTTTGCCAAAGATGCACAGCTATTTGTCGACGATTATCCTCGTATGATGGAAGCACAACGCGAAATGGAGCGGGAAGAGGCCGAATGGCATACGCAAAAGATTGAAGAATTGCGTGTTTTTTCTGATCAAACTTTTGGTATGAATGCTCATGACCTAATCAAAAAGAGTAAGTTAGTGACTAGCTTCTTTTCGTTATTTCAAAAAGGGATGGGGAATTTACGCTTTGAAGCGATCCATAATTTCCAATACCGATCAATGCAGCAATTTTTTGGACAAATGCCGTTATTAAAAACAGAAGTTGACCGTTGGCAAAAGCAAGAACAAACGGTATTATTCCTTGTATCTGACCAAGAACGGCAAGAAAAGCTGACTCAGGAATTTCATGATGTGGAAATCAAAGCAGTTCAAACGACTCCTGATCAATTATTGATTGGTCAGACCCAGATTGTTACAGGTAGCTTGACGAATGGATTTGAATTACCGCAGGACAAATTAGTTGTAGTAACAGAACGTGAAATCTTTCAAAAAGTCACAAAAAAGAGGGCTCGAAGACAGACAATCTCCAATGCAGAACGCCTAAAGAGTTATAATGAATTAAAAGCCGGAGACTATGTTGTTCATGCCAATCACGGTATCGGTAAATACATTGGGATGGAGACGATTGAGATCGATGGAGTCCATCAAGACTACATGTCAATTGTATACCAAAAAGATGATAAACTATTCATTCCAGTGACCCAATTGAACCTAATTCAAAAATATGTCTCTTCTGAGGCGAAACCGCCGAAGATTAATAAATTAGGCGGTAGTGAATGGTCGAAAACCAAGAGTAAAGTATCGAAAAAAATCGAAGATATCGCAGATGATTTGATTGAGCTTTACGCTAAACGTGAAGCAGAACGTGGCTATGCCTTTGGTCCGGATGATGAATATCAAAAAGAGTTTGAAGACGCCTTTCCATATAGTGAAACAGATGACCAGCTGCGTAGCACTGCTGAGATCAAACACGACATGGAAAAAGCTCGCCCAATGGATCGCTTATTAGTTGGGGATGTCGGTTTCGGTAAGACCGAAGTAGCATTACGCGCAGCCTTTAAAGCAATCAAGGAAAACAAACAAGTTGCGTTTCTTGTACCAACGACGATTCTGGCTCAGCAGCATTTTGATACAATGACGGAACGGTTCGAGAATTTTCCCGTTAATGTAGCGATGCTGAGTCGCTTCCGTACAAAAAAACAACAGAATGAAACAATCGAACAAATCCGTACAGGACAAATCGATATCGTGGTGGGAACTCATCGGCTTTTATCACAGGATTTGCAGTTTGCTGATTTAGGCTTGTTGATTATTGACGAAGAGCAGCGTTTTGGGGTAAAACACAAAGAACGGTTGAAACAGCTGCGATCACAAGTTGATGTGTTAACGTTGACGGCGACACCGATTCCTCGAACATTGCATATGTCGATGTTGGGTGTGCGTGATCTGTCCGTAATCGAAACGCCGCCAGAAAATCGTTATCCGATCCAAACATATGTAATGGAGACGAATCCTGGCGCAATCCGCGAAGCAATCGAACGTGAAATGGCACGTGGTGGACAAGCGTTTTATCTCTATAATCGAGTAGAGACAATTGAACGGAAAGTGGAAGAACTGCAAATGTTAGTTCCTGACGCAAAAATAGGATTTGCTCATGGGCAAATGACAGAAGTTCAATTGGAGAATACATTGATGGATTTCATTGATGGACAATACGACATATTAGTTACTACAACGATTATTGAGACAGGTGTCGACATTCCAAATGTTAACACATTGTTTGTTGAGAATGCCGATTATATGGGGCTGTCAACATTATATCAATTACGTGGAAGGGTTGGTCGAAGCAACCGTATTGCCTATGCCTACTTTATGTATGAGCCACAAAAAATCTTGAATGAAGTCAGTGAAAAACGGCTCCAAGCAATTAAAGACTTCACTGAATTAGGTTCGGGTTTTAAAATTGCGATGCGCGATTTATCAATTCGTGGCGCCGGAAATCTTTTAGGAGCGCAGCAGCATGGCTTCATTGATGCGGTCGGATTTGATATGTATTCACAAATGTTGTCTGAAGCAGTCGACCGTAAGCAAGGGAAAAATACCCAGGTTGAACGTACTTCCGTCGAAATCAACTTAGGGATTGATGCCTATATTCCGGGAACTTATATCGAAGATGAACGACAAAAAATTGAAATTTATAAACGGATTCGTGAGTTAGAAAGTATAGAGATGCTAGACGAGGTAGAAGCTGATTTAGTGGACCGTTTCGGAGATTATCCAGATGAAGTAGCGAACTTGTTAAACATCGGACAAATCAAGATGGACGGTGATCGTGCGCTAGTTGAAAGTATCCAAAAACGTCAGCAGCAGATTATCTTTACTTTAAGCAAGGTTGGGACGAAAGCATATAAAGTTGAACAGCTATTCGAAGCATTGAGCGCTACGAAGATGAAAGCAACTTTAGGCGTTGAAAAGGATCATATGGTCATAAAACTAGTAGTTGAAAAAACGATGGACGAAGCGATTTGGCTAAGAGAGATCAGCAAATTTGTTCGTGCATTACGAGAACAAAAATACAAAGAATAGGTGGTGGAGGCACTGGCGAATAAAGAAATGCGAGTGATGATGCAGGGGGCCTTTGTCTTAACTGCCGCATCTTTTGTAGCAAAATTATTGAGCGCTATTTATCGTGTACCCTATCAAAACTTTGCGGGTGATGAAGGCTTTTATGTGTATCAGCAGGTTTATCCAATTTATGGTATTGCCATGACTTTGGCGTTGTCAGGTTTGCCACAGTTTATTTCAAAATATGTAGCAGAGCAAAAAGAACCTAGAGAACAGCGTCGAGCACTGGAAGAGCTGTTTCCTTTGATCAGTGCTTTTGGTTTAATCTTGTGGGCGTTGTTTTTTTTCTCGTCTCAACCATTAGCAAATTGGATGGGAGACAGAAATTTAGCGCCCTTGATTCAAGTGGTGTCCTTTACTTTTATTATTATGCCTTTCCTCTCGATTACTCGAGGAGAATTTCAGGGAAAATTATTAATGGTGCCGACAGCTGTATCACAAGTGTTGGAGCAATTGATCCGTGTTTGTGTGATCGTAGTTGCTGCTTGGTCATTTAAGCAATTTGGCTGGGATGTTTACTACACGGGAAAAGTAGCGATGTCTGGTGCTTTGGTTGGCGGAATTGCGGCAGTTCTAGTTTTGTGGTATTACCGAAGAAAGGTTTTAGGAACGAGTCTTTTACGAAGAGTACCGGTTTTTGGCACAAAGATGATAACGCTAGGAAAACGATTAGTACTTGAGGGAGGCTTGATGACGATCTACAGCGGTCTATTGATTTTATTTCAATTGATCGACTCCTTTACCGTAAAAAAAGCCTTAGTTGATTTTGGACTAAGCGAACATGGTGCAAAGTTAGCAAAAGGAATTTATGATCGGGGTCAGCCGTTGGTTCAATTAGGTTTAGTGATAGCCTTAGCCTTGAGTTCTAGTTTTTTACCATTACTTACGCGGTATTTGATTAGTCGGGATCGTGGAATGTTTGTGAAAACGAGTCAGATTTTTTTGCGTTTGACTTGTGCGATTGGTGCAGCAGCCTCGATCGGGTTAGCTATGCTGCTTCCTTATGTGAATTATGCGCTATTCAAAGATTATCAAGGGAATAGTCCTCTAGTCCTGTTTGTTTTTGCGATTTTTTTGATGGCAATGGTACAGGCTTATCAAAGTATTGCACAAAGTCAAAACGAATATCGTAGTTCACTACAGGCGGCAGGAGCTGGACTATTAATAAAAATGGTAACCACGGGAGGGCTGACAAAACAATTTGGTACAGTTGGAGCCAGCCTGTCGACATTATTAGGATTAGCGGTAGCTTTACTTATCTTGCATTTAGCCTGTGATCATGAAATACGGAATTATGGGACTCAGCGTCATTTTATGCGAAAACTTTTTATTTGTTTAACTGGCATGGTAGTAGTGCTCTTATGTTATTATGGCGGTATCAACATTATTTTTGGAATGGTCTATAAAAGGAGTTTGGCATTAGTGGCTGCTGTTTTTGGTGTACTGATAGGAGGGAGCGCTTTTCTAATCCTTGCTATCCACTTACGTTTATTAACCATTCGAGAATGGCTGATGTTGCCATTTGGAAGTAAATTATTGAGAATAAATTGGAAAAGGAGATAATTTATGCGATTAGATAAATTTTTAAAAATTTCAAGAATCATCAAACGTCGTACAGTGGCGAAAGAAGTTGCTGATAAAGGGCGAATCCAAGTAAATGGAAAATTAGCAAAATCTTCAACAGATGTAAAAGTTGGTGATGAACTGCGTATACAATTTGGGAATAAAATTCTAGAGGTCGCTGTAGAAGAACTGCATGAATCAACAAAAAAAGATGACGCAGCTAAAATGTACCGTATCATTAGTGAGACACGTGTAGAAAATAACGGAAATTAGGGGTAATTCAAATAGACAATTATAACTTGAGTTGATATAATAGTAAAGAATTTCATGTAAGGAGCGAGCAGTAATGAATGAAAACGAGACGCAAAAAATTGCTTCGTTAGATACGCCATATGCAAAAGAGCAATATCTTAAATTTCAAAAGCAACATCGTCAATTGATTTTTAAACGTCGTCGTTTAGCAGCTTTAATAGCTATTGCTGCCTTTGTCGCTATTGTCATGGGAGTTCAAATCTTTAATGAGCAACGTCATTTAAGTGAACTAAATGAGATTAAAGTCAAAACTGTTGCTGAGTCTGCCAAAGTGGATGACCGAGTCGCTGACTTGCGGCAAGACGTAAAGCTCTTGAAAGATGATAACTATGTGGCTAAGCTAGCCCGTAGTCGTTTCTATTATTCAAAAGATGGTGAATTAATTTTTGTTTTACCAGATTCAGCAAATACATCTAATAAAGATAAACAAACTGCTGATGAAGTTGTTAAATCCGAAACTGCTAAATAAATTTCGTTGCAGTTTTAAATAAATTGGAAAAAAATTAGGAGGAACAATTTTTTTATGTCAATCGAAGTAGGAGCTAAGCTGCAAGGAAAAGTATCAGGGATCACCAATTTTGGTGCCTTTATTGACTTGGGAGAGGGCAAAACGGGCTTAGTCCATATCAGTGAAATATCTAATGGTTTCGTAAAAGACATTCATGATGTATTAACTGTCGGCGATGAAGTAACAGTGAAAGTGACTTCAGTCGGAGACGACGGTAAAGTTGGTCTTTCGATTCGCAAAGCCCAAGATCAGCCACAGCCAGAAAAGAAACCTTTTAAACGTGAGTTTCGTGATAATAATCGCTCAAAACCTGCGCCTAAGGGCAAACCACAAAATAGCGGCAAACAGGACTTCGATTCATTGATGAGTTCCTTTTTAAAGGATAGCGATGATCGCTTGTCATCGATCAAACGTAATACTGAAGGAAAACGCGGTGGTCGCGGAGGCCGCCGTAGTTAAAATAAAGGAAGGTTGTGACAGAAGTGCTCAGCTATAAGAAATTTCGGTATATTTCCTAAGAAGCTACTTCTGGAACAACGTGTGTTCGGAAAAAGGAGCTGTGACAAGACTTTTGTCACAGCTCCTTTTTTTAAAGGAAAAGAGATTCTATTGATTACTTGGCGATAAAATCGATACAAGTGAAGTTCATAATGAATTAATAATTGGAAAGTATGATTAGAGAATATATGATAGAAATTGAGTATTCTTATAAATCAAGGAGTTTGACATGAAACAAGACTTTTTTCGTAAAAATCCTGAATTAACTGCTGATAAAAAGATACTACTAGCAGTTTCTACAGGCGTTGACTCAATGGTTCTTTTGCATCTATTGCAGCGGCAAGGACTGACTATCGGTGTAGCTCACGTGGATCATCAATTGCGCACTGAATCGAAGGTTGAAGCGGATTTTTTACATGATTATTGCCGAAAACAAGACATACCTTTTTATTTAAAAATTTGGAAAAAACCTGCTAAGAAAAATGTTGAGGCTGCTGCCCGTAGTCTACGTTATGCTTTTTTTAAGGAAATTATGGAGCAGGAAAACTATGATCTAGTTCTTACTGCTCATCATGGAGACGATCAGCTAGAGACACTTTTAATGCGTTTGACGCGTGGCGGTTCGTTTACAGGTCATAGCGGAATCGTGCGCCAGCAAACATTCGGTAATGGAATATTGCTGCGTCCACTGTTGTCCTTCTCGAAAGAGACGCTTTATGAATATGCTGAAGAGAAGAATTTGACTTATTTTGAAGATGCTACGAATATTTCACAAGACTACTTTCGAAATCGAATCCGTCAAAATATCGTACCAGAGTTAAAAAAAGAAAATCCGCAAATATTAGCGAATGCTCAACAGTTCCATCAGCAATTGCTCTGGGCAGATCAGTTAATTACAGAGGCGCTAAAAGAAAATTTAAGAAATATCGAATACGATGGACAGAGGTGGTTTTTTTCAGCTGATACGCTTCCCACGGATACGGGTGCTCGTTATTATTTTCTGTCGATATTTTTTCAGCAGAAGGCTCTACAAACGAATCTAGTCGTCTCACAGCGACAATTGTTTTTACTGCTAGACCAAATCCAGCGTCCTGTCAGTCAATGGGTCATAGATTTAGGGGAGGGCTGGCAATTTTCTCGTAGATACCAACATTTCTATTTGGAAAAGAAGATAATTGTCCATCAGAAAAAATATTTTTTGGGAGAAAACGAACGCTTTTTCTTATCCGACAATGAAACGATTGCATTAAGCAGAAGTGATACAGTCGCGAATAAAGGTGTATACCAAGTTCCGTTACCACTCACAGTTAAACTCCCTCTAACGATCCGTCGTCGCCAAGATGGTGATCGAATCCGTTTGACTGAAACATTAACAAAACGCATTAGCCGTTATTTTATTGATAAAAAAACTCCGATGGATATCCGTGATCAAGCATGGGTGGTGGAAGATTCTGCTGGAGAAATTGTAGCGCTTTTGCCTTTTGTCAATTCCTATTTGAGTATTGCAACTGAAACTGATAGAATACACTACATACTTGACTATACGCTTCAAGTAGCGAAATGAAAGGAGTTTCTACATGCTAGCAAAAGATATTGAAAAAGTATTGATTACTAGAGAAGATATTCAAAAACGCTGTGTCGAATTAGGCGTACAATTAACAGCAGATTATACCGATAAAAATCCATTGGTAGTTGGTATTTTAAAAGGAGCCATACCTTTTATGGCTGACATCGTTCGTGAAATTGATGCTCATTTAGAATTGGATTTTATGGATGTTTCAAGTTACGGGAATCAGACAGTTTCTTCGGGCGAGGTAAAAATCATCAAGGACTTAGACACCAATGTGGAAGGTCGCGATTTATTAATTGTAGAAGATATTATTGATAGTGGTCGAACACTTGGCTATTTAGTTGATCTATTTAAATATCGGAAAGCTAAATCAGTGAAAATTGTCACATTGTTGGATAAACCAGAAGGACGCGTGGTGGATATCCATGCTGATTATGTTGGTTTTGATGTGCCTAATGAATTCGTCGTTGGCTATGGTTTAGACTATGCTGAAGCATATCGGAACCTGCCATATGTAGGTGTATTGAAGCCGGAAATTTATCAATCAAATTAGTGACCGAAAAAATCACAGTATGATATACTTAAAAGGTCAAAATTGATAAAACTTTTTTAACAAGCTAATAAGCTAACAAGTGCGAGGAGGACGCAGATGAACAAAAACAATAAGGGAGTAAAAAATGCTCTCTATTATATTCTCGTCATCTTGGCTATGGTCATGGTTGTTTATTTCCTTTTTGGAGATAACAAATCAGCTTCGCCAGATATCGAGTATTCAACCTTTACGGAACAGATTCAAGATGGCAAAATCAAGAACATCAAGATTCAGCCTGCTGGTGGTGTCTATAAAATCACTGGTGAGTATAAGGCAAAACAGGAAGTTGCTAATTCCGGCGGCTTGAGCATTATTGGGGGAGGAACAGAGTCAAAAACGACACATTTCTCAACCATTGTTTTGCCAAATGATTCAACTCTGAGTCAGGTCAATGACCTAGCAAAAGAAAATAAAGTTAAAATAACGATTGAGGAAGAATCAAGCAGCGGTATGTGGGTTACTTTATTAGTAAGCTTCTTGCCTATCTTGATTATGATATTCTTCTTCTACATGATGCTAGGACAACAAGGCGGCGGTGGCGGCGGCAATGGCCGTGTCATGAACTTTGGTAAATCAAAAGCTAAAGAAGCTGACAAAAAAGCTAATCGTGTACGTTTCTCTGACGTAGCCGGCGCTGAAGAAGAAAAACAAGAATTAGTCGAAGTTGTGGAATTCTTAAAAGATCCACGTCGTTTCGTCGAATTAGGTGCCCGTATTCCAGCTGGTGTACTACTTGAAGGACCTCCCGGGACTGGTAAAACATTGCTTGCTAAAGCCGTAGCTGGTGAAGCAGGTGTGCCGTTCTATTCAATTTCAGGGTCAGATTTCGTGGAAATGTTTGTTGGGGTCGGAGCTTCTCGTGTTCGTGACTTATTCGAAACAGCTAAGAAAAATGCGCCAGCGATTATCTTCATCGATGAAATTGATGCTGTCGGTCGTCAACGTGGTGCAGGCATGGGCGGCGGTCACGACGAACGTGAACAAACGCTGAACCAGTTACTTGTTGAAATGGATGGATTCGATGGAAATGAAGGTGTGATCGTCATTGCTGCAACCAACCGTTCTGATGTGTTGGACCCAGCGTTATTACGTCCAGGCCGTTTTGACCGTCAAATCTTAGTTGGTCGCCCAGATGTTAAAGGCCGTGAAGCGATTCTTAGAGTGCACGCTCGTAACAAACCTTTGGCAGACGATGTTGATTTGAAAGTTGTTGCGCAACAAACGCCAGGCTTTGCCGGCGCGGATTTAGAAAATGTCTTGAATGAAGCTGCTTTAGTTGCTGCTCGTCGTAATAAGAAAAAAATTGACGCTTCAGACGTGGATGAAGCAGAAGATCGCGTTATCGCAGGACCTGCTAAGAAAGACCGCGTCATCAGTAAACGTGAACGCGAGATGGTTGCCTACCATGAAGCCGGTCATACGATTATTGGTATGGTCTTAAACCGTGCTCGTGTGGTGCATAAAGTAACGATTATTCCTCGTGGACGTGCTGGCGGATATATGATTGCCTTACCAAAAGAAGATCAAATGTTGATGTCGAAAGACGATATGTTTGAGCAAATCGTTGGGTTACTAGGTGGTCGTACAGCAGAAGAAATCGTCTTTAATGCTCAAACAACTGGAGCATCAAATGACTTCGAACAAGCTACTGGATTAGCTCGAAGCATGGTAACTGAATACGGAATGAGCGAGAAGCTTGGACCGGTTCAATACGAAGGAAATCATCAAGTCTTTGTTGGTCGTGACTATGGTCAAACAAAAGCTTATTCTGAACAAGTTGCTTTTGAGATTGATGAAGAAGTTCGAAATATCTTGATGGCGGCACATGATAAAGCTCGCGAAATCATTGAGACACATCGTGAACAGCATAAATTGATTGCTGAAAAATTATTGGAATTCGAGACACTGGATGCCAAAGCAATCAAATCATTGTTTGAAACAGGCGAAATGCCTGCAGGTTCTGATAGTCTTTATCCAAGTGAAAAAACTCAAGCTCAAACATTTGAAGAAGCAAAACGTGCTTTGGAAGAAAAAGATGCTGAAAAACAGGCTGAAGATAAAGCAAATGAACATAAAGATTCAGATGATAAAATCGAACCAGAAGATACAAACGATAATCAAGAGTAAAATAAAGCGAAACGGCATGTCCTTAGGATATGCCGTTTGTTTTTTATTTGTCAGAATCGTATAGGAAATTTAAAGAGGAATATCGAATAAAGCAGATTGTTAATGTTAATATAGGAGGATGATAAAGATGGAAGGATCTATTCGTATATGCAAAATTAAAGATTTGCTCGAATTACAAAAAATCAGTACAGAAACGTTCAGTGATACTTTTGCTGAGCAAAATGATTCAGATAATCTTGAGGAGTATTTGATTGAAGCGTATCATTTAGAAAAATTAAAAAAGGAAATGATGAATTCAAATTCACGTTTCTTTTTTATCTATTTAGATAATCAACTTGCTGGATATTTAAAATTGAATATCGATTTAGCGCAAACTGAGAAGATAGATCGGAATGGACTAGAGGTCGAACGGATTTATATCCGTAAAGAATACAAGCGTCAGGGTTTAGGTCGACAATTATTAGAGTTTGCTATTGAACTTGCTACTAAAGAGAGACGTAAACTTATCTGGCTAGGTGTATGGGAAGAGAATGAGAATGCGTTGCGTTTTTATCAAATGTTTGGTTTTAGAAAAATTGGGACACATAATTTTTATATCGGAATAGATAAGCAAACGGATTTAATTATGGTGAAAGAACTTGGTAGAACGGTTAAGAATGATGTGAGTTGTTAAAGCTGCGACTTATTGAATAGGTTTGAATATAGAACACAAGGCTACGAAAATGAGAGGCTAGTTATAGACTTGCAAATTATTAGGGGATTTGTGTAAAAATATCTGTTGCTCAAAACTACATTTAGCTAACGCTTTGATTGAAAAATATTGTTAAACTTTCCATATGACGTCGTACGAAGAAGTTGAAAAAAGCTTGAACACCTAGTATGATGCAATCACGAGTAAAAACAAGGAATAATATAAAATATTAAGGAGCAAATAGATTGAGTGACTATTTAGTGAAAACATTAGCCTATGAGGGATTTGTAAGAGCGTACGCTGTTAATGCAACAGAAACCATCGCTGAGGCGCAGCGTCGTCATGATACATGGAATACGTCTTCTGCAGCCCTAGGACGTACGATGATTGGGGCTTTAATGCTAGGCGCAACGTTAAAAGGCGAAGATAAAATGACTGTAAAAATAGAAGGCAATGGACCGGCAGGAGCTATCGTTGTAGATAGTAATGGAAAAGGCGAGGTAAAAGGCTATATCAAAAATCCACATATCAGCTTACCTTTGAATGAAGTCGGTAAGATCGATGTGCGTGGAGCAGTTGGAACAGAAGGTATGTTTACGGTCATTAAAGATTTGGGATTGAAAGAACCATTTTCTGGTCAGACACCGATTGTTTCTGGCGAGATTGGGGAAGATTTTACCTATTATTTAGCTGTATCAGAACAAATTCCATCAGCGGTTGGTGTTTCTGTTCTAGTTGATACGGATGATTCTATCAAAACGGCTGGCGGTTTCATGATCCAAATTATGCCGGGAGCCAGTGATGAGATTATTGATCAAATTGAGGCGCGACTTAAAGAAACAGCCCGTATTTCGACCTTGTTAGATGAAGGTCAGACGCCAGAAGAAATTCTGCAGAAGTTATTAGCAACAGATGATGTAGAATTTTTAGAAACCATGTCTGTTCAATTTAAATGTGATTGTTCAAAAGAAAAATTTGCATCAGCGATTATTACACTAGGAGCGGAGCAAATTCAAGAATTGATTGATCAAGATCATGGTGCAGAAGCGGTCTGTGCTTTTTGTAACAACAAATATGAATATAGCGAAGCAGACCTTTATGAATTGAAACACGAAATTTTGGGGGAATAGCAGTGAAACCATTGAACGGTACATGGAAAATCGGCAATGTGGAAATTCCAAATCGGGTTGTTGTGGCTCCTATGGCTGGAATAACAAATGCTGCTTTTCGGGTAACGGTGAAGGAATTTGGTGCTGGATTAGTTGTTTGTGAAATGATCAGTGATCAAGGAATTCATTTTAGAAATAAAAAAACCTTAGAGATGCTTTATGTTGATGAGGGTGAGCATCCACTAAGTGTACAGATTTTCGGTGGTAGTAAGGAGACACTAGTAGAGGCTGCACGATTTGTCCAAGAGAATACAGAAGCAGATATCATCGATATTAATATGGGGTGTCCAGTGAATAAAGTCATCAAAGCAGAAGCGGGAGCTAAATGGTTGTTGGATCCTAATAAGGTCTATGAAATGGTAGAGGCTGTTTCCTCCGCTGTGGATATCCCCGTAACAGTCAAAATGCGCATTGGTTGGGATGAGCAACATGTTTTTGCCGTTGAAAACGCCTTGGCCGCTCAAAGTGCGGGTGCATCAGCGCTTGCGATGCATGGCAGAACACGAGTTCAAATGTATGAAGGCAAAGCAGATTGGAATGTGTTAAAACAAGTTGCTGATCAATTAACAATCCCCTTTATGGGAAATGGCGATGTTCGTACCCCAGAGGATGCAAAACGAATGATCGAGGAAGTCGGTGTTGATGCAGTGATGATTGGCCGTGCTGCATTAGGAAACCCCTGGATGATTCATCAAACGCAGCATTATTTAGAAACGGGAGAATTGATCCCCGAACCAAGTGCTCGAGAAAAAATTGAAACAGCCAAGCTTCATTTAGAACGATTGATAAATTTAAAAGGTGAAAAAATCGCTTGTCGCGAATTTCGCCAACATGCTAGTTACTATCTAAAAGGAATTTCACGATCTGCCAAAACAAAAGTAGCGATTAATCAAACAGAAGACAAACAAGTCATCTACGATTTACTTGATCGACTTGTCGAAAAGACTGAAACAAAAGCAAAAATTAGCTAAACTTCAAGCCGAATGAGGAATTCGGCTTGATTTTTTGCCTATTCATTGGCATTATAAGTAAGAGTAATTACATACTGAGGAGGAACATTCGTGACTGAGGAACAAACAAATTTGACAGAAATGAACGATCAGATGCGTGTTCGCCGCGAAAAAATGGAAAATCTTCGTGAAGAGGGTATTGACCCATTTGGCGCACGCTTCGAACGCACGACAAATTCAAAAGAATTGCATGAAACTTACGATGAAAATACTAAAGAAGAGCTATTAGAAAAGCAATTAACGGCAAGCGTTGCTGGTCGAATGATGACCAAACGGGGGAAAGGTAAAGTTGGATTTGCTCATTTGCAAGACCGCGAAGGCCAAATTCAAATTTATGTTCGTAAAGACGAAGTTGGGGAAGAGTCTTATGCGATCTTTAAAAAGGGTGATTTAGGTGATTTCTTTGGTGTAACTGGTGAAATCATGAAGACTGATACAGGAGAAGTATCAATCAAAGCGAAAGAAATTACTTTACTATCAAAAGCATTGCGCCCGTTACCAGAAAAATATCATGGGTTAACAAACGTTGAACAACGTTATCGTCAACGTTACTTAGATTTGATCAGTAATCGTGAAAGCTTTGATCGATTCACTAAACGCAGTCAAATCATTAGTCAAATCCGTCGTTATCTAGATGGTTTAGGGTATATTGAAGTAGAAACACCAGTTTTGCATAATGAAGCTGGCGGAGCGACTGCTCGTCCATTTATCACACATCACAATGCTTTAGATATGGATTTATACCTGCGTATTGCCCTTGAGTTGCATTTAAAACGTCTAATTGTTGGTGGAATGGAAAAAGTCTATGAAATCGGCCGTGTCTTCCGTAATGAAGGAATTGATACTACCCATAATCCAGAATTTACGATGATGGAAGTTTATACTGCGTATCATGATTATTTAGACGTGATGAATCTAACAGAAGGAATTATCCGTGATGTTGCAAAAAATGTTCTGGGTACAACAACACTTTCTTATGATGAGCAAAGTATTGATCTAGGCTCTGACTTTAAACGTATTCATATGGTTGATGCTATCAAAGAACAAACTGGGGTCGATTTCTGGCCTGAAATGACAGTTGAAGAAGCTCGTTCATTAGCAAAAGAGCACAATGTTGAAATCAATGATAATATGGAAGTTGGACATATTATCAATGAGTTTTTTGAAACATTTGTTGAAGAAACACTACAACAACCAACTTTTGTTTATGGTCATCCAGTAGAAGTATCTCCACTTGCCAAGAAAAATACGGAAGATGGACGTTTTACTGATCGTTTCGAACTATTTATAGTAGGGCGTGAGTTCGCTAACGCCTTCACCGAATTAAACGATCCAATTGATCAACGAGAACGTTTTGAATCACAAGAGAAAGAACGTGAGCAAGGAAACGATGAAGCACATGGTGTGGATGAAGATTTCTTAGAAGCGTTAGAATATGGTATGCCGCCTACTGGTGGGTTGGGAATCGGGATTGATCGACTGGTCATGTTGTTGACAGATGTTCAGTCAATTCGTGATGTTTTATTGTTCCCGACTATGCGTTAAAAATAAATTTTCAAAGACGTTCAGTTATGCTGAGCGTCTTTTTATGGCTCTTCGTCAATGAGTGTTGGTGAAGAAATTCAATAGAATAATCGAGATACTCACACGGCTAGACAGCTATTTTGTCTAGCCGTGTTGTTGTTCTGGCTTTAGTTAGTTGGGTAGTGTTCTTAGTTTTCTTGAAATATTTTCCTCGATATAAAAAGATTCGTTCTCGGTAGTTTTGAAAGTTTCTAAAGCCATAGGCAATTCGTTTTAGTACTTTGATATGGTTGTTCAAACATTCTATAGGGCCGTTGGAATAGGGAACTCGCAACGCTCGTTTGATTTCTGTTCGATATTTCTTGAAGGTCGTGAACACTGGTTGGTAGTGCTCTGGCAACTCCTTGTAGTCTTCTTTTAGGAGCGCGACGAATTCAGGAACATCTTGTCTTCTGATAGCGGAAAGAAAAACCTGGTAGACTTCGTAGCCTCGCTTTAAGGAGTCATCATAATATAATAGCCGATCGACTATCTCCGCTTCTGTCAGATGATCTCGAAATGACGGACGCCAGTAGCGATGCTGACCATTCAATTCCCACGCATTCTTTTGAAGTAGTCTCCAGTATTTCTTTAAGTGCTTCGACCGACGATCCCCTTTTTTAAAGGTCTTCATTACTTGAATTCGGTGGTTGGTAAAGGCCCGACCGATGTGTTGGCTAATATGAAAGCGATCGGCGACGATTCTGGCATTCGGAAAACACTCTTTCACCAATGTGCGATAGGGTGTATAGAAATCTGAAACCACTAGACGTACTTGTTCACGGACTTTTCTAGGGTAGCGCAAGAAATAGTCGCGTAAAGGATTGAGTTGCCGATTTTCCACAATATCAATCAGTTGATGGGTCTTGCCGTCCATCATGACAAAGCTCATGGCTCCCGAGACGTTTTTCACCGATTTGAATTCATCGAAACACACCACTTCTGGTAACGGCTGGTTCAAAGAAACGGTTTTAGGCCGAAGGCTGCGAAGTATTCGAATGACAGTGGTCGGAGAAATGTGCTTCATACGTGCGATCAAAGACATAGAAAGTGGTTCGCTTAATAGCTCAAGAATGGCTTGTTTGACTCTGCGAGCAATGGAGCAGCGACGATCACTAACTGAATCTTCTGCTAAAAAAGTCTTTCCACAGTGTTTACATTTGAAGCGCTGTTTGTTAATCCGAAGAATGGTCTTGTAGTTACTGACATCATTCAATAAGATGGATACTTTTTTCCAGCCCCATTTAATGATCGTTTGCTCATTTTCATAGTGGCAATGAAAGCATTCCTCTGGTTGATAGGTCAATGTGCCATCAAAAACAAAACATGTTTCGTCATTGATGCGCTCTTTGCGAAAGGCATCTTCATGAAAGGTAAGATTTAGGTCTAGAATATCTAGTAACTCTTTGGTAAACTCTGAATAGGACATCTTGAAACACTCCTTTGAATGGTTTTCGTCGACTTTATTCTAAAGGATTTCAAGGTGTCTGTTTGCGTTTATTAGAAAAAAGAAAAAGTATTGGCAACAGAAGGCGTCACCAACACTAGATATTATAGAGCCCTTTTTATAATCTTAAAAAGAATTATTAGAAAATGATGTAACTCTTCAATTCTAAAATGCGGCCTATCTTTTTGTGAAAAGGGAATTTTCAATTAGTTTTCATGTTATTTGCGAACATTTACACTAGCAATGAGTAACAATGGTCAGGAATGAAAAAAAGTTGAAAAAAATCAGTATTTTTGATTGACCGAAGAGGATTATGTTGGTATATTATTTTATGTTCCAAAGCGAGCGTATACCGCTCAAAAAAAACTTGAAAATTGTTATTGACAGATGACTGACTTTCAGTTATTCTATCAAAGTCGCATAAAGCGATGGCAACAACTTCTTCGAAAAAAACTTCAAAAAAGTTATTGACATCAAAACGGCAATCTGTTATGATTTAAAAGTTGCTGAAACAAAGCGGCAAACAATGTAGACCTTTGAAAACTGAACGAATAAAACAAACCAAATGTGTAGGGCGCTTCTATTATATAGAAGCAAACAACATAGCAAGCAATATGCTAGCAAGTCAATTAATACAATTGAGCTTAACAGTCGCAAGACTGTTTCAAACACTTTTTATGAGAGTTTGATCCTGGCTCAGGACGAACGCTGGCGGCGTGCCTAATACATGCAAGTCGAACGCTTTTTCTT
>NZ_KE136366.1:347861-386251 GCF_000406965.1 Enterococcus avium ATCC 14025 | reverse complement strand
CCATGCGGTTTCGATTGTTATACGGTATTAGCACCTGTTTCCAAGTGTTATCCCCTTCTGATGGGCAGGTTACCCACGTGTTACTCACCCGTTCGCCACTCCTTTTCTTTCGGTGGAGCAAGCTCCGGTGAAAGAAAAAGCGTTCGACTTGCATGTATTAGGCACGCCGCCAGCGTTCGTCCTGAGCCAGGATCAAACTCTCATAAAAAGTGTTTGAAACAGTCTTCCGACTGTTAAGCTCAATTGTAATAATTGACTTGCTAGCATATTGCTTGCTATGTTGTTTGCTTCTATTAATAGAAGCGCCCTACACATTTGGTTTGTTTTATTCGTTCAATTTTCAAAGGTCTACATTGTTTGTCGCTTTGTTTCAGCAACTTTTATATCTTAACAGGTTGCCGTTTGAAAGTCAACAACTTTTTCAATTAATTTTGAAAAAGTTTTGAAATCCAATTGACAACTTTGAAATAATAACATTCAACAAAAAGCTTGTCAACAATTATTTTTCATTGTCGTATCAACATGTTTCAGCAACGCTATTGATAATATCATATTGAAAAATAATGTCAAATACTTTTCAGTCGTTTTTCAAAATAATTTCAAATAAATAGAAAATGGACTAGCAATTCGCTAGCCCATTGTTGCTTCTACACCATAATGATCACTAATTACAACCTCATTTTCCCCATCAAAAACCACTTGATAACTTTCTATTTCAAAGTTACGAGAGGCAAAAATATAGTCGATTCTCAATTTTGCCGTATTTCCTGCCCAACCATCAATTGATTCTTCAACCGTGTTTTCACCGAGCTTTACTTTGGCATGAATAAAAGCATCCTGTAAATCAAGAATACTTTTATCGACCAAATCATAACCCTCACCGCTTGTTTTCGCGTCATTATTGAAATCGCCCATAATGATCTGCTTTCCTTGTTTTTCTACTAAAAACTGCTCCAACTTTCGCCATTCATAAGCAAAAGCTTTTTTTGTCGTTTGCCACCAAGAAAAATGGCTGCTTACTACTATTATCTTTTGATCATTAATTATTGTTTCACCTATTACCACTTTTCTCGTATGATAATCACTCGGATCATGACTTTCTGAAATCAACAAGCTTTCCACGTTTAGTGGTGTCTTTGACAATAAACCGATGCCTTCATGATAAATGTCATAGCCAACGTGATTATACGTCCAGTTCCAATAATAGCTGCATCCTAATTCCTTCAACCGCTCAGTCAATAGAAATATAAAATTATCTTGATGAATGGCTTCCTGTTCTTTCGTTGGTTGAAAGTATTGGTCTACGTTTGCTAACGGACTTACAAGAAGCTGATTTACTTCTTGCAGGCCGATCAGATCATAATTCTCTTTTGCAATACGGTTCGCTAGCACCTCAATTTGCTGTTGGTCGTTTCCTTCCATCCAGCTATGAGTATTCAAGGTCAATACTTTGATTGCTCTCGCCTCACTTTAATAGTCGATTGTTCCAATCGTTTCCCCACGAGAAACGAGTCCAGTCTTAGCATAATGGTAATCCTTAATTTTGTCACCATTTGTAAATACAACGATCATCGTAGTCATTTTGCCGGCTTTTTGAATTTTCGCTAAATCAGCTGTTGCTACAACTTTCCCCGCTTTGACTTTTTCCCCTTCTCGTACTTTGATTTCAAATGCTTCACCGCCTAAATCTACCGTATCAATTCCCATATGAAGTAATACTTCGATGTCATCATCAGTCTTGATGCCAATAGCGTGTTTTGTTGGGAATACAGACACAATTGTTCCTGAAACTGGACTAGCAATTTCACCGTTTTCCGGTACAACGGCAAATCCCTCACCCATCATTTTTTGAGAAAAAACGTCATCTTCTACTTTATCGATCGGAATCATCTCACCATTTGCTGGAGCTACGAACTCCGCATGCAATCCTTTAAACGATGTGCTGGCGTTCTTTTCCTGTACAGTCGACTCTTCCTGACTAGCACTTTTAGGAATTTCAACACCTGAATCCAACAAATCCTGAATATCTGATTTCAATATATCTGCTTTAGGCCCATAAACAGCTTGAACACCGTTGTCTTTGACCAAAAGTCCCATTGCTCCTGCTTTTTTCCAAGCCTCTTCACTGCCAACGCTGTTCTTATCCGCTACTGTCACCCGTAAGCGTGTCATACAAGCATCCACATCGGTAATATTTTGTGGGCCTCCTAGCAAATTGATGATTTTCACAATTTGCGAGTCCGCTGATACTGATCCATCGCTTGTAGTATTAGTTGCTTCTTCATTATCAACTTCGTAGTTTCCATTTCTTCCTGGTGTCGCAAAGTTGAATTTTTTAATCATGAAGTTCGCAAAGAAGTAAGTAAATACTCCAAATGCAATACTTGTTAATACAAAGTTAAGTAAATCATTACCAAGTCCTGCTCGCAATGCCATCGGTACACGGGTTAATAATTCGATATTCCCAAATGAGTGAACACGTAGATTGATTAAATCTGCCATTGCAAAAGCTGCCCCTTGAATCACTGCGTAGCATGCATATAAAGGAACCGCCACAAACATAAACATGAACTCCAATGGCTCTGTTACTCCAGTTAGGAAAACTGCTACTGCCGCTGATAAGAACATTGATTTATATTTTTTCTTTTTATCAGGATCGACATTTCGATACATTGCTAAGGTTAAGCCCATCAAGATACCTGAAGAACCGATCATCTGTCCAACTTTGAATCGTGCTGGAGTCCATTGAGTCAATACTTGCTGATATTGAGACATGTCTCCACCATTTTTCAAATTAACTAAATCTGTTGCCCAAGCTAACCATAATGGATCTTGCCCTAATACTTGACTTCCAGCTTGTGCGCCAGTCAGTATCTCGTAAGTACCACCCAATTGCGTATAATTCATCGGAATTGTCAACATATGATGCAACCCGAACGGCAAGAGTAATCGTTCCAGCGTTCCATATAGAAATGGTGCCAGGATCGGTGCAGTTTCTTGAGAGTTTGCGATCCATTTACCAAACTCGTTGATCCCCGTTTGGATAATCGGCCATAGAAAGGCTAAAACCAAAGCAACAATCACTGAACGCAAGATAACAACAAACGGAACAAAACGTTTCCCATTGAAGAAAGTCAACACTTCAGGTAATTTTCTGAAATTGTAGTACTTATTGTAGGCAGTTGCTCCAACAAAACCGGCGATGATTCCGACAAAAACACCCATATTCAATGCTGGTGCTTCTAAAACACTTGTAAAATAGCCATCAACCATTATTTTTTGTCCAAATAAGGTGTGAGTCATTGCATTTGGATCGGCTAACATCTCAGAAGTGATGCCAAAGATCGAGCCAGTTATTCGATTAATTAGAATGAATGATAGCCCCGCTGCAAACGCACCGCCAGCTCGCTCCTTCGCCCAGCTTCCGCCAATTGCTAATGCAAATAATAAATGTAGATTTCCAATGATGGCCCAACCAATATTTTCGACTACGCCACCAGTTGTAACTAACCATCCGAGATTCTCATTGATTAACGGTAGCGATTTTCCGATACTGATCATTAATCCCGCCGCTGGCATTACCGCGATTACCACCATCAGTGCCTTCCCGAATTTTTGCCAAAATTCAAAACTAAAGAGCTTTTTGATCCCTTTCATATTTGTTCCTCCTATTTTTTTCGATTACTCATTTTGTGCAATCGGTTTCGTTAATTTGCATTATATACTCATAAACAAAATTTGTAAACTCTTTCAGCTGAAATGTTTTTAAAAGTACCAAAATTATGAAAGGACTTATCTTTCCAATTCAGTGAACTAATGCTTGACTCGCGCAACCGGTTGCGTTTATTATGAGAGTAAGAAAACATAAGGAGGACTTATTATGAAAAAAGTTCAGCGTCTCTTTGAAATTGACCCTTGGAGGATTAGAACAACTCAGTTAGATAAAGAAAACCGTCGCCTACAAGAATCATTAACTAGTATAGGAAACGGATACATGGGAATGCGAGGAAATTTTGAAGAAACATATAGTGGTGACCATCATCAAGGCACCTATCTTGCTGGTATCTGGTATCCCGATAAAACCCGTGTTGGCTGGTGGAAGAACGGCTATCCTGAATATTTCGGCAAAGTAATCAACGCGTTGGATTTCATTCAAATGAAGTTATTCGTAAATGATCGAGAGATTGATTTAGCAGTGATGGACATCGAAGATTTCGATTTGGAGTTGAACATGCAAAATGGTGTTCTTACTCGTACCTTCATTGTAACAATTGATCATGCAAAAATTCGTTTTACTTTCGAGCGCTTTTTAAGTGTCGTCAAAAAAGAACTTGCGGTGATTCGGCTTACTGTAGAGTGTTTAATTGGCGAAGCAGAGCTAAAGGTCGTGTCTAAACTAGACAATAATGTTCAAAACGAAGACAGTAACTATGAAGAAATGTTTTGGTTGGAAAAAGGACGCGGACACCAAGAAGATATCAGCTTTCTGACAACGCAGACGGTACCAAATAATTTTGGCATCGAACAATTCTCTGTAACTGGCGCTATGCAACATATTAGTTCTTCAATCGGACTTCAACAGGATGATACGCTAGAAGTTGCTGAAACCTTCACCTATGCTTTGAAAGCAAATCAAACTATTCAACTTGAAAAGCGAGTTGTGGTCTTAACAAGCCGTGATGTACCAGAAACAGAACAAAGCGAAAAAGCCATAGCATTATTAACAGACTACGCTACTACTTATGAAGACTTATTGGCAGAGCAAAATGAGGCTTGGGCAAATCGGTGGGCATTGGCGGATGTATTGATCGGTGGAGATGACGAGGCACAGCAAGGAATTCGTTTCAATATTTTCCAACTATTCTCTACCTACTACGGTGAAGATGAACGATTAAATATTGGACCAAAGGGCTTCACTGGTGAAAAATATGGTGGTGCAACCTATTGGGATACCGAGGCTTACGCAGTTCCAATGTATCTGGGTATTTCTGATCCAAATGTAACGAAAAATTTGTTAAAATATCGTCACAATCAATTGCCGCAGGCACAGCACAATGCTCGTCAGCAAGGTCTGAATGGTGCTTTATATCCAATGGTTACCTTTACTGGGGTTGAATGTCACAATGAATGGGAAATCACCTTTGAAGAAATCCATCGAAATGGGGCTATCGCTCACGCAATTTATAACTACACAACTTATACAGGTGACGAAAGCTATATTCAAAAAGAAGGTCTTGAAGTATTAACAGAGATTGCTCGTTTCTGGGCGGATCGAGTACATTATTCGAAACGTCAGCAAAAATACATGATTCATGGTGTGACAGGTCCTAATGAATACGAAAATAATATTAACAACAATTGGTACACTAATTATTTAGCAAGTTGGGTACTATCCTATACACTGGAAAATTATCAAAAATATCAAGCACAAACGACCGTATCGATCTCTGCTGAAGAACAAGCCAAGTGGCAAGATATCATCGATCATATGTACTTCCCAACAGATGAAGAATTAGGTATTTTCGTACAGCATGATACCTTCTTAGACAAAGATTTAATGCCTGTTTCTGACTTGTCTCCAGAAGATCGACCGTTGAACCAAAATTGGTCTTGGGATAAGATTTTACGTTCTTGCTTCATTAAGCAAGCGGATGTTTTACAAGGAATCTATTTCTTTGGCGATCAATTTACACTTGAAGAAAAACGAAAAAACTTCGAGTTTTATGAACCAATGACTGTCCATGAGTCTTCACTATCGCCTTCGATTCACGCGATCTTGGCTGCGGAACTTGGATTAACAGATAAATCAATGGAAATGTATCAAAGAACGGCTCGCTTAGACCTAGATAATTACAACAACGATACAGACGACGGTTTGCACATCACTTCCATGACTGGCAGCTGGTTAGCTATAGTCCAAGGCTTCGCGCAGATGAAAACCAATACTGGGACATTAAGCTTTGCACCTTTATTACCAAAGGAATGGGATCATTATTCATTCCATATCAATTACCGTGGCCGTCTGTTAGCTGTCAGTGTAAATCAAAAAGAAGTACAAATTGACTTGAAAGATGGAGCTGCCTTAGCTATGATGCTTTATGAGAAAGAAATTATCTTGAGCGATACAATCACGGTTCCGTTAGAACAGGAGGAATCAAATGTTTAAAGGTGTACTATTTGATTTAGATGGCGTGATTACGGATACCGCTGAGTATCATTACCTTGCATGGAAAAAATTGGCTGATGAGCTAGGCATTACGATTGACCGTGAATTCAACGAGAAACTCAAAGGTGTCAGCCGTGAAGATTCTTTACGGTTGATCCTTGAGCATGGTAAACGTGAAAGTGATTTTTCTGAAACAGAATTCCAGCAATTGGCAAAGAGTAAAAACGACAATTACGTTGAAATGATTCAAGCTGTTTCACCTAAAGACGTTTATCCCGGAATTTTAGAGCTGTTAAAAGAATTAAAGAATGCCGGAATCAAGATTTCTTTGGCATCGGCTAGTAAAAACGGTCCTTTTCTACTAAAACAAATGGCATTGACCGACTATTTTGACGGAATTGCCGATCCGGCAAAAGTCGCGGCTGGAAAACCTGCCCCGGATATTTTTATTTTAGCAGCACAAGTGGTAGGCTTAGATCCAAATGAATGTATTGGAATTGAGGATGCTCAGGCTGGTATAGCTGCCATCAAAGCCTGCGGAGCCCTTCCCGTTGGTGTCGGACAAGCAGAACAATTAGGTGATGATATTGCCTTGGTAGAATCAACTTCCGAATTAACACTAGCATTTCTGGAAAAACAATGGGATAAATAAGTACTCACTAGTAATGAGATTGTATCCCCTCTGCTTTTACCAATTTACTTGGTATTCGCAAAAATAAAACTATTCATTATACGGCTGAATGGTATATGGTTTGAAAATAATTAATGAGAAAGGAGAGCGAAATATGACATCTACAGTAAAAGACGTGGCAAAAAAAGCGAATGTCTCTCCTTCTACGGTTTCACGCGTCATTAATGATCACCCTAGTATTTCAGCTGAGACGAAGCAACGAGTTCGTAAGATTATGGATGAAATGGGCTATTTTCCAAATGTAACAGCGCGAAATCTTGGAAAACAGCGGGCAAACTCTTTAGGCGTGATTTTGCCTCCGCTTAATTCCCGTGAACGCTTGGGTAACCCGTTTTATTTAGAATTACTGAATGCCGTTAATGAAACAGCGGCTGATTTCCAAGTAACGACCGCTGTAGCTTCATCGGATAATAGTGAAACACTGCTAGAAAACGTCACCCGGATGCATCGACAAAAACAAGTTGACGGCTTCATTTTAGCCTATTCAGAAAAGGACGATCCAATTGCTGAATATCTCTATCAGAATAAAATACCATTTACTTTGATTGGGCGTCCCCCAAAAAGAGAAGCAGATATTCTGTATGTCGATAATGACAATCAGTTACTTGGCAAGCAAGCAACAGAGCACTTGATCGAAAAAGGCCACAAAAATATTTTATTCGTTTCGAACGTCAATCAAGAAGTGATTTTCTTCGAACGCTACTTTGGCTACCAAGAAGCGATGATGCTGCAAAGTTTGCCCACGCATCCACCGCTAACGATGTTGCAGCCTGAAGATTATACGAGGTTCCCTGAAGTAATTGAAGAAACTGGTGCAACAGCGTTGGTCGTGATCGATGATATTTTTGCGCTGCGGATGATCCAACTGGCAACCTTGCATGGCTATAAAGTGCCTGATGACCTGTCAGTTATCAGCTTCAATAATTCGATTTTTGCAACATTAGTTCATCCTTACTTGACGACAATTGATATCGATATTTCAGATCTCGGTCGATTAGGGACACAAAAACTGATGGAACAAATTGACCAAAAGCAATCTACGGGTGTCCAATTAGTCGTACCACATCATTTAATTCAACGTGAAACAGTCCGTACGATTTAAATAATCATTAAATAAGACCTGTCAAACTTGTGACAGGTCTTTCTTTTGGATATACTGACGAAAAATCAGAAAGAAAGTGGTATAGATGATTCTTTTCCTAATTGTGCTCGCAGTACTCTTTCTGATCTATTGCCGATATTCCACCTATCAATTGGTCGAAAAGCATTTTAAGATCACAAAGCACACAACACTAGATATCAAGGAAGGAAAAAAGACAGGATTGATGATTGCGCAAATCAGCGACAGTCACTTCTCCCCTTTTTATTCTCCAAAACGTTTTGACAAAATCGTCGAAAAACTTAACGCCGCAAAGCCAGATATCGTATTATTCACTGGCGACTTAATTGAAAATTATCGCTATTGGGAAACACGAGATTGTGAAATAATCAGTCAACAATTAACTAAAATCAACGCCCCTAAAGGGAAATTTGCGATTTTAGGCAATCATGATTATCGTTCCAACGGACAAGATGCTGTCAGTGAAATACTGGCTGCTGGCGGCTTCGTTTTGTTAAACAACCAAAGTACGCTGGTAGAGCAAATAAGTTTGACTGGCATTGATGATGGTCAGGAAGGGCAACCTGACTACAATACGCAACCCAAAGATGCGCGTTTTTCAATCCTTATGGTACATGAGCCTGATCAAGTCCAGCATTTGCCAGACCTTGATTGTTTTGATTTGATCTTATCGGGACACAGCCATGGTGGACAAATTCGTTTTCCGATCTTGCCGTATAAAAATTTTGGGTCAAAGCTCTATGATCAAGGCATTTATGCTTTGACGTCCCAAACAAGCTTGGTTGTTAATACAGGTTTAGGAACAACAGGCCCTCCCCTACGCTTCAGAGTAATACCCGAAATTTTATATTTCCATTTGTAGAAAAAAGAGTTTGAACGCCTCCTGTATCGGAGAACCTTCAAACTCTTTTTTATGCACGGATTTTTTGTTTGATATACGGAATCATAATTGGCACCAATGAAATAAAAACAATCATTAGCATGATCAATGAAAAATGCTCACTGACAATTGGAATATTCCCTAAGAAATAACCTGCCAGAGTGACCACTGTCCCCCAGACGATAGCTCCAAAAACATTAAAGCTTGAAAAAATGGCCCAATTCATTTTACTTGAACCGGCAATGAACGGGATAAACGTGCGGACAAATGGCATAAAACGGCCCAAGAAGATCGTCCATTTTCCACGTTCGTTAAAGAAGTTCTCCGCCTCTTTTACTTTATCCTCTTTGATGAAGCGGGAAATCGGGCTATGATACAAAGCTCTGACGCCAATCGTATGGCCAATCCAATAATTCATTGTGTCTCCCAAAATCGCAGCAATCACACAAATCGCAATCACATATGGCAGATGCAGCACATTTCCACCTAACGCAGTTAAGGCGCCTGCTGCAAATAAAAATGAATCCCCAGGCAAGAATGGAAAGATCACGACACCTGTTTCAATAAAGACAATTGCAAATAAAATTGGATAAATTCCAACACCATATTGCTGAACCAACGACACCATGTGGGAATCGATATGCAAAATAAAATCAATCAAAGCCATCTAGTAAACTCCTTTAGAAAAGATTCATTTATTATCATACGACTTTTCAAGAAAAAAGAAAGACGGATCTGTCGTTCTATAGAAAAAATAAATTTATTTGGAAAATGGTATAATAGAAAAAAAGTTTAAAAGGAGTCCATTATGAGCGTTCTTTCTCATATGAAAAGCATGCAGAAGGAAATGTCTGCAGCTGAAAAAAAAATCTATCAATTCATTCGCGACAATAGTGAAAAAGCTTCAGGTATGACCGCCAACGAAATTGCGGAAGCCTCTGGAGCAAGCGCACCAACGGTTGTTCGTTTTTCAAAAAAGATGGGCTACAATAGCCTAACAGATTTTAAAATAGAGCTTTCTGCCGAAACAATGCAGGAGCGCAGCAATAATACCTACAGTGATGTCGGTCACGACGAATCATTTCACAGTTTAAAAAACAAATTAGCCAGCAACGCTCGCTTCACCATTGACGAGACAACAGCTCTGTTCAACGAAGAGGTTTTTCTCGAGGCCTGCAAACTATTGGAAGAAAAAGAATTTTGTTATGTTTTAGGAATTGGCGCCTCTAGTTTAGCAGCAACTGACATTGTTCAAAAATGGAGCCGTTTAGGGAAGAATGTTATTAGCGAACAAGATTACAACACCATTTTGCCGCAGCTAGTCCTGCATCAAAAAGAAGCGGTCATTTGGCTAGTCTCAAATTCTGGATTGACCTCCGAACTGATCGCTTTAGCGGAAACAGCCAAAGACTTAGGTATCCCAATCATTACCCTGACCCAGTTCGGACAAAATCCATTGGCCAAGCTTTCAAACGTTTGTCTTCAAACTTCACGTCCGACCGAAGCAACTTACCGTAGCGCCGCAACAGATTCGATCTTAGCTCAGTTCATTACGATCGATTTATTGTTCTATGTCTATATCAGCCGCAACAAAGAAAATGCTGAAAAAATTTATTCGACACGAGCGGTCGTCCAAGAATATCGAAAAAAATATTTTTAGCCGCAGGAAGTCATTATAAAATAGAAAAGCCGAGTAAAATGTCTAGAAATCATCCATTTTACTCGGCTGTTTTATTTTTTGTCTTGGAAGAATTCTTGCGCAATCGTGACACTATTTAAAGCATCTTTGGCGTAATAATCTGCACCAACAAATTCTCGGTATTCTTCATTTAGCACCGCTCCGCCCACCATGAATTTTGTATCTAAACCTGCTTCTCTAGCGGCTTGAATCGTGCTCTTCATGTTTTGGACCGTCGTTGTCATCAAAGCACTTAAGCCAGCCAACTGAATCTTTTCTTTTTTGAGTGTCTCAACCACCATAGAAATTGGTACATCTTTTCCTAAATCAATTACCTCAAAGCCATAATTTTCCAACACCATCTTCACAATATTTTTACCAATATCATGAATATCCCCCTGTACAGTCGCTAACAGAATTCTTCCTTTATATTCTGTTTCCTGTCCGTTAGCCTCAAAATACCGCTTTAATACTTCTTGTGACCGCTGAACCGCTTCAGCTGATTGCATCAGTTGAGGCAAAAACAGGAGACCTTTTTCAAATTTTGAACCTACCTCATCTAACGCAGGAATAAAATAATCATTAACGATTTCCAGAGGGGTTTTCGTTTCTAATAAGCGTTTTGTTAAAGTTGGCGTTTCATCCTTTTGCCCTTTTAGAATCAACGTTTTCAAGTCATCAGTATTTTTTTGATCGCTCGTAACCAGAGAAGCTGTCTGATCTATTACTTGTTGGTTATTAGCAATATACTCCATCGCATCCTGATCTTGGTTATTAATGACTTTTAATGCCTGCACCACTTGCATCAGAATATCTGAGAGGGGATTAACAATCGGCGCATTAAGTCCAGCCCCCACGGCTGCCGCCAAAAACACCCCATTCAGACTTTCCCGATTCGGCAGACCAAAAGAAACATTGCTTAACCCAGCAACAGTCAATACACCCAATTTTTCTCGAACCAGCTTGATCGTATCTAGGGTCACCTGTACCTGTTCTTGTTGAGCGGATGCCGTTAGCACTAACGGATCAATCATGACATCTTCTTTGGCAATCCCATAACTAGCAGCAGTTTCAACAATTTTTTCAGCTACTGCCAACCGTTTTTCAGCCGTATCAGGAATCCCCGTTTCGTCTAACGCTAACCCTAAAACCACTGCTCCATATTTTTTAGCAATCGGGAATATTTCCCGCATACTTTCTTCTTTTCCGTTTACTGAATTGATCAATGGTCTACCATTATAGTAACGAGCTCCGGCCTCAATCGCTGTGATACTGGAGCTGTCAATTTGTAAAGGAGCTGTGACAATTCCTTGCAGCTCTTGAACAACTTTTTGCATCATCTCAGCTTCATCAATTTCCGGCAAACCGACATTGACATCCAAAATATCCGCTCCAGCCTCAATTTGCTTCAAGCCTTCCTTCAAAATATAGCTTATATCTTTTTTCCTCAGCGCTTCTTTCAGACGTTTTTTCCCAGTAGGATTGATTCGTTCGCCAATTAAATGCAATCCTTCATTTAAAACAATCGTTTGACTCCCAGAGGTAACGGCCGTAACTTTTTGCGGAGTCAAAGCAACTGGAGGGATGTCATCAATCAGTTGGCGAATTTTCTGAATAAACTCCGGATTTGTTCCGCAACAACCGCCTACGATGCGAACACCGCTTTTCAGCATTTTCTCAACAGCTAAACCATAATCGTCCACCGTCAACGGATAAAAGGTTTGACCATCTTTCATTTCTGGCAAGCCAGCATTTGCTTGAACCATCACTGGTATGTTGGCATAAGTTAAGATTTCATCCACGATTGGCAATAGTTCATTTGGACCTAAAGAACAGTTTACTCCAACCGCCTCAATCCCTAATGACTGCAAGGTCAAAACCGCTGTTATGGGGTCTGTACCGACAAAAGTTCGACCATCTTCCTGAAATGTCATCGTGCAAAAAATCGGCAATGAGGTATTTTCTTTGATTGCTAAAATTGCCGCCTTTGTCTCCAATAAATCCGACATTGTCTCAATTACTACTAGATCTGCTCCGGCCTTTTCTGCCAACACAGCCTGTTCTCGAAACATTTCATACGCTTGGTCAAAACTTAAGGTTCCCATGGGTGCCATCAATTGGCCTATGGGGCCCATATCATAAGCAACGTATTTCGGTTGAGCCGCTCTTGCTAGGTTGATCGCCGCTTCGATGATCTCTGGCAACTCTGTTTGTTTCAATTTTACTTGATTCGCTTGAAATGTATTGGCGGTAATAACATCCGCTCCGGCTGCCACGTATTCTTGGTGAATCTGCGTAATCGTTTCAGGATGGCTCAAATTGAAATATTCAGGCTCCATTCCCACTGGCAGACCCATTTTTTGCAGCATGGTTCCCATCGCACCATCAAAAAGCAATCTGTTTTCAGTCAAATCTTCGATAATTGTCATTTTTTCACCTTCGATATTCACAATTTTTATTCATTAAACAATCGCCGCAAGCGAGTTTTTTTCGTCGCGGACGAGCTAATTTTTCATCAGTAAACAAACCGATGATTGCAGTAACTGATTTGCGAGGAATCATCAAAAAACTGTCGCTCAAATTGATGCCTACACGTTTTGTCGCATCTGTAACTGCTAAAAATTTCGCTTGTGTCTCGATTGGTAGATCTCCATAGCCGGGACTAAACCGACGATTTAAAATTAAGTGCTCATTAATCACTTCTTTTTCAATTTCGCACTCTGCTAAATCACAAATTTTTTCAATGTATTCCACACAACAAGCATCTAAAATTAAGGACTTGCTCATATCTGTCAATTCATATTTACGAATTTGCCGTTCTACTTCAATTCCTAAAGTTGCCGCCAATAAAGCCACCTTATTAGCATTCTTCAGATGATTGTATATGGCTTTACCTTCTAAAATCAAGTCCGTTCCCACTACTTGAATGCTTTTTTCTGTTTCATTGCTACGACAAGGAAAAATTAGAAACGTATAGCGAGGAACAGCAACATGTTTGATTTCCTCCATTAATTGTAGAATTTGAACATCCATTTCAGTGGTTAATTCTTGCTTGCTTCGATAACCGAGATAACGCAATATTTCTTTTTTATCCAAAACTATCTCCATCGTATAAATACTCCTTGTTTTACTACAATCTCACCGAACATTGCTTCAAGTTAAAATGAATCCTAGCGAAGCTATTTTTCTCACTTTCTCTTAACTAGTTATTCACTTTTCTTTAAAATTCTTATTCTAGAGAATAGCACAAAAAACACCGAATGAGTATCACTAATTGTGAAAAAATTCATAATATCCTAAAAGTATGTTGTTTAAAATTCTTGTGACTACTTAAGGATAAAAAAAAGAGGAAGAAATCGTATTCTTCCTCGCTTTTGTTTAGATATTTATCATAATCACAATATTTACGACCTGATCTTTTACGATCTGTTCTTTTTTCCTGATCTCTGCCTTGATTGGAAGTAAATAAGTTCCTTGTTTGGTATCAAACCAGATGGCCGTTCGCCATTCACTTTTTCCGATTTGAGCTATCACTTTCATGCGTCCCCAGCCCTCCTCTAACTCCTTGAACAGCTTTCTAATCTCAAAGGAAAGTTCCTTTGGGAGTATAACTAGCATCCAGCCAGGCATCTCTGGTGAAGAAGAATGATGACAGACCTTTGCTGAAAATTGATAGTTAATCCCTAGTTCCTTCATAGGCGAAACACCCCTTCTTCGTCTTTGAGAAAAGTGTAGCATAACTAATGCGACAACCGGTGTCAGTTTTCTACAAAAAAGCGATGCCGAAACAGCATCGCTTTTTTATGACTATATTGTAGTTGCTTTAAAAACTTCTTCTGAGGCATGGACAGCACCAGTTTTTTCTAAGACATGGGTTGCAACATCATTCATGTTTGTAATCAATACCATCATTGATGTACCTTTTCCAGCTTGTTTGATTTCAGCCAAATCAACAGAAGCGATCTGTGTTTCAGGCGTGACTGTTTGTCCCTCTTTTGTCAACACTTCAAATGGTTTTCCATCTAATTCAACCGTATTGATGCCCATGTGTAGCAAGACCTCTAATCCGCTGTCTGTCGTGATACCGATCGCGTGTTTTGTCGGGGAAATTGTTGAAACTTTTCCGGCAACAGGCGAGAAGATCGCACCATCCGTTGGCTCAACAAAATAGCCTTCTCCCATCATTTTTTGAGCAAAAACAGGATCTGCCGCTTCTTCTAATGGATGTACCGAACCTTGTGCTACTGCTGTAAAAATGTTTGTTGTATGAGCAGCTACAGGTCTGTCAGCTAATTCATTTGCTTCAACAACTGTTGTTTCTGCTAGCTTTTGCTCAGCCAGCTTATCTTTAGGAATACCGAAGAAATAAGTTGCTACGAAACCACCAGCATAAGCCGCTAACAAACCTAGAACATACCCCCACCAGCGACCATTCGCGATCAATGGGATCAACGCGACACCCGAAGGTCCGATTGCAATTGCACCGATACCTCCAAGAGCCCCTAGCACACCGCCTCCGATACCTCCACCGATACAAGCAGTGATGAAGGGACGACCTAGCGGCAACGTTACCCCGTAAATTAATGGTTCTCCAATACCTAAAATCCCCACAGGTAAAGCACCCTTGATCATTTCAGTTAATTCTTTATCCTTGCGTAGTTTCATCCAAAGAGCAAAAGCTGCACCGACTTGTCCTGCCCCAGCCATAGCTAAGATCGGTAACAATAATGTTTTACCAGTTTCACCGATCATTTGAATATGGATCGGCGTAAGAATCTGATGCAAGCCAAACATAACCATTGGCAAGAACAATGCACCTAAGACAAAACCAGAAAATGCTCCACCGACTGATAGCACCCAGTTGATTCCGCCTACCATACCATTAGAAATGAATCCTGCTAAAGGCATGATCAAGAAAATTTCTAATAGACCGATCACGAGTAAGGAAAGCATTGGCGTTATGATAATATCCACCGCATCAGGAATAATTTTGTGCAATTGCTTCTCAACAATCGATAACAACCAAACGGCAAAGATTACACCGATAATTCCACCTTGTCCAGCGGCTAAAGCATCACCTGTAAACAAGTTCTTGATCGGCGCTTCAGGATTCATCCCTGTTAACAATACGACAGCTCCGATAACTCCACCCAGTGTTGGGTTCGCACCGAAGACTTGTGCAGAATTTACACCTGTGAAAATAACTAGATAAGTAAACATTCCGTTTTTCAGTATGTTCATGACATCAATAATTTGCTGCCAATTCGCTGCATCAATAGTTCCGGCAGTTACTAAGTTCGTCAAAATCGCTGCAATCCCTGCAACTAAACCTGACCCCACAAACGCTGGAATCATCGGAACGAAAATGTTAGAAATATCTTTTAAAACTGCTTTGAAGGGAGAGTTCTTTTGCTTGGCTTTTTGTGCCGCCTTCATTTCTGCTGCCTTTGCATTGACTTTATCTTTACCAGAGCCTTGAGGGATTTCCTCACCAAGTCCGACACCGGCCATATCGACCATTTCTTTTGCGACCTTATTGACTTTTCCTGGACCGATGATGACTTGTAACTGCTCATCATCAACCACACCTAAGACACCTGGAATATTCTTCAATTTAGCCTGATCGACCTTACTATCATCACGAACGCTCATCCGCACGCGAGTCATGCAATGAACGACACTTTGGACATTCTCCATTCCGCCTGCACCAGCATATATTTTTTTAGCAATTTGGTTCAAGGTTAATTCATCTTTCGCCATTGTTCTTCCCTCCTAAATTGTCTTTTTAACAAATCCGTCAGCTCGGATTAGTTTCTCAGCGGCTTCTTCTTTAGAACTATCTGTCAAAATCATCACGATCGCTAATTTTACATTTTGTTCGGCTTCTGCAAAATAATGTGCTGCCGTTTCATAGTCAGCCTCCGTTGCTTGCATGATAATCCGTTTTGAACGTTCGACTAATTTTTCATTAGTTGGCTTCACGTCTACCATTAAGTTGTTATAGACCTTACCAATTCCAATCATGCTAATAGTTGAAATCATGTTCAAGATTAATTTTTGTGCTGTTCCTGATTTCAAACGAGTAGAGCCTGTTAAGAACTCTGGTCCGCAATCGACCTCAATTGGCAGATCCGCATGTTTACTGATCTCAGCACCTTTATTACAGGAAATTGTTCCAGTGGCAGCTCCGATTGAACGAGCATAATCTAATCCGCCGATGACATAAGGTGTCCGGCCGCTGGCAGCGATTCCGATAACCATGTCATTTTCAGTCAAATGCAAATCTTTTAAATCCTGTGCACCTAAGTCTGCGTCGTCTTCTGCTCCTTCAACAGCTACTGTCATAGCCTGTTCCCCACCTGCGATCAAGCCAACGACCATTTCTGCCTCAACACCGAAAGTTGGTACACATTCTGCCGCATCCAAAACGCCTAAACGTCCGCTGGTTCCTGCGCCCATGTAAATCAAACGGCCATCCTTTTTGAAGGCGGTGATTGTTGCTTCAATTACTTTTTCAATTTGTGGTAATTGTTCTGCTACTGCATCTGGTACATTATGATCTTCCTGATTCATCAATTGCACGGCTTCTGCCACACTCATTTCATCTAAACCAAAAGTTGTTTCATTACGTCGTTCTGTTGTTAAGTTTTCTAAATTAATCATTCTTTTCCACACTCTCTATATAAAATTTCTGTCCTGCTTTAATATGATTGATTAAAGCCTGATCCTCAGCGATCACCTGTCCTACAACGTTTACTTTCTCATCGGCAGGCAGTGCTCGCTTCACAATTTGAATTTCCCCCATGTAGCGCAAATACTTAGCATTATCAATCGTTACAGCACCAACATCCCGTTTCCTAACCGATAGCGGCTCGACATTCGGGATTTTTTTGAATCGAGCTTCAGCACTGCGAATGACATCTCGAGCTTCATCTTGACGATTGATGTGTGTACCTAAAACATACTCAATTTGCTTATCAAATGCTTCCACTCTTAGTTTTAGCGCTTCTTCTTTTATATAGAAAGAAAATTGTCTTAAGACCTCTTTTGATAACCCGCTGTCACCGATATAAACTTTATCAGTTTCGTTTGATAAATCTAAAGCTGCTGCTAAAGGATGCATTCCGCGATGCTCTTCCAGAGTTGGGAGTCCTCGGTACAGTGGACCGCGCAGCTTTTCATCACCTGGAACAAACCCTTGAATCGTAAATCCATAAGCCTTCAACCATTGGTTTTTCTCGTGATACCAATCCTTGTCTAAAGCGGTTTCAGGTCTTGGATAATAGTTGTGCCAAGCTTCTAGATGATCAAAGTCCGCATTTGCTTCACGTAATTCTTGGATGTCTATCTCAGTAATCGTCGAAGCATTCAATGCAATGGTCATTTCTTGAGATAATTCAGCAATCTGTTGATTACTAATGTGATAATCCATTCGTAATCCTGTCACACCAATTTCTTTAAGCTCTCTCAAATGCTTAAAGGAAAAACCTGCGCGATCCAACGCTTCACCAGAGATATCAACCATCAACTCTAATTGATAGGTTTTGGCGATAGATCCTAAATCAGTCAAGCGCTTACGATATTGCGATGCATCATCTTCCGGGATATGCAAGGACGTGAAAATACCAGAAAAACCGTATTCTGCCATTTCCTTTATATACTGTGTTGTATCCCTTGTTAATCCTTCATTTAAGAAAATTGAAAATCCAAACATCAGCTTCCTCCTTTTGGCTAGGAAAATATCTGTTTCCTAAGTTGTCTTACAGTCTTGTTTTACAGGAGATTCTAAAATCATCACTCCCTGTGAAAACCATTTCAACTTTATGAAGTGATTATAAACGCTAACAGTACAAAATGCAATACTATTTCATAATTATATATATACTGATGAAATATCATTTCGTAATTGAGCGCCTAATCCGTCTTTTTACGGCTTTTTATGTATACTAGTCAATGGAACTTGAAAGGGGAATTATAGATATGAAAATCGCAATTGCTGGAGCAGGTGCTATGGGGAGTCGCATCGGATTGATGCTTCATCAAGCTGGCAATGAGGTCATTTTAATTGATCGCTGGCCGGATCATATTAACGCTATACGTGAAAAAGGATTGATCGGAGAATTTGAAGATCATGAGGTAATTGCTCATCTGCCGATTTATTCACCCGAAGAAATCGTAGAGGATCATGCCAACGTTGATTTAGTCGTTGCTTTAACCAAATCGATGCAGCTTGAAGCAATGTTTCAGGATATACAGCCAATCATCGGTAAAAGCACGTTCGTCTTTTGCCTATTAAATGGTTTGGGACATGAAGAAACTCTGTCAAAATTCGTGCCAAAAGAAAATATTATTTTCGGTACAACCACTTGGACAGCTGGTCTAGCCGGTCCTGGTCATGCAAAACTTGTCGGGACAGGTAGTATCGAAATGGAAAATTTAGATCCGAAAGGAAAAGCTTTTACTTTGAAGGTCTTGGAAGTTTTTCAAAAAGCAAAACTAAATCCCATCTATAGTAATAATGTGCGCTACTCCATTTGGAAAAAGGCCTGTATCAATGGTACTCTGAATGGATTATGTACAATTTTAGATTGTAATATCGCTGAGTTTGGTTCACTAAGTGTAGCTAGAAATTTCATTGAAACAATTGTCGGTGAGTTTGCCGCAGTCGCTAAAGCTGAAGGAATTGAACTAAATCAAGCACAAGTCATTCAAGCGATCGAAGCCACTTATGATGTCAAAACACAAGGATTGCATTTTCCATCAATGTATCAGGACTTGATTCGCAATCATCGGAAAACAGAGATTGACTATATCAATGGTGCCGTTTGGCAAAAAGGCAAGAACTATCAAATCGATACACCCTACTGTGCCTTTTTGACTCAACTGATCCATGCCAAAGAAGAATTGTTGAATGCAAAATAAAAAAGCGCCTTTGCGCTTTTTTATTTTGAGTCCATATTTCTATTTTCTTCCAATAAAGAATGAAACCACTGCAACAACAATCACAGCACCAATAATAGAAGGAACCAGTGCCATACCTGCTAAGCTAGGGCCCCATGAGCCAAGTAAGGCTTGACCAATTGCAGAACCTACTAAACCGGCAACAATATTAGCGATCCATCCCATTGAACCACCTTTTTTAGTAATTGCTCCAGCGATTACACCGATCAATGCGCCAATAATTAATGTCCATAACCAACTCATTCTTCTCTCCCTCTTTCTATATAAAATAATTACTCTATTATGTTACAAATAAGATTCCTTTTTTCCTATTATCTTGCTTGAAAATCAATAGTTTACTTTTATTAAACACTATAAAAACACTATAGAATCAGCATTTATGGCTATTTCGTTACTAATTTCATAAATTTCCTAAGCTGAGAAAAAATTGAAAGGAAAAACAGTAAAGTATTAGAAAATGAAGATTTTCAACTGATTTAATTAACGAAAAAAGTTTTAACCGCTTATTTGATCAAATTTCATTTAATTTAGCTTATAAAATAACTAACACTAGCCATTTATAGCTGCTAAATGAAAATAAAATGAAATATTTTTCATGAAAGTAGAATTGTCAGAATATTTTGGTATTATAGTCAAATAATTATCAGAATATTTCAAATCTACAAACTATTCTATCTATTATTGAAACGAGGCATTCTAATGGAAAATAAATTACAAAAACAAATGACCTCTCGTCACATCATGATGTTGGCGTTAGGCGGCGCGATTGGCGCAGGATTATTCAAAGGCAGCGGAGAGGCGATCGGAATTGCTGGTCCTTCCGTAATCCTGGCCTTTCTACTAGGCGGTTTAGTTCTCTTTATTGTGATGAATGGACTGGGACGTTTAGTCTTGGACAGCGACAATGTTCAAGGTTTGTCAGGAATCATCAAACCTTTCCTTGGCGAAAGAACGGCTGATTTTATTGATTGGTTGTACTGGTCCTTATGGATGGTCAATATTATCGCTGAAGCAGTTGCGGCAGCAAGCTTTATGCAGCTGTGGTTTCCACACGTTCCCTCTTGGGTATTTGTGCTAATCCTAGCTCTACTGACTACGTTAATCAATTTGTACTCTGTTCGACTATTTGCAGAAACAGAGTATTGGTTAGCTTTCATCAAAATCGCTGTTATTATAATTTTGATCGTTTTTAGCGCTTATTTAGTCGGACGTGAGATTTTTGATATTGGTTTTGTCGATACGATATCTCGCATGAACAGTCACGGTGGCTTCACACCTCATGGATTAAACGGTCTTGTCAATTCTCTTCTCGTCGTAATTTATTCTTATGGCGGTTCTGAATTGATCGCAATTACTGTTAGTGAAACAGAGAATCCTAAAACAGCAATCCCTAAAGCCATCAAAGGTGTAATGGGAAGAATTATCTCTTTTTATATTGTGCCGATGGTCTTGCTTTTGATTATCTATCGTTGGGATACTTTGGCGTCAACTACTGCTAGCCCGTTCGTGATGGTCTTTCAAAAAATGCATATTCCGTTTGCTATTGACATTGTAAACTTTGTAATTGTGTTAGCTCTATTTTCTTCGATCAACTCAGGTGTCTACGCTTCTTCTAGAACGCTATACTTCCGAGTGAAAGAAAATGCCGGCTTTACTTCAAAGTTAGCTGTTTTGAATAAGCATCAAGTACCTCAACGTGCCGTTTTATTCTGTACAGGTACTCTTTACCTTGGAGTCATCTTGTCCTATTTTCTAGGAAATAAGTTGTTTAATTATTTGGTGGGGTCATTATCGTATTCCGTTTTACTAACTTGGTTACTAATCAGTGTGGCAGTCTTTGTATTGGCCTTAAAAAAAGGGACAAAGGCCGAAAAATTCTTTAGTGGATTAGTAATCCTTGTTTTGGGATTAATCTTCGTTGGCATTCTGATGAATAATCCAATTGGAGTAACACTTTTTACCGCATGTATCTACTTAATCATTCTTTTCAGCTATCGTAAAAAACAGTCAGCTACAGTTTCTGAACACATCTAAAACTTGTCGTATCGATCTATTCTGGATCGATGCGACTTTTATTTTACACGTTATGGAAAGCATGCTTTACATAAACAACATTGTGCTTTATACTATAAATGTAAAGTAAACTTTCCTTAATCAAATACTTTATAGATTGTTCCTTTACGGGAGGAGGAAGAATAATGAAGAAGACAAAAGAACTATTGATCACTCTAGCAGGTGTGACGTTGATCGGTGTAGGTTTCTATTTAATAAAAACAGTTGATAATTCTCAAGGTATTATGAAAACTTTACCTTATCTTTGCATCGGATTAGGATGCGGTTTATTTGGAAATGGAATCGGAGACTTCGTCAGTAAAAAAACAATCGAAAAAAATCCCAAACTAGCTAAGCAAGTTGAAATCGACACGAAAGATGAACGAAACGTAATGATCGGAAATATGGCCAAAGCAAAAGGTTTCGATATTATGTTGTATATTTACTCTGCGTTATTATTAACCTTCGCTTTAATGGGCATCTCCTTTAACGTCATAATTCCGATGGTTATTGCTTACCTTTTCGTTATTGGGTACTATCTATACCACCTCACAAAAATTCAAAAAACGCTTTGATTCATTTAAATGCAAAAAACGAGCAGGATACTGAGTTCCGCTCGTTTTTCTATTGGAATGAAATTTCTTTTTTATTGATTTACATATACAAAAAAGACGACCTTCATGATCGCCTTCAATAAAAAATTATTTTTCTTCACTGACCATGAATTTCGCAACAAATGCAGCAATCACAGCTCCTAATGTTGGTGCTAGTAAGTATACCCAATAGTGTGATAAAGCACTGCCGCCAGCAAAAATAGCTGGTCCTAAACTACGAGCAGCATTCAATGACCCACCAGTTAAATTTAAAGCAACGATAATCAAGAATGCTAACGTGATACCGATGGCTAACGGAGCCATTTGAGCATTGCCGTATTTTTCACTCGTAACCATTAAGATTACGAATACGAATAGGAAAGTGATTAATGTTTCTACACCAAATGCTTGAGCAGCACTGATGTTAGGAAAATCCGTTTGACCAAAGCCGTCGCTAGGTAATTTTAGCGCATGAACATAAATAAATAAAATTGCTGAAGCTACAATCGAACCTAATGCTTGGGCGATGATATAAAAAATCCCATCCTTCACTTTTAGACGTTTGTTGATCATCATTGCAATAGATACACCGGGATTGAAGTTTCCTCCTGAAATACCACCCACAGCATACGCCATAATCGTGATCGCCAAACCAAAAGCTAAACCAATCGTCAGCGTGCCACCTTTAGCAACAACGACTGTACCAGTTCCTAGAAAAACTAGCATAAAGGTACCTAGAAATTCTGCTAAGTATTTCTTCATTTTCATAACACATCCTTTACAAAATCATTGAGATTCAAGTTTAGTTAATTCCCAATTTTTTGTAAAGTGATAAGAATAGCCTCTTATTTTTTTCTCTTTTTTGCTAATTAACTGAAATTTTTTTTAGATAAAAAGCGTTATTTCATTAATTTTCACAATACAATGAAAATCAATGAAAATAGAAAATCCCTCGAAAATTCGAGGGATGCACTTGCTAGACCAATTCAACTTCTACATCGATGTTTCCCCGCGTTGCTTTTGAATAGGGACAAAATTCGTGTGCTTCTTCAATAATTTTTTGAGCTTCTTCTTTTTCTACTCCAGGTAATGAAGTTTCCAAAATCACTCCGATTTGATAACCGCCGTCATCTAGTTGATACAAGGATACACGTGCCTTGACTTCTGCATCTGACTCAAGATTGTGTTCCTTCAACATATGATGAACTGCACCGTTGAAACAAGAAGCGTAACCCGCCGCAAAAAGTTGCTCAGGGTTTGTTCCTTCTGCGTGAATAGAAGGTGGCTCAATCTTCATTTTCATACTACCGTTTGGCGCTTGAACATCGCCAGTACGCCCGCCGTGGTTAATCATTGCTGTTTCATACATTTTTTTCAAAAAGCATCAGTCCTTTTCTTCTTCTTGATTAATAGTCTACGCGTTATTACTTGATGATACAAAGATATTGCTCAAAACTTGAATGTTTTAATTCAACAAAGATGCATTTTTGGTAAAAATGACAAATTATTTGTAAACGATTACAATAAAATTGTTTAGTGCTATAATTTATTACGAAGGGAGGTTTGTCTTTGAAAAAGTTTTTTTCGATTTGTCTCGTTACATCGTTCTTGCTTGTTGGGTGCAATCGTGGTCCATCACAGGAATCTAATAAAAGTTCTACCAGTGAAGCGAGTACAACAGAAAGCTCAGAACGTAGTAAAGGCTCATCGAGCTTCACATATTCAGCAGCATCCTTGTCCGGTAGTTCAAGTAGCCAGTTATTTTCTTCTGAATCCACATCTACTAAACAGTCTGAGGTGGATACCGTTACTGCTGATGAATTCGGTGGGTATGCGACCTTCTATTTTAATGGTATCAATGTACCTGATTCAATAAATATTAACACGAACACAAACCAAATCACTTTCAATGCTGATACCAATAATGAGACCGTTTATAATTTTAGGATGCAAGATGTCCCAGTAAAATCAATCCGAATATTTTCAGCAGAGACAAATGAATTTCGAACAGTTAAGGTGAGTACCATGCTTTCGATTGGTATTCAGATATCTGGTGCAACAAATAGAAACAATCAATCTGGAAATCTATACTTATTCCATAATAAACATGGCAGACTTTCTTTAGCTACACCGAATTATGCTGGAAACGTCCCAGCAGACCAATCAGATGTTATGCTAGAAGTTCTACAATAAAATACATTTATTATTGTTAGCCGAGCATTTCAATAGCTCGGCTTTTTTAGCTTCACTGTTAAAAGCATCATTTAATTCGTATTTTTTAAACTACTCATCACATATAAAACAAGGTTCTCTCATTCCGTGATAGAAGCAAAAATATGTTCACTTCATTATTGTTTTCACGCTTCACTGTGATCGAAAAAATGTTCCTTTAAGCAAAAAAAAGAGAGACCTGAAATCAGATCTCCCTTTGAATAATCAAAAGTGATTATTTTAATGTTACAGATGCGCCAACTTCTTCTAAAGCAGCTTTAAGTGCTTCAGCGTCTTCTTTAGATACATCTTCTTTAACTGGTGCAGGAGCGCCATCAACTACAGCTTTAGCTTCTTTCAAGCCAAGACCAGTTGCTTCACGAACTGCTTTGATAACTTTAACTTTTTGATCGCCAACAGCTGTTAATTCAACAGTAAATTCTGTTTGTTCTTCAGCAGCAGGACCTGCAACAGCGCCAGCAGCAGCTACAGGAGCAGCAGCAGTTACGCCAAATTCGTCTTCGATAGCTTTAACTAAGTCGTTTAATTCTAAGATTGTCGCGCCTTTAAGTTCTTCGACAATGTTTTCAATGTTCAATGCCATTTTAAATTTCCTCCGTTTAGGTAAGTTTTTTTAGTTTATATTTTATGCAGCGATTAAGCTACTTCTTCTTCTTTTTCTGCGACTGCTTTCACAGCGTAAGCCACGTTGCGGACTGGCGCTTGAAGGACAGATAATAGCATAGAAAGAAGTCCATCGCGGTTCGGTAGTTTTGCAAGAGCAGTAATTTCTTCGATAGAAGCTACTTTTCCTTCAATGATACCGCCTTTGATTTCTAGTTTGTCAGCTTTACTAGCGAACTCGTCGATAATTTTAGCTGGAGCAACTACATCCTCATTACTAAATGCTACTGCAGTAGGTCCTGAGAATACTTCTTCTAATCCGTTCAAGCCAGCTTTTTCAGCAGCACGAACCAAGATAGAATTTTTGATAACTTTCATTTCAACGTTAGCGTCGCGTAATTGTTTACGTAAATCAGTCACTTGTTCTACTGTTAAACCACGGTAATCAACGATAACGGCTGAAGCTGCTGCGCTGAATTTTTCAGTGACTTCATCAACGATAGCGGCTTTTTTAGCGATTGCTACTTCACTCATTATATATTTCACCTCCTGATTTTGATGGAAGAGCATTTTTTACTAAAAGCAAAAAAATACCCTATGCCACCGTAGACATAGAGGGACTATTGAATGTTCTCAATAAACGTCCTCGGTAGGAAATTAAGACTTGCGTCACCTACTGTCTTCGGTACAGTTAATATTTAACCTCGACTAACTTATCATAGATAAGCTAGCCGAGTCAAGTACTTTTCTAAAATTAATTAGATAGCAGTTTGTTCAACATGGATACCAGGTCCAAATGTTGTTGTCATTGAAATGTTTTTGATGTATTGACCTTTAGCAGTCGCAGGTTTTGCTTTTACTAAAGTTTCGTTGATTGTGTTAAAGTTTTCAACCAATTTCGCATCGTCGAATGATACTTTACCGATTGGCACATGAACGTTACCAGCTTTATCAACACGGTACGTTACTTTACCAGCTTTAACTTCTTCAACAGCTTTTGTAACATCCATTGTTACAGTACCAGTTTTAGGGTTAGGCATTAAACCTTTTGGCCCAAGCACACGGCCTAATTTACCAACTGTAGCCATCATATCAGGTGTTGCCACAACAACGTCAAAGTCGAACCATCCACCTTGGATTTTTGCAACCATGTCGTCGTCGCCAACGAAATCAGCGCCAGCGGCTTCAGCTTCTTTTGCTTTTTCGCCTTTAGCGAATACTAAAACAGTTTGAGTTTTACCAGTTCCGTTTGGAAGCACAACTGCTCCACGGATTTGTTGGTCTGCTTTTTTAGGATCAACGTTCAATTTATAAGCAACTTCAACCGTTGCGTCAAATTTCGCGAAGTTAATTTCTTTTGCCAATGCTACTGCTTCCGCAACTGGGTAAGCTTTAGTAGTATCAACTTTTTTTAATGCATCTTGCATTTTTTTGCTCTTTTTAGCCATTTTGTTTCCTCCTTGATGTGGTTATAACGGTAGAACCTCCCACGTGTTCCGTATCTTTAGATAGGGAGCCAACTGAGAAGCTACTTTCTTGGGTACAACGACAATTATTCGACAGTGATACCCATGCTTCGTGCAGTTCCTTCAACCATGCGCATTGCTGACTCAACGTTAGCAGCGTTTAGGTCTTGCATTTTCAACTCAGCGATTTCTTTTACTTGATCGCTAGTAACTTTTGCAACTTTGTTTTTGTTTGGTTCGCCTGATCCTTTTTCGATCTTCGCTGCTTTTTTCAATAATACGGCAGCTGGCGGTGTTTTTGTGATGAATGTAAATGAACGGTCTTCATATACAGAGATCACAACTGGAATGATCAAACCTGCTTGATCAGCTGTACGAGCATTGAATTCTTTTGTGAATCCCATGATGTTGATACCCGCTTGACCTAGTGCAGGACCTACTGGGGGAGCTGGTGTTGCTTTCCCTGCAGGAATTTGCAATTTAACTAATTTTTCTACTTTTTTTGCCACGAGACATACCTCCTTGAGTCCGTGATGTGGTTAATTGGAGATCAAAATTTCTCCTCCCACTTTAAAACGTGTGCTCAAAGACACACTTTGGTATCATATCAGAATTCTTCAACGAACGCAAGAAAAAAATTATCTATTCGAACTTTTCTGACAATAATAAAACGCTTCACAAACCCTTTAACTATTATGAGAATAACAAAATAAATTATTAATCTAACTATTTTCTGAAAGCGTATATGTTACACTATGGTCGACTTGATGAGGACTTTCATCGGATAATTTAGGGAGGCTTAAAATAATGGAAGTATTAAAATATCGAAGTGTTTTTGACATTATTGGTCCAGTGATGGTTGGACCAAGTAGCTCACATACTGCTGGTGCTGCACGAATTGGAAAAGTTTGCCGAATGATTTTCGGTGAGCGTCCGGACTCTGTAGAGTTTGATTTGTATGAATCTTTCGCTAAGACTTATCGTGGACACGGGACAGATATTGCTTTAGTAGGTGGAATTTTAGGAATGGAACCTGACGATCCTCGCCTATCTGATTCATTGAAAATTGCTCACGAACAAGGTATGGAAGTGCTATTCGTTCCCAAAAAAGAAATCGCCGATCATCCGAATACTGTTACCTTGCGCATGATTAAAGGTGATTTAGAGATGTCCGTTACTGGTGTTTCAATTGGTGGCGGGAATATTCAAATCACTGAAATGAACGGCTACAGTATCTCCCTTGGTATGGGGAATCCAACCTATATCATCATTAATAAGGATGTGCCTGGTCTTCTTTCTCGTGTATCTACCATCTTTATGAAACACGGCTTGAATATCGGAAAAGTTACAATGACTCGTAAAACACGAGGCGAAAACGGCATTGTTTTGTTAGAAATTGATGATACACCAGATGATCCAGAAGGGTTAAGACAAGAGATTAAACGTGAAGACGATGTGCTGAGCGTTACTTATTTCAAATAGCATAGGAGGAATTGTCATGTTTTATTCAATCCAAGAGCTTGTAGAACAAGCAAAGGATTATCCGACTGTCGGCGAATTGATGATCGCGACTGAAATGGAGTTAACTGATCGAACTCGTGAAGAAATCATTGCGTTAATGGAACGCAATCTAGAAGTAATGGAAAGTTCAATCGAGGAAGGCATTCAAGGAGTAACCTCCGTAACCCGGATTACTGGGGGCGATGCTAAACGTATGAACGATTATATCGAAAGCGGCAAATTCATGAGCGGCGAAACGATTTTGAAAGCCGTTCGTAACGGGATAGCGGTCAATGAAGTCAATGCTAAGATGGGCTTAGTTTGTGCCACCCCTACTGCTGGTAGCGCCGGCGTACTACCTGGTGTTTTAATGGCGGCACGAGAAAAACTAAATTTGACTCATGATGAACAGATTGATTTCCTATTTACAGCTGGTGCGTTTGGTTTAGTAATGGCAAATAACGCCTCAATCTCTGGTGCTGAAGGCGGATGTCAGGCCGAGGTCGGTTCTGCCAGTGCCATGTCAGCTGCGGCCTTAGTTACTGCAAATGGCGGCACACCTGAAATGGCCGCAAATGCACTTGCCATTACCTTAAAAAATGTGATGGGACTCATTTGTGATCCCGTTGCCGGTTTAGTTGAAGTGCCGTGTGTTAAACGAAATGCGATGGGCGCTTCTCAAGCATTTATCTCCGCAGATATGGCGTTAGCCGGCATCCGCAGCGTCATTCCACCGGATGAAGTGGTAGAGGCAATGTATAAGGTTGGGCGTGCAATGCCGCAAATTTTCAAAGAAACTGCAGAAGGCGGCGTAGCAACCACTCCAACTGGGTTACGTCTACAAAAACAAGTCTTTGGCGAACCAGAAAAGGCTACCGTTTAAAATAATGAAAAGCAGCTGATTGCCAGTCAGCTGCTTTTGTTATTTCATCAATCCTTCGTGAATTTTATCTAAGTTCCACTTCATCATGCTATAGTAGCTATCCCCTGGCTTTCCTTTTTTAGCTAATGAATCAGTGAATAAATCGCTATAAATCGGCAGATCAACTTCTTTTGATAACCGTTCCATGCTGCGTCTATCAACACTCGTCTCAACAAACAATGAAGGGACTTCCGATGCACGTACCTTTTCGACGATTTGTTTCATTTGTTCTGGTGTTCCCTGACTTTCCGTATTGATTTCCCATATATAAGCTGCAGTTAAATCATAAGCCTTTGAAAAATACTTAAAAGCTCCTTCACTGGTTACTAACAACTTTTTCTCAATGGGAATATCGGCAAATTTTTCTTTCGCTGAAGCATCTAGTTCTTTAAGCTTTCTAATGTAAGCTCCCGCATTTCTCTCGTAATCCAATCGATTATCAGGATCTTGATCGCTCAAAACAGCTTGGATTTGCTTCACATATAAAATCCCGTTAGTGATATCCAACCAAGCATGTGGGTCTTCTTGCTTACTGTTACTGGTCAGGTGAATTGGTTCAACTTCTTTACTGACTGCAAAATAGTCTTTATTCTCTTTTTTCTTAGCCGTGTCCATTAATTTGTCAAACCAGCCATTACCTGTTTCTAAGTTCAGGCCGTTATAGAAAACAACATCTGCTTCGCTGGTTTTTTTTATATCTTCTGGTAACGGCTCGTACTCGTGCGGATCTGTCCCAACTGGTACGATACTGTGAACACTCACCTCATCTTTTCCGACCTCTTTGATCATATCTGCAATGATCGAATTTGTCGCGACTATAGATAGCTTCTTTGAGCTATTTTTCTCAACATGTTCACTACTCCGTGACCCACAGCCTGTGAGTAGAAGTAAACCGACCATACCTGCAAAAAATATTTTTTTATGCTTCATACATACGTTCCTTTCTTACTTGTTGAATCAAGCCTTTACTTGGTGAAAATAAAAATGCTGCGATGAAAAAGATCGCCGCTGTCATCACAATCGTTGCGCCTGACGGAAGATTGTAACTATAGCTGAAATACAAACCGATGATCGCACTAAAAACACCAAATGCTGTTGATAAACCAACCATGATAGAAAGCTTATTGGTTAACTGGTAGGCTGTAGCCGCTGGTGTGATCAGCATCGCAATGACTAGAATCGTACCAACTGTTTGCAATGACGTTACAGCGACTAATGTCAGCAGAAACATCAAGCCATAGTTAATCAAGCTGATATTCCAGCCATAAGATTGCGCCATCGTTGGAGCAAAGGAAGTTAGTTTTAATTGCTTATAAAATAGCAATACCGCTAAAACAACGATTATCATAACAAGCGCTGTCAGATACATATCTGAATCACGAACTGCTAAAACATTGCCAAAAAGAATATGATAAAGATCTGTTGCACTCCGAGCAAAAGAGATCAGAATGATTCCTAAAGCAAAAAAGGAACTAAAAACAATTCCGATCGCGGTATCATTTTTTAGACGACTATGTTTTCCGACAAAGCCGATCAATGCTGCTGAAAAAATTCCAAAAAAAGTCGCGCCAATGATATAGCTGCTCCCTAACATATAGGAGATCGCTACCCCTGGTAAAACCGCATGAGAAATCGCATCTCCCATTAATGACATGCCTCTGAGAATGATAAAAGAGCCAATCACACCCGCAGATATGCCCACCATAATCGAGGTAATCAATGCGTTTTGTAAAAATTGGTATTCCATTAGTCCTTGAAAAAAATCATGAAGCAAAGTCCGCACCTCCCACTCTTAACATTTGTGTAATTTCACTGCCGTAAGTTCTTTCCATATTCTGCGATGTATAAGTTTGAGCGACTGGTCCAGACGCAATCAATCCTTTGTTCAATAAGATCACCTCATCAAAATAATCCGTTATCTTATGGAGATCATGGTGGACGATCACGATCGATTTTCCTTCATCCCGCAATTCCTTAAGTAATTCGATAATAATTTTCTCACTAGTTGCATCAATCCCGGCAAAGGGCTCATCTAATAAAATCCATTCCGCCTTTTGCGCCAGTGCTCGTGCAATAAAGACTCTTTGTAGCTGTCCGCCCGATAGCTCACTAATTTGCCGTCCTGCATATTCAGACAGTCCAACCTTCCTCAAGCATTCTAGGGCAAATGTCTTCTCTTTTTTTCCTGGGCGTTGAAATATTTTTAAATGCGGATAGGTCCCGAATAAAACTACCCCAAAAACATCAATAGGGAAACTCAAATCAATGTCTTGACGCTGCTCTACATAGGCAATTTTTTCCCGCTGTTTATTAAGTGGCTCAGTGCCATAATAAATTCTGCCTGATTGTATTTTAATCAATTGCAGTACCCCTTTCATTAAGGTAGATTTTCCGGCACCATTAGGCCCGACGATTCCTGTTAATTTCCCAGCAGATAGTTCCAAATTCACATGCTCCAATGCAATCTTCCCGCGATATGCAACCGAAAGATTTTCGATACGAATCGTTTCCATTTCTATCCCTCTTTTCTATTTTAGGCTAACCTAATATTTTAGTTAATGATAAGCTAAAAAGAAGGCGTATGCAAGAAAAAAGAAAAAAACTTCACCAAGAAGAGGTTTTTCTTGGTGAAGCTTTCATACTAATTATTTTGTATCATGTAGTCTTGTATTTTTTACTTCATTGATCGTTTTAGTTCCAGCAAGTTGCATTGTGATGGAAAGCTCTTTGTTCAAATGATCAAAAACTGATTTCACACCTTCAGCACCGCCTAAATTTAACCCGTAAATGACTGGTCGACCGATTGCTACTAGGTCAGCCCCACTGGCCAAAGCCTTGAAGACATGTTCACCGCGACGAACACCGCTATCAAATACGATCGGTACACGCTTGTTTACAACGCCAGTGATCAATGGCAATACGTCAAATGATGCCGGTCCGCCATCTAGTTGACGACCCCCATGATTTGAAACCCAAATCCCGTCAGCTCCAGCTGCGATGGCAACTTCGGCATCTTCTGGTGATTGAATCCCCTTCACGAAAACTGGCAAGCTAGTTAAGTCTTTGATTTTCTTGATATCTTCAGGTACTAAACCTTGTTTAGCCGCTGCATAGATTTCTGCGATACCTTTTCCTTCACCATCTCCGCTAGCACTTTTAGCGCTATAAGCAGCTAAGTTAGGCATTGGAAGCGGAAATTGGAATTTATTAACAATATCTTCTTCGCGATATCCGCCAAGCGTAGAATCTGCTGTTAAGATAATTGCTTTTGCTCCAGCTTTAACAGCTTTTTCTAAGATGAACGCATTAAAGCCATCATCTTTACTCATATACAATTGGAAAAATTGAGGTGCATTGGGTGCTGCAGCCGCCGCATCTTCAATCGTTGTATTAGCATAGGTACTGATCGAAAAGATCGAACCAGCATCAGCCACTCCTTTAGCGGTATCAGCTTCACCTTTTTCATGAGCTAATCCTTGTGCAGCTGATGGCGCTTGGATAATTGGAGTTGCCAAATCCATGTCCCAAAGTTTCGTACTTAAGTCAGCATGATCAATTCCTCGCAAAACCCGAGGCATAATTGTTTTTTTATTAAATGAAGAGGTGTTTTCTTTCATTGTCCATTCATCTTCAGAACCGCCACGAATATAACCAAACGCACCTTTTTCCATGCGTTCTTTCACCCGACCTTCGAGTGAAGCAATATTCACGATTTCAATTGGATGTTCTTCGTTACTTGCTTGATAAGTCATGATAAATCCTTCTTTCTTTTTAATACAAGAATTATCATAATACTCTTACAAAAAGTAAGCAAGTAACTTGTCTTCTATTCCAGCCTTACTCAGATAAACCGGAACGACCAACAGAGACTGCTTAATTCCACAAAAAATCCGCGACAGTTTTATCAACGTCAAGATTCTCATGTAATTGACTATGCTGGGCATTTGGGCCAGTAAAAATTTGATATTTGATAGGATTTCTATGATCTTTCAATAAAGAAAATGTTGCTAATGCACTATGGAGAGGAACAGTCCCATCTGTAACTGTCTCCTGATTTATTTTCCCAGCTAATAATAATATCGGCAATTTATTAGGTACATTAGCAATGCCATTCTGATAATCTATGTATCTGCCGGCTTTTACACTTGGCCCGTTTCTTAATATATCATCAATCGATTCAGATGATTCTGTAAAATCATTAAATGGCGCTCCGATTGAAATAAATTTGTTTATCGTCGAAGCATCTTTTGGTTGACCATAGGTTGTTAAATAGCGCAGTGAACTAACACCGCCCATCGAGTGTCCAACAAGATTTACTTGCTCCACTCCCTGTTGCTTTAAATATTTTAAAACCGTATAGATCCATTCCGTTTGATTCCATTCAGTATCTTTATTGGCAGTAAACAAGACTTGGATAGTTGGATTATCCTTTTTCTTACTCAGTTCACCATCAACCTTTAAAGAACTATCTGATTGAACCGTAATCAGCATTTCCTTCGTAGTTTTCCTTTCGCTTGAAAGTCGCTGGATCATCCCACCAAAGGAATTAATGGTCCCCCCATAGCCGTGAATAAAAACGGTTGGCACCGCGCTTTTCTTAAAAGCTGGATCATCCTTTTTTTGGGTTAATGCTGATGCTTGTGTTTTTTCCACTTCTTTTGTTTGCTTGCTTCCACAACCAACGAGCAATAAAACGGTTAGTCCTGCAACAATGCTCAAGAATACTTTTTTCATTCTTTCAACTCCACTTCACTATGACATATTTATGGCGTGTTTCACTCTACTATAGTTTTAAAGGTCGTATAACTCAATGACACGCTTAGAAGTTAGCGGAAATTTAGCAATTGTACCGCTTGTATCTAAAAAAACATAAAAAAGCCAAGGCAGCTGCCTCGGCTCGTAGATCTAAATTTTATCAACTTGATCGAAATCTAACTCAGTACTTGTTTCGCGTCCGAACATGTCAATGTTCGCTTTGATTTTATCACGTTCTTCATCAATTTCAGTGATCACACCTTCAAGACCGGCGAAAGCACCTTCGATGATTTTCACTGTTTCGCCAACTTCTACTTCAAGATCGTGTTGACGAGTACTCATACCTAATGATCGTAAGATATGATTGATTTCCTCTGGCATCAATGGTGCTGGTTTACTTCCGGCACCGTGGGAACCAACAAACCCTGTTACACCTGGTGTATTACGTACAACATACCAAGAATCATCAGTCATGACCATTTCTACTAACACATACCCAGGAAATGTTTTATGAACGATTTCTTTTTCTTTACCGCCCTTAACTTCTGTTTCCTTTTCTTCTGGGACAACTACACGGAAAATATAGTCTTCCATCCGCATACTTTGCGCACGTGATTCTAAGTTTGCTTTTACTTTGTTTTCATAGCCGGAATAAGTATGCAACACATACCATTGTTTTTCAAAAGATTCCATTTTCGCCATCGGCTCCTCGTTCTAAAATAAAAAAACCTCAGCAGACCCAAGGTTTTTTCTCACAAATAGTATAACATGCTTTTTTTGAATTGGCTACTAGCGAATGATCAAATTGATCAGTGCTTGAATCGCTGTATCCATGATGAAAAACATCAAAGCAAAAATGATTGCTGTCTCAATAACGACCAATGAATCATGGCGTAATTGTTTTTTTGAAGGCCATGAAACAAGCTTCATCTCTTCTCTTACACTACGTAAAAAATTCAATTAATTCTCCCCCTATTTCGTTTCTTTATGTATCGTATACTGATTACAATGTTTGCAAAACTTATTAATCTCTAAACGCTCTCCGCGCTTGCCTTCGCTCACTGATTTCGTGTAGTTCCTTGAACCACAGACAGTGCAGGCTAGAGCCGCTTTTTTTGTTGCCATAGCGATCTACTCCTAATTCCTATTAATGTATTCATTTTTCTGGTGAAACAAGAATGATAACCTCATAAAGTCACAGACTAACATTATCATCTATCCTTTTTGCTGTCAATATTTCATAAACATCACAGTCCTTTCTTCAGTACTTAAATAATCAATTGGAATTGTTTCCAAAATAAATTTCTTTATCAGGTAGAATATGATAATATGATGAAAGAATGAATAGCTTTATTGGAGGGTTATTGGATGTTATTAAAAAGTCTCGTTTATCCCAAAGAGAATTTGACAACGATCAACGAATCAACGACATTGCAAGAGGCATTGGACATATTGGAAGGTACTGGATTTCGTTGTGTTCCGATCCTTGATGAAAGTGATCAAATTTTCCGAGGCAATATCTACAAAATGCATATTTACCGGCACAAGGCAAATGGCGGCGACATGGATCTCCCAGTCACTCATTTGCTGAAAAATGCGACAAAATTTATTTCGTTAGATACTTCTTTTTTTAAAATCTTTTTTACGATTAAAGAATTACCATATATTACCGTCTTAGATGAGGATCATCATTTTTATGGGATTCTCACTCACAGTACCTTATTAAATATGCTCTCGCAATCTTGGAATATCCAAACAGGTAGTTACGTAATCACCGTTGTATCTACTGGAAAACGTGGAGATCTGGCAGCCATGTCAAAGATCATCTCAAAATTTACAACGATCGCAAGTTGTATCACGTTAGATGTTGGTAAAGATTTCAAGGGGCGGCGTACTTTGTTCACCTTACCTGCTGGTGTAGATGAAAATAAAATGAATCAAATTATTGATCACCTTGAACGTAAACATTTTGAGATTCAAGAAGTTGAAGCTTTGTCTATGCAAGACTAATTTTTCAAATAGAAATGGCGATCCTGATAATAGGACCGCCATTTTTTTATAGTTGATTTGCAAAATGCAAACGTTTATTTAGATAGTACATAATTGGTGCCGAGATCGTCATGATGATCGCTTCACTCAATGCCGTCCAACCGTACGTTGGCCAAAAAGGTAGTTGGGCTGTTAGATTCAGCATCAATGCAATTAAAAACATGCTGGCACTGAAGAATACAACATTTAAAGCTAAACGAATCTTTGTATTTTTTATGACATTTTGTAAAACAGCTGTCAACGTTAACGCCAACAAAGTTTGTCCGCCGCCAAAAACGACATCGAGCCAGCCCATACCAAAAATCGCATTGTAAACGACAACTCCGCCAAAAATGCCCCATAAATATTTTCGATTAAACACAACTAAATGATTTAAACTTTCTGAGATACGAAATTGAATCGCTCCTGATGCAACTGGCGACACTAAAATTGTCAAAGCCAAATAGAGCGCCATAATAATCCCATTGGTCACTACAACAGTGACACGCTTTCTTTCCACCATATTCATAATTGTCCTTCTTTCTCCGAGTTTTTTTAAAGCGGGATGGTTGATGAACCGCTGTAAACCTTTTACAGCATACGTTTTTTCAGAATATAAGTCAACTCTGGAATCTATTTTGATTAGTTTATCAAAATGGATTCTTTCGAGCTTCAGGTGGTACAATCAAGTTGTAGAAGATACTTTTTTCGAAAGAAGGGTGAACGGTATGTTAGGTATTGACAATGAAATTGTCGAATTATATAAAAAGGCGCAACGAGATGGCGAAGCTGTTATCAAAGATCGCTGGTCTCATGGAAATTACGGGTGTTGCAGTACACGAGCCCCATTAATAGAAAAATATAGAATAGAAAATACTGAAACCCATATCTCGCTTTATCTTTGGAGTAATTTAGTAGTAGATATAAAAAAGAGCAACAAAGCAGCCTTTGTAAATCAAAATTATCAAGCAACAAATTATGATCAAAAAGTCATCGACTGGTTTATTAACCAAGCATTGAAAGCTTAGATGGCTAGAATTCTTTTCATAGGATTTTTTTGCATGTTCGTTTGATAAAAAATGGGTCAATTTTCTACTGTTCCTTTCGTTACTCTGTTATAATCAGTCTTTGAAAGGATCGAGGACATGAATTTTCATTATCATATTTTAATCAATCCCGCAGCCGGTAGCGGTAACGCGGAAAAAACAGCAGAAAAAATCATCCAATTACTCGATGAAGGAGACTATACATACACACCTTATTATACGGAAGGGCCTGGCGATGAAAAAGAGATTGTTGACCGGCTAACCAATTTGCTAAGCCCTTGGTCAGAGACTTGCGAGAAGGATCACATCGACAATTCGTTTCACCTGTTAGTGGTGATTGGCGGTGATGGCACACTCCATCAAGTGGTCAATGAATTCTTTGCGTTAGGTTTGCAACTTCCTGTCAGCTATATTCCTGCTGGTTCAGGAAATGATTTTGCTCGAGGAATTGGCTTATCGCGTGAGCCAGAAAAAGCCTTTGAACAGATTACCTCCGCATTAAAGCCACAACCGATTAATGTTTTCCATTACGAAGAAAAAATTCGCGAAGAGCAAGGAGTCATTTTAAACAATGTCGGGATCGGTCTAGATGCATTAATCGTTGCGACAACGAATGCCTCTACGTCAAAAAAAGTATTGAACAAGTATCATTTGGGCTCAGCCTCTTATGCCTTGTATCTAGTAAAAGCGATTTTCACTCAAAAGACGTTTCCAATTCTCGTAGAATTAAATGGCCAAACATTGAGCTTTGAGCGTACTTTTTTATGTACGACCACGAACATCCCTTATTTCGGTGGTGGAATAGCGATCGCGCCAATGGCTGATCCAAAAAAAGAGACGATTGATCTAGTCGTCGTAGAAAAACCGAATCTCCTAGCTATTCTGCGTTTCTTAATTCAGCTAGTACGGAAAAAACATACAGAAAACAAGCACTACAAACATTTTACTAGTAGTAAAATCCGAATTGTTTCGGTTGTACCGCAGCATGGTCAAGCTGACGGAGAAGATATGGGAGAACGCTCCTTTGACATGAACTTCTCGACCGCCACACAATATATTTGGTATGCAGACAAAAGGACTGAAAAATAAAGCCACTGCTTTATTTTTGGTTCTATAATATTTTGTGTTGGTGGAAAATCGAAGGCGATTTTCTACTAACACTTTTTTCTTCGTTTCAACTCAAAAAGAGACTCACTTTTGGTAAAATTTAGTCGACCAAAACGTCACCCTACCAAAGGAGTCTCTCAATGGATAATCATACTAGAAAATTACTCGGATTAACAGATAAACATTTATTTTTTGATGAAGAATGGCTGATTGAAAAAGAATATAAAGGCGTTCAAGCGCAGTTTATTAAAGGAAAATTGGATGACTCTCCTTCCTGTTGTGAACACTGTCGATCGGTTCGTATTATCCGCAACGGTTCCTATACGACACGCACTCAGATGTTGAAAGTCAAAGAAAAGTTAACTATTTTAGAATTAAAACGTACCCGTTTTCTCTGCCATGATTGTGGACGGACCTTTTCTGCGAAAACGGACTTAGTTGATGAACATCATCAACTAACAAAGGAACTGAAGCAGGCGATTCTCATGGAACTGTACGAAAATCAATCACGTAAACTAATCGCTAAGAAGTACTTCGTCTCGGATGGGACGGTGACACGGATCTTGCGTGAAGCAACGAAGCATTACCAG
>NZ_KE136366.1:329623-347626 GCF_000406965.1 Enterococcus avium ATCC 14025 | reverse complement strand
GTCACGGAGGGGCTGAATAACAAGATCAAGCTGATTAAACGAATTGCGTTTGGTTATCGCAACTTTTATAACTTTCGGGCACGGATCTATTTACAACAAGGTCTGATCTTTGAAAACTAAAAAAATATGCGGCGCACAGAACGCGCCGCATATCGGACTAAGTTTTATTCAAATTTGTCTTCACCAACACGATTTGACGAAGAGCCTTATTTTTCAGTCCTTTTTACATAAACATCGCAGGCGTAACATCTGCCATTCCAATCATCGGATCAATCGTTTGAGCGGCAATCAATTTTGGCGTCAAAATTGTCGGCTCGTCTGCTGCTAACTTTTGCTTTTCTTCTACTGCTTTAAATGGTTCTGCTTTTGGTTTTGTCGGTGCAATCTCGGTCCCCTTCATGATTCGTTCAATCAAGGTAGTTTTTCGCACCGCTGATTCTCTTACGACACAGGCTTGGAAGGCTTCTTCCTCTCCTAATAGAATCAATAAATCCTTACTTCGGGTTACCGCGGTATATAAAAGGTTCCTCTGCAACATTCGTGAATATTGCTTCACCATCGGCAAGAGTACCATTTTGAATTCGCTCCCCTGTGATTTGTGGATCGAACAACAATATGAAAGCTTGATTTTATTCCATTCAGAACGTTTATAGCTGACCTCATTACTATCAAACTGGATCACCAGTTCATCCACTTTATCTTCCGATTCTTTTGCCGGAATGATCCCAACTATAATCCCCATATCGCCATTAAATACATTCAATTCTGGATTATTGACCAGTTGCAAAACTTTATCACCAATCCGATAAACGACATCATTCCATTGGACTTCTTTTTTTCGGCCGTCATTAGGATTAAAAATTTCCTGCATCATCTTATTGATCGCATCGATTCCAGCAGGTCCGCGATACATTGGAGCTAGGACCTGCACATCTTGTGCAGTAAAGCCCTTTTTCTTCGCCCGTTCCACGACCTGCTTGATAACTTCCTCCATCTGAAAGGCATGACAAGCAATAAAGGAACGATCCTGTTGATTTTTCCGAAAGTCTTGCGGCAGTTTTCCATCTTTGATCTCATGTGCTAACGGAATGATCGATGAACCATCGCCTTGACGGTAAATATCCGTCAGCTCCATCTTTGGAATGTCTTCAATCTGTAACAAATCATGAAAAACCTGACCCGGCCCAACGGAGGGCAGCTGATCCTTATCTCCTACAAAAATCACCTGCATATTATTAGGAATTGCCTTTAACAGGGTATTCGCCAACCAAGTATCCACCATCGACATCTCATCGACAATCAACAATCCGCCATCTAGTTCTTTCGCCTCAATATCCGGTGTTTCATCATTGGCGTTCAATCCTAACAAGCGATGGATCGTACTTGCCGGTAATCCGGTCGTCTCATTCATCCGTTTTGCAGCACGGCCAGTCGGTGCCGCCAACAGAATCGGAAAAACTGCTTGTGTGTAATCTTTCGGATCTAAAGACAGATCATTCAATTCCGCGAACAATTTTACAATGCCATTAATCACTGTCGTTTTCCCTGTTCCGGGACCACCCGTCAGAATGAACAATGGCGAACGAATCGCTTCTTTGATCGCTTGATCTTGCGAATCGCCATAAGTGATCTTCAATTGCTTTTCAATAATACGCAGCTTTTTATCGATGACTTTCTGGGGATAATTGATTTCTTTTTTATGTGCCAATAAGCGTTCGATCGAAGAGGCTATTCCCCATTCACTATAAAATAACGTATTCTCATAGATTTTTGTTGCCTCTTGTTGAATTTTTTCCTCTTCAACTAACTGGATGATCATATTGGCAATTTGATCCGGAGAAATTTCTACTGGTCGTGCAGTCTCCAACAACTGCAAAACTTCTGACAATAGCTGTTGGGCTTCAACATATGTATCACCACTTTGATTCGCATCCTCATTGACTTGATGAAAAATCGCGGCACGAATTCGTTGTGGACTATCTGCCGCGATGCCCAATTGTTCAGCTAAACTATCCGCTTTTTTAAAACCAATTCCCTCAATATCCTCTACCAATTGATAGGGATTTTCGGCAATGATTTCTAAAGCCTCATTTCGGTAGGTTTGGAAAATCGCAAACGAGAGCTGGCTGCCGAAACCATAACGACTTAACCCAACAATTATCTGCTCCATGCCATGATTCTGCCGAATTGTCTCCACGATGACTTTTTGTTTCTTCACGTTCAAATTCGGAACTTTTGCCAAAACGGCAGGATTTTCCATAATTTGATCAATGGCTTCTTCACCTAAAACTTCGATGATTTTCTCCGCGGTCTTCTTACCGATTCCTGGAAATTTCTCACTAGAAAGATAATTAATTAGTCCATTGGCAGAAGTTGGATGGGCCTGCTCGTAGCTTTCAACTAGAAATTGCTTTCCATATCGAGGATGATCAACAAAATGTCCGAAAAAGCGATAGTCTTCATCTTCCTGCATATCGCCAAAACTTCCTGTAACAACAATTTCCTGTTCAAGATAATCACTGTTGGTCTCACTCACTTTAATCAATAGAACCTTATAAAAATTACTAGGATTTTGAAAAAAGATCGCCTTTAACGTTCCTACAATATAGAGCTGTTCTTCCGACATTTTGCGCCTCCTTTCTACCTTCTATAGCAACGAATCTGGTTTCGAGCCTGTACCTTCTAAAAAACTAACATCATTCCATTGGATCATTTGATAAGGCGGTTTAGCATTTTCCGCTTCTAAAATCGTCAGGCTGTTGTTAAATAAGCCGCCCATCTCTCGTAGTTCGCTCATTGGTTTTCCTGTCAGTGCTTGGATTGCTGCGGTTAATGCGGCCCCGTGACCGACAAAAAGCAATGGACCTTCCTTGGATTCAGCAACTGCTTTTTCCACTAAATCATTGATGCGTTTCAACATATCTTCAATTTTCTCTCCATCAAAAGGAGTTGGATCGTAAAGCTCCAAATGATGACGTAAATTCACCATATCTTTAGGATAGCGTTCTTCAATAACAGGAATTAATTGACCTTCCAAACTGCCTAAACCCAGCTCACGTAAATCTTCAGAACGAACAATTTCAGTTGGTTGTGCCAATTGCTTGTTAATTCCTTCAGCAGTCAGATAAGCCCGTTTCAATGTACTTGTATAAATTTTTTCAAACGGTATATCCTTTAACTCTTTGCCCAATGCTTTGATCGCTTCCAAACTTTCTGGTAACAACGGCGAATCGCCCATCATTCCTTGAAAACGTTTTTCTTGATTCCAACGAGTTTTCCCGTGACGTGTAAAATAAAGTTTCATAAAAATCCCTTTCCGAGTTCTTATTGTCTAATCTAACTTATCGTTTTCATAATGATGCGTCAATTCCAAATTTGGAAAATTTTGTTGCCGTAACGCTTCATAGACGACTAAAGCAACTGTGTTAGAAAGGTTCAAAGAACGTACATGCTCATCATTCATTGGAATGCGTAAACACTTATCCTCGTTTTTCCGCATAAATTCTTCTGGTAATCCAGTGGTTTCCTTGCCAAACATGAAAAAGTGGTCGGCGTCATCAGTGTAATCAATCTCTGAATAAGTCGCATTAGCGAATTTGGTGATCAAATGAAGGGGGCGTTCTTCAAGATGCTCTAGAAATGCTGCTAAGCTCTTATGGTAAGTAATATTAACATCATTCCAGTAATCTAAACCAGCTCGTTTTAAATGTTTGTCATCCGTAGAAAAACCTAGTGGTTCTATCAAATGCAGTGGTGAATTCGTTGCTGCACATGTTCGTGCAATGTTTCCTGTGTTTGCAGGAATCTGTGGTTCAAATAATACAATATGATTTGTCATGTTCGTTTCCTCAATCTTATAAGTAGTTATTTCAAGTATGATTTTTCGCTATATATTCTATTTGAAGTATTTATATTGTTTAGAATTAAAGTGCTCGCTGCTAACCTCAAATTACAATTCATCTATACGTCTCGAGTAACTGTGAAAAGCTGAACTCGTTGCTAAATCACAAGCAAAGAAATCATTTTTCCAAAGACCGGAAAATGAATCGATTTTCTGACAGCTATCTCAATTTCGTAAGGATGTATTTTTCAAAAAGCCGAAAAATATTTCCATCTTCGTTTCGCATGCGATTCCACTAATCGCGTTAAGGACGCGAAGTGGAACTCGCAGCTAGATAACAAGCAAAGAAATCATTTTTCCAAAGACCGGAAAAATGAAGCGATGTTCGTACGCCTATCATTCTGCTAAACTGCTCGTTAAAAGGTAATACATTCACACCTTGTATCCTTTTCGAATTCAACAAAGCTGCAAAAAGCAGAACTGACAAAAAAAACGTACCAACTCGGTGTCTAGCACGGCGAGTCGCTACGTTAGTGAAGCACTTTTCACTAACTTTTATCAGAACAGGAACCTGATAAAAACCAATGAAAAACAACTTGTTAGTACTATAACATCACGAAGTCACAAATGCAACCTTCTATTTTCAGGAATTTGAATGAAAGCGTATTCTCTAATATCCTTTTAATATTTCGATATCAATCGTAATTCGTTTCAAAGGATTATCTGCTAACTTGGCCTTTATTTCAGGTGTAACCTGCCATTCCAATGGTGACATTTCTAAAAGATCTAACCGATTTTCTTGCGGTATCTCAAACTCATAAGTCACACGTTCACGGTGATCAATTTTAAGTTCTTCTGTGAAACGTTGAATAACTGCCTCATTGGAATACTCTTCCCCATCTGGATGGTAAATCGCTCGAAGTTCCTTTAGGTAGCCAACTTGAGGAATTACTTTGACTACACAACCCTCCGGCTTCATCACTCGCTTAAATTCACTATAATGTGAAGGAGAAAAAATATTTAAGAGCGTATCAAAGGATTGATCTGCAAATGGCAAATTGGTCAAATCAGCCACACACCAAAAAGCATGTATTGCTTGATTACTTGCTAAATAAACACCTTCCTTAGCAATGTCAAAACCAATATTTACTGGATTAGCATTTACTTGATTGATTTCTTGCAAAAAACTCCCCTCACCACAGCCCACATCCAAAAGATTTCCCGGTTTTATCAAATGCGCAATTTTTTCTATCACAGGTTGATACATTCCCGATCGAATCATGCGTCCTCGCGGTTCAAACATTTCGTTGTCATATTCTGTTTTGATTTGGTGATCTAAAAAATAAAGCGTACCCTTTTTAGCTAAATCAAAGCGATGCCCGTTTAAGCAGATTAAGCTTTTTTCTATTTGATTCATTTCTTGGTGACACTTTGGACAGCGAAATAGTGCCTGCTGCTTCGCTAAAAACAGCGCGCCCCGATCAATTTTTTTAAGCATCTTTACACTTCCTTTTCGCTATCCTATCATAGCATAGTTCATCTATTCCTACTATCGTCAAGATATGCTAAACTATACGTCGTAAGTATCACCTTAAAAAAAATTAGCTCGATTTGGAGGATACAATCATGATTAAAGAATTTTGCGCTGAAAATTATACCGATATTCCTAAAGCGATCCAAGCTGGCGCTGGACGTATTGAACTATGTGATAACTTAGCAGCTGGCGGAACAACTCCAAGTATGGGAGTAATTGAAGAAGTCTTAGCTTATGCTGGGGAAAAGCATGTACCTGTCATGACTATGATTCGTCCTCGCGGCGGGAATTTTGTCTATAATGATATTGAGTTGAAAATCATGGAAAACGATTTGATTCATGCAAAGAATGCTGGGACTGATGGCGTGGTTTTCGGCTGTCTTACAGAAGATAATGAAGTTGATGAGGAAGCTTTAGAGATGCTGCTAGGCAGTAGCGAAGGGGTATTAACGACTTTTCATATGGCGTTTGATGAGCTTTCAAAAGAAGAACAATTTAAGACCATCGATTGGTTCTCACGCTTAGGTATTGATCGCATACTGACTCACGGTGGACCATTAACGTCTACTATAGAAGACAATCTGCCCCATCTAAAAGAATTGATTGATTACGCGGCTGGTCGCATTATTATTTTACCTGGCGGTGGTATCAACGCAGAAAATGCGGAAAGAATCGCTAAAACGCTGGGAGTAAATGAACTTCACGGGACAAAAATCGTATCAATTTAAAAGAGAAGTGGCTCATTTTGAGTCACTTCTCTTCTTTCGTTCCTTAATGAATTTTTCAATTCGAATAAACCAACGATTTCCCTTAAAACTCAAGCGTACTGGATAACGTCCTGTCTTATAATCTTTGATTTGGCGATGTCGATCCGGAAAAATGTTTAGTGGCAAATTTTGAAGATCAAAAAAATTGAAGGCCACATAATCTTGCGATTCCATTTTGCTTTGGGAAACTTTTTCCTTTACCTTATAAACGTATGTCACTTCATCATGATACTCTTTTGTATAAATTCCAATTAAATCATCAATTGTACTATCAAAAGAAAGCTGCTCTTTAATTAAGCGCTGAATTCCTTCTCGTTCATTCTCATTGGAAAGAAGTTCGCCTCCAGGCAAATCCCAAACAGGCACACCTTGACGCCGGACTAACAAAATCAATCCATTCCGGATAACAATGGCATAAGCTTTTTTCAAAATTTTCTCACTACTTTCAGCATATGTCTTTTACTAATCATTCAATGTCCAATAAATCGCTCCATAAAGAGACTGGCTATATTAAAATAAATCAATACACTGGTCAAATCACTCAAAGTGGTAATAAACGGACCGCTGGCAACGGCTGGATCAAAGCCTAATTTCTCCATTATCATTGGAATCCAACTCCCGGCTAGTGTCGCAACCGTAATAGCGGCCATCATCGCAGCTCCGATTACGAAACCTAAGATAAAATTGTGCTTCCAAATCCCAACAATAATAAAGATTGTCACTCCAGTTACTAAGCCTGTCACTAAGCCTGTCAAAATTTCGCCTACGACTAGTTTCCCGAAATTCTTCTCGTTATCATCAGATATCGCTAAGCGACGTACTGCGACCGCAAGTGATTGTGTACCAGCATTTCCCGCTGTCCCAGTAATCAGAGAAATGAACACCGCCAAAATACTCGCTTTACTAACCAGTGCTTCATAATGATTAATTAGTGTCGCCGTCGTCATTCCAAGAAACAGCAAAGTGATTAACCATGGCAACCTTCTAGAGGCTGCCTTAACAGGATTTTCATCCACCTCTTCGACATTGACCCCGGCCAAACCAGAGTAGTCACTGGCTGCCTCGTCATCAATTACGTCAATAATATCATCAACCGTTACAATTCCCAATAAATGATCATCATAGTCTGTTACAGGCAAAGCAAGAAAGTCATAGTCACGAAATGTTTGAGCGACATCTTCTTGGTCATCGCCGACATGAACGGAAATCACCCGCTCGCTCATAACATCAGAAACCATTGTATCGTCTTCATTTACAATCAAATCACGCAACGAAATAACCCCAACCAGCTGATTATCATCATTCACTACATAAGTATAATAGATTGTCTCAGCGATTTGGGCTTCTTTTTTCAAAACATACATAGCTGAACGCATCGTTTGATTCGCGACAATTGAGACAAATTCAGTCGTCATCAATGATCCAGCTGTGTCATCTTCATAATGGAGCAGTTCACGAATCTCATTCGCATGCTCAGAATCCATTAGACTTAGATACTTCGCTACTGTTTTCTTATCTAGCTCATTCAGTAAATCCACTGCGTTATCAGTGTACATTTCAGCTAGCATATCAGCAGCATATTGGGGCCGCATCTCATTTAGGTATTCATCCATATGCTCATCATCTTCTTCAATGACATCAAACATATCTGCTAATTCTTTGGGTGATAGATACGAATAAACGAGTTGACGTTCCTCTTCACTTAGAGATTGATAAAATTGCCCTTGATCATAAAAATGCATTTCCAGAAAATGATCACGAAAAGCCTGCAAATCATTCTGATCCAGCTCCTCCCGTAATTGTTGGAAATGTACTTCTAATTCTTCTTGGTTTTCATCCATCAATCTCACCTACCTCGTTTTTAATGAATTATTTTTTTCTATGAAAAAAATAGTTCGATTCTCGTTTCGGATACCATTCTGCTAGACTGCTTTTATTGTATTACTACTTTTACTTTTTGTTTTTTTACTCATACGTTAATTACTGCTTAAAGCAGAACTGGCAACCTACCTCGTTTTTAATGAATTATTTTTTTCTATGAAAAAAATAGTTCGATTCTCGTTTCGGATACTAAAATGTTTGTACTATATTACTACTTTTACTTTTTTCACACATGCATTACCTATCTTGTTTTAATAATTGCTTCTGTTTAAATCGTTTTGGCTATTGTCGCCATATCTTCGGCTAATGGCAGCGTAAAAGAAAGCTGTTCTCTTTTGAAAGGATGAGGAAACGTTAAGGAATAGCAGTGAAGAGCCTGTCGATCGATTCCTTGATCCAGAGCACCGTCATATAGCTCATCACCCAACAAAGGACAGCCAATCGCTGAAAAATGTACTCGAATTTGATGCGTACGTCCTGTATGTAATTGAACGTCAACTAATGCACAGTGCCGATTTCTTTTTTTCAGCCAGTATTCCGTTTCAGCTTTTTGTCCTGTTTCGATCACCTGCCGTCTCAATAAAGAAGATAAGTCACGACCGATCGGTAAGGAAATATTTCCATGTTCTTCTAAAGCATATACGTCACCTGAGACCAATGCTTGATATTTTTTGACAAATTTCTTTTGCTGCAGGCTTTGGTCTAGCTTAGCATGTGCAAATCCATGCTTGGCAAAAAGCATCAGTCCGGAAGTATCACGATCTAAGCGGGTAACAACATGTACTACTTGGTCAGCGTATCCTTGAGCCACATAATAAGCTTTGACTCGGTTAGCCATTGTTCCTCGAGGATGATACTGCGCTGGAATCGATGCAATTCCCGCTGGTTTATTTACAACTAGCAAATGCTCATCTTCAAAAATAATTTCAATTGGTACATCATCTGCCAATAACGTTTCATGCGCTTCCTCGTCCGGAATCACAACAGTTACAATATCATGGGTTTTTAAAGAAAACAAGACGTTTTGTTCCGTATCATTCACTAAAATTTTTCCACCCTGAAATTTAATTTTCGCTAATAACTTTTTTGAGATTCCTTGACGTTTCAAGAAAGTGCGTACAAGTGATTCAGTTGATTCTTGATAAATCCATTTAAATTCCACAAAATTAATCCTCTCGAATAAAGGCATCCTTTACTCGATGCCAAAAATGCATATGCCGATATGAAGCAAAATGAATGCGTTCTTCGGCGATTTTATACTTGATTGATGTAATACCTTTACGATTGATATCCAACTGATCAATTGTGATTAGATGCTGCTCATTACTTTTCAGTCGGACATCGATCCATTCATGGGAACCAATGATACTAGGTGAGCCTAATGTCCGGAAAACACGATTATTCAATGAAGCTATTTCTGCTAACTGCATCGCATTGATACTAGGATGAACCACTGCACCACCGACACTTTTATTATAGGCCGTTGAACCAGTTGGTGTGGAGATTGCTAATCCGTCGCCTCGAAAGCGCTCAAATAGTTCTTCTTTTATATAAACATCCGCTACCATCGTACGGCTTCCCTTACGAATGGTTGACTCATTTAATGCCAAAAAATGTTTTTGTTCCCCATCTGTTGTCGTCAAAAGAACATCCAACAATGGATAACTAACACTCTTACCTTGTTCGCAACTTAAACTATTAACTAATTCAGGCAGCTCATAATCTCGCCAATCCGTATAAAACCCTAAATGCCCTGTATGGACTCCTAAAAAACGGACTTCGTTTAGTCGATGATTGTAACGATGAAAAGCCGACAAAAGGGTCCCATCCCCACCAATCGTAATCACCAATTCCGGATCACGATCCACGACCTCTAGATCATCCTTATCTGCCAACAACCCGCGCAGGCGCTGCAACACTCGAATCGATTTTTCTTCTTGATTATGGATGATTCCGATCCTTAACCCCATGCTGTCCCACTTCCTTTTTCTGTTCCTTACGATTAAATACATGCTGCGCTTCTTGAATCTCGTCCCGAATACTGGACATTTCTTCATCTAATTGATAGGCTGCTTCGGCTGCACGAAACAATCGTTTTTGAATATCTTCTGGTATTTGACCTTTGTATTTGTAATTCATTGAATGTTCTATAGTGGCCCAAAAGTTCATTGATAAGGTTCTGATTTGAATCTCAGCAAGTAACTTCTTCTCTCCTTCTAACATCTGAACCGGATACTCAATGACCAAATGATAGGAACGATACCCACTAGCTTTCCGATTCGTGATATAATCTCGCTCTTGAATAATCTTCATGTCATTACGACGCCGCAAAATATCTACCACTAGAGGAATATCCTCTACGAACTGGCACATGATACGCATTCCTGCCATATCAGACATCTCTTCTTCTAAACGATCTAGCGGAATTCCTCGAAGCTCCGCCTTATTAAGAATACTCTCTACCGGCTTCACACGTCCCGTCACAAATTCAATCGGTACATGATCTCCGCTCGTGCGATATTGTTTGCGTAATCCGCGTAATTTTATTTTTAATTCAGCTACTGCTAATTCATAGGGCGCAAGAAATGTTTCCCAATCTCTCTCCATCGCAAATCCCCCGCTTCATTTTCCATTCCTACTTATCTTATCATAAACCTTCATTAGAAAAAATTGTCACATTTTTCTCCTATGCCAAATATTACAAAATACTAACATTTTCATGGAATTAGTTCTAATCGTTTGACTATTTAGGTTATTCTATGTGAGGATGTTTTATAATAGGATTTTTTTAGGATCAGAGGTAAAATAAGAGTGAGCAAAGAAATTGAAATCGAATTCAAGAGTATGTTAACACAAAATGGCTATGAAAAATTGTTACACTACTATAATGTTACGAATAAACAATTCGTAATTCAAACGAATCTCTATTTCGACACTGCTGATTTTCAATTAAAACAGCGAGGGATGGGATTAAGAATTCGATACTTCTCCGATACAGCTGAAGCCACTTTGAAAATTCCGCAAACAGTCGGATTATTAGAAGTTACTGACCGTTTATCGCTGGATGAAGTAGAACAAGCCATCAATAAAGATCAGTTCACCCCACAAGCAACAGAGATTTTGGGGCAGCTACGAACATTCAATATTTCATTATCAGACTTGCACCTAATTGGGAAGTTAATCACAAAACGAGCTGAGTTCACGATCCCTGAAGGAAAACTAGCATTGGATGAAAGTTGGTACAGTGATTATCACGATTTTGAATTAGAGTTGGAAGTGCCTGATTACAATTTTAATGAGGGGGATTTTAAGCAACTACTTAACAAGTTCGAACTCCCTTATCGCAAAACAAAAAATAAAATTGCTCGAGCTGTGAGTGCGCAGCAAGAAAAAATTTAGAAATGGAGGGGATCTAGTGATCGAGATTTATTTATTTGTTAATCCAATTGGGAAAAGATGTTTATCGATTGAACGGCGGATTATCAACTTGATCAATCAGTATGATATGAAAATTCAATTACGCATGATTCCTATTATGAATTTGAAAACAGTCTCGGAATTCATGCAACGTATCGGCGCCTCTGAAAAAGATATCCAATTGCGGACCGAACTTTCTCAAGAGATTCACTCTGCTGCATTAGACGTCAAAGCTGCCCACCTTCAAGGAAAAAAGCGTGGACGCGACTTTTTAGTTGAGTTACAAAAAGCAGTAGGCGAACAAAATCAACCTTATTCTAAAAAAATGGCGATCCAACTGTTCACTAAAGTTGGCGGTGACTTAGAAATGTTTCTAGAAGATCGTCATTCGGCTTTTGTCCAAGAAGCTTTTTTGACCGATCAGCAAATTGCCCATGAAATGCAGATCACCTGTCATCCCTCGGCGGTCATTTATAATTACGGCAGCGATAGCGATGCGGGCATCAGAATCGAAGGTTGTGATACGATCCACCATATTTTAGATACATATAGCACGAAAGAATCATTAATCGCGTTCTTAGAATCACAAAGCAAAGACAGACCAATCAGACAATCAGATATTGATAATCATTTATCGCTAATTTAATAGAAAAGGGTCATTGCCGCTTGGCAATGACCCTATTTTTTGATCTGAACCGCATTATTTTTAGTGAAAATGTAGTTCTTCTGCTGCTTGGTTAGATAGAGATCAATCTTTTCCTGACGCAGCTTTTTAATACCAACATTGAAGCCCACACCCTCGTTATCCTTGATACAGTAAACGCCGCCTGGAATATTTTCAAAACGAGCTCGTCCAGCTTCATCTGTCACTGTGACTAGTGGAATACCTTGTCTTTGGACTGGTCGTTTTCCATTCTTCGTGTACATCGCAAATTCTCGTCCAGCTAATACATTTCCTGCCACGTCTGTATGAAGAAGATTCAAATTGAACCGTCGTTTTCTCAAAAGATACGCATGGATCACACGATACATGCCAATAAGTAGTATCAAAATGGTGAGTCCAACGCCAACCAAAACCAGTATTTGTTTCAATTTTCGCGAGTCATCTGCCTTTTCGATCGCTTTTGCCATTTTTTCTGTATAGGGCACTCGATGGCCCGTTACTAGCAATCGATGACTATTGATCATATAGGGCGTACAAGTCAATAAAGTCACGATATCGCGTCCAGGTTCAATATTAATCACGGATGTATCCTTTGGTTCAACGATATCGATTTTATCTACTTCATAGGCCAGCTTTTCCTCGAACAATGTGATGACGAAAACCTCACCTATCTTCACGTCTTCTAAATCAGTAAATAGTTTTTTCTCAGGCAATCCGCTATGTGCAGAAATAACTGAATGCGTATTAATCCCACCAGTCGGAAATGAGGTTCCCTGCAAAACAGTGGCCCCTTCTTGCAACAGCTTTTCATTGGTTGTGTCGAACAAAGGCAAAGTGATTTCAATCGCAGGAATACTAACGGCTCCAATCAAATGCTCACGAATATATTCATCACTAACGATTTTCCGTTCATTACTATTTGTAAATTTAGGAGCCTTAGGTACAAGACCATTCTTCTTTAGCTCCTCATTGCGTTTTTTCATCCGCTCTTTAGCCTTGCGCACTTGTTCCTTGTTCTGTTCTTTGTTTTGCCGCTGAACTTCTTCCATTCGTTTTTGGTCAATAAAGTCATTGACTGCGTTGATATAAAATGGATACATCATCACAAGTACCCCGACCAAAAAGACTATAATCATAAAAATCTTGCTAATCAATTGCCTTCTGGCACTTTTCGGCTTAGGTGATTGCTTCACGTTAGTTCACCTTCTTACTTTCAATAATAAAGTGTTTAATTTTCTGCTTGATGTTCTTATATCCGCGACGTTTAAGAATTTTGAACTTACGATCTTTTAATCGCCAAATCTTCCCTTTTACACTCAATCCATTTTCCGTTTCTACACGATAAACACCGCCTGGAATATTTTTGAATTCGATTTTCCCGAATCGGTCACTGATTGTATGGATAAGCTTGCCATTTATGCGAACAACATCCCGTTTTTGCGTAAGCAATGCACGTACTCCTGGCAAAGGCTCGCCATTCTCATATAGATAGAAGACAAAAGTGTAATTGCGTTTCTTCGATTGATAAAGGATAATTTTGCGCCAAACAAAGTATCCGAAAAGCAGTGAGAAGAAGGCACAACCCGCAATCAAATAGTACACACGCCGACGATGGTATTTTTCAGTTTCCTTGATTTTTTTCGCTGCCTCAACCGGATAGGCAATTCGATGTCCCGTAACTAGTAAGCGATGACTGTTTACTCCATAGGGGGTACAGGTCAACAACGTCACCAAATCTCGATCCAATTCAATTTTAAGCGCATCAAACTTATCAGGTTTTACGATTTTAATACGATCAACCTGATAAGCTAATTTTTTTCCTTCTATATGTAAGAAAAACTTGTCCTTCTTTTTCAGTAACTCTAGGTCAGTAAAAAGCTTCTTTTCAGGCAAACCAGTATGCCCTGTGATTACCGAATGCGTACCCTTTCCTCCAACTGGAAAGGAGGTTCCTTGCAGAACCGTCGCTCCCTTATCTAGCAAAAAATCATTCGTTTCATCATAAACTGGCAGACTCACATTTATTTTGGGAATGTACACTGCACCAATCATATGTTCTTCGTAATATTCCTTTTTCGGACTCTTGGTTCCTTCTAAGGAAGATTCAAAAGGATCCTCAAAACTTCCTGCTCCTGGAATGATCGTCTTTAATTTTTTATTTTCTTTTTCAAGCTTCGTCAGCCGTTTTTTCTTTTCAGCCTCCGAACGTGCCTCCATTTTATCCTGAACTTCTTCAAGCCGTTGTTGGTCCACATAATTATTGATCGAATCAACGACGAAGGGATACATAAAAATTAGAAAACCAACTATAAACATGACCGCAATTGATAACTTTAAAAGCAGATCAATCTTGTCCCTTTTATTCGGTTTACTCATTAGAACTCCACCCCCTCTACTTATGCTAATTCTCGCATAATAATTATCAAAAGAGAAATTCCATTTGTATAATTTCTTTCAAATATTTGAATATAACGGTCTATTTATTAAGAATTCAATTACGAAACCTTGTCCTATTCACTTTTTTTCAAGCCTAATTTTCTATTATTTAGTGTTTATAAAAAAGTTATAGAATAGCAATCTTTAATAAAAATAAATATATTTTCGGATAACAATGAACCAAAAGCAGCAATCGTTCAAAATTTCCTTCATAACTAGCGAGTCTCTTAAGTCGGCTATCTTGCTATGTAACTCTCGGCTTCAAATAAAACGTCAAAAAAGCAGGAGCTTCATTCCACTCCTGCTTCATCATTAATTAATTTTTCAACACTTCAACAAGCTCTTCCAACTCATCCAACCTTTGAGCAAAGATTTCCATCGCGTCTTCGATATAGGTTGGCTGGGTCATATCAACACCGGCTTTTTTCATCACCTCGATCGGATAATCACTACTACCCGATTTTAAGTAGGTCAAATATTTCTCTAACGCGTCTGGTTCAGCCTCAACAATACGTTTTGCTAAAGCACTCGCTGCCGAGAAGCCAGTCGCATACTGATAGACATAATAATTATAGTAGAAATGCGGGATTCTTGACCATTCATCCTTGATTTCTTCGTCGTTAACAACGATTGGTCCATAGTATTTCATATTCAATTCACCATAGAATTTGCTTAGATGTTCGCTGGTCAATGGATGGCCAGCCGCATCTTCAGTATGAATAAAGTGTTCAAACTCCGCAAATTGTGTTTGACGGAAAATGGTTCCCTTAAATCCATCTAAATAATGGTTAATGATATAGGCACGAATTTTTGGATCCTTTTCTGTTTCTAATAGATAACTAGTTAAAAGATTTTCGTTGGTTGTTGAAGCAATCTCTGCTAAAAAGATCGAGTAATCGCCGTAAACATAAGGCTGCGTATGACGGGTGAAATAACTATGGACACTGTGCCCCATCTCATGAACTAATGTATAAAGCTCATCTAGCCGATCATGCCAGTTCAAAAGAATATACGGTTGCGTATCATAAGCACCAGAAGAATACGCACCACTGCGTTTACCTTGATTTTCAACCACATCGATCCAGCGCTCAGCAAAAGCCTTCTTCACAACTTCTAGATATTCTTCACCTAATGGCTTTAAGGCTTCAAGTGCCTTAGCCTGTGCTTCTTCGTAACTAAACTTGACTGGCGCTTCTGCTAAAAGCGGTGTATATAAATCATACATATGCAGCTCATCTAATCCTAGTAGCTCTTTCCGTAATTCAACATATCGATGCAATAGCGGCAAATACTGATTAACCACCAAAGTCAATGTTTCATATACATCTTCTGGAATATGATTTCCACTTAACGCCGCTTCACGAGCAGAGCCGTATCCACGGACCTTAGCCTTGTAGTTATGCCCTTTGACATGTGTGCTCAAGGTTGAAGCAAAGGTGTTACGAAATTGATGATAAACAGAATATAAGGATTTAAATGCTTGTTCACGAACATTTCGGTTCGTACTTTCTAATAATTGACCATAAACCCCATGTGTTAATTGAACATCTTCACCCTCGTCATTTTTCACAACTGGGAATTTCAGATCCGCATTGTTCATAACAGAAAATGTATCCGCAGAACTACCAAAAATCTCACTAGCACCAGCTAACAGCGCCTCTTGTTCAGCTGGTAAAATGTGTGCCCTCTCAGAAATGATCTGCTCAACAAAATGGCGATACAGCTCTAATTTGGATTCCTTCTCAAAAAAGGCCCAAATTTCTTGGTCTGATAGCTCCAGCATTTCTGGCTCAAACCAGCTGACTGCTTCACTAACCTGTGCAATTAAGCTAGAAGCCCGTGCATATAATGCTTGATTTGTTGTATTTGCAGTATCTTCATCATTTTTTAGATGTGCATATACATAAATGACCTCCGCCTTGCGATAAATATCTAAAACATATTCAATCGCTGTTAAAAATTCCGTTGCACCTTGAGCCAAAGTTCCCTTAATCTTATCAACTTCGGATAGCTCCTCTGATAAGGCTTGGAATTTCTCCTCAAAAGCAGCATCATCTGCAAAAATTTTCGTTAAGTCCCAAGTCAGCTCAATAGGAACTTCTTGGCGTTTGGGCAATTGTTTTGCTTCACTCATAAAAACACTCCTAACTGGTTAAGATACTTTTTCACTTAGAAAAGTGATAGAATAACTATTTATCATCATCAATAGTACCACAATTTAGAAAAAAGTAATTTTTAAAAGTAGTTAGACTGGTGAAACTTTAGCCTTTCTTTGACAAAAGATCGCCTCAAGATAGAGTCGTTCTAATATCTCCCGCTGATCAATTCGATAAAATGCCCAGTCTTTATGATTTTCCTGACGATAATCCAAAAATTTCTCAAAAATCAAAGAAGCATTTTTCGCTTCTTTTTGGAATAAATAGCGAAATACTAGAAGATCCTCTTGATAAAAAAAGAAATAGCGACTAGGAAAATATAGCCATTCTGGCAAATACAAAAGATGTCTCCGTTCCTGATAAAAAAAATGTTGTAGGCCTCGAATTCGCGGGTTGCTTTGAACCAATTTCAGGCTCAATATTTTTTTCTGTTCATTCACACTTTCTATAGTAGGAACAAGCTGCGGTGGTCGTTTGTTGACCGATGAATGAAAAATTTCTTTTAAGGGTTTTGAATTAGCAGGCCAATGCTCTTCACAATACACGAAGCCGTCAATCTCATGAATGTGGTAAAGCAATCGAATCCCCTGCTCCTCAATCAGCCATAAATGCAGTCCTTTGTCTTTGTCAAAGGAACAAAACTGTTTTTGCAGATGTGTGAATTTTTCTTTGGGCCATAGCGGTTTGCCAAGCAGCCACCAGTCTCGGTAGCTTTTTTGAGCATAGCCATCAATCCGTTCTTGCAAGCGAACACTTTTCAATGAGGAACACTGGATTTCTACTGCTAAGTGCTCATGTAATAAATCGGGACGTTGCGGTAAATCAGGTAATGGTTGCTCCATTTGCCAGGCTTCTTCGAAACGATTCCCCCATGTATAAAATAGCTGCTTCAATCGCAGATGCTCCGGTGTTTCCCCTTCACTTAACCCATAGCATTCTGTATTCTGACTATGTGCAAAGTGAGGAATCTTGATTTTTCCTGCTTTACGAATTAATTCCTCACCGCAGTCTGGACAAAAAAACTGCTGTTGATTATCGCTTTCAACTGCACTGATCATTTCTTTTTCCTTAGTGTAAGCAAACAACATTCTTCTCACCTCAAAAAAAGATACGCAATTAGAAACAGAAAGATTTTCAAATTTCAGCAAGCTAAAAAAAATACCACCATTCGAATGAACAGTGGTACTTGAACTATTTAATTAGGTTCTATAATATTTTGTGTTGGTGGAAAATCGAAGGCGATTTTCTACTAACACTTTTTTCTTCGTTTCAACTCAAAAAGAGACTCACTTTTGGTAAAATTTAGT
>NZ_KE136366.1:87444-327383 GCF_000406965.1 Enterococcus avium ATCC 14025 | reverse complement strand
AATGAACATGCGGATTGTATTCTAGCTGAGAACCGAAGGTGTGGAGTGTTGCCACAACCCCAGCTTGTATATGGTGCTTTCTAAAAAAATCTAATAGTATCCGTGCAGCTTCATCCATTAATCCTTTTAAAAGCTCCTTACGATACTTCTCCTTCAGAAAAATCTCACGTAAACCTTCATCGATCGTGAAGATGACGTGTCGATGCGTCACTGTAAACAGATCGTTCGCCGCAACCTCTGCCCACCGTTGACTTTCCCCAGTTGCACAAGTTGGACAAAATTTCCCTTTACAACGAAAAGCCACTTTCTTTACATCATGGCATCCTTCACAGACAAATAGACGATAACCTTTTTTAAGGTCACCACAATCGCGAAACTTCTTCACTTCTCTTTTCACAACGGATCGAATCCTTCTCGTGTACCTTTGATTGAATTTCTCCCAGTTTTGATATTCATCAAAGAAAATGGCGTGTAAAATATTGGGTTTCATATCTCCAGTTTAATAGGAAAAAGACCAGATGAAAAGCGGTCAAAAGATTGATGTATCAATCCTTTGACCGCTTAAAATGTTATACTTCCTTTAATGTTAAAAAAATATGCGGCGCACAGAACGCGCCGCATATCGGACTAAGTTTTATTCAAATTTGTCTTCACCAACACGATTTGACGAAGAGCCTTTAATTAAAATGAGCACGAGTAATCTCGATCGCATCACGCTGCATCAAAAGTTTTCCGTATTCTTCCAACATTTCTGTTGAAACAGAGGAATTTTGAGCGTATTCTAAGACTTCAGCAATAACATCTGATAAACCGAATTCACCAAAAATCTCAGGGTCAAAATAAATCTGCAAATAATACTTCTCATTCAGTAGATATAAATCACACCAGGCTTCATCTAAAAAGTGATAGCTTGCTAATTCAATCATATCCTCAAAACTATTCAATTGAAAAACCCGTAAGCGGCTGGTTTTTTCGTCTTCTTCAAGACTTTCAGAGTTCGCTAAAATTTGTTGACGAATCAATTGATCAAAATCGCTTGCTTCGAACTCTGTTGAATTGTTCATTTTGTTGATGTCTTCTGGCGTCAGGTTTTTACTAATAAATAGTTCCAATCCGTCATTTTTCGGAAGGACTTGGAAAGTAACCGCCTCACTACTTTTGAACTCATCCTCAATATCGACTTCCTCTAAAATACTATAGAAGAAAGATTCGATTTCCCGATGATTTCCTAATAAATCGAGAAAAGTAATTCCACGTTCGGCTAAATCCTCATTTTCAATAATGACTCGGATCGTATTTTCATTGATGTGTTCCATCTCCATCTTGGCACACCTCACTTTAAAGATAGATTATATGTTCATTGTAACTGATTCCGCTTAAAAGTAAAGAAAGCCGTCGAATTTTATTAAAATCCTATAAACAATGAGATCATAAGATTTCAAGATCGCATTAGTCTGTAGTGAAACTTACAAGCTAAAAAAAGGAGAGCAAATTAATCGTTACGCGTTAGATAGATAAATACACAAAAAAAATACCCCACTTTTTGCGGGGTATCTATTCTATAATCCAGCCATCAATTGGGCTTGACGTAATTCATATTGGCGAACATCACGAGGCAAGAAACGACGAATTTCATCTTCGTTAAAACCAACTTGTAAACGCTTCTCGTCAATCATAATCGGACGACGTAATAATCCAGGATTTTCTTTAACTAAATCCAATAATTCTTTTAGGGACAATTCATCTAAATCCATGTTCAACTTTTGGAAAACTTTCGAACGGGTCGAAATGATTTCTTCCGTTCCATCCTCAGTCATTTGTAAAATAGCCTTCAACTCATCAATGTTCAATGGCTCAGAAAAGATATTTCGTTCAACATAAGGAATCTCATGTTCCTGTAGCCAAGCACGTGCTTTCCGACATGATGTACAACTAGGGGAAGTATATAGTGTTAACATGCATATCACTCCTTTTCTTGACTCTCAATTTTTGTAACAGGTAGTAGTGGTTTCCTACTATCTGTTTCTATTATACAGAAAAAAGGTAACAAAAAAAAGAGTTGGGTGTCTTTTTTTTTACAAATATTAACGTTATTTAATTTAATTCTCGACTATAACAACTGTCACGACAGTTTTAATTTGTCAAGATGAGAAATTAGTGGCGCCGCTCTCATTTGACCCCGTTCTATAACAGCTAAAAAAACTGTATTATTACTAATACAGTTTATGCAAAATTATTATATCAAATTAAAAAAATGAATTTTTTTATCTTTTTAATTTTGATAACCAATTCAATAAAAAAATATATTTATATTCATAAATCTTTTGTATATCAAGGCTTTATTAGAATGATTTTAAAATGGAAAATACATTCATAGATGTTGCTTATTATTTTATAGTTATTTTATTTTAATCTCTGAGACAGTTATCTGTATTAAATTTTCCATCAGGATTACTCGTTAAAAATAGATACAGCTTTCAAATATTCAAAAAAAATCAAAAATTTTATAGAGTTTCCAAAAATTGGTAGATCTTAAATTCCAGCTATTCTTTCTCTTCTCAATCATTATTTTTTTCCCGAAGAATATTTTTGATTGATTCCGGTTCATGTTTTTTTCATTACTTTGCTACTCGAATAACATAACAAGAATTATATTTTTGCGCCACTTTTTTGCTCAGTCCAAATAAAATAATTATTTTTTTGCTATAATAAGTTTATTGAAACCTTAGGAGTGAGTAAATGATTCAAGGAATAGTATTTGATTTAGATGATACCTTATACAAACAACAAGCCCCTTTTGCTTCTGCTATCAACGATTTGTTTCCGACTTTTCCAGAAAGTAAGATGAACGCTTTGTTTATTCGTTTCCGCTATTATAGTGACCTCCACTATATGAAGTCGATCACAGGAGAATGGTCTTTAGCAAAAATGCGTTATGAGCGAATTCGTCTGGCACTAGCTGATTTTGATTTTGTTCCAAGTAAATCTGAATTGGAGACATTCCAAGCGGCCTACGATCACGCATTAAAAACAATCACATTACCTTCTGAAATCAGTGATTCATTAACCTTCTTGAATCAACAGGATGTTCCTTTAGGTCTGATCACAAATGGACCGGTATTGCGACAGAAAGAGAAAATTAGCGCGTTGCAATTAGCTCGTTGGATCGCGCCTGAAAAAATGATTATTTCAGATGCGGTTGGTATTCAAAAACCAGAACCAAAAATTTTTTCTTTGATGGAAACACGATTGAAATTGGCACCTGAATCACTTTTATATATTGGTGATAGCTTTGAAAATGATGTCATTGGCGCTAAGGCCGCTGGCTGGTCCGTTTGGTGGTTCAATCACCAAAATCGTAAAATACCAGAAGGTCAAAGCGCTATTTTTGAAAAAGAAATCAAAAACTTTGAGGATTTGAAATCTCTTCTGACGAACCAAAAAAGTATGCCGCACTGAACGTGGCATACTTTTCTTTTTCTATTTCTATTCGCCTAAACTTAAAATCATGCGAATATCCTCTTCTGTAAGTTTATTGGTTTGTTCTTCGTTGCCTTGGATGACTTTCTGGAACAGCTCGCGTTTTTCTTGCTGCAGCTGATTCATTCGTTCCTCGATCGTTCCTTCAGCGATCATGCGCCATACCTCGACGACCTTCTTCTGGCCAATCCGGTGAGCACGTCCTGCCGCCTGCTCTTCGACTGCCGGATTCCACCATAGATCGTAGAGAATAACTGTATCCGCCCCAGTCAGGTTCAGACCGGTTCCTCCAGCTTTTAGCGAAATCAAAAAGACATCTTTTTCTCCTGCATTGAAGGCATCCACCATTTTTAGGCGATCAGAAACTTTAGTGCTGCCTCGCAAGTAGAAGCTAGTAATTCCTTCTTCCGCGAACTCCTCTTCAATGATTGAAAGCATACTAGTAAATTGTGAGAACAATAAGACTCGTCGACCATTTTCTTTCGCCACTTGAATCAGATCCTTGACTTGATCAAGTTTGCCAGAACCACCTTCGTACCCTTCCATAAACAAACGAGGATCATCACAGATCTGACGCAAGCGAGTTAAACCAGCTAAGATACTTACACGCTGTTTTCGGAATGTCGCTGAATCCATTTGGTCGACCTCTTGCTTCATTCGTTTTAAATAAGCAAGATAGACCGTCTTCTGCTCTTCCGTCAAACTGCTCAAGACATTTGATTCGATCCGCTCAGGCAATTCCTGCAAGACGGTATCTTTATCGCGTCTCAGAACAAACGGTTGAATCATCTTAGCAATTTCTGGAACAGCCATTTGACGGAAACGTCCGATCGGTGGGAAGAATCCTGGCATGATCGTTTGGAATAATGACCACAGCTCTTCCAGATTGTTCTCGATTGGCGTACCACTCAACGCGAAGCGATGTGGAATCGATAAGTTTCGCAAAGCGCTGGAAGTTTTCGTCGAGGCGTTTTTCACCATCTGGGCTTCATCAAGAATCATGTATTGATAACCCATCTTTTCATGGAGATCAATATCCTGACGCAGACTTGCATAAGACGTAATAACAATCTCTTCAGCCTCTTCAAGCAACTGCTCCCGTTCGCTACGATTGCCTGAAATAACTGATGAACTTAAACTTGGCGCAAACTTCTTGATTTCCGCCTGCCAGTTATAGACCAGACTCGCTGGCGTGACAATTACCACTTTGATTGGTTGCTGTGCTTTTTCCGCCAATAAGAAAGTGATTACCTGAATCGTTTTCCCAAGACCCATTTCATCAGCTAAAATTCCGCCAAAGCCATAATCGCTCAGCATTTTCAACCAGCGAAAACCTGACTCTTGATAAGGCCGCAATGTGGCATTAAGATTCTCTGGCAAAGCCACTTGATAATCCTCTGGATGAGTCAAATCCTGCACCATCGCAGTAAAGCTTTCGCTGAACTGTGCCTGCGGATTATCCTTCAACCGCTGTTCTAGCATAATCCCTTGGCTCTTCGGCAAGCGGATCAATCCATCGTTCGCGCTAATTCTTTCCCGCAGCTGACCGATCATTTCACTGGTTTGCTGGAAGGCCTCTGAATCAAAGGAGAGCACCTCGCCATTATCCAATGTGTAAAAGCGATCCTTCCGCAGCAAACTGTTCAAGACCTGGTCAATTTCATTATCATTGATTCCCGTCACATCAAACTTGATATCGAGCCATGATCCTTCCTGATCCACCTCGATTGTTGGTTGGAATTCTTCACCGTCTAAGAAGAGCTGACGCAGCTTCTTGCCCATACGCACTTCAGCATATCGTCTAAACTCTTCCACTTCGACTTTAAAGAAGTAATAAAGATTGTCTTTAATCGGTAATTTCTTTTCAAAGCCCGTATCGATTTTTTGATACCGGTACGTAGTAAAGAGATCCAGGATTTGTTTTTCCTTTTTACGATCTCTTAAAATCTCGACATTATTAGGCAGCTTGGGCTGATGCGCCTCATTGGTAGAGAAATAAGCGTTGCCATAATGAAACTCAGCTTCCGCCTTTATCATTCCTTTGATTTTTCGAAAGATGACGACCGCACGCAACGGTTCCTCCTTCATGATCTCTGCCACATCATCGGTAACAATTACTCGACCAATTTTCCGTAAATATGGAAAAACGTCTGTGAATAATTGCGAAAGTTGTCGTTGCTCATATGCAATAACCGGTTCTTTCAGCCGCTTCATCAGCTGCTTCAGCGTAATGTAGGTTTCCTGCTGCTCATGAGTCATCAAATAATAGGAATTTTCAACGAAGCCTAAGAAATAATTACTATAATAATTGGTGAAGCCATCCTCGATGGTTAGACCAAAATCATTTTCTCCACGTTTTTCCAAAGTGAATGAAAGTGGTAGCTCTTGTCCCTCATGCACTTCAGAATAGGTTTTTTCACCTAGTTTAATACTTAAATTTCCAGTCTTTTCCATCGCTTCCAATAGTTCTTGAATCCGATGAACCGGCAATAAAAGATAACGCTTGTCTAGTTTACCTTTGACCTGTAGACCAGCTTTCCCTAATAATTGATATGTTTCACTGACTCCCACTAAATCTTCAATCAAATCTCGACATTTTGGATCAAAGGCACCCGCCTCGATCTGGAATTTATATTGTTTGTTTACGGTATAGGCTGAATCGGTCTGATATGCGTGTAAAAAGTCATATAAGTTCTTCACGATATAGCTGCGTTTGTTCAAATGACTGCCGATACGCAGCGACACCGCCAAAACATCCAATTCTGGGTGATAAGGATTCGTTGGAACGGCCTCCACCACAAATTCAACAAATAAGGACTGCAAGGGCTCTGCTTCCTTTTCCAATCTTGAAAAGCCTTGATTTAACAAATCAGCAAAAGAAATACTGCTCTCCATTTTTTTCGGCAAGACAGTCTCTGGCTTGATTACCCGCGAAAGACCTTTTTCCCGTAAATATAATTCAACCGCTACTGTATGTTTGCAATAACCATGCTCTTCCCAATACGGGCAGGCACAAATATCATTTTCTTTTCCACTGCCATCTAAATCAACCAGATAAAGTTCACTGCCTAATACTTCACCATGCCAAACACGACGAGCCGGATCTGCCTCAACGGATAAGACCCGCCCCTCTTTTAAATACGTTCTGCCGCGTTCGATCACTTTTTCTGGAATACTCCATCTCATTTACGTTTCACTCCATCCTTCTAGCTGGTAACGAATACTGCTGCGTCCCGTTCCGCTAGTTTCCACAATAATTTGTTGTGGGATACGTTCTTTCAATTCTCGTACGTGACTGATAATGCCGATCATCCGTCCCGCATTTTCAATGCTTTCCAAGGCTTCCATAGCCATCTCCAACGCTTCTTCATCCAATGATCCAAAGCCTTCATCAATGAACAAGGCTTCAATCGCAACGCCGCCAGCCTGACTCTGGATCACTTCCGCAAGTCCCAAAGCCAAGGATAACGCTGCGATAAAGCTTTCGCCGCCAGATAAGGTATGAGAGCTACGCGTTGCGCCGGCATTGTCATCATAAACATTGATCTCAAGCCCAGTATTTCCTTTCGATCGACCGGTTTCCTGCTTCAACTCAAAACGATAGCGCCCCTTGGTTAGCTGATTCAGCTGCTGATTGGCACATTGCAGAACCTCGGCCAAATACCATTGCAGGACATACCGCTCTAAGCTGATTTTTTGCGGATTATCTCCGTTCATCGTTTGATAAAGCTGCATCATTTGGCTTAATTCGTCCAATTGCTCCTTGCTTTGCGCCTGTAGATCTTCAATAGTTTCAATCAACGTGCGTTGTTGCTGTAGCTGACTTTCTTTGGCATAATGCTGCTGTTGGAATTGAGTGACTTCTGCTTCACAGCTTGTCACTAAGGTTTGCAGCTCATCCAGCTCTGGTTTCTCTTGATCCTTGATTACTTCTGCCAACCGTGATTGGCGATCTTTTAGCAGTAAGAGCTGTTGATCGAAATCTGTAATCTCTTGTTCTAAACTTAAAAGATCAATGGGCGCTGATGCTAACTGTTCAATAGCTAAATTTGCATCTACCAATTGCTGTTGCAGTGACGTTTGAAATTTTTCTAGGTTCTCCCCCGTCTCTTGCTGTTGCTTAGCTAATAGCTTATGATTTTCCTGCAGACGGATATGCTGCTGCTCAAGTTCCTTCACTAAGGCTTGGTGTGCCTGCAGGTGAGTGTGATACTCGTCTATCTTGCCCTGCAGTTCAACGATATGTGCCTCCAAAGTCGGCAACTGCCACTCTTTGGTTTGCTCCTCAATACTGGACAATCTGCCCTCTAAGGTTTGCAGTTCACCTTTCACAACATTTAAGCTAGTCTCGCTCTCAAGTTTTTTAGCTTGATTATTATCAATCTCTGCCTTCAGGTCAAGCAAGGTTTGTTTCGATTCGTTAATCTCAGCTAAACGTTCATCCGTTTCTTTTTGACGCTCCCTAAGAAATATCACAAGCTCCGATAAATCGGCTTCAACTTCCAGCTGGTAATAATCGGCAAAAGTGGCCTGAAGAGTATTGATTTGCTCTTCTTGCGCCTTTTGCGCCGCCGACCGATCCTCCTGTAATTGATCAAAGGTTTTTATTCCAACCTCATACTGAGCCTCTGCCTGTTCCCGAATCAACTCTAACTGCTTAATTCGCGTTTCCTGAGTTTCTAGCGCCACCTGTAATTGTCCCAAATTATCAGTGGTCAACTCAGCGTGCTGGGCTGGATTCGGATGCTCCTTTGAACCGCAAACAGGACAAGGTTCTCCCGGAAGCAAATCCATACTTAATCGGGCAATTTCCGCAGAAGCCCACTGACTTTTCAACTTCTTATAATCTGCCACTTCACTTGTTAATTGATTGCTTGTACGACTGGCTTTTTCAACCAATTGAGCCAGCTTGATCTGCTGGTCCTCTTCTTCCTCCTGTTGATCGAAAATATCTTTGGCTGATTGCTGCAAGTGAGTCACCGTCTGTTGAAACTGTAGCTCCTCATAACGACGATCCTGCCACATTTTTTCCGTATTTTGTTTGGTCTCCAGCAGTTTGATTTTTTCTTCGTGAACCTTTATTTGTTGAATAATTTCTGTTAAGTGCTCCTGCTGTTTCGCCTGTTTATCTGTCAGTTCCGTTTTTTGTTTCATCAGCTGCTCTTTTTGCTTGACCAAAGGCAATAAAGCGTTCAAGCTTTGCAGCTGCTGCTCTTTAGTTTGCCACTCGGCACTTTGCTGCTCAAAATCAGTCGTTTGTTTTTGGCACTCACTATATTGCTGCTCTAGCTCAGCTGCACGTTGCTGATTCTCAGTTACTTCATCGGTCTGCTGAATCTGCTGCTTTACCAACTCTTGGATGCGATCATAGGTTGGACGAATTTTCTCAAGTTCTCTCCCCCGCACCAATTGCTGTTTCTTTTCTTCCTGCTCTGGCAGCTGCTCTTCGATTTTTAGAAGCTCGCGACGAGTTTGCTGCTCCTGCTTGAAGCTTTCAGACAGCTCCTGTGCTCTTTGAAGCTGCTGTTGAAGGGCCTTTTGTTTAGCCTGTTTTTCCGCTAACTCCGTCTGACTTTTCAAAAGCTCTTGTTCTTCCAATAGTAAATACTCACGAGCAAGATTTAGCGACTCCCCATAAGTTACACCTTTTTCAGCAACGACTTGTTGAAATAATTGATCAATACGAGTAGTCATTTCACTGACTGATTTCTCTAGCTCACACTTTTGAAGCTTCAAATTTTCTGTGAATTGGCGATAGAAACTAGTGCCGAACAAACTCCGCAGGACGGTTTCCTTCTCAGTACTATTCGCATTGAGGAACGTTCGAAACTCTCCCTGGGGCAGCATCACGATTTGGCGAAATTGATCCTTTTGCAGATTTAAAATCTGATAGATGACCTCGTTCACTGCATCCACCTTGGTATAGGCCTCAGCCTCTTGACCCTTATCATTAAAAATGCTCAATTGAACCTTTTGATTTTTGGTCGTCTCGCCTTTGCCGTTTTTCTTGGCTAAGGTCTGCTTCGGCCAACGTTCAATAGAATACTTTCTTCCTTGGTGCTCGAAAATGAACTGCACCCGAGTTTCTTCAGTTAGCTCAGCAAAGGAGGATCGAATCTCGTTTGATGAACGAACACCGCCAGATGCATCGCCATATAAAGCAAAGGTGATCGCGTCAAAAATTGTGGTCTTACCAGCACCGGTTTTCCCGCTGATCAAAAATAATGGCGCCTCTGTCAGTTCGTCAAAATCGACTTCTTCGTGAACAAACGGACCAAAGTTTTCCATAATGATTTTCTTTGGAAGCATTACTCCTCGCCTCCTTTTTTCAGGATCGTGTGTAAGCCTTCCTCGATCCATTTTTTCTGTTTAGCTGTCAGTTCATTCTGGGAAACCTCTGTAAAGAAATCCTTTGTTAGATTAACTGGAGATTTCTCTTTAATATTTTCCTTTTTCAGACGCTTCTCAACAGCTGTCTCAAAGCCATTCGCACGTTCTACCTGAATGATCCGAGGATAGACCTGGCGCAGTTGGTTCATTAAATTGGGAATCACCGCTCGATCCTCTAATAGAATCGACAAATAGTCCTCCCGATTAATCGTGGTGTAAAAAGCTGGGTCTAATAATTCAGCAAAACTAGCCTGCAGCTCTTGGATTTCATGAAGCGGTGTCAATGTCCGGAAGGAAAAGTCCATAGTATCTGTATCAACGATCCAAACACCTTTTGTTTGATCCTTTTCCGACAATGAGTATTTCAAAGGCGAGCCGCTGTAGCGAGCATTCGCCATTTTTAGCGCGTCCTTCCCATGGAGATGGCCCAACGCGACGTAATCAAAGCATTCGAGTAACTTCCCATTGATCCCATCAAGTCCGCCAACTTCGATCTTCGTTTCAGAGTCCGTTTTGCTGCTGCCGGCAACAAAAAAATGACTGACTAAAATGTGTTTTTTATCCGGATCAAAGCTTTCCTGTATTTTTTCGATTACTTTCGGCATTGCCTGTTGAATCGTACGAAGCTCTGAATCTTCAAAGTAGATACGCGCATCCACCGGTTCAAAATAAGGCAATAGATAAAATTGGCTATTTCCCATTTCCACCGGCGTAAAAGCTTCTTTTAAGCGAGTATGCAAATGAAACTGTGCTTGATTGAACCATGGTGTCCCTGTTGCTAAGCGAGTCGCACTATCATGATTGCCCGAAATCGCCAGTAATGGGAACTGCTGCGTTAAATTCCAATCAGCGATTGTTTGATTTAATAACCGAACACTCGCCTCAGAAGGAACAGAACGATCATATAAATCCCCCGCGATTACGATGGCCTCTACGATCTCTTCTTTTGCGATTTTTAGTATTTGATCAAGAATATATGCTTGATCTGGCAACAAGTCATAGCCGTGCAGCTTTTTCCCCATATGCCAGTCCGCAGTATGCAAAACTTTCATTGATCCACCCTTTTCCTAATTAAGTCCTTCCCAAAAGTATAACATGATTCGCCATTTTTTTCCGCAAAGCAAGTGGATGTTGCTACAGGAACGGTTTATTTCTCAACTTTTATAAGATAAAGAAAGATCCATGCGTTTTTTTCAAAATTTGAAATCAAACCAAAAAAAGATCCCAAGCTCGAAAATTGAGCTTGGAACCTTACTTTGTCGATAATCTGTAACTACTCGGCGTTTTTTTCTTTGGCAACATATTTGAAATTCGGATCAATCTCCCGATCTAGCTGGTCAAACGCTCCTTGAACACGACGTTCAACCTCGGCCAATCCAGCTTTATCCATTTTCTTGATGTCAGAAAGATCAATCGGATCACCAAAACGAATAATGACGGGGGTCCGTTTAAACAGTTGAGAGAACTTTGTAGGTCCCTGATAAACAGAAGGGACGATCGGCTTTTTCGATAAACGAGAAATTAACGCCATTCCGCCTTTCAACTCAGAAGAATGACGGGTTCCACTTGGAAACATGATCAAGCTCTTATCCGAGTCCTTCAGCATTTTGACTGGTCGCTTCACCACACTTGGTCCTGGTTTGTCGCGATCAACAGGGAAGGCATTTAAATGCACCAGAATGAATCGCAAAATCGGATTCTTGAACAGCTCGGCCTTTGCCAGAAAACTAAACTGTTTAGGCGATGCGCCCAGAGCCATATAGACAGGGTCCCACCAAGTTCGGTGAGGCGCCACAAGAATATAGTTTCCCTCTGGTAATTTGTCTTGATTTTGGTAGTGAGCATTGCCATTGACGACCGCCAAGATCGTTCGGGCAATGACGCGAATAAATTTAAAAAACATGATTTCTTCCTTTCAGTTAACTAACTAAACGTAGTATAATACAACGGTATGATTTTTTTAAGGGGGCAAATGAAATTGTTAAGAAATGGCGAACGAATCGACCAGCTTTATGCTGAAGATATCCAAATCATCCAAAGCTCGGAGGTTTTCTCATTTTCCATTGATGCCGTTCTATTAGCGAACTTTGCTCGTGTGCCAAAACGCGGAAAAATCATTGATCTTTGTGCAGGAAATGGCGCGATTGGACTTTTTTTAAGTCGAAAAACCACTGCCCTGATTGACCAGATCGAGCTTCAACCTCGTCTTGCTGACATGGGCAAACGCAGTATTCTTTTAAATCAGCTGGAAAACCAAATGACGATGCACGAGCTGGACTTAAAAAAGACATTTGACGTTTTTAAAGCCGATTCTGCTGATTTAGTCGTCTGCAATCCGCCCTATTTCAAGGAATTGCCAACAAGTCAAAAAAATCCTAACCCGCATTTAGCGATTGCTCGTCATGAGATTCACGCGACTTTAGAGGATGTCGTCAGTGTCACTGCGAAATTACTAAAAATGAATGGCCGTTTCGCAATGGTACATCGACCGGATCGTTTTTTAGAAATCATGGACTGTCTTCGTGCACACCGGATCGCGCCGAAGCGAATCCAATTCGTTTACCCAAAACCAGAAAAAGAAGCCAATATTCTACTAATCGAAGGAATCAAAGACGGCAAAAACGAAGGTCTGCGTTTTCTTCCACCATTATATACCTATGACCAAACGGGCAGCTACTCTGCCGACTTACAGGAGATGCTTTATGGCAACTGATCAATTCTTTTATGTTTTACTTTGCAATGACCAAAGCTTTTACGGCGGCTATACGACAGACCTATCCCGACGCCTATTGGAGCATAATACAGGCACTGGTGCAAAATATACCCACCCTCAGAGTCGCCGACCAGTCAAAATGATTCACGCCGAGCGCTTTGAAACCCGCAGCGAGGCCACTAAAGCGGAATCAGCTTTTAAAAAATTACCCCGCAGGCAAAAAGAAAAGTACTTGCGAGAGCATCAAGCAAAAAACGTTTTGTGAGTGACTCACAAAACGTTTTTTTGTCTTTTTCAGTTTATTCGCCTTTTAGTATTTCCTTGGCGATCAATTGGCAGTAATGGATCGATCCAACATCATTCGGATGGACCTGGTCATCATAGAACCAATCTTGATGATCCTTACTGAAATTATACCAGTCAATCAAGTGAACATTCTTATAATCCTTGGCAGCGGCCTCTAGATTTGCATTCACATCATTCTGCCAACGACGCGTCGGCACATGAGTATTGATGATAAAGACTTGATGCTTGTCCCCTAGAACATTCATGATTTGAGCAAAGTCATCGAGATTGAAAGGACCATTTGTTCCTAAACTCAAGAGAATCGTATCATTTAGCTCGCCCTTATCTTTCAAGGCTTTCAACAGTGGCGGACTATCCTTCAATTGCCGTCCGACTTCGCCATCAACAACCATTTTAGGAAATATCTCTGTCAGTCCTTTGGAGCCTGCTAATAAAACAGAATCCCCAAAAGCCGTCACTTTCAGATTTTTTGCCTTCGTTATCTCACGATTACTTAGACTATATTTATCAGCTAAACTGGTTGGTGCTTCAGAACTATCTGTAGATTCTGCTGCTCCATTAGAATCGTTTGCGGCCGTCTCCCCGTCTGTTTTCTTGGAAGCCTGCTTATTTTGTTCGATTTGCTTTTGTAACGCTTGTTGATTGGCATCAACTTTATTGGTTGGCGCGATAATCACACCTACTACCGCGATTACAGTGATTAAGCTAGAAAAGATAAATCCGATTTTCCTGCGACTTTTGATTGGTGCCCAAAAAGATTGTTTTAGTGAGGCAAACGTCTTACGGTAATTGAACCGGCGCAGCGGATTTTCGATATATCGATAAGAAAGTTCAGTAACAAAAAGAATTAGAATGACTTCCATAATCGTATGAAGAAAGGTATGATTCGCTACATTAACCTTTGCTTCATAGAAAATCATTACTGGATATTGATATAAATAGATCCCATAGCTCCGTTTGCCAATCCAATCAAAGACCGGATTCGTTAACCAACGGTTCCAGCTAGCACCTGGATGGGCAGTGATAGCAACTAATATGACGCTCACTAAACTGACTAAAAACATACCGCCATAATAGATAAAGGATAAATCATCCCGCATAAATAGGAATGCCAGAACAAGAAACAATAACGAGCCTAACCCAATTCCATTAAGTATTCGCTTAGCCTGTGACGGAATCTGCGGCTTCAAGCGTGTGCTTGGCCAAATAAAAGCCAACGCACCTCCTAGCAAGATAGAAAACAAGCGCGTGTCCGTTCCATAATAAACCCGTGTAGGATCTTGTCCCGGCACATACAGCACAGCCATTAAAATCGCGGAGACCAAAGCGGCCGCGACAATCCCAAGGAAAACTTTTCCCTTGTTTTTCACCAGCTTCATCAATAAAACAAAGATGATGGGCCAAAAAATATAATTCTGCGTTTCCACTGCCAACGACCAAATATGCGTAAAGGGCGATTCACCAGAAAATCGATCAAAATAAGACATTCCATGATTGATCTGCCACCAGTTGTTCACGTAGAACAAGCTGCTGATGACATTGCCCCGCAAGTTATTCAAAAGATTCCGTTGAAATAACGTTATGTACGCTGAAGCACCCACAAGCATCGTGACTAGCGCCGGGTATAGACGCTTCATACGCCGATAATAAAATTGCTTGATCTCGATACGACCAGTTTGCTTCCATTCCTGCAGTAGCAAATCCGTGATCAAATAACCTGAGACCACAAAAAAAACAGGAACCCCTAAGTATCCACCCCGCATTTGCGTAGGCAATAAATGATATAAAATTACGCCGATTACCGCTAACGAGCGAATTCCGTCAAACCCAGTAATATAGCGACTATGCTTTAATCTTTTTCCCATAAGTTTACTTTCCAACTTTACTATAGAATATCAAATTAACTATACGGATATTTTTCGTAAACTGCAACAATTTCTCCATAAAAAAAGTATTTCCTAAATATTTAAGTTTTTTTATTAAAATAATTCGATCAGAATGGCTTAATTCCTTTTATTTAGTTGGAATATTTTCATATACGTAGCCATTAAAAATAGAACTGACAACTAGCTCTCATTAAAAGAATCCTTTTTCTAAAAAACATCTAAAATAGAGTTTTCTTCTACCTTAGATGTTCATAATTATTCTATCAGTCATATTTGTCAAAAAGCGACACTTAATCTTTAATCCATTGATTCTTCGTAAAAGCGCCCCATAATCCGTACGTTTTCCGAAATACTAACGAACGCATCGGGATCATTTTCCCGCATGATTGATTCTAGTAATGGCAACTCAAAGCGGGTAACTACAGTAAACAGAACGGTTTGCTTATCATGCTTATACGCACCTTCAGCTTCATTAATGATAGTTATTCCACGTCGCATATGATCCTGGATTGAATTAATCACACGTTCTGGACATTTGGTAACGATCATCACCTGCATCTTCCGCTGCTTCGTATAGAGCGCATCGGTCAACTTACCACTCATAAAAATAGCTAAAGCAGAATAAAACATGTATTGCCAGCTGAATAGAATCCCCGCCATCAGCATGATCATCACATTGAAAATGATGGAGATTGATCCAACCGAAGACCCTGTTCGCTTACGAATCACGATACTCAAAATGTCTAAGCCGCCAGAAGATAGACCATTCTTCAAAGCAAATCCGATCCCAACACCCATGATTGCTCCGCCAAAAATCGCACAGATAATTGGGTCCTTCGTCAATGTTGTCTGGGGAATAATGTGAATGAAGAACGATGTTAAAAAAACAGTAATGAAGGTAAAAATCGTAAACTTATGACCAATCTTGAACCATGCCAAGAAAAATAAGGGCACATTGATCAAAAATAAGGTGATCGATACAGGTACGGTAAAACCGACAACCCGATCTGATAACGTTGTTAAAATTTGTGCAAAGCCGGTGGCTCCGCTGGAATAGATATGTCCTGGCTGGTAAAAAAAGTTTACGGCAATCGCCGCTAAAAATGCATAAACAACTGCGACAGATAATCGGGTGGCATAATCGTGATGGGGCCACTCCTCTATCTTCTTTTTCATCATGTCCTGTCCGCCTCATTTCAAAATTTCACTCACATTATACGTATTTTCATGAAAAAAAGAAAGCACCTACCATGGAGGTAGGCGCTTCTCTTAGTATATTCTTAGAGTTCATGTAAAAACTTTAGAAAAACAGCAAATTAATGCCTGCTACTTTACTCTTCGATTTTCGTGACATCGATACTCAATTCGTAAAGCTGTAATGGTGACACTGTGCTTGGTGCATCAGTCATTGGTTCTGCTGCTTTCCCATTCTTAGGAAAGGCAATGACTTCACGAATGTTGTCTTCATTTGCTAACAGCATCGCGAAACGATCCAAGCCAAGTGCGATCCCACCAATTGGAGGGAAGCCATAATCCAACGCTTCTAATAAGAAACCGAATTGTTCATTGGCACTTTCACGAGTGAAGCCTAATGTTTCAAAGACTTGCTCTTGCAGTTCACGGGTATTAATACGGAGTGAGCCGCCGCCTAATTCATAGCCGTTCAAGACGATATCATAGGCTTGCGCATAAACCTTCTCTGGATGCTCCTTCAAGTTTTCGATATCTTTTTCCATCGGCATCGTGAATGGATGGTGAGCAGAAACGTAGCGACCTAATTCTTGGTCAAATTCAAATTGCGGCCAATCCACTACCCATAGATAATCGAAACGGTCTTCATCAATCAGACCTAATTCTTTCCCAACTTTCGAACGAACCGCGCCTAATGCTGTCACGGCTGTTAAGAATTGATCTGCCGCAAACATTAAGATATCTCCTGCTTCGGCATTCGTTGCTTTCTTCAATTCATCACTGACACCGCCCATGAATTTCGCAATAGGACCAGTTAATTCGCCGTTCTCATCAACCTTAATCCAAGCCAAGCCTTTAGCGCCAAATTGACCAACGAATTGACCTAAGCGATCCAATTCTTTACGAGAGTATTTATCCGCTGCGCCTTTCGCATTTAAGGCCTTTACGACACCGCCGTTATCTGAAGCCATACGGAAGACTTTAAAATCTGTGGCAGAAGCGATATCTGTCACATCGATCAATTCCATATCAAAACGAGTGTCTGGTTTATCAGAACCATAGCGTTCCATCGCCTCATCCCAAGTGATTCGTGGGAATGGCAACGTCACTTCAACACCACGTACATCTTTCATGACTTGTGCGATCATCGCTTCAGTATAATCTTGGATTTCTTCTGCTGATAAAAAGCTTGTTTCAATATCGATCTGGGTAAATTCTGGCTGACGATCCCCGCGTAAATCTTCATCACGGAAACAACGCACGATTTGATAATAGCGATCAAAGCCAGCAGTCATCAATAATTGCTTCAAAATTTGCGGTGATTGCGGCAATGCATAAAAATGCCCCGGATGAACACGTGAAGGAACCAAGTAGTCACGAGCACCTTCTGGCGTAGATTTAGCCAAGTATGGCGTTTCAATATCTAAGAAGTCATTATCATCCAAGAAACGACGAACTGATTGCGTCAAACGATGGCGCATCATCAAGTTTTGTGTCATCTTCGGACGACGTAAATCCATATAACGATATTTCAAACGCACTTCATCACTGATATTTTGTTCATCTTCAATTGAAAATGGTGGTGTTTTGGCACTATTTAGGATGACAATTTCTTCACCTTTAACTTCAAAATCACCGGTTGCCATTTTTTTGTTCACCGCACCAGCATCCCGACGAATGACTGTACCAGTGATTTCAACTACATATTCACTACGGCATTGATCCGCAATTTCCCAAGCGGATTTCGATTCTTCTGGGTTGAAGACCACCTGCACAATACCTTCACGGTCACGCAGATCAATAAAAATCAAACCGCCTAAATCACGACGTTTTTGTACCCATCCTTTTAATGTTACTTTTTGATCCATATACTCCTCGGACACTCGTCCACAATAGACTGTACGTCTAGCCATTTTTTCATTCCTCCATTTATTTAAGTAATCTTTCTTATTAGGTAAGATTTATTTCGATTAATCAAGTTTCGGCATAGTCATTTCATCATAGATCGCCGCAAAATCTTCATAGATATCCGTTAAAGGAAACGCCTTTTCTTCCCGTGTCGCTGAGTCCTTCACGTTGATTACACCATTGGACAACTCATCTTCACCTAAAGTTAGGACAAGCTTTGCCCCTTCCTTATCTGCCGTTTTGAATTGAGCTTTCGCTTTACGTCCCATGAAGTCACGATCAGCAGAAAAACCAAAACCGCGAATCGCTTGAACAACTTTTAAGCTTTCCATATTTGTTGCTTCACCAAGACCAACAACATACGCATCCAGACTTGCTGCGCTTGGAATCATCACGTCTTCTTGTTCCAGCGTTAATAGAATTCGTTCAATTCCCATCGCAAATCCGATTCCAGGTGTCTCCGGTCCGCCCAACTCTTCTACCAAACCATCGTAACGTCCACCACCGCATATAGTTGTTTGTGCACCCATTCCAGGAGCATCGCACATGATTTCAAAGATTGTATGGTTGTAATAATCCAATCCTCGAACCATTCGGTGATCGATTTCGTAGGAAATATTTAGGTACTCCAAGGTTTTCGTAACCCCTTCGAAGTATTCCTTCGCGTAATCACTCAAATAATCCAAAATACTTGGTGCATCGGCCACGATTGGCTGATCCTTGCGATCCTTACTATCCAACACACGCAGTGGATTCTCATGCAAACGTCGACGTGAATCTTCGCTCAGCTCTTCTTCATGCGCTTCAAGATAGGTGATCAGAGCTTGACGATAATTTGTCCGTGTTTCCTTATCCCCCAGCGTATTGATCACAAGACGTAATTGATTGATTCCTAATTGTTTGAAGAAATCCATCGCCATCGCCATAACTTCGACATCCAAGCTTGGGTTTTCACTGCCAAAGGCCTCTACGCCGATCTGATGGAATTGGCGCAAACGACCTTTTTGCGGACGTTCGTAACGGAACATCGGTCCAGTGTAATAAACCTTGTAAGGCTTCTTGAATTCTGGTCCATACAATTTATTTTCGACATATGCACGCACGATCGGTGCCGTTCCTTCTGGGCGAAGGGTCACATGACGATCTCCTTTATCATGGAAATCATACATTTCCTTAGAAACGATATCGGTCGTATCACCGACACTGCGCGAAATCACTTCGTAATGTTCAAAAATGGGTGTCCGAATTTCTTGATATTGGTAATCATTAAATACTAACCGAGCTGTTTCTTCGACAAATTGCCATTTTTCACTTTCTCCCGGTAAAATATCATTGGTTCCTTTTGGTCGTTGATAACTCATGGTATATCTCCTTTTTCATATTAATGTATTTATTTTTCTTACCAGAAAAATAAGTTCGATTTTCAAGCCGTATGGCATTCCTCTAAACTTCTCCAACTTATTCTTTGTTAAATCTTTATTCTCTTTCCTAACTATAATTACTGGGAAAAGAGGAACTGAAATCCTTTTTCATATTAATGTATTTATTTTTCTTACCAGAAAAATAAGTTCGATTTTCAAGCCGTATGACATTCCTCTAAACTTCTCCAGCCTATTTTTTGTTAAATCATTACTCTCTTCTCTAACTATAATTACTGAGAAAAGAGGAACTGAAATCCTTTTTCATATTAATGTATTTAATTAGTTAATAAGACTGTTCTACAAATTATTCTCCATTTGATATTAAGCATATGATCGGCAGCTAGCTCAACATCGTGGAAATCATTTTTCCAAAAAGCGAAAAAATGAACCTATCTTCGTACGCATATCATTCCGCTAAACAACACGATCAATCATTCCATTTTAAAATAGTGAACATGTATCGATCTTTTACACTGCGAAAAGCGGAACTGACAACTGACAAAAAAACCCTTGCTCGAATGAACAAGGGCGAAAATATCGCGGTACCACCTATTTTTAAAAAGAGCTTCACTCTTTTTCTCTAGCAATTAACGCTTGCGTAACGGAGCGGCTTTGCACGCGCTCATCTCCAGACTGTCTTTCAATTACTTTTCACGAAATTGCTTTCAGCCAAGGCAATTTTTTCTGTACGTTTTTTCGTAATTTACTGGTTCCTTCTTAGATGTTTCATTGATGTTTTTATCTCTTCTTAAGCTACTAAAAAAAGACTTGAAAGTCAAGTGATTTCCGGTGATAAAAAAGAAGTTGCCGCTTTTCCCATGATAGTTATTAAACAGAAAAATGCACACTGCTTTCCAGCTTGGCAGGAGATAAAATAGATTAGTCGCTTTTTTTGAGACTTTCCCTTAAACTTGAAAAAGAAAAGCCGTTGGAATTCTCCAGTGGTAAGTAAAAGGAGCGAATGCGATATGTCAGATGTACGAATTGGAAAATCACGTGTTTACGCAAGTGATTTAGGTTTAGGAACAAATGCTGTCGGCGGACACAATATTCATCCAAACTTAAACGACGAAACTGGAAAAGACGTACTCCGTACAGCGATCAATAATGGGATTACTGTCTTAGATACGGCTTTTGCCTATGGCTACGGTCGTTCAGAAGAGTTGATCGGTGAAGTCTTACAGGAGCCAGAATTTGACCGCTCACGCATTATTATTGCGACAAAAGCCGCACATGATCCAGAGAATAATTATCAATTCAACAACTCACCAGAATTTCTGCGAAAATCTGTAGAAGAAGCTCTCCAAAGACTACAAACAACTTATATCGATATTTTTTACATTCATTTTCCAGATGAAGCAACACCAAAAAATGAGGCCATCGCCGCGCTGCATCAATTGAAAGAAGAAGGAAAAATCCGTGCGATTGGTGTTTCAAACTTCTCATTAGAACAATTAAAAGAAGCCAACCAAAACGGTTATGTCGATATTGTTGAGGAACGCTATAGCTTGATTCATCGTGAACTTGAGGAAGAGCTTTTCCCTTATCTGAAAGAAAAGAGAATCAGCTTTGTTCCATACTTTCCTCTAGCTTCCGGCTTATTGACTGGAAAATATCAAAAAGAAGATCGTTTTGAGGAATCCGACCCAAGAAGCAAACGACCTGACTTCAATGGCGAACGCTTCACTGAGGTCATCGAAAAAGTAGATCAATTAAAACCAATCGCTAAAGCCTACGATGCGACTGTGGCACAATTGGTTCTTGCTTGGTATATGAAGCATCCACAAATCGATGTCGTCATCCCTGGCGCAAAACGTCCAGAACAAGTAGCGGCAAATGCCAAAGCGGTCGATATCCGATTATCCACTGAAGACTACGACAAAATAGATCAACTATTTAAATAGAAGAAACAGAGCATGATATTATCCGTCATGCTCTTTTATTTACCACATTTTTCTCTTTCCCGGCTAGAAAAGCAGCGAAATTATCCACCGCAATAGCCATCAGGCGTTCCCGCGTTTCTAGCGGACGCCACGCAATATGCGGAGTGATGAAACAGTTCTTAGCGGTCAGTAATGGATTGTCCTTTGACATCGGCTCGCTTGAGACCACATCGACACCTGCCGCAAATATTTTTCCTTCATTTAAAGCCTCAGCAACCGCTGCTTCGTCTAATAGTCCGCCGCGAGCTGTGTTCAACAAAATAACGCCATCCTTCATCTTCGCGATACTTTCTTGGTTAATCATTTCTTGAGTCTCTGCCGTTTGCGGTACGTGAAGACTGATGATGTCTGACTGCTGATAAAGCTCCTCCATAGAAACCTGCTGCGCCCATTCAGCCTGAGCTTCTTTTGGACGGTGATTCCAATAGATGACCTTCATATTAAACGCATGAGCAATTACCGCTGTCGCTTGAGCAATTTCTCCGTAGCCTATCAGACCCAACGTCTTGCCCTGAAGCTCCATCAAAGGCGTTTTCTGATACGTGAAGTCAACACTCTCTTGCCATTCTCCCTGATGTACAGAAACATTATGGACACCTACTTGGTTGGCAATCTCTAATAAAAGGGCAAAAGTAAATTGCGCCACCGCATCCGTTCCATAAGTAGGAATATTCGTTACTGGTATATTCCGCTGTTCAGCGGCTTCAATATCCACCACATTGTAGCCAGTCGCGATGACTCCAATGTATTTCAATTGAGGAACGGCTGCCAAAATCTCCTCATCGATCGGTGTTTTATTTGTCAATATCGCTTCCGCATCACCGATTCGCTCAATAATTTCACTTTTATCCGTAAAAGAAGTGCGCTCATAAACAGTCACTTCACCGAATTCTTCAAAACCTTGCCAGCTTAAATCGCCAGGATTTAACGCATAACCATCTAGTACAACAATTTTCATCATTGGCCTCCTCTGTCTATTATTTCATTCAACAATAGCATTGATTCCAACTAGCTGCAAACAGGCTTCGGACACGTTGACATTCTACCCACAAAAAAAGTGATTAAAAGATAGTCGCTTCCATCACATAATCACTTTCAATCGTTAGATAGTATTCGATTCTAATAAGCTTTTCTATCAATATTGGGTCCAGATAATTTAATAGCACGTCCAACATTGAGCGACTGCGAAAAGTTAGACTGACAGCTAGCTCACAAGTAAAGAAGCCATTTTTCCAAAAAGCGGAAAAAATACTTTATCTTCGTACGCATACGATTCTGCTAAACCTTTCTATTTAACTATTCCCAAAACATTTATGTAGTTTTCTCTTTGAAAACACTGCGAAAAGCAGAACTCGCAAAAACAAGCCTGAGCCGATCAAATGTCTTTGATCGCCTCAGGCTCTAAGAATATAACCGCACAGATCAACCTTTTTGGGAAACCAAATTCCCGACCGTCCTGCTTACTGGTGGCTGATTGATTTAACAGTAATTGCAAAAACTCATTTTATATAAAAAGTGATTCTGTTGCGGACTTCCTCAAATTAGTATGCGCGAGCAATCCAAACGGTATGCTTCGCAGGTTTTCCACTAACGATGTCGACTGTTTTTTCAACAGGCGGGTTAAATGGAATATTTCGCGTCGTGAAGCCAGTTTCTTCTTTGATCTTAGCTTCTGTTTCTTCGGTACCGTCCCATCCGATCAAGACAAAGCCTGGAACTTCGCCAGCTTCTTTTGATTTTTCGATATGGGCCTTCAATTCATCTAATGTGTCGATGTCAGTGTGCTCGTTTTCGGTGTAACGTTTTTGCGCACTTTCGAATAAACGTTCTTGCATGACATCTAATTGTTCTACAATATAATCTTCAATACCGTCTAATGAAACGGATTCCTTATCATCTAAGTCACGCATTTTGATAACTGCTTGATTATTTTCTAGATCACGTGGGCCAAATTCGACACGTAATGCTGCACCCTTCAATTCCCACTCGTTGAATTTGTAGCCTGGTGTATTATCCGTAGTATCAATACGAACACGTAAACCTTTTGCTGCTAAGGCTACTTTTAATTCCTTCAAGCGCTCTAAGATTTCTGGGTTCTTTTGCCAAGGTCCAACTGGTACTAAAATAACTTGTGTTGGTGCAACCTTTGGTGGTAATACTAATCCTTGTTCGTCACCGTGAACCATAATCAATGATCCAATCAAACGTGTCGAAATCCCCCAAGAAGTTGTATACACGAATTCGTGCTCATTGTTGCGGTTTAAAAATTTAATATCAAAGGCTTCCGCAAAGTTTTGACCAAGGTAATGAGACGTTCCTGCTTGGACGGCTTTCCCGTCACGCATCATTGCCTCTACAGAATAAGTGTCTACAGCACCAGCAAAACGTTCAGATGGTGTTTTTTGTCCACGGTAAACAGGAATTGCTAACGTATTTTCGATCAAGGTTGCGTAGGCTTCTAACACACCCATTGTACGCTCACGTGCATTTTCTTCTGATTCATGAGCCGTATGTCCTTCTTGCCATAAGAATTCTGATGTACGCAAGAATGGCATGGTCTTTTTCTCCCAGCGGAAGACATTTGCCCATTGATTGATTTCGTAAGGAAGATCACGGTAAGAATTAATCCAATTGGAGAATGCATCTCCGATCAAGGTTTCAGATGTCGGACGTAACGCGTATGGTTCTTCCAATTCTTCATCGCCTACTTTTGTTAACCAAGGCAACTCAGGGGCGAAGCCTTCTACGTGCTCTTCTTCTTTTTCCAAGAAATGTTTAGGAATCAGCATTGGGAAATAAACATTACGAATATCTTGGGTTTTTAGGTATTTATTAAAGTCCTCTTGAATATGTTCCCATAATTCCCAACCATCAGCTTTAAAGATGATACAGCCACGAACAGGTGAATAATCCATCAAGTCAGCTTTTTGAATTGTTTGTAAATACCATTTAGAAAAATCTTCTTTTTGTAAGTTTGTCATTCATGCATCCTCCTAGAAAATAAAAATAAAAAAACCGTTCCATCCCTACATAATTGTAAGGACGAAACGGATAATTTCGCGGTACCACCTTGCTTGGTCAAAACTTGTTGACCCAACTTTCAGCTCCAATAACGCTAGAGTCGCGTGCTGCTTTCACAGCAATCAACTTTGGTAGGTTCATAAATTCCAGAGGGCGTGTTGATCTTTCAGACGGTGAATCAACTCTCTGCTGCCGATAAAATTTATTACTATTCCAAATGCTTAACACCATATTAAAGACTTCTCATCAAAAATGCAAGCCCTAAATTCAAATTTTTTTCTAATCTTCTGGAACGTAACGTTCTTCCAGTCGGCTCATCCACCATCCTAAAGCGGCGCCTAAAACACATAAAACCGCGCAACCAAGGAATCCAAGGATGCCGATTCCGCTATAATCAGTCGGCACAATCATAACGGTCGAAGCAAAAACAATTCCTAAAATAAAATGATACATCGGTGCATAAAAATGGCTGAACACCCAGTCCATTACTTTAGATAAGCTCAAAACCGTAACCAATCCACCGATTCCAATCGGTATAATTACACCCATATCCACCGTTTTAAAGCCATCAGCCATCGCTTTATACATACCCATATAAACCAAAAAATTTGAAGGGCTTAGTCCCGGAACGATCAAACCTAATCCAATCAATGCCCCCGCGATCATCCAAGTAAAGAAGTTTTGATCCACAGTTCCAAACAAGCTGGAGCCCTTCCACAAGAATAAGAAACCAACCACAAAACTAACGACGATAATTATATAATCTTTGGTATCTCGACCTTTTTTTCCCGCTTCTTTCCATAACGCAGGAACCGTTCCAATAATACAGCCAACGAAGAACCATAGCATGATCGTTTCAAATTCGCCAAGTAAAAAGCTGACAGCAAAGGATAACACGAAAACTCCGGCTAATCCGCCCAGCCCAACAGGAATAAAGAACAAAACATTTTCTTTAAAGTTCTTAGTAATATGGGCTAAAAAAGAAATAATTCGTTCATAAATACCAAATACTGCTGCCAACGCCCCGCCGCTGACACCCGGTAAAATAAATCCAGAGCCGATGAACATCCCTTTGATGAAGCGTAAAAACCAGTCGCTTTTATTCGGCTGTGTAACTTTTTCGTTTTCCATAAAAAATAATCCTCATCTTTCTTTTATATCTTAGCCAGTGTAACGATAAAAAGAAACTGGCGCAAGACCAACTCAGGGAGTTCGAGGGAAAACTTAAAGAAACTTTTGAGAATTTGATGAATTTCTTATAATCACCTAATAAATCATAAAAAGACCATCACTTTTATAAAAAATTTTTTTCTGTCTCACTTATAATCAGCTCTCTTTCTTTACAATCGTTGAAAAAAGCGGATAATCAGAAGTAAGCGTTTTAAAGAACGTGAAAATTTGTTTCTTAGGAGGTCAATTATGTATTTAGCAAATGAACAACGCTATGAGAAAATGGATTATCGACGTTTAGGAAAATCCGGTTTGAAACTTCCCGCGATTTCTTTAGGCTTGTGGCATAATTTTGGCGATGTTGACACTTTGGACAATCAGCGGGCCATTGTTCGAGCCGCCTTCGATCATGGAATTACTCACTTCGATTTAGCAAATAATTATGGGCCACCTGCAGGTTCGGCAGAAATCAATTTCGGACGAATCTTGAAGGAAGACATGTTTCCATATCGTGATGAGCTAATCATCTCTTCAAAAGCCGGCTATTATATGTGGCCGGGACCTTATGGTGAATGGGGTTCCCGAAAGTCCATCATCGCCAGCTGTGAGCAGAGCTTGAAGCGTATGGGACTTGATTATGTAGACATTTTCTATTCTCACCGACCAGATCCTGACACGCCTTTAGAAGAAACCGCGCTGGCATTAGATCAGCTAGTTCGTCAGGGGAAAACCTTATACGTTGGGGTTTCAAATTATTCCGCGGAACAAACAGCTGAAATCAGCAAGATTTTCCAAGAACTAAGAACACCTTTTATCATTCATCAACCACGATACAATATGTTCGACCGTTGGATCGAAGATGGATTGACCGATGTTTTAGCAGAGGAAGGAATAGGTACGATCACCTTCAGTCCCTTGGCGCAAGGCCTGTTGACAAATCGCTATTTACACGGTATTCCCGAAGATTCCCGCGCGCATCGTTCAGATAGTCCTTTCTTAACAGAAGACAACGTTCAATCTACCATAGAGGTGGTTAAACAACTAAATGACATTGCTGAAAAACGCGGGCAGACATTGGCAGAAATGGCATTAGCCTGGAACTTGCGTCAGCCCACCGTTACGAGTGTCTTGATTGGTGCGTCACGCGTCAGTCAATTAGAAGACAACCTGAAAGCCCTAGATCATTTAGCCTTTAGTAAAGAAGAACTGACTCAAATTGACGCTATATTAGCCAAACTAACTAAAAAATAAAAAAACTTCGAGGCTTTTCTGACATAGAGAGCTTCGAAGTTTCTTTATAATTTCTCGTAAACCGAATCTAAATATTCGATTCGTTCTTCCTCAGTAGTATTTTTAACAGCTCCTAGATGGTACCAGGAAATATTGCGCATGCCGATATCTTCTAGCGTCGTCGTCAGCTGATGCTTATAACTGCGGGTACACCGTTGCTCCAAGCTGGCTGTTGGTTGGTCAGAGGTGGTAAAAACAACCACCGAATCAATCGACAAAAGCGGCTGAATCCCATTTCCACCATCAAAAAAAGCGAATTCATTTAACAGCACCTTATCAAGAAAGCCCTTTAAACTTGCGGGTGAGCTATACCACCAAATCGGAAAGATCAAAACCAGCTGAGTGGTCACCTTCAATAAACTCATATAATGCAAAACCAATGGATCTAAAACCGAACCGCTTTGATAAACTGCCAACTCTTCTTTCTTCATGACTGGATCAAAGCCGTCCTTATTTAAATCAATCACCTGATAGATTTTCTGATCTTGCTCCAACCCAGTGATCAGCTTATTCAAGACAGCATGATTAAAGCTTTCCTTCCAGGGATGATCAATAATCAATGTTGTTGTCATTTCGCACTCCTCTTTACCCTTTTTATCAAAAATAGCACAAAATCATTGCATTCTGATTTCAGTTTGATTTCAAACTAGCTAAGATCATGATAAAGTTAAGTTATATTTCTGAAAAGATCCTACTTTATTTGTTCATCCACTACCTTCAGTAGGGTTAGTAAAGACGAAATAATAGAAATTATTTTTTTATGCTTGTATTTAAGAAGGAGTCCTATATGAAATTCATTCCAAACATTATTACCTGTTTACGAATCCTCGCCTCGCTGCTGATTCTCTTTGTACCAAATAAATGGTTCTTTCCACTTTATTTTTTTGCTGGACTGACGGATATGCTTGACGGTTGGTTAGCCCGCAAAATGAACTGGACAAGCCCCTTTGGTACGTTTTTAGACAGTTTGGCAGATCTACTTTTCTTTCTCGTCGTCATCGCAAAGGTTGTACTGACAATCACGCTTCCAGCTTTTCTTCTTTGGGGCGCGTTAACAGTAGCGCTCATTCGCTGTATTTCCTATGTGATCGGCTATTTTCGTTTTCATCAGTTCACAAGTCTGCATACTTACTTAAATAAGTTGACCGGTCTATTGCTCTTTTTATCGCCGATTGTATTATTAATCGTTGCAATCAAGCCCTTTGGTGTCATTCTTTTGACCTGCGCTCTTTTATCCTCAGTCGAAGAATTGATCATTGTCTCAACTACTCAGACATTAGATAAAAACGTCGCAACTTTTTTTCAAAAAAAATAAACTGTCTCATTGCAGGGCCATTTTAAACTCGGTACACTAGAGGTAGGAATTGCGCGCGTAATGACTACCTTATTCATAAAGAAGTTAGGAGGCGAATCTCATGGCAAATGAGGATCAAAAGGATTTTAATGCCATGCTAAACGAAGATAAAGGAATGCCGAAAATGCAGATCGTAACCGATGAAGCCACGATCAAACGCTATGGTGGAACAAAAATGTACTTTGCCCCACCATTGGATTACGATGCCATCATGAAACAAATTCCTTTTGGCAAAATTATCACAACAAGTGCCATCAGAGAGCATCTGGCAAAACAAAATGATGGCGACTTTACCGAACCCATCACAGCCGGTGCCTTCATCTCTATCGCAGCATGGGCTAGCGAGCAGCGTGACGATGATCCCACACCTTACTGGCGAACACTGAAGGCCAAAGGAGAAATCAACCCGAAATTCCCTGGCGGCGTGGAGGCCCAGATCGAAAAACTTGAAGCTGAAGGGCACAAAATCGTTCGCCGAGGAAGAAAAAATTTCCGTTATTACGTGGAGGATTTTGAAGAATCTATGTATGTACTCTAACCGTTTTCGTTTCGAGAACGGTTTTTTATTGCATTTTTTTGCTCACTTTTTTCAACGATTCCCTCTGATCCAAGCGCTCAAGGGCTTTTTGGGGAAAGCCTTTAGTGTGCATATTTTTATTATATATTTTCACTATAAGATTCGATAAAATTATTGATAGGATAGGATTTCTGCGAATACCACTGACATGTTGGCAACGCATGAAATTCCGAGATTAACGATTGCTCGAACAGGAGGAAAACGATGGAGATTAGTGAGCACACTCTTGCCGATTATTTGCTTCAGCGAACCAAACTTTTTGATCAAACTAGTCCCCTCATCGTGTCCGTTCTTTCCAACGAAAAAGACAAATACGTTGATGGCTATTTAAATTATCTCTATGTTCTAAAACAGGGAAATAAAAAATACATTGCCAAACATTCAAAAAAGACGATTTCCAGCGGTATCTCCCTTGCTCCAATTGACCCTAAGCGGAATTATTTGGAATATATGACTTATCAATTGCGGGCAGGTTTAGCTCCTCAGATGGTTCCAGAAACCTACTATGCGGACCCAGCGGCACATTTATTTATTATGGAGGATCTTTCTTACCTGACCGTTCTGCGTTTCGCCCTTTGTCGAGGAGAACAGCTGCCACGGTTAGGAAAACAAGTCGGAGAATACCTTGCTAGAACGCATGTAGCAACCTCTAAGCTGCGGTTGTCTGAAGAGCATTGGCAAGCCTTAGCAAGCTATTTTAAAAATGCTGACATGCGAAAGATCATTACCGATTTTATTTTGAAGCCGCCGGTTAGAACGAATCAAGCGTTGACTTCCCATCAAGAAGGACTATTAGACATCTTGGACACTATTTTGCAGGATGCCGCAGTTAAGCGGGATTGGGAAGAATTGATTGAACGCGTATCTAGTAAGGATGAATGCTTGATCCACGGTGATTTTCATTCTTCTAATATTTTTGTTTCACAAACATCCTTTAAGGTGATTGATATGGAATACACCATGACGGGCCCCTTTTCGTATGATATTGGGTACTTCTTGGCAAATATCCTATCACAATATTCGGCATTCACTATTAGAGGTAATGAATCCATGTGTTCGGATTTGCTGCAGGTAATCAAGGATACGTACCAAACATACTTCACTTATTTTTCTGATCATATCAAAAGTGATCAACAGGAACGGTTTTTAGAGATTCTTCAAGACTCACTTGGTTATCTGGCAATGGCTAACATCAATCGAATCGCAAATTTAGGAGAATTCCCTGATTTTGACAGTTTAATCAATCCACAAGAAAGCTTTTTAGCCAAGGGACTCTCTATGATGCTGGCACAGAAACTGTTGAAAAACAGACAGCTGCTAACCACACCTGAGAAAGCCTGCCAGCTGATCCGTACCACCCGAAACAATTTTTTAACGCAATTACTCGTAACAAATGAAAACGCTCTTATTTTAGTCTAAAGAAATGAGGAACGAATATGCTATTGGATCAAATCACTGCGGCTGGGATTGTCGGTTGCGGCGGTGCGGGCTTTCCGACTGCTGTTAAGTACAACACCAAAACGGAATATTTCATTATCAACGCAGCGGAGTGCGAACCGCTACTTAAAACCGACCATTATGTAATGAACAACTATGCTAAGGAATGTGTTGAGGCCATCGCAGCAGTCGGTGAAATGCTGGAGGCGCAACATATCGTAATAGCGACTAAGGCCTACTATACGAAAGAAATCGCCGCCCTTGAAAAAGCCATTCAAGAATTAGGGGTTCCTGTCACGATCTTCAAAATGAAGAACTTTTATCCAGCTGGCGATGAACAGATTATGGTCTATGAGGTCACTGGGCGAACAGTTCCACCTGGTGGAATTCCCATTGAGGTCGGCTGTGTTATCTCAAACATCGCCACCATGCTGAATATCTATCAAGCACGACAGGGAAAAAACGTCACTCATAAACTGCTCACCATCACTGGTGCTGTCAGAGAGCCGAAAATTTTGGAAGTTCCCATTGGTACTTCTTTCGATGAATGCCTAGCTTTAGCCGGCGGCACCACACTAAATGATTTCATGTTTATTAACGGCGGCCCGATGATGGGGAAAACCGGAGTAAAAGAGGATTTCTCTCAACAAGTCGTCACGAAAACAACTTCTGGAATCATTATTATGGAAAAACGTGATTTCATTTATGAACTCCATGAAAAAGAAATTCCACAAATGATCAATAAAGCACGTTCTTCTTGTATTCAATGTCGCTTATGTACGGAGCTTTGTCCTCGTTATCAAATTGGTCATCCGATCCATCCTCACCGTGTGATGCGGCATTTGACGATCACTGATGTCCCAGATGATATCGATGATGATCCAATATGGAAAGAAGCGCTGCTTTGCTGCGAATGTGGAATTTGCGAAACAATTGCCTGTCCAATGGGACTTTTACCAAGGCAAGTAAATAAGTATGTCAAACAACGTTTAGCGGAAAAAGGTATCCGTTATAAGAAAGATGAACGGCCACTCACGCCTTCACCTATGCGAGACTATCAGCTGGTTCCGCCAGTGAAAATCTTATTGAAGGATGGGCTTAAGCAGTATGCTGATTTTACTATCGAAAAGCTTCAGAAATATGAACCGAAACAGGTTAGAATTCCCCTAAGAATGCACATAGGGGCTCCTTGCGAACCAGTCTTACAGATCGGGGATCGAGTCAGAGCAGGAGAGCTGATCGGCAGAAAGCCAGAAAAAGCTTTAGGTGCAGATATTCATGCCAGCATTGATGGCATTGTTACAGCTGTTAGCGCTAGTATTACTATTGAAAGAAGGGACAACTAATGAAAATAATGGATACGATTGGCTTTTTGGAATTAAACAGTATCGCGAAAGGAATCGAAGTCGTTGACTACATGCTAAAAGCCGCAGATGCCACCTTGATTATGGCCCGAGCGAGTTGTCCTGGAAAATACTATATTATGATCTGCGGACAGGTGGCAGCGATTGAACGCTCTATGGAAGTTGGTGTTGAACTGGGAGGGCGCTATGTCGTTGGAGAGCTGTTAATTCCTCGTATTAATCCGGCAGTGATTCATGCCATCAATATGGCTCAAGTTCCAGAAAAAGTTCATGCAGTCGGTGTTTTGGAATACTATTCAGCAACAGGCTCAATCATCGCCGCTGATTTTGCTGTAAAAGCCGCCGACGTTGAGCTCTTAGCGATTCAACTTGGGACAGGAATTGCTGGAAAATCTTTCGTTGTACTTACAGGAGATGTTGCCGCGGTCAAAGCTGCTGTCGAGGCTGGAGCAAATGGTGCACAAGATCAAGCGATGCTCATTAATAAAATCGTCTTATCCAATCCGCGTCCAGAACTGATCGACAGTTTGCTACAATAGAAAGAAAAACTCTGCGAGAATCATTCGATGATTTTTTCGCAGAGTTTTATATTGTGTTCATCTAGCTTAGTAATCTTTTTTTAACAGCGGGCAAATTTGCCTTATCTATATAAGCCGAGCGACTTTTCCCTTTTTTATTTTTTCCATTCCCCGTTAATTTCACTCGCTTTTTCAGTCCACGATGGGATTTCATCTTAGGCATTGATTGACTCCTTTTTAAGATTAAATAGAATCGTCTGTCGACTCCGCAGCTTCTCTTTGAAACATTCATTAGATAAGCCAATAATCTTCCCTTTCGAAATTAGCTGCTTCAGCTCATTGTTTGATAAGTTCAATTTTTCTTTCAAAATCTTGAAGAGCTTGATGTCCAATGGATAATCCGATTGAATTGTTACAACGACTTCCTCGTCTAGTTCAAATAGATCCCCCAACACCTCGTAGTCAATCGTTCGAATCACTACACCATTTTTCTTTAAGGTGGTTTTATCAGTCCCGTATTTTTTTGAAAGTCCGGAATCATTCTCTTGAAAAAGAGCCAACAAATCAGAGTCTAGCTTATTCGTATGAATTCTCGATAGAATGGTTGAATTCCAGCTAGTCTTACATTTTTTACAATTATAGATTAACCAAACATCCAAATATTTCCCTTGAGCATTGATCCGAAACCTTTCCGAACAGGAAAATTCAGTATCCTCATTGCATTTCTTGCAATGCCGAATGATTGTGGGCGTCTTTAAGCATGCCACTGTCCAAGTTACCTTTCGCACTTCACTCATCCTCTCTGGGCAAAATAGTTATCGCCCAGTATAAGGTGGAATCACCATTTCCATACTCTCACTCCTTTTTCAAAAAAAGATTCTCCTCTACAATAAATTATCTGTTTTAGATAATCCTATTGTAGAAAAGAATCTTCTTGTTGACTTCTGAATTCTTGCTCTATTCAACCGGAATACACATGTCCAACTGTACATAATCATTTTCCCAATCAATTTTACGATAAATCGTCAACCCATATTTTTCACGCATCTGATAGCTGCTTTCAGGAAGCCAGATCCTAAAAAAACCCTGCATCACTCGGAAAATGTCTTCTATCTGACCTTTATATGGATAAATCGCATACGTGCCGCCGGTTATCACCATAGTGTTTTTCTCTTTGATTTCCTCATTAAGCGTAAAGCATAGATCACAAATACTGTGACCATCGATCGCAACGGCTGGATCATTATAGAATTTTTCGATCATCACAGTCGTGTCATCATAATAGGCATTCTCTTCGACCAACGCCGACCAGCTACTTTTCAATTCCGCATAATTGCCCAGCATTCTCTCATAAATCACATATAAATCATTTAATTCTTTTAATTCAACCTTCTTCTGATAATCTTCAAAGGTGTCCAAAACTTCTTGCTTCTGAGGATAGAAAGGATTTGAAATCGTCGACGCTTCCAATGATTTTCGATAGTCATTTGGTGAAAGCTGATAATGTTCTTTGAATAGGGAGCTGTAATTAGACGCACTATACCCGTAATCCAATCCGATGTCAGTAATTCGCTTATCCTTTTGAAGTTTTAGATCAATTGCACTTTGTTCGACTTTTAGACGTTTGATAAAAGAATAAACACCTTCGCCAGTCTCCTCTTTGAACATACGACAAAAATAATACTTTGAAAAAGATAGCTGGTTTGCGACATCCTCGATTGAGATCGGTTCTTCTAAATGAGCTAAAATATAGTCGATGCTTTTATTTACAAGGGCTTTTTTATCCAATCATTCCCCTCCGTTCTCTTTCGTTATCGCTTTTATTCTACCATTCAATGCTTTCTTCTAAAAAGTCGTTTTTTGATTTCCCACGCGTTTGATTACCAATAACTTTCTGTCTGCTTCAATCCAAAGAAACAACCTCCCGATTCTTTTAGAATAGGAGGTCGTTTTCTGTAAAAGTAATCAATTAAATCAAATGATACGTATCTCTGACGATCATTAATTCTTCATTTGTTTCAACTACTAGCACTTCTACCTTAGAGGTCTCAGTACTGATTCTTCTGTTATTTTTCTGGTTCATCTGTGGGTCCAGCTCAATTCCTAAGAAGGTTAAATTCTCACAAACCATTTCTCGAATGACGGAAGAATTCTCGCCAATTCCAGCAGTGAAAATCAAGACATCCACACCGTCAAGCTCTGCCGCATAAGCACCAATCGTTTGCTTCACACGACTAGCAAACATATCCAGCGCAAGCTTTGCTCTGTCATTTCCTTTTTCTGCCTCAGTAATGATATCTCGCGTATCACTGCTAAAGCCTGTGATGCCCTTGAAGCCTGATTCCGCATTCATTAGCTTATCCATATCATTAGCAGAAAGATTTTTCTCATTTTGCAAAAATGGAATAATCGAAGGGTCGATGTCACCGCATCTCGTGCCCATCATTAAACCTGCCAAAGGCGTAAAGCCCATTGAGGTAATGACCGATTTTCCGTCCTTGATTCCACAAATACTTGCTCCGTTTCCTAAATGGCAGGAAATAATCTTCAATGACTCTAATGGTTTTTCAAGACAATTAGCTGCTTCAGACGCCACAAATTGATGACTAGTTCCATGGAAGCCGTAGCGTCGGACGCTATCCTCTTCATAGAATCGATAAGGCAATGGATAGATATAATTTTTAGCCTCCATCGTCTGATGAAAGGAGGTATCAAAAACAGCGACTTGCGGACAATCAGGCAAATCCTTTTGCAATGCCTCGATACCGACCACATTCACAGGGTTATGCAAAGGAGCTAATTTCCCTAGCACCTTGATTTTTTGTAATGCGTCCCGATCCACCAAGCTAGATTTCTTGAAATCTTCTCCGCCATGAGCCACACGGTGCCCTACGCCAGCAAGCTCCTGCAAACTGGTTAAAACATTTCTTTCCAGTAAAAAATGCAACAGAAACTCTATTGCCTCTTCATGGGTTTTTCCTTTAATAGTCGTTTTTACTTTTGCGTCCTTCAATGAATAAGAAAAACCCATTTCCTCTTCTAATCCGATTCGTTCAAATAAGCCTTTGACTAACAATGTTTCCTCAGGCATTTCGAATACTTGAAACTTCAATGAGGAACTACCGGCATTGATCGACATAATTTTACTTGCCATAATTTCCCCCCTTAATAATGAAATCGTCCGCTACTCATTGAGTATCAGACGAATTCATTTGAATCCTTTTTTATAATTTATCCTATACCTTTCACTAACAAGGTCGCAATACATGCACCAATGATTGGACCCACGATCGGAATCCATGCGTATCCCCAATTGGCATCACCCTTATTCGGAATCGGCATCAACGCATACATCAACCGCGGACCAAAGTCACGACAAGGGTTGATGGCATAACCAGTGGTCGATCCTAGTGATAGACCAATTCCGATTAAGACGAAGACAAGCATCAATGGTTGTAAACCAGGAGGAATATCAGCTGGCATTAATTGAATCGCTAATACGAAGAAACAAGTAGCAATGATTTCACTAACTAAGTTTAATGCTGTGTTTGGAATTGCTGGTCCAGTAGCAAAAATCCCAACGCTGTTCCCTTCTTCAACCGTTGTATTTTGAAAATGCGGCCAGAAGTGGATCGCTGCAATCAATGCCCCGACAAAAGCACCAGCAACCTGAGCCAAAATGAATGGTGCAACTTGCCCCCACTCAAAGGAACCAGCAACAGCAAATCCAATCGTTACTGCCGGATTCAAGTGACCTGGAGAACCGAAATGTCCACTAGCTAAAACACCCAGCATAACCGCAACACCCCAGCCCATTGCAATGTATAACCAACTAGCTCCGACGCCCTTTGCCAAAGTACCTTTCAAATTGACAGAACACCCAACACCTGAACCAAAAAGAATCAGAACAACCGTACCAAAAAATTCACCAAATACAGGACTATTCATAATGAGACCTCCTTATTCTTTTTTCTGACTTTCGCAACTGACACCCGACAATTTACTCATCTTCATTATAACGGTTTTCTCCCTTACAAAGTGATAAATTATTGTCAGTAATAATGATTATTTTATGATATTTCGATAAATATCTTTGATTTCTTCCGCTGAAAACTGAATCGGATTCGTTTTAAATGTCGTGTCATTTAATGCATTATTTGCGATAACATCCTCAGCAGATAATGCAGCTTCTTCCTGGATTCCAAAACTATTCAGCTTAATCGGTGCTTTACATTCGATCGCTAATTGTTGAACAGCCTGAGCAAGATTTGAAACTGCTAAATGGTCCGGCAAACTCGGCGGACATATACCAAGCTTACGAGAAATTCTTGCATAATTTTTTCTGGTTTCTTTATCCTTGCTGTTTGCTTGAATCACGTAAGGCAGCAGCATCGAATTGGCTAATCCATGAGGAACCTTGAAATTCGCTCCTACTTGATGAGCGATCGCGTGACAGACACCCAAACCCGCAGCATCAAAAGCCAAACCAGCCAAAGTCGAGGCTTCATGCATTTGAATCCGTGCATCCAGCTCCATTCCTTGATTCACACATGTCGGCAAAAACTGGAAAACTAATTCCGTCGCTTTTTCAGCTAACGCGTTTGTGTAATTGGTTCGATTTACTGAAGCTAATGACTCAAGTGCATGTGTTAACACATCTAGTCCGCTAAAAGCCGTAACTGATGGCGGGCTAGACATAACCAAACTTGCATCCAAAATCGCCTCGTGAGGAATGATCGCTTCATGAAAAATCGGATATTTTATTTTGTTTTGTGTATCGGTGATTACCGAAGCACTGGTTACTTCCGATCCAGTTCCGCTTGTGGTGGGGATAGCCACAAATCGCTTCACTTTATTGCCAGTCGTTCGTTTGTAGAAGAAAAGCATCGCTTTTGCTGTATCAATCGCCGATCCCCCGCCAACTGCGATAACCACAGTTGGCTTGTGTTTTGTCATTTTTTCGATTCCATCTACTACCGTTTCAATCGGAGGATCCGGTATAATATCAGAATAAATCTCGACCGTATTGGTTCGTTTTACATAACCTAAAATTCGTTTTAAGCTGTCAGATTCGGCTAAATAAGGATCACAGACAAAGCAGAGGTTTTCTTTTTCAAATTGCTGCAATCGTTCCAGACTGGCAAAGCCAGAATAAATTTCTGGTTTCATTGACCATTTTTTCAAAAAGAACGCCTCCTTTATCGTATTGAGAATCCATCAGTTAACACACAACGTCGTTTACGAGCAAAATCACGAGCGGAGGTGGTACATTCTCCAGTCGGCGTTGCGATCGTAAAGGTCGTTGGACCTTCACCGCCAAAGCCTAAACCGGCAAACGATGAACCATTCTTAACAAAAATCGATGTTTGAAATTTCTTCGCTGCAATATTCATCCGACCGACATTTTGAGAATGCATTGTCGCTGTATGATGGCGTCGATTCTCAATTTGCAGTGCAGTCGTTAATCCTTCGTCAAAATCGCTGACGGTAACGACTGGCAAAATCGGCATCAGCATTTCCTTCACTACAAACGGATGAATTTTATCCGCCCGCAAAATGATGACCCGAACGTCAAAATCTACTTTGATCCCGGCTTCAGCTAAAATATAGTTAGCATCTTTTCCGATAAATTTCCGGCTAGGGGCTCCATTCTCCATGATAGTCATATCTATCATTTTTTGAATGACCGCTTCATCTTGAACTAGATAGGCACCATTTTTCTCCATCTGTAGAATTAAATAATCCGCTACCTGGTCCACAACAACCACACTCTTTTCAGCCGTACACAAAATATTATTGTCAAACGATGCACCAATAACAATGTCCTTTGCAGCTTTTTCGATATTTGCTGTCTCGTCAACTAGCGATGGTGGATTTCCTTCACCTGCTGCAATGACTTTCTTTCCACTTCTCATCGCTTGCCGTACTACACCTGGTCCACCTGTAATCGCCAGCAACGGTACATCCGGATGCTCCATCATTTCTTTTGCAGCTTCGATCGAAGGTTCAGTAATCGTCACAATTAGATTTTGAATCCCACAAGCCTCATAAATCAGCTCATTCATTTTGCTAACGACCCAGCGAGAAACCCTTTTGGCCCCTGGATGGACACTAAAATAGATCGCATTTCCTGCCGCTAACATACCGATTGCGTTACAGATTAGGGTTTCGGCTGGATTCGTACTAGGGGTCACAGCTCCAACAACACCGTAAGGAGATAACTCGTACAGGGTCATCCCGTTATCACCAGTTAATGCTTCCGTTCGCAGATCTTCCACACCTGGAGTTTTATTGATCGCTAACTGCAGCTTTTGGACCTTATCCTCGTATCGCCCCATTCCAGTTTCTTCTAATGTATCGCGAGCAATTTTTTCAACGTATGGCCGCATGCCATTGCGAATTGCCTCGATCACTTTTCTTCTTGTTTCTAGGGTTTGATTCTCATAACATTCTTGGGCAAATTTTGCCGCATGAATCGCTTCTTCAACTGTCTCAAAAACACCAAATTCCTTCATAGGAGATGTTGTTGCTTGAGCTTCCTGAAGAATTTTTTTGATGACTTCTTTTATTTCTTCTTCACGCATGTCAAATCTCCTTCAACTTCTCTAAACCTTTTTGAGCAATCGCCATATCTTCCACGACCGCACCGCCGCTGATTCCTAAGCCGCCAATCACTTCACCTGCTGCATCTCTGATTACATATCCACCGCCAAACGTGACGATTTGTCCGTCAGTCAATGCTTCCAGCTGATAAAGATCCGCTGCTGGCTGAACCAGTTCACTTAGCTTGTGCGTGTCGGTCTTCATCGCAACAGCTGAGTAGGCTTTTTTCTGTGCTAAATTTTCGCTAACCAGCAACGCACCAGCCATTCGATAAAAGCTGAACAGGTGTCCTGCCTTATCGACTAACGCCATTGATACTGGGACGCCCAATTTTAATGCTTGTGCTTCGCAGGCTTGAAAGATCGCATAATTTTTATCTAAATTACTCGCTTCTATTTGTGATCCACTTTGTTCAAGGTAACGACGCAGGATCTCATTAATCAGCTGTTTTTCAGTCTCACATTGATCTTCCATACGAGCAAAGATATACAGGCAATCAGATAGGCGATTAACAAATTTTCGTACCTCTTCCCGGATATCAACAGACTTGGACAGCTCCGTCAGCAATCGTTCGCCCCGCCGACAAACAGCTCGAGCAACATGTAACTGAGCAGCTGACAGTGTTTGGCCCGGTAAAATAAAACTATGCAATTCTGGTAAACGCTTAGTATACTGATCGATCCACGCTTCCATTTGGTGGATGTCATTTTCTCCAACCAACGTACTTTTCGCTTCCAGCTTTGCCATGTCTTGTTTTGTTGCAATTTCTGCGTTTAATTGGAATAGTTTATGCTGAACCCATTCTAAGTGTTCAATTGTTTCTGAATCCTTCGCCAATTTCTGAGCGACACTGACTTGAGCACAGCATTCATCAAACGTTCCGTAAGTATCCACGCGCAAATCTGATTTTTCTACTCGTGTTCCATCAAAAAGGCTTGTTGTTCCTTTATCTCCCGTTTTTGTATAAATCGCCATATACTTTCCTCAGCTCCCTAAAAATCAAACGTGTCAATAATTCCAACGATTGCATAATCAACAGCATCTGAAGGAGTCGAAAACAGTTTTCTGGCAGAAGATCCGCTGGTCAATAAGACGTAATCGCCAATGCCAGCCCCTACTGTATCCGCCGCCACCTGTTGGAAACGAATATCCTGTCGCTCAGCGTTAATCGGTTGAATAATCATCAATTTCTTTCCAACCAATGTTTCATCTTTTTGGGTCGAAACTACACTTCCAACTACTTTTGCCATCAGCATAGGGTGAACTCCTTTCTACAACAATGACTTTCTTTTCCTGCAATCGCTCCCTCGCCAAATCTGTAATGAGTTGATTGGATGCCAAAAGCAGAATATCCTCCTGCGTCAGCATCGCTACTTGTTGGTAGGTAATCACTTTTTTGGGAAATTGAAAATATTGTTTGCCTTGATTGTTAAGCAATGTCACACTGCATTCGTTGAATAATTCATTTGGAATCAAATCCGTGTTTGAAAAAGCCAGTTCAAACGTCAGGTGACAATCATAGTTATAGCTTTGATACAGCCACCTCACTAAAGGATCGTCACTGTCTTTTTTTATGAACCGCTCTAGAAATAGGACATCTACTTCACTCAAATGAATCTGCTTATTGTATAAAAAGCCTTTAATTCCTTGATTTATCTGGGAAGGGGTACGACAAGAAAGAAATAAGGTATTGTGTTCTCGCTGATTAATGATTGAAATAATACGCTCAACTAACTCGTCCATATTCTTACTCCCAATTCTTAGTGCAGATATCGTTTCTGTTCAATTGGATACTGCTACCGCTTCTTGCTCAATCAACGATTGGCGAAGAAGACATCGCAATTCCAATTGGTGTTACAAATTGAGGATATTTCGGTTTAAATACTGTTTGATTTAAATAATTTGAAAATTCCTTTTCAAATTCAGATAGGTAAGAAGCGCCGCCGACTACATAGATAGGTTCCGTTGGATGTTTTCGTAAAACATTTGCGGTAATGTTCGCCATACGCTGAATAACTGGACGGCAAATAATGAAGTTCTCTCGGTCACGAGCAGGATCACGTTTAATCTTCTCTGCCTCTTCGATCGAAATTCGATTATTACCAGCAATCACTAAGGTCATGTGCGTTCCCCCAGTGGGCTCGTCTTCTACAATGATCGGCTGTCCATTTTCAAAAATACTAATGCCCGTTGTTCCGCCGCCAACATCTACCACAGCTCCTTCATCGACATTTAAAACTAATGCCGCCGCTGTTGGTTCATCAACTAGCTGATCAGCTAACATATTCGCACTTTCGATGACATTAGCCACCACCCGCTTATTGTTCCCAACCGTTCCCGGCGGAATCGCCCCCGATGCTGCTTTCAAGGCAAAACCTAGTGTTTCCTCGGCTTGTTCCCGCAAACGATTGACGATTTGAACAGACTTTTGGTAATCAACGACTAATCCATCGCGAATAACGTCTGCATATTCGAAGGCTCCAAAAACTGGTCGATTCTTCCCATCTAAAACAACCAACACAATAGAGGAAGTACCCAAATCGATCCCAACTTTATAGCCATCTTCAGGATCAAACTCCTGCGCTTGCTTCGTATTCACAAGTTCATGAAAAGAGGTTAATAATTGATTGGCTTTTTCGATTGATTCCATACTTCCTCCTTTGGATTATTCTTTAATAATCCGTCCTCGTGTATTTGGCTGAATATCTGCAGCATTTGCTTCATCTGTATCTACGTGCATTTCTAAAACAAAATTCTTTCCTGGCCGCAATTCAACATCATTGAAAATCGTTTTTCGCGATCCTTCAAAAATTTCGACTGAAACCACTTGGCCCTGCTTTAAGCCCATTCGTTCCATATCCTGATCATTCAAATGAATGTGGCGTTTTGCCACGATTGCCGCTGGAATAGTTACTTCTGCCGCCTCACTGCGCAACGTGATTTCAACCGCATCATCCAAATTTCCTGATAAGCGAATTGGTGGTTGAACTCCTAAATTTCGTGCATCTGTTTTAGAAATTTCAACCTGCGATCGTTTTCTCAATGGTCCCAAAATTCGAACTTTCCGAATTTCCCCCTTCGGCCCAACCAAAGTCACGGTTTGCTTTGCGGCAAATTCCCCCGGCTGTTTCAAAGGCTTCAAAGGCTCGAGTGTTTCATTAGGAAATAGAATAGTAAAGTGTTCTTCCGTTAAATGTATGTGTCGGTTAGAGATGCCAATTGGAAATGTTTCTGCTTGCATCTCCAATAACACTTCACGAACAATTTTTCTAATTTCCTCAATGCTGTAATTATTCATTGCCTACCTTAGGTACTAAAATGTCATCGACATCGCGATGCGGTCTTGGGATTACGTGAACGGAAACCACTTCCCCAACCTTTTCTGCAGCTGCACAGCCAGCATCTACTGCTGCTTTAACTGCTCCAACATCTCCGCGAACCATCACAGTAACTAAGCCAGAACCGATTTTCTCTGTTCCTACTAATGTTACATTCGCTGCCTTAACCATAGCATCGGCTGCTTCAACAGCACCAACTAGGCCTTTTGTTTCGATCATTCCTAATGCATCATTCATGTCTATTCCTCCTAAATTCGTCTATCATCCAACTAAACTAGTGAAAACTTTTTATCATTTACGATAAATGATTTCATCTTCTTCTGTAAATCTGTGCATCGTTGGACAGATATCACATTAACGTCTGTAATTACTTTTTCTTTTTCGAATCTGAAGCTTTTTTCGATCCTTTAGGTGGATTCTTTTTCTTCTTGGGTTGTTCTTTGATCGGTTCTTTTCTGATTAGTTTCTCTTCTACCGGATCTTTCTTAAGCGGTTCTTCTATTGGAGCTTTTTCTATTGGAACTTCTTTCACTGGTTCTTCTTTAATCGTCTCTGCAATTTCCACTTTTTCAATCGGTTGTGGTTTTTCCTCAACTGACTCGATCACTGCTTCTGGCTGTTCAATCGTCTCAGCAGGAACATCAATCTTCTCCTCTTCCTTTTTAAAGAAGAAGTCTTCTAAGTTGTTTGCTGGACGAGGGATAACCAGTGAAGAAAGATACACATTATTTTGGACCGCTTTGGCTTTACCAGCATCAACCGCTGCCTTAACCGCCCCAACATCTCCAGCCACTTTAACGGTCATCCAACCGAAACCTTTCGCTTTTTCAACACCCAAGAGTTCTACATTCGCCACCTTGACCATTGTATCTGATACTTCGATTGCACTAGCTAAGCCTGTTACTTCAACTAAGCCAATTGCTTGTTTCATGCTTTCACCTCCATTGGATCAATTGATTTGAATGGCACACCCTTTACTAAACGTGCCGCATTCCCACCAAAGTTTTTTAAAATCAATGGTGGACAAGTTACAACTCGTTGAATCGATTGATAAGGAGTTTCTGGTGCCAAATTTTTATAATGAAGAACGACTTCATTGTTTACATAGCCGATTCCAACATTTAACGATGAGGTATTTGCCGCAACATAAGCAGCCTCTGTCGCTGTTGAAAAATTCTTTTGTTCTAAGCTATAAGGGATTTTTTCTTCTTCCATACCATAGAGAACAAATTGAATATCCTCAGTCGATGACCTATTATCAAGATAAATCAAGACTACAGGACGAACATTTAGCTCAAGCTCCATCGAACCCCTCCCTCAAATATGAAAGAATCAATCCGGTTGCCACAGCATTTCGCGGTCCCTCAATTTGTCGAATGTTTCCGCGACCTGCGACCAATCCGTAATGAGAGAGTGCATTGGTTACAATCTGGGGTACTTCAAAATCTAAAGCCGATCCGCCGACAATGACTACAAATGGAATATCGCGAATACTTCCCGTTGGACTAACTCTTCGCAATGCTCGTAACGCATTCGTTACAAAGACTCGTTCTTTTGCTGTCTGCCGAACCAAGCGGATTTTTTCAATGGAATCATCGCCTGGAATCGGAACATAACCATCAGGTGTTACCACGACGACCTTAGCAAATAAGGACGGATCTAATGGTTGATCAAAGAATTGAACGGAGCCATCCTCATGACGAATGTAGAAAATATTTTCAACCTTTGCCAGAGGATATTTTTTGATATCCTCAGCTAGATAAACATCCTCTAAACCTAGTTCCGATTGAATCAACATCGTTACCATATCGCCGGCGCCAGCCAAATGAGTGGCTACGATTCTCTCATCTTTTTTAATAATAGAAGCGTCGGTCGACCCGGCACCTAAATCCAAAATGGCTAGTGGAGCTGATGTTCCTGGTGTCGTTAGTGCACCTAAAATTGCTGCCTCCGCCTCCGCGCCGCCGATCTCAACCTTGATCCCTAAATCCTGCTGGATCGCATCAGCGATTTTTGACATCTGCAAATGATCCGATTTGACCATTGAAGCGATCCCTACCGCCTGCTCCATCGAAAATTCCCCAGCTAATCCGCCTTTGACACTAATTGGAACAAAGGTATCGACAGCCAGCAGATCTTGAATAAAGATTTGATTCACTGGTCGATCGGTTAACTCAGCCATGGTTAAACGAACTTTCTCCAGCATGCCGCCAACATTCGTGCCCGGTTCACCAGTCACGTTATCGATCACTTCAAACGCTGATACAGTTTCCATGATTTTTTCAGCTCCAGCTGAAATCCCCACAGTATTTCGCCGATTTCCACCAGTAATTTCGATTTTTCCAGCAGGAATAGTCCGAGCTTTGACATCGCCTTTTGGTGTTTTTATGACAACTGCCGAACGATTTCCGATTAAGGCCCGGGCAACTGGGACGATATTTTTAGTTGCCTCTGAATCAAGATCAAAGACAGTGGCAATTCCATACGGATTTGACAATTGAGAAACACCCCGACCTGTCTCAGCCACCTCAACTGCTGCCAGCATATTGACAGGAACTTTATCGATATACGAAACTTCATCGACAATCGGTATTTTTTTATCCAAGCGATTGTTCACTAAAACGCCGTCATCAGATTGCATAATTGCAGCAGTAATCAGATAGCCACTTGCCACAAATTGATTAATTTGACGTGCTACATCATCAAAGTCAAAGGATTTTTCAATAATCAAAATGTAGGGCGTGTCACGCTTGCCGCTTTTTTCAAGTTCTTCAAAGCGAAGTGTTGTCCCAACCCCTAGTCCTAAACCACCTGGTGTTTTGGGATTATGACCGATCATGGTTGATTCTGTAATGATTGTTTCTGTGATTGTTTCCATCGCTACATCACCAATAACCGGTGTCGCCTCATTGATCCGAATCAAATCGATTTCTTCGATCTTTAAATGATTTTTAGCGCAAGCCTCATTGATCGCCTTATAGATACCAAATAAATTTTTCTTTGTTCCTTTTATTCCAGTCGTCTCCGCAATTGCTGATTCTAGGAATCGGACTTGTTGATGGTTATCAATTTCAACTAAAGCAACTTCAGTTGAGGAATTTCCAATGTCAATCCCAATTACACGTTTCATCACTCATTGCTCCTCTTCCTGAAATTCCGAACTAGAAATTAGTTATCACCTTTTAGTTTTTTCCGTTTTTCATAATGTTCTGCTGCTTCGCGAACATAAGCAGCACTGATTTTTGCACTGTATTGCGTTTCTAATTCGTTCGCAATATCTAACAATTCTTGTTTACTTGAACGGTAAGGTCGTAACGCATTATACATTTCCAATACGCGAGCATCAGGAACAGCCGTCAATTCAGACGCACGATCAAAGTTATTTGAGATCGTTTTTCTCCCTGCACTTGTAGCGATTTCGCCTTGTGCTTTTAAAATACGTGGGGTAATTTTCAAATCATCCGGCGTCAAAGAGCCATTCAAAACATTTTCCAATGTAATATCATCTAATGTTTTACCTGTTTTTGTTTTGATCCAATCAGGATGATTTTTTGCGATTGGATAATCAGCTACAGTTGCTGATCCAGAACTTACTGATGTTTCAGGTGCTGCACTTCCTGCACCGTTATTCATATCTTTTAAGATTCCTCGAACCAAACTTTCGATAGATTGCTCATTCATTCTAGTCACCTCACTATAAAGTTACAGAAATTTCTTCTGCTGGTTTTCCGATTACAACGTGTTTCGTTTCTTTAATATGAAGCAATGCTGACAATGCTTGATATTTTGGACGAGCCATTTGATCATTCATCATCGGTACCGGATTTGGCGATTCACCCTTAGCATACTTTGCAGCATTTTTCCCCATTGCCCGATAAGTTTCTAAAGTGATTAGCGGAGCTTGTGGGAAAAGCTCTAGATTTGATAACGGCTGCAAATCTTTTTGGTGAATGATGGACGTTCCCTTTGATTGAATTGCCACACAAACACCTGAACCAGATAATTTGTCACCTTCAACACCGGCAAAAGCCACATCCGAAGTACGATATACCTTAACAACCCGTGCTTTCAATCCTTCTTCTTCAATTCCGGCAATTACTTGCTTCAAAATTTCTTTGTGAGGGACACCAAGAATATTAGTTGTTTGTGATTCTGCAAATGCTGGTGCCACTGCAATAACTACTTCATCCTGAGAGTTTCCTGGTTGGGCAACACCGACAGATTTAAACCAATCGGATGATGCGGCAGGCTCTGTCTTTGCTTGTTTTTCAAACGCAACTGGTTGATCTCCTGTGTTCGCTTCCATTTCAGTTAGAACTTCTTTGATGATGGAGCGTAAAAGATTTTCATTTAGTTCTGTCATTTTTACTCCTCCTTAAATATCTTTCGGATTGATTGCTTTAGGGATTGCTTTTACTTTTTCCCATTCTGAACCGTCAAGTCGATATCCGGTTCCTGGTCCAGCATAATCATTCTTGTCATTGACAGCAGAGATTACATTCCAATCCGCATCAAATATTGAAGAAGTTTGTAAGAAATCTCCAGCTACACGTTGTTTCAATAGATTAAGCAAGCTGGTCGCTACATCTTCGAAGCCACTTTCTGATAATCCTTTTACCAGATCCAAACCAGTTGCACCTTGCGTTAATAATTCTTGCGCTGCTTTAATATCTTGAACCATGTCACGTTCCGGCATGTCTTGTGATCCGCGAGCATAGGTTGCTGCTTCCACTTCTTCATCCGTGATCGTTGGCAAGCCCAACTTGTCAAACAAGCCCTGCAACGCTCTTGCTGCTTTATTACGAACGGCAACCACGTCTTCTTCGCTAACTGGTCGTAATCCGCCATCCACTCTCAAGTCACGTTGAATGATATTGTAATCATCGAAATCATCTGCATCGAAGTTTGAACCTGCAAACATATTGTCATAGTTTGGTGTTGCAGAATAACCAGATGAAATGAAGTCTGTTCCTGGTAAGAACTGCATCAGCAAACGAGCGGTTCTACGAATATCCGAATGTGAGAAGGTTTGGTCATTTCCTGAAGCAACTTCTAAGTCAAGCAACATAGCAATTAAGTTTTCTGCTAAAATTGCACGAATTCCTGAAGGAACCGCTCCTGGAACACCAATACAACTAATTGAACCATTTTGTAGTCCTTGAACTCCGGCAGCTTTTGTTAAGAAAATACAGCGTGTTTCAAGATACAGCATTGATTTGCCTTCAGCATATCCCATCTGTACTTCTGAGCCTGTTCCAGAAGTAAAGCGCATTTTCAATCCGCGAGATGCGTAACAAGAGGCCAAGAAGCCTTTAGACCAAGGTGTATCGTCCCCATCGGTAAATACTTGTTCTGTACCATATACAGAGATTGTTTCAGCATAAGCAGTGAATCCGCGCATCCCTAAATCAAGCTCTGTTGCTTCTTCTAATGAACATTGAGTTAATACGCCTGGACGTCCAGTTTGTGAACCAACCATGATTGCCACTGCATTAAATGGTGCATAACGAGCTACGGCAACGGTTGTTTCCTGTTCATCAAATCCGCGCAACGCCCCTTCAGCCGCATCAGCAGCAATCTGAACTGGATTGTCTCGAACGTTGGTTACGTGAGATTGCGTCGTAGGACGACGACGGGCACGCATTTTTTGAACCGCCATCATCATTTCAACAACATTCATATAGCCGACAACTTCATTCAATTTCCCAGGTGTAGCTGCTGTGGTTAATTGAACGATTTCTTCACGAGAAATGTTTGGATCGACGATTTTATTCGCTAACTCTTTAGAAGGAATAGTCATTACTTCTTCCGCACGAGTCAAATCGATTCCATATTGCGCAATGTAAGAATCGATCAAGTCAAAATCCGCTTTGTCTTTTCCGTCAAGCTCAACAACTTCACCATTGACGATCTTGATACTTGGCTTAGGGTCGTTCGGGCTTTGCATTGCAATTAAACCTTCTTCTACCCATTCATCTACGAAACCATCTTGATTGACCGGTCTTTTTTCTAGTTCTTCAAATCGTTTTGATTTCATCTATTTTTCACTCCCACTCTTAAATGTATGATGGTTGATCATTTTTAGGCGTACTTCCCATTGTTCCCAATAATTGGCAACCGATGTCGCGTGCTGAAATAATTGCTTGACGTACAGCACCAGAATCGCCTGTAATTGTCATCGTTACCTCATTTGAGAAGCTTTGTCCATTTTGCGGTGTTGCGTAAGAAACTACGTCAACATTTGCAGATTTTAACGCCGTATCAGCCATAACAACACCAATTGCGGCAGGTGCACCCACTAAAATACCAAATGCTTTTCCAACTGGAGCGCCAAATACTTTATTGCATGCGTAACTAGCACGTGCCGTATATTGACACTCGATATGACCAGCTTCGTTTCCATATACATCACCAAATGTGCGGGTATCAACTTCTTTCAACGTAACTTCTACCGCACGCTTCACATCCGATACATCGTCGCCACCGAAGATCACGATCGATCCATGACCAGCTCCGCCTTTTGTATCTCGAGGCATTTCAATTAGGATTACTTCTGTATTTGTCGCTTTCACTGCTTCATCAGCAGCCATAATATGAGGTCCGGCACCAGTACGAGCACCAACAATTCCGATTGAACGATATTTTTTCTCTAATTTCATTGTTTCTAATAAAGATGAATCGACGTTAGCAATTACTAACCCAATTGTATCTCCAAACTCTGTTGCTCCTACAAATTCAGTTAACGCACATTGCTTTTCAATCATTTTTCGATCTCCTCCGTTAGTGTTTTTCATCTCATTTCCTGTTTCCATTTTTGCGAGCACGCGTTTCATGATCTCTTCGATCTTTTGATCAGTGTTTGCCATCAGCTATCCCACCCTTTCTATTCTGACTTAGGGAGCAAGCCTTCAACTTCAGTATGTGGACGTGGGATAACATAATTAGAAACAACTTCCCCTACCGCGTCAGCCGCAGAAACACCTGCATCAACAGCTGCTTTAACCGCACCTACATCTCCTCGTACCATCACAGTGACTAATCCAGAACCAATTTTTTCCGTTCCAACCAAGGAAACATTTGCAGCTTTTACCATTGCATCAGCTGCTTCGATAGCACCAATCAACCCCCTAGTTTCAATCATTCCTAGCGCTTCTTGTGGCATAAAACATTCCTCCTAATTATTTTGATAACACTTACATTTATAATGATAAACAAAAAAGATAGAACAAATTTGTCCTATCTTTTTGTCGGATTAATTCGAATGTTAAAATTTTGTTGCAGATTAGTGTCAAGACATTACTAAATAAGCCTTAATCAGTGGTCAATTAAGTTCAATAAATAGCAATATTTTGTCTTCTGCTGGTCAAAATAATGTTATTGGTATAAACAAGATTTAAAATAAAAATATGTTCTGGTAAAATGGTAGATGACTAGGAGGCGCTTACATGGAAAATATTAGTACATTGAATTCCCATAGTTCTTTGCAACTTTCCAAAACAATTCAGGATTTCGCACTTGCGGCAGATTTTGGTTCCGTCCTTGTTGATATACACGGAAAGGAGACTTCTGATCTTTATAATTTTTCTCCCTTTTGCCAGTTGATGCGCTCTAATCCAGAATTCAAATCCCTTTGTCAAAAATGCGATGCGTTTGGCGGTTTAGAGGCGTCAAAAAATGGTGATCCCTGTATCTATCGTTGTCATGCTGGTCTTACTGACATTTCATTACCTATCATCAGCAATAATCAATTAATTGGATTTGCTCTTTTCGGTCAGGTAGAGATTACTGATGATGACAAAAACCCATATACTCGTATCCATCCGATTGTCACCCATTGGGAAACTTCTCCTGAACTACGTCAAGCTAGAGGAAAAGTAAAAACAGTCAGTACTACTCAAATTGAATCCGCGGCTGCTTTACTCAAAACAATTGGCGACTACCACTTTAACGATTCTGATCCTCGTGAACAAATTAAATTTAACTTTCATCCAAGTAAAAAAGAAGCTAAAGATTCTATAATTTCGAAAAATGATGAAATCCGTAAAGCTATTTCATATATTGATACGAATTTAACAACAAATTTGACGCTCGAAGATGTTGCTAACCATGTTTATCTCAGCCAGTTTTATTTCAGTCGTTTATTCAAAAAAGAGATCGGTGTCAGTTTTATTACCTATTTGAATCAACAAAGAATTGAGCAGGCAAAAGTTCTTTTGACACAATCTAATTTAAGTATTAAGTCTATCTCACAAAATATCGGCTATTCACAAACTAGCTACTTCTGTAAAATATTCAAAGAACTTGTAGGTATGACACCTGTTAATTATCGGAAAATAAAATAAGGAATCTAAACAGTCGTGGTACGACTGTTTTTTTATATTGGAGCAATTAGTTCTACTGTAAGGAAATTCGTTTTAAAACTGAGCTTATTTTCATATACAGGTGAATCCATCCGCATCATTATCAATCATTTGTTCTAAATTAAGATTTCTCTTTTCTCTATAAAACCTGTGAGAAGTGGATCACGCAAAAAAGGTGAGGTATCTATGGAAGACACCTCACCAAATAAACATCAATTGACTATTTAAAGGTGAAATAATTCTCCCAATACAATTATCTCAGCAAAAGGACAGGTATCCTGACTTCGCTTCATCCTCCATCTCGCCTTCCCGAAAGTGGCCATTTGAGATTTTGTCTGCGTATACAGTAGAAAGGGTCTGTCAAGGATTCGCACCTTGTTCCCTATTCCAAATGCTCTTATTCAATTATTCACACACTCATGGTACCGCAGAATGTATTCGCTGTCAAAAATCTTTTGTTAATAAAAAGTTTTTTAAAGCAGAAACACCTTCTTGGTTAACAGTAGACAAAGAAAAAACTTTCTTCGCCCCCGCCAATCGTAATCGTTTTTCTGCTAAATCTAAATCTGCTTGATTATGATTCAAATCTGTTTTCGTAATGATTCCAATCATCGGTTTAGTAAAACGTGATGAAAAGCAAGGTGGAAAATAATTCTGACGATTCGTAATACTCTGAACAAGCGCGATGCAATCCGCACCAACCGCCGAACTGACTAACGCATTATAATAGAAACGATTTTCCAAAAACTCGCCTGGTGTATCAATCACATTATCTGTAAAGTATACTTGCTGCGTCTTATGATACTTGATCTCCCATTCATTCAAAAGCTGCATAAGGGTTGTTTTACCTGATCCAGTTTCTCCAATTAAAATGACTCGTTTCATCATTAAGTCCTAGTAATTTCTGCAACATCAAAATTCAAGATTGCTGCAAGTGAATTCGTCACTTGTTTTAAGGCAAATTCGACTGAGGATACTTCTCCGATAATCACGACAGCTCCACTAAAGCGATCCATAAAACCAATAGAGACATTTCCTGATTTCTTGGCAATATCTGCACCAATAATTGATGCCTCACTCGGTGTAATCGTCAAAATACCAATGGCGTCACCCGAATGCTCCAGTCCTAATTTTTCAAAAACTTCTTCATTAGCATGGGGGATCAAATGAGCAAGCGTGACCTGTTTCCCAGGGACATATTCTTGAATCGAACGCTCGATATTTCTCTTTTCACTCATAAAAAGTCACTCTCACTTTCATAAAAAGTTTAGCACAAAAAAATAGCATAGTTTTGTTCTAATACAACAAAATTATGCTTTCAGATTTCTTCATCGAAAATTTCCTTACCTGCCTAAAGTTTATTCTTTCGATACAAAAAGCCTTCACCATTTTTGGCAAAGGCTTCATTGGTTATTTACTTAAGCGCTCAACGTCACGAGCGATCATTACTTCTTCGTCAGTTGGAATCACGTATACTTTTACGCGAGAATTTTCAGTTGAAAGTTCCGCTTCTTTTCCATGAATGCTCTTATTGATTTCTTCGTCGATTTCAATACCGAACCAAGTCATATTTTCTAAAACCATACGGCGAACAGGGTCAGCATTTTCACCAACACCCGCAGTGAAAACAATAGCATCAACACCGTTCATTACTGAAATGTATTGAGCGATATATTTACGGATACGATCACAATAAATATCCAAAGCTAAAATAGCTTCTTCATTGCCTTCGTCAGCACCATTTTCGATGTCGCGCATATCACTTGAAATACCTGTTAACCCTAAAACACCTGATTTTTTGTTCAATACATCAATCATCTCGTTGATATCCTTGATTCCTGCTTTTTCCATTAGATATGGAAGCAATGAAGCATCAATGTCCCCAGCACGTGTTCCCATCGTCAGCCCTGCTAACGGCGTGAAGCCCATAGATGTATCAACTGATTTACCACCTTCAACAGCAGTAACAGAACCCCCATTACCAATGTGGGCAGTAATAATCTTCGTTTCTTCAATCGGTTTGCCAAGTAATTCAGCCGCACGTTCTGAAACATAGCGGTGACTAGTTCCGTGGAAACCATATTTACGAGCAGAATACTTATCATAATACTCTTTAGGAATACTATACAAATAGTTCGTTGCCGGCATTGTTGAATGGAAAGAAGTGTCAAAAACAGCCACACTTGTTACATTTGGCAAAATATGACGGAAAGCCTTGATTCCCATTGCATTTGCTGGATTGTGCAACGGTGCGAATTCACTTAGTTCTTCGATTTTTTCCAAGACCTCATCATCAATCAAAACAGAATCCTTAAAATATTCACCGCCAGCTACTACACGGTGACCGACACCAGTAATCTCATCAAATGATGTGATAATTTTTAGTTCGATTAATTGGTCTAATAGCATTTGAACCGCAACTTCATGATCTTTGATATCTAAAATTTGTTCAAATTTTTCTCCATCGCCATATTTGATGGTAAAGATTGAATCATTCAAGCCGATCCGTTCAACGATTCCTTTAGCGATTACTGATTCCTCAGGCATTTGATAAAGTTGCCATTTTAGACTTGAACTACCTGCATTGATTGCAATTGTTTTTGACATTTTAACTCTCCTTTATAATTGAAATGCTTTTAGCTCCTACGAGCAGTTTATAAATTAGAAGACTTCCAGTCCTCGAATTTTTTGAAGAACTCGGTTACTTGTTTTGGATCTTTTAATGATGGGAGATGAACGAGCAATACTTTTTCTGCTTGTTCAGCCGTTTCACCTTTTTTCTGTAACAGTAGAATACTCTTCCGTGAATGCTCAGACTTAAATAATTCATCTGGTAATTGGATGATTCCTTGCAATAGCACTTCATCTTTTAACCATTTTTGCAGTAACGGGCCCTGTTCAGTTTCTAAAAAATTACTTGGTACTAAGAAAAGACCAAAACCCTCAGGCTTCACATAATTCATGGCTTGCTCCATCAATAAATGATGAGCATAGCTGTGTTCTTTTTCAGAATGAGTCGCAAACTTCTCCGCTTGCTGATCATTTGGATAATAACCTACGGGAAGATCACCGATCACATAATCAACTGGATCGACTAACAAGTCCTGTAAACTATCTTGATGGAATAATTTGATTTCTTCCTTCATCAATAAGCTATTTGAAGCTGCAATAGCAAGAAGTGTCTCATCATTATCCACACCGATTCCCTTAACTGAATAATCTGCTGCCTGTAAATTGATCAACACCGTCAGTAATAGATTTCCCATACCAACAGTAATATCTAAAATTTCTAATGGTTGATTCTTTTTTAACGTTAATTGTTCAATTAGAAAAACAAATAAAAAGCCAATACTATCTGGCGTCAATTGATGGTTTGGCTGTAAGCTTTCCGTTTTTGAACCCTTAAGCAAAATCAATTGCGTTAATTTACGCCAATCTTCTTGCTCAAGCTCTAATCCTATTAATTTTTGATACAATGCTTCTACTTTTGTGACAGTATCAGCATCAGGTTGTTGATCAAGCACGCGTACTTTTGCATTGTCAACTAAGTTCTCCGTATTTTCGATGTAAGCGTCAAAAAAAGAAGTTCCTAGTGAATGCTGCAATGCGATGATCGCTTCTTCCATCAAAGAAAAAGCTGTTTCAATTTTTTCTGGATTCATCTTGCACCTCACAAACTAATATAACACTCACGATACCTGTTCTATTTTAGCGGACATATTGTAATTAATCAATCGCTTTCTTTCTTTTATTATTGATTTTCTAATTCAACCTAATGTATCTTTTACAAGATATTCCCCCTCATCAACGGGATACCACGAACTATATCAGTCAGATGAATTAGATGTGCTAATTTTTTCACAAAATTGATATGTTTTCTTTTTAATTTTCACATCGATTTTCACATAATCTTCCTCAGTTTCGTATGACAGTCCCCCCTTGTTGAACTCCCACACACCCTCTTTTTCTTTTAATTTCGGGTAGTCGGCTAAAAATAGTTCTTTTGCAATTTTAGCCTGATATAAGTGTTCAGTACGCTCCACCAGATCAGCTGTTTGATGATAACTTGTTGTTAAATTTAGCAGCAAAAAACTGAATAAAAAAATAGCCAATAAGACGGACAACAGCGCTCCGCCTTGGCTATTTAAAGATCCATGTTCCTTCTTTCTTCTTTCCATCAACGAAGGTAACGATGAAATCCACACCATGATTATTTTCTTTACACACAAATTGATTCACTCCTGTCAATAATGGTTGAAAACCATTGGATTGGCTTTTTACAATCCGCTGCTTATTTTTCTTAATTGTTACAGCAACTATTTCCCCTTCCGCGTTTTCCACTTCTCCATTAATTTCATGTGTTGTACTAGACAAATAGTTAACTTCCTCCAACTCATTGTCTAATTGAAGCAAAAACACTTCCCATTCCAATTGATGGTAACCGCTGATGGCTTGTTCCATTTTATTCGCATGTTTAACCAAACCAGACAACAACAATAAAATACCACTAAGCATCAAAAGTGCCACTAAACTTTCTAACAAGGTGAAGCCGCTACTTTTTGACAATCACGATTCCTCCTTGCTGGTGTATAGCTATTCCCTTTTCCACAGAAATCTCCATTTGTGAACTCTGCATTTCCAGAAAGTGCAAACGGCATCGTCTTGTCTCAGTGTATAAATCACGATAATTTTCAAGAGTAGCTAACCGTTGGCGACTTTCTTTTTGCATTTGTACGGTAACACCGACATAACTGGCTACGATAATTAATAAGATGGTTAAACTGACCAAGCTCTCTAATAGGATATATCCTTTATTTCCTTTCAAAACGACCACTCCCCATCTGAAACTGATAGGTAATAACTTTTCCTTCATCAGTAAAAACGACCTTTGGAATATTTCCATTCCCAGGCTGATCAGTAGAAACATTACCGCTGCCAGCTTTAAAATAAATCGAATACCTGCTGCCTAATTTAATTGATTTTGGAACGGGCAATATTCTCCATGATAATTCGGTATGATTGGTATAGAAATCAATTAATTGGGAACTGCTATTAAGACTAATTCGAGTTCTTTGATGATCTGCAATAGCCACTTGCTGCAAGTGCAAAGTAGATTTTTCAAATTGATAATAGAAAAAGTTTTTTTCCAATTGATGCTGCCAGCTTTTGATAGCAATCGTCGGCAACAATACAAAAGCACAAACCAAAGCTAAAACAATCAACGTCTCGATTAAGGTGAAGCCGCTAAATTTATTTCTTTTGTACATATTTATTATACTGGTCTTCACTAACATAACCTTTACTGACTAATTCACCTTCCTCTGGCTTACGTCCATAATCCAGTTCAAAGACTTCAATTTGTGTCTCAACAACTTTGACAATAGCAGCATCGCTTTTATTGGTTGCGCTTTCTTTTTGACTCATTAGTTTGGGTACAAATAACAGCAACAGCAGACTAATAATAAATAAAACAACTAACATTTCCAACAAAGTAAAACCTGAAAGCTTCTTCTTCACAGTATCCCCTCCAAATTTGTTAAAGGCAGCAGCATTGTTAAATACAAGCTGACAATCAAAAGTGCAACAATTAGAAAGACAAGCGGCTGCAACCATGAAACCAAAAATTCTAATTGATTAAAAAAACGACGCCAAACTAATTGACTATAAGTTAATAGCTCCTTTGCTAAATTTCCGCGAGCCTCTCCCTGAAACACAATTCGACTGAATTCTTTAGTCAAAAAAGGATAACGTCCTAATTCTGCTGCTAAAGTATTGCCTTGTGCTAAACGGATTTTTAAATCAGCAGCAAGCTCTTGCATCAATGATTTTCCATCAATTACCAACAAACATTCAATAATCTGATTCAGTTCTAAACCTTGTTGAAAAAGCTTGCCCCATTCCAATGCGAAATAAGCTGAATAGTAATTGCTGAACAATGTTCCTACAAGTGGAATTTTCGCCAAGAAACGAAAGCGAACTATATAATTATGCCGCTTTCCCCAATTCCTCCAGCTGACCATCAGTAAGAGCAAAAAAAGAATTATTCCTAATCCAATCATAGGAACTGCTTTTATTAACTGTACAGAAAAGTCTTCTGCACGGATCATTCCGCTGGTCAATAGCTGGGGAAGTAAGAAAAAACGCATACCTAAAAGAATTACGATTAAGAAAACGAGTAAAAGCAGCGGATAGGATACAGCTTTTAGAAAATTTTCTCGCTGACGTTGAACTAAGCGCATTTGTTCAGCGATTCCTAATAGCGTTTGGGCCAAATCCCCATGAGTCTCCGCTAATTCGATTTGTAAGAGCTGGTCATTCGAATACCGCAGTTGGGTAAAGCTTAGTGCCAAACTTTTTCCCTGATGTAAATCTTGTTGAACGGCTTCCAAAATAGACGGTGCAAAAAGATTGGCATTGATAAAAAAAGCAAACGCCTGCTGCAAACTAAAACCATTTTGCAAGAGATCTCCTAATAGATGAACAAAATCAACTCGTTGTTTTCTCGTCATTTGCTTTTTGCGCCACACGATTTAACCCTTCTTTCCAAGTAAAATGTACTTCCTCTTTATAAAATCGATAACTAGTCAATAACCCTACCGTTTCATTTACTGACAACAGTTCCTGATAAACAATTCCCTGTAAACATTCTTTGAGCAGTGTGGCTTCCCCACCCAGTTCAAAAATCCTCGCATGGGCAGACTCTAGGCTGGCCGCATGGATTGTTGCATACACACAATGACCAGTCAGAGCAGCTCTGATCGCTCCTTGAATCGTTTTCGTATCACGAATCTCCCCGATTATTAAAACATCGGGATGATGTCGTAAAGACAGCTTAATCAGTTCATCGTAACTCTGATAAATTTTTTCGTTTACTTGCAACTGCAAGAAATCTGCTTCTTCAATCTCTACAGGATCTTCAATCGTGATCACTTGACCATCCATCTCTCGTGCCAATTTATACATTAAGGTTGTTTTCCCTGAACCTACGGGACCACAAAATAGGTATAAACCACGTTTTTTTGTGTGTTGCTGGAGAATTTCAATTTGCTCTGGTAAATGATATACTTCGGGACTGCGACCAAATTGATGCAGAAAACGAATAACTAAACTTTCTTGTTGTAAATAATTTCCAACAGTCGAAAGACGTAACCGTTGTTCACTATGAGGCAAGGGGTAGGAGATCGCACCAAGCTGAGCTTTTCGTTTTTCACTGACATCCATTTGACCCAAATATTTGAAACGATTGATCAACTGCAGGGCAGAAACCACACACATTTCATTATTAACATAGGATAGAGTCGAGTTTTTATGTTCATAGAAGGGACCTCTCCGAAAAAAGTAGCGGTACTTTTCACCTTGAGGTAATAAATATAAATCCTGCATTTGATGATCGAAACCATATTGGATCAATTCGTCTGAAAACTGTTCAATCTCCATTCCTTTCACCTCGAAAATAATATACGCAGAACATTTTCAATTCTTCAAAAAAAAGAAGATAAACCAAAAAAAGTTCATCTTCTTGTAGCAATTATTTTGTTTTGTCTTTAAAACGGGCTTCCACTCGGTAAATTCGCTGTCCTTTGCTTGAAAATTTTTCTTCATATTCGGTCATAATATTTCCTTCATAATTACTTTCATGCAAGTCTAACCAAACTTGTTCCAATGTCATACCGTATTTTGAAAAACTACTCAGTGAGTATTCGAACAATCCTTGATTGTCAGTTTTAAAATGAATCTCACCAGCAGGTCGTAAAATTTCCTCATCTACTGCTAAGAAGCTTGGTGAAGTTAAACGTCGCTTCTCATGTTTTTTCTTTGGCCATGGATCAGAGAAGTTCAAATATATTTGATCAACTTCACTATCAGCAAAATAATTTGTCAGCTCCGACCCATCAACATGCAATAATTGTAAATTTGGCAATTCTGCTTCAACTAATTTATCTAGTGCGATAGAAATCACACTCACTTGCATCTCAATTCCAATATAATTGATTTCAGGATGTGCAGCAGCCATTCCAGTGATGAATTGACCTTTCCCCATACCGATTTCAATATGGATCGGATGATCATTACCGAAACGTTCAGACCAGCGGCCTTTCCACGCTTCTGGTTCTTGTACAACATATTCAGGACGGGCAGCCAGCATTTCTGCAGCCCCCGGACGGTTTCTAACGCGCATTGTTTCCCTCCAAAAAGTTCTTTTAAAATAAAATCAATAACAGTATTTCCATGAACAAACCTATTTTATTCATCCGTTAATTGAACTTACAAAAAGCTGAACAAGACGTTCAGCTTCCAGCAAAAATTCGTTTTAATTGTAAGATTGATTGATTCATATGATGATATTCTTCTCGTTTATACTGACGAGCGATCTCTAGCAGCAAGCTCATTAAGCCATACCAGTATACTCGTTCCATATTTTCATCCGTCGGGCGAATCCCATAGCGGACGAGCCATTTACTCCAGCTGGATAATGGTACATAGTTTCCTAAAATCGTACCAATATCTAATGCTGGATCAGCGAACATCACCGAATCCCAGTCAACTAGATATAAATAGTTAGAACAAACCAACCAGTTCCGATGATTTACATCCCCATGAACAACGGTGTAATTCTTTTTAGCGTAGGTTGGGATATTTTTTTTCAAATAATCATACACTAATTCAATAAAACCATTTTGCTCAATCATTGTCGGCAAATTCGCCTCATAATCAGCTAATAGTTGTTGTGGTGACACTTGACGTCCACCCATTTTTTTTAACATCACTTTCAATGATGGCGAGTGATGTAGATGATATAATACATCAACCACGTCATTTCGACGCGGAATTTCTTCTGGCTCAAGAATTCGACCATCCAACCATTCTTGAGCAGTCAGTGTATCACCATTTCCTGTTCGTTTGATCCAAACAAGTTTTGGTGCGATTCCTTCACGAGATAAAGCCGCCAACATTGGGGTGGTATTTCGTTTAATGAAGACGCGATCTTCGTCACGATAGCCGATATACGTTTTTCCCGTATCACCTTTGATCGGCTGCACACGCCAGTCACTATCCAACTGAAACTCCATTCCCAAGGCCCTCCCCTAGCATTTTAAACGTATTTCCTATTTTAGTCGGGGAAAGTCGCTTCGTCAAGGGCATGTATGTTCTTCTTTGATTATTTTTCATCACGATGCGCCTGAACCGCTAAATTCACTGACTCGATATACGCGTTAAGAAGCTTTTTCGTCACTTTCCCTGGCGTCCCATCACCAATTGTTTGATTATCGATTTCAATGATTGGCATGATTTCGGCTACTGAACTCGTTTTAAAACATTCGTCTGCCGCAAGTAGCTCTTTTTCAGTGAATGCTTCTTCTTTCAATTCGATACCTAAAGCTTTTACCAATTCCCGAATTTTAATTTTTGCGATTCCTGGTAAAACAAGATTCCCGTCTGGATGGGTATAAAGCACTTCGTCTTTCACCATCCACAAATTTGATGCTGATGCTTCCGTTACAATGCCATCGCGTACTAAAACTGCTTCGTCATAGCCTTTTTGCTGTGCTTCATCTAAGGCCATGATATTGCCTAATAAGCTGATGGATTTGATGTCGCAATGCAGCCAGCGTTTATCTTCTACAAAACCAGCGCGAATACCGATATTCTGTTTCGCACTTGGGCGAGACGCAGGTTGAATATCAGCCATCAAAACCGGTTGAACTTCTTTCGGATTGGGAAAATCATGTAGTCGCGGTTTTGCTGTACCACGTGTTACTTGAAAATAAACTCGAGCATTTTCAAGTCCAACTTCTTGTGCTAGGCGATGCAGACGCTGACTTAATTCTTCTCTTGTAAATGGAAGTGTCATGCGAATTTTTTCAGCACTGACCCAAAGACGGTCCAAATGCTCCTTTTCCATATACATATACCCATCATAAATCCGAATCACTTCGTAAATACCGTCACCAAATTGATAACCGCGATCTTCTATATCAATCTTTACTTCTGATTCATCGACAATTTCTTCATTCCATAATACTTTCATTCACTAATCCTCCATTTTCTTTATTCTGGTCGGGAGATAGAACCAAGCAAACAAGCCAATTTCACCTAAAAGTAACACAATTAAAGCGAAACTTCCGACAATAGACAAATGTATCATACTGCAAATGGTGAAAATAATTGCCGCGGCAGATAACAAAATGACCATTAACTGACGCAAAGCAGTCTTTTTATACTTCTCCGAAACTGGATAAAGCTGAGTCGCACTAATGTAATCAAACTGATTATACAAAGGAATCATTTGAAAACCTATTAAGTAAATAAACAGCATACTGACACCCGCAATAAAGCGAAAGTCATTCAGCGAAAATAGCAATACACCGCCTACAATCAATAAACGAAAGAACAGTCCACCAAATTCTGCTCCCCGCAGAGCTCTGCGGGCAAATAGATAAAGATACGTGTTTTCTTGCTTGAAGCGAATTCTTGCTAATAAACCGTCTAAATACTTTCTGCGTCGTACTTTTGCTTCAACTTCTGGAACATCAGTAAACAAATTAATAAATTGATAAATCCGATGCAAGCGAGCATTTTCCTGATCAATCATCTTACTCCAATCCAACAGTCGATCCTTTTCCTGCGTGATCGAAATGAACCCAAATACTGCTACGAAAGCCAAAATCGTGCCAAGCCACGCTGATCCATATAAACTAGCAAAAATAATCACACCACTCACACAGAACCAGAATACAGTCAAACGTTGCGTTTGCTCCCGTGTTTCTTGGTAGCATGCTAAGCGTTGTATTCTTAAATTTCCTAATTTTAGGCCCCAAAGCATTAGTAAGTAAAAGAAAAAGCTTACAAAACTTACTTGTTTGGCTAAAACCACTAATGGCAATAACACTCCGCAAATAAGCAGTTCAATTACGAATGGAAAAGCGATTGAATGACGTAAACCGCGTGATAGATAGTTCCCCATTTCCTTTTCTTTAGGTAATAAAAAGGTCATATCCGCTGGTTCAACTAAGGTCGCTAACTTACCAAATGGTAAGATAAACCACCAAATAATTCCTACGATTGGCAAGCTCCAAGGAAAATCTGTCGGTAATTGTTTTAAAAGATTTGAATAATAAAAGGCTAGTCCTCCGACTAAAAACAAGCACACCAAAACAAAATGATCATTCAATACGTAGCGCATATATTTCATCATTTTTTTCTGATGGCGTTGCCGCCTTAATAGAAAAAAATCATGCATGTTCTTTCTCCTTTGTCAACGCAATATAGATTTCATCCAAAGAGGAACCTGGCAAATTAAATTCCGCCTGCAATTCCTGCAAAGTCCCTTGTGCTCGTACTTCACCCTCATGCAATACGATAAAACGATCACAATACTTCTCTGCCGTTGCTAAAATGTGAGTAGACATCAAGATTGCGGCCCCTTGCTCCTTCATCGTTACCATCAGCTCTAATAGCGCATTGATTGCCAATGGGTCTAATCCTAAAAAGGGTTCATCGATGATATACAAACTGGGTTGGATTAAAAAGGCACATAGAACCATCACTTTCTGCTTCATTCCCTTAGAAAAATTCACAGGGAACCAGTCTAGACGATTTTCCAAACGAAAGGTCTTCAATAATGATTCAGCCCGTTTCATCGCCTCATCCTTTGGAATCCCATATGCCATTGCGGTAACTTCGATATGTTCTCGCAACGTTAATTCTTCATATAATGAAGGTGTTTCAGGAATATAACCGATCTTTTTTCGATAGTTCTCTGGATCTTGCTGTAAAGTCAAGTCATCAACTGCAATAGTTCCCTTCTGCGGCGTCAATAATCCAATGATATTTTTGATCGTTGTAGATTTCCCTGCTCCATTCAAGCCGATCAAACCGATCATTTCTCCATTATGGACTTCAAAATTAATATCCTTTAAAACAGGCAAGTGACCGTAGCCGCCCGTAACATGCTGAATCGTTAAGCTCATACTTATCCTCCTAGTTCGTTTCACTCTATTTATACGAAAAACTAATGGCTTCTCATTTTCTAAATTTAAGGCAGAAATAGCCTCGCTGAAGCGGCACTCAATTTCATAGTTTACATTATAGCAGAATCCTATAAATAATTAATCTTCTCCCAACCTTTTCCAGCACAAGTATTACAAGTTATGGTAAAGTAAAAGAAGTATTTACGATCGCTTACCTGCTTTTTGCAGCAGCGGCACAATATAAAACAATATGAGTGAATGAGAAAGGATGTTTGCAATGGAAAATTGTATTTTTTGTAAAATTATTGATCAAGAAATCCCTAGCTACAAAATTTATGAGGACGAAAAAGTCTATGCATTTCTAGACATCTCGCAAGCAACGAAAGGCCACACATTAGTTGTGCCAAAAAAACATGTAACTGATATTTTTGAATATGATGAAAATTTAGCCGCTGATCTCTTTACACGTATTCCTAAAATTGCCCGTGCACTTGAAAAAGCATTTCCTGAAATGGAGGGCTTAAATATCATAAATAATAATAAAGAGTTGGCGTATCAATCTGTTTTCCACTCACATGTTCATCTGATCCCTCGCTACAGTAAAAAGGATGATTTTTCGATTCATTTTGGTAATCATGCGGAGGAACAGTCAGCAGAAGAATTACAAGCGATCGCGGATAAGATCAAGGAGCAGGTGAAATAAATGAGTTTTTTTAAAGGAATTTTATTTGGTGCCGGTCTTGGAACACTCGGCGGACTTCTATTAGCACCACGTAAAGGAGAAGAAACCCGGGAAAAACTGATCACTAATACGCGTGAACTCGTAGTATTAACGGACGAATTAAATGATAATCTGGCTGATTTTCGTGAATCTGTAACGAACCTAAAGGAAACCTTTGATACATTAGTTCCCGCCTTTAAATCTGGCGTGGAAAAGGATATCGAGGAATTTCGCTTCCAAGCGGAGCCGCGCATTCAACAGATCCAAGAACAAATTGACAAAATCAATCTGGCCTTGCCTGAAGTCGATGAAAAAAAAGTAATCAAGAAGGGCCGCTATTCTTTAGAGCGTCCTGCTGGATAGCAGTAACCAATTTATTTCATTAAAAATAATTATGCCTTTATTGTGAATTTTCTCGGAAACTATTTTTAATCCCCTTTCCTTTACATTTTTAGGTGTGTTATAGTTGAACAGGAATAACAAACAGATGTAAATTTTAATTTTTAGGAGTTGTAGCATAGAAATGAAGAAAAAGATTCTTTTAGCCACTACTGGCTTACTTAGTGTAATTGTTTTAGGGGCTTGTTCAGGAAGTTCTAATCAAGACATCGCAACAATGAAGGGCGGTAAAATTACCGTCGAAGATTTTTATAATGAAGCGAAAAAAGAACAATCGAACCAAAGTTTAGTACGTAACATGATCATCTATAAGGTTTTTGAAAATGCCTATGGTGATAAAGTCACAGACAAGCAAATTGACAAAGAATATAAGAAACAAGAGAAGCAATTAGGCGATAGCTTTGAAAGTCAACTACAATCAGCTGGCTATACAAAAAAATCGTATAAAGAATACTTGAAACAGTCTTTAGCTTTCCAAGAAGGATTAAAAGCTCATGTAAAAATTACTGATAAAGACATAAAAGCTGCTTGGGATTCATTCCATCCAGAAGTAACTGCTCGCATTATTTTAGCTAGCAGCGAAGATGAAGCAAAAGAAATCAAAAAACAATTAGATGACAAAGGTGATTTCGCGAAGATCGCTAAAGAAAAATCACAAGATTCAACAACGAAAAAAGATGGCGGCGAAATCAAATTTGACTCACAATCAACAACTGTTCCTTCTGAAGTTAAAGAAGCAGCCTTTAAGTTGAAGGATGGCGAAGTTTCTGATGTGATTACGGCAATGGATTCATCTACTTACCAATCAAGCTACTACATTGTTAAGATGGAAAAAAATTCATCTAAAGGCAATGACATGGATAAATACAAAAAGGAATTAAAACAAATCGCTGAAGACACTAAAATGGCTGATCAAACCTTCTCTTCTGAAGTAATTTCAAAAGAATTGAAGAAAGCAAACGTGAAGATCAAAGATGATTCATTTGAAAATATCTTATCTGACTTCTTAACAACAAATAGTTCAAATAAGAAAGCAACTGACTCATCAAAATAATTATGAGTAGTAAAGGGGAATTCCAAGCGGAGTTCCCCTTTTTTTATTATTCATGCTACAATAAGGTAGCGAATACTTATAAGAAATAGGTGAACTGTAGATGAAAAAATTTGCCTCTAAAGAAGCAGAAAAAGATTACTATGAACACGAAGCAGATGAAGCGGAATTCATTGCTTGGTATAAAGAACAAGACCACCCCGAGTATGACAAGCCCTCAGTCACTGTCGATATCGTCATTATGGGCTATAACAAAGAAGAGGATCAATTAAAAATTTTACTAATTCAGCGACGCGGCAATCCTTATCGTAATTCTTGGGCACTCCCTGGCGGATTCGTTGAGCGCAATGAATCCACTAACGACAGTGTACGTCGCGAAACCGCTGAAGAAACCGGTTTAACTATCGGCCGAAAAAGTGTCGAGCAGCTCCATACCTTTAGTACACCGAACCGTGATCCTCGTGGTTGGGTGATTACTGTCAGCTATCTTGCATTTATTGGACAAGTACCTCCCACTGCTGGAGATGATACACAGGATGCGCGCTGGTTTAATCTGGAACGGCACGGCGATACGATTTGCTTAACAAGTGATGGTATTTCAATTGAAATTGAGCTTGAGGCTGGAAAATCAATCGGTAAAGATACTTTAGCCTTTGACCATAATGAGATTATCCGCAAAGCCTTCAATCGTGTTTTAAACAAAATGGATCACGAACCATTAATTTTACAGGTTTTAGGTGAAGAATTTACGATTACTGAAGCACGTAAAGTTTTTGCGAAATTTTTAGGCGTTGATTATAAAACCGTCGATCACTCAAATTTCAAAAAAGCAATGCTGCAATATTTTGATGAAATTGGCGAACGACCAGTCGGAATCGGTCGTCCTTCTAAGATTTATCGTTTAAAAGATGAAATTGGTGAAAAAAAATAAAAATTTTACTTACATGAATCATAAAAATCTGTATATAATGGAAAAAGCAAAAAATGACTTTCCATAACGCAGTGAAGATCCCAAGTGGCAATCGTAGCGAGTTATATGATTGCCTTTTTTTGCGTCTTGAAATTCATGACCTGTTTATGAATTCACCATATTTAAATTTAGGAGGATTTTTATGCCAAGTAATAAAAGAGAAAGTTTTGTTTATACGATAATGATGTGTTTTGTGATGGTGTTCTGGATGAGCTTATATAATATCGCTTTACAATCCGGTACAATCACTTTAGAGGTACTTAAAACAGCCTGGCTCGGTTTACCTTTGGGCTATTGCTGCGCTTTAATTCTGGACTGGTTTGTCGTTTCGACTACAGCGAAAAAAATCGCATTCAAAATCATGCCTACATTTGCTAGTCCTTTACGCAAAGTCTTAACCATTTCTAGCTGCATGGTTTTACCCATGGTCTTTTTCATGTCGCTTTATGGCTCTATTGAAGTTTTAAGCCATACACATGAATGGAACAAATTGTTCATTATGTGGGGAACGAACATTTTGAAAAATCTTGTGATGGCACTGCCATTTCAAATAATTATCGCTGGACCACTCGTTCGAAAAGTTTTCAGAAGACTTTTTCCTGTCGGCACGATTTTAGCGTAATACGAAAAAATAACCGAAAGCACCTTCACGTGTGCTTTCGGTTATTTTGATTTACATAGATAGCTAGCTGATTTTCTAGAATTTCCACACGTTTTTCTAATTCACCGTTAGAAGCTCGCTGTCGCTCACTCTCCACTCTTCGGTTCGAGTAAAGTTTTGGTAAACCGGAGGATTCATACTGTTCCAATAATTGAGGGATTTTTTGATTATCAATTATAACTTGAGTCGTGATCAAAATTTCACCGTCATCATTCACCCTCCGATTTGTCCTTGTCTCCATACCCTCAAAAGCTTTAGGACCAATAACATATCCTGTCATCTCTTTGATGATCATTTGATTTTCTCTTAACCAGCCGTAAAATGTATTTTGATTAAGCCCATACTCTCTCTTTACTTCAATTAATTTCATGACGTACCTCCTCTTCTTTTGTTAAAAAGATACGCATAAAAATATCATGGGCTTTTATTCCGCTATATTCGTCAAAATTTCTTGATACCGTTCAGTTGCTAACAGGCTAACCTGATCTTTTTTGCAGAAGTTTAATTTACGTAATTTAGGAACTACCCGTTCTACTACGATTTGATCGGCCACCGTTTTTTCCTGCAATACTTTAAAGGCTTCTTTGAACCGTTGGTCATTTCGTGCTTTTTTATAAAAGGACAAAACATAAAGATAATAAAATAAATTGTACCCGCGAAATGGGTATTCTACTTGCATGAACAGCGTCCCAATTCCATAATGGCATGGACCAAGTGGAAGTTTCGTTTCCCAATGGCTTAATAAAAAATCCACCGCATCATCTAATTCAGTTTCCTCAACAAAATTTATCCGTCGGAATAATTCTAACGCGTTCAGAGTAGGCAAAGGATTAGAAAATTCCGTTTCTGGACCTTTGCCAAAATAGAATTTCTTGCACCACCACCCTCCATCTTCGTAGCGTGTAGTCAATAAATGTTTCAGCGTTTGCTTCATTCGTGGATCATCTTCATGACCTAAGCGTACCAACAGTGTAGCCGCTGGAATTGTTTGACATGGGAAGACTGCTCCTTTAGGATAAAGCCGAAATTCTCCTGGTTCACGCCAGCTCTCCCATAGAAGCTCTGCTACTTTTTGCAGAATTTCTTCTTGCGGATTCATTCCCAACTCTAATAAATACTCCGCTGATTCTAAACACGAAAAGGGCGCTCCTTTTCCCAAGCGTCTATCCTCTGTCGTCCAATAATCCCAGCCTTGATCATACCGATGCTCTAAAATCGTTTGGATGTCTGTCTCGTTCATTTTTTTCTCCCATGAATGTATTTTTTTTGCCAGTCTCTTTTCAGATTGTTTCTAAATATGAGATTTATCTTAATACTTTGCTGCCTGAAAAAAACAGAACCGGCATTCTTGAAGACCTTTTCTTTTAAGTGTATCACAACTAATTAAGACTGAAGGGCCTATTTTTCCTTTCCACGATCTCCTAAAGGCATCATGTGGACCATCTCATAGTTAAACTTATATTATTAATGAATTTTATAAACACAGAAAAAAACTCTCCCGATATTGAGAGAGTCTGGATGCTTATTTGACTGTAGCTTTTTTCATTTGTTTACTACGTAATTGTCCACACGCAGCATCAATGTCTGTACCATGTTCTTTACGGATTACACAATTGATCCCATTCTTTTTCAATACATCGTAAAAGCGCAGAACATCTGCTTTACTACTGCGAGAATATTGATCGTGCTCACTGACAGGATTATAAGGAATTAAATTCACATAAACTAATTTTTTCTTATTCTTCATTAAGTCTGCCAATTGTTGCGCGTGATCTGGACGATCATTCACTCCTGAAAGCATAATGTATTCGAAAGTAACTCGACGATTTGTTTCTTCTATATAATAATCCACTGCTTCCATTAATTTTTCGATTGGAAAGCTGCGGTTAATTCGCATAATCGACGAACGAACTTCATTGTTCGGCGCGTGCAACGAAATCGCCAGGTTTACTTGTAAACCATTTTCCGCAAACTTCTTGATCTTCGGTACTAATCCGCTAGTTGAAACGGTGATGTGTCGAGCGCCAATCGCCATCCCTTTATCGTCATTAATGACATGAAGGAAATTCATAACATTATTGTAATTATCAAACGGCTCGCCAATTCCCATCACAACAACGTGAGAGACACGTTCATCTTCACCGCATTCGTCAAAATAGTGTTGGACCAACATGATTTGAGCCACGATTTCACCAGCAGTCAAATCTCGCTGCTTTTTCAACAAACCAGACGCACAAAACGTACAACCAATATTGCACCCAACTTGAGTCGTTACACAAACAGACAAGCCATATTCCTGACGCATCAAGACTGTTTCAATCATTAAATGATCCGGCAATTCAAATAAATATTTGACTGTGCCATCACTAGCTTCTTGTACAACTAATTGTTTTAAAGGATTGATGATAAAGTTCTCTTCTAGTAGTGCGATGGTTTGTTTAGACAGATTGCTCATTTCCGAAAACTCGCTCACACGACTGCGATAAAGCCACTCCCAAACTTGAGTAGCGCGAAATTTCTTCTCGCCATGCTCTAGAAACCATTCAACTAATTCTTCTCTTCTTAAACCATAAATTGAGGGTTTTTCCAAGGTATTTCCTCCTAAATCATTTAAACGAAATCATTTTTCAATGATTAATTTATAACTACGTTTGCTCTGTAATAGATGAAAAGTAAGCAGACATTCGCTACATACTATAACCGATTCACAAAGAGAAAACAATCAACTTTGGAAAAAAGAAAAAAATTCACAAACTGAACTATCTATAAAAAACTATTTTTTTAATTGGATAAAGACTACAAAAATAAGGTGTGACAATTCCCCTTGTCACACCTTATCCTTTATTCCTCTAATGGATTTTCTAGCTCTTCTTCTGCTTTTTGTAAGAGAACTTCCCGTGGCTTACTGCCTGTGGAAGGTCCAATCACGCCATGCTCCTCCAGTTCTTCCACGATGCGAGCAGCTCGGTTATATCCGATACGAAAGCGTCGCTGCAGCAAGGAAATGCTGGCTGTCTGCATGTCGATAACTAAAGCCTTTGCTTCTTCATACAATTCATCCTGCGGTGTTTCTGATGGCGAAGAAGAAGTTTCTTCTGTTGGCATCATTTTTTCTTCGTAGTGAGCTTCCTGCTGATCAGAAACAAATTCTACTACACGTTCTACTTCATGATCAGAGATGAAGGCGCCTTGAACACGAATTGGTTTGTTTTCTCCCATTGGTAAAAACAGCATGTCTCCACGGCCTAATAGTTTTTCCGCCCCATTACTGTCGATGATCGTCCGCGAGTCCGTTCCGCTGGAAACGGCGAAGGCGATTCGTGATGGCACATTGGCTTTAATGATCCCAGTAATAACATCGACACTTGGACGTTGTGTTGCAAGAATCATATGAATACCTGCAGCACGAGCCATTTGGGCTAAACGAGTGATAGCATCTTCAACTTCGTTACTTGCCACCATCATCAAATCGGCCAACTCATCCACGATAACTACTATAAATGGTAAAATCGGACGATTTTGTCCATCCTCTAGATTTTTCTGAATAACTAATTCATTGAAGCCAGAAATGTTTCGCACTCCAGTTGCCGCAAATTTTTCGTAGCGCTCTTCCATTTCCTGAACAACCTTTTGTAAGGCTTGTGCCGCTTTCCGCGGATTGGTTACAACCGGTGTCAATAAATGAGGAATCCCGTTATAGACATTCAACTCAACCATTTTCGGGTCAATCATCATTAATTTGACTTCATTCGGTTTCGCCCGCATCAAAATACTGGTGATAATTCCGTTGATTGAAACAGACTTCCCACTACCAGTCGAACCTGCAACTAACAAGTGAGGCATTTTAGATAGATCGGCGGTCTGAACCATCCCTGAGATATCTCGACCTAATGGTACTTCCAATAATTTATCTGGATGATTAGGCTGGGCTTCAATGATGTCACGGAAGGAAACCATGCTGATCGTACTGTTTGGCACCTCAATACCGATCAGTGATTTCCCTGGAATCGGTGCTTCCATCCGCACATCCTTCGCAGCTAAGGCTAAGGCAATATCATCGGTTAGGTTGACGATTTTGCTGACCTTCACACCAACGGCTGGTTGTACCTCGAATTTTGTCACAGATGGTCCTAAGCTGGCTTTCACAACCTTTGCATCTACGCCAAAGCTATTGAAGGTTTTTTCTAGTACTTTGATATTTTGTTCGATTTTTTTGTATTCATCGCTTTGGTCTGCCGCTGGAATCGAATCCAGTAACGTAGAAGGCGGCAATTGATAATCATGATCTTCCGGTTCTGCATTGATTTCAAATTCTAAATCACCAGGATCATCGATTTCTTCTTCATCAAGCTCCACTTTCTTCGTTGCTACTGGTGCCGCAGTTGCTGACAAAGGCTCTAAATTTTCTTGGAAGCCTTCGATTGGTACCAAGGTCATTTGCTCAGGCTCTTTCTCTAAACGCTCTTGGCTTTCTTTTGCCAGTTGTTCGCCTGGGGTCAAGGAACGTACTCTGTTTTTTTCACGTTCTGCTTGTTCTGCTTCCATCTTTGCTTTTTCGGCTGCTTGTTTTTCAGCTTTAGCTTGTGCCCTTTGCGCTTGACGCTCTTCCTTTTTAGCAGCTTTTTGCGCTTTTTTCTCGTCTGATTCAGAGAATTTCTCCCGCAAGGTATCAACAAGATGGGCAAGATAATCGGTTACTTGGTTAAATTCTAAGAGACTGAACAAGAAAATACCAAGAATCAATAGTAAAACAGCGATCAAATAACTACCGACCTGTGATACTAAAAAGTGCGTCAAATTATAAAGTGCCGCTCCAAGCATCCCGCCGCCAACATTTTGGGTGATTTGATTTCCTAAAAAATCGACCATTAAAAGATCCCAAGTCGTCTTTAAAATATTTGGATCTTGGCTCTCCACTTTCATAAACAAACGGGCATGGAGAATCAATAAAATCCCTAAATAGAAAACACCGATACCGATCCAACGCCGTGGTTTAGTTATTCGCAGCTTAGTATTTTTCGCTACCAGCAGTGCTCCATAAAAGCCTAATAGCAATGCTAAAAACTGATAGGTATTGCCGCCAATCAAGCGTAATACATTTGCAATTAAATTTCCTAAGAAACCTAATTTAAATATGGCAAAGACTGTGAATAAAATAAATAAAAGCCCAAGCCCGATGATCAGGCGCTGTTCTTGTAGTTGTTTTTGCTTTTTCGTTTTTCTTTTTTTCTTTGTACGCTTTTTTTGCGCCATGTTATCCCTCTTTCCATTCTGTACCATTATACAAAAAAAAGAAGGCGAACAAAAGTTTTGCTCGCCTTTTCTTTTTGGTTAATTAAAATTTAAGGGGACGTTCTGATTACTCTTTTGGTAAAGACCATTCTTCACCAAACCATTTCTTAGAGATTTCAGCATATTTGCCGTTGTCCTGTAATTCTTTGAATGCACTATTAATTTTACTTACTAATTCCTTATCGCCTTTACGTGCGCCAACTGCAAAGTTTTCATTCTTGAAACCAACGTTGAAAATGTTGTATTCATCTAGTTTATTCGCCTTCTTCAAGTAGTAATCCGCATAAACCTTATCAATCAACACTCCGTCGATCCGACCATTTTCCAAATCAATCATTGCTTCATTGAAGCTAGCATACAAGGTTGCATCGTTTTCTTTAACGATGTCCTTCAAGGTTTTTGTCTCATTGTTAAAGGCTTCATAGCCAGAAGAACCTTCTTGAGCACCTAAGACTTTATCTTTCATATCTGCTGCTTTGGTGATCCCGCTGTCTTTTTTTGTGACCAAGACTTGTTCATTTTGCGCGTAAGGATCAGAAAAAAGCACTTTCTTTTCTCTTGATTTTGTAACAGTATAGCCATTCCAGATTAGATCAATCGTACCGTTGTCCAATTCATTTTCCTTCATTGACCAGTCGATTGGCTGAAAATCAGCTTTGATGTCATATTGGTCAAAAACCGCTTTTGCTAGATCAATATCAAAGCCTACGATTTTTCCATCCTCATCCTTGAAGCCCATTGGTACAAACGTATCATCTAAACCAATCGTTACCTTTTTATCCTTCTCAATGGTTTTCCAGCTGTCGTCACCGCTGGCTTCTTTCTTTCCACACGCGGCTAAACTCACTAAAGTCAAAACAGCCACCATTCCCAAAACCAATTTTTTCATTTTCATACTAACTCCTCCTAATATCGTTTTTATTTGATAGGTTCTACCTTCAATACCTTGTCACCAATTTCCTCAGCAAAATCTAAATCATGGGTTACGACGATCTGAGTCACACCGTCTGCTTTTAATTCTAAAATCAAGCTCGCTACTTGCTGACGTAACGCAGGATCTAATGCACTTGTTGGTTCATCGTATGCCAATACCTTGGGGTTCATCGCCATCGCCCGGGCAATCGCTAAGCGTTGCTTTTGCCCACCTGATAATTGATAAGGAAAATTATTTAATAATTCTTCGATATCCAATAATTTCGCTAAATGGTTCGCCTTGCTTGTATAGGTCTCTTTATCCTGCTTCAAGACTAATCGTGGTCCGATCGTAATATTATCCATCACACTCAAATGCGGAAATAATTGGAAATCTTGGAAAACCACGCCAACGACCTGCTCCTGTTGTTTCGAAGAAGTTGGATCAAAGGGGCTTCCATCTAATAAAAACGTCCCGCTGTCAGCTGTTTCTAATCCAGCCAGGGTTCTCAACAGCGTCGTTTTACCTCCTCCAGATGGACCGACGATGGCTAAGATTTGTCCATCAGGAATGACTAAGTCCAAATTATTAATCACTTTTTTACTACCAAAGGATTTGTTTACATTTTTTAATTCAATCATTTTTTCCACCTGCCTAACGATAATAATTCAAACGATTTTCTAGTTGTTTCAAGATAACTGACGTAACTCCTGTCAGCGCTAAGTAAATGATTGCTACACCGAATAACGGAAGTAAGGTAGTGTCACGCTCCATCGCAATTTTCCCCGCGCGCATAACGTCTGATAACCCAAGGATATAAACAAGCGACGTATCTTTCACTAAGTTGATCACTTCATTTCCTACAGACGGTAAAACAATTTTTACGACCTGCGGAATAATGATTCGCGTAATCGTTTGAACCGGTGTTAATCCGATCACCTTCGATGCTTCATATTGGCCAACTGGAATCGATTGAATCCCACCACGGAAAATTTCTGCGTAATAAGCAGCATAGTTCAATACAAAAGCAAACAACGCTGCATCAAAACGATCAAAAATGATTCCAACTAACGGCAATCCATAAAAAACAAAAATCAATTGTAATAATAGTGGTGTACCCCGCATAATCCAAACATAAAAACGTAAAATCCATTGCAACGGCTTAAACTTGCTCGCCAACCCGAATGATAATAAAATCCCTAGCGGCAATGAGCCTAATATGGTAAAAGCAAATAATTTCAGTGTTGTCGTTGCCCCTTGTAATAATTGCGGCATGACGTCGATCAAATAGTTCATCCCAATATCCCTCCATTTTTTCGAAAGTTGCACGGCCTTTCGAATCTTTCTCAAAAAACAACTAACGCCCCCTGGTATCTCTACCAGAGGGCGTTAAATACGCGGTTCCACCTCGTCTTTGTCCTTTTTTCGCAAAAAGGACCTCTACGGGTCAGCCGTTCCAGCGGGTGAAAATAAAAAAGTCCTTTAGTCGCTAGGACTAAAGGACGTAATCACGTGGTTCCACCTTTTTTCATCGCCGTCTCACAACGAACGATCTCAACTGGTCAATCTGACCTCTGCTGTAACGGGCGCTCCCGGATCAGCCTACTAAATTCAACTGATCGACTCAAAGATGTGGTTCACAAAACATTGCTGCCTCTTCTCACCTACCAGAGACTCTCTGAGAACAAATGAACTGCTACTCTTCTTTTCATTGTCGTTTGATTAAGTTGAGTCATACTTTACACGCCTTTTCAGGGTTTGTCAATAACGAACCTTCATCTTTTTATCATCTGTCTCAAATTTAATTATTAGGAACAAATTGAAATTTAGACCAAGGCTTCAAGAAATCCAACATAATCAGTTCTTCTGGCGGAATCTTTCCAACCAAATTTTTTCGTGAATCGCTATGGGGTTCTAGAACGATTTGTAATTCGTTTTTGTATTTGCCAAAATCATCATTTCCTACAACGACATCTCCCACTTGAAATTCTTGGGTGTTGTCATGAACAGGATTTGCAACATCTGCATACTTCACTCGAACCATTGTTGAGCGAACAGCAGTAGAAGTAATATCGCCGCGACGGAAATGCTTCGGATCAGCTACGATTTTACGTTCGATTTCTGTTGCTGCTGGCACAAATTCAATACCTAAGCTTACTTTATAACGATTAACTGCGGCTACTTTTTCTAGTTCCTCATCAGAAGCGTAGGCATTTCCGATAATCACGGTATCAATCAGTCCTGTCGCGAACATATGACGCGCCTGTAGATCGATCGGCAAATGACGATGCATCTCCAATGTCGGCAGTCCATCATTCACGTCCCATGGTCCATATTTCGCTTCATGACTTGTGATAAAAGCGGCTGTCTTGATCCCATGACCTTTGAAGCGTTCACTACAGCTGATGAAGAAGTCATATGGCAATGCCGAACCCTCTTGCGGATAAAAATTATGACAGCCATAAATGAATGGCTCGTTGGCTTCATAAGATAAAATGTTATCAAGATAAGCGACATTATTACTCATATTTAGCTCGATCGCTAAGCCTTCAGGATTATAACTCAGCATCGCTTCTTTGTTACCGTCAAAGCCTTCGTCTAAACGAATACCTTCAGCACCAAGCTCAGCGAAGAAGCTTAAATCATCGTATGAAATGCCTAAATCATCGAAAATTGATGGCGCAATATCCAAGATTGTTTCAAAACCAAGATCCTTCGCGTAATGAATGATACTACCAAATTTTTCGCTGACTTTTTCTTTGCCTTCTGTCACTTCCAGCATACTCATAAAAATTCGCGTATAGCCAAGCTCCGCCGCTTTCTTAATGTAGTCACGATCCGTCTGCGGATCACTATGATCAGGATAGACTGAAATACCTAGTTCACGTTTCACTTAAATTTCCCCTCCTTGATTACTCTTCTAAACCGTTTCTTTCGGTTACCTCTTTGAACCAGTAACCGGATTTCTTCACCGTTTTGATTTGTGTATGAATATTATTTGAAATGAAACCATAACGGTTCTTGTAAGAATTTAGCCAAGACCAGCAATCGATTGGTGTCCACATATGATATCCAAAGCAATTAGAGCCTTCTTCGATACCTTTATGCAGCCATTCTAAATGCTCTTGGACAAAATCAATCCGATAATCGTCTTCGATCATGCCATCAGCATTTTTGAAGCGCTCCTCATTTGAGACACCCATGCCATTTTCAGAGACATACCATGGAATATTTTTATAATTTTCTTTGATATTTACCGCAATATCATAAAGCGCTTTTGGATAAATTTCCCACCCGCGATCTAGATTCACACGACGTCCAGGCATATCGTAAGCATCATAATAACGGTCTGGCATCCACGCACCAACCGAATTTGGTGCTACATCAGGAGCCTTCACACGATTTGGATGATAGAAGTTCACACCTAAGAAATCAACAGTATTATTCTTCAAAATTTCTTTTTCTTCATCCGTGGTTTCCCATAGGACCTTGTCCTTCGTTAATAACTCTTCTAATTCAGTTGGAAAATGTCCATAAATCGCTGGTTCTAGGAACATTTTATTGTTCCATAGCTCTGCAATCCTTGCCGCTTCTTGGTCTTCTGGCGCATCAGAAGCTGCGTAGGTAGGCGTAAGATTTAAAATTGTTCCGATTTGCGCATCTTCAATGTTCATTTTACGAAATGCTTGAATGGCTTTTGCGGATGCCAAGTTTAAATTATAAGCGACTTGTACTGCTTTTTTTCCATCCACGATATTTGGATAATGGAATTGGAATAAGTATTCACCTTCAACAACAACCATTGGTTCATTATGAGTTGTCCAGAATTTTACCCGATCCCCAAATAACTCAAAGCATTTCTCAGCAAAACCAACATACAGCTCTACGACTTTTTTTGATTCCCAGCCACCATATTTATCAAATAATTCTACTGGTAGGTCAAAATGGTGCAGATTCATTGTTGGAGTCATACCTTCGGCGATCATTGCATCAATCACATTGTTGTAAAAATCTACAGCATCCTGATTAACTGTATTCGTTTCTAAATCATCGATTAAACGACTCCATTGGATACTTGTCCGTAAACTATTCATTCCGATAGAACGCATCATTTGGATATCTTCTTGATAGCTGTTGTAAAAGTTGGAAGCAACATCTGGTCCAACATGATTGTGAAATTTTTCGGGTTCGATTTCAAAGTGATAATCGAAGACATTTGCATGTTTTTTGTTAAAGCGTCCTTCACTTTGTGGGCCAGATGTCGCAGCACCCCACCAGAAATTTTTTGGGAAAGTTTTCATTGTATATCTACCTCATTCTAAAAATTAGTTGTTTTGCAATATTAAAAGGGGTGGAATCCAGTGATCCGCACCCCCTTTGAATAAATTATTGTGCTTCTGCTACTTTTTTAAGCTCTTGTCTTGTTGCTAATGATACGAATGGCACGTACATCACAATTGAGATTACTAAGTTAACAGCCGCTAAAATTGCACCTGAGAAGCTTTGAGTTGCCAAGAATCCGCCAATGATTGGTGGTGTTACCCATGGTGGCATAACTGTTGCTGCTGGCACCCAACCAAAGCTGGTTGCAAAATACGCAGTTGAAATACAGATCATTGGTGTCAAGATGAATGGAATAAACATAATTGGGTTCAATACCAATGGTAGACCGAACATCAATGGTTCATTAATGTTGAAGATACCAGGTGCTGCAGCCAAGTTGTTTACAACCATGAACGGTTTGTTCTTACGTCCAACTAAATAGATAGCAATGATTAAACCAATTGTTACCCCTGTACCACCCATGTTTACAAATGAATCAACGAATGGTTTGTTAACAATGTAAGGCGCTGCTTTTCCTGCTGCCAACGCATTAGCGTTTGCTTCAATCGCTGGTGCATTGATTGCTTGCATGAATGGGTCGATCATATTGGCACCATGTAATCCAAAGAACCACAAGAATGGCGTAATGAAGGCAATTAGCAATGCTGAGCCGTAAGAGTTAGCTAAGCCCATGAATGGTTCTTGTACCAATGCATAGAATTCAGCAAACATATCTTTAACACCAAATCCGGCAATAATTGCTGCGATTAAACCAAAGATTGAAACAGTGATCATCGCTGGAAATAGAGATGCGAATGAACGGGCAACTGCTGGCGGCACGCCTTCTGGCATTTTAATAACTAATTTTTCGTTACCGACTAAACGAGTGAAGACTTCTGCCACTACGATACCGACGATCAATGCTACGAACAAACCAGAAGAGTTCATTCCGCTAGTTGCTGCACCTAAAGTAAAGAAAGAAGCAACAGATACGACCCCTGCACCTACTGGATCTTTACCATAATGATGTGCTAAGTTATAGGCAACTAGGAACGCGATGAAAACTGATAGAACACCAAATGTTCCGTTCCAAACAGCTCCACCAAAACCTGTCCAAGAATCCCCGCCAAAAATGCCGTTCATAAACTTACCGAAGGCTGGAATGCTTAGTGACAAGTTATTTAACATTACCGCTAATGCCCCTAAAATCATTAACGGCATTGTTACTGTAAAGGCATCCCGAATTGCGATCAAATGACGTTGATTACCGATCTTTGATGCATGTGGGATAAAGTGTTTCTCCATAAAATTGATAAATTTATCCATTTTTGTATTTCCCCCTATTTAAAAATAATCATAAAAACTTTGTCGACCTTTTGGAAAAATTTCAGCCGTAAACCCTTTGGCAGCTGTGACTTTGCCAAGAAAAACTCCTTCTGCTAAAGTCAATTCTCCCAATAATAATTCGCTCCACTCATGAATGGATGCTTTGATATCGCCTGCTTCATGTACTTTTTGACAAGTCCCCTGACTGACTAGCCAGCTACCAACATTCCAAGGACATTCCTTATCTTCAGTTACTTCTAAAATAATTTCTTTTTGGTTTATTGGAAGTTTCGGTAATAATTGCTTAATGTCGATAATTCGACTCATCATATAAGGTTCTAGAGTAATTTTAAGCTGCTCTTGTTCACGAAAACATTTTTCAATAAGTTCATGGACAGGTGCATAATAAAGAAATTCTTCAAATGATGAGACGTGGGATTTTAAGTACGTTAATAATTTTCGCAGTGCGAGTTCGTTTTCATAAGCAAGCTCATCTACTATCAGTGTGCTGCCTTGCATTCGATAAATAATGTAACCTTTCGCTTCACCAGCATCATCGTAAGCAACGGCATAAAATCGATGTGAATAATAATGATCTAGTCGTTCCCACCACCAGTCTTCACGTATCACTGTTCCATTCTGCTGTTGTTTCAATAAGCGCTGATAAATCGATTGGATCACCAGCTTCATCTGCTGCCAGGTTCCGCGTTTGACATTCCCCCTTCGTTCACTTGGTAAATAATTAAAGGCTAATGCTGGAATACGATAGATTTTTCTACGACTAGTCGGCTCGTATCCAAATTGACGATAAAAACTTTCAGAAAAAGGAGCAAGCTGGGATACTGCTACACCTTGTTCATAAAGATCCGTCAAGAGTTCAGGCATAATATTACTAACGCCGCCTTGCCCTCGATATTCTGGATAGCTGCTGACATAACCAACACCGGCCATTTTAACTCTTTCATTAAAAAGTTGAATTTCAAAATGATTCGCCATGACCAAACTTGTTAATTCACCATCGTGATACATGCCATAACTATCAGCATGTTCATAACGTGATAAGAAAAGCGGATCATCGATGATTGGTTGTTGTTTCCTAAAAGCGTATTCAATTAAACCTGTGATCGCTTTCAACGATTCATGATCACGAGCTAATTTCACGGGATCACTTCCTATTCGTTACCCAAACGTTTGTATAGATCAACGACTTCTTTTGCCATGTCGTTAAAGGTAATACTCGTCATTAAATGATCTTGACTATGAACAGCCAAAAGTGTCACGGTCATTGGATTTCCACTAGCTTCTTCAGTCAACAGCCCTGTTTGAGAATGATGTGCTTCTACTAAAGCTTGATCCGCTGCCTCAAGTTTTTCCTGTGCCAAACTAAAGTTACCATCTTTAGCTGCTTGAATTGCTTCCATGGCATCGCTTTTAGCGTTACCGGCATTGATAATCAAGCCCATTACTGCTTCTAATTGTTCCTGACTCATTGTTTCGCTCATTTGCTTAGCTCCCCTTTAATTTCTTACTTCATTAGGCTTAGTGCAGTACCTAAAACAGCCTCACCATTCATCATGCCGTAATCTTTCATATCAATAACGTCAACAGGGATACCTTTATCCGCTAATTTTGTTTCAAACTGGCTCTTCATAAAACGAACTTGTGGGCCTAATAGTAAAACATCTACTGGTTTGCTTGCATCTTCTAATTTTGCATCCGCTTCCGAAGCTGAAACTGCGAAAATATCTGATTCTAACCCTTGAGCTTCAGCTGCTTTTTCCATTTTTGTAACTAATAAACTAGTGCTCATTCCTGCCGCACAAACTAACATAATTCTTTTCATATCTGACACTCCCTAATTTTTTTATTGTACACTTTATATAAAGCAATTCGCGTGCCAACTTTTTTTGCGCACACAAGCTGCTGTGATAAGGTTTTCAATTTACACACAAAAAAACTAGGATTACACACTGTGCAATCCTAGTTCAATTCGATTATCTTCTAGCGTCTTAACAATGTAGGCAATATCATCTTCTGTAAAACGTACACCGAACTGTTTTTCGATCATGGAGAGATTAGCAGCCGTTTGATTGAATCGCAAACGATGCTGTTGATGAAAATATTTTACATTCTCAAATGGCGGCCGCTCTTCGTTTTTCTTGATTTTGTCTACTAAGAAAGCAATATGCACACTCAGTGCTTGTATCGCTGTATTCTCGATGATCAGCTCTTGATCTTTGCGAATCATTTGTAGTACGTCGTCAATCAGTAAGAATAATGTCTTAACATCCAGTTCTGGAGAAAAGTTTTTTGTTAATGAATCAACCATCTCTGGCAGGGTAATGGTACTTCCTAACAAATCTTGAAATTCTAAGATTTTATCGCGTTTAAATAGATTCATCGCTGGAATAAATGGGATCTTTTGGTAATGGATCTCCATGGTGCCGACGATTGCCACGATATCTTTATGAGTGATCAACTGATCAATTCGATGCTTAAAGCTTTCTCGTTCTAAGGATTGCATTTGAATGATCTCAAATTCCTCTAAATTGACGATTTGCGAAACAACCTCATTTAATCGCTTAGAAACACCCTCACCAGTAAAGCAGGCGACGATGATCACTTTCTTTTCATCCTTTTGCGTAGGTTCTTCAAGACGAACCATTGTTTGGAACATAGAAATGACACTTGTGTAAATTTCTTCTAACGAACGACCTAATGTTGCTAAACGCAAGCTTTCCAGCACCAGCATTGTACTTGCCATAGAAATTACTCGAGTTCGGATACCCATCTCATGAAAGATCAGATTTCCAAAATTATTCGGCGATCCCATATCTGTCAATAAAATGATACCCTCTGAAAACTCCTCTTGTTTTCCTTGAATATAATTTTTGATCTGACCATACATTGCCTCTGTTCGTAAAGTCAGCGGCATATTAAAGGCAATACCATTGGAGGTTCCCAAAAGCTCCTGCACCGTCTCCAGCATACTGGAAGCAGTTGATTTACCATGCATGACAACTAATACTGCTACTTGTCGTTCGTCAACCTTTTGTGTCTCTTGATTATCCATCGTTAAAAACATCGTGATAAATCCGATTTCATCCAGCGGAATCATGATACTGTAGGCTTCCTCAATACGATTGGAAATTTCGATCGCCAATTGAAATTCTTTGGAATAGTTGCGGCGAATGCCATTTAAATTAGGATGTGAAATAAATTGATTGCCGCGAATTCGTTCAATCGTTGAATTGATGTGCAAAGCAAAAGCAAAGCGAACCTTTTCATCGTACTCACGATTCATTTGTACTGACGCAAAATCATAGAGATCATTCACTAATTTCCATAGATCATCAGAAATAATTTCCCGATAAGCATTGCTATGAGAAAGCTCTTCGACATAGGTTTCAAAATATTGATCAACATCATTGGAAATCAATTCTTCTAAATCAATCTCTGATAGGTTTTCACGACCAAGTTTTTCCAATTTATAGGTAATTGAATGATAAACTTCCATGTCTTTATTAGGGTCTTGACCCCAAACAACTTCTTCAGTGCCTGGCTTCAAAGTCAAATAGAGGTTTCGCTTATCCATAAATGGCATCAGCTTGTCTTGAACCTCATTCATACGCAACAAGCCTTTTTGTACGACCAGCGGCAAGTCTTCTTCTACGATCATTAATTTTTCTGATTCACTATTGGTTTGGTAGTGGAGGAAGGCTTTGGCGCAGACTAATTTTAAGTCACGTTTTAGCTGGCCGATATTTCCTTCTGCATTGTATAGAAGAAACGCTAACAGACTCCGCTTATCAATCGCAATCTCCTGCATTAATCGATTGGCTTCTTGTTGAAGAAATTCCTTAATGATTGCCAAGCGTTCATCTAAAGAGCGCTCCGCTAAAGAGGGCAACTCAATTTGCATTGGGATACGTCTGTTGAAGGTAGATAGGAACATTGAGCTGGTTTCTGTTGTTGCTCCGATAATTTGTACAGAGGCTTGTTTTTCTTCGCCATCGCCTAATGAACGGAAAGTTCCCTTATCAATGAAGGTAAAAAGCATTTCTTGTCCTTCTGGAGGCAAGCGATGAATTTCATCCAAAAATAAAATACCACCGTTAGCTTGTTCCATTAGCCCAACTCTTGTTTCTTCTGCACCGGTGAAGGCTCCCCGCTTCACACCGAAAATGTGACCATAAAGCAGCTGTGGGTTTTGCGCATAGTCTGCACAATTGAAAGTAATAAATGGCGCATTTTCATCTAAGACCTTAGCTGAAACAGCAAAACGATACATACATTCCGCAAACATTGTCTTACCCGTTCCAGTCTCGCCAAAAATAATCGTATGCAACCCCCGAGGTGGGTATAAAATAGCCGCCTTTGATTTTTGAATCTGACTCTTTAAAGAATCTTCACGCCCGATTAAATTATCAAAATTAATATGTTGCTCGGTAGAAACCGTTGCGATTTGGAATTTCACTGGACGTCCATCAATTTTTTTAACTGTTCCGTCTTTAGTTAGTTCATTTAGATAACGGCTGACATTTGTACGGTCAACCCCCATTTGATCTGCCAATTCTTGTGCTGTCTGTTCGTTAGGATTTGCTCTCAATGCTTCTAGTACTTCATCTTTTCTCGATTTCAAAAAAATCCCTCCCGAAAGTGGTATAAACCATTTATATTGTAAACCTTTTCTTTTTGAATATCTACTAATTATCTTTGAAAAATCAGTTCCATCTAATGAAATAATTTGGTAATTTTATCCAATTCCTGAGCGATTTCCTTTTCAGAAATATCATTCATTAAGTAATGTTCCATCAATCCAATAATTCCATGAGCAAAGAAAACACTCGTCAACTGAGATTGATCAGTCAGCTGCTCCATTAAATAGTCAATTTGATACTGAGCAAAAAATCCCTGTTTATCTGCATGAACTAGCCGCTTCAATTGTTCACGATGATCCGTGATATATTCAAAAGTCTTTCCTAACTTACGCTGACTATTCGTTTCACCGTTATCCTCACAGTATTCGACTAATTTCTGCATTTCATAAGCGATGCTTTTTTCAAGTAAATCGTCTTTGTCGATAAAATGGAGATAGAACGTTCCACGATTAATATCAGCTACCTGACAAATTTGACTGACCGATATTTCTTCATAGCTTTTTTTCGTTAAAAGTTGGTAGAAAACTGCTGTAATTGTCGTTTGTGTTTTTCGTTTTCGCCGATCCATTATTATACTCCGATCATTCATTAACTATTGTTCATTTAATCATAAATATAAATTTTGGTGCGTGAAACTTTTGAATAGTCTTCTTATTATAGTGCACACGAGTTGATTAATCAACAGATGTTGATTTTTAAGACGAAAAAATGAAAATAGTAATCTACGGTTTTTTTATTCAATAAAATACCTTAACTTATTCATTTAGGTAAAGAAAAAGTCAGCGATTTTATTTATTTTAAAACTAAATAAACCACGAAGACTGCTCCGTCTTCGCGGTTTATGCCTAATCCTTATTTTCCATTGCTGCCTTTAATGCTGCAGCTAATGGACTTTCTTGTGGTTCCTCTTGATCATTGATTTTTTTCAATAAACGACGTTCTTCATGCTTCGTCATTTTCTTCGAACGTTCCTTCTTATCTAGCATTTTTTCTGTCGTTCCATCGTATTTACAACGGAAGTAAGAACCGTTCTTTCCATCAATGATCTCCATCTTGCGGTGACATTGCGGGCAGCGATGATTTGATACCTTTGGATCTTTACGGCGGCGATAATTACACTCTGGATTGGTACAAATGTAAATTTTTCCATCTCGAGTATTCTTTTCTCGTAGTGGCGAACCACATTCTGGACATTTCTTCGCCGTAATGGAGAAATCCTGATATTTTTTATCGCTGTGCTTCACTTCACTGACTAGCTTCTTCGTGTCTGCTTCGATTTCTTGTAGAAATTGTTTGCTGCTATATTTCCCATTAGCGATTGACTCTAATTGCTTTTCCCACTTTTCTGTCAGCTCCGGAGTCACTAGCGAGGGATTTACTAATTCCAGCAACTGCTTGCCTTTTGGTGAAACTAATAGGCCTGTGTTGGTCCGTTCCATCAATTCCGATTTAATCAGTTTTTCAATGATTTCCGCGCGAGTTGCTGGCGTTCCTAAACTATGCTTTTCCATTTGAGCCAGCAATGTTCCTTCATTCAAAGGTTTTGGCGGTGTAGTTAAAGCTTTTTCGATCGTAAAATTCGGTACTATCTTCATACCAGCTGTCCATTGAACAGCTTTTTTGACTTCTTCTGTAGGTTTCCAACCAGCTACCAAGATCTTGCTGTGACGGAAGGTGAATGTCTCCTTCTGGAAAGTTACCGTTACTTTTTGCTGACTCTCCTTATGGGCGTCGGCGAATAATCCTAAAAATCGCGTCACGATCATATTGTAAATTCGTTGCTCATCAGTGGTTAACTTCTCAAAGCGTGGACGCTGTTCAGTTGGAATCAGTGCATGATGATCTGTCACCTTGTTATCCTGGAACACACGTTTCTGCTTCACTTGTGCTCCGTTTTTAATGTAAGTTTTAACCTCTGGCGCAAAATCACTGACTGCTTGTAAACGTTCCTTCATTGTTGCTTTCATATCATTGGTTAGATACTTGCTGTCTGTCCGTGGATAGGTCACGATTTTGTGCGTCTCATATAAGCTTTGAACTAGCGACAAGGTTTTCTTTGCTGAAAACTGATAGCGGGCATTGGCTTCTCGCTGAATTTCAGTTAGATCATATGGTAACGGTGCTGGTTCTGTTTTTTCTTTTTCTGTAATGTCAGTGACTGTCCCTTTTTGCTGTGACAGCTCTTTGACTAATTTTTCTGCTGCTTCACGTTCCGTAATGCCATACGGATTCTTTTGATTGAGTTTAGTTTTTTGTCCATCCACCTCTAATGAAATGACAAAATAATTTTGGGGACGGAATTTTTCAATCTTCTTTTCTTGCTGTCGAACCATCGCAAGTGTCGGCGTTTGTACCCGACCCGCTGAAAGATTATCTTCATATTTTACAGTCAACGCTCGTGTAACATTCAAACCCACAAGCCAATCTGCTTTTGCTCGTGCTAAAGCAGAGTAATACAAATTGTCATACTCTTTCGCCGGCTTTAGATTTTTGAAGCCATCCTTGATCGCTTTAGTCGTTTGTGAGGAAATCCATAATCGTTTGACTGGTTTTTCAAACCGCACATACTCTAAGATCCAACGTGCAACCAGCTCCCCTTCACGTCCAGCATCAGTGGCAATAACTGCCTCTGAGATATCTTTTCGTTTTGCCAGCTGCTGGATTGATTTCAGTTGTCCACGTGTTTTTGGTAGAGGTTTGATCCCAATATATTTGGGAATCATCGGCAATGTTTCCATCTGCCAGCTTTGCCATTCCTTATTTAAATCCTCTGGCATTTTCAGGCTCAATAAATGACCAAGGGCCCAAGTCACGACAACATTGGGTCCTTCAAAGTAATTTTTATTCTTTTGGTTGGCATTAAGCACCTTGCTCAAGTCTCTTGCAACGCTTGGCTTTTCCGCTATAATTAGCTGTTTCATAAAATTCCTTTCTGCTGTCAACCGTCAACGGCTGCTCGTCTTTTAATAACGCAAGACCCCAATACTGCTGCAAATAATCATCACACTCTTCACACCAGCGTTCGTCTTGGTCTTTCCAAAATGCACTTAAAAAATTATGTTTCGCATTACTATATGTATTGGTTTTTTGGAGCTCGCTCCAACGATGTTCATAATATGCTACAGCCGCGTCAAAATCTTCAAAAGTCGCGGTTTCTTGAATATCTTCTTGCCATTCTTCAAAGAACCACCAAGGTTCATTATCTCCATACATTGTTATTACTTGATACATCCCGTTACCCTTCTTTCCATCTCAATCATAAGTATCATGAAATAAAAATTCAAGAAAAATGTTTCCAGCTGATACAGGATCTTGAAAAAGTTCGTTTTCTACGATCCTTTTTCAGAAAAATATTGCTTTTTTCTTAATTCTATCGTAACACAAAGCGGCGGGATTTTACATGGTCCTTAAGAGAGTTATAATGTAAATTGGATTTATTTGCTCTGTTTTTCGCAGGTGCTATTTTTTGCTTTCTAGAGATTAGCAAAATGGCCGGCTACGGAGCTTTTTGAATTTTTACATCAAAAGAATTTATTCTGTAGTTCATAAATAACCGCAAGTTTTATAAAATTGAAAGAAGGCCTTTTTAGTTTGAGTAAAATCAAAAATTCGTTATTTCAACCTCGACCCACTTGGCAAAAGAATTTGATCGTTTTATGGTTTGGCACATTTATGGCCGGCATTGGATTTAGTTTGGTCATGCCCTTTATGTCCTTATATATTGACTCATTAGGAAGTTACAGCAACCAGCAATTAAACTTCTGGAGTGGAATTACCTTTTCTTCAACTTTTTTGATCACCGCGATTGTATCACCTTTATGGGGACGCTTAGCTGACCAAAAAGGACGTAAATTGATGCTATTGCGTGCTTCTCTTGGTATGGCAATTGTGATTAGCTTGATGGGAACTGTGGGAAATGTCTATCAGTTGATTGGTTTGCGTTTACTTCAAGGTGTCTTTTCTGGTTATATCAGTAACGCCACAGCCTTAGTCGCAACTGGAACTCCACGAGAAAAAAGCGGACAAGTCCTCGGAACTTTAGCAACTGGTGCTGTCACCGGCAACTTACTCGGTCCATTAGTAGGCGGTGTTACTGCCTCAATTTTCGGCTATCGTCTGACCTTCTTTATCACCGGAAGTATTTTGTTTTTAGTCTTCTTGCTTAGTCTCTTCTTCGTTCATGAAGAATTCACCCCAGTTGAGAAAAACGATATGCTTCCTGCAAAAGAGATCTTTCATAGTTTGAAATATCCCCACGTTGTAATCGGTATGTTCGTTACAACCCTGATTATTCAAGCTTCAAATAATTCGATTAGTCCAATTATTAGTCTTTATATTAGACAATTGATGCACAATCATGGAAACGTCACACTCGTCAGCGGAATTATTGCTTCAATCCCGGGAATCGCTACTTTGATTGCAGCACCGCGTTTTGGTCGCTTGGGGGATAAAATCGGCAGCGAAAAAATTCTAGGTATCGGTTTAATCTTTGCAATGCTGGTTTTCTTGCCAATGTCTATCGTTACAAATGTTTGGCAATTGGCCTTTTTGCGATTCTTAGTTGGAATCTCTGACGCTTGTCTTCTGCCTGCTGTACAGGCCCTGATCACGAAGTATTCGCCGCAAGAAGCTGCTGGAAGAATATTCAGTTACAATCAATCCTTCCAAGCTGCCGGGAATGTTGTTGGACCGATGATCGGTTCTAGCGTTTCTTCGATCTTTGGATATCGAGGGGTCTTTATCTCAACCTCAGCTCTTGTGTTGACCAACTATCTATTGGTACATCGCAATACAAAAGAAATCAGCGAGAAGCTGCATCAAAGTCATCAAACGCATTAATTTCCGAGACTTCGAGACTTATTAATGGCAACTTTTTGAGTAGTTTTCTATACTAAGAAAGAATATGAATGAAAGAAGTGAAGAACATGCTTGAGGGACAACTAAAATTTCTCGACTTTTTCCTGAACAATACAATTGAAGGAAAAGAAGAGCAAGCAAAGGAAATCTTGGTTAAAAGCTTTGCGGATCAAGAAACCAATGCTTTAAGCTTAGAAGAATTTAAACAGCTACAGGAAAAGCTCTTTCCTTTGATCAAACCTGAAAAACTGAATGAAGTTAAAGTTGCAATGGCACATTTCGCTCAGAGTCTGGCATAGAAAAAAATCACCATCAAAATTTCGGTCTTTTTCAAAATTCAGAAATAGCACAAAAAAACTAAAAGGAAGGTTCCCCTCCCTTTTAGTTTTTTTTGTGCTATTTGTCACCTAAGTTTAATCGCTTGATAATCTCATATAACAAAATGGTTACAGTTCTATACATTAAATATATTGTAATTCTTTTGTTTCTTGATAGGCATGATCAATCAACCCGCCGCCGAGACATTCCATACCATCGTAGAATACAACCGCTTGGCCTGGAGTAATTGCACGAACAGGATCATCAAAAATTACTTCCGCACGATCACCATCCAATAAACGAACCGTTACGGGTACATCTTGCTGACGGTAACGGAATTTCGCTGTGCATTTAAATTCCTTTGGCCGATCTTCATTCGTTGTGAAGTGGATTTCACTGGCATCCAAGCTTGTCGCATATAGTGCTTCATGATGGAAACCTTGACCAACATACAATGTATTGGTAGATAAATCCTTGCCGACGACGAACCATGGATCATTGGTTTTTCCGCCGCCACCGATACCTAAACCTTGACGTTGGCCGATTGTGTAGTACATCAATCCATCGTGTGTACCTTTTTCTTCCCCATCTAAAGTCACCATCTTGCCCTTTTTAGCTGGCAAGTAATTGCTTAAGAATTGTTTGAAGTTCTTTTCCCCGATGAAGCAAACACCGGTTGAATCTTTTTTCTTGGCAGTAGCTAAGCCAGCTCGTTCAGCGATTGCGCGAACTTCTGGTTTTTGCATACCGCCTAAAGGAAACATAGTTTTTGCTAATTGTTCTTGCGAAAGTTGACTCAAGAAATAGGTTTGATCCTTGTTGTTGTCCACACCACGTAGCATGTGAACCACACCGTTTTCGTCTTTTTCGACTTGAGCGTAATGTCCGGTTGCCACATAATCCGCACCTAGTTCCATTGCGTAATCCAAGAAAGCTTTGAATTTGATTTCCTTGTTACACATCACATCTGGGTTCGGTGTGCGGCCTGCACGGTATTCCGCTAAGAAATATTCAAAGACTCGGTCCCAATATTCCTTTTCGAAGTTGACAGAGTAATAAGGAATCCCGATTTGGGCAGCGACTTTCGCCACGTCCTTATAATCTTCTGTCGCGGTACAAACACCATTTTCATCAGTGTCGTCCCAATTTTTCATAAAAATGCCGACTACATCGTACCCTTGCTCCTTTAACAACAAAGCAGTTACGGATGAATCGACGCCGCCGCTCATTCCTACGACGACTCTTGTGTTGCTGTTAGACACAGTATCACCATCATTTCAAAATAGATTTCCGAAAACTCTACGATTTGAAGGTCGCAACTTTTCAGTATGACGAATTATACAACATAAATCTTAAATTTTCGATAGATAATTCTTCAGAAAAATTTTATTTGTCTTTTTGTATTGTTTGTATTAATATATACAATACAAAAGGGAGTGAGCATATGATCTTAGAAATTGATCATCGTTCTGAAGAACCCATTTATTTACAACTACGTAAACAAATCATTATCGGCATCGCTCAAGGTGAATTGCAGCCAAATGAACAGTTACCGACAGTCCGTCAATTTGCGGATGAACTAGGAGTAAATACAATGACTGTTTCAAAAGGCTATCAGCAACTGCGAGAAGAAGGCTACCTGATCACTGATCGTCGTAAAGGAACATTGGTCGCTCCTTTGCCGGTTGCCGCTAAAAAAACTAACGAAGAAAATTTAACATTACTGTTAGCAGAACTTTATTTAGCTGAACCTGATGAAAAAGCAATCCAAGAAAAAGTTCAACAGATTTTGACGAGTTTCGGAAAGGATGAGCGCTGATGTTATCTCCTATTATTTTAGTCATATTGATTTCTTGTAACTTTATCATGGCGTTTACAAATTCTTTAGCCGCTAAGCCCCACAATTATGTTATCGTGGAAAACACCTTTCCTGCTGATAAAATCAATGATCCGCTAGTACTAGCTTTCAGACAAAATTATCGAAAGCATCAATTTCAACTGGCATTTCTATTGACTATCTTAGACTTAAGCTTGTTGATCCCTATGAAGGATTCTATTTTTATGCTGCTGTTTTTCATTCTTCTTTATATCACAATCGGTGCTGGATACTTCTTGCAAATTCGTTATATCCGTAAAGGGCATCAATTGATTGTAGAGAATAACTGGCAATTAACCCAGCAGCCAATACAAGTCGATACCAAGCTTGTACTTGAGAAAAACCAAAAGCTTGTTTCTCCTTGGTGGTTTGTTCTTTCATTTGTACTCCTGATTTTATTGACAGTACTTCTTCAACAGCGAGAAATGGGAAGTCTGACTTGGATTCTCTTCGGCACAAACATATTTGTTTTACTTTTGTTTCTGGCAGGTTGGTGGGCAATCAGTCGACTGCCTGTGCGAGCTTTGACCAATGATTCAAAAATCAATCGGAAATATAACGATCTGACGAAATTTTACTGGTCAGCATTTATTGCAGGTACAAGCTTCTTTGTTCTGTTGATTATTTATCTGCCTTTGATTACTTTGGAATCTAGTCCACGCCTCTTTAACCTATTGACGATTATTGAGTTCTTGGCGATTTTCCTTTTCTGCGGCTTTACCCTGTGGTGGCTGATCCGTTTGCGTAACAAACAGGATCAGTTATTGACTCAAGCACCCAGCTTTCGCTATACAGGCGATGATTATTATTGGCGCTATGGGATTTACTACAACCCTGACGATCGTCGATTAATGGTTCCTGACCGTATCGGTTTGAATATCACGGTGAATTTAGCACGAATTGGTGGAAAAATTTTTATCGGCTTGCTGCCTATAGTTCTGATAGGTGCTATGGTGATCACCGTTGTTCCTTTATACATTTTAGACTATCATCCCGATCCATTAACCTATGAAATAAAGCAGGAAAGTGTTATTTTGGATGGCCCATTCTACCGGGAACGAAAAATTCCCTACAAGGATATAGAAAAAATGGCTCTGATTGAACGCTTACCACGTGTTGGTATGAAAGTGAACGGACTGGCAACGGAGAATTACGCCATCGGCAGCTTTAAAGTTGCTGGAAAATCCGCCTCTCTTTTCGTGGACTATCAATCAAAACCAATTTTACAAATTCAGACAGAAAATCGAGATTACTATTATACCAACACAGATCCTACTGCTACCAAACAGCTCTATCAAGAAGTGAAGAACCATCAATAAATAAAAACTGATCCCACTCCAATTGCATGAAGTGGGATCATTTTTTTATTCAACGACGCCAATCCGATTGATTGGCCAGAAAACAAATTTTACATTAGTCAAAATATCCTTTTGATCGATCATCCCGATGATTCGTCCATCTTTTGAGATACGTCGGTTATCTCCCAGAACAAATAATTGTCCATCAGGAACTTTTTCGTAGCCAAACAAACCTTGCAGATCGAAATCAAAGGTCAATGGCTGACCGTCCGTCAATTTGCCTTTATACTCTTCTAAATATGGCTCATCATATTTCTTTCCATTAATGTAAAGCTGGTCGTCTTTGTAAGCGACGGTATCTCCAGGTAAGCCAATCACACGTTTCACATAATCGGTTCCCGGGTCATCCGGTGCTGGAAAAGTTACCACATCAAAACGATTGATCTCCGCATGTTTCAATCCAAACATCCGCTCACCATCATTCAGGTTAGGCTTCATTGAATCTCCAATCGCCTCTACAGGTGAAAATACGTAATGCCGTAACGCGATTACCGCACCTATCATAACAACATATAAAAGAACCGTTTTCGCAATTTCTTTAACCTTCACTTTTTTCCTCCCTTATTTAAATATCTCGTATGATCTTTATATTTAATTTACCATAGCAGCTCCGTCATGAAAACAGCACGTTGCCTTTTTATGCATTTGTTCACTATCAGCATAGTCGTTAAAAAAAGACATCGATTTCTCGATGCCTAGGCTTATTTTAATTTTTTTATCTCTGCTTCTTTGTAATCCGCGATCTCATCGATTAGATTCTCTGAGATTGGTGTCCCGAAAGGCAATGGATTTTTCAAAAAGCCGCGTTCCGGTGCATCGACCCCAACATTAATATCTTCAGCAATCGGCATACTATAGTTATGAATGTGACCATGAAGGTTGCGGATGTTTAAAGTCTTTCCAAGAAGCATCGGATAATGAGTCAAATAATATTGATGATGATTAAATTTAACGATCGCCCCAACATCATGGAACTCAAATTTGTTCTCTCCATTTGCAAGTTTAGGATCATGGGCAGCTAAATATCTAAAAAAGGTCCGTGAATCATGATTCCCTTTGATAAATACAATTTTTCCCGTTAACTGCACTAATTGCTCTAAAATATCCTTAAAACCCTTTTCATATAATGGGTGCATTGCAACATCACCTAAATGATAGACTGTGTCCTTCTCGTTGACAACATTGTTCCAAGCAGTAATCATTTGCTGATTCATTTCTTCGACAGAATCAAATAGGCGCGGCGCAAAGTCATTATCGCCTAAAAGATTTTCGTGAAAATAATGGGTATCTGATATAAAATATTTCATTCTAATCACCTACAAAACGAATTCTAATTCATATCTTTATTTTACCATCTCTGCTAAAAAAAAGCGCTGCTTGAGAAAAAGGCAGGGAATAAAACTGACAGCTAACAGGCTCATCTGTTTTTTTCGAACAAAGTAAATTGCGAAAAGTTGGACTCACAGCTAACTCGAACAATGGGATTAACTTTTTCAAAAAGCAAAAAAGTTAATTCTATTCTCATCACGCCTATCATCGCACTAAACATCTTGAGAAATAATTTATGCTAAGTCCATTATTTTACTTTCCAACTAATACAAACTGCAAAAAGTGCGACTGACAGCTAACTCCTTCTAAAGAATAATTTTTCCAAAAAGCAGAAAAAATCCTTCATTGTCGCTTCGCATACGATCCAACTAAAGTTCACGTAACTTACCTTATCAAATAATCTTTATTTTTCTCGAACAAAGCAAACTGCAAAAAGTTGGACTCACAAAAACAAGGCTGCCAGTTTATACCTGGTAGCCTCAGACTGTAGACAAAGTCCGTTTTATGGATGATGTCTACAGTCTTTTCTTTTATAATAGATTTATGAAAACGAATGCAAGGAGTGATAGTTATGATGTCTAAAAACAATACGAACGGTAGAAATCAATTTGCGATGCTCACGATTGATGATCTGGTTCCTCAAGATCATCTCGTTCGAAAGATTGATGCCGCGCTTGATTTTGAATTTATTTATCCAATCGTCGAAGCCACTTACTCCGATTTAGGTCGCCCAAGTATCGATCCAGTGATTCTTATCAAATTGGTGTTTATTCAGTATTTATTCGGTATCCGTTCCATGCGGCAAACCATTAAGGAAGTCGATACCAATGTCGCTTACCGCTGGTTTTTAGGCTATTCCTTCGAGGAGAAAATCCCCCATTTCTCAACTTTTGGAAAGAATTATGTCCGCCGATTTAGAGAAACGACGGTGTTTGAGGATATTTTTGCCTATATTTTAGAACAAGCAGTTAAAGCAGGTTTTGTAACAGAGGATAATTTGTATCTTGATTCTACCCACATCAAAGCTAACGCCAATAAACATAAGTTTACGAAGGAAATGACCCACGATGAAGCGAAAGCCTATCAGGATGAATTAGAAGATGAGATCAATCGTCAACGAATAGAGGCCGGAAAACGCCCTTTTACTTTGGACTTAGAAAAGGAAGTGAAGCTGAAAGAAAGAAAAATAAGTAAGGCTGATCCGGAAAGCGGCTACTACGTCAAAGGCGAACGAGAAAAACAATTTGCTTATTCTGCCCATACTTCATGTGACGACAACGGATTTATTCTTAGCACAATCATCACTCCTGGAAATATTCATGACAGTCAAGTCGCCTTTCAGCTCGTCAAACAATCGAAGAGACTTTTTCCTGAAATCAACTGTGTTGTCGCTGATGCTGGGTACAAGACACCTAAGTTTGTTCACTTTTTGACTCATTTGAATCTTCGACCTTGTTTGCCTTATTCAAGGCCCAAAGGGAAAAAGGGGCTATTATCAAAAAACGAGTTTCTCTATGACGAGTATTATGATTGTTACATTTGTCCGCAAGATCAAATGCTCGCTTTTTCAACGGTTACTCGAGAAGGGTACCGAGAATACAAATCTAATCCAAAAGAATGTGTGAACTGTCCTCTGCTAAACCAATGTACCAAAAGTAAAAATCATCAACGAGTCATCACGAGACATGTTTGGGGAGATCTGATGGATGAAGTGGAACATCTTCGCCTAACGGATCTGAATAAATCAATTTACAAAAAACGGAAACAAACGATTGAACGAATATTTGCAGATGCAAAAGAAAAGCATGGGATGCGTTGGACCAAGTATCGAGGCTTGGAAAAAGTCGCGACGCATACGATGCTAGTGTTTGCTGCAATGAATTTAAAGAAATTAGCCACCTGGCTATGGAAAGGCAAGGAGCCTTTATTTTTTTGTTCAAAAATTCGAAACGAAGTAGATAAAAAGCTGTTCCAAGCTCGAGTTACGAGTTTGGAACAGCTTTTGTCTACAGTCTGAGGCTGCCAGTTTATACCTGGTAGCCTTGTTTTTGTAAAATTGCTTGATATTTCATTTTAATAATTGTGATGACCGCCTCAAGTTGTGTCAGATCTTCTACTTTGGTCGCATCGAATTCTCTTGTTCGTTTAAAGGATTTTCCTGTATCAATCAAATGAAAGATCTGGTTCCAACGTTCAAATTCAGAAAGATTATTGAGATTTGCAATCGGAAACGCTGCTCCATCACAAATTTCCCACAAACGGAAGATCAAAAAAGCTGTATCGACCACTTCCATTTTTCTTTTTTTCTTTTTACATTGAATGATAACCTTTTCAGGATTATATTTTAGGTACCAATCTAACAGAATAAAAAAAGCTTCCCAGCGATAGCTATCGCGGAACATCTTTTGTGTGTCGGGCATGTCACGAAAAATCAGAGGAATCAAATATTTTTTCTTATATTTCAAACAAGGAATCCCATCGATAAAGTAGTCTACATAGCGAGTTAGATAACTATTCCCTTCATAATCACTGATATAGTAATCTTCGACACCGTATTTTTTTAACTCTTTTGTCAGGTTGGCACAGTCTTCAATTGAGACGGTCAGCCCCGACAAGAGACGGAAATCAGAAATAATTTTGTGATGCTCGATTGTTTGTATCTTGTGAACCAACTTCTCACCTTCATTTCCAACAATATTCTTACTATCAGTGTACCATAATCTTTTTAATTTGAAGCTCCTTAGCGTTAAAAAGATTCAGAAAAAAAGGTAAATATACTAAATTAGAAGTCAGATTATAATTGATGCCCCTTCGAATTAAGCGTTACCTAAAAATAATATCATTATTTTTAATGATTAAATAACTGATGCTTCTATTTCTTTTAAAATCCTTTTAGCGACCAACGCTTTTCTTCTACTTAAATAGAAAAAAGAAGAAGCTGTGACAAAAATCTTGTCACAGCTTCCTCTTTCGTACAAACGGTGTTCCAGAAATAGCTTCTGTCACAACCTCTCTCTATGATTAAATTTCTTCTTTAACAAACAATCCGCGATCAATCATACCATCCATCAGAAAGTAAAATTTTTCTTGGACCATTTCTTGTTTTGCATCTTTGAAAATATCTACAGCTTTTAGTCCATTCGCTGTTGTCACTGACATCTTCAAGGTACTGATATCTTTTGCCACCGTAATTTTCAGCTTAAAGCCTTCTTTACTTTGGGGAGTTGCTTGCAATGGACGAATTAATTGGAAATTGCCAGAGCTTGTTTCTGTAAAGCCGTTGTCACGCAATGTATACTTTTTAGCAGTAGGCGCTAATGCATATTGATATTTTGAACCCTTAATCGTTGCTGTCTTTGTAAATGCCATATACTCACCTCATCTTTTTCTTTCACTATTAATTATAAAGATAAGTATCAAGCATTTCAATCCAGATTATCTCTTCTTAGTCAGTTCCTGCAAACTGGTCACTAGCTGTTCTGCGAAATACTCGACTTGCTCCATCGTATTGCCATAGCCAAAGCTTACCCGTACAGATTCTTTTATTTCTGGAGCTTTTTTTCCGTACATCGCTTCTAAAACGTGGGATGGATCAATCGTTCCTGCTGTACAAGCAGATCCAGTGGAAACTGCGATACCTTGCAGGTCTAACTTCATCAGCAACAAATCATTATTGATTCCAGTAAAGCGCAAATTCAAAACATGCGGCAATTTATTATTCAAATCGCCATTCACCTGATAATCAATGTCTGCTTGATCCAATGTCGTTAACACTTTCTGGGTAAACTGTTCATACAACTCACGTCGTTTTTCCCGTTCTTCTTCTGTTAACAATTCAACAGCCTTTGCCATTCCGCAAATACCGGCTAAATTCTCCGTTCCCGCACGGCGTTTTTCTTCTTGCTCGCCGCCATGAAGCAATGGCGCTAATTGGGCTTTATCGCTTTTGAACAAAAAGCCGACACCTTTTGGTCCATTGATCTTGTGAGCTGAAATGCTTAGAAAATCAATGCCTAGCTCATGAGGTCGAATAAATTGATTTCCATAAGCTTGAACCGCATCGGTGTGGAAATATGCCGGATGATCCTTCAAGCGTTCTCCAATCTCTTTGATGGGCATTAAATTACCGATTTCATTATTGCCGTACATAATTGAAACTAAGATTGTATCTGGACGCAAGCTTGCATCTAAATCCTCTAAAGAAATATTTCCTTTGCGATCTACCGGCAAATACGTTACTTCAAAACCTTGTGTTTCTAAATATTTCATCGTATTGATCACCGCTGGATGTTCAATCTGCGTCGTAATCAAGTGACGGCCTTCCTGCTGGCGAGAAAAGGCTGTTTCCAAAATCGCGGTATTATCACCTTCTGTCCCGCCACTATTAAAGATGATCTCATGATATTTTACGCCAAGACTTTTACCGATGACTTCCCTCGCCATTTCCAATTTCCCAGCAGCTTGCCGACCAAATAAATGAACACTTGATGGATTACCGAATGTTTCTGTAAGGATTTCCGTCATTGTTGCGACTACTTCTGGATGCATGGGGCTCGTTGCCGCATGATCTAAATATATATTTTCCACAAACTTTCGAACCTTTCCCTCTGCGAAGTTTATTTTAATCGAAAAAAAGAAAAGGGCAATGCTGCCCTTTTACTTAAAATCTTTTTGTTCCATCGTAAATAATGGGCTGACAGATTCATTTTCATGAATTCGTTTCACTGCTTCACCCATCAAATCTGAACAACTGATAATCGACAATTTTTTAGGGTGGCGCTCAGGCCCAGTTAGAACAGAATCTGTAATACAAATGTCTTTGATGTCAGCAGCATCTAAATTTTCTTTTGCTGGAGGTGATAACAAACCATGAGAAGCACAAGCGACTACTTCCTTCGCGCCTGCCTTCCTTAACGTTTTCGAAGCGTTGGAGAAAACTTCTCCAGTGTTCAAAATGTCGTCTACCATGATACAACAGCGACCTTCTACATCTCCGATCACATATCCAGAATCTGGATTGCCTTCTTCGGCGACATCCACGATCGCGATTGCTGTATCTAAATACTCTGCCAAACTACGGGCGCGTTGCACACCGCTGTTTTTGGGAGAAACTACAACATAGTCATCTCCCACCATTCCACGACGACGATAATAATGCGCAAACAATGGCATCGTAAATAAATTGTCAACTGGAATATCAAAGAAGCCTTGGACTTGCACAGTGTGTAAATCAAGGGTCAATACTCTTGTTGCACCTGCGTCTGAAAGTAAATTCGCAATCAATTTTGCTGTGATCGGCTCGTGAGGTTTAGCTGTACGATCTTGTCTAGCATAGCCATAATACGGCAATACAACATTGATCGTTTTTGCACTCGCTCGCTTCAAAGCATCGATCATGATTAATAATTCTAAATAATAATCATTTACTGGCTCATTGGTGGATTGGACTAAATAAACGTCATATCCCCGAACGGTCTCCTCTAAATTAATCGAGATTTCTCCATCACTGAACTGTTTGACCGTACTTTTTCCTAACGGTACGCCACAGACATCGGCGATTTTTTCAGCCAACGGTCTGTTCCCATTAAGACTAAAAATTTTAAACTTATCCTTACTTTCTTCTGACATGGTGTCCCTCCAAGTATTTTTGTACCACCAGTTTAACATATTTTGAGTTATTTGCTGTAGATTTTACTTTTTCAATACGAGGGGAACAACTGATTGTTCGGATTTTGAGCAGAACGTCATTACTATTTTATCTGAGAGACCAATGAAATCGTGCCATTTCCCCACTCCGCCGGAATCACAGCCTCACTCTTTCCCCAATTATCATGAATCTTGTAAAATCTTTGTCCAGCTGAATTCTCCATAAAGCCATGAACGACGACCCAATGATTTTTATAACTGCTGCCCAGCAGTTGCAAAAGACCGATCATGACCGGCTCTCCAGCTAAGATTCGTTTAGTCACCCGCTGCCAAGACCCCGCGACGGTGCCTCTTGCTCGATAAGGAATCCGATAACAGCGAAAGAAACGATTCAAGCCCAAAGAAATCTGTAGCGGAACTGTGGGAAAATCAATCGGCTGTAATAAAGGCTGCAGTGCATGAACGAGCTCTTCGTTCTGAGGACTGTTCTTTTCTCGTAGACCATTTGGCAAGCAATTCTCATCCAGCTGATCCTGCCAATAAGCCAGCAATACACTACTAGCATAGGTGCCGCATAGAAATCCTCGCGGTGTCTTCCAGTCACGATAAATCTCAAAGCTCTCTAACTCGATCCACTGATTGATTGGATAATTCATTTTTTTCACCGCCAAATCATTTTCTTTTGTGTATCTTCTCAAGATATATCATAATGGATTATAACGGAAAGAACTAGAAAAAAGATGGAGGACACTATTTTGGACAAAACAAAAATCAAAGAAGATTTATATGAAGCAGTCAATGGTGAATGGATTGAAAAAGCGACAATCCCCGCAGACAAACCGGCAACGGGCGGTTTTCAGGATCTTGTGGATGGCATCGATGATCTATTAATCACTGATACAAAGAAAATGAGCGAGAATCCTTCCTTGATTCCCAATGATTTAATGAAGGAATACATCGCTTATTTCAATCTAGCCAATGATTATCAAAAACGCGATCAGGACGGTGCGGCACCTATGCTGCCCCTACTTCGACAAGTAGAAGCGTTAAAAGATTTGAATGACTTAGCAGAGCAATTAACTAACTGGGTTCTTGATGGACTGCCTTTACCCTTTGGCGTAGATGTAGACGCTGATATGAAAAATACTAAGATCAATGCTTTATTTGCTGGTGCGCCTAGCTTGATCCTACCAGATAAAACCTATTACGAAGCAGATCATCCGCAAGCGCCGCAGCTTTTGGCGATCTTTAAGGAAATGACGCTGAAATTATTCGACTTGGCTGGTTATGATGCTGCTGTAGCCGAAAAAATCACGGACGAAGCTCTTCAATACGATAAATTGTTGGCGCCTCACGTAAAAAGTGCTGAAGAAAATGCCGACTACAGCAAAATGTATAACCCTGAAAGCGGCGAAAAATTTATCCAGCATAGCCAACACCTTGATTTGAAAAACTTATTAATCGGCTTAATCGGCGAAGTTCCAGAAAAGATTATTGTGACCGAGCCGGCATTTTTCGAAAAACTTGATGAGTTAGTCAATACAAAAACCTTCCAGCAAATGAAAAGCTGGATGCTGGTCATGACTCTTAATGCATTAACCGCCTATCTCAGCGAAGAATTTCGTCAAGTCGGCGGCATATACAGTCGTGCGCTTTCTGGTGCGCCCGAAGCTCGTCCACAGGAAAAAGCCGCCTTCTATCTAGCATCAGGTCGTTTTGATCAAATTATTGGCGATTATTATGGAAAGAAATACTTCGGTGAACAAGCCAAGAGAGATGTTGAACAAATGGTCCAACGCATGGTAGGCATTTATCAAGATCGCTTGAGCAGCAACACCTGGCTCAGTGAAGCAACTCGTGAGAAGGCCATCATTAAATTGAATACTCTAGGGATTCATGTAGGTTATCCAGAAAAAATCCCAGCAATTTATACGCATTTCAAAGTAACGACAGCAGAAGAAGGCGGAACACTGTTAAGTAATGCCTTGCACTTCAGTCATTTGAAACGTAAAGAGGATTTCAAAAAATGGAACCAGCCAGTCGAACGTGATGAATGGGAAATGAGCGCAGATACGGTCAATGCTTATTATCATCCATTCCGCAATATCATCGTCTTCCCAGCTGCGATTTTGCAGGCGCCATTTTACAGCTTGAAACAATCCAGCAGTGAGAACTTTGGCGGTATCGGGGCTGTGATCGCCCATGAAATCTCCCATGCCTTTGATAACAATGGTTCACTCTTTGATGAGTATGGAAATCTAAACAATTGGTGGACCGAAGAAGATCAAAAGCATTTCCAAGCGTTAGCGGATCAAATGATCGCTGAGTTCGACGGTCTAGAAATCGCTGGCGGAAAAGTCAACGGTAAGCTGACAGTCTCAGAAAACATTGCTGATGCAGGTGGTCTAAGCTGTGCTTTAGAAGCCGCAAAGAAAGACAATAATGTGGATCTTGAAGGCTTCTTCATCAACTGGGCAACGATTTGGCGGATGAAGGCTCGAAAGGAATATACCCAATTACTCCTATCGATTGATGTCCATGCGCCAAACAAATTGCGAGCCAATGTCCAAGTGAAAAATCTGGCAGACTTCTACCAAACCTTCGATATCCAGCCTAACGATGCGATGTACTTGGCTCCTGAAAAACGAGTTAGTATTTGGTAAAACAATTTTTTTGCAACAAACGAAAAGGCAGCAGGAAGCTACGACAAGACTTTTGTCACAGCTTCCTGCTGCCTTTATTTTCTTTGTACATACTATTTAATCAAGCTTTTTCTTAATTCCTGTCCCCTCTTCTTCCGCTTCGAATGATTGATAATCTCTTGGCTAACGATTGATTCACACTCAGTCTCAACGATGTCTCGAAAACGGCGAACCCCGTTCTTTTGAAAAATCGTTAATCTCGTTAAAATTTCCATCAATGTAAAAAGTTCCTCGCACGACTTGCAGATGTCCGCATTTTTGCTAAAGGTCAGCTTGTGCTTCTTGCCATTGTCATCTTCAAAAACTGCTTTGAAGGAAAAATAAAAATCCTCCTTTTCCTCAAATGCCTTCTCACGGGATTTTTCAGACCAACTTTTTATCGCATAGGCCAATACTTCGTCAAATTTATCAAATGTAGGAGTTGAGGCAACGCGAAAATACTTCATATCCGGACGAACCAAACGCGTCATCTCAGAAAATTCCGCTCGACTCTTAAATAAACGACTTCGTACAATCTCCCATTCCTCGTATTCAAAGTAATCGTAAAAATATAGACAAAATTCACGCATTCTTTCACTTGGCCTACAGGTTAAAAAAATCTGGCGAATCAAATCCTTACACATGAGGGAATAATCCTCCATCATCATCGCATTGCGCACCAGAAGCGCCATTCCATACTCAATCACCACATCTGCATTTTGCGTTTCTTCGTAGTACTGACGAATTCTCGTTTCTAAAGATTCTCTTTTCATTTGAAACAATTGTCGTTCCTGTAACGGCTGCACGTTCATTCCCCTTTCTGTTTACAAAATACTACAATTTTTCGATCTCATGACGCATACGTTGAAGAAAAGCCGCATCGTCAGCTTCATCCACATAGTAAGTAGTCTTTCTTGTACCGCGGCATTCAGGAAATACCACTTCAGCAAACTTGCGAACACCATTTTCTTCAAAGATTGTCAGCTTTGTCAATATTTCTAACAGCACCAAGAGTTTCTTTCTCGGTATACTGATATCTGCATTTTGAAATTTTAGCTTGTGTTTTTTACCATGTTCGTCTCTGAAAACCGTATGGTACTCATAACCATATCGCTCCTTCTCAGGACGATTTTTTTCATCGTCAACCCAGTAGTTCTCATAAAGCCAATCCCGTTTTTTATTTGTAGGGGCAGATGCTGCTCGAACATACTTCGTTTCAGGTCTAATCCTTCGTGTCCTCTCGGAGAATTCGGCGCGACTTTTGAACAATCGATCCCGCACATTTTCCCACTCATTATAATCAAAGAAATCATAAAAATATAGACAAAACTCACGCATTTTATCTGTTGGTTCTTTTGTTAAGAAAATTTCCTGGATTAAATCTTTGCAGACAAAGGAATAATTGGTCATCGTAATCGCATTAAAAACTAAAATCGCCATACCATATTCGATCACTGATTCTGAATCTTGTGTCTTAGAATAGTATTGCTGGATTCTTTTTTCAAGATTCACACGCTTCATTCTAAACAACTGACGTTCATTTAAAGCTTTCACTGCCATTCTCTTCTCTCACTTTCGCTTAGAATTTTTTACTCTATAATGATACCTCTAAATGAAGCAGAATTTTACCCAAGATTATTTATAAAAAAAAAGATCTAGAATTCTTTTCCCGATGAAATGAAAAGATTGTTTCCTTCTCAAATCTGTGCTAGTATTTTTGCGGGGACTTCCCCAAATAAATCAGAGTAGAAAATAAAGCGTTAAGTGCTGGAGGGATGGGATGTTGTCCTCTGGACGAAAGACTTTGTCTGCGGTTTTATTTTCGCATTCGCTGCATGCAGATGTAGCAGCTCTATAAGGAGATGCTAGAAATGAAAAAACACCTTGATGCTAGAAGCATCACAACTATGGCACTACTGATTGCCATGATGGTCACCCTGTCTCGAATATTAGGAATCGAGACGCAATTTCTTAAGGTCAGCTTTACCTTCATCCCAGAGATTATTATGGGAATGCTCTTTGGTCCATTTTGGACAGGCATTGGTTCTGTAATCGCTGATTTTGTAGGAATGTCGCTATTTGCAAAAGCACCCTTTTTCATCGGTTTTACCATCAACGCCTTTCTAGAAGGAGCCATCTATGGATACTTTTTCTACAAGAAAGAGATTACTTGGAAAAACTCGATTCAGTCAGTGCTGGTAACAACGATCGTGATTAACCTGATATTAACACCTTTATGGTTAGCCATGATGTATCATGTCCCATTGAATAGCTGGTTAATCTGGGCACCACGCTTAATCAAAACAGCAATTTGGATTCCTATTCAAGCGGTTATTACCTATTTCTTAGGTGGCGTATTACCCTATAAACAATGGATTGCTCGATTCAATCGTGCACACTAATTCTTTACAAATGATTACGTTTATGTGAAAGTAGTTATACAATTCACAGCATATAATCCTTTAGAGACTGTCTTATCCCATAGACAGTCTCTATTTTTGTGTTATATTTCCCAAGCATAAAAATCGTAAAACGTTATATAAAGCGCTATGATGAGAAAAATTTAATAAGAAAGCTGGGAGAAAAATGAAAAAATCTGACGTTTTAATTGTCCCTAAAGACCGCTCACTGTACTTTTTCCCCGCCATCTCTGAGATGAGTGTTTGCTCGGGGAAAGAGTTACTTGCAGCAAATAACGAATATTTACGCCAATACTTGAAAGACTTTCAACTAATTATATTTTTAGATTACGGTTTTGAACCAGAAATGGCCGCCAAGATTCGTCCTTTCACAAAAGCTAAGATTGTTCTATTTTTCTGGAATCACTTCAAATTGGAGCATTATCGCAAATTGAATGCCTCACAAAAAGAACCTGCGATCAATGAAATTTATCATTTCGATCCATTAGAGGCACGAGATCTAGGCTTGAAGCATAATAGTTCCTTTTACACTCAGTCTGTTGGCGAGCCGCTTAATGAAACGGATTATGATATCTTTTTTGGTGCCAATGATAATGGCCGAAAGCAGCAAGCAATGGAGCTTAAGAATCGCTTCGAATCACTAGGCCTTTCTACCTTCTATCATATTCTGCCTAATCGCGGTAATGAACAAGCCGGTTACCTACCCTATAGTGAATATCTAAAATTGGTCAAGCGTAGTAACGGTATTCTGGAAATCCTACGTGCTGGACAATATGGGGTCACTCTTCGAACCTTTGAATCACTTTTCCTACAAAAGAAGCTAATTACCGCCAATGAGATGTTGCCTTTTTACCGACTTTACGATCCGAGAAATGTCTTTATGCTGGAAACAGATCTTAGCCAATTGACCGCTTTCTTGAATATTCCCTACCAGCCTGCCGATCAAGTGCTACTTGATTTCTTTGAAGCAAAAAATTGGGTCAAACGCTTTGTAGATTACGATCCGAAGCTATTTGAAGAATTCGAATATTATCCTGAGTTGATGAGGCATGCAAGTGCGCTGTAGCACTTTGTTGCTCATTTCAAGAGGCCCGTCAATTTCAAGAATAAGAAGGAAATTCCGAAACTTGCCAAGAAAATCAGTGACATAGGAACTGATGTCGGATGGTCCTGGTCGGCGCTTCTCAAATTTTTATGGCTTATTTCCCTAGTCGCTACTGATATGCCGCCATTTACTCGTAAATAGGAGCTGATCCGAAAGACTAAAAGACTTTCAGATCAGCTCCGTGTTTATTTGCAGTATTTTTGATAGTTAACAGTAAAACCTTCTATAAGAAAAAGAGTTAGAAAAAGGAGCAATCTCGCTTTCTACTAGTTTACTCGCGATTTCCATCATCGATTTCTTTTATAACACTTCCAAAATCGAACGTAGCTCATCAACAGATACCTGCCCTGGAGCTGAGGCCTTTTTCGCTGCGCCGAATGTTGCTGATGAGCCAAACGTTGCACCGGATACGCGACTGACTACTCCTAAACTTCCCATAGACATGGTAATTAGCGGACGGTCAGCATGTTTATGATACATTTCCTGTGTCGCATCCAGCAGGGTGATCACATCGGCAGTTGTTTGCGGCATCACTGCGATCTTACAGATATCTGCACCCAGCTCCTGCATTTTGCATAGACGCTCAATTATTACTTCTTTTGCTGGTGTCTTATCGAAGTCATGGTTGCACATAATGATTTTTTTATTTTTTTCATGAGCTAGTTCAATTGTTTGGCCTACACCTACCGCTGGCATGAATAATTCCACATCCAATAGGTCAAAGCTGCCTTCATTTAATAATACACGATACATCTCAAAATACTTCTCATCCGAAAGAGCCAGCTCACCGCCCTCTTGCTTTGTTCTAAATGTTACTAATAACGGCTTATTCAAAATTTTCTTAACCTGCTTTGAAAATTGAGCCGCAGCGGAAAAATCCAAGATGTCCTCATAGAAATCAATCCGCCACTCAACGATATCGCAATCGACCGTCGCAACAAATTCTGCTTCCTGAATGATTTCTTCTTTTGTTCTACCTACTAGAGGTACAATGATTTTCGGTTTTCCTTCACCTAATGTGACCGTATCAATCGTTACAGTTTTCATTCACATCTCTCCTAATCTCAACATTCATTCTATCCTACTGATAAACAGCCGTTACGGTCTGCTGTTGCAACAACGTTTGTTTTGTTCTCTTATCCTCCAGAAGTTCAATCGTCTTTAAGATATCTCTGGCTTCTCGAGTTCCTTCGATGATTCTTCGTGCGACCTTACTATCTCCTATGTTTACTCTGCTAGTGCATACGCCTGTAATTCTGGCAGCAACGGTGCATCAGCACGCATTCCAAGACAGATAAAACCCAAATCAAAATTCAAATTTATCATACAACCGTTCTCATCTTCAACCAGAAAGTCAGACTTGTTAACCTGTGTTAGTTTTGTAGAAGTATAAACATTTACCTTATACTTTTCAACAATTTCCATCATTGCCAGCTTCGTGATCAGATCCAGATCTTTTCCTAATTCTCGTTGCATTTCAACGATACTGACCTTCGCGGCACCGCGTTCTGCATAATATTCCACAACATCCAGTCCAACTGCCCCGCCACCAATCACGACAATTTCCTTACCCTTGAACTCTTGAAAATTATCCATTCCATTCAGGAGATCAAAAATTGAAAACACTTTGCGATCCGCTTTTGCCAGCTCTTCATGTAAGCCATTGATTGGAGGTAGCAATGGTTTTGCTCCAGTGGCGTTAACAATAATATCCGGCTTAATAGATTCCAGAGCCGCTGGATTGAATGGTCGATTCTTGTGAATTTTCAGATTCGGCAATTCTTGACAACGATTGATTTGATAGCTGATAAAATCATTGATTCTTTTTTTATCCGGTAAGCGAGAAATCTCCTGCCCCAGTCCGCCTAAGTAATCCTTTGCTTCAAACAGCTCAACCATAACACCAACTTCGGCTGCCGTTGCAGCAGCTTCCAATCCTGCTGTTCCGCCGCCAATCACTACCATTTTAGTTGGATTTTTTACTGGCCGCAGCTTGTATTGATCCTCATAATGTAAATCTGGATTTACCGTACAGCGAATAGGTCGTGCTTTGACGATACGATGGTCGGCACAGCCGATATTACAGGATATACACTTTCTTAGTAATCCTTCCTTACCTGAAGCCACCTTATTGACCCAATTTGGTTCTGCAATCAATCCACGACCCATCGCCAATAGATCAGCTTCCCCTTTTTCAAGAATTGCCGTTGCTTGTTTCGGGTCACGAATATTTCCTGAAGTCATGACCACCTTCTCTGGATAACGCTCTTTAACTTCCTTCGCCATAAAGCTCCGCCAACCGTCTGCCAGATTCATCTTATCAATTTGGTATTGCAGGCTGTCATTCAAAGCCGCTGACACATTCAAGATATCAACTTTATCCACAAAATAATCCAATATCTCCAAGGTATCTTGAACAGAATTGCCTCCCGGTAACAGTTCATCCGCACTGAAACGCAAAGCAATCGGAAATTGCGGTCCGACACGTTTCCGCACCGCATCCAGAACCAAACAAGTCAGCCGGGCACGATTTTCAGGAGAACCGCCAAACTCATCCGTACGCTTATTGTAAATCGGCGATAGGAATTGACTAAGCAAATAGGAATGCCCTGCATGGATTTCAACACAGTCAAAGCCTGAACGCTGTGCACGATCTGCCGCTTCAGCATACTTATCGATAATGGCATAAACTTCTTCTGTAGTCAGAGGACGCGGTACTGGATTACCCTTTTTACTAGGAACATTCGAAGCCGAAACTGGCTGATTTCCTTCCAAACGCAGGCCATAAGCAGAAGCACCAGCATGATTAAGCTGTACAGAAGTCGCCGCGCCATAAGCATGCATCCGTTCATTAAAGTTCCACAAGCCAGAAATATACTGGTCGTTGTCCATCCGCAACTGACGGGCGCCATTCGTGCCCATCGGATAATCGATGCAGGCATTTTCTAGAGTAATTAGTCCGACACCACCCTTAGCTCGTTGTTCATAATACGCTAAATGAGGAATACAGAAGGTACCATCCATATTCGCAAAATTTGTGCCCATCGGCGGCATCACGACTCTGTTTTTCACTGTCATCCGCTTGATTGTCAGCGGCTCAAAAATTTTTTTATATTTCTCGTTCATACGATCTCTCCTTCACTCTCTTTCTATTCCAAACCTGCAACTGACTTCTCCATAACAGAGCGAAATTCTTCTATCGCTAACAAGCTCTCACGTGTATCCTCCACATCCCACGAATAATCCCAGTAATTCGGCAGGAAGGGAAGCTGCATTCGTTCCTTAACAAAGGCATGAGCCGCTATTTCTCGTGTCTGTCGCACTGCTGCCGTTCTTTTAAAGCCTAAAAACTGCATCGTTTCGACTCGTTCCAATTGCTCTGTCGTAGATCGAGTCTGTTCTTCTAACAGATGAAACAACTCATGCAGCAAAACTGCTTCCTCTAGCTGCGCCAACGTTATGTTATGGTCATGAGCTATCTGCCTCAATGGCTGCTGATACATTCGAATGGTCTTCTTGTTTTTAGCAAGCTCCAAGGTCCCGCGAACTGTCTCTGTCTTGCCAGTTATCTCCTTTATTACCATGACACCTAAGCGGTCGCACAGTTCGCTTGGATCTACAAAATCAGCTGTTACAGCCAGCTGCTTCCCATATGCAAGCGCACCATCAATATAGTAGCGGATCTTTTCTGTAGGGATTTTATGAAAAAAGGTATCCTTACGCAATTCCAGGTATGCTAAAAACCGATCATCTGTTTTCAGCTTTATGGCATCAATACTGCTGATTACATGCAATGATCAACAACTCCTCGTCTGTCTGAATACTCGCCATGTCCAAATCCACCAGCATCATCAGCTGTGAAAAATCCTGTGTCGCAAAATCCATCAATCTAGCACCGGCACAAATATAAAAATCCGGTCGAACGATCAAGTCTGATTTATAATTCGCCATATCCTCCCATAAGGTGCGTAAGGCTTCTAGGTAATTTTGAATAGAGGTCTTGATGATTTGAGCATTCCCACGTTGCACCTTAATAAAGCCTTTATTGTCGATCACCCGGATAGCATTTCCAGTAGCTTCCTTTTTCCCAAAAATATAAAAATGTCTATTTTCCGCTAATAACTCGACACTTTCCTCTGTTCTTCTAAAATCATTTTCAGCAATGTCGCGCGCTTCCTCCAGGGTACACTGCTTCGATAAATCACAGGTCTGTACCTCGGTAGAGCCGGTTGCCATCGCTGTGACCTTCTGTGTTTGAGAATCAATATTGATATGCACCTCGACAGTTTCCTTAACGGCACCACTTTCGATGGCCTTATTCAACGCTTCGTTGCGAATTTGTTGAATCTCCTGCTTCGACGGATTAGGGATAATTCGTTCAACCACATCCTGTACCATCGAGAGCGCAACGCCAATCGAAGAGATCACCTCTGCATTTTCAGGGATGCTATAGTTCAGTTCCATCTTTTCCGCACAGTAGCTTAATAAAGAGGAGGCACCGCCGCCAACACCCACTAACGACAATTGTTCCTTCTCCAGTTTGTACTTACGAGCAAGTCCCATGATTACTGGTTCGATTTTCTCAAAAGCCTTTTCGAGAATAGCCGTAGCAGTCTCCTCAATACTCAAGTTTAAATACTCAGCTAATGGAGCCATCGCCTTGCGAGCTGCTTTTACATTTCCGTAAGAAAAATGCTCCTTTTTCACTAAACCAAGCACATTTGCCGCGCAGGTATTTGTCAATGTTACGCGCTTGCCATTTCTCAGTCGAATCGCCACATAATCAGCGGAATCTCCTGCCCTCGGTGCAAAGAATTCTAGCTGCGGATCAATAATTTCTTCCTCTGGAGTAAACACGGCATAGTCCATCCCTCCGATATGAGCACTGCGTGGACCCACGTCAATCAGCTTATGCTGTCCAGCACGAACCATACTGCCTCCAGCAACGCCCAACACTCGCACATCCAGCGAACTGATGTAGGTACTGCGTCCATTAATCTGAGAATAATCAATCACTGGACGACCATCCTTGATCACACCGATATTGGTCGAAGTTCCACCAACTTCAAAGTAAATCCCGTTCGAGGCTCTCAAATAAATCAAGGCTCCCATCACACTCGCGGCGGGCCCAGAAAGCATGGTCAATACTGGCCGCTTCTTCATTTCCTTAACATCCATCACACCGCCGTCACCTCGCATGATCATCAAAGGAACATCAACGCCTGTCCCCTTCACGCCTGTTTCGGTAGAATCAGCTGTTTCCAACATTTTCGGTAAAATAGATCCATTGATGACCGCTGTCCGCGTCCTGCGAGATAATCCATAAAGCTTGGTGATTTCCGAAGCCATCGTGACCTTCAACCCTTTTGCATGCAAGACATCATTGATCTGCCGCTCTGAAGCCAAATCATCAACACCAAATGCGCCGCTCGTGACAAACACCTGACATCCTTCTGCACAAAGCTCATCAATTGCCTGAGCAATCCTTTCCTCACTAAGCTTCTTTTTATGAATGAAACGGCTGCTGATTTGAATCTCACGCCCAGTTCCCAATTCCAAACGGTTCAAGCTGGTCTGACGTTTTGTCAAAAAAGCTTCAAAGCTGCCTCCAGCTGTCGCAATAACTCCCACCTTCGCCACATCACCTTCCAAAAGTGCATTGGTCGCCTGTGTGGTACTGTGTGCGACAAAAACAACCTCATCTGCTGAAATATCATGTTCTTCTAAACATTTTAGAAAAGAAGCAACGACGCCCTCTGCAACCCCCGCTTGTGCATCATGTGTCGTTTTTACAGAAGATTTTCCGATGATTTGTTTTGTTTGATTATCGATTGCCACTGCCTTGGTATGTGTACCACCAACGTCGATGCCTACTCGAATTTTTCTTTTCTCCATGTCTTCCTCACCTTCTTAGCCGAACCAGAAATAGGTCAGCAGCTCCAATACGATACAAATAACGATTCCTGGAATAAAAGCCATTTTCATATAGCTTTTACTTTCGATCTGAGCATACCCTAGTCCCCATGACACCCATGAGGTAGTGATATCGAAATGTCCCATACCGATCAGGATCGATATAAATAGCGGATAAAGAAATTCAACAGACCAGTCGGCGTTTTGCTGACTGACGACAGCAAGGATCGCTGCCCCGCTGCCAACTAGATTCATCGGTCCACGAAACCAAGTAAACGGTGATAGGAAAATAAATAGTAGACACAGTAACAATGTCGATTGAGGAATGACTCCACCAAGCATTGCTTGAAAATAAGGACCAGCAAAGGATGCAGCCGCATTGAACATGGCAAGACATAACCAGAAACCCACCAGCGAAGCTGTATCCTTGACCGCATCCGCATATTGCTTTGTCAACATCCGACTGATCGAACGAAAATCAGCGCCCAGCTCCTGGCAAACAACTAAAGCAAATAAGCCGCTAAGAATAAAGCACAGGATCATCGGCAATCTTAAAAGAATCACCCCAATCACTGGTAAAAATGGTGTAACTAACGCTAAATTCGGCGCGTTTTTAACTGTCGGAGCTGCTACTGTCGCTTCCCAGTTAAAGAACTTCGCTTCCCGTTTCATATAGATCAGTGAAAATATTGCTATGATCACCAGCATGACAGCAAATGCTGTAATTCCAAACGGAAAATAATCTGAGTATGTATAGTCAGCCTCCCCCGTGTTAAAAAAAGCCCGATATTGTGTGAAATTGATTGGATTCAGGAAAATTCCCGCAGCAACTGAGCCCGTATAAGAAAACAAGGCGATCCCCTTTGGTATACCAATAGAAAACAATATTGGCAACACCACAACAGCAATAGATATGACAGGACCGGCACCTGTCAGAGAAGTAAAAATGATTCCAGTGATTAAGCTTACCAAAACAAGAATGAGTGCAGAATTATCTCCTCCAAGCTCGACGGATTTTCGGATGATCGTCGAGGCAATCTCAGTATCCAAAAGTACTCGGCCAAACCAAGCCCCAAAAAAGATATTGACTAAGACACCACCCCAACTCTCCGGTGCTCGCTGATAGACCGCTTGCAGCATATCGACAGCAACTGATGCACTGCTTCCTGTTGCCAGTTGATTGATGATTGGAACAATCGTCCATAACGTCGCCATCAAAATAAAGCCGATCATTAAATTGTGCCCTTTAATCGAATACACGACCAACCCGACAAATGACAGCACTAAAATCAATCCACTTATAAAAGACATCATTCTCCCCCTTACTCCTAAAAGCCTGAATCACTCCCCAGACCCTTTACTCAGACACTTCTTGAACTGACTGGAATCGGCACAAAATAATCAGTTATTTTGCCCAATTCCTCGTCAGCCACTTATTTATTTGAATACATCGTAATCGATCGATCAGAAATCGACTCTGCGGCCTTCTTCTGCTGACAAATACGCTGCATAGATTACTTTAATCGTATCATAAGCTAGATCCAGACCAGACAACGGTTCGCGATTTTCTGCAACCGCATCAACAAAATCTTGGAACTGGTTCAAATAACCTCTTAAGGTTTCTTCTGAAACAAAGACCTTGTTCCAGCCAAGCTTCTCCTGCAGCTGTTCCGAGATATAGACATCCTCTAAGCCATCCTCATCAAGGAAATAGGTCGATAAGTTGTCCGCAGGTGTAATCGTATTAACTAAGGCGCTATCATTCGTGTACACTTCCACGTAGTTTTTCACGCCGCCCAGTGTATTGTCGTTAGAAATAGAGATAGCCTTTGTCCCATCAGTAAACGTAATAATGATCGTCGCGAAATCTTCCGTATCGACTGACTTCGCTGGGAAATAGCGTTTGTCATGCTCGTTCAAGTTTGGCGCTAATCTTGCGGTCTCTGCTGTTACACTTTGAATCCCAATTTCTTCCCCACGTGCTCTCGCTTCTCGTTCTTTTAAGAACAGCATGCCGCCGATTGGATGACTGCCTAGACGAATCAGGGAACCTCCGCCTGCTAATGACCAATGAGCAGAAGCTGGAGAAGTGGATGAACGAATGCTTTCTTCCCCCTTCATATACATAATCTTGCTTTTCTTCGCTTCAATGATTTCAGCTGAGCGTAAAATATTTGGTGAATACACATAATTCTCCGCATACATGAACAAAACATCTGAGGCTTCAAATTTTGCCCGACACTCATCGATATCCTTTAAAAGACTCTCGTACATTTTTGCTTTTGGAACAGTTAAACCAATCGGCTCTTCCTCGTCCTCTTCACCGAAATAACCAGTCAATGGTTTTTCACAAATGACATGCTTTCCAGCCTCCAACGCTTGATAGGCAAGCTCTAAATGAGTCACTGGCGGTGTGATAATATCGATCACATCAATTTCCGGATCTTCAAGGATTTCTTCATAGGTTTTAGCGACCTGTTCAATAATGTCCCATTTTTTACATAACGCAACTGCTTTTTCTTCAACCACGTCATAAACATATTTGATTTTGAAGTCCACACCACTCACTCTTGTGTAGGCATTTGTATGGAAATTTCCCGCAAATCCTGCGCCGATAATCGCTGCTCTTACTTTTTTCATCTATTCATTCTCCTCAACTCGAATTATTTACTTGCTTCTGCTAAATTAGTGATTTCCTTCATACTGATAAAAGCTTCTGGACCAAAAACTTTTTTATATCTGACAAATACGATTAACGCTAGAACAAAGGCCAACCCAGATACCGCCGCGTTATAAACCATCGTATTCATCGTATTCGTATTAGCCAGCCAGCCGGTAATAACAGGTGCTGAAAATACGGCAATCGAATTCAGACTATAGACCATGCCGGTGATCTTCCCTTTGCTTCCTGGGAAAAGCTCAGCCATTGTGGTCAATCCTAATTGCAACATGCCGCTGGTAAAGCCGGTCACCATCACGGTGATAAAACACAAGAGCGGTAATGGAGCAATCGTTAACGCGATCAAACAAACCATCGTGATCAATGGATAGATCAAACAGATAACGATCGGGCGAACACGATCTCTTACTAGATAGCCCGTAACGAAGACACCAATAACGACACCCAAGCTGAAATAAGTCAACATTTTAGATGCGGCAGCAACACTCATTCCCGCATATTCCTCAGCCACTTTCGCCATCCAGACCTGCACGACTGTAAAAATCGTCGTCGAGGTGAAGCCCATTAAAATAAGGCAGACTCCCTCGATTGCCATCTTCGGTTTTTCATAAAAAGTTCGTTTGACTTCTTTTTCTGCTGCACCAGATTGGGTAGACAATGCAGGAAAGCCACGAGTAAACATAAAGACAATATTCAAAACAAGATAGCCAATCACAATATAAAAGGACAGGCTGTAATTCAGATTTTTTTGAATAATAAAACTAAATATGAACGGCATGATAAACTGCCCGGCTGCCGAAAAGAACTTGATTGCTAGATTCGCTGTTCCTGCTGATGTCGGAAAAATTTCCATCAGCGCAGGATAGGTCCCCGCATCAATAAAGGAGTTACACATTCCTGCCAGCACAGCGAAAAACAACGCAATCGGCACATTCGGACTGAGCAAAATCCCCATAAAATAAACGATAAAACCCACCATACCAATGAGAATGAACGGCTTTCGTCCAAACTTATCAGAAAGCACTCCTGAGATAAATAAAACAATAAATTTCCCGATACCGATACCGGAAACAACTAAACCAAAGCCAGTTCTATCCGTTCCAAACTGCTTCATCAAGGCATCCATATTCATTGAAAGGATAATGACACTTACGCCGATCACTATATAGTTCAAATACATGCAGACAGCAGTCAAAAAATACTTATTCTTCATTTTCTACCTCCAATATTGTGTTAGTTTTCACAATAAGATATAAAATTAATCGTTTACATAACAAAACTGTCAGTAATAGTTATGGATAAAAAAGCGCTTTTCTTTCCAAAACCACTATAAAACGAATCCATGATAGAAACAATCTCAATTCTCCGCATTATTCATAACAAAAAAGTTATATATCAATCTGTGAAAAATGATACAATTATAAAAAGAAATCTTGGAGGGGAACCGATTGAATATCAAAAATCTAGAAGCCTTCTGTCGTTTGGCAGAGTTAGAGCATTATGGAAAAACAGCCGATGAACTAGGGATCGCTCAACCGACGCTTAGTCGTACGATTAAACGTATAGAAGAAGAGCTTGGGGTTGTCCTATTCAGACATCATGGACGGAACATCCATTTAACCAAGATCGGGAAAATTTACTATGAAAGTGTCCAACAGGGGCTCGAAAAAATTGCTGCCGGGACGAAATCTGTTCGCGATTTAGTCGATCCGTATTCAGGAAGTATTGATCTAGGCTTTATCTTTACCCTAGGTCCAGAGATTATTCCACAGCTGCTGCAGCAATTCCGCAGTGATAGCCATCGCAGGAATTTCAAGTTTAAATTCTGGCAGGGAAATAGTCCAAGGCTGATTGAAAATGTAAAGAATGAGACCTGTGATTTTGCCTTATGCTCTTTTTTGAAGGACGAACCTGAAATCGAGTTTATCCACATATTAGATCAGCCGTTGGTAGCTATCGTTGCTAATAGTAATCCTCTTGCGTCAAAAGAAACTGTTTCACTAAAGGAACTATCAGAATACTCCATGATCTTATCCCTAGATAAAACCTACTACATGGAAAAGCTCTTTGAAAAGCAGCAGCTGCCCCTGAAAATCTCCTGCCGCGTAGAAGAGGATCAGGCATTGGCCGGACTCGTTTCCATCGATATCGGGGTGGCTATTTTACCCTTTAATAATTTACTAGAATTTCATGATGTCAAAGTTTTACAATTGGAGGAGTCGCAATCCCGCTGTGTCTATCTCGCGAAAAAGAAAGATGCATTGCTGACCTCAGCTGCATTGGAATTTGAGCGGTTTCTAACAAATAAAGAATTCCAAGAAAAGCTTCTGCCAGAGCCTAAATAATAGGAAAAAACAACCGATCCACGAAAGGGGTCGGCTGTTCTATGGCATTACTTTTCGGTACTCACTCTATCTATGAGTCCCTACACAAAACATAATTATGTCTTTAAATACTTCTTTTTTGCTGTTTAATAAAAAATCGTGAAAGTATTATTTCTACTTTTTCAACTTTGTTATATATTCTACATGCAAAGAATAATTCTAACGTTTTTGAGGAGGAGTATTATGGATAATTTTGAGTATCTGGATGACAAACAGTGGTCACCGTTATGGGAACGTTACTTGGCAAATGCATTGGCTTTTGATCCTTCACTGGCTCATGAAATAAACTGTATTATACCAATTCCCCAAAAAACAGGTGTCCTGATTTTTACAGATGATCATATCTATTTTAGTAAAGTCAGCGCAATAGCAACACTTCACCGTTTTTCTTTAAAACATTCTTTTCCCGAGTATCGAGTACTTTCGCTTTGTTTAAAAGAAACAGGCTGCTTTGGAAAATACAAATTTCCTTGGGTCTGCCCTTACTTTTGCTTGTTCCCATTAGAGGGAAAAGACCAAACGACCTGGATTAATCCCTATAAAATCTCTTCTATTTTCAAACGTCAGGGACAGCACTACGCAGAAATGACTAACGGACTTCATCTGATCCTTCCTGTCCAACGAAGACGAGTTATTTCTAGAGCAGAGCTTGCTTGTCTTATTTTAGCTACTATGCGCCGTGGCTTTTTTCACTTTGTCATTCCTGGATATATGCCACTAGATTATTTGTACTTTCCCAATACTGCATTTGCGGACACTCTTCGTGCTCAATCAAAATTAAAGAAGTTTCGAACCGCTTTAGGTGAGCTTAACCATCTTTATAACAGAACTTATTCTCTTTATCACTGTGAAGAGCTGATTGATGATCCTCGAGATATCGATGGGATTGACTGGCTGTGAGTTGATATTGAAAAAACATGCTGATGACTAGAATGGACATCAGCATGTTTTTTCAGTCTTTCTAACCACGCCTTTTTATTTGATGAGACTAAATATTAAACATTCGAGTCTAAAGTAACACTAGATAGCCTATTCCGTCTCTGACTTCCACTTTCTCAGCGTCTCAATATCTATGCCGCTTGTCTCTTATATCCCTTTCAATGAGAGAGAGGTTTGCATTAAGTTTAGAATCGCATTCGTTTTTCTTCCCGATTCCTTTTTCGCTCTTCTTCTCGGCCGATTTTCTTTCCCTTTGCTATGCCTTCATCCCTAGCGTACTCCAACTCTGCCTCTGCTATTGCTTTGGCTTTATCGATTTTCATGATCATTTCCTTTTCCTCCTCTTCCAATATTAAGAAATCTGTCTTCTTTTTCGCTTCTTTGATATAGTCAGGGGCGTCAGTCTCCCGAATTCTAAGTCTAATAACTCTTTGACGAACACTTTTAGAATATGCTGGGAATCCTCCGTAGTTAATAATTTTTTGAATAATAGATCGTTGGTTGGTAAATACACTTGCATCTCTTTTTCCTGCCTTCCAGACAACAGGTTTTCTCGCCTACATTATCGCATGGCAAAACAACCGCTATCAAAGTCCTCTTACTCTAAAATACGCAGAAAAATAGAAAGTATTTACTTCAAATCAGCGATCTCTTTTTAGTAAAACTCTTTATTATAAACCAAATAGAAATCGATTTCAAATCGCAATTTGACACTTACCCCCCTCAATTTGACCTGTTTTGGGCAAAAATAGGGGGTTTTTACCTCGAAACGAGTCAAATTGAGGGGGGTAGCGGTTATTTTGCGATTCGCATATTTTCGAAAAATTGATTATCTTTTAGTCACCGGCCGGAACAAAAATCATTTATCGAAATGGAGGAAGAAAAATGATCCAAAAAATTGGCAACAAATTACAAGTTCAAATTGATGCAGGCGAAGACAAACCAAAGAAAATGACTTTTCAAAATGTAATCGATGAACCCACCGAGGAAGACGTTCTTGAACTGGGAAATATCTTAACAGAGCTTTCACCCGAAGGCAGCAATCTAGATGGCGTGATCCTAACAAGTCAATCACGTTATACCAAATAATAGAAGGAGGAAAAAACATGGTAAAAATCGTCGCAGTTTTTAAAAACAGTCTAGGAAAGAGTCATACCTGGAGCTTCTTGAATCCAGATCAAAAAAAGACAAACGCAGAGGTCAAAAGCTTGCTGCAACGTCTGACTCACGTAAAATTATTTCACAAAGATGGCGCGGTTCTCTTCGACTCGGTCGAAAGCGCGAAATATGTCGAAACAACTGAGAAAGTTATTTTCTAAGTAATAGGAATTTGAGAAGTGCGGTAGCGCTGCCGCACTTCTCTATTAAAAGGAGGAAAAAATATGAATGAGCAGCTTTTGTCGCATCAGCAGATCTTTTCACTTAAACCGCAAACGTTAGAAAAACGTATCATGGATTATTACCAAGAAACACAAAACAGTAGTTTAACGATCAAATATATCTTAGCTTTACGCGTGAGATGCCAGTTAGGTGCGCAGGAGTTTGCTCACATTTTGCAGGATCTTGTTCGCTATCTTTTCATGAATACCAAAGCCACACGTACTATGAAGCGGTTCTTCTATTATTTTCAGGATTACTTCATGGATTCTGAGTGGAAACGATTACGCTTAAAAGTCTTTCCATTAAGAAACTTTGGCGAGAAGGTCCAGTCAATTGTTCGATCACTCATTTCAACTGTCCGACCAGAAGAAACTACAGAGTCATGATAACCACCTACGTAAATAAAAAATAAAGAAAGGAAACGAAAAAGATGAACCAGGATTTAGTAGTAACATTTGGAAAAAGCAACGGCAAAGAACACAACTGGACCTATAAAGGGTTAAACCCTAACCTGTCAACGCCAGAAATCAAAGAAGCTTGCGAACTATTAACGACACTAGATATTTTTGAACAAGATGGCGTAAAACTATTTGATTCAGTGGTTACAGCAAAAGTCTTAACTCATAGAGAACGTCTAATCTTTGATCCAGAAAATGATTGCGCGCCTGACGAGCCACAGTCCAACGAACCAAATTGTGCAGAGGAACGCTATTTTGAAGTCAGCGATACATCAGAAAAAACAAAAGAAAACCTTCCATTCAATGTAATGAATTCTCGGACACCTTTTATTGCGTCTATCTCGAATTTAGCATTAGACCAACCACGTGGGCGTCATTATGAACAATTGACGCAGGTTCAACCGCTAGAAACTACAGAAGTCTCAATAAAAGTAAAAAAGGATGCACTTCCACCATCAAATAAACATCATCAGGTGGAAACTATTGATAACGGCGGTCAAAAACAGGAGTCTGATACAAATCGTATCCCCAAAGCGGAAAATCCTAACACAAAAAAAGATAAAGGACTGTTTCAGCGTATCTTCGGAAGAAGGGGTAAAAACAAAGAAGACCCTGCCAGCAATCAACGAGAATAAGCTTTTTCACAACTAAATCCTGTTAATCATGCGTAGGAAGGACTAGCACCCCCTACGATCACGATCCTAGGGGGTATATTTGAAGAAAGAGCAGGTATTTTAAATGAAACTTATCGTATTTTCAGCTGGAGGAACCCTTCTTGATTATCTATTCGGAGGAAGCGTCCCAATCATTGGTATCTTTTTGTCTATGACTGGTTTGGACCTTCTAACGGGATATGGCAAAGCACTGAAAAGTCATACATGGGCATCCTCCATTAATCTTTATGGCCTATTTACCAAATTCATCACCTTTTCAACGATTATTTGTGCCGCTGCATTAGATAAGATCGCACCGATTGTCGGTATTACCTTACCCGTCAATGTGGCACTGATCTGGACGGTTTTATTGATCATCTATGAAATCGGCTCCATCTTGGAAAATGCCCATGACTTTGGTCTGAAGATCACTTGGCTCCAAAAGTGGCTGCAGATCTTTGAAAGCAAAGTCGATGACTATCCTGATAAAGATGATCAGGAAAATAATGTTCAATAAGGAGGTGGACTTATTACCTAACACTGAAACAGCTTTGCAATACGGGTTGGTTTTACGTGGAAAGATTTGCTATTTCATGTCATACAGACTTGGTGAACGTTCGATGGATTGCTCCAGCTTCGTATTCCGCTCGCTGATTGCTGCTGGCTTTCTTCCGAAAAATGCTTTTATCGGCAACACGGAGACACTCTTTGGATTAAATGGAACTTTACTGAAGGAAATTAATCGCAATGATGTTCGTCGGGGTGACTTATGGGTGGCTGGGTATGCAGGTGCCTCACTAGGATCAGCGGGACACACTGGCTGGTTCTTAAAAGATATCTATGGAGACGCCTTGCACTGTACGTATTCCAAAGGCTGTCAAAACATTGCAGTGACGAAAGCGATCGGCTGGATGGGTGATTATTCAGGCTTGCCTGTACGCTATTTTCGGGTGAAAAATACCAGTGTTAGCGGTCCATGTGAAAATAGCAGTCAGCAGCGAATCTTATCAATCGATGGTTCTTGGGGACCAGCGACTACTAGACGCCTACAGGAAATGTTGAACTGTTCAATTAAAGACGGGATCATCAGCGGTCAGATTGTAAACCGTGCCAATCAGTTCATTCCTTCTGTTCGGTTTGGTTACGGCGGATCAAATGTGATCCGTGCACTCCAGATCTTATTACGTGTGTCGTCAGATGGAAATTTTGGCCCTATCACCTGCCTTGCCTTGCAGCAAAGGATGGGGACAATTGCAGATGGCATGATCAGCCCAGAATCTGATTGTGTAAAGGTTCTGCAAGATCGATTGAATAAAGGAACCCTATGACGAAATGTATTCTGAATGATGACACCCGTAATTTTTGATCGTGGAGTTGATAATTAATAGAAATGAGGGGATAAAATGATCCAAACTAAAATCTTATCTGCGCCAAAATACAACTCATTTTTTGAACGGCAGGCAATCGAACGATTACTCCATTTAAATCATTATTTTCCTACAAAAAGCCATTACCCCATCCGACGACTTCGAATCAAGGAAAAACATATCGTACCAAGTAATTATCAGGATGGGCAATGGCACCTTTGTCCTGGTTGTAAACACGCATTCCTTGAAGAACTGGGGGATTATATCTACAGCTATCATCCCAACAACTTGAATCTTGCAAACAACTTCATCAGGTTTGATCGAAAAAAGTGGGAGAACGCAGTTTATTGCTGCTCGAAGGAATGTTTAACCAAAGTAGTCGTGAGATTTGCTCTCGCCAGTGTAACAGATCAGGGAAAGAAGTTTATCCATATGAGGCGAATCCGTATGGATATAAAAGAAGTTATTGAGAACTTTCATTGATTCAGACAGATCATTACAAAACACTCAAGATGGAAGGACCGCTGTATCGCAGGTAATCCATTTTGAGTGTTTTTTTGTTAACCCTTCACTTACAATACTCACAAAACAACTCTGCCATATATTCTTCATCCTCTTTGAAGTCACTTAAAACCCACTCTACTAACATGTTAAAGAAACCACCACATAAGAATTTGATTGTATATTTTTCTTTTTCGGGAGAATAAAATTTATCACAGACGAATTCTTTGCATATCTCTTCTAAAAATGAATTACTTTTATCAAGCAGCAAATAAGACAAATTGGAGTCTATCAAGTTCATCATAAGCGTCTTTTCTGTTTTAAAACTAGAAAAGAACATTAAAACGATGTCATAGGTATTGTCTAATCCGATATCAGATACTTTCTTTTCATACTTCGCAAAAAAAGTATCTAAATAATCCGTTATAACATCTTCCAATACCTCGTAATTCCTATAAAAGGCCATTCTAGAGACGCCCGCTTTTGTCGTTACCTCTGTAATTGAGATTTTATGAAACTCTTTTGTCTTCATTAAAAGCATCAGTGCAATGAAGATGCTTTCTTTTGTGATTGCATTTCTATAACTATTCAGCTTGTTTGCCATTACAATATCCCCCAATCTGTAACGTTTCATGCTTTTGCCCTTGAAACATCTTATTTAGATTACTATACTGCAATCACCAAGACGTTTCAATCGTAACGTCAAAAGGAAGGGAAATGATAAGTATGAATGAAAATAGAAATAGTAAAAAAAGATGGACAGAAAAAGAACTGGGCTCTCAGGTTGGTAAAAATGTCATTATTACTGGTACCGGAGGATTGGGTTATGAAGCAGCAATATCTTTGGCAGGCGCAGGGGCGAACGTCATCATCGCCGGACGCAATGCCAATAAAGGAGCAAAAGCCGTTCAAGCAATCAAAAACGAGTATCCTCACGCAACAATTAATTTTCAAAAACTTGATCTGGCTGATTTAGCCTCAATAGAAAATTTCGGGAAAATTATACAATCAACATTTGAAAAATTGGATATTCTAATCAATAATGCAGGCGTTATGGCAACTCCTGAGCGGAGAGTGACAAAGGATCACTTCGAACTACAGCTTGGAACAAATTATCTAGGTCATTTTGCATTAACTGCTCAGCTTCTTCCTCTTCTTCGCAAAACACCAAATGCTCGTGTCGTAACGGTTAGCAGCATGGCTCATCGTTCTGGAGAAATTCATTTTGATGATTTGCAATTAGAACAGAACTACGATCCGAATGTCGCTTATTCGCAATCAAAATTGGCTTGTTTAATGTTTGCTTTAGAGCTTCATAAGCGCAGCATTGCTTCAAATTGGGGAATTTCTAGCATCGGTGTTCATCCTGGTGGCGTTGCGACAGATTTAATGGATAATGGTCCTGGCAAAAATCTCTATACGAGGTTAATCTATCATACCCTTCAAACACCTAGTCAAGGAGCCCGCGCCTCTTTACTTGCAGCGACATCCCCAGAAGTAAAAAGTGGTGACTTTTATGGTTCAGCAAGAATGATGGAAATATATGGCTATCCTAAGCTGATCAAACCTGCAAAACAGGCATTAAATGCAAAGGTCTCATCGCAGCTATGGGATCTATCATGTGACTTAATTCATGTTGATTTTAAATAAAGTAGGCGATTACTAATTACTTAGAAAATTCGAAAAATGTAATAGCCAATCGAACGAACTGCTAGCAAGTAAGGTTCGTTCGATTGGCTATTTCTATGACAACTATTCTAAGCCTATTCCTTTAGTTTAATTATAGTAACTTAATGACTTCTCCTGATTCCTTGTCGAAGAAATGTGCTTTTCCTAAGTTGAAAGCTAATTCTACTTGTGCGCCTGGTTTATGAAAATCACGTGCATCAACCTTGGAAACAAACTCCGTTTCACCGACTTTAGTGTATAAGAGTGTTTCTGCACCTAATAACTCAGAAACCATCACTTCCGCTTGCACAACTGCTCCGTCTGAAGAATCAATTGCGATCTGCTCGCTATGGATATCTTCTGGACGAATACCGAAAGTAAGTGTTTTTCCTTCATAGCCCTTGCGAACCAATGTGTTCTTTTCACCCTCAGGAATTTTCAAGCTTAAACCATAACCGTCTTTTATGAAGCCATCCTTTAATGTTACTTCAAAGAAATTCATTGCAGGCGAACCAATAAAACCAGCAACAAAGACATTTTTCGGAGTGTCATAAACTTGTTGTGGCGTTCCAACCTGTTGAATCACGCCATCTTTCATGATGACAATTCGATCGGCCATTGTCATAGCTTCCGTCTGGTCATGGGTAACATAAATTGTTGTAGTTCCTAAACGTTGATGCAGCTTAGCAATTTCAGCTCGCATGGATACTCTTAATTTGGCATCTAAGTTGGATAAAGGTTCGTCCATCAAAAAGACTTGAGCATCTCTGACGATCGCACGTCCTAATGCTACCCGTTGTCTTTGTCCGCCAGAAAGTGCTGCTGGTTTTCTTTTAAGGTATTCAGTCAGTCCTAAAATGTCTGCAGCATTTTCCACTCGTTGTTTGATTTCAGCAGGATCATATTTTCTTAGTTTTAGACCGAAAGCCATATTGTCAAAAACGGTCATATGCGGATACAACGCATAGTTTTGAAAAACCATGGCAATATCCCGATCTTTGGGTGCTACTTCGTTCATGACTTGATCACCTATTTTCAGTTCACCCTCTGTTATCTCTTCCAATCCTGCTATCATTCGCAAAGTCGTTGATTTGCCACAACCTGAAGGACCAACGAAAACGATAAACTCTTTATCATCAATCTCTAAATTGAAATCAGTAACTGAATATTTTTCTGCATTGTCATATTTCTTATGAATATGTTTTAGTGTGAGCTGCGTCATTTAATATCCCCATCCTTCTTACTTTTTAATACCGATAAATCAAGATTCTCTAAGGTTTCAACATGCACATCTGCATGTGCTAAGCTTTTTCGGTTTCCTACGCCGATAGCCAACATTCCAGCTTTTTTAGCCGCTTCAATCCCCGCATAGGCGTCTTCAAAAACGATGCACTGACTTGCAGGAATACCTATTCTTTTAGCCCCCAATAAAAATACTTCTGGATCAGGTTTCGCTTTTGAAACATCGTTACCATCAACAATCACATCAAAATAATCCTGTAATTTTGTATTTTTCAAAATCAGTCCTGAATTTTTACTCGCAGAGCCGAGAGCAATTTTTAATTTTCTATCCTTTAGCTGATTCAGCAATTCAATTACACCAGGTAAAATTTCTCGTTCATCCATCTGGCTAATATAGCGAACATACTCTTTATTTTTTTGTTCCATAAATTTGTTACGTTCATCTTCTGAATAGCTTTTATTTCCTAATGATAGCAGGATATCCAACGACTTTATTCTGGAAACACCCTTTAAGCGTTCATTGTCTTCTTCTGTAAATGGAATGTCTAATTGATCTGCTAGTTTTTTCCATGCTAAAAAGTGATACTTTGCAGTATCAACCAACACACCGTCAAGATCAAAAATAGCACCTAAATACTCAGTCAATACAGTTACTCCTTACATTCTTTATTAATCTAGCAATCGATAAGCTGGTTCGTCTTAAGTTTACCTCAGCATTATCCAATGCTTCACTTAAACTTTCAGGCTGTCCAATAATCGAGAAACACGCGCTAATCCCATAAGCTTCATAATCACTGAACTCTTGGTCAACGCTGCCGCTGATTGCTAATACAGTTGTTTTAGCAGGAGCTCGCTTAGCTATTCCTACTGGAGCTTTCCCCGCCATACTCTGCTGATCCATTCTACCTTCGCCAACAATAATGAAATCTGCATCTTGTGCTCGCTGATCAAAATCTAGTACATCTAAAACAAAATCGATTCCATGAATGATTTTGCCCTTAGCGAACCCTGCGATTCCAGCAGCCAAACCACCGCCTGCACCACTTCCGGGGGTATCAATTAACGTTTGATTGATTAATTGATAAACTTGTTTCAATGCTTCATCCGTTTTTGATATCTCTTCAATTTTTAGGCCTTTCTGCGGTCCAAAAATAAAACTAGCGCCAGATGCACCACATAAAACATTCATTACATCTGTCACCGCATAGATTTCTGCCGTCAATTCTTGTACATCTGTGTCATCTATTCTGACAATTTTTGACAAACTTCGCCCATTCGGTTGCAATAGATTTCCTTCTTTGTCATAAAATCTATAGCCTAAGCCTGCAGCAAGTCCGATTCCTCCATCAACGGTTGCACTTCCGCCAACACCGATATAAATTTTCTTCATCCCTTTTTCTTGAAGACGAATGATTAATTCTCCAAGACCAATCGTAAGGATATCCAACGGTCGGCGTTGTTCCTCAGAAAACATCGGCAAACCAACTAAATCTGCCATTTCAAAAAAAGCTTGATCTTGAAAATGCATGTATCGCATGGAGAATGGCTCACCATTCCAGCCGCTAACTGTCTCCCATCTTTCTTCCATCGAAATAGTTTGCGATAAAGCATCCAATGTTCCTTCACCACCATCACCTACTGGTAAAAGTTCAATCGTTGCAGATGGAAAAACTTGTTGGAAACTTTCTCCTAGGATAGTTGCTGCTTTTTTAGCAGAAAGACTACCTTTGAAAGAATCTGGCATCATTAAAATTTTCATCGTATTACCTTCTGCTCCATTCTAATTTATCTGCTAATAAATAGTTCTGACCTTCAATCATGATTGGCAGCTGCTTGGTAGATTCTTTTTTTAATAAAACAGAGTCTTGGGTCATCTGAACAGTAATCTTTTCATTTCTCCAATAAAAGTTGAACGTGAGCTGCTTCCATGCATTCGGAAGCTGTGGATTAATTTCTAGCACATCACCTTTTTTAATACCTGCAAAGCCAAAAATTACCGTCAGCCAAACCGCCCCCAATGCTGCACCGTGAATCCCTTCATCGCTTGTATGGGGCTGATCATTCAAATCAATTCGACAAGCTGCTTGAAACATCTCATAAGCCCACTCTGCTTCATGAATTCTAGCTGCAACAATCGCGTGAATCGCTTTACTTAATGATGAATCATGAATTGTTCGATCTTCATAATAATAGAGATTTTGTTTGATTGTTTCAAAGCTAAATAGATCTGGCTGTAAATAAAACAGCATGACTAAGTCTGCTTGCTTTAGAATCTGCCGATCAATGACTTCTTGTCGAGAATACTCGGTCAGAATTAATTGATTCCCTGCCTGTTCCTTATACTTTGATAAGTCAATTACTGGTTTTTCCAAGAATGTATCGTCTTGTGGAATTAAGCCATCAGTATTTTTATCTGGTAAATAGAGTTTGTCTAAAAATTGTCTAAATTGTTCTTGCAACTGCTCATCACCGACCTGCTGCTCCAAAGCAGATCGTACATTATAGGCGGCTAAATAATTGGTATACGCATTGTTATTGACGTGTTCCGTATATTCATCCGGACCAATCACATCATGAATTTCAATCCGACCATTTATCTCGACACCGCGGCTCAACCAAAAAAGAGCTGTTTCCTTTAATAGTTCTTTCCCATAATTATCCATAAATTCCTGGTCAGCCGTCGCTTGATAAAGATCCATCACAGCATAAGCGATATCCGCAACAATATGATGCTCTGCTACAGCCGATGATATAATTTGCCGTTTCCCAGTACGAATATTTATCGCTGCGTATTTTGGTGTCTCTTCATACCCTGTTAAGGCGCTTTCCCAAGGAAATAAAGCACCTCGATAGTTATTCTGTCGCGCTTTTTCTTTTGCTCCAGCCAATCTAAAAAATCGATATTTCAATAATTTTTTTGCAGTATCGGGCTCATTATGCAAGAAAAAAGGAAGGATGAATATTTCTGTATCCCAAAATACATGACCTTTGTAGCCTTCGCCTGTTAACCCTTTTGCTGCCACACTGAATTGTGAATCATCGGGGGTCATAATTTGCAGATGATAGCATGCAAAATCTAAAGCCAATTGGTCAAAGGCATTTTGACTATTGACTACTACCCGATGTTCTGACCAAAAATCATGCCAAGATTTTTTTGTTTCCTTCGCAATTTTTTCATAAGATATTTCCTGGGCTGCGGCCTTTTTAGCAGACTCCAATGGATCATCAGCTTCTAAGCTGGAATATATATAAGCCACTTTTTCAAAAACGAATGAATCATTTTTCTGACAGCTCTCTTGAATGTTTGTTTGAATTTTTCTATTTTTCGCTGAAATAATTCCTGATTTATTTAGACGCATAGCCAGACCTACTGTCAAATGACTCTCAATCGTCTCATATTCAGCTACCAATAGGCGTTCATCATACACACGTATATCACGTTCGATTAAATGCTGGTTGCCACCGTTAGAAACTTGTCCATCAATCCCCGTTTTGATGGAAATTTCAGCTGAACCACTCAATGGCTCTACGATCAGTTGAAAAGCAATTTGTTCCTTATTTTTTTGACTAACAATCCGTTTATTTGTAATTTTGAACCAATCGCCTTGTTCCGTTTGCCATTTTAATGAACGATTCAATTCTCCTGTTGATAAATCTAGCGAACGCTGATAATCTCTCACTTGCGGACTATTTAAGGAAAAAATCTCGCCATTTATTCTTAACTCTTGTTCAGTGATATCAGGCAGATTGACTAATTCAGCTGCCTCTGTACCGATCGTTCGATCAAAAATGCCCCGGACAAAAAAACCTCTATCCTGATTTCGATACTTTTCCTCATGTACTGCACGAACTCCTAAATAGCCGTTTCCCGTCGTCATTAGAGTTGCTTCTTTATTTAGTGTTTCTTCCTCAAATTGATTAAATTCTATTTTCATAGTTCTACTTTTTCACCTATTTCAGCCGATTGATATAATGCTGCAATCACTTTTTGAACAATATAGCCTTGTCTGCCATCAGCAATTATTGCTTGTGGATCTCCAGCAACTTTACGACAAAAATGATCTATACTGGTAAAATGATTATTCGTTTCCTTACTTTCGATTTGTTTAATAACTTTAAGTTCCCCAGCTTGATCTGTATAAATTTTACCAGGATAGAGATTTGCACCTGCTTCGTCACCGCAAAGCTGAACATCTAAAACCTTATCCGCTTGTATATTTAACGCGAAAGATGTATTGATCCGAAGAATCCCGCCATTTTCAAATTCTAATGTTCCAAACAAGGAATCCTCTACTGTGTATTTTTCTGGGTCCCAAAATCCAAATGAACCTTGGTTCTTACGAGGACCGATTTTTTGATATTGATAACCCGAAACTGCCTTGATTTTTGGAAAATCCAATAGATATAACGCCGTATCCAACATATGTATTCCATAATCAATCAGCGGACCGCCGCCTTGAAGTGTTTTATCAATAAAATTTCCCCAGCCAGGAACCCCTGAACGTCTTAAGGCATTTGCTTCGCTATAATAAATATCCCCCAATAAGGCAATGTTTTCCTTCAACATCTGCGCTTCCGGTGAATAACGATGTTGAAAATCATAAGCTAAACAAACAGATTTTTTTTCTGCCAGCTTCCACATATTTTCTGCTTCAAGGCTCGTCATGGCTGGCGGTTTTTCGCAGAATACTGAACACCCTGCCGCTAATGCACTCATTACACTGTCATAATGAAAGCGATTGGGTGTACAAACACTTACGATATCTGGTTGTTCCTCTATCAACATTTCTGTAGTTGATGTGTATGCCTGCTTAAATTGATTTCTTTGACAAAAAAGCTCGGCCCTTGCTAAATTAGGATCAACCACTGCTACTAATTGAAACGTTTCTGGTTTTGTTAAATAATAGGCTGCATGGACTTTTTCTGCTACTTGGCCAGCACCGATAATCGCTATTTTTTTCATTACTCGTTCCTTTCAAGAAAAGCATAGTTGAGCGTTCAACTATGCTTTTCTCATACATTCCTTTAAGAAGTTGATAGAATTTTGATAAATTTTAGGAAGATCTTCTCCACGTAATCGGCACTCGTATACTAAACAACCGTCATAATTGATCTCTTTGATTGTCTTGAAATGTTCAACAAAATTGATGGCTCCGGACCCCGGCTGATACCGATGATTATCCGCTAAATGTATGTGTCCCACATAATCCTTTTGCTCGATCAACGCTTTTGAAATACTATCTTCTTCGATATTCATATGGTAAAAATCAGCGGTAATTTCAACATGCACCAATTGATTTTCATCAATGTATTTCCGAGCATCAGCTAATAAGTTGATCATATGATCTTGATACCGATTCAATGGCTCTAAATATATTTTGGTTCCCGTTTCAGCGGCTATCTTCTCTAACTGAATCAAAGAGTCACTAACTGCTTTAAAATCTCCAGCTTGACTTCTTGGAGAAACCATCGGTGGTAAACGATAGGTAAACATGCCCCAAGCCGCAGGAACAACGATGCCTTTCCCGCCTACTTCAGCTAACGCTCTTAAAATATCAGAAATCTGTTCAATCCCTCGTAAACGACGTTCTTCAATAAAATCACCGATCCACCCATCGTAACCATTACAGGCAGTTTCTACTAAAATCCCCGTTTCTTTCATTGCTTCCTTGACTTCTTCTACGTGTTCGACTAACAGATTGCCATCTATTTCGTAGGTTTCAAACCCTAACTCTTTGATAAATTGAAATTTTTCTTTTATGTCTGTTGGGAAAAATGCTTGATCTTGCGTGCCAAATCTCATGATATAATCTCCTTATTTGTCTTCGTTCAATCCTTTTAGTTTAAAGCTCTACACCCATTTTCACGCTTAATGAAGGGTCTTGGTCAATGTAGCGCATATAGGCTTCCGCACTTTCAGCTAACGGAACAATTGGTGCAACAATCTCTGAACAATCTAAGTAACCGCTCATTAGCAGTTCCCAGCAAGTATCTTCAATTCGTTTGCGATTCCAACGCGGATATTCGGGATTCGGCTCACTTGAAGCCCGAGCAAAAATAATCTTCGCATTATTAAAATGGGCTTCACGACCAAAATTTAATCCTTCTGGGAATGGTTTAGCAAAAGCAACATAGGAAATAATTCCGCCATAAGCAATGCCTCTCAAGGAAGCTTGTAAAGCACTAGCAGCCCCACTGGTTTCAATGACAGAATCGACCCCTATTTTGTTGGTAAACTCCTTCATTTTTAAACCGACATCTTCAGTTATTGGATCTAGACTATGAATCGCACCAAATTTTTCCGCTAATGTTCGACGTTCTTTGATTGGATCAATGGCGATGACCTTTGCACCAGCATTAACTGCAATTTGTACTGCGATTAAACCAATCGCGCCAAGACCAAAAATTGCAACAAAATCACCAGCGCGTACATTGGCTACGCGGGTACCACCCATCGCAAATTGTGCTGGATCGTAACATACTGCATTTTTCCAACTATCCAAGCTTGCCATTTTCCGTAGTTTATAGTTGTCTACACCTTTGGCGACCACTGTTTCTCGAATGGGGCCATAAGTACAAACAATCTCTCCGATTTGATATTCGGTAACCTCACTGCCTATTTCCACTACTTCTCCAACCACCATATTTCCTAATGGCAGATCGCCGAACTCAATACCGCGAGGGCTTCCTGCCTCACGTGGCATAAACATATTCCATTCTGAAGAAAACTCATCATCGATAAATGGACTGATCCCTCTAAAATCAACGACTTCTGTTCCAGGCTTAGGAGAAGCAAACTTCACCTTAATCAGTACTTCGTCTTCTAAAATAGTTCTTTCTTCATACTCTTTTAAACCTGCTACCCGTGGTTCAAGTGCTACTAATTTTTTCACGATTTTCATCCTCTTTTTTTAAATTATCCTTTGACGCCGCCTTCAATGGCTCCGCCTTTAATAAAACGTTCTGAAAGTGAGTACATGATGACTACTGGTAAAGCAGTAATCAGTGAAGCTGCCATCATCCTGCCCCAAACATAGTCTGGGGTACTAAATAACGTGTTCAGTCCGATTGGCAATGTAAACTTATCGGTTGATGAAAGGAAGATCGATGCAAACAGAAAATCATTCCAAGAAACCATAAAACAATACACAAAAACTGAAATAATCCCCGAAAATGCTAGAGGTATCATGATTTGAATGATGATCTGAAAACGGCTCAAACCGTCGATCATCGCCGCCTCTTCAATATCTTTAGGGATTGTTTCAAAGTAACTGCGCAACATAAAAATTGCTGTCGGTAATGTTTGAACCACCATTGTTATGACTAAAGAAGTTCTAGTGTCATACAAACCCAATGAAGAGATAATTTTGAATAGCGGAACGACAATCAAAATACCTGAGAACATATACACCGTATAGAAACTCGCATTGATTTTATTACGTCCCTTAAAGTTTAGACGTGCTAATGCATAAGCGCCACCAATTCCAATAATCACAGCGATAACAGATGCAAACAACGAAATAACAAAGCTATTCTTAAAATAGTCGACAAATGGAAAAATCTCTGGATTAAAAATATCGACAAAATGTTCTGTCGTGAATTGACGCGGTAAAATACTCGGCGTAGTCGAAATCGCTTCACTGCTGCCTTTAAAAGATGTCATTAGCATGATCCAAAAAGGGAACAGGTTAATTGCTAAAAAGCAAATAACCATGGCATAAAAGAAGATTTTTTTGACTTTTTTATTTTTAGCCATTGTTTAGATCCACCCGCTTTCTTGAAATTAGAATCACGACAGCAATAATAACGAATAAAATCACTGAAATAGCCGAAGCTTTACCTAAGTCATTGAAGGCAAAGGCTGTTTTATAAAGATAGACACCTAATATATCCACTTTATTTGTCAGTAAATAGACATCAGTAAACATATAAAACATCCAAATAGATCGCAAAACAATAACTGTGGCGAGGACCGGCTTGATCGCAGGCAATGTAACGATCTTGAATTTCTGCCAGAAATTTGCGCCATCGATATCCGCCGCTTCATACAAGCTTTTATCGACCGTTTGCAAAATTGCCAATAAAGAGATGAAGGCATAAGGATAGTAGCGCCAGATTGCAAAGATTACGACTAAAGCAAAACTTGAACCTGGATTATCAAACCATAATGGTGCTTCGCTGAAAAGATGTAATTTATCGACTAAAAAATTATTGATAATACCATAGCCATTATTGAACATATATTTCCAAGCAAAAATTAAAGAAATAGAAGGTGTGACATAGCTCAGAATAATCAAAGAACGAACCAATCCGCGGTATTTAAATTCACGGTTAAACGCAATCGCCACTGCTAAGCCTAAAGCGGTGCTTCCCAAAACGACTAACGCTGTATAAGCGATCGTCAAACCTAATGATTTATAAAAAGCTGGGTCCTTTAAAATATCTAGATAATTGTTCAATCCAACAAAAGTAGACTTTAGATTCGCATTCAACGGCAAATCTAAAAAACTAATTTGGATATTTGACAGCATTGGAAAGAAAACCAATACTGCCAATAAAATCATGCTTGGTGCTAATAAGGCAATAGCAAATTTTGTATCTGTTTTGTTTGCTATATTTTTCATAACCCGCTCCTACTCCTCAATTGATTCTTGAGCCGTTTTTAATGCTTTCTCAGGATCTTCCTTACCAACAGTTACGCCATTTACCGCTTTTGAAATAGCACCAGAGCTAGTAATATCTCCCATTTTTGTAAAGTTTTTATCGCCAACTAAACCAAATACTTGGACCTTATCAAATGAGCTGGCAATTTCTTTCGGAAGCTCGCCAAAAGCACTGATTACTTCATTTGATTGGTAAGAAGAGCTATCGACAACTTTTTTGTTTACTGGTTGTGCTCCGCCAGGTGACATTAAGACCCATTTTTCCATATTTTTGGCTTCTGATAAGTACTCAACAAATTTTTCAGAAGCTGCTTTTTGTTCTTTATCTAATCCAGCAGAAATCGTTAATCCCGAAACTGTTCCATAAACGGCCTCTTGTTTGTTGGTTGGAATCGCAAAACCAATATCTTCTGACTTTCCTTCTTCAAAAACAGACGGCAAAATGTACGTTGAATAAATCGCCATTGGGGTTGAACCATTCATGAAAGCATCTTTAATCTCCGTTACGTCATTTGAACCTGGCATGGTGTATTGCGATAATTCTTTATAATATTCTAAAGCCTGCTTCATTTCCGGCGTATTAATCGTCACTTTTCCTTTATCATCCAGCACATTTGCATTATTCGAAAGTGCAAACTGTGAAAAGGCTTGCTCAGTCATTGTACTGTCGGCGGTCGGCATTGCAATGCCATATTTCTTATTGCCTGCATCATTAAAATGCTTCGCGATCTCTAAAACTGAGTCCCAAGTTGTTGGTTCTGAGAATCCAGCATCGCTCAGCGTCTTTTTGTTATACCAAATACCTTGAACCCAACCGCTTATCGGTGCTGCAATATATCCTGAACCATCTTCTGTACGAACCAATTTTTTGGCGCCATCGTAATAATTGTCTTCACCAACATTTTTCATGACACTGCCAACAGCTTTTTGATCAATCAGTTCATCCTTATCCATTACCTTCGCGAAGTCTTGGCTAACCTCAATAACACCGGGAAGCTTATTTGAACGGGCCAACGTAACAACTTTTGTGTTATACGCATCTTCTTCAACGGGCATTTGTTTCACTTTAATATCAGGATTTTCTTTTTCAAAATCGGCAACCAGCTTATCAATTACTTTCAGTCGATCTTGTTCAACAGAAGAATGCATGAACTCAATTGTCGTTTTCTCATCATCCTTCGCACTTCCTCCTCCACATGCTCCCAAAGTCAGAGCCAACACTGCCAATGCCGTACCAAAAATCATTTTCTTTGCTTTCATTCCACTGTCTCCTTCTTGATAGTTCTAAATTTTTTCCAACCAAACAAATTGGTAAGGTTCCAAAATTACTTCCTGTTGGATATCGCATTCTTTTTTTGTTAATAAATTAATATAGGTTCCAGCATCAAGTGAAATCGTTTGGGCTTGATCGCTCATATTATGCAATACGTAAACCTTTTCATCTCTAACAATTCCAAATGTTGCATGATTCGTTTCCAGAACTCGCATAGCACAATTAGGATGGAAAGCTTCCTCACTTCTCCGCAGTTGAATCAGCTCTTGAAGTTCACGGTATACTTGGTTTCTAAATGACCCACTTTTCAGTAAGCTGTCACAAATTTCTGAAGCTTTATATTTCTGGCGATTAATTGTTCGATTCGCGCCTGTCTTTTCAACACCTTCATAGTAGTTGCGTCCGCCTAAAATACTTTGCACATAAACTGCCGGTATCCCAATAATCGTCAATAAAATAGAGTGAGCCACCATGAAACGCTTCAGACGCAGCTCATCTTCATCTGATTGGTTACTTAAAGCGTCAATATAGGTTGTATTAATCTCGTAAGGACTGAAAGAACCATCTGGATTTTGTTTATAATTTACTAGTGCTCCCTCTTTTTCTATACTAGCAACTAAATCAAGAATTTCTGTTTCATCAATAATTCCTCGAATCGGATTTAGACCAATTCCATCATGAGATGCTAAAAAATTGAAGAAGGATACTCCTTCCGTTGGTAGATAGATTTCATTTGCCCATTTTTGCAAATAGCTAGTATTCCCTGTTCGAATCGCATGCAATACTAATGGAGGTAACGGAAATTGATAAACCATTTGCGCTTCATTAGTCCCGTCCCCAAAGTAACTGATATTATCTTGATGAGGCACGTTCGTCTCTGTAATCAAAATCGTTCCTGGAGCTACCTCTTCCACAATGCTTCTAAAAAGCTGAATGATCTTGTGGGTTTCTGGAAGATGGATACTGCTGGTTCCAGCTTTCTTCCATAAAAATCCTACTGCATCTAGACGAATAAAATCTGCTCCTTGATCTACATAAAACAGCAGCACATCAATCATTCTTAATAAGACCTTCGGATTAGCAAAATTCAAATCTACCTGATCATCACTAAAAGTCGTCCAAATATTGCGTATCTTCCCATCTAAATCGACAAACTCTGATAACAACGGTGACGTTCTCGGTCTTGTAACCATACTTAGATCAATCGAAGGATCACTTTCGATAAAAAATTCCTTATAGCTAGTGCGATTATTCAAGTAACCTTGAAACCAATTACTTTTTGCAGACATATGATTGCAAACGAAATCGAACATCAAACGAGCATTACGATTCATTACCTGAACATCTGCCCAATCACCGATTTCGGGATTTACCTGTTCATAATCAATCACCGAAAATCCATCATCTGAGCTGTAAGGAAAAAACGGTAGGAAATGTACAATTGGAAATGTATCTGAAAAAAACTGCTGATACATTTTATTGAAGGTGGTTAATTTAGTTTCTCCATCCTCATAAAACTGATCGCCATAAGTAATCAAAAACACATCATCTTGATCCCATTGTCCTTTTCTAGGTCGGATATTCTTATTTTTATATCCCTTGATTCTTTCAGATATTGCTTCTTTTAGAAACATTGCTTCATCTTGATGCGGATAAATTGCAGAAATGATTTCTTCGATCAAATAGAAAACTCCTTTCTTGTGGGAGCGCTCCCACCTCACACCAAGATAATATTATAGTAAGCGGTTTCTGTCAATTGTTTTTTTAAATAATTAACCACCTTTATGGACAAATCATCGATAATCCAGTAATATTCTAGCTGTGATGGTACCGCTACCAGCGTTAGGAGGACTTTTTTTGAAACCAACAATTTATGATATTGCGAACAAATCTGGAGTCTCTAAATCCACAGTTTCTCGTGTATTGAACAATCAAGATAATATTTCACCAGAGGCCAAAGAAAAAGTTTTAGCAGCAATTAAAGAATTGAATTATATGCCGAGTAAGTTAGCACGTGGTCTTACTGGTAACGGATTTGATGCAATATTGGCTCTTTCACATCGATCGGTTCGTTCAACAAGCGGCAATCCTTTCTTTTCTGATGTTATCCAGTCTATTTCAGCTGTATCAGAGAAAAATGATTTTGATTTGATTTTGCAAACATCTAAAAACAATCAGGAAGAAGCGCAAAAAATAAGAAATAAACTCAATGAAAAATTGATACGGGGGATAATCATCTTAAGTGCTTCTCAAGATGAACAATATCTAGAGGAACTTGATGCGCTAAAAATTCCAATCGTAATTATTGGAAAACTGGAAAAGGAATATGAATATATTTATTCGGTGGATACAGACAACTATAGTGATAGTTACCAAATGATTCAAACTTTGATTGATCTGGGACATAAGGAAATAGCCTGTCTGCATGCTCCTCTGAATATTCATGTATCAGCAGACCGAGTAAATGGCTATCGTAAAGCTTTATTTGATAATTATCTAGATATAAAAAATGAATGGATTGTCGATGGGGGCTATGTGCTAGAGGAATCTATTCAGGCGGCTAAAAAATTATTTAGTGGTAAACAATTACCTACTGCTATCTTTGCAACAGATGCTCTAAAAGCTCTTAGTCTCTTTCAAATTATTGAAAAAGAAGGGTATAAAATCCCTGATAACTTTTCTTTGATTGCATTTAATGATGAGTCCTACTCTGCCTTTTTCACCCCTCGTCTTTCAGGAATCAATGTTCCTACAAATATTTTGGGTACAAAAGCAACAGAGCTACTTTTCAAGCTGATTAACGGAGAGAAAGATTTACCAAAAAAGGTCATCGTACCCACTGAATTGATTTTGACGGACTCTGTGGCAAGAAAATAGATAAACATGGAGCTGTGACAAAAGACTTGTCATAGCTTCTTTTCCCGAATAAACGGTGTTCCAGAAGTAGCTTCTTCTACGCAAGCTCCGCATACAGTTACTGCTAAGTTTCACTAAGCAGAACTAGCATTCGGAAATAAGCCGAAATTTCACAAAAATTTGAGAAACAATTTTCGGAAATTCCTTCTTATTTCTTGAAGCTGACCACTTCTATCACAACCTCTGTTTATCTTTTCATCTACAAAACCACCTGAAAGTTTTGGTTCGTCTTTGCTTGAATTATTGGATGCTGCTTCAAGTAATCCGCAATTAATTCTGTCATATCTACCTGAATTTCTCGCACGATTTTCTCCGCTCCGAACATCTCATAATTTCCTCCACCAATTGCTCGGTAATGATTGGTGACTATTTCCAGTTCTTGCTCTGGCAGGATTGCTTGATTTTGGAAGGTCAGGTGAGTGATTCGTTGGCCAACAGGTTGATTCATGTCAATAGTATAGTCGATCCCTTCATACATATCATAATTGTAGTATTGCGGCTTAGGTTTGATAAAGGCAGGATTGAAAACAACCTTCCCCTTTTCAACCGCCAGATAACTCGCAGATTGCTCTAATGCCGCACGCAAGTCGACTCCGCTGACTTTGATCACAGCTAGTGTATTAGGATAGATATAGTTTGTGATGACGTCCCGCATAGTGATCGTTGAACCAAATCCTGTTCCTTCGTTATTGAACAGAGCCGTTCCAGAAATTTTTGCCTTACTAGCTTTCATTTGCACGCGATTAATAAATTCTACATAGGGATGCTCCACTAAACGCGCTTCCATCGGATCGTTAATCGCCATGTCACCTTTAACTCGTCCCAATGTTCGGTCCAGCCAATCGTCTAAATCCGTTTCTGCCGTTTCAACGGCTGCAAGAATTTTCGGATCAGCAGCCACATCTTCTAAAGAATGCACCCCGGCTTGGCTATCTGTCACTACTACTTTTCCTTCTATTTTCTCAACTGTCAGCTGGATTTCTCCGATGTGATTTCCACGATACCCTGGCTGAACAACAGGCACACCATTGACAATGTCAGCAATTACCCGATGCTGATGTCCAGTAAACAGCGCATCAATCCCTGAAACCTCCTGCAGCAACTGATAGCCTTCATTCTCGCCAGTCAGAGCCTCAGTTGGTTCTCCTGTCATTAAGTTCCTTTCGAAGCCGCCATGATAACTGACCACTACGACATCTGCTTGCTGCCTTAAGATTGGTATATATTTTTTAGCAGTCTCAACAATGCTTTCAAATGTAATGCCTTTAAGAGTGACGGGCTTTTCCCAATGTGGAATATATTGTGTAACCAGTCCAAGAACAGCAATTTTTAATCCTGCTTTTTCAATAATCGTATAGGCTTTTCCAAAGTAGGGGTCTCCTGCTTCATTCAAGATGTTCGCTGCCAGAACAGGTGCTTGATAGCTGTCGATAGCTGCTTGTAAATACTCCAAGCCATAGTTGAACTCATGATTGCCAATAACTTGAACGTCATAGTTCATTTGATTAATTGCTTTGGTTAACGTACCAACCGAATACTTTCCTTGAGCAATATAATAACTTAACGGTGAGCCCTGAATAAAGTCGCCATTTTCAATCGTCACAACAACACCTTCAGCTTTTTCCCGTAATTTCTTTAATTTTGTTGCGACTTTAGCCGCACCAAGGGCTAGATCGTGTTTTCCAGCATAATCAGTTGGGTAAACATAGCCATGCATGTCACTGGTTTCGAGAAAGGTTATCTTCAATCGTATCGCTCCTTCATTGATTAGACGAAAAAGACCGAAGCACAAAAAGCAGTTCGGTCTCTTCAGTACTTTTATTAGTTTATTAACGCATGTCCAGAGTCTTCAACACATGCCCTGAAATAAAATTTTCTGTCGTTTGATGGGTGATTCTTCCCTGCTCCACACAATAAAGATTATAGCCGTAGCGTTCTTCAAAGCGGACCAAGCCGTCGCCTACATTTTCTCCGACAAAGGACATACTAGCCACAGTAAAATAAGGAATACCATTGATTTCATCCATAAAGAAGTGATGCGTGTGTCCGTTTAAAATACAACGAATATCATATGGTTCAATTAACGCTAAAAAGCGTTCTGTGCCAGGCCATTTTGGCATATTGCTTTGCTGTGACAGTAAATGGTGGTGGGTTACCAATATAATCGGTTGCTCTTTATATTCTTCCAGCACCTCCGCTAGCCACTGAAGCTGCTGCTCATCTACAATTCCATCTGCATAGCCATAGCTGGAATTATCAAAGGAGATGACCGTAAATTCTGGATACATCACAACCTGATTGTAAGGTTTTTCAGAAGCCTTTTCTCCAAACCAGCCAGCCCAAAAGTTCTCCTTAATATCATGGTTACCAAGTGTGACAATCATCTCTGTTTCGCCCAAAGCTTCCTGCAGCCAGTTCTTCAGATAGCGATAATCTTCTACCTCGCCATCTTCAGTCAGATCACCGCTGATGATTACCAAATCAAGTGTTGTCCGTTGTTGCAGCTGATGCAGATACTTCTCCAACGGAATAAGCGGACTTTGCATCTTGGCTAACATGCCTTTATAGCCGCCTTCGCTTGTTTCATATTCTCTGCGAAAATGTATGTCTGATATATGCAATATATTCATGTGCTATCTCAATTTCTTTCTTATAATTCCGGTTATTTGGTCCAAAATAAATACGGTAATAACAACCCCGATTAAAATAATACTGACCTTGCTCCATGACCGTGTTTGGATCGCAAAAATCAATGGTGCCCCGATCCCGCCAGCACCTACTAATCCTAGTGTAGCTGCACTTCTAACAGCAATTTCAAAATGATTCAATGCCAATGAGCTGTAAATTGGCAACAAATAAGGCACTCGAACAAAGAAAATCGTTTGCCAAAAATTAGCTCCAACCGCTTCCATCTCTTCGGTTAAGCGTTCATCCATCGCTTCCATTTCCTCGGTAAACAGCTTCCCTAACATACCGATTTGATGAACACCAATCGCCATCACTCCAGCAAATGGACCTGGACCGACAACTTTCACAAAAATAATCGCAAAAACTAATTCTGGAAAGGCTCGCAATACATTGCAGACGAACTTCCCAATTTTTGTAACTAACGGATGTGCCTTCCAGAGATTAACAGCACTCAGCAAGGTTAACGGAATCGCCAAAATTGTCGCAATCATCGTTCCTAAAAAAGCAATGCCAATCGTCAACAGCAGCAAACTTACTAAATCCTCTCCACTGCCATCATAAAGAAATGCCCAATCTGGCTGCGCCAGTCCTTTAAATACATCCATTCCCATCGAAAGAGAAAAAGTACTTAAACCTGAATAATCCAAACTGAAGGCTGACCAAATCACCAGCAGCGCCACAACTGTAAGAAAGAGCAATGTTCGTCTACTCATGTCGCGAATCATCATAACAGTGACCTCCTCACACGTTCACTTAGTTTATCTACCAAGGCCACCGTGACTAAAATCGTTAAAATAATTATTGATACCCGTTCATAATTTAATAAAGCCAGTGAGGAATTCAAAATAACGCCAATCCCGCCAGCACCAACATAACCCAGCACTGTTGAAGCCCGTACATTCACTTCAAACGCATAAAACATATAGCTGACAAATTGACTCAACACTTGAGGAGCAATTGACCAGACAGCAATTTGCAACTTGGTAGCTCCTACTGCAGCCGCCGCTTCGATTGGACCATAGTCAATTGTTTCAATTGCTTGAAACATCAACTGAGAAATCATTCCAAAGGTAAAAACAGCAATCGTCAGCACCCCAGTAGCTTCTCCTATGCCAAAAATAGCGACAAAAAGAGCGGCTAATAGCAGGTTAGGAATTGTCCGAACCAAGCCCAACAAAAACCGAAAAATAGTGGATAGCCAGCGGTTTTCTGTCACGACCGTCGTTGCCAGAAAGCTGATAGGAATCGCAAAAGCCACACCAATCACCGTTCCGACTAACGACATTTGCAGCGTTTTAACCATTGGAGTGACCAGCTTCGACAAATAACTAAAATCCGGATGAATAAGCCGCGACAAAAAGTCTGTCATTTGCCCAGAGTTGGCAAACACCATCGCAAAATCAGCCGAAGTCAGACCCACACTCGCTTGAAAACAAAGCACTAAAACTATCAGAATCAACAGGTGCTTGTACCATTTAAAGTGGACAGTTTCTTGCAATTTCATCGCGATCCCCTGCCTTTTCTTCAAAAATGGCTTTGCCGTAAATTTGAGTCAGTTGTTCGTCGGTCAAAGCATCCGGCGAGCCATCAAAAACCACCTGTCCAGCTTTTAAAGCAATCACTCGCGTAGAAAACTCCCGAGCTAAAGGTACCGAATGAAGATTGACAATCACGGTTTTAGCCATTGTTTGATTAATCTTTTTCAAATCCTCCATCACCTTTTGGGTGGTGATAGGATCTAAGGAAGCCACCGGTTCATCTGCTAAAATAATCGGTGCTTGCTGAACGAGCGCACGAGCAATCGAAACCCGCTGCTGCTGACCACCGCTCAGTTCATCACTGCGGGTTTGCAACTTGTCAGATAAGCCTACTGTTTCCAAGGCTTCTTTGGTTCGTTGATAATCTTCCTGCGTAAACAGCCCAAAGATACTCTTCCAGGTGGAATAGTAGCCTAGTCGGCCCGATAGAACATTTTTCTGAACAGTACTGCGCTTCACCAGATTAAAACTTTGGGAAATCAATCCAATCTGACGGCGAATCAGTCGCAGCTCACGCTTATTGGCCTTAGTTATGGATGTACCGTTAATTTGAATGTTGCCATCTGTAATTGGAACCAATCGATTGATGGCTCGCAATAGCGTACTTTTACCTGCACCACTTAGTCCAATGATCGAGACAAATTCCCCATCTTCAATAGTCAAATTGATATCCTTTAGGCCCACCACTCCATTGGGATAAACCTTTGAAACATTCTCAAAAATAATCATGCTCGTTCTCCATTTTTAAGCGATCGCCGACACATTGGTCGACAATCGCTCGTGTTTTATTCTGCAGCTTTTTTAGTATATTCTCGAATCGTATCATAGGCTGAATCGGCAGCTTTTTCGTAGCCTTGGTGACTCCATAAGGCCATCGCTTCTTTTCCTTCTTTATCGTCTTTCATGCCTAAGAAAACTTTTTTGATTTTTGCTTTCAATTCTTTGTCCATATCAGGCTGAACAGCAATTGCATCATTAGGGATATCCCCTTCTGTTAAATACAATACTTTCAAATCCTTCATCAGGTCATTATCAGAAAATTTTGAAGCAAAGACATTACGCGCACCTTCAAAGACGAATGCTGCATCCATTTGACCATTTAAAACAGCAGTAATTTCACTTGGAATATCATTCACCGTGGTCATTTTCGCATCCGCTGTTGGATCAACTCCGGCATCCTTTAACTCCGCTACTGGATAAATATAACCGCTGGCAGAATTAGGACTCAACGTCGCAATATTTTTTCCTTTTAAATCTGTTAACTTTGTCATATCGCTGTCTGCTTTTACTAGAACTTCTCCTTTGAAGGTATTAGTCAGTTTGTCTTTTAGCGGCAGACCAGACTCTTGATCATAATCGCCTAGCTGAGACGTTAAAATAGCTTCTGCAGCGTCCATGTCTTTTGCCTGTACATATGCTGCGGGCGGCATAATTCCTACATCAACCTGTCCTGAAGACATGGCTTCAACAATTGTTGAATAATCGGTTGCTAAGGTTACCTCGACATCACGATCTAGTTTTTTCGATAAATAGTCTGCAAAAGGTTTTGCTTTGGCTTCCATGCTGCCATCGTTATTAGTTGGCACAAATTGGACAACTAATTTTTCCTTGCTGGTATCCTTTGAGCTATCGCTGGTATTTCCCGAACTACCACAACCTGTCAATGCTGTTAGTAACATCACACCTATGAAACCTTTTGCTAACTGTTTGAATTGCATTTTTTCTCCCCCTGTTGGAAATAATTTCTATTACCTCTAAATCATAGCAAGTTCATCAAAATAATGAAGTGACACGTGTCATCTTTTACACGATTTTTACATACAATTTACAAACAAACAGAATAATTGTTCGTGTTGAGTCCCAATCTATTCTAAGCTATAATGAAAAAAATGAACGCTTTAGGAGTGGTTTCTTATGAAGAAAATTCACGATTCTCAGCTGCTGGCTGCTTACGTGAAGCAACACGATCTTCAAAATTATATGGATGCTGACATTTTAACAATGGCTTCTTTGCAGTCCTTTCAAAAGGAAGAACATTTGATTCGTACCGGAACCACTTCTGATTACCTGTATTTTCTGGTGGAGGGCAGTATGATGGTTTATTCCTACCCCTCTGATACCCAAAATATTTGCATTGATTTTGTCACAATCGCTACGCCACTGGGGGAAGCGTCATCATTATGGGGCCTTCTGCCTAAAAGCAGTGTCAAGGCTGTTACTGATTGTATTTGTGTTTCGATTCCCTTGAATCAATACCGCAACACCCTGCAGCAAGATGTTCGTTTCTTACAGAATATTTGCCAACTGCTAAGCTATCGGTTAAATTCCGGCATCAACCTCGCAAACTCATTAATTGAACCGGTAGAAACACGACTGGCGAAATTTATTCTAGCCCATCAGAAGCAAGGAAAATTTTCATTTCGCCTGACTACCTGCGCTTCAATCTTAAACGTCAGCTATCGCCACCTTTTACGAACAATCACCAATTTCCGCGATGCCCAGATTTTGGAAAAGCAGAAAAGCTATTACCGGATTTGTGATATCCAGGCGTTAGAAGAATTGGCGGAGAATCTGAGCCATTCAGCACGGTAGGGGCTAATTTCCTTAAACAGAGAATCCTCGCAAACCAAATAATAGCCTTCTTTTTAGATAAAGAAGAAGCTTAAACGTGAAAAGTTTAAGCTTCTTGACTATCTCAGCTTATCCTGCTACGAATGAGCGTACCACCTCTGTAACAAGCTCACCATTTCTTTCAAAGAATGAAGGCAGTCCTACAAAGTTAAGAATAATATACTCCGTCTCTGTTTCTAAAAAATAGAAGCGGATTTCTGTATTTGCTCCATCAGCAACTCCTATAAAGCTATAAAGTTCTCCTGTATAATGGGGTGTTTGATATGGCTCTTCCTTAATCGTGTCTTCTTTTATTCGAACTTCATCATCAGATTTCATTTGTTCTTTCATCGCACTCTTTAAAGCAACGAAATCATCGACATCGGTCTTCTTTACTCCTGAAACCATTACTCCTTCAACGTTATTATCATTCTCGGCACTAAAAGAGAATTCGTCGTCTTCAAGAACTTTCCAGTTATCTAAAATCTTCATTTTATAATTCGTTCCTTCAACTTGAAAATCAACATCCTTCATTTCTATTTTCTTTTCTGAAGAAGATGTTTCTGTTTTTGAAGTTGAAACTTCTGTCGTGGATACTGATCCGCTATTTTTCTCTGATTTACTGTTTTCCTTTGCTCCACCTGAGCCGCATCCAGCTAAAGCTGCAATCATTACTACTAAAACAATCCATTTTTTCATCCTATATTCTCCAAACATCCTAGTTTTAGATGACGCGATTTCCAAACAAAACAAATGGGTTATACGAAGTTACCTAATTATTATTTTGCTAGGTGCTTTACACGGGATCAGAATTTCCTTGTATGGCATCCGTATCTTCTTGTGTGATCAAGATATTTCCCACCTCAGTTTGATCGGGTCTTAAATAGATCACTTGAATTTTCGCATCAGGAACCATCCCTTTGATTGAATCCATGATTGGTTTCATTGCCTCAACCATCACAGGCTTTAATGATGCACTATCCATTTCAAAGCCTGGATCTTCAGGCAGAGTATACCGATAAATAATTGTGTGATTTTCACCCGCAGCAATTTCAATGTTTGAATAAGCTGCTCCTAATTGCTCTTTCATCGCAGGAAGTTGAGACTGTGCCGCTTCGATCATAAATTCAAAAAGCTTAGAGTTACCTTCTTCTGAACTTGCTGTTTCTTCAGTAAGTATTACTTCTGAAGAAGAAGCAGAAGATTTCTCGACCACTTTCCTCGTTTCTGAAGAAGCTTCTTTCTCTACTGTTTTAGAAGTATTAGCTGATTCATTTTTAGAACAAGCAGCTAAGCTAACAAAAGCAAAACCAACAACAATAGCCTTAAATATTTTCTTTTTCATCCTATATTCTCCTCACTATAAATTTTGATAACTTTTTCAACCCTAGTTACAGTTTACACTAATTTTAAAGTGATTAATAACTTAATTTATTTTTTCAGCAAAAAAAGAAACACATATCATAATTTTCCGTTATACAAAAAAACATAATCATTCTAATAAACCGAGTTTACTCCTATTAGTTTTTTAATATGAGAAAAAGTGCTGATTAATTTCCTTCATAGATTTGAAATTATGTCTAACTTTAAGATACCTATTATCACAGTTCTCTTCTGCATAACAAATAAGCCAATTTTTCTTTTTACTGATAGAAGTAAATCCGCTTTTTATGTTTTATTTGAAATGGATGCATATGTGAAGTTGTACATAGTGATAAATGATAATACAAAAGACTAATTTCCCTCTTCTGAAGGTGTAATTAGTCTTTTTTGGAGTCCTATATTCCGATTTTAATCTAAATATTCTCAGATTGTACCTAGAGAACGAAAAAACACCACGATCTTTTAAAATCGTGGTGTTTGCTTAACTATTTATTCGCGCGTTTTTGGTACGTGCCTTCTTGTGTATTGATTTCAAGCATTTCGCCTTCTTCAATAAAGTCAGGAACATTCACGACTAAACCTGTTTCCATTGTCGCAGGTTTACCAGAACCAGTAACTGTCGCTCCTTTGATTGATGGTTGTGTTTCAACGACTTTCAGAACAACTGATGTTGGCAACGTAATACCAATCACTTCGTCACCAAAGAATTGAATTTTAACTTCCATATTTTCAAGAATGTATTTCATTTCTTCTTCAATCGTGCCTACAGGAATTTCATATTGTTCGTAGGTTTCTAAATCCATGAAAATCGCTACATCGTCTTGGCTGTATAAGTATTGTACTGGTTTTGTTTCGATCATCGCTTTTTCAAATTTCTCTTCTGGACGGAATGTCGTATCATACGTTGAACCAGAACGCACGTCACGTAATTTCATACGCATAACTGTATTTCCTTTACCAGGTTTGTGGTGGCTAGCATCTAATACTTTGATCAACTTTCCGTCTTGAACAAAAGTCATACCAGCACGTAAATCGCTTGCTGAAATCATTAATAAGCACTCCTATTCCTATTTTATATGTTCGAATTCTCTACTATGAAAACTCGATGGATCGTTATTCTGATCCAAATCTACCATAAAATGAACCTTATTCATTGTAGCAAATAACCCTTGTAGTTACTAGGAAAAAATCATCTGATCTATCAAAAACAATTCAAAGCAATTATTTTGCTTCCTGCACACGGAAAAATTTTAGCTTTGGCAATTGGTTCAAAGTAAATTCCAACGATGGTCCCATTAATAAAAGAACAATCAATGTCCCTAAGCCAATATGTCCGCCTAAAAGGAACCCAGTCAAAAAGAAAATAGCGTCTAGTACAATTCGAGCAACCTTGACTGAACTCTTTAGCATTCGCTTCAATAAAATCATCAAGGATTCATAAGCCGCCGACCCTGAATCCGCTAACAAATAAATACCAGTGCCGAAACCAAATACGATTGAACCAATGATGATTACCAAGTAGCTCGTTCCATCCGGAATTGTATGCAAAATCCCTGTCCAATCCAATAAATTCAAGCAAAAACCTATCCCGAAGCTATTGATAATACTTCCTATTCCGATCATCTTTCGGTCATAGAAAAAAACCATGACTAAAATTATCCCATTGAAAAGCATGCTAACCGTTCCGAATTTCAATGGCACATGCTGTAAAATGCCTAAGACTAAAGTACTGATCGCATCTGCTCCTAATCCGCTAACAACGATCAAACGGATACCGACTGCTGCAATAAATGTTCCTATTACAGCAAAAAATAACTGTTTGGTGATATTTGGTTTGATAAGCCTCGTCCTCACTTTCTATTCTCGTAACAAGTAAACTGTTTTACTAACCTTAATAATAGCTTCATATAGGCGATTGCGGCCTAACTCTTACTAAGTAAATCCTTTGACAAAACCGTGTAAAATAAATTTATCTTCGTACGCATATCATCACGCTAAACCTATTCAATCAAGATATCTTATACTAAGTAACGTCTGCATTAACACTAATAAACTGCAAAAAGCGTGACTGACAAAAAAGGCACCAAACAAGTTTTTGTTTGGTGCCTAAAATTGTTTTATTAGTTCCATTCTTTTCTTAGTCGTGCTTTGTAGGAATTAAATCTATCTACTAAAGGAACGGCGGCTTCTCTAATGGCGCAGTATTTATCGACCATCGTTACGATGTAGCTTTCCTTATATTTTGGAGGAGTGATTGTTGCTCCCCACATATGCTTAATAATAATATCACGTTCAAGGTCAGACAATTCGGTGATTTTTTCTGCATTCTTCACGGCGATACGTGGATGCATGTAGGCATGTGAGCCTTCATCGAATTTCGTTGTCCGCCAGTCATAGTAAAACAAATCGTGTAGTAAGCCAGCACGAGCAGTCGCTCTTGCATCGCCATTGAATTGTTTTGCTAATTTGTAGCTATTGTAAGAAACACTGATAGAGTGCTCCAATCGTGTTGAATTCATATGTTGGGTATAATCTGCTAATCTTTGTACTTCATCGGTAGCTAGTAAATCCTCAATATAAGAAACGTATTCTTCGTCGTCACGCCAATTTTCTGTCATGGATAAAAAAGCCCCTTTTCTTCTCTTCGTTCTGTCGCTCATTATATCACGGCTCACGAACATTGAATAGGCTTCCATGAGTTTGTGAAAAAAGTTTAAGGGTTCCTTAATAACAGTTACGAAAATGTGAAGACTTATTTAAGTAAATGGAACATTAGGACTCCTGCGGCGATCGCAACATTCAAAGACTCTGCCTGCCCTTTGATTGGAATGTAAAGATTTTGATCGGTCAACGCTAATAATTCTGCTGACATCCCTTGACCTTCATTTCCCATCACAAGAGCAAAGTCAGACATTTTCTCAACGTTTAAATAATCCTTCGCTTCTTTGTCTAATGCTGTTCCTAATACTAAACTTCCAGCTTGCTGAAACTGTGGAATTACTTCTGTTAAATCGCCAACTCTGACAGACAAATGATAAAGGCTGCCTTGTGTGCTGCGAAGCGTTTTAGGATTATATAGATCAGCACTGCCTTTGCCTAAAATGACACCAGTAAAGCCAGCCGCATCCGCAGTCCGAATCATGGTACCAACATTCCCCGGGTCCTGAACATTGTCCAATAATAACCACGCACCAGCATAATCTTCTTTCTCTTCTTGCGGCATCTCAGCAACTGCAATTATCCCTTGCGGAGTTGGTTGACTTGCTAATGTTTTTAAGACCTCATCAGAAACCAAAGAGTAATCCGTGAGCTTTTCTTCGATCCATTCAGACCACTCCCTTAACCCACGTTGGCTGATGAACACTTCCTTCAGGATGACATCGGCTGCCTTTGCTTCTTGGATTAAATGAAAGCCTTCTAATAGGTAGCTTTGTGTTTGCTGACGATATTTCTTTTGCTGCAATTTTTTTGTTTCTTTGATTAATGTATTTTTACTTGATAGGATTTCTTTCAACATGTTCCCCTCACTCATTTATCGTTTCGTTTGTCATTATAGCACGCGAATTCTTGTAACAACCAGCAAAACTCGCTATCATAGAGAATAAGAAATAAATTAATAGGAGGCTTTCTTATGAAGAAGTATATAAATGTGACTGGACGCGTGCAAGGTGTCGGCTTTCGTTATACAACCTATCAACTGGCAATTGAGATTGGACTGACTGGTACAGTGAAAAATGAAGATGACGGCAGTGTCACCATTGAAGCAGTTGGAACAAAAGAGCAATTGGATCAATTCTTGGAAAAGCTCAAAATACCGCAAAATCCTTTTGCCAAAGTTTCCCATATTGAACAATACGAAGATCCTACCATTAAGGACTACACGCAGTTTAATGTGGTGTATTAAAAAAAGGACAAGGTTCCCTGACTTTTTTCGAATTTGATTGAAAAGGCCTGTGTTATCTAGTATAGTATTTCCTGTATAAATTTTTATTAGCAGAGGAAGAATTAAATGAATAAATTTAAAAATTGGCTTTTAGGCTCCGGCCTATTGGGCGTTCTTTTACTATTATCGGGCTGTGTCCGTCAAAATAGTGACGGGACTCCAGATACATCTGGTCTTGTCTATCGAATGCTTGTTGTCCCATTGGAGAATTTCCTTAATTGGATGGTAACCAGCTTCGATTGGTCATACGGTCTGGCAATCATCGTTTTGACGATTATTGTTCGCCTAATCATTATGCCATTAGGAATTAACCAATCAAAGAAATCTCTGATCCAATCTGAAAAAATGCAATCGATCAAACCTCAGATTGACGCGGCTCAAGAAAAGGTAAAACAAGCAACAACACAAGAAGAACAAATGGAAGCACAGCGGGAAATGCAAGCTGTTTACAAAGAGAATAATGTCAGCATGATGGGCGGTATGGGCTGTCTGCCTCTACTGATCCAAATGCCGATTTTCTCAGCACTCTATTACACAGCTCGCTTCTCAGAAGGTATCCAGCACTCGACGTTCATCGGAATCGATTTGGCAAAACCAAGCTATCTCCTCGTTGTTTTCGTAGGGGTCGCTTACTTGTTGCAAGGCTACATTTCGCTAATCGGTGTGCCTGAGGAACAGAAGAAGACAATGCGTAGTATGATGATTGCTTCACCATTGATGATTGTCTTCATGTCCTTCACATCACCTGCCGGAGTGGCGCTTTATTGGGTAGTTGGTGGTGTCTTTAGTTGTATTCAAACCTTTATCACCAATGTCTTGATGCGTCCTCGTATCAAAGCACAAATTCAAGAGGAATTGAAGAAAAACCCACCAAAACAAGTAGTAACAAAGCCCATCAAAAAGGCTGAACCAATTAAACCAAAACAAGTTAGTCAACCTAAGAATAAAAACAATAAGAACGGCAATGGACGAAATGCCGGCAAACAACAACGTAAATAACATATACAGATAAAACCATCGCTTGAGGCGATGGTTTTTCTTCGTTTCATTTCATGTTCATAAAGATATTTCAGTCGGAACGCTAACCAATATCTTTAAGCAAGCGGACTTAAATAAGATGCAACATCCAAAATTTAGAAAGGCTTGATCCACATGATGATTTATTACGCTGTATTCAATTTTGCAGATGCTGGTATTAACGTCATATTTCCAGACTTAAATAACGCCACTACATTCGGTCAAGACATGCATGAAGCTCTCTATACGGCAAAAGATTTACTTGCCAGTTGACTCATTGATACTGAGGATGATAAGACGATTTTCCTACTCCCTCTGTTCACTATAGCATTTCATTAGCATCTGATGATCTGTTGATCCTGATTAAAATGGATCTAGCATTTCACCACAAGAAATTTGAGAATAAATTACTTAAGAAGACACTAATAATTTCAATGATTTGAGCAATAAAGCTGATATTAACTTTTCTGCTACATTAACTGAAGCACTTAAAGAAAAACTACAAGTCTAGGGTTCGCTAGATTTCTTATTTTGAAAAAAAGGGATCTTCCCCAAAAATCTAAAAGACTTTTGGGGAAGATCCTATTCGCGAATAAACAGCAGCTCACACGTAATATCGGCGAAAAATAAGCTGATCATTCATAAAAATTTGAGAATTACTGAGTAAATCTATTTATCATCAGTTCCTATGTTACTGGGTTTCTCGGTAAATTTCGGAACGTCCTTCTTATTTCTTGACGCTGAACACTTATGAGTTGATTTCCATTAATAGCAACTTAATTAAGAAAATCAAAGCATCCTTTATCTCAAAATATCGATCAAATCTTTCTTAGCTGCTTCTGAGGCCGGCATTACAGAGAATATTAACCCGATACCACTTGAAACACCAACTGCTAAAGCAACGGTAAATAGATCAACAGACACTGAAATATCCATTACATTACCAATCGCATAAGCAACGATCATTCCCAATAGATAGCCAATAATCCCCCCAACTAAAGTCAACGTCATTCCTTCTAATAAGAATTGCAGTCGGATCGCGCCGCGCGTGGCGCCCAAAGCTCGGCGAATCCCGATTTCTTTTGTTCGCTCTGACACAGAGATGTACATCATATTCATGACACCGACTCCCGCGATGAACAGTGAAATTCCTGCAACAGCACTAATGAAGAGTGTAATGCTGCTTAACACCTCACTGATACCATCTGTCATCATCGCCATATTAGAAACATGGTATTCGCCTTGCTGTCGCATCGCACCAGCTGATTCTAGCTTCTTAATGGCACGATCAGCAACTTTATTCAGCTGACTCCCGTCGGCTAAGGTCAGAACCACCGCACTCGTATCCTGCTCATTTCCAAAAAAGTGGATGTAAGTTTGACGCGGCAATAAAATTTTGGTAGTTCCTTCTGAAAACATCGTTTCTTCAGCACCTGCTGGAAAAACACCGACAATCGTAAAAACTTGATTATCCAATTCGAAACCACGGCCGACTGCGCTACGGGCTGATCCGAAAATCTCTTTAGCTAAGCTGGCGTCAATCGTCACAACTTTATTCTGGGTTTGATTATCGTAAGCACTGATGGCACGACCATAGCTGACAGAATCACCGCTATTCGAGACAACGCCGATCCGATAGTTCTTTGTTTTATCCTTTATCTTAACTTCCTTGTAGATATAGGTTAAATCATTTTTTGGATAGTCAGCAGATTCTACGCCCTCGACATCTCTCAAGATGCTCAAATCAGAAGCTTGAATCATATCGACATTTGAGTAGTACAACGCGTCATTACCCGGGATAAAATTAATATCAACCTTCAATTGATCCGATTCATCGTCAGTTAAACTGGCGATAGTGTCTCGCTCAAAGCCGCGACCGATAGATAGAATAGCAATCACTGCTGCAATCCCGATCACGATCCCGAACATCGTCAGTGCGCTACGTTTCTTATTCTTAAAGATCGAACCAAGAGAAGAACGCCAATTTACATAAAATTTCATTCTTCGATCACCGCCTTGTCTTCAGTGATTGCACCATCTCTGATTTTAACTAAGCGTGTACAATATGGTACTACCTCTGGATCGTGGGTAACCAGAAAGATTGTCGCATGATCGCGACGATTCAGTTCTTTAAAAAGCTCCATTATTTCATTTGAAGTATGAGTATCCAACGCGCCGGTCGGTTCATCTGCAATAATGAACTTTGGCTGATTAATCAGTGCCCGAGCAATCGCCACCCGTTGCTGTTGACCACCTGAAAGTTGGCGCGGGCGCTTTTCAGCCTTATCCGCAATTCCGACCTTCTCTAAAACCGACATCACTTTTTCCTTAGTCTGATGAAAACCATGACCATTATAAAGCAATGGCAGCTCCACATTTTCATAAACGGTATAGTTCTCGATCAAACTAAAATTTTGGAAAACAAAACCAACCATTTGATTGCGGGTTTTAGATAAGCGATCATCGGTCGTAGCGACTAGATTCTCTTCTTCGAATAAATACTGACCCTCAAATTTCGTATCAATAAAGCCCAGCAAATTGATCAAGGTTGATTTCCCTGAGCCAGAAGGTCCCATGATTGCGATCATTTCACCGGCATCCGCTTTTAGATTGATGTCCTTTAAAACGTGCAGCGACTCCTCATCGTTGCGATAATACTTGTTGATATTTTTTAGTTCGATCATTTAATCCACCGCCAATTCCTGACCGTCACGTAATGATTTGTCAGGATTTGAAATGATACGATCGCCATCTTTTAGACCATCCTTCAAAATGAAGTAATCGCCCTTATCCTCTGCTTGAATCGTAACCTCATGAACTTTTCCGTTGCGGTAAGCAAAAACATATTTGGTATCACCTGTTTTCTTCACTGCTTTTTTAGGCAGACGAATCTCATTCAGCGGAAGAACCACTTGAACATTGTAGCCATACTGTAGTTCTTCAGTTGGCTTTACGATGAAGCTATAGTTAGAGACTGAGCTAGTTGAACTGCCGCCAGCTGTTCCAGCCTGACTAGTCACTTCTGCTTGATCCGGCAGCTTATTTACATGCGTAATAGTTCCGGCGATCTCTTGATTTGTTGTGATTGGTTTTATGGTCACTGACGCGTCTTGATGGACCTGCGGATAATCATATTCAGAAGCCTTTGCTTCGATCGTGACCTCATTACTAACCACCTTCACAACTGGAACAGAAGGATCATTCTTGCCCTTTTCATTGATATAGGCTGTTCCCTTTGTCGCACTAGCAACGGTGGAGCTAACTTTCCCTTGCATTTTCGTTACGCTTTGTGATGCTGAATTCAGCTCAACATTGGCACTTTCTAGTGCTTGTCTCGCTTGAACAACGGCATCAGCCGCAGCATCAACACTGCTTTCATATTGTGTCATTTCTTGCTTGTATTGCTCTTTTTTGGCGGCTCCTTCTTCACTATTTTCATTGGTGTTATTATAGTTTGCCGTTGCGTCGTTTAATTTCTGCTGCTCTTTTGCCTGCTTGTCCTGTGCGATTGCCAGACTTTCTTGCGCATTTGAAACAGCGAGATAGAGCTTGTCTAGATTCGTACTCTGCTCGTCCGCTTGTTCCTGATATTCAGTATTCGTATAGCTCAGCAACGTAGCACCTTGCTCTACCTCCTGTCCATCCTGAACATTGATCTCAGAAATCTTGCCTAACGTTTGGTCAAAGTAATAATCCTGTGTATGCGTTGCTTCCACAATCCCATTGAAGGTCAAGGGATCAGATTTTTTCAGTGTAACTGCTTTGTATTTGTTATCTTTAACAGTTGAATTTTTTGTTTGAGAGTAAACAAATGCACCAATAAATAGCACTAGCGCAAGCACTCCGGCTAGAATACTCCAACGGATCTTTTGCTTTTTCGTCAATTTTTTCTTTCTCATTCTGCTACTCCTCTGGTTCTGCTTTAAATAGATGAACAATGACTAAGATTGCCGGTATTAGGAAAACAATCTGGAAGACTATCCCAATAACAGTCGTCATAAAAGAGAAATCCATCCCTTCCATTTGTATTTTTGGCTGCATCATGAAACCAATCGCTGAACTTAAAAGACTCCAACCAATTTTAATATAGTATGGAAATTTTGCTGGGATAATCTCATCTGCTAACTTCTTATTCGCGATGAAATAGAAAACCAACAAAACGATCGAAATTACTAGAGACAACACCGAGATTCCTTTTATTAGCGGATTATTTGCATAATCGAACATCTCCTGAGCCATTGATCCCATCATTTCGTAATCACTCAGCTTCGGATTTAACGATTTGGGTAACCCAACCACCGATGATACCACCGAAATCAACCCTAAAATAATCAATACCATGTTCCATGTTTTTGCTTTCTTCAAATGCTTTTCCATCTAATCACTCCAACTTAACAATTTTTAACTATTTGTGTAAATGTTGCGACAACCCTAAGCGAACATTACAAAAAGTTATTTTCATTATACTATTAATTTCACCCGATTTTGAAGAATGATCTTAAAAATAGATTATTTTGTCTTGAACGCGTGAAAAGAAAAAATATTGCCGATAGTGATGGTATCTATTTTGTTAATGAAGCATCAGAGGCATAAGAATAAAAATTAGAATAATAATAATTGGAATCAAGATGTTTTTCACTTTTATTAATCCAAAATGATGGCGTCTAACCATATAACTAATGCCAAGTATTGAACAGTCAAAAAAGAAACTATCAAAATGCAAAGGAGTATTACCGATCAAAGCCAAAGAGCTTCCAGAAAAAATAAAAGGTGCCCAATCGTAAGGAGTTATAAATGATAGAATCAATTGTCCAAAATTCACAACTAAAATAATTACCATGCTCATTGCTAACGTCTCGATAATAGCTTTCCTTTCTAACTCATCATACTGCTTAAATCTAACTAAAACTCTAAATAATGTAAAAATACCAATAAATGAATAAACACTTACCACACAAAAGATAACAGCCATAGTCATTCTAATCATTATCAAATCTCCTCTATATAATTTTTTAAAGTCCTTCTTCCACAAAATGTCTATTTCTACAAAAAGTGGGATAATAATAATTTATGCTTTCATTAATAAATCAATAAGATTTGGTAAAAAAGTGCACAGCATTGACACAGCGATCACTGGTAAGAATTTCTTTCTAAAAAAGAAATTCTTGGATATTATTCCATACTGAACTTCTTTAAGTTTATAAACGAATCCTATTACCGCTGAATAAAAGAGAATACTGTGAATATCCAAAGTCATATTACCGATTATTGCAATAAAATATTGATTCCCTGGTAAAAGAAATTGTCGCAAATCTTTTGGCAATAACTCAGGCAACTTCCAATGAATAATAATTAACAATAAAATAGTTCCGATACTAACCAACGATGCTTCAGCAACCATTTTCTTATTCTGTTCATTAGTTATACGTCCAGTTACAATATTTTTCACTGAAAAACAAAATGGAATAAAGGAGATAAAACCAAAAAATAATAGTGGAAATCCAATGAGATTTATGATGGCTACTGTAAAAAGTTTCATTTTTCTTCCTCCTTCAACTGAAAAATTTCTTCTACTGGCATTTCAAAATACTGAGCAATCTTTAGTGTTAATTCCAAACTGGGATTGTACTTCATCGTTTCAATCGCAGTCATTGTTTGACGGGAAACATTTAACTCCTCAGCCATTTTCTTTTGAGGAATTTTTTTTGATTCACGGATTGCTCTGATTTTATTATGAACGTTCATTTTTATCCTCTCGATCTTTTTTGTAAAGATATCTTTACATAGAGAATACTCCTTTCTCACAAATAAGTAAAGATATCTTTACAAAAAAAGAACCATCCCTTTTGTGAATGGTTCAATAATCAATATAAAATTATTTTTATATAGAAAGAAAATAACTTCTACAGATACTCAGCGATCCTCTCCTTAATCGCTGAATAATCATACTGCATAAGCTCCAGCTCAGGGATCACCACAAGGTTGTGATATCTGTCTTTGTCTAGATAGATATCCATGGCTCGACTGCAAATAGTAGCATCACCTTTAGGTATTTCATCTTCCGAAATATCATCGCTGATAAACTCAACTTCCCACTCTGGTGCTAAAGCTTCTCGAACTTCTTTTTGAAATTTATAAGGTCTGACTAACATGCCAAATGTAGTCGCAAATCCTCTGGTACCTTAATTCGCATTTGTCGACCAGATCCAAACCACCTTTTTACTCATTTCCTATTCCCCCAATCGAATAATTATTTATCCAATAAATTCCCCAAAATTTCTTTTTCTGCAAATAGTGCTGTGGCTCCACCTGTATGCAGAAAAATCACGTTGCTACCTTGCGGAATCTTGCCTTTTTCAATATAATCCAACATGCCCGCAAAGGCCTTGCCAGAGTAAACAGGGTCTAGAAACAGTCCCTCTTCTCTTGCTAATAGTCGAATCGCATCATTTCCTGCCTCACTTGGCATTTCATAGCCAGGAAGAAAATACTGATTGTCATGCTCAAAGTCTTCAGCTGTTAAGCAAGCCTTTGCTCCTAGCCACACTAAGCTTTCGTTTCCTAATTTCGCTGAACTGTCTAAATAACTGGAATCATGACCGATCACATCAAAAGAGAAAATCCGTATGGGATGATTCAATAATTTCTTTCCGGCGACTAATCCTGCCATCGTTCCTCCTGATCCAGTTGCATGAACCAAGTAATCAAATTCTACTCCCGTATCTGCGGCTTGCTCTGCAAGTTCTACAAATCCATCGATAAAACCGACTGAACCGATCGAACTAGCGCCGCCCATCGAAATCTCGTAACAGTTATGACCTTCTTTTGCTAATTTATCCATATGCTCTCGTGCTAGTTTGACAGAACGAGCACTCATTTCCGCCTCTGTCTCACCAGGATTTTTCAAAATGACATGTACCTCTGCTCCTAAAATTCGATCCAGCAATAAATTACTGCGAAGATCCTGCTCATCAGGTTCAACATAAGCAACCAAATACAAGATCGGCGTCAAGCCCTCTTTGCGACAAGCTTCAACCGTCTGCATCGCATGATTCGACTGAGTCGCCCCAAAAGTAAAAACATATTCTGCGCCTTTTTCTTTAGCATCTCCGATCAGATACTCGAGCTTTCTGATTTTGTTGCCGCCAAATAGACTCTGCCCAGAAAAATCTTCTCGCTTGATAAACAAATTGACTCCTAGCTTTTTAGACAAATTAGTTAACCGATAAAAGGGTGTCGGATAAAAGCCCAATTCTGCTTTGGATTTTTGCTCTAACAGTCGTTTTATACTCGCAGCTTCCATGTTGTTCCTCCTCGCCTAGTTATGTTTTACTACCTATAGTATATAGTACAAATTCTTTCACATGCACTAGAAAAATGAACAAAAAAAGAGTTGACACCCAACTGGATATCAACTCTAGGTATAACCCGTACGGGATTTGAACCCGTGCCTCCGCGCTGAGAACGCGGCGTCTTGACCCCTTGACTAACGGGTTATTTCATATCAACAAAAAGAATTATACTGCTAAACTCTTTTTTTAGAAAGCAATACCCCTTTTATTTCTGAAATTTTTAAATATGTGTTTATTTAATCAATCATGTTGTTTATATAGTTATTACGTGTATAATAGGGTGTGTATTCAAGTCATTGAATTTTTGGAGCATCTTCTCAATGACAATTAAAAGAAAAAACCAATTCATTTTTTCTCACAGAAGAACGAATGCATTACTAGGAGGACCTATGAATCTATCACAAAGGCAAGAGAAAATTATTGAGATCGTCAAACGCGATCAACCGCTAAGTGGCGAAAAAATCGCCGATCACTTAGGAATCTCGCATGCTACTTTACGTACAGATCTCTCCTTCTTAACGATGGCAGGAATTTTGGAAGCAAGCCCAAAAGTTGGTTACACCTACACAGGTGTGGGCATCGAACAATTTCTGTTCGACAAAATCTTTTCTGTCAAAGTTGAAGAGATCATGCTGTCACCTCTGCTAACGCCACAAGACACTTCGATTCATGATGCGATCACTAATATGTTTATGTATGACGTTGGCTCGATTTATGTGACCGACAAAGAACAGCATCTTGTCGGGTTATTGTCGCGCAAAGATTTATTGCGTGCATCATTGAACAGCAATCTGCAAAATACACCAGTGGCGGTCGTTATGACACGTGCACCGCATCTGCAAACATGCACGAAGGATTACACGATCTTAGAAGCTGGCGCAGTCTTACTTGATTATCAAGTTGATTCACTGCCTGTAGTCAGTGAAGACGATCCGAAAAAAGTGATCGGAAAAATTACGAAATCACGTATTTTTAATTATATCATGCAGCAAGCAAAACAAACTGAAACCAATCGATAGGAGCGAAAACAATGAAAACAAGTGTACCATTATACATGATCTCTGATTCAGTCGGCGAGACTTCGCTGAAAATAGTTAATGCCGCAGCAGCTCAGTTCCCTACAGTCAATTTTGATTTGTCTTATCGTTTTCCGTTTACAAAAGATGAAGAAGAATTGAAAAGTATTTTAGGCGATGCCTTGAAAGACAGTGCCGTTGTGGTAACAACCTTAGTCAGCGAAAATTTGACTAAAATTGTCGAAGATTTCGGTGAACGGACAGGTCTGCAATACATTAATTTGATGAGCCAATTCATGGATATCGTTCATCAAAAAACCGGTGTGGCTCCGTTGCAAAAAGCCGGCGTTGTTCACAAACTGAATCAAGAGTATTTCGACCGTGTCGCAGCAATCGAATTCGCGGTGAAATATGATGATGGAAAAGATGCGAAGGGCTTTTTGGAGGCTGATCTTGTTTTGCTGGGTATTTCACGGACCTCGAAGACTCCGTTAAGCATGTATTTAGCGAATAATCGTTTGAAGGTGGCGAACCTTCCTTTAATACCGGAAGTTCCTCTACCTGAACAAATCAAACACGTTCCGAAAGAGAAAATTGTTGGTTTGATGATCGAACCAGAAGTTCAGAAGAAAATCCGTATGAGCCGTTTGAACTCCTTAGGCTTAGCTGAAAATTCACGCTATTCAGATATCAATCGGATCAAAGAAGAAGTAGATTACGCTTTGAGTGTATATGATGAACTGGGTGCCTTTACTCTGGATGTTACTAACAAATCGATTGAAGAATCAGCGACATTGATTTGTGAGCATTTGGATAATCGCTTATAAAAGGGGAGCACGTTATGCTATCAACCCGTGAAAAATATTATCAAATGTTGGAAAAAGAATTTAGTACCAAGGAGGCAATCATGACTGAACTCATCAACTTAGAAGCCATCATGCATTTGCCCAAAGGAACCGAACTTTACATCAGTGATATTCATGGGGAGTTTACCGCCTTTGATCATATCCTGCGCACTGGTGCCGGCAACATCAAAGAAAAAATCAGCCTGCTCTTTGGAGATCGTCTGACGGAGCACGAAAAAGATAAGCTAACAATTTTAGTGGCCTATCCACGTGAAGCATTAGATGATAAAGAGTTTTATGCGTATCGAGATCGCTCTTGGTATCGAAAAAAAATCCGTCAGCTATTAGAACTGCTGGCCTTTTGTTCGACCAAGTATACGCGCTCAAAAGTAAGAAAGGCACTTCCTAAGCGTTATGCCTATATCATTGAAGAATTGATGTACACCGATACGAATTACTCTGACAAGGCAGCCTACTTCGATCAGATTCTTGCCCACCTTTTAGATTTAGAACAAGGTCGGACATTTATTATCGCCCTATGTCAGAGCATCCAACGTCTAGTAGTCGATCATCTCCATGTCGTTGGTGATATCTATGATCGAGGACCAGAGGCGGATAAGATCATGGATAAGCTGTGTCAGCATCCTTCTGTCGATATTCAGTGGGGAAATCATGATATTCTCTGGATGGGGGCTTACGCGGGCTCTCGCGCTTGTTTAATGACTTTATTGCGAATTGCTGCGCGTTATAATTATCTATATGAAATCGAACAGGCATATGCGCTGAATCTGCGGCCGCTTTTCATGTATGCAGAGGAGCATTACGAAAAGAATCCGATTTTCACACCGAAGGAAAAAAACAGCAGTGAAAGTTATTCGATTGAAAGCTTAGACAGCTTAGAGAAAGTCCATCAAGCCTTGTCGATCCTGCAATTTAAATTGGAAGGCCAATTGATCAAACGTCATCCTGAATTTCAAATGGATGATCGGTTGTTGTTTGAAAAGATTGATTTCGATAAAAATACAGTTCATTTAGCTGGAAAGGACTATCCGCTGCAGGGCAGCTGCTTCCAAACCTTGCAAGAGGATGTCCATGCTTTGACTAAGCAAGAAGATTATGTGGTAGATATGCTGCTGGCTTCCTTCCAGCAATCGACCAAAATGCAAGAGCACATGCAGCTGCTCTTGAATAAGGGCTCAATGTATCTTGTATACAATCAACATCTGCTCTTTCATGGTTGTCTGCCGCTAAAAGCCGACGGCAGCTTCCTACCATTGACTGTCGATGGAAAAGATTATGCCGGCAAAGACCTTTTAAATTTCTTTGAAGAGCAAATTCGTACTGGATGTCAAAGTCAGCAAACGGATAGTCCAGATGCTGATTGGATCTGGAATTGCTGGACCGGCAAGATTTCGCCCCAGTTTGGCAAGAGTGCCATGACGACGTTCGAGCGTTATTTCATCGCCGACAAAAAAACTCATAAGGAAATCAAAAACCCTTATTATAAATTTCGTGATACCCATGAGACCTGTCAAATGATTCTAGAGGAATTTGCTCTATATTCGCCAAATTCACGAATTATCAACGGTCATACACCAGTTAAGGTTCAAGATGGCGAATCACCAATTAAGGGTGAAGGGATGCTCTTTGTAATTGACGGCGGACTTTCTAAAGCGTATCAGAAGACCACGGGAATCGCTGGTTATTCGTTACTGAATAATTCCTACGGCTTCCAGCTGGTTACTCATGATCCATTTGAATCCGTCGAAAGCCTATTAGCCAAGCAGGCCGATGAAACTTCCTTGAAACGGGTGATCGACAGAGATCTGAAACGCATCCTGATCAAAGATACGACAGTCGGCGATAGTTTGGAAGAACAGATCGAAAATCTATCTGGGTTGTTGAATTATCAAGAACATAACGACAACTAGCTTACTGTTAATAAATTATTTTCTAAACTTGCTGAAATAGAAAGATAAAGCGGGTGTCATCAACAATTGATGACACCCGCTTTTTTCTGTATAGTAGATGCGAGGTGAAAAAATGGTTTCCGCATATATTAATATCTTTTTTATTTTTGTTTTAATGTTTATCGGCTATGTGCTGACATACAAGCAGTGGTTCTCTAATCAAATCGGCGATGCTTTTTCAAAGCTGGTCTTACAGATTGCACTGCCCTGTAATATGTTTTTGACAATCACGAAAAATTTTTCTCGATCAGAATTTCTGCATCTTGTCAGTGGGATGATCATCCCGCTAATTTCTATGCTGCTAACATTTGTTGTGAGCTTTGCCTATTGTCGCATCTTTCGGATTACTCCTGCTCGTAAAGGAATTTTTTCTACAATGTTCACTTGCTCCAATACGATTTTTATTGGATTGCCGATTAATTTGGCAATCTTCGGTGAACAAGCAGTTCCTTATGTCCTGCTCTATTACATCGTCAATACAACGATCTTTTGGACCTTGGGTATTTATTTTATTGCCCGCGACAATCCTCAAATTGAACAGGCCACAGTCAATTTTCATCTAATACCAATTTTGAAAAAGATTTTCTCTCCAGCACTGTTAGGTTTTTTGCTTGGGTTGTGTGCAGTCTTGGTTAACATTACTGTTCCAGATTCCATTGCAACCTTTTTAAGCTATCTGGCTAATTTAACGACACCCTTATCAATGTTTGTCATCGGGATCATCGTCTATAATGTGGGAATCAAAAATCTGACTTTAAATAAAGACATTATTGGTGTCATCGTTGGTCGATATGTTATCTCTCCGTTAATTGTATGGTTATTAGGACAATGGATCAGTGTACCGCCTTTGATGCTCTCTGTCTTTATCATTCAAGCTGCGATGCCGGTTCAAAACTCTGTCCCCATTCTGGCACGTTCCTATGGTGCCGATCAGAAGTTCGCGGCTTCTTCATTGGGTTATTCAGTGCTATTATATCTCGCGTATATTCCATTATTATTAAAATTGATACTATAAAAGCCTTCGAGCGCAAACTCGAAGGCTTTCTATTATTTCGTAATAATTTTATCGATACTTGCTAACGCATTTGTCATACGAGTGATGATCGCTAATTGATTCAAGCGATTATCGCGTACTTTTTCATCTTCTACCATAATCATGGTTTCATTGAAATATCGTTCAATTACTGGGCGCAAATTCGTCAAGGTTTGATAGTTTTCAGCCATGCTTTGGTTTGCGAATTGATCTTCGGCCTCTTTCACCGCCTCGTACAATTCTTTTTCGGTATCATTTTCAAACAGCTTAGGATCGACCTTGTAGGTAATAACATCTGGTTCCATTTTCTTCGTTAGGTTAATTACACGTGTCAAAGCTTCCATCGCTTCTTTAAAGTGCTCATCGGTCAAATGCTCATCAAAGATTTGAGCTGTCTTGAAAACTTGGACTAAATCATCTTGGTGTGAATCCAATACCGCATCGATAATATCATGCCGGACATTGTAGATTTGCAGCCGTTGACGGATACGTCCCTTAAAGAACTCAATGAATTCTTTTTGATCGCGGTTGAAATGGATTCCATAATCCAAAACATCCTCGTTGACAGCGTCGACGATCGCCCCTTGCATATCGGTGAACGGGAAGGTCCAGCCTTGTGCTTCGACAATCCGGACAATTCCGTATGTTTGACGACGCAATGCGTAAGGATCATTTGAGCCGCTTGGAATCATTCCTACAGCGAAGAAGCCTAGTACGCTGTCAATCTTGTCAGCGATCGCTAAAACTGCACCAATCGCTGTTTTTGGCAAATCACCTTCTGAAGAAATCGGCATGTAATGCTCACGAATCGCGGTGGCAACGGCAGGTTTTTCCCCTTTCAGCAAGGCATATTTTTCACCCATGATCCCTTGTAATTCTGGGAATTCATTCACCATATTCGTCACTAAATCGAATTTATAGATTTCTGACGCCCGCTTCAAATCAGTTAATTCTTCCTCGCTCAAGCCAACACGCTTTCCAATGACTTGACTGATTAAACCGACACGCTGCATTTTTTTATACATGCTACCGATTTTTTCGTGGAAGGTTACGTTCTTCAATTTTTCAACGCAGTCTTCAATCGATAATTTCTTATCTTCTTCAAAGAAAAATTCACCGTCTTCCAAACGTGCAGCCAAGACTTTTTGATTTCCTTTGATGACGTTATCTAGTTTCACACTGTTTCCGTTACGAACAGAAATGAAGTGCGGCAATAGCATTCCCGCTTGGTTGCGAATTTCAAAGTAACGTTGGTGTTCCTTCATGGAGGTAACCAGCACTTCTTCAGGAACCGATAGGAAACGCTCTTCGAAATCGCCAACAAATGCGGTTGGATATTCCACTAAGTTCGTTACTTCTTCTAATAAATCAGGATCAAGATTGATCACCCATTTATTTTTCTCAGCGATTTCTTCAATTTGGTTTACGATCATCTGTTGACGCTTGTGAGCATCTGCAATCACAAATTGTTCTTCTAATTTTGCTTCGTATTCGCTTGGATTGGCTAATGCAACTTGATCACCTAAGAAACGATGACCTTCTGTTATGCGACCTGTTTGAACATCCAGTAATTCAAATGGAATTACTTCTTCATCCAACAATGCGATGATCCAATGAATCGGACGAACGTATTCAAACATCGTATCGCCCCAATGCATCATGGTTGGGAAATTCATGCTCTTCACAACATCTAATAAGCCAGTCAAAACTTCTTTACTTTCTTTTCCATGAATATATTTTGTCACATAGACATATTCCACACCATTGACTTCACGGAAAGTGATTGCATCAGTTGTTAGACCTTGTCCGCGGACAAATCCTTCTGCTGCTTTGCTCCAATTTCCTTCCGCATCTAACGCGATTTTCTTTGCTGGACCTTTGACTTCTTCTTGCACGTCTTCTTGACGATCAGGAATATTGGTTACTCGGATCGCCAAACGACGAGGAGTTGAAAAGGTTTCAATGGATTCGAAGGTCAAGCTGTTCTCTGCTAAAAACTTCGAAACTTTTTCTTCTAGTTGTTTGATACTTGGCCAAACCACGTGGGCTGGCATTTCTTCTAAACCGATTTCTAATAGTAGATTTTTCGCCATCTTATTTGCCCTCCTGATTCAATAATGGGAAGCCTAGTTTTTCCCGTTCAGCCACGAATATCTTCGCAACAGAGCGAGCCATGTTACGGATACGAGCCAAGTAGCCCGCACGTTCAGTGACTGAAACAGCCCCGCGTGCATCCAACAGGTTAAAGGTATGGCTGCATTTCAAAATGTAATCATAAGCTGGGTGCACTAGATTTTCATCAATACAGCGTGTCGCTTCTTTTTCAAATTTTTCAAAATTCTCTAAAAGCATATCTTGATTACTTTCTTCAAATGAATATTTTGAATGCTCATATTCTGGTTGCTTAAAGATTTCGCCGTATTTAACGCCGTCGCTCCATTCTAAATCATACACACTGTCGACTTCTTGAATATAAGAAGCTAAACGTTCCAAACCATAAGTCAATTCAGAAGTCACTGGGTTGACCTGCAAACCGCCAACTTGTTGGAAATACGTGAACTGAGTAATTTCCATTCCATCAAGCCAGACTTCCCAACCAACACCAGCACAACCCATTGAAGGATTTTCCCAGTTGTCTTCTACAAAACGGATATCGTGCTCTAACGGGTCAATTCCCAATAAACGTAAGCTGTCTAAATACAACTCTTGGATATTTTTGGGAGAAGGCTTCATTACTACTTGGAATTGGTGATGCTGATATAAACGATTGGGATTTTCGCCGTAACGTCCATCAGCTGGACGACGTGAAGGCTCTACATATGCCGCACGCCATGGTTCAGGTCCGATCGCCCGTAAGAAGGTGTAGGGACTCATCGTTCCCGCTCCCTTTTCTGTATCGTAGGCCTGCATCAGCATACAGCCATTGTCTGACCAAAACTTTTGTAACGATAAAATCATTTCTTGCACCGTTAATTTGCTCATTTTGTTTCCTCCTATTTTTATTTATTGAAGTTTATTGTCTTTTAGCTTGCAGGGTGGCTAGCTCATTTGAAGGAAATTCATTTTTCCAAAAACAGGAAAAATGAGCTTATTTTCGTACGCATACCATTGCACTAATAACCTTGATCACAAATTTGTTCAAAACCATTGTTTTCTTCTTTCACCATATAAACTGCGAAAAGTGCAACTGGCAACTCGCAAAAAAACGTCCCTATGCCGAAATAATCGACATAGGGACGTATCAACGCGGTTCCACCCTACTTCCAAGCAGTTGCTTGGCAGCTTTCACTAAATGTGCTCACAAACGCCAACAAAATTTGTTTCCCTTTCAGGCTTCCACTATCCCTGACTCGCTGTGTTTTCCACAAATTTTTAAATTTGATCCTCGCACCTATTCAACTTGGTTCTATAATAGCGACACCAGACCCCTTTTGTCAAATCTTTCTGTGTACATTGGTTAGCAAATTCAGTTCCAATCGAAAATGAATTCCTTAAAATGGCTAGTCAAAAGGAATCGCTTGAAAAATCCCATCCTTTAATTGCATCGTTTCTGTGAAACCGATCGTTTTTAATAATTCAACCGTTTCAGGAAAATGACACGTCAAGGTCGATGTTTCATGACTATCGCTGGTGATAATAATCGGACAGTCTCTTTTCTTTAAAAGCTTCAGCAGGAAAGGATTGGGATAAGGCGTCGTACGCCAATTCCGAGAAATTGCCCCCGTATTGATCTCCACCATTCCATCATAGCTTTGAATAATGTCAATCACATCATTCAGAGCCTTCGAAGCAATCGCCTGATATTCCACACTGTCTTCATCCAGCCAAGGCTGCTTTTCATTAAATTTCGTAATCAAATCAAAATGACCCACGATTTCCGAATGATTCTGATCAATATGTCTTACCACCGTATCATAATAGTCATGCACCATCTGCATCTGATCACCTCGATACCACTCATTTAAGGTTTTCATCAAACTTTCCGGACTTTCATCCACGCTGCGAAAAATCCCTTGACGTGGTGGAAAATAATGTACGGAGCCAACCGTATAATCATAGCCATCAATTGGATCGGCACTGTAATAATCCCATTCCAAGCCTAAACTGATATTTAGCTTTCCCGCTAATGTTTTCTTGAGATTGCGCAAAGCAGTTTGATACGTCACTTCATTCTGTACCCCAAGACAGCTAGGATCAAACAGGGCCGGTGAGTGACAAGTAAATCCCAGATCCGTAAAACCTAATTCAATTGCGGCTTGTGCCATATCTTCTAAACTATCTTTGCCATCGCACCACGTACTGTGAGTGTGCGCATTTGAATAGAACATCGCTGAACCTCCTAAATTTCGGATTTTACTGCATCCGTTCCTGTTTGACTTTTTTATCAACAACGTGGCGATTTTCCAGCTCTTGGCGTACTTGTGACAAATCGATTCCCATCTCCACCATTAATACAAGAACATGATACACCAAATCAGAGATTTCAAAAACAGTTTCATTATAATCTTCCTTCATGGCGCCGATCACGACTTCCGTTGATTCTTCTCCAACTTTTTTCAGAATCTTCTCGATACCTTTTTCAAACAGGTAACTCGTATAACTGCCTTCCTGTGGTATCTCTTTACGTCCTTTAATCAATTCGTACAACGTATCTATCGTTGCCTGCGTATCTTCACCGTATAATACTTCATTGAAGCAGCTTTCTGCACCAGTGTGACAAGCCGGACCATCTTTTTTGACCTTCGCAACCAGCGCATCCTGATCGCAATCCAGCTTCAATGAAACCAAATGCTGATAATTGCCGCTGGTCTCGCCTTTACGCCATAATTCTTTACGACTGCGAGAATAAAAGGTCATAAGCTGATCCTTTAATGTTAATTCATAGCTTTCTTGATTCATATACGCCAAAGTCAATACCTCATTGGTTTCAGCATCTTGCACGATCACAGGGATTAACCCTTTTTCGTCAAATTTTAGTTCAGTCATCATATGCCCCCTAAACGATCCGGACAGGAATATCTGCCGCCATCAATTGTTTTTTCAAATCTGGAATTTTTACTTCGCCATAATGGAAAATCGATGCAGCAAGCCCCGCCTCAATTTTTGGCAACTGAAATAACTCAATAAAATCTTCACTTTTTCCGGCACCACCAGAAGCCACGATTGGTAATGCTGTGATTTCACTAACGGCTTGCAACAACTCCAAATCAAATCCCTGCTTCACACCATCGGTATCCATACTGTTGATGACTAATTCCCCCGCGCCTAACTGCTCACCCTGACGAATCCAGTCTAAGGCCTCTAATCCCGTATCTTCTCGACCGCCCTTAGCAAAAATATGCCATTGATCGCCAACGCGTCGAATATCCACAGATAAGACGACGCACTGACTGCCGTAGCGTTTTGCACCTTCTTCAATCAGCTGCGGACGTCGAATCGCGCCTGAATTAACGCTGACCTTATCCGCGCCGCAATTCAAGACCCGTTCAAAGTCAGATACCTCATTAATTCCACCGCCAACAGTTAGAGGGATAAAAACTTCTGAAGCGACACCTTTTAAAATATCAGTGAACAAGCCGCGTTCCTCTGCTGAAGCTGTAATATCATAAAAAACCAGCTCATCTGCTCCTTGTTCATTGTAAAAACGAGCTAAAGTCACGGGATCATTGACATCTTGCAAACCAGCAAAATTCACACCTTTAACCACACGCCCATCTCGAACATCTAAACATGGTACGATTCTCTTTGCGATCATTGGTCATCCTCCTCACCGACTGCTAAAACATCCTCTAGCTTTAAGCTACCATTGTATAGTGATTTTCCGACAATCGCACTGGAAATTCCCAACTGCTTCAAGCCTTCAATATCCTTTAGTGATGCGACACCGCCAGAAGCCACAATTTCGATATTCAACTGATTGAGCTTTTCATATAATGGCAGATTGATTCCCTCACCAGTACCATCACGAGAGATTTCAGTAAAGATAATCGTTTCAGCGCCCCATTCAACAAGTTGCTGACAAAATTCAAACGCATCTGTCTCCGTTTTTTCCAGCCAGCCTTCGACTGCGACCTTTTCATCTTTCGCATCGACACCGATCGCGATTTTACTTCCGTACTTTTTCAGCATCTCTTGAGTGAAATCGGGGTCCTTTTGCGCGATCGTACCAAGAATCACTCGGTTGACACCTGCGGACAAACAATGCTCAATAGTTTCCTCGTCACGGATTCCTCCACCAACTTCTACAAATAAATTTGTGTTTTCAACGATTTTTTTAGCGATTCCAAAATAGTGCAGCTTTCCGGCCTTAGCGCCGTCCAAATCAACAAGATGCAGATACTTAGCACCCGCTTTTTCAAAAGATTGAGCAAAAGCCACTGGATCATCGCCAAATACCTCTTTTTGCTGATAATCACCTTGATATAAGCGCACAACTTTCTCATCCAAAAGATCAATTGCTGGGAAAATTTTCATACCGGTACCTCCGTAAATGCCTTTAGAATATTCAAGCCGACTCCTCCACTTTTTTCTGGGTGGAATTGGGTACCGAAGACATTTTTATTTTGTACGATCCCTGGGATAGAGAGTCCGTATTCGCTGTCGGCGATCAGATGCTCTTGACAATCCGTTGCAAAGTAGCTATGAACATAATAGACAAAATCATTAGCACCCAATGATTTAACCAACGGACACTCTGTATTTCGTATATCTAGCTTGTTCCAACCAATCTGTGGAACTTTTAGATCGATATCCATTTGATCAAATGCTTCACGCATTGAGACAATTCGCCCAGGAATCAAGCCTAAACCAGGATGCTCTCCAAACTCTTCACTTTTATCAAATAAGAGCTGCATCCCTAAGCAAATCCCAAGAAATGGCTTGCCAGAAGCTGCCAGCTCCTGAATCGGCTCAACTAAAGACAATTCTTCTAGTTTTTTTCGTGCATCGCCAAATGCTCCAACCCCCGGTAAAATGATTCGATCAGCCGCTTTCAATTCATTTAATGAACGTGTAATCTGACATTCTACTCCCAAATACTCCAATGAGCGCGACAAACTAAAGAGATTGCCGACACCATAATCAATAATTGCTAGCATAGGCTTCCCCCTTAATTGATCGTTCCTTTTGTTGATGGAATCTCATCTGGTGCTAATTGATTGATTGCTACCGCATCACCTAACGCTCTTCCAAAACCTTTGAAACAGGCTTCCACGATGTGGTGGCTATTCTTACCAGCAATTTGGTGCAGATGAATCGTCGCACCTAGTTCTCGGGCAAAAGCGATAAAGAATTCCTCAACTAACTCAGTATCAAATTGCGAACCGATTTTTTCGCTGGGAATATCCAGCTCGACCACAGCCATCCCACGTCCGCTGATATCAATCGCTGACATCACTAAAGCTTCATCCATCGGTAATAGCATACTGCCATAACGTTTGATGCCTCGACGTTCGCCAAGACTTTCAGAAAAAGCTCGACCTATCGCGATCGCCACATCCTCAGTCGTGTGGTGAGCATCAACCTCAATATCACCATCACATACCAGTTCCAGATCAAAGCGTCCATGGCGAACAAATAATTCCAACATATGATCTAAAAAGCCCACACCTGTTTTGATCGTTTGTTGTCCTGTACCATCAACCGTCAGAGCCAGTTGAATCTTTGTTTCAGATGTATTACGTGTCACTTCTGCTTTTCTCATGCTTTCACCTCTTCTAGTATTGTTGATAATACTTTAACTAGCTGCTCCATTTGCTCCTGGGTTCCCACAGTGATCCTTAAATAATCCTTTGTACGCGGCTGATTAAACCAGCGCACTAAAATTTTCTTTTCTCGCAAAGCCTCGAATAATTTTTCTCCAGTAATTTGCGGATGTTTTGCAAACAAGAAGTTTCCCTGACTATCTGTTTGTTCAAAGCCAAGCTTTGTCAGCGCCTGCTTGCTCCATTCTCGAACCTGAATTGTTTCTTGAATTTTTTGATCTACGTATTCCTGCTCCTGTAAAACTGCGCCGCCAGCTGCTTGAGTTAAGCTATTGATATTGTAAGGATTTAAACTGAAACGTAAGCGATTCATATCTGCTATCAAATCCGTATTCCCAACGCCAAAGCCTAAACGTGCTCCCGCCAATTGACGGGATTTTGAGAAGGTTCCTACCACAAATAAATTCTGATATTTTTCAATCAAAGTCACCATTGAAGCTCCGCTAAAATCAATATACGCCTCATCCACAACAACTAAGCGATCTGGATGACGCTCTAAAAAGGCGCAGATTTCTGCTTGTGACAAATAGATGCCTGTTGGCGCATTGGGATTGGCAAAAATCACTGTGCCGGCCAACGCATCGTATTCCTTGAGCTCTAGCGTGAAATCATTATTCAACGGAACAACGGTTGAATCAACTTTATAAAGAGCGCTATATACCTGATAAAAACCATAGGTCACATCTGGAAAAGCGATGCCTTCTTCAGTGAAGCCTTGAAAAATATACGAGAGCACCTCATCACTACCATTACCAAGGAAAAGCTGCTCCTGCTTCACACCTAAATGCTGTGCTAACGGTTTTGCTACAGCTTCGACGGTAATATTTGAGTAACGGTTTAAGCTTTGTGACACCTCAGCAACTGCTGATTCCACGCTGGGGGCCGGCGGATAAGGACTTTCATTTGTGTTTAATTTAATGAATTCTCCCTCGTTTACTTGTTCTCCTGGTGTATATGGAGTAAGATCCTGATATTTTTGATTTAAAAATGTCATGCCTATTCACCTCTTCGCACTTTCATGGATCGCGCATGGCCGATTAAATCTTCAGTCTCCGCGAATAGTTCAACTGCAGAGGCTGCTTCTTTCATAGCCTCTTCGGTATAATACAGGTAGCTGCTCTTCTTTATAAAATCATCCACCGATAATGGCGAATAAAACCGAGCTGTTCCTTCTGTCGGTAAGGTATGGTTCGGTCCCGCAAAGTAATCCCCTAAAACCTCTGGAGTGTGATGACCTAAAAAGACGCTTCCGGCATTTTCAACCCTTCCTAACAAAGCAAACGGCTCTGATACAGATAGTTCCAAATGCTCCGGCGCGATTTGGTTAGCGATAGAGATCGCTTCTTCCAAATCTTTTACTAAAATAATTTTCCCTGTATTCTCGATAGCTGCTCCAGCGATTTCTTTACGCGGCAATACCGCTAATTGCTGCTCTAATTCTGATTGAACTTTTTCAATCAGTGTCTCTTCTGTCGTTACCAGAATTGCTTGTGCTAGTGTATCATGCTCCGCCTGCGCTAAAAGATCGGCTGCAATCCAGCGAGGATTTGCGCTATGATCAGCAACGATCAACACGTCACTCGGTCCGGCGATCATATCAATATCAACTTCGCCATAAACCATGCGCTTGGCCGTGGCAACATAAATATTTCCCGGTCCCACAATCTTATCTACCTTCGGAATCGTCTCTGTGCCATACGCAAGTGCCGCTACACCATGTGCTCCACCTACTTTGTAAATTTCATCTACTCCAGCAATAGAAGCAGCCGCTAAGATAGCTGCTGGAACATTTCCTTCACTATCTGTTGGGGTCATCGTGACAATTTTCTTCACACCAGCGATCTTAGCCGGTAGGACATCCATCAAGACGGTACTGGGATAAGCCGCCGTTCCACCAGGTACATAGACTCCGACACGTGCTAAAGGAATGATCCGCTGCCCCATCACAACACCATTTGGTTCTGTTGAAACAAATCCTTGTCGTACTTGTTTTTGATGGAAGGATAGAATATTTTCTTTCGCCTGCTCCATCACCTTTAATAATTCTGGCGATACTCCCTTTAAGGCTGCTTCGATCTCGCTTTCACTGACTGCTAATGTATCCAAAGTGACATGATCGATTTCTTTGATTAATTGATAAAGGGCTTGATCTCCATCTTGTTGTACGCGTTCTATAATTTTTTTGACCACCTCAGATACATCCGCAGTCTCAGAATACTTTCGTGCTAAGATATCGGCTAATTGATCCGTTTGAGTTGAATACACTCTCATAGTTGCTTCCTCACCTTCTCGATCACTTTTTGGATTCGTTCTTGCTTAAAGCGCCATGTCGCGTTGTTAATGATCAACCGAGCAGAAGATGGCGCAATGTCTTGAATCACCTTCAAATCATTTTCTTTTAAGGTCGTGCCTGTTTCGACAATATCGACAATCACGTCGGATAACCCTAATAATGGAGCTAATTCGATCGAACCGTGTAAATGAATCAATTCTACAGACCGCCCAATCCCTTCATAATACTCACGAGTGATGGTCGGATATTTTGTTGATACACGTAACGGACGTGAAAAATCTTCTTCGAAATCATTATGCGCAGCAACCGCTAATCGGCAGACACCCATATGTAAATCCAAAAATTCAATAACGTCTGCTTTGTTTTCTAATAGAATATCTTTTCCTACCACGCCGATGTCCGCTGCTCCGTGCTCCACATAGATTGCTACGTCACTAGGCTTCACTAAAAAGAAACGTAATTTATTAACCTCATCACAAAAAATCAGTTTGCGATTGTCTTCAAAGACACCTTCAGCTGCCACTCCGGCCTTGGTGAACAGATCATACACCGCATCTCCCATTCGCCCCTTAGGCAGAGCTACATTCAAGTACTCTGAACTTTGATTATCCGATGGTAGTTTTTGCCCGACATGATTCAGCTTTAATCCAAAGCCAATCGCACCTTGACGCTTTCCTTGACGACTCATTAAACGGTCGTAACGTCCGCCATATAAAATTGTTTCCCGCGCTTCTTTAATGAAGCCTTGGAACAACAATCCACTATAATAATCCGCATCATTCATGATCGAAAAATCTAATCGCAGACGAATTTTCTCTGATAAGTCTTCTTTCTGCAATGCTTTGTATAATTGTTTCAATTCTTCTAATCCAGCCTGCGCTTCAGGATAAGACGCCAACAAAACTTTGGCACGCTGATATTTTGTTTCAAAATCTCCTGATAAACGAACCAATTTGGCTAAGTTGTCCGCTTCTTCTTTTGATAATCCTGCTTTGGTTGTCAATTCATCCATGCCATGAGAACTTTTATCTCGCAGGCAATCCAAGACCTTTTGGCGATCCTCAATTGAAAAACGATCACAAATCCCATTGATGATTCCCATATGTGAAAGATCTAGTGTTCCTTCACCAACTTGTGCCAAACTTTCCCAAGCAAGCTTTAACATTTCCAGCTGATCATCCCAAGTAATTTCATCAATGATTTCTAGACCGATCTGATAAATTTTCTGGTACTCGCCTGCCTGACGATCATGGCGATAGACATCTTCTACATAATAGACCTTTCGTGCTTCGCCATCTGGTGTATTTTTAGCAATTGACAACGTCACATCCGGCTTCAATGCCATTGTCCGACCGTCGTTTCCAGTAAAAGTAATGATGGAGGAATTTCGCAAAAAATTGTAATTTTGCTGATAGTCACCATATTCTTCAAAGTTGTTTAAGTGATAAGGTTGAAAATGATGCTGAGTATATAACTTTCTTAATTTCAATTCGATTTGCTCTTCGGGTCTTAATACTTCCCATAATTCTTCCACACTTATCACTCCTAAGTCATTTTTATGTATTTAATTTTCTTTGCAGAAAATTAAGTTTGATTTTCCTACCGTATACCATTCAGCTAAACAGTTCGAGCTTTATTTTGCCCTACTTTGTTGTATTCAGACCAGATGCCACACTCTGCGAAAAGCTGAACTGGCATCCTAAGTCAATTTATGTAATCATTTTTTCAAGTTCATAAAAAATGAAGTTGATTTTCATCTCGCATACCAGCTCGACACGTATTCTTAGTTTATCTGATATATCCTTAGTGTTTTCTAACAATATTAATCGTTTTGCCATAAATTAGCAATGGTAATCTGTGAATGAGCGAACATTTTGCAGAGTAAGAAATAAAAGATTTGATTTTTTCAGCAAACTTTTCTGATATACTTTTCTTAACGAGAAAGTTAGAAAACTAAAGGAATGAAAAATGTGGGAAAACTAGGTGAGCATAAAAATGATCTGGAGATTTCTAATGATGAGTAATACCCGAAAATCAAGAAAAACGAATTTGTATTTCGTATTTCTCGTTTTGCTCGTAGGTGGACTGTTATCCGATTGGTCACATGAGCTGTATACAAATGGCTGGTCTATTAAACCCTTATTTAACATACTCACTGTTACCTTATTCTTAATCGCTTCCTACTTCATTGAAACCAGAACCTCTTTATCTGATAAAATCCGGACTTTCTTTTATTTCGTTTACTTTCTGTTCATCGGTACATTTGCTTCGGTAATCATTTATCAGAACCAACCAAATGGACAGATGATTTTTCTTTATCTTTTCTTGTCCTTCACCGGCAGTCTGATTTGGCTGTTCTTCTGTAAACAGTTAAAGACAAAAAAATAAGCCGTAGTCCTGAATAGGTTCTACAGCTTATTCTGCGTCTTTAGGTATTAATACATCTTGCCATTCGCCCATTTGATCAATAAACTTTTTACTCTTCAAATGCAGGCCAATATATTCTTCGTATAATTGATCCAGTGTTTGGCGGATCGCTTTTTTTGTCTCCGGCTTTAGATTGATCGTATTGATATTTTCATAGGTTACACTGTTAAACAAGCGGATAAAATAGATTGCTCGTGGGTCAGCATGATAACGATGCTGATCTAAATGCCAGTGATCTTGGCAAAGAATCCCATTGTACTTCGAGGAGAAATCGAAGGCGCCGGTTTTCTTTCCGCACACTCCACAAGCCTGCCAATTAAGCGAAACTCCGAAGCGCTGCATGATTTGAACTTCAAAAATATTCATGATCGTCTCACCATCTGCACCTTCATCCATTCGCTGCAATGCTTCTCGAGTGAACCCGTACAAAGCCGGATCATACACATGATCTTCAATCGCTGCATCCGTTAAACCTAAGATATAGGAACCATAAGCATTCAAAAAAATATCCTCTTGAAGCTTTCGCATAGGATGGATATCTTTGGCACTATTTAAGAAAGAAAGGCCATCCGTTTTCAAATTCCCGATAAATACCGCTTCAGTAAAAGGCTGAACCGCTGTTTGCAAGGGGTTGTTCGCACGATGAATTCCCTTTGCAAAAAACATGACCTTCCCAGCCGATTCCGTGAAGATCTTGATTAGCTTGTCTTTTTCTTTATAATCCCGACTAAATAAAATGATGCCTTTGGTTTCACCAACCTGCGCCATCCATACGCACCTCTCTTCGATAACATCTAACTCAGTTTAACAAAAGTCTATCTAAACATCCTGCGAAAAGCAGAGCTAACAAAAGCTCCACGAAGAAATCGTGAAGCTTTGTTTATTAATAGTCGTCTTTACGGTAACCGTAGTCTTGGAGATAAGTTTGTTTATCGCGCCAATCCTTTTGGACTTTAACCCAAAGCTCTAAGTATACCTTGTCAGCTAAAAGCGTCTCAATATCCTTGCGGGCTTGTGTACCGATATTTTTCAGCATCTTCCCGCCTTTTCCGATAATGATACCCTTTTGGCTTGTCCGTTCGACAATGATCGTCGCTTGGATATGAACCTTGTCATTCTCATCCCGTTTCATTGATTCCGTCACGACAGCCACTGAATGCGGAACTTCATCACGCGTTAAGCTCAATACTTTTTCACGAATCAGTTCAGAAACGATAAAATATTCTGGGTGATCGGTAATTTGATCGTCTGGGAAATATTGTGGACCTTCATCCATTTGATCGACTAAAACATCTAGCAAATGCTCGACATTGTTGCCTTCTGTCGCCGAAATAGGGATGATTTCTTTAAACTCCATGATTGTCCGATAGTCATCAATGATCGTCAATAACTCGTCTGGATGGATCGTATCAATTTTATTGATGACCAAGTAAACAGGCACTTCCTGTTTGCTTAATCGTTCCAAAATGAAGTCATCACCGCGTCCACGTTTTTGATCTGCACTAACCATGAAAATGATGGCATCCACTTCACGCAAAGCGCTATAGGCCATCTCTACCATGTAATCGCCTAAGCGATGCTTCGGTTTATGAATACCTGGCGTATCGATAAAAACTATTTGTGCTTCCGGTGTTGTATAAACACCTTGAATTTTATTTCTAGTGGTTTGTGCCTTATCGCTCATAATCGCGATTTTTTGACCTACGATGCGATTTAGTAATGTTGATTTACCAACATTTGGTCGACCAACAATCGCCACAAACCCTGATTTATGTTCTGACATGTAAAAGTTCCTTTCTGAACCTTAAATACTCAATTTCCCGAAAGAAAAAGCTCAATAATTTTTGGTAAAAAGATAATCACACCAACGATTATGGCAAACACTGACGTCACTAAAACAGCTCCGGCAGCCATATCTTTGATTTTCTTGCCGATTGGATGAAAATGGCAATCGGTTACCATGTCTACCACATTCTCAAAAACCGTGTTGATAATCTCCACAATCCAAACGAGAAAGACGGCTAAAAAAATCCAAAGCCATTCTAGCACAGAGACTCCTAATAAAAATGCTACCAGAATCGCCATCAGGCCAAAAACCACGTGAGCACGCATATTGCGTTCCTCTTGAAAGACTGTCTTGATCCCTTGAATCGCAAATTCTAACGAGGTGATAAAATGTTTGTTTTTCTCTGTTTTATCTTTTAAGTCCATAGGCATCTAATATCTCTTTCTGCAGACCAAACATCTCTTTTTCGTCCTCAGGAGTCATATGGTCGTACCCATTGATATGCAAAAAACCATGTACAGCTAGAAATCCCAGTTCGCGATCAAAGCTATGCCCATACTCCTCTGCCTGTTCTGTGGCACGTTCCGTAGAAATCATGATGTCGCCTAAATTCCGCGGCATCGGATCTTCCTCGTCCATGATGATCGGAATCTCATCTTCACCTTCTTCTTCCAGCGCAAAGCTGATGACGTCAGTCGGTGCGTCCTTGCCGCGATAATCACGATTGATGACTTGGATCGCTGCATTATCCATAAAAGTAACAGACATTTCCGTATCCTTCGGCAGCTTCAAATAGTCAGCCGCAAACTGTAATACGCCATCGATTTCTTGAATTTTTTCTTCAGAGACCTGCTCTGTTTCGTCAATAAACGTAATATCCATTACTCTTCCCCTTTTTTCTCTTGCTCTTCTTTCATTTTCTCCGCCTCTGATTGCATTCTCGGATATTTGATGCGTGAATGGAAGGTTGAGCTTAAACCGCTAATCAATGATTTTTCAACGATACGAATCTCTTTCAACGTCAATCCGGAATCGTCTAGCTGACCATCATTGATTCGTTCCTCAATCAGATTATGCACAAACTCCGTAATCTTATCAATCGAAGGATGATCCATCGCTCTGACCGCCGCCTCACAGCTATCCGCGATGTTTACAACCCCAGCTTCGCGAGTCTGTGGCCTAGGTCCTGGATAACGGAAGTCTGCTTCTGTTACTTCAGGGTTGCGCTCCTTGGCTTTAAAATAGAAGAATTTCATCAAGGTTGTTCCATGATGCTGATTACAAATATCAATCACCATTTGCGGCATCTTATATTCCTTCAGAATTTTCGCCCCTTCAATCACATGACCGAAAATAATTTGTTTGCTATCTTCCGGCAGCAGGAAGTTATGCGGATTCTCTGCCCCAGTCGGTAAATTTTCTACAAAGAAATTTGCATGACGAATTTTACCAATATCGTGATAGTAGCAGGCTACTCGCGTCAACAACGAACGACCGCCGATTTCTGCCACAGCATTAGCACTCAGATTAGCCACCATCATTGAGTGATGATAGGTTCCGGGAGCCTTCTCCAGCAGTTCTTTTAGCAACGGATGGTTCGGATTACTTAATTCATTTAAGGTAATTACACCGCTATCTGTCACTAAGATTTCGATATACGGTTGAAGTCCCATTCCCATAATAAAGGATAAAATGCTGGCGGCAAAAGCACCTAGCAGCAGTCCCCAGGTTTGCGAATCAGTAAAGGACATTCCTTGATAGATACTTAAAATGATCGACCAGGCAACTGGAAAGGCCACGATCCAAAGCATTGCTTGCTTCACTTGATCAGATAAGCGTCTTTGTTTTACCATAACAGCCAATGTACCTGAGAAAAGGTACGTCATTAAAATGACGGGCAGCATATTCGTACCGATGGCATTGTAGTAAATAAACAGTGCAAAAACGGTCTGAAAAACTGCGGACAAAGCCCCTGCTCGTCGATTAACAAAGACCGTCAGAATCAGTGGAATGAAGGCTGCTGGGAAGAACAACGCTAGATTATTCGAAGTGCCTCCTTGAAAAGATTGCAGTATCTTCATGATAAAAACGCCAATCGTCATCGTCGCGCTATAGAATAAAATGAAGCGGACACGTTGAAACTCAACTTCAAACTGACGGCTATAAAACCATAACAAAACACCTTGTAATATTGCGGATAAAACCATTGCAATCAATGGGAAAATAGATGTACTGGAGCTAGTCAAGCCTAATAGTTTCAACTTATTAATCGCATTTGCATCAATTTGACTGCCTTCACGAACAATGACTTCACCTTGATAAATCATTACAGGTTGAACTGAATCACTGGCTTGCTCTTTCAATTCATCCGTCCGCTTTTGATTTAAGGAATCATTGATAACAATCCCTGCTTCTAATAAGTAACGCATTGCTTGATTAGATTCTTCTGACAATCCTAAACTTTGGATCTTATCAATGGCCTGCTGTTTGTATTCAGCAAGATCGCTTTGACGAATGCGTTTTGTCATTTGTTCATCTAACAGTTTCAGACTTTCTGTTCCAACTTTCGTCAAATCAGCAGCACTTAGTTGGACAACGGCTTGATAAAATTCTTCTGGCAGCTGTTGATAGAAAGTGACTGTATCCTGATCTAAACCTTCAAAATTCTTTTTTACCGCTGCTACACGCTCATCCACTGTCGGTTGGGGAACTTTTTCTCCATCTTTAGCTTGTGAAACCTTCGTCTGATAATTTTTATCTAATTCAGTATTCGCCTTTTGAATCAATGAGATTAATTGATTGATACGATCATGCTGTGTTTGCGCCAAGTCAGCTTGATATGTATATTCTGGCGTGACTGCTTCAGCGGCCAATTGACGCTTTTGGTCCGTTTCGGCTTTATTTTCAATGGTTTTATTAGCTCGAATACTTTCTGTAGCCACTTGACCTTCTTTATAATCTACACTTTTTTGAATGACGCTCGTAAGCATCGTTAATACTAATATAGTCGAAAAAGCGCCTAAAATGATTGGTATAAAATTTGAACCTAACTTTTTCAGCAAGTTATTGATGGGTCGATTTAACATCCAATTCCCTCCTGACTACTTTTCTTGGTGTCGTAGGTTCTCTTGTTCATAAGCTTCGATAATTTCTGCAACTACAGGATGCCTTACAACATCACCAGCTTCAAAGTTCACAAAGCGGATTTTTTTGATTCCCTTCAAGGTTCTTTCGGCATGAATCAAACCGCTGACCTGCCCTTTCGGCAGATCTACCTGAGAAGTGTCGCCATTGACGATCATTTTAGAATTAAACCCAAGGCGCGTTAAAAACATCTTCATTTGCGAAATCGTCGTGTTCTGAGCTTCATCTAAAATGACAAAGGCATCATCTAACGTCCGACCACGCATATAAGCAAGCGGGGCGATCTCAATCACTCCGCGTTCCAATAAGCGGTTCGTATGTTCCATACCAAAAATTTGATGCAAGGCATCATACATCGGACGTAAGTAAGGGTCAACCTTTTCCTTCAAATCACCTGGCAAAAATCCTAGACTTTCGCCGGCTTCTACTGCCGGGCGGGTCAAAATAATTCGTTGTACTTCCCCTTTTTTCAGTGCAGCAATTGCCATAACGATTGCTAAATAAGTTTTACCAGTCCCTGCTGGTCCCACACCAAAAACAACATCCGATTTACGTATTGCTGCTATATAACGGCTCTGTCCAATATTTTTAGGACGAATGGGTTTCCCATTACGGTCCTTCAATAATTCCTCTTCGTACATCATAACGAACTCATCCAGATGATTCTCACGTCCTAAACGCAATGCGGTCATGACATCTGGTGTCGCGACTTTAATCCCGCGATCGATCAAAATCTGCAAGGTGCGAATGATATCTCCTACTAATTTTGCCTCTTCCTTTGGTCCAATGATCTGAATCATTTCGCCGCGAGTATTGATGGTCGTCTCTGTATTTTCTTCTAAAAATTTAACATGTTTATCGTGGGTACCTAAAAGCATACTGATGTCATCTTTTCCATCAAGCTTTATTTCTAACGACTCAAAATCGTTGCTATTCAACAAGCGCTCATCCCTTCATAAATCATTCCTTCTTATAATACCACACTCTAAATAAAAGAAAAATTGTCTAAGCTTTCGCTTAAATATTAGCTATACCTGAGTTTGATTAAGATGAAATCACGAGTCTATTTTAAAGATTATCTTGTGCATACAATACTACTTTGCCTATCTTATTATTTAATCTCACAATTTTTAACAGCAGCTCGGACTAAAGCATAACTCATAGCTAACTGTCTATCTATGAAGTCATTTTTCCAAAAACCGGGAAAAATGAGCTTATTTTCGTACGCATATCATCACGCTAAACAGCTTGATCAATATACTTCTGTAAATTTGTAACTACAGCTCCGGCCCTATTTTTATAAACTGCGAAAAGCGTGACTGACAGCTAGCTCAGTTAATGGAAGTTTATTTTTGCCACGCATACGATTCAACTAAACCTCACGTAATATTAATTAGCCGAGACCATATCATTCATCTCGTACTTTAACAAACTGCGAAAAGTTGAACTCGCAAAAAAAGCCGAGAGAAAAATCTCTCGGCTTTCATTATTGCTTATTTATTCAGAAGCTCCTTGACGATTGCGTTGACTTGATTGCCATCGGCTTTGCCTTTGACTTTCGGCATCACTGCACCCATTACTTTCCCAAATTCCTTTGGTGAAGTCGCTCCTGTTGTTGCAATTGCTTCTGTAACAATCGCACGGATCTCATCTTCAGAAAGTTGAGCCGGCAAATATTTTTCAACAATTACGATTTCCTTTTTGACCTTATCAGCCAAATCGGTGCGATCAGCTTTTTCAAACTCCGTTAGAGAATCTCGACGCTGTTTCATCTCGCGAGATAAGACAGTCAATTCTTCTTCGTCATTTAAGTCCTGACCTTTTTTAATCTGTTCATTTTGAATCGAAGCTTTAAGCATCCGGATCACTTGCAAAGTCTCTTTATCTTTTACTCGCATCGCTTGCTTCATGTCTTCATTCAAGGTAGTAAGTAGTGACAATAGAATCACTCCGTTGACAGACTAGAATTTCTTACGTTTTCTAGCTGCTTCTGATTTTTTCTTACGTTTCACGCTTGGCTTTTCATAAAATTCACGTTTGCGAGATTCTTGCAGAGTCCCTGCTTTTGAAACGGAACGTTTGAAGCGACGAAGAGCATCGTCAAGAGATTCATTTTTACGAACCACTGTTTTTGACATATAAATTCCCTCCCTCCGGGCTTGAAATGTAACCGTTTTTGTTATTGAAATATGCTTTCAATAAACAAGACCGTCCATAAGTCATTATATCCAATGGGCTATTTTGAGTCAAGGTACTGAAGAATTTAAATTCTTAATTTATCCATTAACTTTTTGACATTTTGCACAGCGTCCAAAGAGCTCAAAGCGATGACCTTCGATTTCGCAGCCATCTAGCTGTTCTTTAAAGAAGTTCATGGGACACATATGAATCTCCTTCGTTTCTCCGCAAACTGTACAAATAAAATGGTGATGGTGTTCAAAATTTTCACTGCAGCTAAAGCGGAATTTCATCTCTCCCTGCAATTCGGTATCTTCAATCAATCCAATCTCACAAAATTCTCTTAGGTTGCGATACACAGTATCATAGCTCAATCCTGGAAATTGACCATTCATATGATTGTAAACCTCACGGGCGGAAACATAGCGGTTGGATTTGATCAGGTAGTCTAAGAGAGTTTCACGTTTTTTAGTATACTTGAAGCCATTTTCTTTGACCTTCGTCAGAGCTTTTTCTAATAACGTCGTTTGTGTCATGTTATCCCTCATTTCAAAGTGTAATGATTCCGAATAAAGTGTATGGTATAATAAATTATTACTGATTGCAAGGGAGATTTTCTTTATGGATAGCGAAAAACAAAACGAGTTAGTCACTATTTTCATCATCTCCGATTCTGCGGGAGAAACTGCATCGAAACTAGCACAAGCTTCAATGGCGCAGTATCCTACCGTAGAATTCTGTCTCTTCCGCCGGACCTTTGTACACACGGAAGAATTATTGATGAAAGCTTTAAACGATGCTAAGGCCGAAAACGGCATGATCATCTATACATTGATTGATCCAAAATTATCTAAAATTGCTAAAGAATTTTGTGACAACGAAGACGTCTTTACGATGGACTTGTTGAATCCGGTTGTGAGCGAAATTGGACGACGCGCTCATTTAGAGCCTACTGGCGAACGTGGTGCACTTCATCACTTGAACGAAAATTATTTCAAACGAATTAAGGCCATGGAGTTTGCGGTTAAATATGACGACGGAAAAGATCCCCGCGGCTTCTTAGAGGCTGATGTTGTGTTACTTGGCGTTTCAAGAACTTCAAAAACACCGCTAAGTCTTTATTTGGCTAATAAAAATTTAAAAGTTGCTAACCTACCGTTAATTCCACAAGCACATATTCCTAAACAGCTATTTGAGATCGATCCGAAAAAAATCGTTGGACTGACCAACGATCCTGAAGTATTGATTGGTATCCGTAAAGAACGGATGCGAGCTTACGGATTGAATCCTGAAACGGCCTATTCCGATCGCGAAAAGATTCAAGCAGAGCTGAAATTCGCCAATGAGCTTTATCACAAGTTAGGCTGCGAGATTATTAACGTTGCCACACTTTCGATCGAGGAAACGGCAGCGATGATCATGAGCGCCTTGGATTTAGAAGACCATAGCTACTACTTTATGGAAGAAGAAAACTGAGATCAAATCGATCTCAGTTTTCTTTCTTTTTGTAATTCACGAATCTCTTCTAAGCGATAAGGTGTTATTTGATAAACGTCATTCAGCCAATTATGATAAAACAAATGTGCCTGCGCACGCCAATAATTGTAAATTTTCCCGTCTTCATAGTAATTCGCTGGCTTCGCCGTATTGATTCCCCGTTCATGATCACGCAAATATTCTTTTTCTAAAGTATCTGTCGCATATTCAAAGTGTCCCATCAAAAAGACATCGTGCTCATCTTCTGAGATTAAGATCGCGGACCGTTCTTCCTCATCCTTAGCAATCACTTTGATTTTTGCTTGACGCACTTGCTCTTCATTGATTCCCGTATATCGTGACTGAGGCATCCAAAAACGATCATCAAAGCCTCTAAACAATCGGAATTGATGCTCTATATCTTGTTTATAGATACCAAATAATTTTTTTTCAAAAGGAACCTTATCAACTCCAAAATGATAATACAGGCCTGCTTGTGCTCCCCAGCAAATGTGAACAACAGAAGTAACTGACGTTTGGCTCCACTCCATGATTTCTACTAACTCCGGCCAATAATCGACTTCCTCAAAGGCCAACTGCTCCACTGGTGCTCCAGTAATGATCAAGCCGTCATAACAAGTCTCTTTTACCTGTGAAAAATCCAAATAAAACTTATCTAAATGATTCTTACTTGTATGCTTATGCTCATGGCTAGCTACTTTTAAGAAATCTACATCAATCTGCAAAGGACTTTGGCTAATCAAACGCAGCAGATGAATTTCTGTGTCGATTTTATTCGGCATCAAATTTAAAATCAATAGTTTTAGCGGTCGAATATCCTGTTGCTCCGCACGTGAATTATCAATCGCAAAAATATCTTCAGATTCTAAAACAGACTTTGCCGGAAAATCAGGCTCTAAGCGAATCGGCATGAGTTATCCCTCCAATTTATCAAAGGCCTGTTGCAAATCAGCAAGGAGATCGTTCACATTTTCGATTCCGCAAGATAAACGAACTAGCCCTGGTGAAATTCCTGCCTGCTGCAGCTCTTCATCAGTCAGTTGGCGGTGCGTCGAGGTTGCAGGATGCAACGCACACGTACGAATATCCGCCACGTGAACTTCTAATGAAACAAGTTCCAATGCGTCTAACCACTTGGCCGCCTGTTCTTTTCCTTCTGCGAATTCAACAGAAATGACACCGCAAAGGCCATTTGGCACATATTTTTGCGCTAAATTGTAGTTTTCATCACTTTCTAAGCCAGGATAATACACGTGTTTGATCGCTTTTTGCTCAGTTAAGTATTTCGCTATTGTCACTGCATTTTCAAAATGGCGATCCATCCGAACCGGTAATGTCTCCATCCCCAAATTAAGCAAGAATGAATTTTGCGGGGAAGGTGTAGCCCCTAAATCTCGCATTAATTGCACACGTGCTTTGGTGATATACGCCGCTTGGCCAAATTTCTCTGTATAAACGATGCCATGATACGTTTCGTCAGGCTCTGAGAGCTGAGGAAATTTGCCATTATTCCAATTAAATTTCCCGCCATCAACGATGACACCGCCTGTCTGCACTGCATGACCATCTAAATACTTGGTCGTACTATGAATCACGATATCTGCGCCAAACTCGAATGGTCGACAAAAGTATGGAGTCGCAAACGTATTATCGATAAGAAAAGGAATATCCAACTCTTTTGCTACAGATGCAAATTTTTCTTGATCCAACACCTTCACCGCGGGATTAGCGATTGTTTCGCCAAAAATGGCTTTCGTATTTGGTTTCGCCGCTTTCAACAATTCCTCTTTTGAGGCATCTTGATCGACAAATGTCACTTCAATTCCCATTTTTCTAAGGGTATGAGCAAATAGATTGTAGGTCCCGCCATAAATATAGCTAGAAGAAATCATGTGATCTCCAGCCTCTAAAATATTCAGTACCGCATAAAAGGTGGCTGCTTGCCCGGATGATGTACACAATGCTCCTACACCGCCTTCTAGTGCCGCGATTTTCTCTTCTACTGCACCAGTCGTTGGATTTGCCAAACGTGTATAAAAATACCCCGCCGCCTCCAAATCAAAAAGCTTTCCAATTTCCTCTGTCGAGTCATAGGCATAGGTCGTACTTTGAACGATCGGTAATACTCGTGGTTCTCCATTTTCCGGCTGATACCCTGCATGTAAACACTTTGTTTCAAATTCCATCATTATTCCTCCTACTAGCTTTTTTTGAACACGATTGTTGCTCATAATTTTTCTCATACCTGTCATTTTCAATTGTTTTCGTAATATAAAAAACACTCCCGTCTTTTCATAGCTGAAAGGACGGGAGTGCCGTGGTACCACCTTAATTTATCAGCCTCTCACAAGACTGATCTTTAGTCGCATTGCTGCGAACTGCTGTAACGGGCATTCCCGTGTCTCACTGACAATTGCTCCGAGGCCATCTTCTAACAAATCGCTGCTGCTTCTTCTCAATTACCGAAGCTCTCTGTCAAGTCCGATTCGTTGTACTCTTCTCTTCTACGCAATTAAAATATTTGGACGCCCTCTTTTTCAACAGAAAGCACATCAATCAACGCTTCATGATCGAAGGCTTTCAAGGCCGTGACTAATTTTTCAGTATTTTCAGGCGGGGTCAATACTAAAACAGTTGGACCTGCGCCACTTAAAAAGCTGCCATAACCGCCATAAGCTTTGCAAAATTCTCGAATTTTTTTCAAATGCGGAACAAGGTGCTGGCGATGACTTTCGTGTAAGATATCTTTTTCCATCATTTTCCCAGCTAGCGGCAAATTACCATTCAAAACTGCCGCAATCATTACGTTGCCAATCGAGCTGGCTTTGACCGCATCCTGATAGGATAACTCTTTTGGTAAAACCGAACGACTTTCTGAAGTCAGCAACTCATGATTCGGGATAAAGGCAATCACATCGCAATCAGGAAACGTATGCTTCACAAAATTTACTTCATTGTTATTATAGCTCGCTACCACAAAATCTCCACAGATTGCTGGGGCCACGTTATCAGGATGGCCTTCGATCTTGGTTGCGTAGGTCACTTTCTGCTGTGGCGTCATTCCTAGATTTCCTAAACGATTGGCCAATTCAATTCCCGCTACGACAACAGAAGAGCTGCTGCCTAATCCACGAGCGATTGGAATGTCTGAAGTCATCGTGAGTTCATGCGGTTTCAAATTAGGTGCCAAATCTAATGCCGTTTGAATCAATAGATTTTTTTCATCCGAAGGGATGCTGCTGCCCAACTGATGCTTGATCTGCCATCTTTTAGTTTCCGAACCGATATCGATCGTCAAATATTGAGACAACGCGATCCCACACGAATCAAAGCCGGGCCCTAAATTGGCGCTGGTTGCTGGGACGCGGATTTTCATAGAGCAGCCACTCCTTCACGTAAGTGTCGGCGCATATCCTCCAAATCACTCATCTTATTGATTTTGATGTCTGTTTCGTTGATCGCTGTATCTGGATCTTTTAACCCATTTCCAGTAAAGACCGTTACGACGGTTTCACCTGGCTTGATCCGACCATTTTCCACATGCTGAATCACACCAGCCAATGATGCTGCTGAACCTGGTTCAACAAAAACACCTTCTTGAGAAGCCACTTTGCGATATGCATTTAAGATTTCTTCATCAGTTACAGAATCAATATAGCCATTTGATTCATCGCGAGCCTCTTCAGCTAATTTCCAGCTAGCAGGATTACCGATCCGAATCGCTGTTGCTACTGTTTCTGGTTGTTCAATGACTTTTCCTTGGACAATTGCCGCAGCACCTTCTGCTTCGAAACCGTGCATCCGTGGCAATTCTGTGCCTTTTTGCTCATGCCATTCTTTGAAGCCTTTCCAATAGGCAGAAATATTTCCGGCGTTCCCAACAGGAATTGCCAATACATCTGGCGCTTTTTCCAATTGTTCGCAAATTTCAAACGCCGCTGTTTTTTGTCCTTCTAAACGATAAGGATTCACTGAATTCACTAAAGCAACCGCTTCTGTTTCCGCAATATCACGAACTGCTTTAAGGGCTTCATCAAAGTTTCCGGGGATCGAAATAATATCTGCTCCATAAGCAATCGCTTGAGCCAATTTACCCATTGCGATCTTCCCATCTGGAATCACAACATACGCCTTGATGCCTGCACGTGTTGCATAGGCAGCGGCGGCGGCACTCGTATTACCAGTTGAGGCACAAATGATTGCTTTTGCACCATCTTCCACGGCTTTAGCCACAGCCATCACCATTCCTCGATCCTTAAAAGAACCTGTCGGATTTAAGCCTTCATATTTCCCATAAAGCGTAATCCCTAATTCTTTTGATAGATTTTTCAAAGGAATCAGTGGTGTATTTCCTTCAGCCAATGCGATCTGAGGTGTCTTATCAGTGATTGGCAAATACTCTTTATATTGTTTCAATAGACCTTCGTACATGTTTATTCCCCCATAACTTTCATCAATGACAGTAATTTGTAACTCGTTTTTTCTTTGATTTCCTGTTGAATTGTTCCCATCTTCGTTTCTGATGTCTCGTGTGTAATCAAGACTACACGAGCATTTTCACCATCGCCTTTTTCTTGGACAACTTGTTCGAACCCTACTTTTGTTTCAGTCATGATCTCAGCCAGCTTCAAAAATTGACCAGGCTCGTCAGGCATTTCTAATGATAAGAAGTACTTGCTGATGTTTTCATCTGGTGAAGTAATTTTGGTTGGTTGGGTATAGCCAGTAAAGCGATGACCAACAGTATTTTTCTTCATCTTATTAACGATCGTCATCAAATCCGCCACGATACTGGTAGCCGTTGGGCGTGCACCAGCTCCCGGACCATAGTACATTGATTCGCCAATTCCTGAACTTTTAACAAAAACAGCGTTCATTTCATTATGGATTGAAGCCAGCGGGTGTTCATGCGGCACTAAGACCGGACCAACCTCCACCGAAATCGTATCGTCATTTTTGATGGTCGAGCCGATTAATTTCACGGTGTAGCCTAGCTGATCGGCAATCGACACATCCTCTGCTGCCAATCCGCGAATACCTTTGATCTTGACTTGATCCATTGTGATCGACATTCCAAAAGCAAATTTGCTTAGAATAACCATTTTATATGCGGCATCGATCCCGTCCACATCATTGGTTGGATCACTTTCCGCAAAGCCTAGTTCTTGAGCTTCTTTCAAGGTCTCATCATATGTTCGATGCTCTTGAACCATCTTAGTCAGCATATAATTGGTTGTTCCATTGACGATTCCAAGAACTTCGGTAATATCATCTGCTGCTAAGCTGTTAGCGATCGTTCGTAAGATCGGAATACCACCAGCAACGCTAGCTTCATAATACAAATTTCGCTGCTGCTCACGCGCCAGATTAACTAACTCAGTCCCGTGCTGTGCTAATAAATCCTTATTCGCAGTGACAACATTTTTACCAGCCATAAGTGCTTTTTTGATAAAGGTCTTGGCTGGTTCGATCCGTCCCATCACCTCTACTACAATAGCGATCTCTGGATCATTTAAAATTGCGTCCAATTCAGTAACCAATTCCAATTGATATTTTTCTGCTAAAGCAGATTTATCTTCTTCTGGACGGATCAAGGCTTTTGTTACAACCAAGGGGCCGCCAATACTTTTTTCGATTTTATCTTTGTGATCTGCCAAAATTTCTAGGACACCGGTACCAACTACACCTAAACCTAATAGACCTACCTTGACTGCTTTTTCCATAATCCGCCTCCGTTAAATTACATTCATATTAAAAGTAATTTCATCGTATTCTAATAGTTAGCTATCAGTATAACAAAATTTCTGTAAAAAAAAAGAGCTTTTCCAAAAAATTTGGAAAAGCTCTTTTTATTGATGCGTAACGTGGCGAAAGGTCTGCTCTAAAACATCCAGGACATGCTGATCATCTAAACTATAAAGCATGGCCTTTCCATCACGACGTGCTTTGACTAAGCGATTGTCACGCAATAATTTTAGTTGATGAGAAACCGCGGATTGCTCCATCTTCAGCGTATCACTGATAGATGAGACATTGCGCTCGCCCTCTTTTAGAAACATTAATATTTTTAATCGTGTAGGATCACTCAAAATTTTAAAAAATTGACTGACCGCTCGAACTTCTTCTTGTTCCTTCATTTACAGCCCTCATTTACTCTATTCGGCGATTTTACGGATCGCTTCTTCATATGCGGCAATCTTTTCAGCAGCCGCATCATGGGAATCTCCTTTTACACCGATGTAGAACTTGATTTTTGGTTCTGTTCCAGAAGGACGAACGGCAATCCATGTTTCATCTGCCAAAGTATACTTCAAGACATCTGAAGCAGGCATGTCGATCGCTGTTTCATCCCCATTGGCATCAATTGATTTCGAAGTTTTGAAATCTTCTGTCATTGTTACTGCAACATCCGCAAAAGCTTTTGGTGCTTCGTTACGCAGATTGCCCATGATCGTTTTGATCTGTTCGGCCCCTTCAGCACCGCTCAAGGTCACTGAGATAGTTTTTTCAGCATAGTAGCCATACTCTTCAAAAATATCTTGCAAGCCATCGTATAGCGTCTTGCCTTGTTTTTTGTAGTAAGCGGCCACTTCTGCTAACAAGACTAACGCTTGGATCGCATCTTTGTCACGTACAAAGGATTTAATCAAATAGCCATAGCTTTCTTCAAAACCAAACATAAAGGTTTGTGAATGGTCATCTTCATATTGTTGGATTTTTTCAGCAATAAATTTAAAGCCGGTTAAAACATCAACCATTTTTACATTGTAGGCATCTGCGATCGTTGTTGCTAATTCACTTGATACGATTGATTTAAGTACGACTGCATTGTCTGGTAAAGTTCCTGCTTGCTTATGAGCTTCCAAGATGTAACGAATCATGATAGCCCCGATTTGATTTCCAGTCAACACTTCATATCGTCCATCTGGCAAACGAACAGCCGCACCAAGACGATCGGCATCAGGGTCCGTCGCAATTAACAGGTCTGCTCCTTCTTGCTCACCTAGCTTGATCGCATATTCAAAGGCAGAGTGTTCTTCAGGATTTGGTGATTTAACTGTTGAGAAATTTGGATCAGCGATTGCTTGTTCAGGAACTAAAACAAATTTTTCGAAACCAGCTTGTTTTAGAGCCTTTTCACCTAGCATTTTCCCTGTTCCATGTAATGGTGTGTAAACCAATTTTAACTCTTTACCCATTTCATTGATCAGTTCTTGATTGATGGTCACCGATTTGATTTTTCTCAAATACTCTGAATCGACTTCATCACCAATAATATTGATTAAACCGCTGTGTTTAACTTCATCATCAGATAGCACTTCAACTTCTAATGGATTTTCTACGTCACGAACAAATTTTGTCAATGCATCTGCATCTTCTGGCGGCATTTGTCCACCATCTTCGCCGTAAACTTTGTAGCCATTATATTCAGCTGGATTGTGGGATGCCGTGATCATAATGCCGGTGAAGGCATTTTCAAAACGAACGGCAAACGATAATTCTGGTGTGGGGCGTAAGCTCTCAAATACAAAGGAAGGAATATCATGCTTTGCTAATGTTTTAGCGGCTTCCATTGCAAATTCTGGTGACATGTGGCGTGAATCATAAGCAATCGCCACACCGCGACGTTTCGTTTCGGGATCTTGCGTATCCATGAAACGAGCCAAGCCTTCAGTTGCTTGACGAATAGTGAAAATATTCATTCGATTGACACCAGGACCTAAGACACCTCGCATGCCTGCTGTTCCAAATTCTAGTTGTTTATAAAACGCATCTTTTTTCAACTCTCGGTCTTTGCCTAAGTCTTGTAATTCTTTACGCATTTTTTCATCTAATTTATCTGAATCAATCCATTGTTCATAAACTTGTTCCCAAGACATGAAACGCACCTCTTTCAAAATTTTTCTTACCATTTAAGTATACCATTACTGTTATATTCAGCAAAGCAAACTTGTATCTTATTCAACATGCAATAAAAAGTCGCGCTATTTTTTACATAAATGAAGATCCGACCTGATTTAATACAGTGATCCTGACTGCCATAGTAATTTCAAGTTATTATTGCCAAATTTTTCGTTCGTTAATATCCAGCGTATCGGAAGCTTGTAGTGAATTCAATCGTGCCTTAATCAGCTGTTTACGTCCAGAAATATTCTTCGTATAAAAAAAGTCGGCCGTTAATCCTTGTTGTTTAATTGCGGTCAAAAAAATTAGCACCGCTTTTTTATTTTTGCTATAACGACCAGGTATCACAAAATAATCCTGTTTAATTTTTAGCAGATATCGTGGTGAATGAATCTCTCCTAATAACTCACAAATCAGCTCATTGAAAAGTTTTTCCTGATGATAACTCGCGACAATTTCACAAGAAAAAGAATGATTATTCCAATCAATGACTAATGGGATGCTTTCTGAGAGTACACCCTCATTTAGCAGTAACTGATAGAGCGTTTGAACTAGTTTCTGCCGAACCTGACAAGCCTTATGCCAATGCTTTTTCCTTTTTCTTTCCTTAAAGTAGATATTTAACGCTCCTTGCAGGAATGCTTGAATAAGATTGAGCTGATCCACATTATCAAGTTTAAAGGCATTCGACTCTAAATGTACTTCCGTTTCTTTAGGCCGGCTTCGAATGAACAGAGGCATTGCCAAATGGGTCCCCTGCTTTAAAGCCGTCTCCCAAAGCATAAAATGCTGCTTCCGTTCTTTCGCGCGATAAAGATTATTTTGAGTATAGCCGGCGATTGTCCTCAGATCTAGGATATCAGGTAATTCAAACCGTTCTCTGCCAGTTGAGATCACAGGTTCATCCATCAGATTCAAGCCTTCGATAAATGATAAACGCTTCAAAATAGCAGCAAAAAGCGGCTGCTCTGTCACTGGAATATTCGGATAAATCGAAGCAATATGCCAGATATTGGTCAGCTTCTCATCCCCGGAACACCGCAATCCTCTACCGCGAATCTGTTGAGTTTGAACATACGAGCCGGCCGCATTTCCCATAATAATCGTGTTAACGGCGGGACAATTCCAGCCCTCGCCTAACAAGCTGACCGTCCCGATCAATAGATTGATCTCGCTTGAATCCAAAAGCTGCGTAGTCAACGCTAACAGCTCACTGCGTTTTTTATCCGTCATCGCTAAGTAGATATAACCAGCCAGCTTTTTCTCTCTGCGAAATTCTGCGTAAGTTTGAAAATGAGTTTGAAATATTTTTTGACTGACAATCAGAAATTCGCCGCAAACGACAGCCAGAGATGTTTCAGGCCGAATCAGTTCCTTCAATGATAAGAAGGTAGGCACAACACCATACTCTAAATAGTCCTCTTTTCCGGCTAAAACCTCCTGCTTGATATAATCAAACAGCAGTACACACCGCAGTTCATTCCCTAGATAGCTTTCCTCCTTTACCACAATATGCTCGATGGCCTCTTTCATTAACGGTATATTTGCTTGATTGTTTATTTCGAAATCTGGAAAAAGTCGGAGCTTGTCCTCATATAACCAGCCCTTCTTTGAAAGATAGCGAAATATTTCCAATTGTGGAACAACTTGAAAAAGATACTGATACAAATCAATAATACTTTTTCTTGTTTGCTGCGGAATTTTTATTTTATTTCGTTTTATACCCAGAACCTGCCAATGATCGTCGCTGAACTGATACTGCTGTTCATTCAAATAAAGTAAACAGCTTAAATAGCTGTCAAAATTCTGATAGATAAATTCTGTTTGATTTAACGGCTGCTGAATGAATTCTTGAGCCAAGAGGTAATCCGTCACTTCTGGTTGACTGCAAAGATGCGATACGATTTGATTTTGCTCATTTAAGAATTCGGTAAATTGTTTCTGTGATTCCTTCGTGACTGGTGCTAAGTAAACATAGTCTTGATATGGAGCAAGAACCGCCTCGTTAATCAATTCGGAGACAGTAATTTCTTCATCGATAGCACCGGTCAGCCGAATATAGTTGCCCCATTCTTTTTGATTCGCGTCAAAAGGAGGTGTTGCCGTTAAGGCTAACGTTTGCAGCTCAGTAGCTTTTTCTTTTAAGTCCAGCAGCAAATCTGACCAGTTTTTCTTTAAGTGGTGGGATTCGTCCAGCACTAGAAAACCAATCCCATGTTCAGTAAAGTGATTGTCTAATTCTTTCCTCTTACTGTACAAGTATTGATACGTAGTAACTGTTATATTTGCAGGTTGAAGCAGTTCCTCGGAAATTTCCCATTGCGGATAGTAATGCTGAATCACTTCAATCCACTGCTTTTTCAACAGGATTGAAGGAACAAGGATCAATGTTTTTCGCTGAATCTTCTCAACAAGCGCCATTCCTAAAATCGTCTTCCCTGATCCCGGCGGAGCAACAATATGGATACTGTCATTATCCAAATAACTAGCTAATTGATCGATGACTCGCTGCTGGTACGCTCGTAGTTTGATAGCTGACAATTGGTTCCCTCCTTATTGTTTTAGTTAATTACATGAGGCTTAATACCTTGCAGAAAAGCAGCAAAATCGTCTCAATCAATTGTAGCATTTTTTCAAATCCAATGTTTTTTATAAAAAAAAGGCAAGAAAATCTAACCAATGATCAGATTCTCTTACCTTTTACTTATTAATTTTGTGCTTCGATATACTTATAGACTTGTTGGCCTGCGATCCCGCCTTCACCGACAGCGGTCGTTATTTGACGTAGATCTTTTTCACGGGCATCTCCAATTGCAAAAACACCTGGAATTTTAGTTTTCATTTCTTGATCTGTCTCAATCCAGCCTGCAGCATTCGTGATACCACTATTTTTAAATGGCTCAGTCAATGGTTCTAAACCAACATAAATAAAAGCACCATCTGCTGGTTCTAAATGAACGTCATCAGTTTTTACATTGCGTATTTGTGCGCCTGTTACGACCATTTCGTTACCGACGATTTCATCCACAACACTGTCCCAAATAAATGAAATTTTTTCATTTGCAAAGGCACGATCTTGAATAATTTTTTGTGCGCGTAATTCATCACGACGATGAACGATCACGACTTCAGAAGCAAAACGTGTTAAATAAATCGCTTCTTCTACCGCTGAATCTCCTCCGCCAACAACAATCAAGCGTTTATTACGGAAAAAAGCACCATCACATACAGCACAATAAGAGACTCCGCGTCCTGCGAAAGATTCTTCACCTGGCACGCCTAATTTACGATGGACACACCCTGTAGCAATAATGATCGTTTTGGTTTGATAGCTTTTATCTTCAGTGATAACTTCCTTGTAGTCACCGTGATCAACGATATCTTGAACGATTCCATAGGCATTTTCCGTGCCAAATTTTGTGACTCCATCATACATTTTCATCGCAAGCTCTGGACCCATGATTGACTCGAAGCCTGGATAATTTTCTACTTCAGCGGTATTGTTCATTTGTCCGCCTGGCGCCCCCCGTTCAATCAAAAGCACCTTTAGATTCGAGCGTGAAGCATATAAGGCAGCGGTCATCCCAGCTGGGCCCGCACCGATAACTATTACATCATACATTCAGACATTCCTCCCATACGCCTTTACTTTACAACCCTAAATTTATTATGTCGACAAATCTGCTTACTAATTGTCAGTTTTGCAAATTCGCAGCTAAGTCAGTAATAAGGATTATTTTTTTCAAAAGACGAGAAAATTAGTTTGGTTCTCATCACGCTTACGATCTAACTAAACTTCGTGTAATTTTATCTGTTTTAACAAATTGATTTCATCTCAAACGCCATCATACTCGAAAAGTGCAACTACCAAAAAAGAAGGGCAACCATCCTGAGACGATTGTCCTTTCATCATTATTGTTGATTTTTCATTTGCTGCATCATTTGACGAACTTTCTTTTCTGAAGGCTTTTGTCCCATTGACATCATCATTTGACGTAACATATCCTCGTTGATCGGAGGATTCTTTTTAAAATAGTCTTGCATATATTTACGGGCTAAGAAGAAACCGCCGACAGCACCTAATAGTGCAGCGATTACTGCGATCAATACTACAATTCCAGTTGATACCATTTTCACCGCTCCTTTCCTGACACATTCTCGTATATTTTACTAAAAGATACCCTAAAAGAAAAGCCGTTTTAAGAAACTTCAAATCAATCCACAAGATTTTTAGTCTAATCTTACTAATTGGCCTTGAAAAAGAAAGAATTTTCCCTTTTAACAATATCTTAGCAGCTAGTAACTGAAATAAATTTTCATGATCCAAAAAAATTTCCAGTAAATTTTAAACATTTGATGAAATATTGATTAGAATATGCTAAAATGCAAAACAATATCTTCCTCGCTGGTGGCTAAGTGAAGAGGTGGAAGCATGAGAGATTTTTTAAGATCCGTCAATCGGATCGTGGTGAAGATTGGGACAAGTTCCTTGATCCATCCAAATGGCAAGATCAATTTCGCTGGAATTGATCAATTAGCATTCGTATTAACTGACCTTCGAAATCAAGGCAAAGAAATAATACTGGTCTCTTCTGGCGCGATTGGCGTTGGAATGGACAAACTTGGAATCCCCGAACGGCCGCAGGAGATCCCTGTTCAGCAAGCGGTTGCAGCCGTTGGTCAATCAGAATTAATGCATATCTACAACCAACGTTTCTTAGTGTATAGTCAACAAACCGCTCAAGTTCTCCTAACACGAGATGTAGTAGATTTTCCTGAAAGTCGTAAAAATGTAATCAATACACTAGAACAGCTCATTTCAATGGGAATCGTTCCGATTATTAACGAGAATGATACCGTCGCAGTAGACGAAATGGATCATACGAGAAAGTTCGGAGACAATGATGAGCTTTCCGCAATCGTTGCACAGTTAATGGAAGCAGATGTGCTGATTATGTTAAGTGACATTGACGGATTTTATTCAGACAATCCCGCAACAAATAAACAAGCGATTTTATACTCGACTATTTCGACCATCAATCAAACATTGATGAATCAGGCAGGCGGTGAAGGCAGCCGCTTTGGCACTGGCGGTATGGTCAGCAAATTGAAAGCAGCTCAACGAATTCTAGAAGCAAAAAGTGCCATGGTTTTAGCGAATGGGAAACCTCCCAGAATAATTTTTGATATTTTAGCTGGAGTAGATGTCGGAACATTATTTAAGGAGGAAAAACATGGATAACTTGATGAATACCTTAGGGCAACAGAGCCGCTCCGCTGCGCAACAATTGGGGCAGCTGGAAACTACTCAAAAAGATGACTGCTTGCTGCAGATGGCTGAAGATTTGGAAAACAATACCGCAGTTATTTTGACTGCAAATCAACAAGATCTATGCCGAGCAAAGGATAACGGGATTTCTGATCCAATGATTGATCGTTTACGTTTAAACGATGAAAGAATCAAGGAAATGGCTGAAGGTATCCGCCAAGTAGCAGCCTTGCCTGATCCAATTGGTGTCGTAGAGAAAATGTGGCGGACAGAGGATCAATTGATGATTGGTCAACAACGCGTCCCTTTAGGTGTGATCGGAATCATCTTTGAGTCTCGGCCAAACGTGACGACCGATGCGGCTAGTTTATGTTTCAAATCAGGAAATGCGGTCATCTTACGTGGCGGCAAAGAAGCCTTCCATTCAAATCAAGCCTTGGTGGAGCTTCTGCAAAAGACATTATGCAACTGTCAGTTGAATCCCGCTATGATTCAGTTTGTCAGCGACATTTCACATGATGTCGCAAATGAGATGATGCGCCTAAACGACTATTTAGATGTGTTAATTCCCCGTGGTGGTGCAGGTTTAATCCAACGCGTGAAAAGCAACGCGACGGTGCCAGTGATCGAAACGGGAACTGGTAACAATCACGTGTATGTTGATTCTGCCGCACAATTGGACATGGCACTAAACATTGTAAAAAACGCTAAAGTTCAACGTCCCTCTGTTTGTAATGCGATCGAAACGTTACTCGTTCACGAGGAAATCGCGGCAGAGTTTTTACCTCTGATAGAAAAAGAACTAACATCACTGGTTACTCTACGCGGAAATGCGCAGGCGCTAAAGCATTTGAAACAAGCGGATCTAGCAACCGAAGCAGATTGGTCAACAGAATTTTTGGATTATATTTTGGCAATCAAAGTTGTTGCTTCTATCGAAGAAGCCATTGAGCACATCAATCATTATAATTCCAAGCATTCCGAGGCAATCGTGACGGATAATTATCAGAACGGACAAAAATTTTTGAAAGAAGTTGATGCGGCAGCCGTCTACATCAATGCCTCGACTCGTTTCACAGATGGTTTCAAATTTGGTTTTGGTGCGGAGATTGGCATTTCTACTCAAAAATTGCATGCTCGCGGGCCTATGGGATTGGAGCAATTAACTTCCAGTAAATACATTATTTATGGCGATGGACAAGTTAGAGAATAAGCTTAAAGGAGCTGTGACAAAAGACTTGTCATAGCTTCTTTTTCTGAATAAACGGTGTTCCAGAAGTAGCTTCTTCGGAAATTCCTTCTTATTTCTTGAAGCTGACCACTTCTGTCACAACCTCTTATTTTATTGCGCTTGAATTTTTGCTAATAAATCTGGATCGAACTGTTGCGATTTCAACATAGCGATTTCGAAACCATACGGTGGTTTTTGGTTCTTTTTGTCTTCTCCCACATAAGGTGTTTCCAAGATTTTTGGTAAGTCTTTCAACTTTTCATGATGAACAATAGCATTCAAGGTGTCAAAGCCAATCGTACCAAAACCAATATTTGCATGACGATCCTTATGAGAGCCCATTGGATTTTTCGAATCATTCACATGAACGACTTTTAAACGTTCCAAACCGATCACACGATCAAATTCCTCTAATACGCCATCAAAATCTTCTTTGACATTGTATCCTGCATCATTTGTATGACAGGTATCAAAAGTCACTGAAAGCTTTTCATTCAATAAAACCCCATCAATGATATAAGCCAACTCTTCAAAAGTTTTACCTAACTCCGTTCCTTTGCCAGCCATTGTCTCTAAAGCAATTTGAGCTCGCTGATTTTTAGTCAGTACTTCATTTAGTCCTTTAATGATTTGATCTAAGCCAGCTTTTTCTCCTGCACCAACGTGAGCTCCTGGATGTAACGTAATCTGCATCGCTCCCAGTGCTTCTGCTCGCATAATTTCATCGCGTAAAAATTGTACTGCAAAAGGAAACATCTCAGGCTTTTTGGTATTTCCAAGGTTAATGATATACGGCGCATGCATGACAATGTTTGACAAGCCATGCTCCTTCATAAATTCTTCTCCAGCTGGAATATTCATCTCATCAACTGGCTTGCGGCGAGTATTTTGCGGTGCACCGCTGTAAATCATAAATGTTGATGCTTCATAGCTAGCTGCCTCTTGTGCCGCCCCTAGTAGCATTTCTTTTCCCTTCATACTTACATGAGAACCAATTAACATAAAAACCTCCAAATTTTCTATTTATAGGAATATCAACAAACTCGTCATTAACGGCAAACTGATCAAGAAACTAAGCGAAGAAGTGAACCCCACCACTTCTGCACGCATTCCTGCAGCTACACTGTTGATCACGCCAAATGTCGGAATCGGTCCGACTGAAACAAGACATAAAACAATTTTGATCATTGCCGGAAACGGTAACAGCATAAAAAAAGCCACCAGCAATAGGCCCGCACCATATTTGATTGCTAACACACGTCCAACTAATGCTAAATCCTTTTTCGGCAAACGAAGTTCCAAAAACAAGCCTATCATAAACATCGACAAAAATGTATTAGCATCAGCAATTGGCTGCGCAATTTGAAAAACTGCTTCTGGTAAATCAAGCTCTAGAATTCGCAAGGACAGCATGATCAAGTAACAAAGAAACGGCACCGATCGAAACAATCTTCCGAGAACTTTTTTTACGCTCGGACGTTCTTCATCGCTGCCACTGATGCCTTCGATTACTACATTCGAGCCGCCAGCCAGCATAACACTATTGCCAATATCAAAAAAGGATAGAATCGGAATCGCCTGCGGTATAAAGCTCTGAACAAAGGGGATCGCGAAATTTCCAATATTGTAGCCAGAAACACCGTACATCAAAAATTCTCGCTCTACCTGTTCTTGTTTTCTCGATAAGAAGTGACCGATTAGAATCATAACCAGATTTAATACTAAACCAGCAACAATTAGCAATAGTAACTGGTTTTTTACTGCCAAATATTGCAGATTCACAATGATCGCAGCCGGCAGTGTGACGTTGACGACAATCTTTGAGATCATCGAGCCATCTGCCTTCATTAATAGGTTCAAGCGTTTCGTTAGATAGCCAATCAAGATAATAACAAATAATCCTAACGAGTTTAATAAAATTGCTCCCACATGCTCACCTTTCCTAACCTCTAAAACGTTTTCCCATCACTACATAGAAAAAGGATTGCTCCAAAATTGGTACAATCCCTTTCCTAATCACAACTAAAATTGCAAAACAAAATATTTTTTCTTCCCGCGACGTACAACAATGTACTCATCAGCTAATTTATCTTGATCACTTAATGTGTAGGCTACATCTTGTACGCGATCGCCATTGATATAAATCGCACCATTGTTAATATCTTCGCGAGCTTGGCGTTTAGACGCTTCGATGCCTGCTGTTATCAGAATCTCAACTAAGTTCAAGTCATCGCCTGCTTGAACTTGATAATTGGGTACATTTTTGAAGCCTTGTTTGATTTCTGCTGCATTTAAGTTTTTCACATCACCGCTGAATAACGCTTCAGAAATATGCACCGCTTGATTGTATGCTTCTTCTCCGTGAACTAAAACAGTCACTTCTTTGGCTAAGGCCTTTTGAGCTGCTCGTTGTTCTGGAGCTGCAGTAAATTCCTTTTCGATCACGTCAATTTCTTCTAAACTCAAGAAGGTAAAGTATTTCAAGAATTTAACAGCGTCGCGATCATCTGTATTAATCCAGAATTGGTAGAACTCATATGGAGAGGTCTTCTCTGCGTCTAACCAAACCGCATTTCCTTCTGTTTTACCAAATTTTGTGCCATCTGCTTTTGTAATCAAAGGCATCGTCATACCAAATGCTTGCTTGCCTTCTTCTCGACGGATCAATTCGATCCCAGAAGTAATGTTGCCCCATTGATCACTACCACCTAATTGTAGCAGGCAACCGTAACGTTTATTCAATTCATAGAAGTCGTAGGCCTGTAGTAGCTGGTAAGCGAATTCTGTGTATGAAATTCCAGATTCGATCCGGCGTTTGACGCTTTCTTTGCTCATCATGTAATTGATCGTAAAGTTCTTACCAACATCACGTAAAAAGTCGATCAGCTTCAACTCGCCTAACCATTCATAGTTATTAGCAACGATTGCTGGATTCTCTTTATTCTCGAAGTCAATGATCCCCGAAAGCTGATTTTTAATACTTTGCGACCAGCTTTGAACGGTATCTAAGGTGTTTAATTGGCGCTCTGCATCTTTAAATGAAGGGTCTCCGATCATTCCGGTACCGCCGCCAACTAGAGCAATGGGTACGTGTCCGTTTTGTTGGAAACGTCGCAACGTTAAAATCGGTAATAAATGACCAATATGCAGACTGTCTGCTGTTGGATCAAAGCCAATATATAGTTTAACAGACTCTTCGTTTAATTGTTTTTCTAGGGCCGCTTCATCTGTTACTTGAAAAATTAAGCCACGGGCTTTTAGTTCTTGAAAAAAGTCTGAATGCATGTTTTTTCCTCCTAATTATTTTTGATGCGCTAACTAACCGTTAGGCATATACTCATTACGCATATCATTTCTAAATGACTTATACTTTCCCATATTAACCGAAATAACAGTGAAATAAAAGCCATTCGTCAGATTTCTTCGAAGTTCTAGATCAAGAAAAAAGAGTCCGCAGTAAAAAGAAAGCCGGACAATATAATCATGTTTGTTTTGTTTTACTTAACAATTAGTTGAAGTTTTGATTACAAACATTGCATCCGCTTGTTAATAGAAGTAAAACTTTGCTATAATTCAACAGATAATTAAAATGATAGAATCTAATGAGGTGGACTTTTTGGCTCACAAGAAAAAAGTAAATAAGCAACCGAAGAAGAGCAGCAAAAGCAAATCAAGAACAAGTCTTGGAGGGCCTTTTGCATTAAATGTCTCTTTGCGAGTAGTCAAGTCATTGCTGCTTGGCTTAGTTGTTGTGCTCTTTTTAGGCGGCATGCTCGTCGTCGGAATCGGTGCTGGGTATTTTGCCCATCTTGTAGAAGGAACACCGACACCTACAAAATCGGAAATGAAGCAAAAAGTCGGCGATATCGCAGAGTCATCAAAATTGCTTTATGCAGATGATCGCGAATTAGCAACGATCCAAGCTGATCCAATTCGTGAAAAAATCAATTCTGACGAGATTTCTCCATGGGTGAAAAAAGCTCTGGTCGCAACTGAAGATGAAAACTTCTATGAACACCGTGGTGTCGTCCCAAAAGCTGTGGTACGTGCTCTTTTGGGAGAAGTTGTAGGCTTTGGTGCTGGATCAGGTGGTTCTACTCTGACACAGCAATTGATCAAACAACAGGTTTTAACTAATGAGACTTCTTTTAAACGGAAAGCAAATGAGATCGTCTTAGCGTTAGATTTGGAAAAATATTTAAGTAAAGATGAAATTTTGACAGCCTACTTGAATGTTTCGCCTTTTGGTCGTAATAACAAGGGACAAAATATTGCCGGCGTTGAAGAAGCCGCGATTGGAATCTTTGGGGTTCATGCAAAAGACTTGAATCTGCCGCAATCTGCTTTTATTGCAGGTCTGCCGCAAAGTCCGATTGTATACAGTCCTTACACGAATACTGGCGACCTGAAGCAAGATTATTCCCTTGGGATGAATCGAAAAGATGATGTATTGTTCAATATGTACCGTGAACAGATGATCTCTAAAAAGGAATATGAAGATGCAAAAAAATATGACCTTTCAAAAGACTTCCAAGGACGTCAAGATGTAGAGGTTCAACAACACGGATTCTTGTATTACACCGTCTATAACGAAGCCATCAGCATCGTGGCAAAACAGCAGGCCAAAGAAGATGGGGTCAGCGATGCTGATTATAACAAAGACGATGTTCGCAATCGTTATGTCGAGCAAGCCAAAGTTAAAATGCAAAATCAAGGACTGGTTGTAAAATCAACGATTGATAAAAATATTTATGACGCAATGCAATTAGGAGTCGCTGAATACGGCCAATACTTAGACGATGGTTCAGGGGCTACTGTTGAACCAGGAACGGTTATGATGGATAACAGCACAGGTAGAATATATGGTTTTGTCGGCAGTCGTGATTACAATACAAACCAAAATAATCACGCTTTTGACACTGCACGACAAGCAGGCTCTTCAATCAAGCCCGTATTGGTTTACGGTCCTGCGATCGACCAAGGATTATTAGGGAGCGCGTCACGTATTGCCGATTACCCAATGAAATATCAGCATGGCGACGATGCTGGTAAGGAATTGAAGAATGCCGAAAACAAAGGTTCTAAGACCTTCCAGACTACGCGAGAAGCACTTGTCGAATCAACTAATATTACTGCTTATCATGTATATCAAGACTTATTAACGAATAAAGGCTCTGACCAGTTTGCTTATGACAATTATCTGAAAAAAATGAACTATCCAACTTCTAATGACTGGGGTGTTGAAGCCGCACCATTAGGAACAACAAACGTTTCAACCTTAACAGAAATCAACGGCTTCCAAACCTTGGCGAATAATGGCGTTTATCAGCAAGGCTACTTGATTGACTCTATTACTGACAGCACCGGCAAGGAAATCTATAAGCACAAGGACAATCCCGTTCAAGTCTATTCAAAAGCAACCGCATCGATTATGAATGATATGATGCGCAGTGTAATCAATGAACAGCACACCACTCCTTTCAAATCCATCTTAAGTGGAGTAAATTATCCATTAAGTACTGCGGATTGGGTTGGTAAAACTGGTACCACAGATAATTATGCCGATAACTGGCTGATTGTCTCCACACCGACTATTACGTTAGGAACATGGACCGGTCGTGATGACAACAAACCAATGAATGATGGCGCGGGAAATCGGACAGCGACCTATATGGCCTATCTTGCCGCGAGAATTTATCAAGTCAACCCGACGATTTTCGGTGAAGACGAAAAATTTGAATTGTCTGATGATGTGAAGCAAATTAAAGTTTCTGACTTCACTGGTCTAAAGCCTGGAAAAGTCAGTCATAATGGAACAAATTACCAAGTTCCTAGTGGCGAAACTACTTCCCTTTGGGCAAAAGATGGTCCAGCAGATAATGCCTATGAATTTGGGATTGGCGGAAATGACGAAGATTACAAGTCCTATTGGAATACTCGTAACAAAGTCAACGCCAAGAACAAGGATGATACAGAAACAGATGATTAATATTTCTAAGACCTCTCTTTTTTCGGAGAGGTCTTTTTCTCTCCTCTTAAACTTCTTGTGACGTTCCTGGCTTTTTGGTATTCTACCAAAAGAAAGAACTTTTTGAATGGAGGAACAACAATTGACGTTTGAAGAAATATTACCCGAATTGAAAAAAGGCGCAAAAATTATTCGTGAAGGCTGGGGCGGTTTCGAGTTATATGTCACATTAGTTGAAGGTGAAGTGTTTGACGGTGCACCAGTGACGCCTTACTTTTTGATTAAAACGGCTGATGAAGGCTTTTCAAGCTTTGCTCCGACAGTTTGTGATATTCTTGCAGAAGACTGGAAAATCGTCGAATGATGAACTTTGATTTTACTGATAAAACTGTTTTCGTCACTGGCGCAGCCTCAGGCATCGGTACTACTCAAGCGCAAGCTTTTTTAAAGGCTGGTGCTCGCGTCTTTGCTTTTGATCAGCAAGAAATGAATTTATCAGCAATTCAAAAATGTTATCCCAATCATTTTGCCTATTGCCTCGGGGATGTTCGAGATAAAGATAGCTTGAAAGCAGCTATCGAAACATGTCACGGAATTTTTGGCAAGGTCGATATCTTGTTGAATACTGCTGGAGTATTGGATAATTATTTGCCCTTGGCTAATACGGAGGATGACCTTTGGGAAAAGATTTTAGATACCAATCTAAAAAGCATGTTTATATTGACCAAGCTATTATTACCTGAGCTACTGGAAAATCGAGGAACGGTGATTAACATGGCTTCGATTGCCGGATTGGTAGCTGGCGGAGGTGGTATTGCTTACACCACTAGCAAGCATGCCATTGTCGGCTTCACTAAACAGCTTGCATTAGATTACGCTGCTGAAGGACTCCATGTCAACGCCCTTGCACCTGGTGCGATTCAGACACCCATGAATCAAGCAGACTTTGCTGGCGATGGACAAATGGCTAAGTGGGTAGCTGAAGAAACACCTGTTAAACGTTGGGCCAAGCCTGAGGAAGTAGCCTATGCCACCTTGTTCCTAGCTAGTGAAGAAACACGCTACATGCAAGGAAATATTTTACCAATTGACGGCGGCTGGCTATTAAAATAGCTTGCATTTTTTATAAAATCCTCTAAGATAAGTGATAGCGAGAAATTCGCACTGCGACACTTCAATCCTTTGGTCGCAGTTATTAACGAGACAATGTCTTGTAAAGGAGAATGATAAAAATGCATCTTGAAAAAAGTGCCGCACAACGCTGGACGACTGCGGATACGGCTAAAATGGCCGTTGTGACAGGAGTGTATGTCGCTGTCACGATTGTTTTATCTGTTATAAGCTTTGGCGCGATCCAATTTCGTTTGGCAGAAATGTTCAATTTTTTACCCCTCTTCAACAAACGCTATACGATCGCAGTAACTTTAGGCGTAGCGATCGCCAACCTGGCTTCCCCGCTTGGGATTGTCGATGTGCTCTTCGGCAGTGTCTCTACATTGATCGTTTTACTGATCTGTCGAGCTGTCACCAAAAGAATCACCAGCCTTAAGAAAAAAATGATCGTTACCACGTTGATTTTTGCCTTTTCCATGTTTACGGTCGCAGGTCAATTGACCTTCTTTTATCAAGCACCGTTTTTCTTCAATTGGTTAATTATCGGGTTAGGCGAATTGCTTTCAATGTCTTTAGGCGGTATATTGATTTACTTAGTGAATAAACGAATTGATTTGACGAAATAAAAACGCGTGAGCAGATTTGCTCACGCGTTTTTTTAATGATAGATGGCGATTGTTTGATACGGTTTCAGTGTGATTACTTCTTCAACAGCTTGCGTCTCATAATTATCAATCAATATGTTTCCAGTCAAAAATTCTTCTGGTATATTGATCGTAGTTTCCGTTGGGAAAAAGTTATTAAGCACCAGCAGTGAATGTTCTTCTAGGCGGCGTACAAAACCGTAAATTTGCGGATGCTCAGGTAAAAAAGCCTCGTAGCTGCCTTTTGCAATCACTGGATAGTCTTTTCTCAACTTGATCAATTGTTGATAGTAGGTAAAAATCGAACCTTCTTGCAGTTCTTTTGCTACATTAATTTCATCAGCAGATTTCCCTAATCCTAACCACGGATCAGTCTTTGAAAAACCACCGTATTCACTGCTATCCCACTGCATCGGTGTACGAGAATTATCACGAGACTTGGCTTTGACGATCTCGAAGGCTTCTTGTTCGGACTTGCCAGCAATCAACAGCTCTTGATAAGCATTCAAACTTTCTACATCAACATATTGTTCCATCATGTCAAAATCTGGATCAAGCATCCCGATTTCTTCTCCCATGTAAATATAAGGCGTTCCTCGATTTAAATGAATCGAACTAGCGAGCATTTTAGCTCCTGCTACTCGATAGTTATCCACATCGATGAAACGATTTAGCGCACGAGGCTGATCGTGATTATTCCAAAAAAGTGCGTTCCAGCCATTCCCCTCACTCATTTGCGTTCCCCATGTATGAAACAATTCTTTCAATTTCGCAAAATCAAACGGCATTTGCGTCCATTTTTTTCCATCTTTATAATCCACTTTTAAATGGTGGAAATTGAAAGTCATATTTAATTCTTCACGCTCAGGATTTGTATATAAGATACAATCTTCCACTGTAGTAAAACTCATTTCACCAACTGTGACGATCTCGGCATCCTCACCATAGGTCGCTTGATTCATCATACGGATGAATTCATGGGCAATTGGACGATCAGTATAAGCTGGTTTGCCGTCATTTTCTGGACAATCAATCAACACTTCGTCTTTACCAATAACATTGATTACATCAAAGCGGAAGCCTTTAATGCCTTTATCCATCCAAAAACGCAGAACTTCAAACAGCTCTTCACGAACTTCTGGGTTTCGCCAATTCAAATCAGCTTGGGTAACATCATATAAATGCAGATAATACTTCCCTGTATCACCAAAGGGCGCCCAAGCATTTCCGCCGAATTTAGAAACCCAATCAGTTGGTTTGTCTCTTAAGATAAAGTAATCTTGGTATTTCTGATCACCGGCTAATGCTTTTTGAAACCAATCATGCTCAATAGAAACATGATTGAAGACCATATCCAGCATGATTTCGATACCATTATCTTTGGCGGTTGCCATCAGGCTTTCAAAATCATCCATTGTTCCAAACATTGGATTGATCGCTGTATAGTCAGCGACATCATAGCCATTATCATTTTGTGGGCTCGGATAGATTGGACTTAGCCAAACCATATCAACACCCAGACGCTTTAAGTATGGCAATTTTTTTTCAATTCCCGGCAGATCCCCTACTCCATCTTGATTGGTATCCAAAAATGATTTGGGATAAATCTGGTAAATTACCTTCTCTTTAAAACTCATGTCGCCCTCCAGCTTTCTATAATTCTGTTGCGGTTAAGATTTTTTCATTACTTGTGACTGCTGCTTCTTCCAACAAAGGATCCACTTGAAAATCGGTCGAATTTGTCACAATGATTGGTGTTTGCACTTCATACCCTTCCTCTTTGATCGCCTCCACATCAAATTCCATCAAGAGCTGACCCTTTTTGACGCTGTCACCCTGCTTCACATGACTGGTAAAGTATTTTCCATCCAGCTGTACTGTATCGATTCCGATGTGGATCAACACTTCAGTACCTTCTGTACTGACTAATCCGATTGCATGCTTCGTTGGGAATAGTAAGCTGATTTGACCATCAAATGGCGCATATAGTTTGCCTTCGCTAGGATCAATCACAACGCCTTGTCCCATCATCCCCTCAGCAAAAACAGGATCTTTGGCACTGCTTAATGGGTGCAGCATACCAGCAATTGGAGCAAATAATTCAACGACAGCCCCAGCTTTTTTAGTTGTCTCGCTGCCTAAAGTCGGTACATTGCCTTCTTCCACACGATCGATTTTATTAAATAGACCGATGCGTCGGAAAGTCAAGGTCAGCAAGAATGGAACGGCGATCGCAATCACCATACCGATGGCAAAGATTGGATAATCCTGTGGACGAATTGCTAGAATCCCTGGCAATCCGCCGACTCCGATCGATAGCGCTCGTACTTTGAAAAGTGTAACGAACAATCCAGCGATTCCACTGCCGATCATAGCTGCAATAAATGGATAAGTATATTTCAGATTGATCCCGAACATTGCTGGTTCAGTTACACCTAGCCAAGCTGAGATAACCGATGGAATCGATACTTGTTCTTCTTTTTTGTTGCCGCGATGAGCAAACACTATTGCTAAAACAGCGGCTCCTTGAGCAATATTTGATAAACAAATCATTGGCCAAAGATTCGTTGAACCAAAGTCGGCAATCAGCTGTGAATCAATCGCCAAGGTGGTATGATGCAAACCTGTGATGACCAGAGGCGAATAAAGTGCTCCAAAAATACCACCGAATAACCAGCTGAAGCTAGAAGTCAACCCTGCATTTACGACTGCGGAAATAGCCGTTCCGATTTTCCAGCCAATGGGTCCTAAAATAATATGCGCGGCTAAAATTGTTGGAATCAACGAGAAAAATGGTACAAAAATCATCGAGACTGCTTCTGGTATATGCTTGCGGAAGAAGCGTTCCAGATAAACTAATAAGAAACCTGCCAGCATCGCTGGAATAACCTGCGCCTGGTACCCAATTTTATCGACTGTAAAAAAGCCGAAATCCCATGTCCAGTTCTTAGCAATTTCTGCAGCAGTCGTTCCGTTCACTGCATATGCGTTTAGCAATTGTGGAGAAACCAGTGTAATCCCAAGCACAATTCCAAGGATTTCCGTGGCCCCCATCTTACGAGCGATACTCCAGGTAATACCAACTGGTAAGAAATGGAAGATTGCTTCACCAGGGAGCCATAAGAAACCATTAACACCACTCCAAAAAGTTGAAGCTTCAACAATCGTTTGACCATCTAGCCAACCCATCGGTACAGCTTCTAGAATATTACGAAATCCTAAAATCAAACCGCCGACAATAATTGCTGGTAACAACGGTGTAAAAATTTCTGCTAAAACAGTAATGGCGCGTTGAACTGGATTCTGATTTTGTTTTGCTGCTGATTTGGCTGCTTCTTTCGATACTCCTTCAATTCCAGATATTTTAACGAACTCGTTATAAAATACGGCGACATCATTTCCGATAATCACTTGAAATTGACCGGCATTGGTAAACATTCCTTTAACACTAGGTATTTCTTCAATTTTAGCTTCATCGGCCTTTTTTGGATCATTTAAGACAAACCGCATTCGTGTAGCACAGTGGGTGACCGCGGAAATGTTCTTTTTTCCGCCAATTGCTGCCAGCAGGTCCTTTGAATCCTTTTCATATTTTCCCATCATTTTTCCCTCCGAATAATTTTAACTTGTATGGATAAGTTCAGCTGATAAGTTAACTATAAAAGGTTTTTGCTTTTTTGTAAATCGCTTACATCTTAATGGAATTTTGTTTTATGAGAAAATACTCATTAAAAAAAGAGTTAGCTAAGATTAAACATAGAATATCGGTATTGCAACTACAAACAGGTTTGGATGTTACCAAACAAGTTAGCTATAAAATAAAAATTTACTCATTTTAATTTTGTTAAAGCAGCAGAAAGCGTTTTACATTCTAAATCTTTATTCGTATAATAAAAATACCTATACGGACAAGTTAACAAATGATCGTTCATCAAAATACAAAATTAGTTTCTTATATAGAAGGAGGACACGATGAAAAACTATGAAGTAATTTATCAGGCGATTGAGCGAGGAATTCTAAAGGGTGTGTATGAAGCAGGAGATTTCCTACCCAGCGAGAACAAACTACGGCAAAGCTATCATGTCTCTCGTGACACGATACGCAAAGCCTTATCTCTTTTAATGGCTAACGGTTATATTCAGAAAATCCAAGGCAAGGGGTCACTTGTCTTGAAACGGGAGCAATTGCGATTTCCTGTATCAGGTCTGACCAGCTACAAAGAATTGCAGAATTCTTATGGCTATGAAAGTAGTACCGAAGTTGTTAGTCTTAAAAAAATTGTGATTGATGATAAAACAGCCCATGTGACAGGCTTTGAAGCAGGCGCCGTTTGTTGGAAATTGATCCGTACGCGTGCCATTGATCAAAAGAAAGTAATCCTCGACAAGGACATACTACTAACAACTATCGTACCAGAATTAGATACTGAAATTGCAAAAGACTCAATTTATCGCTATTTTGAAAACCAACTTGGATTGACTATTTCTTTCGCTGAAAAAGAAATTACGATTGATGCATTGACTGATGAAGATCGTGAACTGCTTGATCTCAATCAGCATGACATCAATATCGTTTCAGTAAAGAGCCGCGTTTTTACCAGCGATGCCCGCCAATTCCAATATACTGAAAGTCGTCATCAAGTGGATAAATTTCGTTTCTTTGATTTTGCTCGACGTCATCCTTCGACGATGTAGAATACTTACAAAAAAAGCTGCGCCTAAATCGGCACAGCTTTTTTTAAAATTATTCTTTTGTTGAACCCTTTTCGAAGATACCATGTGGCAATTCGATCGTTTTTTGTTCAATCTCTTCTTTGTTCATCATTTTTGTTAATAGACGCATTGCGACAGCACCGATATCATACAACGGTTGTGTTACACTGCTTAGGCGTGGACGAGCTACTTCTGTCAGTAATGAGTCATTGCTTGTAATGATTTCAAAGTCTTCAGGAACTTTCACGCCTTTGTCGATTAAACCATCCAATAAACCAATCGCTAATTCATCATCGGTTACATAAGCGGCTGTTGCTCCACTATTTAAGATGCGTTCAGTCAATGCTAAACCTTCTTTAAAATTGTAAGGTGCTTCAAAGATTAAGCCTTCGTTATAGTCTAAACCATTTTCAGCTAATGCTTCTTTGTAGCCGCCCATACGAGCTTGTCCATTGATGGCATCAATTAAGGCGCCACTAATGAAGGCAATCTTCTTATTGCCATGTTTTGCTAATAAGTCGATTGATTCTTTCGTTGCTGCTTTGTAGTCGATGTTTACACTGCCGACTTGTTCATCTGGATCGATTGAACCAGCTAAAACGATCGGTGTTTTTGAACGTGAGAATTCCGCACGGATTTCATCAGTGATTCGATGACCCATGAAAATCACTCCGTCAACTTGTTTTGCTAATAAGTTGTTCAGCACATTTACTTCTTTTTGTGCTTCGCCGTCTGAGTTAGCTAAAATAATATTGTACTTGTACATTGTTGCAATATCGTCGATTCCCCGTGCTAATGACGCGAAAAACATATTGCTGACATCCGGAATGATTACACCGACTGTCGTTGTTTTCTTACTTGCTAGTCCTCGTGCGACAGCGTTTGGACGATAATCGAGACGCTCAATAACTTCTAACACCTTTTTACGTGTTGTTGGTTTCACATTGGGGTTGCCGTTGACCACACGAGAAACGGTCGCCATTGAAACATTAGCTTCGCGGGCAACATCATAAATCGTAATTGTTTGCTTTTCCATGGATATGCTCCTTTAAAATTGTTTTCAGAAAATATCATTTACATTTCTAAAAGATAATAGCACGTTGTTTCATTGATTGCAACCGTTTTACACATTTTTTCTCAAAATTTTGTAAGCGTTTTATAAAAATCGTTTTCCAATAAAATTTATCAGTGTTACAATAATAATAATGCTGAAAGAAAGAAGGAAGTTTTAATGAACCAAGAAAAAGTTTCAGAATTACGAAATTGGATGCAAAAAAACAATGTCGATCTAGCCTATATTTCTGACGCCAGCCATATTGGCTACTTCTCAGGCTTTGACAGCAATCCGATGGAACGTGTATTAGCGTTATTCATTCCACTTGAAAAAGACCCTTTTCTATTTGCACCCGGTCTTGAAGTAGAAGATGCTAAAGCCAGCAGCTTCGAATATGATGTTGTGGGCTACTTAGACAGCCAAGACCCGTTCTCTATCATCGTGGATGAAATCAAAAAACGTTACGGTTCTCCTAAAAAAATTGCGTTAGAAAAAAATCAATTAGTTCTAGACCGCTACCTGCGATTAAGCGAAGCGTTCCCAGCTGCTGATTTTTCAGCTGACTTGACTCCGCTAGTTCAAGAATTGCAATTATATAAGACCGAAGAGGAATGCCAACAGTTGATTGAAGCTGGCTCAACTGCGGATCTTGCTTTTGAAATTGGCTTCAGACACGTAAAACCAGGTATTACTGAAGAAGAGATCGTGGCAGAAATCGAATATGAATTGAAGAAAAAAGGCATCAAACAAATGTCCTTCCCAACCGAAGTACTCGCTGGACCAAACGCTGCTAGTCCTCATGGCACACCAGGGAAAAATACGTGTAAAGAAAACGAATTGGTCTTGTTTGATTTAGGGACGATCGTTAACGGTTACTGCAGTGATGCGACAAGAACTGTTGCCTGCGGAAAACCAACCGATCATCAAAAGGATATTTATAATATTGTCCTAGAGGCTCAACTAAGCGCACAAGAAGCGGTAAAACCGGGTATTACTTGTGGCGAACTTGATAAAATCGCACGTGATGTCATTGAAAGCCATGGTTATGGAGAATACTTCAATCATCGCCTAGGTCATGGAATCGGAACAACGATCCATGAATTTCCACAAATTGTAGGCGGTAATGATTTAGTGGTTAAAGAGGGTATGTGCTTCTCAATTGAACCAGGCATCTATTTACCAGATGATGTAGGCGTTCGAATCGAAGACTGCATCTATGTGACAAAAGACGGATGCATTCCATTTACTAAGACATCAAAAGAGTTGATTATCTTATAGAAAAAAGCGAGTGATCCTTATCTATCTTAATTGATAAGGATCACTTTTTTTTAATTATCCCTTACTCCTTCACGATCGCCAAAAAAGTAATAACTGGTAATCAAGTATGCCGCTACAATCATTGCTAAAAACAAATAGAAGACATTGTCCTTAAGCGAATGCAAATACCATAGTATAAAGGATAACAGCACTGGCATCACAGCAAAACGAATCCAAGGCTGCCTCCAGTATCGACGTATCGTAACCCATAAAAAGCGCAATGGTAAAAAAGCAATACCAAATAAAAACAACCCCACAAACCACTGAATTTTCTTCATAACATGTTCCTCCTCATTTTCTTTTGAAGAAGACTCCTGCACTAATTGAACGGCCAAAATTTTTTCCAAACTTTTTTTTGAAAGCGCATCTGGTTCACTTTTTCCTAGCTCCCATTTTGAAATCGTTTGTCTTGTAACATAAAGTTGATCCGCCAATTGCTGTTGGGTCATCTTCAATTCTTCTCTTTTTGAACGAATAATTTTTCCTATTTCCAATTTTCGTTACTCCTCTATTATTATTTACTATATCTTGAGATTACAGCAACAACAGGCGTTGCGCACGCAACACTTTTAAAATGAGTCTATTTCTTGAAAGATTTTCTTAAGCAAACCGATTTTTCTGCATAAAAAAGGCTTCACGAACTCGCTCAGCTTTTGAGCACCAGGTAGGTACTGTTCCACATCAGCTCTGCAAGCAGTCGCTGTGTGTCTCAGCAATAAGACCAAAATATTTCTAAATTGCCAAGAAACACAGTGATCGAAGAGAACTGATGTTGATTGGTACCTACTTGGTGCTTCTCAAATTTAGAAATATTTTTGCTTATTGCCGAAATGCTAGTTCTGCTTAACGGAGTTTAGCAGTAACTGTATGCGTAGAAAAGCTAGTTCGTGAAGCCGGACATGGATACTCCTGCTGTAAAGCGATTTATTCATGAGAAACTTTTATACTTTCCGCATAAAAAATAGCCCTCAAAGCTGAGGACTAGATTTTTTATTCTGGATTATTTTTTTCGACTTCTTCTTTTAATTCTTCTTTGACTTCCTCGAAAGCCGGTTTTTCTTCATTTACTTCTTTGGCTTTATCTGCTAACTCATCGGCGCCTTCAGTAACGGTTTCCTTCGCCTCTTCTTTTGTCTCCTTAACATCGATCACGATATCCTCTGAAGCATCTTCTGCAACATCTTTGGCATCGCCGGCTGCTTTACGGAAACGATCAGATAAATCAGAGCTTTGGCGTTTCAAATCTTCTAACGTATCAGAAGTAATATCATCCATGTCATCCATCGAATCACTTACTTTACTCTTCACGTTTGAAGCTAAGTCATTGGCTTGATCGCCCAAATCAGAAGCACGTTCTTTTACAATAGATCCCACTTCACTGGTTTTTGATACAAAATCATCGGTATAATCTGAAGCTAAGTCTAACCACTCATCTGTCTTCTTCGCTAAATCTTCACGCATCTCTTTGCCCGATTTTGGTGCTAATAGCAATGCTACTACAGCTGCTGCCGTTCCACCAATTAAGGCTCCTGCAAAAAATCTTCCACGTTTAGTCATGTTGTTATCCCTCCGTTTTCGTTGTTGTCTTACGATCTCTAAAGAATCTCATCGTTGTCGCGCCAACTTTTCCTGCGACACTCGCCTTTGCCGCATTCTTTCCGACACCGCCAACTTTTCCAGCCAGATTTCGACTCGTCGTATTTAAATCAGAAACACTCTGACTCAAATCAGCCACCGCCGTAAACAATGGATCAATCGTTTCTACTTTCCCATTAATATCATTCAGCAAGTGATTTCCTTTAACTAGTAATCCTTCCACCTGCTGCATGAGTAAATCAACATCTTTTGTAAGAACATCGATTGTTGTATTCGCCTCAGTTACTGTTGTCTCAACCTTTTCAACTGTTTTTGAAACCTGACTCAAGACACGCACTAAAAAGATGACCAACACAACAAATGCGAGTGCCGCAATAATTGCCGCAATACCGCCTAAACTCATTCAATCGCTCCTCTCATTTTTCACTCATTATGCTAACTTAAATTATACCATTCCCAAAGAAATTAATGAAAGAGAAAGAATTGTAATAAACTCTAATAAAAAAAATATCTCAACGAATTCATTGAGATACCTTCATAAAATTTTGCAGGATACCACTGTAAATAATCTCTAAATCACTAATCAAATCCGACTCATCAAAACTGCTGTCAGCGAAGCTATCTGCGTGGCCGCGGAAATAATTCGTTAAAACACGTTCAACTTGAAGAACCTCTTGATCAGTCAGGTCGCATTCTAGAAAAATTCGTTCAAATGCCGCTCTTAGGAAAAAAGAAATGTTTTCTTCATAAAAGTCTATGTAATCTTTTTCATAAAAAACAATATAAAAAGCATTGTTTTTTTTCGCATAAGCAGCCCAAGTTTTACCTAATTCGATAAATGCATAAAGATTTGCTCTGCCAAGTAAGGAATCCACTAACTCCTCACGAAATTCCTCCATTGCTCTTTTGACCACCGCTTGACGCAATTCAGTAATACTCCCAGTATGCGTATACAGTGAAGGGGACTTGACCTCTAGATGTTCAGCAATTTTATTTAGTCTCAAGCCGTGAAGGCCAGATTCATGAACCAAGCTCATTGCGCAATCAATCACGATTTCTCTCGTTAAGCGGGAATTTTTCATTCATTTTCCTCTTTGTATTTAGTTATTTTCAAGAGACATTATATAACAAAAAGACTAATTTTTTCTATTAGTAATAGTGATGATTGGCATTTAAAAAACTAATAATTTATTTTTTTAAATAACTATCAATATAAAAAGCGCAGTTTCAAAACTGCGCTTTAGGAAATTATTTTTTTACTTTGTTTTGTCCGCTTAATTCTTTGCCTAGGGCGATGATGTAATCATGTAATTTGTCCTTGATTTCAGGATGCTTCAAGCCGTATTCAATACTCGTTGTCATGAAGCCAAATTTATCACCAACATCGAATCGTTTTCCGTTGAACTCATGAGCAAATACGCGTTGTGTGCGATTCAACGTATCAATTGCATCTGTTAATTGTATCTCATTACCCGCGCCTGGCTTTTGCGCTGCCAACACTTCAAAAATTTCCGGTGTCAGCAAGTAACGGCCAATGATTGCCAGATTACTTGGTGCTTCTTCTGGTTTTGGTTTTTCTACAAAGTTTTTTACATTGAATAATCCTTTAGAAACTTCTTCGCCTGGATTAATAATTCCATATTTTGACGTTTCTTTTTCAGGTACGCGCATCACTGCGATTGTTGATGCGTGCGTTTGTTCGTAATCGTTCATCAATTGTTTCGTCAACGGCACACGATCTTCCATTAAATCATCACCTAACATGACAACAAATGGTTCATTGCCGACAAATGCCCGCGCCTGTAAAACTGCATGACCTAGTCCTTTAGGGTGTGACTGACGGATAAAGTGCAGATTCACATCAGTTGTTTCTTCAACCAACTTCAACAAATCGGTTTTACCTTTTTCCTGTAAATTCATTTCTAATTCAATATTTGCATCAAAATGATCCTCAATTGGTCGTTTTGCTTTGCCAGTTACGATCAAAATATCTTCAATCCCAGATTTCAGCGCTTCTTCAACGATGAATTGAATTGTTGGTTTATCGACGATAGGCAACATTTCTTTAGCCATTGCTTTTGTAGCTGGCAAAAATCTTGTTCCCAACCCTGCGGCTGGAATAACTGCTTTTTTTACTCGCATAAATCTTATCCCACTCTTTCTATTCTAAAGTAAATTCATTTTCAAACGTACCTTCACGCATCATCAAGTCTCGACAAGCCTGACGTACGTCTTTGTCATTGTATAAAACATCATAAATCGTTTCTGTAATCGGCATGCTGACATCCATACTATCAGCTAGCTCTTTAGCAGCTTTCGTCGTTGAAACACCTTCGACGATCATGCCCATATTATCTAGAACTTCATCTAGCTTATGGCCTTTTCCTAATAGATTCCCAGCGCGCCAGTTACGTGAGTGAACGGAAGTACAGGTTACGATCAAATCACCAACACCGCTCAAACCGATGAACGTTAATGGATTCGCACCCATTTTAACGCCTAAACGACTGATTTCCGCTAATCCCCGAGTCATAATCGCTGCTTTAGCATCATCCCCATAAGAAAGCCCCGCCAAAGCTCCGGCTCCCAAAGCAATGATATTCTTTAATGCCGCGCCCATTTCAACACCAATCACATCTGGATTCGTATAAATCCTAAGATATTCGTTCATGAACAGCTTTTGTACATACCCTGCTAATTTTTCGTCTTTACAGGCAGCAGTGATGGTAGTGATATCGTGAACCGCTACTTCTTCTGCATGGCTTGGTCCAGATAAAACGACGACTCCTTGGCGATGCGCTTCTGGGATCTCCTCGATTAAAACTTCAGAGATTCGTTTATGCGTGTCTTGTTCAAGCCCTTTACTAGCATGAATAATCACAGGTTTGTTCTTTGCCACTTGAGCAAATTCCTGAGCGACTGAACGGATCGCTTTTGTTGGAACTACGAAAAGAACAGCATCCGCGTCCTTCACAGCATCCTTAAGATTTTTCTCACCTTTAATGCTTTCAGGAATTTTTAAATCCGGTAAATAATGGCGATTCGTATGGTAAGTATTGATTTCATCAATCTGTGCCGCATGGTTCCCCCAAAGTCTTACTTCGTGTCCATTTTCGGCTAATACTTGTGCCAACGCCGTTCCCCAAGATCCTGGGCCTAAAACTGCAACTTTTTGTTTCAAAGAAATTTCCTCCTAGTTCATAATAGCGCATTCGATTGTAAATAGAAGATAGCTAACAAGATAACAATTTTCTAAATACTTCATCGAATTGATAACATAGTAAATAATTTATTTCGTAAGAAAGTTCTTTTTACTATCATAGCATAAACTGATAATAGGTTCTCATATCAAGGCTTGATTAGTTCCTTGATCACGTTCATATAACTTGATGTCTGTTCGTTTTTTTCGTCGGTAATATAATAGAGCGATTCCTCCAACAAAAAGAACGAGTGATAATACTTGAGAGACGCGAAGTCCCCCAAAGAAATAGAGACTGTCTGTTCGCATTCCTTCGACAAAGAAACGACCAAAGCTGTACCATGTCACATAGCCTAAGAACAATTCTCCACGTTTAACCGCGACTTTTTTCCTAATAATCAAAATTAGGATAAGTCCTAATAGGCTCCACATTGATTCATAGAAAAAGGTAGGTTGACGAAAAGCGCCGTCAATATACATATTGTTAATAATAAACTGCGGCAAATGTAGACTCTCTAAAAATTGACGCGTTGTTTCTCCGCCATAAGCCTCATGATTCGTGAAATTCCCCCAACGACCCATCGCTTGCCCCAGCATTACACCTGGCGCAACTACATCTAAAAACAGCCATGGATCAATAAAATTATGGCGAGTATATACAATCAATACGATGACTGCTGCAATCAATCCACCATAGATAGCTAGACCACCGCTTCGTGTATTGAAGATTTGGATTGGATCAGCAAGATAGGGTTCTAAATCAAACAAGATGTAATACAAGCGAGCACCGATAATCGCGATCGGCAGTGCCCATAAAATAAAATTCGTCATATCATCTTCCTTTAGCCCGACTCTTACTGCTTCACGATTAGACATCCATAGAGCAAGTGCAATTCCAGAGACGATGATGATCGCGTACCAATAAATTTGAAGACCAAACAATTCAAAGGCCACACGATTTATTTGAGCAACCATCTTACTGCCCAGAATTTTCTTCGATTAATTGGGTCAAACGATCTTCAAAGGTCTTCGTTGCATCGTAGCCCATAGTACGCGCACGGAAATTCATTGCCGCAACTTCAATAATAATCGCGACATTTCGGCCAGTCTTCACAGGGATCTTCACTTGCGGAATTTTTACTTCTGCGATTTCTACTTCTGTGTTGCCGCTGCCTAAGCGGTCATATTTTTTATCTTTGGACCAGCTTTCTAGGTAAACGGCTAATTGAACAGGCATTGATCCCCGAACAGCACTAGCCCCAAATAGATTCATCACATCGATAATTCCGATTCCACGAATTTCGATTAAATGCTGTAAAATTCTTGGTGGTTCACCAACTAATGTCAGTTCATCCTGCTGGTAGACATCGACACGATCATCTGCGATCAGACGATGGCCGCGTTTAACTAATTCCAATGCGGTTTCACTTTTACCGATACCGCTATCCCCTTGGATCAGCACACCTAATCCATAAACGTCGACTAATACCCCATGAACACTCGTCCGAGGCGCTAAGCCGCCGTTTAAAAAACTTGAAATCTCCCCTAATAAACGTGAGGTTGAGATTGGAGAACTCAGTACCGGAATATTCCGTTCACTAGCTGCTTCGATCATTTCTTTTGGTGGTGTCAACCCCCGAGAAACAATGAAAGCAGGTGTATCATCGCTGCACATGCGACGTAGAACCATCAATCGTTCTTCTGGCATCATGCGTTCTGCGAAGGTAATTTCTTTATTTCCAAAAAGTTGTAAACGATCATGCGAATAATAATTAAAATAGCCGGTCAATTCTAACCCGGGACGTGAAATATCGCCAGTGGTGATGACCCGTTCAAGACTTTCTTCATCTCCAGTTACTACTTCCAACGAAAGCTTATCAACTAGTTCTTTTACTTTTACTGTTTCAGCCATATAATCCCTCTTTTCTACACTTCCGCTCTATTTTATCATTTTATCCATGGAGTGACTAGGTAGAGACAACTTTCCAAGAAAGAATAAAAAAAGGCCTTACAAATATTTTGTAAAGCCACGATTTAGGTGCTGTTCTCCTAAAAGAATCAGATTTTTTATAGTATACTTATCTGCAAAATAGCATATTGGTTGACAGCTAGCTCACTTTTAAGGAATTATTTTTCCAAAAAACGGATAGGTAAATTACCTATCCGTGTACTTATCGATATTATGATCTGAAACGATCGCATTGACAATCGCCATGACGACAGCCACCAGAATTGAGATGGCAAAGCTGGAAAAGCCAAAACGATAATTTCCTAATAAGTTGGAAGTCAATTGCAGCATACCAGCGCTAATTACAAAACTAAACAGTCCCAAAGTCATAATATTCAACGGTAGTGAAAGTAAAATCAGAATCGGTTTCACTAAGGTATTTAAAATGGATAGGACAAAGCTTGCAGTAATAGCCATCATCAGACTTTCCACATATACATGATCAGGAAAGAGCACTGACAGTGAAATAAAGATCAGTGCATTAGCTATTAAGCGCTGTAGGTAAGTCATTAAAAGTCGCTCCAGTCATCATCGTCGATTTTGTCCGCTTTCTTACGTTGGCGTGACGCTTTTTTCTCATAATTGTTGTAGTCGTTGTTTCCATAGTATGGATTATTGTGTCCATATGAATCCCGTCCCCCTCTTGGAGCTGCGGGAATCACCAATGCTAACAAGACATATAATACAACCGGTGCGCCGATTAAGCCGAAACTTAAGAAAACATAAATCACACGCACGATTGTTGGATCGATCCCGAAGTATTCGGCGATCCCGGCTAAGGTACCTGTAAGTACCACATTTGTTCGTGACTTTTGTAATCTCTTTTGCATATGAATCTTCCTTCCTTATTATTTCCTAATTGTCGAAATCTTTCAAGAAAATACTACCAGTCGTTGTCGAAACATCGATCTTCGCCATGTCATCGGCAACTCGACGGAATTGTAATAAACGATTGGTCTTTTCTTTTTTCTCTCTGATCACTTCATAGTTTGATAAGCGATCATTGATACTGCCTAAACTTGTCTTGGCCAAGCCTTCCAAGCCGATTGTTTTTCCTAAAGAAACTTTAACATTACCATTCACTGAGCTGGCTTTGATTTTTTGTAGGCTATCATGACCAGCCGTCAATTTCACATCGCCATTGACTAACGAAATGCCATAATTTTGAATCGCTGCTTTCGTAACGATATTTCCATTAACGGTTTCGATAATCGAATCTAGGATCGCGCCTTCACGAATCTCAATGTTGCCGTTGACCCCTTGGATCTCAAGCATTGTCGCATCAATATGTTTGAAGGTGATATTGCCGTTAGTTGATTTGGCATATACATCCTTGGCATCCATCTCTTCAACGTTCAAATCACCATTTAGTAATTTTACTGCAACGTGATCGTATGTCCGTCTTGGCAAGTAGAAGACTAATTCTGCTTGAACACGTTTATTCGGGATTTGGAATGAGATATGTTCATCATTCACTTCGATCTGGCTGCGTTCCATTAATGATTGTAATGGCGTTGCTTCATTCATTTTACCATAAAGTTTGATTTTGGCATCTACTTTAATAGCCGCATCATCCCAAGCTTTTAAGGTAACTTTACCATTTGCTAATTTGATATCGATCAAGGTTGGTTCAACATCAGTATATAAGAATTGATGTTCAAACTTAGACGTTACTAAACCAGGAACTTTGACGTTGAAGTCTTTCCAATCAACATTTTCTTCTACCGTATCAGAAACGGTTTTCCAGGTCTTTTTCATCAAGCGGCTCAATTGAACGCCGGCTTCTCCCAATTTTTCACCAACTTGCGAGAAAGTTTCGCTTGCTTGATCCTTCAAATCGTCTGGAATATCAAAACGTGTACGATTACGTTCTTTGCGATTTTCACTTTGGTTGTCTTGAACATTTTTCAGTTCTTCTTCTTCAGCAACTTTTTCTTCTAACTTAGCGATTTTTTCTTTCAAGTCATCGATTTCATCTTCTACTGCTTCACGAATGTCATCATCTTCTTCTGATAATGTATCTAATTCTTCTTTCGTGTCCAACTCCATCAAAACTTCTTGTTTTTCATGAAGCGCGGCTTTCAATTCATTTTTCTTTTGATTGATTTCATCAATTCGAGCAGAAATCTGATTCGCTTCTGTCGCTAAATCATCGAAGTAAGCCTCAAGGTCTTCCAAGTCCTGTTTTTCAGAACCTTTAGCTTCTTCTGTATCTTGTCCTGTTTCCCACTCATCAACTAAATTGGTTGCTTGGTCGCGGTGATAAGAATCCACTTTATCCGCAGCTTGTTTAATCTGCGCTTCATCCTTCGCCTTCGCCATGCTTTCTAATAAATCTAAACCTTCTTCAGTTGATAAAATACCTTTTTTAACTAATTCTAAAATTCGTTGTCTTTCATTCATAGAAATTGCCTCCTTCAAAAAGCAAATACATTACTTTTGGTTACATTCATATTATGCAATGTTTTTGGGTATTTGTCATAGGACTAAAGACCCATCTTTTTATCCGACTTTTTGAAGATTGTGTTTCTTCCTATTTAAAATGAAAAAAACCAGCTAGAAAATTCTCTAACTGGCACTTACTTTAAAATGTTTCGTTACGATTACTGTTCAGTTCAGTAATTTTTCCTGTCGCTAAGTAAACGATCCACTCACAAATGTTTGTCACATAATCTCCCACACGTTCTAAGTAGCCGGCAACATGCAGATAATCCGTTCCACTGATAATGGTATCAGATTCTTTTTCCATCGTATTGGTCGTCATATCATAGATTTTTTGGAAATAATCATTGACCCGCTCATCCATTTTTGCGATCATACGAGCATCTTTTTCATCTGTCTTCACGTACGCAATTAAAACATTGTCTACCATTTTTTTTACGTAATTAGACATTTCATTAATTTCTTTTTCAACTTCTAATATTCGCGGCAAGCCTTTTAGGCGAATTGTTGATTTTGCTACTGACACCGCATGGTCTCCCATACGTTCCAAGTCAGAGCTGGCTTTCATGATTGTAATGATCGTACGCAGGTCAGTCGTAACTGGTTGCTGCAGGGCAATCATTTCGAAACTTTTTTTCTCCAAACGAACTTCCATGTCATTGATTTCAATGTCATGATCAATAACCTCTTGTGCTAATTTCTTATCATGATCAATATATGAACGGACTGATTTGTGCACAGCGCTTGAGACCATCATGCCCATTTCATAAAACTGATTGTGAAGATTCAACAGCTCTTCTTCAAATTGTGTACGTAACATCGTTGCCCTCCTTCTATCTCTAACCAAATTTTCCTGAAATATAGTCTTCGGTTTCTTGTTTTGCTGGGTCTAAAAATATCTTCTTGGTCTTGTCAAATTCAATCAGCTCACCCTGCAAGAAGAAAGCAGTGCGGTCTGAGATCCGTGATGCCTGTGACATATTGTGGGTAACAATAATGATAGTGTAATTTTCTTTTAATTCCAATAGCATGTTTTCGATTTTTCCTGTTGAAACTGGGTCCAATGCGCTTGTCGGTTCATCCATCAGAATCACTTCCGGATTGACCGCTAATACTCGTGCGATACAAACTCGTTGCTGCTGTCCGCCTGATAAGGATAACGCACTCTCATGCAGCTTATCTTTGACATCGTTCCAAACCGAAGCAGCTTTCAAGCTTTCTTCCACGACTTGATCGAGCTTGCTTTTATCCTTTTCACCCTTTAATTTTAACCCATAGATGACATTCTCGTAAATCGAAAATGGAAAAGGATTCGGTTGTTGGAACACCATGCCGATTTCTTTACGCAACTTTACAGTATCTGTTTTCGGACTATAAATATCTTTGTCTTTATACATCACACTGCCTGTGATCGTCACACCTGGAATTAAGTCATTCATGCGATTTAGTGACCGCAAATAGGTTGATTTGCCGCAACCCGATGGTCCGATCATCGCTGTAATCTCGCCTTTTTCTATTTCCATGTTGATGCCCTTCAAGGCTTCTTTTTTACCATAATACAAATGAAGGTCTTTGGAAGTAATAATCTTCGACATTCGTTCGCTCCTTTTTCATATTTAGGAATTAATTTTTCTTGTCAGAAAAATTAGTCTGATCTTCAAGCCGTATATCATTCCTCTAGATTGGTTTTTGTATGGTTCGGCTACTCAATATATACCTCTTTCAACTATTACAAACTGCGAAAAGAGGAACTGACATCCTTTTTCATATTTAGGAATTAATTTTTCTTGTCAGAAAAATTAGTCTGATCTTCAAGCCGTATATCATTCCTCTACGTTGCTTTTTGTATGGTTCGGCTACTTATAAAGTAATTTACTCAATTATTACCAACTGCAAAAGAGGAACTGATATTAACCAAAGTGACCTGATACATAATCTTCTGTAGCTTGGATTTTCGGTCGCGTAAAGATTTTGGCTGTTTCGTCGTACTCAATAACATGACCTAAATAGAAAAAGGCAGTATAGTCACTGATCCGAGCAGCTTGCTGCATATTATGGGTCACAATGATGATGGTATAGTTTTCTTTTAATTGAACCAGGGTTTCTTCAACGGTACCTGTTGAGATTGGGTCCAGCGCACTAGCGGGTTCATCTAATAGTAAAATATCCGGCTTCATCGCAATTGCTCGTGCAATACATAGACGTTGTTGTTGTCCCCCAGATAGAGCCAAAGCACTTTTATCTAAATTATCCTTTACTTGATCCCATAAAGCCGCTTGCTTCAGACTTGTTTCAACCACTTCTTCTAATTGCTGTTTATCACGCATTCCGTGCTGCTTTAACGCAAAAGTGATGTTGTCGCGAATCGATTTACTAAAAGGATTCGGACGCTGGAACACCATGCCGATACGTTTGCGCATTTCATAAACATCGATATTTGAGGCGTTGACATCAACATCCTTATATACGATTTTTCCAGTCACGCTGGCACTAGCAATTCCATCATTCATCCGATTTAACGAACGTAGATAAGTTGATTTTCCACAACCAGAAGGTCCAATTAAAGCGGTGATTCTATTTTTTTCAAATTCAAGATCAACACCCTTAATGGCTTCATTATCTCCATAATAAACATGTAAATCTTCCGTATGCAAGGCGATTTCACCAGGCATTCTGATGATGTTACGCTCTTCCCAATTGTATTCTTTCATTGAATTTCTCCTAGTTCGATATTTCCTGCGAAAAGCAGAACTGACATCCTAGTTCACACTAATGTAACTATTTTAAGCTGAAGTCATTTTTCGATGCAGTCGTTTACCGATTGCCCGTGCTCCAAAATTAAACAATAAAACTGCTAAGATTAAGACCGCTGAAGCCCCTGCTGAAACAGAAGTTCCATCAGGCATCGTGCCTTCAGTGTTAATCTTCCAAATGTGCACTGCTAAGGTCTCTGCTTGCCGGAAAATGCTTAACGGGCTCGAAACGCTTAATGGATTGAAGTTGGTAAAATCCAAAGCTGGTGCGCTTTGTCCTGCTGTATAGATTAAGGCTGCCGCTTCGCCAAAGATTCGGCCAGAGCTTAGAATAACCCCTGTTAAAATTCCTGGTAAAGCATCCGGTACGACAATTTTTGTAACAGTTTCCCAACGTGACAAGCCTAAAGCCAAGCCTGCCTCCCGTTGAGTATAATGAATCGCTCTTAGTGATTCCTCGATATTTCTTGTTAATAATGGTAGGTTAAACAATGTTAGAGCCAACGCACCTGAAAGGATTGAAAAGCCGTAACCAAACTGAATAACAAAAATCAAGAAGCCAAACAAACCGACAACCACTGAAGGTAGCGAGCTCAGAATTTCGATTGAGGTACGAATAAGATTAGTAACCCAATTTTTCTTCGCATATTCAGATAAGTAAATACCTGCACCTAATGAGATAGGTAGACTAATAATCATCGTTATCAGCAATAAGTAGATCGAGTTAAATAATTGAATACCAATCCCGCCGCCTTTTTGATAAGCTTTCGAAGGCGAGGTCAAGAACTCCCACGAAACATGCGGCAAGCCGCGAATTAAAATATAAAGTAATAGAAAAGCTAAGATTGCGACAATCAGGCCAGAGACGGCATATAGAATACCCGTTGCGATTTTATCTGCACGTTTTGCTTTATCCATTGCTGATCTCCCCCTTCTTTCCAATGTAGCGAATCAAGATATTGAAAACTAAAGACATGAATAATAGGATCAGTGCCAATGACCACAGAACATTATTTTCTACTGTGCCCATAATCGTATTTCCGATTCCCATTGTCAAAATCGAAGTCAATGTTGATGCTGGAGTGGTCAGGCTTGTTGGCATCAATGCCGCATTCCCGATAACCATTTGAATGGCCAAGGCTTCACCAAAGGCACGAGCCATACCAAAAACGACCGCCGTCAAAATTCCTGGTATTGCCGCACGCAAGACAACTTTGTAAATCGTTTGCCAGCGTGTGCCGCCAAGAGCCAGTGAGGCTTCCCGATAATGACGTGGTACTGATTTTAACGTATCCACGGTCATCGTAGTTACAGTTGGTAAAATCATGACGAACAAAACAAATGTCCCAGATAAGATCCCAAATCCCGTGCCGCCAAAAATCGAACGAATAAACGGTACGATCACTGTTAAACCAATAAACCCATATACAACCGAAGGAATCCCTACAAGTAACTCAATGACCGGCTGTAAAAATCGCTGTCCCTTGGTTGGAGAAATTTCAGTCATGAAGACCGCCGCCCCGATTGCAAAAGGCGTTGCTACAATAGCCGATAAAAAGGTAACCATAAACGATCCTAAGATCATCGGTAAAGCACCAACTAGCGGCTTGCCATCTGGTCCTGTTGCACTAGGATTCCAGACTGTACCAAATAAAAAGTCAAAAACATTAATCTTATCTACAAAAAAGGTTGATAACCCTTTGCTTGCTACAAAATAGAAAATCGCTCCAACCACAAACACGATCAACGCGATACAAATAAAACTAACAAAACGTCCTCGTTGTTCGATTCTCGCGCGCTTTGATTTTGTCGTCAGCGCTTTTTTTACATCTTCATTTTCCAAGGCCTACTCCTCCTGATTCCTACAAACTAATCCATTCGGTTTTTTACAAACCAACAAAATCATTTTACCTGTTGAAAATCAATTTCTTTTTAACCTCCTGTAACGCTTCCATGACATTTGTAAAGAAAGTGTAAACCAGATGAGAGCATCACCGCAACTGAACTGCTTGAAAACAAAAAAACACGATCAAGCTAAGCCAAAGACTGGCAAAGTTTGATCGTGATGTCTCACGAGATTTTTTCTTTTTGTTTAGTTATCCTTCCAATCCCACCAATTCTGCTTATCCTGTGGCAGTACACCATCATGATTCGCATAATGTACGGCTAAACGATAAACATACAAAGCACAACGATCGACCTTCTCCCCCATATTCACACAATCCTTTAGGTAGATTTCCTCCGGATCTTGCTTTTTCAATGACTCAACAGTCGGATAACCCGCGTTTATTAAATGTTGAGCCATATTTTTTCCAATCCCCGGAATCACTTGTAGATCACTTTTCATCTTTGATCATCCTTCTTTATATTCAGTAAAGGTCAACACATACCCATCCGGATCTGTAATAGCAAATTCATTGGCTCCATAAAAGGTTTTATGAGGTTCAGTATAAATTGGATAGTTACTTTTAATAGTCGTATAGAACTCCTCAAAATTTTCAACTGTAATATATAATGTGATGGATGGTTGGATTTTTTCCGCGGCTAATATCGGATACTCTTCACTCAAATTCTCTTTTTCCTGCAGCATCAATGTCATGGCTTCTTTAGCGATAATTGCAAATTGCAATGTCTGATCCTTCGCTGGGACAGAAGCCACCACTTCTAGTCCTAAAATCTCTTGATAGAACTTCACCGATGCATCCACACTTGCCACCATTAAATTCGTTGTAATATTTTTGTACATTCTAACCGCCTCCTCAATTTATAGGCTAATTTTATCAAGGACAGGTCGAAACGTATTGTAAAAATGCGTCAATTTTTATATCGATCCACCAATTCCAGCGGTGTGATTCCTAAATGATGCTTAAAATCTTTGTTAAAATGCGGTTGGTCATAATAATTGGTGACGGTTAAAATATCTGCTGGCTTTGCTTGCTCCGAGGTCAGTATCTCCAAGCATTTTTGAAAACGCAGAATGCTTAAAACCATTTTAGGTGTTAATCCAAAATTTTTCATAAAAGCACGTTGGCATTGACGCGGACTAAAATAAAGTAGCTCATACAAATTTTTTGTGGTTTGTGGGATTGCTTGAGACAATCGCGGAAAAAGCTGAGTAAACTCATTTGGCTTTAGCTCTTTAAATTTTTTTATCAAATAGCTTTGAAAAATTTCTTGCGCATTCTCAAACATATTTGTAAAAAACTGTTTCTGATCAAAATCATCAAAAATATCCTGTAGTAAAATGAAGGTATCCATTGCCGCTTCTGCTGATAAACCAGTTAATTGATGAAAAGCCCCTGGCATCATGCGTGCGCCAAAAAAGCGTGCCGGTACCTCAATTTCATAATCAAAATCTGTTTGTTGATTTCCTGTGAAAAAAATCAGCTTTTGGTCGAAGTCCACAATCAGATCAATACAGCCATCTGCGATGATGACGTTCTTCACACGAACTTGATCCTGTGTTTTCGACCACATCGACCAAAAACACAAGACAAACTCCTTGCATTCAGGCACTACTTTTTCATGATAACTCATGACGCGCGTAAACTCTTCATTTAACAAAAAAGGCAGTTGAATTGGATAGTACATCTTTCATCCCTCCTATTGCATCTATTATAAAAAAACACCGCCTCGAAAACATTCGAAACGGTATTTCAACTTATTTTATTACATTACCTTGCCAATCACGTTCAACTTTCATTTCAGAGATCGGAATATACCCAAGCTGTGAAACGACTTTTCCTTGAACCTCATCTGAAAGCATATAATCAAGAAAATCGGCAACTAGTTCTGTTGGCTTTCCTTTGGTATACATGTGCTCATAAGCCCAAATTTTCCAATGATTAGTCGTCACATTCTCATCTGTCGGTTCAACATTGTCAATATTCAGTGTTTGAACCTCTTTTGTAACATATGAAAAAGCTGTATAACTGATAGCACCAGGTGTGTCAGCAACAATTTGGCGAACCATTCCGCTTGAGTCTTGTTCCTGCGCACGTATCGCTGTTTTTCCATCTAAGACCCATTGTTCGAAAGTAGAGCGCGTCCCACTTCCGCTTGCTCGGTTTAGAATAACGATTTCCTGATCTTTTCCGCCAAGCTCTTTCCAGTTTGTGATTTCACCGAGAAAAATTTTACGCAGATTCTCTAACGAAATATTGGTTACGCCAACACCTTTGTTAACAATAGGCGTGATCCCAACAACTGCTACTTTATGATCAACTAACTTATCTGCATCGATGCCACTTTTTTCCTCCGCAAATAAATCAGAATTTCCGATCTCAACTGCCCCTGATTGAACCTGACTCAATCCAGTACCGCTTCCTCCGCCTTGGACATTGATAAATCTGCCGGGATTTTTACTTTGATATTCTTCAGCTACCGTTTCAACCAAAGGCTGCAAGGCCGATGAACCGACAGCAGTAATTGATTCGCCGCGGTCGATCCATTTCGAACAACCGGACAAAAGTAAAAGCGTACCTAAAAGAGGAATTAACCATTTCTTCATGAAAAATCTCCTTATTCATTTTAACGTAATCATTTTTCAAAAAACGAAAAATGATACTTATTTTCATGCCGTATACCATTCAACTAGCGACTATTTTTTGAGTTCACTTGTTCATTTTAATTAGCTTATACTTCTGAGTATACTGCGAAAAGTTGAACTGGCATCCTTATTCATTTTAACGTAATCATTTTCTAAACGATAGTCTTACTAAACAAGCTAGTTCATTTTATACTATCAACCCATGAAAGCGCAAATGATTTTTACAGAAGTGGTGAAATCAGACGTGCAATTCCTTCTTTGAACTTAATAACGATTCCGCGCTGATCATATTTTTCCTGGGTAAGAAGTTCAGATTTCATCGAATCTTTATAAAAGGCGTCTCGTAATTCCTCAGCAAATTCTGCATCATAAACAATCGTGTTTACTTCAAAATCCAACTTGAATGAACGAACATCAATATTGGCTGACCCTACCGAAGCAATACCACCGTCGATGATCATCGTCTTCGCATGAATAAAACCATTTTCATAGGTTTCGATAATTGCGCCATATTCCAGTAACTCAGCCGCAAAGGAGTAAGTTGCCCAATAAACTAAAATATGATCCGGCTTATTCGGAATTTGCATCCGTACCTTTACACCTGATAATAATGCCAGCTTTAGAGCCTCATGAATTGGTGCGTCCGGGATATAATAGGGTGTCTGAATCAAAATTTCTTTTTTTGCTAAATTGATCATTTTTAAATAAGTCAATTTAATCTGTTCATGCTCACTGTCTGGCCCGCTACTCACCATTTGCAACGCTAATTTTCCTTCTGATTTAATCTCAGGAAAATAATCAGGCTGATAGACCAGCTCGTGTTTCTGCTGAGAATTCCAATCCATTAAAAATCGGTTCTGCAATGTGTACACAGCATGGCCGTGAATCCGTAAATGATTATCCCGCCAATAGCCAAATTTTTCGACTAAGCCAAGATATTCATCGCCAACGTTAAAGCCGCCCGTATACCCAATCTCTCCATCAATTACGACGATTTTTCGATGATTGCGATAATTCATTCGTGGGTTCAAATACGGTAAAAACAGCGGAAAGAAAAAATCGACCTCTCCACCGACTTCGATCAGCGGAGAGAGAAACCGGCGATTTACTTGTGTTGAGCCCCAAGCATCTAAGAGCAAACGGACCTTTACACCACGTAAAGCAGCCGCTACTAATGCCTCTCGAACCTCAAGACCCAAGTCGTCTGCGCGATAAATATAGTATTCCATATGAATATGGTACTTTGCCCGATTAATATCCTTAATTAAAGCATCGAACTTCTCACGTCCATCGGTATATAGAATGACTTCATTATTGGTGGTATACAACGAACTCTCAAACATCGTCAGCATATAAATCAACTGTTTCGGATCGACTTGGTTTGTTGTCGGTTTTGGAAAAAGTCCTCGTGCTAGTGCTCTTTGTTGCTGCTGGACCTCTACGTTCATCCCGATTTTGGTCTGCATCTTTAAATCAAAGATCCGTTCCTTGGAGATTCCCTTTCCAAAAAAAACGTATAAAATAAAGCCGAGAATGGGGATAAAAGTCAAAACTAATAGCCATGCCCACGTATTAACCGTATCCTTACGTTCTCGAAAAACAATGATAAATGATAAAATAGTATTGATAATTAGGAAAAGTAATCCCAAGTGCCCTGTCACAAATGACATTCTCCCACACTCCTTCTACTAAAGGATAGCCGAGATAATGTTGATTGTAAACAATGGACCTTAGTGATTTTTTTCATTTCTCAAAATCATCTCAATGTGAGGGATTTCATCCTCTAAATAGATTCCAGAGTTTTTTTCAAACCCAAATGAGTGATAAAAATCAACTAAGTGGGCCTGTGCCGAAATGACCACCGGACGCTTTGGATAGCGAGTCTCAATTTCTTTTAGCGTTTTCGATACGATTGTTCGTCCTAATTGCTGTCCACGATATTCTTTAACGACTAGTACACGCCCAAAATGGATCGTTTCTTCTTCGGCTAGAATTCGCGCATAGGCCTGCAATCTGCCATTTTCTTCGATCCACACATGTAACGCCGACCGATCAGCTTCATCGACTTCTTGATAAGGACACTCCTGCTCTACAACAAAAACCGCCGTACGAGCCTGCAATATTGTCAATAATTCTTGTGGTGTTAGTTCATCCGTTCTTTTAATCATAAGATCCTCCTGAGCTTTTGCTAAAAATAGTTTAACCTAATTTTGGCTTAATGTCCGCTAGTAATCTTGATTCCAATAATTCCTGCTACCAAAAGTACAACAAAGAAACTAGTTAAAAGCGACAAATGATCTTTAAATAAAAGAACCCCAATTAAAATAGAGCCGACAGCGCCAATTCCTGTCCAAATAGGATAAGCTAAACTCATCGGTAACGAATGTAACGACTTCGACAAAAAATAAAAACTGGCTATCATGCCAATTATCGTCAAAAGCGAATAATTCATTTTACTAAAACCTTCACTCAATTTCATCATCGTCGCCCAAAACATTTCAAAAACTCCTGCCACAATCAATGATACCCATGCCATAATCAATATTCCTCCTCGATTAATAATCTAAATAGGCGCTACGCATACAGTTCAACGAAACCGTTTAAACATTTAATATTAATAATTGGGTTTAATCTTCAATTCATACATGATTAAACTGGAAGAAGTTGAACACGCAAAACAAGGAAGTCCAATTTCTTCAATGACCTAACGAAATTGGCTCCCTTGCTCGGTAGCGTTTTATTTAATTGATATTTATTCTAGGAGCTTTTACTAAAAAAATCAAGGGATAGAATTCTTTACTAATTCTGGCAAAAAATAAGCTCCTTCGAAATTTTTCGAAGAAGCTTTGATTTGTTAGATTTTTAAGAAACGACGCATCGAGATAACTGATCCTAATGAACCAATCAAGTAGCCGCCGACCGCCATCGTGATATCTAATATCCATACGATTTGGTTTGGACGCAGCAATTCTAAGTTTGATTGCAATAGATAAGGGGCAGCTAAGCCATAAACTTGCGAGTAGCCATAAGTTAAGATCAAGATTGGCACAATGGAACCAATCAATCCAATCCATCCGCCTTCGAGGAAGAATGGCCAACGAATATAACCATTTTTCGCACCTACCAGACGCATGATTTGAATCTCCGTTTTACGTGAAATGATCGTGATCCGAATCGTATTCGAAATCAAGAAAATTGCTACGAAAACTAATAAGGCAGCGGCTGCTAAGCCCCAAGTCCGGACAACTTTTGCCATCTGGATGATTCGGTCAGCTGAATTTCCGCCGTAATTTGCACGAAAGACATTACTTAATTGACTGGCTTCTCGAGTCACCGGACGAATATATTGTGCATCGGTCGCCTTTACTACATATACATCATAGAGTGGATTACTGTCGCCTTCGAAAAGGTCCCATGCATCGCCCATTTGTTTTTGCAACTTCTTCAATTGATCTTGTTTGCTAGAAAAAGTCACTTTGTCCACATGATTGATATCCTGTAATTCAGACTTCAATTCTTTTAATTCTTTATCTTTTGTACCGATATCAACAAAGACTGTCACTTCAACGTTGCCCTCAACATCTTGAGCTAACTTGGTTGCATTCATAATCACAGCCAGGAAAATTCCCGCCATTGTTAACGTGATCGTTACCGCACTGACTGATGCCAGAGTCATCCAGCCATTACGCTTCACACTCTTGATACTTTCCAACAGGTGTCGGAAGAAATTTCTAATCATCAAACTCGTATTCTCCTTCCGCTTCATCTCGAACGATCAAGCCATTTTCAATCGCGATTAAACGATGGCGCATGGTGTCTACGATCGTTTTGTTATGAGTCGCCATAACGATCGTTGTACCTTGATTATTGATTCGTTCTAATAAATGCATGATTTCCCAAGAAGTATCTGGGTCCAAATTACCAGTTGGTTCATCAGCAATCAGGACTTTTGGTGTATTTACAATCGCACGTGCAATCGAGACCCGTTGCTGTTCTCCTCCGGATAATTCACTTGGGAATACGCGGACTTTGTGTTTCAAACCAACAAGGTCTAAAACCTCCATAACACGTTTTTTGATATCCCGTGGTTTACGACCGATTACTTGCATAGCGTAAGCAACATTTTCATAAACAGTTTTTCGGGGCAATAATTTGAAGTCCTGGAACACAACGCCGACATCACGACGTAAATAAGGCACTTCTTTATTCTTGATCTTTAATAAATCATGACGGGCAACATCTAATACTTTCCCGGATGTGGCTTTTTCTTCACGATACATCAACTTAATAAAGGTAGATTTTCCGCTACCAGAGGGACCAACGACATAGACGAACTCACCTTGATCGATACGGACCGAAATCCCACGCACAGCTGTTGTCTTATTAGGATATTTTTTTGTTACATCCTGCATTTCAATCATGCTTTATCTCTCCAAATCCTCTTAAATTCTTTGCTATTATAGCATGCCAACATTGCAACAGGCTTTCATTACTTTACAATTTGATTTCATTTTAAACTTAGGACTCTTGTGCCAGACGCCATTTCAGATAAGCATCGATGAAAGGATCCAAGTCGCCATCCATTACTGCTTGGACATTTCCCGTCTCATATTCGGTACGGTGATCCTTTACCATAGAGTATGGATGAAAAACGTAAGAGCGAATTTGTGAGCCCCAACCGATTTCCTTTTGTTCCCCTCGCAAGGCAGCAGCTTCTTGCTCTTTCTTCTCAATTTCTAACTGATAGAGTTTCGCCTTTAACATTTGCATGGCTGTCTCGCGATTATGAAATTGCGAACGCTGTGCTTGACTAGCAACAACCGTTCCCGTAGGCAAATGCGTAATCCGTACAGCTGATGAGGTTTTATTGATATGCTGACCACCTGCTCCGCTTGCCCGATAAACGTCGACCTTCAAATCATCTGGATTAATCTCAACTTCAATATTTTCATCTAATTCAGGCATGACCTCAACGGAACAAAATGAAGTATGACGGCGACTCGCAGAATCAAACGGCGAGATTCGCACTAATCGGTGGACACCTTTTTCTGATTTTAAATAACCATACGCATTCGTCCCTTTAATCATCAGTGTAACACTCTTGATTCCTGCTTCATCACCTGATTGATAATCAATCGTCTCAACTGAAAATCCGTGCTGCTCTGACCAGCGCGTATACATTCGTAAAAGCATTGATCCCCAATCCTGTGATTCTGTTCCACCAGCACCTGGATGCAATTCAACAATTGCATTGTTTTTATCATAGGGAGCATCAAGTAACAGCGATAACTCAAAGCCAGAAATCTTTTCCTGCAATTGTACTAAGCGTTCTTCCAGCTCTTTTTGCAAATCGCTATCAAACTCTTCTTGTTGCATTTCCCACATCAGATTTAACTCATCTGTTTCGTTAGCAATCGCTTGAAATTGATCATATGTTTCTTTCGCTGCGTTGTTGCGATTAATTAAAGCTTGAGCTTTTTCCGAGTCATCCCAAAATCCTGGTGCAGACATTTGATTTTCTGCTTCGGCGATATCCTCTTCTAACTGCTCTAGGTCAAAGAGACCCCCTGAAGCTTGCGACTTGCTCTTGCATCGTATCTAAAAAATTACGTATTTCTGCATTTTCCAAATCTATTCCTTCTTTCTTGCGGATAAAACAATCCGTAAAACCAAACATTTAAAACTAACTCTTATTATATACATTTTTTAAGCTTCTGTGACAACTTGTAGAAATAGAACAGCGTCACGAACTCGCAAAGAACGAGACATAGCGGCTATGTCCCGTTCAAAAGGTTCCTTACTTATCGTAGAAAATTATTGTCCCTTACCGTGGCAATTTTTATATTTTTTACCACTGCCGCATGGACATGGATCATTCCGACCAACCTTTTCCACATGAACCGGTTTTTGCTTAGTATGGGTCAAATTCTTCGGATCTCCATCTGCTTCTACAGGATGTTCTTGTTGATTTTGAGCAACTTGCTCTCGTTGAACATTTTGACGAATCTCCGCTTTCATGAATAGACGTGTTACTTCAAACTCGATGGCTCCAACCATATCCTCAAACATCTTGTAGCCTTCTGTTTGGTATTCTACCAACGGATTATTTTGTCCATAAGCCCGTAAGCCGACTGATTGACGCAATTGATCCATCGCATCAATATGATCTGTCCATTTCGTATCCACCACACGCAAGATGACCACTTTTTCAAATTCCAACAATTGTTCTGGACTTTGCAATTGTGACGCTTTTGTATCAAATACTTCTTTGGCGCGACCATATAGATAATCTTTCATTTCTTCTGGTGTTTTGCCTTCAAAATCAGCCTTTGAAACAGAATCCTCATGAACCAATGTTGCTCCAGCAAAATCCGCTAAAGCTTCAAGATTCCAATTATCTTTATCTAATTGAGTATGGCTGTCAACCACACGAGAAATTGTCCGACGCACCATGTTCAACAATTGCGGAGACAAATCCTTTTCGCCCATAATAACATCTTGACGTTGTTTGTAAATGACTTCCCGCTGCTCCCGCATCACATCATCGTATTGCAAGACATTTTTACGCGTGTCATAGTTATTTCCTTCTACTCGTTTTTGAGCAGATTCTACTTGGCGAGTCAGCATTTTACTTTGAATCACGGCATCTTCGTCTTCTACCTTCATACGATCCAAGAAGGCTTTGATCCGTTCAGAACCAAAACGTTTCATCAAATCATCTTCCAATGAAAGGTAGAATTGTGAAACCCCTGGATCTCCTTGACGACCTGAACGTCCACGAAGCTGATTATCGATACGACGAGATTCATGACGTTCGGTACCAATTACAGCTAGACCGCCTAATTCAACGACCCCTAGGCCTAACTTGATATCAGTTCCTCGACCGGCCATATTGGTAGCGATCGTTACCGAGCCTTTTTGTCCGGCGTTCATGATAATTTCTGCTTCTTTAAAGTGATTTTTCGCGTTCAAGACTTCATGAGGCACCTTTTCACGATCCAGCATATTTGAAAGCAGCTCAGACGTTTCAACAGCAACTGTACCAACTAGGATCGGCTGGCCTTTGCGATGACGTTCTTTAATGTCCTGTACCACTGCATGGAACTTGCTTTCCAAAGTTGGATACAACAAATCTGCATGGTCTTCCCGGATAATCGGACGGTTTGTTGGAATTTGAATAACTTCAATATTATAAATTTCGCGGAATTCTTCTTCTTCCGTTTTAGCAGTACCAGTCATTCCGGCTAATTTTTTATACATACGGAAATAGTTCTGGAAGGTGATAGTCGCCATCGTTTTCGTTTCGTCTTCGATCTCAACCGCTTCTTTTGCTTCAATTGCTTGATGCAGACCGTCAGAATAACGACGTCCATCCATGATACGCCCAGTAAATTGGTCAACAATTAAAACCTTGCCTTCTTGCACAACGTAATCAATATCGCGAATCATAATGAAGTTTGCGCGCAATGCTTGATCTAAGTGATGGGTCAACGCAGTATTGTCTAAATCGTATAAGTTTTCTAAACCAAAGTTTTCTTCTGCTTTTTCAATCCCTTGTTCAGTCAGCCCGATCGTTTTCGATTGGATATCGATTTTGAAATCTTCATCCTCTTTCAAACGCTTCACAAAATTATCAGTTCGTGTATAAAGAGCTGTCGATTTTTCAGCCGCACCAGAGATAATCAACGGTGTCCGCGCTTCATCAATCAGGATTGAGTCTACTTCATCGACAATTGCATAATTTAATGGACGTTGAACCATTTGGCTTTGGTAAACTACCATGTTGTCACGCAGATAGTCAAATCCTAGTTCATTATTTGTACTGTAGGTGATGTCGCAATTGTACGCTTCACGTTTTTCTTCAGAAGTTTTTGAATTGATATTTAAACCAACGCTTAAACCTAAGAAGTTATACAATTCACCCATTTCTGTGGAGTCACGTGTAGCTAGATATTCATTAACAGTTACGACGTGGACTCCTTCTCCAGTCAAGGCATTCAAATAAACCGGCATCGTTGCTGTCAACGTTTTCCCTTCACCGGTTTTCATTTCAGGAATATTCCCATCATGTAAAACGATCCCGCCCATTAACTGAACGTGGTATGGATACAAGCCTAGAACACGCTTAGCTGCTTCACGGACCACCGCAAAAGCTTCTGGCAATAAGTCATCTAGCGTTTCCCCCGCTTGATAACGTCCTCTAAATTCTTCGGTTTTGCCACGTAATTGTCCATCAGACAATTTTTCCATGTCGCTAGAATATTCTTCGACCTTGTCAGCAATCCCGCTCAATCGTTTTAATTCTTTTTTATCATTTTCAATCATTCGTCTCAGAAAGTTTGCCATTCGTTTACCTTACTCCTTTATTTCTTTTCATTTTCTATTTTTTGATAGAAACCCGCTAGTATATTTTATCATTAGTCCTTGAGAAAAGAAACTTCTCGCGGCGAATAAAGCGCGTCTTATATAATGATTAATCTTTTTTTGTGATTTTCTTTAAGACCAAGTCGAATAAGGAACAATTCTTACAATAAACAGTTCTATCTCCCAAAACTTTATTTTTATTGAAAATAAAAAACCTTCCAGCATCAGCTGGAAGGCGATAAACGCTTATTAATCTGTTTCAATTAAGCCGTATTTGCCATCTTTACGACGGTAAACAATGCTTGTACCATTTGTTTCAGCATCTTCAAAAATAAAGAAGTTGTGTCCAAGCATGTTCATTTGTAAAACAGCTTCTTCGCTACCCATTGGTTTCAATGATAAGCGTTTTGTACGAACGATTTCTAATTCAGATTCTTCTGAATCTTCTGCGTTCACTAACACTTCTACTTCACGCTCAGGCATGCCCGTTTCACGAGCTTTGCGATTAATTTTTGTTTTAAATTTGCGAATCTGACGTTCTAATTTATCCACAACCAAATCAATACTTGCATATAAATCTGGTGAAGTTTCTTCCGCCCGAAGAACTAAGTAAGGTAATGGAATCGTTACTTCAACTTTTGCCGTTTTTTCTGTGTATACTTTCAAATTGACATAAGCAGTTGCGTCCGGAACATCAGTGAAGTAGCGTTCTAACTTTCCTACTTTCTTTTCAACGTAATTGCGGATAGCCTCAGTAACTTCGATGTTTTCCCCACGAACATTATATTTGAACATACGTATTGCCCCTTTCGTCTTGCCAACTGAAGAGAAGGAAGGACCACTCTTACCTCTTCTTCTTAACTCTATTATATCGAAATCTAATCCTTTTGCAAAGTAAATCGCTATCAATTTCATAATCCTAAATGATGCATTTTAACGAGCAAAAGTCAAGCTTTCTACCGCTTCCACACCATTTTTATAAAGCAGTTCGGCACCATGAAAAAGGGTTCGCCCCGTTGTATAAACATCATCAACTAATAAAACTTTTTGATTTCTAATTTTTCCATTTGCTACCCTTAACTCAAATGGCTGCTCCATTTCCAAGCGAGCTTTACGTGATTTTTCTGACTGTGGAGTTAACTCCTTGCGTCGCAACAAATCTTTCAAGGGCATTTTCGTCAGTTCTAAACAGCCGCGAACTTGATTAAACCCTCTTTGTTCAAATCGTTCCTTCGAAAGAGGCAGCGGACAGATTAAATAGTCACGATAGTTTTGTAAAATTTGTGCAAGCTCATTGACAAACGCCCCTCGCAATCGGTAATCTCCAGTAAATTTATAGGCTTCGATCCATTTGCGAAATCCCTCATCATAATGAAAGAGACTCCTATTTTTCATGACAAATCCAAGCTCTTGATGCCATAATCGACAATCCGAACAGAGTTTTGATGAATCTGCTCTTCCACAACCAGGGCAAGAAGTGGCTTGATCGATTTTTGTAAATAATTTCTCACAATGATAACATCTCAAATTTGCAGAGTGGAACAATTCTCGTAGGGTGAGATTTCTCACTAACTCTTTTTGACAACAGCTACAGCGCATTGATCAATCCTTCTTTCAACGCTTGCTGATTGTTCTTTTTAATTTCCCTAATTGCTGATTTGATTGCTGTGGTTCGTTCACTGGTAACAAAAATCACCTCTGCCTGAGAATACTCTCCTTTACGATCCGCTCGACCAGCAATCTGCACCAGTGCGGATTTTTTAAAGACCCGATGAGAAGCCTGCAATACGATGACCGATACCCTCTCAAAGGTTACTCCACGTTCTAGAATGGTCGTTGTTAAAAGTAATTGATACTTTCCTGCACGCATGTTTTCGACCTTAATTAGACGCTCCTGATCCTGTGAAAAAACCGTCGTCAATCGAATATCTGAGTATACACCTTGGATAAACGCTGCTATTTTTGCTAATAAGGAGATGTTGGGACAAAAAAATAAAACATTATTTTTCTCTAGTAAATCCGTTATTTTAGCTAAAACCTTCTTTGGCAACTGTCCTGCAAGTAAATGTTTTTCTAAACACCAAGAAAACAATACTTGCGGAACGGGCAGCTTGCGGCGATGATAACGTGCTGGCAAATAATAAACCCGGTCAACTGTCTTTTTTAACACCTTATCCGGTGTCGCACTTAAATATACACGTTTTCCTTCTCTTTTCTGCGCGATGTCCACTGCTCGATGCAGCAAAGGGTCCTCAGCGTAAGGAAAGGCATCGACTTCATCAACAATCACTAAATCAAAAAATTCGTGGTAACGTAAAAGCTGGTGAACGGTGCACACGACAAACTGATCACCTGCATCTTTTCGTTCCTGTCCGTGAAAAAGACTGATTTTTTCATCAGGAAAGGCTTGGCGAAAACGAAGAAAGACCTCATTGCAAACATCTACCCGCGGAGAAGTCACAGCAATTTTCTTGCCTTTCTCCAAAAGACTCTTTAAAAGCGGAAAAAGAATCTCTGTTTTCCCCGCACCAGTGACTGCCCAAAGTAGAAAGGAACGCTTTTTAAGTTGATCCTCAAGTAAGCCATCAGCAATTTTCTGTTGCGCAGTTGAAAGTTTTCCCGACCACGTGAGAACCACTTTTTTCGGAACGGCCTTTTTAATAGGAAAGAAATACAGTGAACTATTACTATCCACACGTCCCAAGGCCAAGCAAGACGGACAATAAAAAAATCCTGCGGGTACCTTTTCTTGAGAGACTTCACCACATCGCTGACACACCCAGTTCTTATCAATCTGCACCATTGCAGGAATTTTTTCAGCTTGAGTCAGATCAATCTTAGGGTAAAATGTACGCCACTCCTCTAATAATAAACGCTGACCTGTTATTTCCATTTGTCTCCCCCTCTTTTTCAGAAAGATACGCAAACGACTCTAAGTTTTGGCTCTAAGTCAAATCGTGTTGTTCTCATTAAATCACTGAAAGGAAATGCTTCGGCGTTTCCTTTTTTCTTTTTGTTTTTTTGCTCAAATAATGTCGCAAAGATTCTGTTGAATCAGAATTCGCATACGAAGGTGGCGAAAGGTTCTAAAACCGAATGCCACTCTCTTAATCACTTTAATCAAGTTATTCTTCCCTTCAAGTTT
>NZ_KE136366.1:55364-86619 GCF_000406965.1 Enterococcus avium ATCC 14025 | reverse complement strand
TGAATATTTAGGATTTGTTTGATGGTTTTGTCTAGGCAATTATCTTTATATTTGATATTCTTAATACTGGACATTTGGTTCGCCTCCTATGATTGGGTTCAGCGATTTAATTATAGGACAACCAAATGTCTTTTTGTATAAAAAAATACTTGGTGTTCTCACTCAGAAAGAGTAACAACACCAAATATTATAGAACCTAAGTTTTTTTGATTTTGAAACATCTTTTGGTCTTAGAAAAACAAAAAAAGCGCAGCAATGACTTGCCGCACTTTTCTCTGACTGTTTTTCACAAAAAGCTAAATTAACCAACTTGATTTTACTAATTTATTAAAAACCACGTATTCCTTGCCGAGATTTACCTGTACTACTTCATAATTCGCATTCAACCAACCATATGCACCTTTTTCCGGATGGCGATAATCATTCGCCCACCAATCTGGGTCTTGGCGCGCGGTATGAGGTAATCCGCTGCGAGGAAACAACAGCTCGTCAAATTGTGTAAAGGTCAACGTGACTTGTGAGCCATTATTATTTTTTAAATAATGCGTAATGCTGTCATATTTTTTTGCACGTGTCATGCTCATCCCTCACCTTCAAACAAAAAATCATACAGACAAAACAGCCTTTAGTTGAAACCTCTCCCGCTTTTCTTCTATACTAGAATAGAGAAAACTAAAGTGAGGCAAAAACATGCTGCAAAAATATCGAACCATAAAAGAAGACAACCAACACGAAGTCGAGATTAAAAAATCGAGATTTATTTGCTTCTTAAAACGCATTGAAACTGAAGAAGAAGCAAAGGCATTCATTCAACAAATAAAAAAAGAACATTGGAAGGCAAATCATAATTGCAGCGCTTTTGTCCTAGGAGATCATCATGAGATTCAGCGCTCTTCAGACGATGGAGAACCCAGCGGGACTGCCGGTGTTCCAATGCTAGAGGTAATGAAAAAAAATGATCTAATCAATGTCTGTGCTGTTGTCACTCGTTATTTTGGCGGAACAAAGCTTGGCGCTGGCGGATTGATCCGTGCTTATTCTGGCTCGGTTGCTCAAGCAATTGTCCATACAGGGATTGTTGAGGGCAGACTGCAGCAAGAAGTCTTCGTCCAGCTTGACTACTCGAATTGGGGAAAGATGGAGAATTTTATTGCCAGCGAGAATCTTGCTGTCAAAGATACTCAATTCACCGATCGAGTTGTTGTCACCTGTATGGTAGATGAGAATCAAGTTGCTGATTTCGAAGCTCAGGTTACTGATTTGCTGAATGGTCAAGTGAGCTTTACTACTGGCGAAGTCACTTATCATGAGCAAATAATCCAAGAGGCATAGCCGCTTGGATTATTTTTCTAAATAAAACTCAAAGCGACTGCCAACATATTGCGTGCGGACATATTCAAATGGTTCCCCATCCGCTAGATATGAAATTTGACGTAAACGCAAGATCGCGTCACCACGTTTTACTGCCAAATATTCAGCGATTTGTTCTGAAGCTAATGTTGCTGATACCGTCTGATTGGCACGACCGATTTCAAAACCTTTTTCTTGCAAACTATGATAGAACGATTCCGTGATTTCTTCTTTGCTAAAACCTTCAATTAATTTAGCGGGGATACTCGCCACTTCAAAACAGATTGGCAGGTCATCCGCGTAACGAATCCGTTCCATTCGTAACACTTGTTCGCCTTTTTCTAAACCTAATTTTTCCGCTTCGCTAGAGCTTGCCCGTGAGTGAAAAAAGGAGATCGTTTTGCTGGAGGGAATTTTTCCCTGCGATTCCATAATATCGGTAAAACTTGTCGTTCCAGTCATCTTTTCCTGAACTTTACGACTGGCTACATAAGTTCCTGAACCAATTTTCCGTTCCAGTATTCCTTCATCAGAAAGTGTTTGGATTGCCTGACGTAGAGTCATTCGACTTACGCCAAACCTCAAAGACAATTCCCGTTCAGAAGGTAGACGTGCACCGACCTTCCATACACCGTTTTCAATTTCATGCTTTAGCTGATCATGTATTTGAATATAAACTGGCACTTGATTTGCCATGGCCATCACCCCGTTCAAATTATCTATTCTTATTATAACTGGTATATACCTAATGTACAACAATAATCCTTTTTTATCTCATGTTTGATTTCTGTTTTTTACGGATCATTTTAAAGTATTTTTTTGAATCTCCGGTAGTTAAAATAGCCTTCATTAAATGTCTGCCAGTTTGAATCAATCTGTTCTTACCAATAGAACTAACGACTAACAGCTAGTTCATTGGTTAGGATTCGCTTCTTTCCTGACCGCAAAAAATTGTCTTTATTTCGTGCGTATACGATTTTTTATTCGTGCTAACGTACGAGTAAAAATTACAAAAAGAGTAGACCTTTTTTAATTGGTCTACTCTTTCAATCAACTTTTAACTTCTTCCTTTAATTGTTTATTGGCCGTTGCCATCATCAAACGAATCCGATTTAATTGGTTTACAATCGAAACACCAGGATCATAATCGATCGCAGCAATATTTGATTTAGGGTATTGGTGGCGCAATTCTTTAATGACACCTTTACCAACTACATGATTGGGTAAACAACCAAATGGCTGCATACAGACAATATTGTTTACGCCAGTTTTCAACAGATCAATCATTTCACCAGTCAAGAACCAGCCTTCACCTGTGTGATTACCGATTGAAAGAATTTTGCTGGCATCTTCAGCCAATTGGTAGATAGAATGAATCCCGGTAAAGCGCTCAGAGGCACGTAAGGCTTTATCCATTGGTTTTTCTACAACTTCAATCAATTTGATCGCCATTTCGGCCAGATTTTTATTTTTCTTCGGCATCCCCATATTGTCGTATTTCCAAATCTGATTATATAAAGAATAGTTCATAAAGCCGATCAAATCCGGAACAACCGCTTCAGCGCCTTCTGCTTCTAACAAGCGAACAATGTCATTATTGGCTGTTGGTGAGTATTTCACCAATATTTCACCGACGACACCGACCTTCGGCTTAACTTCATTTGAAATTGGAACTGTATCAAAATCCTTGATGATTTTTTTCATGTTGCGATTGAACTGCGTCAATGAGCCATTTCGAACATTTCCTTCGACTTTCTTCAACCATTCTTCATGCAAAGCATCAATCTGCCCTTTTTCTAATTCATATGGACGTGTGCGATATACCACGCGTTCAAACAAATCGCCATAAAGAATCGCTACGACGATACGCTTCAGCATCGGCAGTGTATATTTAAAGCCAGGGTTGCTTTCTACCCCTTTATTTCCAAGTGAGACGGAAACAACTGGAACCTGCGGGAAGCCAGCATCGTTCAAGGCTTTACGCAGTAATGGAATGTAGTTCGTCGCCCGACAACCGCCTCCGGTTTGACTCATCATCACACTTGTATTATTTAAATCATATTTGCCGCTTTGTAAGGCTTCAACTAATTGACCAATCGAGATGATTGCTGGGTAGCAAGAATCATTGTTAACAAATTTCAGGCCCACATTGATGGCCTCACGATCCATTGCTGGTAAACACACTACATTGTATCCTGATGCTTCTAAAGCAATATCAAACAAGCCTGATTGATGGATTGGGCTAAGCATCGGTAATAATAGTGTATGTTTCTTACGCATTTCTTTCGTGAAGACAATTTTTTCTGGTTCTTCAAAGCGTTTCGTTGGTTCGAAATTCGATTTATCTCGTTCATTGACTGCTGCCTTTAATGAACGCAAACGAATTCTGATAGCTCCTAAGTTCGAACCTTCGTCAATTTTCAGGACGGTATAAATCTTGCCATACTGATCCATGATTTCTTCGACTTGATCCGTGGTTACTGCGTCAAGACCGCAGCCAAATGAATTCAATTGTACCAGCTCTAGATTTTTCGATTTTGCTACCACTCGTGCGGCTGCATATAAACGAGAATGATACACCCACTGATTAACAACACGAAGGTTGCCGACATCACTCAAGTGGGACACACTATCTTCCGTCAACACATGGAAGCCTTCTTGGGTGATCACTTCTGCAATCCCATGATTGATCTCAGGGTCCAAATGATACGGACGTCCAGAAAGAACTACGCCTCGTTCCCCTTTTTGATTGAGCATCAGCAAAGTCTCTTCGCCTTTTTGACGAATGTCTTCTTTGAATACTTCTAATTCTTCATAAGCATGATGCAAAGCGCTATTGATTTCTTCTTGTGTAATACCTAGATCTTTGAAGCACCGTCCTAAAACTTTAGCGACAGAGGCTTCATTGGCTAAGTTCAAGTACGGGTTGCGATAATCCACTTTCCCTTCACGAATATCATCGACATTGTTGCGGATAACATCAGGATAGCTTTGGACGATCGGACAATTAAAATGATTATCCGCTTCCTTTGATTCTTCTCGCTCAAATACCACACCTGGGTAGAAAATCATCGGCACACCACTATCAATCAAAGCTTGAATGTGTCCGTGAGCGATTTTCGCTGGGTAGCAGGCCGTATCACTTGGAATAGTTTCCATTCCTTGTTCATATAATTCTTTGTTTGAACGCGGCGATAATTTCACTCGGAAGCCTAAATCACTGAAGAAAGTATGCCACAAGGGATAATTTTCGTACATGTTCAAGACGCGGGGAATACCGATTTCACCGCGAATGGCTTCTTTTTTCCGGAGCGGACGATATTTGAATAAACGGCGATATTTGTAATCGACAAGATTGACTTTCTTATCTTCTCGCTTAATCTTGATTCGTGCCCCACGTTCACAACGATTTCCAGTAATAAACTGACGTCCGTCTGAGAACAACGTGACTGTCTGCATGCAATTATTTTCACATAAACCACAGTGAGTAAATTCTTTTTCAGCGGTGAAGGTGTCGATTTCTGCTAAAGAGAGAGTTTCAGTTTTTTCTCCGACTTCGTAATTTTCTAAAGCGATCAAAGCCGCACCAAAGGCTCCCATTAAGCCAGCGATCGACGGACGAACAACCTCACGCCCCGTGACCATTTCAAAAGCACGCAGGACTGCTTCATTGTAGAAGGTTCCACCCTGACAGACAATTTTTTCGCCAAGCTCTTCTGGACGACGAACCTTGATTACTTTGTAAATCGCATTTTTAATAACGGAATAAGACAAGCCCGCAGAAATATCACCGACAGAGGCGCCTTCTTTTTGGACCTGCTTTACTTTAGAGTTCATAAATACGGTACAACGTGATCCTAGATCAACAGGAGCCTTTGATTTCAATGCTGCCTTCGCAAAATCTTCAACATTGTAATTCAATGATTTGGCAAATGTCTCAATAAATGAGCCGCAGCCAGATGAACAAGCTTCATTTAATTGAATAGAGGACAACGCGCCATCCTTGATCGTCATCGCCTTCATGTCCTGTCCGCCAATGTCCAAGATGAAATCAACACCTGGTTGAAAATGATTAGCAGCCTTGTAATGGGCCATAGTTTCCACTTCACCAATATCGACCTTCAACGCATTTTTGATCAATTGCTCGCCGTAGCCAGTTACTGCCGCTTTCCCGATAAAGACATTCTCAGGCAATTTTCTATACAAGTCCTTCAGCACGGTCATCGTTGTTTCCAAGGGTTGCCCTTGGTTATTCCCGTAAAATGAATACATCAAATTGCCGCTGTCATCAATCAAAGCCACTTTTGTCGTTGTTGATCCAGCATCAATCCCTAAAAAGGCCACCCCTTCATGATCAGACAAGCTCTTTTCTTGTGCTTGTGCTTGTCCGTGACGCATTCGAAAGTCGGCTAATTCTGCTTCTCCCTCAAATAATGGCTCTAATGTGTCTGACGGAGACAGATGTCCCTCTTCGGCTGTTGTTAGACGATGCAGCAAGTCTTTCAATGTGGTTACTTCTGCTTCCTCTGAATAAAAAGCCGCCCCCATCGCTACAAAGAGTTGAGGATTTTCTGGAAAGATGACATTTTCCGGCGCGATATTTAACGTTTCGATAAATCGTTGACGCAATTCAGACATGAAGAATAGCGGTCCACCTAGAAAAGCGATGTTTCCTTTTATTTTACGACCAGCTGCTAAACCAGCAATCGTTTGATTCACGACCGCTTGGAAAATACTCGCTGCAATATCTTCTTTTGCTGCTCCTTCATTAATAAGCGGCTGTACATCCGTTTTAGCAAAAACCCCACAGCGTGAAGCAATCGGATAAATTGTTTTATAATTTTTAGCCAGTTCATTGACTCCATTCGCATCTGTCTTCAATAAAACAGCCATTTGGTCAATGAATGCTCCCGTACCACCAGCGCAACTCCCATTCATGCGTTGTTCCAATGCGCCTTCAAAAAACGTGATTTTAGCGTCTTCTCCACCTAACTCAATGGCGACGTCTGTTTCAGGAATAACTTCCTCAACAGTACGAGTACACGCGATTACCTCTTGGACAAATGGAATCTCTAAAACATCTGCTAGACCCATCCCGCCGGACCCTGTAATGCTCATCGTCATTCCTTGAGTGTCAATCATTGATTCAGCTTCCCGCAACACACGTTCTGTGGCAGTTTTCACATCGGAAAAGTGACGTTCATACTTCGAAAATATGCTTTCGTTTTGTTCATTTAAAATGACCAACTTGACGGTTGTAGAGCCAACATCAATCCCCGCTCGTAATGTCATGATTATTCCTACCTTCCATTTTTAACAACACATGTTGATTAACTTACAAAGTGTTTGTTATACTACTCACGTATATTCTAAAAACATTTCGAACGTTATGCAATACTCAAAACCGTTTCATCCGTGCGATAAGCAACAATATCTCTAGATATGTTGTAAAAATGAAAGGATTTTACTATGGCAAAAAAAATCGACCTTCGGGTTAAACGAACCAATAAAATGATTATGGAGGCTTTTATTCATTTAGTAGAAGCAAAAGGCTATGATAATATCACCATTCAAGAGATCGCGGACGAAGCGATGATCAATCGTGCAACCTTTTATTCCCACTTTAAGGACAAGCAAGACCTCTATGATCAAATCTTTAAACAAGCAATCGATGCTTTTGCGGCTGTTCTTGACCCAGATCAGATTGTTCAAGGCAATCGTTTGAAGGTTCGGAAAATTGAAATGGTATTAAAAAATATATATGAACAAATTCAAGCAAACCGGAAATTCTTCTTAACAATTATGGATGCCTCAGGGAATGAAATTCTGCGAAAAAAAGTCGCAGAGATTCTCAATGAAAAATACTCACATGTCTTCAAACGCCTAAAAATTACGGAGAATGACATTGAAGTTCCTTTAGATTTTATCATTGAATACATGACCTCGATTTTCGTTGGTACCCTGCACTGGTGGATTACTAGCGATACGACCATGAGCGCTGACAGCCTTTCGAAGCTGGTAATCAAATTAGTCGGCAATGGACACCTGACTATTTTAGGCATTGAAATAGACCATTAAAAAAAGAGTACGACTCATAAGTGGTCAAGAAATAAGAAGGAGCTGATCCGAAAGTCTAAAAGACTTTTTGGTCAGCTCCTTCTCTGATTATTAATGATTTTTGGCTTTCCATTTAATCGTGTGGCGAGTCGGACGAATCGTACGCACGCGTGGAACTTGTCCTTTTTCCTTTGTTACTTCTATTGAACTCTCTTTGATTGTACTGTAAATTTTTGTTACCGTATCTGTCAGCATTTCTTTCATTTCTTCAACTTTATTCATAAGTACAGACTCCCTTCAGATTCAAAATATAAATCACTACTGCTCTCTTTCTACTATAAATGGTAGCGTATATCGTAATTCCCATCAAGTGAGAGCTCTTTGCAAAATTAACAGGCTGATTTAGAAAGCTTGATTTATCAAGACTCTACGCAAAGTAGAATCACTTTTTCAACAGATTTTATACCTTTTTCTCTGTCAATCCGCTATGCTTAACTTATCAATCAGAAAGAGGAAATCAAATGGGAAATTTTTTAGGGAAACAATTAAGAAACTATCGACAACGAAATGAGCTTACGCAAAAACAATTAGCGAATATTTTATATGTATCTGATCGAACGGTTTCCAAATGGGAACGCGGGGCTGGGTACCCTGATATCGATACTTTAAAACGTATTGCACAATTATTAGATCTCTCGTTAGACAATTTATTAAACGAACGAGAGCCAGAACTATATTTTGAATATCGATCAACGACTCTTTTGTTTACACTGCCTTTACTGCACATCGTCATTCCAAATCTTTCAGAGCTGCTGTGGCACAATCGCCAATTTGCGATTAGTACGCTACGGCATAAAAAGCAATTGATTCCGACTGCACATGGAATTGTCAGTATTGGCTTTTTCTCTTCAGGCTTGTTGTCATTAGGAATTTTTTCAAGGGGGATCATTTCCATCGGTCTATTATCGCTAGGATGTTTTTCAGCCGGTATCTTAACATTAGGATTATTCTCTGCCGGAAACCTTGCTTTAGGAGTCATCGCGTTGGGGAATCTTGCCATCGGATTACTTACCTTTGGAAACTTAGTTGTTGGTGGATTCAGTTTAGGAAATATTGCGATAGGCTACCTTGCCATCGGCAATAAAGCACTCGGTACCTATACGAGCATCCTACCTGCACATAGCGATCTGTCAGAAATATCTCAGGCACTCACAGATATGCAGCCGCATGTTCCTGAAGCGATTCGACAAATACTTATTAATCCATTTTTATCAATTGCTAATTCTTCGCTATTTCCTTATGCCACATTGTCCTTTGCACTCTTTTTAATCTTTCTGCTCAGTCTAGTGTGCTTTTGGGGACTTCAAAAAATCCGTCGAAATACCATCAATCATTGACACTAAAAGAACCAGTGTTCATTCCACTGGTTCTTTTGATATTTTGTTATATAAAATAAAAAAAGTGAGCTGCACCTGCAACTCACTTGACTACTGGGGTAGCTGGATTCGAACCAACGCATGAGGGAGTCAAAGTCCCTTGCCTTACCGCTTGGCTATACCCCAATGGTGGAGGAGAGTGGATTCGAACCACTGAACCCTAAGGAACGGATTTACAGTCCGTCGCGTTTAGCCACTTCGCTACTCCTCCAGCTAGGTTTTTTTATTATTTAAAAACCCGACTCAGTTATAATACCTAATCTTCAAAAAAAAAGCAAGTACTTTTTCAAAAATTATTCATGTAAATTCCAGTTGCGTATCAGGGCTTCAATTCCATCATCTAATGTCTTGAAGCTTCCCAGTAAATGCCCGTCGTTATAGGCTTGGAAACTTTTATTTTCAGGAATAATTTCGCCGATCGTTTTCTTTCCGATCACTAATTGTGTCACGGTTTGCTTTTCTCCATCAATTAGACGTTCTTCTTCTTTAACCTGAACTTGGATATCTTTGTTCTTTTTAGACATATCTTTCCCTCCGTCTTAAATAGTTTATCATACTACGAAAGAAAAGGACAACTGAGTGGTCAGTTGTCCTTAAAGTTATGGTTGAGTGATCGCTGCCCGCAATACTTCGTAACCATTATCAGTGAGAAGTTGTTTGATTTTTTCTGTCTCTTTGCTGGCTAATTGAATTTCGACAATTGTTGCGGTTGCTTGATGATCTACAATGACTGTTAGAATACTGAAGTCATTGTCCGCTAAAATTTTCGCGACTCTAGCTAATACCCCTTTTTTATCCTCAAGGATTTTCAGTTGAACATGTGTACCGCCTTCGTGATAACCGGTAAGCTTTAGGAAGGCATCAAAAATATCATTATTGGTGATGATCCCGACCAACTTCTCATCGTCTAATACTGGCAATACGTTGATTCTATTTTGACGCATCAAATAGATACCATCTTCTAATTCCGCGTCAGGAGCCACGGTTTTAACATCCTTGATCATTACATCCGCCACAACCGTTTTATTCAATAGATAATTTACTTCATGAACGCTCAAGCTCGTTGCCTTTGAAGGTAAGGCTTCTTGAATTGTTCCTTCTGTAATCAATCCGACCAATTTATCGTTATCAATAACCGGTAAGCGATGGATATCATATTTTTTCATCAAATCAACGGCATCAAAAATTTTGGTTTTCGGTGTAACCGTCACTAAGTCTTTTGTCATAAAATCTTTTACACTCATGTTTTACCCTCCTAGATAAGCTTTCTTCACTTCTTCACTTTCTAGCAATTCTTGACCAGTTCCTGACAAGACCACTTTTCCAGTCTCCAGCACGTAACCGCGGTCGGCAATGGATAGAGCCATTTTTGCATTTTGTTCAATCAATAAAACGGTCGTTCCTTGTTTTTGAATCTCTTGAATGATATTAAAAATTTCTTGAATAAAAATTGGTGCTAACCCCATTGAAGGCTCATCTAAAAGCAATAGACGTGGTTTAGACATTAACGCTCGGCCCATCGCTAACATTTGTTGTTCCCCGCCAGATAATGTTGAAGCGTCTTGATTTAATCGCTCCTTCAAAATCGGGAATTTTTCATAGACGTGTTCATAATCCTGTGGAATTTCGCCATCCTTGCGCAAATAAGCACCCATTTCTAAGTTTTCCAAGACCGTCAATCCTGGGAAAACATGCCGTCCTTCAGGCACTTGCGATATCCCTTGAGCCACAATTTTTCTAGGCGCTTTCTTTTGAATCGGTGCGCCTTCAAACGTAATCGTCCCTTTAGATGGCTGATTCAATCCAGAAATCGTCCGTAAAATCGTTGTCTTTCCTGCTCCATTTGCCCCGATCAACGAAACAATTTCACCTTGATTGACTTCAAAACTAACATCACGTACCGCTTGGATCATGCCGTAATGCACCGAAAGATTTTCAATTTTCAGCATTATAGCTCACCTCCAAGATAGGCTTTGATAACTTCTGGATTATTTTTGATTTCTTCTGGTTTACCTTCAGCTAAAATACGACCGTATTCTAACACATAGATTCGCTCACAAACATCCATGACTAGACTCATATCATGTTCGATTAACAGGATTGTGATTTGAAAATCCTTTTGGATCTTGCGAATCAATAAGGTAAGTGCTGCAGTTTCTTGCGGATTCATTCCGGCTGCCGGCTCATCTAAGAAAAGAATTTTTGGTTTAGTCGCAAGCGCTCGGACAATCTCTAAACGACGCTGCTCACCATATGGCAAGTTACGTGCTAGATTCTCTGCTTTATCCTGCAAATCAAAAATCGTTAATAATTTCAACGCTTCTTCTTTTAATTTTTCTTCTTTATTATAGAAGGTCGGTAAGCGTAGCACACTAGAGAAAAAGCCTTCTTTATTTTTGCTGTTCATAGCAATCAAGACATTATCCAAAACAGTCAGATCTTTAAACAAACGAATATTTTGAAAGGTCCGACTCAGACCTAAATCAGCAATCGCATAAGGTTTTTGCCCATTCAATCGATGACTCTTCCCATCGACCTCCAGTAACACATCCCCTTCGCTTGGATCATAAACACCAGTGATTAGATTAAATAACGTTGTTTTCCCTGCACCATTCGGACCAATCAAGCCCACCAGTTGATTCTCTTCTAATGCGATATTGACATTGGAGACCGCCGCCAAACCGCCAAAGTTTTTGGTTAAATCTTTAATTTCCAACAGAGGCATTTTGGTCATCTCCTTTTTTAAACTTAGTTAGAATTTTCTTCACAGATAGCTCTTTTGTGCCTAGTAACCCGCCTGGTTTAAAGATCATCAAGATAATCAATGCCAACGCGTAAATGATCATCCGCAATGTTCCAAAATCCTGAAGATACATATTGATAATCCCTAAAAGAATTGCCGCAATAAAGGTTCCCGTCACACTGCCGATTCCGCCCAATACGACCAGAATCAAAATATCGACTGATTTAGTAAAAGCAAAATCTTTCGGAGCGATTGATTGTAAATATCCTGCATACAGTGAACCAGCAATACTAGCGGTCATAGCACCAAAGGTAAAGGCCATTACTTTATACTTTGTTGTATTAACGCCCATCGCCTCAGCAGCGATCTCATCTTCACGAATCGCCATCGTCGCACGACCAGCACCTGAACGAATATAGTTAACGATAAATAATGTAGTAATCGCCATAAATCCATAAACCATTTGCCAATCGACAAAAGGCTCAATTCCAAACAAACCAGAAGGCCCGTTGGTGATCTCCTTAAAATTGATTAAGAGAATACGAATGATCTCTGCTACACCCAGCGTGGCAATAGCTAAATAGTCGCCACTTAAACGCAGGGTTGGAATACCCACTCCTACAGCGACGATTCCTGCTATAAGAACACCGACTGCCATCCCTAAGAAAAACCCACCATAAGTTGGGGTATTCATCGAAATAAGAGCCGCCGCATAAGCACCGATCGCCATAAAACCAGCATGTCCTAGTGAAAACTGACCGGAAAATCCAATAATCAAATTCAGACCTACCGCCAAAATTACATTGATCCCTATTTGTACCAAAATATTATCTAAAAACAGATTGACCATCCCAGCTGAATAAGCAATGTACAATACTGCATATCCAAGCACGATCAAGGCTAGCCAAATCAAATTATATTTCAAATTCTTTTTCATTTGACTCACCTACACTTTCTCTTTCACATGTTTGCCTAAAATACCGGCAGGACGAACCAATAAAATCAAAATCAATACGGCATAAACCACCGCATCTTTGAAATCAGAAAAACCTAATGCTGTCGTAATCGTTTCGATCAAACCAATGACAAATCCGCCGATAGCCGCTCCGGGAATAATTCCGATTCCGCCTAAAACTGCGGCGATAAAGGATTTAAGACCAGGTATGTAGCCCATCATCGGATCAATCGAGTTGTAATACAGACCGATCATCATTCCGCCTGCTGCAGCTAGCGCTGATCCCAAAGCAAAGGTAAATGAGATGGTCCGATTCACATCAATCCCCATCAACTGCGCCGCATCCGTATCGACACTTACAGCACGCATTGCTTTACCCATCTTAGTTTTCTGAACAATCAGGTTTAACGCGATCATCAAGAATAATGACAATCCTAATATCAATAACTGAATATTTGTAACCCTCAAGAAGCCAATATTAAAGACCTGCATTTTAATTACCTGCGGAAACGGTCTTGTCGTTGAACTGAAAAAATAAATCATTGTGTTCTGTAATAGATACGAAACACCGATCGCTGTAATCAAAGCCGCGATTCGTGTTGAATTTCTTAACGGTCGGTATGCTAAGAATTCAATCAGGACACCTAAAATTGCACTCCCTGCCATTGATAAAACCAAAGCTGGGAAAAAGCCCATATTAAATTGATTGATCAGAAAGTAGCCAATAAATGAGCCGATCATGTAAATCTCTCCATGGGCAAAGTTGATCAATTTAATAATTCCATAAACCATGGTGTAGCCCAATGCCATTAATGCATAAACACTACCCAGAAAAAGCCCATTGACGATTTGCTGAATAAATACTTCCATCTTTATCACATCACTTTTCAAAAATAGTTTGGACGATTCATAGCCCTAATTCTTAAAAGGGAGTGTGCCAAATACCATTGGCACACCCCCTTGCCTGCTTTTTCCGAGTAATTAAGGATTTACGGTTTCAGCAGAAGTTTCTTTTCCATCTGTTAGACCAAGAACAACCGCTGATTTTACTGGATTGTGTTCTTTGTCCATTGTGATTTTTCCTGTAACACCCTCGAAATCTTTCAAGTTCGCTAAGCCTTTGTTGATTGCCTCTGGTGTTGCTTTTCCTTCGTCTTCAATTGCTTGTTTAATCATATAAACAGAATCATAAGCCAAAGCGTTAAATGAAGATGGCTGCTTGCCATATTTCTTCTCAAAAGCTGCTACAAATGGCTCAACCTTATCCGTTGCTGGAGCTTTGGTTGAGAAGTGACCTGTATAGTATACGTTTTTCACATTGCTGGCGCCGGCTGTTTCAATCAGTTTTTCATCTCCAAAGCCGTCAGCCCCGATGATAGGCTGTTCAATTCCCATTTCACGTGCCTGCTTGATAATTAAACCAGCTTCTGTGTAATAGCCTGGAATGTAGATAACGTTAAAATCTTTGTCTTTGATTTTAGTCAACATTGCTTGGAAATCTTTATCTCCTGCAGTAAAGTTTTCTTCTGCAACAATTTCACCTTTATAGGTTTCTTTAAAAGCCTTCTTCAAGCCACTTGCATAGTCACTTGAATTATCGCCTAAAATAACGGCTTTATCGGCCTTAAGATTTTCATCTGCATATTTAGCTAAAACAATTCCTTGGAAACTATCTTGGAAGCAAGATCGGAAAATATAATCTTGTACTTTTCCTTTTTGAACAGTAATCGCATCATCTGTTCCTGATGGTGTTACTGCTGGAGTCTTTGCTTTGGTTAAATTTGGCAATGTCGCTTTTGTCGCACCAGAGGTAGCCGGTCCAACGATTGCAACTACTTCATCTTTAGTCGTCAAATTTGCTGCAACAGAAGCTGCTTCATTATTATCAGACTTATTGTCTTTTGAAACGTATTCGATTTTCTTGCCGTCAATCCCGCCATCTTTATTAATCTCTTCGACTGCTAATTTGACACCTTCGTTTTCCGCTTCGCCGTAAGCCGCTACAGCTCCAGATAACTCGAAGTTTCCGCCAATTTTAATCGTCTTAGCATCGTCACTGCCGCCACTATCGCTCGCTTTAGGCGATCCACATGCACCTAGTAAAAACAATCCTGCTGCCATTACAGCTACTGTTCTTTTTTTCATCCCGTTACCCCCTGATAAAATAATGATAATTCGTTAAGATAATAAAGAATATATAGGAAAAATCTCTCACTGTCAATTAAATTTTCTGAATATTTTAATAATTCAGCAATACTCAAACAATTTATAGCGCTTACAACTGCTTGCTGAATCTTTCAAATAACGAAAAAAGAAATCACATTAACTGATAAATAGTCAATGAGATTTCTTTAAAATAACTATGTTTATTTGTTTTCTGCATCTGCCACCAATTGATAAAGCAACAGATTTATGGAGAAAAGGATTTTGATTTTTCTATTATTAACGTCGATTTATCGACAAAAGGAGAAAAATGAGGAAGCTTTCTCTAATCTATAGAATAACTCCGCAAAAAGTTTTGCTCTTCTTTCTCTTAGTTAAATATTGACGATTTAAAAATCCTTTTTGCTTCTAAGCCTGTTTAAGCCTGTTTATGTAGTTTTTCATAATCTGGTTCCTCTTGATCAATCAGGTTTTTACGTAAGGAAAATTTGGTGGGCACATAATCAAAACCAGCTTTCGCAAATGGATGACAACGTAAAATCCGTGAAATCCCCATTAGAAAACCCTTGAAGGCACCGTGAACCTGTATTGCCTTAATCATATAGCTAGAGCATGTCGGATAATAACGACAGGACGGCTGCGTCAGCGGTGAAATAAACCGTTGATAACCACGAACCAAACCAATTAAACCTTTGCTAATAATATTCATTCCTACACCTCAAAACAATTCTTGGTAATCAATCAGCTCCATACCATTTTACTGTTCTTACAAAATAAAGCAAGATACGTATTTCGTTGGTCATCAAAATTTAAACTTCATGATGAACAGTAATTCTGTAATCCCAATCACGTGATAATTTCAATAAAAAAGAGACTGCACCAAGAACTTGGCTACAATCCCTTCTGAATAATCAAAATCAGATTTTTATCACGAATACTAATGAACAAACTCTAAAATATGACGCCAAACATCTGGCATAAGCACTTTAAATGGATTTCCGCCGCCCATTGCACCATAACCAATCATACTGCCGACGATAAATAATAAAACACCTGCAAGTAGGATTGCTACAATACGAATTAAGCTACGTAAGATATGTTCTCCAGAACTCATAGATCCACTCCTTATTCATACGTAATGGATTAATTTTACTGACTCAGCTAATATCCTGCAAAAAGAGGAACTGAAATCCTTAAACTAAGACAGTTGCAGCATCCGTTGCTTTTCTGCTTTCAGTATCCACACGTTCGACATCCGCACCTAATTGCTGCAGCTTTTTATGGAATTGATAGTATCCACGGTCTAAATATTTCAAGTTACGTACACGTGTTATACCATTTGCACGTAATCCAGCTAAAACTAATGCAGCAGCTGCGCGTAAATCAGTTGCATACACTTCTGCCCCTTGCAGCTGTGAAGCACCTTTAATCAATGCAACGTTGTTGTCGATTTTGACTTGTGCATTCATTCTACGCATTTCTTCTAGATGTTGGAAACGATTTTCAAACACTGTTTCAGTCGTTGTACTGACCCCATCAGCAACTAATTGAATAGCTGTCATTTGAGCTTGCATATCTGTTGGGAACCCAGGATGAGGCATCGTTTTAATATCTGTCGCCTTCAATGCTTTAGGACCGATTACACGCAAACCATCATTTTCTTCGGTAATCTTAACACCCATTTCGATCAGTTTAGAAATCAAAGGACGGTTGTGTTCAGGGATTGCCCCATCAATCAACACATTTCCTTCAGTCATCGCTGCGGCAACCATGAAGGTTCCAGCTTCAATCCGATCTTGCACAATTGGATGAGATACAGCATGTAAATGGTCAACACCTTCAATACGCATTGTTTCAGTACCAGCACCATGAATGCTAGCGCCCATTTTATTTAAGAAATTTGCTAAATCAACAATTTCAGGTTCACGCGCAACGTTTTCGATCACGGTTGTACCTTTTGCTTTAACAGCCGCCATCATAATATTTTGTGTTGCGCCAACACTTGGGAAATCCAAATAAATTGTATCCCCAACTAATTCATCCGCAATAGCTTCAATATAGCCATTTTTTTGAATGATTTTGGCACCCAACGCTTGGAAACCTTTTAAATGTAGATCAATTGGACGTTTGCCAATTGCACAGCCGCCGGGCATTGCAACTTTAGCATGACCATTGCGAGCCAATAGCGGACCCATTACGACAATTGATGCGCGCATCTTACTTACGTATTCATAGGGAGCTTCCACGTTTAATTGACGTGTTGCATTCACCTTAATTTCTTTAGCCTCTTCATTAAATTCAACATCTGTATTCAAATAACGAATCACTTGATTCATGGTAAAGACATCAGATAAAATCGGAACATTACTCAAAGTGGATGTTCCTTCTTCAGCTAATAATGTCGCAGCTAAAATTGGTAGCACAGCATTTTTTGCACCTTCGATATGTACTGTTCCTTCTAATTGTTTACCACCACGAACGATGATCTCTTCCATTGTATTCCCTCCAAAAAATGCTAGTCGATTATTTCGTATATGTACCTTACTTAATTAAATGTCAAAAAGATATTTTTGCACAAAAGAATGATTTCTAAGAAAAATGTACTGCAAGTAAAGCCGATTGCGATCGCCAGCATCAAAATTGCCAGACGAACTTGCGTTTCTTTAAATGCTTTAAAGAGATTCTCTATTCGTAACGATCTTAAAGCCCAGAAAGCCAGGTAGATAAAGGAAAAATGCGAGACAATTCTAACGATTGCATCAATTCCATATACTTGCATAACTTCGTTCCTTTCAAAAAAATCAACAGTTGGATTATATCACAGATTCAGGTAAAGAAGAATACTTTGAATGCTCAAAGAACTATACAGAAACTTTTAAAAAACTTAATGTTTATTTTTCTCTTTCGATCCGATCAAAAATAAATCTTTTTCCCCTTAGAAAGTCTTTTTAAAAATCATTTACACATTTTTCCGCAATCTTCTAATAATCGACCTATTTTTGATAATAGTTTTTATTCCGTTTTTCGATTGAAGATTAAAATGACAGATTTTTTAAAACTTCTTCTCGCCTATATCTGTCCGCAAAATTTATTCAAGGGGACAATTCTATTACTCTTTGCCATCTCTTATTTACTGTCTTGATTATGCTATTGACCTTTTGTCTTCGCTTGCGTCCTAGTTACCATTTTATCGCAACAAATTTCTCTACTATTTCTTTTCACTTTATTACTGACTTCAGCTTTTAATTCATTTCGATGGGCGTCGAGCTTTCTCTTAAAACAATTAGTTAATGAAGTGTTTTATTAAAACTTTTATTATACTACATTTCGCTCCTGCTTGTAAAATCGCAAATTGACCATTATACCTCCAATTTGACCGCTTTTTCATCAAAAACAGCACTTTTTACCCAAAAACAGGTCAAATTGACCCCCTTTTGGTCAATTTGCGATTCGCACTTTTTTTAGAAATCATTTATCTTTTAGTCACCGGCCGGAACCAAAAAAATTAGGAGGAAACAACCATGATTCAAACGATCGGCAATAAACTACAAGTAGAAATCGATGCAGGCGGAGAAAAAACTAAGAAGATCACCTTTACAAATGTGATGGATGAGCCTAGCGAAGAGAAGGTCCTTGAACTGGGTGAAATTATGAAATCACTATCAGTTGAAGGCAGCCAGCTAGACGGCGTGATTCTAACCAGTCAATCACGCTACACCAAATAAATCATAGAAAGGAAGGAAAAAAATGCTAAAACTCGTCGCAACCTTTAAAAACAGCTTAGGGAAGAACCACACCTGGAGCTTCAATGATCCCGATACTCAAAAGACCGATACAGAGATCAAAGGATTACTGCAACGCATGACAGAGGTAAAACTTTGCCATAAAGATGGCGCAGACCTCTTCAACACTGTCGAAAGTGCGAAGTACGTCGAAACGATTGAAACGATTATTTTTTAATCAAACACTTTGAGGGGTAGCGGCAGTCTTGCCGCCCTCCTCTACTACTAATTGAGAATGAAAGGATGAGCATCAATGAATGTTATACAAACACTGTCGTTTCGGCAGTTATTCAACTTAAAAGCCAAAACACTCGAACAACGAATCACCAATTTCTACCATGAAACACAAAACAGCAGTGTCACGATTAAATATATTTTAGCCTTAAAAGTACGCTGCCAATTGGGAGCGGCGGAGTTTGATCACTTTCTAAAGGATCTTGTCCGCGAGGTGTTCATGCACACCAAAGCTACCCGCACCATGAAGCGTCTCTTTTATTATTTCGAAGACTACTTTATGGCACCCGAATGGAAGACTTTGAAACTGAGAGTCTTTCCAGTAAAAAAATTCGGTGAAAAAGTCGTCTCTGTCGCTCGCTCACTTATGTCAATCGTCCGACCTGAAGAAACCAGCGAACCTTGATGAAACCATGATCCAACCTACGCAGAAAAAATCAAAGAAAGGAACAGAACAATGACCAAGGATTTAATTGCCACCTTTGGAAAAAGCGATGGCGGCACCCACAATTGGAAATATAAAGACCTCGATCCCAATTTGACGGCGCCACAGATCAAAGAAGCTTGCGAACTATTGACGAACCTAGACATTTGTACACAAAACGGCGTAAAACTATTTGATTCTGTGGTCACCGCTAAGGTCTTGACCCATAAAGAAACTCTGATATTTGATCCAGAACAGGAGACAAAAGGCGTTCGTTACGATGGAAAGCCTGTTGAGGAAGCGGCCTGTGAAAAAGTCGGTTGCTTTGAAGTTGCGGAAAAACAGGAAGAAGGAGTCGCTTTACCGATTCCGAAATCTTCCCTATTACCAGAAACACCACATGGTCGCTATTTTAAACAATTAACGACTATCGCTCCAGCGGAAAAAGCAACGATCAAAGTAGAAAAAAAGTCGCTTCCACAATCAAGCAATAACCAGCTTAACGAACAGCAGCCAGTAGCTATGCCTTTAATGGAAGACGAGTCATCAAACCAAGACACGAAAGAACAAAACAGACTGCTTCAATGGCTTCACAGAATCAGAAAGAAAAACAAAGATGGACCGCCTGATACACCGCGGGAATAAGCCTTTTCCCAATTAAATCCGTTCATTGACAATCACATACTGCGTAGAAAACGATAAAAAGTCGATCTGGAAAATACTCGCTATAACAGATCTTGTTTACCTGTATTTTGACAAAATAAAAAAATGCTGCAAAAGCCATATCAATAGCTTTTGCAGCACTAAAAAATTGTATTCACAAGTTCCAAAAATTATTTCTGGCTCAACCTGTAAAAGAATTAACGATGTTTCGAAACCTTGATTCGATTCATTGCACGGTGCAAAGCAACCTCGGCACGACTTAATTGGTCGGTATCTTGCTTTTCACGCGCTTCTTGAATTCTCGCTTCTGCACGTTGTTTTGCTCGTTCAGCACGAGACACATCAATATCACGTTCACGTTCAGCTGTATCAGCGATGATTGTCAACACGTTGTCACGAACTTCCATGATTCCACCGTTAACTGCAATCCAGTCCACGTGTGTATCAGAATCTGTTCGACGAACCCGAACTTCATCAATCGCAAGAGGTGCAATGATCGGTGCATGGTTTGGTAGAATACCGATTTCACCAGCAACCGTTTTAGCAACGACGATGGTGGCATTATGATCATAGACGTTGCCGTCTGGAGTAACAACGTTCACTTGCAGAACTTTGTTTTTTTCTTGTTCCATCGTGCACCTCTTTCTAGTAGCCTAAAGTTTTCGCTTTTTCGATAACGTCTTCGATGGTGCCGACACTACGGAAGGCATCTTCTGGAAGATCGTCGTATTTTCCTTCAAGGATTTCTTTAAAGCCTTCAACTGTTTTTTCAACTGGTACATAAGAACCAGGTTGACCAGTGAATTGCTCTGCTACGTTGAAGTTTTGTGACAAGAAGAATTGAATTCGACGAGCACGAGATACGATGACTTTTTCTTGGTCAGACAATTCGTCCATCCCTAAAATAGCAATAATATCTTGTAATTCACGGTAACGTTGTAAGACACGTTGAACTTCTGTTGCTACACGATAATGTTCTTCCCCAACGATTTCAGGAGCCAAAGCACTTGAAGATGAAGCCAATGGGTCAACGGCTGGATAAATCCCTTGTTCCGTTAATTTACGTTCCAAGTTTGTCGTTGCATCTAAATGGGCAAAAGCTGTCGCTGGTGCCGGGTCAGAATAGTCATCGGCTGGTACGTAAATGGCTTGGATTGAAGTGATCGAACCTTTTTTGGTTGAAGTGATTCGTTCTTGTAATTGCCCCATTTCAGTTGCCAAAGTTGGTTGATACCCAACGGCTGATGGCATACGTCCTAATAAGGCAGAAACTTCTGATCCGGCTTGAGTAAAGCGGAAGATGTTGTCAATAAATAGCAACACATCTTGTCCTTCTTCATCACGGAAATATTCAGCTAATGTCAAACCAGTCAAGGCAACACGCATACGTGCACCAGGCGGCTCGTTCATTTGTCCGAACACCATGGCTGTTTTCTCAATAACGCCAGAGTCTTTCATTTCATAATAAAGGTCGTTCCCTTCACGAGTACGTTCCCCAACACCGGTAAACACTGAAATACCACCGTGTTCTTGGGCGATATTATGAATTAATTCTTGGATCAAAACGGTTTTACCAACACCGGCACCACCGAATAGTCCGACTTTCCCACCTTTTAAATAAGGGGCTAATAAGTCGATAACCTTGATCCCTGTTTCCAAAATCTCGTTACTTGTACTAAGGTCTTCAAAAGCAGGCGCCTTTTTATGAATGCCGCTTCTTTCTGCATCTTCTGGAAAAGGTGCTTCTTTATCAATCGTTTCACCTAATACGTTAAACACACGACCTAGAGTATCTTTACCTACAGGAACGGAGATTGATTTGCCAGTATCGACAACTTCCATTCCACGTTGCAATCCATCAGTAGCCTCCATAGCGATTGTGCGGATAACACCATCACCAAGTTCCAAAGCAACTTCAAGAACAACTTTTGTTTTATCTTTTTTGTAAACAATCAACGCATTGTTGATGTCTGGTAAGGATTGATCTAAAGAAAATTCCACGTCGACAACGGGACCAATAACTTGAACAATCTTGCCTGAACTCATGTTTTTTCCTCCAATCTTGAAATTATTCTAATGCGGAAGCCCCGCCGACAATTTCAGTAATCTCTTGGGTGATCGCCGCTTGACGTGCCCGGTTGTATGAAATGGTTAGATCATCAATGATCGCACCTGCATTATCTGTCGCTGTCTTCATCGCTGTCATCCCGGCTGCATGTTCTGCTGTCTTAGCATCAACGATCGCGCCATAAATCAAACTTTCAGCATATTGCGGAAGTAGTTGATCAAGGATGGCTTCTTTTGAAGGTTCAAACAAATATTCTTCACGATACGTTTGTGCTTCACTTGGGTCCAAGTCAGAGATCGGCAGCATTTTTTCTACTCGGAACTGACTGGATAGTGAATTAACGTGATGGTTATAACAAACATACAGTTCATCAAAGACCTGATTTTCATACATACTGGTCGTCATCGAAACGATTTTTCGTACTTCATCAAAGCTTGGTTGATCCGATAAATTGCGTAATTCATAAGCTAATTTAACGCCGCGAGCTTTGAAAAAGTCCGCTCCGGTTCCACCAATGGCTAACAAAACATACTCATCAGCAGAATCATGATCATCTTCGAGCATTGACATGGTTTGTTTTAAAATCGAGCTGTTATAGCCTCCCACCAAACCGCCATCAGAAGTAATCACGATATAACCAGTTTTTTTGACTGGACGATTCAATAACATGCTGTGATAATTGATGCCGCCTAATTCACGACCAGAGTTTGCTAACTCAGTTAATTCGCTCGCTGTTAAGTGCGTCAATACCTCACGTACTTTTGAAGCATAAAGTTGGAATTTCGCTGAGTAGGCTTCTGACTTCGTTAATTTAGATGCTGAGACCATTTGCATAGCGTTGGTGATTTGACTTGTTTTCTTCGTCGATGCAATCCGTGTTTTGATTTCATTTAAGGATGCCATGATCTTTTTTCACCTCGATTATGCTTTTTCTTGGTTAGCGGAAGAAGCGTCAAAAATATCTTTGAATTCTTGGATTGCTTCATCTAATTTATCTGTATCTGGCAATTCTTTCGTATCACGAATCGTTGCAAATAAATCTGAGTGATTGGTTTCCAGATATTCGAATAATTGCGCTTCAAAATCTAAAATACTATTGACTGGGATACTATCAAGTACGCCATGAGTCAAGGCATAAAGAATCACGACTTGTTTTTCAACAGGCAGTGGCGCATGTAATTTTTGTTTTAATACTTCAACCGTTCGACGTCCACGATTCAATTTAGCTTGTGTTGCTGCATCCAAATCTGAACCGAATTGAGTGAAAGCTTCTAATTCACGGTAGCTGGCCAAATCTAAACGAAGTGTTCCGGCAACCTTTTTCATTGCTTTAATTTGTGCTGAACCACCAACACGGGATACGGATAGACCGGCATCAACGGCTGGACGAATACCCGCATAAAACAAATCATTTTCTAAAAAGATTTGTCCATCAGTGATTGAGATTACATTAGTAGGAATATAGGCTGAAATATCTCCTGCTTGTGTTTCTACGAATGGCAAGGCAGTCAATGAACCGCCGCCTAATTCATCTGAAAGTTTTGCCGCACGTTCCAATAGACGTGAGTGCAAATAAAAGACATCCCCTGGGTACGCTTCACGACCTGGCGGACGACGTAGTAATAATGACAGTTCACGGTAAGCAACGGCTTGTTTTGATAAATCATCAAAGACAACTAAAACGTGCTTGCCGTTGTACATGAATTCTTCACCCATCGCTGTTCCAGCGTAAGGCGCGATAAATAATAGCGGTGCAGGTTGAGATGCCCCCGCTGTTACGACGATGGTATAATCCATTGCGCCAAATTTACGAAGTGTTTCTACTTGTGAACGAACCGTTGATTCCTTTTGTCCAATTGCAACATAGATACAGATCATATCTTGACCTTTTTGGTTAATGATCGTATCAATCGCGATGGACGTCTTACCCGTTTTACGGTCACCAATGATTAATTCACGTTGCCCACGTCCGATTGGTACTAGGGCGTCGATGGCCTTTAAGCCTGTTTGCATTGGTTCTGATACTGATTTACGTTGCATAACGCCGGGAGCCATTGCTTCGACTGGACGTGTGTTTGTTGTTTCAATTGGACCCATTCCATCAACTGGTTGACCAAGCGGGTTCACAACACGACCGATCATGTTTTCGCCAACTGGCACTTCCATGATCTTACCGGTACGTTTTACTTTGTCTCCTTCACGAATGGACTCAAATTCACCTAGCACGATGATACCGACATCATTGCTTTCTAAGTTTTGTGCCATTCCATAAGAGCCGTTAGAAAACTCTAAAAGTTCTCCACTCATTGCATTTTCTAAACCGTGGGCACGGGCGATCCCATCCCCAACGTAAGTGACTGTTCCAATTTCTTCCACAGACAACTTATTGTCATAATTTTGAATCTGTTCTTTGATTAAAGCACTGATTTCTTCTGCTTTGATGGCCATTCATTTCACCTCTTCTTCTCTACTTTTTACTAAGTGCTGCTCGTAGACCATTTAATTGGCTGGCGAGGCTGCCGTCGATCACTTGATGATCGGCTTCAACAATGACACCGCCGAGAATTGATTCATCAACTATCGGGGTTAACGTGGCCTTCTGGTAGCCAAAAACATCAGCGACTTTTGCTTCAAGTTCATGTTTCTTTTCTTCAGAGAGTGGAACAGCCGTAGTGACTGTTCCGTGTGCGATTTTATTGCGTTCATCATAGCGACGTTCAAACTCGTCAATCATAAATGGCAGATCGTCACTACGATTATATTCAAATACTACTAATAGAAAATTTTTGACGATGCCGTCAAAACCGCCGGTGAAAGCATCCATAATGGCTTTCTTTTCAGCGCCTTCTAAACGAACATCCGTTAAAATATTTCCAAGATCGGGAATTTCTTTGCAGATTTCTCGAACAGTCAACAGCTCTTGATAAACGGTGTCGGCGGCTTTATTTTCGATCGCCAATTCAAACAAAGCTTTTCCATAGCGTTTACCAACAGTGTATTTATCAAGCTTCATGTTTCGTATTACCTAACTTATTCATATAGTCGTTGATCAAATCTTGATGAGCGTCTTGCGAAAGCTCTTTGCTCAAGATTTTTTCTGCGATTTGTAGAGAAAGTGTTGCCACATCATCCTTAACAGAAGTCAACGCGTTTTCACGTTCATCCTTAATTTCCGCTTGTGCGCGATCTTTCAGACGAGTCACTTCTTCTTTAGTATCTTTAATGATGTTTTGACGGCTTAGTTCGCCACTTTCTTTCGCATTTTTGATGATATCTGCCGCATCACTACGGGAACTTGCTAACTGAGTTTCGCGTTCTTTTTCTAACTCAGCAGCTTTGATCCGAGATTGTTCGGCAGAATCTAGATCATTGGCGATCTTATCTTCACGTTTTTTCAGAATGTCTTGAACGGCACCCCACGCGAATTTCTTTAATAGCGCCATTAGAATCACGAATGATAACGTAACGACGATTAAATTACCGAGTGTTGTATTGACAGCCTCAGCAATAACTAGATTCAGCATACTCGGTCTTCCTTTCTGTTCTTTCTCATGACAAAATCGTTATACGATTCTGTTGCTCATCTTTGGGATGAGTCTCAACAAAAAAGCGTCGATTATTAACCTTGGAAAACCATCAACATACCTAATACGACACCTAGAATTGGCACAGCTTCGATCAAACCAACACCGATAAACATGGTTGAACGAATTTGACCTGACATTTCTGGTTGGCGTGCCATTGATTCAATTGCTTTTGAGATTACTTGTCCGTTACCATAGCCAGCCCCAATTGCGGCTCCCATGATTGCGATTCCTGCACCGATAAAGTTCATAATAATTTTCCTCCTAAAAGTGTGTTAAATTTTTTTATTATTCTACCTCGATTTTATGACTGATATAAACCATAGATAGAGTAGTGAAAACAAACGCTTGGATACTACCGATAAATAGTGAGAATGCGATCCAAATCATTTCAAGCGGGATAGCAAATGGCAATGTCCACCATCCTGTGCTTGTCACCATGCTTGCGATCAATGAAAGCAATACTTCACCAGCGAAAATGTTACCGTATAGACGTAAGCCCAACGTAATAACATTTGTAAATTCTTCCATCAACTTAATAGGAAATAATCCTGCAGGTGTGAAAAAAGAATTTTTAATGTAGCTGCCTAGACCTAATTTTTCTGTACCTAGGTAATTGGCTAATACTAATACGAGTAAGGCCAATCCCATGGTTACAAAGGGGTTAGCAGTCGGGCTTTTCCAATAAGTCACTTCGTCACCTGTGACAATTTTTGTGACTAACCCGATTTGGTTTGCTACAAAAATAAATAAGAACAACGTAAATGAGAACAAACTAAAATTTCTGACTTCTTTACGAGGCATGTTGTCGCCAACAATATTCGTAGTAAAATCAATGACCCACTCAATTGCGTTTTGCTTTCCTTTGGGCTTCAATGATAGGTTGCGGGTAAATGTAAAAACCAGCAAGAAGACAATCACACATGTCAAAATGATCATTGTCGTAACCGTACCATCGAACCATACGGGACCAATATGGAAAACCCAAGATTTTTCATCCAATTCAGTTCACCTCTCTTCCCAGCGACTCGCGTCAGCTCGTGGCTGCTTAGCGCTGCTCCTCAAAATACTATCGTATGTTACCACCAGAGAAAGAAAATTTCAAAGAATTTTCTTGAAATTTTTCGAATAACTCGCATTCTTTTTTTAAATAGTTATTTTATTTTGAGTTAAACGGCTCCAATCGTTAATTTAGCCCACAAAATGGCTAGTATAGATTGTAACTAATCCTATCAAAATCCATTGTGAAGTAAAGAAATTCTCACCAAATATGCGAAAAAGAATATTTTACTAGCGAGAATAATTTTTTAACGTTCGACTGATCTGACGATCGACATCTTTGCGCTTCAAACTTTCCCGTTTATCATACTGATGTTTCCCTTTAGCGACACCTATCAAAACCTTCGCATACCCATCTTTTAGATAGACCTTTAATGGAACCAGCGTTATTCCCGTATTTTTAACTTCACCAGCTAATCGAGCAATTTGTTTTTTATGCATGAGCAGTTTCCGTGTGCGTACCGGATCATGATTAAAAATATTTCCTTGCTCGTATGGACTGATGTGAACATTGTATAAAAAGGCTTCGCCATTTCTAATTCGTGCAAAACCATCCTTCAAGTTGATTCGGCTATTGCGAATCGATTTGATTTCTGTTCCTTGCAAAACAATCCCTGCTTCGATCGTATCAATGATCGTATAATCATGGCGTGCCTTTTTATTTTGTGCCACTAATTTGCCTTCACCCTTTGGCATATTATCCCTTCTTTCTACCTGTTTTTTTCTTTTTAGCTACTGATTTATAAAAAGGCTTCTTGCCTTTTTTCTTTTTCTTGTCTTTACCTGTTGTTTTTTGGCGATCTGAATTTTTGCCTTTACCATAATTCTTTTCAGATTTTTTATTATTTTTGCGTCCGCCAGTTGGTTTACGGCGCTGGTCGCGACGATTATTTCCTGGCACCTCTAATGCAGGGATTTCTTCTGCTTCTAGTAGCTCAAAATCAATCTCTCTAGTCCGAGGATCGGATTTTGTGACTTTCACTCGGACCTTTTGACCAATCTTAAAGGTCTGTCGAGTACGTTCCCCAACTAATGCTAATTGGTTTTCAATAAAGTGGAAATAGTCTTGTTTTAGCTCATTTAAATGGATCATTCCTTCGACCGTATTCGGTAGCTCAATGAAAATACCAAATTTTGTGACCGAGCTGATGATACCGTCAAACTCTTCACCGACTTTATCCGCCATGTATTCTGCTTTCTTCATGCTGTCAACTTCACGCTCTGCTTCTACCGCACGGCGTTCCATTTTCGAACTATGGTCCGCAATTTCCGGTAAAGCTTCCGCCCATTTCTCTTTTGTCGCTTCACTTTGATCATTACTATAAGAGCGAATCAATCGGTGAACGATCAAGTCAGGATAACGACGAATTGGTGAGGTAAAGTGAGTGTAATATTCCGCAGCTAATCCATAATGCCCATAATTATCCTCTGAATAGCGCGCCTGCTGCATACTGCGCAGCAACATGGTATTGATGACAGCTGCTTCTGGCTTCTCTTCTACATCATGAATCACTTGCTGCAGATCCTTCGGTGTGATCGTATTCTTTGTTCCTTTGACTAAAATACCTAACGCCGCGGCGAAATCAAAGAAACGCTGCATTTTTTCTTCTTTAGGTTGTTCGTGAATCCGATAGATAAAGGGCAGCTTCAAACGATTGAAGTGTTCAGCCACCGTTTCGTTGGCAGCTAACATGAAGGACTCAATCAATCGTTCCCCCACACCACGTTCACGGAGTTCAATATCTGTCGGGCGTCCTTCAGAATCCACAAGAATTTTCGCTTCACGGTCCTCAAAGTTGATAGCGCCACGGCGATTCCGACGTGATTCAAGAATTTGATGGAGCTCCTTCATCAAACGGAACATCGGAACTAATTCTTGATAACGTTTGATTGTTTCTGGATTCTCTTCTTCCAAAATATCATTTACCGCTGAGTACGTCATACGTTCACTGGTTTGAATGACACTTTGGAAAATCTCATGCTGAACAATCGTTCCACCTGGATCAATTTCCATCTCACAACTCATCGTCAAACGCGGCACCTGTGGATTTAAGGAACAGATCCCATTAGATAAACGTTGCGGAATCATTGGAATCACACGATCGGTCAAATAGACACTCGTTCCTCGTTCAAAGGCTTCTTTATCCAATAGGCTTTCTTCCGTTACATAATAAGAAACATCAGCGATATGGACGCCTAAAAAGTAGTTCCCATTAGCCAATTTTCGAACGGTTACCGCATCATCTAAATCCTTTGCATCGGCACCATCGATGGTTACGATTTGCTGATCCCGTAAATCCCGGCGCCCAACCAAATCAGATTCCGCGATTGTATCAGGTACTTGCTCTGAGGCTGTCTGGACCTCATCTGGAAACTGCGTTGGAATCCCCTGCGCAATTACAATTGACAAAATATCCATTCCTGGATCATTTTTATGCCCGACTACTTTCGTAACGATACCTTCCAAGCTAGTAGCATAGCCCTTTTCCGGATAGTGAGTGATCTCAACAATAACGATACTGCCATCAACTGGCTGAATCCCTTCAGCGGCAATAAAAACCTTAAATTGCGCGCTTTTTTTGTCTTTTGGCGTTACATAGCCAAACAGATCAGATTCCGCGATTTCATCGACATCAAAGGCGGTAAATTCTCCAACAATTTGTTGGATTTTTCGTTCCTTGATGGACACCACTCGGCCTTCTGCTCCGCGATCGGAAAAAAGGTCCGCCGTTTTTTGGATATCAATCATGACGATGTCACCATCCATCGCAAAATTCGTCGCTTCTTTGGGAATAAAGATATCCGGCTCTTCTGGATCAATCGTGACAAAACCAAATCCTCGCTCATTCCGACGAAAGATGCCTTCTACTTCGATGGGTTGAAAAGGCAGTTTAATCCGACCTTTTTTATTAAACTCTACGGCCTTTTCCCGTTCTAATTGCGCAACTGTTTGGACTAAAAGTTTATATTCCTCACTTTTACGCATGTTTAAAATTTCTGCTAATTCTTCCATTGAAAGACTTTTTTTGTTGGCTGCTTTCAATCCAGCCAATATTTCTGCTTTAATTGTTTTTCTCTCCATTATTTTCTCTCCAACCAAGAGCGGCTAAAAAATCTGCCACATCTTGTTCTAATTGTCTTCTTTCAGGTCCCACAGTAATTACATGACCACTTTTGGGATACCAATTCAAGGAAAAAGCTGTCTGCTGCAGCCGCTCTGCTGTCCGAAAAACACCATCGGCTTCAATCATTTCATCTTTTCCCGCCTGTGCCATAAAAAATGGGCTTTTGATTTGTGTCAGATTTTCATAAGCAATCTGAGCTTGTTTCTCAATCGTCGCCAGTTGTTGTTCTACTAACGGACGATAACTTTCGATTTTTTCTTCTGTCGTTTCTTTACCATTTCGTTCTAGCACTTGTTGCGCATATAATAGGAAGTTTTTCGTCACGTTGGTTTTTACTGGAGCGATCGGCGAACAGAAAAAACCACCACCGATAAAACTGTCAGGCTGCTCACATAATAAGCGAGTGGCCAAAGTACCGCCCATTGAAAGACCAAATACCGCAATTTCTTGAAATCCTTTTGATTGTAGAAATTCTACTGCTTCCTGACTGTCTTGCCACCATTGTTCAGAATGCTCGTGTAAGATATCCAGCGGATCAGACGTGCCGTGTCCGGTAAAGAGCGGCGCATAAATCGTGTAATCTAATTTTTCTAAAAAGCGAGCAAGCATTCGCACATCATTGGGACTACCTGAATAGGCATGTAATAATAAGACCGCTCGCTTTCCGTGAGGCAAAAACAGCGATTCAGGGACTTGTACCATGAGTAATCACTCCTATCTTGTAATTAGGTAAATGAAAAAACGAAAAACGATCGTTCCTTCTCGATTTGCATATTTTCTATCTAAGCAGCACATTAAGCCTTTACGTAAACGAGACAGACGTACTGAAGCAACTGTTTTTCTTGCTTATCTTCAAGTGTACTTGATTTAGTGTAAATACAAAATAAAAAAGACCTCTCAAGTGAGAGGCCGGTTTTATTTGCTTGATAAAAACATTAATACGAAGAGCAAAATCATCCAAATCGCACCTAAAACTGCGGTTGATCGTTGCATCACAGCCTCAAAGCCGCGTGCTTTTTGCTTTCCGAATAATTGATCCGCGCCACCAGTAAAAGCACTCGCAGCACTATTTTGTTTGCTAGGTTGCATCATGATCGTGATAACGATGATCACTGACAAAACTAAGATAACACCCAAAATAAAATTATACAAAAGATGATCCTCCTTATTTCCAAACTACCTCATTTTTTACTTTAGCACAATTGACGTCGTTTGACTAGAGAAGTCCCAAACTTATTTTCTTAAAACATCTGCATATTCTGATTTTTCTTCAAATTCTTTTTTAGCAAATGGGCAAAGCGGAATAATTTTTTTTCCTTCCTTGCGCGCTTTTTCGACTCCCGCTGCCACGAGTTTTTCTGCTAAGCCTTGTCCACGATAGGTTGGGTCAACAAAGGTGTGATCAATAATCATGATTTCTGGACCCGCATTCGACCAAGTCATTTCTCCTGCTTCTTCTTGTTCATCATTCAATAAGACAAAACGCTCTTTTTCTTCTTTGATTTCCATAATACCGCTCCTTACTCATAATAAATGGATTAATTTTTCCTACAGAAAAATTGGTCTGATTTTCGTGCCGTATGTCATTCCTCTATACTTCATTGGACTCTGA
>NZ_KE136366.1:5000-55124 GCF_000406965.1 Enterococcus avium ATCC 14025 | reverse complement strand
TGACTGGCTGTTTTGGATCTTTCTTGATTCAGCTGTAATCCTGCGAAAAGAGGAACTGAAATCCTTACTCATAATAAATGGATTAATTTTTCCTATAGAAAAATTGGTCTGATCTTCGTAATATAGTTATTTCTCTAAACTCGTCCATGAACTGACAACTTGGCAGTTTTTAATTTTTACTGACGTATTTCAGCGCACCGCTTGGACAGGTATCTACGACATAGCTGGCATTTTCTACGCTGCCGTTATCGGGAATAATCCACGGTCTACGGCCCACCTCAAAAATTTCCGGATTTCCCCGTACACAATTTCCAATGTGTGCGCAAATATCCTTATTGTAGTAAATGTCGATACCGTCACCGTGATATTTGCGATACCCTTGGGACAATAATTCTTCTTCATTCACCGGCTCTTGATCAAATTTACTTCCGTCCATTTCATCACTTCCTTTTAGTAAGATTATACTGGGATACAGGAAAAAATTACACTAATTCGTCTTTAAGCCAGCAGTTCAATGAGCGTCTGCATGGCTTGATGAGCATCTGCTTGATCTGGAAAGGCCAAGACAAAGGATCTACCGCCCACAGTTTCTATGATCAATTCAAAGATTCCAGCCTGTTGACGAATTGCAAATGGTTTTAAACTATCTACGGGATAATAAACATTTCGCGGTTCCTTGGTTAATTGATCTTCTTCCAACACATGTAGTCCCCGACTAGAAAAAATCAAAAAATGTTCCGCTTGATCTTCATAGATAGCCAATTGATTTAAGCCATCATCTGGAAACAATGCTCGTAATTGCGCTTGAAGTAATAAGAAACTAGTTTCCTTCATGAGTGACTCCCTGAATTCGAGAGATTGTATTCTTTGAATAAGCCTGTCCCAATTCAAAATAGTGTTGCGCATTCCTTCGATTTTTTTCAATTTCTTCCGGCGTCAATTGACGAATCACCCGTGCTGGCGATCCGAAAGCCAACGAGTTGGCTGGAATAACGGTTCCTTCTGTTACTAAGGACCCCGCCCCAATCAAACTATTTTCGCCGATTTCTGCATGATTCAACACAGTTGCCCCCATGCCGATCAGCGCCCCTGAGTGAATCGTACAGCCATGAATAATGCAGGTATGACCAATCGTTACATAATCCTCAATCACTGTTGGTGCATCATGATCCACATGAACAACCGTCCCATCTTGGACATTCGTCATTTTGCCAATCGAAATCGTATTGCTGTCACCTCTCAAAACACTTTGAAACCAAATTGTGGACCCCTCGCCTAATGTTACATCACCGTAAACATCTGCACTGTCTGCAATAAAATTTTCCATAGTTTTTCCCTCGCTCAACTCTGTTTTTTATTATTTCGATACAAGTCGTTCCCCAAATAAGTATAGCATTTATTGTGAAATTCTTCCTTTCTAGTTTACGTTTGAGAACCTAGAAAATCCTTTTGCAGCAAAAATTTAATTAGGAAAAAAAGCTGAGCCAAAAGTCTTTTAAACTTTCAGCTCAGCTCCTTTTTACGAATAAACGACACTCATAATGCTGAACGCTTATGAATCGACCTCTAAACGTTCTATTCTGCTTCCTCCATAAACTGGCTGTTATACAGCTGCTCGTAGAATCCGCCTTGTGCTAATAATTCGGTATGCGTGCCATGTTCGATAATCTGTCCATTTTTCATGACTAGAATATGATCCGCATCGCGAATCGTCGATAACCGGTGGGCAATCACAAAACTTGTCCGCCCCTCCATGACACGGTCCATTGCTTTTTGAATCAGACCTTCTAACCGAGTATCGACAGAACTAGTCGCCTCATCCAAAATCAAGATTTTAGGATCAGAAATAATCGCTCGCGCAATCGTCAGTAATTGCTTCTGCCCAAGAGAAACATTGTCTCCCTCAGAATTGATCTCCATTTCATACCCACTAGGCATCGTCCGAATAAAATGATCTACATTGGCAGTCTTCGCGGCATCAACGACCTCATAATCCGTCGCCTCTAAACGTCCAAAACGAATATTATCTCCAATCGTTCCTTCGTACAGCCAAGCATCCTGAAGCACCATTCCGAATAAGGAGCGAACATCCGAGCGATTCATTTCTTGAGTGTTTACCCCATCAATGAGAATTCTTCCACTATTGATGTCATAAAAACGCATCAACAGGTTAATCAAGGTTGTTTTACCAGCACCGGTTGGACCTACAATCGCTACCGTTTCTCCAGCTTTTACTTCAAAGCTCAAATCCTCGATCAATGGTTTCTTCGGATCATAACTGAATTGAACATGATCAAAGACCACATTTCCTTGTACTGGTTCTGGCAACGGCAGATCGTGGTCATTCAATTCTTCTTCTGGTTCATCCAAAATTTCAAAAACCCGTTTAGCTGAAGCCGAAGCACTTTGGATCATTGAAGACAGCTGAGTGATTTCTCCCATCGGCTGGCTGACTTGCCATATATATTGAATAAAGGCTTGCAGCTGACCAACTAAGATTACCCCATGAATAACGTTCCAGCTTCCTAGTATCGCCATCGCAATATATGTCGCATACGCCGTCAATTGCACCAGTGGCTGCATCAAGCTGGAAACAAAGGAAGCTCGGAAACCAAAGCGACGAAGCTCATGATTGACTTTACTAAACCCTGCCAAGGTTTCTTTTTCCCGTCCATATAGTTTTAAGACACTGAAACCGGTCATATTTTCTTGGACGTAACCATTCATTTCTCCCAAAGAATTCTGCATTCCTTGAAAATCCTTTTGCGAAACCTGAACGATTTTTCGAGTGATGACGAGGGATAATGGAATCATAATCATCGAAATCAAAGCCATCATCGGATTGATATAAAACATCATAGCAACTGCTAATAAGATACCCAACACCGCATTAATTGATTTAATGATCGCCTGCTGCATGGCGTTGCTGACAGCATCCACGTCATTAGTTACTCGCGACAAAATATTTCCTTGCTGATTGCGGTCAAAATAAGAAACCGGCAAACGATTGATCTTAGCCTCAATATCCTCCCGCAAATCGCGCATCGCTGACTGTACGACATTGGCCATCAGCCAACCCGTTCCTAGCTGTGTTCCGCAATAAACGATACCGACAATCACGATCACGATCAGCCACTTAAAGACATAATCAAAATTAATAGATTCACCCTGTGCGATATTTTTGCTGACCTCCGTTGTCGGCAGTCCAGTTAGATACGGCATCCACGTCCCCAAAATTAAGGTCGCTACCGCAAGGATCAGCACAATAATGAAAGACTTTTTGTATGGATTGATATAATGCATCAACCGTTTTAAAGAAGAAATGCTGTTTCTCATGCTAATTCCTCCTTTGATAATTGTGATGCGGCGATGTCATAATAGATCGGACATTTCTCTAACAATTCCCGATGTGTTCCGATCCCCACAACATCTCCTTCGTTCAACACGACAATTTTGTCCGCATGCATGATCGTTCCCACTCGCTGAGCAACGATCAAGACCACAGATTCAGTTGTCTCCTTTTTCAATCGAGCACGAAGTTTTGCATCTGTCTGATAATCTAATGCAGAAAAGCTGTCATCAAAGATATAAATTTCAGGGCGGCGAATCACCGCTCGCGCGATCGCCAAGCGTTGCTTTTGTCCGCCAGAGAAATTACTCCCGCCTTCTGCTAATTCTTCTTGATAGCCCTTTGGTTTCTGCGAGATAAATTCCGCAGCTTGTGCAATTTCAGCTGCCTGCTCCATCTCAGCCTGCGTGGCATTCTTTTTTCCGTAACGCAAATTATCTTCAATCGTTCCAGTAAATAATTGGGCCTTTTGTGGGATATAACCGATTTTTTCCCGTAAATCTTTCAATTGATAATCACGTACATCTTGTCCGTTGACTAATACCTGACCCTCCGTCACATCGTAAAAACGCGGAATCAATTGAATCAATGTCGATTTTCCTGAACCGGTACTGCCGATAAAAGCCACCGTTTCACCTGCTTTTGCCGTAAAGCTGACATTGCGTATCACCGGACTTTCTGAGTGACCTGGATAAGCAAATGTTACATTACGAAATTCCAATGAACCTCTTTCTGTTGGTTCTGCTGTTTTTTCAGGATTGTCTTTGATAATTGGTTCCATATCAAAAACCTCTTGAATCCGTTCTGCTGAAACATTCGCTCGCGGATACATCATGAACACTGTAGCAAACAGCATGAAGGAGAATAACGCGTGAAAAATATATTCGATAAAAGCGATTAACGTTCCAACTGCCAAGGCACCATCGCTGATTTGCACAGTCCCGTTCCAGATGATCAAGACCATCACGATATTAAATAGGAAGAAAAATCCTGGCTGTGCTACTGCCATTAAATGAAACAGGCTTTTTGAACTATTCGTATAGGCATCATTCACTAAGCGAAAACGCGTTTCTTCGAATTTTTCATTGACAAACGCCCGAATCACACGTAAGCCTGAAAGGTTTTCCCGTAGAATGCCGTTAATATTATCTAGGTTCTTTTGCTGCTTCGTTGACAATGGTTCCGAATATTTTGCGATCAGGATGACTGCCAATAATAGTATCGGCAACGCCAACAACACGTATATCCCTAAACCTGGACTCGTTCGTATAATCAAATACAAGCTCATGCCAAACATCATGGGTGTCATAAAACCTGTAGTCAAAATATTCTGCATGAACAGCATAATTTGATAGGCATCATTGGTTGTGCGTGTAATCAATGAGGGTACACCAATCTGTTCATATTCTGAATGGGAAAAGCTTTGGATCTTTTCGAACAGATCATCGCGAATCGCAGCGACCATTCTAGAGGTGATCTGAGAACTGAAGTAACGCAGCGAAATACTCATGACAATTCCAACTACAGTGATCGCAATCATTAGGATCCCCATCTTCTGTACGTAGTTAAAATCGTTATTTCCAATTCCCTTATCAATCATCATTGCCAAAATCGTCGGCAGTCCTAACTCGATCAGGATAAACCCAAAAACACTGATAAAATCAAATAATAATAGCTTTTTGTAACGCAAGGTATAGCGCAACATTAACTTCATTTTTCTCGCCTCTTTCTATACCGTAATGTCTCCAATATAGCATAAAAAAAATACTTCTGCCTGCATGAAAAATTGTTTTTCTACTTTTACTTTTTTAGACTTTCTGAAAATTTCTAAGGAATCCTCATTTCCCTTCCTAGTTTCTATACTTCTTATTTATTCTGTGATAAACTACAGGTAATTGTTGTAAGAACAACCCAAAGAACGGTGAAATTGTTTTTTCAAGCAAGAAGCAAAGACGAGGCTTCTTCTCAGCGCTTTAAATAAGCTAAAGCGTCGAGCATAAAAAAATAGGTGGCAGCCGCCCCTCATTTTGTCGTGGAAAAAATTGCTATAAAGCAAATAAAGGAGATAGATTCATGATTTACAAAGTTTATTATCAAGAAACCAAAGAACGGAACCCAAAACGCGAACAAACTCACTCATTGTATGTAGAAGCAGACAACGAAGAAATCGTTCACAATTTATTACGCGAAAATACCCCATATAACGTGGAATACATTCAACTTTTAGAAGGCAATCATTTAGAATATGAAAAAGAGAATGCTGACTTCAAGTTAATGGAGTTCTAATATGAAACTTTCGCTAAAAAACAATGAAACTGGTGTCTTTGCCATTGGTGGATTGGGCGAAATCGGAAAAAATATGTATGGGGTTCAATTCCAAGATGAAATCATCATTATTGATGCTGGAATAAAATTTCCTGAAGATGATTTACTAGGAATTGATTATGTCATTCCCGATTTTAGTTATGTAATCCAAAACCTCAATAAGGTTAAAGCATTAGTAATTACACACGGACACGAAGATCATATCGGCGGCGTACCGTATTTATTGAAACAAGCAAACATTCCTATTTACGCAGGGGCGTTAGCTTTGGCTTTAATCAAGAATAAATTGGACGAGCATGGTTTATTGCGTGATGCAGAATTACATGAGATCGACGAGGATTCTGTGATTCGTTTCCGCAAAACGTCTGTGAGCTTTTTCCGTACGACTCATAGTATCCCTGATCCATTAGGTGTTGTAGTTAAAACACCGTCAGGAAATATCGTAGAAACAGGAGATTTTAAATTCGACTTTACACCAGTCGGTCAACCTGCGAACCTGCATCGAATGGCTAAGCTTGGAGAAGAAGGCGTATTGTGCTTGCTTTCTGACAGCACCAATGCCGAAGTGCCAACATTTACGAAATCTGAGCAGACAATTGGACAGTCCATTTTGCGCATTATGGAAAAAATTGAAGGACGAATTATTTTCGCTACCTTCGCTTCCAATATTTCCCGTTTGCAGCAAGCTGCTTCAGCCGCTGTGGCAACAGGGCGTAAAATAGCCGTCTTCGGACGCAGTATGGAAAACGCGATCGTCAACGGACAAAAATTAGGCTACATCACAGTTCCTGATGGTACATTCGTGGATGCACATGAAATAAACAATTTGCCAGCAAACGAATTGATGATTTTATGTACTGGATCGCAAGGTGAACCAATGGCGGCTCTTTCACGAATCGCTAATGGTACGCACCGTCAAATCCAAATTCAACCGGATGATACAGTGATCTTCTCAAGCTCGCCTATTCCTGGAAACACAACCAGCGTCAACCATTTGATCAATCTGCTTTCAGAAGCAGGCGCTGAAGTCATTCATGGAAAAGTCAATAACATTCATACTTCAGGTCACGGTAGTCAGCAGGAACAAAAACTGATGCTGCGCCTGATGAAGCCAAAATATTTTGTTCCCATCCACGGTGAATTCCGAATGTTGAAAATCCATACAGGATTAGCACAAGATACTGGCGTTCCTGAAGAAAATTGCTTTATCATGGAAAATGGCGATATGCTTGCATTGACTGCAGACAGCGCACGGCGAGCTGGTCATTTCAATGCTAGTGATGTCTATGTAGACGGCAGCGGTATCGGCGACATCGGCAACGTGGTCTTACGCGATCGTCGCATTCTTTCAGAAGAAGGCTTAGTTCTTTCTGTCGCAACTGTTGATATTGAGAAAAAAGAAATCCTAGCTGGTCCAGATATTTTGTCTCGCGGATTTGTATACATGCGTGAATCTGGCGAAATGATTAATGAAGGACAACGGATTTTGTTCCATGCATTACGAGAGGCCTTAAATGAGGCTGGCTGTACTGAAGCTAAATTGAAAAATGCGATGGTAGCTGCCTTGCAACCGTTCCTATTTGATCAAACAGAGCGCCATCCAATGATTCTACCGATGATCATGACCCCTGATAATTAAACAAAAACATCCATCTGATTTCCTAGATGGATGTTTTTTTATTCTTGAGCTTACTATCATTTTCTAACCGATAAAAAATAATTCTCAGTTTTTATGCAAAAAAAAGTATTATTTTCTTGAAATTATCAAAAATCAATTGACAATCAGCTGCTTTATTTGCACAATGAAAGTTAGTTAGAAAAAGCTATAAATTAACACGTGTTATTTTATAGCTTCTTCAATCCAAAATAAAGGAAGATTAATTATGGTAAGAACTCAACGCGTGCAACGAAGCCAGATTATAGATGGTGCTTATCAATTGATTATCAATGAAGGCTTCAAAAAATTTCATGCTCGTAATATCGCACAACATATCGCTTGTTCAACCCAGCCAATCTATCGTGAGTTTGCGAATCTGGCGGAGCTAAAGTCGGTTTTAACTACCCGCGTTTTATTGAAATATGCCGATTTTCTGGAAGATCAGGAACCAAAGACACTACAAGCTCTCTCAAAAGCGATAACCAATTATGCCACCGATTACCCAGATGAATTCTATCGCTTTTTTCTACAGGATTCTGATACGATTCAATTAACTAAGCAAGTCACTAGAGACATATTTAATACCATTAAGCCTGAAAAAAGTACCAGCCTCTTCTTTGATTTTTTCTGGCAATACTGTATCGGTAAAGCCGCATTAGCAGTTAATAATGCCAATCATGTCGAAAATTTAGAAGAGGATCGCTTCTTCCAATTTTCGACGGAAAATTAAATCGTTACTGCTTCTCATATGCAAAATATATGAAAGAAACCAAGCAAATCAGAACCAAAATAAAAAGCCTTAGAGATTTTTTCTCTAAGGCTTTGTCGTATTATTGCTTAGTTACGTTAGCTGCTTGAGGTCCGCGATCGCTTTCTTCAACATCGAAAGTTACTGCTTGTCCTTCTTCTAATGTTTTAAAACCGTCGCCTTGGATAGCTGAGAAATGTACGAATACATCGCTGCCATCTTCACGAGTGATGAAGCCAAAACCTTTTTCTGCGTTAAACCATTTTACTGTTCCGTTTTCCATGAATAAAATCCTCCTCGTGCCTAAGCACTTAATTAAGTATGTGTAACATTGCCGGCCTACGAAAAGGGAAACATCTGTATACCAACTCGTATCTCAAACAAAATTACAATAATAGTTTAACATTCTACTTATTCTATGCGCAAGGGTTTTCAATTGCTACTTTAAGTACTTTTCTTCACGCAAACTGAAATATTTGGTTTCACCAACAATAATGTGGTCTAATAACTCGATTCCCATCATCGCTCCGCACTCCTGAACACGTTCAGTAAAAGCCAAATCATTATGTGACGGCGTGGGATTTCCCGAGGGGTGATTATGACCTAATACCACCCGTGCTGCACTAATTCGCACCGCCTCGCGAAAAATTTCCCGGGGATGGGCGATACTCTGATTCAGCGAGCCAATGAAGATCGTCTTCTGCGAAATAATTTCATTTTTCGTATTCAAAAAGAAGGCGACTAAATGCTCTTGATGGTAATCCTTTAGTTCTGTGATCAACTGTTGACCTAAAGAAAGACTAGATTGAACCTTCCCCATCTTTGGCTGTAATGCGCGATTGATTCGATAACCAAATTCCATCATCGCCTTTAATTCAATTGCTCGCGTCTTGCCAATTCCCTTAAATTGCTGCAGCTCCTGCAGCGTTGCATGCTTTAGATCATAGAGTGCTGGGTATTCACGCAAAATACTACCCGCTAATTCCATCACATTTTGCTGACGCGATCCATTGCGCAAGATAATCGCTAGTAGTTCCTGATCCGATAAATGCTTCTCACCTTCTCTAAGCAAACGCTCCCGCGGCCATGAACTTTCAGGCAGCTCTTGTAATAACAAACTTTTTTCCATAAAAAACTCCTTTGCTACTTTTCTTTAAAGTACGCAAAGGAGTTAATTTTATGCTTCTAAAAAGTCGATTACCTCATGCAAGGTGGAGAAAACCGCTTCTGTTTTTTCTTTTAATTCAGTGGTTGGCGGAAGAATATCCGGTACCATCACTACTGGCACCTCCGCTCCTTCTGCGGCTAAGATCCCATTTTTCGAATCCTCAAACACTAAGCAATCTTCAGGCGCAAGTCCTAAGCGATTCGACGCGATTACAAAAATTTCTGGATCAGGTTTGGCAAATTTCACGTCCTCAGCTGAAATAATGTCCGAAAATTTGTCACGAATTCCTGCATGCTCCAGTAAAATTTCAATAATCGGTCGCACATTACTAGACGCCACTACCCGCGGAATTTCTTTTTCCTCTAAATAAGCGAGCAATTCATGGACACCTGGTTTCAAATCGACCTCACCGGTTTTGAAACGATCATGAGCCATTCCCCAGCTTTCATCGATAAATTTTTGCACCGTCTCCTCGCCATGATCAGCATACATTTTATGCAGCTCTGCCCACACCTCTTCATCTGAGATACCGATAAAACGTGCATAAATCTCTTTCGTAAAAGGCAGACCGTATTTCTCAGCTACCACCAAATTGGCTTCGCAGTAAATCGACTCCGTATCAAACAATAAGCCGTCCATGTCGAAAATGATTCCCTTAACTTTTTTCATTCGTACCTCCTAAATTTAATAATAATTGACGTACTTCAGAAACGAAGTACAATGAGCCCGTAATCAATAGTAAATCATCTGCACCCATATCCTCTAATAATTCTCCTAAGCCGAATTGCCATAATGAAACCACCTCAAAGCGGCTATCCAGATGGTCAAAGCGACTAAGATCCAACGCTTTAGGATATTCAAATGTGGTCAGATAAATGTGAGCATTAGGAATTTCTGAAAGCAATGCAAGCATCTGGTCAACATCCTTTGTCTCCAACGCTGAAAAGAGAATATTGATATTATAATCGCGAAATTCGCGTTTTACATTTTCGACTAAGCGTTTGATTGCATGTCCGTTGTGCGCCCCATCCATGACGATCAAGGGTTCGTCACTGACCTTTTCCATTCGAGCCGGCCATTGTGCCTTCATCAACCCTTTTTGAATGGTCTTCTCTTCAAATGGCAGACCCTTTTGTTCACAATAGAGATGATACAGCTCAATCGCTACTCCGGCATTTTCTACTTGATGACGCCCCAATAATGGTACCTTCAGTGATGTAAGCTTGCCAGCTTGATCGGTAAAATTGAACAGCTCGCCCCAAGTGGCATCAGGTCGCAAATAATCCACTTGGTATTCTTCGCCGTAGCGATACATTTTTGCTGTCTCATTCGCTGCCTTTTCCACAATTTCGATCAACGGACCTTTCGTAATTTTTCCTGTTACTACGGGTACATTTTTTTTGATGATTCCGGCTTTTTGTCCGGCGATCTCGTTTAAGGTATCTCCCAAAACATCCATATGATCGTATCCGATCGTTGTAATAGCCGTCAAAATCGGTTTCACGACATTGGTTGAATCCAGCAAGCCGCCTAAGCCAACTTCAACGATGGCAACGTCCACTTGTTCTGTCGCGAAATAATCCAGCATGATTGCTGTCAAAATCTCAAATTCCGTAATCCCGCTAATTGCTGGGTCTCGATCAAGCTCAGCGACGATTGGCTGATATTTTTCGACATAGACAATCAGCTGATTGTCTGGAATTGGCTGGGCGTCAATGGCGATTCGTTCGTTAAATTCTTCAATGTAAGGGGAAGTAAAGCTGCCGACAGTAACCCCCGCCTCAATTAAGATACTGCGTAAGTAGGCAACCGTTGAACCTTTACCATTCGTTCCGGCAATATGAATCACAGGCACCTTTTTTTCTGGATTATCTACTTTATCTAATAACGCTTGGATGCGTTCTAAACCTGGGCGTGAGCCAAATTTTTTACGACTATGAATCCAAGCAATCGCTTCTTCTATCATCAATAGTATTCGCCTCGTTTATCTCTTTTTTTGCATGCCTCTAGTATAGCAAAGTTTCCTGAAGAAAGATGGATAAGTGCTGAGGAAATCCACCAATTTATAAATTTAGTTATGAGATTATCAGATAAAAAATGAGCGCGACCCAAATTACAGGTCACACTCATCAATCAATTAAGAAATCGTCCGCAGACTTTCAATCCGTTCTTGAACCGCTGCTTGTTTTTCTAAATAATCTTTTTCTTTTGCTCGTTCTTCAGCAACCACGTTTTCAGGTGCATTCGCCACGAAGCGTTCATTGGCTAATTTACCTTGGACACGTTTGACTTCACCGTTCCATTTTGCCAATTCTTTTTCAAGTCGTTTGATCTCTTCTTCGATATTGATCAAACCGGCTAATGGCAAGTAAATTTCTGCGCCAGTCAATACGGCTGACATCGCCAAGTCAGGTGCTGTAATGTCGCTTGCAATCACCAATTCTTCTGGATTACAGAAGCGTTCGATATAGCTGGTGTTCTCAATTAAGAATTCATCGATTTTTTGATCATTCGTTTTGATCAGTAAAGTAATTGGTTTTGAAAGTGGTGTATTCACTTCCGCCCGAATGTTTCGAACTGAACGAATCAATTCCTTCAAAAATTCCATACCTTTTGCGGCTGTTTTGTCATTGTATTCTGGATGAACCACTGGATAGTCCGCAACAACTAATGACTCGCCAGTATGTGGAATCTTCGCCCAAATTTCTTCTGTTACAAAAGGCATAATTGGATGTAATAGACGTAAGGTTTGATCTAAAACGTAAACCAAAATGCTCTTCGTCGTTTGTTTTGCTTCTTCATCTTCTCCGTAAAGAATTTCTTTACTCATCTCGATATACCAGTCACAGAAGTCATCCCACATGAAGTTATACAATTGACGTCCAGCTTCACCAAATTCAAATTGATCAAACAGGCTGGTTACTTTTTCAATCGTTTCATTCAAACGAGTTAAAATCCAACGATCCGCCACAGTTTTCTCACCAGAGAAATCAATATCTTCAGCGGTAAAGCCTTCAACGTTCATAATTACGAAACGAGAAGCATTCCAGATTTTATTGATAAAGTTCCAAGCTGCATCCATTTTTTCATAACTGAAGCGAACATCTTGACCTGGCGCTGAACCTGTTGATAAGAACCAACGCAATGCGTCAGCACCATATTTTTCAATCACGTCCATTGGATCGATCCCGTTGCCTAAAGATTTACTCATCTTACGGCCTTGTTCATCACGAATCAAACCGTGGATCAACACATTTTTAAATGGACGTTCATCCGTGAATTCCAAGCTTTGGAAAATCATCCGGCTTACCCAGAAGAAAATAATATCGTAACCGGTCACCAAGGTACTGGTTGGGAAGTAGCGTTTGTAATCTTCACTTGCTTCGTCCGGCCAGCCCATCGTAGAAAACGGCCATAAGGCTGAACTGAACCAAGTATCTAATACATCCGGATCTTGTTCCCAATTTTCGCTATCCGCAGGAGCTTCCATGCCAACATACATTTCGCCGGTTTCTTTATGATACCAAGCAGGAATACGATGACCCCACCATAATTGACGAGAGATTACCCAATCGTGGACATTTTCCATCCAAGTCATAAAGGTATTGTTAAAACGAGGCGGGAAAAAGTCCACCGCATTATCGGTACTTTGATTTTTTACCGCTTGGTCAGCTAAAGGCCCCATCTTAACGAACCATTGAGTTGATAAACGTGGTTCAACAACAACACCCGTACGTTCTGAGTGCCCAACGCTGTGAACCATTTTTTCGACTTTGATCAAACGACCGATTTCTTTCAAATCAGCAACGATTGCTTTACGTGCTTCGAAACGATCCATGCCCGCATACTTGCCGGCCAGCTCATTCATGCTGCCATCCGGATTCATCACGTTTACTCGCGGCAAATCATGACGATTACCCACTTCAAAGTCATTCGGGTCATGAGCAGGAGTAATTTTCACTGCCCCTGTTCCAAACTCACGATCAACATAACTGTCCGCAATGATTGGAATTTCTTTATCGACTAATGGTAAAATTACTGTCTTACCAACCAAGTCTTGGTAGCGTTCATCTTCTGGATGGACAGCAATCGCTGTATCTCCTAACATCGTTTCAGGACGAGTCGTCGCAATTTCCAACACACCGCTGCCATCACTTAACGGATAAGAAACATGATAGAAGGCACCCTCTAAGTCTTTATGGATAACTTCAATGTCAGACAAAGCCGTTTTCGCTTGCGGGTCCCAATTGATGATGTATTCGCCACGATAGATTAAATCCTTCTCGTATAACGAAACAAAAACCTTACGCACTGCATCGGATAAGCCATCATCAAGAGTAAAACGTTCACGGCTATAATCCAGGGATAAGCCTAACTTCGCCCATTGCTCACGAATATGTCCTGCGTACTCTTCTTTCCATTCCCAAACCTGATCAACAAATTTTTCACGACCAAGATCATAACGGGAAATACCTTGTTCTCGTAATTTTTCTTCAACTTTTGCTTGCGTCGCGATACCCGCATGGTCCATCCCAGGCAGCCACAGCGTATCAAAGCCTTGCATCCGTTTCTGACGAATGATCATATCTTGCAACGTCGTATCCCACGCATGACCTAGATGCAACTTCCCAGTTACATTTGGGGGCGGAATAACAATCGAATAAGGTTTTGCTTGCTGATCTTCTGATGGCTTGAATAAATCTTGGTCTAACCATTTCTGGTAACGACCCGCTTCTACTTCTTGCGGATTGAATTTTGTTGGTAAATTTTCAGTCATTTAAATTCCTCCTATTTTAAAAGATTGATTGCTGGTACAGCTTCTTTAGTCAAAGCAACAGGTACTCTTTTTTGTGCGTATACGAATCCGCTAAACAGTTCCGTTTCATGTTTCGTCAGAACCTTTTTAACTAGGATGTGCCTTCATAATAAATTGCGAAAAGCAGAACTAACGAAAAAAAATCCTAGAACACAACTGTGTTCTAGGACGTAAATTACGCGGTACCACCTAAATTGCAGAAAAAGACTCTGCCGCTCGAACATGTGTAACGGACATGTACCGTGCGTTCTTACTTCTTTCAGATCGCAAAACTCCCAAGCTACCTTCTATGAGTCAAAGTAAAGATGTTTCAGCCGTGCATCTTCTCTCTAGAACTTTAATCCTCATATACTCCTCTTGATCATCGTCTGACTCATTCTACAATGAACTCGGAAACTTGTAAAGTCCTACTGACCATCAAAATAGATCAACGTCTGTAACTCCGAGGTTAAATCAATATAATGGACATGGACATTATCCGGCACTTTTAAAGGATCTGGCGCAAAATTTAAAATGGCTGTGACTCCATTTGCAACCACTTGGTCAATTGCTGCTTGAGCATTTTGACTGGGAACCGTAGAGATAGCAACAGTAATTTTTTCTTCCGCCAACACCTCATCCATCTCATCAATCGAATGAATAAGGTAGCCACACAGCTCTTTGCCAACCTTTTCAGGATCGTTATCGAATGCACAAACAATATTCAAATTTTCATTGCGACGAAAATTATTATTTAGCAGCGCTTGGCCTAAGTTCCCGCAGCCAATCAATGCGATCCGTTTTTCTTCCTTCGTTTCCAGCATGTCGCTAAAAACCTTAATCAAGTCGTTGACATCGTAGCCGTAACCACTGCGGCCAAGCTCTCCAAAATGGGAAAAGTCACGTCGAATCGTCGCAGATCCTACCTGAGTCATTTTGCTGAGCTCGGAAGATTTGATGCGAGTAACACCATTTTTCTCCAATCCTTTCAAACAACGTAAATACAAAGACAGTCTTTTAGTTGTCGCTTTCGATAGTTGGGGTTTTTGAATGATTCGCTCCATGTTTTTTCTCCTTGTTCGTTTTAATGTAATAATTTTTTTTCAAAAAATTAGGCTGATTCTCTCGCCGTATATCATTCTGCTAAACAGTTTCTTTTGCTCGTTTTGAACATAGCTTTTTATTTCTTCTGAGCTATAGATACTGCGAAAAGCTGAACTGACATCCTTGTTCGTTTTAATGTATTAATTTTTTTGCAAAAATTAAGTTGATTCTCTCGCCGTATATCATTCTGCTAAACAGTTTCTTTTGCTCGTTTTGAACATAGCTTTTTATTTCTTCTGAGCTATAGATACTGCGAAAAGCTGAACTGACATCCTTGTTCGTTTTAATGTAATAATTTTTTTTCAAAAAATTAGGCTGATTCTCTCGCCGTATATCATTCTGCTAAACAGTTCTTTTGCTTACTTGGACAATAGCTTTCTACTTCTTCTAAGCTATAGATACTGCGAAAAGCTGAACTGACATCCTTGTTCGTTTTAATGTAATAATTTTTTTTCAAAAAATTAGGCTGATTCTCTCGCCGTATATCATTCTGCTAAACAGTTCTTTTGCTTGTTTTGAGCATAGCTTTCTATTTCTTATGAGCTATAATACTGCGAAAAGCTGAACTGACATCCTTGTTCGTTTTAGTGTAATCATTTTTTTAGCAAAAAATTAGGTCGATTCTCTCGCCGTATATTAGTCTATGAGCTCTTGTTTGTTAATTACTTCACATAAACGATTTTAACATGTAGAAAAAACAATAACAATCTTTTACAAAAAAAAGAGCAAGAAAGTACACTTTCTTGCTCAAATTTATTATAAAAAATCTGCGAACTCTTCGTTTTTCTCTGTTCGAGCAGGCATGATCTCTTCAATCTTCAATCCAGCTAAACAGCGGGCCATCAACCCTTCAATATCGAAGCGTTCCTCCAGTTCCAAAACTTTCTCCAGTTTTGGTCGTGTCTTAGGTTGAGGTGGCGCAAAGATTGTACAGCAATCTTCAAACGGCTGAATGGCCAACTCAAAGGTATCAATCTTTTCTGCTAGTTCAATGATTTCAGTTTTATCCATTGTCACGACTGGTCGAATAATTGGTGTAGTCGTCACTTCATTGATGGCTACCATACTATGCAATGTTTGTGAGGCTACTTGGCCCAGTGATTCCCCATTGATAATGACTAATCCATGACGCATCTCGCGAATCGCATCTGTTAATCGCAGCATCATCCGACGTGTTAATGTCATCCAATATCCTTGTGGGCTATGGGCTTTGATTTCTTCTTGAATTTCAGTAAAAGGAACTTCGATAAATTGGATTCCGCCAACATATGGCGTTAATTTTTCTGTCAGATCCTTGGCCTTTTGCAGCGCCTGCTCACTAGTATAAGGCGGGCTGGCAAAATGAACAGCCTCAATCTCCACTCCGCGTTTCATCGCTAAGTAACCAGCAACTGGGGAATCGATCCCGCCAGACAGCATTAACATTCCACGACCACTGGTCCCAACTGGCAATCCACCAGCTCCTTTGATCGTTTCGTAAGAAAGATAAGCCCCATCACGGCGAATTTCTACCCGCAAATTAATATCCGGACGCTTCATCTGGGCTTTGATATCGGGACAAACATCCATTACTGCATCTCCTAGATATTGCTGGATACCATGACTATCCAATTCAAAGTGATGGTCACTACGCTTAGCAGTAATCTTAAAGGTTTCTTTTCCCGTATAAATCTCTTGCATGATTTGCTGCGTCATTTGCTTCAAATCATCAAGTGTTTTTTCTACGCGAATACTTGGCGAGAAGGTTTGAATCCCAAAAACCTTTTCTAATTTAGGTAAAACCAAACGGCTGTCTTCACCATTTAATAAAATATGCATTCGGTCACGATCAGCATGAATTTTCAAATCAGGAAATTCCGCCAACGCCCCACGGACATTTTGTGCGAGTCGCATGATAAAACTGCGACGGTTCTTTCCCTTGGTTGATAACTCTCCGTAGCGCACCATAATTTCAGTATATTGCACGATCATTCTCCTTATTTATAATGTCAGTTCTTGACCTTCTTTGTCTTTTAATGCTTCAACTGGCATCCATAATCACTATTTACATGAAGCGGTCTTAATTGATCTTCGAAAACTTGTCGTAAAGATGGTTGAATATCACCATGAATTGCTCTGCTTCGGCCATGGTATTGGCTTCATCTAAACTAACTCGGATTGCCGTCGTGGCAATGTCATGGGGAACCCCCATGGCATGTAATGTCGAGCTATCGACCTTTTTACGACTTGAACAAGCACTCGTCGTTGACACGAAAATTTGTTTTTCCTCCAAGGCGTGAACCAACACTTCCCCGCGAATCCCTTTAATTCCAAACGTTAAAATATGCGGCGCAAAATCCTCATCGCCAGAGAAAATCGTTACCTTCTCATAGCTAGCTAACGCTTCCTTTAAGTATTGACGAATGACTGCTGTGTGGTTTGGTCGTTCTGCCTTTTTCTCAAGGTGTAGGCGCAAAGCCCGACTCATCGCCACAATAGCAGGAAGATTTTCAGTCGTTGCCCGCTGCCCACTTTCTTGTCCGCCGCCATTTAACAACGGTGCCAGCTTCTTGCCTTCCTTCCAATAGATAAAACCAACTCCACGAGGACCGTGAAATTTATGGGCAGAAAAAGTAGCAAAATCAACCCGTGGTGTCAGCCATTTTTCCTGCTCAACTTTACCAATCGCCTGTACGGCATCCACATGGAAATGAATCGTGGGGTGGTCTTCCAACACTTTGCTAATCGCTTCGATCGGTTGAATTGCTCCCATCTCATTGTTGACTCCCATAACCGAAACTAAAATCGTTTCAGGACGAATCAGCTTAGCCAACTGCTCGACTTTTACAAAACCATTTTGATCAACTGGTGCGATACTAACTTCACATCCAAGTTCTTTTAGTTGTTCGGCTGTTCGACTGACAGCCGGATGCTCAACACTGGAAATAATGAGATGATCGCCGTATTCTCGCTTAGCAATCGCTGTACCTTTCAGTACCCAGTTATCCCCTTCCGTGCCGCCGCTGGTAAAAAAGACTTCATTGGTTTTCACATTCAGCAAGTCTGCTGTTTGTTTTCGCGCTTGCTGCAGCAAACGATTCGCCTGTGTACCTAAGTCATGCAGACTAGAGGGATTCCCCATAATCCGTTGACTCGTTTTTACATATGTATCAAGTGCGGATGGATAAATTGCCGTCGTCGCACTATTATCAAAATAAATCATTCTTCGACCTTCCTTCAAAAATTCTTTCCTATTATAGCGAGAATGTCATAACACTTCAAGTAATCCTTACAAATAAGAAGAGTTTCATAACCTCTTCCTTAACAGTTGCCAATAACGTCGATCTTCATTTCTCCGAAATAAAGTAAAAAAGCTGAGCAAATCGCTCAGCTTAGACTAAATCTCGGTTGTTAAAATAGAAATCTTCAATCCGTTTAAAAGCACCAGGTTCAACTCGTTCTAGCGCAGTGCCAATCTCATCCAAGGCATCTTGGTAACGATATTCTCTGTTAAATAGTTCCAAACTGTTCTCAATCGCACTCTTGATTTCAGGATGAGTATGACGGTAACGATTCGCATATTGCATCATTTGCTCCGTCAACGCTGCAGCATCCACTAAGTCGTAGGTCTTTTGATCCAACAATTCCATGTCCTCATCGCAAAGACTCACAAGCTTATTAATATCCTGCATATTGATCCGAATCTTGTTTAATGATTTGCTTAACTCTTCCACACGATCCGTCGCTACGAAGAAGAATTCTAAGTAATCCCCAGGCAAGCCAGGTAAACGTTGTTGTTCTACATAGCGTTTTAGATTGCGTAAACGGAATTCATACTTCTCGATTTTCTCAGAAGCTTCCTTTTCACCTTTACGCAAATCGTGTAAGTCATCATCAATCTCAACTTGTTTCGTTTCAATATCATCCAAGACTTTGAAGGCATCCTTATAGAACACTTGAACTTCGGAAAAGGCTAATTCATGTTTGTCAATCTGTGGTTCCATATTGCGGTTGCGACGTTCCAGTTCTTCAATCTCTGTTTGGAAACCGCGGGCACGTCCCAACTCATTGTTGTTCAATGCGTAGCTCTGAGAAGTGTGGTCCAACTCGACCATCAATTGGTGGTTATTCCGAGCAGCGTGAGTAATATATTCACCGATTGTTTTACGGTTAGTTAAAACATATTTTTTCGCTTCAAATTCTTTTTCTAATACGACATACAGATCATCGATCAATTCAGCCGTTTCTTTATTGGCTGTTTCCACAGTACCTAACTCGATTTTCTCTAAATCCTCTAATGAACGTTCAACATGCTTCTTCACTTTATCCAGACGTTCTTCGAAATCATCCTCTGGTAAAACAAAATTGTCAGCCATCATTTTCTTATAAGTTTTTTCTAGTTCATCGATCTGGCCTGGGAAAGTTTTTTCTAAATCTTCATAAATAGCAGGAACCTTTTGCATCGTTTCTTGTACTTCGTACGTATGCTTCTCTGCATCATCCAATACTTCTCGGGCTTCGATCGGATCGCCTGAAGTATTCAAAGTAACGAATTGCGTAAATTCGATTTCCACATTTTTTACCTGTTTTTGAATCTCAGGTAAAGCAGGTCCAAAGCTGTCTTTCTTTTCCTTCAGATCCTTTTTCAATTCTTCAAAAACATCTAACGCTTGCTGAACGGCTAATGAATTACGTTCTTCAGTCTCGCGTAATTCCTTCAATCCTGTACGAATTCCTTCAACTTCTTCTTCCATCTCAGTCATCGTGCGCTCTGCGCTTTCGATCGCCGATTTTCCCTTCATAAAACGGAAGGTCTCATTTTGGCTTTCAACTTCAAAGATTTGACTTTCAAGCTCAGCAAAAGATTTCGTCGAAACATCTGTCCACTTTTGATTCCATTCACGGAAAGTATTTTGACTTTGGCCGACAAGATGCATTTTTTTCACTTCATCGACCTCTTCCACGACAGGAAGATCGAATAACGCTTCTTTCCTTTTATCAAGTTCTTTTAAGCGTTCTTGATTTTTTTTCTTCATCAGATAACCAATCAAGTATAAAACGGCAGCCAAAATGACTAAGCCGATAACGATCCCTATGATTACATTACTTCCCATGTATGATTTTCCTTTCAACTATCCAGATTCAGTTTATTTAATGGTTCATTATTATCAGTTTTTTGGCGAAAACATCTAACGTAGATTATAACACAAAAGACTTTTCTCTTCACTAGCTAGTTTTGAAATCCCTTTAGAAATGTTTATCGCACAGTCACTCCTCATACTAGCATTTTTTGCTGACTGCTTCAATTGCAATAAATTTAAGAAAAGTGTAATTTTATCAAATTTTCTATTCGAGAAAGCGTCGAATCCCCTTGAAATTGTGCAACTTTTCAGATAATATTAAAGCCACATTAAAATAAGAGGTGATTAAAGTGAAAGTGATCAAATTTGGCGGGAGCTCCGTAGCTTCAGCTGAACAACTAAAAAAAGTCTTATCGATCGTGACAGGCGACTCCGGCCGTCGTTTCGTGGTGGTTTCTGCTCCAGGAAAGCGAACCAATAAAGACAAAAAAGTCACCGACTTATTGATTCAATTTTATAATGCTGTTGTTTACAAACACGATACTGACGAATTGATCCGTGAAATCGTCGCGCGTTATACCGAGATCGCGGCAGAATTTCAGGTCGATGACGATATTGAGAATACTTTTAGTGCTGAATTAAGGCAGCTGCAGGAAAACTTTGATGAAGCCGATCCTTATGCCTTAGACAGCTTTTTAGCCAGTGGAGAGAATTTAAATGCCCAATTAGTCGCAGCATGTTTCCAAAAAAATGGTGTCCGTGCTCGCTACATCAATCCAAAAGAGTTAGGAATCACAGTCTCCAATGAACCGCAAAACGCCCGGATTCTAGAGGAATCCTATGAAAAAATCTATCAATGGCGCGAGTCTGAAGATATCCTAATTATCCCAGGATTCTTTGGCTACACAACTGATGGCCACCTTTGTACCTTTTCTCGAGGCGGATCGGATATTACCGGTTCGATCGTTGCAGCAGGTTTAAAGGTCGACCTGTACGAGAACTTCACGGATGTGGATGGTATTTTCGCGGCCAGTCCCAAATATATCCATGATCCTGAACTGATTGAATATGCTACTTATCGTGAGATTCGTGAGTTGACGTATGCCGGCTTTACCGTTTTTCACGACGAAGCCCTGATGCCGGCCTTTAAAGCACAGATTCCTGTGATTATTAAAAACACTAATAACCCCGAATGCCAAGGAACGTTAATCAAGAAATCCTTTGAGAATGTTAGCCGGAATGAAGTGGTGGGAGTTGCCAGTGATGGCGGCTTCTGCGGAATAACGGTTGGCAAATATTTGTTAAACCGAGAAGTCGGTATCGTTCGACGTATTTTGCAAATTCTTGAAGATCTGAACATTTGCTTTGAGCATATGCCTTCAGGAATTGATGATATCTCGATCATCCTGAGAGAACGCCAGTTGACTCGTGATATTGAAGCAGAATTAATGAAGCAGATCGAAGAGAAAATCCAACCGGATCAGCTATCGATCGAGCATGGACTGTCCGTAGTCGCCCTTGTTGGTGAAGGCATGCGCGAGCGGCCAGGAACAACTTCTGACAGCACCGCTGCTCTAGCCCGTAAAAATGTCAATTTGCGGATGATCTCTCAAGGCGCCGATGAACGCAGTATTATCTTCGCCATTCGCAGTGAGCAAGAACGCTTAGCTGTACGTTCACTTTATTACACATTTTTTGATTAAAAAAGGAAAAGCCGTTACTTTTCGGCTTTTCCTTTTTGTCTGTCTATTTCTTCTTTGATCAATGGTTCAGGTGCGTAGTTTTGCTGCCAATCCTCCGGCTTCATCACTTTATTAGTCACTGGATGATACCGCGGCTTCCCATCAGGAAAGAGTTTCCCCATATTCGCCCGATGGACGATCTCAAAAATTGGCTGAGGATCAACACCGATCAGCGCAAATGAGCCATACGTAAAATAAAGCAAATCGGTCAGGGCATCCACTTCGGCCGTTAAAGCATCTTCGACCTTTTCCCCCTTGGTTAAAACCTTTTCTTTTGCCTGTTCAACACTTTCGTGAAGCTTCTCAACTAAATCCGAAAACTCCGCTTCATCACCTTCTGCAACACCATACAAGAATTCGACGATCTCTTCAGCTTTAAATCCTGCGCGGAAGCTCCCTCGTTCTTTAGAAAATGCTTTTGGTAAATTAGGTGGCGCTGGCGCAAAGGTTTCATGAAATTCTTTAGCCATTTGATATGGTTCTTTTGACATACTTATCCCTCTTTAAATGATATTGAAATACTTCATTGCTTGATAAATGCCATCATTCTCATTCGTTGCGGTAACATAATCCGCTTGCTCTTTGACCTCATCCAGTCCATTCCCCATCGCTACTCCGATACCGACTTTTTTGATCATTTCAATATCGTTATAGTGATCACCAAAAACCATTACCTCTTCAGGCGTAATCCCAGCTGCTTTCGTAAACTCCAAGATGCCGTGATACTTCGAGCCATTCTTGGGAACGATGTCAACCGAGTAAGGATTAGACCGCTGAAACGAACAATCTGGCAGTAATTCTTGCAATCGTTGTGCTTCATTTTCTGCACTGAAAAGCACACATTGATAAATCGGTTCCTGTAAAATTGAGAGCTTTTTGTACCGCCCCTTTTGACGATTTGGACTGAAGGATTGCAACAATCTTCTCGTCGGTCTAACAGGAAACCATTTAGGCATCCAGCTGGCGATTTTTTTTAATAAAGAATTTTGGGACCATTTCATTAAATGGCTGCCATCCATTCTTCGACGTCCGCCAAAAATGATTTGCCGATGTTCGTCATCGGCAAAGTCCACGATTCGCTGCAATGTCTCAGCAGAAAATGGACGCTGGTAAATATCCTTTTCTCGCGTGTACACCAGTTGCCCATTGTACATCACAAAGACGTCCAAAGGCAGCTGTTCAATTCGTTCCTCGATCCTCACAGGCCCTCGTCCGGTCGCGACTCCGCAGAAAATCCCCTGTTTTTGCGCCAGGCGAATCGCTTCTCTGGTGCTGTCCAATACTTTTGAATCACTTGTGATCAACGTCCCGTCAATATCAAAAAAAATGGCTTTTATCATGGTTCTCCCTCATTTTAAAATAGATCGATTTGGCTCGGATTTAATCCTTCGTAATCCAAACCTAAACGCTTTTTCAGTTGCATAGCATTATCGGCCGCATCCCCACCGGAGTTATTATTGAAGATAACACCAACTTCTTTTGTTTCCTTGGCTACTTGCTGGATTTTTTCTCCTAATATCTTCAGCTCGGCTTCATTGTAACGATAAAGCGTACGTTTCTTCCGCCAATCCCCCGTACGATCATTCCAATAGGCCTGATTTCTGCCATGGAAACGGAACAAGCTGAAATTCGGATTGGTTACCGTCGTATCCAACGGTACAGTGTCAGGTAGCTGTGGTTCATCAACCATGACCAAACTAAAGTTCAAGGTTCTCATTAACTGATGGGTCTTTTCAACAAACTCTTTGCCATACCAGCTGTAGTCTCGCAATTCGATCGCCACAGGCAAATCATTGAATAGTTCCCGTAAGGTCTCTAAATAAGCGACGTTTTCTTTGGTACACTTAAATTGTGCCGGAAATTGCGCTAAAAAGCAAAATAACTTTCCACTTTCGATCATCGGCTGCAAGGTGTCTAAAAAATGCTCCTGCATCGCAGTCATAGAAGGATAACTATCTTGCCATTTCGCCTGTCCTGTGAATCCGCCATATAGCTTCACCACAAAACGAAAATCCTCCGGAACCTGTGTGAGCCAGTTTTCAACGGAACTTTTTCTGGTAATCCCATAATAATTCGTATCTAATTCTACCAATGGTAAGTAACCAGCGTACTCATACAAAGAAGAGGTCTTCTTACCCGTCAGACTGCTGTGTTCATTAAAAGAAGTTAATCCAATTCGAATCATAGTATCCTAGCCTCCCCTTGCTTCATAGTATACAATAAACATAGCAAAAAAATGATTGCAATGCGCGAATAACGAATGGAGTAATGAAGATGAAACGGATTTTGATTTTACATACAGGTGGAACGATCTCAATGAGTCAGGATGCTGACGGTGCTGTACGCCCTGATAAGAAAAATCCTTTACTGGCGGCGGGGCAAGAATTACGTTTGCCTGCTGATATCGAATTAATCGTAGAAGACTTTTCTAATCTGCCTTCTCCACATATAACAGTTGAAACAATGTTCCAGCTCAAGGAACGGATTAAAGCGGCCAAACAAGAAGGCATTGATAGCGTCGTTATCACACATGGAACGGATACATTAGAAGAGACTGCTTATTTTCTAGAAATAACCATCGGTGATTTAATGCCGATTATTCTCACCGGCGCGATGCGTTCAATCAATGAATTAGGCAGTGATGGCCTCTATAATTTTGAATGTGCGATCCGTGTAGCGGCTTCAGAAAGTGCCATCAATAAAGGCGTGCTAGTGGTCATGAATGATGAAGTCCACAGTGCCCGCTATGTGACAAAGACCCATACAACAAATGTCGCCACATTTAGGACGCCGACGCTAGGACCGATCGGATTAGTAACAAAATCAAAGATTCTTTTCAAACAAGAACTTCCCAAGGCAACTCGTTATGATATCGACAGTTTTGATGCGATGATTCCGATTGTAAAAGTTTTTGCCGGGATGGAGGGCGAGTTCTTTAAGATACTTGACCAAGCCATTTCTGTGGATGGTCTCGTAGTAGAAGCATTGGGTGCGGGAAATTTACCGCCGCAAACCTTACCGCCTTTTTATCATTTACTGGAAAAAGGCCTGCCGATCGTTCTAGTCTCTCGCTGCTTCAACGGGATTGCTGAACCTGTCTATGATTATCATGGCGGCGGCGTAGAATTAGCTCAGCATGGGGTGATCTTCTGTAACGGGATTAACAGTCAAAAGGCCCGGTTAAAATTATTGATCGCGTTGAACGCCAAGCTCTCAAAAGAAGAATTGAAGCGATTTATGGAAGAATAATTTGCTAAGCAACACGACAAAAAGAAGCTGGATCGAAAATACTCTCGATTCAGCTTCTTTTTTGCCATAAAATATTTGCTTCGCAGGCCAGTTGATCGCCAAGACGAATTTCATGTCGGGTTTTGACTTCTTCTGCCTCAACAATTTCATAAAAGCTTTCGATATCGTTCCCGTATAATACCTCTTTATCAAATTTTACATTCACATAGGTCGGTTCATGCTGTGTCATAAAATCATAGCCTAAGACATCGATCAACCAATTGAAATACATGGCATTGTTGACATGATGATTGCTGTCAAGATCGTAGTAACGTACGTGATATAACTGATGGTGTTCACCCTCAACTTTTTCGATCTTAGGCCAGCGACGAATCTTTTTAACCTGCGGTGACTCGTAAGGTGCCATTAATTTAGCATCCACACTGCTCATTTTCCGATTTTCAACATCCATCAAAACAAAGGACATATCAATCTTCAGCAATTCTGTTTCCTCTGAATCATAAACCCAAAAGCTGCGGTAACAGAAATAACGATTAAATTCGGTTGGCTCAGTCACGACCGTGATCTGCTCGCCGACTTTTGGCAATCGATCAATTGTTACCTCCGTTTGAGTAATCACCCAAGTAATCCCTAGCGTATTAATGTATTCAGTGCCCCGTTCCAATTGATCGCTTTGATCAGAAGACGCCTTGATAGCAACGCTTAATAAAGCCGGAAACGTCATATTTTGATTGATATCGCACTCATAGTAGGCGACCTCATGATTCAAGGTGTATCTTTTTCCCAATTACTTTCCTCCTAAAGCTAAGACACGATCTACCGCATCCCCATAACTCTCGCCAAAGGTATTCAGATGAACAAGCAGATAATAGAGCTGATAGATCGTCAGTCGTTCTTCCCAACCGGCACGCATCGGTAGAATTTCTTGATAGCTGTCGATGAACTCTCGACGAAATCCGCCAAAAAGCTGCGACATGGCCAGATCCACTTCCCGATGGCCATATGACACTACCGGATCAATAAATACAGGCTGTCCTTGCGTATCAAAAAACGTGTTGCCGCTCCAAAAATCACCGTGCAATAAAGTTGGTTCAAAAGACATTGTACCCCATTTTTGATACACCCACTCTTTAAATAACTGATAATTTTGTTCTCGCTTCGTTGTCCAATGATTTCTTCCCTTGGCAATTTCAATTTGGATCTCCAAACGATAGGTAAAATAGAAGTCCCACCAGTCTCTGGTAAATGTATTGATTTGCGGAAGGACGCCGATAAAATTATTTTTTTTATAACCAAAATAATCGGCTTTTACTCGATGAATTTTACTCAATGCATGGGCTAAATCTTTTTGATCCCCTTCACCAGGTTCGATCCATTCCATCAGAATAAAAGCCCCTTCCATAAAAGTTCCATGTCGAAAAACTTTTGGAACGCGTACAAAGTTGCTCAATTCTTCCAACCCGCCAACCTCAGCTTGAAAAAAGTCCGCTGACATCTGAGGATGGTATTTTAGAAAATAATCCCGTTCTCCATCTGTTACACGATAGGCCTGATTGGTATCTCCGCCGCCGATCGGTACAGCTTTCGATTGTAATTGTAAATAGTTTAGCAGTTCATCCATCTCGTCAGCTCCTTACAACAAATAAATTTTCTTCAGGTCTTTGATTTCTTGTTTCGTTACACCGATTCCATCACGAATAAAGTTATTCATTGTTCCATATTGCTCTTTGATTAATTTGAAGCTTGTTTGCAGATATTCCTTTTTAGCCTTCATCATATCCTCAATGCCGTTCAACGAATCCGCGGGCACACCTGCTTTCTCCGCTTTTTGGTACATTTCTTCGACAGCCTTCTTTAAATAACGATTCGTTGCTAGATAATCCTTTGTGATGGTTGTTTGATTGACATCTAGACTGCTTAATAACAGGATTGCCGCAAAACCCGTACGGTCTTTTCCTGCCGTACAATGAAAGAGCAGACTCTCCTTCTCACTTGAATTCTCCAAGACTAAATCAAAAAATTTACGATACTGTCCTCGCACATGGTCATCTGTCACAAAGTGTTTGTATACCTCGACCATTTGTTGATGCGCATCCTCTCCGTTTTGCATCCGACGCATCATTTTCCTAGGCGAGGCCGAAGCTGTCTTAGTTTCCTCTATTGGAAAAATTGGCAAGAAAATATTTTTCGCTTCAGGTATTTCCTGATCCGGCTGAGAATCTCGCTCTTCAATTGAACGAAAATCGACGACTTTTTTAATCCCGTATTTACTTAAATAGTGTTTATCCTGCGCATCAATATGATTGATACCTGCAGAACGAATCAATTTTTGATGAGCGATCCTCCGTCCATCTTTTGTCTTATAACCACCCAATTCCCGCATATTTTCAGCATGCCGAACGGCTAAATGTTTAGGCATTCAACCAACCTCCTTTTTCATTTTCCGAATGCATCTCCCATTCAACTAAATTATCCATTTCGCAAGCGACTTCTCTTAATAAAATCCCCTCATTAAGCCTTTTGCAAAAGTTGAATCAACATCCTTTTTGCTAAAAGTATAGCATAATCAGCAAGAAAACGCTTTTGTTCGTAAAAATGGCGTTTCAAAAAAAATCTGAAACAGCCACACTGTCTCAGATTTTTTTCTTTTATGCCAACGCACCCATTGGGTCCCAAGGTGCTAGAACTGTTGGTTCTGCCTCGAAGGCAGCTAATTGTTCTGGTGTTAAAAATTCTTTGCGAACAACGATCTGATAGGTGTATTCATCCATCCATTCGTCACTCATTACAAAAAAGCCCTTTTCGCCAACTTTTTCTCCCCAGCTGTTTTCGACTTTCCATTTTTTCGCCTGACCATCAATCAAGTCGACACCGGTCAAAACCATCGCGTGGGTCATCAAGCTTTCGCCATAGTCTAATCGCTCAGCCTTCGTCATGGTCAAATCAACGTCAAATAAATCTTCGACATCATAGGCATCTAAGGCCATGATTCCGCTGTCGCGGGTTGAGGATTGACCAACATCGCAGCCAAACCAGACAGATTCGCCTTGCTCTAATTGCTTAACCGCCAATGCCTTGAAATCCTCCATCTCAAGATTCAAGTATTTTACCTGTTTACCATCCACTACATTTCCTAACATATCCACCGTATAGGATTTCATGAAAGGCTTGTCTTCAGTCGGCGCATTGATAATACTGATATACTCATCTAAATCTACATCAACATATTTATCATAGAAGCTTTGTGGAGTCAGTCCTTGATCCAAATGATAATTTTTTTCTTCATCACGATATTCAAAATCAAACACTGTTGGCGGTGTCCCCAATGAGATCGCCAAAAGATTATAGACTTCCTGCAGCATCGCTTCACGGTTTGCTTGAATCTCTTCTTCTGTCGCCTCTTCCAAGATCATCTGACGGAGCAGAACCGCGTGTTTGCGTAATAATTTATTTAAATAATTATTTAGATCGCGAGAGTTTGAACTGTTGCTGCTTTCCGGCATCACACTTTTCGGTACGACTCCATATTTCTGGAAAAGAGACACAATCATATCCCATTGCCCACCATCTTGCTGCGGTGTTTGCAGCAAAAAGGCCACCTCGCGGCTCGTTACAGGCTGATCTGCTGTATTCAATATATTTTCATAGAAGTAATTTGCCTTCTCGTATTTATCCCAAAAGAAGGTATAGTTTTGTGAAAGCTCAAAGTCCTTCAGCTGAAAGGTCGTCAACAGTTTGTGCCGAAACGTATTTAATGCCGCAAACATCCAGCAGCGTCCAGATTGTTTTTGGTTTGCGACTTTTCCTGTAGCCAGATCAATGGAGAAGACCGGCGTATTTTCCACATGTGTCTGAATATTTTCCGCAGAGGCCCGAATACCATTTTTTACTACGCCTCGTTGCAATGCGATTTGTTTAGAATTTTGTTCAAAAGCTTTTCGAAAAGCTTGGGTTCGTTCATTTGTAATTTTTGCCATAAAAACGCCTCCTTGCCCCTCATTTTACGCTTAATGAGGCAAAGAGACAATTAGTTTACAAACTAGGCTGCAAAACTGCTTTTCCTTTTTCGATCCATTGACCCAGTCGCTTGCTTGATAGCATCACCGTTAGCAACATACTCCCGATAAACAATAAAAGAACTTCCACAGAGCTGATCTCGAAATCAAGCTCAAGGGCTCTCAAGCCTTTCACTAAAAAACCATGAAGCAAATACACCGTCAACGTATTTTTTCCCCAATTGGAGAAAAAGTGCCGTTCTTTGGGGACAATCATCAAGAAAGCAACGATTCCGATTAACCCAGCTATAAAAAAGATCAAACGTTGAGGTCCGCCTAGTAACGGTTGATTGAGATAGTCTTCATAGGGCTTTGAACCAAAGACCCAATACTTATTGATCAAATCGTTTCCCTGTATAAATAGAAACAATCCGCTAAATAGCAGTAAGGCCATCCATTTTTTCGGATATGTCTTCAGCTTTTCGACCCAATTCTTCGGAATCACGTAGCCTAACATGAAATAAGGGAAGAACGTCAATGTTCGTTGAACCGCTAAAAAACGATCAAAAATTGGAAAATACCCCACGAGCAGTGCAATCAGTATACTAGCGATCAAAACCTGTCTTACTGAAAATTTATGCGTCAAATGCAAAAGCACGTTCCAGCAAAACAAGCTCAATAAAAACCATAATGACCATTGCGGAATTCCCAGATCAAGACTGAAGGAATCCTGCAGACCAATCAACGTGTAATAGCCGGAGTACAACAACTGAAAGAAAATGTAGGGAAGCAACAATTTTTTTACTAAAATCATCAAGGGTTTTGGTCCACTTTTCGCGAAAAAACCTGAGATCAGGATGAACGCGGGCATGTGGAAGGTAAAGATAAAATAGTACAAATCATTATATAGAGGATGATCATTTGCAAACGGCTGTAGAAAGTGACCAAACACAACTAAGATCATCAAGAAAAGTTTTGCGTTGTCAAAATAGGCATCGCGTTTTTCCATCGAATCCCTCCTCGCTATTAGTATAACGAGGATTGTTATTAGGTTCAAAGAGAGTGACTTCGTTTTAAAAAAAGGTCATGCTTTTCTCAATATTTCACTCATATTTAAGCTTTTTATTCATATAAAATTCACTTTTTAGGTGTAAAAAAATAGAGACGATCAAAAGATCATCTCTAAAACTCCGGCAGTAGGACTCGAACCTACGACATCATGATTAACAGTCATGCGCTACTACCAACTGAGCTATGCCGGAAGAATACTTTACTATAATATCAATTTTTATTTCATGATGCAATCCTAATTTTCAAAAATTAGATGGAACTGCTGAAAATTTTTATCGAAATAAAAATGGAACGATTTCAAATAGAATTAGAGGATTTATTATGTCAAAACACAAGCACCAAAAAAGAAAGAAAAATAAATTAACACTTGTTTTTCCGCTTTTTTTAATACTCCTAGCATTCAGCGGAATGTATGCTGAACACAGCTATCCTGAGCATCACGCAACGAAAAAAAGCAGCACACCTGCAACGAAAACAACTACTGATTTGACCAATCAGCAACCAATCGAACCAAAAAATGCTACGTCCGCTGGTATTGAGCAGTTATTGGTAGAAAAAAATTTTAGCGGTACTGTTTTAGTTTTTCAGCATGGACAGGTGATTTTGAATAAAGCTTATGGCTGGAAAGATCAAGCTAGAAGAATCCACAATACGATTCATACACAATATTGCATCGGCTCCGTTCAAAAGGGACAAACTGCCTATTTGATCATGCAGGCGGTTAAATCTGGTAAAATTTCCCTAGAGGAAAAGCTCAGCACCTTTTATCCGCAAATTTCTAATAGTGAGAAAATCTCTATCAAAGATATGCTGAATATGAGTTCTGGGTTACGTATCGACGAAAAGAAAATTGCCGCCTTGAACACTACTGATCCACAAAAAATACTTTCAGAGACAATTCGTCAAACGACTGTGGCTGCGAATTCTAGTTACTCCTATCAACCGGTCAATTATGTTTTGTTAGCTGGAATTTTGGAGCAAGTCTATCATACCGACTACAGCACACTATTTGATAAACTTTTAAGAAAACCAATGAAGCTGAAAGAAACAAGCTTCTATTCAGAAACGAACAATCAGCAGGCTCTTTCATACTCAGAAAGTTCCTCCGGCCCTGTTTACGCTCCTACGACCGTATCTTCTTACGCAGATGAATTAGGAACAGGCAATGTGTTTATGTCGGGGGAGGATTTGTACAGCTATTTTCAAGATCTTTATCAGGACAAATTTTTAACAACACAAGAACGTGCTGCATTATGGCAATCGTATCCAGGTGAAAAATACGCCAGCGGAATCTATAACATGACAAATAACTACCATTCACGAGGAGTTAAGGCACGTTTTGAAGCCCTTGTTGATTTTTCAAAAGATGGTCAAAATGGCATTATTCTGCTCTCAAATGTCTGGACTCAACCAAAGGGATATAATGATATCGTCTCTAAACTATATAAACAAGTCGTCGCAGGCTCGTAAGCGACGACTCGTTTATAAATAAAGAATTCACAGCAGCTAATGCCGCATTTTTTTCTGTTTAACCAGTTGACAAATAAGCTTGTTTTCGCTATTCTATATCTTGTGTTAAATAACTATGCCGCCTTAGCTCAGCTGGTAGAGCGTTTCCATGGTAAGGAAGAGGTCGTCGGTTCAAGCCCGACAGGTGGCTCTTCTAAGAACGTTGAGTTTTCAACGTTCTTTTTTTTTGTTTAGAACTACTTTCAATTCCTGCAAGGTAGCAGCTGGCAAGTGTCAGACCTAATAAAATTCCACCAAAAATATCGGTTCCCCAATGGGCTCCAGACAAAAAACGTCCGATAACCAGCGCAATCATGACCACCAGGCTCACATAGGCGATGATTGCTTTTCCCGTTCCTGTTTCCTTTCTTAATACATAAAAAGCTGACAGTAAGACTGTAATCGCCAGAAAAGTATGACTTGACGGATAGGATGCCTCTAGCTGTCCATCCACTAAAATCGGTCGATAATTGATGATGACTTTTTCAAAAAGAACATAGCAAGCGGCGACTCCAGCATAAAGAAATCCTAGCGCAAGAATTTCCTTGTCCACTAGTAAGAGCTTCTTGCGGGTATACAATTGGAAAAATCCTCGTAAAGCAAAATACCCCACGATTATCAATGGAAAAATCCCTAAGATTTCCGTCACTTGATACCAAAATTCACTAGTACCTATCTTCTGAAATACGTATTGATTAATTGTAGAAAAGCCCACCTCCGAATGCTGCGGACCTATTTTCTGTACATCGAACAAGGATAAAGAAATCGTGTATAAAATAAAGACGATCAATAATCCTATGGCTGTTTCTAATTGCTTCTTTGCTATTTTCATTTGACTAATCCTCTCCTAACAATTATTTGGAAGCTATCCAAATAAAACGTATCAGAGACTGCCAGAAACAAAAAGAAGCGCACCGTCACCTTGATGTGACGATGCGTATCAACGGCTATTTAATAGGGAAATCCCCTTCACTGCCAAAAGCATTAATACATACGTTGCCGGGTATGGATGTCTAGTCATGATGAAAAGCAGTACGCCGAACAACGATAAAATCAAAGAAACCGATCCAATAATTCGTTGTTCTCGCCTAGAAAAAGCGAGTTCAAAAATGCCGAACAGCATTGTTAAAATAACGAATGAAAAAATAATAAGCTTGAAGATAATTGTTTCCTGCGAAAGTTGCCATAAAGAGACAAACGCAATATGGTTCCCTTGTGCTTGACCAAAAATCGGCAGAACAATTAATAAGCCGACCATGCAATCTGAAATACCTAAAAGCAAATGTTGAAAGTTTTTCCGCTGCTGTTGCTGCTCATTTTCTGCAATTGACAGCAATTCACTATTGGATAGCAACTCATCAATAGAAATATCAAAAACCTGCGAAATAGCTTTTAAGGAATCAATACTGGGAAACCCGCGACCTGACTCCCATTTGGAAACTGCTGTTCGTGAGATAAATAGTCTCTCTGCTAATTCTTCCTGCGTCCATTGCTTATTTTGACGTAATTGCTTTAGTTTCTCGTTGAAATCCACTCTAATCTCCCATTCTTTCTTTTCTCCTCAATCATACCATAATAGCAGAACAGAAAAAGGAGCTGGTTCGAAAGTCTTTTAGACTTTCAAACCAGCTCCTACTCACAAATAAACGACGCCTCTATATCATCTTCTATGAGATTTTACTCGTCCTCGTCATCATCGTCACCGATGATCCGTTCATTCACGTGGCAAATATTACTTGTCGCAGATTCGACTAATGCAAGCTCTGTACCGATCAATTCACTATTGATGAAATCAATCACCATCGGCATATTCATTCCTGCGTATAGTTCGATCGATTGCCCTTCTAAAATCATCCGCGAGACTACATTACAAGGTGTCCCGCCCATCAAATCAGCCAGCACGACAAAATCATCTAAATCCGCAATAACTGCTTCAAATTTTGCGCGAAAATCTTCCGCTGACTCTGCGGGAAGTAAACTGACTGTATGGATGCTTTCTTGCGGTCCCATAATCATTTCCGTACTCTTTTTCAATTCCTCACAAAAGAGTCCATGACTCACTAAAACTAATTGTTTTCCCATTGGTTCGCTCCTCATTATTCATTGGAATCAGCCTAACTTATTTAGAAATCACACCTAATGCTGATAATGCCACACAGACAACTAATACGATAAAGATCGCCTTGGTTGAAGTCATGTTCTTTTTACCTAGCATCCAATAAATCGCTGCAACGATTCCTGCTGGTAATAAGCGCGGTAAGATCATATCAAGATTGTTCTGCATATTCAACGTCACATCACCAATGCTCGGTGCCCAAGAGAATTTTACATTGATCATGGTGGCAACTAACGCCCCAACCATGAAGACACCAAGCAAAGTTGCCGCGTCTGTCAAAGCAGTTAAGCGATGCTGCATCGTTGTAACTAAAGAGATTCCTTCACGATAAGCGAATTCCAGTTGTTTCCAACGGAAGATCATTACCGCGATTTGTGCGATGATCCAAATGAAGATACCAGTTGGATTTCCATTGATCGCCATATTCGCTGCCAAGGCCCCAAAAATCGTTGGAATCAATGCGGCGAAGATCGAATCCCCAATTGCCGCAAAGGGACCCATTAACCCAGCCTTCATCCCTGATACAGTGTCTTTTCCGCCAATCCCTTCTTTTTCTTCAATCGCCAAGTCAATCCCAGTCACGATTGTATTGAAGAAGTTTGACGTATTAAAAAATTGTGTATGAGTCTTCATAATTTCTTTTAATTCCGGCGTGTCATCGCCATAAATCTTACGTAATTGCGGTAAGATTGTATAAAGGTAGCCTGATCCTTGCATCCGTTCATAGTTCCAGCCTAATTGGAAGGTAAACAAGCTTCTGCGATTGATCTGCTTAAAATCTTCCTTCGTCAACTTATAATTAGATTTCGTCATCTTCAATCTCTCCTTCATCTAAATCATTGGAAGCAACTTCTTTCGGTGCTGGGGAATTTGGAATCATCTGTCCATTCTTATAACTGATCGCAGCTAAAGCAAATCCGATCAATGCGATGGCTAACATAGGAAGTGAATTGAAAATGCCTTCGAAATTCTTCACAACACCCGCAACACCAGTGCCTAAAACCTGCATATTCGTAAAGACTGTTCCTAGTAACGCTGTTAACGTGAATCCTAGGATCAAGTAAGGAAAGTGTTTTTTCACCGGCAAGTAACGTAATAAAATCGCAAACCCGACAGCTGGTAAAACTGCTCCGGCTACAGATAGACCGTCACCTAACCATTTCAAATCACCATTCAAGACAGCAACAACCTTTTCGACTAAGCCTCCACCAAATGCCAGCGCTAGAAAGACTGGAATCATGCGAGAAAATGACCATGGAATGGCCCCCATCAAGAAGTTGCGTTCAATGCCTTTATAATTCATATCTTCGACTAATTTATCAATCCGATGAGCGAAATACGTATTGGCAAAACGAGCCAAAATATCTAATTGAATCATCAAGCTGGCAACTGGTACCGCAATTGCAGCGATCGCTTGCTCTGGATTCATTCCCAATGCTACTGAAAAAGCTGTTGCTAGAATCGTTCCGGAGTTAGCGTCAATTTTTGATGCGCCTCCAAATGTACCGACACCTAGTACGGTCAATTGCATACTGCCGCCAATAATAAGTCCTGCTTTTAAATCGCCCATTACTAGGCCGGCAAATAATCCGGCAAAGACTGGTGCACTCAGTGATGAATAAATTTGTAATTCATCTAAAATTTGATACCCTGCATATAATGTTAATAATAAGATCTGCCACCATAAGATATCCATTTATTTATCCTCCTATTTCGCTAATAGATTCATGAAGTCTTCTGCTTTATCACTTGGTACCATTTGTGCGATCAATCGAACGCCTTTAGCATGTAATTGGTTGAATACTTCTACATCCTGATCGACAACATTGATTGATTTAGTAATTGAACGCGTTTCATCTGTTTGCGACATATTTCCGACATTGATTTCTTCAATTGGAACACCTAACTCAACTAGCTTCAATAAACGATCGGGTTTGCGGGCAATGATCAATAGACGTTGAGAATCATATTTCCCTGCTAAGATATTGTTAGCGGCTTTTTCAATCGGCAGCACGCTTAGCTTCACGCCTGCTGGAGTAGCCAGCTTCAGTCCGCTTTTTTCAATATCATTTTGTGCCACTTCATCATCTACCACCATGATCCGCGTAATATTCAGTTTTGTTGTCCATAAGTTTGCTACCTGTCCGTGAATCAAACGTCCGTCAATTCTTACTCCAATAATACTCATTGTTATCCCTCTTTCATTTCTTTATATAATGGTTTTTTTACCAATTGAATCTCTGGTTGAAAGGTTCCTTCTGTTTCAAAAATCACGATTTCATTGTTGCCTTCTTTAAGTAATCCCTTAGGAATATAAAGCGATAGTGTTGGGCCAACTTCCCAAAATCGTCCGATATTTACTTGGTTGACAAAAACGACACCTTTTCCAAAATTCGACAGATCGATAAAGCTGTCTTCCACTTCATCAAGCACTACTTCATAGCGATAAAAACTTGGCTGCTCTGGCTGCCATTCTCTTGAATAATCAACTGCCTCACAAGAATCCAGCGGCAAGCAATACTGCGACCAATCAGTGAGGAAATGCAGATCAGCCATGACTCCTGTTCGAATCCCCTTATTTTGTGTATCAGCAAATAATTTGTGTCCGTAATTCACCCGACCCATATTTTCAATCAAAATGTCTAATTGATTGGTTTCTTCAGTCATCGGAACAATGATATCCTCGCCGATTTGCGTCTGATACTGTGTCGCTTGTAATTTTTGATTTAGAAATAGCTGACTACGATCGCGACCATCAATGACTCTCAGTCTTTCTTCTTCCGCGTCCTTTTTAATCGATGTGCGATACAGAATGTAGCCAGTATTTTGTCCTAGCATTTCCATCGTCTCTGGATATGTCGTTTTCACCGGTTGACTGATCGTGTCTAAAGTTGAAAACAAGCTGACTTTATTTCTTAAAGGAATTCCTTTTACTTCCATTGTGTTCTTTGTCAACGGTTCCATTTGTTGAATCTCAGGAAACGTATCATGAATCATTTTTTGAATTGCGAAATATTTTTCGGTTGGATTGCCCTGCTCATTTAGCGGAGCCCCGTAATCATAAGAAGTAATTTGCGGCAAATCAATGACTCCTCGTGCGGAGCAGCCATTCATAAAACCAAAATTCGTTCCCCCATGAAACATATATAGATTGATACTGCCTCTAATTAAGACTTCCTTAACTGCTTCCGCCAACTCCTCGGCATCTCGTTGAACAACAGGTTCCTTCCAGCGATTGAACCAGCCATCCCAAAATTCCATGCACATCAGGGGCCACTTTTTTCCGTGTTCATCGAAGAAACTCTGCATGGATGCAAAATTCTCTTCGGCCTTTGAACCAAAATTGCCCGTAACTAAAATATCTTCTTCTATCATGCTGCCTGCTCTAAGTGTCGCACGCCAAGGCCCATCTGAAGTGAAAAACGGAACCGTGATTCCTCTGTTTATCATCAAATCTCGAACCGAACGTAAATAGTCTTTTTCTTCTCCATATGAACCATATTCATTCTCGATTTGGATCATCAAAATATTTCCGCCATTTGACAACTGATGAGGAACCAGTTTCTTTATGAGGACATCATAATAATCAGCCACATGTTTTAAATAACCGATTTCATTTGTTCGGATGCGTGTGTCTTCGTTTAGTAGCCAAGCGGGGAATCCACCAAACTCCCATTCTGCACAAATGTATGGTGATGGTCTTACGATCGCATATAACTCGAGTTCCTTTGCAATTGATAAAAAGCGTTCCAAATCTAGTATTCCATCAAAATGGAACTCACCTTTTTTTGGTTCATGCAAATTCCATGGTATATATGTTTCAACGGTATTGAAGCCTAAAGCTTTCAGGTTATACAGTGAGTGATACCAATCCGCTGGGTCAATCCGAAAATAATGTATTGCTCCTGACATGATCTTAAAGGGCTCGCCGTTTAAAAGAAAATCTTCTTTAATCTCAAATGTTTTCAAAAGCTCCCTCCTTAAATGAAAGCGTTTTTAATATATTAATATATTAAATTATCCGATACTGAAAGTCAACTCTCCTTATTTTAGTGGAATGTGTTAAAATCAAGCCATAACCACAAAATCAAAAAATTCTAATGAAACTTTTAATTCCTATTCATTGTTTGGAGGTTCCTATGGTCATCCCAAAATACCAAATCATAAAAGATGAACTAAAACAGCAAATCATTTCTGGCAAATTCGAAAATGGCGACAAATTTTATACGGAAGCCGAGTTGGCAGAAATGTTCAGTGTCAGCTCAATCACCGTCATTCGCGCGTTGAATGATTTAGTCAAGGATGGATTCATTGTTCGACATCAAGGCCGTGGTTCTTTCGTCTCGCGCGCCCGTAAAGGAAAAATAGTCGAATTTTCCGATATTGAGTTGTTTCCTATAAGTAATGATCAAGTACAAGTCTTATCAATCACACGAGGAAATGATCCCGTTTATTTAAGTAAGCTCGAATTGCCTGATACAGCATTTTATTACTGCATCAAACGCTTGCGCAAAGCCGAAGAAACTCCGTATATCTATCAACAGACCTACTTGCCGGAACAATATGTGAATCCTAATTATCAAGAACTGAGCTATTACAATTCCATCTATCAACGCTTTAAGCTAGATTATAATATCCATATGAACGAAGAAGACTTTACCGAAACAAATGAAATCAAGTTCCCGACTCCTTCAGATGCAGCAAAGCTGCTGGAGATTTCTGCTGATGAACCAACTGTTCTCCAAGTCCGTGTGACCAAACGAAGGGATACACAGCAAATGCTGGAATATGTTGAATCCTATAAAAAATGGAATTTTTACAAAATTGAACTGGTCTCAAAAAACAATTAATCCTGACTAGATCGAGCTTATTGCTCGATCTTTTTACTATGAAGAAAGTATAAAATTTTCACATGAATAAATCGTTTTACAGCAGGCATATCCATGTCCGGCTTCACGAACTAGCTTTTTCGGCAATAAGCAAAAATATTTCGAAATTTGAGAAGCACCAAGTAGGTACCAATCAACATCAGTTCTCTTCGATCACTGTGTTTCTTGGCAATTTAGAAATATTTTGGTCTTATTGCTCAAAAGCTGAGCGAGTTCGCGAAGCCTTTCTTACGTTGATCTCTTCAAAATGCATGTCCACATTCGCTAGATTGACATGACCTGTTCGCACTTCTTGAGCATTGGCCATACCGGCTGCCATACAAAGCTTCAGCAGTTCTGTTACGCTCATTTTTTGTGATAAGCCATAGGCAAACCCAGCTATAGTAGCATCACCTGACCCCACTGGATTAACTGTTTTAATCGTTGGAATCGTTACTCGATAGAAAGAATCACGATATTTTGCAAGCGCCCCATCTTTGCCTAGTGACACAACAATCCACTCAACACCAGTAAATAAAGGCTGAGCTAAAGCACGCTGAAGCGCTTCTAGATCATCAATTGAAAACGGCTGACCCAATAAAGCTTCTAGCTCTTCAAGGTTTGGCTTAATCAGAAAGGGTTTATGCTCACCGGTTAACACCTGCCTCAGGCTTTCACCAGAGGTATCCACAAGGACTTTTACCACTTGTTCTTCCGCTAATTGAACGAGCCTTTGATAAAAATTCAATGGGAGCCCTTTAGCCAGACTGCCTGAAATGGTGACAATCTCGGCTTCTTTAACCAACTCCTGAAAATTTTCCAAAAAAGCCTGCTGTTCCGCTTCTGAAACTGTCGGACCAGCTTCTAATATTTCCGTCTGATTTCCTTCATGCAAGATCGCAATTGAATCTCGACTTTCCTCTTGGATTTCTGTAAATGCCTGCTTGATACCTGCTTTCTTTAATTCTTCCGAGATATAAGCGCCATGAAAACCGCCTAAAACACCCGTTGCTAAAACATCGCCCTTCAAATCATGAATGACACGCGTGACATTAAGTCCTTTTCCGCCAGCTGTTTTACTCACCTGATCGGTTCGATTGACCGTGTCTAGCTTCAGTTTCTCCAGTGGATAAGAAATATCAATGGACGGGTTCATCGTTACTGTTACTATCACGAGCTCGCCTCCTAGTTCACCGCTGCTTCTTCTACGACTTGAACTTTGTCATGCCATGAGCTTGCCGTTTGTTTTAACACGTTGTTCAAGCTTTCGATATTTTCACGACCTTCGCTTTGCAGCCAGTCACGAGCAGCAGCTTCACCTGATTCAATAAACGGCTTTACACCATTTTTCCAGGTGGCACGCCCACAGAGCACACCATTGAAGGTGGAGCCAGCTTCTTTAGCAAATACCAATGTTTGTTGGAATAGCTCCGTTGAAACACCTGCGCTTAAGAAAATAAATGGTAAATCCGTTGCTTGGCTTTGTTCTAAGAAATAGTTTGCCGCTTCTTCTTTTGTATAAGCGATTTCACCAGTACCAAAGCCTTCAACGAAATTCATATTCACTGGGACCTCCACTTTTAGAACATCCACTTTGTATTGCGGTTTTGAGAATTCCTTCATCATATCATTGACCTTGTGCGGTTTCACTTTGGCATAGTCAAATGAACCAGCATCTGAAATTTGCGCATCATAAGAAACCAATTCTAAGTAAAATGGCAAATCTTCTTCTGCACATTCACTGCCTAACCGTTCGACAAAGACATGCTTTTGATGATTGATCGCAGGATCTTCATCCACATCATAATAAAGTAAAAACTTGATAGCATCGGCACCTTGTTCTTTTAGTCGTAAAACCGACCAATCCGCTAATAGATCAGGTAAACGTCCTGGTGTGGTTGCATCATAGCCTGTTTTTTCATATGCCAGCAATAGACCTGCATCTGCATGACGTACTTTTGCTGCAGGCAGACCGTATTCAGGGTCCAATAAGATCGAAGACGCATATGGTGTCAGCTCGCTCGATACCAATTCTTTAAAATGCTCAATATGCTTATCCGTTGGTTCGACATTTAACGCTTTCATCATTTTTTTTAACGCCCCACGTTGATCAATTGCTAAGGCACTGATAATGCCATCCTTTGTTGATAAACGGTCCATCGCCGCTTTTTTACCTGTTGTTAATGTAAGCATGTTTCTTCCTCCCAGTTAATTCCTATTTATAGTCATGAATCGTTACGCCTTTTACCACTCGATTGACTGTTCCCGTTGGTGAAGGCGTGTCAGGTGTATTCGCAACTTTCACCGATGTTAAAAGCGCGACAGTTTGTGCTACCATGACATAGCCTAGTGCTAAATAGGCATCTGGAAGTAAAGAAGTCCCAGTTGCAAACTCGAACGTATCCCCAGAGAAATTCCGTTTTCCGGGTTGAGTGATAGCAAAGACACCGGAAGCGATTTCATCTTCGTGAACTTCTTCTAAGATATCTAAATCGTAATCCCGCGTGTATGGATCATTATTGACAAAACCGAACATGAGGGTCTTTTCATTGATAAATGATTTCGGACCATGACGGAAGCCCATCGATGAATCAAAGACTGTCGCGATTTTTCCAGCAGTCAGTTCTAGGATTTTTAATTGTGCTTCTCTGGTCAAGCCTGCTAAACTGCCGGAACCGACATAAACAATTCGTTCAAAATCAAGTGCGACAATTTCTTCGATGTCATGCTCACGGGCGATCACTTCGTTTCCTAAAGCGTTCAATGTTTCTACATAGTTTTGCTTTTCCTCTAGTGCTGTTTGATCAAATGTCAGCAACGCGCCTAGTGTCATACAGGAGAAGCTGCCAGTCATGGCAAAACCGTCATCATTCGAACGAACAGGCATTAAGAATAAAAAGCTCTTGGAATCGGCTTGGCTGATTTGCGCCAATTTTCCCTCTTTTGCACAGGTGATTGATAAATGATGGATCGTATCCACGACTTGATTTGCGATTTCAACTGCTGCCAAGCTTTCAGGACTGTTTCCGCTTCTGGCAAAGGATACCAGTAAGGTCGGTTCCTCTTTGATTAAATATTCTTCAGGCTCCGCCACGATGTCAGTGGTTCCGATACTTTCAAAGCTGAAGGCTTGACGATCGCCGTGTTTGCGCAAATAAGGAACCAGCGTGTCGCCTACATATTGGGAGGTTCCCGCACCGGTGAAAATTACGCGTGTACGCTGACCCTTTGCTTGTTTTTGGACTTCTGTAAGAAAATTTTCTAATTCCCCTTGGGCTGACTGATAAAGGTCAATCGTTTCTTTCCAAAGTTCCGGCTGTTGGCGAATCTCACGCGTCGTGATCTCCGCTCCCATTTGTTCCAATTTTTCTTTTTCTATTGTAAACATGCTTTAATTCTCCTAACTATTTCGAATATGACGAATCTGATAATGAAATTGATCCGCGCGAGCAACGCTCAAAGTAAATTCAATGATTTCATTTTTCATATTGTAGGTCTGACGGACTAAATGCAGGACTGGTGCTCCTTCAGGGATCATCAGCTGTTTCGCGTCATCCTTTGAAGCGATGCTGGCATAAAGCTCTTCATCTGCTAAACGGACCGTTTGCTTAAAATCTTCTGAAAAAAGATCGTACAAGGGCTTGCTTCTTAATAGCTGATCATCTAATGACAAGAAGAATTTGACAGGCAGATAGCTATCTTCAATCATTAAAGGCTCTCGATCCGCGATCCGCAGCCGACTCAATTTGAAAACTGCTTCTCCTAAAGGAAGATTGAGTCGTTGTGCGATAAATTTATCGGCTTCCATTTTTTCAAAGGATAAAATTCGCGTCTCAGGATGTCTGCCGAGGCTTTTCATTTGTTCGGTAAAGCTGTAGGCACCAGCTAAATCTGCAGCAGCTGTTTTGATATCAGAGACAAATGTCCCTTTTCCATGACGCCGATAAATGTACCCCGTGTTTTCCAGCTCTTGCAAAGCTAAACGAACCGTCGTCCGACTAACTCCGTACTGAGCTGTTAATTCCCGCTCAGATGGCAGCTTATCATGAGGAATCATGCCGCTTTCCATCCGCTTCTTCAATAAATCTACAAGTTGATGATACAAAGCTTTGTTTTTAAAAGAATTTTCCATGGGCTTCTCCTTCTTTTAAACTGGTTATAACCACAACCCAATGGTAAGGTGGTTTTTTTACCTTTGTCAACAATAAATCTTTTAGTAATTTTACTGTTGGCTTAAAATGCTGTTTTATCAAGTTTTCGTAAGATAAAATATGCTAGTAGAATTTTTCTTTCATACTATATTCAAATAAACTTTTCAATAATTGGTATGAAAATCTAATACCAGTTGACGCAATTAGAGCATAAAAAACGTGCCAACCCGCAGGTTAGCACGTTCACTTATATCTGATTTTTTCTTAAAAAACTAAGACTGGTGTTCCCTCATCAAGCATAGGATACAGCTCAGCCATTTTGGCCGGAGGCGTATTGATACAGCCATGAGAGCCGCGATACAGCCACAAATCTCCGCCATAGGCGTACTGCCAATCGGAATCATGGATACCAACACCTGTATCGTCGATTGGCATCCAATACCGGACAGGACTAGCATATTTAGAGCCGTCGTCATTCAAACCTCTCAGCACCTGATCCATTGACTTGCTTCGAACATAGTTTAATCCAGGAGGAGTCGGCGTTGACGGTTTTCCACTGACGATATCCGTTTCAAATTGCAGCTTTCCTTCTTTGTAATACCACATGTGCTGATTTTGCAGATCCACCTCTACATAAGTATTGCCAATGCTTGTCTGAATATTTTCTACATCACTTACTACTTTTGGTACACGATTAAAGTTCTCACCTTTTAGAATCTGAGCACTTAATTCCTTCACCTCTGAAGGAATATCGATCGTCCAGTTATAAAGACCTGCAGGAACAGAAACGGTTCCTCGTAAAGTACTGTTAAAGGATGTCGGATTTTCTTTCGTATTGTTTTCTTCATTCAACTTCGTCACAAAAGCCGTCACCTGATCCTGTTTCAAAAGCACTTCCGCTTTTTCATTGGTAGTTAACCAGCTGCTAAGTTCTTGGGGAGGAATCGTTAGCTGCTTTCCGCCAATCGTATAGACTGCCTTTAGCTTGGCTAATTGATTCATTTTAGTCTTTAATTTTTTTAATGTACTATCTTCTTTAGTCAGAACTGGCTGGGCGTAATAATCCTCCGTATCTAGTGAATCCTCACCATTTTCCAGATACTTCTTTAAAGCAGTTTTGACCGCTTCGACATCAAAGGTATCTCCTTGCTTTTCTGGGACAATCACAAAATGATCCTCTTGCCATTCAATCGTAGCATTTTTTGTCGGCACACGCGCAGCGTTTGTTTGAAGGAGCACTGTACCCAAACTATCTATCAATTGATCTACTTTGGATTGATCGTATATATTCGGCAAATCGTATTGGCTGCCAAACAAGCTGGTAATTCCCCAAGCAAATGGTTTTTGATTTTGCTTGATTTTGCTAAGCTCCTCCAGATGATCTGTTTGCCAGCCCAATTCACTTCGTTTAAATTGCTTCCATATGGTACTGCCCAGGTGAATTTCAAAGGGCGCCTCTGTTAATTCAGCATTTATTTTTTTATTCGCCTGCTCAAGCGTTAATCCGCCAACATTGATACTGTTTACCTTCGTTTTCGGTAACAACCGATCCGCATAATGAACACTCTTAAATGAATAAAAACTAACAACTACAAGTAAAACCACCAAACTGATAATAATGATTTTTTTCGTTTTCTCTTGAAAAAAATCCTCCCTAATACCTCTCAAAATATACCCTCACTTTTCTCGCTTAAAATTGATGCATTCACGCCAACTACCCCTGCTGGCTAAGAAATACTATAACTTTATTACCATCATATTTTATCAGAAAAATAATGGCTTTTGGCCGATAAATTATGACTTTTTTATGAAGCAGCATATATACTAAGTTAAAAATATTTTTAGCGAACATTTTCAATATAATTTTTGCTATGAAATAATTTTAAAATAATTTCACATCCCGAAAACCATGCGGGATATAAGTTTTTCTTCCTACTTCGAACTTATTATGTTGTTTCGAAAGTGACCTGAAAAAGCCGATCGTCCATCCTTCGATCGGGCTGGTCAATCGCCATTTGGATTTTTTCGGCGTAGGCCTTGCCTAATTCTTCGTATGGCTGACGAACGCTTTTTATTTGAGGACGAAGGATTTGTGTGACTTCACCGCCATCAAAGCTAATAATCGTGATGTCCTGATTCATCTTCTTCCCGCTATCATATAGCGCTTGGTAACAGCCGATCGCCAGCATATCGTCACAGCAAAAAATCGCACGAACGTCCGTCTCTTTTAACAAATCAATCGTTCCTTGATACCCTCCAGCTATCGTCAAAGGCATCTGCTTAATGTATTTTTCTTCTATTAATAGATCATGATCCTTCAACGCCTGGCAATAAGCATCAAAACGTTCTGTCAGATGATAGTGCTCAGCATTATCCATAATAAAAGCAATTTTTTCATGACCTTCTGTGATCAGCCATTCGATTGCACGATAAACACCAGAATATTCATCCAGCTTGATGGTCCCATAAAACCCTTCATTCAAACCGCGATCAGCAAAAACGACCGGAATCTCTTGAAAACGTCCACGTTCGATGATTTTCTTTCCCTGGTAATCATTTGGCGTGAACAGAAAAATTCCTTCGACTGCAATTCTTGCTAGTTGATTCAATAATTCCTGTTCCTTAAAAAAATCATTATCTGATTCACAGATAATCAGATAATAGCCCTGCTTTTCCAATTGCTCTCTGATTTTTCGGACAATCGCCGAAGCAAACTGTTCCGAAAAATCCGGAACAATCACGCCGATCGTCTTCGATTTTTTCGCGATAATATTGGAAGCAAAATAATTTGGGGAATAGTCTTGCTCTGCAATCACCTTTAATACCCTTTGTCTCGTCGCTTCGCTAAAGCGGCCGCCCTTTTGATTGAGAATCTGAGACACTGTCGTCACTGAAACCCCTGCTAAGCGAGCCACCTCTTTCATTGTGATTTTCATTTTCCACCTCAATCTAGCTTGGTTTACCTTTTCTTAAGAAAATTTCTGACGATTTCCATGATTTTTTCGTATAGAATTTTCTGATTTTTTACAACAAAATTTCAACATTGCAACTTTAAGCAGCGCTTTCAAAATAAGACATGAAAAAAACCTGCCAAAAACCTTATCAGTACACTGTTTTTAATTATTCTTAAAAGAGATTAAGTATTTCAAAAACACACGTTCGGTTATTTATTGTCACATTAATACATTACACTGTAACGTATTGTCACTGGTTTATAACCCACGCAATCTGAAACGATGGTAAAGTATCACTCGTAATCGAAATGACTGATTTACATTTAAAAACTTTTTTGGAGGAATTTACATAATGAAATTTGGAAAAACTCTTGTACTTACGACTTTACTAACAGCTGGCGCAGTATTTGCACTAGGGACAAACGAAGCACATGCAGCAGAAAACTACACAGTTCAAGCTGGTGATACCTTATCAAAAATCTCAATCAAATTTGCTGGCGATAACAGCTTGGTTGATTCAATTGCTAAAGAAAACAAAATTTCTAATATTGACATGATTTTTGAAGGTCAAAACTTAACGATCGATACAGACGCTAAAGGCAATACAACAGTAACACCAGTTCAAGAACAAGCAGCTCCTGCTCAAACAGCGCAAGCTCCCGTTCAAGAAACTACACAAACAGCTGCTCCTGTACAACAAGCCGCTGCTCCTGCTGCTGAAGCTTCAACACCAGCTAGCACAAATGCAGCGAAAGAATGGATTGCACAACGTGAATCTAGCGGTTCATACACTGCGACAAACGGCCAATACATTGGACGTTACCAATTATCAGCTTCATACTTAAATGGTGACTACTCTGCAGCAAACCAAGAACGTGTAGCCGACCAATACGTGACTTCTCGCTATGGTTCATGGGAAGGCGCTCAAGCATTCTGGCAAGCAAACGGCTGGTACTAAGTCGATAGAAGAGCCTTTAAAAACCCTCAAATGAGGGTTTTTTTTATTTTTAGAAGCTCTGTCTTATGGCGACAGATAATTCATCAACGGTTGCAACAATTCGATCTGCTTGTGCTTCAATCATTTCATTGCGCTCTCCAAAACCATAGAGCACGCCAATGCTCTTGATCTGATTGGCTTTGGCACCAATGATATCAAATTTTCGGTCACCGATCATTACAGCGGGAGTTTCTTCCAATTGAGCTAACGCATAGGCAATCACATCCGTTTTATTTGACCGTATACCGGCTAGATCCGCGCCGAAAATTCCTGAAAAATACTTAGATAAGCCAGTATTTGCAATAATCTGCTCGGCATAAAACTCCGGCTTTGATGTCGCTATAGCTAAATAGTAATCCGGAGCTAGTGAAGCAAGTACCTCTTCGATACCATCATAGACAGATAATTGCTTGATTCCCTGTTCTGCATAGTATTCGCGATAAATCTGCACCGCTTTATCTGCTTCTGCTTCCTTCAAATCATATAGCTGTTTTAATGTATCCGTTAAAGGCGGTCCGATAAAACTATGTAACGTCGCCTCATCAGGAATAGCTAAGCCCTTTTTTTTCAACATATAACACACACTATTTATGATTCCTTCACTTGAATCCGTCAATGTTCCATCTAAATCAAACAATACAATCTTTTTCATCCTCTACCTCCTGCTTCCATCCTACTGATTCCTCTGACAAATATCAACCTAAGGCAATATTCTTGCTAAAAAAATGGACAACACTTATACTTACTTTTAGTAAGGAATTAGGAGGAATTTATTATGGATACACAAATTCGCGGATTACACCACGTTACAGCTATAACTTCCAGTGCCGAAAAAAATTATCGCTTCTTCACGGATATTTTAGGCTTACGTATGATTAAAAAAACCGTCAATCAAGACGATATTGAAACCTATCATTTATACTTTACCGATGACACTGGTGCTCCTGGAACAGATATGACATTCTTTGACTTCCCACGGATTCCCAAAGGAACAAAAGGAACCAACAGCATTTCACGTACGGGCTTTCGTGTTCCAACCGATGCTTCATTGGAGTATTGGGCACAACGCTTTACAGATTTAGCTGTCGCTCATGGAGAGATTAAGGAGCGTTTTGGCAAAAAATACCTTGAATTTCATGATTACGATGATCAATTATTCCAATTAGTGTCCGATGAAAAGAATCAAGGTGTTGCTGGCGGAACACCATGGAAAAATTCAAACGTTCCTGCTGAACACGCAATTTTCGGATTAGGACCTACGATTGTAACTGTGGCAAAATTTGACCATTTAAAATTAGTTTTAGAAAATCTTTTAGGCTTTAAGGAAACAGCTGCTGAAGGTAGCATGCATCAATTTGAGGTAGGCGAAGGCGGCAATGGAGCAACCATCATTGTCGATGACCAGCCAGACATGATTCCAGCACAAGAAGGCTACGGCAATGTACACCATTTAGCTTTACGCGTTGCTGATGATGACGCTTTGCGGGATTGGATCGAGAAAATCAACGCCTTAGAATTCCCAAATTCTGGTTTTGTCGATCGTTTCTATTTCCAATCAGAATATTTCTTAGCAGCACCGCATGTTTTGTTTGAGTTAGCAACGGATGGGCCAGGCTTCTTGCAGGATGAAACCTATGAGCACGCAGGGGAGATTCTTTCCTTACCGCCTCATTTACAGTCAAAACGAAAAGAAATCGAAGAGTACGTTCGGCCATTCGACACATCTGATGCCAATAAAAAACGTCAATAAGGAGAATACTATGCTCTTCTATTCAGCTAAAGAACTGACGACCAAACAACATTACAAATTTTTAACAGGGAGTATCATTCCCCGTCCAATCGCATGGATCACGACAATCAATCAAGAAACAAACATCGTGAACGCTGCTCCTTTTAGCTACTTCAATGTTGTCGCTAAAGATCTGCCGTTAGTCAGCCTTTCGATTAACCGTAATAATCAAAAGATCAAAGACACCGCGCGTAATCTGCTTCAACAAAAAGAAGGAGTCATTCATCTGGTAAACGACAAAGTTTTAGCAGAAATGAATCAAACCTCTGCTTCATTACCTGCTGACGAAAGTGAGTTGGCAAAAACGTCTCTCACTTTAGTGGATAGTCAAGAAGTCACAGTACCGGCGATCTTAGATGCTCCGATTCGATTTGAAGTTCGTTTACACCAACATATCCCTGTTAAGGATCATAATGATACTATTATTAGCGACCTGTTTATCCTAGAGGTCTTAAACTATCACTTTGAAGAAAACTTGTTTGATCCAGAGAACGAATACATTGATCCATTGACTTTTGATCCACTTGCTCGTCTAGCTGGCGCTACATACAGCCATATCGCGGGTACATTAGACCTCGAAAGACCAACTAAATAAGGAGTGAGCTCAATGAGCTCACTCCTTATTTTCACGTAAATCAATCATTTGTACATTTCCATCAATCATACCACTAGGACCCTTCAATTTGATTAAGGACATCCTTGGATCGAAAGTTAATGTCATCTCATCTTCTAAGTATAACTTGGAATGTTCTTTGATCGCAATACTGCCAATATTACTTTCAATGTCTAAGTTATAATCTGAATGATCCTGTTCCTTATCCAAAATCAATAATCGAAAACTAATATTCAATGCACAACTTCCAGATTTAGAATACTGACCCACACCGTCATCCAAATCTAAAACAATTCGACTATCTTGATACTTTTTAAGACGTTCTACCAAATCATCCGCTATATTTATATACATAATTCTCATCACCTCAGTTAGAGCATAGCACGATTTTACCAATCATCTAAATACTTTGCTCACAATCGAATAGATGAGGTTGTAACAGAAGTGGTCAACTTCAAGAAATAAGAAGGAATTTCCGAAAAAACTACTTCTGGAACACCGTTTATTCGGAAAAAAGCTATGACAAGACTTTGTCACAGCTCCACTTCTCACAACACCATATATACGAGTCTGCATAGGGTAATTCAATTTATATTAACAGTGTGTACTTTTAGAGAAGAAATACCTCTTGCATTTGCACTTTTATAGTTGCTGGACGATGTGTTGTTTCCCCACATCGGACTTTCACCACCTAAATTGTCGTCCCATGCCAAGTGCACAAAAAAAAAGACAATCTACAAGAGATTGTCTAGAACTCCGGCAGTAGGACTCGAACCTACGACATCATGATTAACAGTCATGCGCTACTACCAACTGAGCTATGCCGGAATAATATGCGTGGCGACGTCCTAATCTCACAAGGGG
>NZ_KE136366.1:0-2500 GCF_000406965.1 Enterococcus avium ATCC 14025 | reverse complement strand
ACTTGTTGTAGGCACACGGTTTCAGGATCTATTTCACTCCCCTTCCGGGGTGCTTTTCACCTTTCCCTCACGGTACTGGTTCACTATCGGTCACTAGGGAGTATTTAGCCTTGGGAGATGGTCCTCCCGGATTCCGACGGAATTCCTCGTGTTCCGCCGTACTCAGGATCCTCCTAGGTGCCAGTCAAATTTTGTCTACGGGGCTTTTACCCTTTCTAGCAGACCTTTCCAGGTCCTTCGACTATCTCACTGGACTACCATATCGGAGTCCTACAACCCCAAGAGGCAAGCCTCTTGGTTTGGGCTTTTCCCGTTTCGCTCGCCGCTACTCAGGGAATCGATTTTTCTTTCTCTTCCTGCAGGTACTTAGATGTTTCAGTTCTCTGCGTCTACCTCTAATCAGCTATGTATTCACTGAAAAGTAACATCCTATAAAAGATGTTGGGTTTCCCCATTCGGAAATCTCCGGATCAAAGCTTACTTACAGCTCCCCGAAGCATATCGGTGTTAGTCCCGTCCTTCATCGGCTCCTAGTGCCAAGGCATCCACCGTGCGCCCTTATTCACTTAACCTTATCTTGACTTTCGTCAAGGGTCTTACTAATTCCCATGAGCGATCATGTTCCTTAGTAATAAATAAGCAATTGAACTTATTAAAAAACTCATTCAACGCGGTGTTCTCGGTTTGTTTAAAATTGTTTCTGTATCCAGTTTTCAATGAACGAATGATGACTGACGTCATCAATGGAGCCTAGCGGGATCGAACCGCTGACCTCCTGCGTGCAAAGCAGGCGCTCTCCCAGCTGAGCTAAGGCCCCGATATTGCTATCTAATTGAGAGTAAACCTCTCAAAACTGAACGAATAAAACATTCCTGTGTAGTTTCCGTAACGTTCATCTTCGATGAACTATTTCCTTAGAAAGGAGGTGATCCAGCCGCACCTTCCGATACGGCTACCTTGTTACGACTTCACCCCAATCATCTATCCCACCTTAGGCGGCTGGCTCCAAAAGGTTACCTCACCGACTTCGGGTGTTACAAACTCTCGTGGTGTGACGGGCGGTGTGTACAAGGCCCGGGAACGTATTCACCGCGGCGTGCTGATCCGCGATTACTAGCGATTCCGGCTTCATGTAGGCGAGTTGCAGCCTACAATCCGAACTGAGAGAAGCTTTAAGAGATTAGCTTAGCCTCGCGACTTCGCGACTCGTTGTACTTCCCATTGTAGCACGTGTGTAGCCCAGGTCATAAGGGGCATGATGATTTGACGTCATCCCCACCTTCCTCCGGTTTGTCACCGGCAGTCTCGCTAGAGTGCCCAACTAAATGATGGCAACTAACAATAAGGGTTGCGCTCGTTGCGGGACTTAACCCAACATCTCACGACACGAGCTGACGACAACCATGCACCACCTGTCACTTTGCCCCCGAAGGGGAAGCTCTATCTCTAGAGTGGTCAAAGGATGTCAAGACCTGGTAAGGTTCTTCGCGTTGCTTCGAATTAAACCACATGCTCCACCGCTTGTGCGGGCCCCCGTCAATTCCTTTGAGTTTCAACCTTGCGGTCGTACTCCCCAGGCGGAGTGCTTAATGCGTTAGCTGCAGCACTGAAGGGCGGAAACCCTCCAACACTTAGCACTCATCGTTTACGGCGTGGACTACCAGGGTATCTAATCCTGTTTGCTCCCCACGCTTTCGAGCCTCAGCGTCAGTTACAGACCAGAGAGCCGCCTTCGCCACTGGTGTTCCTCCATATATCTACGCATTTCACCGCTACACATGGAATTCCACTCTCCTCTTCTGCACTCAAGTTTCCCAGTTTCCAATGACCCTCCCCGGTTGAGCCGGGGGCTTTCACATCAGACTTAAGAAACCGCCTGCGCTCGCTTTACGCCCAATAAATCCGGACAACGCTTGCCACCTACGTATTACCGCGGCTGCTGGCACGTAGTTAGCCGTGGCTTTCTGGTTAGATACCGTCAAGGGATGAACGTTCTACTCTCATCCTTGTTCTTCTCTAACAACAGAGTTTTACGATCCGAAAACCTTCTTCACTCACGCGGCGTTGCTCGGTCAGACTTGCGTCCATTGCCGAAGATTCCCTACTGCTGCCTCCCGTAGGAGTTTGGGCCGTGTCTCAGTCCCAATGTGGCCGATCACCCTCTCAGGTCGGCTATGCATCGTTGCCTTGGTGAGCCGTTACCTCACCAACTAGCTAATGCACCGCGGGTCCATCCATCAGTGACGCAAAAGCGCCTTTCAAACCGAAACCATGCGGTTTCGATTGTTATACGGTATTAGCACCTGTTTCCAAGTGTTATCCCCTTCTGATGGGCAGGTTACCCACGTGTTACTCACCCGTTCGCCACTCCTTTTCTTTCGGTGGAGCAAGCTCCGGTGAAAGAAAAAGCGTTCGACTTGCATGTATTAGGCACGCCGCCAGCGTTCGTCCTGAGCCAGGATCAAACTCTCATAAAAAGTGTTTGAAACAGTCTTCCGAC
>NZ_KE136365.1:402046-402677 GCF_000406965.1 Enterococcus avium ATCC 14025 | reverse complement strand
GGAAGAACGCCGGGGTGGCGGAACTGGCAGACGCACAGGACTTAAAATCCTGCGGTGAGTGATCACCGTACCGGTTCGATTCCGGTCCTCGGCATTAACTAAATAACGCACCCGTAGCTCAATTGGATAGAGTACTTGACTACGAATCAAGGGGTTAGAGGTTCGAGTCCTCTCGGGTGCATTTCGGGAAGTAGCTCAGCTTGGTAGAGCACTTGGTTTGGGACCAAGGGGTCGCAGGTTCGAATCCTGTCTTCCCGATAGAAATAAAATTTTGGGGCCTTAGCTCAGCTGGGAGAGCGCCTGCTTTGCACGCAGGAGGTCAGCGGTTCGATCCCGCTAGGCTCCATTTTTTATTAATAACGCGGTGTAGCTCAGCTGGCTAGAGCGTCCGGTTCATACCCGGGAGGTCGGGGGTTCGATCCCCTCCGCCGCGATTTTATTCGAGCCAGGACCTTTAGCTCAGTTGGTTAGAGCAGACGGCTCATAACCGTCCGGTCGTAGGTTCGAGTCCTACAAGGTCCATAGTGACTCTTTTATGGAGGATTACCCAAGTCCGGCTGAAGGGAACGGTCTTGAAAACCGTCAGGCGGGTAAAACCGTGCAAGGGTTCGAATCCCTTATCCTCCTTTTA
>NZ_KE136365.1:369039-401451 GCF_000406965.1 Enterococcus avium ATCC 14025 | reverse complement strand
TTTAGTTTTTAAGAAGGGCCTATAGCTCAGCTGGTTAGAGCGCACGCCTGATAAGCGTGAGGTCGATGGTTCGAGTCCATTTAGGCCCATTAAAAATCTTTTTGGTTTTTGGGGAAGTACTCAAGTGGCTGAAGAGGCGCCCCTGCTAAGGGTGTAGGTCGGGAAACCGGCGCGAGGGTTCAAATCCCTCCTTCTCCGTTTTTTGATATATGGCCCGTTGGTCAAGCGGTTAAGACACCGCCCTTTCACGGCGGTAACACGGGTTCGAGTCCCGTACGGGTCATTTTGAGACGTTTTAAACGTCTCTTTTTTTTTGTGGCTCTTCGTCAAATCGTGTTGGTGGAGACAAATTTGAATAAAACTTAGTCCGAAAAAAATAAATGTTTATCTGTTAATTCGAGTAATTTTCTAGTATGATTATCCATTGAGAGACTCCTTTGGTAGGGTGATGTTTTGGTCGACTAAATTTTACCAAAAGTGAGTCTCTTTTTGAGTTGAAACGAAGAAAAAGTGTTGGTAGAAAATCGAAGTCGATTTTTCACCAACACAAAATATTATAGAACCTTTTTTGTTTGAAAACGAATTTCCATAAATTTTCAGGTTTAATGACGGTTTATTAGTGACAGAGGCTATTTTTCTGTTATAATCGAGACGTTGCAAGTTCCCGATAGGCTCTGAATTATTCAGAGATTCCTTGTAACCGAATAAAAATTAGGGGGAATATTTATAATGGAAGAACGTCGTTTATTTACATCTGAATCAGTTTCAGAAGGACATCCGGATAAGGTTGCTGATCAAATCAGTGATGCTATTTTGGATGCAATTTTAGAAAAGGATCCAAAAGCCAGAGTTGCATGTGAAACGTCTGTAACGACTGGGCTTGTTTTAGTTTTTGGAGAAATCTCTACTTCGGCGTATGTAGATATCCAAAAAGTGGTGCGCGAAACGATTAAACGCATTGGTTATACAGAGTCAAGATTTGGGTTTGATGGTGACAATGTTGCTGTTTTAGTGGCAATCGATGAACAATCACCGGATATTGCACAAGGTGTTGATGATGCTTTAGAAACTCGTGGTAAAGAAGAACTATTGGATGATATCGGTGCTGGAGATCAGGGACTAATGTTTGGTTTTGCGGTGAATGAGACACCTGAACTGATGCCACTGCCTATTTCATTGAGTCATCATTTAGTGAAACGTTTAGCTGATTTGCGCAAATCTGGGGAGGTAGCTTATTTTGGTCCAGATGCAAAGTCTCAAGTGACTGTTGAATACGACGAAAATGGAAAACCATTGCGTGTTGATACAGTTGTTATCAGTACTCAACACAATGATGCTGTTGATAACGAGACGATTCAAAAAGATGTCATGGAAAAAGTAATCAAACATGAAATTTCTGCTGAATTATTGGATGATAAAACGAAATATTTTATTAATCCCACAGGTCGTTTTGTGATTGGTGGGCCTCAAGGGGATGCGGGATTGACTGGACGTAAAATAATCGTTGATACTTATGGTGGTTATTCACGTCACGGAGGCGGTGCTTTTTCTGGGAAAGATGCAACTAAAGTAGACCGTTCTGCATCTTATGCGGCTCGTTATATTGCGAAAAATATTGTGGCTGCTGGTTTAGCAGAAAAAGTAGAGGTGCAGCTTGCCTATGCGATTGGCGTGGCACAGCCTGTTTCTATTTCAGTCAATACCTTCGGAACAGCAAAGGTTACTGAAGAAGCATTGATTGGTGCTATCCGAGAAAACTTCGATTTGCGTCCGGCAGGAATTATCGAAATGCTTGATTTGTTGCGTCCAATCTATAGCGACACAGCCGCTTATGGACATTTTGGTCGAACAGACGTGGATCTACCTTGGGAGCATATCGATAAAGTCGAGGCGTTGAAGAAAAGTTTGAATCTAGAATAAATCGTACAGACATAAAATGTTTATGGAGTTCACGAGGCGGTTTCTATTGATCATTGATTGATAGAACTGTCTCTTTTTTTAGGCATTTTTGTTCTGCCTTATGAGAAATAAGTTATACTTCTATGTTAAAGTAACTAAAGATTGAAAAATAGATTTGGAGGAAAAAATGAATAGAAAAACAAATGTGAAGGTTGTGACTGCTGGAATATTTATCGCGACATTTATGTCTGCGATTGAAGGTACAATCGTGACGACGGCCATGCCGACGATCGTGGGTAGTTTACATGGAATTGAAATTATGAACTGGGTATTTTCCATCTATTTATTAACAAATGCGATGATTACACCGATTTATGGAAAATTGGCAGATAAGATTGGTAGAAAACCAATTTTTATTGTTGGTATTTTATTATTTGTTTTAGGATCGGCATTATGCGGGATGTCTAATGAAATGTTGACGTTGATTATTGCTCGTGGGATTCAAGGAATCGGTGCTGGAGCAATTATGCCCGTGTCTTTGACAATTATTGCCGATCTCTATGATATTGAAAAGCGGGCCAAGGTTTTGGGGCTGACGAGTGCGGCTTGGGGCGTTGCTAGTGTTTTTGGTCCTTTAGCTGGTGGTTTGATCGTAGATACGATTGGGTGGCATTGGATTTTCTTTATTAATGTACCAATTGGACTGGCTTTGATCGGTTTGCTGCAATATTTCTTTATTGAAGAGAAAAAAGAGCATCAAGCAAAAAAGATGGATATATTCGGAAGCTTGTTCTTGATGCTGACACTTTTAAGCTTATTATTAGGTTTTCAACTGCTAGGTGATGAAGGTCTTTCGTTATCAGTTATTGCTTTATTTGCAGTGAGTATTTTCTCATTGATACTCTTTATTCGAACAGAAAAACGAGCAGAAGATCCTGTGATAAATTTGAAGCTGTTCAATAACAAGACATTTGCTAGTGTGAATGTTGTCGCGGCTTTAATTAGCGGCTTTTTAATGGGACTGGATGTGTATATTCCTATGTGGATGCAGGGAGTCCTAGGAAAGCCAGCCGGAATTGGTGGTTTGGTCTTAGCGCCGATGTCGATTGTATGGATGTACGGTTCCTTTTTATCAGGTCAATTATTACGTAAGTATTCTGCAAAATGGATTATCGTTAGCGGCTTGATTATTATCTTGATCGGTGGAGGAACGTTAGTGGTATTGCCGCAACAAAGTCCTTTTTGGCTATTTTTCATCATTATGGGTGTCTTAGGTGTTGGTTACGGATTATCCGTTACAACGACAACGGTGGAAGCGCAGGCCAGTGTACCGAAGGAAGAAATCGGGGTGGCAACTTCTTTCAATACGCTTTCTCGTACAATCGGTCAAACAGTCATGGTTTCACTTTTTGGAATTATTTTGAACGTTGCGAACGTGCAGCAGCTAACAAAAGCTGGGATCACGGATCTGGATATCATGAATCGTTTGATTAATCCTCATACGGCTTTACAGATTGAGTCGAACTTGCGAATGGAACTACGTAATATTCTTTTTGCCAGCCTTCATTGGATATATTTTGTTGGGTTATTGCTGATTATTTTTGCCTTGATTTTTAGCTTTATGGTTGGCAAACAAACGAGAAGTGTTAAACTGAATGAAGAATAAAGAACTGGGGGATCTAGCTGAATGGCTTTTTTACAGGTGAATGTCTACTCGAATGTTTTACAAATGGAAGTAGCAATGAACGTGATTTTGCCACAAACGACGCATAAGAAGATTGGAACGGAAACCATTGGTGTAAATGAAGATGTTCCGGTCTTATATTTATTACACGGCATGGGTGGCAATCATAGTGTCTGGGAACGCCGGACTTCAATCGAGCGATATGTGGCTGAATATCAGATGGCAGTGGTGATGCCCTCGACGGATCTTGGCTTTTACACTGATACAACGTATGATATGAACTATTGGACGTTTGTTTCGGAGGAATTGCCAACGATTGTCCATGAGCTCTTTCCACAATTGACTCATAAACGAGAAAAAACTTTTGCAGCTGGGTTATCCATGGGTGGCTATGGTGCATTGAAACTAGGCTTGGCAAAACCAGAGAATTTTGCCGCGGTGGCTTCTTTATCGGGGGCAGTGGTTTTATCTGATGTAGAAAGTTTATTGCTGGTACGAAATGAAGCTTATTGGCAAGGAATCTTCGGACCCTTGGATCAGATCAAAGGGTCAAAAAATGATCCTTTGCGATTATTGGATGAACTGGTTGATAGCGGAAAGACAGCACCACGCTTTTTCTTGGCCTGTGGAACAGAAGATGATTTGTTCCCGGCTAGTCAATACATGGCTCATAAACTGAAGCAAAAGAACCTCAATGTAACCTTTGAAGAAGGAACTGGGAAACATGATTGGGTATTTTGGGATACTTGGATCAAGCGTGTTCTAGAATGGTTGAATGAAAAGAGTGACTGATCGTTTTTGATCAGTCACTCTTTTTTAGGTATATATGTTGTAGCAGATGATAGTTTCAATGTGAAATAGCTTCTACGCACAATAAAATCGGTGGATTATTCTTTTGATTGATAAATTGATAATTTAATACGCTGAATTTTTCCTGCGGTAATGCTCGGCAATAATGCAGGACTTCGTTTTTTTCAGCTTCTCCACCTTCGTGTCCATAATAAATGACGATGATCATGCGACCACCAATGGTTAACCGTTTTAAGATGGCGGTCATAGCTTGTTTGGTCGTTTCGGGCAAGGTGACGATCTGTTTATCGCTTTTTGGTAGGTAGCCGAGGTTAAAAATTGCGGCTTTAATTGGTTGGTCAGCTGAGATTTTTTCTTCAATCGTTTCATGTCCAGCAAGATATAGCGTTGTGCGCTCGCTATAGTCAGAAATTTTGTCACGAGTATTTTGTAACGCTTGCTCTTGGATATCGAAGGCGTAAACTTGACCGGTTGTACCGACGAGTTCTGCTAGAAATAACGTGTCATTGCCATTGCCCATCGTAGCGTCAATGACGTGATCACCTTCGTTTACTATTTCCTTCAGCAATTGATGACTATACCGCAGAGCTGTTAGCAGCATGAGTAAATGCCCCTCTCAAAGCAAATTTTCCTTGATAGGAATCACGACGAATCAATTCTTGATCAATCGCGTTTAAAACTTCCCATTTTTTTAAACTCCACATGGGACCAATTAATGAATCCCACGGAGCGTCACCGGTCAAGCGATGAATAATAATTTCTTGAGGAATCAGCTCTAATTGATCGCAAATGACAGAAACATAATCGTCTTTGCTCATCAGTTGTAAATGTCCTTCTGCATAATCCCGCAGCATTTTGGTATTACGCATCAAATGCAGAAGATGTAGTTTGATTCCTTGAATATCGGAATCTAAAATCGTTCGGCGAACATTTTCCCGCATCATCTCTAATGACTCACCCGGCAGACCATTGATTAAGTGAGTGCAAACATTGATATTATGTTTACGTAGACGCGCGACTGCATCCACATAAGTTGGATAGTCGTGAGCACGATTAATCTTATCACTAGTACTTTCATAGGTTGTTTGCAGGCCCAATTCAACCCAAAGATATAAACGTTGATTCAATTCAGCTAAATAGTCCACCACTTCTGGCGGCAAACAGTCGGGACGAGTACCAACAGATAACCCAACGACACCAGGAAGATTGACAACCTGCTCAAAGCGTTCGCGGATTACTTCTACAGGGGCGTGGGTGTTTGTAAAATTTTGAAAGTAAACGATGTATTGATTGACATGGGGCCATTTTTGATGCATCATGTCGATTTCTTTGTGAAACTGTTGAGGCAGCGGATCACTTGGTGCAACAATCATATCACCAGAACCAGAAACGCTGCAAAATGTACAGCCGCCATGGGCAACCGTACCATCACGGTTGGGACAATCAAAACCACCATCAACGGGAACCTTAAAAATTTTCCCACCGAATTGTTGGCGCAAGGCATAATTCCATGAATGGTAACGTTTGGTTGGATCGTCAGTATATTGAAAAGTCATTTAATTTCTCCTAATCGTTTTTAGATCATAGATTAATTTTTTCTGTTTGTAATAAGGATACGTGAATAGTAGCCAACTGCTACCAAAAAGCATTCCAGCGAGGACGTCGCTTGGATAATGAACACCAAGATAGATACGGCTGATTATAATACTTAGAATCAATAAACCAACGACGATCTGAGCAGTCAAACGTGGTGTTTTTTCTTTGAAGAATAGAGCAATAACAAAAATCAATGTACCATATAATAAGGTACTAGCTGTTGCGTGACCACTAGGAAAACTAAAGCTGTGCTCTGTCACCATGTGGGGCAAGATCGTTGGGCGCGCTCGATGAAAGAAAAGTTTCAGCAGATGATTGCCGATACCACTAATCAATGCCATAGTAATGGCTAACCAAAGGGCCGTAATCTTTTGTTTATTGAAATAGAATAAACCAACAAATACCAATGTTAAGATGACAACGGTAATTGGATTAGCAAATTTTGTCACCCATAAAAAATAGCCGTTCATCTGCGGATACAGCTGATGGACCGCATGGATGATACTCCGATCAAAACCATTTAATGTTTCTGGATAAAAACGGACGATGTAACACAGTGCCGCAAAAAACAGCAGGGTAAAACTGCCGATTAATTGATAGATTGATTTATTTTTCATTGTTTTCTCTGATTCATCCTTTCTAAACAGAAGTATTATATCATGTTTTGACTAAGGGACAATTTATTCAACGATTTCTTAAAGGGAATTCAATTGAATATTGTTTTGGAATCTGCTAAGATGAAACTACTTTGAATATTGTTGCTTGGAAGAGGAGTAGTAGAAACGAACGCATTTCAGAGAGCGCACGGTGCTGAGAGTGTGTATGCGAGACATTCGAACTTACCTTGGAGCATGATCGAATGATCCGGTTAAAGCCCGTTATTTCTTTTGAGGTCTGTCGTTTGACAGATAAAAATAGGTGGTACCACGTTGATAACGTCCTATGAGAGTTTTGAGAACTTTCATGGGATTTTTTTGTAGTTAAAAATGATGAAATCAATTTAGGAGGAACAACATGAGTTACGATCACAAAGCGATTGAAAAAAAATGGCAAAAATATTGGGCAAAGCATAATGTCTTTAATACCACAGATGATCCTGAAAAACCAAAATTTTACGCGTTGGATATGTTTCCTTACCCATCTGGACAAGGACTACATGTAGGACACCCAGAAGGCTATACAGCGACGGATGTCATTTCACGGATGAAACGGGCGCAAGGTTATAATGTACTGCATCCGATGGGCTGGGATGCCTTTGGTCTGCCGGCTGAACAATACGCGTTAGATACTGGTAATGATCCTGCGGAATTTACCAAGAAAAATATTGAAACCTTTAAACGCCAAATCAATGCATTGGGATTCAGTTATGACTGGAATCGGGAATTAAATACTACAGATCCTGATTACTATAAATGGACACAATGGATTTTTGAACAGATGTATGAAAAAGGTTTGGCTTATGAAGCGGAAGTTCCTGTCAACTGGGTACCTGAATTAGGTACAGTTATTTCCAATGAAGAAGTTATTGATGGGAAAAGTGAACGTGGCGGCTATGATGTCATCCGTAAACCAATGCGTCAATGGATGCTGAAAATCACCGCCTATGCGGATCGCTTGCTGGATGATTTGGAAGATCTTGATTGGCCAGAAAGTATCAAAGAGATGCAGCGTAACTGGATCGGTCGTTCAATTGGTGCAAATGTACGTTTTAAAATTGAAAATAGTGAGGAAACATTTACTGTCTTCACTACGCGTCCGGATACGTTGTTTGGAGCAACCTATGCAGTGCTGGCTCCAGAATTAGATTTGGTGCAAAAAATTACGACATCTGAACAAAAAACAGCAGTGGATGCTTATATTGAAGAAGCTTCTAAAAAGTCAGATCTAAAACGAACAGACTTAGCAAAAGAAAAAACGGGCGTCTTCACTGGTGCCTACGCTATTAATCCAGTAAACGGTGAAAAAATGCCAATCTGGATTGGGGACTATGTTTTAGCTTCTTACGGAACGGGTGCGATTATGGCAGTTCCGGCTCATGATGAACGAGATTATGAATTTGCGAAAACATTTGGTTTGCCGATCATTCCTGTACTTGAAGGCGGAGATGTAGATAAAGAAGCCTTCACTGGCGATGGTCCGCATATCAATTCAGAATTCTTGGATGGACTAAATAAACAAGACGCCATCGATAAAATGCTAGCTTGGCTTGAAGAACATGAATGTGGAAAAAAAGAAATTAGCTACCGCTTGCGTGACTGGTTGTTCTCACGTCAACGCTATTGGGGTGAACCTATTCCTGTTATCCATTGGGAAGACGGTACAACTGGTTTAGTTCCTGATTACGAATTGCCGTTGGAATTGCCGAAAACAACAGATATTAAACCAAGTGGAACAGGCGAATCACCACTAGCAAATATTGAAGAGTGGGTTAATGTCGTTGATCCAATCACTGGTAAAAAAGGCCGTCGTGAAACCAATACGATGCCACAGTGGGCAGGAAGCTCTTGGTATTACTTGCGCTTTATTGATCCGCATAATAAAGAAGCTTTGGCAGACTATGACAAACTAAAACGTTGGATGCCTGTTGATCTTTATATTGGTGGCGCTGAGCATGCCGTATTGCATTTATTGTATGTTCGTTTTTGGCATAAATTCTTATACGATATCGGCGTTGTGCCAACGAATGAACCATTCCAAAAATTATACAATCAAGGCATGATCTTAGGTCAAAGCTTCCGTGACAGCCGCGGTGCTCTAGTACCAACGAACATGGTTGAAAAACGTGATGGAAAATGGTTCAGTATTGAAACAGGCGAAGAGTTAGAAGAAGCACCTGCGAAAATGAGTAAATCATTGAAAAACGTTGTAAATCCAGATGATGTCGTAGATAAATATGGTGCTGATACATTACGTATGTATGAAATGTTCATGGGACCATTGGATGCTCAGATTCCTTGGAGTGAAAACGGTCTTGAAGGTTCACGTAAATTCTTGGATCGCGTGTGGCGTTTGATTGTGGATGAAGAAGGCAAGATGCGTGATCATATCACCACCTTCAACGATGGCTCATTGACAAAGGTTTACAATCAAACTGTTAAAAAAGTGACAGAAGACATGGAGAACTTGCATTTAAACACCGCAATTTCTCAATTGATGGTCTTCGTAAATGATGCCTATAAAGCAAAAGCATTAACGTATGAATATGTCGAAGGCTTTGTACAATTACTAGCTCCGATTGCACCGCATATTGCTGAAGAGCTGTGGGCGATCTTAGGACATGAAGGCGGTATTTCTCACGTAGCTTGGCCAACCTATGATGAAGAAGCCTTGGTTGAAAATGAGATCGAAGTCATTCTACAGGTTAACGGCAAGGTTCGTTCTAAAGTGATGGTAGCTGTTGATTTAGCGAAAGATGAACTAGAGAAATTGGCAATGGAGGATGAACATATCCAACGCAACATCGAAGGAAAAACGGTTCGTAAAGTGATTGTCGTTCCCAACAAATTAGTCAATATTGTAGCAAATTAATTTTGATGCTCCGCATGTTAATGCGGAGCATTTTTAGGTGCGGACAAAATAACGAGCGAATACTTGAAGTATGCTAGGATAAGAAAAAAAGGAATGAGGTGCATTTATGAACTCAATCGCTAAACTATTAGATATTCAGTATCCGATTTTTCAGGGAGCAATGGCCTATATTGCTCGCTACCCATTAGCTAGTGCGGTCTCAGAAGCTGGAGGACTTGGGATTATCGCTGCTGGCGGGTTAAGCAGCGAAGAATTGCGAGAACAAATTCGTAGGACTCAAGAACGAACAAAGAAACCGTTCGCCGTAAATTTGATGTTGCAGATGGACAATATTCCAGAGCAAGTTGAGGTGTTGATTGAAGAAGGGGTTAAGATCGTGACCACTGGAGCAGGAACACCTAAGCCTTATTTGGAACGTCTGAAGCAGGCCAATATCAAAGTGTTTCCTGTGATCCCCTCAGTGAAACTGGCACAAAAAATGGAGCAGTTGGGTGTAGACGGTATCATCGCAGAAGGGATGGAGGCAGGCGGACATATTGGTGAAACGACTTCCATGGCATTGATTCCACAAGTCGTTCAAGCGGTAGCTATCCCTGTGATTGCCGCTGGCGGGATCGGAGATGGTCGTGGAATGGCAGCCGCCTTTGCATTAGGAGCACAGGGTGTCCAAATGGGGACGGCCTTTTTGACAGTTGCGGAGTGTCCAGTTCATGAAAATTATCAGCAAGCGATTCTACAAGCAGATGATACGGCAACCGTAGTGCTTCATAAAACTAAGGGTGGAGCGATCCGTGGGTTAAAAAATAATTTGACTGATAAGGAAAAAACAAATGAAGCTTTTTCAATAGAAGTATTGAAACGCGCCACAGATATCGGCGATACAGAAAACGGCGCTGTGATGGCTGGACAAATTGCGGGGCTGTTTTCAGAAGTGAAGCCAGCTAAAGCTTTGATTGAAGAGGTATATGCGGAGGCAGCAGTGATCTGTCAGAACATAAAAATAGACTAACGGACAATGCCGTTAGTCCTTAATAAATTCCTCTGCTAAATGATAATCACCTTCATAGGGCAGGTCTTCGCCGTTAACCGTCATATATTTGTCGGTCCCTTTTCCTGCTAAAATGATGGCGTCCTTTGGCCCAGCCTGCTGAATCGCCTCTTTGATGGCTTTTTTACGATCACTTTCAAATTGTACGCGTACATGATCATTTTTAATGCTTTGTTTGATTTCGTCTGCAATCTTTTTAGGATCTTCAAAGTTGGGATCGTCACTGGTCAAAATCGCCACATCGGCATATTCACCAATTGCTTGGCCCAAGCCTTCGCGGCGCGATTCTGCTTTGTTTCCAGTTGAACCGGTAATGACAAGGAGTTCACCATCTGGATGCTGTTCTTTAGCAAAAGCGAGCAATGATTTCATACTTAAATAATTATGAGCGTAGTCCACATAAATGTGAGCACCGTTTGGTTTTATTAAAAGATTCATGCGGCCTGGAACCAGTGCTTCAGCCAATCCTTGATGTCCCGCAGCTTGATCCGCACCGACGAGAGCACTGGCTAATAGAGCTGCAGCAGCATTTTCCTTATTAAAATCGCCTGCTAACAAAATAGAGTAGTTACCATTTAATCCAAAGGTGTCCTCCCGCCCTGTTAATTCAAAGGACAGCGGATGTTCGGATGGTTGTACGTGATAATCTGCTTGCTTATTCCCGTATGTTATGACGGAAATATTTTGTTTTTCAGCCAATTCCAATAAAAGATCAAAGTGATCAAGTTCATGCTGTAAGATGACTTGACGAGAGTTGGCAACTAATTGTCGCTTACAATAGAAGTAATCTTCAAATGTCGGATGCTCGATCGGTCCAATATGATCGGGAGAAATATTTAGAAAAATCCCGACATCAAAGGTTAAACCATAAACACGTGCTACTTTATACGCTTGGGAAGATACCTCCATGACAAGATGCGTCATACCATTGGCCACAGCTTCAGCCATCATCCGATATAAATCTAACGATTCAGGTGTTGTAAGTTTTGATTTGAAAAAGGTTACACCATCTAGTGTGGTATTTAAAGTAGATAGAAGAGCAGTCTTTTTATTTGTCGTAATGTCTAGGATTTTTTTGGTGAAGTAGGCGACGGTTGTTTTACCCTTTGTTCCGGTGATTCCTACCAGATGTAATTTTTCTTGCGGGTAATCATAGAAGGCCATACTCAAAACGGCCAATGCTTTACGAATATCGGTTACAATGATTGCCAGCTCTGCAGGAACTTCGTAGGGCTGCTCGGCGATGTAGCAAGTTAACCCTTCTGATAAAGCCTGTTCTAAAAAACTTTGTTGAAAGTTATTTCCTTTACAGAAAAAAAGGGTATCCGCATCGACTTCACGTGAGTCATAAGAAATTTTTTGAAAGCTTTTGTCAAAAGGAGCAGTCAGCGTCCAACGTGTGGGCGTAATAAACTCTCTTAAAAGATTTTCTTGTTCAAGGATTTGTTGAATTTGGGTAAGTGTCAGCATGTTGAGACCTCCAATATATAGTCTAGGCTATTATAGCATAGCTTAATAAGAGAAAAAGTAAAGAGTGATTGTCAGGAGTGCAATTTAGCTTTACTATAAGGGTAGCGATTTTTTGAAGGAGGAGACCATGAAAGAGACACGACCGAGTGATCTGACTTATCAGGAAAAAATGATCCAAGGATCAGCTTGGCTATCTGTGGGAAATATTTTTTCACGGCTGTTAGGAGCGATCTACATTATTCCATGGTATGCCTGGATGGGTGAAAATGCCCGTGCGGCCAATGGATTATTTAATATGGGTTATACGTTTTATGCATTGTTCATGATGATCTCTACAGCCGGATTGCCAGGCGCGATAGCCAAGCAGATTGCTAGGTACAATTCGATGGGAGAGTATCGAACGAGTCGGCGTTTATTTATCAAGGCCTTGCAGGCTACGGCAATTTTAGGAATTTTCTTTGGTGGCTTGATGTTTTTCGCAGCACCATTGCTGGCTGGTTTGTCAGGTGGGGGTCGTGCTTTGATTCCAGTAATACAAGCATTGAGCATCGCTGTTATTGCCTTTCCCTGTATGAGTGTCTTACGGGGCTATTTTCAAGGTCAACAGGATATGCGTCCTTCTGCCGTCTCACAATTGGTTGAACAGGCGCTGCGTGTTTTGTATATGCTATTAAGTGTCTTTATTATTATGAAGGTCATGAAAGGGGATTATTTAAATGCGGTGATCCAATCGACCTTCGCTGCATCTGTCGGAATGATCGGCTCTTATGGCGTCTTGCTTTTTTATTGGTTTAAGGATCGAAAAAAGAGTGACTTGCAGATAGGACGCAGTCTAGACAAAGTAACGATTGATACGAAAAAATTATTGTTTGAAACGGTTAGACAGGCGATTCCATTTATTTTACTTGGTGGCGGAATCACCTTTTATAAATTGATTGATCAGATGACCTTCATTCACACGATGAATGCTAATACGAATTACAGTCATGATCAGTTGGTGGATCTATACGCTTTATTTAGTGCCAATCCAGATAAGTTGACGATGGTCGTAGTTGCTTTAGGAACATCGCTTGCATTAACTAGTCTGCCAATGCTGACAGAACTTTTTACTCAAAGACGCCGACCTGAACTGGCTAAACTAGTAAATACGAATATCCAGCTGTTTGCTTTCATCATGTTGCCAGCTGTTTTTGGAATGATTTTACTGGCTTATCCTTTGAATACGGTCTTTTATTCGGCCGATGTTTTAGGCAGTCGTGTGCTTGTTGCAGCCTGTTGGGCGGGGCTAGTCTCAGCATTATTTATGATGCTGTCGACGACGTTGCAAGGAATTTCCCATAGTCGAGTCGCGGTGAAATATTGGCTGGCAGGCTTATTACTTAAAGCGATTATTCAAGTACCGCTGATTGAACTATTAGAGGTTTATGGACCTCTTGCTGCTACGTTTATCGGTTTAGGCCTAACCTGTGGCTTATGTCTCTGGAAACTACGCAGAGTTGTCCATGCGAACTATCAGCTGGCCTTTCGTCGTTGTGTTCTGATTTTGATTTTAACGTTAGTGATGCTGATAGTCGCTGTTATTGTGCGGCAGATGAGTTATCTCGTGTTTGATCCAGCGTCACGATTATCTGCTTTAGCCATCTGTTTGCTAACAGCTGGAGTAGGTGGATTGGTTTATTTCTATCTTAGTTTGAAAATTCGCTTAGTCGATAAACTGGTGGGACCCCAAGCAAGAAAATGGCGTAGACGATTGAGAATCAAATGAAAAATACTTCTGTACTTGAAAAGTACAGAAGTATTTTTTTGTTATAAATTAAATTTTAAATTCAAAATCTGTAAAAAATATTTGCAAAATAATTCAAAAAGAATAGAATTTTTCCTTCCGATTACTTTACAAAAAGATGTCAATGTTTCTAAAGATAATTTTTGTAATACAAGAATAAAACAGTTACATTTCTCGAAACAGCCTTGTATCAAGGGTTTTTACTCATAATAATAAAAGTGATATATTTCAAAATGACACACTGACAGTCGTTTTGTTACATAGTTTTATGTTATTGTAATGAACTGTTACATTAATATTACCCATGAAACACAAAAGGATGGTAAAGTATCTCTCGTAGTCAAGAAGACAGAAGAAAAAAGACATAAGAAAAATCGGAGGAAGTTACAGAATGAAATTAGGGAAAACGTTTCTTTTTAGTACAGTATTAGCAGCAGGTGCAGGTTTAGCGATGGGAGCTACAGATGCGCACGCTTCAGAAACCTATACTGTAGAATCAGGAGATACTTTATCAAAAATTTCTCACAAGTTTGCTGGTAACGATAGTTTAGTGGATTCAATTGCAAAAGCGAACAAAATTTCTAACGTAAACATGATTTTTGCAGGTCAAAAATTAACAATTGATGGCGAAGCAAAAGCTGAAAAAGCACAAGAAACAGCTCCAGTTCAAGCTGAAGCTTCAGCTCAACAAACACAAGCAGCTCCAGTACAACAAACACAGGCAGCACCTGTACAAGAAGCGGCTCCAGTTCAACAACAAGCAGCACCTGTGCAAGAAACAGCTCCTGCAGCAACAACTTCTTCAGCGAAAGAATGGATTGCCCAACGTGAATCAGGCGGTTCATATTCAGCTACAAACGGTCAATATATCGGACGTTACCAATTATCAGCTTCATATTTAAACGGTGACTATTCTGCAGAAAACCAAGAGCGTGTTGCGGATCAATATGTGACTTCTCGTTACGGTTCATGGGAAGGCGCACAATCATTCTGGCAAGCCAACGGCTGGTACTAAGAACTAAAGATAGTAACCGAGAGGATCGAAACGATGGTCCTCTTTTTTTTATGGAAATAATTTTCAAAGCTTAAAAGAAAACCAGTCAAAACAGTCTATATTCTGTTTTGGCTGGTTTCATTTTTACTCCCATAATCCAGGCAATGCCTGAACAGCTATTTCTTGATTGGTAAAGGGGTGAAGCAAATGAAGTTCATAAGCATGCAGCATCAAACGGCCACTAGAATGTTTACTATACAAAGGATCACCCACCAGCGGATGACCAATGCTGGCTAAGTGGACACGAATTTGATGGGTTCTACCTGTATCTAATTGACAAAAAACAGCTGTCTGATTCTTATGCTGCTTTGCGACGGTCACATGAGTTACTGCAGATTTTCCGCCTTTAGAATCAATTCGTCGTTTGCGACGATCGTGTCGATCACGCCCAATTTTTTGATTGATTGTCAGCTCCTTTTTTATCGTTCCATGGACGATTGCTTGATATCGGCGATAGATTTTCTTCTGTTCTAATAAACGACCTAAAATCGGCAAAACGAAGGGGTTCTTTGCAAACAAAATCGCGCCGCTGGTTTCTTTGTCTAAGCGATGCACGACATGAGGCTGATAATCAGGAGCCAAGTAGGCAGCTAAATGATTCAACAAAGTATCCTGTTCCTCTGGTTGATTCGGATGAGTCTTCATGCCATGAGGTTTATTTACAATGATCAAATGCTCATCTTCGAAAAGAACCGAAATTCTTTTAGGGTCACCAAGTAGAATCGTTCGTTCAGGATAATCGCTTGCTTCGATTGTAAGTGTAATAACATCTCCAGGCTGGACCATCGATTGAAAATGGCAGGGTTCACCATTGATCAAGAGTCCCTTTCGTGTTCGAATAAAATGGCGGACCTTTCGTGGTACCAGCCACTCCTGTTCCAATAAATCTTTGACCGTCATTACAGATGTTTGATTGGGCAAGGTCATAGTGAAAATCATTTTACTGCTCCTTTTATTTCAATGTATTTAATTTCAAGCATTCAGTGAATAAAGCGCAAAATACAGAATCGAGCGCTTTTTTGCGATATGCTAACTTTAGAAAGGGATTATCCGCTTAATTGTATCACTTTTAACGGATATTTAAGAAAAAAAACAGCTTTTTCTTGAGATCCCATGCTAGAATACACCCAAGTGTGTATCCGTCTAAAGACCCAAGCATTAGATAGGAGATTTGTGATACACTGTGTCTGAATTTGTATAGAATGGAGATCAAAAAATGGATTTTCAGGAAATTTGGCGCAAATTTAAAAGTGGTACAAAAGTTTTTTGGCAAAAGTTTCGTAGCGGTACAAAAACCTTTTGGCAATGGATCAAACCCTATTTGATTCGTTTTCACCACTGGCGCAAACGTATTTGGAAAAAATATCATATCAATAAAATTTTGCTCTTACTAACACTTGTAGGTGTTTTAGTAATGAGCGTCTATCTATTTTTCTTGGCAAAATCGGTCAATGTGGAGACGCTGCAATCCAGTTTGAAGCAGTCGACAGTGATTTATGACGAGAAAAATGAACAAGCAGGGTCCCTCTATGGACAAAAAGGGACTTATGTAGAAAGCGATCAAATTTCGCCTTACTTAAAAGATGCGGTCGTTTCAACGGAGGATCGTAATTTTTACAAACACCACGGCTTCGATATCAAAGGGATTGCCCGGGCGGTTGTGGGTCGAATAACTGCTGGCCACATTACTGGTGGAGGTAGTACCTTAACACAACAGTTAGCCAAAAATGCGTATTTAACTCTCGATCAGACGCTAGAGCGAAAAGCCAAAGAAATCTTTATGGCCATCGAGATCGAAAAGAAATATGACAAAGATCAGATTTTGACGATGTACTTGAACAATGCCTACTTTGGTAATGGTGTATGGGGCGTACAAGATGCGGCGAGAAAATATTTTGGTGTGGATGCTAATCAAGTAACAATCGGTGAAGCAGCAACGATCGTCGGAATGCTGAAGGGACCAAGCATTTACAATCCGATCGATAACTTAGAAAATGCCGTAAATCGTCGAGACACCGTCCTTTCTGTGATGGTAGAAAACGGCAAATTATCTAAAGAACAAGAAGCTCAGGAAAAAGCTACTGATTTAGGCTCTCAGTTGAATGATACGTATTCTTCGGCAGATGCAGGTTATCGTTATCCTTCTTACTTTGATGCGGTAATCGATGAAGCAGTTGAACGTTATGGCATGACTGAAAAGGATTTACTAAATAAAGGCTACAAAATCTACACCTCCTTGGATCAGGATTATCAAAAACAAATGGAAGCTGTCTATGAAAACAACGCGAACTTTCCAGCAAATGCTGCCGATGGGGCAATGCCTCAGTCGGCGTCTGTTGCGCTAGATCCAAAAACTGGCGGGGTTCAGGCGTTAGTAGGAAGACGGGGAGAACACATTTTCCGGAGCTACAATTTTGCGACACAAATGCAGCGTTCTCCAGGTTCAACGATGAAACCACTAAGTGTCTACTCATCAGCATTAGAATCTGGCTATAAACCAGACAGTATTTTAAAGGATGAACCACAATCTTATTACAAAGCGAAAAACTATGATGGCACTTACCAAGGTGACGTACCGATGTATCAAGCTGTGGCTCAGAGCTTAAATCTGCCGGCGGTTTGGTTATTGCATGAGATGGGATTAAGTAAAGGCTATAATAAAGCCGAAGAATTCGGGATTCCATTGAGCAAGTCGGATAAATATTATGGTTTGGCTTTAGGCGGTCTGGAAAAAGGCACCTCACCATTGAAGATGGCCGCAGCTTATGGCGCGTTTGCAAATGAAGGGAAAGTTTATGAGCCTCATTTGATTACAAAAATCATCGACTCCACAGGTGCTGTGATCGAGGATAACAGCTCACCGAAGTATGAACAAGTCATCTCAAAAGAAGTTGCTAATGAAATGACTAGTATGTTACTAGGAACATTTTCTAACGGAACAGCGGCTCAAGCAGCTCCAGCAGGCTTCACTGTTGCTGGGAAAACTGGAACGACTGAAACGAACTTTGACGCAAATAAAGTCAATGATCAATGGATCGTAGGTTATACACCGAATGTCGTGATTTCTACTTGGCTAGGTTTTGAAAAAGTCAGCGAGACACATTATCTAAGTGGAACAAGCGGCTCAGAGGTGGGACAAGTCTTCAAGGCGGAAGCCGAATCAATTTTGCCTTATGCTGGACAGTATTCCTTTGAAGTTGCCGATGCATATGCGACGGGCGGACAAGTCGTTGCGGCTGATCAAGTTAATCAAGGCGAAACAAATGGCGATACGAGTAAATGGCGGGAAGAGTTAAAAGATATTGGCGGAAAAGCCAGTGAAGGAGCAGCTAACTTCTTTGAAAAAGCCAAAGAAGGTGCCAATAAATTGAAGGATAAGGCCCAAGAATTGTGGCAACAGTATCAACCGGGAAATTAGGGTGTGAACCCGTTTCCATTCATGTTACAATAGAAAAGTAACTTTTATAGAAAATGAGGGAATACGAATGGCAAATATTTATGATTCAGCAAACGAACTAGAACGCGAAATTCGTGAACTACCAGAATTTAAATCTTTAGAAGCAGCTTTTGCAGAATTGAAGAAAAACGAAACCGCATATGCAGCATTTAAGGATTTCCAAGCATTCCAACAAAGCTTGCAAGAAAAACAAATGCGCGGTGAAGACTTCAGCGATGAAGATGCATCACAAGCACAAGCATTAGCTGAGAAGGTTCAACAAGAAGAATTGATCAACGAATTAATGGTGAAAGAACAAGCTTTCAGCGTAATTATCAATGATTTGAACCGCATCATCATGACACCAATTCGTGAATTATACGAAGGTTAATCAGAAATAGAAAGCTGCGACGTAAGTTTACGTCGCAGCTTTTTTTGTTAAAAGAATTTTTTGAAGCGATCTATTAAACCATCGATTTTTTCAGATTTCAATAAAACCTTGGCTTTGTCATAGTAATCGCCCAGTTCAACTTTGTGCTCTTCGATAAATACTTTCGCCTTTTCGATATTTCCTTCATTTAAAAGCTCTTTCGCTTTTTTTATTAGCTCATCCTTATTCATTTGTATGTAGCCTCCTTTTTACAGCTATAGTGTAAACGATTGAAGCTGTTTTGACGAGAAAAGCTACTTGAAGGAGAGGAACGCTAAAAGCTCTAAATTATCCAATGTGCTATGAATGATTTCAATTAAATAATTCTTAATCCTTATCTTAAAGTCCGGCATAGCGATATAGTTCTTTTTTGCGTATGTTGAGTAGCTTTAACGAAATGCGAACAAGTTTTCGTTTTTTTATGGTAAAATAAATAAGATTAAAAGTCAGTATTGTCTTCTTTAATTAAGTTTTTAGAAGGCAGGATTTGACTGGAAATTATTTCTAAGAGACTGACTAGGAGGAGAGCAAATGAAATTTTTGCATGCTGCCGATCTACATCTGGATCGTTCTTTTGAGGGCTTAACAAGTGTGCCAGAGCATTTCCAAGAGCGGTTAATTACAGCAAATCAAAAAATGCTAAAAAATATCGTGGATACAGCGATCACACAAGCAGTAGATTTTGTTTTACTCGTTGGTGATACCTTCCACCAAAATCGTCCAACATTAAAAACTCAGCGTTACTTCTTCCAGGAGATGGATCGTTTAGCTGAGGCAGCTATTCCAGTTTTTATGAATTTCGGCAATCACGATTTTTATCAAGCCGACCGTTATTGGTTTGCTTTTCCAGAGAATATTCAGTTATTTGACGAAGAACGAGTTGAGACAAAAAAATTAGTGACAAATAGCGGTGAGAAGATTGCCATTACGAGTTTTAGTTATCTGCATCCTACAATTGAAGCATTGATGATTGAACAATTTCCACGTAAAGAAGATGTCGATTTTCATATAGGAATGTATCATGGCGGTCAAATGCCTTACGCGCCATTTCAATTATCTGAGCTAGTAGCAAAAGGATATGATTACTGGGCTTTAGGGCATATTCATGTGCCGCAAATTTTATCTGAGAAGCCTTATGTGATTTATCCAGGAACACCGCAGGGACACACTCAAAAGGAAATGAATCTAACAGGTGTGACCTTAGTAGAAAGCCAAGGAAATCAATTAATTCCAACGACTGTTTCTGTTGAAGCTGTTCGCTGGAGAAGACAGACACTTTCTTTAGCAAATGTAAGACAGCCGAAAGAACTATTTCCGCTGGTTCGGAAACTCACTGTAACAGCACCAACTTTGCTGCATTTAGAATTTAGTGAGACTGAAAAATTAGGGGAGGAACTGGCGTATCAAGTTGCTTCTGGGGAATTGCTAGAGGCTTTACAGTCAGAGGTGTCTCAGGATATCTGTCTGTGGCAATTGACTATAGCAGATTCACCAATAGAGCGACCGTATCTTGCGGTTGATGAAAAACTGGTTGATCAGCTAATCATGACCTATCAAACACCGGAAATCTATACAGAATTGTTAAGCGAGCTGGAGCAAAATCCTCAACTCCACACTTTGATGAATCAAGAGTTCAGGATGGATACGATCGCCAGATTAAAAGAGAAAATGATGGAGAGCTATCGTTTTAGGGGGAACGCTGATGTGGATTAAAAAAGCAGAGATCACCAGCTTCGGCAAATGGCGTCAGCAAACATTTTTATTTGAAGCGAAAAATCAACTAGTTTATGGCTTGAATGAAGCCGGAAAATCAACCTTGTATCAGTTTATTCAGGCGGTTTTATTTGGTTTTCCAACAAAACGAAAAAAAGGACAGGACTATACACCCAATGACGGCAGCGGATTTGGCGGACGTTTGTTGATTCTTCATCCAACCTATGGAGCAGTGACAATTGAGCGCTATAAGGCAAAGAATAAAGGGAAGGCGAACGTTTTATTAGAGGACGGACAGCAAGGGGGAGAAGAATTACTGGAAAAGCTTCTTTATCCCTTGAATCAACAATTATTTCGTCAGGTTTTTACTTTTCAGCAGGAACAGCTGCACCAGTTGGATGCACTAAGCGAAGAAAACTTGCACGAGGCATTGATTTCTTTAGGTTTGTCCGGTAGCAATGAATTATTTGACCAGAGAATCCAGTTGAAAAATCATTACGAAGGTATCTATCGACCACGTGGGCGTAAGCAACCCTTGAATCAAGCGCTAGTAGCGTATCAAAAGCTGCAGCAAAAGATCAAAGAAAAAGAAGCTCAGGAATCGGGTTTTCAGCAACTTGTAAGGCAAGCTGATGATGAGAAGCGATACGTCACCCAACAGGCAACGAAGAATCGTAAATTACAGGAGCAGCAGTTAATTTTAGAACAACAACGCTTGAATTGGTCAGGCTATGCTGAATTTTTAGAATTGCAAAAGCTAGATTTGCGTTCAGCAGCAACTGACATAGAACAAACAGAGTTGCAGAACTTTTACCAAGAGTATCAGCAATTAATAAAGGAACAGGAAAAACTGCATGCGGCTTTGCAGCAGCATAGTGGCAATCAAGAATCGGCTCGCTACTACTTCTATTTAGAAAATGAGACACGCATTCAACAGCTACTAGACGAAAAAGTGACAATTACTCGAATGTTGGATGAAGAGCAGCGGATTGCCGTCAAATTAGCGCAAGCAACTGCGATTCCAACAAATTGGCGAGAGCATCCGCCACGACCGTTCGCAAATGAAGCAGCAATTCAACAACTGTTTGTTCCTTTGCAAAACCAACAGAAAGAGTTGGAAGAGCAAAAAATTCGGTTAGGTTTAGTTAAAGAACAACGGAATCAAGCAGAGGCTAGTTTAAATGATTATGAACAAAAGCATCCAGAACTGTTTGATAAGAAGAAAAATCCACCGTGGCTGTTTATTGCTGCAGGCGTGAGTTTTATTTTGGCCTTTTTCTTGCCAATACCGTTACGCTATATTTTAATAGCAGCGGCAATTATTTGTGGTGTAGGCGGTACATTGAAGCAAAATAAACCAGTAAATAAAGATACCTGGCAGGAAAAATTAGGCCAATTAGATGTCTATGAAGGTCAAGTTGTCGAGATGACTGAAAAAGTTACAAGGAGTCAGCAAAAAGTGCAACACTTATCTGATCAGATTCAGACGGAATTGCGTCATAGAAATATGTCTAATGCTGAAAATGAGTTTGCAGTCGTGCAGGAAAATCAACGAGCGCAAAACTACCTGGCACAGCTTCAAACAAGTAAAGAACTACAGCAACGTCAATCAAGCCTACGACAAAATTTGATGCAACAGGAACAGCGTTTTGAATTTTTAGCTGAATGGCTGCCGTTAAATCAAAAGAATTTGTCGGAAAAGCTTTTAGTGCTGGAGCAATTTGCGAAGGAAATGGAGCAGATTCGTTTTGCTCAAACCTATCAAGAAAATACTCTCTTACAGCAGCGCATTCACGAAACTCAAAAGCAGCAGCAACAGCTTTTAACGCAAGAGCAGTCAGTGTTGGATAAGTTTCATTTGACGTATCCTTCTGAGATTCCAGCGTTTTTACAACGTGAGACAGAATTGCGTCACAAACAAACGCGTTTAAAAGAATTAACAGAAAGTGTCTTGTCATTATTTGAACAGGAAACGTCACTTGCAGAAATTAACGAATCTTTGCGTACCTTACAACAAGAGATACAAATCGGGGAACAGCAGCTCCATCAATTGCAGGAGCAGGAGCAGCGATCACGACTGCAGATTCAACAGATGCAAGCTGATGGCACATTGGATAGTCTTTATCAGCAAGCGAGCCAGCAACGAGCGGTAATAGAAAAGTTAACGGCTGATTATGCAGTAGCGAAATTAGAAAATCAATTATTACAGGATATTGCGACAGAATTATCGGAGCAGCAATTACCTGAGCTATTAAAGCAAGCAACCAGTTATTTTCAAGAGCTGACAAACAATGCCCATAGTCGTTTGGATTTTTCGGAGGGATTAGTAACCGTCGATCAATTGAGCCTATATAATCTATCGACTGGAACCAAAGATCAGGTCATGATGGCCTTTCGTTTTGCGTATCTAACCTTGCAGCAAAAGCATCCGCTGTGTCCAGTAATCATTGATGACGGCTGGTTGCATTATGATCATCGACGAAAATATCAATTTGCCAAGTTATTACGACAATTTAGTGAAAAATATCAAGTCATTTGTTTGTCATCTGACCAAGAAATGGTAAGCTATTACCAAGAGCTTCACCAGCCAGTCTGGGAATTGAAGGGAGTCCAACGATGAAAAAAATCAAAGAATTAACGGTCGATGAGCAGTTTGAGATGTATGTATTGATCAAAAATGCGGATGTTCGTTTAGCGAAAAACGGGAAAAAATTTATCGCTTTTACTTTCCAAGATACTTCTGGGACAGTTGATGGTAAATTTTGGGATGCATCTGAAGAAGAGATTAAACGTTATAGAGCCGGCCAAGTTGTTTTTCTAAACGGCAAGCGAGAAATGTATCAAGGCAATCCGCAGGTCAAAATCATGCACCTGCGCACAACAAAACCGGAAGAGCCTAATGATCCTGCGTTATATATGGAGCGTGCGCCAATCAAGCGTGAAGAAATGGAAGAAGAGATCAATAAAACGTTGTTCGAGATCACAAACGCTCATTGGAATCGAATCGTTCGCTTTTTACTAAATAAATATCAGAAGGAATTTTTTGAGTTTCCAGCAGCCAAACGAAATCATCATGCTTTTGCTGGTGGGTTGGCTTTTCATACGTTGACGATGCTGCGTCTTGGTAAGGCGATCGTTAAAGAATATCCGCAATTAAATGCTTCTTTGCTTTATGCGGGAATCATTATTCATGATCTAGGAAAGGTGATCGAGCTGACGGGACCTTCGTCAACTGAATATACAGTAGTAGGTAATTTAGTAGGACATTTGGTTCTAGTAGATGAAGAAATCACCAAAGCCTGCACGGAATTGAAAATTAATGATGCAGATGAGGACATCGTTGTTTTACGCCATATGGTGTTGTCTCATCATGGTTTGTTGGAGTACGGTTCACCAGTCCGTCCAAGAATCATGGAAGCTGAAATTTTGCATCAAATCGATAATATCGATGCATCGATGCAGATGATGTCCAGCGCTGTGAAAAATGCTGAGCCAGGAACATATACGGAACGGCTTTTCGGAATGGATAATCGCAGCTTTTATGTACCGAAAGATATTTAGAGAAAAGCCGCGGCAGTTCGCGGCTTTTTATAGTCTTTCTAGGTGAATTAAATTTAAAATGGATTGCATAGTTTTAGTCTGATGAACTACGTAAAAAACTGCAAATTAAATGAGCTGTGAGGTGAGCAAAGGTGATTATTGAAACCGAAAGATTGTATTTGCGTGAGTTAGAGCAAACAGATATTGAGTCGTTAAGTAAAATCTTACAAGATGAACAAACAATGTATGCGTACGAAGGGGCCTTCGATGACGGCGAGGTACAAAACTGGCTGACGAAGCAAATAGATAATTATCAACGTGACGGGTTCGGATTGTGGGCAGTCATTTTAAAACAAAGGAATGAAATGATTGGACAATGCGGATTGACGTGGCAAGATTTTTCTGACCAAACAGTGTTAGAGATTGGGTATTTATTTCAACGAGAATTCTGGCACAATGGTTTTGCCACTGAAGCGGCAAAAGCTTGCAAGCAATACGCCTTTGAACAGCTAAACGCACAAGAAGTTTACTCCATCATTCGCGATACAAATGCAGCTTCGCAAAAGGTTGCTGAACGAAACGGGATGGTTCGTTGTGGAGAATTTATCAAGCATTATCGCGGAGTCGACATGCCACATTATTTGTATAGAGTCAGAAAGTAAGTCGCAGATTATTGCGGCTTTTTATTTGTTTAACGATAATTTATGACTTACTTAAGTGCAATGCTCAATCCCGAATTAAAATGAAAGTAGTGGTAAGATAAATATAGAGAAATAATTTTTGTGACTAAAGACTGCGTGGTTGCAAATGAGATGAGGTGAAACCGGATGAAGAAAAAGGAAATAGTTCAAACGGTGGAAGAAACTTTTGATAATGTAGAGATTCCAGCAGATTTAAAAGGCTTAACAGCTTCTGAAGTTCAGGAAAAAATAGAACAAGGTCAGACGAATCAAGTGGAAGAGAATCTATTGAAATCGGATAAGGAGATTATCAAAGAAAATACAATCAATATTTTCAATATTCTTAATTTCGTTTTGGCATTGTTGGTGCTATTAGTAGGTTCACCTAAAAATACGTTGTTTTTTGGCGTGGTTGTCATTAATACGTTGATTGGGATCGTACAAGAATTACGTGCAAAACATACGATCGATAAATTATCGGTTTTAGCGAAGACCAAAGCGGTTGTTTTAAGAGAAGGGAAATTAAAACAGATTGATCAGGAATCAATTGTTTTGGGAGATGTTCTTTATTTACGCAATGGTGATCAAGTACCAGTAGATGGGAATTTATTGGTTGGTGCTGGTGTTGAGGTTGATGAGTCCTTATTGACTGGTGAAGCGGATCGTGTACAGAAATCGCTGCGAGATAAACTATTTAGCGGAAGTTTTGTGACTGCTGGCGAATGTTTTTATCAAAGTACAGCTGTGGGAAAAGATAATTTCGCTGAACAGTTGACTAGTGAAGCGAAAACGAAAAAAACAGGCAGTTCCGAATTGACCAAAGTATTGAGTCGCATGATCGCAGTTTTGACGATTGTAATTATTCCAGTAGGTTTAGGACTATTTTATAGTCAGTATCAGGCATCTGATTCAATCAAACAGGCTGTATTAGGAACGGTCGCGGCATTGGTAAGCATGATTCCTGAAGGATTGATGCTGCTGACGAGTGTGGCATTTGCTGTAGGTGCAGCAAATCTGGCACGGAAAAAGGTATTAGTACAGGCCTTGCCTTCTATCGAAACGTTAGCACGCGTGGATGTCATTTGTTTAGACAAGACAGGCACGATTACCGATGGAACATTGAAATTCGAAGAAGCGTTATTAGAAGAAATTTCTGATAATCGCTTGAACACAATTATGGGTGCCTTAATGAATCAATTAAAGGATCAAAATGCTACTGCCAAAGCGTTACGAGAGGCTTTCCCAGCTGTTGCTGATTGGCAAGCGGAAAAAATTGTGCCGTTTTCTTCAGCAAGAAAGTGGAGTGGGGTAACGTTTAAGGAACAAGGCAGCTTTGCTTTTGGCGCTCCAGAGTTCATTTTCAACAATATGTCTGCTGACATGCAGAATAAGCTTCAGCCTTATTTAGAAGAAGGTCAACGTGTGCTGGTATTGGTGGAATATCCTGGAATATTAGAAGAAGAGATGGTATATGAACCGCGTCTGTTGGCAACGCTGATCATCTCTGATAATTTAAGGGAAAATGCACGGGAAACATTTGGTTATTTTGAAAAACAGGATGTCCAGCTGAAGGTGATCTCAGGCGACCATCCACTAACGGTTTCAAAAATTGCCCAAAAAGCAGGAATAAAAAATGCGGAAACTTTTGTTGATATGTCGAGCTTAGATGGACCGATTGATTACAAGGCTTTAGTTGACACAACGACGGTTTTTGGACGAGTGACACCGAAACAAAAACAATCCTTGATCCAAGCTTTAAAGGGAAATCATACGGTCTGTATGACAGGAGATGGCGTCAATGATGTATTGGCTTTACGTGAAGCAGATATTGGAGTAGCGATGGCAAATGGAAGCAGCGCAGCTCGGGCCGCTTCCGATGTCATTTTGTTAGACTCTGATTTTTCAAGAATGCAAAATGTGTTGAATGAAGGACGTCGCGTCATCAATAATATTGAACGGGTAGCTTCGATGTATTTGGTGAAGACAATCTATTCGTTAATTTTGGCAGTGATTTTCATGATTCTAACAAACCCTTATCCTTTTGAGCCGGTGCAATTAACACCAATTAACGCGTTAACTGTAGGAATCCCTTCCTTCTTCTTGGCATTGAAGCCAAGCTATGAACGCATCAAGGGAGATTTCTTAAATAATATTTTACGCGTGTCTTTACCTGGAGCATTGACTGTTGTTAGTGCGGTCATGATTATCCAATTAGCTAACGTACTATTTGAGTTAGACTATCAGGCAACCTCCACAATGTCGGTTTTTTTGACGGGGTGTGTAGGGTTGCTGGTGCTATATAAAGTTTCCTTCCCGTTGGATAAGAAAAAAATCGCTTTAATCACTGTTTTGAGCTTGGCTTATCTAAGCAGCTACCTATTTTTCAGAGAATTTTTTGATTTCGACAAGCTTTGGAATCGCAATTTGTTCTTCGTCCTTCCTTTAACCTTTGGTATTTATTGGTTGTTCAAAGGATTGACCTTTGTAATGGATGTCTTAGTCGGATGGCGCATTCGCTGGCAGGAGAAGCGGCAAGCAAAAAAGAATCCGAAATCACGAGTTATTTAATTTAGAAGAGTAGAAAATACTTAAATTAATAAAATTTCCCGGAAAAGGCTTTCTTTTTCGGGATTTTTGGTATAATGAACTAAAAGTATGGATGAAGAACGTCCGTTTAATTTTTTATAAGTTGTTTAGTCAGTAAGATTGAATTAGTATTGAAAGCAATTAAAAAGCTGGAATTACGCAGTGGGAGGGTAAGTCCGCATAAAAAATAATAGGAGTAAGAAGGAGGAATTTATCAATGGAGTTAACAAAATTGCAAAATGGCTCAGACATTCGTGGAATCGCTATCACGGCAGAGGATAAAGTCAAAAACTTAGGTATTGAAGAAACCCGTTTGATTGCAAATGGCATTCTTAATTGGTTGTCTAATAAAGGGGTCCCGCGTCCCTTTAAAATTGGGATCGGACATGACAGTCGCTTAACTGGACCAGAGTTAAAGAATGCCATGATCGCCGTTTTTGAGGCGGCAGGTTGCGAAGTGTTGGATTTTGGGTTGGCTACGACTCCGGCCTTGTTTATGGCGACGCAGTTTGAAGAATTTGCCTGTGATGCGGGGATCATGCTGACAGCGAGTCACTTGCCTTTTTACTTCAATGGAATCAAGATTTTCAGTCAAACTGGCGGTGCTGAGAAAAGTGATATCGCTTATATTTTGACGCACACTGAAGCAAGTGAAGCAGCAGACGGAAGTGTGAAGCAAGCGGATTTGTTGTCACGTTATGCAGCTGATTTAGTTGAAAAAATCCAACGAGGCAGCGGGAATGAACAGCCATTAAAAGGATTAAAAATTGTTGTTGATGCCGGAAACGGTGCCGGTGGTTACTTTGCGGACAAAGTTTTAGCGGTTCTGGGTGCTGATACTAGCGGCTCACAATTTTTAGAACCTGATGGTCATTTTCCAAATCATATTCCGAATCCTGACAATAAAGAAGCAATGGCAAGTATCAAAAAGGCTGTATTAGACAATCAAGCGGATTTAGGCGTGATTTTTGATACAGATGTGGATCGTTCGGCGATTGTTTCAAAGGACGGGCAGATGATTAATCGAAATAATTTGATCGCGGTTTTATCTGCGATTGTTTTGCAAGAGCATCCCGGCAGTACGATTGTGACAAACTCTCCAACCTCGGATCATTTAAAAAACTTTATCGAGGAAAAAGGCGGCAAGCAATATCGCTATATTTCTGGCTATCGCAACGTCATCAACAAGGCAATCGAACTGAATGAGGAAGGTATCGATTGTCAATTAGCGATCGAGACTAGCTCCCACGCAGCGTTCAAAGAGAATTACTTCTTAGATGATGGCGCCTACGTGATTGCAAAAGTATTGATGCTGTTGCCGAAACTACAAAAAGAAAATCGTGAGTTGACCGATTTGATGGCGGAGTTAGAGCAGCCTATAGAAACCCTTGAGATTCGCTATGCAATTGGCGGAGAGAATTATAAAGAGTGTGGTCAGAAAATGATCGACACCTTCCGGACTGAACTACCAAAACAAGCTGGCTTTTCTGTAAACCCAGAGAATCAGGAGGGTGTGCGTTTTTCAGTGAATGAGCCTCATGGAAAGGGCTGGATGCTGTTACGATTAAGCTTACATGAGCCTCTGCTAGTCATGCAGGTAGAAAATGATCAAGCGGATCGGATTCAAAAACAATTGCCAATTTTCCGAGAAATCTTGGCACAAGATCCGCAAATTAATTTAATGAAACTTGATCAAGAATTAAATAAGTAAGAATCCTTGCAAAATGTGCCCCTTCGTCTGATGATAAGAATCAGATAAAGGGGCTTTATTTGATAGTCAAAAAAATGATGGAAGGTGATATTATGAAAATCACACTTGATGAAGCGGCAAAAGAAAAACTTTCAGCATATTTAGACTCAAACAAACAATTGCTGTTAACCTTCGAGGATGGTGTAGGTCCTTATTCTCAGCATGCGATGATCCACATGCAAACACAGTTTTCGATCAATATTATTTCTCCTGAGATGGAGAAGGCGGATTATGACGAAAAAATTCCTTCTAATATCGGAGATTTTTGGATCAAAGGGTATTCAAGGGAAGATTTGCAGGAAGAAATGCGAATCAAATTTAATCCACGACTCAGCGCATTTAGCTTGTCTGGCGAAGGCGGCATGATTGATGACAATTTAGGCTTTAAGGATTTTACCAAAAATTAATCTTAAAAGGATCGCCTTTCATTTTTTTGGGGTTCTTTGATATGATGATAAAAAAGCGTTCAGGAAATCAGATAAGTTCGAGAAATGAGGGAACAAAATGGCAAAAATCATGATCGTAGAAGACGAAGCAGTGATTCGTCAATTGATTGGTGAGGAATTAACAAAATGGAGATTTGATGTTTACCAGACAACAGATTTTAATCAAGTCTTTGATGAATTTGAGCAGATCGCACCACAGCTTGTTTTATTAGATATTAATTTGCCCGTTTATGACGGCTATTATTGGTGTCAAAAAATACGTGAAGTCTCCAAGGTTCCAATCATTTTTATCTCTTCCCGCAACACGAACATGGATCAAATCATGGCGATGAATATGGGTGCGGATGATTATATTACGAAACCTTTCCAAGTGGATATTTTAGTGGCAAAAATCAATGCTCTGCTGCGTCGCTCCTATAATTACGCAGAAAGCGGCGAAGAGCTGGAGCACAATGGGATTACACTGAACATTGATAATAGCAGCATGACAATCAATGATGAGGTTGTTGATCTTAGTAAAAATGAATACCGTCTGCTATTTATTTTAATGAAACAACACGGAAAAATTCTGAGCCGAGATAAATTACTGCGTGCACTCTGGGATGACGAACGGTTTGTTGATGATAATACATTAACAGTTAATATTAATCGTTTACGTCGCAAAATTGAACAAGCAGGCATTGACGATTATATTCAAACGAAAGTCGGGCAAGGGTACATCGTCCCGTAAATGAGGATCAGCTATGACATTTACAAAGTATTTAAAAGATCGCTTATTGGTTTTGGCGGGATGGGGAGTATTAAGTTTATTGCTGGTTTTTATGGTTTGGTTAACACCAGACTTGCATGGTTTTTGGGACAATCTTGGTTACTTATTGACCTTACAATTATTTTTAGTATTCCTCTTCTTCACACTTGATTTTTATCGGAGAAAAAAATGGTATAAGACATTTGTCAAGGAAGAAAATGCACATCTTCAGCATTTTGTAGAATCGGCCTCCAGTAATGAAGAGCAGCTGATTCAGGAATACGTAAATCAGCAAGTGCGGGAGCACCACCTGATGCTGGAGCAGTTATTAGCCAGTCAAAAAGATCAGAAGGATTATATGGATTCTTGGATTCATGAAATTAAGGTTCCGTTAGCAGCGGTGGATCTGATCTTAAATTCGATTGAATTTGATATTCCCGATGATAAGTTTATCTTATTACAAAATGAGATTCAGCAGATTGATGAATATGTCGAACAAATTCTATATTATTCTCGTTCAGATGAATTTGTGAATGATTATTTAATTCAAGAATATTCATTGAAAAAGATTATTCAACCGATTATACGCAGTCAAGCCAATTACTTTATCCAAAAAAATCTGCAGTTAACATTGGCGGAGCAGGACGCAAAAGTATTGACAGATGCTAAATGGATCGAGTTTATTTTCCGACAGCTTTTAAGCAATGCCATCAAATATACGCCTGATCATGGTCAAATAAATATTGAGATTGAGGCCAGAAATGGCGGTATCGCCTTGATACTGCAAGACAGCGGGATTGGGATCCCCTCAGAGGATTTAGGAAGAATCTTTGATAAGGGATTTACAGGTGAAAATGGGCGAAAAGCACAGCAGCATTCTACAGGACTTGGATTGTATCTAGCCAAAACCTTGGCGGGCAAGCTGGGAGTCGAGCTGAGTGCAGAATCCACAGTTAATAAGGGAACTACTATGACTTTGTTTTTCCCACGATTAGATTATTATCATGAAGAACGTTAAATTTTTTAGTTTTTAATTGCCAAATTTCCTTTTTTTCGCTAAACTGTTTCAGTTGTGAATTGAAGGGAGTAAGTTTATGAGTATTTTAATTGCCCTAATACCAATGGTAGCATGGGGAAGCATTGCTTTGGTGAGCGGAAAACTAGGCGGGGATGCCAATCAGCAAACCTTAGGAATGACGATGGGTGCTTTTGTTTTTGCATTAGTGACTTTTTTCATCGTTCAACCGACAATGAATAGTTGGATAATGTTAATTGGATTCTTGTCAGGTCTTTTTTGGTCAATTGGTCAGAATGGTCAGTTTCATGGAATGAAGTTCATGGGCGTTTCGGTTGGATTACCGATTTCAACTGGATTTCAGTTGATTTTGAATACTTTGGCCGGTGCCGTATTTTTTCATGAATGGACGAAGACGAAGGATTTTGTTTTAGGCTTTATTGCGTTGGCATTACTTGTCCTGGGTGCCTATTTAACGGCTCGAAAGGATGACGAAAGCGGTGTGCAGTCAGACGACAGCATGCTAAACTTCGGCAAAGGTTTTCGTGCATTGATCTTTTCAACCCTTGGTTATGGGGTCTACACGATCATTATTACTTGGGCAGGACTTGATCCGTTAGCGATTATTCTACCGCAGAGTGTCGGCATGCTAATTGGTGCTAGCTTTTTTGCTTTTCGTAAAATCAAGGTTGATCGCTATGTATGGCGCAATATGGCTTCAGGTCTCTTGTGGGGAATTGGAAATATTTGTATGCTGTTGACTGTTCAAAATATTGGTCTAGCTATTGGGTTTTCATTGTCACAAATGGGGATTATCATTTCGACTCTCGGAGGTATTTTCCTATTAGGGGAACGTAAAACCAAAAAGGAAATGTACTACGTTATTATCGGCTGTCTGCTGATTATCGTCGGGGGCGTCTTGTTAGGCTATATGAAATCTTAATACAACATTTTATTAAAGCTTGCCATAATATTGTTGGCAAGCTTTTTCGGTTCTATAATATTTGGTGTTGTTACTCTTTCTGAGTGAGAACACCAAGTATTTTTTTATACAAAAAGACATTTGGTTGTCCTATAATTAAATCGCTGAACCCAATCATAGGAGGCGAACCAAATGTCCAGTATTAAGAATATCAAATATAAAGATAATTGCCTAGACAAAACCATCAAACAAATCCTAAATATTCATGATTCCA
>NZ_KE136365.1:0-368174 GCF_000406965.1 Enterococcus avium ATCC 14025 | reverse complement strand
TTAAAGTGATTAAGAGAGTGGCATTCGGTTTTAGAACCTTTCGCCACCTTCGTATGCGAATTCTGATTCAACAGAATCTTTGCGACATTATTTGAGCAAAAAAACAAAAAGAAAAAAGGAAACGCCGAAGCATTTCCTTTCAGTGATTTAATGAGAACAACACGATTTGACTTAGAGCCGCTTTTTCTATTAAAACGAATAAAAATCGGATACTTCGTATGAAGTATCCGATCATGCTTTTCTATTGTCCGGAGTTTAACTCCATTAATTTTTGTTTTAGGTTGCTTTCCATATGACCAATCTCGATCTCAGCTGCTTGTCGGCGTTCGCGACCTTCTTTTTGGATACGCAAGGTTTCCTCCAGTGTTTCCACCAGGTCGTTTTGTGTTTGTTGCAACGTCTCTAAATCGACGATACCACGTTCATTTTCTTTGGCGGTCTCGATGGTTGAAATTTTCAACATCTCAGAATTTTTCTTCAACAGATCATTGGTTGTTTCTGAAACTTGACGTTGTGCTGTAGCAGCATCTTTTTGACGTAATAGCGTTAAAGCGATGGCTACTTGGTTTTTCCATAATGGAATCGCCGTATTGATTGAAGCTTGAATTTTTTCAGCCAAGGCTTGATTGGTATTTTGGATCAAGCGGATTTGTGGGGCTTGTTGAATCGTGATTTGACGGGCAAGTTTTAAATCGTGCGTTCGTTTATCTAAACGATCTAAAAATTGCGTATAATCGTTCACCACTTGAACGTCCATTTGATCACCAGAAGCTTGCGCTTTTTCTGTTGCGGCAGGTATTGTTGTAAGCTTCATTTCTTCAATTTTCAATTCAGCTGCGGCAATATAGATATTTAAAGCATCAAAGTAATCTTTATTTTTATTGTAGAGAGTTTCAAGCATTTGGTTGTCTCTTAACAAACCATCTTTTTCTACATTCAATTTTGTTGCGATTTTATCGATCTGTGCACCGATTTTTTGATATTTCGTTGTGATCTCATAAATCGATTGTTTTACTTTACCAAACATTTTTTGAAAAATATTTCCTTCGCCGACACGTAGTTCATCAGGATTAGCCTCGTTTAAGCGATACATTAATTGATTCAATGAATCACCGATTGGGCCGATATCTTGTGAAGAAACGGTGTTGAGCATTGATTGCGAGAATTCACTCAATTTAGTTTGAGCAGTTGAGCCATAACTAATCACGGCTTGTGAATCATTTACGTCGATTTTTTTTGCAAGTTCCCGAGCCTGCGCTTGTCGTTCTTCAGGTAATTTATCCACTAAGCGGTCAGCTTGTTCTTGTGACTGCAAATGAGAGATTTCTTGTTGTTGAACGGGGGTTAAAGCATCAGTGCCAAAAGGGTTGCTAAGTAGATCGTCTAAAGTGCTGTCGACCGATTTGGTCTCTGGGTTATTTTCCGGTTCCATTGTGTGTCCTCCTGTTCGAAAAAAATCTAGCTTAAGCTAGATTTTTTTGTTGATGTTTAGCTTGATGAACTAGCTTTATTGATCAAAGACTAAGCGAATTCATGAAGCTTTTCTCTTTAGCTATTCTTTGTTTTTAATTTTGTGGTCAGATCAGAATCTTGGTCGAGATTTTTTTTGGCGATTGATATTTCAACATCCATGTCCTCTAAATCTTCGGCAACGAATTGTTGATAATCCTTCACGATTAAATCAGCCATTTGATCAATGATCTGTGCGCTTTCTTCTAGTTTACCATAAACTTCTTTTGACTTAACCTCGTGTCCATTAATTTCGACATAATTGTCGGTTAAATCCACGATGTTTGGCAAGTGTGTATAAAGAAACTGACTAGCCTCCGGCAAACGCTTTGGATCTTTTACCAATTCCTTAAACAATGCTTTCGCCGCCTTCAAGGTTTCGTGGCGCAAGTCAATGGCTTTAAGCTTGGCATTCTTTTGAATATTTTGCTGTAAACGTAAAACTTGTTGTTTAGAAAGATTCATTGTTTCGCGGAACAATTCGATTTCACGTTCACTCATATCCATTTTTTTATAATAAGCTTCTTTTTCTTTGGTCAGAAATGGTAATTCCTCTTTTTGTGGTTGGACCTTTCGCCCTTTAATCCCTCGATAGATCAACCAAAAACCAACGGCCAGCATTAAAAAGACAATATAGTCGCCGAAGTCTCCTTCAAAAAAGGAGAGAATACCGATTGCTGCGATGATGATCGGGAATATTTTCCTTCGCATAATAATCCTCCTAGTCTAGTAATAACCCTTCACATTATTTATTCAAATTACTTGATTTCTTTACACGCTCATCATAGCATGAATTTCTATAGAAATAGTATCGGACTAAAGATGGATTTTTAAGATTTAGAAAAAACATAAGAATTTTCTGTGATACAATAAGGCAGAACCGTTGGATTGAAGCTACTTGGAGGAAAGGTGTCGCAATGTTAGAATATAAAGATTTTGAAGAGAAGACGATAGAACGTAAAGAATTGTTTAAGGGAAAGATTATTGAAGTTTATTTAGATGATGTTGCCTTGCCAATGGGCGGAACAGCAAAACGTGAATTGGTTTTTCATCACGGTGGTGTAGGGATCATCCCTATTACTAAGGAAAATAAAATCATTATGGTCAAACAATTTCGAAAACCGTTAGAAAAAGTGGTATTGGAGATTCCTGCTGGAAAAATTGATCCCGGTGAAGGGCAGTATCCAGAAAGAACAGCCATGAGAGAATTAGAAGAAGAAACGGGTTACCATACTGAAAATTTAACGTACATAAACGAAATGTATTTATCACCTGGATTTTCAAATGAGAAATTATATATTTACGCCGCGACCAATCTGGTTAAAGTCGAAAATCCACGACCACAAGATGACGATGAGGTTCTAGAACTCTATGAATTAACAATGGAGGAAGCGAAGCAGGCGATTCAAGACGGATTAATCTGTGACGCTAAAACAATTTTTGCTGTCAATTATTGGGAACTAATGAAATTTAGAAAGGAAGATTACGCATGAGCCAATCACCCTTGGTGACGCGCAGCGAAATAAGGAAGCGAAAAGAGGAACAGGAGCGCTTGGCAGAAGAGCAACGTAGAGCTGCTGAACGCGCCTATGAAAAGAGAGAAAAAGAAATTAGCAATGTTTATCGGAAAGAATTGAAAAAGAATAAGCCCGTCACTAAATCTAGAAGCAGTGAGCGAGTAAAGCAAAAAGAGCGCAGCAGCTTTCTAAATAAAGCGATAATTATAGTATTATTGCTTCTGATCGTAGTCATGTTGTTAGTATTTTTTGTTTAATAGAAGATAAAAAATTATTAGTAAGAAATAGGGGAATGATTATGAAAATCGGTATTATCGGTGCAATGGAACCAGAAGTAAAGGCATTACGTGAAAGTCTAGAGCATCCATTATCTTGGGAGCAATCAGGTGCGTTATTCATTTCAGGAAGTCTGGGAAATCACGAAGTAATCGTTGTTCAATCAGGAATTGGGAAAGTCTTGGCATCCATCACAACGTCTGTCTTAATTCAGCAGTATAAAGTTAATATGGTGATTAATACGGGCACTGCTGGGGGAATCGGTGCAGGTTTAGCGATTGGTGATTTGGTTATCGCGGATAATGTTGCCTATTTCGATGTTGATGCAACCACCTTTGGCTATAAAATTGGCCAAGTACCTGGGATGCCTTTATACTTTGAAAGCTCTACTTATCTAAAAAGTGAAATGCTAGAGGCGAGCAAGAAAATGAACCAAACTGCCCATGTCGGCTTGATTGTATCAGGCGATACCTTTGTTAGCAGTCCATCAAAAATTTATGAAATAAAAGCAGCTTTTCCTGATGCGTTAGCTGTTGAGATGGAAGGGGCGGCAATTGGACATACGGCCGCTCAATTTGGAATACCATTCTTGATCGTGCGGGCGATCAGTGATACTGCTGATAGTGAAGCTACTGAAACTCACGAAGAGTTTGTTAATCGAACAGGTACATTGTCAGCACAATTAGTGATTGAGTTTGTTAATCACCTAGTTTAGAAAATGAGACTGCAAGAATACGATCAATAAATCTGTCTATCATAATTAGAGGGGGAAATTTTCATGCGTGCATTACTTTCGATTGATTATACCAATGATTTTGTTGCAACTGATGGGAAATTAACGACTGGCGAAGCAGGCCAGGCTATCGAACAAGAATTAGTGTCTGTGACAAAAGATTATTTTGACCAGGGAGACTTCATTGTTTTTGCGATTGATGGTCATGATCCAAGCGATCAATACCATCCTGAAAATCAGCTTTTTCCACCACATAATGTGATTGGTACGAATGGACGTGACTTATACGGATCACTAGCGGACTTTTATCAAGCAAACAAAACAAAGAAAAATGTCTATTGGATCGACAAACGTCATTATTCAGCTTTTAGCGGAACTGATTTGGACATACGTTTGCGGGAACGTGGGATTACAGAACTTTGTCTGACCGGTGTATGTACGGATATTTGCGTGTTGCACACGGTGGTAGATGCTTATAATTTGGGCTATCAAATAGTGATTCCTGAAAAAGCTGTGGCAAGTTTTGATGCGACTGGACATACCTGGGCGTTGAATCATTTTAAAAATACTTTAGGAGCAAAAATTATCTAAATTAAACCACTCTTAAGAGCAGAATTATCATCTGGTTCTTGAGAGTGGTTTTTCTTTAGGTTCTTCTATTTTAGATAATCTGAAATAAATGTCGTAAAATCCTCAATAACCCCGTTTTGAGCTAAGTTCTCTGCTTCAAAAACAGCGCGGTTTTTCCCACTCGGATCAATGGCGATGATCGTACCGATCTTGGCATTGTGAGCTGCCTGTAGTCCGGAGTATGAATCCTCGATTACTAAACAATTTTCTGGCTTAACCCCAATTTTTTTCGCTGCTATCAAGAAAATATCTGGGGCTGGTTTACCAGGGAAACGCCCAGTGTGACAAACCATTTTTTCGTAGTCAAACCAGTTTCCTAAATTTAGATAGTCAAAATAGAAATCCATATTGACTAAAGGTGAGGCTGAAGCGATCGTCATAGGAATTTTTTCTGCTGCGGCATAATCTAATACATTTACTAACCCTTTAGTAAAATCATTGTGATCAGGACTTTCTAAAACAGATTTTCGATAGTAGGCTTCTTTTTCATCAGACAATTCCTGAACCCTTTTATCTGTTAGGTCTTCTGAAATAAACCTGCGTAGGATCACATCATTGGTTTTGCCATGGATATTTTTTAAAATGTCCTCTTCTGTCATTTCTTTATCTGAATATTTTTGAATCAAATACAGCCAGGCTGCTTCATGCAGATCAGAATCCATGAACATGGTTCCGTTGAAATCAAAAATAATACCCTTCATATATATCCCCCATTTTTTCAAAGATAGTCCTAGTTTAGCATGATTTGTAAATAGTAGATGAAAAAAATTATTTGCAACTTCATATCAATCGTTTTATAGTGAGAAAGAATGAAAAATGGAGATGAACAACATGTTAGACTATTTAGTCATTGCATTTTTTGCTTTTATTGGTGGTACTGCACGCTATTGGTTAGGCGTATGGATTCCTGCCGTGAGTGGATTTCCTTTGGGAACGCTGCTCGTTAATTTATTAGGATGTTTCATTTTTAGTTGGCTCGTGAAGCATATTTTGAGTGATATCGATGTTTCTGCCCGTTTAGTATTAGGAGTTGGCGTTGGTTTTTGCGGAGCCTTAACGACCTTTTCATCCTTTGCTTTAGATACAATGAAATTAGTGCAATCAGATCAAATTGGCTTGGCGTTTATCTATTTATTGCTATCGTTTTTCGGTGGCCTAGCCATGACTGTACTAGGTGAAATGATCTATCATAGAAAGGTGACGGATTAATGATTGAGACATTGCTTGTCGGAAGCGGGGCAGCAATTGGTGCGATGCTGCGCTTTACTTTAAACAATTATTTTGAACCACAAACAAAGCGCCTGCCAAAATCGACATTTTTTATTAATTTGACAGGTAGTCTATTGTTAGGGATTTTCTTCGGAATGCATCTGTCTGATCCAATCTACCTCTTCTTAGGAACAGGGATCATGGGTGGCTATACAACATTCTCTACCTACAATTTTGAATTATTTGTTTTATGGAAAAATGATCGCTCAATGTTTTATCGTTATCTGTTTGGATCTTACGGACTAGGCATGCTATTAAGCTTTATTGGTATTGTCATTGGTTCGAAGCTATAAAATGAGTCGCGGAATTTCTGCGGTTCTTTTTTTTTCGGAAAGTATTCGCTATAAGCCTTCCTCAAAGTAATTATTAAGAACGTCACAGTTTTTTTAAGAGAATAAGTTTTTTTTGTGATGAAAGCGCATACTATTATTTTTTATGGATGCTAAACTTACGATGTAATTAGGAAAGGAGGATAGCGGATGATCATTGCGGATAAGATGTTCTTCCCAGAATTGGTTGATGTATACGAGGGGACAGGTACATTCGATGCATTAATCGATTATACTGCAAAGAAGTTAGCAGAACTGGGATTTATCGAAACGACTTATCAAGAGGCTTTAAAAGAAAGAGAGAAGGAATATCCAACTGGATTACAGACACCATCATTTGCCGTAGCAATTCCCCATACTGATCCAAGCCACATTAAAAAGCCTTTTATTTATATTCTCAAATTGGGTGAGTCAGTAACATTTGGTCAAATGGGAACGACGGATGAGTTTGTAAATGCAAGATATGCTTTTTTTCTTGGATTTAATAAGGGCGAAGATCAATTGCAACTGTTACAAAATTTGATGGCAATGTTTATGGATCAAGATATTATGAGGCAATTGGAAGAAGAGTCCAGTGAATCAGAAATTTTAAAAATAGTTACACAATTTTTTAAAACAGAAAGCGAGAAGTGAGATATGAGAATTCATGATATTTATGAAGCACCCTTTATTCAAGAAATGTGCGAAGTAACCAAAAATTTATGGCGGAATGGATGGGATGAACGTAACGGTGGCAACATCAGCTATATGTTAGACGAAGCTGAAGTTTGCCTGTATCTTGATTTGGATCATGTGATTAAAGAAAAAGATCTAGATTTTGAGGTTAAAGAATTGGCAGGGAAAATTTTTCTAGTGTCCGCTTCAGGAAGCTATTTCAAAAATATTTGCAAAAATCCAGCGAAAAACTTAGCGATCGTAAAGATTTCTGATGACGGAAAAAGGTTTAAAGTGTTATGGGGACTAGAAGATGGAGGTGTTCCAACTAGCGAATTAGCCTCACATTTAAAATGTCATGCGGTACGACTAGCACACGACCCTGATCATCGGGTAATTTTACATTGTCACTCGATTGCAATTTCTGCGATGACATTCATTCATGATCTGGATGAAAAGAAATTTACACGTTCATTATGGGAAATGATAACGGAATGTCTAGTCGTCTTTCCCGATGGAGTTTCTGTTTTGCCCTGGATGGTGGCAGGAACGGTTGAATTGGGGTTGGCTTCCGCTGAGAAAATGCATGATTCACGAGTAGTAATTTGGCCACATCACGGGATCATGGGAGCAGGACAATCAATGGATGACGCATTTGGGTTGGTTGAAACAGTTGAAAAAGCAGCAGATATTTATATGAGAGTAGTACAAGTACCAGGGGGCTTCAGGCAAAAAATTACAAGTGATCAATTATGGGATTTAGCTGATCAGTTTGGGGTTGCTCCCAAAGCAGGGATTTTAGAAGAACGAAGTCGATAAAAAAGTAGGAGGATAGATTAAATGGTTAAACGATTGAATGTAATTTCAGTGTGTGGCTCAGGAACAGTAACAAGCTCGATGGTGGCTGGCAAGGTAAGAGATTTTTTGGATGATCATGGAATTAAAGCAAAAACAGTTGAAGTGAATCCTGGAGGTGTAGAAGATCAGCTTTCTAGCGGTTCTTGGGATTTGATCGTTCACACAAGTCCTTTAAAAGGAAAATATGACTTACCGACGATCAATGCAGTTGGTTTATTATCTGGTATGGGAGAAGAGGAATTCTTTGACGAACTACTTGAGACTTCTGAGAAATTAGTAAACTAAAGAGAGGAGAAATGACATGTTAGATGTTTTATCGAAGGTTATGGATGCTTTTGGCACGGCGATCGTAGTACCAGTAATTATTTTCTTTATTGCTTTGCTGATGAAGGTAAAGCCCAAAAAAGCTTTTAATGCAGCCTTGAACGCAGGAATCGGATTGACTGGGTTTAATATGATCATTGGTGCTTACACACCAATCGTCACCCCAGCCATCAATCGAATGGTAGAAGAAACTGGCGTTAATCTAAGGATTCTTGATACTGGTTGGCAAGCTACAAGTGTCGTGGCCTATTCGACCCAAGTAGGGATGATTTTCTTAGCTTTAGGGTTAGCACTGCAGGCGATTTTATTTGTTATCAAGTTTACAGATATTTTTATGCCATCAGATTTATGGAATAATTACTCCTTCATGCTATGGGGATCAATGCTCTATATTTCTACTAAAAATCTTTGGTTGTCGATTGGTTTAATGGTACTTTCTAATCTTTATTGTTTAGTCTTTACTGAAATCGTTGCTAAACGCTGGTCGGTTTATTACGGTTACCCACGCTGTACAATGAGCGCGCCTCATCACATTTGTTCCGTACCACTAGCCATGGCAATGGACTGGATATTAACCAAGTTAGGGGCGAATAAGGTACGTTGGAATCCAGAAACTTTGCAAGACAAATTAGGTTTTTTAGGAGAACCAACGTCATTAGGTTTCATTTTAGGTTTGGCATTAGGTTTTGCTGGGAACTTCATGCGTTTAGGTTCATTGACTGGCTGGGGGGAAATCATGGTTATCGGTATCTCAACTTCAGCGATCATGGCAATCTTTCCAAAAATCGCCGGGATTTTTGCGTCAGCATTTACGGCGATCACAGATGCGTCAAAAAGTACTGCGAAAACTTCAGGAGGCAAGGACCGTGTTTGGTATTTGGCAATCAATGATGCCGCCGGTTACGGTGAGACAGCAACCTTATTAACAGGAATGCTATTGATCCCAATTGTTTTGCTATTGGCGATCTTTTTACCTGGAAATCAGACTTTGCCGATGGTGGATTTAATTGCAATCCCTTACATGATCGAGCTGGTAATCTGTATTTCTAACGGAAATATTTTCAAATCACTAATCAGCGGAGCAATTTGGTGTGCTGGAGGGCTATATATTATTACTGCAGTAGCACCTATCTTTACACAAGTAGCTGTTGATGTGGGTGTTAATTTGCCTGAAGGAGCAATGATGATCTGTAGTTTTGCGGTAATGACGAACCATATCATGGGAATCTTGTTCTTGATATTTATGACACAAAATCCGCTTTGGATTGGTCTTTCTGTTGTGGTCTACATTGTGCTTTATCTTTTTGTTCGAGCAAAAAAAGAATCGATTCACGCATATTTAGAAAATATGGCGAAGCTGGAGGAAGAAGCCGGCATTGTGTCTAAGGAAGGAGCGGCTGTTTAAATGACAAAAGTTGTTGTTGTTGGAGATGGTTTAGTTTCTGCTGAAACCCTAGCCGAAGCTGCGTTGGAGCTAAACATTGAAGAACCGGTAGAAGTAACGAAGTATCATTGGTACGCTGATTTAAATAAAGAGCAATTCCAAGAGAAAATCAAATTGATTGAGCAAAAAGGCCCTGAATCAGTTGAGATACCAGCTGGAATTCTGGATGATATGAAGGAGGCGGATTATTTACTTGTTCACATCGCTCCCGTTTCAAAAGCGATGATTGAAGCAGCACCTCGACTGAAATTAGTAGGTACTTGTCGTGGTGGCATTGAGCATGTTGCCGTAGAGGAATTAAAAAAAAGGCAGATTCCATTAATCCATGTTATTCGCAATGCAGAACCAGTCGCTGATTTTACTTTAGGATTGTTTTACGCGTTGACCAGAAATATTGCATTTTCTTATCAACAGGTCAAAGAGGCAAAATGGCCCAAGAAATTTCCTAACGATCCCTATAAAACGACATTGGCTAATCTAAAGGTTGGTTTGGTAGGATTGGGTTATATTGGAAAATTAGTAGTAAAACGATTGAATAGCTTAGGAGTCGAGGTCATCGCTTATGATCCTTTTGTGAACCAAGAAAAAATACGAGAAGAAGGATTGAAAATAACCTTTGTCGAATTAGAAGAATTGTTTAAAACCGCGGATATCGTTTCACTTCATGTACGGGTGACACCAGATACCAAGAATATGATTAACGCTGATTTACTTTCAATGATGAAACCATCAGCCTATTTAGTTAATACTGCTAGACCAGATATCGTGAATAAAGCAGATTTTGTGGAAGCGCTACAGATGAATATGATTGCTGGTGCTGCAACAGATGTTGTTTGGGAAGAACCGATTCGAGCAGATGATCCATTACTAGATTTAGATAATCTAATTATTACCTCTCATATCGCGGGAGATACGATTGATGCTATTCCACGTTCGCCTTACTTGTTACGAGATGTCTTAAATGATTATTTTGAAAGAGGTAGGAGTGATATGCTCATTCGTGCTTAAAAAATGATTCAAAACGAGGAGGATTAAAAATGGATGTTACGGCGATTCAATTGTTAGATTTATTTCTTTCAAAAGGCAGTCATACCTCACTTTCTTTAGAAAAAAAGTTTAATTTGACTAAGGGGCAGTTAGATTACCGAATCAAAAAGGTCAATCAAGAATTAGCTGATTTAAAATTAGGAAAAATTAAAAAGAATGGATCTTTTTTTCTCTTAGATGGTCAGAGTGCAGCGATAAAAAGCTATTTAACGAAAGTTTCGCCGTCAATCCACTTATCAGATAGAGAACGAGAATGTTATCTCTATCTGATTGTTTTACTTCATCAGGGCGAGACACTGAAAACATTGGCTGAAAAACTTTTTGTTAGTAAAAATACTATTTTAAGCGATAAACGGAAGCTAATTGAAAATCATTTGAAACCGTTGGACATTGACTTACAATTCTCCAGAAAAAGAGGTTTTTATTTTTCAGGAAATGAGATGGACATTCGTCGATTAGGAATCAAATTCATTCGCGAAGTAGAAAAGTCAAAAAATAATCTTGATTATTATCTGGCAATGATTGGAATCAAAAGTCAAACTTTAGCAGAAATAAAAAAAAGAATCCATTTGTTAGAGCATGAGTTGGGCTTAGAATTTACAGAATTCAAACTAATTGATCTCTATCTGACAAGTTACATGTGTTCCGTTCGATTCGGACAAGGGAATGAATTGTCAGCGGGAGTCTTAGGCAACTATGTTCAAATGGTGGAAAAGGATTTTTATTCAAAAGTTTGCCAAGCGTTGAAACCTTTTTTCAAGGGTTCGAATTATTTAATTGAAATTCATTTTATTTCGATCCAGCTGTTAAGCACCAATCTGATCAAAATCCGTTCGAATTATAAAGATCAGGAATTGATGCGGCGGATTCAATCTTTTATCAATAGTTTTGAGATTTTAGGAATTACCGATATCAAAAACAAAAGTCAGTTGGAGGAAGCAATCTATCAGCATATTATTCCGGCTTATTATCGAATAAAATTCGGTTTGCCGGATAATGATCTGCTTTTTTTAGATAATGTTGAAAATTATGACTTCATTCATCCGTTAGTTCATCAATCAATCGGGATTATTGAGGACTATTTAAAGATTATTTTTCCAGAAGGGGAATTAATCTATCTATCAGTTATTCTTTTGAGCTTTATCAATGAAGAGCTTGAAAAACAAAAAAGGCGAAAAATTCGGGCGGTGGTGGTTTGTCAACATGGAGTATCCGTTTCAAAACTATTATTAGGAGAATTAAAGCAATTATTTACGACGATAGAATTTGTACGCAATATGTCTTTGCGAGAATTTTATGAAGAGGGTCATAACGTTGGAGATGTCGTCTTTTCAACAGTTCCGGTGAATACTAAAAAGGAAGTTTTTTTAATCCCGCATTTTTTGACGGATGAAGACAAGATGAATTTGATCAGCGATGTACGTAAACGTATCGATTTCGATGAGACATTTGGGCTGTCAAAAAATCGTGAAGTTGTTCAACAGTTACTGTCAATTATCAAAAAAAATGCCCAAATTATTAATGAAGAGCAATTAACGCGAGAAATACAAGATTGTTTACTTGCAACAGAAATCAATGAAGGTGTGAATGCTCAAAATCAGAACCCTGATTTGAAGGATCTATTGCCTCTTTCTCATATTCAAATTTATCCTAGTGTTCGATCTGTCGAGGAAGCGATTCGGATTGCAGGCAAACCTTTGGTCAATGAAGGCTATGTTTCTCCAAAATATATTGAAACTGTGATTGAACATTACGATCCAGAATATCCCTATTCTGTAATTTCACCAGACTTGGCGATTCCACATGCTGGCCCAGAGGATGGTGTATATCGAGTGGGAATGTCTCTTTTAAAACTGGATCAGCCAATTGCTTTTGCGGAAAATATTTCGATTAGTTTAATCGTCGTGATTGCACCAAAGGATAAGAAGAGTCATATCAAGGCTGTGACTCACCTTTATGAATTAGCTAAAATCCCTAGTTTTATTTCAGCGATGAAAAATGCGAATTATGAGAAGGACATACGGAATTATTTCCAGTTAGAAAACCATAAATGATAAGGAGTAGAGAATGGGAAATCAAGGAATTCTGTTGCGCAAAGTAACGTTAGACAAGACACTCAATCAACTGAATTTTTTTCTTAAAGGAGCTTTCATGATCTTATTGATGTATCTCATCAATGGGTGGCTGATCGAAAAAAATCTGCAAATCAAAGATGTTCAAATGGTGGTAGGACTGTATGTGCTAGTTTTCGTCGTTTTTTTCTTTCTTAAAAAGAGAAAAAATAGTTTGAGTGAGAATCAGATCATGTACGATTTAAAGAACTATTTTGATGTGCAGAAATTTTCTGATGTTGAATACTTAGATAAAAAATTGATTCAAGAGATTAAGCAACAACGGAAATTTGTTGCGAATAATGGTCAAATCGTAGGAACACAGCATTTCCTATTGTTTGATTTGACGGATGGTCAGTTTTTATTAATTCCTATAAAAAAAATAATGGGAGTGCAACTAGAAAGGGTCAATCAATATTTTTGTATCAACATACGAACAGAGGTAAAAAAGGAAAAAATATTTTTCAAGAAAAAAAACGAAGCGAATGACTTTATCCATCAATATGAAAAATATTATTTAAGAAATAGTTAAGTACGTCACATTTTACAGCAAATATTTATAATGAGAAGTCATGGAAAACGTTTTCTTGCTGTGGGATAATCAGCTGTGAAATAAAACACAATAAAGGAGAGAATACAATGGCAGTGAAGCGAATGATTTTGAATGAAACATCTTATTTTGGCAAAGGAGCAATTCAAGAGGTAGCGAATGAGGCTAAGATGCGCGGATTTAAAAAGGCATTAGTTGTTACGGATAAGGATTTATTGAAATTTGATGTAGCGACAAAGGTTACAGCGATTTTAGATGAAGCAGAGCTTAGTTACGAGATTTTTGACGGCATTGTACCGAACCCTTCGATTGAGGATGTGCAAGCGGGTGTCAAAGCCTGTCAAGCGGCGGAAGCAGATTATATTGTTGCAATCGGCGGTGGTTCTCCAATTGATACAGCCAAAGCGATTGGAATCATTATGACCAATCCTGATTTCTCTGATGTAATTAGTCTTGAAGGAGTCGCTGAGACGAAAAAGCCTTCTCTGCCAATTTTAGCAGTGCCGACAACTTCTGGAACAGCTGCAGAAGTCACAATTAACTATGTAATTACTGATAAGACCAATCAACGTAAATTTGTTTGTGTTGATCCTCACGATATCCCGATTGTTGCATTTGTTGATAGTGATATGATGATGGGAATGCCAACAGCATTATGTGCCGCAACAGGTATGGATGCTTTGACTCATGCGATCGAAGGATTTATTACTAAGGGAGCTTGGGAAATGAGCGACATGCTTCACATCAAAGCAATTGGGATTATCGGACATGCGTTGCGAGATTCAGTTGAGGGAGATCAAGAAGCACGGGAAAAAATGGCGTTGGGTCAATATATTGCCGGTATGGGATTTTCTAATGTAGGGTTAGGTTTAGTTCATGGAATGGCGCATCCATTATCTGCTTGGTATGATACTCCTCACGGTGTCGCCTGTGCGACACTCTTGCCATTGATTATGGATTTCAATAAAGAATACACTGGCGAAAAATATCGTGAAATTGCTGTTGCAATGGGCGTCGAAGGTGCGGTAGATATGTCATTAGCAGAAGTTCGTAATGCAGCAGTCCAAGCCGTGAAGCAATTAGGAAGAGACGTGGGAATTCCGCAAAGCCTAACTGAGCTTGGTATGAAGGAAGAGGATGTGCAAAAAATCGCTGAAGATGCCTTCCGTGATGTTTGTTCACCAGGAAATCCCCGGGATGCTACATTAGAAGAGATCATTGATCTTTACAAGTCTATGCTAAAATAATCTGAATTTAAAAAATAATATAATGCAAAAGCGGGTATGCTAATCAGCACACCCGCTTAGTTTAATATTAATCGTCTTCTTCAGGAACTTTGTTGTCTAAATCTGTTCGAACAATTAAAACGTCACAATTGGCATTGCGAATGACATATTCAGAGACTGAACCGATAAATAAACGTTCAACAGCATTCAAACCAGTTGCGCCAAGCATAATCAAATCAATTTGATTATTTTCAGGGATTTGATTAGCAATCATTACTTTTGGTGCGCCATATTCAATCACCTTGCTAATGTTTTTAACACCGGCTTTTTGTGCTTCAGCTTCATAATCGTCTAGAGTTTGCTTCGCCATATCTGTTGCTTGTTCTGCTAAAACATTGTCAAAAGAAGAAACTGTTTGAAACGCTCGTGTATCAATGACGTGAGCTAGTAATAGTTCAGCCTGATTTCGTTTTGCGACATTTACCGCTTTTTTAAACGCCAATTCAGCTTCATTAGAGCCATCAACTGCCACCATGATTTTACTATATTCTTGATCCATCGTTCCCAACTCCCTTTTTTGTTTTAAAGTCTTTATTTTTCTTTCTAGAAAAAATAGAACTTAAATACAAGTCATATACTATCTTCTCACCTATTATTTTAAAACAAAAGTCTTGAAAATGGTACTGTTAACCTTTTTTTGTTTTTGAGCCCATCAATAAAGCAAAGATCGCTGCGACAACCAAAAGTAAGATCAAATACATCATCGAATAAGAACGGTTATTAATCAAACCGACCAAAATCGCCATAATCCCTAAGACAGCATAAATAATTCCAAATTGGCGTAAAAAGCTACGGGACTCATTTTGTTTTTCCTCGCTAAATAGAACTAGCAATCCCTGAGGTTTTTTGATCAAATAATAGCTGCAAAATAATAGGATAAGTGCCAGTAAAAATAATAAAATGCGGATCATCTTTTTTCCTCCTATACAATAAAAAGCAATTTGCGTACGCAAATTGCTTTCACTCCATAAAAAATGGAAAATTCCGTCGATGCCGTTATTCACCCGATAGTATTGATCCCGCAAGATACAGCAGGTGGGTTCCATGGTCTAAGCATTGAACTACCAAATGTAAAGGCATGTTACCAACTTTGACACAAGACAGATCCCAAGATATCAATAAAAATGTTCGGTCAACACTGAAATAGGCAACGCGCACATCACAGAATTTCCATCTCAATCATAGCACAGTCATTATTGAGACGCAACGAAGTGGCTTATATCTGTAAATGAGAAGTCATCCAAAACATTCACGTCTTCTATAGGTACATTGTATAAAAAAATAAGCGATTTTGTCAAAACAAAATGCTTATTTTATTTTGATCTTTTGGTGAATAGAAGAAAAGATTTTTGACGGATTAATTAAAGTCTTTTCAATTTGGGAAATGTAGTATTTGTCTTATTTTTTCTTTTTCCATTCTTCGATACGCTGATATTGTTGACCAAGGGCTTGCTCGTACTTCCCCGTAGCTTTTGGTTCGTAATAGTGGGCATCTTTGATTTTGTCTGGTAAATATTGCTGATCCACCCAAGCATTCTCAAAGCTGTGTGGGTATTGATAACCAACGCCGCGGTTCAGGGCTTTGGCACCTTTATAATGACTATCCCGCAGATGATCGGGTACTTCACCAGCATTTCCCATTCGAATATCTGTGATCGCCGCATCTAAGGCTGTGTAAGCCGAATTTGATTTTGGTGATAGACAGAGATCAACGACGGCATCGGCTAAAGGAATCCGTGCTTCAGGAAAGCCTAATTTTTCCGCCGCTTGAACGGCTTGAACCGTACGGGCAGCGGCAGCAGGATTAGCTAGGCCGATATCCTCGTAGCCAATCACCATTAAGCGCCGACAAATAATCGGAAGGTCCCCCGCTTCGACTAGCCGACCTAAATAATGCAATGCAGCATTGACATCACTGCCGCGGATTGATTTTTGAAAAGCGGAGATTACATCATAATGAGCGTCACCGTCTTTGTCATGAGTAAGTGCTTTTCGTTGAACACATTCCTCAATGATGGATAAGGTTAAATGAATTTTTCCCTCATCATTTTTGGGTGTGGATTTCGTAGCTAATTCTAACCCATTCAGTGCACTTCTCAAGTCGCCATTCGTTGCACGGGCTAAGTGGTTTAATGCCTCCTCATCCAATTCAACTGGGTATTCTCCTAATCCTCGCTCTTTATCGTCCAAGGCCGATTTGACTGCTGTAATAACATCCTCTTCATCTAGAGGCTTCACCTCAAAAATCTGAGTTCGGCTACGAATAGCGGGATTGATTGTAATATAGGGATTTTCTGTTGTAGCGCCGATCATGACAATTCGTCCGCTTTCTAAATGAGGCAGCAAAAAATCCTGCTTCGTTTTATCGAGACGATGAACTTCATCCAGTAGCAAAATAACCGTGCCGCTCATCTTGGCTTCTTCAGCGACAATCTGTAAATCTTTTTTTGTATCAGTGGCGGCATTTAGCATCCGAAAGGCGTAATTCGTTGAGCCAGCGATAGCACTGGCAATGCTGGTTTTTCCAGTGCCGGGTGGGCCATATAAAATCATAGAGGACAGCATTCTAGCATCCACCATCCGTCTAATGATTTTTCCGGTACCGACTAAATGCTGCTGACCGACAACTTCATCTAAATTGCGGGGACGCATGCGATAAGCTAAAGGCTGTTGCATAGGGAACCTCCTTTTAGTAATAGTTCCATTTTATTAATATGTATGATCAAAACTGGCAGTAGCTTTTGATAAGAATAACCTTTTCAAAAAAAGAAAAATAGTTGGATCCTCGTAGCCATGCCAATTTACTAATCTATTAAAGCAGAACTGGCAAATATACGTTCCCATTATAGCATTTTTCCTTTGTGTTTGCTGAGTTTTGATTGCTGGGCGTAGCATGCGGCAGGATTATTGTGTATCATGTAGAAGGTGAGGAAAATGGAGCAAGTAATTAACTATTTTAATACAGAATCAACGGAGAATATCGCTAAATACTTACTAGGTATGTATTTAGAGCATGAGACATCGGAGGGGAAACTAGGCGGTTATATTGTAGATTGTGAAGCCTATTTAGGTCCTGATGATGAGGCAGCGCATAGCTATGGTATGCGAGATACACAGCGTGTGCGAGCAATGTATGAAAAACCGGGGACAATCTATTTATATACGATGCATACCCATTTGATCTTGAACATGATCACACAACCGGAAGGAATGCCGCAAGGAGTGATGATTCGTGGCTTTGAGCCAGTAGAAGGTATTGAGCAAATGGTTCAGAATCGTCATGGCAGAACCGGCGCGATGATTTCAGATGGGCCAGGAAAACTAGTTGAAGCATTAGGGATTACTCGAGAATTATACGGCGAATCAATTTTTACTAGTTCACTGCATTTAGTACCAGAAAAAAGACGTGTTCCTAAACAAATTGATGCACTTCCGCGTATTGGAATACCTAACAAAGGGATTTGGACGGAAAGGCCTTTGCGATTTGTCGTTCATGGCAATCCTTACATAACCAAACAACGAAAGCTTTTAATAGAAGAAAATAATGGATGGAGGAACTGAAAATGGCAAAAGAGACCATGGTTACTTATTTAGATAACTACTTAAACAAGAAAATTCCCGATTATGAATTAGCACTGGACTGGGATACACGCAATCATAGCTTCGAGATTGCTTTTCGAATTTATGGTGAAAACAAGGGGCAGATCGAGCTTGATGATGTCGATGGAGTGGCTTCAGAAGAAGAGATTATTGAATTTGAAGATGCGATCTTATTAGTCGATCCTGAAAAATCTACCTACGATTCAGAGGATTTTTTAGCGGTAATCCCGTATGAAGGAAAAAAAGGCATGAAGAAAAATGATTTGACGGCAGTTGTCGATTATTTGAAAGAGGTCATTGAAGAGGGTCAAAGCGATTTGTTGGATTTCTTAGCTGATGATAGCGAGGATGCGATTTTTGAGATGAAATGGGACGATGCTGTGTTTAAGGCATTAATCAAACCAACTGACAGCAGTTATTTGCCGTATCCAAGTTATTAAGGATTTCAGTTTCTTAATCAATCAGTCAAAATATAATGAAGTATAGAGGAATGACATACGGCATGAAATTAGCCCATTTACTATGAATAAGGAGGTAAAAAGATGAAGTGGAATGAAGTCAAGGTAACAACAGAAAGCGAAGCGGTCGAGGCTGTTTCGAATATTTTAATGGAGGCAGGCGCATCGGGTGTCGCGATTGAAGATGCGTTGGACTTTGAGAATTACCAAGAAGATCAATACGGAGAACTTTTAGATAAGGAAACATTTTCTAGTCTAACAGAGGGTGCCGTTGTGATGGCCTATTTTCCAGAAACGATTTTCTTGCCCGAAATTTTGCCCTTCATTAAAACGAAGATCGAAAAATTACCCGAGTTTGGATTGAACATCGGTAAAAATATTGTGGAAGTTAGTGAAGTAGAAGAAAGCGATTGGGCGACGGCTTGGAAAAAGTACTATCATCCTGTTCGGGTGACCCGCTATTTAACAATCGTACCTAGCTGGGAAAAATACGAAGCCCAACATGAAGATGAAAAAATCATTACATTAGATCCTGGAATGGCTTTCGGAACAGGGACACATCCGACAACGAATCTGACTTTGCAAGCATTAGAAACTGTTTTGCGCGGTGGTGAGACAGTCTTGGATGTCGGCACAGGTTCTGGCGTATTAAGTATTGCTAGTTCGCTTTATGGGGCAAAAGATATCTATGCCTATGATTTAGACGAAGTCGCTGTTCGTTCGGCGCAAGAGAATGTTGATCTAAATGCGAATACTGAAAATATTCACGTTTCTGCCAATGATTTATTAGTTGGCGTGGAGCAAGAAGCAGATGTGATCGTGGCGAATATTTTAGCAGACATCATTGTTTTGATGATTGAAGATGCTTGGCGTTTATTAAAACCAGATGGGACATTTATCGTTTCCGGCATCATTGAAGATAAAAAAGATATGGTGTTGGAAGAAATGTATACGCAAGGTTTTGAAGTTGATCGAATCTTCCAACAAAAAGATTGGTTCGCGATTATTTTGAAGAAACCAGAGGAAGACTAGAATGCAACGCTATTTTTTAGATCAGGCATATGAACCAACTGTAGAAATCAGCGGGGAGCCGCATCATCATATGTCGCGTGTGATGCGCATGACGGTCGACGCGGAAGTATTTCTCGTATTCAATGATCAAACTGCGATTAAAGCGAAAATCATCGCCATCGATAATGATAAGGTGACGTTGAAAGAGGTTGAAAAAGAGCGACTACAACGAGAATTACCGATCGATATCACGATCGCCAGCGGTTTTCCGAAAGGGGAAAAACTGGAGCTGATCGTCCAAAAAGGGACAGAACTCGGAGCCCATGATTTTATTGCCTTTCCTGGTGAGAGTTCGGTAGCTAAGTGGGATGCGAAGAAGCAGCAAAAAAAACAGCAGCGGTTGAATAAAATCGCGCAAGAAGCAGCGGAACAATCCCATCGTCAAGCCTTACCAGTGGTGAAATTTGCTTCAGAAAAGGAATTGATCGCTGGTTTTGCTGATTATGACGCTGTTTTGATCGCTTACGAGGAATCGGCCAAGCAAGGAGAGCAAGCCCAGCTAGTTCAAACATTTCAACAATTAACTTCTGGACAAAAATTATTAGTCGTGTTTGGTCCAGAGGGTGGATTGACTCCAAAAGAGATCGAAAATTTTCAGGAAGCTGGCGGAAAGCTTTGCGGTTTAGGACCACGAATTTTACGAACAGAAACAGCGCCCTTCTATCTTTTGAGCGCGGCAAGTTTCTATTATGAACTACAACACTGATTTGATTGAAAAAGCTTACGAGAGTTTGTATAATAAGAACAATCATTTTCAGAAAACAAGGGGGAACGTCACATGGCAAAAGAAGTTGAATTGACCGGTCCTGACGTCATCAGGATGGTTAGTACGTACATGGGAAAAGAGCACGTGGCGTTTGTACAAAAGGCCTACGACTTTGCATATGAAGCCCATAAGCCTCAGATTCGCAAATCAGGAGAGCCTTACATTATTCATCCGATCCAAGTTGCAGGGATTTTAGCGGACTTACATATGGACCCTCACACGGTTGCGACAGGTTTTTTACATGATGTTGTAGAAGATACGCCTGTAACATTAGAGGATTTGAAGGTTGAATTTGGTGAAGATGTTGCTTCGTTAGTTGATGGCGTCACCAAATTAGGGAAAATCAAATACAAGTCTCACGAAGAACAATTAGCAGAAAATCACCGGAAAATGCTGTTGGCGATGGCGCAGGATTTGCGCGTCATCATGGTCAAGTTAGCCGATCGTTTGCATAATATGCGGACTCTGAAATATCTACGTGATGACAAGCAACGTCGAATTGCCCGCGAAACGCTGGAAATCTATGCCCCACTAGCTGATCGTTTAGGGATGAGCCGGATTAAATGGGAATTAGAAGACACCGCATTACGCTATTTGAATCCAAAGCAGTATTACCGGATTGTTCATTTGATGCGCAGTAAACGTGATGAACGAGAAGGTTTTGTTGCCGAAGCTGTCGAAGAAATCAAAGAAGCAACGAAAGAATTAGGGATCGAAGGCGATATCTATGGTCGTCCCAAACATATCTACTCAATTTATCGCAAAATGCGAGATCAGAAAAAACAATTCGATGAAATCTATGATTTGTTAGCAATTCGTGTAATCGTGGATTCGATCAAGGATTGCTATGCTGTGCTTGGTGCGATTCATACGAAATGGAAACCAATGCCGGGACGTTTTAAAGATTATATCGCGATGCCAAAGGCCAATATGTATCAGTCGCTTCATACAACAATCATCGGACCGAGCGGCAATCCAGTAGAAGTTCAAATTCGTACTCATGAAATGCATCAAATCGCTGAGTTCGGGGTTGCAGCTCACTGGGCCTACAAAGAAGGCAAGACTGATAAGCAGGAAACAACACAAGATAACAAGCAGTTGGATTGGTTCCGTGAGATCATCGAGCTGCAGGATGAAAGCTACGATGCGTCTGAATTTATGGAAAGCGTCAAGGGCGATATCTTCAGTGATAAGGTCTACGTATTTACGCCTAAGGGTGATGTGACGGAGTTGCCTAAAGGTTCGGGACCATTGGATTTTGCTTACAGTATCCACACCGATGTTGGTAATAAAACAACTGGAGCCAAGGTTAACGGCAAAATGGTGCAGTTGGATTATAAATTGAAAAATGGCGATATCATTGAAATTATGACCTCGGCTAACTCCTTTGGTCCAAGTCGTGATTGGTTAAATTTGGTTAAAACCAGTAAAGCAAAAAATAAAATCAAACGGTTCTTTAAAACTCAAGATCGGGAAGAAAATGTTACCAAAGGTCATGATGCAGTTGTTAAATGCATCAATGATCTAGGCTTTGTACCGAAGGAGATGCTGACGAAGGACAAGCTTTCGGATGTGCTGGACAAGTTCAATTTCCACAGTGAAGAAGATTTATATGCAGCGATTGGCTTTGGTGAAATGAGCGCCTTGACCTTTGCTAATCGTCTAACCGAAAAAGAACGTCGGGAACAAATGAAGCAAAAACAGCGTGATGCTGTTGATGAGATGGTCAATAATCCCAAAGAGCCTGAAAAAATCAAGGTACGGCATGAAGGCGGTATTGTCATTCAAGGAATCGACAATTTATTGATTCGGATCAGTCATTGTTGTAATCCTGTTCCAGGGGATAATATCGTCGGTTATATCACTAAAGGTCGCGGGATCTCGATTCACCGATCCGACTGTCCGAATATTACGAAGCAAAAAGATATTCAGCAGCGGTTGATCGAAGTGGAATGGGAAGATACGACAAATTCAGTCCAAGAATATAATGCTGATTTGGAAATTTATGGCTTCAATCGTGATGGTTTGCTAAACGATGTTTTGAATATCGTTAGCGGTATGACTAAAAAATTGGTTAGCGTCGAAGCAAAACCAACCAAAGATCGATTGGCTGTCATCAACTTGACCTTTAAGATTCAAAACTTGAATCATTTATATTCAATCGTTGATAAGGTCAAGACCATTCCAGATGTCTACAGTGTGAAACGGACGAAAGGGTAGGAGGTTTCTTATGCGAGCAGTTATTCAACGTGTGAGTGAGGCAAGTGTAACAATTGATGAACAAGTTGTCGGCAAGATCGGTCGCGGCTTCATGATTCTTCTAGGCATTCATGAAGAGGATACTCAGGAAGATGCGGATTATTTGATTCGCAAAATCCCTTTATTACGTGTCTTTGAAGATGCAGGAGGAAAAATGAATCAGTCATTGCAGGATGTTGGCGGCAGCGTTCTAAGTGTTTCACAATTCACACTATATGCGGATACGAAAAAAGGGAATCGACCAAGTTACGTAAAGGCAGCTCGCCCTGAAACAGCGATTCCCTTATATGAATATTTCAACGAAGGCCTACGCAAAGCAGGGTTAGTCGTTGAAACCGGAGAATTCGGTGGCGATATGGATGTAGCATTAATCAATGATGGGCCTGTCACGATTCTTTTTGACACAAGAGATAAATAACGAACGAAGTACAAAAGTTTGATCGCTTTTGTACTTTTTTTGTATCCATTTCAGTATAAATAAGAGATAATTGTACAAAATAGGAGAATAAGTATTTCAGTTCCTCCTAATATAAACAAGGAGTCGAATGTATGAAAACACGAACGGAATATGATTCAATGGGCCCAATTGAAGTGCCAAAAGAGGCTTGGTGGGGGGCGCAAACCGAACGAAGTCGCCAAAATTTTAAGATTGGCGGTGAAAAAATGCCACCGGAATTATTGCGTGCTCTTGTATTGGTAAAAAAAATGGCAGCTGTGGCCAATCAGAGGACGGGAAAACTAGCTGCGGAAAAGGCATTGGCGATTCAGTATGCCGCTGATCTGCTGTTAAAAGGTGAAAACTGGGATGAATTTCCATTGGTGGTTTGGCAGACAGGCAGCGGCACACAGAGTAATATGAATGCAAATGAAGTCATTGCTCATTTGGCAAGTCAAAAGGATTTGACTGTTCATCCGAACGATGATGTGAATATGTCTCAAAGCTCAAATGACGTTTTTCCAACTGCGCTACACATTGCTGGAACATTTGCTATTGAGAGAACTTTACTACCGGCAATCCATGAGATGGTCAGTGTATTAAAAGAATTAGAAGAAAAGAATCAGCATGTGATTAAAATTGGACGGACGCATTTACAAGATGCGACTCCAGTGACCTTTGCACAGGAAGTCAGCGGTTGGCGTTCATCCCTAGAGCATAATGCAACGATGTTGGCCAATAGTTTAACAGAATTGCGACAGTTAGCAATTGGCGGTACAGCTGTTGGGACCGGTCTGAATGCATCGAAAGCTTATGAGCGAGCATTTATTGAAGCGTTGAACGAAGAGACTGGGATTCAATTTAGCGGAGAAACTAACAAGTTTCACGCATTAGCCAATCGCGATGCGGTTGTTTATGTTAGCGGCGCGTTAAAGGCATTGGCAGCGAATTGTATGAAAATGGCAAATGATATCCGATGGTTAGCAAGTGGGCCTCGTAGTGGGTTAGGGGAGATTACCCTGCCAGCTAACGAACCTGGGAGCTCGATCATGCCGGGTAAGGTTAATCCGACACAGTGCGAGGCGTTAGCGATGGTCGCAGTACAAGTAATGGGGAATGATACGGCAATTGGGATTGCGGCCTCACAGGGAAATTTTGAGTTGAATGTTTATTTACCATTGATTGCTTTTGACCTGCTGCAAAGTATTCGATTGCTGACAGATGCGCTGCATTCCTTTAGTGATAAATGCTTAAAGGGATTGGTTGTAAACGAGGATCGGATGGCAGACCTTTTGGAACAGTCTCTAATGCTGGTGACGGCTTTGAATACGCATATTGGCTACGATAAAGGTGCTGAAATTGCTAAGAAAGCTTTCAACGAGGGAACGACTTTGAAGGATTCTGCTTTATCGTTAGGTTATGTGACAGAGGAAGAATATGAGAACTGGGTTCGTCCGGAAAAAATGATTGGAGAGAATGTTGATGACTATTTATGATGAAGCCTTAACCGCACATGAAAAATGGCATGGAAAGATTGAAGTTACTAGCAAAGCCAAAGTCCACAACAAAGATGATTTATCTTTAGCCTATACGCCAGGGGTAGCGGAGCCTTGTCGGAAAATTGCCGAAGATAAAAATAAAGCGTATGACTATACTTGGAAAAGTAATAGTGTCGCGGTTGTTACGGACGGCACAGCTGTTTTAGGCTTGGGGGATATCGGACCAGAGGCTGCCTTGCCGGTGATGGAAGGAAAAGCACTGCTATTCAAAGAGTTTGCAGACATCGATGCTGTACCGATTTGTTTAAACACAAAGGATCCGCAGGAAATTATCCAAATTGTTAAAGCGATCGCGCCTACTTTTGGCGGAATCAATTTGGAAGATATTAGTGCCCCACGTTGTGTAGAGATTGAACGCGCCTTGATCGAAGCATTGGACATCCCAGTTTTTCACGATGATCAGCATGGAACTGCTGTTGTTGTGACGGCAGCCTTAATTAATGCATTGAAGCTGGTTAAGAAGGAAGCGAAAGATTTGAAGGTCGTGATCTCGGGAACAGGCGCGGCCGGCAGTGCAATTATCCACATGTTAATTGATCTGGGAGTGAAAAACATCCTAGCGTTTAATAAAGATGGCGCTTTGAATGAACAGATGGCGAATGCGACATTTGTAGAAAAAGAGATACTAGAATTGATCGCGCCAAAAGATTTTTCTGGTACGATGGCGGAAGCTTTTGTAGGGGCAGATGTCTTCATCGGTGTTTCTGCGCCTAATCTAGTTACTAAAGAAATGGTTGCGTCTATGAATGACGGAAACATTGTCTTTCCGATGGCCAATCCAGAACCAGAGATTACTTATGCCGAAGCGATCGCTGGTGGCGCCTCAGTAGTGGGAACGGGTCGTTCAGATTTTCCAAATCAAATTAATAATGTTTTAGCTTTTCCAGGATTGTTCCGAGGAGCATTCACTGCTGAAGCGACAAAAATTACCTCGCGGATGAAATTGGCCTGTGCACATGCAATAGCAGACTCGATTCCTTATAGCGAACTGAACTCTGACTACATCATTCCCTCTGCTTTTGATGAAAATTTAGTGGATTTGATTACCATGAAGGTCGCCGAGGCAGCTAGGAAAGATGGTGTAACGCGTTAACGCAAATGTTATCATATCAAGGGTGGAAAGAACTTTCTCTCGACAGTTTTTCGCAAATCAGATAGTTTGAAAGTAGTAAATTCAACTATTGAAGGTGAACAGATGGAAATCAGTCAACGAATCAAATTGGAACGACAAACTGTAAAATGGACACAGGAAGAATTAGCAGATAAAATTTTTGTATCGAAACGAACCATTTCAAATTGGGAAACCGGAAGGACCGTGCCCGATATTGAAAGTGTCTTGCGTCTGGCAAAAGTATTTCATGTTTCGTTAGATGACTTATTATTAGAAGATTCAACTGTAGTGAATGAAATTAAACGAAGAGAAGAAATTGTAAATTTGTCATGGGTATACTTTATAGGACCTGTCTTAACCGCGATTCTTTTGATTGTCATGATGTATTCACTTCCAGAAATGAGTAATACTGGAGCCGTGTCTTTTATCAGTGCGGCTTCATTAACAAACTTTTTTACGTTATGCGTATTTAAAGGGAAAATTGCTCAGTTAAAAGGCAATGAAGAGAAATTCAAAAAAGAACTAAAACAAATGAAGATTCTCGGAATAGTTACGATTATACTCACGTGTTTATTTACGATCGCTTTGCATTTTATTTAGAGAAGAGGTTCGCAAATGAGTAAAATATTTAAAATGAGCTTTGGTTCGATCTATCTGCTGTACCTTAAAAAGATCGAAAAAAAGGGTCGAAGTAAGGAAGAATTAGATCAAGTTATTTATTGGTTGACTGGATATGACGAAGAAGGTTTGCAAAAGCAAATTGATTCTGGCAATGATATGGAAACTTTTTTTGCTGAAGCTCCAGAATTGAATGAAAATGTTTCTTTGATCAAAGGTGTAATCTGCGGCTATCGAGTGGAGGATATTGAAGATCCTTTGATGCAGAAAATCCGTTATATGGACAAATTAGTGGATGAATTAGCTAAAGGTAAGAAGATGGAAAAAATCTTACGGAAATAATTGTCGCAGCGAGTCTTCTTGGATTCGCTGTTTTTTTATAACATTTTTATTGAATGCTGTCGTGTTAAACTACGTGCAGTTAAATAAGAAATCAGGATTTGTAATGGATCGAAAGTGGCGAGTGATCAATAGACTGAGAAGGATCATTTTTGTGTTACTTGGAATCTCGATGTTCTATATTTCTTATAATAATTAGCAAATGGAACAAGCGTTTTTCTGCAAGTGCTAAGGGGCGTTTTCTGTGAACGATCCATATTGAAAAGGGTGTTCAGACTATCAATTTCCCTGAGAATAGTTATGGAGTATCAATTGACGGGAAGCGCAAAGAGGGAAAACAGGGTTACATTTACTATCAAAAAAGCCTTATCGCATTTTTACCGCACCTAACGAATACTAGATAAAACAAGATAGTATCAAACCGCTATTAGGTAGTATTTTCTTTATAGGTTCCGTCATGTTGACTCAAGTTTTCTCATTAAAAATTACTTGAAATTCAATGAATCAATTTTTAATTCTAGAATTTTTATATAAAGGACCGCTAAGCAAGCTTTCTTTTTTATGGGTATAAATGGAAAAAAAGCGCCATTTAATGGATGGAATTTTCAAACCATATATGGTTTTGTGGTATACTACGTAGGAATCTATTTTTAAAGGAGGAGCCTCATGGCAGAGAAAGATACATTTTATATTACCACGCCAATTTATTATCCAAGTGGCAAGCTGCACATTGGGAATTCTTATACAACGATTGCCTGTGATGCGATTGCTCGCTACAAACGCATGATGGGCTTTGACGTGTTTTATTTGACTGGGGTCGATGAACACGGACAAAAAATTGAAAAGAAAGCCGAAGAACTTGGTGTAAACCCACAAGAGTATGTAGATAAGATGGCAACAGATATCAAAAAGTTATGGAAGACGTTGGATATCAGCTACGACAAATTTATTCGGACAACAGATGATTATCATCAAGCAGCGGTTAAAAAAATCTTTGACCAATTGTTGGAACAAGGAGATATTTATCTAGGCGAATACGAAGGCTGGTATTCTGTTTCTGATGAAGAATATTTTACTGAGACACAATTGGATGAAGTATATCGCGATGAAGAAGGCAACGTGATCGGCGGGAAAGCGCCAAGTGGTCATGAGGTCGAATTGGTGCGTGAAGAATCTTACTTCTTCCGTATGAGCAAGTATGCGGATCGTTTAGTGGAATATTATGAAGAGCACCCTGAATTTATCCAACCGGAATCACGTAAAAACGAAATGATCAATAATTTCATTAAACCAGGTTTGGAAGATCTAGCGGTTTCACGAACAACCTTTAAATGGGGGATTCCAGTGAATGCGAATCCTGAACACGTGGTTTATGTTTGGATTGATGCGTTATCAAACTATATTACTGCTTTAGGTTATGGTTCTGATGATGACAGTCTGTTCCAAAAATACTGGCCAGCAGATGTTCAAATGGTAGGTAAAGAAATTGTACGTTTCCACACGATTTATTGGCCAATCATGCTGATGGCCTTGGACTTGCCATTACCAAAGAAAATTTACGGTCACGGCTGGTTAATGATGAAAGACGGAAAAATGTCTAAATCAAAAGGAAACGTTGTTTATCCTGAAATGTTAGTCGAACGTTATGGTTTAGATGCTGTACGTTACTATTTATTAAGAGCAATCCCATTTGGTTCAGATGGCGTATTTACACCGGAAGATTTTGTTTCTCGGGTGAATTACGATTTAGCGAATGACTTAGGAAACTTATTGAATCGTACAGTGGCTATGATCAACAAATATTGTGACGGCGTTGTTCCAGCTTATAAATCGTTAGTGACGGATTTTGATAGTGAACTATCTACAACGGCTGCGAATGTCGTGAGTCGTTACCGTGAAGCAATGGATAAAATGGAATTCAACAACGCGTTGGCAGAAGTTTGGACATTGGTTTCTCGTGCAAACAAATACATTGACGAAACAGAGCCTTGGGTTTTAGCGAAGGATGAAGAACGCAAAGCGGAATTAGAAAGCGTGATGGTTCATTTAGCTGAAAGCTTGAGGATCGTAGCGATTCTTTTACAGCCAATCATGACGCAAACACCTAAACGTATTTTTGAACAATTAGGTCTAAATGCTGACATGATGAATTTAGCGACAATTCATTTTGGAGAATTTCCAGAAAATACGAAGGTGACACCAAAAGGCAAACCAATCTTCCCGCGTTTGGATATGGATGAAGAAGTTGCTTATATTAAAGAAAAAATGTCAGAAGGTAGTCAGCCAGAAGAAGAAAAGATCAAATGGAATCCAGAAGAAACCGAACTTGTTTCAGTCAAGGATAAGGAAATCAAATTTGATGTTTTTGATAAAGTCGAATTAAAAGTCGCAGAAGTCATGGAATGTAAAAAAGTCGAAGGGGCCGACAAATTATTGCAATTCCGTTTAGATGCGGGGGACAAGCAAGATCGTCAAATCTTGTCTGGAATTGCAGAATTTTATGCAGATCCAGAAAGCTTAGTTGGTAAAAAGCTGATTATTGTTGCAAACTTGAAACCACGCAAAATGCGCGGCGAGATCAGTCAAGGAATGATTCTTTCAGCGGAAGCACCAGACGGTACATTGAAGGTCGTCGAAGCACCAGCTGATATGCCTAATGGCGCAATCGTAGGATAAATGAAAAGTCGAAATCCAATCATATGGATTTCGACTTTTTGTTTACCTGATTTTTTTGATAAATCTTCTAGTGAAAAGAATAATCCAGATTAAGCTACTTGCCGTTCCAAGCAATAGATTAAACCAGAGCGCTTTTTCTAAAATTAATTCTCCTAACCAGAAGCTCGGAAGAATTCCTGCTAACCAACGCCAAGAATCAGAGACAAAACCAGCGATAAACATTCCCAGCATAGTAATCCCAGTCAGCTTCGAGATCGCTAAACCTTCTACTCGATTTGATGCTAGAGCTACGATCATGATTGCAACGCTACTGCCGAATAAGTCAGCGAGAAATGAACAGGCAATGATAACGGAGAACGAAAGCTGAGAAAGACCAAACCAACTAGCAATCCCAAGCGCACATAGAAATCCCCAGAGTGCTGGAAGTCCGATTCTAGCCATAAGATAGTGAAATTGTTTGGCCGGTGTAATCTGATAATAACTGCCAAGTCCTTCATCACATTCCTCCAAAAGCAAAAAGGCACTGGACATGGTTAATAAGGTCGGTGTCAAAATAATCATCAATCCATCTGCGAGGGGATACCATTCTTCAAATGAAAAGCTGAAACGTTCTAAAAGAAGCTGATTCAACCATGGAAGCAAATAGTAAAAAGTGATTCCAACTAAGAATGGTGCAGGGATTAAAAATAGCATGATAGCGTCCCGCATGACAACATGCATACCAATCGAGAAAACTTTAAGTGTCTGCCGCATATTTCGTCCTCCTGCCGTATCCTGTTTCTCGGCGAACAAAATGAAGTGCCAGCCAAAAAGTCAGTCCGATCCACAGCAATAACTCAATGATATAAAAGAAAAATCCGTCTGTTTGATTGAGTAAAATGTTGTTGATTAATTCGAGTACAACTGTCCCAGGGACTAATTTTGCAAAGGGAAATTCAATTCCAAGAGCCGATAAAATCGCTGGTGTTAAAAGTAAAAGAGCGGGTGGTACACTGGTCAGTAAATAGCCATTGACCGTTTTAGCGAAGGTTGCAAAAATCAATCCAATCAACGTAAAGAAGCATGAGGAAAGAAAAACGATCGCGGCTAATAAAAACGGGTGCTGCAAAGGTAAGGAGATAACACCGATAAACGTAGCTGACAAGGTAGAAACCGCTCCTAAAGAAATAATCTTGCTCAACACATATTCCGTCGTTTTCAGCGGTGTGATTCTGATGTAGTTATGCAGATCCTCGTCTTTCTCCAAGAGCCAAATGCCGCCGATAAAAAAATAGCCCAATACGGCAGGATCGCTAAGTACAATCAAACTTCCAGCCCAACCTTTAATCGTTAGGTCGGTGATAGGTCGAAGAATCAAAATATACACAATCGTCAGTATCGTATAAATGAAATAGAAACCGTATTTTGCTTGATACCGCATGTCGTTTTTGATCGTATAAAGGAGTCTCATTGCAATCGCCTTCCTGTTAATGAAATGAAAACATCCTCTAGATTTTTTTCTCGAGAATGAATTCGAGTGATTTTCTTTTCTGCCAATAGATGTAAGAAATGCTGATCAGAGTGCAAGTCATCTAGTGGCACATGACATTCTTTTTCCCTATTATCTTGATTGAGAAAAGTATAAGTTACCCAATTAACAGCATTAGAACGACGAAAAGCAGTTGGAGTATTTAATGCTCGTATCTCGCCGTCCACAATAAAGGCGACACGATCACAGAGTTCCTCTGCATCATGCATGTTATGAGTCGTTAGAATGATGGTTTTTCCGTCTTTTTTCAAATCTTTAACCATGTCTTTAAGTATTCGGGCATTCGATGGGTCTAAACCACTCGTGGGTTCGTCTAGAAATAGAAGATCTGGATTATGGAGTAAACAACGAATAAAACCTAAGCGTGTTTTCATCCCTTTTGAAAAACGATTAACTGTCTTTTTTCTATCCTGCCACAGGTTCATCCGAGTCAAAAAAGGTTGTGGATCTAAAGGATCTTGCTTATATAAAGAAGAAAAATAAGTTAAATTCTCTAAAGCCGTGAATTTCCCGTAAAAATTTGGAAACTCAAAATCAACACCGATCTTTTCATAATAATCTTCAGGTAGATGTTTAAGAGAATGATTCATTACAGACACATTTCCCTGATAACCAGAAAGAGTTCCCGTTAGGATTTTTTGAAGAGTACTTTTCCCAGCGCCGGAAGGACCTAAAAATCCAAATATTTCCCCCTTTTTTACTTCAAAAGTTATCTCTTTCAAAGTAGGCGTTTTGCTATTGGGATAATGATAAAAGAGATTTTCTACACGAATCATCGTTATTCCTCCACTAATTCATTGATTAAACCATTCATCATCACAGTCAATACTTGCCAACGTAGCCCTTCATCCTCTTTTTCTAATAAAATGATCACTCCATAGAGTGCTTGGAATGCCTTTGTAACTACATCAATAGGTTGAGTAAATCGAACACCGTAATCCATAAAAAGATTTAAGGCTTCAGCATCTTCACTAGAATGATTTTCGATCACTTTAGATGGTAACTTCCGGAATAATACAGCCATCGTTTCACTGTCTGTTTTTTTGATTAAAGGATATTGCGGGAGTAATTCGAACAGATAAATCATTGTTTTTTTTACCAATTCTCTTTGCTTTAACATATGATTTTGCTTCAAGTAGCAATCCATTTTTTGCCACATGTCTTTTTGGCAATTCACTAATATATGAAAATAGAGTTCTTCTTTATTGGGATAAAAAGCATAGAAAGAGCCCTTAGCGATTGCAGCTGCTTTAGTGATTTCTGCGACAGTTACTTTTTTTAATCCATATTCACAGAAAAGTTTTTCTGCGACAGTCAATAATTTTTGTGAAATGAGTTGTTTTTCATGCTTACTAAATTTTGGCATAGAATCCTCCAATTGCATTTATATGACCAAAAACATTTTTCGGTCATATAAATCGTATAATGATCCTTGCTCAATGTCAATATAATTTTTTTAGATGATTCATCCAGCATGGAGATAAATAAGAATTTTTTTGAATAAAGAATTTTTGATAACGATGATGGCTGATTTTGAAAATATATAAGAAAGGTGATAATGAAACAAGTCAAAAACTGATGATGAAGATTAGAGAATGTATCAACCATCTGGAGCATCTTGAGATGACTAGCTTTGAAAGGCGTTTTGGATTTTGGCAATACATTATAGAAGTTCTCAAGTGTCAAGAGTGACAGCGAACGAAAAGTTTTACTCCTATAAAGTTATTAAATTAGTAAAAAGAATTGAATAATATTCTGATTTAATATCTTCAATTATCTAAAAGTATGCTAAAATAAAAAAATACAAAAAATATTTTTATGCGATACTTTAACTCATTTTGATGAAATTTAATCAAACTGGCGTAACTAAAGGGTTACAAGGATGTATTAGTAGGATTTGGGAATACATCGTTTAAACGAGAAATAGTTAATTTTTAGTAATAGTCAACACCCTCAACTTTAGAATAACAAATATTGATTAGTTAGATAGCCCGCTCTTGATTGAGCGGGCTATCGTTCATTTACTGGATCGTTCAAGTGCTGAGAAAATAGTGGCTTGAAGGGTCTTTTTTAGCGACCCAATTTACTGAGAAAATAAAAAATATTAGGGAAAAATTTTGACTAGATAGGTTGCTTTAAAGTTAAAATAATTCAATTTCAAAAACAATAGTAGATAAATGCTGTTGTTTTAAGCCAAGTGAAAAGAACTTTTCATTAGTTATAAAAATAAAGTGGAAGAAGCGTTTGAATAGGATAAAAATTGAAAGGGATTTAATTAAGGCAGAAAGGAAAAGGAAGAGAGAAGTTTGATGATGACTAAGTTAATTTGGCTTTTTAAAGATTCAAAACCAGTGCTGTTCTAATTGTTTTTAGGAAAATACAGCCGTTGAACCGATTCTTTTTTAATCTATCAAAGAGTAATTACAACTCCTTTGTACCAGCTTAAAGATTAACGACCGTTTAGTAAAAGCTTGTTCACGATTAACTTAAGATTTGTTTCAAATTGAAAGAATCTCTAGAATGCCGAATATTCAAAAAAGAGGGGATGGCAATTATTTTTGTCATCCCCTCTTTTAATTGTGCAATGAATAGATAATAGATTTTTTCTATTATGAGTTTTCCTAGCTTTAATAAAAAACATTTTTTTCGGTTTTTGTAACGATGGAATCGAACGATACAAAGCATTAAAAATAACGATAACTATCGTTTTAGATGAAATAAAGTATTTGGATTTGTTTTACCCCTTACATATAAGTATTGGTCGGTAAATATAAACTATTAATTCTTAATAGACAGAAAAATGGTTAATATCGAGATATAAAAATAGAGTGAAACAACTTAATATACTCTTATTTTTCTAATATATCGCTTTATACTGGCGTTTTTTAAACAATTATAAAAAAACTGCATCATTAAAAACCATTAAATTAACTTAATATTAATAAAATGAATACTCAATTTTTTAATTGATGTTAAAAGAAATGAGTCTAATAACGATAGACAGATTGGAATAGATGTGTTACCAGGTGTTTTCCCATCTTTTTAAAGTTAATAAATAACAAAAATTAAATTAATTTTAAATTTGTAAATACTTATTTTATCTTATAAGATAATAACACTGGTAGCGGTACTTTAGGGTGAAAGGAGGTAAAAATATGCTTAGGAGAAAACTGCAGTTTCTTATTGTATTAGGAGTCATTTTTTCAAGTTTGACGGGTTTGCTGGGTGTGAGGACACGAACATTTGCAGAAACAAATACAAAAGTTTTAATTGATGAGACCTTTCTGAACGTTTCTTATGAAACGGAGCTAACAGAAGAAGGAAATGTTTTTCGAATCAAGATGAAACGAGAAGCTGACAGTGAGCAAAAAAAAAGTCGTTTAAAGCTAAAAATATTAACAGAGAGCGATCAAGTAATCGAGTATCCTGTAATCGATGGAATGGAAAAAAAAGATGATTGGTTGAATGAAAAAGAATTTACATCTTCAGCAAACTATGAATTGGAAATCGTACTTCCTAAGAAAGAGAAGAAACTTAAATTATTCATCGAACTAAATGAACAAAACGAACAAAATAAAAATGGTTCTGACACAGATATTCTTGGATTAGCTGAGCCTATGTTGTTGGAAATGGATAAAACGGACAGTTCAAAAAATTCGAAAAAAGAGTCTGCCAGTAGTTCAGCTAGTGACGCAGATTCACCAACCGTAAGTAGCTATTCACTATACTCAGAACAAAATACTCTGTCACCATTATCTGGAATAACGACTAGTAGTTTAGCTCGTGGAAGTTCGTACACGAATAAGGCACCAAGTTATAAAACGGATAATGGGGAATATCCACAATACTCTTGGCAGCCAACCGGTCAGACGAACGTGATCAATCACCAAGGCGGAAAGGATAACGCAGCGGCAAATGTTTGGGACGGTGTACAAAGCTGGAACACGTCTACAGACAACTATAAGAACTCTTATATTTACTACGGAGTAGGTGAAAAGGCGCAAGGGGATATCGCCTTACGAAAATATGCAACTGAAACTGCTAAGGAGGATGAGTTTAATGTACGGTTAAATGTCCGAGGTGACTCTTTAACCAAGCCAGGTGTTGATGTCATGTTTGTATTGGATAATTCCGCATCCATGACTTTCACTGAATCAACTTATTTAATTAGTGGGAAACAGCGAAAAGAAGTTTCTGTTGAATCCCTAAAAAAGGTAATCAATCAGTTTAAAAGTAATGTGCCAGATAATTTAGGTTATCTGAAAATTGGTGGTGTCGTATTTGGGAGTGAGATAATCAGCACTTCTAATTTATCCGCGCGATATGCTGACTGGGATCAATTGGTATCGAAATACCAATCTGCTAGCACACAAAGTCATCAGACTTATACCCAAGGAGGCTTGATCGAGGCACAAAAAAAATTACTTGCAACAAATGATGGGCGAAGAAAAGTCATCTTTCTTTTAACTGATGGCGCACCGAATAGTAGTAGGAAACCGACTGCAGGGAAAAGTGATCCTGCGATCTTTCCTTCTCAAGTAAGAATCACCAACTATATCGCCAGTGAAGCGGGAGATCCTTTACAGTCAAATGGTTCTACATCTCTTTATGTTTTGAGTAATTTAAATCCTCCCATTATGGATAGAACATTCACTATCACTAATGCAGGAGGTGGAACGCCTCTAAAAATCAACTCTCACTTAGACATGGCCAATTCACAGGCGGCCGATCTAAGAGATGCAGGTATCGAAATTCAAGCAATCGCTATGGGAACTTATGGTGGGCCTCTAGAATATCATAGTCCGGCTGATCTGATAAAAGGTCTCTATAAAATGACCACTCAAAGGTCTAATACTACTGGTAGTTCAGAAAAAGATTACTATTTCTATCAAGCAAAGGATCTTAAAGATTTTGACGATTCCTTCCAAGACTGGTTTGAATCGACGCTTACGACTGTTGAACACGGTGTGATTGAAGATCCGTTGGGCGATATGGTAGAGCTGGTTGAAACGCCAACTGTAAAGGATGTTTCATTAAAGAATGGAGTAGGCACGAAGGCTATTGATGCTGACAGGATGGCAATAGTCGACAGTTCGAACTCAAGAAAAGTAAAAGTGACGAATATCAATCTTTATGGCAATCAGGAAATTGAAATTAATTATAAAGTACGTTTGAAGACGGAAGATTCCAGCTTTGTTTCAGGGAAATGGTACCCAGCTAATGGAAAAACAACGTTACAAGTTTCACCTGACCGTACAACAGATATTTTAGATTTTGGTGTACCTTCTGTTCGAGCTGTGAATGAAGATTTTGTCATTCCAGTTAAAAAGGTCTGGTCAAATGATGCTAATAATCGCTGGGGACTTCGTCAAGAGGTAAGGGCCGTCTTGCAAAGAAAAGATGGGACTCAATGGGTTGATTTACACGAGGTTAGTTTAAATGAAAAAAATACTTGGACGAACCAGTTTCCAGCAGTTTCTGGAAATTCCACGATTGAATACCGAGTTATTGAAAGAATTGGAGATAAGAATAGAGTACCGAGTTACGCCAATCCAACTTACAGTCAGGAGAGTTTTACATCTAGTAATCTAGATTCAGCAGGAATAACTATCACGAATCGATTGCTGACTACCGACTTTTCATTTAAGAAAGTAATGGAAAATGAACAACCATTTACTGTTTCAGATGAGAAACGGCCAAAATTTACTTTGACAGAAACGCGAAAAAATCTGGAAGTTGCAAAAGATGTTGCACCTGACAATGAGGGTGTTGTTAAATTCACTAACCTTCCTGCAGGCATCTATCGTGTAAGCGAAACATTTGTTCCGGAAGGCTTCAAAAAGTGTGACGATTTCACAGTTGTAGTTGCAGAGAGAACGGATGGAACGGGGGTCATTGCTACTTCAACGATTAAAACGATCGTAAATGAATTGAAGGAATTTAAATTAACGGTTATAAAGACCAATGATCAAGGAACAGAAATAGAAGGTGCTGCGTTCCGATTGAGGAATTCATCGGGGACTTATAATAAGACGATTTCTACAGGTTCTACTTTCACTTTTACAGGGTTGGAGCCAGGTAATTATTTCTTAAAAGAAGTGACTGCACCTGATAACTATATCGGTTTGGATAAAGAGGTTGCTATTAGTATTTTTGATAACGCTCTTGCTTCAATAGAAACGCATCCGTTGTTAACCAGCTCAGTTGATCTAAATTCAACAGAAAATACTATTACTGTGAAGGTGAAAAATAAAAGACAATTTGGTGCATTGCCGAAAACAGGAAGTTTTGGCAATCGTTACTTCATATTAGCGTCGAGTATTTGCCTAGTAATAGGTAGTGGATTGGGTGCGATCTATTGGTATGTTGATCGAAGGAGGGGCTAAACATGAGAAAATATCATCTTTTTTTCTTGTCTCTTCTGGTAATCTTTGCTGGAGCAGTCGGACTGACTACATCTGTCTCGGCAGCATCATCTAATGAAAAAGTTGAAGTAATAATAAATACAAGACAAAAAGAAGGAGAGAAAGTTCAGGGGACGGATCATTTGAACTTTACTATCTATGACTTAACTAGCTGGCGTCATTCGACCACGATGTCTGAAAAAGAAGCAAAAGAGTATCTGCTGGATAAAAATGTTCTCAAGGAGGAAATGCAGAGCTTTATTCGAACACAAGATCTAAAAGCACTGGGAGAAGAACCTTTAGTTGTCAATAGCGAAGGAGAAGCAAAGTTCCTACTTCCGCGCTATCAAGACAATAAGGATGCGGCGTATCTTATTTTAGCTAGCGGAGAAACCGGAAAATTTCGTTTTCTACCAATTGTCTTATTCTTTCCACAGTACGCTATTGACTCCAATATAGAAACATTCAAAGTGATGGTTTATGGAAAATATGCGGAACAACAAGATCCGGTGACAACTGTACCACCAGGTGAAGTGGCCAAGCAAACAGAAAATCCTAAAGCGTCAGCAGTCACTTCGCATAAAACATTGCCGCAAACGAATGATTTCGTAAAAAGCTACTCATTACTTGGCGGGGTACTACTTATTTCAGCAATTATGGGTTTGAAAAAGACTCAAAAATATAGGGGGAAAAAATAATGAAACATAAAGTGAAATGGACAGGACTATTAACAGCAATTATATGTCTCGTACCACTACTAACAGGGGTGTTTGGTCTGAGCGAGAATGCAAAGGCTGCTGGGGAAACCGTATCAGTAACATTGCATAAAAAGAAAATGGATGAATTTCCTAACACAGCAATAGCTAACACAGGTAAAGAAATGAATGAGTTCGATCATTATCAAGGATTACCAGGTGTAACTTTTACCGCATGGGATGTCACTGAAGATTTTTATAGTAAGCTGGGGCTAACTGGAAGCGAAACAGACGCTGTAGCAAAAACGAAAACCGAAGCGTTGATGCAGACATTCGTTTTGGATAAAGGAAATGCGACAAATGTAGCAAGTGATGTTACTGATGCTAACGGGAATGTGACCTTCCCTACGTTAGAAAAACGAACAGCTGGCGGAATTTATAAGGTGTACTATTTTGAAGAAACACTACCAGCAGGCTACACTACCTATTCAAATCCAATTATTCTAGTTTTACCTGCAATGGATGGTGCAAATGAACTAAGTACGATTCATTTATATCCAAAAAATAAGATCGATGATAAAGAAAAACCTGAAAAGATCTTAGTTGATGAAGCAGGTAAAGCATTAGAGGGTGTTCCGGCAGGCGAAACGTTCTATACGTTTGAAGTAGGAAAACGGATCAACTATAAAGCATCATTCACCTTCCCAAGCCAAATTGGTGAAATTTTGACAGAGGCTGGTGTAGAGCAAACACGCTACAATAAATTTGTACTTGACGATCAGGTGTCCCAAAAAGGTGTGAAATTTGAAGGAATTTCAAAGATTGTCATCGGCGGTGTTGAGTTGAGTGATACTGAATTAACAACATTTTATACTCATATGATCTTGAATTCTAAAAACACAGTGACTCCATATTCAAATTATGCCGGTTTCACTTTGACAGCTAATTTGAATGCTGAAACAAGTGTGAGTAATGCGACTGAATATACAAAATCTAAGACAACTGCTGAGTATTTGAAGCAATTTGCTGGGAAAAAATTAGAAATAACCTATGGCGTGAGCATGACAGAATATACGCCTGTAGATCAAGAAATCAACAATAATTTTGTGGTTCAGATGACTCGTGATGGGGATACTGATGATAATCGGAACGTTCTTAATCCTCCTCCAGGCTTTGGAACTGGCGGACACAAATTCTTAAAACATGAAAGTGGTAAAGAGAATCAAACGTTGGCTGGAGCAGAGTTCGTTGTGATTCGCAAAAATAACGGCAAAGAAGAATTTTTGAAGCAAGCTGTAGACGGAGGTACTCCAGTTTAGACAGAACTACCTAGTGGCGGAAGCTTAGCCGATGCTAAGAAATTCACTACTGGAAATGATGGAAAAATTGAAGTAACTGGGTTAGAAAAAGGAACTTACTTCTTGAGAGAAACAAAAGCACCTAATGGGTTCATTAAATTAGCAGATGATGTTCAATTTGAAATCAAAAATAATTCATATGAAGAAACAACAAGATTGAAAATTCCGAACGTTTCTCAAGGCGGCTTCTTACCATCAACAGGTGGACAAGGGATTATCGCCTTCCTAGTTATTGGATTGGGATTAATGCTGTTCGCAATCATTAAATATCGTAAAGTTCGCGAACAAACAGTATAAGCAAGCTATAACAGTGCCGTATCCATGAGAGATACGGCACTGTTTATTATTCTAACAAATCTTTTTGACGCTCTAGCTTTTCGATATATTTGCTTAAAATTTCGTTGATTTTCGTGATGTCAGAAAGAGATATTTGCGGATGGAAGGTATAGACTGGGATTCCTCGATAGGGACTATCTTCACTATTTTGAATGATTGAAGAAAAGACCATATCAAATGTTTGATCTTCGGTTTGATCAACTTCAATAAAAGATAGAAAACGAACATTGAAAAAGTTTTGGAAAATTTGCTCCAATTTTTGAGCCAGAATATATTCTAAGGCCATCGTTAGGTTTGTATCAATTTTTACGATGACCTCTGGTTCGAACTTAGTAAAAATATTAATCGCAGAGAAGGCTTCACAAAATCTCGGCAAGAGAAATTCCGTATTGTCTAACACTGGTGAATCAGATTTTTCGCGCATTTTCTTAAGAACATCCTTCATATAATTATAAAGGTGTGGGTACTTTTTCTGGTAAAAATAGGAAAGATCATAGCCAGAAGCGACAGAAATAAAATTTTCGAAAAAGGTCGCATGTAAAAAAGTTGATAAAATGATTGAGTGACAAAGCTTTAAGTTCAATTCATCTTTTACTGGTGTATACATGATATTTGTTTCATCAGTAAAGAGAGTATATAGCTGATAGATTGGCGTTTCGAGCTCGCGATGCAATTGGATAACTTCTTTTAAATTGTCTTTTCTAATATAAAACTGCGCTCGACATTGAAACAGGAGCCCAACGTAATCAATCTCAGAATCAGAGAGAAAAAACTCCTTTTGAAAATTCGTATAAAATGTTGAACGTGGAAAAAGCTGACGTTGGCTGATTTTCTTAATGTAAGCTGGAATATCCTCATCATTGATCGGATGTTTCAAATGGAAGCGTGAAACATTCAATGCAAACATATAAGAAAAATCAATTGTTAAGGTATTTTTTTTAGCTAAATCATAATTCTTTAGGGCATACCTTACGTATCCGTCGATTTTCTTTTGGTCTACATTAGAAAATGGCCAAGCAACCCCCGTATAGAAAGTCCAGAAGAATTGGTATCCAAAATAGCGGATGTTGATCTCTTTACCGGTGATTTTTAGCTGCTTAGTACTGTATTTCAAGGATAAATGGTAGGGTGCGACAAACTCATTGATTTGTAAAACTTTGCGCCTTAGGGTACTCTCGCTAACAAAGTAATTATTAAGAATATCTGAAGTAATCACTTGACTGCTGAGAAACAATTCTTGAAGCAAGTTAAAGATCAAAGATTGCTTCAAAATATAAAGGGTGAGTTTTTTATAATCAAGTTCTGCTCCAGTGAAAAGGAATCCTTTCCCTTTGATATAATCGATCGTTCCAGAAGCTTCCTTCAAAAGTGTCATCTGAATCAGATCCTCATTAATTTCCTCCATAATTTTAACGACATTTTTTTCACCTATTTCCGTTTTAAAACACAAGGTTGGTATTTTTACCCAATCTCCTGCTTGGTAAACAATATCTAATAATAAAAGTTTATTTTTAATCGCGGATTCAAATAATTCATAATCCAAAAGATTTCCTCCTAGCATTGTCCTTCATAGTTTAATTATAACATCTAGTAAGGAAAACAGAGTCTATCATACATCCGGTATTTCAGTATTCACCGAACGAACCCGACAAAATTGAAATATCTGGGTCTCCTTTTTTGATATACTCTTTTCTTATTCGGGTACCTTAGGGAATTACGGCATCTGATTTGATTATTCTAGCGAAACTGAAAAATAAAAAAACGTACATTATAGTAATGGTAGCAAACAGTTTTATAAAAAAATGCTTTGAGGGCCTTTTTACTATTTCAATAGACAACAAGTAACTATAAAAATATAAATTATTTGTAAAGCAGGAAAAGAAAGTAGTGAATGAGATGAAACCATTTTTAATTTTGACGAAAAATGTATTGTTTGAGCAACCTCTGCAGAATCGATTGCAATGTTTGGGATATGAAGTGTATTGCTCTAAGCTTCTTTTCGATAAGCTACTGCATAAATTTGATGAGGAACAGATTGATAGAAAATTTGCGGCGGTTATTATTAGTGAAACTATCAGTGATAATGAGGCGAAACAACTTTTTTTAAACTTGAGCAAAATGAGCTGTTTTATCAGAAAAACATCGATCGAACCAGATGAAGAAGAACAGAAAATGATTAAAAAAATAGGTTTTTACGATTGGATCAGTGAAAGTCAATCAATTGATCGCCTTAGAGAATACGTAGTTCATAACTTAGCCAGCATGAATCACGAAAAGGAGCAAGCAAGGCTGATTTTTAATAAAGAGGGCGAAGTTAAACAAGACGAGTTACGAGCGATTCTACATGTACTATCGAAAAAAGAAACAGCTTTTTTCGAGAAACTGCTTAATTCAAATGATGAAACAGTTTCCAGAACAGAGATGTCACGAGCAATCTGGGGAGACGGTCCTAATAGTTCACAATTAGCTCAAATGTCTATTATTGCTAAACGAATCCGATGGAAGCTGAAAGAAATGGAAAGTGCCTTAGTCGTAGAGGCGATTTGGGGCAAAGGCTACCGTTTGAAACAAAGGAATTTTGACGGCGAGACCGTTTAAGCTTTTTGATGGAGTGAAGTTATTGTAAAGTTGAAGAGGATATTCATCATTGTACACAAAATATTTTTCTAATTTAGATGATTTTTCTAAGATTAGTGACCGTAGAAAAAAATTCGTGTTATCATAATTACAATGAGAATTTAATTAAAAAAGTATGAATTGAAAGGGTGTAACTTGATGAAGTTTAAGTGTATCGTTATTTTTACAGTGAAGGATTATAATAAAAACAAAGAAAAGGATGGGTATTTGCCGCAAAACGGAACAGTGATTAATGCTTTTGTGGGCTCCAATGGGATGAATTGTCTCGCGGTTGGGTATGTGAAGTAGCAGCGAACTAACTTGTTGGCATCAATAAAGACTTTAGTGGTATTTTTTAAAGCGAGTTGGCGATGAATTCAAATAATGCTGGTTCGTTCGTGTTGTGATTGCTCTTTTGAATGTGAAGCGAAAGCTGGTGATTGTTTTGGATAGTCATGTGATTAGAGATGTTGCGTTTGCTGGTATTTTCTGTACGGGTCTTTTACTAGTGATCGCTTTGATTACTCGCTTAACAAATGGGCTTTTTTTCTCAAGGTTTCCATGGCAGTTTGTAAACGATCGAGATGATCCAAGATTTGAGGCGGAACGTAGGGCAGGAAAAGCTTACAGTTATTTTATATTTAAGTATGTACCGCCGTTTTTGATTGGATTTCTATTGTTACTTTTGTGGACCTATTTGTCTTAATAGGGGCTTTGCAAGGCGGTTAACTAATTTTGCAAAGAATTATCTTTATAGAGAGAAAAAATAATAGGAGCTGATTCGAAAGTCTTATAGACTTGTGGATCAGCTCCTATTCACGAATACACGGCGATTCATAAGTAGCGTCTACAGAAATAAGCCGAAAATTCACAAAATTTTAGAAACACTGAGTAGGTATCATTCACCATCTGTTCCTAGATCCTTGTATTTCTTTAGGCTATCCTCTTCTGTCAAAATTTATCGTTAACCATGTAATATTTCGACGATTTTTTGATTGAAATCAGGAAGATCATCTGGAGTTCGGCTAGTTACTAATTTGTTGTCTACTACAACTGCTTCATCTTTGACGATTGCGCCAGCATAGCCGACATCTGGACGAACGGTTGTGTAAGCAGTCATTGTGCGCCCTTTGGTAAGTCCTGTTTGAATGAACAATTGTGGACCATGGCAAATGGCGAATAACGGTTGATCCTTGTCTAAGAAATAAGACACGAAGGATACAAAACGTGCATCGCTACGCAATTGATCAGGTGAAAAACCGCCAGGAATCAGTAATGCATCGAAGTCCTCAGGTTTCACTTCATCAATTCCTTTGTCGCTTTTGAATTTGGTTCCTTTTTTTCCTGTGATTTCTTGATTGGCTTCAAAGCTGATGATTGTGACTTCGTTGCCATCTTTTTCCAGTGCTTCTTTTGGAGAGGATAGTTCAACATCCTCGACTAAATCCGTAACAATCGCTGCAATTTTTTTGGTCATTGAATTTCCATCCTTTCTTTTAAGTACACTTTAACCCTAAAGGATAATCGCCAAGAGTTCAAATAATATGTTTGGGATGATAGATTCCGCTTAGTTCTTTGATTGCTTTTTATATTTTTGAGAGTACAATTATTTACAGAACATAAAGTGAAAAAGGAGCTATGTATAATGATAATCGGACTTGTCTTTTTAGCTTTGGGAATTTGGCAGCTTTGGATAACGAAGCGTTCTTTTTCTAATTTGAGGAATAAAGGGAATGAAGCTACATCTCCTTTCGTAATGTTTAGTTTGTGGAGTAGCTTAGTAATGGCAATTATATTTTTGGTTATCGCGTATAATGCTATTGTAGGAAATTTCGGTTTTTAATTGAGGGCAGTTTAGGGTAGTAGCGATAACATTTACCATTATTTCGCCTATAAGGAGAAGCGCTGATGTAATGCTAGATAAGCAGGAAAAGAATTGTCACTTTCTATTTACAAATTTTGTTATTAAAAAAATTCTTTTTGTAAAATCTGTTGACAGCGCTTTCCGTGTTTGGTAAGCTAATTTTGAATTAAATAGACCATTTGATGGATAGTGATTGTTTAAATACAAGCTAAACCTGATGAGATAAGTACGATTATTTGTCGTACCCTCATTGGGTTTTTTTGTTGCTCTAAAACAGGAGGTGAGTTTATAAAAAATAACATTTTTGGGTTTGACATCAATTGCAAAGCTATCTATCATTTTAAGTGAACGAAGTCGAAAAAAATGATTTTTAGTAGCGAATGTCACAGAACGGAGGAGTGTTGAATGCAAATTCAGAAGATTTTGAATAACAATGTAGTCATCACGACTGATCAAAAAATAACGAGATTGTCGCGATGGGGCGTGGTCTAGCCTTTCAGAAAAAGATTGGGGATGAGATAGCCGAGGAGGCGATAGATAAAACCTATCACCTTGCGAACAGTGATTTGTTTCATAAGTTTCAAGAATTATTAGTCGATGTTCCGATAACTTACCTAGAAATCGCCAACGATATTATTGATGAGGCAAAGGTAACGTTGAAAAATCCGTTGAACGATTCGCTTTATATATCAATTACTGATCACTTATATGCAGCAGTCCAGCGAGTTAAAGAGGGTGTTCGGGTTCGAAACTTATTATTGTGGGATGTTAAACGTTTATTCCCCGATGAATTTTCGGTCGGCGTGAATGCGGTAAAAAGAATCGAGGAAAAGTTTAAAGTCAATCTAGGTGAGGATGAAGCAGGGAATATCGCTTTACACTTAGTGAATGCGCAGTCGGATAGCGAGAATGAAGATGCGTATATGATGGCGGAGTTGATGCAGGAAATCATTCAAATAACCAGCTATTATTTTAAAGTTCAACTGGATGAAGAGTCTGTTTACTTTTATCGTTTTACAACGCATTTGCGCTTCTTTGCTTCACGAATCATGAATCATCGCCAATTAACTGATGAGACAGATGACGAGCTGCTTTTAATTATTCAAAAGAAATATCAAAACGCGTATCAATGCGTAGAAAGAATTGCAGATTTTATTAGGAAAAAATACGATTACGAAATGTCAAATGATGAGAAATTATATTTAACCATTCATATCGCACGATTAGTCCAAAAAGTGAATCAATAAAAGTTGAACCCGCCCGCTTTTCACATTATCCCGGGTTGTTAATTAGTGGAAGGGCATACATCAAAATGAAATAGGAGGAAAAATAGTGGGTAAATATCGTGATTTAGCAGAAAAAATTGTCGAAAATGTCGGTGGCAAAGAAAATATCAATAGTTTAACACATTGTATTACACGTCTACGTTTTAAATTAAAGGATGAAAGCAAAGCAAATGATGACGTGCTGAAAAATATGGATGGTGTTGTGACAATTATGCATAGTGCCGGTCAATACCAAGTTGTTATTGGTAATCACGTTGGGCAAGTCTACGAAGATGTAGTAGATATGACTGGTCTTGGCGGTGAGAGTAATACGCCAGAGGAGTCTTCTGGCAGTCTTTTCGATCGTTTGATCGACGTGATCAGTGGTATTTTCCAACCCTTCTTAGGAGCATTGAGTGCTGGTGGGATGATCAAAGGGTTGAATGCGATACTGGTTGCGGCTGGTGTACTAACTGCTGAAAGTGGTACCTACATCGTTTTAAATGCGATTGGTGATGCGATCTTTATGTTCTTACCAATTGCAGTAGCAGTCGCAGCTGCTAAGAAATTTGGTGTGAATCAGTATGTTGGATTGGTGATCGGTGGTGCCTTATGTTATCCAGCGATTCAGTTATCAACGCTGACTGCCGGCGGAGATGTTCAACCACTGTATACGTTGTTTTCCGGAAGTATGTTTGAAAGTCCGGTTTACATGACCTTTATGGGGCTACCGTTTGTGGCAAACGATTATACAAGCAGTGTCATTCCGTCCATCTTGATTGTTTGGCTAGCAAGTAAATTACAACGACCATTACGTAAGGTTATTCCAGAAGTGATTCAGAACTTTTTCGTACCATTTTTCTTATTGTTGATTGCTTTGCCGGTTGGTTTCCTAGTAATTGGTCCAGTTATCACAATTTTGACTAACATGCTGGCGACTGGTTTTGATAGTTTATTGGCCTTCTCTCCAATCCTATTTGGTTTAATCGTTGGTTTCTTCTGGCAAGTATTAGTTATGTTTGGTCTCCATTGGAGTTTAATCCCGATTGCGATCTTACAGTTAGGTACGATGGGCTACGCAACAGCTTTAACTGGGATGTTCGGTGCCAGCTTTGCACAAACAGCGGCAGTAGCTGCGATGTATTTCCGCTTAAAGAATCCGAAAGAAAAAGCGTTGGTATTGCCAGCTGTTATCTCAGGAATTTGCGGTGTAACTGAGCCGGCGATTTACGGATTATCTCTGCCTAAGAAAAAACCATTTGTTTTCTCGATGATTGGTGGTGCCGTTTCTGGTGCGTTCATGACAGCTATGGGGGTTCGTTCATATGTAATGGGAGGACTTGGAGTCTTCGGTATCCCTAGTTATATCAATCAGCAAACAGGCGATTCTTCGGGAGCAATTTACTCTGTCATTGCCATTGCGATTGCATCAGTAATTGGATTTGTGTTGACTTTCTTCTTCTGGAGAGATGATACAGTAGTAGAGGAAATACCAGAAGGTCAAAAAGCAATGGAAGTTCGCAAAGAAATAGTAACTTCACCTGTTCAAGGTCAAATGATGCCATTATCAACAGCAAGTGATCAAGCGTTCGCGCAAGGTGCATTAGGTAAGGGTGTTGTGATTCACCCAACAGTTGGTGAAGTAGTGGCACCGTTTGATGGCACAGTTATGACGATGTTCCCAACAAAACACGCGATTGGTTTGATTTCAGATAATGGTCTGGAATTGTTGATCCATATTGGTTTAGATACCGTTCAATTAGATGGAAAATATTTTGAAGCGCACGTAGAACAAGGCGCAAAGGTCAAACGTGGTGATAAACTGGTGAGCTTCGACATCAAGGCAATTGAAGAAGCGGGATTCAGTGTAGAAACACCAGTAATTGTAACGAACTCAGCGGATTATCTGGATATCATCGAGACTGATTGCAAAGAAGGTATCAGTAGCAGTGATGAGTTATTGACTGTATTGGTTTAATGAATTAAATCAGAAAAAAGTTCGGGGCGAGCTCCCCGAACTTTAATTTGGTCGAAAAGATTCCGTGAAGCGAATCATTGATTCTGGTGATTCTGCCATGATTTCAGAGCTGGTTTTTCGCTTGTCAGCAAGCTCTCCAATCTCAATCAAATGATTCAGATTTTTTTGATAATCTTCGGCAAAGACACAGCTATATAGCACATCCAGTAAATAGCAGATTGATGAATTAATCGTAAAGTTTGCAATTTTTGAATAAAGCCGCTCCCGTGTCGTTATTCGCAGAACCGCTTGGCTGTAGGAGGCGAGTGTATTCTCGCCGATGCTAGTTAAGGCGATGACAGGAATGTTTTGTTTTCGCAAAATTCTTGCGAGCTGCAAGATAAAATTATTTTCTCCTGTATAAGAAATCAGAATCGCACAGGTATCAGCCTGGCTATTATAGGCTTCGTAGGTATCCTCGCCTAAAGTCTGACTTGTCACAACATTTTTTTTGATGCGGCGCATTTTTAAGGCAAAATCCTGAGAAATCAGTAAATTGGCGTTACTTCCGAAGATTTTGATTTGTTTGGCGTTTAATAAGAGCTGTTTCGCTTTTTGCAGGTCATCATGATTCAACAGGCTTAAGGTATCATCGATCGTTGTTCTTTCTAATGAAGCAATTTTATTTGCGATCGTCATGATGCCGTCATTGGTTTGGAAAGGAAAATTGGCGTCGACATCTTCAAAGTAGGTTTGAAGATAGGTTTGTTCAGCTAAAAATTCTGTACGCAATTCTAGCCAGCCCTTGTAGCCTAATTTTTTAGCAACGCGAATCAAGGTAGAAGGGTGAACGAAATTAGCTTCTGCGATTTCTTTGATTGTCATGGATTCAATCGCTGTACCCTTTTCTAAAATATAAGTGACCAAGGCTGTCTCGGCATTAGAAAAATTTGTTTGCTTCATTTTCTCTGATAAGAGCATTATGAGCACACCTCCTATTTACATTTATTGTAGATCATTTGTAAATGAATGTGGGTGATTTTAAGGGAAATGTGAGAATATCCATCGAGATTTACAAAATCAACCGTTTTCAATAGAGAGTTTGTAAATTCGTATGGAATGACTTGTGAACGGATTGAATTGAAGTTTTACATAGCAGATAATTAGTTTGTAAATAAAAACAGAAGGAGTCGATTGGATGTCAGCAGGAGTAAAGATCGCTACAATTGGTGGAGGAAGCAGCTATACACCGGAATTAATGGAAGGTTTTATCAAACGTTATGATGAGTTACCTGTTCGTGAAATCTGGTTGGTCGATATTGAAGCAGGCCGTGAAAAGGTTGAAATCGTTGGTGCAATGGCACAACGGATGTGGGATGCATCACCTTATGATGTAAAAGTTCACATTACCTTAGACCGCGAAGAAGCCTTGAAGGACGCAGATTTTGTTACGACGCAATTCCGTGTGGGATTATTAGAAGCACGGATCAAAGACGAACGTATTCCCGCTTATTATGGCATGTTAGGTCAAGAAACGAATGGTGCCGGCGGAATGTTCAAAGCGTTCCGAACAGTTCCGATCATTTTAGAAATCGTTGAAGATATGAAACGTCTATGTCCAGATGCATGGCTGATCAACTTTGCTAACCCAAGCGGCATGGTGACTGAAGCAGTTGTTCGCTATGGTAAATGGGACAAAGTAATTGGCTTGTGTAATGTTCCCGTGATGGCGCAAATGGTGGAGCCCGAGATGTTAGGCAAAGAGCCAGATGAATTGATCTACAAATTTGCTGGCTTGAATCATTTCCATTGGCATAAAGTAACTGATAATCACGGCAAAGATGTGACACAAGAGATCATTAATAAAATGTACGAAGGCGACGAAACAGGGATGCCGAAAAATATCCATGATATTCCATTCCCAAGAGAGATTTTAGAACAAATGCAAATGATTCCTTGCGGGTACCATCATTATTACTACCAAGAGGAAGAAACGCTGGCTCATGCCTTAGAAGAATATAAAACCATCGGCACGCGTGCCCAACAAGTGAAGCAAACAGAAACAGAATTGTTTGAATTGTACAAAGATCCGAACTTGGATTACAAACCAGAACAATTAGGACAACGCGGCGGTGCTTACTATTCTGATGCAGCATGTGAATCAATCGCATCAATTTATGCTAACAAAAATACGCAATTAGTTGTTTCGACGAAAAATGACGGTGCCGTGCCAGATCTGCCAGCAGACTGTGTAGTAGAAGTTTCTGCTTATATTGGCGGACAAGGCGCTCGTAATGTTGCATTTGGTGAATTGCCAACAGCAGAACGCGGGTGGCTGCAAGTGATGAAAGCCATGGAATTGTTAACAATCGAAGCTGCCGTAACTGGTGATTACAATACAGCGTTGCAAGCATTTACCATCAACCCAATGATTCGTTCTGGTAAAACAGCGCAACGGATTATGGATGAATTATTTATTGCACACAAAGATCATTTGCCAAACTTCAAAGAAACCATCGAACGCCTAGAAAAAGAAGGCATCGAGGTTCAAGACGAAGTAGCACGTGAATTAGATATGGAAAAAGTATAGAAAGTAGGAATCAAACAATGGGATTTAGAAAAGACTTTTTATGGGGCGGAGCGACTGCTGCTAATCAATGTGAAGGTGGTTATAACGAAGGCGGACGCGGACTAGCGAATGTTGACCTCGCACCGGTGGGTGAAGATCGTTTTGCCGTTATCGCAGGGAAAAAGAAAATGTTTGATTTTGACGATGCGCATTTTTACCCAGCAAAAGAAGCGATCGATATGTATCATCATTGGAAAGAAGATATTGCGCTGTTTGCGGAAATGGGCTTTAAGACTTATCGTTTATCACTAGCGTGGAGCCGAATCTTCCCTAAAGGTGACGAAAAGGAACCAAATGAGGAAGGCTTGAAATTTTATGAAGACATCTTCAAGGAATGTAAAAAATACGGAATTGAACCATTAGTAACGATCACACACTTTGACTGTCCGATGCACTTAGTGGAAAAATATGGCGCATGGCGCAGCCGCGAATTAGTCGGCTTCTACGAAAATTTATGTAACGTAATCTTTAATCGTTACAAAGGATTAGTCAAATACTGGTTGACCTTCAATGAAATCAATATGATCTTGCACGCGCCATTTATGGGGGCAGGCCTTTACTTTGAAGAAGGTGAAAATGAAGAGCAAATCAAATACCAAGCAGCACATCACGAATTAGTGGCGTCTGCGATTGCAACGAAGATCGCTCATGAAGTCGATCCAGAAAACCAAGTCGGCTGTATGCTAGCGGCAGGTTCTTACTATCCATATACCCCAAAACCAGACGATGTGTGGGCGGGTCGTCAAGAAGAACGTCAAAACTATTTCTTCATTGATGTGCAATCACGCGGTGAATACCCAGCGTATGCAGTGAAGGAAATGGAACGTAATGGGATCGAAGTGAAGATGGAAGAAGGCGACAAAGAGCTATTGAAAGCTCACACCGTTGACTTTATCTCATTCTCATACTATTCATCACGTGTCGCTACGACTGATCCGGAATTGTTAGAACAAACCAGCGGCAATATCTTTGCCTCAGTGAAGAACCCTTATTTAGATTCAAGCGAATGGGGCTGGCAGATTGATCCGCTTGGCTTACGTATCACAATGAATGATCTATATGATCGTTACCAAAAACCATTATTCATCGTAGAAAATGGCCTAGGTGCGATTGATACGCCAGATGAAAATGGCTATGTAGAAGACGATTATCGCATCGATTACTTAGCGCAACACATTCAAGCAATGAAGGATGCAGTGGAGTTAGATGGTGTAGATCTATTAGGCTACACGACTTGGGGCTGTATTGATCTTGTGTCTGCCGGAACTGGTGAAATGAAGAAACGTTATGGCTTCATTTACGTAGACCGCGACAATGAAGGTAACGGAACCTTGAAACGCAGCAAGAAAAAATCCTTTGATTGGTACAAGAAAGTCATTGAAACTAATGGAGAAGATTTAAGTAATTAATGAAAAAGCGGCTGAGGCTTGTTGAAAAACGAGTCTCAGCCTTTTTGCTTTAAAGGAAGTATCAATCTTTTGACCGTTTTTCATCAGGTAAACATTATTGGATCAGGCGGAATCTTTGGGGGAGGGAATCAGATTGAATTGATGGCGACAAACGAGAAGTACTCTACCTTATACCTAGACGAAATGAAGTAATGTCATTCCTATCCAGCTGCAAGAATATTTGTAAATAATATAGAGATGTTTTTAAGCGGGATTTCTCTATACGTTAATGGAAATACATTTAAAAGGAATCGTTCGAAAATAGGGAGAAAAGCTTGGAATTTATGACTTTCAGGCTTTTTTGTTGTGTTTAAAAAAATCGAAACGTTAATTCAATATTTCAAAAATGAATATCAATAATTTTAAAATAGTTTAAATTAAATGGGCTCGAATAACACTCCTTTTTTCCATAACAGTTCAAGGATCGTATATTTATAAATTTTAATAACTTTTACGAAGAAATAAATTTATAAATAGCGGAAAAATAATATCTGCTATGATGTAGTTGCAGATAAAGGAGACCGTTTAACGAAGGTTGAAACAAAGAATAAGTTAGTCAATTATTGCTCATATCCAGGAATGCATGATGTTTTTAAGCGGGGAATGAATTCTTTAAAAAATAAATTAATTGTTCTTTCTATTATCAAGTTAGTCAGAGCGTTAAAGGAATCAAAAGGGAGATGCGTTAAATGAAAAAATCAAATTTTTTGATAGTAATACTATTATTTTTTTCACTGATTGTTGACGCGAGTTTAGCATTGATGCCGGCCCATGCTGAAAAGGAGGAGATCAAGCTCGTTGATGAGAATTTTTTAAAATTATCCTACATGTGTGAAGAAGAAAAAGACGCCGTTCAGTGGCAGGTGAAATATAAATGTCAGAGCGAAGAAGGTGAGCAGCAACGTTTAAAATTCAGACTTACCGATGAAAAAGATAAAGCGATCGATTATCCAAAATTAGATAATCTGATTGAAAGAGATGGCTGGCTAATAGAAAGAACATTTTCAAAAAAAACAGAAGGGCAGCTGACCTTTAAACGAAATCATTCTACTAAAAAGCTCCGGCTCTATGTTCAAGTAAATCAGCAAAAGAAAGCCGATAAAAATAATAAGGATATCGAAATCCAAAAAGATATTTTGGAACGAACAGAGCCTTTCATTTTGGAATACGGAAAAACACAAAAAAAGACAGCGACCACAGATAGTTCGGAGAGAAAAAAAGAGACTAGAATGTCAAGTGTCAGTTCAGAGGAGTTTATTGGGCCGAAAATTAATGAAAAAAAGAGTAGAAACTTTCTTATGTCACCAGCATCGAATGGTTCGAGTCTGATGTACAGATCCTCCTATCAAAATAAAGAACCGTCGTATAAAGAGGATGTGGGAAAACATCCAGAGTTTTCTTGGCAGCCAGCTGGACAGACCAATGTCATTAACCATCAAGGAGGACTATCAAATCAAATAGGATGGGAACACGAGGGAAATTGGAACGTCGAAAGAGATGACTTTTCTAAGTCTTATATAAAATATGGTGATGATGCAGATAATGCAAATATTCAAATACGAAAATATGCACAGGAGACTGACCAACCAGATGAGTTCAAAATCAAATTGAATATTCGAGGGAATACAACCTATAAGCCTGGGGTGGATATCGTTTTTCTATTAGACAACTCACAATCAATGATATCTAATTCGGATATAAGACCTGGTGATGCGAATAGAAAAGACAATGCAAATGCAGCTTTCGAGAAAATTGTAGACGAACTAAAAAAAATTAATGAGCCAACGGCAGAAAATATTCGTATAGGGGCTGAGATATTTTCTGATTATTCTCGTTACCAATCGTGGGGAGGAAATGATACTAGTCAAAAGCGAAAATTTAAACTTTCTAAAAACCCAGATGATTGGGATGATATGGTAAGTGAATACAAAAGAGCAACTTCAAATGGTGTGACTTTTACGCAACGAGGACTACAAGAAGCGAAAGACATATTCGATGCGTCGCCAAGTTCGGATCGTCATAAATTATTATTTGTGTTAACAGATGGTGCGCCTAATCGAAGTTGGACGACTAGTGATCGAGGGATAACTAACTTGGAGATGTTTCCGGATCTAAAATATTTCACAAATTTTAATAAAGGGTCTAAACTAAATTATAATGCAGGGAGTTCTTTACATTCAAATACAGAAAGAATGACAACATCAATAAGTCCAGCATACAATGGCGTAATTAACAGCCACATTACCACAACTAATTCAACAGCAATGGATTTAAAAAATTCGGGAATAGAAATTCATACGATTGCTTTAAAATTGATGATTAACTATCTTGAAGAAAATATACCAAATGTACGGGAGAATCAAATTCGAGGTCTGTATAAAATGTCTACAAAAAAGGCCAATGCAACAAACAATCCTTTGGAGGACAATGCGTCTGATTTTCATTTCTATGATGTATCAAATGGAGATGATTTATTATCTTATTTCAAAAATTGGTATGAAACAATCATTCGTACGGTTGATAAGGGAGTGGTTACTGACCCTTTGGGAGATATGGTGGTACTGGTGCCAGGTAGTCAAAGTGTGAGACAAATTGAGAATGGAGCTCCGTTGTTTGAAGCAGGGGCTGAGCCCAATATTTTACTCGAAAATAAGGACCGTCAAATTAAAGTAGATAATCTCAATTTATCACGTAACCAGGAAATTGAGATAGAATACAAGGTTCGGTTAAAAACAGATGATGCTTCTTTTGTTTCAGATCGTTGGTATCCGACAAATGGGCGGACGACTTTAGAGCCAACACCAGAACGTACGACTGATTTGTTAGATTTTGGCGTTCCATCTGTTAGATATCAAAAGAAAAATTTTGTGATTCCAGTGAAAAAGGTCTGGTTAGACGAGCATCAAGGAACAGATGATTATTGGGGGTTACGACCGGACAAAGTTACAGCTACTTTGCAAAGATTAAGTGAATCAAATTGGGTAGATGTTGAAACAAAGAATTTGAATGAAGACAATAACTGGGAAGAGAATTTTTCCGCTGTAGAAGGTGGTGCGGACAATACTTATCGAGTAGTTGAAACTACACGAGTCAAGGGTTATAAAGCTCCAGTAATTAATCAATCAACCTTCACTTCGGAAAATATAATTAATGGTGGTATAGAAATCACCAATGAGTTACTAAAGGAAAATTATCAGTTTTCGAAATGTATGGAGGATGGTAATACCGTCTTTGGTCAAGATAAGCCAAAATTTTCAGTGAAGCGTAAATCAGATAACAAAGAATTAGCGAGAAATATTGAACCAAATGCCAATGGGAAAGTGATGATACCTGATGTGCCAATAGGGCTTTACCTTGTTAAGGAAACCTATGTACCAATAGGTTATAAAGAAATGGCTGAATTCGAAGTGAGTGTTACAGAGAATAATCCACCAACCTCGCTAATCTTTAAAGTGAATGATCGGACAGAAGAGCATCAAGCAATAAATGAGCTGAAGGATTTCTCCTTAAAGGTTGAAAAGATCGATTCAGAGGACAATCCACTTACAGGGGCTGTCTTTAAACTGGTTGGACCAAACTATGAGCAGACGATAAACACGGGATCGGTCTTTAACTTTAATAATTTGCGTCCAGGCGTTTATATACTAACTGAGATGGATAATCCGGAAGGCTATAAGAGAATTCAAGACCCGATCGGATTCGAGATTGGAGTAGATGGAAAAGTGACCGTCAATAATCATCCGAATGTCAGTGGTTCAGGAGGTATCAATGGCGGAAACAATACGATTAGCTTGAAAGTGACAAATGAGAAGGTAAAGCCAGGTACACTGCCAAGAACCGGGGATTATGGGATCAAAGGACTCTTCTTGATTGCGAGTATTCTGACAATCGTCGGAGTTGTCATTGCAGGAATATATTTTTACAAGGTTATAAAGGAGCTTACTAGAAACACCAGAAAAATGAACGGTCAATAAAATTCTGTTTCTACTGTGAACCCACCATTAAGTGAAGAATAATAAAATATTTTCGATCAAAGCCTGAAGGTCAACGCTAGACTTTCAGGCTTTTTTAGTGATGAAAGGGGTGATCTTATTGTTAGAACCTTTTTGCTGTAAAAATGGTCACTATTGACGTTTGGTTCACTCGATTCTATTTCTTAAGCAATCAGCTGAACTTCTTGGATCATCAGATTTAATATTTTTAATTCATTTAATTGAATAGAAATATTAGAACAAAAAGTTAGTTTTTAAACTATTTGGTAGAGATATAAATAATTAATCGAAGACTAAATGTAACAAACTTTATATTCAAGTGTTTTTCAATTTTTAATAAACATTAGCAATAATTCAAATTTTTTAATTAGCATTTCCAAAATGAGTAATACTATTTTTTAATGATTCTAAAAAAAAAGAACTAAATAACGACAAATTATTTACGAATTAATTGTTTATTGATTTCCTGAGCTTTTTAATAACTATAAATAAATAAATAATAAAAAAGCAAGAAAAAATAAGATTGGTTATCATGTATATAAGGAAAGAAATCGTAAAGAAAATGGGTTGAATATTATATCAATAGAGGGTTATCAATATTTTTATCAGTTATTAAATAATCTTTATATTGGGGAAATTAATAAACAAAAACATTAAATTGCTCTGAGGATATTAAGTATAAGAGGTGGATTTGATTAAACTAATATAGATTCGATGGCTATTTTGATATGAAAAGATACATTTTTTATTCGGGTATCAGCGAAGGTTGATGATTCACATATATGATGGTTGGTCACTGTTGGTTGAAGTTTTATGTGAGTTGTAAATTCAGTATGCTGAGCATCCGATATTTTTCATATTTAAAAAATAGTCATTTGTTACGTTCTAAAAGGGGAAGAACAAAGGGGATGATGAAATGGATTTCAGAGAGGTTTTGGGTACGAGCAGTTTGAGGCGACTGCGTTTTGTTGAGTTGCTATATGCAAGCCAAGTTGGGTTGCCGAGTGATCAATTATTAGAAGAGCTAGAATGCTCATTACCAATTTTATTGAAGGATGTCAAACTGATTAACGATGAACAAGAGGATTTCCATATTGAGAAATTCAAGGGACTTTATCAAATCAATGTTAAACCGCATGTGAGTATCAATCGATTGTACGCGGATGTTCTTCAACAGGCACCAGAATTTCAGATTATCGAAGAATTACTTTATGAGAAATGTTCAAGTATCAGTGATTTAGCAGAAAAACTATATCTTAGTGCGTCCAATACACAACGTTATTTGAAGAAAATTGAAACCGCGTTAAAGAAGGCTGGGATTAAGCTGGATTATCGGCCGTTGCGGATTGAGGGAAAGGAAAGTGTTATCCGACATTTCTATTATCGCTATTTTTTAGAAAAATCGGATCATGTTGATTCACTTTTTACAAATTTAAAGGAATACCAGGTTAAAGCGATCACCGATTTGGTGGATCAGTTCATTCAGGTCAATCATTTAGAAAATCGCCATATTTTTAGAAAACGATTAAGCTACAACATTTATATCAGTCTATGGCGAATCAAAAACGGTCGACGATATCCTGCAAATGAATTGGTGAGTCCGTTAAGCTTGCCTGACGAAGAAACCTTAGAAGCGTTTGAGAGAATCGCTTTAGAGTTTTTCCGAGTTCGGTTAACGGAGGAAGATATTAAGGATTGTTTGTGGTTGTCGTATGCGGATATGCTGATTTTCAGCGAGGATCAATGGAAATCTGCGATGAAGCAAAGTAGAATCTATCGTGATTTGTATCAAAAGCATTATGAGCTGGTTGAAGATTTTAATCGTTTGTTAGGTCATTCGTTGGGGGATCTTGAAATGAATGAGCTGACCATTGTGCTGGTGAATGATCAACGGATGTATCCACCTAAAGGGCGCTACATTGATATTTTATACCGTCAACGAGGGATTTTTTTAGAAAAGATGATGGAAACTCATTATCAAGCGGTGAAGAAGGTCCTGAAAATCGCCGAATCCTTTGTGAAGAAATACCGTATTTACCAAGAAACTGATTTTATCTGGAATTACACCTATCTGTTGATAACAATGGTTCCTCAAAGTTTAAATTTATTAGCGAGCGCGGATCAGCCTCTAAAGATTCTACTGCTTTCTGAATTGTCGCCAACAGAAGAAACTTTCTTGGCAGAACAGATTGAAGAACGGATCTATGGAAACTTTAAGATTCATTTTGTAGAGGAGCGTTCCCGTGACTCGCGGATTTCGATTAATGAATTGAAGAAATACGACGCGTTGATTACTTCAAGTAGTGTGGAGGAAGTGCCCTATGATTACCCTACAGTGATCATCGATCCTTTTTTAACCAATCAAAACATTGTTCAGCTCCAACAGCTAATCAGTGATCTTTCGGGATAAATAAGAAGAATGGAAAGAACTCATTTAGATTTTGCGTAATCCACCCAAATGAGTTCTTTTTTTTAAAACATATGAGTTTTACTATTTGAAATATAATATAAAAAAAATGAGTCGAATAACTCTGTTAATGGATAGAAATAAAGAAATAACTGATGTCAAGATGAATATAATAACTTAAAAATGCGAAAAAAGGAAAAAACACGAAGAAATAATATCATGTACTATGGTAATGGATGAAGAAATAGGAGAAAACATCGGTGGGAGGAGTAATGGACATGTGAATGTATTAAAAAGTACAAAGCATATCAATACTGATAGGCAGATAGTTCAGGAATCCACTTGAGATCTAGGATTTTGATTGCTTATCAGTAATTTACTAATTCCGTGACAGAAGGGGGGCTGGAAATGGGAAAAAGGATTTCCTTCATAGGATGTCTGCTTCTAGGAATTTGTTGTTTTGGTATGACGGTCTTTGCAGCAGATGAGCAAAGCGCAGAAGAAAATGAAGAACAAAGTAATGCGTTGGTAGAGTTGTGGATACATACGTGGGGAGAGGATGGGAAAAGAGTCGATGGAACCGAAAAGCTAACGTTCGATGTGTATGATTTAACCAGTTGGCGAGAAGAGCACGGAGGGGATGAAAAGGAGGCAAAGGAATTTCTGCTAAATACGTATTCGACGAAAGAAAAGATGGCTGAGTTCATTCAAGAAGAGCAATTTGTCAAGTGGAACCAAGAAGAGCTGGGAGTTGACGGCGGCGGAAATGTCTCGTTCGATGTTCCTCGTCTTAGCGGCGAAAAGGATGCAGCGTATCTGATTTTGGCAAGCGGCGAAACAGGAAAGTATCATATGTTGCCGATTATTCTCTATTTACCGCAGAAGCATCCAGAGACAGAAGAAGAAGCCAAGCGTCTCCTGATTTATGGGAAATATAAGGATGTTAGCACGCCACCCATCTCCTCCTCAACGTTACCAACTGAGACAGAGGAGCGTTCCAGCGAAAGATCAGCGCCTTCTAACCTGGATGGTTCAAATGCTACAGGAAAGAATTATCCTTCAACCAACGATTTAATTCGAAACTATACGGTTTTAGGTGCATTACTCATTTTTATCGGGCTTTTAGGATTCAAAAAAATACAAAAGAAGAAATAGGGGGAAAAATAATGAAAGCAAGAGGGAGATTAGTCAGTTTGTTGATGGCACTTGTTTGTTTGCTGCCAATAGGCATGAGTTTATTTAGTTTTGGGCAGAGCGCCTCGGCGGCTGCACCAGAAATGATTAAAGTAACACTACACAAGAAAAAAATGGATGATTTTCCAACAGGAAAAACCAACACCGGTGAAATAGATCCAGACTTTGATAAGTATGAAGGCTTAGAAGGTGTTGAATTCAGACCGTGGGACGTTACAGATGCATTTTATGATCTATTGAAGGCAGAAGGAATTACAGGTTCTGAAACTAAAGAAGTTTATGAAGCGGCAGTCAAGAAGGTCATGAAAGAAGCAACGAAGCAAACATTCGAAGGCAATCTGCCTACTGGCGGAGCTAAAAAAGTTCCAGTAAGCGGAGTAGGTGCTAAATCCACTGGCACCGATGGGACGGTAGTTTTTGAAAACTTGCCTGACCGCGATGCGAATGGTGTTTATCGAGTTTATTGGTTTGAAGAAACTGAAAAAGAAGGTGTTGGTCAATTTGATCAGCTTGTTCTTTTAGCGTTGCCAGTTGAAAAGATTACTGGTAGCCCAGGTGCGAATCACGACATTCACTTGTATCCAAAGAACAAATTAGCAAACAAACCTGTTAAAGAGCTTCTGAAGGATGATGGCTCGGCAGAAGATGTGAATCAAGATCGTATTTCTTATGATATTGGAAAAGAAATTAAATATAAGGTGACGTATCAAATTCCTATGCATATCGGCGATGTGATTACGAATGCGGATGGAACAAGACAAACACGTTATCGTAAATTGGTCTTTAAAGATGAAGTGACTCATGATGGCGTACGCTTTGATAAATTTGATTCTATCAAGGTTATTGGAGGGACGCCAGAAGATATTAAGGGAGAGATTGATTCACCAATTAGTCCTGTTGCCGTAACGGAGAAGTTTAACTTTGATACTGGTTATGCTGCTACGGGCAAAAAAGCTGGGTTCCAAATTGCGATGAGATTAGATGACGTAAGAGATTCTATTCAATCAATAAATACTGCTACATGGTTGAAAAAATATGCTGGGAAAAAAATTGAGATTGTCTACACGGTCAAACTTACGGAAGATACGCCAGTTGATCAGGATATTGAAAACAACTTCTATGTAGATTTGCAACAAACGGGTGAAACTGACGTTGAACCAATAGTACCGGAAGAAACGCCTCCTGCACTTACCACTGGTGGTAAGAAATTCGTAAAACACGAAGAGGGGAAAGACACTCAAACCTTAAAAGGCGCAGAATTCGTAATTACCAATGAAGCGGGTACAAAGTATTTGCAAGGCAATGCAAATAATTACACTTGGAAAGATATTGTAGATGACAAATATGAAGAGGCAATCAAAATTACCTCTGCAGACGGTGGATTATTTGAAATCAAAGGCCTTAAATATGGCACGTACAAATTAGTGGAAACCAAAGCACCTGACGGATTTAAGTTAGGCGGACCGGTTACTTTCATTGTGGACAAAGATACTTATTCAGAAGCAACGTCACTACAAAAAGTTGCTAACGTTTCTAGAGGCGGCTTCCTACCATCTACTGGTGGGGCGGGGATCATTGCCTTCCTAGTAATTGGACTTTCACTGATGGGAATCGCGGTCGTTCGCTATCGCAAGACACAACATACAGCATAATTAACAACTGAATAGTTATTAAGATGAGGCGAGTATTTGCCTCATCTTTTTTTTCTACTAAAATCGTAAATCGCGGATTTCAGCAAAGTCTTGATAGTTGATTTTTCCTTGAATGATTAAGCGGAAATCTATTGGTTAAATAAATGGATAAAAAGAGAATCGATAAAATATAATCATACTTGCCTCAGAAATAGACATTTCTGAGGCCTTTTTTTGTTTTTTGACGAAAAATTCAAAAGGCAAATTTTTTTTACGACAATCAAACTTTATTATTCTTTAAATCAAATTAAGTAATTGGGTTCAATAACACTAAAGGTTACAAAAGAAGATAAAACAACGCTAAAATATCCAATTTAGATAACTAAAAAATATAAAAAAACACATTTAGCGAGAGAAAATGATATCAGTTATCATATTGTTATGCGGAAGGGAGAGTGGGTGAAAAAAGGGTGAAAGGAGGAATTTATGAAATGAAAAAGAAGCACTTACTCATGTTGGTTGTTCTACTATTTTCTTTTATTACAGAAACACTACCATCACTGGTTACTGCGTATGCCGAAACAACGAAAACGGAACTAATTGATGAAAAGTTCTTAAAAGTCTCCTATGAATATGAATCATTAGAAGATACAAATCGTTGGCGAATCACGTTTAGCAGGCAAAGCGAAGAGAGTGATAAAGAACAGCGCCTCAAATTGAAAGTAACAAATGAGAAAGGAAAAGTGATCACATATCCAGCGATTAAGAACATGGATGAGAAGGATGAATGGCTAATTGAAAAGAACTATTCAGCTTCCATGGAAGGACAACTCGTTTTTGAGTTACCGAAATCAACAAAGAAACTCAATTTAGATGTTCAACTAGACGAGCAGACTCTTTCTAACGGAAAAGACGCGAAGATACAGGAAAACATTCTTGATATTAAAGAATCCTTTGTTCTTAAAGCGCAGGATACAAAAGAAGAAACAAAAACTTCTGAGAGTAAAGCAGCGGTCAAAACAAGTTCAGAAGATTTTATCGGTCCGCCTGAACCAGAAGAAGTTGTGCCAGTACCAGCAACGGCAGTTCCAAACAATGGGTTGCTTCGGATGGACCCACCGAAATATACCAATAAAGCACCAGTGTATACGTCGAATAACGGCACCTATCCTACTTGCTATTGGACGCCAACCGGACAGTCAAACGTTCGCAATCATCAAGGTGGTTATGAGAAAGAATCTGGTTGGGATGGAGTAACGAGTTGGGATGTCTCTTCAGATGACTATACGAAATCGTATATTAAATATGGTGTTGAAAAAACTAAGCCGAATATATCGTTGCGAAAATATGCGAGTGAAACATCTAAAGATGACGAGTTTAATGTACGCTTAAATGTTAGAGGAAGCACAATACCAAAACCTGGGGTAGATGTTTGTTTTGTGTTGGATAATTCAGCTTCGATGATTCAAACAGAAGGCTATATTGGTGGTATATCTAGAAAGACATTATCAGTTAACTCGTTACAAAAGTTAATTGATAAATTTAAAGCCGCTAATCCTGAAACAGACAGTTTAAGAATTGGTGGAGTTATTTTTTCTGCTAAAAACAACAATTATGGTAATCCAATAGTTCCTATGTCCAGCAATGAATCGAATTGGCAGAATTTAGTTAACACATATAAGAATACACCCTCCGATGGAGATACCTATACACAAAAAGCATTAATGGATGCGCAAACGATGCTAAATAACGTGGGTGGAACGGATCGTAGAAAGGTTATTTTTCTTTTGACTGATGGTGCTCCTAATATGAGTGCTGTACCAATAGCTTTGAAGAATGATACAAATATCTACTATGATGGTGTTCGTATTACACAAAACGATGGTAATTCAATAGCAGGGGGAAGCTACTTGCAAGCGGCTCCAACTGGCGGAAAATCTTATACTGTAAAAATTCCAGAAGGATATTATATAGCTCAGCCAAATCGTTGTATCTATAGTCATCTGACGCCTGTTAACTCTACAGCGGCGGATATTAAAGATCAAGGAATGGAAATCAATTCGATTGCTATTAATATCAAAAAGAATTTTACCTATGAAGGTCATTCAGATGCTGAATTAATTAGAGGGCTGTATAAGATTGCTTCAAAAAAGTCTAATGCAACTGGTGATATACAAAATGATTATCAATTCTACCATGCTAAGACCACAGGTGATTTTGACATTTCTTTTGATGATTGGTTTAACTCAGTCATTCAAACAGTAGATAAAGGCGTTATTGAAGATCCAATCGGAGATATGTTTGAACTAGTAGGAAAACCTACTGTTAAGGAAATCAAAAAAAGCGGTGTGCCAGCAATTGAAACAAGTAAACTGCCGAACGATCCGGTTGTGACAAACAATACGATCAAAGTGGATAATATCAATCTTTATGGTCAGCAAGAAGTTCAATTGGATTACAAGCTTCGGTTAAAAACAGACGCTGTGAATTATGAAGGCGACACATGGTATCAAACGAACGGAAGGACGACATTAACACCAACGCCTGAACGAACGACTGATAAGCTAGATTTTGGCGTACCGTCAGTTAAGGGTAAGGCGAATAAGTTCGAAATTCCAGTTGAGAAGAAATGGTCAGATTCGCATATGAACACAGAGAATTATTGGGGACTTCGCGCAAATAGTGTCAGAGTTGTTTTACAAAGAAAAAGTGGCAGTTCATGGGTAGACGTTGAAACGAAGACGTTGAATGCGGCAAATAATTGGAAAACATCATTTTCGGCGGATGGCGGCAGCACTATCTATAGGGTCGTTGAGCCTTCAAGGACAACGGGATATGCCAAGCCGGATTCCAATGTGAATGAATTTACCGCGAAAACATTACCGAGCAAAGGAGTTCAAATTACCAATAAGTTGCTGAAGGGGGCAACGGTCTTTTGTAAGTATATGGAAGACGGGAAGACACCATTTACGTCAGATTTGCCGCGATTTACCATAAGGCGTAAATCGGATGGCAAAGTATTGGTGAGCAATCTTGAGCCGAATGCTAGAGGTCAAGTACTCATCACAGACATTCCACTCGGGGATTTTGTTATAGATGAGACCTATGTGCCTCAAGGCTATGACAAGATGACTGATATTGATGTGAAGGCAGTCGAAAATTCTGCAGGAACAGACCTTAATATTACTGTAAACGGTAAGACCTCATTGCATGAGGTGACCAATAAACGAACGAAAGACCTGGAGATTCCAGTTGAGAAGGTTTGGTCGGATAGTCATCGGGGGACAGAAAACTATTGGGGACTTCGGACAAATTATGTGCGAGTCACATTGCAAAAGAGAACAGGAAGTACGTGGGAGGATGTCGAATCCTTGACGTTGACACCGATCGACAATTGGAAAGGGGTATTCCAAAATGTTGAGGGCGGAAACACCGTCTATCGAGTGGTTGAGGAAGCCCGAACAATTGGGTATGCCAAGCCAACCTACAATTACGGAACGAGCTTCACTGCTGCAACGAAACCAAAAGAGGGTATCAAACTCACGAACAAATTATTGACCGGCAAGGCGGTCATCTGTAAATACATGGATGATGGCAAGACGCCGTTTGGTAAGGACAAACCCAAATTCACTGTCACTCGCAGATCTGACGGCAAAGTATTAGCGACAGACCTCGAGCCAGATAATAATGGGCAAGTCACGATCGAGAATATTCCTATGGGCGATTTCGTTATTGAAGAATCTTATGTACCAGCAGGGTATGAAAAGATGACGAACATCGAGCTCAAGGCAGTGGAAAATGCTGCGGGAACGGCTTTGAATATTACATTGAATGGCAAAGCTTCTCCATACAAAGTGACGAATAAATTGGCTGATTTCAAGCTGAAGATCAAGAAAGTCGATCAAGACGGAAATGAACTTCGCGGAGCGAGCTTCCGACTGATCGGAACGAGTTATGATCAAACGGAAACAGGGGGGCCATACTTCGAATTCACTGGTTTGCGACCAGGTGAATACAGTTTATCTGAAACGGTCGTTCCAAACGGCTATCAAGGAATGAGCGGCACCGTTCGAATCAGTATTTCGCGTGAAGGTGTTGTAAGTATTCAATCCAATCCGAATGTCAGCGGATCAGGCGGAGTCGGCAATCCGAATCTTATTCAATTGACTGTCACAAACAGGAAGCGCGGAGCGGGTCCGCTGCCTAGTACAGGCGGATCGGGGACAGCGATGTTCTTCAAAGTAGCACTTGGAGTTATCTCTACAGCAGGAGGACTGCTTGGCAGCCTTTACTGGCTTCACACGAAGAGGAGGGGATCGTAATGAAAAAAATGATTCTTCTCTTGGGACTTATTCTGGGAATTTGTAACATGGGGGTTACTGCTTTTGCAGAGGAAAGTCTAGTGGAAGTACTGATCAAGACCAGGCCGGAGAACGGTAATGTATATACAGGGATCGAGCAAATCGACATGGATGTTTATGATTTGACCGAATGGCGCCAAAAACGCGCCAGCAACGAAAAGGCCGATAAGGAATATATCATGGACACCTATCCGACCAAAGAACGATTAGCAACATTTGTCCAAACTGAGCAATTGAAGAAGATCAATCAGGTGCCGTACTCAGTGGATGCCAAGGGGGAAATCTCACTGAGCTTGCCGCGGCAGCAGAATAATCAAGATGCCGCCTATCTGATCCTTTCTTCAGGCGAAACAGGCAACTATCATATGGTTCCGATCATTATTTATTTGCCGCAGAGAATGACGAATACGTTGACGGAAGCGGATAAGCTGGAGATTACGTGTAAATATCGTGAAATTCCAGTGACACCGCCAACATCTGAACCACCACCTTCAACAACGACGACTACTACAACTAAATCGACAGAACCGCCGATAACAGATAGCTCAGGACCAAGGAAAGACTTACCAAAAACGATTGGAACACCAAGTGGAGGGGAGGGACCAAGTTACTCAGGAAAGGAGCTTCCGTCTACAAACGAGTTGATACGTAATTATTGTTTTCTAGGGTTGTTGTTGATGATTGTTGGTTTAGTTGGATTGAACAAAAATAAGGGGGAAAAAAATTATGAAAAATAAGAAGAAATGGGTTGCACTGTTAACGACATTGCTATGCTTAATTCCTTTACTAGCAGGGGTGCTAGGCGGAGGAGATAGCGCATACGCAGCAGATTCAGTAGATGTGACTATTCACAAGAAGAAAATGGATGAGTTTCCAAATAGCAGTATCGAAAATACTGGGGAAGAAATGAATGAATTCAATCGTTATGAAGGTTTACCAGGAATTACCTTCACAGCGTGGGATATTTCAGAAGATTTCTATGCAGAATTACGTTCACGTCTGACCGGGAATGAAACAGACGCTGAATACAATACAATTGCTAAAGAAGTAATGAATGACTTTGAATTAAATAATGCACCAAATGCAACTAGAGTTGGTACTGATCAAACAACTGATCAAGATGGGAATGCAAATTTCACTAACTTGCCAACAAAAAACGCTGACGGAACATACAAAGTATACTTCTTTGAAGAGCATGCTTCACAAGGCGTTGAAATCGGTTCGTACAAATTGATTATGATGCTACCAATGAAAGGCAGCAACGGACAAGATTTAACAAAAATCCATTTGTATCCTAAGAACAAAGTAGAAGGCGAAGACCCTGAGAAAGAATTAGTGGATGATAACGGCGATCCATTACCACCACGTCCAGCAGGTGCTTACGACTTTGAAGTTGGACAACAAATTCATTACCGTGCAAGCTTTGTGATTCCTAGCCAAATCGGTGATCTTGTTAACGGAGCACCTCGTTATACGAAATTAGAATTCAAAGATGCGGTTGACCAAACAGGTGTGAAATTCGAAGGAATTGATCAAATCGTGATTGGTGGTACGGCTGTTACCCTAGCGACTTTCTTAGCGAATGCAACAGATGACTATTATAATACAGCGGCACCGTTCACTGGCTATGCTGGATTTAATATTGCAATGAACTTGACAGGTGCTGCGGGACCTGCAACAGCGCAATACTTAAGTCAATATGCTGGACAAAGAATTGAATTTTACTACACTGTTTCATTCACAGATGAAACACCAGTCGACTTGGACATCAATAACGAATTTACTGTAACAATGAATCATGATGGTGGACAAGATGATGTGAAAACAAATGATCCAATCGATCCAATCATCACTGGCGGTAAAAAATTCTTCAAACATGAAGATGGCGAAACAAAAGGATTAGCTGGTGCGGAATTCGTTGTTATCAGAGAAGTAAATGGCGTAGAACAATACCTAACAGTTGGTACAGATTCTAAAACTTGGACGCCAGTTGGACCAAATGAAGACTACGCAAACGCAACAAAATTCATTTCTGATGCAGATGGACGCTTTGAAGTAACTGGTTTAGCATACGGTGACTACATGCTTCGAGAAATCAAAGCGCCAAATGGGTTCCAAAAATTAACCGACGATGTTGATTTCGAAATCGACAAAGATTCTTACAACAACGCAACAGCATTACCAATTGCCAATAGCTCTAAAGGCGGTACGTTACCATCAACTGGTGGAATGGGTATCATTGCCTTTATCGTAATTGGTCTTGGTTTGATGGCAGCAGCAATCGTTCGCTACCGTCGTGTACGTTTTGAAGTTTAATTGATAGAAAAGAATGAGCAGAAGGTGTCTAAGACCTTCTGCTCATTTTTTTGATGTGCGCCCTGCATGGGTGAAAACTTGGTGGTGAAAGTCCACTACAGGCTTGGCAGTAGGAACTGTTAGCGAAAGACAAGGTGGCAATCGTGAGGTTGTGGCTGAAGGAAGTCGGACGCAAACTCCTGAACTGACGAACAGAAACTAGATACAAGGCTGAATTAGGTCGGATAAGTCTTCATCACAAGACAAAGTCCAATACTGCCCGAAACCTATACAGTAAATCTAGCAGTTACATAGGAGGAAAGTTTTCACTCTTACCGGGGGAGATCTCATGAGGGTGTTGTGGGCGTTGAATGAAAACAAACCAGCACAACGATCATGGCGACATGATGGTGAATCATGAGAAGTCAGCCGAGGTCATAGTAGTAACGACACTGACCGTTACGAAGGACTGAACAATAAGAATCTTGAATAATTTAGGAGGTGTGAGAAGATGCGACGACCGCAGAAAACAAGAAAACTTGGCTATCATCAAAGAGCTAGTGTGGAACACGAAGGGTATGATGAAGTGCGCAGCACTTCTTGCGGTGAACAGAGGAAACAAGATGGTGTAGAAAATCTGTTTGGGAGAATTCTAGAGCGGAATAATCTCAATCAAGCGTATCTTCAAGTAGTCAGAAATAAAGGGGCGGCTGGTGCAGATGGGATGACCGTCGATCAACTGCTTCCTTACTTGAAAGAGCACCGCGAGGAATTACTATCCAATTTACGCCAAGGGAACTATAAACCTCAGCCTGTTTTGCGAGTAGAAATACCGAAACCAAACGGCGGTGTAAGAAAACTAGGAATTCCCACGGTTATTGATCGTATGCTTCAACAGGCAATCAATCAAGTGTTACAACCGCTATTTGAACCAGAATTCTCAGATAATAGTTATGGGTTTCGCCCAAATCGCAGCGCACATGACGCAGTGAAGAAAGCAAAATCTTATTATGAACAAGGTTACCGATATGTGGTGGACATTGATATGAAAGCCTACTTTGACACCGTAAATCACGATAAGCTGATGTATTTCATTGAGCGGAAAGTAAAGGACAAACAAGTCCTAAAACTGATCCGTCAATACTTAATGAGTGGTGTAATGGAAAATGGACTCATCACAACAACGGAAGAAGGAACGCCCCAAGGAGGCAATCTCTCTCCCCTGTTAAGTAACATCTACCTGAACGAATTTGATCAAGTGCTAGAAAATCTAGGACATAAATTTGTTCGATACGCCGATGACTGTGCGCCATGAAAGTGTGCGTGAATAGATAAACTATTCAAAGCAGCTATGCTGTATAGATGATGGCAGACGGCCTGCCGAAACCGCCATACAGGTGGAGGTTTCAAACCACCTTAAGGTGCTGTAGTCAAAAGCTATGGTATTGAGCGTTAAGGAAAAGGCAACCAAGAGTTGTCAGGTGTGTGTTATGGAGATGAGTGACCATACGAACCACCCACAGAAGTGTCGAAAGCGTATAAATTCCGTCAAAACTGGGTATAGTCGTTGACCTAGGATGAGCTTGGAGGAAACCTGTTTACTGATCAGGCGGCGGGCGGCATAAAGGTGGCATGAACATAACATAGGCGTCTATATGGAACGTGGGAACCCACGGGCTGATGTCAAGGGAGTATTTCAAGCGGAAGCCCCGCAAGAAAAGAGTACCGATGCAGTCATGGGGGCAGATTGGGTTGTAGTAGTGAAGAAGCTCTTGTAACGAGAGTGGAGCGAAGAACCTGAGTTATCCAGTTTCAAGGATAAGTCAACTTTAAGGAGGAGGAACTTATGCAAGAAACAAAGTCATACAATATTTCAAAACAAGCAGTTTACCAAGCATTTCTAAAAGTAAAAGCCAATAAAGGAACTTTTGGAGTAGATGAAGAATCAATTGAGGCTTATGAATATAAGCTGAAAGATAATCTATACAAACTGTGGAATCGATTATCATCGGGAAGTTATTTCCCAAAACCGGTAAAGGCAGTATCCATTCCTAAAAAGAGTGGTGGGCTGAGAGTACTTGGGATTCCAACAGTTGAAGATAGGATTGCACAGATGGTAGCGAAGATGTATTTTGAACCTGTAGTAGAACGATTGTTTTATGAGGATTCTTATGGCTATCGGCCGAATAAGTCGGCAATCCAGGCAATAGAGAAAACAAGAGTTAGATGCTGGAAAAGAGATTGGGTACTGGAATTTGATATTAAAGGACTATTTGACAATATCAGACATGACTATCTAATTGAAATGGTAAAAAGGTACACTCAAGAGAAGTGGATTATCCTATATGTGGAAAGATGGTTAAAAGCACCTTTCCAGAGGGAAGATGGTTCGACTGTTTCGAGAAAAGCCGGGACACCGCAAGGTGGTGTAATCAGTCCAGTTCTAGCGAACTTGTTTCTTCATTATACGTTTGATGACTTCATGGAAAAAGAATTTCCTAATATACAGTGGGCTAGATATGCCGATGATGGTATTACTCATTGTGTATCCCTAAAGCAAGCGAAATATCTGAAGAAAAGATTGGAAGAACGGTTTAGAATCTTTGGTTTGGAGTTACATCCTGATAAGACAAAGATTGTTTACTGCAGAGATAGTGATAGGATGGGGAACTATCCGATAACGACATTCGATTTCCTGGGCTTTACGTTTAGACCTAGAGGCGCCAAGAATAAATATGGAAAATGCTTCACAAATTTTCTTCCGGCTGTATCAGATAAAGCGAAAAAGGCGATTCGCAAAGAGGTAAGGAATTGGCGATTACAATTAAAAGCGGACAAAAAGCTAGAGGATTTAGCGAATATGTTCAATAGTAAAATTCAAGGATGGATGAACTATTACATGAAATTCTATAAATCAGAAATGTACAGTCTACTGCGCTACATCAACCAATGTCTCGTGAAGTGGGTTCGTCGTAAATATAAAAAGCGACAAGCACGAAGAAAAGCGGAACATTGGTTAGGGGAAATCGCCAAGCGAGAAAGAAATTTATTCGCGCATTGGAAAATTGGAATATTACCATCGGCTGGATAATGGGAGCCGGATGAGCTGAGAGGTTCACGTCCGGTTCTGAGAGGGCCTAAGGGGGAGGTTCCCTTGGGCTACTTACTGCAATATCTATGTTAGAAGCAAACGAGCAGGACAGCGTGTGATGAAGAAATCCATTCAATTTCTCGAAGAACAACTAAAGTTGACGGTAAATCGAGAAAAGAGTGCGGTAGGAAGCCCATTGAAACGAAAGTTTCTTGGATTCTGCATTCTGCCAACAAAGAAAGGTATTAAAATTCGCCCTCACGCAAAAGCAAAACAGCGTGTGAAAAGCAAGCTCAAACAACTCACTAAAAGAAACCGTGGAAGAAGTATCCAACTTATTTTAAAAGAAATCAAGCAACTAATGACTGGTTGGATCAACTACTATGGAATTGGTGAGATGAAAGAATTCATGAGGGAGTTAAACGGTTGGTTGAAGCGAAGAATCAGACAATATATTTGGAAACAATGGAAGAATCCGAGAACCAAAAGGAAAAATCTGATTCGTTTAGGGATCGATAAAGCGAAAGCGTATGAATGGTCAAATACAAGAAAAGGTATTTGGTCAGTCTCTAAAAGTCATATTCTTCATCGATCATTAACAGACAAAGAACTGGCCCACCAAGGATATGAGGACATCTCCTTGAAGTACCAGTTCGTACACTCAACTTATTGAACCGCCGTATACGGGTCCGTACGTACGGTGGTGTGAGAGGGGCGGAAGGTCAGTTGGCTTTCCCCTCTACTCGATTGTAGTACGTTAACCACGCCGAACAAGTAAGTACTAGAAAATCCAGAAGTCTAATTGACAACTGGATTTTCCTAGTAGGTTTATGCATTTAATGTTGACGAAGAAACGTTTAATTTCCATTGTAATTTCCATCTTTGCTGAACAAATAATAAATCAACATTCCTAAACCAATTAGGGCAATGATGCTTCCTATAATTGGGACCCATTTGGCATATTCACCTGCTAACATAAGTATCGCACCACCAACAAACATGAAGCCAGCTGCTAATAAATTTGTCATTTAATCAACCTCCATTCTGGTTGTTTATTTATATAGGAATAAATAATCATCGGTTAATATGTCTTTGAAAGGCTAACTGTAGGTAATTTATTTTTATTTTACATTGGTCAATTATCCAGAGCAAAAATTTTGCACCAAAGGGGAATATAAGGGTTCGAATTAGTGACCTACTGATTAAAAGTTCAGCTAACTCAGCCTATCGAATAGAAAAAGAAATATGAGAAGGCGGAACTTTCGAAATATCGGTACACGCTTGTATAGATTTTTAAAACTGCCGAGGGGAAAAAGCATGACTGGACGCTGGGTGAAATAAAAAAGATTCCAAAAGGTTTGGAAAGTGATACAGCAGATCCGCTGATCATAGAGAAAAACGGATAAACATGCTTCAGGCGCTTGAAAAAAATCCAGGGTATATTTGCGTTTTGCGTCAATTTGATGCAAATCTAGGATTTGAGAATTAAATTGAATTATCTAAAATAAATTAGTTTAGACTCGATTCCAAGTATTTACAAAAATTTCAGCGTCAAGCTCTGATTCGAGAATATCCTCATTTTATAAATGATAAGATACCTTTCTTTTTAAATTTCAGTGGATCGCTTACTTATAGAAAATTACATTATGTAAGTAACTTCGAACGGTATTATATCAGTCGTGAACAGCAAGAAAGACTTACTGGGCAATTGCAAAAAAAAAAGACAGCCTACTAAAGAGACTGTCTAGAACATTGATCCAGCGATTTGTATTCGCCAGACAGTGAAATACTATCAAAGTTGAATAAAAACGCAACCGCAAACGGTATTGAAAAAGACGCGAATGGTAATAACGGGTGGTTTCGCTAAAAAAAGACTGCCGGGCATGAATCGGCAGTCTCGGAGCTAAGGGGGAAGCTAATTTGTCAATTAGTTACCTAGCTCACGCACATACTTTGTCTATTACTAGACGAACACATTGTATCAAGTAGCTGGGTTCAAAAACAAACGCGAACGGTAGATAAAAAGAAATAAGTTAAAAATAATCATGTAGCGTCATTGTTCGGTTGATAAATTGAGAAGATGTAAGATTATCTGATTGTAGAATTAGTTGAAAAAGTGTGGATGTAGTAAAAGAGATTAATTAGGAGGGCTATTTCTGCAAAAAAATAAGCATCTACCGTGAGCCACAGCAGATGCTTTCAGTACGAACAGTAATTGTCCATTAGAGGATTACACTCCTTATGCGATTTTTGCTAATTCTTGTACTGCATTTTCAATTGTCGTACCGGTCGCAAATTTGTTTTCGTCTTTTTTGTCGAAAACAATAAATAGATTTAAGTTGGTATCTAAAGTTACGCGGTATTCCAATTTGTTGTTAGTGAATGTCATAGAGCATTCTCCTTTCTCAATTAGTGACGAAAGGCAACTAAAACGTTCATAACGAAATTCCATGAGTTATCATACCACGATTTGAAGATTTTTGCTAATTAGTAGATTTTGGCAGTTAATGCATTAAAAAAAGTTAAAACTTATCAGCTAAATTCTTCTGTTTTTATAGGCAGCTTGGATAAAATACATAAAGAATAGCCAAATTCCACGAGTGCTGTACTTTTTGAGTTAGTACAGCAGATAAAAAATAGATCTGTTAGTAATAGGAAACTTTTCATAGAGACAAAAGCGTTTATTTTCTTACTAGCATTCTGGCTTAGTGGAGGAATTAAAAGTGTGGTTAGTTAACTAGGTTACTTTAGAGCAACGGATATTCCTAATTTTTTGAATTATAATATCAATTACTATGGCTGTAGAAAATCCTTGAATAAATCTTAGTACTGAGTTATCTAAAATAAGACCAAGAAAATATAGGGAAAGGGTTATGATTATCGAAAATATTAAAGCAACATCGTCCTTTTTAAACAAAAATACACATCCTTTTTCTTTTTAGTTCATCAAATGAAGAATTTTAGAAAGGATACGGCTCATAAGCGGGCCGTATCATTAAGAGACTTAAATTAAAAATGTGTTATGAAGAGTTTCGCTTAGTAGTAATTCGACATGAAATATAATAAAGAAATATTGCAAACGCGCCTGTTGCTCCAAAAAGAAAATGACAGTTGGATTTATATAAAGAAAGTAGGAAAAAGAACAATAAGATGGTCGCTGTTACAACAATTTCCCGATTTGCTTGCTTTAAATTCAAAAAAGTCCTCCTAAAATATTATTTGCTTCTAAAAAAGTAAAAATAGGGTATTTACATTATGAACTTTGAAATTTTCCCCAGTATCATTGACCAGCTAAAACTTTTTGTAAGCTACTTTCAATAATTTTGGAATCTGCGGGATTTTCCATCTCTAACTTACTTGCCATGGCATTAGCAGCAGCCGAAGGTGTTTGAACAGACTGTTTCAACTTAGGATCTTCAATCGCCTCTACGTAGTCTTTTTCCTTTTGCCACGCGTCCTTGATTTGTTGGTAATAATTCTCAGTGTTATTTTCAGAGTTATTTGTTGGTTCTTGATTACTAGAGCTGGAAAGAGAATGAGTTTCAAACGTACTTTCTTCTGAGTCAAGCATGTTCACGCTCGTATCAAGTGTATTTTCAGAATTACTATCTTTTAAATTAGTTTTAGAAGTAGTTGTCACTTCTGATGCTGTTTGACTAGCATTAGATGACGTTGTAGAAGCATTGTCGCTCTTACTTGCTTTAGTAGAACATCCAGCTAATGACAACATAGTAAATAAAGATAAAGTAAAGATGATTTTTTTCATATATTTTTGCTCCTAACGTATAGGCTAGTATATTACTGGTATAGCGAAGTTTGACAGGTAATTGTTTTGAATATCTCATTCATGACATGTTAACCACATTTTTTCAGCTTAATGAAAATGAAATATCTAAAAGCTACAAAATTAGTCTAAATTTCTTAAGAGATAAAGTAAAGAGTAATACTGGTTCAAAAAATTTCCTCTTTTGAGAATTAAATTGAAATGAAAAATGCTGGGGGATATTTCACTAACGGTTTTTCAGTGTTGAAGTTAGGAGTTCCCTTCTTGAAAAATTGGTATCTCGTTTGGAAGGCTTAGCTTTCAAGCGCTCTTCATGAACATTACGCTTTAGGCGTACTCTCAAGGCGGCAACAAGTTCGACAAAATAGACCTTTTGATTGGCTTCTAAAAAGATCGAAGAGATATCCTGTAAAAATTCAATGTCATAGGCTGAATCGAAGTCGATGACTACGGTGAAGATGATTGTTTTGGTCGTATTTGTCTCTGGATTATTGACGAAGGCTTTGAACAATTCTTTTCTGGTCCTATCAGAGAGCAGAAAGGCGTCTTTGCTGTAGCCGAGGAAATCTGCGAAAAGATCCAATGTTTGATGATTGAACAACAGCTTTCCATCTATTTGTTTTTCCAATTCTTTTCCAACAGTCATCTTTCCGACAGCCTGAGAGCCGATCAACACGATCAAAGCCATGATGCTCACATCCATTCGTTTTCTTCCATAGTATCAAAGCTGTTGGAGATTGGAAACGCCTTTGAACAGATCAATCAACGTAAATATGAGCTTGTATTTTTAAGGAAGGTATTTCAAATTCGCAAACATAGCAGTCCTCCGTTTTTTGTTAAGCATAACAAAAGTAAAATGGAGAGATCATTCGTTTTGGACTGTCTATTTTCCTTTTTTATCAGATTTGTATAAGCATTTTCCTCTTTAAGCTTATTTTTTGAGTTGTTTTTTTATCCGTGTTACGGTGAATAATGTAGTAAACAGCAGGAAAAAAATGATACGAATGCTGTTGATCGATTTTAACCACTACTGCACATGATAAAATAGGAGGAATTAGACACATGGCAAAAGAACAAGCTTTACCAGCAGTCGAAACACGTCTCTATATTAATGGCAAATGGGTGGAAGGCTCAGAAGGAACCAAACCAGTAACAAATCCGGCAACAGGAGAAACATTGGTTGAGGTTCATGTCGGAGGCGAAAAGGAAGTTCACGCGGCAATTGAAGCGGCGAACAACGCGTTTCCTGAATGGTCGCGGACATCTGCGGCTGAACGAGCGAAATTAATGAATAAAATGGCTGATCTTGTGGAAGAAGACGCGGATCGCTTAGCGACGATCATGACAATGGAGCAGGGAAAGCCTTTGACGCAGGCAAAAGGTGAGATTCAAACGAATGTGGAGAATCTTCGCTGGAACGCGGCAGAAGGACAACGATTATTAGGTGAAATCGTTCCATCCCCAGTGACCAATCAATGGCAGGTACGCAAGCAGGCGGTGGGTGTCGTGGGCGCTATCACTCCATGGAATTTTCCATCGAATATGATTATTCGGAAGATTTCTCCAGCGATCGCTGCTGGCTGTACGGTGATTTTGAAGCCGTCGAAGGAAACGCCGCTATCTGCCTTAGCGTTGATGGAATTGTTTGATCAGGCGGGGTTTCCTGATGGCGTGGTAAACATCGTCTTAGGTGATTCTTCTACGATTGGACCAATTCTTTCAGAATCTGAAGACGTACAAAAGATCACCTTCACTGGTTCAACTGGAGTTGGTCAAAAGCTAAACGAACAAGCAGCGCCAACGTTGAAAAATGTTTCAATGGAATTAGGCGGACATGCGCCATATATCATTTTCCCTGACGCAGACATTGAACGGGCAGTGGAAACATTGATTCAAACTAAGTTCATCAACAATGGTCAGGTCTGCACTTCACCAAATCGAATCTTTATCCACAAGGATATCAAAGATGAAGTAACGAATCGTATCGTGGAAGCGATCAAAGAAGTAACAGTCGGAAACGGATTAGAAGATCCAACAGTAGGACCCCTGATCAATCAAGCTGGCGTCGAAAAGGTTGTTGAACAATTGAAGGATGCGACGGATAAGGGCGCAAAAATCTTAGCTGGCGGTCATAAGCTGGATAAAGGCGAGTATGCTGATGGGAATTTCTTTGAACCAACTGTCTTAGATGGTGTCACAAAAGAAATGAATATCTTTTATGAAGAAACCTTTGGTCCGGTGATTCCGTTGATTACCTTTGAGGATGAGGAAAAAGTCATTGAAGACGCAAATGATACAGAATTTGGATTGGCATCTTATTTCTTCTCAACCAATATCCATACAGTGGAAAATGTCAGCAGTAAATTACAATATGGCATGGTCGGCGTCAATGATACCTCTATTTCCAATTCGGCGACACCATTTGGCGGAGTAAAACACTCAGGATTTGGTCGTGAAAATGGCACGTATGGAGTCGAGGAATATGTGAACGTCAAATTTGTCAACATTCGTACGGCTAAATAATCAAATAGTAATAAAAAGAGTGATCCTTTTCTTAGGATCACTCTTTTTTGTCATATATTAAGTTATATAAAAAGGAAGAAGCGAAAAATTCTTAGTAATTAATAAAAATAATAATTACAGAATTTATTTTATATTATCCGTAATTATCATTAATTCAAACGGAACAAAAAAAATTTAACTATTAGTTTCTAAAAAAATTTATTTTTATTTTAAAAAGTGAATTAAATAACTTTGCTTATTTGTCATGAAGCCATTACAAAGAGCTGTATGAGCTGTTCGATAACACTCTCTTTTTTTAAGAAGGCAAAAGCAGAGAAGTCTTTTATCAGTTACCATTATTATACAGCAAGACAATGGATAAAACGAAGCAATATTTTATTTTTGTGATATTGCTTGGCTTTTTCTTTTGTCGGACAAAAAAGCTAAAGGAGGGGAAATGAGCGAGTTTTAGTGCTTTAAAAAATGAGTTTATCAGCATGGCACAAAAGGGGTTTTGTTTCATGCACCAAGGACTGCTAGTTTTTTAGAAGTCGGAGTTGGTGGGGATAAGCATAGGAGTTAGTGAAGAGGGTGATAGTATGAATTTTAGAGATATTTTAGGGGTAAGCAATCTGCGGCATCTGCGTTTGGTTGAATTGCTTTACGCGTGCCGCATTGGTCTATCAAGTGATCAATTACTTGAAGAATTGGAATGCTCATTATCTGTATTATTAAAGGACGTTAAGCTGATCAATAGCCAGCAAGACGCTTTTCGTATTGTAAAATATAAAGGACTTTATCAGCTGCAAATCAAATCGCATGTCAGTATCAATCGACTATATGCCGACACGATCCAGCAATCGCCGGAGTTTCAAATTATTGAGGAACTGCTGTATGAAGAGTGCGAGAATATTATCGATCTGTCGAAGAAGCTTTTTTTGAGTCCATCGAAGACCCAACGGAATCTGAAGAAGATTGAGAGTGTCTTGTTGAAAACAGGTATCACCTTGCAATACCGTCCGTTACGTTTGGAGGGGAATGAAAGTGTGATTCGACACATGTATTACCGCTATTTCATTGAAAAATCAGACCGTTTGGACTCGTTGTATCGGGATTTAAAAGAGTTCCAGATCAAAGCCATCACGGAATTGGTGAATCAATTCATCCAAGTGAATAAACTAGAGGATAATTACATTTCTCGTAAACGTTTAGGCTATAACATGTATATCAGCTTGTGGCGGATTAAAAATGGACATTATTATCCAACCTTAGAACTGGATAGTGATCTGATGCTGCCGGAAAGACAAATTTTAGATGCCTTCAAACGAATGGCGCTGGAGGTCTTTCGCGTGAAGCTGTCTTCGGACAAAATCAAGGATTGTCTATGGTTGTCGTACGCGGATGTGGTGGTTGCCAGCAAGACGCAATTGAACAGTGCACTAAGAAGAGAAGATGAGTACGCGAGCTATTATTATCGTCACTTAGAACTAGTGGAGGAGTTCGATAGCTTATTGAATTTTTCATTGGGCAATGACAAAAAACAGGAATTGGCGATCGTTTTGATGAACGAGCATCGGATTTATGAGCCGGATGGACAGCTGATTGATATTTTATTCCGTCAGCGGAGAATCTTTTTAGATAAATTGTCTGAGACCCATGACCAAGCTGTCAAAAAGGTAAAGAAAATTGTGGATCATTTTGTCCGACGTTATCAGATCTACCAAGAAGAGGATTTTATCTGGAATTACGTATATCTTTTGATAACAATGGTTCCTCAAAGTCTGACATTGTTGGCGAGCTGTGATCGACCATTGAAGCTGCTGCTATTGTCTGAGTTATCACCGACAGAGGAATTTTTTTTAGGCAGTCAAATCGAGAATCAAATTTACGGGAATTTTGAAGTTCATTATGTAGAGAAAAAATTGACCAATGTGAACATCAATCGTTCAGAGTTAGAAAAATATGATGCACTGATTACTTCAAGCAGTGTGGAAGAAGTACCGGAGGAATATCCGACTGTTGTCATTGATCCATTTTTGACGAATCAAGATGTGTATCAATTGCAGCAGCTAGTTAGCAAATTAGCCGGATGAAAGGGTACGTTTCCACCCAATAGAGGGCGTGGCTTAGACGACCACAAAAGCCCTAAAGAAAAAGGCAGCGAGGAAAGCGACTAGCTTTCTTGGCTGCCTATTTGTGAATTAGTTTCTTTTGCAGTTTAATAATTTTGATAGGCAGAGATTACTTCTTAACCAGATGCGAGACAGGTGGTTTAGCCTAATCGTATGTGCAGCGAGAATTAGTTTTTTTTCGTAACTGAATTATCCATTTAGATGAGTTTTTTGTTTTTGTCATAAATCTTCGTTTCTTGCGGATTTTTTTGCGGATTATCTGTGAGTTGATTCAGGATTTTATAGGCGTGGCTGAAATTTTTCGCATCGACTTTATCAAAGAATTGCCGGCCTAGTTTTTCAAATTCTTTGGCTAAACGCTCTTCATTCGTAGGAATTTCATATTTAGGGTTTATAATCGTCACCTCTTCCAAAAGACAAACACGTCAGTTCTACACATTTATCTTAACATGGTTAATTGAAGCGGGAAAATCTGGTTACAATAAAAAATCGTTAAAGAAGGGCCATGATTGCCTTCCTTAACGATATTTTTTCACGTTTTTTAGTCTTGTTGATTGTGTGGTAGTCCGAAACGGTTTCTTGAAGCGTTTTGGCAAGATAAGTGAGATTAATTCAAACGGTGTAGCTAATACAGTCCAAGCGACTTGACGGGCGCTTGGATGGAAATAGTAAACCTGCATCAATACAAAATGGAGCAGTAATAATCCTGGCAATAACTGAAGTCCAATCTGCCATACCGCATCCCATTGGGTGAAGTAACGCAGGATACTCAAGCCTAACGGATACAAGTAAAATAGTGAAGTTACGATATTTACCCGCCAGCTTTTAGTCAATAAACGAATATTTAATAGGAAAAAAAGTGCGGAAAGAACGACACCGATTGGCGGAAATAAACTGACTAACAAGGAATAGAGGGCCCCGAAAACTAAGATTCCTGGTCCTTTGATCAAGGCGGAAACAAGGATCAATCCACCGATTAATAGCAATTGCTGCTTGATTGTTGCGATACATAGCAGGGCAAAAAGTGCTAAAATCGCCCAATGCCAAAAGCTGCTTAGTGGTTCCTTATCAGGATAGCGTTGTTTCAGATAACGCGCGGCATTTGGAAACTCCTTTTGAAAATCAGGCATACACTCACCTCTCTCTAAATAGTAACTTACAACGCTTATTATAGAGAGAATATTTGAAGGAGACATCCGACTTTCGGCGGATTTTCTGTGGGATTTAGACGGAGTATTTTTTTAACTATAAGGAAAGAATAAAATTTTCACATGATTAAGTCGCTTTACAGCAGGCGTATTCATGTCCGGCTTCACGAACTAGCTTTTCTACGCATACAGTTACTCTAAACTCCGTTAAGCAGAACTAACATTTCGGCAATAAGCAAAAATATTTCTAAATTTGAGAAGCACCAGGTAGGTACCAATCAACATCAGTTCTCTTCGAACACTGTGTTTCTTGGCAATTTAGAAATATTTTGGTCTTATTGCTGAGACACACAGCGACTGCTTGCAGAGCTGATGTGGAACAGTACCTACCTGATGCTCAAAAGATGGGCGAGTTTTCTCAATGAAGTTTCGCTTGACCTGAAATGCGTCCCATAGTTTATGTTACTCTTATGAGGACGAATAAATAGAGGGAGATGACTAAAATGAGTATAAAAATGATTGCAGTTGATATGGACGGAACCTTTTTAGATGATCAAAAAGAATACAATCGGGAGCGATTTGATCGGATTTTCCAACAAATGAAGGAAAAGGAGATAAAATTTGTTGTTGCCAGCGGGAATCAGTACGATCAGCTAAAAAGCTTTTTCCCTGAGAATCATGCAGAAATGTCCTTCGTTTCGGAAAATGGAGCCAATATCATTGTTGAAGGGACGCATTACTACAATGCACGACTAGCAATGGATATAGTGTTGGAAACATTGAAGGAAATCAACGCACTGCAACCGATTGTTCTAGTCGTTTGCGGCAAAAAAAGTGCCTATGTTTCAAAAGATATTCCAGATGATGTGTTTCGCATCGTCAAATTTTATTATCCAAGTATAAAAAAACTTGAGCGGCTGGGAGATGTCGCAAATCAAGAGGATGAAATATTCAAATTTGCCTTGACCTTTTCTAATATTGGCATTGAGGAGAAGCTGGCCGCTTTGGAAGAAGTGTTGGCAGATCAAATGATTCCAGTGTCTAGTGGGCATGGTGACATTGACTTGATTATTCCTGGCGTTCATAAGGCCAATGGGTTAGCAAAATTAAGCAACGAGTGGGGCATCGCACCTACTGAGATCGCAGCTTTTGGTGATAGCGGCAATGATATCGAAATGCTGGAATATGCCGGTTTGAGTTATGCAATGGAAAATGCTCAGGAAAAAGTCAAACAAGCTTCAAAGGAAGTGATTGGTTCGAATAATCAAGAGGGAGTTTTGGAGATGATGGAGCAATTATTGCGCGCTTAAATAAAAGTATATGAGTATACTTTTTAGCAAATAATTACTCCCCAGCGAATCAACTGCCAGTATTGCTTTTTGATCGTACAATTTGAAAAGTGAGTAAATCATTATCTTAGAAAGGGTTTACAAAGCTGTGAGAATGTGATAACTTGAAATTGTAATTAAGGATTGTTATTAGTTCGGCTAAGCATGACCGGTTTACCAAAGTCCATGGAGACTTTGCGTAAATGGGTCTTTTTTTGTTTATTTATTCGAGAAAGGAGAGAAAAAAATGGATTTATTGAGTCCAGTAACAGGAGAATTAAAAGCGATTGAATCTGTAGATGATGAGGTGTTTTCAGCGAAGATACTGGGTGATGGCGTGGCGATATCGCCCATGGAACAACGAATCACTGCTCCAGTGGCTGCAGAAGTAACAGCGGTGTTTCCCACAGGGCATGCGATTGGGTTGAGAACGAAGGATGGTGTAGAGATCCTATTGCATTTAGGAGTTGATACAGTGGAACTTGATGGGAAATTTTTCCAGAGTAAGGTCAAAGTAAATCAGTGGGTACACGCCGGCGATTTGTTAGTTGAAATGGATTACTCAAGTATTCATGAAGCGGGCTATGATACGGACGTCATGGTGATCATTACAAATGCGGCTGGAAAAGTCATTGAAAAAAAATCTTTGCTAAAAAAAGTTAATGAAGCAACCCCCATTTTGACGATAAAGTAGGTGGAATCATGATCATAAAACGAGTGCTCAATAATAATACGATCATTAGTTTGGACCAAAATGGAGCAGAAATAATCGTCAAAGGAAAAGGAATTGCTTTCGGAAAAAAGCCTGGTCAGGAGGCCGATGAAAGCAAAACGGAAAAAGTATTTACATTGGACACCAAGGAAACAATTCGCCAATACCAAGATATAATCATGGAAATTTCGGATGATATCATTGAGTTAACTGAAGAAATTATTGAAGTCATAAAAAATGGTACCAAAAAAACGATCAACGATAAAATTCATATCACTTTGACCGATCATATTTCGAATCTTTTGGAGCGAATGGCTTTAGGGATTACTTTCGACAGCTCGCTTTTATGGAATGTGCAGGCGTTATATCCTGAAGAATACCAATTAGCTGTAAAAGCAGTCGCGATGATCAAGGAGCATGTTGATTTGTCCATTCCTAGTGATGAAGCGAATTTTATCGCGATCCATATTGTTAATTCAGAAATGGATCTTGAAATTCAAGAAACCGTAGGAATTACAGAGACGATCAATCAAGTGATGAATGTGATTGAGGAGGACATGGACGCCCGTATAGCACTAGAGCATTCTGATCTTGACAGGGCAAGATTTGTTTTACATCTACGCTTCTTGCTGCAACGAATCGTTCAAGACGGGATGCTGCAATATGATAAAAGCGACCACATGATGGAGATGTTGATGAAGGAATACCCTCAACAAGCTGCCTGTGTGACGAAAATTATGCAAGTTATCTCTGAGAAGTATCAAAAGGAAATTGAGGGTGAACGACTATTTCTAATGATACATGTCATTCGTTTAACAACCGCAAAAGAAATTCGCGGATAAAAAATAAAGGAGGAAAAAATATTTTGTACTGGATGGTTACGGGAGCGGCCGGCTAGACCTTTTATTTTAATCAAATAAAATAAATGGAGGTACATGAAAATGAATTATCAAGAAACGGCACCACAAATTATTGCTGCAATCGGAGGGAATGAGAATATCGACAATGTAACACATTGTATGACTCGTTTACGGTTTGTGTTGAAGGACGACGCAAAAGCTGACGATGAAAAGGTAAAGTCTGTTGATGGCGTCATGGGGGTTACGAGAAAAGCGGGGCAATATCAACTAATCATTGGTCCAACTGTAACAAATCTTTATGATGTAGTTACCAAATTATTACCAGCGGCCGGTGAAGAAGAAAGCGATGAACACACAGCCAAAGGTAGAAAAGATGGAAAAGCAATTTTTAATCAAGTATTAGATTATCTTTCTGGTTCCTTAACACCATTGATCCCGATTCTGTTAGTAGCGTCTTTATGCAAAACGGTTGGGGTTGTATTAGGACCTTCAATGCTGAGTGTGGTTACAGAGAAAAGTGACATATATCAGTTGTTTACCTTTGTAGGAGACGCGGGATTTTATTTCTTGCCGGTTTTTATTGGCTGGTCTGCCTCTCGAAAATTAAAAACCAGTATTCCAATCGGGATGCTATTAGGGGCTGTGCTGCTCTATCCAAGTTTTATGCAAATGGCCGAGGATGGTGTTAAATTCTCTGTTTATGGTCTACCTACGATGTTGCAAAATTATTCAAGTACAGTATTGCCGATGATTTTGACGATTGCAGCGATGAGTTTTGTAGAAAAATTTTGGAAAAAATTCACTCCAGATGTGTTAAAGGTGTTCATGATTCCTTTTGGGACCTTGCTAGTGATGATTCCGCTGACGCTGGTAGTCTTTGGTCCGTTGGGTGGTTTTATCGGCGTATATATTGGTGAAGCATTGATTGCGCTGAATACTTTTGCTCGACCGTTAGCTGTTTGTGTCGTTGGAGCAACATTTGCCTTTATTGTGATGACAGGGATGCATCCGGTCTTATTCACTTATTTATTTACGACCTTTCCTACTCTAGGCTACGATAATTTCTTGATGCCAGGAATTTTAGCGTCTTCTTGGGCAGCAACAGGTGTCGCGTTGGCGTGTGTCTTTAAGTTTAAATCAAAGGAAAAAAAGACGTTGACGTTTGGTTATATCATTACTTGGTTTTTAGGCGGAGTAGGTGAGCCGTTGTTGTATGGATTAAATGTTCCTTATAAAACACCGTTTGTCGCAGGTGTCATCTCAGGAGCGATCACTGGTTTGGTTGCGGGCATATTGAATTTGACAGGACATGTGTTGAACATTTCGAATGGTATTTATGGGTTAGCGGGATTTGTTGGAGGCAGTACGTACAACTATATCGTATTAGGAGTAACTGTCGCAGTTGGCTTGATTTCTGGTTTTGTTGTAATGCTGTTCTTTAAACTTGATGAAGGGACCGTGAAAGACTAATGTATTTTTCGACTGAAAAAGTAACCCAAAGAATCTTCCGTATTCGAACGGCTTTTGAGGTATGCGCCTATTATATCCAAGGAGAAAAGAGCGGTGCGTTATTAGATACGGGACTAGGCTGTGGAGATTTAAAGAGCTTTGTTGATGATTTAGCGACTACGGAGTATACAGTTATCTTATCGCATGGGCACTGCGATCATGCGGGAGGAAGCAGTCAATTTGAGGAGGTCTATTTAAGTCCTCTAGATGAGGAGCTGGAAAAGAAACACTGTTCCAAAGCTTTTCGGATTCAAGAGATTCAGGCAGCGCCCACACCGCTTCCACAAACATGGCGCTCGGAACAGGTATTGCCGCAACGGACAAGCGGATTCAAACAATTGACAGAAGAAATGGTCTTCGATTTGGGAGGAGTAACGATCGAGCTTATGCTGGTTCCAGGCCATACTAAAGGCATGATGGTCTTTTTAATACCAGAAGAAGAGGTAGCTGTTTTTGGGGATGCTTGCGGCGAAAACACGTTGATTTGTTTTCCAGAAAGTGTTTCGATCGCTGAGCATTATAAGGCCTTGAACAAATTGAAGCAATGGGATGGTCGCTACAATAGAATCATTCGAAATCATGGAACTTTTGAATCAGCGATTCATTTATTGGATAATAATATAGAACTTTGCGAAAAAATTTTAGCAGCTTCCGACGCTCGCCTTCCTATTGAGGTTCACGGAGTAAAGGCATTCGCTGCCAAGGATCGAAGTCGAGAAATGACTGAAAAAGAACAAACCGGAAACATTGTTTACACTTTGGATAAGCTGTAAGGATTTTTTAAGTCGATCTACTATTATTGAGAGAGGCTGCGTGTGAAACGCTGAATATTCGAAAAAGCAGATGTGACAAAAGTAAATGTCATATTTGCTTTTTTGTTTTCAAACCATTTTCGTATTTAAAGCTATATACATAATAAAAATAGAAAAGTGAAAGCTCTCATGTTTGTATGTCTTTAGTTTGTTTTAAATACTGTGTTAAAATAGGTTGATTCTAAATGGATTTTGAAGATAAGAGTGAAGGATTTAGGAGGACTACACATGATTTTTGATTCTCACACGCATTTGAATGCGGAACAATTTGAAAATGAGATTCCAGAGACAGTTGAACGGGCGCGTGAACTTGGCGTGACAGAAATGGCTGTAGTTGGTTTTGATACACCGACGATTGAAAAAAGCTTGGAGCTGAACCAGCAATACGAAGGAATTTATTCCATCATCGGCTGGCATCCGACAGAAGCGGGCAGCTACACGAAAGCGATCGAAGAAGACTTGATTAAGAAATTAACGTTGCCAAAGGTTGTGGCGTTAGGCGAGATTGGGCTGGATTATTACTGGATGGAAGATCCAAAGGAAGTTCAAGCTAAAGTTTTCCGTCGTCAAATCGCGATTGCAAAAGAAATGAATTTACCTATCAGCATCCATACTCGCGATGCGCTGGAAGATACGTATAAGATTTTAAAGGAAGAAGATATTCGCGACATCGGCGGCATCATGCACAGCTTTAGCGGCAGCGGCGAATGGGCGAAGCGCTTCTTAGATTTAGGAATGCATGTCTCTTTTTCTGGGGTTGTGACCTTTAAGAAGGCCTTAGATGTTCAAGAGGCGGCAGCGGTGGTACCGATGGATAAATTATTAGTAGAGACCGACGCTCCTTATTTAGCACCAATGCCTTATCGCGGGAAACGCAATGAACCCGGCTATACCCGTTATATTGTAGAAAAAATCGCGGAACTTCGGAATTTACCAATGGAAGAAGTAGCCCGGCAAACGACGGAAAATGCACACCGCTTATTCAGGATCAAAGCCAATGGATAACAAACAGAAGGAAAAAATTGAAGAAATCATCGTAGTCGAAGGCAAAGACGATACCAAACGTTTGAAGGAAGTTTTTGATGTGGATACGATCGAGACTCGCGGTTCGGCCATCAATGAAAATATCCTAGAACAAATAGAACATGCTCAAGAAACCCGGGGAGTGATTGTGTTTACTGATCCTGATTTTTCCGGTGAGAAGATTCGCAAGACAATCATGGAGGCGATCCCCGATGCCCAGCACGCCTTCCTATCCAGAAGAATGGCGGCACCGCAAAAGCGCGGGGCAAGTCTTGGGGTGGAGCACGCCAGCGATGAAGCGATCATCGACGCGCTGCACAAGGTTGTCACTCCCGCTGAGGGCGATCAACCAAAAATAGCTAGACAAACGCTGTTGGATTATGGTTTAATAGCGGGAGCTCAAGCCCGTGAACGGCGGGAACGTTTAGGGGATGAGCTGAAGATTGGCTATACCAACGCCAAACAATTGGAAAAACGTTTAACGATGTTTCGGATCACCGAAGCACAATTGCATGAGGCTATGAAGAAAGTTGAGGAAACCTCTTGAACAATTATAAAGACATTGCAACACCTTCTAGAACGAGAGAAATTTTGCAAAAGCATGGCTTCTCCTTCAAGAAGAGTCTCGGTCAGAACTTTTTGACCGAACCAAATATTTTACAAAAAATCGTCGCTACAGCGGAAATTGATAAACACACCAACGTAATTGAAGTCGGTCCAGGGATCGGTGCACTGACTGAACACTTAGCTCGTGCGGCTCACCAAGTCTTGGCCTTTGAGATTGATGATCGTTTGATCCCCGTGTTAGAAGATACCTTAAGTCCCTATGACAATATTAGCGTCGTGCACAACGACATTTTAAAGGTGGACCTGAAAAAAGAAACCGAGTATTTTGATCAAACGCTGCCGATCAAAGTCGTGGCGAATCTGCCGTATTATATTACGACACCGATTATGATGCACATCTTAGAATCAGATTTGGCTGTTGATGAGATGGTGGTCATGATGCAGCGAGAAGTCGCTGATCGAATCTCCGCAAAACCGGGAACAAAGGCTTATGGCTCCTTATCGATCGCTGTTCAATATTATATGGAAGCAAGTACGGCCTTCATTGTTCCAAAAACAGTGTTTGTTCCACAGCCGAACGTGGATTCTGCGATTTTACGTTTAGTACGATGCGAAACACCTGCAGTCGAGGTGACAAACGAAGCGGAATTCTTCAAATTGACTAAAGCCGCTTTCAATATGCGCCGTAAAACGTTATGGAACAATTTGTTAAGCAGTTATGGCAGAGACGAATTAACGAAAACTTGGTTGGAAACGAGCTTAGAACAAGCCGAAATCGATCCAAAGCGTCGCGGTGAAACGCTATCTTTAGAAGAATTTGCGAGACTGTCCAATGCCTTGGAAGCGAATAAAAAAAATTAATCAACAAGCGCTCGGATTTTTCTTTTGAGCGCTTGCTTTGTTGTAACTTCTTGGCTTAAAGTTAGTTAAGTAGCCATTTGCGAGTAAAAATGTCATCATGGCAACCAATGCTGTTGGCTTATTGGCATTTTGAAGTTGATTTCTAATGATTACTCACTAATCCATAACAAACAATTCATAAGCTTTTCTAATTAAATACACAGGGAATTTGTCAAATAAAACCGAACTACCCTATAATGAGGTACATAAAATCTTTTTGGAGGACACAATGAAAAAATTCATTATTGGACTATTAGTAGTAGCTGTATTGGGTGTTGGCGGCTACTATGCTTATACGACTTTCTTTACTAGCGAAGAAGCACCAAAGCAAGAAGCTCGGAAAACAACGATCAAAAAAGCAAAAGAACCAGAAAAAGCCGGCGAAGCCATCAAAGCCAGCGACTATAGCAATGCTGATAATTGGCTGGCAAAGCCAACAGAAATCACGAGCCAAGCGGATGTCTTTATGTTGTATCCAACGGCTTACGCACAAAAAAATGAAAATTCATCTCCCGTAGCAAAAATCGATAACCCAACGATGCGTGCTGGAGCGCAAGTATTTCTAGCGACACAAGGTTCAGCCTTTGATACCAGCGGCAATGTTTATGCACCTTATTACCGTCAATTGGATGCAAAATGGCTGCTGACAAAATCTAAAGAAGAACAGGCACAATATACGGATGGTGTTCCTAAAGCAGATGTGATGGCAGCTTTTGATTATTACATCAAACATGAAAACAACAATCGTCCTTTCATTTTAGTGGGACACTCCCAAGGGGCTCGGATGCTCAAAGCCATCATGTATGATTATTTCAAAAATAATCCTGGAGTCAGTGATCGGATGATCGCCGCCTATGTATTAGGTCAATCGGTGACCCAACAAGAAATGAACGACAATCCGCAAGTGAAATTTGCGACAGGACCGGATGATACCGGTGTAGTCATTTCATATAATACGGTTGCGCCAGATTTTACTGGTACTTTGCCAACTTGGGATGAAGGCGCACTAGCGATTAATCCAATTAACTGGAGAACCGATGGCACACCAGCGACAGCTGAAGAAAATCTAGGTTCTTATGTGCGAAATGACAACGGTGATTACTCGAAGGTCATGAATCTTGCAGATGCGACGGTTGATGGAACAAGAGGTCTGGTGGTCTCCTCAACTGTAGATAAAGCCAAATATGAGATGCCGGAAAGTACGCGTAAGATTTTCCCAGCTGGTTCATTCCACAATAATGACATCAGCTTCTATTATTACAATCTGCAGCAAAATGCTGAGAATCGTGAAGCACAATATTTCGCGATGCATCCGCAAGGAACACAAACAACCGATCCAAATCAGCAACCGGCCCAACAAGAACCTCAAGCTATTGATCCGAATCAGCAAACCGTACAATAAAATAAATCAGAAGACGCTGCCTGTCGAAGAAGATAGGCAGCTTTTTTGATCGTGATTAAATGAAGCTTTACTTAGCGGAAAAAAATTGAAAGAAGATTTTTCTCCGCCAAATATTATAAAATGGCGGAGAAAAAGGAGTGGTTGTGGTGAAAGAATTTAATTATCAAACCTTGGAAAAGTTGTCGTTAAGTTATGACTTATTAAATATGTTTACAAAAATTCGTGAGTACAAAGGAAAGCAAGGGCTTTACATCTCTAATAAACCTGAAATTTTAAGCAAACTAACTGATCTAGCATTAATTTAAAGCACAGAAGCATCCAAGAAAATCACTAAATTTCCGAACACCATTGGAAGTATTTTTGAGCTGCATAGATAAAGATATATTGTTTAGCTTAATTTGACAAATCAGAAAATTATATCCTTTTTGTTGGTATGGGTTTATCATGAAAGAAAATGAACCTGGATTTCCTACTACATCTTACGAAGAAAAAGCCGCTTCCCTAAACAGTTTCTCAAGGGTGAGCGGCTTTTAACTATCAATCCAAGCTTTTATCCAAAATAGAGCGTAACACGGTTTCTCTTAGCTCGATTGTGTTTACGTTATTTTCGATCTCGTAGCTTTGAACAAGTAAATCACACAAATATAACTGGGAGATTTTACCTGCCAGTGAAGCGCCGTCCAAAAATTCATCGATCGCTGTTTGCAGGACAACGTCAGCTAATTGGGCGATAGGTGACAGTTGGTAATTGGTAATGGCGATGATCTTCGCATGATTTTTCTTAGCGATATTCAAAGAATCATGGGTGTCTTTTGTTCGACCAGACAAGGAGAAGCCGATCACTAAATCCTTTTCGGTAAGCAGAGAAGCGATTTGTGCTTGGAAATGAGGATCGATCACTGAGCGTGATTGGACGCCGACGCGCAGCAGCATTGCTTCTAGATCATTTCCAGTATTGCCGCTAGAGCCTACGCCAAAGATATAGATTTGATTGGCTTCGGTAATCATCTGGACAGCCTGTTTAAGCTTATTATTATCCAAACGTTGATTCGTGGTTTTTAAAGCTTTGTCGATGGTCTTAGTACGTTTATCAAAAAAATCAGATTCCTGTGAATCTTCCTGCTGTTTGCTGAAATCTTCTTTAGCGATGGCGATCTTTAAATCTGAAAAGCCAGAAAAGCCAATTTTTTGGCAAAAACGCATAATCGTTCCATCGCCAACAGTTGCGGCTTCCCTGATGTCGCTCATGGTGCTGTGAACGATTTTTTCACCGCTGGATAAAATATAGTCAGCAATTTTTTTTTCGGATTTTGTTAGGGTCGCATATTTTTCTTGAATTGTATATGAAATGGTCATTCTTTCTCCTTTTTCCTCTCAGTTGTCATCTTCGATTATACGTCAAAAAACTTTTTTTTTCATTTTCTATTTACATTTTTGAAAGCGCATGCTATATTTTTGGAGTAATAATCCAAAATAATTTAAAAACGGAGTGAAAACGGAGCGTGAAAAAAAAAGAGTTTTTAAGTATTATGAAAGGCGGCTTGATTGTTTCCTGTCAAGCTTTGCCAGGAGAACCGTTGTATACAAAAGAGGGGGGGATCATGCCATTAATGGCTTTAGCGGCAAAAGAAGCAGGAGCAGTTGGGATTCGAGCGAATACCGTCAGAGATATTCAGCAAATACAAGAAAAAGTTGATTTGCCGATTATTGGAATTATCAAACAGACCTATCCAAATTCTGACGTTTTTATCACACCTACGATGAAAGAGGTCGATGCGTTAGCGGAAACGAATGTAGAGGTGATTGCCCTTGATTGTACTTTGCGTGAACGTCCCGATGGCCAGACAACGAATCAATTGATTAAACAAATCAAAGAGAAATATCCTAATCAACTTTTGATGGCCGATATTTCAACCTTTGAAGAAGGGGTTAATGCTTGGCAAGCAGGTGTCGACTTTGTTGGTACAACGTTAAGAGGGTATACCCAAGCTGATTCGATCTCAACCAGTGATTTAGTAAAAGCCTTGGTTGATGAGGGAATTCATGTGATTGCGGAAGGACAAATTCATACACCAGAGGAGGCAAAAAGGATTCAGGATTTAGGCGCTGTGGGCGTTGTTGTTGGCGGAGCGATTACTAGACCGAAGGAAATTGCGACGCGTTTTATTCAAGCATTGATGAATGAAGAATAAGGAGGATAAATCATGTTTAAAAAGTTTTCACAGTTAGGACGAGCTTTTATGCTGCCGATCGCGATTTTGCCGGCGGCAGGTTTGTTGTTGGGATTAGGTGGCGCACTGACAAATGAGAGTGCGGTAGCGGCTTATCCATTTTTGAATCAGCCATGGCTGCAAACGATTTTAAGTGTCATGAGCTTTGCGGGAAATGCCGTGTTTGCCAATCTTGCCTTGATTTTTGCGATTGGTCTTGCAGTTGGGTTGGCTAAAGGAGATAAGGGGACAGCCGGTTTAGCAGGTGGTGTGGCATTTTTAGTTTATACAGCGACGATCAGCGGGTTATTGGAATTATTTTCTGCTAAAGATGCCAGCATTGATACTGGTGTGGTTGGTTCGATTGTGATCGGTGGAACGGTGGCGTTTCTGCATAATCGTTATCGTAAAATCGAGCTGCCGCAATTTTTAGGCTTCTTCGGAGGTTCTCGTTTTATCCCGATTGTTTCTTCTTTTAGCGCGATTGCGATTGGTTGTGTTTTCTATCTGATTTGGCCGCCGATTCAAAATGGGATGGTGGTCATTGGGCAGCAGGTCGCGCAAATGGGGAGTATCGGAACCTTCTTTTATGGATTCTTATTGCGTTTGACTGGCGCTGTGGGCTTGCACCACACGATTTACCCGATGTTTTGGTACACTTCTTTAGGCGGGGTTGAAACGGTTGCCGGACAATCGATCTCTGGAGCACAGAATATTTTCTTCGCGCAACTTGCAGATTCTAGTCATACTGGTTTATTCACTTACGGAACTCGCTTCTTTGCGGGCCGTTTCGCAACGATGATGTTTGGCTTGCCAGCCGCTTGTTATGCGATGTATCGCGCGATTCCAAAAGAAAATCGCAAGAAAAATGGCGGTTTGTATTTCAGCGGGGCATTGACGTCTTTCTTAACTGGGATTACAGAACCGATTGAGTATATGTTCTTATTTGTTGCTCCTTGGCTCTACGTAATTCATGCCTTCTTAGACGGATTGTCCTTCTATTTTGCCGATATCTTGAATATTCGGATCGGAAATTCGTTTTCTGGCGGCTTGATTGATTATTTGCTATTTGGTGTTCTGCAGGGAAATGATAAGACCAATTGGATCAAAGTGATTCCATTTGGGATCGCTTGGGCACTGATTTATTTCTTTGTCTTCAGTTTTTGTATCAAAAAATTTAAAGTTGCGATTCCTGGTATGGAAAATGATGAGGACATGCTTGAAGTAGCCGATGACTCTGGTTCGGCGAGTTTGAAGGAACAAGCGTGGCAGATCATTGAAGCACTTGGCGGAGATGAAAATATTGAAAACGTGACAGCCTGTGCAACGCGTTTACGCGTGGCTGTAAAACAAGGCGATAAGGTTCAAAAACCGGTATTCAAAAAACTTGGAGCAACTGCGGTTTTTGAAGTTCAAGGCGGTATTCAGGCGGTCTTTGGCGGAAAAGCCGACTTGTTTAGTCAAGAAATCAATCAATTATTAGGACGCGATGATTAATACGCAGGATTGGAGAATAGAAAATGTTTGAACGCTTTAAAAAGAAAAAAGCAGAAGCTTTCTTTGCACCCGTGGATGGGACGTTTGTTCCGTTAAGCGAAGTAGCTGATCCTGTGTTTTCACAAAAAATGATGGGTGAGGGCTTTGGAGTTCAACCGACTGCATCTGAAATTTATGCGCCGATTGAAGGGACGGTCACCACGATTTTTCAAACCAAGCACGCAATTGGCTTGACGAGTCAGTCAGGTAGTGAAGTCTTGATTCATATTGGTTTAGACACGGTGGAATTAGACGGTGCTCCCTTTGAGGTGCATGTTCAAGAAGGACAAGTAGTAGATGAAAATACGCTACTAGTCATTGCAGACTTTGATAAAATTCGTCATGCAGGAAAAGCCGAGGTTGTTTTAACGCTGGTTACCAATGGCGGGGAAAGTTTTGACTTATTGGATAAAAATCAGGTTAAGCATGGGGAACAAATCAACAGCTAAAAATAAAGTCGTTTCATCCTAAGTATTTTCTAGGATGGAACGACTTTATTATTTCTTTCTCTTCATTAGGATAAAGCTGATAGCTATTAACAGTAGTCCGCTGAAAAGCAGGACAAATTTAGAATCGGTATCTTTCTCTACCAAAGCAAAGAGATAAAACATCTTTAAATATTTTTCACCAGCGAACAGACTAGCCACGTAATAGCCCAAAGGCAGAATCAAGCCTGCAACAGGTTGGGTAGTAAAGACAAAACCAATCGCGTATAGCCCGCCCATAAACAGCGCATTAGCCAGGCCGCTAAATAAAAACAAGCCGAATTCAATCGTTGCATTGCTCAATTCAAAAATCAGTAAGCATCCGCAAGTCAGTAATAGTAAAGTGATAAGAATCTGAAGAAAACGTAAAAATAAGATGCCTACATAGGAAAAACGTTTGGTTTTGATCAGTAATGTTGTTTCTTCCGAACTATCAGGCAGATAGAGGGGGATAAACAGGATCAATCCGATCAAGGGAAAGAAGCGTTCATAGATCTCCGCACTTTGCAAAAATGGCGCATTTTCGACCCCAAAGAAGGTGGGAAAGAGCAGCGTTAACAGGAACGCCGTAAAAACTGCTGGGTAAAAATGAAATCGCCAGAAAGCGATGGATACTTTAGCGAGAATTCCCATAGTGCATTCGTCCTTTCCGTTTCCGATCAAAGATCACGCAGCTTAATAAGAAACAAATCAAACCGAGAGCAAACCAAAGGACGCGGTTGATAACTAATTCAGAAAAAATCTGTTCAAAGACTTCGCGAGACCCTACTGTATTAAATCGCGGGATCAGATTGACCCCAACGCTGCCAACGATATTACGGCCGTTGCTCATAAGTGATAAGAGCCAAAAGCCTAATTGGAAGATGACGCTCACCAACCCATTAAATACAGTAGTGATCAGGAAGCTAATTCCGATAACCGCTACGATTGTTGGTAAGGACCAGCCGATAATGTATTGATAAAACAGCAGCAAATCTCCAACATGTTGATATTTTTGAGCGACATAGACGGATTGAATGGCCGGCAATAGACTGAACAGAATAACTGGCAATAGCACCAAGAGAACGGTCGCTAAAAAACGAGTGCCGTATAATTTAAAGCTAGAAATTCGTTTAGAGTGAATCACCAATTGGCTTTGAGCACGTTTATCCCGCAGAACGACGGTCGCTGCGATAAAGACTGGAACCAAAGCCAGCACCAATCCTAAATAATCACAGGTCATACGAGCAAAGGCGCCAGAGACTCGGTCTTTAGTCAATGTTGTTTGAAAGTTCTTCGTGGCTTCTTCATAGGTTAATTGTCTTTTTGTTTGATTCAAATAGACATTCTTAGAGAAATCCGACCCTTTACCAATCAGCTCTTCTACTTTGCGCATATCCTTTTCGAAGGCAGGATAGGTGTAGTCTTTTGCTAGTACAAATTTTTCTGCCAAAGCAAATTGATCGATTTGCGGATTTTCGATGGCCAGATTCGATTGGGCTTGATTTAATTCCGCGACTGACTTTCCAGTCGCTCGCTCTAGAATTTCTTTGATCGTTGCTTTATCGGATTTTGACGGTGTAACGGTTTTTAAGAAACCAAAAGGATAGGTGTTAAAGCCTTTACTGTTGTATTGCTGCAACAATGAAAAGATCGTTTGCTGTTGAATGGCGTGCTTATCGGTCGCTCGACCGATACCATAATCATTTTTACCTGGTTCAGGCTGTTTTAGCGAAATAAAATCAGAGCCTAATTGTGTAAAGAGAAAGGCACCGATGAAGAGGACAACCAGCCAATACGTTAGACTTTTCAACGTTATTCCCAGTTCTTTCTTTAGTAGCATACTAATCCCCACCTTTCATGGATAATAGGTAGAGATAAGCATCCTCTAATGTCGGACGCTCTTCAATCACCAGCGGATGGCGCATGATTGATGCAGCTGGATTACCAATGAAGCGCAGGTGAGAGATACTGCCATCTTGTTGCAGGCTGATAATTTGAACTTGTTTTTTTGCAGCATTCAACTCTGTTCGCGGAACCTGAACGCTAAAGATTTTTCCTTGGGCGTTCAATAGTAATTGTTCAATTGAATCTGAAAAGATGATTCGTCCCTGTTCCAAAATCGCGACATTTTCTGCAGCAGCTTCAATATCTCCAGCGATATGGGTCGATAGTAAAACGATTTTGTTTTCACTGACCTCCGCTAAGAGGTTTCTAAAGCGTAGTCGTTCTTCTGGGTCTAACCCCGCTGTCGGCTCATCCACCACCAGAATTTTCGGGTCGTTCAGCAAAGCCTGCGCAATTCCTAGACGACGTTTCATCCCGCCGGACATGGCTTTAACTTTGACATTTTTATGGATCGTCAGATTGACTTGTTCCAGCAAGGCGTTGATCCGTGTTTGGCGTGTTCGTTTATCCAATTCAGAGAGTACGGCCAAATAATCCAACGCCTGATACGCAGTCATATTGCCGTACATTGAAAATTCCTGCGGTAAAAAACCGATGATCGAACGGATTCTTTTCTGATCATGAATGTCGATCCCGTTCATGCGGATCTCTCCCTCATTTGTCGGAAGCAGGGTAACGAGGGTTTTTAACAGAGTCGTTTTGCCGGCGCCGTTTCGTCCCAGCAGGCCGAACATCCCCGTTGAAATAGACAGGTTTATATCGTAGAGAACTTGTTTTTTGCCATAGTATTGATTCAAATGATTGATTTCGATTTGCATCGGTGATCCCTCCTCATTCTTCTGTTGCCTTACTTAAAGGATACTCATCAAATCTCTATAAATTCTCTACAATTGTCGATTTTTCTATTAATCAAGCAAAAAAACAGCCGAAACGATCGCGCCACTATCAAGACTATTCGCAATTTTTAATTGTCCGCCATGTTTTTGAGCCAGCGCTTCGGCAATGGTTAAGCCCAGTCCAAAATGACTGTTTTTATTTTGTGAGTAGTAGGGTTCTGTCGCTGTTAACAGTTCCTTTTTAGAAAAACCAGGGCCATCATCCTTAACATAAATAATGACTAACTGTTCCTGTAGCGCAATGGTAATGTCGATTGTTTGCTTAGCGAAACGATAAGCGTTATTTAGCAAATTCTCCACTACTTCGTTAATCAGATCAAGATCGTATTTCGCAGTGATTTTTGGATAGTCTTTCGTAATCAGCAGCTCTTTTTCCGGATAATGTTGATCAATCTCTCGAATATGCTCTTCAATTAGACTCAAAGGTTGCATTTTTTTGTACAGCGGACGATCTTCTAGCTTCTGTAATTGCTGCATCGTTTCAGAAAAGGAGCTTAGCCGGATAATACTGTTTTTGATTTTTGTCGCGGATTTATCAAAGGCTTCCGGACTCAGACGATCTTGTTCATAGTAGGCTTCTAGTAGCTCCAGATTATTTTGGATTGTTGCTAATGGTGTACGCAGATCATGGGAAAAGGCGGCGTTGACTTTTTTTTGATCACGATACATTTCTTTGAGTCTTTTCTCGTTTGTCTGCAATGTCAGTCGCAGATGCTCCAGCCCAAGGGAGGTTTTTTCAAACTCATCGTAGGTATTGTAGTAGACCGGCTGTTGATAATTTCCTTGTTCAATCTGCTGGATGCTCTTTTCTAAAATCGTAATCGGCTGCAAGATTCGTTTGCGGTAAAACATTTTCGTTGCAAAAAATATCCCCAAAAAGCTATATACAAAAACCGCAGACTGTCGGACCATTTCCAACAGCTTAATCGTTGGTAATGAAGTGCTAGGCGGCGCCCAAGTCAAATAATTCCAAAAAAAAGTAGGTTCCTCTTCTGGCATAAGTATTAGCCGTTCCCAGCTAACACAGATGGAGACGGTGATAAGTGTTGCACAGACGATTCCTAAGATGCCAATTAAAAGGTAAAGGATCAGACTTTGGTCAAGGCTGCTCCTTTTAGCAAACAGCCGAGCAATTACATCATCTAGCCAATCCATTTATAGCCGACCCCCCAAACGGTTTGAATATAGTCAGTCGCTGAGTATTCTGAGAGCTTCTTTCGTATCCGCCGAATATGCTCCGTAATGATTGCGGCATCACCTAGTTTATCCCAGTCCCAAAGATACTGATAGATTTCTTCTTTTGAAAAAGCTCTTCCGGGATGTTTAGACAACAGCTCAACGATTGAAAATTCGACTTTAGTTAAATAAATCTCTTGTTTGCGATAGAAAAGTACCTTTTGATCATAGTCAATCATCAACTCGTCAAAATATGCTACCTTTCGTGCGGATTGTTTACGATTTTCTCGTCTAAGATGCGCCTCAATTCGCAATCCCAGCTCCTTTAAGCTGACGGGCTTAACTAAATAATCATCGCCGCCAATCGTCAACCCTTGTATTCGGCTTTCTTCATCTTCTTTCGCAGATAGAAAAACAATTGGGCAAGTAATTTGTTCTCGGATGGCTGCACAGAGCTCAAAGCCGTCCATCTCTGGCATATTAACATCTAAAATAATGATGTCTGGTTGATACTGAAGCTGCTTTAGTCCTTCGTAGCCATTTTCAGCGGTGTAGACGAGATAATTCATCAGTTGAAAATAATCCCTGAAGGTTTCCAGCAGATCTCGTTCATCATCAATAATTAGTATTTTTTTCATATCGAGCCTCCTGAATAAAAAAATAGATTTATTTCGAAATTACATTAGGAATTCTGTTCTAATACCTAATCCAAAGTTCTTGCCCGCAATCTAATAAAAATTGAATACCTGAAAAAAGCAAAAATAACAGAATTAGAAGGACTAAAACGAGGGTAATTAAAGAAATCAAGGTTCTATATCCAGCGTGAACCAAAAGGATTCTCCCTTTGGAGTCCTTCAAATATTTCAGCGGCCATGTTTGTTTCATGTTAGGAAATCGTCGTGGATAATAGTAAGACTGCTTATGATTAAGACAAGACACGATCCCTTTTGGATTGGCAGGTGATTTGAAACGTCTAGATTTGAACAGCAGCCGAACGATCATGATCCTTTTATGAGCTAAAAGGAAGCTTTCCTCATACATTTTCTCTGTCACCTTTGAATAAGGCACTAAGGAGATTTTTTCACCCAAAAGAAGCGTTTTTAATATTTTAAAAAAGGTTAATGAAAAAAGGAACATCAAACCAAGTGCAATTGCAATAACAATCAGTGACAGCAGTAAGCCGATAATTGCATTGAAATTTGTTGAGTTCATACTTCCTCCTCAGTTCAAATGGCTAAAGATATCATGGAACGTTCAATAAATATGATTGGCTTCATTTTTCAAATCATTATTAGGAGATTATTATTTTAGTAGAAGTGTTTTGGAATAAGATAACTTTAATATAACGGAAACATGAAGAATTGGAAAGGTGGTACGGTGTTCTTTAGTGATGTGACTGTTTTTAAAAACAGTTATGAGTGTCGATTATCGATTCTTAAAGAGTGTGAGGTCTGAAATGGGTTCATTAAATTACAGGAGGTTAAGATCGGATGATCGGTAGGAGGAGGTGTATTTTACTTTAGTATCTGTCTCCGTCTTTTTAGTAACTATATGCTGAAGTTGTATGCCTATAGTTAAAAATGTAAAACAATAACTTATCCCTGTGCTTTATCTCATTAATGAGATTTGTAATGTGTTGTTAAAAGGGATAATACTGACATTTTTCTTATTGTTAAAATAACGATATTCTATATATTTCAAAGGGTGGACCAGATTAACCAAGGATGGTGTGATAATTACTCTTTCACCCCTTATTCCTTAATTCATTTTGTACTTAATCAGGTATAAGCCTTAAAGTTAGCACCAAAAATAAACCTCTGATTTCTTATTTCTTATAAACAGAAGCTGTATACTTCCTGCCTAAAAAAATCAAGAATGACTCAATTTTTTTAAGAAAATCCCTTCAGACCGCCTTCCATTCATTTCAATGATTAAAAATAAAAATATTGAATCGGATATTTTTCAATAACTCATTAATTTTTTTGAATTTTTGACGTATATTAATTTCGAAGAGTTGTTTAGTGTTGCTATCAACTGAAAATATATATTTTAAAATAGTGAGGAGAGAGTGTCATGTCAGTAAAGGAAATAACTAGTCGTCAAATCTTTGGTATGAAAAGAGAGTCTGTTGAAAAAAGAATTGAAGAGTATTTCGAAGAAACAAAAGATGCTGCAACTGTGCTTCAATTTGTGTTTGCTTTATTATTACGCAATGCGTTGACGGTAACTGACTTCTCAGGGATGCTAACAACGATTGTTCAACAGATTCTTCTGTACTCACAACCTGATGACACTCTGCGTGCGCTCGCTTCATTCTTTAAAAGCTATTTTTCTGGCGGGGATTGGAAACAAGTAATGACCCGCTTATTTGACAATGAGAAAAACTATCATTCTTATGATACGGCAATCAGTCATTATAAAGAGTTTTTATTTGAAAAGACAACACCGATCGAGGAGCTGGAGGATCAGCAATATAAACTTACCTCGATCTTTTTAAAAGAAAATAAAAAGACACAAGCTTGGAGCCTGCGGGATGCCGATCCCTATCTATCGGAGGAGAAGGTTAAGGCAATCTTGGAGCTTTTAAGTCTGTTAACTGTTTTTGAAAAGGATGGGGTTCGTCTTTTTGTAGAGGTAGTTAGTTCAGATGTGATGAACTGTACCCGCCACTCACTGATTAAAAAAAGCAAAGCTCCAAAAAAAGGAGAAGAGTTTGAGGAGCTAGAAGTAGTCGAAGAAAAGAAGCTGCCTTTTAGATCAACATTAGCTGATCTTATTCAGTCTGCGACAAATGAAGAAACGATTGAAGAGTTAGAAGAAAAGCAGATTGCGTTGCCGGCAGGGATTAAATTGGAGAATCTGAACAGCGAGGAATTGCTGGAAATTGTCAAAGAACAATTACCAGAGGAGGCTACTTTGACGGATTTGCGACTTGTGTCAGAGGAGGAATCGGAGCAAGAAGAAATTCTGCCGTCTGATGACTCGAAGAATCTCACATCAAAACAAGCTGATCATTCACTGATGTCTGCACTCATGTCGCCGCCTAAGGATGATCAGAAGCCAGTAACAGGATTATTAGATAAAAAGAAACCAGGAATAGAAGCAACCAAGAAGATGTTGAATGACTATCATTGCAGGCAAAAGAAAAGTAGAATGAGGAAAAGAAGAAAATAATCAAATGATTAGATGAAGTTGCCAATATAATCATCTATTGTTTTTGTTGTGGTCTAATTAAATGAAAAGAATCAATCCAGTAGAGTAGCCTGACAAATGCTGTGTCAGGCTATTTTGCATGCCCTTTTCTAATCTCCATTATGCGAATTCGACTATTACATGATTTCTTGAGCAACTTATTTTTCAATTAAGCGCTTAAATGCTAGTCTGTCAGCATCAAAAAGATTTTTATAATAACAAAGGGGGGATTAACGATGAGTATAAGAGATGAAGAACAACAATTAGAGAAATTAGGTGCGTTTGAAATTAGCAACGAAATGTTGAAATTAGCTCAGCACAACAAAAAAAGTAATATTTTTCTCAATGCAGGCAGAGGAAATCCCAATTGGATCAATACAAAAGCACGTTTAGCATTTGCGCGAATCATTGAATTTGGTGCTAAAGAATCCAGTCGTACAATTTCGGAAGGCGATTTGGCAGGATATACTACACTTGAAGGAATTCGCGAGCGTTTGGAAACTTTCTTATCACCTAAAACAAGTGAAATTGATCAATTTTTGATCGATGCAGTGAATTACGCACACGATACGCTAAAAATTGATAAAGATGAATTTGTTAAAGAATTGGTAGATGGTGTGATTGGCAATAATTACCCAGTTCCCAGCAGAATTCTGAAACATAGCGAACGCGTAATCAACGCTTATTTAGAATCTACTTTGTATCGTGGTGAAAAACTAGCTGAACAAACTGATTTATTCCCAACAGAGGGTGGAACTGCGGCAATCGTTTATATTTTTAATTCACTAAAGGAGAATAAATTAATCAAGCAAGGAGATAAAATAGCGATCAATACACCGATATTCACGCCTTATTTACAAATTCCTGAATTGAATGATTACGAAATGGTCGAAGTCGATCTACGTTCTGATGAAGAACATAACTGGGAAATTCAAGCTAGTGAACTCGACAAGCTAAAGGACCCAGAAATTAAGGCTTTCTTTGCGGTAAATCCATCAAATCCTGGAGCAATGGCCTTCGATGATACGGCGTTAGAAGAAATCAAAAAAGTTGTAGCCGAAAAACCGGAACTGATTATTATTACTGATGATGTTTATGGGACATTTGTCGATGAGTTCAAGACGATTTATAGTGTGGTTCCATACAATACACTATTAGTATACTCGTATTCGAAGCTTTTTGGAGCAACGGGCTGGCGTTTAGGGGTGGTCGCTGTGAACAAGGAAAATGTTTTTGATCACTTAATCAGCAATTTTTCACAAGAAAAGAAAGCTGAGCTGACGACACGCTATTCAATCAATGTGCTGGAACCAGAAAAAATGAAGTTTATTGACCGAATGGTAGCAGATAGTCGGTCAGTTGGACTTTACCACACATCTGGATTGTCGACTCCACAACAAATTATGGAGGTTCTTTTCTCGTTGACTCATTTACTTTCACAAGAAAAAGATGTATATATTGAGACCTCTAAAGCCATTGTTAATCGTCGTTATGAAGATTTGTTTAAAGGATTGAATATTGAGGGAAATGCCAGCAAAGAAAACAGCAAGTATTATTCTTTGATCAATATTTATCAGTTGGCAGAAAAAATCTATGGTTCAGAATTTAAAAAATATCTGATGGAACAGTTTGAACAAGTCGATTTTCTCTATAATTTATCGCAAAAAAATGGTGTGGTTTTGATGGACGGTGTGGGCTTCGGTTCTCAGCCGGGAGAACTACGCGTCTCTGAGGCCAATCTTCCTGATGAAGATTATGAAATTATTGCGAAACAAATTCTTGAATTAATTGATGAATACCATCAAAGTTTCTTACAGCAGTAAGGAGGAAGACCGATGTGGAAGGAATTTAGCAGTTTTTTAATAGCGAATCCGATCATCAGTATCTTTCTGGCACTTGCTGGGGGCTATTTTATCGGCAAATTTAAAATTAAATCTTTTAGCTTAGGTTCGACTGTTGGTGTCTTATTGGTGGGGTTGTTGGTCGGGCAATTAGGTATATTTACGATCGCACCGATTCTTAAAAGTGTCTTTTTTGATCTCTTTATTTTTGTTGTTGGTTATGAAGTTGGACCAGCCTTCATCCAAAGCTTGAAAAGCTCTGGATTGAAGCTAGTCGTTCAGTCGGTCTTTTTTTCAGTGGTGGGATTTGGAGTTGCAATGATACTCTTCAAACTATTTAAACTTAATGCCGGAGAAGCGGCAGGTATTATCGCTGGGTCCTTGACTCAATCAGCAACGATCGGTACAGCAACTTCTGCCATCAACGGACTAAATATCTCTGCAGCTGCCAAAGCTACTATGACTTCTAATGTTGCGATTGCTTATGCGGTGACATATGTATTTGGAACGATGGGGGTAACGATCTTTTTAAAGAATATCGCCCCTGTACTTTTACGAGTTAATTTGAAGGATGAAACGAAAAAAATGGTTGAGTCTTTGGACACCGGCTCAGATGATCACAATGTTTCGCCCTTATTAAGCAATATGTCCACAAGATCTTTTCAAATCTTGCAGATACCAAAAGAAAATTTGACGATTAGTAGGTTCGAAAAAGATTTTCATAACAAAGTCATTGTTCAGCAAGTATTCAGTAAACATAAACCCCAGACTTTTGACAGTCTCACGGTTTTGAAGAAAGGTCAGGTATTGACAGTTCTTGGAGACAGTGAAGATTTATGGAAAGTTATGCAAGCGGGGGTTTACTATAAAGAAGTCTTTGATGATGCTTACCGAAAAATACCGTTGCGAACCGTTGAGCTGATGCTGACAAACGTGTTCAACCATCATGCATTATCGACATTGATTGATGAGAATATCGTCGTAATCGATGCCACCCGCGACGGGAAAAAAATCGAGGATCTTTCTACTTTGACGCCTGGGGATCGCTTGACGATTGCGGGACCTGATCGTTCTGTCAAAAAAGTCCTGCCTACTTTAGGCTATGCTGTTGATAATAGTTCTGAAACAGATGTTACCTTTATGTCGATTGGGATTGTTTTAGGTATCTTGATCGGAACTTTAGTATTGACGATTGGCGGCATTCCTTTGACTCTAGGTGCTGGTGGCGGAGCGTTATTTAGCGGTATCTTCTTTGGCTGGTACCAAAATAAAAAGGCTTATCTTGGCAATATTCCTAGTGCTACACGTTGGTTCTTAAAAAGTGTCGGATTGAATCTTTTTATTGCGGCTGTCGGGTTGGAAGCTGGAAGCCAATTCGTTAAAGCATTAGGGTCAATGGGGGTTCAAGTCCTATTGATTGGCGCGGTAATTTCCATTTTACCGCATGTGATTACATTGTTTTTCAGTAAATATGTACTCAAGTTGAATGCAATTGATAACATTGGGTCATTGACAGGAGCCGGAACAATCAATGCGGCCTTAAACGCGGTCAGTGAAGAAACACAGAGCAGCGTCTTCTCAATTAGTTTTACCCCCGCTTATGCGATTGGAAATGTACTGCTTACAATAATGGGACCATTAGTTGTTGCTTTATTAGGATGATAGATGGAAATCAGAATAATGGATAGTCATGACGAAAAGCGGCGTTTGGTTGTTTAACGGTGTTCAACTGCCTTTCACCGTATTGGTGCTACACAAGATTTTTACGAATGACCTTGACGTAATTAAATAGACGATCCCATGAGCGAAGGTCTGCATAAAAAAATAAAAACCGTGAAGTTACCACCTACCTAGGGGCAGGGTTACTTACACGGTTTTTATGCAGCTCTTTTTTTTAAAATTAGTGAACACGGGGTTCTGAGTTTAATTGATCACTTGTTTTGGCTTTTTGATTGCTTAATGCATTTTTTGCTCGATCGGTTTGTTTAGCAGTGAATTTTCCAGTTGTTTGAGCAGCGCTGCTGACCTTATCTTGAACGGTTTCGCTATCTTCTTCATATTCTTCTCGAGTTTTAATATCCACAACATTTACGTTGACTTCAATGACCTCCAAATGAGTCATCCTTTCAACCTCTTTAGAAATCAATTCTGTCATTTGATCAAAGACCTTTTCTACATCTTTACCATATTCTACAACGATATCCATATCGACAGCTACTTGCTTCTTCCCAACTTCAGTTGAAATACAAGCGGTCATGTCATCTGTATTTACCAGCTTCTCTTTCATATTTGAGAAAAAGCCGCCGTCTACTGTTAATAGCCCATCAATATTTTCTAAGGCAATTCCGATAATTTTTTGAATCACTTTGTCTTCATAAGTGAGGTCACCCTTCACGTTTTGGTTGTTCACATTTGTGTCTGCACCACTTTTAGTTGTTGTGTTTTCCATTGTCTATTCCTCCTATTTCTTTAGATGGTCATCTAAGAGATGATTGTTCTTCACATAGATGCCGATCGCTCCTCCGATGATCGTAATAAGAATCAATAGGATTGTTTTGAAGAAGCCGACTGTAAAGAACAATACAGCCAAAATAAAACCTAAGATGCCGCCAATCAGAGGCAATCTATCTCTAGTTAAAAAATCTTTCATCATATTTCCTCCTCCTCCTAACCTACTCGTGATTCTACAACGCCTGTTTTAGACGAATCAGAATCAAAAGAATAAAATTTTACGTTGATCGAGAACTTCTCTTTAGATCCCAATAATTGGTGTATTTGTTTTTCCATTCCTTTGGCCCAATTATCAGTTCTATCAATTAATGCCGATGTTTTTTTCAATTGTCCTCGCACATTGACTTTAAGCTTATTTTTTGTCGCAATCACATTGACTTTTGGTGTATCCATGAAGTTTTCCTGTTTTAAACTTGTTCGAACATACCCTTCAATTGCGCGCTTATCTAAAGCCAAAGCTCCTCGTTGTTCTTTCAAAATGAATGTTGACACACGTTTTGGATAAAGCAAAATAATCAACATAATGACTACTGTTAAGATTGCTAGGACAACCGCAGCCCAGAATAAGTAGCTTTGAATATACTCATTTGTTAATACAAGACGTTGCAGAGAAGTAAGATCTAAAGATTTTGATGCGACAAAATAGTAAATCGCGATGATTGGTAAGAAGATGGAAAGCAGAATCAATAAGATAATGATTAAGATGGCTTTCAGGCCTTTATTCATAACAAAACTTCCTTTCTAATTTGTTTACTCTAAAAGCATAAGATGCTAGTTACTCTTTGTAAAAAAGCCTGCTCGTCTATTTATTAATAAGAATAATAAGGAGTGGAACAGAGATATAGTCTTTGAGGAAGGGTTCGGTTGTTTTTGAGAGAGCTTCAAATTTTTCTTAGAAAAGGAAAAATTATAAAGAGCGCTATGTTTGACTAAATATAATAATTAATTGTATATAGATTTGATTTATTAATGCAAAATGTTTTCGAATAATGTTTTGCTCACCATAAAAATCAAAAAAAGATATAAAAGTGAAAAAAACATTTTTCTTCCAATTTTGTGTAACGTTTTAGTCACTATTTTAAGAGTGAAAAGCATCTATTATGTTCATAATTTAATCTGTCTATTTTCTTGATTTAATGCTATTTACAGTTGTTTTTATCAATTTTAAAAACAGCTGTTTTTTTATATAACTGTAGTCTATTATTATGTCATTTTTTTGGTGTTTTTTGTTTATTTTTTTAACGATATTGAATAATTGCTGAGCGTGTTTTTTGAAATTGTTGATTTTCCGTATTAGGATGGTCTCAACGAAAATTAATTAAAAATAATAAAAAGGAGAGAATTTTAATGACAAAGCTTTTAACAATGTGTAACGAAATGGATATTCCAATTGTTACAGCCTCTGATGAGAATTATGTTCCCTGTTTGAAAGTAATGATCCGTTCAGTAATGGATACTATTTCTAAGGATAGGAGGGGAATCTTCTTTGTAATTGATGATAATCTTTCCTCTCAAAGCAAAGATGAGCTGGAGGCTTTAATAGATGCATATTCAGATAAGGCAGCAATCGAATTTTTAACCGTCAATAGAAGGCTTTATGAAGAGTTTATGATCAGTGATCATATTAATACAACTGCCTATTTACGCATTTCATTGCCAGAATTATTAGAAAATTCTCCTTATAATAAAGTGCTTTATTTAGACTCAGATACATTTGTTTTAACTGATGTGGCTGAATTATACGACCAAAATTTGGGCGATCATATCATTGGTGCCGTGATTGATCCCGGTCAAGCAAAAGCTCTTGCTCGACTAGAAGTTGATTCACATGACTATTATTTTAATTCAGGTGTGATGCTGGTCGATTTGGATCAATGGAGAAAGAATAATGTAACTGAAAAAACCATTCAATTCCTTGAGGAGAAAGAACAGCTCATTGTGTTCCACGATCAAGACGCGTTGAATGCTATTTTGCATGATAACTGGAAGCAATTGCATCCTAAATGGAATATGCAAACCTCATTGATGTTTGATGTCCATCCGGCTCCAACGAAGTATTATGATCATTTGTATCAATCAGGTAGAAATAAACCGGCAATTGTACATTTTACAGGGCATGATAAACCATGGAATACGTTAGAGAATCATCCTTATCAAGAGCAATATATGCAAATCTTTACTGAAGATAAATCTTATGAAGTAGGTGTTAGCAATGAATAAACAGGAAGAGAAAAAGATGCATTTAGTTGCCAGCTGCAACACACAATTTGTTCCCCATCTAGCTGCTTTATGGGTATCTATTTTAGATAATTGCGAGGATCGTGAATATACGTTTGATTTTTATATCGTTGACGATTCAATCGAAGATGATTGTAAAGAAACTCTGCGTGAAACCTTAGAGAATTTCGAAAATTTTGGGTCTTTGACGTTCTTAACGATTGACAAAGCAATTTTCAAAAATGTCGTAACTAGCGATCGCATTCCGGCGACTGCCTACTTCAGAATTGAAATTCCAGAACTATTCCGAGACAAGAATGTTGAGAAAGTTTTATATATGGATTGCGATATGATCGCTCTTACGGACATTACTAAACTATGGGAAACAGACCTGCAGGATCATATTCTAGCTGCCGTAGAAGACGCAGGATTTCACCAGCGATTAGAGAAGATGGGGATTAAAACAAAATCAAATCGTTACTTCAATTCTGGTTTGATGCTGATTAACGTAAAAAAATGGCTGGAGGAAAATGTTACCGAGAGAGTCTTTCAATTTATTGAAGAAAATCCTGAGAAATTACGTTTCCATGATCAGGATGCATTGAATGCGATCTTGCACGATTGCTGGGTTCCGCTGCATTCAAGATGGAATGCCCAAAGCTATATTTTGAAACGTGAAATCGTAAATCCTCGGAAAAAAGGCGAAGAAGAATACGAGGAGACACGACAACAGCCAGCGATTATTCATTTTACTGGACACATTAAGCCGTGGAACAAAAAGAAGAAGAATGTCACAGCTGGAAAGCTTTATATTAAATATTCACGAATGACAGAATTTGAAAAATAAGAAATTTATCGAGGAGGATACCTATGGAAATGCTAGTAAGTACTGAAGCAAAGGATGTTTTATGCCGTCAGCTGGGGGAGAATCATGCGTTTATATTGGCCTCCAGAACAGAAGAAAATCAAGAATTAAGAGATAAAGGCTGCTGCGCAAAGGGTAGCTATTTCCAAATCGTTCCTATTTATGGAAAAAGCCAGCAATACAATCAATCGGTAGAAAACGAGGAATTTCAAGTCTTTATTTCTACTGAGGATCAAGCTAACTTAGGCACAGAGATTGAATTGGATTACTGCAATGAATTGAACAGCTTCATTTTAGAAAATTCAGATGGAGTATTGGATTACAATATGAAACTGAAGAATTATTTCTTTAGTTAAAAGACTTAAAATATTAGTTGTTTTAGGAGGTGCAAAAATGGCTAAATTAGCAAAAAAAGTAGTTATTCCAACGCTGCTGTTTTTGATTCCTATTATCTTAAAGAAGAAACAAACGAAAACAAATTAAAATACAACAGTGAGAAAAACTTTTGATAAAACAAGAGAGAATATAGAAGTGAGGAGAAATTTATTATGGGTTTATTATGGTCATTAATTATTGGCGCAGTGATTGGTGCAATCGCTGGAGCGATTACAGGTAGAGGAAATAGTATGGGCTGGATTGCTAATATCGTTGCAGGTTTAGTTGGTTCAGCACTAGGTCAAGCGTTACTTGGTTCTTGGGGACCATCGTTGGCGGGCATGGCCTTAGTACCATCAATTATTGGTGCTGTGATTTTAGTACTGATTGTTTCGTTTTTCTTAGGACGACGCAAATAGACGATTTTTAAGCAGGATCAGATTATAGATAAATCAGGTTTCACTTTCAGACGATGAGAGGAGAACCTGATTTTTTTCTGTTTTCCAGAAATCTAAAGTAGTAAATTAAGACAGACTATCCATTTAATGAGGATAAATAAAGACGCATGATCCAGCTTTTGATTTCAGACCAGGTGTTTATCATTAAAAGATATGTAGGCAGAAGTGTAGATTGACAGGATCAAGGGATCATGCTATTCTTTTTACGAATATAATTATATAAATATTCGTATAGTTAGAAAGGAATTCGATCATGCCTAATAAACCAGTATTAAGTCCAGAAGATAAATTAGTAATCAAACAGAAGCTGCTTCAACTGTGTGAGGATTTTTGGATTGCTCAGGGCTATAAAAAGACGAGCATTAAAGCCCTTTGTAGTGAGGCAAAGATTTCTATTGGTACGTTTTATGTGTTGTTTGCTACAAAAGAACAGCTATTTTTAGAAACAGCGCAAACAATCCAGTCACGTTTGACGGAACGATTTAAGGAGACTGTCCTCCAGACACCTAATCGTATGGGGTTATCAAAGGCATTAAAAAAACTAGCACGTGAGTTTGATCATAACCCATTTCTTTATGATGTAAACTCAGTTGATTTTCGTGCGTTTGTTACAAAGTTATCAACGGAGGAAATAGAAACAATCAAATTTGAAAGTATGTCTTTTTTCAAAGAGGTTTGCCAGATTGTTAATTTGCAACCTGTTATTGATGATGCGACTGCTTTTGGTGTACTGAGTACCTTGCTGTCTTCTATCGCTACGAAAAAAACTATCGAACCAGTTTGCGACTTTTTTACTGTTTTTGATTTTATGACGGATAAATTGATTGGAGAATTATTTGTAGAGGCTTCAGGTTAGAAAGGCTTTAGAAAGTTGTTTTGGATTGTTTATGTCAACAATGGCTGTCGTTGCAGTAAAAAGGAGGAGCAGAAAGATGATAAATAAATCAGCAGATTTTTTTGAAGCGTTTGGTGAAAGATTAGGTGTGAGTGTAAAGCTTCCTCGACCAGACAGAAAAACAAAAGAATCGATTGCTCGTACAAATAAAATTTTAGGAAGCTATTTCTTATTATCAGGGGTAGTGTTTAAGAAAAAAAGTTTTGTAGTATTAGGGATTGGGTGTCTTGCTAATGCAGCTATTTTAAGTACTGATAAATCAATAGAAACAACGAGTGATAAGGTTTGATTAGCAGCGTTAGGACACGTTGATTTATCAGAACTTAGAATAATCTCCAGTGTATTTTAGGAAGGTATAGAAAGAAAAAGGTAAAATAGCTCCTGCAATCACAAGCAATTTTTTCTCGAGAGATGGTTATAGCACAGATTGGTGGTACATTTGATCTTGTTTTCAACAAGTGTCGAATGTACCACTAATTTTTTATTACACCCAAACTTGAGAAAGAATCCACAAGCATCAAGCTCGAAAAAACAGGGTCTATCTCCTATAGTAGTAAAGGATAAAGAAACAGGAGGAATCATCATGGATTATCGCGTATTACTTTACTATAATTACACAACAATCAAAGACCCCGAAGCGTTTGCTAAAGAGCATTTGGCTTTTTGTCGTGATTTAGATATTAAGGGCCGGATTTTGGTGGCACCAGAGGGGATCAATGGCACTCTTTCAGGAACGAAGGAAGCTACGGATCGCTATATGGATGTCATGCTGGCAGATGAACGATTCAAAGATACTTATTTCAAGATGGATGAAAGTGAGGGGCATGCGTTTAAGAAATTATTTGTCCGTCCTCGAAAGGAATTAGTAGCGTTGCATTTGGAAGAAGACATTGATCCGCGGCAATTGACTGGAAATTATTTAGAGCCTCAAGCATTTCGTGAGGCTCTATTAGACGAAGACACGGTGGTCATTGATGCTCGAAATGATTATGAATATGACCTGGGGCACTTTCGCGGGGCGATTCGTCCAGAAATTCATAACTTTCGTGAGCTCCCTGCGTGGATTCGCGAGAATAAGGAACAGTTCATGGACAAAAAAATCGTTACTTATTGTACTGGCGGTATTCGCTGTGAGAAATTCTCTGGCTGGTTAATCCGGGAAGGCTTTGAAGATGTGGCGCAGCTTCACGGTGGGATTGCGGCTTATGGTAAAAACGAAACTACCAGAGGCGAGTTATGGGATGGAAAAATGTACGTCTTTGATGAACGGATCAGTGTGGAAATTAACCAAGTCGACAAACAGGTGATCGGCAAAGAATGGTTTGACGGTACTCCTTGCGAACGGTATATCAATTGCAGTAATCCAGAGTGTAATCGGCAAATACTTGTTTCTGAAGAAAATGAAGAAAAATACTTAGGGGCTTGTTCGATTGCCTGCGCCAAACATCCTAATAATCGATATTTGAAAAAACATCATATGACGCTAAAGCAACGGGATGAACATTTAGCACGAATTGATCAATAATGAAATTTTTCATAAAATTCTCACTCCAACTGTCTTGACACCTGAGTGGTTTTGGACTAAACTGAAACTCAATTAAGTGTCTTGACATATCAAGGAGGAAAAAATGAAAAATCATTCTATTAGAAATTTGACGATTTCAGCGTTACTGATCGGACTTGGGATCTTGATTCCGATGGTTATGCCGAAAATTGTGATTGGACCAGCGTCATTTACGTTAGCCAGTCATGTTCCCGTGTTTATTGCGATGTTCTTCTCACCGCTAGTGGCGATCGCGGTTGTTTTAGGAACTACATTCGGCTTTTTTATTTCTACTACGCCGATTATTGCTTTACGAGCCTTTTCACATTTGATTTTTGCACTGCTTGGTGCTTATTATCTACAAAAACATCCTGAGCTTGTGCTAAAAAATGGAAAATTCACACTAGCAAATGGGCGTTTTCAAGTATTTAACCTAGTCATCGGTCTGATCCACGCGATTGCTGAAATGATTGTCGTCTCAGCCTTTTACTTTATGGGAAATATGCCAGACACCTTCTATTCACAAGGATATATCTATACCGTCTTTATTCTGATGGGCGTTGGTGGTTTAGTTCATAGCTTAGTTGATTTCAACATTGCTTACTTCGTGGCAGGTGCGTTGTATAAACAATTCAACTTACCAATTTTTGAGAAAGCTGTGAAACATACAAAAGAATTAAATAAGGTAGCTGCTTAACCGTGATAATAAATCACGGTTTTTCTTTATTAAGGCCTCAAAAAAACGATATAATTTATAATGTTCAATATTTTGTTTATTATCCTCTAAAAAAAGAACTTTTATTTACTTAAATTTAAGTTATATTCTATTCATGAGTATTATGAGTAGAAAATGAGGGTATGAGAATGGTTCGAATCTTAGTTTTAACAAAAAATGTATTAGCAGAAGAAGCTTTAACAAATAAATTGCAGCATTTAAATTATGAAGTGTTTTGTTCCACCAGTATTCTCAATGAGATTCAGATGGAAGGACGCGTTTCGAATTTAGTCAATCATTTTCCGATTATCATCATCGGTGAGACCATTTCAAGCTACGAGATGGAATTGATGTTACCGAAACTACGGGAAAATGGTCAAAACATACTGAGAGAAGTTGATCATTCCCTCAGCGAGAAGGAACGTTCATTGTTAGAAGTACAAGGAATAAATGGGATCGTACAAAATAGTGATTCGGTAGAGCTGTTGAGAGAACAATTAGCCGAAGTTGCTACACAATATCAGAATAAATCCTTTGAACCTGTGGTAACGGAAAAGCGTCAGGAAGTAGTCGAAGAAGATCTGGATCTTTCAGCGATGACGCTAGTTAATTTATCGTCATTAGAGCTGCAGCTTTTAGAAAAATTACGGAGTAACCCAGGAGAGATCATCTCGCGCGATGAGTTGTGTAAGAGCTTGTGGGGACATATTTCCCAATCGCGTTTAGCCCAGCTCTCTTCTTTAGTAAAGAATATCAAGCTGAAGCTGGAAATTATGGAGGTTGATCACGAGATTATTCAAACGATTTGGGGCAAAGGCTATCGTTTTCGTAAAAGTGCTGCAATTTCATACAAGTAAAGCAATGCTGAGAAAAGAAGATATCTTCTTTTCTCAGCATTTTTTATAGAAAAATTTGAAATGATGCTTTCTTTTCGCAAGCTGTGCTAGAATAATATCGTAAATATTAAAAAATATCCGTTCTGATATTTATAATCCGCCTTTTTATAAATGTGAAAAAATAATAGAATATTTACAATAAGCATACAGAGTTAAACGGAAGGCATATATTAGTGAAGACAATCTAATTTATTAGATCACCCTTCATATAAGGAGTGTATCCAAGTGAAAAAAAGCGTTGTACTGAGTTTGATGATCCTATCAGCGGTCCTGAGTTTGACTGCGTGTGGAAATTCTAAGAAAGAGTCTTCAATAACTAGTGACTCAACAAAACCAAGTGAGTCCGTAAAGCAAACAGAGCAGACGTCTGAATCCCAGAAAAAGGAGTCGACAATGAAAGAAACTGTTGATAAAACAATGAATGCCATGACCTTGGAAGAAAAAGTCGGGCAATTATTTATGGCTCGTGTACCAGAGCAAAATCAGGTAGCCGATATCCAAAATTATCATTTAGGCGGTTATTTGCTTTTTGACCGTGACATGGAAGGAAAAGGGCAAGCAGAAGTGAAGCAGGCGATCACAAGTTATCAAGAGGCCAGCAAAACGCCAATGTTTATTGGGTCCGATGAAGAAGGCGGTACGGTGAGTCGTTTGAGCAGAAATCAAATCGTTTCGCCGCCTTTTCAAAGTCCTCAAGCGCTGTATCAAAAAAATGGCTGGGATGGAATCAAACAAGATATTGATCGTAAAGCACAGGTCTTTGGTGAATTAGGAATTCAACTAGGGATGTTTCCTGATGCGGATGTCTCAACAGATCCGCAATCCTTTATCTATGATCGGACGATTGGGATGGATGCAGCTGGTACCAGTCACTATGTCAAATTAAGCGTAGAAGAAATGAAAAAGCAAAAGCTGGGTTCAACTATCAAACATTTTCCCGGTTATGGGAATAATCGCGATTCCCATGTAGAAATTGTAACCGATAATCGTTCGCTGGATGAACTGCGAAGAAATGATTTTCTCCCCTTTGAAGCAGGAATCAAGGCAGGTGTTGATAGTATTATGGTCTCCCACAATATCGTTTCTGCAATTGACGGTCAGCGGCCAGCTTCAATTTCAAAACCAGTGCATGACTTGATTCGCAATGAATTAGGCTTCAAGGGTGTGATTATGACAGACGATATGGATATGGCTGGACTTGCTGATTTTATCTCTCAAGAAGAAGCCGGATTGCAGGCTTTGCAGGCGGGAAATGATATGATTTTATCCTCAAGCTACAGCAGCCAGATTCCTTATATCCTAGAGGCGATCAAAAATGGTCAATATAGTGAAGAGCAGCTCAATCAATCGGTGGAACGGCTGTTGACATGGAAAGTTGAATTAGGTTTAATCAAGTAAAATAGAAAAGGAGGAATTCTTATGTGTGCTTCGATGCGTTTGAAAATTAACCGATTCGCCAAATAATTAACGTTTGACGAACTTTTTGTTTGTTCAAACGACAAACAAAGGAGCAATGATGGAAAAACAACAATGGAGAAAGAAGTATTTAACAATTTTATCTGGACAGACAGTTTCCTTGATCGGAAGCTCGGCCGTTCAGTTTTCATTGATTTGGTGGCTGACCAACGAATCAAAATCAGCGATCATGTTGTCTTTAGCAGGACTTTTCGCCTATTTACCTCAAATGTTCTTAGGTCCTTTTGTCGGTGTCTGGCTGGATCGGCTAAAACGAAAATATGTGGTGATTTTTGCTGATTTATTTATGGGGCTTGTTGCATTCGTGCTGTCTATGTGGTTCTTATTGGGACGACCGGGCTTTGCTGTAGTGATCGTGGCGTTGTTCTTGCGGGCATTGGCAAATGTCTTTCACACACCCTCGATCCAAGCGATTGTACCATTGCTGGTTCCAGAAGAGGAACTGGTCAAAGCCAACAGCTGGAACCAATTTTTACAATCTGGGGCGTTTATGCTGGGGCCGGTTTTAGGAGCTGCAATGTTCGCGGTGATGCCCTTGTGGCTGATTCTACTAACGGACTTGATCGGTGCATTGGCTGCCTCCTTCACCTTGTGGATTGTGGCGGTACCAAATATTGTTCGCAATGATGAACATCCGCAACATTATTTTCAGGAGCTGAAGGATGGACTCAATGTATTTAGAGAAGATCCGCCGATGTTGGTGGTCATGATCTTTTCCTTTTGTATTATGATTTTCTATTTGCCGTTGGGCACACTATTTCCTTTAATGACAAATGTTCATTTTGGATTATCCGCCTGGTTTGCTAGTATGGTGGAGTTTTCTTACGCGGCTGGAATGATGATCAGTGCATTTCTGATTGGAATGAAAAAGGAATGGCGGGAAAAATTATTAGCAGCACAGTTGTCATGTGTCGGCTTAGCCCTTACGTTTATCGGCAGCGGCTTAGCGCCTGCAAACCAAAACGGTTACTGGCTGTTTGTCTTTTTCTGTATTCTGATGGGCGGCGTGGGAAATCTGTACAATATTCCCTTTATGGCTTACCTGCAAGAAACAGTGGCACCAGAAAAACTGGGTCGGGTTTTTTCTTTGTTTGGCAGCGTGATGTCCGCCGCCATGCCTGTTGGTTTATTACTGGCAGGGCCTTTTTCAGAAAAGCTGGGAATCGCACGCTGGTTTTTGATTTCAGGAATTTTGACGCTATTCTTTAGCCTTTTATGTTTAGTGTTTTATCGCCGAGCGAAAGTGAAAAGCATGAGTAAATCAACGTAAGAGAATTTTTTATGTGATCTCTCTTATTGAGAAATTAGTGTTTATGAAAGCTATACAAGAAGCATCCTAGCTAAATCTGCTAGGATGCTTCTTCGTTATCATTTTATTTTTTTTCGACTAAAAAGCAGTAAGGCAGTCGCGAGGAACAGAGTACAAATACCCGCAATAAGATAATTCGATACGATAGTTTCACCAGTCTTTGGTAATTTTGTGCTTGTATTTTTGGTAGTTACAGTTTGGTGACTAAGATTGGTCGATGATCCAGCAGGAGACACGTTATTATTTGAATCAGAAATTTTTCCTGTTATGGATTGGTTGCTGGAATCAGTGCTCGTTGTTGGGGCTGAGGGCTTGCCAGACGTACTCGAATCGCTTGTTTCTGTAGTCGGTTTTGTTTCCGGCTGATAAACGTAGGTGACGATCTGCGTTTTATCACTAAAACTTCCTTTTGAATTTTTCGGCAATTGTTTTTCATCTAAAACATATCCCTTAATCGCTGGTTGATACTCTTTGCCGGAAACATCGAAGTCCGTGCCTAATTCACCCTTCACAACTTTTTCTTCATGGATTATTTTACCAGCTGGATCAACATATTTAACAATGACTGGTTGGGCTTTTTTTTCAGTGTCAATCACGGTAACGGTAGCTTTTACTGTAGCATGATCGCCCGTCCATATCCTATTTGGCACACGATTGTAAGTATAAGTGATCTCATATTTACCAACTTTGGTATTATCGACATCACCAACAACAGAAACATCTTCAAAGGTGATTGGATTTCCTTGAGGATCAGTTCCGCCGTCAAAATTATCTTCTGCCTTCCAACTTTCACCAACATAAATCGTAGAGTCATGCGCCTTTAATTCCGCGACGTTTCGTTGATAGATATAAGTAACGGTTTGCAGGTCGGCAGTTAAGCTGCCTTTTGCATTTTCCGGGATGCTCGTTTGATCGAGGCTATAGCCGGGAATAATCAACTGATAATCTGCTGTAGTTGTATCGTATTGGTCACCAACGTTTCCTTCGATTGTTTGAGGAGCATGGATATTGTCGCCATCCGCGTCAACGTATTTGATCGTTACCCCGGGTGATGCGATAATGTGTTGAACATTGAATTGATGCAAATAGGTTCCTGATGAAATGGCATAGAAAGTAAAGCGCTCAGGTTGATTGTATGTTCCAGAAGGATTATTCAAACGAGCGTTGTATTCAAAGGTTTGCAGCTGATCGAATTCTTCCTGCGACACCCCGGAAACAGTAATGCCCTCATCTGTTATTGTCAATCGACTGCTGTCTAGCTGTACACCATTGAAATCAAGATAGGTCTGACTAGAACTATTTGACGTAGTGAATGGGGGAACATAGCCGTCATAGTTAGTCATTCGATTTGGCATAATTGAAAATGGAATATCGATTGTTTGTTTATCTGCATCATAATTTAAGTCTTTAGCATTGATGTCTGTTGCAGGATCATTCCGTCCGGTATTTTGGCCAAAAGCAGCAAGTTGCGTCAAAGCAGGCATTTGATTTATCGGTCTAAAATCAGTAATACCACAAAATTGGACACGCAATTCATTCAATTTTTTTAAAACAGTGAGTGGTTCAATTGTTGTGATATTCATATTACTTTGGAAGACCAAAGATTCTAAATTGGTCATTTTAGTAATTTTGTCGTATACACCGTTAGTTACACTGCTTCCAGAAAGGTCTAAGCGAGTGATCGTCGTACCGAAATCAGGTACATTTTGGTCAGTGACATTCGTGCCCATCAAATAAACTTGTTTCAAATTTGGCAAGCCAGCTAATACAGAAAAATCACTGATTTGATTGTTTGAATTCATATAAAAATAATCAAGATTCGTAGCCAGTTCTAAACCTTTTAAACTAGCAATGGCACTGTCTGCGTTTTGGATATATAAACTAGTTAACTTGGACATATCCTCTTGAGTCAACGCTTCCTTTGTTTTTCCGATCGCCTTTGCGACGATTTCTTGTAAGACAGGATCAGGTATCCATGCATTGATGTCCGCAGCACGCGTTTCAGGTATACTCGGCGTTGAACTTGTTTCAGTTTGTAAAGGAACCATGGAGCTTTCAGTTGAATTCGACGTGCTGTTTGAACTAGCTGTTTCAGATTGTGAAGAAGATAAACTTACGTTATTTGTTGAACTAATAGACATGGGTGGTTCAGAGAAATTCGAAATAGCAGATTCACTGCTGTATGTCGTTGTTTCAGCTGTGACTTGGAGAGGGAGACTCAATACAGATCCTAGTATTATAGAACTCTTGATAAGTAAATATAATTTATTTTTCATAATTCAAATCCTTTTATAATTTGTTGTGTGTAAATAATAAATCTTTTTTTAAGGATATAATGATCAATTTTTAATTAATAACTTTTGTTTTTTGAGCAATTTATTTTATTTAAATCAATTGTCGCAAAATCGACTTATTTTTAACGAAAGATTCTATGATCGATTTTAAATTAAGTAGTATTTTGTGAAGATTAATATACATAAACTTGTTCGGTGAGATTTTTAAACAAACATAGTCTATTGAGCAGAAATGGCGGGTTAAGGCTTCTCATAAAATGGCTAAGAAGCAATTCTTCACGTTGTTTAATGTTAAATATCAGATGATGAGATAGGAGATTGATTGTGTGGGTGAGAGACACCAGTCTTGTTAGTTCTTTTCGCCGATGGTTGACATCTTTTTATACTAGTGGAAGATTGTCTTGATTTACTTAATTATTAGAGATAGGAATCAAGTAAAATGCTATTCCAAAATCGAATTATAAATTTTTTGGGGGGTTCGTGTTTCAAGAAATGTTTAGGGTTATTACCTATTTCTTTGTATTTTTTACACAAATCAATAGACTTAAATCCTTCTATCTCATCTTATTAGATTTTCTGGAACAAATAATAGATTGTATCTGAACTTAGTTCGCACAATCTTCTCTAGGTGGCACTTGTGGATTTGAGTCAATACCTCAGACATGATTTATGAGAGTTTTTTCGAGATTCCAGTGGGTGAACATCTTATCGTTTCGACCAGTCATCAAACCAAGATAAATATAGTTGTAGAGAGTTGTCCTTCTTGGAATCTTTTCAGGTGGAAAGAGATTCAGTTTTTGCTCGTCCTACCACGGCATCAAAGGATGGTTTTTCTCTTTTCATCTGTTGGTCGGCGTAGGCCATAAAATCAGGTGCAGCGCCCCATTTAGGTTGCTTAGTGCTATCCTAACGCGCTTTTTCATAGGCAGCTTGACCAGCCTAGGTGGAATAGATGAACGTTTCATATTCGTAACGCATGCCATTTTTTTCTGTAGCCAAATTAGACGAACAGTACCATTCTTCACTTCGATATGGATGGTCTGTGGTGCACGACCTAGCTGTTTGACGATTTTTCGGTTTGATAACGGACGTTCTTGAGCTTTCAAGGCTTCGATTTGGCAGCGTTCCTCATAAGTTAGCTGTTTTCCTTTGTGTGTGAAATTATGGTATTCTCAATTTGCGTCATTGCGAATTCATCCTTTATTGATTGTGTAGGAGCTTCAATAATACATGAAATTTGCAAGGGCTCTTTTTTATTTTTCTAAGTGACTAAGTTTATTATAAAATCTACCTGTTTTGAAATGAAAAAAGTTAAAAAACATCAAAAAAAGAATAAATTTTATGAAAAATAAGTTAAAATAGAAAAAGAAATAGGTGATTTGATGATACTATTAACTACAATGGCTAGAGATTAATCTTCATATTGGTATATAGACAATGATATCTATTAACTGTTTCAGTGTAGGAGGCAATAGTGAGAAAGAGAAATTCGAAAGTTTTTAATAATTTATTGATTGTATTGGGAACAATACTAATTTGTTTAGCGTTTGTAGCGCTATTTTACCAATATTATGATCTTCAAGGAGAAAATGACAAGAGGGTGACTTCCACACATTCAAGTATCAAAAATGGAGAACTAACTAAATCAAAAGTAAATAAAAAAATTGATAGCTTAACTACTTTGAAATATACTTTTGAAAAAATAACTGTTGGGGAAGAAGATTCTGGATCTGGTGGGAGCAAAAAAAATGAAGTTAAAAATTTGCTTGGAAAACCAGACTCAAAAATAGAAGATTACAATGCAGGGGAAAAAGCGACTTCTTACTCCTGGAATTATTTTCCTTGGGATGATCCAGTAGTTTCAGTGATGATAACCTTTAGAAATGGAAAAGTAGTAGCTAAGTCATTAGATATTGCTAAAAAACATGAAGAAAGTATTCCTGGATTTTTAAACGAGTTTAATCAAATGATGAATGGACAAACTTATTCTAAAGAAGAGATAATAAAAAAATTGGGATATCCAACTTCAGAAATGGTATTAAGACATAGTAAACATCAATATGAATATTTTGTTTGGAGTGATTCTAATAAAATATTTTCTATAGAGTTAAAAGATGGAGAACTCAAAGAGCGTAAACAGAATGAGTACTAAAATATTATGAATCTATGTTAATAAAGTGGAGGCATTTATCGAGCGTTTCTCTGAAACTACGAAAAGAAATTCTGTCTAGTTGTAGCCGATTCAGTCAGTGTAAAGGTAGTGGAAAGATAGTATAGATTTTTGGAAGGAATAGGAGAATCCCGATTTAAAATGATAAGCGAAAAATTCAAGAGATAAATATGCGAGACTTAAAGTACGAAGTAAATATAACCTCGTACTTTAAGTCTCGCTACTTGATAGATAAGTGAAATCTAAATATAAACCTAACTCCGTGAAAACTGTGCTTCATACAACTTCTTATAAAAACCATCTTTTTCCAACAGCTCTTGATGACTGCCAATTTCAACGATTTGTCCGTGATCCAGCACGAGGATCTGATCAGCATTTTGGATTGTTGACAGACGATGGGCGATCACAAAGCTGGTATGATTCTTCATCATTGCCAAAAAGGCGCTTTGGATTTTTTGTTCAGTCAAGGTATCCACTGAACTGGTCGCTTCATCAAGAATTAGCATGGAAGGTTGACTGATCATCGTTCGAGCGATCGTCAGCAATTGCCGCTGCCCATCGGAAAGCTTAACACCAGCATCGCCTACAATCGTATCTAATTTATCCGGCAAGCGCATCACGAAATCATACATATAGGCATCCTTCAATGCTGCATAGATTTCTTCATCTGTTGCTGACTTACGGCCGTAACGCAAATTGGCTCGTAAGCTGCTATCCATCAACCAGGTTTCTTGCAATACCATGCCGAATTGCTGGCGAAGACTGTCTCGGGTTAAATGACGGATATCCGTACCATCAATCGTGATCGTTCCTTTGTCTACTTCATAAAATCGCATTAGAAGATTAACCAGTGTTGATTTTCCAGCGCCGGTTTTTCCGACGATCGCGATGGTTTCTCCCGGTTCGACAGTTAAATTGAAGTCTTCAATCAATGGCTGATCCTTTTGATAAGCGAAATCAACATGCTCGAAAACGACCTTTCCCTTTGCGGCAGTTAAGGTGAAGGCATCAGGATCATCGGCTTGTTCAACAGGTTCCTTCAATAATTCAAACGAGCGATCAAGACCGGCGATCGCAGTTTGAATCTGAATCGTGATTCCAGATAATTCAATAAAAGGCTTTGTAAACTGGCTGGAATAGATCGTGAAGCTGGAGATAATCCCGATTGTCACCCCGCTATCAGTTTTTAATGCTAATAAACCACCCACCAGGCCAACCATCAAATAGGCTAGATGATCGACAAAACGCGAGGAAGGATTGGTCAAGGAAGAAGCAAACTGAGCTTTTTGTCCCCGTACATAAAGCTCTTGATTCAACGCTTCAAAGTTTGTTTGATTTTGGTTTTCTCGTTGGAACGCTTTGACGATTTTTTGATTGCCGACCATTTCTGTAATGAAGCCAGAGATTGAACCGACTAGTTGCTGCTGACTTGTAAAGTATTGCTGCGAGGTGCGAGCGACGATATAGGTAATCAAAAAGATGATCGGCGTTACCACCAGTACAACGAACGTCAGCATTGGACTAAGATAAAGCATAAAAACTAAGGCGACTAGAACAACGGTCATGCCAGAGAATACCTGATTGAAGACCGCGGAGATAGCAGTAGAGATATTATCCATATCATTGGTAAAGCGGCTGACAATATCGCCTTTTGAGCTTTGATCGTAATAACTCAGCGGCAGTTTATTCATATGAGTAAAGGTTTCTTCCCGCAGTTTAGCCACTGAATCAAAGGCAACCGTGTTTCCTAATCGCTGAATAAAATATTGACTGATAACCGTTACTAAAAAGATGCCGACAAATAATTGAAGAATCTGAAAGAGTCGGGTAAAGTCAACGGAGCCTTGATTGACCATTTGATCGACAGCGACACCAATATAATAGGTCATCAACACAGAGGTGATCCCACTAGCGATTCCTAAAATAATTGCTGCAAACAATTCCTTTGAATAAGCCGCTAAATAAGGAATGAACAATTTCAATGAACGGAAAAAATTCTTTTTCTTGATCATTGAACAGCACCTCCTTCTGCTTGAGAATTGACCAGTTCCTGATACAGCTCAGATTCTTGCAATAGCTCTTCATGACTGCCTTGAGCCGCGATTTTTCCGTTATCCATCAAAAGAATTGTTTCCGCGTCTTGGATTGAGCGCAAACGCTGAGAAATAATGACTACACCACAATCAAGCTCGCGTTTCAGTGCTTGGCGCAAATCTAGGTCAGTCTGATAATCCAACGCAGATAAGGAATCATCTAAGATCAACAATTTTGGTTTGCGAATCAACGCGCGGGCAATTGTTAAGCGTTGACGCTGACCGCCAGAAAAATTCTTTCCATTTTCCAAGATCATGGTATCCAAGCCCTTTGGCAGGGTTTCAACAAATTCACTAGCCTGAGCGATGGCTAAGGCTTCCCAGCAATCTTCATCTGTGGCATCCTGTTTTCCCCATTGCAGATTTTCCCGAATCGTTCCACTAAAGAGGACAGCAGTTTGGGGTACAATCGCGATTTCAGAACGTAAATGATCCAACGACCAGTCTTTGACATTGCTCCCGGCAAAGCTGACTGCTCCCTTTGAAGCATCGTAAAACCGTGGGATCAAACTGATCAGGGTTGATTTTCCACTACCGGTAGCGCCAGTAATACCGAGAATTTTATTTTCCTGCAAAGTGAAGGAGACGTCCTGTAAAGCCAGACCAGATTTTTCTGTATAGCGAAAATCGACATGCTCAAAATCAATTAATGGTGCTTGTTCGTTAGCATTTTGAACCGCGCCATCATCTTCTAAGGTCGTGTCAGTCGCAAAAACTTCATTAATCCGATTCGCAGAGGCCGCTGCACGAGTGAACAGTACAACTAGGTTAGAAACGACGATCAACGCTAAAAGCATTTGGTTCATGTAATTGATCAGGGCAAGTACCTGACCTTGTTCTAAATGTCCAACATTGACTTTAAAGCCGCCAAAATAAAGCAGCGCCACGACACCCGCATTCATAATCAGTGTCGTACTAGGAGAAAGCAGGGCAGAGATGTTAGCGACCCGCTGATTTAAGCGGGAGATTTCTTCTGTTTCTTCATTAAAGTGAGCCGTTTCGGTATTTGTTCGGGCAAAAGCGCGAATCACTCGGACGCCGCTCAAATTTTGGGTCACCAATTGATTTAACTGATCGAGTTTTTGTTGAATTTTTCTATATAAGGGTACAGAATAATGGATAATCAAAAAGAGAATGAAACAGAAAAGCGGCAGCAGAATCAAGAAAATCAATCCCATTTGCCAATCGATATAAAAAGCCATAATGACCGAACCAATACTTAGAAACGGTGCTCGAACGACTAAGCGGATCAGCATCGCTAGAGCCCCTTGCATCTGATTGATGTCACTGGTCATGCGTGTGATTAAGGTATCTGTCCCAAAGCGATTCAATTCCTTATGGGAGAAGCTGTTGATTTTCTCCATCAAGCGATTTCGCAGAACCGTACCGAAGCCCTGAGAGGCAATCGAAGCATAATACTGACAGATCAACGCACAGAGCAATCCGACGATTGACAAGCCCAGCATAGCGACAGTCATCTCAATCACTTTGCCTTGATCGTGGCGAGCGATGCCTTCATCTACTAATCGAGCCATGAATAAGGGCAGAATCAGTTCGAAGACAGCCTCTAAAAATTTGAAAAAAGGGCCAAGAATAATCTGCTTTCGATAATCTTTGGCATAACGTAAAAGCTGAAGCATATAAGTTCCTCCAATAGATAAAGTAAATAATCTGCAAAATAGGATCGCTTCTATTGTAACTTACTTGTCAATCAAGTCCGAAGAATATACTTGGAAATACCAGAAAACTTGTCTGCCAAGTAGAAAACGAGTCAAAGAAAAAGAGTGATAGAATTTCCTTCACTCTTTTTTGTCTTCTCTATTTTTGGATAGCTCACTGATTGTTTCTTGAATGAAATTCCTGCTTTGATTAGTAATAAACGGATCAATCACGACGACTGGATAATCTTTTGGTAGTCCTTCGGAAGAACCTGTTGTGATTAGGCAATCATAATTTTTTAATTCCTCTTTTAGGTTAGGCAAGCCGCCTGATAATTTTTCGAAATGTGTGATCGTGAAGTTGCCATAGACCTTTTCGGAAATCTGCTTTGCTAAAAAGGTCTCTTCTGTTGGAGATAAATCGGACAGTAACAGAACTTTTAGTGGCTGATCTTGACTGGCGAGCCATTCCATACTATACACTTCGGTTGTAATCAACAAATACATATAATTTTGAATAAAATCCTCTTCTTGATACATGTTGTGTCTTGAGACAAACCGTTCTACTAATTCCCGAATCTTTTGAACCCCTCGACGATAGACCTTTGATGCTTCTTGTACGAATACAGAACGATTGCGCCATAATACGCCAATGTACTTTCCATTTGGATCGCATAAGTAAAAATCATTGCATAAAACCGTCGCTATGTCTAATCGATTCAAGTTGCTGAGACGATTTCCCAGCATTTCATCAAATTCTTTCGCTAAAGCATAGTGCTGTGTAAATAACCGGCGATATCTTGGATTTTCTATCAGAGCGACATCTCGATGCAGTAGGCTGAAGACAATAGCGTCAGAAAAGGTTAACCAAAGTGCGTCTCGAACCATCTCGATTGTTAGTTCCAAGCCGACACCTTCTCTAAGTGCCTGCTTTAATTTTTTGTAGGCGAGTCCTGTTGGAAGAAGAATGGCATTTGTCCTTAATTCTTCCTTAGGGAACCTATGACCTCTTTTTAGTCGCCAAAAACTAATGTACATATTGTAAATCAGGCGTTTCTCGTACACATATTTCTCATGAATACAATTCATATCAATAAATTCTTGAACGTATTTTTCGATGATGTAGTAATGATCGGGCGGCAATTTAGGAAGAGTGCTTTCAAAGGCGCTTTGTCGTTCTGTGTAAAAACGATAATAGAAATTTCGAATCTCACCTTCGTTTCCTTCTATTCGCAGGGGACGATAGTGAAGCTGCATCCCTGCTTTGGTCAAGGTAGTTTCGATTTTTTTTAGGTAGCGTTGGGTATTAGAGGAGCTTAAATATAGTTTTTTTGATAGTGCAGTAATATTTTCGCATTCTTCATACAGAAGCTCTTCGATAATTTGAAATTCAGGACAAGCATTTAAAAAATCCGCATAGATGACACCAAGGCTGATCGATTTATCCATGATAATTCGAAACAAGCCCTTCACTTTGACTATTTGGACGACATTTGGTTTTTCAGAATTGATCAAATCGATATCGTTCAATAGGATCGGCAGGGAACAATTTAACAGGCTTAATAATTGATCACTGGATAGACCATCTCGCCGGTAGTATAAATGCTCCAATAACAACAAACGACGTTTATTGCTGGTTCCTAAAGTTGTGCGAAAATCCATCGTCGTTCCCTCCTTTTTTTGAGCAAGTTCTTAAACAATTAGAAACTACAAGCTAAGTACAATCCTTTTTTTGCGAAAATAATAAATTTACAATTTTTGACAGTTGAAAGTGATGATGATCGAAATAAAGATACGAATACGGTAACAATACCACTGTGATTAAAACGTTTTCTATATAAAAATGATATAGGGAGAAAGCGTTAAAAACAAGCGTTAATTGTAAATACTCTTAAAAATAAGTGTTTTTAGCATATTGAACACAGCTTTATACAAGTAGCTGCTCTAAGTTTAGACCTTAGCAGCGTCATTTGGTTTAAGACTGAATGGATAATGAACAAAATCTGCAAGCGATCTTTTGCCTATTATCAATGTGATTCATTTACTAGAATAGTTAAAAGTTGGAAAGGCAAGACGCTTTCTAAAGTTAAGCACAAGGCACATAGTGGAAGCTTTACCCATGAAACTAGCATTTTCTGACTATCCGTGGAATAATGAAAGCCAAGCATTCGTTTAATGGAGGAAGAAAATGGAAAAAATATTTACGATCATTGTGCTCTTATTTTTTTGCTATTCATTTATTGGTTGGTTATGGGAGACGATTTATTGCTCGATCAAGGCGAAACATTTCGTGTATCGCGGCTTTCTATTAGGACCAATCACACCAATCTACGGCTTTGGAGTCGTTGGCGTGCTTTATTTTATTGAACCCTATCAGCAGAATATCGTGCTCCTGTTTTTCTTAGCGCTGATTCTCGTGACCGCCTTGGAATATCTGACCAGCTTTTTATTAGAGAAAATTTTTCATCTGACATTATGGGATTATAAGGATGTTCCATTGAATATCAATGGACGGGTGGCCGTACCAGTCTCCATCTTTTGGGGCATTGCCTGTGTGTTTATTGTTCGCGTCTTAAATCCTTATTTAATGACTGTTGTTAGCAGCTGGCAGCAGCGCTTTGGAATTTTTCTACCAATGCTTCTATTAATGCTAACAAGTTTTGATCTAGGTTTTACCCTAGCGAACCTTGCATCATTGCGTCAGGCGATAAACAAGATGAGTGCTACGATCCAAGACAAGAAAGAACAGCTGCAAGCAGATCTTGGAGAATTAAAGGTAGCAGCAGAAGAACGTCGCCAGGGTTGGATGGCTGAAATCAAAGAACAGCCTGAGTGGCGTAAACAACTGCCAAGGCTGAATTTCCAAGAACGCCGCTTCTTGAATAGCTTCCCAAATATGAAATCGAAGGAAATAAAAAGTCCTTTAGCGGAGATTCGCCAGTTATCTAAAGAGCTGCGGAAAAAATAATATTACAAAAATATGACAAAAATTAGTCCTTTCAAAGCTTGAAGGGACTATCTTTTTTATGGTGTCTAGGGAAAATAAAACAAATGTTACTAAAACATGTTTCGTTTTGTAATGAAATGTAATGTTGGTGAAACAAAAAGTCCGTCATTTTCTCGTATAATAACTGAGGGTAAATAGAAAGGTGGACTTTTAAGTGAGAAAGCAAACGTTTGGGTTCGTTGCCACGCTATTGTTGGGTGCTAACGTACTTTTACCAGTCTTTGCACAGGCAGAGTCACTGAATGAGTTAGATAAAAAAGAATCCGCAATCGCTCGACAAAGTGATAAAATCAGCGGAGAATTACAGATCGCACTGAATGATGTCAACGAAAAATATCAAGAAGTTAACGATATTCGGACAAAAATCAGTGAGAATGAAGCAGTTTTGGAAAAGACCAAAACAGATATCGTGGAAACAGAAAAGAAGATTGAACAGCGTAAAGAAGCAATTGCAGAGCGGATGAAAACTGCTCAAGTCAATGGTATGACGGATCGTTCGATTAATGCATTATTGGAATCAAAGGATCTTGGCGAGTTTTTGAATCGTGCCTTTGCGATGACCGTTATCCAAAATGCAGAGAAAACAAAAGTTGCTAGTCTAGGCGAGGCCAAAGACAAATTAACCGAATTAAAAGCAACACAAGAAAAAACACAAGCCCAATTAAAACAAAATAGTCAAAGTCTGGAAGCTGAAACGACGAAGTTAGATGAAAAAATGGCCAACTTAAAGCAAGAGTTAGCCGATAATAAAACTAGCTTAGAAAAAATCAGCCAAGACAAAGAAGTAGAAAAGGCCCGCCAAGCTGCTGAAAAAGCACAAGCGGAAAAAGCGGAGAAAGAAGCCAAAGCAGCCGAGGCTGCAAAAGCGGCGGAAGCCGAAAAAGCTTCAAAAGCTGCGGCAGCACAGGCACAAGAAAAGGCGAAGGCTGAAGCGTCATCGCAAGCATCTTCACAATCGTCAAAACCAGCTTCATCAGCGTCAAGTTCACAACAAACAACACAAACAAGCGAACAACCAAAACAAGAACCAGCGCAACCAGCACCAAGCACACCGACGACATCTGGTCGTACGATGCAAATGGAATCAACGGGTTATTCATGTGCAGAGTCAGTGAATACATTCTTTACAGCGATGGGAATCGACTTACGTCAAAATCCACAGGTTGTAGCTGTTGATCCAAGTGTCATTCCATTAGGTTCAATGGTAGAAGTATCTGGCTATGGAATTGCAATCGCCGGTGATACCGGTGGTGCCATCAAAGGGAATATTATTGATGTCCATTTTCCAACAGTTGAACAATGTATCCAATGGGGACGTCGTTCAGTAACTGTGACCGTTATTAGTTAAGACAAGTGAAGCACCGTTTGAGATCATAGGATTTCAGACGGTGCTTTTTTTGCGTAATCAGCTATTTAAAGAGATCCATGGACAATTTATCAACCGTGTCAAAAGCCTTCATTATTAAACTACAAGTTACTTTAGCAGAAACTGTTAAATCAAAAGTATAAAAAATCGACTAAGCTGACTGACAGACCCTGGAAACACGTGTATAAAATTGCTTTATGTCTACAAAGAAAAACGCGATCTGCATATGTTTATGGAGAAAAGGTAAGAAGGGTAGTTTTAGACTTATAGGATGAAATGAGGTTGAAGAGTAAAAAAAGGTGTTTACGAAGAATAGTTGGTTGATAAATCTGCTGTAAATAGTGATACAGATTATCCATTAGAAAATACAGATATCATTAGTATTACTATTATTAAATCAGAAAATCGTCATAATAATAATAAAAATCAGAACTTTATAATTCACAATCATCTTTTGGATTGACAAAGAAATTATTGAGTAATCACTTTAGTAAAACATTACACTAGTTATGTATATTTTCTATACAGGAATACTCATTATGCCTGTATTGCTTAGAATCATTCTATCTTATCATGTATACCTTATGGAGAATATGTATCAAATTTAGTTATAATAAGAAACTTTATCGTTCGCTGAAGTAGCCTTTTTCAATATTTTAGCAAATGAAATATTTAACATTAGTTTAAAAATCTTGTATCGTAATATGTGTAGAATGACTCGTGTTACTTAATAACTTAAATTGAAAAACAGAAGGGTGAATGTAAAATGATTAAATTGTATACGTCAGCTAGTTGTACATCATGTAGGAAAGCCAAAGCATGGTTAAGAGAAAATGGATTGGCATTTGAAGAAAGAAATATAATGTCGAATCCTTTGACAAAGGATGAAATCAAAGAAATTCTTACGATGACCGAAACAGGAACAGATGAAATTATTTCCACGCGTTCAAAGGTCTATGAAAAATTAGACGTTGATTTCGATGAGCTATCTCTAAGCGAATTGGTCGATATCATCGAAAAATATCCAAGCTTGTTGAGACGTCCGCTTGTTTTTGATGAAACGAAATTCCAAGTCGGTTACAACGAAGATGAGATCCATCAGTTTATTCCGAGAGAAGTTCGCAGAGTGACTTCGAAGAAAATGGCTAGAGTCTTGCTTTATATGGATTTGCAAAAAGAAAGTCTTGTATAAAGACATAATTATAGATAAATCCCCATCCCGTTCTTTTTTGTTGGTAGGAACAGGCTGGGGATTATTTTGCGAGTTAAGCTTTCGCAGTTTATTCGGTGTGAAATGTAGACAGAACTTTTTAGCAAAATGATGGACAAGCAGTTTAGCTTAATCGTATGCGTACGAGAATAAAATCATTTTTCGCGCTTTTGGAAAAATGATTACTATTCAATTGAGGTAGCTGCGAGTTAGATTTTTCGCAGTTAATTAAGCTTGAAACATAAACATTGCTTATTTACCAAAAAATGCTTAAGCAGTTTAGCTTAATCGTATGCGCACGAAGACAAGAGCTATTTTTCAGATAAAATGTTTCCTATCCTATGTGCCAACTGTTTGACGAATCAAATGGTCAAAGGCGCCAAGAGCGGCGGTGGCTCCAGATCCCATGGATATAATGATTTGCTTATAGGCGCTGTCTGTACAATCACCTGCGGCAAAAATCCCTTCTACATTGGTTGCGCCATGTTTGTCTACTAGAATTTCGCCACGATCGCTCAAGGCGACTGTATCGGCTAACCACTCAGTGTTCGGCATTAGACCAATCAAGATGAAGACCCCTTCAACATTCAAGGTATGTTCTTCATTTGTTAGACGATCCGTATACGTCAATGCTTCAACGTGAGAAGAACCGGTGATCTCCTTCGTTGCTGCATTTGTAATTACCGTGACATTCGACAACGAGTAAAGCTTTTCTTGCAACACTTGATCGGCCTTTAGTTCAGGAAGAAATTCCAGTACATAAATATGTTTCGCTAATCCAGCTAAGTCAATGGCGGCTTCAATCCCTGAGTTTCCGCCACCAATCACCACAACTTCTTTATCTTTGAACAATGGGCCATCGCAATGCGGACAATAAGCGATGCCTTTGTTCTTAAATTCCTTTTCACCAGGAACATTGATGGCACGCCAACGGGCACCGGTTGAAAGAATCGCCGTTTTCGTCGTTAAGTGCGCACCGTTTTCTAATTCAACTTCGATCAAATCCTTCTTCTGAATGGATTTGGCACGTTGTCCTTTCATGATATCTACATCATATTGTTTCACGTGTTCTTCCACTTGACGCATTAATTGCGGACCTTCCACGTAAGGCGTGCCGATCACATTTTCGATTCCCAGCGTTTCTAAGACTTGACCGCCGAAGGTATCCACGACCATTCCGGTCTTGATTCCTTTACGAGCAGCATAAATTGCTGAGCTGGCACCAGCAGGACCGCCCCCGATGACTAAAACATCAAAGGTTTCTTTATCGTCGAATTCATCCGCGCCCAAAGGTCCGCTGACTTTTTCGATAATCTGTTCGATCGTCATCCGACCGCTATCAAATTCTTCATCGTTTAGAAAAACAGTCGGTACGGCCATGACTTCCTTTTCATCAACTTCGGCTTGGTACATCCCGCCTTCGATCATGGTGTGCGAAATCTTTGGATTCAACACAGACATAATGTTCAACGCTTGGACGACATCCGGGCAGTTATGACAGGTTAGGCTGACATAGGTTTCAAATGCTAACTCCCGATCAATCGATTTGATTTGTTGGATCAGCGAATCATCGATCTTCGGTGCACGACCGCTGACTTGCAGCAAAGCTAGGATAAAGGAAGTAAATTCGTGTCCCATTGGTAAGCCGGCAAAGACGATGCCGCTAGCATCTGCGCCCACCTGATTAATCTCAAAGCTTGGTGTCCGTTTTAAGTTCTTGGTTTCGATCAAAATCTTATCATCCATCGCCGCGACTTCAGTCAAGAAATCTTCTACTTTTTTCGACTCTTCAGATTCATCCAAACTTGCTGAAAAAACGATCTTTGATTCTAATAAGGCTAAATATTGTTTTAGTTGTTCCTTCGTTTCATTATCTAACATAGAAACACCTTAAATCTTGCCGACTAAGTCAAAGCTTGGTTTCAGCGTTTCACCGTCTTCTTTCCATTTAGCAGGACAAACTTCACCTGGATGAGTGCGAACGTATTGCGCTGCGCGAATTTTGTCGATCAAGCTGCTGGCATCACGGCCAATTCCGTCAGCATTGATTTCCATTGCTTGGACAACACCGTCTGGGTCAATGATAAAGGTACCACGCTGTGCCAAACCTGCTTCTTCATCTAAAACATCAAAGATACGTGAGATATGATGAGAAGGATCGCCGATCATGGTGTAGTTAATCTTGCCGATCGCATCAGATGTATCGTGCCATGCTTTGTGCGTGAAATGAGTATCTGTTGAGCAAGAATACACCTCAACACCTAACTCTTGTAATTTTTCATATTGGTCTTGTAAATCCTCTAATTCTGTTGGACAAACAAAAGTAAAATCTGCTGGATAAAAACAAACAACGGACCATTTGCCCTGTAAGACTTCTTCAGAAACCTCGATAAATTTTCCTTGACGATAGGCTTGCGCTTGAAACGCTTCAACTTGTTTTCCGATTAATGACATAGATGTACCCTCCTGTTTAATAGTGAGAAAATATTCTCGTAATTGATAAAAGAAAATCTGAAAAAGCTAGTATTGATCTTCTTTTATTTAAAATAATTATAAACAGAAAACAATTACATTGTAAATGCTTTTTTCGCATATTTCTGAAACTATTTACCCAAAAAAGCGAAAGAATATAGAAAAAAAGATTTTTTGCAAGTAGGGTCTTTTCATTCATAAGCAATCAAAGTAAGGAAAAAGTGATTGCACGGTAAGCGAAGAACCGCCATAATTGAGGAAAAGTAAAGTGGGTGAGAAAATGAAGCGGGTACTTTATTTTCTTTCGTTGGTACTAATAGGATTATTCTGGTGCGGCACAGTCCAAGCAGAGAATATCTATGTGGAGGATCATGCAAACGTCCTGTCCTCCGAAACGAAAGAACAAATCTATCATACAATCAAAAATATAAAGAATTAGAGCTGCGTCCTCAGCTAGCCGTGGTAACTTTGAAACAACTGCCAGCTGATCAGTCGATCGAGAGCTTTGCCAATGAGAAGTTCAATCAACTGGGAGTTGGGGATAAAGAGTATGATTCTGGAATCATGTATGTGATTGCGGTAAAGGATCGTAAACAACGGATTGAAGTAGGCTACGGTCTGGAAGAGGATATCCCTGATGCCTTGGCGATGGAACTTATGACGGAAGAAGCAAAGGACTATTTTCGCGGGGAAAATTATGATGAAGGGATCAAAATCGTTACAGGTAATATTGATCACATTTTAATAGGAAGAAAAACGATCAAGGATTTTGAACCAGGGTTCTTTGAAAAACATTTTGCAGGTAAAAGTGCTTGGGAAATTATCCGCAATTATGTATTTCCAGCCCTGGTCGTGATAATGATCCTCTATGCTTTTTTAGAGACGCCATTGGTGAAGCTTTACATTTATTGGAAAGCTCGCAGAGAATTTTCCGCTGAGCTGAAGAAGGATTTAGTGAAGGAAGATCCGAGATTTCAACGCTATTCGGTTAGAAAAATGATTCACAGTAAAGAGCCGGAAGTAGTGATCGCTAGAGAAAAAATCGTAAAACGCTATAAGCGGTTGAAAAATAAAAAGCCGCTATATTACCATTTTTGTTACGCCTTTGGTACTTTGAAGTTCATGGATTTATTTACGAAGAAAAAGAAAGAGATGAAACGCTACTCCGTCTATTATCACCATAAAGATTTGTGGAATGAGGGCAGCTCCAGTAGTGACAGATACGGCAGTGGAAGCTCTTCTAGCGGCGGAGATTCATTTGGCGGCGGCAGTTCTGGCGGTGGTGGCGCAAGTTCAGATTGGTAAAACTGTTGAGGAATATTCCTCAGCAGTTTTTTTCATAAAAAAATTGGTTTGAAATGTATCAAATATATTTCAACTGTGACGAAAATAAAAGAATCAATTATTTGTGGTGCCCAAATAGTTTCAGCAAACCCATTCTTATTTAAAACAGCAGTGAAGACTAATACAAATTAATTATAATATACAAAAATACTTTTAATTCTTTTATATTTTTTTGAAATAAATAGTGTATATAATATTATATACACTATTTAAATAATCATTGATATTGTAGCCTTTCTGAACTATAATAATAACGTTGATTGTGTTTTTTAAGTTAGAATAAAATGACTGTGCAATCATACAAGTGAATAAATAAACAAAAAGTCGTTGTAATCTTATTGGGTTTTTGTTGTATAAAAAACAAAATCGAAGCGTTGGTGTAATAAAGAAGTAATTATCTTGTTTTTTTAATGAGAGAAAAGAATAACGTAATTTCACGCATAATGTAGCACTAATTGAAAGAGTAAAAGGGAAGCAAACAAGATGAAAAGTTCTTTTTCTTTATAAAAAACATTGAAAAAAGAAGATGAAATTTCTAAAAGGAAAGCCTTTCATGTCAAGCGTATTTGATATAATGTGGCTGCAATTTAAGGGGATTAACCGAAGAGTTTAAAAGTAAATTTTAGGGAAGTTGAGGGGCTTATGGAACAAACAATCAGTATCAAACAATTATTTGAACTACTAAGGAAGAGGATCGGATTGATCATATTAGGAGGACTAGCAGGCCTTTTGATTTCAGGTCTATTAGCCTTTTTCATTTTAACGCCGAAATACAGTTCACAAGCACAGTTAGTAGTCACATTACCGCAAACAGAAACAACCAATGCCAATGACGTGAATACCAACTTGCAGATGATCAATACATATAAGGATATTATTACCGGAGATTTGGTAACTAAGGAAGTATCAGAGAAATTAAGTTCTGAATACGGATTGAAAATGAGTACAAATGATTTGAAAGAAACAATTAAAGTCGAACAAAATCAGAATTCACAAATGTTTTCAATTATAGCAACGAGTAATAGTCCAAGAGCTGCAGCAAATATTTCAAATACAACTGCTGAGATATTTAAAGCAAATGCAAAAGATGTATTGAATGTCGATCGTATTTCAATTATCTCGCAAGCAGTAGCAAGTAGTGATCCAGTCTTTCCGAATAAGAAGTTGACAATTGCTGCTGGGTTATTAATTGGGTTGATGATAGGGGTCTTTCTAGCAGTCGCTCTTGAATTACTGGATCGTACAGTAAAAGAAAGTAAAACATTAACAGATGAGTTTGGTTTGACGCTTTTAGGTAACGTTCCAGAATTAACACAAAAAGAATTGAATGCTAAAATCCGTCGCGAACCAGCACCGACAATCACTAAAAGAGAAGTTCCAAAAAAAGAAACAGACATGACTCTTGATCGTCGCAGACGGAAACGGGTCTAGGAGGTAACTATGGCTAAAAGAATGAAACAATCAGATGTGGCTCAGGCAGTTAGCCTGTTCACTTTAGTAGATAAAAGTTCACCTGTATCAGAACGCTATCGTACAATTCGAACAAACATCCAATTTGCGTCTTCAGCAGATCGACAAATTAAGACATTAGTAATCACTTCGTCAGGACCAGGAGAAGGAAAATCAACGACAGCAGCGAATCTGGCAGTGGTGTTTGCTAATTCTGGTCAAAGTGTTTTATTAGTGGATGCGGACATGCGGAAAGCAACAGTACACAAAACCTTCCTATTAAATAATGGTGTGGGTTTAAGTAATGTTTTAAGCACGGACATGAATGTGAGTGATGCGGTTCAACGCAGTGTTGTTCCTAACCTGTATGTGATGACCAGTGGACCAAAGTCACCCAATCCATCAGAACTATTAGGTTCAACTCGAATGGATCAATTGGTCAGGGAATTGAGAGCTGATTATGATTTTGTGATCTTTGATATGCCGCCGATCGTAGCGGTAACCGATGCCCAAATCGTAGCCTCTAAAGCCGATGGCACAATGTTAGTAGTACGTGAAAATGTCACGCGTAAGGATTCATTACAAAAAGCCCGTGAACTTCTATCAATGGTCAATGCCAATGTATTAGGCGCTGTTTTTAACGGTAGTACGGATGCAAATGATCAAGGCTATTACTATTATGGTACCGATAAATAGTATAAGAAGGTGAACAGTTTGATTGACCTACATAGTCATATTTTACCAGGGGTAGATGATGGTGCTCAAACAATTGAAGATAGTATCGAAATGGCAAAAAAAGCGGTGAGTCAAGGAATCACACACTTGATGTGCACACCGCATCATAATAATGGAAAGTATTCCAATCCTGCTCAGCAAGTGATCACTAGGGTCAACCAATTGCAAGCAGTATTGGATCAAGAGGATATTCCACTTACTTTACTAGAAGGACAAGAAGTACGGATTACTGGGGCACTTTTAGAAGACATAAACAATCAAGAAATCTTGTTTACTGATCTGGATAATACTTACATCTTAATTGAGTTTCCTTCTGGTGATGTACCAGAGTATTCAGAACAGCTTTTTTTTGAATTAATGAGTCATGGTCATGTACCAGTAATTGTTCATCCAGAGAGAAACGCGGTTTTTCGAAAAGAACCAAATCGTTTAATACCATTTTTGCAGATGGGCGTGCTTACTCAATTAACGGCTCCAAGTATTGTTGGTGTATTTGGAAAAGATATTCAAAAGACAGCAAAGCTTATGTTAAAGCATAACATGCTATATATGGTTGCCTCTGATGCACATAATTTAAGACACCGAACGTTTCTGATGAAAGAAGCCTATGAAGAAATTCGTAAAATCGGTGGAGAAAGAATGATTGAAGAGATGGAGCAGATGGCAAAAGATTTGGTGAATGGTGATGAAGTTGTCAGACCGGAATTTATGATTATGAAGGAATCACGCTTCAAATTCTTTAATTAATAGTTTGTTTGGGGGAGCTTATTATGAAAAGTGAAAAAGCTTTTGGGGATGTGAATATTTTGAAGACCAAGTCTCCTGTAAAGAGAGAAGGCTCTCAATTAATTTGGGTAGATAAAGAAAAAATTCAGAAGCAAAAGGGATATGATTTCGTTAAACGACTCATTGATTTTTTTGCAGGAATTGTCGGGATTATATTAATCTCTCCGATAATGCTTTGGATTGCTTATAAAATACATAAAGATGAGCCAGGTTCTCCAGTCATCTTTGCACAAAGACGTGTCGGACGAAATGGGAAACTATTTACTATGTATAAGTTTCGTTCGATGTGTGTTGATGCAGAAGAAAGATTAGACGGATTGGTTGATAAAAATGAAATTAAGGGTGCCATGTTTAAAATGAAAGAAGACCCGAGAGTGACTGAGTTCGGGAAATTTATTAGAAGAACAAGTTTGGATGAACTCCCACAACTGATTAACGTTATTAAAGGGGACATGAGTTTGATCGGGCCAAGGCCACCTCTGCAGAGGGAAGTTGTTGAGTATACACAGTATGATATGCAGCGATTGTTAGTGAAACCAGGGTGTTCAGGACTATGGCAAGTTAGCGGTCGGAACGATGTTCATTTTGATGAGATGGTTCGTTTTGATATTGATTATATTCAAAATCGGGGGATTCGCTATGATATCTCATTGATTTTTAAAACAGTTAAAGTAATGATTAAGCCGGGTGGGGCATATTAAGGAGTATTTTTTGTGGTAGATAAGAAGCAGCATGTATATATCATTGGTTCAAAAGGAATACCTGCAAAATATGGAGGGTTTGAGACCTTTGTTGAAAAATTGACAGAATATCAAGTTGATAAAAACATCCAATATCATGTAGCGTGCATGACTGAAAATTCAGCCAAATCAGGTATTACTGACAAGCACTTTGAGCATAATGGCGCAAAGTGCTTTAACGTTGATGTACCGAGAATTGGTCCAGCTCGAGCAATATATTATGATATTGCTTCTTTAAAATACGCAATTCAATTATCTAAGAAGAATCAAGATTATAAACCAATTTTTTATGTGTTAGCCTGTCGAATAGGACCATTTATTAGTAGTTTTAAAAAAAATATTGCTGCTTTGAATGGTAAATTATTTGTTAATCCAGATGGTCATGAGTGGATGAGAGCTAAATGGAGCTATCCCATTCGCCGTTATTGGAAATATTCTGAAAGATTGATGGTGAAGCATTCCGATATATTGATTTGTGATAGTAAAAATATCGAAGAATATATTCTACAAGAATACAAAAAGTATTTTCCTAAGACAATTTATATTGCTTATGGGACTGATTTAGCAAAGTCATCACTTAAAAATAAAAGTATGATTGTTCGAAAATGGTTTAAAGACAAAAAGATTAGAGAAAATAATTATTTTTTAGTCGTTGGAAGGTTTGTTCCGGAAAATAATTATGAGTCAATGATCAAAGAGTTTATGAAATCTAATACAATTAGAGATTTGGTAATAATCACAAATGTAGAAAAAAACTCATTTTATGAAAAAATAAAAAGAGATACCCGTTTTAATCTTGATTCTCGAATTAAGTTCGTTGGAACAGTTTACGACCAAGAGCTGCTTAAATACATTAGAGAAAATGCATACGCTTATTTGCATGGGCATGAAGTTGGAGGAACAAATCCTTCGTTATTAGAATCTCTTATTCTTACAGATTTGAATCTACTATTAAATGTTGGATTTAATAGAGAAGTTGCTTTGGATGGCGCGATATATTGGGAAAAAAATAATCTTAATCAAATGATTGATTTTTCTGAGGAAATCACCGTGAGAAAAAAAATTCAATATCATGAAAAAGCAACTGAAAGAATTAAAAAAATATATACTTGGGAAAGTATCTGCTCCAACTATGAAAAAAATTTTTTGAATTAAAATTCGAATGATTTAAAGTATAGGATGAAATGAAATGAAAAAAATTTTACTGTTATCAAATATGTATCCTTCAAAGAGATATCCTCATTATGGGATATTCGTTAGAAACACTGAAAAAATTTTAAATGAAAATGATTATGAAGTAATTAAAGTAGTAATGGAAAAAGAAGATAGAAAATTTTTGAAATTTTGGTCATATTTTATATACTTTTTTAAATCTTTATATATGCTTTTATTCAAAACAAATGATTATGTATATATTCATTATCCTTCACTTTCAGGGGTACCGGTTATATTAAGCAATTTTTTTAAGAAACAAAATATTATTATCAATATTCATGGAAATGATTTGGTTCCCGAATGTAAGAAGGATTCCATATTTGTAAGGTGTACATTGAGACTAGCATCTCTAGCAACTAAAGTTATAGTTCCTTCAGAGTATTTCAGAGAGATAATTGTTAAAAAAAATCCAGATTTGAGTGATAAAGTGGTGGTTTTTCCATCTGGTGGCGTAGATACCAAAACATTTAACAAAATTGACAGAGACATTTCAATAAGTAAATTGGGTTTAAAAAAGGATCGTCATTATATTGGTTATATTGGTAGGATTGAAACTTCAAAAGGGTGGAATATTTTCTTAGATATGATTAATAATATTGATGATACTGATATAGAGTTTATCATAGTAGGTGATGGATCTGAAAGAACAGAATATGATAAAAAGGTAAAGGATTTGAAATTAACTGATAGAATTATAAAATACAATTTATTATCTCAACGAGATATAAATTATATTTTTAACGTCCTAGATATTTTCGTTTTTCCTACATTTAGAAAGAGTGAAAGCTTAGGATTAGTTGGTCTAGAAGCAATGTCTACTAATACTATTCTACTTGCAGCTAACAATTATGGTCCTACTAGTTACGTAGTGGATGAAGTAAATGGTTTTCTATTTGAAAGTCAGAATGTTGAAAGTTTAGTAAAAAAAGTATCTGAAATAATGAATATGAGCGAATTAGAGAAGTCACTAATTCATAGTAATGCTGAAAAAACATTACAAGATTTTTCTATTGATAAAATGTCTGACCAATTAGTATCTATTTTCGAGGGAGCAAATAGATGATAAAAACAAATTCTATAACTACACTTTTTCTTTTCTTATCTATTATTACAAGCGTAATATCCAATTTTTTTAGTAGTTTATCTAATTCCGATGAAATATTAACTATTGTTTATTTAATTTTTATATTTATTATGCTTCTTAGGAATAAAGGGAATATTGATGTTTTTTTCTGTTACTGTGTAATTGTCATAATAATTACAACAATTATAGGGTTGTTATCAAATCACTTCTCTGGGTTTCAAATTACAATATTTCCAAAAATGGTAGACATATTGATGAGTATGAAAATATTGATTACCTTTACTTTTTATTATGGCATCAGTTTTCATAATACTAAAGAATATATTAATGAGAAAATGGAAGTTTTTGCCAAAATTTTTATATCATGCTTGTTCTTTCTAGGAACGATATCACAATTTATACTCAATGATATGGTTTTAATAGAAAAAAGGTATGGGTTACGTCCATTTAAGTTTGTATATGATTTTGCTGGAGATACGGGATTTCTAGTTTTAGCACTAATGATTATTATTATGCTGAAACCAAATAAATTAAAGATGAACGATTATATTTTTATCTTATTAGGTGGATTGGTTATTTTTGAAACAACAAAAATACAAGCAATGATATTTCCAATAGCTTTACTAGGAATGGGTCTTTTCAAAAAATTAAAGATGAAAGTAAATATTGGTGCGTTTTCTGTAATTGGCATCATGTTATTAATAGCCGGATATTCTCAGCTACAAGATTATTTTTTGGATGTATACCACTATTCTCCAAGAAAAATTATGTTGTTGGATTCACTAAGATTGGCAAATCAAAATTTTCCTCTTGGAACGGGATTTGGTTCATTCGGTTCAGAGATGGCTGCTAGATACTATTCACCAATATATTATTCTTTAGGATACGGAAATATGTATGGTTTAGATGGAAATCAGGATTTTTCTACTTTGAATGATAATTATTTAGCAATGTTGTTAGCTCAGTTCGGTTGGATTGGTGCGATATTGTATTACTCGTTATTTTTAATAATTATCAAATTATCTTTGAATTTAAAGATAAGTAGACAAAGAATTCTTGCTCTTTCGACCATCATCACATATCTGATTGCCTCTATAGGAAGTGGGAGTGTAAAATCTAGTGCTGGTGTATTAGGTTTTGGATTATTAGGAATAATTTTATCGGATGCAAAAAAAAACATTGGAGAAAGAGATAATGGGGAAAATTGGAATAGTAACATTACCGGGAAATTTTAATTATGGAAATAGGTTACAGAATTATGCGTTACAAACAATTTTAAAACAAAGAGGATACGAAGTAGAAACATTGGAGATAACGTTTTCTCGAATGAATAAATTTAGAAAAACTATCGCCGCATTTAAAAGATGTTGTTTAAGCCCAAGTCTAATAAAAAAGCTATTCAAACAAAGAGAATACGGTAAAGAGTTTCTGGAAATGTCTGCACTGAAATCTCCTCAATTACTTCCATTTACTGAAAAATATATTATAACACGTTTCATAAAGTCAGAAAATGAACTGAAAAAAATTCATTCCGAATATGATTGTTTTATTACTGGAAGCGATCAAGTTTGGAATCAATCATCAATGAGTGATTCGACTTATTTTTTAGATTTTATTCCATATGAAAAAAGGTTTTCGTATGCTGCTAGTTTCGGAAAATCAAAGATTTTAAGAGCAGACAAAAGCTACTTTAGAGACAACTTAAATGGGATGAAAAAAATTTCTGTTCGAGAATGGCAAGGTAAAAAGATTGTAAAAGAGTTGACTAATAAACAGGCATATGTGCATATTGATCCAACAATGCTATTAACTTCTCAAGAATGGAGAGAACTGAGTCTTAAGGAAAACATAAGATGGTTACCTTCAAAAAAATTTATTTTAGTATACACTTTACGTGGAATGGATAGAGCCAAGAAAGAGGAGATAAGTAATTTTGCTGAAAATAAGAATTATGAAATTCTTTCAATAATGGGAGATTCGATTGATGAAAAAAGCCAAATACTTACTGTAATTCAATTTGTTCAGGCGATTGACAGGGCTGAGCTTGTTGTAACTGACTCTTTTCACGGGGCTGTTTTTTCGATAATTTTGAATACGCCATTCCAAGTTCTGGAACGTAGAACGGGTAATATGAATTCTAGGCTAGAAACATTATTAGAAAAATTCAAACTAACTAAAAATTTAGATAGGGAGGGTTTGAGTTTCGATGATATATTAAATACAGATTTTACTGAAACGGATTCTGTTTTATCAAGTGAAAGAAAACAATCAAAAGAGTATCTTGATTGTTTTCTTGACAATAGGGTGACCAGCAATGAATAAAAGTTCCGAACGCAAGTTTGCAGTAGTGCTTTCATATACAAATATCATATTGAAAAACTTAATAGTTTTTCTTTATACCCCCTTTTTATTAAAATATTTAGGTCAATCTGAATATGGAATTTACCAGATGACTAATTCTGTTATTATGGGTTTAAGTGTTCTATCTATGGGTTTTTCGGGCTCATATGTTAGATTTTATATGAAGTTTAAAAACGCAAAAGACAAAAAATCTATTAATAACTTAAATGGAATGTATTTAATATTGTTCGTTGGAATTGCTCTGTTAAGTCTTATTATAGGATCGATATTGGTTATAAATACAAAAAGATTTTTTGGAGCTTCATTTACTGAAGAACAGGTTCAACAAACTCAATTATTAATGGGGATATTAGTTTTAAATATCGCTATCACATTTCCTTCAACAGTTTTCGATTGTAATATTCTGGCTAATGAGAAGTTAAAGTTTCAGCAAGGACGGCAGGTTGCTCAAACTATTGCAGTACCAATAATCAGTATTCCTCTAATAATTTTTGGAGCCGGTGCTGAAGCGATTGTGATTACTCAAACCATCACCACCATTATATTGTTGATTATGAATATCAATTTTGCTGTAACCAAATTGAACATGCGTTTTAGTTTTAAAAAAATACCATTAGATCTTCTTAAGGAAGTTTCGATTTTTTCGTTTTTTATTTTTTTATCTCAAGTAATTGACTTAGTAAATAATAACGTTCCTAGTTTTATTGTTGGAATGTTTCTTGGCGCTAAAGATGTAGCTGTATATTCTGTAGCTTCACAAATAAAGAATTTATTTTTTATGCTATCCGTGGGACTGTCTGGAGTATACGTTCCTCATATTAATGAGTTGGTGAGTTCTGGGACTACAAAAAACAAATTGTTACATTTAATGATTAAAGTCGGTAGACTTCAACTAATTCTTTTGACCTTCATTCTAGGGGGGTTCATTGCTATTGGTAAATTTTTTATAGTAACTTGGGCAGGAGAAGAAAATATTCAGGCTTATTATCTTTTGATATTAATGGTTTTGCCAGTGTTAGTTCCACTTAGCCAAAATGTAGGAATTGAGATACAAAGAGCTATGAACAGGCACTATTTTCGATCAATTGTTTATTCAATTTTTGCTTTAATCAATGTTGGCATTACTGTATTTTCAGTTATTAATTTTGGAATTTTAGGATCAATTTCTGGTTACATAATTGCTACTGTATGTGCAAATGGTATCGCTATGAATTGGTACTATCAGAAAAAAATGGGATTAGATATGGGTTTTTTTTGGAAAAGTATTGTGAATGTTTTTATTCCTTTCATCATAGCTACAACTATTGTGTTTACGATATCTAATATTATTGGAAATATAAATATAGTTACTTTCGTTTTATTAGGATTAATCTATTCTGTAATTTACATAGTCCTTTATCTGTGCATCAGTGCTACTGATTTTGAATTAAGTAATATAAAAAAAATGATTAATTATGTAAAGAGATAATTTAGTTTTAAGGAGAGATACTAGTGGAGAAATATTATACAGATGAAAAGAATGCTCAAATAGTAATAGCACTTTTAAAAAAGCATGGAATTAACCAGATTATTGCTTCTCCAGGAACAACTAATATACCAATTGTTGGTAGTGTACAAAATGATCCTTTTTTCACTGTTTTTTCTTCTGTAGACGAAAGATCAGCTGCTTACATGGCTTGTGGACTTGCTAGAGAAAGTGGGAAACCTGTTGTATTGACATGTACAGGTGCAACTGCATCTAGAAATTATCTTCCTGGTCTTACAGAAGCTTATTACAGTAAAATTCCTATAATTGCACTAACATCACTTAACGATTTACAGGATGTAGGAAATTTGAAGCCTCAAAATATTGACAGAAGTCAATTACCAAATGATGTTGTAAAGATGTCTGTTAATCTTCCAGTCGTTAATTCTTCTCAAGACTATTGGTTCGTAAATCATCAGGTGAATAGAGCCTTTTTAGAAACGACTCGTCACGGAGGTGGTCCTGTCCATATTAATTTAAATACTAATTATATGGCGACTTTTACTACTAAAGAACTTCCTAATGTTAATTACGTTCAAAGATTTTTTTCTCATAATCAAGAATTACCTCAGATTCCCGAAAATTCTAAAATTGGGATATTTATTGGAAGACATAAAAAGTTTACTAAAGAGGAAGAGCACCTGATTGATAAATTTTGTGAACAACACAATGGAGCAGTTTTTGGGGATAGAACAAATGGCTATAGTGGAAAGTATCTTCTGAATTCTTCATTAGGGGGAGTAAATTTAACTAGAAAACATGCTAAATTTTCTAGTTACGCACCAACATTAACTATTCATCTCGGTGAGGTTACAGGTGACTATTCAAGTATGGATACCTTTAATAAAAGTAATGGACCTGTTTGGAGAGTTTCCGAAGATGGTGAGTTAAGAGATACTTTTAAAAGACTTAGTTATGTATTTGAAATGAAAGAAAGTGTTTTTTTCAGCAATTACATTGGAGAACACTGTGATACTAAAAACATTTCTTTTTTTGAAACATGGAGGAAGTATATATCATCATTACGCAACTCAATTCCGGAATTACCTTTTGCTAACTCTTGGATTGCACAAAAAACAATACCCGAGATACCAAAGAATTCTTTTATAAATTTTGGTATTTTGAATTCATTGAGAAATTGGAATTTTTATCCTATGGATTTGTCTATTCAAGTAGAATCAAATGTTGGCGGGTTTGGTATAGATGGATTACTTTCGACTACGTTGGGCGCTTCTTTAGTTGATAAGAAAAAATTATATTTTGTTGTATTGGGAGATCTAGCCTTTTTTTATGATGTAAATAGTTTAGGGAATAGACATTTAGGTAAAAATATAAGAATACTATTAATTAATAATGGTACGGGAACAGAGTTTAGAAACTCTTCTCATATTGGATCTCAGTTTGGTGAGCAATCTGATCAATTTATCGCCGCTGGAGGCCACTTTCAACAAAAATTCAATTCGAGTGTCAAAGGTCAATCTTTAGCTCAAGCATGGGCAACTACTATAGGATTTAAATATTACTCAGCAAAATCTAAGGATGAATATTTAAATATTTTGCCAAATTTTATGGAATCTGATACTGATACCCCAATTCTTGTGGAGGTATTTACCACTCCAAAGGATGAATCAGATTCTCTAGAGAAGATGGTTAGCTTAGATAAAGAATATTCATTGAAAGGAAAAGCTTATAATTTTTCTGAACGTATTTTGCCAAAGGAAAGCTTAAAAAAAATAAGAAGAAATTTGAAGAACTAGGAGAAAAAGATGGAATTCTTAAAAAAAATTAAAAATTTTTTTTTATCAATGAGACAAAAACAGAAAATACCGATTATCAAAGAATCATCTAAAGATAGTTTATTAAAAAATAGAACGGCTATGATTACTGGTGGTACAGGAGCAATAGGTCAAGCGATTGCAACTGCTTTTATTGAAAGTGGGGCTAAAGTTTATTTGATAGGAAGAAGTTCAGATAAGTTGAAAAGTGTATCTGATAGACTTGGTGATAATTGCGACTACTATCAAATGGATATTACAAATGTAAAAATGATGAAAGAGAATGCACTAGAATTATTAAGACTAGCTAATTATGAGATCGATATTCTTGTTAATAGTGCTGGAATCCTTACTAAAGAGCATTTTGGACATGTTTCAGAAAAAACTTGGGATGAGGTTATAGATACAAATTTAAAAGGTACCTTCTTTTTAAGTCAAATTGTCTCTAATCTTTGGATAGAAAAAGGTATAAAAGGGAATATTTTGAATATATCTTCGGGAAGTGGTCTAAAACCCGGTTGGACTCCTTATCAAATTTCAAAACAAGCCTTGGATTCAGCAACTATTGGTATGGCTCAGTTTCTCATTCCTTATGGCATCATAGTAAATTCAATAGCTCCTGGTCCAGTTTTTTCAAGCATGCAAGGTTTATCAGAAACAGATTCTATAGAAAGTTTTGAAAATCCTACTGGGCGCTTGGTTACGCCTGTTGAAATTGGTGAATGGGCCGTTTACATGGTTTCCGCCATTGGTCAATATGCTGTCGGAACTGTTATGCACTTAACTGGTGGAAATGGCATATTCCAAGTTGAAGATCGATAGTCATTTATCGAAATACTTAATAATAATGACTATGTATCTATAATAATACTTTTACTAGTTAATCTAGTTGTAATCTTTGAGTTTTTAGGGGGTTTTTATGAGAAAGGAACAATGGATAAATATCAGAGGGTTGGCTATTCTAAGTGTTATCATTATTCATACTACAACAATGAGATTTAATAGTAGCAGTATGCTGAATAATTGGATTAATCTTTTTTTTGATCAAGTTTCTAGATTTGCGGTTCCTGTATTTTTCATGTCCTCAGGATTTGGTTTAGGTTTAAAACATATGACAGAAACTAATATATTAAATTTTTACAAAAAGAGATTAAAGATAATTCCAGAGTACATATTCTGGTCAATTGTCTATTTTGTTTTCAGTTCTAACGATAAATCTCTTTCAAAATTATTAATAGATATTATCACTGGGAACGCGAGTGGTCAATTATATTTTGTAATTGTCCTAATTCAATTTTATTTACTGTTCCCTTTTATAAGAAGAATAGCAGTTAGGAAAATTGGTTTGCTAATTTTTTTTGTTATAACAGTGAGTTGCCAAATAATGTATCAGAGTGGATACAATTTTGAAACTTATACTATTTGGAATTGGCTTTTCTATTTTAATTTTGGAATATACTTAGCGAATAATCATAATCTATTAATGACAATTAAAAGAAAAAGTACTTTTATATTTTTGATTGGGACAATAGCCATTTTGTTTTCAGCAGGACTTTTTTTTGAATTTAGTGAAAGACCCATAAATTTAATAACTAGTACAATAAGACCCACAATGATTTTCTATTCGATCGGAATAATGAGTGTGTTTCTTATGAGGTTATCTAAACCGTTGAGTTTTTTTAGAACGCTTGATAAACATTCGTTAACTATATATTACGTTCACCTCCTTTTTTTAAAGGTACTTTTTCTTGTACTAGAAAAAGTGAAAGTAAACACTACTAATTTTTTCGTTTTAGTGATAGTAGCGCTCTTAACTGTTGGATTATCACTTGCTTTTTCAGTAATTTATGATGGCTACCGCGATAAGTTTATAGAATATATAAAAGGACTAAAATAATTTTTTATTATAGGTAATTAAAAAAAGAGGGTTGATCAAATGACAGAAAAGAAAAAGCGTAGGCGTGAAGGCGTCAAAAGAGCAAGCAGATCAAAAAAGATTTTCTTAACATTACTAGGAATCTTACTAGCGATCATCCTCGTAATCGTTGGTGTTGGTGCAAAAATGTATTATGATGTGAAGTCTACAGCGGATGATGCCTATGAGACGGTGAAGCGTAGCGGTTCTGAAAAGCGTCAGGTGAATTTATCTGAACAGGAACCGTTCAGTGTGTTACTTCTAGGAGTGGACACGGGCGCGCTCGGTCGTACCGAGCAAGGTCGCTCGGATACGATGATGGTGGCGACGGTGAATCCGTCAACGAATGAGTCTTTATTAGTAAGTTTGCCTCGGGATACGTATGCGGAGATTGTTGGCCATAATACGGAAGATAAGATTAATCATGCGTATGCCTTTGGCGGAGCTGCGATGTCGATGGATACGGTAGAGAAGTTAGTGGATATTCCGATTAATCACTATATCACGATTAATATGGAAGGCATTGAGGCTTTAGTTGATGCGGTTGGCGGGATTGAGGTTAATAATCCTTTTGAGTTTACGTATGAGGGAACGACTTTTCCGAAGGGGTCTCAGGAGCTTGATGGTGAGCTGGCCTTGAAGTATTCGCGGATGCGTTATGATGATCCGAATGGAGACTATGGTCGTCAGGAACGGCAGCGCCAGATTATTACAGGCGTCTCGAAGAAGGTGTTAAGTACAAATGGCTTGACGAATTACCAATCGATCTTAACAACGATGGGTGAAAATGTGAAGACGGACTTGAGCTTTACGGATATGCGGACATTGATGGGTGACTATCGTGGGGCGTTTGGCAATATTAAATCGGATCAAATGAAGGGTGAAGGCTTTATGCAAGATGGAGTTTCTTATCAACGAATCGATCCGACTGAGTTGAAGCGCGTGCAGGATGAATTGAAGGCGCAATTAAAATAAAGTTGATAGAAAAATCCAAGATAAGAATATCATCGAATATTCTGTTTTGGATTTTTTTAATTGATTGCTACTCGATTGCAGCACAGCTGATAATTTTTTAGTCATAATCATGAATTTTTTGTTTGATAATAAAGAACTATTTGCAATAGAAATATTTGACGGGGAAACTTATTTTTTTTGGATTTTTCGAAAGAGATTATGAAGCAACTAATGATTAATAAGATATAAATAGTTTTTATTTGTTTTCGTTAACAAAGAATTAATTTGTCTATTATTTTATATCGGTAAAACGAAAATATGAAAAATATTGTCTTTTTGTTTAATAAAAAGTATACTTAAATCATCAAAATATTATTTTTGATGATTTTTTGTTTGTCATTTTTTAGTAAAGGAGGTATGTAGATGAAGAAAATTGTAAGTGGGTTCATTGCACTCATTGCGGTGATTTTATTTGTGGGGCCTAGTGCTCAAGCGGATGGTGCGATTACTGCGGATGAGCAAAGAATTTTGTCGGAACTGGACAAAGGTGTAACTGTGGGCGGAAAGACGTTCAATATTGGCGCATCTGAACGTGCGCAAGCAGAAAACTTTTTGAAGCAGAATGATGTGTCTGCGGATAAGGTGAATGTGGTGGTTGAACAGATTCAGAGTGCTCGTGCTTTAGTTGAAGCGTCAGGTCTTGATGTATCAAACATCCATTCGATCGAAGCATTGATTAAGGCGTTGCCGCTGAACACTAAGAACCAATTGAAGGATATGATCACCAAAGCGGCGAATACCCTTGGGCTGACAATTACCTTCTACCCTGGAGGCTATTCTATTACTCAGCCGGGCTCTGGTTCAGCCGGTTCAACAAGTTCAGGTAGCACTGTTTACACATCAGGTGGTGCTGTGAAGCAGACAGGCGTGACCTATTTGTCTAGCGCGATTTCCTTCGCAAGTTTACTACTCGTTGCAGCAGGTGCATTTGTAGTAGGACGTAAAAAGTTTGCCTAGGTCTTCAAGCTTGAAGAGGGTTGGAGTGACTTTAGTCGCTCCAATCATCTTTCTGGTTATCGGCTATTCTTTGATTTATGTAATAGGAAAACCTGTCATACAATTTGTGACTTCTTCTATCCAACTGTTTTTATTAACGGACACTCCTAACTTTGAGACTACGAAACAGTCATTTACGGCTGTGGACAATAAAAAGATCGCAACGAATGCGAGAAATGAACTGCCATCGAGTAAGATTGATTATCCGGTAGGCGGGCAGCTTTATGGGAAAGTGAAGATAGAAAAACTGCAATTGAATGTTCCTTTATATTTTGGAGATACCGAAGAAATTTTGCGTGAAGGTGCGGGGCAATTTATGGGTTCTGTTTATCCTGGGGAATTGGGAACATCGTTGATCGGCGGACACAATGTCGATGACTTTGGCAAGTTGGGTGCGGCACAGGTTGGCGATGAGATTACACTCCAAACAACCTATGGAAATTATGTCTATCGCATCAATCAAATTGAAGTATGAGATAAGAAGGATAAAGAAATCAATGACATGATCTATCAGCGCAATGATCGGCGAGTGATTCTTTATACCTGTTATCCAATTGATAGCTTGGGATTAACCAATGAACGGTTATTTGCCATCGGAGAATTTGTCTCTGGGCCGATGATCAATGGCAATGAGTAATGGTAATTATCAAAAAAACGATCGCAGAATAAGGAGGAAGCAACGACAATGAATCATATGAGACGAACTATTCCCCGATGGATTTTGGCCTTTATCGGGTCCTTGCTTCTTTTTGCGACGTTGGCTTTGGTGTGTATCCGCATGACGTTGTTCAATCAGGATTTTATGATCCAACAGGTTCGCCGGACGGGGTACGTTGAGACGATTTGCAAGGATATGACAGAAAGTATTCAAGACTTAGGGCGGGGTAGTAATATTCCTCCTGAAGTCTTGGCAGATGTTGTTCCTAAAGAGATGGTTTCGTCAAATGTTGAGAATTATATTCGAAGTATTTATCAGGAAATTCCTTTTGAGCTTCAAGGGGAGAATCTGATTAAAGAAAATATTCTCAAAAATGTCGATCTGTATGCAAAACAGAAGAATTACACGATTGATGACGCGACACACACGAATTTGAATAGTTTAGCAGAGAGTGCAACTAAGAATTATTCTTCCTATATTGAGATTCCATATTTACTGGAGTACGGGAAGAAGGTCATGAGCTTTCGTTCTTCGTTAAATCTGATTTTGATTTTGGTGGCAGTCGCTGCATTGTTTATTTTTCTAGGATTAATCATGATGGTCAAAATGAAGCATCAACGTATGCGCTGGAGCAGTATTGTCTTTTTTGGCGCGGGGCTGATGTTAATCGTCTTGCCAGCAGCGATTTATTTTAGCGGTGTGATTAATCGTTTAGGGATTATGTCTGAAGGCTTGTATCGTTTTGTGACGCAATATATTACGGCGTTTGATCTGAGTTTTGTTTTTGCGGGACTGGGTTCAACGGTTCTGGCGATTCTACTGGTGCTTATCAGTGAACGGTTTCGTCGTAAGAAAATACTTAAGGTTCGTTAGTGAGGGGAAAAGTGATGGAAGAGACAATCAGCTTAGTAGAATTAATTCAAATTTTAAAGAAGAAGGCATTATTGATCATCATGACCACGATCGCGGGGATTGGACTGGCGGCTGGGGTCACCTTTTTCATGCTCACTCCGATTTATGATTCAGCGGCGCAGCTGATCGTGCAAAATAAGCAGGCCGAGGGAACAGCGACCAATTTGCAAAATGATATCAATGGCAATGTGCTGTTAATCAATACATATAAAGATATGATCAAAGGAGATATCGTTATCGATGCGGTTCAAAAGGAGCTGCAAAAGGAATATCAATATACCTATAGTAATAACGAGTTGAAGGAGATCATTGAAGTGGAGCAGGCGCAAAATTCTCAAATGTTCCGTATTATCGCGAAATCTCCGGAACCGCGGAAGGCAGCAACGATCGCTAATGTGACCGCGGAAATATTTAAACAAAAAGCGGAGGATGTGTTGGAGGTCAGCAAGGTGACGATCACTTCAAAGGGCGTCGTTCCATCAAAAGCGATCTTTCCTAATAACAAACTGAATCTACTGATCGGTGCAGTCGTAGGGATGATGCTTGGTGTCGGATTAGCATTCTTAATTGAATTGTTCGATAAAACGGTTAAAGATGATCGGTTTATTGCTGAATCATTAGGTTTGCCAATTCTAGGTCAGGTATCTGAAATAAGTAAAAAGGATCTGTTCGAAAATCGTGGCGTGATTGTAAAAACGCCGGAGGAGACTCAGCGAATGGGTGCTCGGACAGTCAATACACGCAAACGTAAGCGTGTGTAGGAAACGATATTATTGAGAACTAGGAGAAGATAAGTAGATGGCGAAAAGAAAACAGATGGTCAATCCAGTTGATTTAATTGCTTCAATCAACCCTTTTTCTACAGCAGCAGAACAATACCGAAAAATTCGTACAAATATTGAATTTTCTTCAGCGGACAAAAAAATTAAATCGTTGGTTGTTACTTCATCAGGACCTTCAGAAGGAAAATCGACGACAGCGGCTAATTTAGCGATTGTGTTTGCGAATACAGGAAGTCGTGTGCTGCTGGTGGATGCGGACTTGCGACGGCCGAGTGTGGCGTTGAGCTTCAAGGTTCCTAATGTGAATGGGTTGAGCAATTATTTAACGGAAGGAAATTCCTCCAGCGGCAGCTTTCGTAAAGAGAGCACGTATCTGACACAAGGTAGCACGGCACTTGATAATCGGTTAATTGAAACTAGCACGGAGAATTTGTATATCATGCCAAGCGGTCCGATGCCGCCGAATCCTTCTGAACTGCTACGATCGAAAAAGATGCAGGAATTGGTAGATGTGTTGGAGGAATCCTTTGACTTAGTGATTTTTGATATGCCGCCGGTGGTGACAGTAACAGACGCGCAAATTCTATCTGCTTACGTGGACGGGACGATCCTAGTGATTCGGGAACGGGCGACCAAGAAGCAAGCCGTGATAGAAGCGAAAAAAATGCTGGATATGGTTCAGGCGAAAATCATCGGGGTCATTTACAACGGGAAGAAACAAGGCGACGACTCCTACTATTATTACGGTGCGGAAGGAACTAAGTGAGCAATAAATGATCGATCTACATAGTCACGTCTTGCCTGGGGTGGATGATGGCGCGCAAAATCTAGAGGATAGTCTGGAAATGATTCGCAAGGCGATTAGTCAGGGAATCACTCATCTGATGTGTACGCCCCATCACAACAACGGAAAGTATCACAATCCAGCAGACAAGATCATTCAACAGGTGGAAGCTTTACAAAAAGAAATTGACCAGCGGGGATTGAAGCTGACCTTGCTGGAAGGGCAAGAAGTTCGGTTAACGGAATACCTCTTGATGGAAATCGAGCGTGGAGAGCTCTTGTTTACGGATTTAGATGATACCTATTTATTGGTGGAACTGCCGACAAATGAGGTTCCGTTATATGCAGAGGAAGTCTTTTATCATTTGTTGAAGCAAGGGCATGTTCCGGTAATTGTTCATCCTGAAAGGAACACCGTTTTTCGCAGAGAACCCAATCGCTTGCTGCCATTTCTTGAAATGGGTGTGCTGACACAACTGACGGCCCCAAGTATCGTAGGTGTCTTCGGAGATGAGATCCAGCGAACGGCTAAACAAATGCTGGAGCACCAGATGCTGTATATGGTTGCTTCTGATGCCCACAGTTTGCGGCATCGGAACTTTTACATGAAGGAAGCCTACAAGGTGATTCAAAAAGTCGGCGGGAAAAAGATGGTAGCGGACATGCAGCAAATGGCTAGGGATTTGGTGAATGGTGATCCAGTCATGCGGCCGAAGTATCAAGCGATAAAGGAAAGACGGTTCAAGCTTTTTTAACTGGAATTATCCCAACTCGATAGTATTGAGAAATTGAGACTGTGATTGATAAAAGTACATCACAGTCTTTTTTTAATACCTTTCTTTAAGCTTTTCTTGTGACCTCTCCCTTTTTAATGAAGCTTTTGAGAAGTTTCGCTATAATTAGTTGCTATAGGAATCACGTTAAGGATTCACAGATAAAGTGATTGAGGAGGGGATTGTATGAAGAAAATCATCGCAGGTATCGTATCTTTTGTGGCAAGCTATGGAATGATTTACTATCTGGTCATGCCAACCTTGCAGAATTATCCCCGCTTGGACAGGATGGCGCAGCGATTTGAATATACGGATGAAGCTCTGTGGCTGTTCATCTTTTTGAGTTTATGGCTGTTCTATTGGCAGTGGGAGCAGCGCAAGCTATGGAACATATATTTGTATCTTTTTTATAGCTGCTACTTTTTATTGCTGTTTATCATGCTCTTCACGAAGGCGCGGGCGTATCACTCGTTTAACTTGAATCCCTTTGAGCTGTATTTAAACAATGGACAGCAGATCATTGAACTGATTTTGAATACTGCTTACTTTATCCCTTTAGGTTGTCTGTACGGACTGCGAGCGAAGCCGGTGGAGGCAGCGTTAATTGCCTTGATTACGATTATTGGGATTGAGACGATTCAATATGTTTTCTATATTGGTACGTTTGATATTTGGGATATCTTTACGAATTTTGCTGGATGTATGCTGGGATATTTCATTTCTACCTTAATAAAGAAACGAATGAATAATTTAGTACGAATTTAATGTTAATAGCAATAGGAAAACCACCTGTCAGATTTGTCTGATGGGTATTTTTTTGTGGAAAAAATTGATTGCGCTGGGATGCTCTGGTAATTTCAATCAAAATAGTTGTCTAGCGTTTATATTCATGTTAACTTACAATTAGTAAGTGAGGTGTGTGAAGATGGAATATCTTTATCAAGCAGGAAGACCAGAGGGAAAAAAGTTTATTTTGCTTCATGGAACGGGCGGCGATGAAACATCGTTAATTGAATTGGCCAAATACTTAGATGCCGATAGTACGATCTTATCCTTCCGCGGCAAGATCATAGAGGATGGCATGAATCGTTTCTTCAAACGCAATGGACTGAATCAATTTGATTTTGAAAGTTTAGAAAAGGAAACAGATAACCTATTGGAAGTGATCAAGGAGATCAGCGAAGAAAAAGCAATCCCCTTGGAGGAATGGATATTAGTCGGTTACTCAAATGGGGCAAATATCGCAGCGCATCTATTGCTGGAACGTGAAACGATGCTAAACAAAGGTGTCTTTTTCCATCCAATGTCATTAGAGGTCCACACCCAACCATTTCCTTTAATCGATAAAAAGATTTGGATTTCTTATGGCGGAGACAATGATCCAATCGTTAGCGATGCTTCTTTTGCGAAATTAGTCGCGGCCTTTCGCGATCGCGATGCAGATATCACCGTTATTGAGACACCCCACGGTCATCAAATCTCGATGGACGAACTTCAAAACGCTCGCGAATGGCTGAAAGGGTAGTGACACTTTTTCGGATGTGGTAAAATGAATCGAAGGGGTGGCGCAATGGCAGATTCATTTGAATACAAGGGCTTGACCATAAAATCGACAGACTTGGCCTTCAGTGATGAAGAATTACAAAAATTATTGACCTTTGAAGGAGCGATCACACATGAACGCTTGAAGGGCTTCAATTTTCATTATTTTTTGATGCCTGAATACGACTTAAATGGTCTGTTGGCAAAACTCGGTGAGGCTGAACGTAAAGCAAAAAGGATATACTACATTACAGGACAGCTAGTCTCCAGCGATTTGAAAAACATGGCTGTAGATGGTTACTATATGCCGACAAACTGGGGCTTTATGCACGTAGATAGTCATAAATAAGAGGTGGAAGATGAATGCGCATCTTTCGCCTTTTATTTTTTGTACACAAAAGATCTTTACCACACGTGGAGTTGAAAGGGATAAGTAGGATGCTAATCATTGTTTTAAGCCGGAAATTCTCCATTCATAGCAATCGTAGTAGTTTGTCGATTTTCTTTTGTTGATAACTTGGAGCACGGCTCGTTTCTGTGGAATTCGTTGGGAAAGTATCGGGATTTTCCACATTTTCCACATAATCCACAAGTGGATAACTAGATGGAACTGATTAAAAAGTTATGTAAGATTTCCTTGATGGAGCTAAGAAAAATATTCTCGAGTTTTTTTCAGAATGATGTTATTGTACTTGAACCAAAACTGTTTTTTTAGATATTGATAGAACTCCTCACCTAGAAACACCAAAATTAATTTTGATCCCATCGCTAAAACCACTATAAACTCTGTTAGTATATCCACATATTCTATGATAGAATGCAGACGGAATGAACGATAGCTAGGAGACAGGCCTATGTATACAAAAGAAGTTTTCAATAATAAGATGAACAGCTGGATCAACATTGATGCGGAAAATACAGACGAACTAAAGAATCTTTATCGGGATTATGGAATTGATCGTGAATTTGTGGATTATTCCTTAGACCGCAACGAACGTGCTCATTTAGATTATGATAAAGCAACGGATGTCCTGTTGCTGATTTTTAACGCACCGAATCGGCGCAAGATCGACAATCATTATGAGACAGTACCGATGACTTTTATCGTTGTAAATCGAACACTAATTACAGTGACCAATCAGCAAACGAAATATTTGTACTTTGAAATTAAAAATTATTTAGAAAAAAATCCCGAGAGCACGCTGTTTGAGCTGCTATTTGGCAGTCTCTTCATTATCTCGGAGCAGTATTTCCCATTTGTCGAAGGAATGGATCGCGATCGCAAACGTATTAGTAATTTGTTAAAGGAAAAAACGACGAAGCAAAATTTGCTGCTGCTATCCGATTTAGAAACTGGAATTGTTTATTTTGTAACGGCTTCGCGGCAAAATGTGCTATTAGTGCAACAAATCAAAAGCCATGGTATCTATCGTCGCTTAAGTGATCAGGAAAAGGAACGTTTAGATGATGTCCTGATTGAAGCGCAGCAATTAGTGGAGATGACGAAGCTGTCATCGCAGATTTTACAGCAGCTTTCAGGCACTTATAACAATGTTTTGAATAATAACTTGAATGATACGATGCGTATTTTGACTGTTCTTTCGGTTCTTTTGACGATTCCTACGATCGTCTCGGGCTTTTTCGGAATGAACATGCCGCTACCATTGGAGCACAATGCTTTTGGCTGGATTATTACGATCATCGTTAGTCTCTTCTTGTGGTTTGGATTATCGTATGTTCTGCGGAAACTGATGAAATAATTCTAAAGTGACATAGACTCGAATTTAACAACTTAATAAAACAGGAGAAGAGAATGACACGATCTCTTTTTCTGACATTAAAATCCGTTTGGTTTATAAGCTAAACAAGGATTATGTATAGAAAAATCTTTGACAACCGCTAATTGAACAAATTATTATAGTGATACCTAAACTTGACTTTAAGTTAAGAAGCGGAATAGAAAGAGGTAAAATAATGTATACTATTGGTCAAGTTTCTCAAATGTTTGATTTACCAGTATCTACGCTGAGGTATTATGATAAAGAAGGTTTGTTTCCAGACATTCAGCGAGTATCTGGCATTCGCAAATTTTCAGACAGTGAATTAGAAGCTCTTAGAGTTATTGAATGTCTAAAGAAATCTGGTTTAGAAATCAAGGATATCAAACAATTCATGGAATGGAGCAAGCAAGGAAGTCAGACTTTTGAAGTACGCAGGGAACTTTTTGAGAAACAAAAAGCAGCAGTTGAAGAAGAAATCGCCAAGTTGAATAAAGTACTCGATATGATTCACTACAAGTGTTGGTATTATGATGAAGCCATGAAGTTTGGCAATGAAGAACGGCTCAAAAACCTTACACCGGAGGAGCTGCCTGAAGCAATCAAGCCTCATTATGAACGATCTCACTAAGAATCAATCAAGCTAAACGGACACTGTTTCCTTTTTTAGAAGGAACATGTCCGTTTTTTTATGGAAAAAAAATATTTTGAATAAACGGACATTTTTAAGGTAAAAGATGATACCTTATGAAGTGGTTAGTGCAATGAGTATATCAGTTATTAACGATAAAGTTGCTTTACTATACTTTATTTTTTACTCGAAGGCACTCTATATCCTATAAAATATGGATTTTTTGCACTAGAGTAAGTGCAATCATTTCATATTGTTGAATGAGAAATAAATGACTATAGTTAAACGTGTAAGGAGAGAGCATCATGCAGCAGATTACGAAACGACAGATCCAAGTATTGCTTCAATTGCTTGAGGATTCGCAACCGGTGACTACAAAGGAATTGGCTGCTCAGCAAAATGTAAGCGTGCGCACAATAAAATATGATTTGGACACGATTCGTTTGTGGCTAAAGGCGCGAAATCAGGATTTGACAAGTAAAAGAAGCCAAGGTGTTTGGTTGACACTAAGCGATTCTGAACGAATCAAGCTGAAAAGTGAGCTGATGGATGTTGACCGTCTGGAATTGTATGCCGATCAAACCTTGCGACTGGACCGCCTAAGTATTTTTTTGATGCTGACAAATCAAGCAATCACCTCTTTTGAATTGGCGGAGCGTTTGATGGTCAGCAAGGATACGGTTCTTAACGACTTGGAGGTTTTAGAAAAACGTCTAACTGATCAGGGAATGACGCTTGAACGTTTGTCCCGCAAAGGTTTTTTGATCACAGGTCCTGAGCATCAGGTTCGATTGTTGATTGAAGAAGTACTGCAAAAGGACTTAACCGATTATGACATCTACAAAATTATGGATTTACTTTTACAGAGTGAAAAAAAGGAAGGCTATGAGCTTTATTCAGCCAAAGGCACAGCTTTTCAAGAAGTTTTTAATCAGGTTCTTGCGGACATGCGCCAGTTATTGAAGCAGATCGATACGGCGGAGTTAAATTACGCGGAACTGCTGAACATGCTGATTCGAGTAGCGATCGCCACAATACGACTGCAAAATGAATATACGATTGGCCGTTATCAATTGCTGAATGATCCAAAAGAGCATCAGGAACTCTCTTACTTATTGATGCAACAGGTCTTTGCACATTACCAGCTGCCGCTATTTGAGGATGAATATCGCTACATCTACAGCGATACCTTCGAAAATGATCTGCAGCAGGATGTGATGGTGTTGACCGAGAATCTGATTCAGAAGGTGAGTAAAAAGATCAACTATTCCTTTTTCAATGATCCACAGCTACTGAATAATCTCTATGCACATTTATCGATGCGATTATCTCGTAAACAAAAATTCGTCAATGAATACAATCCGTTCAAGGATGACATCAAGGCAAAGTATCCTGAGCTGTTCGATGCGATTGAAATGGTCGTTCGACGTGAGATTCGAGGAAAAAGCTTGCTGATCAATGATTCGTTTATTGCTTATATCGCCTTGCACTTTCTCGTATCTTATGAAAAGGCGGCTGACATGCGCAGTGTTCGGGCGGTCTATGTTTGCTCTACTGGCTTAGGCGTAACGAGTTTGATTAAGCAGAAAATATCAGAAGAGCTTTCGAATATCGAAATCGCAGCGTTTGCTTCGGTGCTGAATGCAAAGGAAGTCATTAAGCAAAAAGAGCCTGAATTAGTCATCAGCATTTTTCCAATTGAAGGAATAGATTGCGAGTTTATCAAAGTGCACCCGTTACCGACGAAGCAGGATTTGGAAAAGATTCAACAAGCAGTCAAAAAAATCCTGAGCCAAACACCGCAACACGGTGTCAGAAAAGTGAGATGGGAGCCGGCAGGAAATCGAACGTCATTAGAAGATTTCAGTAAGGAATTGATTTTACAGGCATACACAATTTACGAAAAGCTATTGCTCCTATTCCAAGAGCAGCTAAACCAAGAGTATCGTGAAGCGTTCTTATTGCATGTCTTTCTAATGGTCCATCGAATTACCTTTGATCAGCAATATATGATGGAAGGAAACAAAGTGGATGAAGTGTTACCGACTTCTACATCATACAACAAACAGATCGAGGAGCTGTTTGCCGAACACAACTTAGCGATTAATCAATCAGAAATCACAGCACTATTTGCGTATATCAAAGGAGGAAATGAATGACCGTGACTGGAGAAGCGTTACAAATTATATCAACCAGCGAATATCAACAAGAATTAGAAGAATTGATTGATTGGTTAAAAAAAGAACTTACATTAGTGAAAATTGAACCTACTGAGCTGCAATGGACAATTTTAATCAATCATTTGAATGAAATGTTAAAGCGTTCAAAGGAACAGGAAACAATTCCAGAGGTTGACCCGGAAATGTTCAGTGAAGTATCAAAAGAAGCATTGCAGTTAGCAGACGGCGTTGTAAGAAAAATCGATAATTTGTCTCAAGATGAGATGTATGTTTTATCGATCCATTTTGAAACAGCCAAACAAAATGAACTTTAGGAGGAAATATAAATGATCACAGTAGTAATTGCAGACCGTATGGGCAAAGGACAAAACGTAGCAAAAGGGGTAGAAGCAGCAGGCGCACGAGCAGTCGTTGTTCCAGGAATGGGCGCAGATATGCGTTTAGGCGATGTGATGCAGCAGGAAAATGCGGATATGGGTATTTCATTTTGCGGCAGCGGTGGCGCAGGAGCATTGACTGCCTCAACAAAATATGGCTATCCAGAACGTCATGGCATGCGTTCAATCGAAGAAGGAGTCACGGCGATTAATGACGGAAAAACTGTCTTAGGCTTCGGCTTTATGGATCAAGAAGAATTAGGCAAACGTCTAGTAGAAGCCTTTGAAAAGAAACACAATTAGGAGATGAGTAAATGAGTATTCAAGATTGCCAACAAGTCATCGTGACAGTCGAAGGCGAAGGGGATTCTAAGCAGCACGCGTTTGCTAGTGCGCTGGGTCAAATCCAAAAGAAGATGATGCAGGAATCAGAAGTGATTTTACGAATTGAACCGATTGAAGTAGAAGTGATTAAAGCGATCGAAAAGACGTATAAGGAACGCTTTCTCTTTTTCTTCTTTCCAAGAAAAAGAACGAGCTATCATGTGGAATTGGAAGTAACGGTCAGTGTAACAACGCTTCAAGTTGGTGAAGTAGAATTTACCAAGGAAATGACAGATGATCCTGATGGTATTCAAATTCCTGTTATTTCCAAAAAAATATAAGGAAAAATAGAAAGGAAGTAAAGAAGTGGAGTTTACAGTTATCTTAATTAAATCAATTATCATTGGCGGCTTGCTTGGGTTTTCAGCTTCAATGGGAGCAGCGCGGATGTTTCATGCTCCAAGTACGCAGGGCTTGGGAGCCTTTCGTACATTAGGAGAAATGAACGCGTGTATGGGAGATCCAGCATCGCATTTCTCATTTGGACTAGGCTTTTTCTTCAACGCTTGGGCTTCGACTGTTGGAGCAGGCGCATTTACACAGGATGTTACGCATCGGATTATTCCCAATTGGGCAGCTTCGGTCTTATTAGCGAAAAATAAAAATGTTTCAGAAACGATGCATGATCCTAGGAAAATGGGCTTTGTTGGTGCTGTTGTCGGAGCACTTGTTGTTGCATTTTTGAATTCAACTGCCGCAGCTATTCCAGAAGCTTTGCAGGTAACAGCTGTAGCCGTATTGGTCCCAGCGGCCACCACCTTGATTAATGTTGTTATGCCAGTCATTTTCTGGTTAGCTGCACTAGATGCAGGAAAACGTACGGGTTTCTGGGGCACGTTATTTGGCGGTATTGCACAATTGATTATGGGGAATGCCGTTCCTGGCGTGGTATTAGGTATCCTGATCGGTAAAGGCGTCGATGAAATCGGCTGGTCAAAAGTAACGAAGATGATGATGGGTGCAATCATCTTGCTATTTGTCTTGAGTGGTTTCTTCCGCGGGTTCGATTTACAAGTCTTGGAAAGCTTCAAACTACAAGCACCAAATTGGTTAGAAAATATCCATAAAATGCTTGGGTTGAGTTAAGGTATTTTTGAATTTTGAGTTAGTTAAAAAATTGTTGAAAAGAGTAGAAGATAGATTGAAACATGTGAAGAGAATCATATTTTTTACGGAAAAGTAATTCATTAATTAGGAGGGAAATACATGGATAACACAGAGGAATTGGAAAGGGAACAAGCAATGCTTTCTGAAGAGAAAAAAGCGAAAAGCTTCTGGTATGCGGATTGGGCATTTCCGATCACCGTAGGAATCATGGCAGCGGCGGTTTTTGCTGGGACTCATATGTATGTCGTACACGGAGTAGGAGCTTTTAATGAAGTGTCAATTGTTGCGATGTTGAAGGCAGGATTAGATGGCGGCTCATATGGAGCAGCGGCGGCATTTGGTGCAAGCTTTCTATTTGCACGTATTCTGGAAGGTTCTTTGGTAGGGATTCTGGATTTAGGCGGATCTATTTTAACGGGGATCGGTATCGGAATTCCGGCGATCTTCTTGAGTATGGGGATTCGTGCACCGATCGATAACTTTGCCTTGTCACTGATAACAGGTGCTGTTTTAGGGTTATTAGTTGGTGGCGTGATTATTTTGATTCGTAAGTTCACCATCAATCAGGCGAACTCAACCTTTGGTGCTGATGTGATGATGGGTGCTGGTAATTCTTCAGGACGTTTCTTAGGACCACTGATTATTTTGAGTGCTTGTGGTGCTTCAATTCCGATTGGGATCGGCGCAACATTGGGAGCATTAGGATTTTACGCTTGGAAAAAACCTATAGCTGGCGGTGCGATTCTTGGAGCGATGGTACTTGGTACGATCTTCCCAGTCGCATTGCAGTAGAAAGAAGGCCAAAGGATGTTTGATTTATTAGTCAAAAATGGGAAACGTATCAATGGGGAAAAAGTCGAAGTAGCAATCAAAGATGGTGTGATCTTAAATGTAGACACCACGATTGAATCTCCCGCTGAAAAAATAATCGATTTAGCAGGAGAGCATTATGTATCCGCTGGTTGGATTGATGATCATGTTCATTGTTATGAAAAAATGACGCTTTATTATGATTATCCGGATGAAATCGGCGTAACCAAAGGCGTGACAACCGTGATTGATGCTGGAACGACTGGTGCAGAAAATATTGGTGATTTTTATGAACTGGCTAAAAAGGTCAAGACCAATGTTTACGCACTAATTAATATTTCAAAATGGGGTATCGTTGAACAAGATGAACTAGCCGATTTGACGAAGATTCAGGCGGATCTTGTACATGATCGATTGGTTGAGCTTCCACAATTTATCGTAGGAATCAAAGCGCGAATGAGTAAGACCGTTATTGGTGAAAATGGGATTACACCGTTGGAATTAGCAAAAGATATTCAACGGAAAAATCAAAACCTGCCATTAATGATCCATATCGGGTCAGCGCCGCCAGAGCTGCAGGAAATATTAGCAGTATTGGATGAAGGTGATGTGTTGACTCATTGCTTTAACGGCAAACCAAATGGGATTTTGGACAAGGAGACAGATCAAATCAAGGATTTTGCTAAAGTAGGATATGAAAAAGGAATCGTTTTTGATATAGGCCACGGCACGGACAGTTTTAACTTTCACGTTGCAGAGACTGCGCTAAAAGCAGGTATCAAAGCCACATCAATTAGTACTGACATTTATCATCGCAATCGCGAAAATGGACCTGTCTACGATTTGGCAACAACAATGGAAAAGCTGCGTGTGGTAGGATATTCGTGGGAAGAGATTTTAGATAAGGTAACAAATGTACCGGCACACTATTTCCATTTAGAGAAAAAAGGTAAATTGGCAGCTGGGTATGATGCTGATTTAACGATTTTTGATTTGTCCAACGGAGAAAAGACATTGACCGATTCAAATGGCTTTACGCGTACTGCGAAGGAATTGATCAAACCAGTGAAAACGATTATTGGAGGCACCATTTATGACAATTAGTTATGACAAATTTGGCTTAAAGGAAGTTATCAATGCATCAGGAAAAATGACGATCCTCGGTGTATCGAAAGTATCAGAAAATGTTTTAGCAGCGCAGCGCTTTGGTGGAGAGCATTTCTTTGAGATGAGTGAATTATTTATTCAGACCGGCGCCTATCTGGCAAAGCTTTTAAAGGTTGAGGATGCGCAGATCGTATCTTCTGCATCAGCAGGCATCGCACAATCTGTCGCTGCGATTATTGGACAAGGCAGTTTGTATCATGCCTATCACCCTTATACCGATCGGATCAAAAAACGTGAGATTATTGTTCCTAAAGGACACAATGTCGATTATGGTACTCCTGTTGAAGTAATGGTGGAGCTAGGCGGCGGTGAAGTTGTTGAGGCGGGATATGCCAATGGCTGTTCAGCCGAACAAATAGAAATGATGATTACCGACAATACTGCAGCACTACTTTATATCAAGAGCCATCACACAGTACAAAAAAGTATGCTGACAGTCGCTGATGCTGCTGCAGTAGCAAAGAAGCATCAAGTGCCGTTGATCGTTGATGCGGCGGCGGAAGAAGACCTTTATAAATATACTCAAGCCGGAGCGGATTTGGTCATTTATTCAGGCGCCAAAGCGATTGAAGGCCCTAGCAGCGGATTGGTGATTGGCACAGCAAAATATATTGAATGGGTTCGTCTGCAGGGCAAAGGAATCGGTCGGGCTATGAAGATCGGCAAGGACAATATTTTAGGCTTCACGCAGGCTTTGGAGGATCGTTTACAAAATGGCAGCGAGTCAGGCGAATCGATGAAACAGCGTCTAATGCCTTTTATTGAAGAGCTTAATAAAATTGAAGGACTCGAAGCCAAAACTGTTCAAGATGGTGCTGGCAGAGACATTTATCGGGCCAGTGTAAAAGTCCAAAATAAACCGGCGACAGAAGTGATTAACGCGCTAAAAGTAGAAAATCCTGCGATCTATACACGAGAATATCAAGCCAATAATGGCATCATCGAATTTGATATCCGCGCTGTCAATGAGGAAGAACTAGGAAAGATCGTTACACGATTAAATGAAATCATGTAGAGATATCAAAACATATTATAAATTGAAGGAGCAAATTTAAATGTCTTTAACCCCAAATTACTATCAAGATCGTGTTTGTTTAAACGTCTTAGCCAACTCTGTCGAAAATGCTCGTGACTGTTACGAAGCGGCAGAAGGACACGTTGTTTTAGGAGTGCTGTCAAAAAATTATAACAGCGATGAAGCCGCGATTGAAGCGATGAAAGACTATCAGGAAGCAACAGAAAATGCGTTATCTGTCGGTCTTGGTGCCGGTGATCCAAATCAAAGCCAAATGGTTTCGCGGATTTCTGGCGTGCTGCAGCCACAGCATGTAAATCAAGTCTTCACAGGTGTCGGAACCTCCCGAGCGTTGTTAGACCAAGCGGACACAGTGATCAATGGATTGGTTTCTCCTTGCGGTAAAGTCGGCTATGTTAATATCGCGACCGGACCTTTGAGCTCTCAAACAGAAGAAGCCATCGTTCCAATTGAGACAGCCATCGCTTTATTAAAGGATATGGGCGGAAGCTCAGTGAAATATTTTCCAATGAAGGGCCTTGCTCATAAAGAAGAATACGAGGCAGTTGCAAAAGCCTGCGCAGAAAATGATTTCTATTTAGAACCAACAGGCGGGATCGATTTGGAGAATTTTCAAGAGATCGTTAAAATCGCTTTAGATGCCGGGGTAAAAAAGGTTATTCCTCATGTTTACAGTTCGATTATTGATTCTGTGACGGGCGATACACGAGCAGAAGATGTCAAAGCTTTATTAGATATGGTAAAAGAGCTTCTTTAATAGAAGAAAGAATGCAGAGCTTATTATATTAGCACAACGCAAAAAGACGGGAATTCGAAGTTCCTGCCTTTTTGCGTTGTGTTTTCTGTGACGGAGATTATTTTTGCTCATCCCGCAGTTTTTTGATCTCATCAATCTTCAAACCAGTGAATTCTGCGATTTGTTCAAAGGAAAGGTTTGCCGCTAGCATTTTCCGAGCAATGGTACATTTTTCTTTTCTAAGTCCTTGTTCAATCCCTTCATCTCTCGCAGTTGAAAGTTCGGCATTTCGGATGGCTTCGGTTTTATTGATGTTCATAATCATCGTCTGTTCATCCTCCTTTAGCGAATAGAAATCGATTTTACGTTTGGCTTCTTTAAGATAGTTGGGAGCATCTGGTGTGACTTCGCCGGTTTTTAGAAAATGCTGCCAGTGGCAGGCTGCGCTGGTTTCCTTGATATTCTTATTGGTCAAGCTAAGGAAGCAGAGCATCAGCAATTGTCTGTTCTCTTGACCTATAAAGGGTTCGTGTGTCTGCTCATCTAGTAGACGGAAAATTCTCAGTGCCGCTTTTTCACGATCGAATAAATCAAAATCAACGACCTTGATTCCGTACACTGGTCGGAGCGCAGAAAAATTATTATTCTCGATAAATTCCACGGTTTTGGTATTGCCAAAGGGTGAGCAATAGGCCTCTGCCAGATAAAAAAGCGTGCGTTCGTTGAAATATTTATGCTTTTGAATCTGGCATTCAATCGTTGTACAGCTGCCATCATCTGCCGTGGCCAAGATATCCACTTCGGTCATTCGAAGCGTCAGTTCATCATAATTTTTCTTGTACGTATCAATATGGTAAGGAACTTTTGGTTTCAGAGTCATAAATTCCAGTCCTAATAAATCTTTGACGAAGGCTTTCAGAATGTGCGGAGAATCCTCAGAGGTCAGTAGCTTATTAAACAACAAATCGTTTGTCGGTAAATATTTTTCCATCGTATCATGCCTTTCTGACAACGTATTGAAAGGCTTTTCTCGCTTTTATTATAGAACGTGCGGGAAAAACTCTTCTATAGATAACATACGAATAAATCCTGTTTTTCCCGTAGATAACGAAAAGTATGAAATGGATTAATGTTAGAAGATTTTCTCGTATCCGAGATGAGCACAACCTATGAGAAGGTTTGACAGCGCTTCAAAAATGATGTAAGTTAAAAGACAACTTGATGAACAAGTTTTACATTTGTTCTTATCAGGGAAGAAAACCAGGAAATATTTTTTTTAGCGCAATTAGTGAATTTATGAACAAACGAATAGAGTAGGAGGAAACGGAATGATTGAAACTTTTGTATTTTCAAGTGAGAGTATTTTTTTACGAGAAGAAGATCAAACAAAGGTCCAGCAATTGCTAGATTATTTGAAAAGTCGAAAACAGCAAATCGGCATGGTTTTCTACGATCAAGAGATGATGAATCGAGTTTTACTGGAGCATCATCTGGCTGACTATTTAGATTTTTCGATCAACGGTGAAAAAGCTGAGACGGTTCCTCATGGATTAGTGGATTTTCTGCAGGTGGAGTTGGCGCATCAAAAGGTCAATTTCATCTCGAATTCCTTGAAACAGCTGCATGAAGCAAAGAAATTAGGCTTTAAACCATTGTACATTGCAGAAAATTGTGACAAAGCAACTGTGCCTTGTCAATCTTTCCGAGACTTCAATCAGCTGCACTTAGGAGTGATCGAAAGCCGCTTTGAGAAATTAATGTAATACCCAATCAATTCTTTACACAAGAGTTTTTGACAGTTTTTAAAAGCAAACTGTCGAAAACTCTTGTTTTGTTATTTCGGGGCATTAATACAGACAATAATTTGATTGATAATAAATTTCGTTTTTTTTAAAATTAGAAACGCTCATCATTATTTCATATTAAAAATAATGATTTTGGGTAAAGGACGATGAGAGTTATTATTGCTTGATTTTCAAAAATAGTGGATCAAACTTTAAGTTGACAATCTTTTGTCAGCTGGTATAATCAAAAAATAAAATATTTTCCGAAAATTCTGAACAATTAAACTGTAAATGGCTAGTTTTAAAATTAGAATATATAGTTATTTTTTAACCATAATTTAAAAATCAAAAAGTAGGGAGTTAATTATTTTATGGAGAAAGAACTGCTAAGGGTCGAAGGACTTACAGTCAAATTTCGGACCTATAACGGAGAAGTGACTGCCGTAAATAATTTAGAGCTTCTATTAAATGAAAATGAAACATTGGGTATTGTTGGGGAAAGTGGTAGCGGAAAAAGTGTAACTTCTTTAAGCATCATGGGCCTATTAGATGAAGCAACCAGTACAGTTACGGGAAAAGCTCTATTTAGAGGTGAAGATTTGATTGCTATGAAAGAGAGGGAGAAACAGCATTTTCGCGGTAATCATTTAGCGATGATTTTTCAAGAACCAATGACTTCTTTGAATCCGCTTCATAAATGCGGAAAACAAATTGTCGAATCCATGTTGATCCATACGGATATCTCAAAGACAGATGCGAAGGAAAAAGCGATAGAATTGTTAAAGCTTGTAGGGATTCCCGCACCTGAGCAGCGTTTCAACGAATATCCTCATCAAATGTCCGGTGGGATGCGGCAGCGGGTAATGATTGCGATGGCGCTTGCTTGTGATCCGCAGCTTCTAATCGCAGATGAACCGACTACCGCATTAGATGTGACGATTCAAGCACAAATTTTAGAAGTTTTGAAGGAATTAAAGGAACGTCTCAAAATGGGGATCATTTTGATCACTCATGATTTAGGTGTGGTGTCAGAAATATGTGATCGCGTCGTTGTAATGTACACTGGAAAAGTTGTGGAACAGGGATTGATTCGCGAAATATTGGACAATCCCAAACATCCTTATACAGAAGGCTTAATTGCGGCAATTCCAACTATCAATGATAAAAAAGGGAAACTAAGCAGTATCGAGGGTATGGTTCCTCAATTAAATGAGATGCCGCAAGGTTGCAGCTTTCATCCTCGTTGTCCTTACGCGATGGCTATCTGCAAGGAGAAAAGGCCGGCAATTACAACTAGTGAAGATGGACGAAAAGTCCGTTGCTTTAAGTATTCGACAGAAGAAGAAACTGAGGTGACGACGTAAATGATGACGCAAGAACCGATTATTCAAATGGAGCACGTCAAACAATATTTTGAAATTCGCGACAGTAAAGGTAAAAAGGGAACGTTAAAAGCCGTTGATGATGTGACGTTAACAGTAAAAAAGGGTGAGACTTTCGGGATCGTCGGTGAAAGTGGTTGCGGGAAAAGCACGTTAGGTAAAACGATGTTGAATCTTGGGGCGATCACTGATGGAACGATTATTATTGATGGACAAGATGTTAGCGCTTTTAAGAATCGGAAAGAAAAAGTAGCTTTTGGTTCAAAGGTTCAACTCGTTTTCCAAGATCCGTCTGCTTGTTTAAATCCACGAAATAAAATCAAAGGTATTTTAGCTGAACCCTTCCAGATTCATCATAAAAAGGATATGACGAAGGCTGAAATTGAATCCGAGATTGATCGCTTATTAACGATGGTCGGATTAGCTCCCGAATACAAAAACCGTTATCCTCACGAGATGTCAGGAGGACAAAAACAGCGAATTGGAATCGCTCGCGCGTTAGCGTTAAAGCCGGAAATCATTATCTGTGACGAACCCGTTTCAGCGCTGGATGTGTCGATCCAAGCGCAGGTCATTAATTTGCTGGTAGAGTTGCAAGAACAGATGAATTTAACCTATTTCTTCATTTCTCATGATTTAGGAGTCGTTTATCATCTGTGTGATCGTATAGCCGTGATGTATTTAGGAAATATCGTAGAATTGGCGAATCGGGATGCTTTATATAATGATACGTTGCATCCTTACACAAAAGCCTTGATCTCAGCTGCACCGACGATTGATAAGGAAAAAATCGACCGGATCGTATTGACTGGTGACGTGCCAAGTCCAGCGAATCCGCCTAAGGGCTGTAAGTTCCATACCCGCTGTCCATTTGCGATGGAAAAATGTAAGACAGATATACCTGAATTATTGGAAGTAAAGGACAATCACTTTGTGGCATGTCATTTGCATAATAAAGAGGAGTAATTTTTAGTAAACATAAGGATGCCAGTCCAACTTTTGACAGGTCCTCAAAGTGGAGTGTGCAAAAAAAAATTTCTGTGAAATAAAAGAATAGGGATCTAGTTGGATGGTATACGGCGTTTTAATCAGACTTAATTTTTCCTAGGAAAATTAAATACATTAGTAAAAACAAGGAGGAGTAAAAGGTATGAAAAAAAGGAAGTTGTTATGGAGCGTCATTTGTCTGGCAATGTTGACACTCGCTGGTTGTGGCGGCGGTGGCGATAGTACAGACGGGTCAAGTGATGGTGGCGGCAGTGCAGATGGCGATAAGACGTTGGTAGTCGGGATGGCATCTGATTTAAAGACTTTGGATCCTCACCATGGCTATGAAGTTTACGGGAATATGGTGTATTACGCAATGTATGATTATCTGTATCGTACCTATGAATCGTCAACCCCAGAGCCTTCATTAGCAGAATCTCACGAAATGGATGATTCACAAAAAGTCCATACCTTTAAAATCAAAGAAGGTGTAAAATTCTCAAGCGGAAATGACTTGACTTCTAAAGATGTGAAGTTCAGTGTGATGCGGACCAAAAATCTGAAGAGTAATACGACGCATCATACGGAAAATGTGGAAAGTGTCGAAACACCAGATGATTATACAGTGAAGTTTACGTTGAAGGAACCAGATGCAGCCTTCTTGTCAAAATTAGCGAATAACTCCTTTGCGATCGTTGATTCTGAAGTTGTCAAAGAACATGGCGGTACGGATGCAGAGGATGCTTCTTCGAAAGATACAGCTGAAAAATGGTTGAATTCAAATTCAGCAGGTTCAGGCGCTTATGTCTTGGACAAATGGAAACAAAACGAAGAACTTAGTTTAACGAAGAACAAGGAATACTGGGGCGAAGTGAAAAATGATAAAGTTATTTGTAAAGAAATCCCAGATGTGAACACACAGATTCAAATGTTGAAACAAGGGGACATTGATATTGCTTTAGGTATTGGTGTAGACAATGTCTCGCAATTAAAAGATCAAGAAGGCGTGAAGATCAAAAACTACGTTGGTTCAACAACTACCTTCCTATTAATGAACCAAGATGAAGAAATCGGCGGACCGATGGCCAATCCGAAAGTGCAGGAAGCCGTTCGTAAAGCGATCAATTATAAAGAATTATTGAAAATCTCTGGCGATAAAGCTGTGTTGCCGCTAGATATCGTGCCAAAAGGATTTACTGGCGCTTTAGAAAAGGATGAGGACTATCAGGACCTTGATGAAGCGAAGAAATTAATGGAAGAAGCTGGCTATAAAGATGGCTTCGAAGTGAAATTCACGGTTGCCAACTTTGATACAGAGGGGATGTCTTGGACGACTCTCGGTCAAAAAATCAAAGATGATCTAGAAAAAATCGGCATCAATGCCAAGATTGAAACATCTGAGATTGGGGTCGTGATCGATTCTTACCGTGAAGGAAAAGAAGCCTTCTTGCTAATGCATTGGCATCCAGACTATATGGAAATCAATAATCAGCTAGTCTTCTTACCAGGTGATACAGTCGGTGAGCGTGCGAAATGGACAGACACTTCAAATACGAAGATGGCAGAGTTGAAGCAAACAATTCAAACAGAATCAGATGAAGAAAAACGCGTTGCCGCATCAGAAGAGTTACAAAAATTACTGGCAGATAATATGCCATATGCTTTCTTAGTTCAGCATCCGAAAGTATTGGCTTATCGTGACAACTTAAAGGGCGTTAACTATTACGAAGTACAAAAAATCAATTTCCAAGATGTCAGTATCAACTAACCAAATAGCAAGGGGCAAAAGTGTATGAGGAATATGGCTAGATTTTTATTACGGCGCTTACTATTTGTCTGCTTTTTGATCATTGGGGTGACGTTCTTAGTATTTATGATCTCGCATCTCGTTCCCAGTGATCCGATTGCATCGAATATGAGTCCAAATGCGATGAGCGATCCTGCAGCAGTTGCGGCTTACAAAGCACGCTGGGGTTTGGACAAGCCGCTAATGGAACAATACTTTATTTATCTAAGTAATTTGTTGCGGGGAGATTTAGGAACTTCGATTCGCACCGGTAATCCTGTTATCAGTGATTTGAAACAGTTTTTCCCTGCGACTTTAGAACTATCCATCATGGCGATGCTGATCGCTGTTCTATTCGGGATCACATTTGGGATCATCTCTGCAGTCTATCGCAACAAGCCGTTTGATTATCTAGTTCGTACGATCTCAATCAGCGGGGTTTCGATCCCGAATTTCTGGTTCGCGTTAGTTATGCTGCTGTTGTTTTATTCCAAATGGCATTTGTTTCCTGGCGGCGGGCGAGTCAGTTCGCGAATCTCGGCACCGACAGGGGGAACGGGACTTTATGTCTGGGATGCCTTAACCAGTGGCAATTGGGCGTTATTCAATGACGCTCTCTCCCATTTGATTTTACCCGCGATCGTCCTTGGCTTCTTTACGATGGGGCTGATTTCCCGGCAGACGCGTTCGAATCTTTTGGAAGTTTCTTCATTAGACTATATCCGAACCGCTAAAGCGAAGGGACTTTCACAGCGTCAGATCGTTTTGCGCCATGCGCTAGGAAATGCTTTGATTCCTGTTATTACTGTTATGGGAATGGGGTTTAGCAACTTGTTAGGCGGAATGGTCTTTGTTGAAAAAATCTTTTCGTGGCCGGGAATTGGACAGTACGCGTATTTGTCCGCTACGACATTAGATTTTCCGGCAATCTGCGGCGTTTCATTATTGATCGCGATGATTAATGTGATACTGAATCTCGTGATTGACATTCTTTATGGGGTCATTGATCCGAGAGTGAGGTACAGCTAATGAAACGATTACTGAAACAAAAAAACTTTTTATTCAAATTAGGAATCGTTATTTGTGTGTTATGGGTGCTCATTGCAGTTCTTGCTCCGCTGATCGTACCACGGAATCCGTTGACACAAGATATGATGGAACGTTTTTTACCGCCGGGCTCAGCAGGCCATTTCTTAGGAACAGATGAGCTAGGGCGTGATGTATTTTCTCGTGTTTTGATGGGAAGTAGGGTGTCGATTACCGCAGGGGTGGTAACGGTCTGTATTACGATTGTTATCGGAACCATTTACGGCGGTATTGCTGGCTATGTTGGCGGAATCATCGATGATGTCATGATGCGTTTTGCGGAATTGATTGCTGCTTTCCCACCATTAATTTTAGCGATGGTGATTGCGGCGGCTTTAGGACCAAGTATTTTTAACTCTGTGCTGGCAATGACGATTATTTGGTGGCCCAATTATGCTCGACTGATGCGAAGTCTCGTGATTACGTTGAAGGAAAATGAGTACATCGTCGCCTCAAAAGTCTTAGGAGCAAGTCATTTACGCATCCTAGTCAAAGAAATTGTACCAAATGCGTTAGGCTCATTATTAGTTATGGCAACTCTGGATATTGGGAATGCGATTGTGACCTTCTCGGGACTAAGCTTTTTAGGCTTGGGAACACAACCGCCAACACCTGAATGGGGTTCGATGGTATCTGATGGTGTAAATAATATGAACTATTGGTGGATATCCACTTTCCCAGGTGTTGCAATCTTTTCTATGTCGATTGGCGCCAACTTTGTCGGTGACGGGTTACGAGATTACCTTGATCCAAAAATCAAAAATAAATAAACGAAGAAGCCTGTCTTGTGATTTTCATAGGATGGGCTTCTTTGCGGGAAGAATTAAGAAACTGGCTGCACTGATTCATAGGTATGATAAAAATACATTCTAATATATTCACCAAGTTGAGAAATCCCTAAAAGAAGTAAAAAAGCCGTTCAGCAATAATGTTAAGAAATTATAAATCACATATTCTTTTCTAAAAGAAATTATTTTATAAATGAAATATGATAAACTAATTATTGAATGAAACGTAAGTACTGAAAGGGAGAAGGTGAAGGATTTGGGAAGACATACGGATCCAAATGAAAAAAACAAAGGAAAATATGTCGTGGTCGGTCTGGCTGCGCTTCTATTGGCAGGGGGCGTATATTTTGGAGCGACGCGCATTTTAAATAATACAGCTGAAAAACCAAAGGAAGCAGTCACTGCTAGAGAAAGTCAATCATCGTCAAAAAAGGAATCTGCCGTAAGCAGCACAAAAAAGTCAGCAAAGAAACCAACAAAAAATAGTTCCGAGAAGAAAGAAAAAACGAAAAAAACAACGGAATCTTCAAAGAAAAAAACTAAGACCTCAAATTCAAGTGAAAAACAGGCAAGCTCTGAGAAAAAATCAACTTCAAAGGCTAAAAAGAAGACCGCTGCTAAACTAGATGCTTCAGCATTAACGCAAAGTGCGGGGAAAGTCTATTACGGTGTGCAATATTTGAAGAGCAAGCAGGAGTTTTCTAGTAATAATTCTGAACGAACGATTGCGGCGAATATTATCGAACTTTTCATTATGGATTATGCACTTGCTCAAAAAGATGGCAGCAATCAAGTAATTGAAGACAAACCGTTGAATGAGTGGTTAACGCCAATGATCCAACAAAATGATATCAATGCGACCAATGTTTTAATCGATCATTATGGAATGGGGAATATGAACAGCTATTTCAAGGATCAAGGATACCCTGACACATACATTGAACGCCGTATGGTGGATATCAATGTCCGAAGTACGGATAAGGATAATTACACTTCTTTGAATGATTGCATGAAATTGCTGAAAAAAATCTATGACGGTCGTGATAAAGAACCGCAAAAGACAATGTTAGATATTTTGAAGGGCCAAGTCATTCGCACAAAGATTCCTGCAAAACTGCCGAATAATATTACTGTAGCTAATATTACTGGTGAACAGCAAAATGTTGAAAATGATATCGGCATCGTTTTAACCAAAGATAATCCATTTGTGATTGTCATACTAACTAACGACGTTTCGGATATTGTAAAAACTAGGACAGCGATTTCGGAATTTAGTTTAGCAGCGACGAAGATTAAGGAATAAAACAGCTTCGTTATTTCTATACAATTAAATAGTTAAGAGAGTCAGTTTTGCTTTAAACAAAAAAAGCAGAGCTGGCTTTTTTTGTTAGATAAAAACATTAAGCAGACGACTTATATCCAACAGAGAATGTGAAAATCGTGTTAGTTATAAAACTAATTATAAAAATAAAAGATATTTTTTGAAAATAGCAATGATTCTTTTATTAATAAACAGAAGCCATTTTTCTTGTTTTGAAAATGTTTTCAAAGATTTCGTTGACAAAGAAGCGAAACGGATATATATTTGATTTGTGAATAGTACCAATGGTTCTTTTTTAGAACCAAAGGCTTTTTGGAAGGAGATGTTTTGTTTGATTGGTCTGTTAGTCGTTACACATGGGGATTTAGGAGAGTCGCTTTTAAAGTCAATTGCTATTATTGCGGGGGAAGTAAAGGGTTCTGCATCTGTTGGTTTGTATCATGGAGATAGTCCGGTTCGATTGAGGGAGGAGATTCAGGAGAAAGTAAAAAAATTAGATACAGGAGATGGCGTACTTGTCTTAGTAGATTTTTATGGGGGAACTCCTGGGAATGAAGTGATGAAGCTTTTAACGACAAATGAAATGAAAGTGCTTTCTGGAGTGAATATGGCAATGCTGCTGGAAATTGTTGTGAATCGTGAATTTTCGACAGATGTTGAGGCATTGGCTAAAACGGCTCTACAAAGCGGTAAAGAAAGTCTCCAAGATTTGAATGAAGTATATAACAATTTAATCGCAAAGGCAGGGGAATAATAATGAGTATTGTATTAGCAAGAATTGACGATCGTTTGATTCACGGCCAGGTTATGACTTCATGGCTTAATTACACTGGCGCTAATCGAATCATTATCGTGGATGATGAAACAGCAAATGATACATTTTTGAAGATGATCGTGACATCTGTCGCTCCAGCGAATATCAAAACAGAAGTCTTTAGCGTTCATGAAGGTGCCGAGACTATTAAACAGTTAGCAGCATCGGATAAAGTGATTCTTTTAGCTAAATCGCCTGAAGCATACGTTGAATTAATGAATCAAGGTATCGCATTGGAGAAAGTAAACATTGGCGGTATGGGTGCAAAAGAAGGCAGAACAAAATTTTATAAAAATATTTCTGCCTCTTCGGCAGAAAAAGCTAGTCTCAAAAAATTAATTGATACTGGAGCAACAGTGACTATCCAGATTATTGCCGAAGATAAAGCGATCGACGTAGCGAAGCTATTAACCTAGGGAGGGGTATTAATGAAAATTTCTTTTATTCAAGCAATTTTAATTGGAGTTGTTTACTATCTTGGGGTAACTGGAACACCTTGGCTGTCGTTATTGGGAAGTATTTCTTTTATGCAGAAACCTTTAGTTGCTGGAACCGTTGTAGGAATTATTTTAGGTGATCCAGTCCAAGGTGTCATTATTGGAGCTGCGATCCAATTGCCTTATATCGCTTTTATTTCAGCAGGTGGAACAGCACCGGTTGATCCTGGGTTGGCTGGGACTTTAGGAACAGCCTTAGCGATTGCATCGGGGGCTGATCCGCAAACTGCGGTAACCTTAGCTATGCCGATTGGACTATTAGGAACGGTTATCTGGGTCGCGCATATGACGATCGATGTTTTCTTTGTTCATATGGCAGATAAGGCAGCCGGTGAAGGTGATCTTGATCGGATCAATTTCTTACATGTAGTGCCGCCGCAAATCATTCTTTTCTTAATCAGTGTGATACCAGTAACCTTAGCTGCTTATTATGGCGCTGGGGCAGTAACGACCATTTTGGGGTACTTGGATGGCACACCGTTACATGTGCTCCAAGTAATCGGTGGATTATTACCAGCATTGGGGATTGCGATGAATTTACGTTCCATCAATCGTCCGAATACGATGCTGTTTTTCATTTTAGGGTTTGTCATGTCGATTTATATGGGTCTGGATGTTATTGTAATTGCTGTTTTAGGTGCGATTATTGCATATCTTTATACCATCACACCTAGAAATGAAATCGGCGGGTTTAGTTAGGAGGAAAAGAGATGGAGCAATCATTAGAAAATGAAAGTCAACAACCAAAAAAAGAATTATCGAAAAAGGATGTCACTCGTTCTTTTTGGCGCTGGACTTTTTTCAGTCATGCTAATTATAACTATGAGCGGTTAGAAGCAACGGGTCTTGTCCATTCGCTAAGTCCAATCATTAAAAAGCTTTATGCAGATGATCCGCAGGAATATCAAAATGCTCTGAAAAGACATATGGCCTTTTTTAATACAGAACCGCATTTTGGTGGAATTATTTGCGGCATGGTGATTGCAATGGAAGAAGACCGAGCAAATGGTGCGCCGATCACAGATGATGCCATCAATGGGATCAAGACTGGTTTGATGGGACCTTTTGCCGGGATCGGCGATACCTTGTGGCAAGGAACATTGACACCTATTCTTTTAGCCTTTGGTGTCAGCCTGGGGGCTGAAGGAAATTTGATGGGTCCAGTTGTCTATGGGCTTTTGATGTTTGGCATCATGTTTTCTCTAGCTTATTTTGTTTGGATGCAGGGATACAAGATGGGGAAAGCTGGGATCGAAAAAATCTTAAGCAGTAATATTTTGCAGTATTTAATCACTGGAGCATCGGCAATGGGAGCGATTGTTTTAGGAGCTTTGACAGCCAACTTTGTTTCTGTTTCTTCTCCTTTTGTGATCAAAGTCGGAGCCGTGAAGCTGGGATTACAAGAAGACATTCTCGATAAATTATTCAAAGGTATCTTACCTCTGGGGATTACCTTGCTGACCTTATACCTGCTAAAAAACAGGAAAATGAAGTCAACGAGAGTAATGCTGGTCTTAGTGGCTATTGGGGTATTATTTGGAGCATTTAATATATTCTAGTCAATTGTTAGGAAGGGGATAGAAATGAAGACAGCAGTTTTTTACGGAATTGAGGATTTGAGAATTGAGGAGTGTCCGTTACCGGAAGTATCTGAAAATAAAATTTTAATAAAAATTGAGGCCTGTGCGCTTTGTACTTGGGAGCAGCGAGTATATACAGGAGTAAAAAAAGTTGATTATCCATTTATTGGCGGACATGAGATAGCAGCAGAAATTGTTGCGCTAGGAAATAAAATTGATCCGACAAAATGGCAGATTGGCGATAAAGTTGTATTTGGTACCAACCTTGCTTGTGGAGACTGTGATTTTTGTAAGAGCGGCGAGGAACAAAATTGTATCGATTTCAATCATAGCAAGCATCTTGAAGGTCTTCCGCATAAGGGGATGGGAGGACTATCAGAATATATACTGGTAGAGCCGAAGCATCTTTTTCATTATTTTGGCGTAACGCCCGAAGAAGCGGCTTTAACCGAACCATTGTCATGCGTGGTTCATAGTTGCGAGACTGCCAATATTCAATATGGAGATTTGGTCGTAGTGATCGGCTGCGGCATCATGGGATTATTACATGTTGCATTGGCTGTGAAAAGCGGCGCGCGCGTGCTTGCTTGTGATCTAAATCCAGAACGTTTGGAACTGGCTAAAAAAATTGGGGCTCACTATATTATTGATTCTTCTAAAGAAGATCTTTTAGCGAAGGTCAAAGAAATTAGTCATAATCTGGGCGCGAATGTAGTTTTCGATACGACGCCGATTCATAGTGTAGCAGAAGAATCAGTGGAGCTGGTGTCGAATACTGGTAAAGTGATTCTTTACTCATCCTTCTATCCAGATGAGCCTGTTAGCTTTAGTCCTGACAAGCTGCATAAAGGCGGTTATTCGATCGCTGGTACAGCTAATTCTAACAGTCGTGATTTTGTTCGGGCGTCTAGAATGATCAGTGAAAGAGTTATAGATATGCGACCGTTTATCAGTGAAATCATTCCTTTTGAAGAGGTTGTAGCAGGTTTTGAATCAGCGATTAAGGGTGATAAATATCGTGTAGTAATAAAATTTTAGCTATACAATAAAAAAAGGAATATTGGCAACTATAGTATGATAGGTAGTTGTATAAAAAATCAGTTATAATCAATAGTGAAACGTTAGTTGATCAGATAATTATTTATTATGTAGCTGCCTGTCTGTTTTGATAGATCTCCCTATCCAAGACAAGACGAGTGAAGGGAGGATTATTAAGTGGAAGAATTTATTCCAAAGTATAAAAAAATCAGCGATGATATTCAAAATTTAGCCAAAGTGTTGAGCGGACAAGGAAAACCGCTTCCCAGTGAACGAAAGCTATCAGAAACCTTTGAGGTGAGCAGAACGACAATTAAGCGTGCTTTAGAGTCACTGGAAAGACAAGGCATTGTTACTTATATAGAAGGAAAAGGATATATTATTCCCAATCGAGATGTAAAGATTGTTTCAAGTATGCATATTTCTGGGTTTTATGAGGACATTGTTTCACGTAAAAAGAAAATTAGTTCTAAAGTGTTGAAAAAAAACGTGATTCAAGCAGATCAAAAGTTAAGTAAGGAATTGAAGATAGCGGAAAATGAGTACGTTTTCTATCTTTTGCGCTTACGGAGTGTCGATGGCGCGGTGTATTCCTTATCTGAAAGTTTTATTCCCCTCAATCGCTGCCCGGAGATTGGTTCCTTTGATTTAACAGATAAATCTCTTTGGAAGGTTTTAAATCAATTTGGAATCTATCCGGAAATCGTTAGTCAACGAGTGAATGCTCGGATGGCGAATTACTCAGAGATTGAATATTTGAATATTTCTAATCCTGCAGTGGTCATGGTTGTAAACAACATGGCCTATTGGGATGGTAAACCGATTGAACTTTCCTATGTCTATACGGATGTTTTCTCAACAAATCTTGAATATCGTTTTAGTAAATAAAACGAGGAGGAAGATTCATGTTAGTAACATTGAGTGAGCTTTTAAAAGATGCGAAAGAAGAAAAATATGCAGTTGGGGCGTTTAATGTACCGAACCTCGAAGCAATCCGCGGGGTCATTCAAGCAGCGGAGGAACTTGAGTCTCCGGTTATTCTGCAGCACGCCGAGGTACATGAAAATTTGATTGGCTTGGAAGAAATTGGACCCATTATGCTTCAGTATGCTAAGGCGGCGAAGGTACCTGTAGCAGTGCATTTAGACCATGGAGCCTCCTATGAAATGTGCGTCAAGGCGATTCGATTGGGTTTTACTTCGGTCATGTATGATGCCTCTAGCAAAGAATATGAATTAAACTTGGAAGAAACGAAAGAAATTGTGAAAATCGCTCACGCAGCTGGTGTTAGTGTTGAGGCGGAACTAGGACATATTTTCACCTCAGCTGTTGGTGGCGGTGAAGGACGAGGCTCAGACTCTAGCGATGATTACGAGGACTTGGAGGATGTCTATACCGATCCTGATTTGGCTCGGAAATTTGTTGAAGCAACTGGTGTTGATTGCTTGGCTATTGGTTTTGGGACTGTTCACGGCATTTATTTGAAAGAACCGAAGCTTGACTTAAATCGAATTCTGCAAATCAAAGAAAAAATCGATGTACCTTTTGTCATGCATGGCGGGTCAGGTGTATCCGAAGAAAATTATCGAACAGCAATAAAAAATGGTATATGTAAAATCAACTATTACACCTATATGAACAAAGCAGCTGGCAAGGCTGTTCAAGAGTGTTTGGAAAACAATACAGAAGACGCTGTTTTCTTTGATGAGCTGTCACTAAAGGCTACTGCAGCAATGAAGGACAATGTAAAAGCCGCGATGGAAATTTTTATGAAGCCATAGCTTTTCAATGAAATGAATGATGGAGGGGAGAAGATGGAAAGGATAGTTGCATCGATTATGTGTGGAAATCAGTTGACACTAGGACAGGAGCTGCAGAATATACGCGCTGCTGGGATTGACTGGCTCCATTGTGATGTGATGGATGGTGTTTATGTAAATAACTTGGCGATGGCTCCTTATGTATTGGAACCGATTATTCAGACAGGAAAATTTACCACCGATATTCATTTAGCCTGTGTGACTCCAGAAAAGTATATTGAAATGTTTGCACCGCTGAAACCAGATTTTCTTACATTCCACATTGAAACAACAGAAGAGCCTGAGAGATTAATACAAAGAATTCATGACTTGGGAATAAAAGTGGGGATTGCTATCAATCCTGAAACCCCAATAGAAAGTCTATTTCCTTACCTTGATGTCATTGAACTGATTCTGGTAATGACTGTAAATCCTGGATTTGCGGGTCAAACGTTTCAACAGAATGTTTTAGAAAAACTCAAAAGCTTGAATCAGCAGCTAAAAATGAAACCAAACAAACCCTTGATAGAAGTAGATGGCAATATCCATTCAGAAACAGCTGCTGCTATCAGTAAAATCGGTGCGGATCTCTATGTCGTTGGAACATCTGCACTCTTCAATGATCAACCAGGTTCCTATACGGAAAAAGTGATGACGTTGAAGCAAAGTTTTGTTACAACAGAAAAAGCGTAAACATGTTCTCACCTTAAGATTTTTTAGGTGAGATTTTTTGTCTATACAGATTATTTTAGCCGTGTTAACCTTTTATTATTGAAAATCATAAGAAGCATGTAAAGATTGGATAGGAGAGAAGAAAATGAAAAAAGAAGAATTTCTAACCATCATAAAAAATGGCTTGATCGTGTCTTGTCAGGCTTTACCCGGCGAACCATTATATAGTGAAAAAGGTGGAGTGATGCCCTTATTAGCTATGGCAGCAAAAGAAGGCGGCGCAGCAGCGATTAGAGCAAATTCTGTACGAGATATTCGAGAAATCAAGGCAGTAGTAGAGCTGCCTATGATTGGCTTGATCAAAAAACAATATCCGCCAGAAGAACCATTTATTACTGCTAGTATACAGGAAGTTGATGCACTAGTGGAAACGGGTGTGGAGGTAATCGCCTTGGATTGTACCCTGCGTAAACGGCATGACGGACTGACGATCAATCAGTTTATCCAACAGATTAAAGAAAAATACCCAGAGCAATTATTGATGGCAGACATCGCTACTTTTGATGAAGGCGAAAATGCCGTTAAAGCAGGGATTGATTTTGTAGGAACGACGTTAAGCGGATATACATCAGAGACTGTTAATCGGACTGCTCAGGGGCCGGATTATGAATTAATAGAAAAATTGGTGGAGGCAGATTTTTCTGTGATTGCTGAAGGAAAGATTCATACACCAGAACAAGCGAAAAGGATTCAAGGTATGGGGGTGTGCGGTATTGTTGTAGGCGGAGCGATCACACGACCAAAAGAAATCACAGAACGCTTTGTTGCTGGTCTAAAATGAAATGATCAAACGATAGAAAACCAACGAGTGCCGACGAAATAAGCACTCGTTTCTTTTTGTTTGTATAAAAACACCGCAACATTGATGCAAAAAAAGTTTTACTTCTCATTTATACTATCTATTTGACCACAATTGTGAGAGGTGATTAAGATGGACGTTTTAATAGAAGAGCAACAGGAATGGCAAGTCATTCGCAAGCAGATTGAGGAAAAGGAAACCATTCTTAAAGATGAGCTACTTCATTTTTCAAAGGAAACGAAGCAGTTTCATCAGTATCTAGTCGATTATAAAGGAGAAATCGATCCTCATGAAATGTTTATCAATTCACGACTTTTAGAACAACAGCAAGTTGCGGAAACGGTTAGCGGAAAGCAGTTGATTCGATTGGAGAAGCAAAAAAAGAATCCTTATTTTACCCGAGTAGATTTTGTTTATGATGGTGAACAGACAGCGGAAAAAAAATATATAGGCTCTTTTTCATTTTCGACGAAGGAAGAGAGACTGTTGATTTATGATTGGCGTGCGCCAATTGCGAGTATTTTCTATGATTATGATTTAGGTAAAGCACATTTTCAAACACCAGCAGGAACAGCCTCTGGTGACATTCAACGAAAACGTCAGATCAAGTTTAAGGATGGGGCAATCGATTATGTAGTGGAGTCTGATACGACCGTTTTTGATGAGGTGCTGCAAAATGAATTGCGGCAGCAAAAGGGTGGACAGATGTCAACCATCATCAGCACGATTCAAAAGGAGCAAAATAAAGTCATTCGTGATAACCGTTCAAAGGATATGATCATCCAAGGAGTGGCTGGATCAGGTAAAACATCTATTGCATTGCATCGTATTGCTTTTTTACTTTATCATTTTCGTAATCGTATCACGTCAGATCAAGTGATGATTCTTTCTCCCAATCGTACCTTCAGCAGATTTATCGCACAGGTACTGCCTGAGCTAGGAGAAGAGCCGGTGACAGAATGGACGATCGATCAGTTTGGACAAACACTATCTGACATTGCCGATGTTCCTTCTCGCTTTCAAGAAATTGAGCTGCTTTATCTAGAAAAAGATCCGCAACTAAACGAACGAGTCCGTTATCTCTCTTCCAAAAAATGTGTTGCTGATTTGAAGGGCTATCTTAGAAAAATCGAAGCATTTTCTCCTCAATCGATCCTAATCGGCGATTACGAGTATAATGCGGAATTTATTCTGAGACGATACAAAGCGTACGAGAAGAAATCAATCTTTCAACGGTTTCAACTAATCGCAGAGGATATTTTTGAAAATCTGCGTACTCGCCCTTTTCAACCAAAAAGAAAACCAACGAAAAAACAGCTAGTTAATCGTTTGAAAAAGATGTTCAATAAGACCAACAGCCATCAACTTTATCGAGATTTTTTAACAGAACAAGGATTCGAAATGAAAAAGGCTGTAAGCTACTCTGATTTATTCCCGATTATTTATATTCGGCTATTTCTTGAAGGAATGGATGAGTTTTCCAAAATTCACTATTTAATTATCGATGAGATGCAGGACTATACACCGATCCAATTTGAAGTATTCAAGAAAATGTTTACCTGTCCGGTGTTGCTAATTGGTGATTTTACGCAATCTCTGACTACGATTAATGAGCTGCATTTGCCTGACGTGCAAAACTATTATCCAAACGCACAATCGATTTTCTTAACAAAAAGCTATCGCTCGACCTATGAAATTATAACTTGTGCGAAAAAAATTATTGATGATCACATGATTGAACCGGTGTTGCGTCATGGCATGAAACCAAAAAAATGGGTAGTTAGTTCTCAGGAAGAGGAAATATCAAGTATACTAGAACTAGTAGAACAGTTAAGAAAACAAGATTTAGCAACGATTGCTTTGATCACAAAGACCTTAGTACGAGCATATGAATGGCGAGGGTTATTAGAAAATCAAGGACTAGCCTGCGAAGTATTGACGGATGAATCGACAAGCTTACAGGAAAGGCTATCCATTTGTCCTCTTGTTCAGTCGAAAGGACTGGAATTTGATGCGGTGATCGTTGTTGACGCAGATGAAGCAACATATCCTGGCTTATTAGGAAGACAGCAATTATTCGTTGCCGCCACACGAGCGATGCACGCGCTCTATTTTCTCCAAAGGGAGTGAGAAGCATTGAACAATTCTCAGTTAGTAGCCTCTATCACAGATTATGTAGAGGCACATCTTCAAGAAAGAATGACGCTTGATGAACTAGCGAAGCAGCTTCATTATTCCAAATATTATTTGCTGCATGAGTTCAAGGAGACGACTCATCAATCTCTTTATAACTATATCAAGCGCCGTCGATTGAATGAGGCAGCAAAGGCCTTACTTTATTCGGATCAGAGAATCCTTGAAATAGCGCTGCAATTAGGGTATCAAAGTCAGCAGGCCTTTAGCAAGGCATTTGAAGAGCTTTTCAAGCTTACACCATACCGATTTCGTTTACAGAAAAAAGAATTCTTGATTGAGGAACCCTTTAGCGCAATTGATTATCTGCTTTGGGTTGAAAATCAGGATATTCGTATTCGACAGGGAAAATGGAAGGAGCATGAAATGATTCTTGCGTTTGTTCAATTGATGCGAGGTGCTCTTCCTTATTTAGAGAAAGAGGCGTATCTTCATTCACTGCGCTTATTTATTAATGAAGGAAATTGTTATCTGGCTTGGGCAAAAGGACGAATTGTGGGATTGCTGCTATTTGACCCAAAGGTACAAAAAATCGAGAACCTTACAGCATTACCGGCATGTTGGAAGTTAGAGCCGGAGAAAAAACTTATTACGAGTGTAATTCGTGATAAAAGACCGCGGCTGCTTTACACGACGACCTTTAGAGAGTCCGACAAATTAGATATTGGTCATCGACAGCGATTGTTGAATCTTGGATTTCTTCCTAGTCAAAAAATTGTCGAGGTCAATTATCCAACGGAAAAAATGATCCTGACTGTGACTTAAGAATTTTAGAAAATGGGAACAAAATCGCTTGATCGAATCAGCTTGCAGCAATTTTGGCGTTTGCTTTTCTTTTCAACTGTCCATTAGTTAATTGAATTCCTATAGACAAATACAACTCCACTTATTTTTTTTCAGATATTTGCTTATTATCGTGGTAGATTTTGGTAAAACGGAAGACGGCTAATTTTAGCTGTTTTCTGCTTTTTTATTCTTTCTTGTATATGCTGAAAAAAATTTTGAAATCAAATATTGAACAAAGGGATTTAATTATTAAATTTATTTCTTTCGTAATTTTATTCTGCTAGAAAAAGTAACAATATTTTAACAAGAGAAAATTTTGTTATTGTTTTTTTAACAATGCGAAAATAAAATAATTACGAATTTTATACGATGGAACTGCCGTTGATTCAATGGTTTTTGTGTGGTATCTTTGAAAAAGAGTCACTATATGTATATTTTTCGAGTTATTTTACGACTGTTTTTCACCTATTCGTCTGTGTGTTAAATAACTAGATTTATTAAATACGTTTTGCAAGTGGCTTAAGAACGGGGTTAAGTTGAAATAAGTCTCTTATAAAAAAGAGAGAAAGGGAGAAAAAATGAAAAGAAAACAATTAACAGGTGTAGCACTTGCGGGATTAATAGTACCTGCTCTGCTTGCTGCACCAACGGCACTTGCGACAGAAGAAGTTCAAACAGCAGTTAGCGAAATGGGGAAACCTGCGAAGAAAGTAAGTAATACTCAATCAAGCAATACTTCACCTGCAAAAGAAAACACAGCGACTTCTAACCAACAGAGTAAAAAACGAAATACAACTAAGAACAGCAAAAATACAACGGAGCAGTTGACTACTGAAAGCAGTACTGTGAAGCCAGTCGGAAAAATAAGTACAGAGACGACTACGGATAGTCAGATAAAAAATGAAACAAATTCATCAGCGGTAGAAACAGAAAAGGTAGAAGTGAAGCCGTTAGACGTTAATCCATTCCCACCTAATAAACCAACGGATACACATCCTGCGATAAATATTTTACCGACTCAAAGTATTCGCAAAGGTAGCAGCTTTGATCCAAAGCAAGGTGTCAGTGCGAGCGACAAGACCGATGGGGATTTGACTTCGAAGATTACAGTTACTGGAACAGTGGATACTGATACAGTTGGTGAGTATCTTTTGACGTATTCCGTGACGAACTCACAAGGAAATACGACGACTCAAAGCGCTATTATCCAGGTTGTTGAGGATAATATCGGTATGTATGAAATCGAGATCGCAGATTTTAGTTTGCCAAAAGGCAGCGACTATATTCAAGCGATTCGTGAGCGGATCGTGATTAGAAAACCTGATGGAAAAGAAGTGCCAACAGCAGATGCGAATATTGTAGTAGTCGCCCATCACTCAACAGATGCACCTGGCAAGCTTGCAGTCGAGATTGCGGTGGTTTCTGAATACAATACAGTGACAAAAAAAATCGTAAATATTACCATTCTTGATACGAATGAAACAATCAGATTAGACGTTCAAAAGACATTGCGCCTTGAAATCGGTCAGGCCTTTGATCCCTACAATTTTGCTCAGGCTTATGCGCTAAACGCGTCTGGCAAAGAAGACAAACTTACCAAAGCAAGTGCAGCAGGCGGTGTCGGTGTGTGGGCAGAATCAACTGTCGATACAACAAAAGCGGGCAATTATAAAGTGACCTATACAGCATTAGCAGCATCAGGTGCGACGATTACGAAAACAATGGGTGTTACAGTAAAAGAAAAAGCTGAAAAACGTACACCGAAAATCTTAGTTGAAGACAAAGTGATGTATGTGGGCGATAAATTAGATGAAAAGATGATTATGGCTTGGGCCAAAACAGAGAATCCAGCAGATACGATTGATGGATTCAAGGTAACGAATGGTGAGATTAAAGTAAAAGTTGCAGATAATACGTTAGTTGAAGCTGGCGAGCACACTATTGAGTTTTATGCTTCTACACCAGAAGGTGAAACGAGTACTAAGTCAATCACTTTGACTGTAAAAAATCGTTCGACAGAAGAACCGACTAAAACAAACGATGAAACCAAAAATGTAGCAGGTACAGGAAATAATGTGACAAATAATAAGACTGTTCCTACACGTATGAGCACTCAAACTAACAAACAATTACCGAAAACCGGTGAGGAATCCAGCAGCTTATGGGTTGCTATGATCGGTGGCATCATGGTACTTCTAGCATTTGTGCTTAAACGAGCAAGAAAAGTAAATTAATATGAGGAAGCTTCCTTCATTATTTTTGAAGGAGGCTTTTTGTGTCTATCGTTATTTTTGATTTCTGCGTCCGTGTTTGATGATCCATTCCTGTGCTTTTGTAGTAGGTGTTTTTTGCCATTCGCTAATGAGAAAGTCAGCTTTTTCCGGAGCATCTTTATAGAGATCATTGAGATTATTCCCGACACTTTTTTGTACAAACTTTTCCGGATCATCCTTCAAATTTGTAAGAATTTCAGCATAATGTTCAAATTCATCTAAAGCGACATAGATTTTTTCCGACCAAGGTAGACGAATTCGCACTCCTTCACAAGCTAAGCGACGCACGTGAACATTCGGATCTTTGCTCCAGTCAATCAATTCCTTCATCACTTCCTGCGGATGCTCCTTTAACAAAGGACGGATCGCATATTCACCAGTAAACCGTTTAGTCAATTTTTTCAAAAAGGTCAGAGAAGCTTTCCAATCTTCATTTCCATGTCGTTCCACGTAACGACCGATCGGCCAAAGCCACCAACCAAAGCTAAACATCCCCGTTGATTGCTCTAACTCCGGTCCGAGAATCTGGTAGAAGGCTTGGAGATTTTCTCGATAGTCTGATCCAAGATTTGTCTCTAAGGCATCGACAATAAAATCAAATCTTGCAAACAATTCTTTATCCTCCAGTTTGCCGATTAGAGAATTGGAAAAAGTCTCCTTATTAAAATCAGGCACTGCTTGTGTCAATTTTTCAGATAGATCTAAAATATATTGATCGTTGTAATGATCTTTATGCTTCAAATGTATTCGCCTCCAATTTTATCTTTGATTCGATGATACCATAAAGTCAATATCTTCCAAGCACTGCTTCGGCAGACTTGTTACAATAGGAAAAAGAAAGGGGGCGAGGCGTTGAATCAGAAAATTATTTGTTATGACGAGGATCTAGGGATTGAAGCTTATTCCTTCACTGGTGTATCGCAAAATTTTCCCAATCATTTCCACGATTACTATGTAGTGGGGTTAATTGAAGAAGGTTTTCGAAAGATGGTAGTGAATAATCAAGCCTATACACTTGAACCGGGCGATTTATTGACCTTTAATCCCTATGACAATCATAGTTGCGAAGGAATCGATGATAGCCGACTCACTTACCATTGTATCAATCTAAAAAAAGAAATTTTTCAGCCCTTTACAGGAACGGAGCTGCCAAAATTTCTTTCGCCAATGCAGAGTCAGACAGCGTTGGCTGAAGATTTCAATCGTTTACATCAGCTAATCATGAATGAAGGTGACAAGTCGGAGAAGGAGACATTATTCATTTTATTGATTGAGGAGCTCTTGCAAAACTACGCACAAGACAAACAAAATCAAATGCTGCCGGCACCAAAACCAATTGCTGTCATCTGTGAGTATCTAGAAGCTCATTACGATCAGAAAGTCACGTTGGATCAGCTTTGCAAATTGGTTCATCTCAATAAGCATTCATTGGTTCGGCAGTTTACGCGAGAAAAGGGCATTACACCCTATCGTTATCTTGAAACTTATCGGATCGTAAAAGCAAAGGAATTATTGGAGCAAGGCTGCAGCTTGATCGAGACTGCAAATCGGACTGGCTTTTATGATCAGAGCCACTTTACCAATTATTTTAGTCGATTCATCGGCTTGACCCCTAATCAATATCGCAACATTTTTGCGAAAGGAAATGAGGAAGAAGATGCCAGCAAATGAGTTAAAATGTGTCATGGTTGTAGATGAAGCAATGCCTCAGGGAATTATTGCGAACAGTACGGCCGTTATGGGTGTAACAATTGGAAAATTATTTCCTGAAGTCGTTGGTCAAGATGTCGTTGATCAGACCGGCTATCGTCACCAAGGAATCATCGAATTTCCCATCCCGATCTTAAAAGGCAATCGTGATTTTTTACGAGATATGCGGGAACGGTTGTATGAACCAAATTTTGAACAGCTGACAGTCGTTGATTTCTTTGACGTGGCCCAAGGCTGTAAAACTTATAGTGAATATATCGAGAAAATGACTCACGTTCCAGAATCTGCCATTGATTATTTTGGTCTAACTCTTTTTGGCAATAAGAAACAGGTTAATAAGCTGACCGGAAGCTTACCACTGCTGCGATAAAAAAGGATTCTCAAACCAAATCATTTACTCATTTTCATGTTTTTTTCAGTAAAAGGTGGTATCTTAGAAAAGATAAATATTCAAAAACTGAGGAGACAGGTAAATGAGTATTGCAATTTTATCGAAGATTCTTTCGATTATTGTATTGAATTTAGTATTGAGCGGTGATAATGCGGTGGTGATTGCACTTGCAACCCGAAAACTGCCAGCTTCATCACAGAATAAGGCAATTGTAATTGGGGCTGCTGGTGCTGTTGTTTTGCGAATTTTGTTGATGCTGATCGCAGTCGAGCTATTAACGGTGCCTTATGTGAAGATCATTGGAGCTATCTTGTTGTTTTATATTGCCTATGATTTGCTGAAAACAAATGGGGAAGAGACTGAAGTCAAAAGCGAGACGACACTTTTATCCGCGATTCGTACGATCATTATTGCGGATCTAGTGATGAGTCTGGATAATTTTTTGGCGATTGCTGGTGTCGCTGATGGTCATTTTATGTTAGCCGTTTTAGGTTTGATTATTAGTATTCCGATTGTTATTTTCGGCAGTCAGGTTATTTTGAAACTGATGGATCGTTTCCCATGGTTAATCTGGCTTGGTGCTTTATTGATCGCGTATACGGCAGGCACTATGCTGGTGGAGGATCATTTCATTCATCACTTGTTTCGAGGACTAAGCAACGGACATATCGTATCGTTAGCTTCGTGTGTATTGTTGGCGGGAATGTACTTCCTATTTAATCGAAAGAAGTCCTAAGAGTATTTGTAAGGCTGTCGCAAAAATGCGGCAGCTTTTTCTTGACCAATAAAGAAAGTATAAAATTTCACATGGATAAATCGCTTTTTAGCAGGTATATCCATGTCCGGCTTCACGAACTAGCTTTTCTACGCAAGCTACGCATACTGTTACTGCTAAACTCCGTTAAGCAGAACTAGCATTTCGGCAATAAGCAAAAATATTTCGAAATTTGAGAAGCACCAAGTAGGTGCCAATCAACATCAGTTCTCTTCGATCACTGTGTTTCTTGGCAATTTAGAAATATTTTGGTCTTATTGCTGAGACACACAGCGACTGCTTGCAGAGCTGATGTGGAACAGTACCTACCTGGTGCTCAAAAGCTGAGCAAGTTCGCGAAGCCTTTCTTGTGAGTTGTCGATTAAACCAACTTTTAAGTTAAAAATCAGGGATTTGATTCCAATAGTTCCAATTTGAAAAACAACTGGCTAGAATTCTCAGGTATACTAGAGGAAACGCTATCAAAAAAGGAGATGGATATGAATATTGCAATCTGTGATGATGATCGCTTGATGAGCGGTCAAATTGAAAAATTAGTCGAACAAGTCTTCCATGGCGAAACCAGTAAATACAACACGGAAGTCTTTTTTTCTGGGGATCGTTTGTTGGATTTTTTGGAGCAGTCTCCTAATTATTTCCATATGTATTTATTGGATATCGAAATGGAGGGGGCTGATGGCTTAGAAACAGCTGCGAGAATTCGCGAAGCAGATTCTGATGCGGTGATTATCTTCATGACCAGTCACGCGGAATTGATGTCAGAGGCTTTTGAAGTTTTGGCTTTTCAATTTATCATTAAGCCTTTTGATCATGAGAAGACATCGAGCATTTTATCCGCAGCGGTACGTTATTTGCAAAAACGTAAGGGTGTTTTTCAATTCGTGTCGCAAAAGAAAATCTATACCTTCTTCTTGAATCAAATTCATTACATTGAAAGCTCCGGACGAAAAATTTTTTTGCATACAATCGATGGGGCGAACTACGAATACTATGGAACCTTGAAGGATGCGCGGGAACAAGTAAAGGGAATTCTTTTTGCCCAGATACATAATTCGATCATTATCAACTTGGAGAGCTTGAGTACAGTGGAGAGTAATTTCGTCTATTTAAAAGAAGGCGAAAAATTACCCATCAGTAAAAAATTTCACGCTTCCTTTCATGAGCAATTTCAGCAATTTATTTTATCCCGTTAAAGGATGCGATCCAACTTATCAAAAGGAAAACTTTTCAGAGAAAATAAGGAGGACTGTGGATGGCTTTTTTAGAAAATTTTATTCCGGTCACAATTTTAACATCCCTGAGCTTAAGTTTATTGTTTTCGAGTTTTTTTCCAACAAAGCCGCAAATTCCGAAAAGAAGTCTTTTTCTTGTGATTTACTTGACCTGCGTCCCATACTATTTTATTAATAATCTAGCGAATGAGTCTGGAACAGGGAGTTTACGACCTATTTTAACCACCTTAAGCACTTTGCTATTATTACTTTGTGTGCAGGCCTTTTTTAATGGTAAAGCTTATCAAAGAGGATTGGTTGCTGTCTTATTTATTGTTTTTTCGATTATCAGTGAAGGAATTCTGCTGATTCTGGCCCGACTGATTTTACCCGTTGATAATTTACTAGATTTCGTAAGCTCTGGTGGAATAGGAAATCGCATAGCTATGCTGATTAATTTTCTAATGGTCTTTTCTTTCTGGTCAGCTAGAAAGAAACGTGACATTTCGATCCAACGAAATTTTTCAATTCTGCAATTATTGATCGCATCCATATGCAGTCTTTCGATCGGAATATTGATCATTAGCGTGACGGGAACCGAACAGTTTGTCACGAGGGATATTATTTTGATAATCAGCTTCGTTTTATTATTGATTCTATTTTATTTAAGCTTTGAAATGTCGGACAACCTATCAAAAAAGAATCAGGAATTTCAACTACAAAAACAGCGGCATGAATTGCTGGAGGACTACTATCAGCAGGTAGAAAAACATCAGCAAGAAGTCCGAAAAATCAAACACGATTTGAAGAATCAGCTGTATTCGATTGTTGGTTATTTAGATGCCAATAAGGAAGATGATGCAAATCAACAGATCAACCAGTTAATCAACCAGCTAGATTCAAATGAATTGCCCTCATTTACGCAACATACTGGATTGAATGCTCTGTTGCGTTTACATTTCCGAACAATGAAGGAGACAGGAATTACTTGCGAGTTTGAGATCAAGTGTCCAGAAACAATGACGTTTTCCGATTCCGATCTCTCATCGTTAATTGGAAATATTTTGGACAATGCTCGAGAAGCATGTGAGCATAGCAGTACGCGAAAATATGTACAGCTAAAACTTGTTTATTTTAATCACTCTCTAGTGGGCTCCTGTGAGAACAGTACGGATAGTAAGGTTACAACGCTGACCACCCGCAAAAAAGACAAGAGCAGCCATGGCTTTGGCCTAAAATCAATCCGCCAAATCGTCGAGAAGTATCATGGCAAGCTTAATTATGCAATCGACGACTATTCCTTCAAGCTAACCTTTAACTTATTTGAGCAAACATGACGAGAAACCCTAGCAAACATGACACATTACTAAAATTCACCTCCTGAGATGATAAATTATAAATGTAGCAAAGAGAAACACAACCAATACACATAACTGGAGGAATGGAAAATGGATTACAGGATCTTAGAATTAGAAGGCTTCAAATTAGCAGGCGTGAAAATGAGTTCAACAAATGAAAATCAGCAGGGGATGAAAGATTGTGAGACTTTCTGGAATCAATTTATTTCTGGTAATAGGCAAGAAACGGTAGCACCTTTAATTAATCGTGAACCGTTTGGGGTGATCGGAGCAAGTTTTTATAATGTTGATCCAGAGGATAGTAAAAAATTTGATTACTATATTGCCGCGGCAACCACAGCAGCAACACCTGATGGTATGGAGGAAGTAGAAGTTCCGGCAAATACGTGGGCAGTTTTCCCATGTACGGGAAAAACATCCGGGACGACTCAGATCGAAATCGTGACGAAATGGGGTCCTGAATCTGAAGAGTACGAGCTGTTGAACAGCGGATACATGACTGGAGAAATGACTTCTGGCGGACCTGATTTGGAAGTCTATACTCAAGGTGAAGAGATGGAGATATGGGTGCCAGTGAAAAGAAAATAGTATAAATTGAGTCCAGCATCTCGATGATGTTGGATTTTTGTGAATTATAAAGGACTGTTTCAAAATAGGGAAATACTACGTTCAAGTCTTTTTTCTTTCCCTATGAGTATCCGACCAGAAATGAGAACGATTCTCTTTTGGAAGTATTGCGGGAGAAAATTCCCTTCGTTATACTAAGGAGGTAATTGTAAATGCTTACACAAACTTTTGGGATGTTGCTAGAAAGACATCTATCAAAAATTTAAAGGTACATAGTTGGAGGTGGGAAAAATGGTTAGGCGATGACTTTGAGTAACACAAAACTTAGAGGTTCTAAGCGCGTTAACTGAATATTTTTCCTCCTCGGATCAAGTGAAGTAAAAAACTATCCAGGAGCAGGCCTTTTTTTGGTGTGCTCTTTTCTTTCGGGGGAAAATGGCGAGTACAACTGCGTACTTTACTGTGTTTGTGATATCGAACATAGGCAAAAACTAAAAATGAGAAGGATGCCCATCCTACTTCGCGTGTTTAACGCGACTAGCGGAAGGGTGTACGTCTCGAGAATCAAAAGAATGACCTCCAAATAAGAAAGGAACGGATAAAATGGAATTAAAAACAAGTTTACCAGAGATTTTTGATGATTTTGGCGAAGCGAGAAGACAGGGCTTTTTAGCGGTTAAGGATATCAAAGAACAGGGAAAACCCGTTGTAGGTGTGTATTGTACCTTTATGCCAGAGGAATTAGTCTTAGCCGGTGGGGCGATTCAGATTAGTTTGTGTTCAACGTCAGATGAAACGATTCCCGATGCAGAAGAAGACTTGCCACGAAATCTTTGCCCGCTAATTAAATCGAGTTATGGCTTTGGTAAAACAGATAAATGTCCCTATTTCTATTTTTCTGATTTAGTGGTTGGCGAGACTACTTGTGATGGCAAGAAGAAAATGTATGAATATATGGAAGAATTCAAGGATACCTATTTGATGCAATTGCCGCATATGCGCGATACTGAAGAGAGCAAAAAATTATGGTACAGCGAACTCGTGCGTTTCAAAGAGAAGCTAGAGGATTTCTTAGGTGTTGAGATCACTGATGAAAAAATTCGTGAGGCGATTGTGCTGAAGAACCGCGAACGTCAGGTAAAACAAAACTTTTATCGGTTAGGCCAGCTGAATCCGCCAGCAATCACAGGTCAAGAGATTTTCCAAGTGATGTATGGTTCACAATACAAATTTGACAAAGAAGAAGTTATTCAAATGCTGGAGGAAACGACAGTAAAAGTCAAAGAAGAATACAAAGCGGGCAAACGTTTAGAAGAGAAGCCAAGAATCTTGGTAACAGGTTCTCCGATGGGCGGAGTGACGGAAAAGGTGATTCGTGCGATTGAAGAAAATGGCGGTTTGGTGGTTGCTTATGAAAACTGTACCGTGGCAAAAGCCGTAGAACGTTTAGTTGATGAGAATGAATCTGATGTGTACCAGGCTTTAACGGATAAATACATCAATATCGGCTGTGCCTGCATGTCTAATAACCAGCCGCGTAAAGAATTATTGAGCCAAATGATTGACGATTATCAAGTAGATGGCGTAATCGACATGGTATTGCAAAATTGTATTCCGTTTTCAGTGGAATCATTAAAAATCAAACGCTTCCTAAATGAAGAAAAGAATATTCCTTATATGTATTTAGAGACGGATTATTCGACTTCAGATATCGAACAGATCAACACTCGCGTCACCGCGTTTATCGAAATGTTAGAGGAAGAGGCTGTATGTACACAATAGGATTAGATTCAGGATCCACCACAACAAAAGGTGTGCTTTTTTCCAACGAGGAATTAATCGATAAGTATTTGATTCCCACCGCTGGAAATCCTAAAGGAGCGATGACGGATGTTGTTGATTACTTCAAACGTAGTTATGTTTTAAATGATCTAAAACTTGTGACAACCGGTTATGGTCGTAAGCTGCTGCCTGCGGATCTAGTAGTTACGGAAATTACTTGCCACGGAAAAGGAGCAGACTATTTGTCTCCAGGAGTTAAGCAAGTTATTGATATTGGCGGACAGGACTGCAAGACCATTCAGCTAAACGGTAAAGGCAATGTCGTCGAGTTCAGTATGAACGATCGTTGTGCTGCGGGAACAGGACGCTTTGTTGAAGTCATGATGCGAACCTTAGGTGAAGATATTTCTGATTTGGACCAGTTTGTTCAAGATGCAAAGCCAGTTACTATCAACAGTATGTGTACGGTTTTTGCAGAGTCAGAAGTTATTAGTCTGATTTCCAAAGGTGAGGCACGTGAAGATATTGCACTAGGTGTTTTGCATTCTATTGCTCAACGAATCAGCAGTCAATATTCAAAATTAAGACCTGTACGAGGCGAAGAGGTCCTTTTCACAGGCGGCTTATCCAAAAGCGTGATCTTTGGAAAAGTCTTGGAACAATACGTATCAGCGCCAGTCAAACGAGACAATCTGTCGCAATATGCTGGAGCTATTGGGGCAGCACAGATTGGACTAAAGAAATTAAGATAAGCAAACAAGCAAAAAGGATACGGCTGAGGTGGTATCCTTTTTGCTTGTTGTCTTATACGTCAACGAAACGTAGCTAGTTCTTTTTTGCAAGTTGTCTAAATGCAATACTGAGTGCTGGCAGATAGAGAAAGAACAGGGATAATCGTTGCCAAAATCCGCGAGTAGAAGAAAGCCATCGTCCAATCACTGGCAGATAATAAGCAGCGAACAATAGTAAGGCTAAGATCGAACCGATTAGACAAACAGAATAAAAAAGCGAAAGAACTTTTTGCTGTTTCAGAGCTGCCTGACAAGCTAATAATAGCGGAACAAACATCATCGCTACCATCGAGATCCCGGAAAATGCCGCATGCAGAAAATAAGCAGGACTAAAGAAACTTGCGGATTCGCTGATATGAACCAAACCAGTTAGTATACAATCGCCAAAGCCATAGAGAGCAATCGCTCCGGCTATAATTTGTGCGAACCGTTTTGATTCTGACTGAAAGAAATTATAAATACCGAAACTTGCTAAGACAAACAAGGTACCTGTAACAACTGAACCATTATTAAAATAATTTTGTACAGGACTAGTCGGTTCGCCTAGTTGACTAATGATCATCGTCATTTGATTAAAATCAGAATAAAAGCGTCCCAAGTAGTAAGGTAATGAAAAGTCACCAATAACTGCACAAATCAGAAATAGTGGTGAAAGTTTTTTCAAAATAGTCATCGGCTGCTCCTACGAAAAGTTTTCTATATAATACTGTACTTTTGTCAAAAGTTCGAGAAATAAGAAAAATACAGACTTTTTTCACTTTCTTTTCGTAACTAAAAAAATAATTTAGAATTGACTAGCCAGTCATTGACTCTATAGTCAAAAAGGAGTATTCTCTCGATATAGAGCTACAGTAAGAAGAAATCAATTTGAGTATAGGTAACGAGCCAGCAAATTTTTTTAAACTAAAAAATGAATAGATAAAAACAGGAGTGAGAACGATGGAAAACCAGATCGTGTCGTTGAATAAGGTAGAAAAAAGATTTGGAAAGTTTCAGGCATTAAAGGATGTCACCTTCGATGTGAACAAAGGGGAAGTATTAGGCTTTATCGGTCCTAACGGGTCAGGAAAATCTACTACGATCCGGATTTTGTTAGGTATGCTGAAAAAGTCTGGCGGAGAAGCAACGATTTTTGGTAAAGATGTGTGGAAAGAAGACACAGCAATTCATAAGAATATTTCCTATGTCCCTGGGGATGTCTTTCTTTGGCCTAATTTGACGGGCGGGGAAATCATTGACTTACTACTAAGATTAAATGACCAAAAACGTACGCAGAGAACAGAAGAACTGATAAAAAAATTTCAATTAGACCCTAAGAAAAAAGCGCGAACCTATTCAAAAGGCAATCGCCAAAAGATAGCATTAGTTGCAGCTTTATCTCAAGAAGCGGAGCTGTACATTTTTGATGAGCCGACTTCCGGACTGGACCCGCTGAATGAGAAATCCTTCCAAGAAGAAGTGTTGAAATTAAAAGAAGCAGGTAAGAGCATTTTGTTGTCTAGCCATATATTGTCAGAGGTTGAAAAGATGTGTGATCGGATTGCGATTATTCGTGAAGGAGAGATAATCGAGACGGGTGACTTGAATTCCATGCGGCATTTAACACGATTGGAGATTGCAGTAGAAACGAAAGAGCCTCTTGATGGTATTGAACAATTAGCTGGTGTGCATACGGCGCATTTTTCAGGCGATGCGCACAGGAAAGCTGTTCTTTCAGTCGATCGTGATCAAATGACACAAATTATGATTTTTTTAGCAGAAAAACAAATTATCAATTTAACATCTATGCCGCCAACTTTAGAAGATCTATTCATGCGTTATTATGAAAAACAAGGGGCTGATTCTCATGAATAGTGGAGCAAAAACAGGTTATTTGTTAAAGGCAAATTTGAAGCAAAACCGTATCAAACACCTTATCTGGATCGTGATTTTAGTTGGCCTATTTGCTTCAGCTTCAACGAAGTTCAATGTATTATTTGGGACGCAAACAGATATCAATGCAATTGTTGAAACGTTGAAGACCCCAGCTATGGTTTCGCTGTTTGGTGAATTTTCTGCTATTGAGCCGTATACGACAGCGAATGTTTTTGCTTCTGAAATGCTGGTTTTTATGGGAATGTTTATGGTCTTTATGAATATTTCGTTGGCAATCTCAAATACACGGGCGGAGGAAGATTCAGGACTGTTGGAAATGGTTCGCTCACGAACAGTCGGACGCTTGGCACCAACCTACGCAACAGCTGTTGAGATACTTTTGATCAATGGGTTGATGGGAATTTTATATGTCGCTAGTTTGATTGCTGCTGATCTTAATGGGGCAACGCTGCAAGGAGATCTATTGATGGGCGTTAGTATTGCCAGTATTGGAATCATGTTCGGTTTTATCAGTCTGCTGCTGGCTCAGCTAGCGAATAATTCTCGTAGCGCGAACTTTATGAGCTATGGGTTGTATGGATTCTTCTATATCATCCGAATGATGACCGATGTGACAAATCCTAATTGGACTTGGATATCTCCTGTTGGATGGATTCAAAAAACGGCAATCTACACTTATAATAATTGGCTTCCGGTCATAATGACTTTAGGGCTAGGTCTGATTTGTTTAGCGATTGCTGTAAAGATCACTAAGACAAGGGATATTGGCAGCGGTGTTCTAGCAACTCGTGATGGAAAAGGAAAAGCAGGTAGGTTGTTGTCTTCACCGTTAGGATTAGTTTTAACGATTGAACGAAATAGTATCATTGGGTGGATTTTTGGCGGTGTTATACTAGGAGCGGCTTATGGATCAATCTTCAGTACGATTGGCGATATTATCGGCAGTAATCCAACCTATCGTAAAATTCTCGGTGTAACGCAAATTCATGCGGCGAATCGAGAATTGATCTTGAATTTTTTGAACATGTTAAGCTTGTTTTTTGTAGCGATCGCTGCGATTAGCGGAATTCTGATTATTTTTCGATTGAAATCAGATGACAAAAAGGGCTATCTGGAAATCCTTCACTCAAAAAGTATTTCTAAGACACGCCTAGCCTTCAGCTATTTCAGTGTTGGGACAATCGTGAGTGTTGTGGTGTTTACAGCAACTTTAGCTGGCGCCTTTTTTACTGGCAACAGCACACTGGATGACCCGATTGCAATCAAATATTTCTGGGAGACGCTGCTGGGCTTCCTACCGGCAACTTTATTCTTTGTTGGTATCGGAACATTCTTATCTGGTGCGTTACCTAAATTAACGACTGTTCTGTGGATTTATTTAGCTGCCAGTGTATTAGTCAAAATGTTTGGTCCGTTGTTGAACTTATCGGATGATGTGGCAAATATTTCGCCTTTAGGCTGGGTGGGAAAAGTACCGACCGAGAATGTTCATACGACTGTGGCAATTGTCTTAGTTGCAGTTTTTCTTATTTTGACGATTGTTGGATTAATGGGCTACAATAAGCGGGACTTGGAGTGATTGAATGAAGGAAGTAGTGAAAGATCCGCAAAAGGAACAACGCATTTTAATAACGAGCGCCAGTTTATTTGGTCAGCATGGCTATCGTGAGACAAAGACTGATCAGATTGCGGAAGAAGCTGGGGTTTCAAAAGGCTTGCTATTTCATTATTATGGAAATAAGGGGGGGTTATATCAGGCAACGTATACTTATGCTTCAGATTTTTTCTATCAGCGAATCGATTATTCGGTTTGGACGAATGCCTCTGATCTGTTAGAGATGGTCGTTGAAGCTACGAAATATAAAATCGAGTTGCAGTTGAAATATCCGCGTGAGTTTGCATTTTTGATGAAATCTTATACTGAAATGCAGACGTTGCCAGAACCTCTACGAAAAGAAATGGTACAGCGCCTAAATCAGGATTTTAGCCGCAGTATGAATTTAACAGACGAAGTGATTGGCAAACTTCCCTTGCGAAAAGAGGTTCAAGAAAAGGACGTGATCGAGACGATCTATGCCATTTTAAATAGTGAGACGACCAAGATTCAGCAGGAATTGACACAACATCCGGAATGGAAAACAATCGAGGATCTGATGCCGGTGATTGATCGGTTGAAACGCAAGCTGAAAATACTCGAATACGGTTTTGTTGAACGCTAAAAAACTCTGTCGCCTTATTGAGGTGACAGAGTTTTAGTTTACAGAATCAAAAATCAGAAAGAATGATCATCACGAATAGGCCTTCTTCAGCTAGGGCGCCAAAGAAGAGAATCAGGCTATCGACAAATAGGACACTCATATTGGTTCCGAACATCACAGCCAACCGTTCCAGTTTATCATTAATTTTTTTCTCTTTGAAATAGACTAGGAAAAGATAGAAATTTGCTAGCACAAGTATGATCGTTGATAAGATGATGGCGATTTTCATTGGTGTGCCCCTCACTTGATTAAAAGTAATCGTTTTTCTCTTTCTCATTATACTACGCAATTTTTAGAAAAAAAGGGGTAAAGCCAAATCTGAAGAACCACTAAATCAAACTTAATTATTATGAATGACAGAAAGAAAACGGATACTAATAAGGTTGATATTTTTGGCTGAATATATTATTGTTATGACAATAGAACTTTTAAGGAGTGATATTTTGAATGAGAAGCTAGCTAAAGGAAAAGGCGCTAGTCCTTTATACAGTCAAATTGCAGATGATTTAAGATTCAAAATTATTTCAGGTGAATGGGGAGATGGAGAGAAAATACCGCCAGAGCTAGATTTATGTGATATTTATCATGTTAGTCGAATCACCATTAGAAAAGCAATTGACGAATTGGTTCGTGAAGGCCATTTATATCGCGAACGAGCAAAAGGAACCTTTGTTTTATCAATGGATCATTCTACGGAAAAGGAACATTATACAATGGTCCGTAGCTTTACTCGTGAAATGGAGGAGTTAGGAAAAAAAGTACGAACTTTATCTGCTCAGGTTCAACTTATTGATGCTTCAGAAAGAATTTCTCAACAGTTAGGAATTGAAAAGGGGTCAAAAGTGCTTCAGCTAAGAAGAACTCGAGGAGTTGATGATGGAAAAGCCTTTGCCTATTTCGTTACACATATTCCCTATACAGAAAAATTTTCGTTAGATAGCAAGGATTATTATGGTTCCTTATACGATTATTTGAAAACCTTTGATATTGTCATGAGTGAGAGCAAAGAATATGTCGAGGCATTAAGTGCAACACCAGAACTGCAAGCCGTCTTAGATGTACCAGAGAATACTCCAATTTTAAAAAGAGTCCGGATGGTTTCAAGAGCAGATGGACAATACAAAGAAATCAGCGACTGTTACTATATTGGCGATCAATACCGTTATTACATTGAAATTTAATGGACGAAAAGTGCAGAATACGATAAGTAATTTTGCACTTTTTTTAAAAAGTAGGAAGAAAGCGTTGTCTTTTTTTGAAAAATAGCATATACTTTGAATGTGCTATTGTTATAACAAAATGACATAAAAGAACAGGAGTGGAAAAAATGGCAATATCTTTTATTCGAATTGATGATCGGATTATCCATGGACAAGTGGTAACACGATGGATGAGTGAACGTGCTTGTGATGGCGTGATTGCAGTGGACGATCGTTCAGCCAACAATTCAACTTTATCGAAAGCTCTTAAAGGGGCTGTTCCTAAACCATTGAAAGGCTTCGTTATGACAGTTGATCGCACGGCTTTGAAGTGGGAAGAAATCGTCAACAGCAAAAAAAATTATTTTTTAATCGCAAAAACACCTGAAACACTTGTACGTTTGTATGATGCTGGAGCTGATTTCATTTCTTGTTATTCTATTTTAAATGTCGGGCCCATGAGCGCACGAGAAGGTGCCAAAAAAATTGGTCCGAATGTAGCAATTACTGAAGGTGAACGAGCTGCTTTCAAGCGTTTAGATGAATTAGGGATGGACATTCAATTCAAATTGGTACCGGATTCAAAAGGCTTTACTTGGAAAGATATCGAAAAATAAAGAACGGAGGAAATTATTATGCTCTTTTTCCAAGCTGTATTAATCTCACTACTATGTTACTTAGGTGCTCTCGGCACTCCTTGGTTGATGGGGTTAACCGGCGGCTGGTATACGATTAGCCGCCCTTTAGTATCAGGTTTTTTAATTGGACTTATTTTAGGAGATGTCACTCAGGGAATTATTATTGGAGTCGCTATTCAGGCAGTGTATATTGCAATGGTTACTCCTGGCGGTCAGATGCCGGCTGATTTAAATTTTGTGGCATATCCGGCAATTGCTTTAGCTATTTTATCTAACTCATCAACAGAAGTAGCTGTGACGTTAGCTACAACAATTGGCGTTATCGGTACGATCGTGTTTAATTTCTTTCAGGTTGCCAATTCTTTTTGGAATCATCGGGCACAAAAAGCGATTGAAGAAGGCAACGAAAAAGCCTTTCATTTTAATTCAATCATTGGACCACAACTACTGAGCTTTGCCTTACGTTTTATTCCGTCATTTTTAGTAATCTACTTTGGCTCAAGCTTTGCTAAGGAGTTATTAGCCAGTATGCCGCAATACCTAATTGATGTTATGGGCATCTTAGGTGGTGCACTCCCTGCAATCGGGATCGTCATGTTACTCACGGCGGTTGTCAAAGAAGACATTATGCTACTATTCTTCTTGTTTGGTTTTGTCTGCGTAATTTTCCTAAAATTAAATATGATCGCTTTGGCAATTGTAGCAGGAGTGATCGCGTATATCTATTTCCAGGCAAAATCTAAACCAACACTAAAAGCAGCTACAGATGAAGGTTCTTATGATGATTTCGATGACGAGGAGGAATTCTAATGGAACAAAAAAAATCTTACCAACTTCTAGATAAAAAAACGTTGAATAAATCGTATATTCGTTGGATGATGTACAACCTAGTAGCGACAAGTTTTGAATTCTTGGAAGCCTTTGGTTTTGCCTTATCAATGGAGCCAATCGCAAAAAAGATATATAAAGATAATCCTGAAGCACAAAAAGCGATGCTGAAAAGACACTCTGTTTTTTACAATACGGAACCACAAATCGGTTCATTGATTAATGGTGTTGTTGTTGGGTTAGAAGAACAACGAGCATTAGGTAAAGAAGAAATCGATGATGATTTTGTCAATGGTTTAAAAGTCGGTTTGATGGGGCCTTTAGCAGGGATTGGTGATTCAATGATTCCTGGGATGCTGATTCCGATCCTGCTTTCGATCGGGATGGGATTATCAGAAAAGGGTAGTATTCTAGGACCAATCTTTTATATCGTTGCTTACAATACAATCATAATGCTAGGTTCACGCTTCTTATTTTTTAAAGGCTATGAACTGGGAGCTGAGTCCGTTGATACTTTTGTCGGAGAAAAAGCGCAACAGATCACGCAAGCTTTTTCAGTTCTAGGAATGATCGTGATCGGCGGAGTCGCGGCAAGCTATGTTAATTTAAAACTGCCAATCGTCTTGAAATTCAGCAGTGCGAAGATTGATATTCAACAGATTTTAGATGGTATTTTCCCAAATCTATTGCCGTTAGTTTTGGTCTTAGTTTCATGGTACTTGATGGCAAAAAAAGGCGTTTCTGCCTTAAAACTAATCGGAATTTATTTTATTGCAGCCTTTGGCGGTGTAGGGATCGCTTATTTGATCCAAATGATGTTTTAAACATAATTTAGTAGAAGGAGCAATGACGATGATCGGAGTTTTATTAGTGAGTCATTCAGAACTAGCTCATGGTATGAAAACAGCAGTTGAATTTGTCGCCGGTGAGCAGAAAAATTTCTTTTCTCTTGGATTAGAAGAATCAGGAGTAGCGATGTATAGAGCGAAACTGGAAAAATTAGTTGCCGATTTGCCAAAAGAAATCAAACAGATGATTATTGTCTGTGATATTCCATCAGGTTCACCTGGAACAAACGCTTATGATATTCTGGTTCAAACTGGCATGGAGGTTGAGATGCTATCTGGCATGAATCTGGCGATGCTACTAGATATGATATTGATGCGTGAAGGAAAAGAACTCCAGCAATTGATCGCAGATGGAATCAAAGCTGGGAAAGAAAGTATTGATCGAATGGATTTTTCAGAAGAAGAGGATGACGAAGAATTCTAATGTCATATCATTATAATTATTAAAGAGGGGTAAAAATGACGTATAATTTGCGACCGGAAATCAAGATTAAACACGCTGCACAAACATGGAATAATTATGACGAGATTGCCGAAGAACTAAATAAACAATTTAATGATGGCAAGAAAACTATTACTTTAGAATGCTATCCGGGCGTTAATTTACTTGAACTGGAGAAACAGCTGCTGAGTAAATTGACAGATGCTCGACTAGTTAAAGCGGATGACTACGCCTATGACGCTGAAACGGTGACGAATAGAATTGCTGCGAACATGACCGAAGATCGTGTTTTTGGCATTATGTCTCATGCAACACTAAATGATTTTTATCCAGAATATGAAGTGAAACAAGTGCAAAAAGAACTAGCTGAAGAAAAGAAGAGGATCGTAGTTTATGGTACAGGGGCTGCGATTATACAGCCGCAGCCAGATATTTTATGTTATGCCGATTTAACGCGCTGGGAGATTCAAAAACGTCATCGCGCAGGTATGTCGAACTGGAAAGCCGCGAATGAAAAAGAAGATAATCTAAAAAAGGTGAAGCGCGGATACTTCTTCGAATGGCGCATCGCTGATAGATTAAAACAACAGCTAACTGAACAAATTGATTACCTGATTGATACAAATATCCCTGAACAGGCAAAAATGGTCGATGGAACGAGCTATCAGGTTGCTTTGGATCAAATCGTGGAACAGCCGTTCCGATTAGTTCCATATTTTGACGCCAGTGTTTGGGGTGGTCAATGGATGAAGAAAGAATTTAATTTGGATTCTGAAAAGGAGAACTACGGTTGGGCCTTTGATGGCGTACCGGAGGAAAACAGTCTATGTCTGAATTTTTCAGGAACTGAGATAGAAATTCCAGCAATCAACGTGGTACACCAACGTCCGATTGCTTTACTAGGAAAAAAAGTTCAGGCACGCTTTGGAAATGAATTCCCGATTCGTTTCGATTACCTGGACACTGTAGGTGGTGGCAATTTAAGCCTACAGGTCCATCCACGGGTGGATTATATTCAGGATAAATTTGGTATGCCCTATACGCAAAATGAAAGCTATTATATTTTGCAGGCTTCTGAAAAATCAACGATCTATCTCGGTGTAAAAGAAGGAACAGAGAAAGCCGAACTTTTTAATGAGCTGCGCAAAGCAGAAAAGGGCGACTATCGTTTCCCAGATGAAAAATACATCAATTGTTTCCCAGTGAAAAAACATGACCACTATTCGATCCCAGCTGGTACGATTCATTGTGGTGGACCAGATACAGTGGTGTTGGAAATCAGTCAAACACCGTACATTTTTACCTTTAAACTATGGGATTGGGAACGTTTAGGATTAGATGGTGTTCCAAGACCTGTCCATTTGGCACATGGAGAAGAAAATGTGAATACTGATTTTGACACGACTTGGGTCCAAGAAAATCTGATCAATCCGGTTGAAACACTTCATAAGGATAGTGAAAGACGAGTTGAAAAGACTGGATTGCATGAACTGGAGTTTATTGAGACTCATCGTCATTGGTTCAAAAAAGAAGTGATAGTGGATGTTCATCAAAGCGTCAACATGTTGAACTTAGTGGAAGGTGAGACAATCACGGTCGAAAGTTTGAATAACAGCTTTGAACCTTTTGAGATTCATTACGGAGAGACTTTCATCGTTCCAGAAACAATCAAAGAGTACAAATTAGTCAATCAAGGTGACCCAAATAAAGAGGTAGCAGTGATTCAAGCATTTGTCAGAAATTTATCGTAAATTAAGAGGTGAGAAAATGATTGATACAGGACTAGGTATAACCTTTGATGAATCCTCCCATGAATTTATCTATCCATCTTCTGTTTTTGGTCCGTCTCAAACTGAGCAACGCTATTTAAAAGATATTCTTCAAAGTCTGGCGGATCATAAGGCGACAGGGCCTGAGATCGTTTATTCGATCGCGATGGATGTAGGATTAGAAAGAGATCGAGCAGACTTGCTGAAACGCGAATTACTTTTTGGCGTCGTTGCTTACGCGAAGGGTACGATCGGTGAAGAACCAGTCAAGAGTCAAGGGCATATCCATTCAATTTCTAAGGCTTGTCAAATGTCGACACCGGAGGTTTATGAGATCTGGACAGGAGAAGCGATTATCTATATGCAGGAAAGAGCAACAGATGCCCCAGGTCGTTGCTATGCTGTTCAAGCAAAAGCTGGAGAAGTCGTGATTGTTCCGCCCGGCTGGGCACACTGCACAATCAACGCCTCAAGATCTGAGAAAATGATTTTTGGCGCATGGTGTGTACGAGATTTCGGTTTTGAATATGAAGACGTACGAGCGCATAACGGTTTAGCTTATTATCCTAAATTTGATGCTCAAGGTACAATCGTCTGGGATCAGAATCCTAGTTACCGCTCAGACAAGCTAGTTGAGAAATCACCACGTGAATACACAGAGTTTATGATCGAATCTGATTTACCAATTTATCAGCAGTATCAACAAGATAAGAATAAATTTGATTTTGTTGTCCGTCCAGATCTATGTAAAGAAAAATGGGAAAATTATCTCCCATGAAATGATACGAAAAGGAGTCTGTGATGATCAATAAAAGTAAAGTAATGTATAACGGAGAGACGTTCAAGCTAGAAGGTACGGGTATCAAAGAGAAAGAGACTCGGGCAAAAGACTTAGCGGGATATTTTTTAAATTCAGAAGCATATGAAAAATTAGATCCGGAAACGGTGATGTATCGTGTGGAATATCAAGACAATGATTTAGTCGAAGGAACTCCCGGAGGATTGTATTTTGGTATTACTCATTTATATCCAGGAGTTGTTGGAGCAGAATATTTTTTGACAAAAGGACACTTTCATGCGAAAAGAAACACTGGGGAGTACTATTTTGGGCTAGAAGGTCATGGTTTGTTAATGATGACAGAAAATAGCGAAACGATTTTAGAAGAAGTACGTCCTGGATCAGTTCACTATATACCAGGAAATAAGGCTCATCGTTTAATTAATACGGGATCAAAAGAGTTATCTGTTTCAGCCTGCTGGCAAACAGAGTCAGGGCATGATTATGCACTTCCAGAAGAAATGTTTCCTTTAAGAGTTTTTCGGGATATAGTGGGAAAGCCTGTTATTGAAACAAATAGCTAAAAAGCTGGCGTGATTTTATCGCGCCAGCTTTTTTAAGATAGTTTTAAACTATCTTTGCTTTTTTCGTGAATAAATAAAATGGACTGACACCAAGCAATTGCTCAGCTATACTTAAAACAAGAAAGTAATGAAGGGGATGAGAACGATGAATTTTGCAGCGTCAGATTTTGATTATTATGAACGCACAATCAAGGTCATGTATCAGAACTATTATTGGAAACGGCTTATGGTTAGTGGAATTGCATTAGTTATTATTATAGCTTACAGTAGTATTTTCCAAGATAACTTGTTTTTGAATATCTTATTGATGGGAATACTAGCTTGTGCAATGGTTTATTTATTTTTAGAAAAACAAAAATTTTCAGAAGTCTATCAAGCTTTTCTCGCAGAAAATCAACCAGAAGTGCAGATTCATAAAATTCAAGAAGAAGAATACAGCTACAATGTGATAGATGCTGAAAAAGTCCGGATCAATAAAAAAGGGGTGCGCAATCTGCCTTCTAATAACAAACAGTACACAATGATGGTTGGATTCTCAAAAGCCTTTTTTTCTCGGGAGCCGCTACAAATTGTCTATTATGACATGCTTGACCTTACATATGAAGAAAAATTCCGTTTAAAGCGTAACGGTTATAGCTCAGTACCACGCTTTTTAAGACGATTTACTTTGAGTAATTTAAAGGCGAGTGCTGGAAATGCGGTTAGCTTTATTTTAGGTAATATTTTCCTCTTATTTATTTTATTTCGATTATTACGTTATTTATGGTCGTTCCTACGAATGTTTTTTTAATTAAGTTCAAGGTTATCATCTGTAGAGATATCTACGGGTGATTTTTTATTTTTCTTTGATTTCGCATCAATGAAGTTCTTTCCATGGTAAACTATTTTTGAAATCGTTTTATAGTTAGTACAGGAGGGAAAAATGTGATCAAAACAATCGTTGTTGGACCACGGGGGAAGATGGGGCGCTTAATCACGCAAATAGCTGCTGATAGTAAAGAATTAGAGCTAATAGCTGGAGTCGGAGCAAAGGATCGTGACTATATAGGTCAGGATTTAGGACAGACGGCATTACTTGGACGTAATCTAGGAGTATTTGTTGTGGATAATTTGGAAGAAGTAATTGACGAGTGCGATGTTATTATTGATTTTTCAACAAGAGAGATGGGCTTGAAGGTATTACAATTAGCTAAGAAACATAGAAAAGCTTTGGTTTGTGGAACGACTGGATTTAGTTCAGAAGAAATGAAATTATTTCGTGAAGCTGGAGAGACAATTCCAATGCTCTATGCCGCCAATACTTCAAAACTGGTAAATGTCATGAATAAATTATTGCAGTTGGCCACCGCGGCTATTGGAGAAGAAACGGATATTGAAATTGTAGAAATGCATGATCGCTGGAAAAAGGACGCACCAAGCGGAACGTCAAAAGAAATAGGTGAGTTGATTGCACATGAGTTAGGAGCTGAGCTTTCGAATTTAGCGATCTATGGACGTGAAGGAACTGGCGAACGTGGAAAGGGAACGATCGGTTATCACTCTGTTCGTATGGGAGATACACCAAGTAGCCACACCGTTTTCTTTGGCGGATTCGGTGAACGGTTAGAGATTAGTCATCATTCGACCGATTGGCGAGGGTTCGCAAAAGGAGCTTGCGATTGCGCACTATTTTTGGCTAAACAGCCACCAGGTAATTACTCGGTTTCTGATGTATTAAAAATTTAAATACATCGTTTTTTATAACTCTGTTTTTATTGGATAAATGCCTGAAATTAATGTGCTATTTAGATTTATCTAATTATTTAATTAGTTATTTTACTTTTTTTCTGATAGTTTATTGATTGACTTCTCATTTTTTAAGTGCTAAGTTTAATCCAATCATTTAAGGAGGTCAGGACTCATGACAAACAACATTGCGAAATCTATGAATCTTCAGACAGTTGAATCAGCATGTTGTTGTATGGTGCATAAAAGCAGTATACCATTTTGTCATGCCTATTAACTGTTCTGAGTTCGTTTGAAAAGAAGGATACTTCTCATTTTAACGATTCCAAGAGGTGCAGCTTTAATAGCTGCACCTCTTTTTTGTCAGTCTCGCTTTTCTGAGTGTAAAAAGATCGAGGGATGTTCATTGGATCAGAAAATTTATGATCGTGCTGTTTAGCGGAATGATATGCGTACGAAAATAACTTCATTTTTCTGGTTTTTAGAAAAATGATTACATCAAAAATGAGCTAGATGCCGTTGTTATCACATTCTAACGTGATTAGAAAATAGTACCCATATAAAAAAAGACAGGAGGAACCACCATGTGTTGTTGCTTAACAGATGAACGCTGAAGAAATGACTAAATATTAGGAGGAAATCAAATGCATTTATCAACGAAATTAATTCACGGAGGAATCAGTGAAGACCCATTGACAGGATCGGTCAGTGTACCAATCTATCAAACCTCGACATACCGTCAAACAAAATTAGGAGAACCGGGAGATTTTGAATACTCACGTTCTGGTAATCCGACTCGTTTAGCCCTAGAAGAACTAATTGCCGAACTTGAAGGTGGAGTGAAGGGTTTTGCTTTTGGGTCTGGCTTAGCAGCTATTCATGCGACATTATCCTTATTCCAACCGGGAGATCATTTGATTCTAGGTGATGATGTGTATGGTGGAACGTTCCGTTTATTGGAAAAAGTCTTTAAGCCGCTGGGTTTAAGCTACACGATGGTAGACAGTCGGGAACTTTCACAATTAGAAGCGGCTTTTACCGAAAAAACAAAGGCACTCTATTTAGAAACACCAAGTAATCCGTTATTAAAAATTGTCGATATAAAAGAGAGTGCAGCGTGGGCAAAGAATCATGAGTTACTGACAATTGTTGATAATACATTTGCAACCCCTTATTTTCAGCAGCCGTTATTACTGGGCGCAGATATTGTTTTGCATAGTGGGACAAAATATTTAGGGGGACACAGTGATTTAGTGGCTGGTTTAGCAACAACGAATAGTCAGGAGTTAGCTGAAAAAATTGGTTTCTATCAGAATTCGATTGGCGGAGTTCTTGGACCACAAGACAGCTGGTTGCTTCAAAGAGGAATCAAAACCTTAGCTGTACGAATGGAAGCTCATCAAAAGAATGCGGCAACACTTGCAAACTATTTAGTTGCCCATCCTGCCGTGGAAAAAGTATACTATCCTGGACTATTTGGCCATACTGGACATGAAATCGCTGCGAAACAGATGCGCGGTTTTGGAGGAATGGTGGCTTTTGAGTTAGTGAATGAAAGTAAAGTTGCCGAATTTGTTGAAGCACTGGAAGTCGTTACTTTGGCCGAAAGCCTCGGTGGTGTTGAAAGTTTAATTGAGGTTCCAGCGGTGATGACTCATGCCTCGATACCAAAAGAAAAACGAGAAGCGTCTGGCATTAATGATGGCTTGATTCGATTATCGGTGGGAATTGAAGATATTGAAGATTTAAAGCAGGATTTAAACCAAGCGTTAGAAGGGAAAAAATAAAATGAAAAAATCAATTATTGTAGTTGCTAGTTTATTAGTCGTCGGTGCCTTGTTTTTGGCAGGCTGCCAGTCAAAAGGTGATGGTGAAGCAAACTCGGAAAAGGTTTTGCGTGTAGGAACAGAAGGAACGTATTCACCATTTTCTTTTCGGGATGATAATGATAAGTTGACTGGTTACGATGTGGATGTCGCAAAAGCAGTGGCGAAAAAAATCAACTACAAAGTTAAATTTGTGGAAGCACCTTGGGATTCGATGTTAGCAGCCTTTGATGCAAATAAATCCGATGTGATCTTCAACCAAGTGTCGATCACCCCTGAACGTAAAGAAAAATATTTGTTTAGTACACCGTATTCAGTTTCTCATCCAGCATTGATCGTAAATAAAGACAATAATGAGATTAAGGACTTCGCTGATTTGAAGGGCAAAACCTCCGCTCAGTCATTAACTAGTAACTACGCTCAAATGGCAGAAGATCTTGGTGCAGAGATCTCCAGTGTTGATGGTTTTAGTAAGGCAGTGGAACTGGTTGGCGACAATCGTGCAGATGCTACTTTAAACGATGATGTGACCTATTACGATTATTTGAATCAAAAGCCAAATGCGCCAATCAAAATCGTTAAAACTTCGGATGAAGCCACAGAAGTAGCCGCAATGTTCCATAAAGATGATAAAGAATTAGCTGAGAAAGTCGATAAGGCCATCAAAGAGTTAGAAGCAGATGGTACCTTGACGAAGCTATCAGAAAAATATTTCAAGAAGGACATTTCTAAATAGAGGGAAGGACTAAGTAAAATGGAACGAACAATTGATATTATTCAAAGCTCAGCGCTGCCGTTGTTTTGGGCACTCTTAAAAATGACGATTCCCTTAACTCTGATTTCTTTCGCTTTGGGAATGGTCTTGGCATTAATCACTGCCTTAGCACGGATTTCAAAAAATCGCATTTTAAATGGAATCTTTTTCCTATATGTTTGGGTCTTCCGCGGAACGCCTTTATTAGTCCAATTATTTATCGTCTTTTTTGGACTCCCTTCTGTAGGAATCCAAATGGACGCATGGACTGCAGCGATTTTGACTTTTTCATTGAATACCGGCGCGTATGCTTCTGAAAACATTCGTTCCGCTTTACTAGCGATTCCTCAGGGTCAATATGAGTCCGCCGCTTCTTTAGGGATGAGCCGTTGGCAGATTTTGTATCGTATTATTGCGCCGCAAGCTTTTAAGATCGCTTTGCCGCCCTTGTCCAACAACTTTGTTAGTCTCGTCAAAGATACCTCGTTGGCAGCAAGTATCACGATTGTAGAAATTTTTATGACTGCTCAACGAATCGCTGCTCGCACTTACGAACCATTATTGCTTTACTGCATGGTGGCGGTCTATTATTTAGTGTTTTGTACCTTCTTGAATTATTTGCAGTCCGTACTTGAAAAACGGATGGTCTATTAGGGGGAAGCAACATGTTAACCATCGAGAAATTAAATAAAAGCTTTAATGATAATCAAGTGTTAAAGGAAATTGATTTAACCTTTCAACCCGGAGAGACAACTGTTATCTTAGGACCTTCGGGTTCAGGGAAAAGTACTTTGTTGCGTTCGATCGATTTATTGGAGACACCAGACAGCGGCAGAATCAAAATCGATCAGGACAATCTTTCTTTCCCACAAAATCTATCCTTTCGTCAATTGAAGGAATATCGTGGACATTTCAGTATCGTTTTCCAAGCCTATAACCTTTTTCCTCACTTGACGGTACTCCAAAACGTCATGGAGGGTCCTACACAGGTGAAGAAAATTTCGAAAGAGCAAGCAAAGACGCAGGCAGAGCAATTACTGACAAAGGTCGGATTATTAGACAAAGCAAACGAGCATCCAAAACAATTATCTGGTGGACAAATGCAACGGGTAGCGATTGCTCGTGCATTAGCAATGGAACCGGAGTTTATGCTTTATGATGAACCAACGAGTGCGCTAGACCCAGAGTTGGCACAAGAAGTGCTGCAAGTAATCAAGGATTTAGCAGAATCAGGAAACGGCCAAATTGTTGTAACTCACCATTTAGAGTTTGCTCGCAAGGTAGCAGATCGAATCGTTTTCCTTGAAGAAGGACAAGTTACTTTTAGCGGCAGCAGTCAGGCTTTCTTTGAAAGTGACAATCCGCGAATTCAACGTTATCTGCAACAATTATTATAAGCTAAAAACCGACATCAGAATTTTGATGTCGGTTTTTTCATGCGGTTGATCTAGCTTAATATTTATTCAATTGTGCCTTTGTTTTTGGTTCTTGAACTTTTATTATGATCATCTTAGTGATTTCCATCAATAAAACTGCTGAAATCGCTAGAACTAGAGCCAAACCAATTTCCTTCAAAGCAAAGGTTGCTGGAATAGCGAAAACTTCTCGTAACCCTGGTAATAATGTCAGACTGAAGAATCCACCACAAACAAGAATTGCCAGCAAAACCATTTTATTGGAGAATAAACCAACTTGTATAGAAGTTTGCGTGTTGGAACGAGCTGCAAAAGTTTGTAGTGTCCGACTTAAAATCAAGGTTGAAAAGGCCATCGCGACTCCCATTTCAGCTGATTGCAGATTTCCGATCCATTGAGCAGTAATCACGGCAATGGCGATCAAAATCCCTCGATAGGTTACAGAAATCAATGTTTTTCCAGTGAAAATCCCGCTATCTGGATCCCGTGGCTGACGCTTCATAATCGTTGGCTCCGCTTTTTCCATGCCTAAAGCAATTGCCGGCAGTGAATCATTTACCAAATTGATAAAAAGTAGCTGCAAAGCGGTAAAGGGATTTGCCCAACCAATTGCTAAGGCAAAGATGATTGCGATGATCGCACCTAAATTCCCAGCAAATAGATAAGCAACAGCCTTTTTGATATTATCAAAAACATTTCGTCCAACTTCGACGGCTTTAATGATTGAAGCAAAGTTGTCATCCGTTAGAACCATCGCGGCAGCATCTTTCGCAACATCTGTTCCGGTTCCCATCGCAATTCCGATATCTGCCTGCTTCAAGGCTGGAGCATCATTGACACCATCGCCAGTCATAGCGGAGATTTTGCCTTTGTCCTGCCAAGCACGGACGATTCGGATTTTGTTTTCTGGTGAGACACGAGCGTAGACCGTGATTTGTTCTAATTGTTCGGCTAACTCAGCTTCACTCAATTGATCCAATTCAGCACCAGTCAATGCAAGATCGCCTTGTTGGAAAATCCCAATTTCTTTCGCAATGGCAACAGCAGTCGTTTTATGGTCACCGGTGATCATCACTGTTTGGATACCGGCAGAGTTGGCATCAGCAACTGCTTGGAAAACTTCTTCCCGCGGCGGGTCGATCATTGCCAGCAATCCGACTAAGATCAGATCTTTTTCATCATCTAACGTTAGCGAATCCGTTGCTACTTCTTTATAAGCAAAGGCCAATACACGTAATGCCCGCTCAGAAAAAGCTTCGTTTTGTTTTTGGAAACGTGCTTTAAGCTCTGGTGTAAAATCGACAACCTGTCCGTCAAGCAACACTTTCGAGCTGCGCTCAAAAACGATATCCGGGCCACCTTTCGTTACCATGGTTTTTTGTTGATCGATCGTGTGAAGTGTTGACATTAATTTACGATCAGAGTCAAAAGGCAGTTCCGCCTGTCGTGGATATTTCTTACGCAAGTCACGATACGATTGGTTTTGTTCTTCGCTATAATCGATCAATGCAATCTCCGTTGGATCGCCTAATTTTGTCCCGTCTTCACTAATCGTTGCATCATTGGCTAGAACGCTAATTTCGATTAAACGTTGTTCATCTGCTTCCCATTGCTTGGGATCATTTGAAAATTCTCCGCTTTGTCCGTCGGCTAAGAAGTGATCAACAACGGTCATTTTATTTTGTGTCAAGGTCCCTGTTTTGTCAGTACAAATAATACTCGTTGAGCCTAGTGTTTCTACCGCAGGCAGCTTACGAATGATCGCATGCTGTTTCGCCATTTTCTTTGTTCCTAATGAAAGAACGATTGTAACGATTGATTGCAGCGCTTCGGGAATTGCCGCTACGGCTACGGCGACAGCGAACATAAAGGCATTGACAATATCTTGCGTCATATCGGCTGAACCATCTAAGAAAACGCGCAATAATTGAACACCTAGGATCACTAAAGATAGAACCAAAATCGCCATACTTAATTTCTTACTGAAACTGTCTAATCCTCGTTGAAGCGGTGTTTTTTGTTCGGTCGTTGATTCTAATAAACCAGCGACTTGACCAATCTCAGTATCATTGCCTGTAGCAGTTACTAAAAATTTCCCGCGACCATAAGTCACGATTGTTCCGCTAAAGACCATGTTGATACGATCACCAATAGGGACATCATTACCAAATGTTTTGATTTCTTTTTCAGCTGGTGTCGATTCACCAGTCAGCATCCCCTCATCAACTTTTAGCGATCCGGCTTCGAGCAATCGCCCGTCAGCTGGCACATAGTCACCAGCTTCTAGAATAACGATATCTCCAGTAACGATTTCTTTAGCCGGAATACTTTGCTCCTGTCCACCACGAAGAACACTAGCATCAGGTGCAGAAAGTTTTTTCAAAGCATCTAATGAGCCCTCAGCCTTTTTTGTTTGGATGACACTTACGACTGAATTAAGTAATAACACAGCAAAAATAACGATTGATTCAATGTGGGCTCCCATAATCATTTGAACAACGGCAACGATCAATAAGACAATCACCATCGCGTCTTTGAAGGTTTCTAAAAATAAAGTTAGCGAGGATTTTTTCTTCGCTTCTTTTAATTGATTTGAACCATTTTCTTGTAATCGCTGTTGAGCTTCTGTTTGGCTCAAACCTTCTGGTGAGGTATTCAAGTCTTTCATTAATCCGTCTGTTTCTTGTTGGTACACGTGTTTTGTCAATTTATAGCCTCCAATAATTTTTATTTCACTTGATTCGTAACTTTTGGCAGTTGATACTGTTCTGTGCGTGTGATTGACTAATCCGTTAATAGTGGCTAGCTCAATATTTACGAAATCCTTTTTCAAAAAACGAAAAAAGGAATTTATTTTCGTACGCATATCATTTTTCTAATCACGCTGAAGCGTGAAGAAAAACTGACAAAAAGAGACCTAAGGCAAGTGTTTAAACTTGTCTTAGGTCTCACCATTTCATACGATACCAGAAAACCATCGCTGGTTAACTTACTGTTGATATCACAACAACAACGTTGCCGGTTACTCCCCTAAGGAGTTATTAATATGTTTAAATCTTAACGGAAATGATTTTTGATTGCAAGAAAAATGCTGGTTTCACTTAATAAAGTCATCAAATAAGTTAGGAAAGCCTTGATAATCTCGATTTATCTGAAGTTATTTAATTTTTCTTAAGCGACTATTTTCCTTTGATGATTGTGTTGATTGTGCTTTCGTCCAAGCCCTTTAAAACGTGGATTAGCATTTCCCGAGCAGCATCAAAATCTGCAATGCTGAACATGGTTTGATGGGTATGAATGTAACGACCACAAACACCAATAACGGTACTTGGGATTCCTTCATTTGCCGTATGAGCAGCGCCGGCATCGGTTCCACCTTTAGAAACAAAGTATTGATAAGGAATATTGTGTGTTTCGGCAGTGTCCAATAGATATTCCCGTAACCGCGGTAATAGGATCATACCGGGATCTTGGATACGTAAAAGCGTCCCTTCGCCTAAGTGGCCAAAAGTCCCATTCGTTGTCACTAGATCATCAGCGGCTGAACAATCAACTGCAAAGAATAAATCTGGCTTGAATTTTGTAACAGCCGGTTTTGCTCCACGTAAGCCGACTTCTTCTTGCACGTTTGCGCCAGCGATCAGCGTATAATCTAGTTCTTCTTTTTGCAGTGCCTCTAAGGCTTCCAAAACGACAGTGCAGCCGTAGCGATTGTCCCAAGCTTTACTGATAATGTTTTTTCCATTCGCGGTTTTGATTGTTTCAGTTTGCGGAACAATCGTGTCGCCTGGAAGAACACCGTAAGCCAAAGCTTCATCCTTTGATTCAAATCCAGCATCAAAAAGAATATCTTCAACTTTAACCTGTCCTTGTCCGTTTGTTCCGCGTAACAAATGTGGGGGCACAGAAGAAGAGATGCATGGATAATTACCTTTGCTAGTTTTTAGAGTAAAGCGTTGAGCAGAAACCACATAAGGATTCCAACCACCTAAAGGCACAACCCTGAATAATCCGCGCGAGGTGATTTCTGTTAACATGAAGCCAACCTCATCCATATGAGCTGCAACCATCACACGTGGTTTGCTTTCATCAGCTTGACGCAGACCAAAAATTCCGCCTAAACCATCTTGCTGCACATCATCTACTAAAGGCGTGATAGCAGTTCGCAGATAGTCGCGAATATCTTCTTCAAAACCGCTCGTTCCTTGCAGTTCCGTTAAATCTTTAATTCGTTGAAACGTTTTTTCTTCCATTAAAAATCCCCCTTGATATTAAAATCCGTTCTCATTATAAGTCTTTGGTACGTGAAAATAAATCAATTCAAAGACGAGTGACTGCTGATTCATTTTTTGTTGTTTGTTCCCAAAGGTTTTCTCGGTGATTTTAGCTAATTCCACTGGAGAAAACTCCCCCAAAAAGTATTCCTGAAAAAAATCACGAGGGACATCTTCAGAATTTGTATACGCAAATTTTTTTGTAAGATATGGAATGTGCAGCTCATTTAAAAATGCTTTATAACGTTCATTCAATAACAAATCAGAGTTTATCTCCTCGTAAGGCGAGAAGAGCTGATCCTCGTCTGTTATAACACGTAAAATCAAACACCAATCATGACTTGCTTGGCAAAAATCGAGTAGCTCTTCTTTTGTTTGTAAAGCAGGATTCATGGCTGAAAAAACAATGCCATAACGCTGTTTATTCTGTGATAAGAAACTTTTTTGATCGTTTTTGATCAACTGAACAGTACTACTAGATTTAGCAGCTGCAAGTTTCAACATTTCCGCTGATAAATCTACAAGATCATATTTTTCTACATATGCTTTTAATGTAGATAAATAACGACCGGAACCTCCAGCAAGATCCAAAAAAGTTTGGCAGGGAAGGAGATTTTCTGCTAGTAAAAAATCTCGCAGCTCTTCAGCAATGGGAAATATTGATTCTTGTTGAATCGCTTCATATTCTTCGGCAAACTCATCCCAAAATGTTTCAAGCTCATTCAGATAATCAGTCATAATAAATCCTCTTTCTAAGTGTTAATTGACTTCAGTATACACCTCGTTGATGGATAAATTCACGAAATTGTGCCAATAAAACAGATAGTATGTTTAATGAACAGAAAATTACGAAGATTTTTGTTATTGGAAAAGCAGAAACTGTTCAATTACATTTGAAAAAAAACTAAGCAGTCCATTATAATTGAAGTATTGTATTAAATAAGGGTTAGGGGAGGACGATTTTATGGTGGCTATTAAAATTATTGAATGGGAAGATAAGTATGCCGAACAGTTTAAACGACTTTCATTGGAGTGGTTGGAAAAATATGTTTCTGTTGAACCAGCAGACTTAGAAATCATAAATAATCCCCATAGGAGTATTTTAGACAATGGTGGAATGATCTTCTTTGCCCTTTGTGATGGTCTAATCGTTGGAACTGTTGCTATGATAAGACAGAAAGATGGGAGCTTCGAACTAGCCAAATTAGCCGTAACGGAAGGCTATAAAGGTTTAAAAATCGGAAATCTGCTGATGGAGAAATCTTTGGAATTTGCAAGTCAAAGAAAAGCAATTACTGTTTTTCTATATACAAATCGAAGGTTATTGCCAGCGATTAACCTTTACGAAAAGTTTGGTTTTAAAGAGGTACCAGTAGCTCAAAATAAATATATCGAAGCAGATATGAAGATGGAACTAAAATTTTAAGCTGTTTATTTCATTTCTTTTGATTGAATTCCACAGGGGTTTAAAGCATGAATGAGTTAGAGAAATGTAAATAGTGTATTGAAATGTTTCGTTGGAAAGGAGGACTCCTCAATGAAGATCCAAGCTGTTACTAAGGGTGAGGTTACAGATAGATTATTAGAAATATTGGATCAGCAGCAGGTTGATTTTTTTGCATCGGAACCTGAACCCGATGCGTCTGAATGGGCTTTTTGTGCGAAGGAGGATAAGCATATAGTTGGTGGAATCACAGCGAAAAAGCAATATCAGACAATGCACATTTCATTATTAGCTGTTGATCCAGCTTATCGTAAAGACGGTATAGGTAGTCAATTGTTGGCTAAAATGGAACAAGTAGCTTTAAAACACCAAGTTACGACGATTACTTTAACGACAAAAGCTTATCAAGCATTAGGCTTCTATTTAAAGCAAGGGTATGAGGTGTTTGGCGAACTGGAAGATGTTCCGATGATAGGCACAACAAAATATTATCTGGTAAAAAAAATAAGCAGATGAAGGAAAGCTCCCTTCATCTGCTTATTAAAAGTAATAATACTGTACGACCATAATAGCTATCAAAACGAGAATACCTGGCAAATAGTTAGAGACACGAATCTTGGTCAGTTTCATGACGTTTAAGCCAATGGCTAAGATCATCAAACCGCCGATTGCACTGATTTCATTCATTAGACTATCTAGCAGCTCTGTAGGTAAATAACGAACAATGACGCTAGCAAAAATCGTGATAGCGCCTTGATAAATCAAAACTGGAAATGCCGAGAACAGAACACCGATGCCCAGTGAAGCAGTCAGCATGATGGACATGAAGCCATCCATTACCGCTTTAGTAAATAGGGTCTGGTGGTTACCGGTAACGCCACTTTCGATAGCTCCAATAATCCCCATTGAGCCAATGACATAAATCAAAGTTGCAGTGACAAAGCCCTCTGCGAAGTTGCTATTGCCCCGAGCAAAACGATTTTCAAGAAAAAGTCCTAAGCGTGTCATGGAGTCTTCGATTTTTAGAAATTCGCCGATCATTCCCCCAAGGCAAATACTGATGATGATAATGATAAAAGAACTTGCTTGTAACGACATTTGAATGGCCAATGCAACAACCCCTAAAGAAATCCCTTTTGTTACTGTATCTTTCGTTTGTTCCGTAATATTTCGTAAAATGATACCAGAAAAACTTCCAGCCATAATCGCAAGGCAATTTACCAATGACCCCAACAACATACTATTCACCCGTTTCTATGATTTCGATTAAAAAATAATTAATTCTTATTTAGACATCATCTTACCATGAGTGGGATTTTTTTTGAATAGTAAAAAAAACTGTACACCACTTCCTTAAAAGAAAGTGGTGTATAGTCTGATAGCTAGATATTATGTCGTTTTTTCTCGTTCACGTTTAGCTAAGGTTGGCATAATGAAGCCCAAACCAATCAGCACAGCGATTCCAACAATATTGATAATTAGTTCGTGCCAAAACAGGCTTGAACCATAAGGGGCATCCTGTGGTAAAACACCGAATAAAGTAGCGATAATAGTAACAACTAAACACCAGCCGCCAACAAACACGGCCATTCGATCATTCTTAATGAAGACATAGTCTGATTGAAATTTTTGACTATCTAGACGAATCCGAATAAAGGCATAGAAAATCCAGCAAGTTACACCTGGCGAAATGATGCCGTTAAGATTCAATAACCAATTGAAAATGTCATTCATTTCAGGTAAGAAAACGCCCAATAATAGAATAAACGCACTTAAGGCTGTGGTTAAAATGTAGCCGTTGATTGGTAAGCCTTCAGCGTTCAATTTCGTTAATTTTTTTGGCATGAATTGTTTACCAGTATCAGAAATCAGCATACGCGTCATAGCATCTAGTAAGACGGCTAGCAACGCACACATATAAATAATTTGTGTAACGGCAAAAATATACATCAGAGTATTGCCTAAATGGAAGAACTCTCCCAAACGCTGAAAGGCATAATAAGAGCCATTCATCTTTAAGTTATCTGGCAGGTGATGCGCATTGAAGAAGACGCCTAATGAGAAAGAACCAAAAACTGTTAAGAAAATTGTCATCACGGTCAACATAATCATGGCTTTGGGAAATTCTCGTTGCGGTTTACGCATCCGCGTGACAAATGGAGCAACCAGTTCGGCTCCGTTAATGGCATAGATTAAAAGACCAATCGTAGTCAAATAATGAAGATCAAACTTCGGTATGACAGCTCCAAGATTCATTGGCTGCGTTTCAATGTGTCCATTGGGCATAAACAATGAAGCGAACGTCATGAAGACGAATAAGATTGCCATGATGAACATGGCGCCGCCACCTAATGTGCTCAATACTTCTAGTGATTTTTTAAAATGACGTTGCAAGAAAATAAAAGCTAGGAAAACACAGAAGGTTAATAAGGCAAACATCGAATTAGACATTTTGTCTTCCATTGAATCATTTCCATTGATCAACCAACCAAAGCCGACAACAACGGCATTGGCAGTATCAACTACATAAGGAATTGACGCTGCCCAGTAGGTCCAGGCAGTGAAATAACCTAAACGATCACCGCTGGTTCCTCGAACCCACGAGGTCAGACCGCCGCCTTCATGATTAAAAACAGAACCCAATTGGCCAACCATTAAAGAATAGGGAATCACGTATAATAGCAGTAAAATTATCCAAGAAGTGATCACACCTAATCCTTGATTAGCAAAATTATAAATAATATCATCAAAGCCGATGACTGTAACAAATGACATCATGGCAAGTACAGGCCATGAGATAAAGCTTTTCTTTTCCTCAATCATACAAATTGCTCCTATTTCTATTAAGGTCTTAATTTTTTTAACTTACTGAAATATGAGAAAGGTTATCTCTCTGGAGACAGTGATGGTGATGGAGGCTTATTCCGATAGGTCACGAAAATCCCCTTTCTATTCACAAAATACGATTTATCATCCCATAGATAATAGAATTTCGCTACTAATAACTATTTTTTCATTCATAGTTTAGCATAGAAACCTTATTGGTACAGAATATCATTGATTATAGGCTTATTCTGTTCATTCCTCTTCTTTTTAGCTATACTGGTTTTAGAAGAAAAGGAGGACGTTCATATGAATGAATTTTTAGCCGAGGAAGAATTGGAGAAATCGGAAGAAAAAAATCCGATGATGTTAAAATTATTGAAGCAGCGCACGATATTGATTTACGGAGAAATTAACCAGGACTTGGCGAAGTCCGTGACAGAGCAATTGCTTTATCTATCTGCTGTCAGTGATGATCCCATCACGATGTTTATCAACAGTCAAGGCGGTCATGTGGAATCTGGTGATACGATCCATGACGTCATCCGTTTCATTAAGCCGAAAGTGAAAATGATTGGGACTGGTTGGGTTGCAAGTGCGGGAATTACAATCTATTTGGCTGCAGACAAAAAGGATCGCTATAGTCTGCCAAATACACGATATATGATCCATCAGCCAGCAGGTGGTGTACAAGGTCAATCAACTGAAATCCAGATCGAGGCAAAAGAAATTTTACGTATGCGTAAACGTGTAAACAAATTGATTGCCAAAGCAACTGGTCAAACATTGGAGCAAATCGAAAAAGATACAGATCGTAATTTTTGGCTGTCAGCCGAAGAAGCAAAAGATTACGGAATTGTTGGGAAAATTATAGAATCTGACTCTGCAGTAAAATAAGAGAAGATATATTTTTCGAGGTAGGCGAAAGCCTATCTTTTTTTGTCCCATTTCCTATATAACTGCTTCTAACATCATATGATTAAAGAGATTTTATAATTTTTGAATAAAAATGGATAGACAATAAAAAGTGAATCTGATAATGTTAGAAGAAAAATAAAATTTGATGTGAAAATTTTAACGATATTAATTTTACTTTGATAGGAATAAGGAGGAATAAATGTGGGTGCTAAATTAAAAGAGTTGTTAGGGCTGCCATCTTTACGTGAAGCTCAGTTAATGAGTGGACAAAATTGCTTAAATCAAACGGTCACATCCTTATCTTTCTTGGATATTTCAGATATGGATGATTATGTTACTTTGCTTGAGACAAATGAATACCATTCTGGCGAGTTAGCACTGACTTCTTTTTTCAGCATCAAAGACGACATAGAAAAGCAATGTGAAACAATTCGGCGGTTACATAAAATGGGTGTGCTGGGGATCGTCCTCTATTACGTAGGGATCGTAGTTCCAAAATTATCATCAGAAGTGATCCAAACAGCAGAAGATCTAGATTTTGTGATTATTCAAATGCCGAAAAATCAAAATCAGCTTCGCTATAGTGAAGTCATCGTAGAAGTGATGACAGCAATTCTTGAGAGTCGCCCGACAGAAAATATTGTAAACGAGGTTTTGGAGAAGGCCTCATTATTGCCAGACCATTTGCGAACAGTCGAGGTGACATTGAGATTGCTTTCTGACTTACTACGGACGAATATCATTTTGACTAATCCTGATAATGAGGTGATTAATCAGGTCAAATGGCCGCGTAATTCTTCTGTTGATCTAGAGCAACTGTTACGTCGAGTCGTAGTGGAGGATGATAAACAGGTTCAAAAAAATGATTTCGCGATTTTTTACAAAGAGCTTTATCACAAAGAAAACGGTCTTCTGCGATTCTATTTAATAAAGGAGAACGAGTTATTGACGGAGGTTGAATGCAATCAATCCGTTGAATTGCTGCAGGTGGCGATGAATTTTTGGGGAAAGAAGCATGGAGAAATCAGTGAGTATGCTTTAGTGCAGGCAATTTTGAGTGATGAAAGCGAAAAAATGTATCGTCTGGCTAATCATTTGAAGATTGATGTTAAGGGAATCGGTTTGATGTGGCTCCTACAGTTGAACGATTTGAGAGAAGAAAAGAAATTAAGACAGGATATTCTAGATTACGCCTCAAAATTTTATAAGACCTGTGTTGCTCAATTAATGGATGATCAATTGATCGTACTATTAGGAAATTATTGTCATAATGATTCTGAGCTAGAGCTAGGGGAGTCTTATCTGCGGACAAGTCCTTATCAAGAAATGATTGACAGTATCGTTTTGTGTCCACGTTTGCGCAACACCATGGATGTAAGAACGACCTATCAGTTAGTCAATAAAGTTGCGTTACAATTGCCAAAACTATTTCATGGGAAAAAGAGCTTTTCTATCAGTGAGATCCGGCAAGTGGCGAATGCGAGTAAGCTGATTCAATCGGGTGAAGCAGAAGTGGAAGAGACACTGAGCGTATTATCGCCGATTATGGATAGCAAGGAACAGCTGATGACGTTGTGCAGTTTTTTATTAGATGCTGGAGCCGATTTTCAAATTTGCAGCGAACAGCTGTTTATTCACAAAAATACAGTGAAGTATCGAATTAAAAAAATTAGTGAAGCATTAGGTTATAACGTTATGCGTTTTTCAGAGAGTTATGAATGTTACATCGCTTGTTTGACCTACCGTTTAATCAGTTTATAATTTTTAAACTGAAGGTGGCTCGGAATTCCGAGCCGCCTTTTTCATAATAATGCCAATAAAGCATCAATATCTTTTTCCTTCGTTGCCCAACTAGTTGCAAAACGAATCACTGTATGGGTATCATCATATTTTTCCCAAAAGCTAAAAGCGACTGCTTTTTTTAGTTCCGCCATTTGTTCATTTTCCAGAATAACGAATTGCTGATTTGTAGGTGATTCTAAATAAAAACGGTAATTCTTTTCAGCCAATCCTTGCTTCAATCGCATTGCCATCGCGATAGCGTGTTGACTAATCTCGAAATACAGTTGGTCAGTGAATAAGGTATCAAATTGCAACCCAAGCAATCGACCTTTGGCCAATAATGCTCCTTGTTGCTTCATATGGGCAACAAAGTATTCAGGTACGTTGTTTTTCGTAAAAACAATGGCTTCGCCTAATAAGGCCCCAACTTTAGTACCTCCGATGTAAAAGACATCACAATACTCTGCAATTAACGGCAACGTCAAATCAGATTCTGGACTAGCTAAACCGTAGCCCAATCGAGCCCCATCTAAGAATAAGGGGATTTGGTATTCGCGGCAGACATCAGAAATATTTTTTAATTCTTGTTTGGAATACAGCGTGCCATACTCGGTTGGGTGGGAGAGATAGACCATTCCTGGGAAAACCATGAATTCTTTATTATCATCTGACCAAAATTGTTCAAGATAAGCACGGATTTGTTGTGCTGAAATCTTGCCATTGGTTGGAGTTAAACTCAAAACCTTGTGTCCAGAAAACTCGATTGCGCCTGTCTCATGTGTAGCGATGTGGCCTGTTTCAGCAGCAATAACACCTTCAATTTTTTTTAACAGAGAGGCGATCACTAAAGCATTAGTCATTGTGCCACCAGAGATGAAAAAGACATCGGCATCAGGGCAATGACATGCTTGACGAATTTTGTTAATAGCGGAGGCTGAATATTTATCTCGTCCATACCCGCTCAATTTTTCCTCATTTGTTTCTAGCATGCGTTGCAGGATTTTTTCGTGCGCCCCTTCTAAATAATCACTTTCAAAATTTAACATAGTGTACCCCTTTCATTTAAAATAGTTCTCTTTTATTGTAGCAGATTGACAGAGTGTAGAAATGATAAAAAGACATGCGGCAAAATTGCTCACATGTCTCAATTTAATTAAAGAGTAATCGTTTCTCCAACAGCCATAACCTTACCGACATTTTCTGGTAATAGCTTGATAAAAGCTTCAGGATCTTGTTTGATGAGCGGGAAGGTATTGAAATGAATCGGTACAACCTTTTTTGCCCTTAAACGTTTCGCAGCATTAGCCGCTTCAGATGGTCCCATCGTGAAATTATCTCCAATTGGTAAAAAGGCGATATCGATATCAAAGGCCTCACCAAAAAGTGACATATCCCCGAAATTTGAGGTGTCTCCAGCATGATAGATTGTTTTACCTTCTGTCTGAAAAATAAAACCAGCCGGTTCACCCATATAAATCATTTGTCCATCTACTTCATATCCCGAGCTATGTTGAGCATGGACCATTTTTACTCGCCCAAAGGGAAAATCAAATTTTCCACCGATATTCATACCATGAGTCTTATTCACGCCATTTTTTTCTGCAAAACTGCAGATTTCAACGTTACTAATAACTGTGGCATCATTGTGTTTCGCAATTGGAATCATATCTCCGATGTGATCGCTATGTCCATGGGTGATCAAGAGCCAATCCGTTTCTACTTCATTTGTCTTTAAGTCTGTCAAAGAATTTCCTGTAATAAAAGGGTCAAACAACAATTTTTGTCCGTCTTCTGTAATGATCGATAGAACGGAGTGACCATGATAAGTGATTTTCATAGTGTATCCCTCTCTTTCTATAAAGCTATTATATCGAAGCTACACAATAATAAGTAAGCTTTTGCTTTCGTTTGAAATCGTTTAAAATAGGAGAAAAGCAAATCAGAAACTAACGGAGGGAAGAAGATGAAATTAGCGATTGATCCAAAAGTGAAAGAACAAGGTGTATCACTAGCTTATAGTGTTATCGAGTTTAAAAATGAAGCACACAACGAGAAAATTTGGCAGGAAATGTTGAATCCTTTATTAAAAAGTATTGAATCAACTGACACATTAGATACTATTAAAGAAAATCCGCAGATTATCACAACAAAAAAAGTTTATAAACTGTTAGGAAAAGACCCTGCTCGTTTTAGACCGTCTTCTGATAGTTTATGGCGGCGGATTGTTCAGCAAAAAGGACTGTACCAGATTAATGCACTCGTTGATCTGAATAACTATTTTTCATTAAAATGGAAACTGCCATTTGGGGCCTACGATCTAGAAAAAATCACAGAACCAATTCAATTGACCGTGGGACAAGCAGGCGCACGTTATACAGGGATTGGAAAAAAATCCGTCAATATTGAAAATCTTTTGGTGTTAGCGGACGATGCCGGACCATTCGGTAGCCCAACATCTGATTCGACACGCGGGATGATTGCTGAGGAAACAACACGTGCATTATTGGTTGGGTACCAATTTGAGGATGAAACGGTTATTGATCAAGCAGAAGTCAGATCTATTCTGGAAAGATATTTGGCTGACTGTCGAATCATTGAACAAGGGGTTATATAAAAAACGAGGCAAAAATCTGCCTCGTTGTCTATTCCCAATTTTTACAAACATCGATCCATTGCTTGAACTGTGTATATTTTTCTAATTCAGGTATGGTCAGTTCGATGGCATTATTTGAACTACCGCAAGCAGGATAAACACTTTCGAAGCGCTTTAAGGAATCATCAAGAAAAACATCGATACCATCATTGATTCCAAAAGGACAAACACCGCCGACTGGGTGTCCAATGGTTGATTCTACCTTCTCTGCCTTCAACATTAGAGCACGTTCACCAAAAGTAGCTTTGAATTTTGCATTGTCGATCTTTGCATCACCGGCAGTAACAATCAAAATACTTTTATCCGCTCTTTTTAGTTTAAAGGACAGAGTTTTTGCGATGCGTTCAGGAGCACAATTTAGAGCTTGGGCCGCTAGTTCAACCGTTGCACTAGAGACAGGGAATTCTTGAATCCGGTCAGCCATTCCATAGTGTGAGAAGTACTCTTTTACAGCTTCAACTGACATATATTTTCCTCCTTATTTATTTAAAAGCAATAAAATTTTTCTCAAGAGAGAAATTAGGTGGATCTGAATGTCGAAATTCTTTTTAGCTAAATATTCTGCGAAGAGTTGACATTCTTAATGTGATCATTTCATCTGTACGTTTATTTAATTAATAATGATACACGCTTTATCGGACGTAGTAAATAATATTTTGTTAGAATAGGAAAAGAGGTTCTCATAGGAGGAATCGAATATGAAAGAGGATAAAAAGAAGCTGCTAGCTAAGATTGCCTATATGTATTATGAACAAGAAATGACACAGGCTCAGATTGCTAAAGAGTTGGATATCTATCGTACAACGGTTAGCCGCATGTTGAGTCAAGCGAAAGCAGAAGGAATTGTAGAGATCAAGATTAATCATTTTGATGCGAGTCTGTTTGAGTTAGAAGAGCAGTTAAAACATGCCTTTAATCTGACTGCCGTTGAAATAGTCCCAAATGAAAGTGACAACAGTGAAGAGGCTAAAGAAGAGCAGTTAGCTGAAGCAGCCGGTGCTTGGATTCGTCGTCATTTATCGGATGATATGGTGATTGGCTTGTCTTGGGGTGCCAGCGTTGGAAGAGCAGTGAACAGGATTGATCCAAAGCAATTGTCAAATGTTTCTGTCGTTCCGATAGTCGGTGGACCAAGTCATATTAATTCGCGCTATCATGTGAATACACTGGTCTATGAGTTGGCCCGCAAATTGAATGGACAAAGCTTATTTGTAAATGCCACAGTTATTCAAGAAACAAAAGAACTAGCAGAAGGAATCTTCAATTCGAAATATTTCCACGATCTAAAAGAATATTGGAAACGACTCGATTTAGTCATTGTAGGTGTTGGTGGACCTTTAAGCTATCATAAAAGTCAGTGGCGAGATTTGCTATCGCAGGCAGATTATGAGGAGTTAAAATTACGTGAAGCAGTAGGAGATTGTTGTTGTCGTTTCTATGACGGCTACGGAAAGCTTTTGAATGGACCTTTAAATCAACGAACAATAGGCTTGTCATTAGCTGAGCTAGCTAGGGTTCCTCAAACAGTGGGAATTGCTCGCGGCGTTTCGAAGGCTCGTTCAATCGCTCCATTGCTGGAAAAAGGGTACCTTAAAACATTGATTACCGATCAAGAGACGGCCCAAGAGATTTTACGGCTGAATCAACGAAAGTAGTTTATTAATTACAAAATGCACATTTGTGCGATTCACTTAAGAAATTTATCTGCGGAAGGCTTGCGTAAAAGCTTTCCGCATTTTTTGTAATGAGAAGGCACAAATCTTTTTTTGAAGGTGCTATGCTAGTTCTATACAAAAAAGTAAGGGAGTTTTCAAAGATGGAATTTATGTTAGATACAGCCAATCTTGCTGATATTAAGAAATTTGCGGATTTTTTACCGATTGCGGGAGTCACTTCGAATCCTTCAATTGTTAAAAAAGAAGGAAAAATAGATTTTTTCCACCACATGAAAGAAATTCGCGGCATCATTGGAGAACACCGTTCATTACATGTACAAGTAGTGGCAACAGACTATGAAGGAATTATCAAAGATGCTGAAACGATCTTAGCAAACATTGATCAAAAGGTATTCATCAAGATTCCGGTCAATGAACCCGGCTTGAAGGCGATCAAAGAATTAAAACGCCGCGGTGTTAACGTCACTGCAACAGCTATCTATACGAAGTTTCAGGCTTATCTTGCAATCGCAGCTGGTGCGGATTATATCGCACCGTATTTTAATCGGATGGAAAACTTGAATATCGATCCACGGGAAGCTATTTTCGAAATGGCAGAAGAAATCGCTCGAACAAAGAGTGAAACAAAAATATTGGCAGCTAGTTTCAAGAATGTTGGTCAAGTAAATGCCGCCTTGGAAAATGGCAGTCAAGCAGCCACAATGGGTGTTGATATTATTCAACAAGCGTTAGCAATGCCATCAATTGCCCAAGCAGTGACTGATTTTACAGGAGATTGGGAGGCAATTTTCGGAGAAGGAACAACAGTTGCTGATTTATAACAAAAACACAAAAATATTTTTATGACTGTAGATGAGGTCTACAGTCTTTTTTTTGAAAAATGAATGCTCTATTTCGAGATAGAGATACATGATTAGACGAATCAGCAAGCTTTTCTCTTCAAAAATCAGATTATCAGATGTTAAGCTGAAGAGGAGGTGGGAACAATGCATGAGCTTCAGAAAGAATGGGCACAATGAAAGTATTTTGTCATGGCACGGTCGCAAAAGGAGTATTTAGTATTGCGACAGCTTTTTTCCGGCAATCAGTGGTCAGAGAAGAAAACTGAGCAATTTTATCAGCATTTGGCTGAGGTGAAAAAGTTGCCTATTAATTTAAATGCTCAAAGAAATGCTTACGAACATGTTTGGGGGTATTTCAAAAAAGTAGCTACGATAGAAGAAAAACAACACTTTTTTACATTGCTAAATCAGATGACAGAAACTAACAATGACGCATTGTCTTATTTGAAAAAGTTAGCGCAAAAGTATCAAACGAATTATCTTTTAGAATCTCATTTATTTGATTAAAGCAAATCGTTTCCGAATTTCTAACAGGACTTTTATAATGGAAGGATATGGAGGGATGTATGAATGGAAACACGTGCAATTGTAATAGAAGAATACGGTCATGCAGATCAATTAAAAGAAAGTAACGTAGCATTACCTGAGCTAGGTGAACACCAAGTTTTGGTTAAAATAAAGGCTACGTCAGTTAACCCAATCGATTGGAAATTACGAGAAGGTTATTTAGCACAAATGATGCCTTGGGATTTTCCAATCATTTTAGGATGGGATGTCGCTGGCGAAATTGTAGAGATTGGTTCAGCAGTAAAAGATTGGCAAGTTGGTCAAGAAATTTTTTCTCGTCCAGAGACCACTCGTTTTGGTACATATGCGGACTACACAATTGTGGATGATCATTTGTTAGCACGCAAACCTGAAGGGGCTTCTTTTGAAGATGCTGCCGCAGTGCCTTTAGCAGGATTAACAGCTTATCAAGCATTGTTCACTCACGGAAAACTAAAAGCAGGTGAAAAGGTCTTGATTCACGCAGGTGCGGGTGGAGTAGGCATTTACGCTGTTCAATTAGCGAAGAATATTGGTGCAACAGTAATCACTACAGCAAGCAAAAAAAATCACGCACTATTAAAAGAACTAGGAGCCGATCAAGTAATCGATTATCATACGACTGATTTTTCAGAGGTTTTAGAAGATATTGATCTAGTTTTTGATACAATGGGCGGCGATGTTCAAAGAGACAGCTTTAAAGTATTGAATGAAAATGGCCGTTTAATCTCAATCGTCAGTCAACCAGATGAAGAGTTAGCTAAAAACGTTGCTGTAGCAGAAAGCATCTGGCTTCAACCGGATGGCAAGCAATTACAAGAGATAGCAGATTTAATGACTGAAGGAAAAGTGAAAAGTGTCGTTGGACATACTTATCCTCTAACGGCAGAGGGTGTGAAAAAAGCACATGAATTAAGCGAGACTCACCATGCTAAAGGAAAAATTGTCTTAGTCAATGAATAGTTAAGAAGCTGTACCTAAACTTGGTGCAGCTTTTTTTCTATAACGTTTTTAAAATCGTAGGTTCAGTAATTGAAGATAAATAGTAATTTGACAGCGAATTTATTTATCGGTATCGTTAAGATAAAAATGAAAGCGATTTAAGGAGGAGTAATATGAATGAAATTGTGAATAGTGTACACTTTTTAAAACAACAAAAATGGGTGGATTTAAGTCATAGCATATATGGTGGTATTCCTTATTTTCAATCATTTCAGCCAATGCAGGAAAAAACACTAGTTACAGTCAAAAATGATGGATTTTTTGCTAAAGAGTATCAATTAGTGACACAATATGGAACTCATATTGATGCTCCAGTGCATTTCGTAGAAGATCGTGTGGCGGTGGATCAGTTACCAATCAAAGATTTTTTATTGCCTTTAATAGTTATCAACAAAGAAAAAGAAGTTGCAGAAAATCCTGATTATTCTCTGACGGTGGAAGATATTCTTACTTTTGAAGAAGAGCATGGAAACATTCCAGCAGAAAGCTTTGTCGCATTTGCCAGTGGCTGGTCTAAACGCTGGGAGGATTTGGAGGCATTCTATAATGTCGATCAAGAAGGGCAGGCCCACACGCCAGGTTGGTCCTTGGAGGCCTTAAAATTCTTACATGAAGAACGACAAGTTACAGCGATAGGTCATGAGACACTGGATACTGATTCAGCAGTGAATTGTACCCGAAATGGGGGACTAATTGGAGAGCTGTACTGGCTACAGCAGGACAAATTTCAAGTGGAGGTCTTAAATCGGTTGACGGAGCTTCCACCAGTTGGCGGCGCTATCTCGATTGGTGTACCAAAAGTCAAAGATGCTCCAGGGTTTAATGTTCGTGCGATTGCTATCATTCCAGCATGAAAAAAGCAAGGTTTCGTTTAAAAAACGAAGCCTTGTTTTTTTAGAAATTCAACAGTATTTTGACGTCTTGGATACTCAAAATGTTGTCGAACTTTTTCTGACCAGTTAGTGCTCTGAACATTCGTGCTTCGAGCTTGATAATAGTCAGCAGTTTTTTCATCATAAGCATTGATCATCTCGGCTGTTAATGATTGGTAGGTATTGGTTCCAAGTATAGTATTGAGTGGCAGTCTTGGTTTTACCTCATTTTTTTTAACTGGATAGCCGACAAACATACCAAATACTGGATAAGTTAACTCAGGGAGTTCAAGAATATCCTTCATCTGAAATAAGTTATTCCGAATACCACCGACATAACAAATTCCTAGACTAACCGATTCAGCATAAATTGCCATCGATTGTGCAGCTAAGGTTGCGTCAACGATTGAAACCACTAATGACTCCATTGTGCGCAAGTGTTCCATAGAGTCGTTGTTCATAGCTAAGACTTGTGCGTGTTTATTTAAATCTGCAACAAAAATGTAAAGAGCGCCTTTTTCCCCATTATCAACAGGAAAATTTGCGATTTGTTCAATCTTTTTTCTTTTTTTAGCTTCGGTAATTTCAATTATCGAGAAGGCTTGTAAAAAGTTAGAGCTGCTGGCACTTTGGGCGGATAAGATTAACTGTTCTCTTAGTTCGTCAGTTAGTTTTTGCTGGGTGAAGGACCGTACTGATGTGTGTTGGAGCATTGTTTCAAAAAGTTCCATTAAGAAACCTCCTCTTTTTATAGTAATTTACTCGTCAAACTGAATATATCACAGGGAAAAGACAATAGGAAGTAAAGCGATATTGGAGAGCTTGTGGGTATGCACAAGCAGCCAACAGAAAAATCAAACTATTTTCGAAGAGAAGATATGTGATTCTACTTAACCTGTTGAAGCAAGAAGATGAACTGACAAAGCGTAAAGAAAAAATCAAACTATCTTTGGACGCATACGATTCTACTAATCGCACTAAAAATACGAAGCGAAACTCGCAAAATCCGAACATTTTGATAAAAAGGTTTGATTTAATTCATAAAAATCTCATCGTTTTGTCATCACTGTGCTATAATGAGAAACAATTATCTGAAGGGAGTTATGCAAATGCGTGGCGTAGTAACGGTTATTGGAAAGGACAAGGTTGGTATCGTAGCCGGTACCAGTCAAAAATTAGCGGAATTAAAAATTAATATTCTTGATGTTTCTCAAACAATTATGGGAGATTATTTTACCATGATGATGTTAGTGGACTTGACCAATGCTACAGCAGATTTTGAAGGAGCACGTGAACAGCTTCATGAACTAGGGAAAAACTTAGGCGTGAAGATTAGTATTCAAAATCAAGAAATTTTTGACACGATGCATAAATTATAGGGAGGACTCTTTGTGGAAATCAATCAAATAATGGAAACGATTCGAATGATCGAAGAAGAAAATTTAGATATTCGAACGATTACCATGGGGATATCATTGCTAGATTGTATTAATAGCGACAGTGATCGCGCCTGTGAAAAGATTTATAACAAAATTACTACGAAAGCAAAAGACTTGGTTAAAGTTGGTGAGTCGATTGAAGCTGAATATGGTATTCCTATCATTAACAAACGTATCTCTGTTACACCGATTGGAATTATTGCAGCGGCGACTCCCGATACAGACTATGTAAAATTTGCTAAAATATTAGATAAAGCAGCGAAAGACGTGGGCGTTAACTTCTTAGGCGGTTTCTCAGCCTTAGTTGAAAAGGGCTATCAGCATGGAGACAGAATTCTAATCGATTCAATTCCTCAAGCGTTAGCAGAAACAGATTTTGTCTGTGCTTCAGTTAATATCGGTTCAACAAGAGCGGGAATTAACATGGATGCTGTTGCACATACAGGAAGAATTGTTAAAGAGACAGCAGCAGCTTCTGATCTCGGCTGTGCGAAATTAGTAATTTTTGCCAATGCAGTGGAAGACAACCCGTTCATGGCTGGTGCCTTTCATGGCGTAGGTGAAGCAGATTGTGTGATCAATGTTGGCGTCAGCGGCCCAGGAGTTGTGAAGCGTGCATTAGAAAAAGTCAAAGGTGAATCTTTTGATGTTGTCGCGGAAACGGTGAAGCAAACAGCTTTCAAAATCACACGCATGGGACAACTGGTCGGGAAGATTGCGTCAGAACGATTGAATGTACCTTTTGGAATCGTGGACTTATCATTAGCACCGACACCAGCAGTGGGTGATTCAGTGGCTCATGTGCTGGAAGAAATGGGCTTAGAAACAGTCGGAACTCATGGAACGACAGCAGCATTGGCTTTATTAAATGATGCAGTGAAAAAAGGCGGTGTCATGGCATGTAATCATGTTGGTGGATTATCTGGTGCATTCATTCCTGTTTCAGAAGATGCCGGGATGATTGATGCGGTGAATAATGGTTCTTTATCGATTGAAAAACTAGAAGCTATGACGGCGATTTGTTCGGTAGGTTTAGATATGATCGCAATTCCTGGCGATACACCAGCTAGTACCATTGGGGCAATGATCGCAGACGAAGCGGCAATAGGTGTGATCAATCATAAAACTACCGCTGTTCGGATCATTCCAGCGAAAGATAAAAAAATTGGTGATATGGTTGAATTTGGCGGTTTGCTGGGTAGAGCACCAGTTATGGCTGTTAATGCAGCTGGCTCTGATGATTTCATCGCTCGCGGTGGACGAATTCCAGCTCCGATTCACTCATTTAAGAACTAAATTTAATAGAAGTGATTGTTAAGAGAACGCTGCAAGAGTGGAAACTTTTGTAGTGTTCTTTTTTTGACAATATAGAAAGTATAAAATTTTCACATGAGTTAATTGCTTTACAACGGGAATATTCATGTCCGGCTTCACAAACTAGCTTTATCGGCAATAAGCAAAAATATTTCTAAATTTGAGAAGCAATTTAGAAATATTTTGGTCTTATTGCTCAAAAGCTGAGCGAGTTCGCGAAGCCTTTCTTAATTTTAGTTGAAATTTTTTGTGCCAGTCATGAAAACGTTTTGTGTTAGAATGAAATGGACGAAAAAACAGGAGTAGACAGATGAAAAATAAAACATATCTAAAGGCGAGTTTACGAGAAATCATTTACTCAAAAGGCCGTTTCATTTCAATCGTTTTAATTATTTTATTAGGCACATTATTGTACGTAGGGATCAAAGCAACTGGCCCAATCTTAAATCATTCGGCTAGTCAGTTTGTGGATAAGCAGGAGTTATCGAACCTGCAAATTATTTCAACTGGTGGTTTGACAAAAGAAGATGAAAAATTGGCAGAGACAGTCCCAAATGCTGAAGTCGAAAGTGGATATCAATTGTTTTATGCTGATAGTGATAAGAATCAAGTAGTGAAGCTTTATTCTTATGACAAAGACAATCAGCAGAATCAATTGATTGTAAAATCGGGACATTTGCCAAAAAAAGATAATGAGATTGTCTTGGATGAAAAAGCCAAAGAGGAAGGCTATCGTCTCAATCAAACATATAAAATTGATCAGCCAGATCAGTTGAAACGTAAAAACTTTAAAATCGTTGGATTTGTACAATCACCAATGTATATAAGTACAGAAGAACGCGGTCTTTCGAACGTCGGAAACGGCAGTGTTGATTTCTTCGCTTATTTACCAGAGAATAATTTTTCCAGTGAGATAAAATCGGTAATCTATCTCCGATTTTCAAATGTCGATGGGAAAGAAACCTATGGTAAAGCTTACGAGAAAAAGATGAATCAAAATATCGACAAAGTTGAAAAGCTTTTTGCAGAACGACCGCAAGAACGCGCGGCAGAGATCAAAGCAGAAGCAGAAAAGGATTTACTGCCAAGAAAAGTTGAAGTAACTGATAATTTGGCGAAGGCGGATGCCGGACAAAAGGAGTTGGATCAAGCCAAGGCTCAGTTAGAACAACAGGCCGTCATGGTACCAACTGGAAATCCAGAATTGGCAAAGGCTCAGGAAGAACTAGATGCACAGCAAAAAGAACTTACTAGAAACCGTGAACAACTAGTCGAGGCTCAACAAAAAATCAGCGATAGTGAAAAAGAAATCAGCGAGTTGAAAACGCCTAGTTATTCTTTTGACCAACGGGCAGACAATCCAGGCTTTCAAGAATATGGAGACCTTTCCGAGCGGATTGCAGCGATCGCTAATGTCTTTCCTATTTTTTTCTTTTTCATTGCAGCATTAATCACATTTACAACAATGACTCGGATGGTAGAGGAAAATCGACGAGAGATTGGTACTTTAAAGGCACTGGGCTATTCACGTTTTGAAATTTCGATCAAGTATATTATTTATGCTTTATCAGCAGCGGCTATAGGAATTGTTTTAGGTAGTGTGATTGGGACACATACATTGCCTCGATTAATTTTTGTACTTTCCAGTGATCGCTATAATTTTTCAGGAGTGACTGCATTTTATTTGCCGCGTCCCATCATCCAAGCCTCCATTGCTTTTCTATTTGCTAGTTTGGGAGCTGCTCTACTGGTATTGTTCCGTGAGCTGCATGAAAAACCGGCCGACCTCCTTCAACCGAAGGCTCCAAAACCTGGTAAACGGATTTTCTTGGAACGGCTCACACCGATATGGTCGCGTATGAGTTTTAACTCAAAGGTTAGCTATCGCAATTTATTTCGCTATAAATCGCGGATGATCATGGCTGTGATCGGAATTGCTGGCTGTGCTGCGTTGATGGTTGCTGGAGTCGGCTTGAAAGATTCACTAAGTTCAGTCGGTGATAAACAATTTGGCCCGATCATTGATTATGATGCGATTGTCACTCTGAAAGATCAACCTGATGAAGCAAAAGTTAATATGATCTTTTCTCAGAATAAAAAGCTTACTAGCGAATTGGCAATGATGAATCAAACCGTTGAATTAAAACAAAAAGGACAGGCCAATCAGAAACTTACCATGATGGTGCCAAAAGATCAGCAAAAGTTTATAAATTACTTGCATTTGAAGAATCAAGGTGAGAAATTTAATTTGCCAAATGATGGTGCCGTGATTACACAAAAGATGGCAGAACTGTTTAATCTAGAGAAAGGCGACAGCTTAACAGTCCATGATGAGGATCAACAAACCTTTAAAGTTAAAATCGCCAATATCGCTGACAATTATCTAGGAAACTTTTTGTATTTATCAAAGGATTACTATCAGCAGGCTCGGGGAAAAGATTTCAAAATGAATAGTTATTTATTGAAAAGTAAAAAAATGACTAAATCAGAGGAAAAAGAACTGTCTCAAAAACTGTTGAGTTCTGGTCAAGTGGTAAATACTTCTTTTATCTCTACGCAAATAGAAGCTCAAGAACAATCAATGGATAATCTTGATGGGATTGTATGGATCTTTGTCGTTTTATCAGGCTTATTGGCGTTCATTGTGTTGTATAATTTGACGAATATAAATGTTTCAGAACGAGTACGGGAACTGTCAACAATCAAAGTATTAGGCTTTTATGACCGAGAAGTCACTTCATACATTTTTCGTGAGAATTTTGTCTTTACTATTTTAGGAATTTTGTTTGGTTACGGTCTAGGGATTATTTTGACCAAATTTATTTTAGATCAAGCATCGATGGAGACTATCACATTTCCGTTAGTAATTCGCTTAGGTGCATATCTTTCGTCTGGCGGATTGACTATTCTTTTTTCCGTCATTGTAATGGTCGCGACACATTTTCGGTTGCGGCATATCAATATGATTGATGCTCTGAAATCAAATGAATAACCTTGGAAGAAAAGCGTTGACAAATATTTTTTGTGGGGCTATGCTTTACTCAATAATACAATGCAATGAAAAGGACAATATCTGAGTTTGTTTCTCGTCTCACCAGAGAAAGAAGCCATGGCTGGAAGCTTCTGAACGATAAAACCAGATTACTCCCTTTGAGCGGCCGCAAACGGTCCGGGTGATACCCGTTATCTATCTTACAAGCCAGAAAGTCTACACTTTTTGGGAACTTGGGTGGTAACACGTCTATTCACGTCCCTATTTTTTATAGGGACGTTTTTTTATTGAAAACCCTTCAGGCCTTTTGTTAAAATTAATTAGAAAAGGTACGCAGGAAAGAATATTATGAAAAAGCGGATCGGAGTTGAGTTGGATGTCAAAAGAAATCGAAATTGTTTTACCAGATGGAAGCAAACAAAAGGTGACAAAATATACCACCTTATTCGAGATAAAAAATCAGCTGATGGAAGAAGCAGTCGTTGGTAGTATTGATGGCGAGTTGGTTGATTTAGCAACTCCAGTGAAAGATAATGCTGAAATCGCTTTTTATGATTGTTCTTCTCCTGAAGGAACTACGGCAATTTGTCAGCTTGTTAGCCTCCTGCTGGAAGAGGCGATCAAGACGCTTTATCCGGAAGCTCTTTTTGCTAAGGCTCAGCGTGATGAGCAAACAGTTTGGGTCGATTTACGTGTGAATCAGCCATTGAGTGCATTGATCTTAAAAGATTTGGAGCACCATATCAAAAAGCAAATTAAAATGGGGGCTACGATTGAAAGTGCGGCGGTAAGCGTGTCCGAGGCAAGAGAAATCTTTAAAGACAATGAGTTGAAGCTATTTGCGCTGGCTGAGTTAATGGCAGATCAGCAAGTCTTTGTTTATTCTTTCGGTAATGTAACAGAATTTTTCCTTGAACCGATGGCGCTTGAATTAGCGACAGCGCAATATTTTTCATTATTAAAAGTTTCTGGCGCTTACTGGCAGGGAAACCCGGAAAATGAAATGCTGCAACGGGTCATGGGAGTTGTTTTTGCTGAGAAGTCACAGCTCCTTGCTCACTTAGATTATCTGGAAGAGTCAGAAAAACGCAGTCATCAGAAATTAGGGAAAGAGCTTGATTTATTTATGTTTTCTGAAGAAGCTCCTGGGATGCCTTTCTACTTGGAAAATGGCTTGACTATTCGGAATGAATTGCAGAGATTCTTACGAGAATTGCAGGCAAAATATGATTATAAAGAAGTTAAAACACCATTGATCTTGAATCAACGATTGTGGGAACGTTCAGGGCATTGGGATCATTATAAAAATAATATGTACTTCACGAAGGTTGCAGATGAAGATTATGCTTTGAAACCAATGAATTGTCCTGGTCATTGCTTGATCTTCAAGGATCGCAAACGATCATATCGTGATTTACCGATGCGGATGGCAGAGTTTGGCCAAGTCCACCGTCATGAATTCAGTGGTGCTTTGAACGGATTATTGAGAGTTCGGACCTTCTGTCAAGATGATGCTCATATTTTTGTACGACGGAATCAAATCGAACAAGAAATCGCCTTGGCCTTGAAAATTATTGATGAGGTTTACAAGATTTTTGGCTTTGAATATGGTGTCGAGCTTTCGACGCGACCAGATGACTTTATGGGTGAAATTGAGTTATGGGATGAAGCAGAAGCATCCTTAGGAAAAGTATTGACTGATCTTGGCTACAAATACAATATCAATGAAGGCGATGGCGCATTTTATGGACCGAAGATCGATATTCATATCAAAGATGCCTTAAATCGAAGCCATCAATGTGCCACCGTGCAATTAGACTTTCAAATGCCAGAAAAATTTGATCTGACTTATGTTGATGAAGATAATCAGGAGGCTCAGCCAGTGATGATTCATCGTGCGGTTTTTGGTTCATTGGATCGTTTCTTAGGTATCTTGATCGAGCATTATGCAGGAGCATTTCCCTTCTGGTTAGCTCCGAAGCAAGTCGCACTTATCAATGTAGCTCCGCCTCATGAGTCTGGTGTAGAAGAACTATTTCAAGAGTTTCATGCCGCAGGTATTCGTGTAGAGAAAGATTTGCGAAATGAAAAATTAGGCAAAAAAATCCGCGAGGCTGAATTACGGAAAATTCCTTACATCTTGGTAATTGGCGACAGGGAAATAAAAGAAGGAACATTTGCAGTTCGTAAACATGGCAGCGATAAAATCAAGCAAATGACCAAGCTCGAATTTATGAACTTGGTTAAACAGCAGATCCAAGAAAAAAATCATCAATATTATTAAAGCAAGATAGGTATTAAAAAAGCTGGAATTTTTCCAGCTTTTTTGATACCTATAAGCAACTAGGGAACTTTTATTAAAACAATAGTTGCCATTTTCCCTGTTTCCTGTGTATGATAGTCAGGTTGGCAATACTGTTTTACGCAGTTACGTTAAAAAAAGCTGGCTTTTTTAGCTCATAGAAAGAATTAAAAGTCACAATTTTAGAAAGCAGGGAACTTATGGATATTTATTTAAAAAAAGCTGCACTTCACATTGTGGATCGCGAATCAGGGGATCCGATTTATAGTCAGAGTGAATTAGATTTAACAAAAGAATACGTTCGTGAGTATTTGATAAAAAAAATTCAAAAGTTATCTTCCGCCCAAACCAAAACAGGAACGCTAGCAGAGGACTCAACATTTGCATTATTAAGCCAACAAGCAGAACATGATTTTTTACCCGCTAGTGAAAAAATTGTGACGCGTTGGTATGAAGCTTATAAAGAAAGTGAGGAAGCACCAAGTGCGGATGCCTTTGTCGTGTTATACGAAGAAGACACTCAACTATATTTGGCCTTTCTAAAAGTGAATTACCATGAAGGTTATACACATATCGTAGATTCAGACGATACTGGCTTGAAAAATGAATTGATCATTCATCGTGCGTTGCTTTCGGGTAAGACACAAAAAGCCGATGAAGGCATTGTAGTTAATCTGAACAATCTGAGTTATGAAGTGATCGAAAAAAAATACCCATTTTCAGGAGAAAAGCGTTTATACTTTTCAACGCAAGTGATCGAAAGTCGTCCCGCACCATCATTGGAAGAAAATGTTCGAGTGATTAAGAAGGTCGCGGAAAAAATTGGGGAAAAGTTTGAAAATCAAAAACATGATGTAATCGCTGACGTGAAGGAAGCTGTTTACGACATTGTAGAAGAAAGCGGACAGATTGATGCTAAAGTTGTGGCGCAAAAGGTTTTCAAAGACAATGTTTCAGCTCAAGTTGCGTTTCAAGAAGAAGTCGTTGAAAAAGGCTATGTGGATCAAGCGCCATTGTTGAGAGAAGTCCGTGAGATCACTGAAAAAAAATATGGCAAACAAAAATTAAAATTATCGAATGGAATTGAATTGATTGTGCCATTGGATGTTTATCGTAATCCAGAGTTAATCGAATTTATCAACAATCCTGACGGTACGATTTCTGTGACGATCAAAAATGTCGATGAAGTAATCAACCGTCTATAACAGGCGGTTGTTTTCTTTTATGGGAATAGCTAGAATTAGAGAAAATATCTCTGGAGGACAAGATGGAAGCATATCAAAATTTTTTTCATATTGGGCAATATACCGATTCTGAAGCGATGACGGGCTGCACAGTAATTCTTTGCGAAGATGGAGTTACAGGTGGCGTTTCTGTACGAGGGGGATTACCGAACACACGGGATACAGACGCTTTGAAATCTGAGAATAATCGAAAATTTGTCCATGGCGTGACATTATCTGGCGGCAGTGCTTTTGGTTTAGCCGCGAATGCTGGAATTGTGGATTTTTTAGAAGAAAACAAAATCGGACGAGATATGGGAATCACCTTTGTACCCAATGTTGTTGGTGCGAGTTTATTTGATTTACGAATCGGTCGTTCAGATGTTCGACCAAATTATCAAGCCGGACGCCAAGCGTGTGAAGCAGCATTTAACGATCAGCCATTTCAAGCGGGAAATTATGGTGCTGGAACAGGCTGCAGTGTCGGAACGATCAATGGTGCAAAAAACGCTATGAAAGGCGGGATCGGACTTCATACGATTGCACATGGAAATTTATGGGTAACCGCAGTGATTGCTGTCAATGCTGTAGGAGATGTTTTTGACGAAGAAGTTGGAAAGATAATCGCTGGTGCTCGTAAACCAGGTGAGCAGCGAATCGGCTTCTCGGAGGAGTTGTTCCTCGAGTATTATCAAAATGAAGCAGCCTTGTTTGATGGGAATACAGTGATTGGCTGTGTGATGACTAACGCGACTTTCCCAAAAGCTAAGATGAACAAATTAGCTGATATCAGTCATAATGGGATTGCGCGGGCGATTCGTCCTTCACATACAACCTATGATGGTGATACCTTATTTGTTTTAGGTGCAAATCAAATTAATGCTAGTTTTGAAGCAGTCTCGATTTTAGCGGTTGAAGCTGTTCGTCAGGCAATTGTAAAAGGAACTAAAGCTGCAGCGACCTATGGGGACTATTTAGGATATCAGAATCGATAAACAAACGGCCAAGACTAACATTGTCTTGGCCGTTTGTTTTATCAATTGATTTTAACCCTGTCTACGATTCCACTAACTTGCTAAAAGCAGAACTGGCAACTCGCGGCTAATTCGTTATAAGGAAACAATTTTTTCAAAACCTGAAAAAATTGAACCAATACTCATTCCGCCTACCATCCAACTAAACATCGCGAAGGAAGTCATGTTTTTAGGAATAATTTTTGCCAGTCCAACTAGAAGCACTGCAAAAAGACTAGCTAAGGTTCAGCTAGTCAATGGGGAAGAGTTATTTAACGCGTGGTTCTGATTCTAAATTGTCGCTGATTTTGTCTGTTTGATTGCTCAAAGCACTTTTTGCACGATTTGTTTGTTTTGAGGCGAATCTTCCAGTCGTTTGAGCGGCACTAGTAACTTTATCTTGAACAGTCTCGCTGTCTTCTTCGTATTCTGCGCGAGTTTTAATATCTACGACGTTCACATTGACTTCAATTACATCTAAGTGAGTCATTTTATTGACTTCCTCAGAGATCAATTTCTTCATTTGATCATAAATATTTTCGATGTCTTTACCATATTCAACAACAACATCCATATCGACAGCGACTTGTTGTTTGCCAACCTCTGTGCTGATTCCAGAAGTTACATCATCACTATTGACTAATTTGTCTTTGATATTCGAGAAAAATCCGCCATCTACAGTTAATAAGCCATTTACATTTTCCAAAGCAATGCCGATAATTTTTTGGATGACTTTGTCTTCATAGGTTAATTCACCTTTAATATCTTTTTTTGGTTCTGTTGGTTTGATTGTTGTGTTTTCCATTCTTTTGTCCTCCTATTGTGTTAATGGATGATTCTTTTCAAAAGAAAAGATCATGGTAATCTGATGTGTGTAACTATTTTTTTAAATAGTCATCTAAAATATGATTATTTTTTAAATAGATGCCGATAGCTACGCCGATGATCGTGATCAGAATCAATAAAATCGTTTTAAAAAAGCCGATTGTAAAGAATAGCACAGCTAAGATAAAACCGAGGATACCAAAGATCATAGGCAGTTTGTCTCGTGTTAAAAATTCTTGCATCGCTGTTCCTCCTATTCTACTCGCGGCCGAGTTACCGTTGCTTCTGATGAAGTTGGTTCAATTGCCTGTAGTTTTACTTTAATTGAAACTTTTTCTTCAGAACCTAATAATTCTCGAAGTTTTGTTTCCACGTTTTTAGTCCATTGATCTGTTTGACCAATTAAACCAGAAGTTTTCTTTAACTGACCATGAACATTTACTTTAATTCTATTTTTCGTCGCCGCTACATTGACCTTAGGGTTATTCATAAAGTCTTCCTGTTTGATACTTGTCCGAACATACCCTTCGATCGCTCGCTTATCCAGAGCTAACTCGCCACGATTTTCTTTCAAGGAGAATTTGGTTACTCTCTTTGGATAGAATATGATTACGAAGATACCGATTACCGTTAAGATCGCTAAAGCTGCTGCTACCCAAAATAAATAGAGCTGAGCATATTGATTTGTCAGCACAAATTGCTGCAGTGAGCTAAAGTCCAATGGGTTTGAAGCGATGAAGTAATAGATTGCTACAACGGATAGAAAAATGGAAAGTAAAACCAGTGAGAAAATAATCAAGATGGTTTTGAGAAATTTGTTCATACCGCACCTCCTTACTTCAATATTTTTAAATTGTTTACACTCAAATAGTAAAATGACACCCCTTTTATGTAAAAGAATCTGCCTATTGCCATAGTAAATTTCCTCTTTACATGTGGATAAAAGTAATATAATTAAGGAGATAATAACTTTTTTTGGAAATTTTCATTTTTTTTATTGAATCGGAAAAAAATGAAAGAGCATTATTTTTGAAAAAAAGAAGTGGGCTAGGAACCCACTTCTTACATAATTAAACTTGTTATCGTTCTTTCCATTTACGGTATCGACGATAGAGACTTTCAATGACTAAGAAAAGAATCGAAAGAGCTGCTACGGAATAGCCAAAGACACCAAGATCAGAGATCAAGGTATCACCTTCAGGAGATGTCTGGACCAAAATTGATGAGCCGATAACCAAAGCGGAAAGAATTAAGCCAATTACCAAACGATTGACCATTGCTTCTGCTCGTTCTAAGAAATTATGCTGATTTTTAAGCTCTAAATTTAACTTGCCCTTACCTTTAGCAAACGTATCAAGTACATTTAAGGTACGGTTAGGTATTTTTGGCAAAGCTTTTAGAGAAGTTAAGTAATCTAAACCAGTTTCTTGCAATTCATCTTTCAGATTCAATTGTTGAAGAAAATATTTTTGTGCAAAGGGGGCAACGACTTCAAATAAAGAGAGATCTGGATTAAGATCCTCGATGACTCCTTCTAGGGTACCGAAGGCTTTAATCAACATGGTGACTGAATCATCGATCTGTAGATTGTTATCATGACAGATAATCACTACTTGAGAAAATACTTTCTGCAGGTCGATTTCTTTGACAGGTAAGTTCAAATAACGATTTAAGAAATCATCTAGCTCATAAGTAAATTTCTCCTCATCAAAGCTGCCGACTTGTTTGCAAATAGCGTGAACAGCATTCGTAATTCGTTGATTGTCTTTACTATAAATGGCAATGATCGTATTACTCATCTTGGCCTGCATCTCGTGGTTGATAGTACCCATCATTCCAAAGTCGATCACGTTCAGACGAAAGGGTCGCAGCTGTTCATTGCGAGAAATGGTAATCTCATAAGGGATATTGCCAATTTTTCCTTGACGTTCCTTTGTTTTCAACTGTTGATCCTTTCGATTTTCTTCCTCGCTCATCAGCTGCAATAGAAGATTACCTGGGTGTGGATCAGCATGAAAGAAACCATCCTCAAAAACTTCTTTCATAAAATGCTCGATCAATAATTGACTAATCGTCTTTTTTAATTCCTTATAGGTTGTTTCGCCTTGGACGATTTTTTCATCCTTCGTATTGATTAGTTCCTTTAAATTTGTCCCAGGCATTAACTCCATTACGATGACTTTTTTAGAAGAGTAAGCTGGTTCCATTTTAGGAACTCGAATTTCTTTCCAATCATTGTTTAAACGATAAAATTCCTCCGCTAATTCTAGTTCTTTTTGAAAATCTAATTCATTTTGTAGAGACACACGAATCTCTTTTAAAATATTTTTGAGATCAATGACTTTGCTTTCTGGAACCCAATTGGCGATTGGGATGGCTTTTTCAAACAAAGATAGATCTAACTCGATTTCGGAAGCAATCCCAGGATGTTGAACTTTAGCGACAACTTTTTGCCCGTTTTTTAGCCGCGCATGATGCGCTTGTGCAATTGAAGCAGAGGCAAAGGGCTGTTCATCAAAGCTCTCGAAAATTTCTGTTAAAGGTAGCTCTAATTCTTTTTCAACTAAGGCTTTAACAGAGTCAAAATCATCTGTTTTCACGTCATCTTGTAATTTTCGCAGCTCTTTAGTGAAGTCTAAGGTAAAAATATCTGTCCTGACTGACATCATTTGCCCCACTTTGATGAAGGTGGGTCCTAATTCCTCGAAGGCCTTACGAACTTCCTCTGGATTCTTTTGTTGAGTAATATTTTTAACGACGCTGTAGTGGTTAACGATTTTCACGATTTGACGCAAACGAGCAGCTTTGGATTTTTCTCGCATTATTACACCCCCTAGTAGGTATTAAAGCAACTATTATGAAGAGTATGATGGATATCATTTGTTTCTATCTTACAAAAGATTTTTATGAGATACAAACAACCCCTAATTATTTCCGCTAGAAAAGAATTAGGGGTTCAAGAAATTAACGATTTGTCACGACTTGAATGACCTGCATGATGCAGTAGGTGATACCTGCGGCAATTACGGGGCCAGCGGCTATCCCTTTTAGAAAAACAACCCCCATAATCGTACCAAACACTAAAGCAACGGTAACTTCAGGAGATTGATTAATCAATCCAACCCCTTTTGAAGATAAGACCGCAACCAAAACGCCACAGAGTGTTGCAACCCAGCCCAACGGTGATTTTAAGGTGTTCAATAAATCTTTTAAGACAATATCACCAGTAGCGATAGGAACCAGGATCGTTGCTGATATTAGCGTAACACCCCAGTTGATTCCTTGTTTGTTTAAGATTGATAAAAATTTATCTGAATGGGGAATTAATTTTAAAACTAGTATCGCAAGTGTCGCGATCATTAAACTTTGATTTTTCGCAATAAGGGCGATTATTAAAATGACACCTAAAAAAAGCCAACTCTCCATTTTATTCACTCCTTCTTTGTATATATAAACTAATTTTTCTTCTATAATTAATTTGGACTTTCACAACGTATCTACTATACAAGATAATTCGTCAAGTTGCGACTTTTTTCCTAAGTGACTTTAGTGTAAGCTTTTAAGGAGGGAGGATATACATGAAAATAGGATTACGTACGATCAAGACCGCGGTGGCTGCACCTATCGCTTTATTATTAGCTGGAGGTTTAAGCTTAGAGTCGGCTGCATCAGCTGCTATCATAACGATCTTGACTGTCACCAATACTAAACGCTCTACAGCAAAGACTGCACTGAATAGACTTTTTTCATTAACATTAGCAACGAGTATTGCGGCTATCTGTTTTTCACTCTTGGGATTTCATCCAATTGTCTTCGGTTTGTATCTATTATTCTTCATCCCCTTGTCGATTCAGTTTGATTTAGCAGAGGGAATTGCCGTTAGTTCTGTTTTGATCACACATTACTTAGCAGCAGGTGAGATGCCTGTACCGTTGATCATTAATGAATACCTACTGATGATCATTGGGGTGGGCTGTGCGCTGGCCGCCAATCTTTATATGCCAAATACGGAGAAAAAAATTCAAGAAGATCAAGCAGTCGTCGAAGTTTCCATGAAAAAAATGCTGGGACAAATGTCCGCCTATCTGAATCAACCAGCTAAGGAAGAGCTTTTGCGGCAGGAATGTTTATCCTTACGCGACTTTGTTCGAGAAGCTCAAGTTCGCGCTCAAGAATATGAAGAGAATCGGTTCTTTTCTGGCAATAGTTACTATTTTGAGTATTTTGCGATGCGCCGCTTACAATTAAAAGTCCTATCTGACATGTTGCAGATATTAAATCGTCTAGATGCAGAACCAGAAGATGTGCAGGAACTACAAGAACTGTTTGAATTTACTGCTCAGACTTTAGCAGAGGACAACGATGGTGCAGAGATTTTAACGAAGATTGCTGAAACAGATCAGCGATATCAACAAAAAAAGTTACCAGAAAGTCGTCAGTCTTTCGAAGAACGAGCTATGCTTTTCCAACTTTTTCGACTATTTCAAGATTTCATTGAGATCAAAGCTGGATTTAATCGGAACAAGTGATGAGAAAGAATCAGTCTTTTGTCCCATGTAAACGGTTGAAAACTTCTTTATGATAAAGATAAGAAAACAGGTAAGGGGTATAAATATGAAAAAGATAGTTTTAGGGTTGATTTTAATTGGTGCGGCTTTAGTGTGTATTAGCAGTATGTTTGTTCACAATCGTATGAGTAATGAGACATTCACTACAACAAAGCCCGTTCGGGAATTGGTTGTAGATGATCGGAATATGCCGGTCGATATTGTGGGTGTGTCTGGGAATCGAACGCGAATCAACTATAAAAAGAGCAGAGATATCAAATACAACATTAAACAAACGAATAATACCTTAACTTTGGAGCGTAAAAGAAGTATTGGTTTTAATTTTGATTTCTTTAATTTCGGAAACAGCAGCCCTAGAGTAACAATTGAAGTGCCAAAAGCTAAGCTGAAGGATTTGCAGGTTGAAACGTCTAATGGCAAGCTGTCAACAGAAAATTTAGTGTTGGATAATTTAAATTTGGAAACTAGCAATAGCAAAATGATTATCAATGATGTCGATGCCAATAGTGTGGATGCAGAAACCAGCAATGGAAAAGTGGAGCTTTCACAGCTCAAATTTGATGATGGGTCCTTTGAAACGAGCAATGGTAAAATGGATCTTTCAGATTTGAATTTTAATGAGGGAGAATTCCAAACGTCAAATGGGAAGATTAATCTAATGAATGTGAAACCGAAAGAATCGCTTTCTCTTGAAACCAGTAATTCAGAGGTGAATGGAACGATTATTGGTAATAAAGAAGATTTTTCGATCACGTCAAAAACAAGTAATGCCTCAAACAATTTAGGCAATCAAAAGAATGGTTCAAAAGAGTTAGAAGTTAGGACTAGTAATGCAGATATTGAGATTGCCTTTGTTCGATAATTGATTTGTTAGGAGTTCTTCTAGGAATTTCAGCAAAGGGCTTGCCGTTCATGAAGAAGTTGGCGTTTCTCTTTTTATTCTCGCTATTCATTGAAGGAATGCAATTTGTCTTAAGAATAGGGGGCGACCGATGTAACGGATGTTCTGATGAATTTTATCGGTGGTTTCTTAGGAATTTGTATTTATCAAGGGTTACGGCGGATTGTTCCTGAAACAAAATTAGATAAGCGTCTCATTGCCATAGGTACTGTAATGGGGGGCCTATGTTTAGGAATGGTACTGTTTATCATTTTTATTAATCGTTAAAGACAAAGAAACTCTTCAGCAAGGTCGCTGAAGAGTTATTTTTTTTGGAAAGCATTCGTATTTCGTTGGAACCGCCATACCAAGAACGATTCAGAAACGGCTAAATATAGGAATAAACCAGCTATAATCAAGACCGCATCGGTACCAATCATTCGATAAGAAAAAACTGAGACAATCGCACCAGCGATGAAAGCCAAAACCACTAATAGAAAATGCACAAAGCGTGATTTAGCCTCGGAGTTTTTGGTAGCCAAATAATCGTAAAGATTTGTTGCGACCCCTTTTAAATTACCAGTTGTAAATAAATTTGTATAAGCAAGCCCGTTAATTTTATCAAAGGATACCCATTGAATTGCCGCAGTAAAGGCAATCATGATAGTAATAATTGCAGGATGTGGTTGTATAAAATCTAAGCTGATTATAAAAAAGACAACCGCTTCAAAATAAAGCAGAAATAATCGCCAGAAATGCATTTCCTTCTTTTTGAAATAATCAATCATAAATTTTGCTAAAAGAATTCCGATAAAAAAGAATAGGGTGGAAAGCATTTTTTTTCCAACCATGCTCCACTGCCGATCGTAGGCTTGAATGATTGCTAAAATTATATTCCCCGTTTGGGCTGAAGCGAAGGCGCTGTAACGAATATAGGTATAACTATCCATCATTCCGCCAATGAAGGTCAATAGCAATCCGACCGAACGATTCTCATGAAAACTAGTAGTCATTTGTTACTCATCTCTTTTCGCTGACTATCTTACCATATTTTTTCAGAAAAATGATAATCAATATCATAGGTATTTTCATATATTAAATTATTCAGCGGATTAAGATAAAATTTTATGCGATTCACAATCAGCTCTTGAATTTTCTAGTAAAAAGCTGATATAGCAGAAAACGTACATGAATTTTTCATAAGAATCATTTAAAAGTTTCCTCTTTTTAGCAGCCGAAAACAAATGATTTTATTTTTGATGGAAATATAATTCGGATTATTGGCTTTAATAGATAGAATCTTAAAAATAAATTAATGTTATTGGCTTATTTCACGAATGATTAGAAGGAAAAGAACAGCGAGTGAAGATATTCAAAAGGTGCTCTCTTTTTCGAAAGAATGTGTTAGAATGAAAATGCTTTTTATCCTGTGAACGTGAAGGGAATTGAGAACTTACCATGCCTGTAAAAAAAAGGACACCATGGTTAGAGGCGTTATACGCGGCGATGCCGCTCTGTTTTAGTTACATTCCGGTTGGTTTGGCATGTGGTATGCTTTTACAAAAAGCGGGATTTAACATCTTCTTAACAGCCTTACTATCGATGCTTGTTTTTTCAGGAGGCGCACAATTTTTAGTCGTCTCAATGATTAGTGTGCATGCATCATTTGTGTCTACTATCCTAATGGTTTTCTTCTTGGAGCTACGTTATGCTTTACTTGGTTCCAGTTTGTCGCAATTTTTTAAAAAAGAAAAACGATCATTCATTGCGCTTTTTTCACAATCAATGAATGATGAAAATTACGCAGTCAACTATTTGAAATATTCTACTGATCCTGAATGGAACCGTAAGAAAGCGTTATATGTTAATTGGTTTTCGATGGCGTCTTGGACAGGGAGTACAGTTTTAGGAACCATTTTCGGTTCTGTGATCCATGTCGACACTGAATTGGTTCATTTTGCTTTGACAGCCATGTTCATTTTTATGTTTATGATGCAATTAAGCAATGGTCTATTATTAGCCACTGGTTTATTGTCTGGCGTCTTAGCAATTATTTTCATGCTCCTTTTCAAAAATACCTTTGGGTTGATTTTAGCGACTTTATTGGCTTCATTAACCGGCTATTTGGTTGAACGTTTTTGGAAAACTGCCCATAATAAAAATGATGGACCGGATCATTACGATCTGACCGGTGGGGAGGTTCATCATGAGTAATACTTCTTTGCTATTGCTAATTCTTTGCTTATTTGGAGCCTCCTATTTACCGCGTCTTTTTCCGATGTTGTATTTTTCCCAACGACAGGTGCCGCAATGGTTCAGTGATTGGATGAAATATGTGCCAATCTCATTATTTGCAGCTTTAGTTTTTAAAGATGTATTTATCAGCGGAAATCATTTTGAAGTGATCGGCAATGTACGGATCATCGCAATGTTTTTAGTCGCTGGGGTAGCATACAAGACTCGTTCGATGGCTATTTCAGTGATTACTGGATTAGCGGCTATCTTCTTATTGTCCATGATTTAAAAATGAGACACTCTTGTAAGGGTTCTTTCTTAACGTTGAGTATGGAGAAAAGTTAGTGACGTATTTGTTCTTATCTTCAATAAGAGCCAAATAGATTACTAAGTTTTTCAGTCATATTCAAACTTGAGAAAGAATCTTTTTTAGAGTGTCTCTTTTTCCTGTTTGATTGTTAGTTTTGGTACTCAGCTATAGGTCGATAGGTTAGGACCTGCATTTTTCGATAGAATTCTGCTGGTAGATTTTTCCAGGACTGCAAAAGGTTATGGAAAAAACCGCCATCTGCATTAATGATATATTCATTTAATAATAAGCCAAAGGATTTTTTTGGCTGCTCTTTAACTAATTTTTCGTAGAACTCAGTTGCTTGTTCTTGGTTATCTGCGACAAAAAGTGTGTTGACTTCAACATATGCGCCCTCGATATTTTGGGTTTCTTCGACAAAGTACACGGACTTGGTAACCTTTTCTTTCTCCACCATATGAGTCACCCTTTCTTTAAGTTACTCATAGCTTACAAGACAAATATTAACTAATGATGAATTAATTCGTTTTTTACGTCAATTAATTATGAATTTTTTAGGTTGCTTGGCAAAAATATTTTAAAATTACTGCCTTTATTTGGTGAACTGTTGACTTTGATCGTTCCATGGTGTAGTTCAATGATTTGCTTTGCTAAAGCTAGACCTAAGCCGTTGCCTTTCGTTTTACGACTTGTATCGCTTTGATAAAATTTGTCGAAAATACGATCGGCGACATCTTCAGTCATGCCGATACCTTCGTCGCTGATCATAATGGTTTGCCCAGCGTTATCATTTTTTAGATAAACACGGATGTTGCTGTTCTTACGACTGTATTTAATTGCATTGTCCATTAAATTCAGCCAGACTTGATAAAGAAATTCCTCGTTGCCATAATACTCCGTCCAAGGAAGATCCAAATCTAGCGACAAGTTTAGCTGCTCCCATTTTGGTTGTAGAAATAAAATGACCTCACGAATTTGTTCATCTAAACGAAAGTATTGGAAATCCAGTCCGATGCCTTGGTTTTCCAGTTTGCTTAGTTTTAGAATATTATCGGTAAGATGTGTTAGCTGATGTGTACCATCCAGCATTCGTTCTAAGTAAATTTGCCGTTCCTCTTTTGATAATTCCTCATTTTGTAATAATTGTACATAACCCTTGATTGTAGCAATCGGTGTTTTAAATTCATGAGAGACCGTCGAAACAAAGTCATTTCGTAATGTTTCGATACTACTTAATTCTTTTACCATAACATTGAAATCATGGTAAAGCTCTTCAACGTCTTCCATTTGCTGTTGTTCGTCTAATTGTACAGTGAAATCGCCTTTTGAGACTTTGCTCATCGCTTGCCTTAGATTGCCGATTGGTAAAAGGATTCGCTTTCCTACAAAAAATGAAAGGGTAGCACCAATCACTAGGCTTAAGAAAATAATGAAATAAAAAGGGAAAAGGTGCCCTTCTTTTTCAGGTGCCAGCAGCTGGTAGTGATTGACTATAAAAAGCAGGCCGACAAAAACCGCTAATACAACGACCATCATTAAAAACGTGATCGCAACGAAGTACATCCATAATTGTGGAAATAATTTTTTTCTCATGAGTGAATGACCGCCTTGTAGCCTAATCCGCGAATTGTTTCAATCGAAAAATCCGAATTTTTTTCCAAGCGAGTACGCAGTCGTTTGATATGAACATCGATGGTTCGCTCATCAGTATCAGAGTCCAAGCCCCATATCTCGTCCATTAATTGCTGACGGGTAAAAATTTTGTTAGGATAAGCCAGTAATTTATATAGTAATAAAAATTCTTTTTGCGGCAAGGTTTCCGTTTGGTCGCTTGTTTTGATCTGGTAGGTTTCTTGGTCCAGCCGAGTTTTTCCTACTACTAATTCTTTTGTGTGGACAATTTGTGCTCGACGCAATAAAGCATCCACCCGCAGTATCATTTCGTTTACATCAATTGGCTTAACCATATAATCATCTATACCTATTGTAAAGCCACGTTTTTTATCTTCGAAAGAGTCCTTAGCTGTGATAAATAAAATAGGTAAATCATAGCCTGCTTCTCGTAAACTTTCGGCTAACTCATAGCCGTCCATATCCGGCATCATGATGTCGCTGATGATCAGATCAATGAATTGCTTATCTAGGATATTTAAGGCATCTACACCATTCATCGCACGAAATACCTCGAAGCGTTCATTTTTTAAAGCAGATTGATAAAGTAATGATAAGTTTTCATCATCTTCTACAATAAGTATTCGATTCATTTGCGTCACCTTCCTTTTTGCTTAATAATAGTAACAAATCACTGTGAACCTAGTATGAATTCTTGTTCATTTTGAGTTAATAATGCCATGCTATCTTTACGATGTAAACAGAAAGAAAAGGGTGACGTAATGTTAGAATTAAAAGACATTAAGAAATACTATCATGTGGGGGATACGACAACCAAGGCTTTAGATGGTGTATCAGTCGCATTTCGGCGGTAAGAATTTGTCGCAATTTTAGGTGCCAGCGGATCAGGTAAGACGACTATGTTGAATGTGATTGGCGGCTTAGATAACTATGATTCTGGTGATATGGTGATTGATGGGAAATCAACTAAAACCTTTAAGGATGCCGATTGGGATGCTTATCGTAATAACTCCATCGGATTCGTTTTTCAAAGCTATAATTTGATTAGTCATTTAGGAATCATCGACAACGTGGAACTTGGTATGACGTTAAGCGGGGTTTCAAAAGAAGAGAAACAACAAAGAGCAGAGGACGCTTTACGACGAGTCGGATTGGCCGATCATATGCATAAGAAACCGAACCAACTTTCTGGGGGCCAGATGCAGCGGGTCGCCATTGCTCGAGCGTTGGCGAACGATCCTGATATTTTACTTTGTGATGAGCCAACCGGGGCGTTAGATACGGAAACCAGTGTGCAAATCATGAATCTAATTCAAGAATTGTCGAAAGAGAAATTAGTCATCATGGTGACTCATAACCCTGAATTAGCAGATAAATATGCTGATCGGACCATCAGATTTTCCGATGGTCGGATTATGGATGATTCTCATCCGCATATTGAAGGAAAAAAAGGAGAACAATTTCAATTAAAACGTACGAAAATGAAATTCGTGACCGCATTGAAGCTTTCCTTTAATAATTTACGGACGAAAAAAGGTCGGACCTTCTTAACTGCCTTCGCTTCAAGTATTGGGATCATCAGTATCGGGATTGTGCTTTCACTATCCAGTGGATTCCAAAAGCAAATCGATAGCACGCAAGCTGAGACTATGGCGAAGTATCCAATCACGATCTCAAAAACAACAACAGATCAATCGGCTAATCGCGATCGGGCACTCGGTTCAGAAAAGGCCAGCGGGTCAAATAAAGACACGAAAAATAGTGTTGTGGCAAAGATCAGTGATGAGGACAAAGCCCAGCATACGAATAAAATCAATCAGGATTATGTTGATTATATTAATGATATCGATCCTAAATTGAGTAATAATATTGGCTTTACTCGTGTGGTTGGTATGAATCTTTTACGTGATATTGATGGCGATGTGAAGCCAGTAAAACTATCTAATGATTCGCCAGATAATGGTCCTTCAATGATGAGTGCGATGTCTAGTATGACAGGAATGGGTGTGTCTTCGTTTCCAACACAGCTAGATAAAGACTCAGGTAATTTCTTAAAGGATAACTATAAATTGCTGGCTGGTGCTTATCCAAAAGCCAATACAGACGTTGTATTGATTGTTGATGCGAATAATAGTACCAATATCAATTCGTTGAAAAATCTTGGATTTGACGTTAAGGATGACGAAAAGGTAGATTTTGACAAAATCGTTGGTACTGAATTTAAGTTGATTAATAACAATGAATACTATTCAAAAATACCGACAGGTAACTTTATTCCTAATAATGATTACAAAGCGATGTATGATAATGCCAACAATGACACACTGAAAATTTCTGGAATTTTACGGGTGAAGGAATCATCAACAATGAATCTTTTAGCACCGGGAATTGCCTATAGTAACGAGCTAACCTCTAAAATCGTTAAAGATAATGAAAACTCTGAAATTGTTAAAGCACAAAGAGATACAGACATAAACGTCATGACAAATGAAAAATTAGACGATGCAACTAAAGAAAGTACATTGGCTTATCTAGGGGGAGATAGTATCCCTAGCAGTATTATGATCTATCCAAATAACTACAAGGACAAAGAACAAATCTTGAGCTATTTAGATGATTACAACAAAGGAAAGAAAAAAGAAGATAAAATCATCTATACTGATCTAGCAGGAACGATGACTGAATTGACTGGTGGTTTGATGGATGCCATCACTTATGTATTGATCGCCTTTGCTGGAATTTCTTTAGTGACCAGTATGATCATGATCGGTATTATTACCTATACGTCAGTCATTGAACGGACGAAGGAAATTGGTGTTTTGAAAGCTTTAGGGGCACGAAAAAAAGATATTACTCGTGTATTTGATGCAGAAACCTGTATTTTAGGGGTTGCATCTGGAACACTTGGCGTATTGATTGCCTACTTGGCAACTTTTCCAATCAATGCGATTTTATACAATATGACTGAATTAGAAAATGTTGCGCAATTAAATCCAGTTCACGGCGTTATCTTGATCATTGTTTCAACGGTATTAACCATGATCGGTGGTCATATTCCAGCAAGAATGGCAGCGAAGAAAGATGCTGCAATTGCATTGCGAGCAGAATAGAAATAAAGGCAGCTTCTCTAAAAGATAAGGAGAAGCTGCCTTTTTGTGATTCTTGAAGGGCAAAAGCATATTAGTTATCGGACAAAAAGAAAATTAAGGATCGCCAAGGCTACAAACCCAAAGGTAATCAATCCACAAACAATCAGATGAAGACGTTTATTCATTAAGGCTACTGCAATAAATTCTCTAAGAAAAGCATTCGGCAAATAGTAGCGTGCAGTTTTTGAACCGATACCGTCGATTTTTAAACCAACATCTTCGGCATACATTCCGGCCCTAAAAATGTGGTAGTTATTTGAAGTAAAGATTGCGTGATAGCCACTCGGTTTTTCACGTTCCATAATTTCTTTACTAAACTTCATGTTTTCAAGAGTATTGGTAGATTGTGCCTCCATAATAATATCTTCGTCTGGAATTCCCTGCTCCAAAGCATATTCTCTCATTGCTTGCGATTCAGGAATCTTTTCATCAGGTCCTTGTCCACCAGACATTAAAAGCTGGGGCGGTGATAATGTTTTTTCGCTTTGTTCGCGGTAAAATTGAATTGCACGATCAATCCGTTTGGCCAATAATGGCGTGACTTTTTTACCACCGATTAATCCAGCACCTAAAACAATCACAAAATCCTGATTATATTTTGGTTTATTGAGTTGATAAATCAATGAGATCGATAAAAAATTCCAAAAGACGACAAAGAAATAAAACGCGATCGTCGTCGGAATCGAAAGCAAAATGACTGACCAATCAGGAAGTATTCGTGGACCGATCGTTCGTAAAATAATCAATGCTACGATCGCCAAACCCAGAATCAAGGTCAACAAGTTAGGCAGTTTGCGTGATTCGTGTCGCAAGACAATGAAACTATTGCCAATCAAGAAGATTACGGCCGCGTAGATACCAAACAATATGGTCATTAAAAATAAGAGTGCTAATAGTCCTAAGATACCCATACCAATCAAAGAGCTTGCGGTAAGGGTTACAAGCGCTACGTAGCCCATAAAACTTATTAGTGCAAGATTCAGTAGCCAGCCATTTCGTAAGCGGCATTTCTCTTTAATATAAAAATAGCGAAACAATAAAAAGAAGAAAAGCGGGATCAAAATATAAAAGGTTTTCTTTTGAATTTCAATCACACAAAAATATAAGACAAGAAAAATGCCTGTCCACAATGCAAAATTACTAAATTTGTTTTGTTTGAAACGAATCATTACACTAATTAAAACAATAAAATAGATGGCTAAAGCAAGTAAATCTCGTTGAAAATCCATCCCATCACTCCTTTGAAATTTGGGAAATATATTTTTAAGCTTTTTTGATGATTAGCTTATGCTTGTTTATATGTCAGTATAACAAAGAACGGGTGAAATGCGCAGTTAAGAACTATTAGTTGGTTTTATTTAGGAAGATTAGTAAACTTAAGTGGAGGATGTCGGTTTTTGCTTTTTACAGTTACTCTTTTCATTTTTAATGAACTGAGTATAAAGGATGAATAAATTAAGTAAGATAGTATTCGTAATAAGAGTATATTTCAAAAAGTAATTTACTAAAATGATCTAGGAGGGATATGGATGAAGATTAAAGGCATTGATCGCGTGGATCTGCCCACTATTTTTGTTGTCGGAAAAGAAGGACATGGTTTAGCTGAGGATGGGCAATCGTGGGTGCCATTATTATGGGATCAAATGAACACTCATTTTGAAGAATTGGTTGATCTTTTGGCAGGACAAGAAATGAAGGATTTGCAGCTATGGGGTCTGATGAGTGATGCGGAGCATTGGTTAGAGCCGTGGCAAAATGAGGGACGTTATTTAGCTGGTGTTCAAGTGCCGGAAAAAGCCCAAGCACCTGAAGGATGGATTCGTTGGGAAATACCGCCAATGAGCTATTTGACAGTTAAGGCTAGTGCGGAAAAAATTGAAGAGGCGACAAATCTAATGTTGGGAGAAATCTTCCCTATGGAAAATCTGAAGCTTGCCGGTGCGATCCATGAACATTATTTACCACATTTCGCAGAAGGGGAAGTCGAGTTGTATTTTCCCTTTAAAACAAAGGAAAAGAAATAAATTAGATAAAAGAAGCTGTTCCAAGCTCGAAATATGAACTTGGAACAGCTTTTTTCTACAGTCTGAAACTGTCGATGTTCTTGAAATTTTTTTATTTTATGCAAAGATACCTGTAATTTTTTGCCAAATCAATTCGAATGTACTGGCTTTTTCAACGGCACTCTTGGTTACGAGATCTGTTTTTGCACCTTCGTTTTCTTGGACATAGCCCAAAGTATCTTGGGCTAAAGCGACACTGACAGTACCAATTTTTTCATTCTTGTGGACCGGTGCAATGATTGCATTATTGTCCAGCAATGAATGATCTAAGGTTGTCTTAATCGTTAAATTTTTAGGATCCATATCGTTTCGAATCCAAAGCTTAACAGGTTTTTCCATGGCTAAAGCAACTGTTTTTTTCTTGCCATCTGTGACTTTTAGTTCTTTTTTATCAGTGGGTGTCTGTCCAGCAACAGTTACGTCTTGCTGACTCCAATTATTTAAACAATAATCCATCAAGTTACTTGTTTCGACATATCGTGCGTTCTCATCATTTGGTTGATTTAGTGCATTTAAGATGACTGTGATAACACGGCGTCCGTCTTTTTGGATCGTACCGACAAAACAAGCACCAGCTAAATCAGTAGTACCAGTTTTTAAGCCATCAACGCCTTCTTTATAATTCGGACCATCAAATAACATAACATTCCAATTTTCCATTTCAGTTGGTTGAGTTGAATTTGGAGCGAATGTCTTTTCCTTGATCTTAGAAATTTCCAAAATTTCTGGGAAATCCTTGATCAGGTGCTGGGCTACGATTGCCACATCTCTAGCCGACATTAGATTCTCATCATTTTCTTCGGTACCAGGATAGATATGTTCGCCTAGATAAACATTACTCAAACCAGAAGCATTAATGATTGTCGCGTCTTTGATGCCCCACTCTGTGAGCTGTTCGCGCATTTGATTCACAAAGGTATGCTCATTGCCGGCAATGAGTTCAGCTAGAGCAACCGCACAGGCATTGGCTGATTGAACGATCATGGCTTCAAAAAGATCTTTGACTGTATATTTCTGATCACGAACCAACGTTACATTTGACAATTCAGGAACAGTACTTAATTGTTCAGCGTATTCAGAGATCGGTACTTCTTGCTCCCAAGAGATTTTTTGCTGTTTAATCGCTTCTAAAACGAGGTATGCCGTGATCGTTTTAGTGATAGAAGCAATGCCTTTGGGAGAGTCGCCGTCTTGGTTGAAAAAAACTTTTCCTGAATCAGCATCAATGGCGTATCCTGCATTCGCATTGACTGAAAACTCATCTGCCGCATGGACGGGGATTCCAATGAGACTTTGGAAGAAAAGTACTAGGGCAACCAAAACAAGGGGGAAACTTCTCTTTTTTTTCATCGATGTGCTCCTTTATTTCTATTAACCCTAAAAGTTTAGCAAAATCATAGGGTGAATTCAAGAAAATACATGAAAACACCAGAGTTTTTCATTAGTTTTGAAAGGCTCTGGTGTATAGTGATAACATTTTTTATTTTATTTGATTAAAAACTGCGTCCGCCACCGCCAAAGGTTCCACCACCGCTAGAGTGAGTGGTACTGCCACCACCGCCGCCTCCATTGTTGTTAGAGGGTTTAGGAATCCGCCGAGTGGTAACAAAGGAATTCACTAATTGGTCTTGACGTTCAGTCAAATCTAATTGCGCATTTTGACGATATGGGTAACGATAAGTCCCAGCTTTTAATTGATAACGCAAGCGTACAGAAACAAAAAAGGCGATTGCCGCCACTGCTGCAATGACAAAACCGATAATGAATTCAATTGGTCTGATGGATTTATAACGGGTGATTTTTCCGGTTTTTTCATCAATACGATAAGCCCCACCAGGAACGCCATCGTCAACGAATTCTTGTGCATTAAACAAGAAATTTTTACTTGCTTGATAATAATCGCCGTCTCTCATTGCTCCCTCGACATCATCTAAAAGCTTATCACGCCGTTTATCATTGATGTAGTCGATCAGATTCCCTGAAGTTGAGAGATAAATTTCGCGTTGGTTCATATCCAATAAAAGCAAGGCACCATTATGATCATTTCCGATGCGTGCTCTTAGCTGATCATCCGCAAATTTTCGTGGTTCCTCTGAGTTGGTATCAGTAGTTAAAATAAACACTTCGCCTTTGATCTTTTGATTAATGGCATCTGCTTGATTAGACAATTCGGTTCGTTCTTCCGGTGTTAGAAGATTTGCCTGATCATCTACCGTATTAGAAGCGGCAGAGACCTTCAACGGGCTCAAGAATGCTAAAAAGCCAATCAATAATAGGATTTTTTTCATAGGAAATACCCCACAATCACAGCAATTATCATAATCGCAGCGAAAATCCCAGCTGAGAACAATCCTAAACGTTTATTACTGATCGGCAGAATTCCGCTGACTTTACCTGTTTGGCCATTCATCGCATAATAATAGGTTTTCTTCGAAGCATCTTGATACGTCACAAGCCAGACAGGGAGTAACATATAGTGATTGTCCTGTTTCTCTACATTTACGGATTTATTGCCGGCTGTAAAGGTGGTATATCCCGAAACCGTATCTCGTAACAAGTCTTCTGTGTACTCGGTTAATTCATGTTCAATCTGATCAGCTAAGTCCTTGATTTCAATATCCCGCTTTTCTGCTTGGAAGCCTGATAAGTACTCAGTATGGAAGTCCACGGCTTGATCAATCGGGAAAGGCTGTACTCCTTCGACCATTTTTTGCTGCAGATTTTTTTGAAGGGCATTCTTGGTTAAATGACGAATCTTCGCTTTGCCTTTTCGGAAAATCTGATAGACTTTTGTTTCAGTGTATTCAATTTCACCGACGATCCAGACCCGCAAAGAGGTCCCTTTGCCCGTCAAATTACCAGCAGTCTCAGCGTCAACTACCCAATAGGGAAAATAAACACCAGTCATTTTTTCGATTTGTTCTTTGTTGAAAAAATCTTTTGGAATAAAGCGTTTCTTTTGTGTCCATGCTAAAAAATCTGCGGTGGCTTTTTCGCGGTCGATTTTAAAAGGTAAAACTTTATTCGGTAAAAATTCTCCTGTCAAACGTCCTGACAATACGACAGGATTATGACAAAAGTAACAGTAGGTTGCGGCGGTAGTGTGATCAGTGACAATTTGAGCACCACAGCTGGGACATAGAAAGAGATCGACATCATCAGTACTTTCTTCCTTAACGGTAGTAGTTTCTGTTACTCCATCCTCAGCTGGGGCAGCTTCTTTAGCTTCAAATTTTTCGATATCCTCCACTGTAAAAATACTTAAACAATAATCACAATGGAATTTTTGATCACTTGGATTAAATGTCAAAGGTCCGCCACAGTTGGGACAATGATGCGTCAATACATCTGCCATTTGCAGGTCCTCCTATGGTTAGTAATAGTTTAGTCGATCGGAACACCTTTGAAGGGCTTACCGCAATGCGGACAGAATTTCGGAACGCCATTGCTTAAATCAACTGTTTCACCGCAGTCGCTGCACTTCATTTGGATTTTTGCTGCGGCTGCTGGAGCTGGCTTTGGTTCTCCGCAGTTGCTGCAGAATTTACCAGAATTTTTTTCGCCGCATTTCGGGCAAGTCCATTGATCACCTGTGTTTTTTTGTTGAGCCTGTTGATTCTGTTGCATTTGTTGATTATTATTTTGCGAAGCTTGGTTGAGATAGTCTCCGCCAGCGTTCATTCCCATACCCATTCCGAAGAAACCAGTAGCAGCGCCTGCATCATTTTTACCAGCAGCTTCCATGCCACGAGCAACTGAGCCTTGGACGTAGCCTTCACGCACGTTAGGATCACCTAACATGGCACCTTCATTTCGCATGTTGATTAATTTCGTTGAGTCATCGGTATAAGAGATGCTGGCAACTGCCACTGAAACAATTTCCATTCCTCGCAATTCTTTCCAGCTGTCATCTAATGCATCAGATAAGTATTTGCTAAGTTCCAAGCTTTTTGATGGAACATATGAGATTCGTTGTCCATCGGCAGACATTTGATTAATTGCAGCTTGTAAGCCTGTTAGAAATTCTTGCAAATATTGTTCATTGATATCGCTAATATCAACCTGATCCATATTTCTTGGGATCGCATTTGCGAAGAAAAGAATTGGATCAGTTACTTTGATGGAGTAGGTTCCGTGCGCCCGCAAGAATAGCTCTGCATTGTAGAAATTATCAAAATAATTCAACGGAGTACTGGTCCCGAATTTGATTCCTTTAATTTCTTGCAAGTTAATATAAAAGACTTGCTGTTTCTGTGGGGTCACACCGCCAAACTTGAAGCGACTGAATGTTTCAGCGACCGCATCTTTTAATGAACCATTAAACATGGATGGAGCAGAATTGTTTTCAACGGTGTAGTAGCCTTCTTCGGCGGTATAATCAATAATCTTACCACCGTCTACTAAGAGCATCATCATATTTGGATAGACATGAATCACAGAACCATCTGTGATTACATCGCTGGTTCCTTTTTTATTGCTTCCGCGTTTATCATCCTTTCGAACGGCCACGCCTTTTGACATAACTGTTGTTTGTCCCATATCGGCTGGTTCGATAATTTCCAGCCATTGATCGGCTAAACCACCGCCAATACTGCTAGTTGCTGCTTTAAATAGTCCCATGAATATCCCTCCATAAAAACGTTTTTTCTATTATACCACAGGGCTTTTTCTAAATAGAAAGGAAGCCAACCGACAAATTAAAAGACACTAAACAATTGCATTAGACAATTGGTTTCTATAGTTTTTTTACTCGAAATCACGTATAATAAAAAGCAGTGATTTTGAAAGAAAAGAGGAGAATTATGGCGTATCAAGCACTTTACCGCGTTTGGCGGTCGCAACGGTTTGATGACCTTGTTGGACAGGAAGCGATTACCAAAACGCTGAAAAATGCAATCCAACAACAGAAAACTTCCCATGCCTATTTATTTACCGGTCCCCGCGGAACAGGGAAAACTAGTGCGGCGAAAATTTTTGCCAAAGCCATCAATTGTCCGAATAGTGTGGATGGGGAACCTTGCAACGAGTGTGAGATGTGTCGTTCAATTACAGACGGACGACAAGAAGACGTGATTGAGATTGATGCGGCCAGCAACAACGGTGTGGAAGAAATCCGTTTTATTCGCGATCGAGCGAACTACGCGCCGACGACAGCGAAATATAAAGTCTACATTATCGATGAAGTCCATATGCTTTCTACGGGTGCCTTCAATGCCTTATTAAAAACGTTAGAAGAACCGAAGGAACATGTGATCTTCGTCTTAGCAACAACTGAGCCGCATAAGATTCCAGCTACGATCATTTCACGAACACAACGATTTGATTTTAAACGCATTGATGTTCAAGCAATTATTGGACGGATGGCTTATATTCTTGAACAAAGCAATCAGCCTTATGAAGAGCAGGCGCTGTCCGTAATCGCACGAGCGGCTGAAGGCGGGATGCGAGATGCGTTAAGTATTTTGGATCAAGCGATTTCCTTCAGTAATGAAAAAATTACCTTAGAAGATGCGTTAGCCGTGACTGGCAGTTTGACTACAGAAATGATGGACAGTTTTATCGGTGCTTGTTTGCAGCAAGATGTGAGTGGAGCGCTAGAAGTTCTGGAAAATATTTTAGCAGAGGGGAAAGAAGCTCGACGCTTAACGGAAGATTTGTTACTGTACTGTCGTGATTTGCTGATCTACCAGCAAGCACCCAAGTTATTGGAAAGTCGTGCTGCTTATTTAACTGAAACGTTTAAACAATTAGCGGGTTCTACACCTTCTGACCGTTTGTATGTCATGATTAAAATTTTGAGCGAGACACAAAACGAGATTCGATTTACCAATCATGCCAATGTTTATTTAGAAGTAGCGACGGTGAAATTGGCGACACCGCAAACGTCTGCTAATATTGCAATTGGTGATTCTTCAAGCAACCAAATAGCAGTAGCATCTGCGACACAACCAGCAGATCAAGCAGAATTCACTGCCTTGAAGACTCAAATACAGCAGCTTCAAAAAGAAGTTCAACAATTAAAAAAACAGCCAACGGTTGAAAAAGAAGAGCGCAAAACGGCACCGAAGAAAACTGCAAGCACCTATCGTGTTCCGACAGAACGTGTGTATCAAGTGTTAAGTGAGGCAACTAAAGATCATTTACTAAGTGTGAAGAATGTTTGGGAAGACCTGTTAATGGCTTTGCCAGTCACACAACGGGCGATGTTGAAGGCTAGCGAACCAATGGCGGCAGGACCTGATCTGATGTTAATCGCATTTGATTATGAGATTGTCTGTCAACGAGCTGATAGCAGCGATGAGCTTCGCTTGAATATGCAAAACACTTTGAGTATGATGATCAAGGGGTACACGCCAGAATTTGTCTTTATTACTCGTGAAAGCTGGCCACGATTACGACAAGCTTTTGTCAGTCAGCATCATGATCGCCCAGTAGCAGCTGAAACGAATGAGACAGATGATGAAATTACTTTAATACCTGAGGAAACGAATGAAGTTGTTGAGCAAGCAAAGAGTCTGTTTGGCGATCTTGTAACAATTAAAGATGATTAAAGTGTATTAGGTTTTCTTCATACTTTAAGCTTTAAGGCAATTGGTAAGTAGTTTTATGAAATAAATTTATTAATTAAAGGAGCGAATAGATACAATGATGCGCGGAATGGGAAACATGCAAGGCATGATGAAACAAATGCAAAAAATGCAAAAAGAAATGGTAAAGGCTCAGGATGAACTGAATGCGAAAGAATTCACTGGAAGTTCAACCAACGATTTAGTCACAGTGACATTTACTGGGGATAAAAATATGAAAGCAATGACAATCAATCCGGAATTAATTGATCCAGAAGATCCTGATATGTTACAAGACATGATTGTTTTAGCAGTTAATGATGCGATTACTAAGATTACAAAAGAAACCGATCAAACGATGGGGAAATATACAAAGGGACTTCCTGGAATGTAAGCGACTTTGATCTCAGCAAAAAATATTACTTTTTCAAAGATATATTGTTTTTGCTAGTAGTATTATCCATGTCCGGCTTAACGAACTAGCTTTTCTACGCAAGCTACGCATACAGTGACTGCTTGCAGAGCTGATGTGGAACAAGTACCTACTTGGAGCTCAAAAGCTGAACGAGTTCGTGAAGCCTTTCTGGAAGAGAGGAAGGACAGAATGCAATATCCAGAACCAATTGCAAAGTTGATTGAAAGCTATATGAAGCTGCCGGGAATCGGTCAAAAAACAGCGACACGTTTAGCCTTTTTTACAATTGATATGAAAGACGAATCGGTAAATGAATTTGCACGCTCGTTGATCAGTGTTAAAAGGGATTTGCGTTTTTGCAGTGTTTGTGGGAATATCACGGAAGAAGATCCTTGCGAGATTTGTTCGGATACAACTCGTGATCGTGGCACGATTCTAGTTGTGGAAGAACCAAAAGATGTGATGTCAATGGAAAAGGTTCGTGAATATCACGGTCTTTATCATGTCCTTCACGGTGTTTTGTCACCGATGGAAGGTACAGGTCCTGAAGACATCAATATCGCACCTTTAATCAAACGTCTACATGACGATGAGGTAAAGGAAGTTATCATCGCAACAAATGCAACGACAGAAGGCGAAGCAACTGCGATGTATCTATCGCGTCTGATCAAACCAGCAGGTATCAAGGTTACTCGACTTGCTCACGGATTATCCGTTGGCAGCGACATCGAATATGCTGACGAAATCACTTTGTTAAAAGCAGTGGAAGGACGCCGTGAATTATAAAAATTTCGCGGTGTTTTTTTAGAGAGAGAAGATCAAAATTATTTTGGGGGACAAGAACGTGAACGGATTATTTATTACGATTGAGGGGCCAGATGGTGCTGGGAAAACCAGTGTTTTGAATGAGCTCTATCCTAGATTACAATTAACGGCGAAACGATCTATCGTCAAAACAAGAGAACCTGGAGGCATTCCGATCGCAGAAAAAATTCGTCACGTGATCCTTGACCCTAGCAATGATCGAATGGATGATCGAACGGAGGCTTTGCTTTATGCCGCAGCACGCCGTCAGCATCTGATTGAAAAGGTCTGGCCTGCACTTGATGAAGATAAAATTGTCTTGTGTGATCGTTTTGTTGATAGCTCATTAGCTTATCAGGGTGCCGGTCGTGGTATTGGTATAGAAGAAGTTGCTAAGATTAATGAATTTGCGATTGAAGGGACGACTCCTGACATTACGCTGTATCTGGATGTTGATTCCGATACTGGCTTGCAACGAATCATGAAGAACCGAACCAATCAAATTGACCGTTTGGACTCGGAAGGGTTACAATTTCATCAGAGGGTCCGACATGCTTATCTAAAATTAGCAGAAGAAAATCCAGATCGGATCATAAAAATCGATGCTCGGAAGCGTTTAGACGAAGTCGTGAGAGCTTGTTTTTACGAATTGTTGACACGTTATCCAGACTATTTCCAATCATGAGAGGTGTAAACTATGAAACTTATTTTAGCGATCGTTCAAGACAAAGACTCAAATCGTTTGGCCAATGAATTTATTGATGCGAACATTCGAGCAACTAAACTTTCTTCTACTGGAGGCTTCTTAAAAGCTGGTAACAGTACCTTTATTATTGGGATCGAAGACGAACGAGTGGAAGATGCTTTGGCTTTAATCAAAGAAACATGCCAAGCGCGGACGCAATACGTTACAACACCAGTAACTTTAGACATTTCGTTGGATGGACAAGTCCCTTATCCAGTTGAAGTTGAAGTCGGCGGTGCGACAGTATTTGTCTTGCCAGTCGAAGGCTTCCACCAGTATTAAGATGGAAGAAGCGAAAAAACTCCAGACAATTCAGCCCATTGTTTTTCGTCAATTACAAAACAGTTTTGAGCATGGGCGTTTGGCCCATGCTTATCTTTTTGAAGGCGACCAAGGAACAGGCAAAGCAGAATTGGCATTATGGTTTGCCAAGCATCAGTTCTGTTTAAATTTGCAAGAGGAAATGCCTTGCGAAACATGTAACAATTGTCTGAGGATAACCAGTAAAGATCATCCCGATGTAGTTGAAATCGAACCTGATGGACAATCCATCAAAGTTGATCAAATAAGAGCACTGCAAAGTGAGTTAACCAAAAGCGGCTTTGAATCTGCGAAAAAAGTCGTGATTATTCACCAAGCGGAAAAAATGAATATGAACTCGGCTAACAGCCTACTAAAGTTTTTGGAAGAACCACCAGCTAACTTTATGATTATTCTAGAGACCCAATCGCTAGGAAAAATTTTACCTACGATTCGCTCTCGTTGTCAGATCATCCACTTCCAAGCGTTGTCCACAGAACGCTTGCAGTCTCGTTTAGAGGCAGAACAAATTCCTGAAAAAACTGCAAAACTCTTAGCAAATTTAACAAATAGTTATACAAAAGCTGTTGAAATCTCAAAAGATGAATGGTTTAATGAAGCTAGAGATGTTGTTATTCAATGGTTTAATTATCTCGAAAAAAATGATCCGCAAGCGTTTATCTATGTTCAGAAAAAAATGGTCAGGACGTTTAAGGACAAAGCACAGCAACAGCTCGCCTTTGAGATGTTGGCGTATTTTGTGAAGGAAAAACGTGATCAAGTGATGAGACAAAATCAAATAGGTGTAGAAAAATACAATTACCTATTGGAAGATGTTTTATCCGCCAGTCAGAAACTAGAAGCAAACGTATCATTTCAAAATATCGCAGAACAAGTAACGTTGCACATCGTTTATGCTTAACGTTATTTAAGAGAGTAGGGAGAACCATGGTTGAAGTTGTGGGTGTTCGTTTTCGAGACGCAGGGCATATTTACTATTACGCGCCAGGAAAAAACGAATATTTTTATAATGATAAAGTCTTGGTCGAGTCACAGCAGGCGCACCAGATTGCGACAGTGGCAATTCCAAAAATAGAGATTGAAAAAAAAGATTTGTCCGATGATTTAAAAACAATTTTACATAAAGCATCAGACAAGGAATTAAAAAAAGTAGCTCAAAACGAAGCGGATGCGGAGGCGGCCTTCAAAACTGCCAAGGAAAAAATCCGCGCTCATGAATTGGAAATGAAATTGATCCGAGTAGAATATACTTTTGATCGCAGTAAAATGATTTTTTATTTTACCGCAGACGGACGGATTGATTTTCGCGAGCTGGTAAAAGATCTAGCAGGCGTTTTCCGTACACGAATTGAGTTAAGGCAGATTGGTGTTCGTGATGAAGCAAAAATACTTGGTGGAATCGGACCATGCGGGCGTCCATTATGTTGTTCGACCTTCTTAGGTGATTTTATTCCGGTTTCGATCAAGATGGCTAAAGATCAAGGATTATCGTTGAATCCAACGAAAATTTCTGGACTTTGCGGTCGTTTAATGTGTTGTTTAAAATATGAAAACGGTGAATATGAAGCTGCGAAAAAAGAAATGCCTGATTATGGTAAGGAAATTAATACACCAGAAGGTCGGGGAAAAGTAATCGGCCTGAATTTACTTAGTAAAGTTGTTAAAGTTCGTTTGTTTGGCCGTGATGCGACGATTGATTTTGATTATCAAGAACTAGTTGAAGCAGGTGATCTGTCATGATGGATCGACGTTCCTTGTATGATGGCTTGAATCAATTAGAGCTTGACATGCAAAAGAATCTCGAAGATTTAGTCTCGATGAAAGAGACTTTACTGGAGCTCGTTGAAAAAAATGCTAAATTAGAGATGGAAAATGAACGATTGCGGGAGCGGATTCGTGAGATTGATGAGAAGAAGTCCCCAGTCTTGGATGAGCGACAAGAATTGTCAGAATCTCGTTTGAATCTTGAAAAAATTTATGAAGATGGCTTTCACGTATGTAACTTGCTTTATGGATCAAGGCGTGAAGCAGATGAGCCCTGTGCTTTTTGTTTAGATGTTATTTATCGTGAAAGCAAACAAAAATAAAATGAATTAGAAATAGTGGGTATGACGCTGTTCGTCACACCCACTTTTTTAATCAGTTTTGGATTTAGTCTATCGTTGCATTGATCTGTACACGAAGATAACGCTAGTTTTTCAAATTTTTGATTGGATTTACGAGAAAGAATTAGAAATAGTAATTTTTAACAGATAAAAAATGAAAATGAGTTAGGAGAATGATCGTGAAGATCCAGAAAAGTTTCTCACAGGAAGTTGGCACATTGTATTTAGTACCGACACCGATCGGTAATTTGGAGGATATGACTTTTCGTGCAGTCAAGACATTGCAAACCGTTGATTTAATCGCCAGTGAGGATACACGGAATACCCAGAAGCTGCTGAATCACTTTGATGTGAAGATTCCACAAAAGAGCCTACATGAACATAACTATAACGAAAGAATCCCTGAGTTATTGGATTTCCTAAAAAAAGGCCGATCGATTGCTCAGGTCAGTGATGCTGGGATGCCTTCAATTAGTGATCCGGGACATGAATTAGTGGTAGCTTGCATAGAAGAGGATATTCCAGTGGTTGCCTTGCCTGGAGCCACTGCCGGAATGACAGCTTTGATTGCTTCTGGATTATTGCCTCAACCCTTTTATTTTTATGGCTTTTTACAACGAAAGAAAAGCGCTCAGAAGAAAGAATTAGAAGAGTTGAAAAATCAGACAGCAACATTGATTTTCTATGAGTCGCCTCATCGTGTAAAAGAAACACTCAAAAATATTTCTGAAATTCTTGGAAACCGTGATGTGGTGATTTGTCGGGAATTAACCAAACTATATGAGGAATATCTGCGGGGGACGGTAACAGAATTGATGGATTATCTATCAGAGCATTCTTTAAAAGGGGAGTGCTGCTTGTTAGTTTCTGGCACAACGGAGGTATTGGAAGAGGAAGTATTCCAAGGAACGTTGAAAGAGCAGGTTGAAGCATTAGTTGAAGAAGGACAGCTAGCTAAAGAAGCAATTAAATCGGTAGCCAAACGACATGGATTGAAGAAACAAGATGTTTACAGAGAGTACCACGAATTATAAGAGCAGGGATTTATCCCTGCTCTTTTTATGTGAAGTTTTCTGACATGGAAAGTGATTAAATTAGAAAAAAATGAAAAAAATGAGTAAAAACTCTTTTTTTATTTAAGATTGATGTTAGAATACTTAACATAAAAAGAAATGGAGTGGTTTGATGGCAGCGAATATTGCATTTATTTTGATTTGTTCAGGATTAGTTTTTCTCATGACTCCCGCATTAGCATTTTTCTATGGTGGGCTAGAACGACGAAAAAATATTTTGAACACAATGATGATGGTCATTTGTACAATGGGACTAGCATCCTTGATTTGGATAGTGATTGGCTACTCGCTATCATTTAGTGGTGATGGAGATTTTATCGGAAATTTGGATAAAGTACTTTTCAATGGGGTCTCTATGACTAAAGGTGATGGAATTCCCGAAGGATTGTTTGCTTTCTTTCAAATGATGTTTGCCTTGATTACAACAGCGATTTTAACAGGATCAGTTGCTGGTCGGATGCGATTTTCTGCGATTTTTCTATTTATCGCGATTTGGTTGGTCGTGGTTTACTTTCCAATGGCACACATGGTTTGGGGCGGAGGCTTCCTTGATAAGATCGGCTCAATTGACTTTGCCGGAGGAAATGTCGTGCATATTAGTTCAGGAATTTCAGGGCTGGTTTTAGCAATCGTATTAGGTCGTCGTCGCGAGTACCATCTTGGTGATTATCGACCACACAATGTTCCTTTTGTTGTTTTGGGAACAGGGCTTTTATGGTTTGGCTGGTTTGGATTTAATGGCGGCTCAGCATTAGCTGCTGATGGTTTGGCAATTCATGCAATGATTACGACGAATACAGCGGCCGCCTGTGCGATGCTATCTTGGATGTTGATTGAGAAAATTTTAAATGGTAAACCAACTGTTGTTGGGGCATGTACAGGTGCTGTGGTAGGATTGGTCGCTATTACACCTGGGGCTGGCTTTGTATCAATTTGGTCTAGTCTGTTAATTGGTGCTTTAGTAAGTCCATTTTGTTTCTTCTTCATTTCAGTCATCAAGCAAAAGCTTGGGTTTGATGATGCTTTGGATGCGTTCGGTTGTCATGGTGTTGGCGGAATTTTTGGCGGAATTGTAACAGGAATTTTCGCTGATCCTTCAGTTGGTGGAAAAGTTGGGCTAATTTATGGTGAAACTCATTTATTTATCGCTCAAATTGAAAGTGTGCTGTTTACGCTGGTATTTGCTGGAGCAGCAAGCTATTTGATTATTTCATTAATTAGAGCCTTCATGCCTATTCGAGTATCACAACAGGAAGAAGCCCTAGGGTTGGATAAAATCGAGCATGATGAAAATGCTTATCCGACATTTATGGGAATGGATTCTTAAAAATAGCCTGAGGAGGACGCAATGAAAAAAGTTGAAGCGATTATTAGACAAGAAAAATTAGAGATGATCAAAGCAGCGATTGATCAAGAAATAGAAGTGAACGGGATGACAGTCAGTCAAGTATTAGGCTGTGGACTTCAAAAGGGGCAAAAAAGCCATGTTCGCGGACAAGAAGTTATCACTACGTTATTACCTAAAGTGTCGGTGAGTTTTATCTTAGCGGATGAAGATGTCGAGCGAGTGGTTGATTTGATCTTAGAAACGTGTCAATCGGAGGAATGCGGAACGGGAAAAATATTTGTTTATCCGATTGAAGAAGCGATACGCATTCGTACGCGTGAAACAGGTAAAGCAGCGATCCAATAAAAAAGCGCCTATCTAAGAAATTGTTTCCTTCTTAGATAGGTGTTTTTAATTAAGAATGTCTTCTTTTATTTTTGCGAATTCTGCTTCTGTTAAGATTCCTTGATCCAGTAATTCCTTCATCTTTAAAAGTTGTTCTGCTTTGCTTAATTGCTTTTCAGAGTTTTTTTCTTTAGTGACGAGTGGTATATTTTCCTTTAATTGTGTCAGTACTTTTGGAGCTTCTTCTTCTGTTAGGACAATTTTAATTGTTCCTTCTAAAGAAGCAATTTCCAATATATCTAAGCTGGTTACTTTGGTTAGTCGAAGGTCTTGGAGATTTGTCAAAGGAATGACTTTGAAATCATCACCGATCAACTTTTTTTGTCCTAGTATAAAACGTTGATCAGTCAAGGCGTAGGCATAAAATCCATCATTCTTTGTAGCAGATGTTCGATTGTGCAGTCCAATGAAGCAAATCAGTACCTCTTCATCCGTCCTTAGCTGCTTTTCTAAGACAGAAAAAAGTCTGACACCCCATTGACGATCTGAACCAGAGAAAAACCCGGTATCTTGACAGAATTGGTACATTTCCTCGGCAGTTTTCATGGTCCACCCCCTTGTTTTGTTAGTTTTAGTTTAGCAAAATTTGGAAACGCAAACAAATTTTTGTTGAGGGAAATGGATAGGCGTCACGCATACGATTCCACTAACGTATTGGAAGAGGCAACTGGCAGGCAGCTAATTCGTTTTAGCGTACTAACTTTTTTCAAAAACCGAAAAAAAGTTAATTTGATTCTCATCACGCATATCATCCAACTACCCGCCTCGTATCAATATCTAATTTGAGAATGAAATTTGTCAGTCTGACTTTGAGGAACTGCGAAAAGTTGGAATGACAAAAACCACCATAGCCGTCACTATGGTGGAAATGAAGGTTGTTATTTACTCTTGGTAGGAGTAAGTATGAAAAACCAATTCGGGATAATTGGTATAAATTCATGATAAAGCATTCAATCAATGAAATCATGAACGACTGTTTGTTAATCACTAAGAAATGTATTAGAAAAGACTTATGCAAATTACAGTAAAATTTTTAGGATTATTTCATAATGTAAGGGTTGCATTTCGTTTTAAGGAAATTGAGAGCTATGTTACACTTGGGTTGGAAGATTAAATAGGAGGGTACATTTATGGCAAATATCAGTAAAAAGTTACTAACTGAATTGACTTCAGAAGAAGCAACCGGTCCTTTTATCACATTTATGTTGAATACTCATCATGCGCATCAAGATGTTGAAAAAGATCAAATCATGTTTAAAAACTTTGCTAAAGAAGCGAAGCGACGCTTTGAGAAGAAGTACACTGATCACAGCTTTGAACCATTCCAAGAAAAAATCGATCAATTACTAGCAGATGGAGATTTTTGGCGCAGCGGAACAAAAAGTGTCGCAGTAATCCTAACTGCAAAAGAGATGTATGTTCATCGTTTAAGTATTGCAGTTGATGATCAATACTATGTAAGTGATCTGCCGTATCTTTTGGCAATCATTAAGAATGCACAATTCAACTATGCTTATTATTTAATGGCTTTAAATAGAGATTCTATGAAACTTTATTTTGTACGCAATAAAGAAGTCGAGCTGATCGAGCTTCCAGAAGATGCACCAAAGGATATCGTGACTGCTTTAGGTGACGAGCTGACTGGAGGAAATCTAAGTGTTTCTACAAGAGGCGGTGAGGCCGGTAGTATTCATGGAGTCAGTACGAAGGATGAAGAAGTTGAAATTGATTGGGTGAATTATTACCAAGCTGTCGATAATTTTCTGAAGGAATTAGAGAATCCGGATCAATTGCCAGTGTATCTTTTTGCTTTGCCAGAAAATCAAGCGCAATTCAAAAAAATTGCTAAAAATCCTTATTACTCAGATAAAGCAGCGATCAGTGGATCTCCTGCTCAGATGAATATCAATGATATTAAACAAGAAGCACAAAAAATAGCGGATCAGCTAGCAGAAGTGGAAACACAAACCTATCAAAAATTGATTAATAGAAAATTTATTGATCAATTGATTGATATCGTTCCAGCAGCGAAAGAAGGAAAAGTCTCCCATTTATTTATTGCGACCGCAAATCTTGTAGATGGGTTTGGCGAAGATCCCGACGTAGAATATGATCGTCGACAAGTATTGAACGAAATTGCCGACAATGTTATCAAAAATGGTGGACAGGTCTTTGTTCTAGACCAAAAGGATGCACCGGATGAGAAAAGCTTATTGGCGATCCTGCGGTATTAGAAACGAAATATTTCAAATATATTAAGAAAAAGTTTTTTGAGCGATAACCTAGTGTTATCGCTTTATCTATGTTATACTTCTAATTGTAGTTTTTGTACGGTAATATTGGCAAGTTTGTTTCAGACAACATCTTTCCTATTTCACCATTCAAGTAATTACAAATCAATTTTTTATCCTAGGAGGATGTTTAACATGGAACAAGGTACAGTAAAATGGTTCAACTCAGAAAAAGGCTACGGATTTATCACTGCTGAAAACGGAAACGACGTATTCGTTCATTTCTCAGCTATCCAAGGCGACGGCTTCAAAACTTTAGAAGAAGGTCAAGCAGTGACTTTCGACGTTGAAGAAGGCCAACGTGGACCTCAAGCTACAAACGTTAACAAAGCTTAATTATAGTAGACTTTTATGCCAGATGCGTAAGCATCTGGCTTTTTTTGTGATTTTTTACTTTAGATTTTGAAAAGGAAGGACTTATTTGTGAGTACGAAAGAAAGTCGAATCGTTTTAAACAAAGAACTTTCTTGTAGAAAGTGGTACTATTCAGATATAATGCGTGAGGTAAGCTAATAACAAACGGAGCATAAATCTTCGTCGATCACGTATAGTTCTTCTAATTATTACGAATCTGAGAAAGGAGGGGCGCAGGTGAAAAAAAATTATGCCGTTGTTGATATTGAAACGACTGGAACAGACCCTAAAACGGATCGAATCATTCAATTCGGTTGTGTATTAATTGAAGATGGGAAGATTGTCACGCATTTTTCGACTGATATCAATCCGGATCAACCGATCCCAGCGCAGATCCAAACGTTGACTGGAATCACGAATCAGCGAATCAAAAGGGCCCCCTATTTTGAAGACGTGGCGCAAACGATTACGAACTTATTAGCGGATACGATCTTTGTAGCTCACAATATTCATTTTGACTATCCCTTTTTAAGTAATGAATTAGAACGCTGTGGGATGCCGCCGCTGACGATTCCTGGTATTGATACTGTAGAATTAGCGCAAGTATTCATGCCTACCACTTTGAGCTTTCGCTTAAAGGATTTGGCAGAAGAACTGCATTTGGTTCATGAAAACCCGCATCAGGCTGATAGCGATGCAGATGTGACAGCGCAATTATTGCTGCACTTAGAAGCGAAAATAAAAGAGCTGCCAATCATTACCTTAGAAAAAATAGTTGATACTGCTGATCAGATGGCTTTTCAAACAAAGAATTACTTGGAAAATTGCTTAAGAGAGATGCAGGCCAATCCTAAACCATTATCAAAAGATTTAGCCATTATTCATGGTTTGGCTTTGCGAAAGAAACAGGTGCCGCTCTTTTCAGAGAATTATTTTGGTACGAAGGCTTATCCGCGTTCGCGAAAGGCGAAGGAGAAGGTCTATCAAGGTGAATTGGATTTTCGAAAAGAACAGGCTCGTTTGATGAACCTGGTGTATGATTTCTTTAATAAAAAGGATGACAAAAATGTTTTGGTGGAAGCCGCAACAGGAATCGGCAAGACACTAGGCTACTTGTTGCCTATGAGTTTTTTAGCAACACCAGAAAAGCCGATAGTTGTTAGTACGGTGTCTTTATTGCTGCAGGAACAGATTTTGAATCATGATCTGCCACTGTTCAATCGTTTATTGGATCAGCCTTTGCAGGCGGTGGTGATGAAAAGCAGTCGACATTATATTGATTTAGAACGCTTCTATCAAAGCTTTGAAAAGAAATCTGAGCAAAAGCAATATACTTTTTATCAAATGGCTTTGCTCGTTTGGCTCACCCAAACCGAGACCGGGGATTTTGATGAACTGAATATGACCAGTTTAAAGCATCCTTTTTGGCAAGAAGTAGCTCATTTAGGAACGCATACATTGAACCCTAATAGCCCTTTTTATGCGGTTGATTTTATTCGTCACCGTCAGAAAAAATTGACTCAAAGTAATTTAATTGTGACAAATCACGCTTACTTAGCCCAAGAGGATCAGCGCAAAGAGCCACAGCTGCCGAAGAGTCCTTATTTGATCATTGATGAGGCACATCATTTGAATCGGGTGTTGGAAAAAGTTACTAGCCAGCATTTTAATCTTCTAGCAATTCAACGCATGATCACTCATTTGTTCGATAATCAGCAATTTTCTGTTTGGCAAGCACTCGTACAAAAGGATCAACAGACGCAGCATCTACTTGAAATTTTTCAAGATGTATTGCAGGAATTGAATGAGGATTTGACTGATTTTTATCAAATTTTCAAGGACGAATACCCAACAGAAAATGAGCGGTTGATTACTAAAGATATGATCGATCAGCTTTCTCTAGCTGGCGAACAAGTTTTACAGCGTATCGGTCGTCTTTATCAGGACGCCTTGACGCTAGGGGATCAGTTGCAGGCGTATTTTACGATGTACAAAGAGACATTTGGTATCAAGGAACAGGCGGAGTGGAGTGACCTCCAATTATTGTTAGAGAATTTGGCTCAGCAACAGCAGGCGTTTGAGACCTTTAACGAAAAATGGGACGCTCGCTATATTCATTGGTTTAATGCGAAACGTAAAACCTTTCAAGTACAGGATTTAGATGCTTCATTGATCAGCCAGACAAAATGGTATGATCGCTATCAACAGATTCTTTATTTAGGCGGTACGCTAAAAATCGGCAGTGATCGTCATTATTTTGCGAAGCGCTGGGGAATTCCAGATGCCGCATTGAAAATCATTAGCAGTCCCTATGATTATGCCGAACAAGCGCGTTTGTATTTGCCGACTAATAGTATCAGTATCCAGTCGACCTCGCCTGATCAGTACGCGAATTACGTAGCGAGTGTCGTACATAAGATGGCAGAAAATCAAAAACGGCCGATCTTGGTTCTGTTTACTTCACACGATATCTTGAATCGTGTTTATCAGCGTGTGCGTGTCCCTTTACTAAACGAAGGCAGAGAAGTATTAGCTCAAGGTATCGGCGGCAGTCGTGAAAAACTGCTGAAGCGGTTCTTATTGTCTAAAGACGCGTTGCTGTTCGGTGCGGATAGTTTTTGGGAAGGGATAGATTTACCAGGAGATATTTTGCAGATTTTAATCGTAACACGTCTACCATTTGAAAATCCGCAGCGGCTTCAAGTAAAAGCGCGCAATGATTTTTTAGCAGCAGAAGGAATCAATCCCTTTTTCCAAGAAGCGGTTCCTCATGCTGCATTGCGATTGCGGCAAGCATTGGGACGCTTGATTCGCTCAGAAAAGGATAAGGGTGTGATGCTGTTATTAGATCAACGCTTTATCACTGCTGGCTATGGGGAAAAATTACGCAAAGCTTTGCCAAAAGAATTGCCGATCAAACAGCTACCGTTGGAAGAAATCTTACTTGAGACCGACCAATTTTTAAATTCTGACAAAAGTACAGAGAATTAATGAGGCGAAGCTCTTCTTTTGGTATAATGTAGATTGTCTGAGAGGAGTATGATTTTGGATACGAATAGTGCAGGACAACAACGGCTCAACCGATGGCTTTTAGGAATCGTGGCATTTTTACTGATTATCATTGTGGTAGCGACCATGATTTTTATTCGTTCAAATCGTCCGATGCAGCAAGCCAAAAGAGAGGCTGTTCAAATGGCAGAGAAATATGCCGATTTAAAAACGGTAGATCAATTCTATTGGTTTAACCGTGACAAAACGTATTTCACCGTCACTGGTGAAAGCAACTCTGGAGAAGCGATTATTGTGATCGTTCCAGAATCGGGGGAAAAAATCCGCGTTCTTAATCAAAAGGATGGTCTGACAGAGCAGCAAGCTGAAAAACGTTTTGAAAGTGATCACCCAGAGCTAATCTTTGAAAAGGCTGATCTGGGAATCTATCGCGACCAGACTGCTTGGGAGATTACTGCGAAAGATGAACAGGGCGCGATTTATTATTACTTGCTGGCATTTAATGACGGCAAGACGATCAAAGAGATCAAAAAAATTTAAAAAATCTTGGTAAGGGAGTTATCAGTTATGAAATTGTCACAGCGTGTAACAAACCTAGAACCGTCCGTCACTTTAGCCGCTACAGCTAAAGCCAAAGAGTTGAAGGCTCAAGGCTTAGATGTTATTAGTCTAACTGTCGGAGAACCGGATTTTACGACTCCGGAGAATATCGAGCAAGCTGCGATTGAAGGAATCAAGAGCGGAATGGTTAGTTTCTATACTGCTTCCGGCGGTACACCAGAATTAAAGACGGCAATTGTGGACTTTACGAAGAAGAATTACGATCTAACTATTGAGCCGAAGAACATCATCGTAACCAGCGGCGCAAAATTTGCGTTGTACACATTGTTCCAAACGATTTTGGACGCAGGCGATGAAGTGATTATCCCAGTGCCTTATTGGGTGAGTTACGGAGAGCAGGTTAAATTGGCACAGGGAATGCCGATTTTTGTTACTGGTGCTCAGGACAATGATTATAAGATAACCGTTGATCAACTTGAAGCAGCTCGGACTGAGAAGACAAAAGCGATTATTATTAATTCGCCGTCAAATCCTACAGGAATGATCTACACAGAAGATGAGCTGCGGGAAATTGGCGAATGGGCCGTCCGTCATGAACTGCTGATTGTCTCAGATGATATTTATGATCATCTTGTTTATAATGGGAACGAAGCGCCGCATATGGCTTCATTATCTGACGAGATTTTCCATCATACAGTGATCATCAACGGGGTATCAAAAACCTATTCTATGACCGGTTGGCGAATCGGTTATGCGATTGGGAATGCTGAGATCATTGGCGGAATGACGTCAATCGCCTCTCAAGCGACAAGTAATCCAACCTCCGTCAGCCAGGTAGCGGCTGTTGAAGCTTTAACTGGCGAACAAGAAACGGCAGAAAAAATGCGGCAAGCCTTTGAAGCGCGCTTAAATACGATCTATCCGAAGGTGGCTGATTTACCAGGCTTTAAGCTGAAAAAACCGCAAGGGGCATTTTATCTATTTCCAAATATCAAGGGAGCCATGGAGATGGGCGGCTATGACAATGTAACGACTTGGGTTAACGATCTGTTGGAGCAAGAACAAGTAGCGCTGGTAACTGGTGAAGGATTTGGATCTGATGATAGTGTACGGATGAGTTATTCAGCCAGCATGGAGGACTTAGAAGAAGCCGTTGTACGGATTCGCCGCTTTATTGAAAATAGTAAAAAGTAAAACATCAATTCGGGATAAATAAGTTAGGAGAGACATTTGTGGAACAAATTCAAATCATTGATGCCAAGAATCATGTTGGCGAAACAGTAAAAATCGGTGCTTGGGTCGCTAATAAGCGTTCAAGCGGAAAAATCTCTTTTTTACAATTGCGTGATGGAACGGCTTATTTCCAAGCAGTTGTTGTAAAAAGTGAAGTGTCAGAAGAGGTCTTTCATTTAGCCAAAGAATTGACGCAAGAAACATCAATCATTGTGACTGGAGAAATTCGGGAAGATACTCGTTCAAAATTCGGGTATGAACTAGGTGTGAAAGAGATCGAAGTGATCGGTGAAAGCCATGACTATCCCATTACACCAAAAGAACACGGTGTTGATTTCTTGATGGATCATCGTCACTTATGGTTGCGTTCGTCACAACAGCACGCGATCATGCTAATTCGTAACGAAGTGATTCGTGCGACCTATGAATTCTTTAACAACAACGGCTTCGTGAAAGTTGATCCGCCGATTTTGACAGGTTCAGCTCCTGAAGGCACCAGCGACTTATTTGAAACGAACTATTTTGACCATAAGGCTTATTTATCTCAAAGTGGACAATTGTATATGGAAGCAGCCGCAATGGCACTAGGAAAAGTATTTTCATTTGGTCCAACTTTCCGTGCAGAAAAATCAAAAACACGCCGTCACTTAATTGAGTTTTGGATGATTGAACCAGAAATGGCCTTCATGCACCAAGAGGATAGCCTAGAGGTTCAAGAACAGTACGTTGCTTACTTAGTTCAAAACGTATTGGATAATTGCGATTACGCGTTAGATGTACTGGGCCGTGACAAAGAAATTTTGAAGAACTATACAAAACTTCCTTATCCGCGAATCTCTTATGATGATGCCGTAGAATTATTGAAGAAAAATGGTTTTGATGATATCGAATGGGGCGATGATTTCGGTTCGCCGCATGAAACCTTTATCGCGAACTCCTTTGACCGCCCAGTCTTCATTTTAAATTATCCAAAGGCGATCAAACCATTCTACATGAAACCACATCCAACTCGGGAAGATGTTGTCATCTGTGCGGACTTGATTGCGCCTGAAGGCTATGGTGAAATTATCGGCGGTTCAGAACGTGCAACGGATTATGATTTCTTGTTAGAACAAATCCGTGAGCATAATCTTAGTGAAGAAGAATACTCATGGTATTTAGATTTACGCAGATATGGTACTGTTCCACACTCAGGTTTTGGTTTAGGCCTTGAACGAACGATTACCTTTATTGCTGGGATCGATCATGTGCGTGAGGCTATTCCATTCCCACGTCTGTTGAACCGTATTTATCCATAATTGAAATAGAGCAAAAGCGTCGAGGATAGCCTCGACGCTTTTTTAAAATCCAATTTTTTCTATTAATGATCCTTGTTTGTCATCTTCATGTTGGAAGTAGATTGATTCATTCTCGGAAGCATTTTCTTTGAGATTCGTAGTAACAACAGTTTTCACTTCTTCTTTGTCGATGTTCTTTTCGACGATTTGCGAAGTCGCACCTAGAGTAATGAGTGCCACTGCGATGATAGTAAGTTTTTTCATTTTATTTTCCTCTTTTCATTTTTTTAGGTTAAAAGAATTTATGTTTAATTTGTTTTTTCACTGTGTCAAAGAACTGGGTCATTACTTTTGAGCAGGTTTCTTCTGGCAAATGAGTTTCAGCAGTGATAAAGTCGATGATTGCAGCTAAGTGTTTGCTGGAGTACCGAGTAATATTTTCGTTGCAATAGTGTTCGTAGCTTTTTAAAATGCTTTCGATTGTCATAGCGTCTTCGTTTGTTTGGATAGCTAGTGTTTCCATCATTTCTGTATTGTTCATAGTAAATTCCTCTTTCTTGACCGACTGTCGGTCACTTTAGTTTTAAATGTTAAACTCAACAGGTTTTGTTGAGCTTATGGGATAAAGATTTTTTGTAATTGTTCGGTAGTTTGATCGTAAGGATGGATTTCTGGGTTCACATCCAAGGTTTTGTAAATTAAATCTGTTGCAGCAATGATTCGGTTTTGAATGATTTCAGGTGGTAATTTTTCAATTTCGTCAAACATCGTTTGAATCCCGGCGATTAAGAATTGGATACTCTCCAGCGGATAAGCTGTGTTGAATTCTCCTTGCTGTCTGCCAACTTCAATCATTTCTGCTAAGACGGGACAAACTTGATTGATGGTACCGGCTAGCGCTCGCTGTTTCATTAAGGAATTCTCCGGCATTTGGAATTTGTCGACGATTTCTTCTTTTCGTTCATCTTCCTGACTATTTTGTGCAAGGAAGGTGATGAGCTTTTCTAGTGCTGATCCATTTGAAGCTTGGATTTCTTTCGCTCTTGAAATTTCTTGATCAATGATTTGACCAATGACGGCATCTAAGACTTCTTCTTTTGAAACGAAGTAATGATAGAAGGTCCCTTTCGCGATGCCGATTCGTTTCAGAATGTCATTGACGGTTGTTTTGTTGAATCCTTTGGTTAAGAAGAATTCTTCGGCGGTGATGATGATCTCATTTCTTCGTTCATCATGCTCTTTTACGATGCGCATGTCTTACCTCCTTTCTTTAAACCGACTGTCGGTCGTTGCTTCTGACTTAATAATACCGACCGCGGGTCTAGAAGTCAACCACTTTTTTTAAAAAAAGTTCCTTATTTAATAGAAATACTTTCATATCAGGGTTTATACTGTTAAATTATTTTTGAAAAAGCTTTCTTTTCCGCTTGACACATGAATAGTCGCTCATATATAATATACATGAAGAAACATTCATATGTAATTTTAGAGAGAAGGGTATCTCATGGAAAAAGTATATCGTTTGGATGGGTTGGATTGTGCTAACTGTGCAGCAAAAATCGAGCGTTCCGTCCAACAAATTAAAGGGGTAGAAAATGCGCAGGTTGATTTTATGAGCACGAAGCTAACGATTCAAGCGCCTGAAAAGGAAATCGCGCGGGTTTGCGAGGAAGCTAAAGAGGTCGTGAACAAATTAGAGCCAGATGTTGAAGTGAATAGCGTGCAAACAGAAAAAGTCGAAGAGAGTTCTAAAGGGAAAATCATTCAAATTTGTATGGCAATTTTAGCGTTAGGCGTGTTAGTTATTGTTAAACCAACAATGCCTTGGGAGTTCATCGCTTATCTGATTTTATATTTATGGATTGGTTACGATGTTTTGAAGACTGCGATAACAAATATTTTTCATGGTGAAATCTTCGACGAAAATTTCTTGATGGCTGTGGCAACGATTGGTGCGATTGCGATCGGTGAATATCCTGAGGCTGTGGCAGTGATGTTGTTTTACCAAGTCGGAGAATTTTTCCAAGATTATGCTGTGGCAAAATCAAGAAAATCCATCAGTTCCCTATTGGCGATACGTCCTGATTCGGCGAACTTAATCCAAAATGGCGAAGTAAGAAAGGTTGCGCCGGAAACAATTCGTGTTGGCGATCAGATTTTAGTTAAGCCTGGGGAGAAGGTCCCATTAGATGGGATCGTCAAAGAAGGACGTTCGATGCTGGATACTTCGGCGTTGACTGGTGAATCCGTCCCACGTAGTATCAATGCGGGTGAACAAATACTTAGCGGATTCATTAATCAAAGCGGACAATTGACGGTGGAGGTCACGACGACTTTTGGTGAATCGACCGTCAGCAAGATTTTAGACTTAGTTGAAAATGCCAGCAGTAAAAAGGCGCCGGCGGAAAACTTTATTACCAGTTTTGCCCGCTACTACACACCGATCGTTGTTGGTCTGGCTGTGTTGTTAGCAATTGTGCCGCCGTTAGTTATGGGTGAACCTTTTTATGGTTGGGTGTATCGAGCGTTGACTTTCTTAGTTATTTCTTGCCCTTGTGCTTTGGTGATCTCCGTACCGTTGAGCTTCTTTGGCGGAATCGGTGGCGCTAGTAAAGCTGGGATCTTGATTAAAGGAAGTAACTACATTGAAACGTTGGCGAATGTGGAAACGCTGGTCTTTGATAAAACCGGAACCTTGACTAAAGGCGTTTTCGAAGTTCAAAAGGTGGAAACAACGATCAATCAAAAGGATTTCTTACGCTATGTTGCCAGCGCTGAACAAAGCTCCAGTCATCCAATTGCACAATCAATTGTGAAGTACGTGGACCAACCGTTATCACCAGTTAGTAAATTGGAAGAAATTGCCGGCTTTGGGATTTCCGTTGAGATTGAAGGGCATCATTTCTTAGTCGGGAATGAAAAGCTGTTAGCGAAATACGATATTCCCTTCCAAGCAGTTAATGAAATCGGCACGATCGTTTATGTGGCAATGGACGGAAAATACATTGGTCATCTATTGATCGCGGATGAACTGAAGGACAATGTCTCAGAAGCCTTATCAGAAGTGAAAAGCTTAGGTGTGAAACGGACGGTGATGCTGACAGGTGATAACCGGATGATCGCAGATGCGATTGGCAAGAAGGTCGGGATTGATCAGGTCTACAGTGAATTGTTGCCGGAAGATAAGGTCAATCATTTGGAAGCAGAATTGTCTGATGAGCAAAAGACCGCCTTTGTCGGTGATGGAATGAATGACGCGCCTGTATTAGCTCGAGCAGATATCGGGATCGCTATGGGGGGACTTGGTTCGGATGCAGCGATCGAAGCAGCGGATGTCGTGATCATGGATGATCAGCCAGCTAAAATTCCGGTTGCAATCCAAATTGCTCGCAAGACGATGGGCATTGTGAAACAAAATATCGTTTTTGCGATCGGAGTGAAGGTCATCGTTCTATTGCTAGGTGCTCTAGGATTTGCAACGATGTACGCCGCTGTATTTGCTGATGTTGGTGTGACAGTGATCGCAGTGTTGAATGCGATGCGTTGTTTGCGAGTGAAATAAGATTATATAGAAGAAAAGGCTTTGCGACTATTTCTAGTTGCAGAGCCTTTTTGCCAGTCATGCTTTTCGCAGTTTTTATGGAAAGAGAATCGTTTAATACGGAAAAAGAAATTTTTATACGTCCAGTTTAGCATGATGGTATGCGAACGAAAAAAAGCTCATTTTTCTTGGTTTTGGAAAAATGAATTTCTTAATTGAATGAGTTAGCTGCCAGTCATGCTTTTCGCAGTTTTTATGGAAAGAGGATCGTTTAATACGGAAAAAGAAATTTTTATACGTCCAGTTTAGCATGATGGTATGCGAACGAAAAAAAGCTCATTTTTCTTGGTTTTGGAAAAATGAATTTCTTAATTGAATGAGTTAGCTGCCAGTCATGCTTTTCGCAGTTTTTATGGAAAGAGGATCGTTTAATACGGAAAAAGAAATTTTTATACGTCCAGTTTAGCATGATGGTATGCGAACGAAAAAAAGCTCATTTTTCCTGATTTTAGAAAAATGAATTTCCTAATTGAATGAGTTAGCTGCCAGTTTCCCTTTTCGTAATATGAATGAGTAGTGTGTATGTTGGAGGTAGTTAAAAAAATTTCGCTTATCAGTTGACTAAAACAGATTACAAATGTAAACTGTGTTTGTAGATTACAAATGTAAACGAAGGAGGCGAAGAGTAATGACAATGACGGTGACACCGATCAAAATCAGTGACTCGGAGTGGGAAGTCATGCGGGTAATTTGGACGCAGGAATCTACTACAGCGCAAGAAATTATTGATATTTTAGGACAAACCATGGATTGGAAACCAGCGACGATCAAAACATTGCTGGGTCGATTAGTAAAAAAAGAAGCAGTTCGGACAGAGCAAGCTGGGAAAAAATACATTTATTATCCGGCAATCAGTGAAGGCGAAACGGTCAAAAGTGCGACGGAAAATTTGTTTTCTCATATTTGTGCGAAACGAATCGGCGAAACAATCGCGGAGTTAGTTGCGGAAGCGGAACTGACAGATGCAGATGTGGAAATGATCAAAGCGCAGTTAATTAATAAGAAAACTGTAGCCACGATCGAATGCAATTGTATTCCCGGTCAGTGTGAATGCAATCATCATAAATAATTGGCGACAGCCATAAAAAAATAGGAATGGGAGATCATTATTATGAAAAAACAATTTGCAATCAACGGAATGAGCTGTAATCACTGCGTAGCGAACGTGGAAAAGGCGATCAATCAATTAGATGGGATCGATAAGGTCAAAATCAATTTAAAGAAGAATCAAGGCGTTGTTAAATTCGATGAAGCGCAAGTTTCCGCAGACCAAATTGCTGCAGCAGTGACTGAAGCTGGGTATGAAACTGAGGTGATCTAATTGGCAGACACGACAGTAGAAACATTTGCCATCACTGGCATGACCTGTGCCAATTGTTCTGCTCGAGTAGAGAAGGAGCTGAAAGCAACAGAAGGTGTGCTAGAGGCGAATGTGAATCTGGCAACGGAAAAGGCAACCGTTCAGTTTGATGGAAACTTGACGGCGGAAAATTTAATTCAACGAGTTGAGGCTATTGGCTATGGCGCGATTTTGTTTGATGAGGCGCATAAGCAAAAAATCCAAGAAGAAAAGGCCGCTTACCTTGGAAAGATGAAGCGGGATTTGATTTTAAGTGCGGTACTAACAGCTCCTTTGATGATTGCCATGATCGCGATGCTTTTAGGCAGTCATGCAGGCTGGGTACACTTTTTACACCTTCCATTAGTTCAATTAATTCTAGTGACACCTGTGCAATTTGGTGTTGGGCAGCGTTTTTATCGCGGGGCATATCATGCGTTGAAAACCAAAGCTCCGAATATGGATGTGCTGGTAGCGATGGGAACCTCGGCTGCTTTTGCGTTAAGTGTGTATAATGGTTTCTTCAATCCTCACAATTCAGATCTGTATTTTGAAAGCAGCGGCATGATTATCACCTTGATCTTGTTAGGGAAGTATTTAGAACAAAAAGCTAAGACCAAGACCAGTGATGCGATCAAGCAGTTAATGAGTCTGCAAGCCAAGACGGCAATGATTGTTGTGGCAGGCGAAGAAAAGGAAGTACCAATCGAAGAGGTACAGGTTGGTGACATTTTGAGGGTTCGTCCTGGGGAACAAATTCCGGTAGATGGAAAGATTTTAAAAGGACAGACAACGATTGATGAAAGCATGCTTACCGGGGAAAGCTTACCAGTGGATAAACAGGTAGACGATCAAGTGTTTGGCGGCACCGTTAATACCACAGGCAGCATTCAATTTAGTGCTACACAAGTCGGCAGTATGACCGTCCTTTCACGGATTATCCGGATGGTGGAGGATGCGCAGGGTGAAAAAGCACCGATCCAGCAGATCGCGGACAAAATCTCTAGTATTTTTGTTCCGACAGTATTGGGATTGGCGTTACTTACGTTGCTCGCGACCGGTTTAGTGACTGGTGATTGGCAACAGGCCATCGTCCATAGCGTCTCTGTGCTGGTGATTGCGTGTCCATGTGCACTTGGTTTAGCGACACCGACAGCTATTATGGTAGGAACGGGTTTAGGCGCGAAATCAGGAATTCTGATTAAGGGCGGCGGCGCGTTAGAAAAAATTGCTCACCTGACAACAATCGTTTTGGACAAAACTGGAACGATTACAGAAGGCAAGCCAGTAGTAGCAGATTTTGAAGCAGTGGATCCGCAGGCCTTGGCTTATTTAACAAGTCTAGAACAGCATTCAGAGCATCCTTTGGCAAAAGCAATCTATCATTATGGAAAAGATCAGGTTGAAATCTTGCCCGTCGACAATTTTGAGAGCTTAACAGGGCAAGGCGTTACCGGCGTAATCAATGGGCAATCCTATTTTGTTGGTTCAAAACGCGGCTTGAAAGAGCGAAACATTTCATTTCCTGAAGATCGTGTGTTAGCGTTAGAAGAAGAAGGAAAAACGGTGATGTTCTTAACTGACAGTAAGAAAATGCTGGCAATGATCTCGGTAACGGATCAAGTCAAAGCGTCTTCTAAAGCCGCTATTGCTGCTCTTCATCAATCAGGAATCAAGGTAAAAATGCTGACAGGTGATAATCCTCAGACAGCGCAATATATTGGTGAACAGGTTGGCTTACAGGCATCAGATATCGTTGCAGAAGTTTTACCGGAGGATAAGGCTCAGGTTGTTAAAGAGCTTCAGTCTAATGGTCAATCGGTCGGGATGGTCGGCGATGGGATCAATGATGCGCCTGCACTGGCTTTAGCAGATATCGGCATTGCCATGGGCAGTGGTACAGATATCGCGATGGAGACCGCCGATATTACCTTAATGAACAGCGATCTTTTGTCGGTTGAAAAGAGTATTCATCTATCCAAATTAACCTTAAGAAAAATCAAGCAAAATTTATTCTGGGCGTTTTTATACAATGTGATTGGGATTCCTTTTGCTGCTTTAGGCTTTTTGAATCCTATCATTGCCGGCGGTGCGATGGCCTTTAGTTCGGTCAGTGTGCTGCTCAATTCTCTTAGTTTGAATCAAAAGAAGCTTTAACAGAAAGTAATTCTCTCAGGATAAGAATGCTGTAAAAAATAGGAGGCATGCAACATGAAACAAGGAGATCAAATGGATGAATCGATGAAAATGGACCATTCCAAGCATGATCATCACGAAATGAATCATTCAATGAATGGACACGATCATCACAATATGAATCAGGAAATGAGTGGACATGACCATCACGAGATGGCGCATGGAGGCATGGATCATTCGATGCATATGGGAAATTTCAAACAAAAATTTTGGCTCTCACTTGTTTTATCGATTCCGATCATCGTTCTTTCGCCGATGATGGGAATGCAGTTGCCCTTCCAATTCACTTTTCCGGGTTCTGAGTGGGTTGTTCTAGTGTTAGCAACTGTTCTGTTTGTTTACGGCGGACAACCCTTCTTGAGTGGGGCGAAAATGGAGCTGAAGATGAAGAGTCCAGCTATGATGACGTTGATCGCAATGGGCATTACAGTTGCTTACATCTATAGTTTGTATTCCTTTATTGCCAATAAGTTGAATCCTCATGAGCACGTGATGGATTTCTTCTGGGAGTTGGCAACACTGATTATCATTATGCTCTTAGGTCATTGGGTCGAAATGAACGCCGTATCCAATGCCAGCAATGCCTTGAAAAAGTTAGCAGAATTACTGCCGGACGAGGTGAATCAGATCCAAGAAGATGGCTCCACACAAAAGGTCAAGCTTCAGGAAATCAAGAGTGGTGACATGCTCTTAGTTCGTGCTGGAGATAAAATGCCGACCGATGGACAGATCATCAAAGGGACAACGATTGTCGATGAATCGGCTGTGACCGGTGAATCCAAAGGTGTTCAAAAGAACGTCGGTGACACAGTCATTGGCGGTTCGGTCAACGGTGATGGTACGATCAGAGTAAAGGTCACTGGCACTGGCGAAGATGGTTACCTTGCCAAGGTCATGACAATGGTACAGCAAGCTCAGCAGGAAAAATCAAAATTAGAATCAATTTCAGATAAAGTAGCGAAATGGTTATTCTACATTGCGTTAGTTGCTGGGCTTCTAACTTTTACTGTCTGGCTGTTTGTAGCGGATTTGCCACAAGCATTGGATCGAATGGTTACCGTTTTTGTCATCGCTTGTCCGCATGCTTTAGGTTTAGCGATTCCTTTAGTGATCGCTCGTTCCACCTCATTAGCGGCTAAAAATGGCTTGCTGCTGAAAAGTCGTCAAGCCTTGGAACAGGGAAATCAATTAGATTATGTTTTTCTTGATAAAACAGGCACCTTAACAGAGGGTAAGTTTACGGTGACAGGGATTGAGAAATTGGCAGAGACAAGTAAAGAAGAGGCGCTGAAATATATCGGAGCCCTTGAAGCGCAAACCAACCATCCCCTTGCTGTTGGCGTTATGAATTATTTGAAAGCTGAAGGTATTGACCCTTATCAAGCACAAGAGGTGTCGACCTTAAAGGGAATCGGTGTAAGCGGGACAGTAGAAGGTCATCAGGTCATTTTAGCGAATCAAAAAGAAATCGAACGCCGTGCATTGAGCTTTGATCAAGAAAAATTGAAGGAGTACCAAGCACAGGGAAATACGATTTCCTTCCTATTAATTGATGAAGAGCTGGTTGCTTTCTTTGCGATGGGAGACTCGATAAAGCCACAAGCCAAAGCGTTCATCAAAGACTTGCGTAATGCTGGAATCGAACCTGTTATGCTGACTGGAGACAATCAAGAGGCTGCAAAAGCAGTGGCTGATTATCTGGGTCTTAAAGAATTTTTTGGCGAGCTATTACCAGATGATAAAGAAAAAATTATTAAACGCTACACCGATGATGGTAAGAAAGTCATGATGGTAGGAGATGGGATCAATGATGCTCCTGCTTTAGCTAGAGCGACAATCGGAATGGCGATCGGTGCTGGAACTGATATTGCGATTGATTCGGCTGACGTTGTGTTGACTAATAGCAATTTACAGGATATTTTAAAATTTGTCCGTTTGGCGAAGAAAACACATCGTAAAATGATACAAAATCTTTGGTGGGGTGCCGGTTATAATATTTTAGCAATCCCTTTAGCGGCAGGTATTTTAGCACCTATCGGAATTTTACTGAGTCCCGCTATTGGTGCGATTTTAATGTCCTTAAGTACGATTATTGTGGCGATAAATGCTATGACTTTACGCGTCTGAGAATTCAGACGCTTTTTTTTTTGAAAAAAAGTTGATAAAAAACTTTGTGTCTATTTATGTTATTTTTAAAGAAGAGGAAATTCAATGAGTAAAAGAGGAGACACAAGGCATGATTTGGCAATTTATAATAAGAAAGAAAACCCAGGGCTATTTGCAGCTACTTGAATTAATAAATAAAGAACAGTACACGATTACTGAAATGGCTAAGCAACTAAAGGTGAGTATTCGAACAGCGATGCGTTATAGTGATGAATTACAGCAAAAGGGCTATGTGATAAAAGGAAAACCATGGCGAATTAATCGGCAGCACCATCCAAATTTCTTAGAGCTTCATCGGAAAGTGTTAACAGAAGATCCACGCTTTAAACTTTTCAAACAATTTCTTTGGCAACAGACTTCTGCTGACACAGATTACACAAAAATGAGAGAACTGAATCGACAACTGATTCATTTGAACCTTTGGGTAAATCGACGAGCAGGCAGGCTTTTAGGTGATCCAGGTATCATTTTATTGTTACAATTACGCTATTTGAGAGATTTTTATTATTTTGAAGAAGGCGAGGTCTACCAGCAAATCGAACAGTATTATAAAGATCAACCAACACCTTCAGTGAACCAGGTATTGTATCCAGATAAAGTACTAATCAGCCGATTCATTGAAAAATTCGATTTACAGGGAAATTTAACAGAGTTTTTCTTCTTTGATCATTTGCGCTATCATTTTCAAAGCTTTACTGAGTTTTACCATTGCCACCAACAATATCAGACTGATTTATATCAGGAAGTCAGGAAGGCGAGTAGAATTATTGAAGAAACGATTGCTTTGGAAGGCGAACTATTAAGGAGTACATTCAACGTAAAGCTTTTTGATCTTTTCTTTGGACTATCTCAAGGACTTCCAATACTACTCTTCAATTTAAAATGGAAGCAGGGACCGGTTCCGTCAAGTTATGATCATCTTAGTAGGGAAGTAAAGCGGCAAATTCCGATGCTAAGGAATTGTCAAAATGAAGGGCTGGCTTTGGCCTTGAAAAACATTGTGGTTGCAAGTCATCAAGTTGCTTTGAAAACGACGCCCACTTTAGACTCTTCTTTATTGATTCAAGAGAGATATCAGACGGTTTTATTATCTGATTAAGGAAAATTGGATCAAGATTTTTCTTAAAGAAAGGTTATGCTATAATGATGAGGACTACGATAAGAGTGTCATTCTATTTCACGTGTTTCTTGAACATTCGCGTGATTTGTAGAAGGGGATACAGTTGAAAATAAGGGGTAGTTCTTTCATTTGAAGGGCTAGGAAGTAGGAGGAGAGCAGAATGGGATTGCGAAAGTTAGATGTTCCGACATCTTCAATTACAGAAGTAAAAAAATCACCAATGGATGTTTTTGCTCAAGCTCGTAAAGCAGAGACCGGGGTTTATATTTTTAACCGCGAAAAAATCGCTGGTGTGATGCTGACTAAGGAACAGTATGAAGCCTTAGTAGAGGAGTTAAATACCTTGCGAGATACGTTATATCAACCAGTGGAACGAGAATTACCTGTTCCTGAAGAATTAGAGGAATTAGCGACAGCTCTAAGAACAACATTAGCCAAAGGTTCGGTGATTTCGGCGCGCTATTTGGATGAACGCATGGTGGCGACTGGTTTTATCACGAAGAAAACCGGCTTTGGCGGTGTGACAGAAATGATGAAGGAGCTGGAGGATACTGGAAAGATCATCTACCAGCTAAGGCGGCGGGAGCACAACAAGGTCATCTATGCTGAAATTTTTGGTGAGCCGCAGGAGTTCCAACGCGGATCGGCAGACAAGCTGATGATTCGCAAAGTGAACTTAATCGAGAGATAAGGTAATTGACTTAAAAAACTTATTCGGACAACGCTGTTTCTATTGTTTTTGATAGGACAGGTTGTTCTTTTTTTTGCAGAAATTATGTTTTTCTATCTTCTAGTGGGAATAATTGTCTCTGAACAGACGTTCGGTTATAATGAAGATAAGATAGGAAGGGGAGAGCAGAATGGCAGATTTGGTTTTTCCTTTGAAAAATGATACATCGCGAAAAATTATCCATATTGACATGGATGCTTTTTTTGCCTCCGTCGAGGAACGGGACGATCCGGAACTGGCGAAGCATCCTTTAGTAATCGCTCGTCATCCTTCTGATACTGGCGGCAAGGGTGTCGTGACGACGGCGAATTACAAGGCTCGGATTTATGGGATTCATTCGGCGATGAGTGCCCAGAAGGCGTATGAATTGTGTCCTCAGGCTATTTTTAAGCCTGGTGACCATGCTAAGTACAGTGCTGTTTCACAACAGGTTCGAAAAATTTTTCATCGCTATACGGATATTATTGAGCCGGTGTCGATCGATGAAGCTTATCTGGATGTAACGGAAAATAAGATCAATGCGCGTTCGGCCATCAAAATTGCTCGTCTGATTCAGCAAGAGATTTGGCAGGAGCTGCAATTAACCTGTTCTGCTGGAGTCAGCTACAATAAGTTCCTGGCCAAGCTGGCTTCGGATTACCAAAAGCCTCAGGGAATGACAGTAATCTCGCCAGAGGAATCCGTCGTCTTTTTAAAACGTTTGCCGATTGAGAAATTTCATGGCGTAGGGAAGAAGACTGTTCCTAAAATGAATGAGCTGGGAATTTTTACTGGAGCGGACTTGTACGAGAAGAGTGAAATGTTCCTGATTCAAGAATTCGGCAAGATGGGCTATTCCTTGTATCGAAAGGTACGGGGAATCCATGATTCACCTGTTAGTATCACGCGTGAACGAAAGTCTGTCGGGAAAGAACATACGTATGGCCGCCCGTTATCGACAGATGATGAGGTGTTAAGTCAGTTAAGGCAATTGGCGGAAAAAGTCGAGGGCTCCTTAAAACGCGTACAGCGTCACGGCAAGACGGTTGTTCTTAAAGTTCGCTATGCGGATTACACGACAGTCACACGACGGGTCACTTTGCCTTATTACATAGAAAAGAAAGAAGACTTGTTTTCACAGGCCAGTTTGATTTGGGAGGAGATTGGCGGCGTAGAAAAAGGGATCCGCTTAGTCGGAATTACTCTGACTAATCTTGATCCCATTGCATTTGAAAATATTGTGTTGCCTTTGTGGGAAGAGCGTTCAAATTAGTTCGCTCTTTTTGATTTGCTCGAAAGCTTTTTCGGAGTCATGAAGCTTCTCCCAAATGACGACTTCACCTTTAGCCAATGATTTTTTTACATCGATGATGCGTTGGTTGGAACTACCACGAAATTGTAGCATCAAGTTTTTCTTTGAGAGTTCGAAACGACCGTCAACTAAAATATCGATCTTGCTTAGCATTTCTAGCTTATCATCGCTGTCTAACAACAGTTCTTCAAAGGTGTAGCCGCTCCAAGACCAGATGTCCTTCGTATCGCCGAATTCAGCGCGAATTCGATTGATAACTTTTAAGCAGACCTGCGTATTTAAGAAGGGTTCACCGCCTAAGAAGGTCACACCTTGGACATAGTCATGAGCGGTATCCGCAATTAGCTGGTCTTCTAATTCTTGAGTGAAAGGCTTGCCGTAATGAAAATTTTGCGAAGCCGCGTTGAAGCAGCCTTCACAGGCAAAGGGACAGCCGCTGACGTAAAGACTGTTACGGACGCCTTCGCCATCAACAAAGTTGAAGGCCTTGTAGTCTGCGATATATTGTTGGCTCAACTCGCTGGCCAGCCATTCTTTTGGTTTAGGATTACGCATATTTTTCCCCTTTCAAGTAAAACAGGGAGCGGCAAAGAGCGCCGTCCCTGTCAATCGTATTTCTGTTTGGCTCAATGAACGAAGAATGTTCGTTGAGTTTTTTTTTACATGTGTTTTACACGTGAGGCGATTTCTTCGTGACGTCCGTGCACCATTGGACGTGCTTGAGGGTTTCCTAAGTATCCGCAAGTCCGTTTGACTACGTCACATGATTTTGGATCGTGATTGCCGCATTGTGGGCATTCAAAGCCACGTTTGGTTGGTTTGAAGTCACCTTCGAAGCCACATTCGTAGCAGTGGTCAATTGGTGTATTCGTTCCTAGATAGGCGATGCGATCGTAACCGTAATCCCACACAGCTTCCAATGATTTTGGATTTTGTTGAAGAACAGGGTATTCACAATAATGGATAAACCCGCCAGAGCAGTATTTAGGATAATCCTTTTCAAAGTCTAGTTTTTCAAATGGTGTTGGATTTTTACGAACGTCGTAATGGAAACTATTTGTATAGTAGTCCTTGTCTGTAATATTTTCGACAATACCAAAACGTTCTGTATCTAAACGACAGAAGCGGTCAGTTAAGCTTTCACTTGGTGTTGAATACACACTGAAATGGTAGCCATATTCGTTGCCCCATGCATCGGCGTGTTCTTTCAAGTCTTTCATGATGTCAATGGTAAAGTCTTTTGCTTCTGGATTGTTTTCCCATTCGCCGCCGTAAAAGACACTGGCTACTTCATAAAGTCCGATATAGCCCAAAGAAATCGTTGCCCGTTTATTTTTGAATAATTCGTTAACCGCATCGGTCCGTTTCAGACGTTTGCCGAACGCGCCATATTGATAAAGGATCGGAGCGTTTGCTGGTGTAGCTTCTTTACAACGATCGATACGGAAGACTAACGCGTCTTTGGCGATTTGCAGGCGTTCTTCTAATAGAGACCAGAATTTTTCTTTGTTGCCGCCAGACTCTAAAGCGATCCGCGGTAAGTTTAAGGTAACAACGCCAAGGTTCATACGACCTGCGTTGACTTCTTCTCCTTGTTCATTTTTCCAGCCTTGTAAGAATGAGCGGCATCCCATTGGCACTTTGAAGCTGCCGGTTAATTCGATCAATTTATCATAGTTCAAGATATCTGGATACATCCGTTTAGTTGCACATTCTAACGCCAATTCTTTGATATCGTAGTTTGGATCAGTTGGTTCTAAGTTTGTACCACGACGCAAAGTAAAGATCAATTTAGGAAAGATTGCTGTCCGTTTTTCGCTGCCTAGACCTTCAATTCGGATTTGCAGAATCGCTTTTTGAATTTCACGTTCAAACCAGTCTGTTCCAAGACCAAAGCCAAGAGAAGTGAAAGGCGTTTGTCCGTTTGAAGTAAATAGGGTATTGATTTCATATTCTAAGCTTTGCATCGCGTCATAAATATCTTTACGTGTTTTTTGTTTCGCGAACGCTTTTTGTTTTTCAGGGTCATCGATCCACTCTTCAGCGTCTTTTAAGTGTTTTGCGTAATTTAGACGCGCAAAAGGAGCTAATAATTCGTCCGTACGGTCTGCTGAACAGCCACCGTATTGGCTTGAAGCCACGTTGGCGATGATTTGTGAAATCTGGGCTGTTGCTGTTTGGATTGATTTAGGACTTTCAACTTCCGCATTCCCGATTTTAAAGCCGTTGTTCAACATGCCTTTGAAGTCAATCAAACAGCAGTTGGTCATCGGTGTATATGGATGATAATCTAAATCATGATAATGGATGTCGCCTTTTTGGTGCGCGTTCGCCACATGAGGCGGCAGCATCTTCAAACCAATTGATTTGCCGACAATTCCAGCTGTTAAATCACGCTGCGTGTTAAAGACATCACTATCTTTATTGGCATTTTCGTTAACGACGGTTTGATCCTTGTTGATCAATTTTCCGATCGTAAAGTTGATATCGGTGGCTTTGCTGCGCTGGAAGTCGCGGCGCGTCCGATAATTGATATATTCTTCCGCTAATTCATATTCGTTGTGTTCTAATAATGTATGCTCCACGATGTTTTGGATTTCATATATTTTGATATCGCTAGTAAAACGTTCTGAAATTTCTGCATCTACACGCTCAACGATTGACTGGATACGTTCATGAGCCAATGGATCAACAGATCCTTTAATTTTCGTTTCTGCCTTGATTAAAGCATCATAAATCTTTTGATCATCAAATGCTGTGTGACGACCATCACGTTTTACGACCTTAATATTTTTTAGCGACGGTTGATATTCGTTGAACAACGAATCTTTTGTGTGGATTTCCATCATTGCAAACACTCCATTTCCTTTAAAGTTCATTATCAATCATATAGCATTTCTGAGTTTGTTGCAACGATATATAGTATTATTTTTTGTCAAAAAAAGAAAAGCACACTATATATAGTGTGCTCGTTTACTGAAAGATATAAGAAAACTGATGAGGTCAAGCTTCCCTTTATGATAAAATAACTGAAAAATATTTTTCCAAAAAAGTGAAAAAATTGTAAGACTATTGAAGGACGTTTCACATAGGAATCCGCCTCAAATATGATACCATAAAGAAAAAAATTTAGATATTAAAAATAAGTATTCGTCATATTAATTTTTTGAATATGTTGATCACTGCTGCGTCAGACAAGGGCCAACTCATTTTTCTATTTGAGAAAAATAGTACATTAAAACGAATAAGGATGTCAGTTCAACTTTTTGCAGGAGACGTAGGCAAAAGAGAAAATATCAAAACTAGCTAATACATTGATTGAACACTTTAGTTGAATGATATACGGCATTCGAATCAACCTAATTTTTTCTTTTAGAAAAAATGATTACATTAAAACGAATAAGGATGTCAGTTCAACTTTTTGCAGGAGACGTAGGCAAAAAAGAAATTATCAAAATTAGCTAATACATTGATTGAACACTTTAGTTGAATGATATACGGCATTCGAATCAACCTAATTTTTTCTTTTAGAAAAAAATAATTACATTAAAACGAATAAGGAGGCACTCATGAAAAAAATGATCGATGTGCAGCATCTTAGTAAAAGCTTTGGCACACGAAACAATAAAGTCACGGTTTTAAATGACCTGAACTTCAGTGTAGAAAAAGGCGAGTTCATCGGTATTATGGGACCTAGTGGAGCTGGGAAGACGACCTTGATGAATATCCTCTCCACAATTTTATTGCCGACAATGGGTTCCGTTAAAATCGACGGAGCAGATATTACCCAGATGCGAGAGGCTCGTTTGACGGATTTTCGGCGGGAAAATTTAGGATTTATCTTTCAGGACTTTAATCTAATCGATAGTTTAACAGTTAAGGATAATATTATTTTGCCATTGACTGTCAGTAAGCTCTCTAATGAAGAGATTGAAGAACGGGTGCTTCGGTTGACGAAAATTTTGAAGATTGAGCAGATCTTAGCACGTTACCCGGAAGAAATATCCATCGGGCAGCAGCAGCGAACAGCAGCGGCCCGCGCTTTGATCAGCCGTCCATTGGTTTTGTTTGCTGATGAACCCACGGGCTCTTTAGATTCTAAGTCTGCTTCAGAATTTTTGAATTATTTAGATGAGGTGAATCTTCATGAGGAAACCACAATCTTAATGGTGACCCATGATCCTTACACTGCTAGTTATTGTAACCGAGTATTGTTTATTAAAGATGGGCGTTTTTTCTCTGAAATTGTCCGGCGTTCTTCTCGCAAGGATTTTTTTGAAAAGGTCATTGATATGCAGGCAACGATCGGCGGAGGAGGAAAAGCCAATGCTGATTAAAATCGTTTGGCGAAGCTTTAAAAAGCAGTTGTCGAACTATTTGATTTTTTTCTTCAGTCTGATTTTTGCAGTAATGGTTTATTATTCTTTTACAGCGATGACCTATGAGCAGCCGTTAATTCGCAGTGCTGGAAAAAATACACAGCTAGTTGGGATGTTAGGCTTCGGCAGTTTTGCGGTTGTACTGATTTTGCTGTTTTTTATGACGAATACCAATCGTTTTTTTATAGAAAATCGGCGAAAGGATATCAGCATCTTCCATTTATATGGATTGAACTACTATCAGATTTGTCTCTGGTTCATTTTAGAAATTTTCTTTATCGGGATTTTTTCTTTTGTAATCGGGATCGGCGTTGGAGTTTTGCTTTCTAAGCTGTTTAGTATGATTCTTGTGAAAGCTATGGACCTGCCGCTAAGAGTGCATTTCTTTTTCTCGACCGATGCGATCATAGCAACTGGCTTAGTGGTGCTCTTTATATTGGCGGTTGTTTCTTTCCAGATTTTATGGCTGGTATCAGGGTCTAAGTTTTCACATTTAAAGACGCTTCGCTTACGTAAAATTCAAGCGATGAAGGTATCTTTGCCGCAGAAAATCGCTGGTAGTATCGGGGCTCTCTTTTTATTAAGCGGCTGGGGAATGGCGATGACCTATGTTGTTTTTTCCCGGACAGCCAGTGATCGTTTCGGCTTGCTTCGAGGCAATGCTTTGTTAATGGGCTTGATCTTTTTACTATGTGTATTTGGCAGCTATTTATTTTTTGCTTTTACATTGCGCTGGTATAATTCCTATCGGCCAAAGCGCTTAAACAAAAATTTGGGAATGCTATCAAGAAGCGAATGGCAATTACGATTATTTAGTGAATGGCGTTTTTTGGGTTCTATCACAGTTGCGTTAGGTTTAGCATTGGCGATTTTAGGGGGAATGGCGGCACTTGTGTCACTACAAATGCGTTTAGTTGATGAAATTGCTCCGGCCTCTGTAATGATGACACAACAAAGCTATCAGAAGCTAGAACCGAAGCTGCAAAGCGTTGCTCCTTATCAACGGCAGACCTTACACTTAAAAGCAGTGCCAGCCAAACAAAGCGTAGCAATTTCTGGAGAGGGTGTAAATTCTCAGCCGGAAATTACGGATGTCGTTTCGATATCTGATTATCTGGCTTTTCGAAAAACCAATCCTACCTTGCAGAATATTCAGTTAAAGTCTGCTGATTCGACAGTTGTTTTGAGCTCCTATCAGCGTTATCTGAATGATTATGCTCGTTACAGTAAAATCATATATTTGAAAAGTCAGAAGCTAAAGGTTCAAGAAACGCACCCCAATTTTTTTGGTGATACGAGCTTGCGATATGGTACGGGAATGATTGTCGTTTCTGATGAACTTTTTGATGAATTATCAGGCATTTCTTATGCGTTAGAGGTGATCGATGTAGAAGATCGTTTTGAGAATAAGCTGAATCAGGTTATTCGTGCAAACCTGAAGGGCGATTGGGATTATCCGATACATTATGATCTGACTTGGAAAAATGAACAGATTGTCGGAGATATTGTAGAAGGAGAAGGAACTAATAAAGATGGGTCGACGGTATATCGTTCCGAGTATACCTCGTATCAAGAAGTTTATCGAATGACTCGCAGCAGTATGGGGTTGGTGCTGTTCGTAGTGACCTTTGTGACCACCACCTTTATCATTGTGACAGCAAGTATGGTCACACTGCGGCAACTTTCTGAGTTTAAGCAAAAGCGAAAGAAATATGGTTTATTACGACAAATGGGAATACCCGATAAAACAATTTATCAAGAAATTAAGCGTGAAAATCGAGTGGTTTTCTTTATTCCAGCGATTTTGGCTCTGATTCATAGTATGTTAGCTATCTCGGTCATTTCTCACATTGCCAAAAATGCCAACTATGGATTTGTCTATCTGTTTTGTGGACTGATGCTGGTGGTCTATGCGCTATTTTATTGGGCAACGTGCGTATATCAGAAAAAGCTTTCATAAAATCTTAAGAACAGGATGTATCGATATTCGGTATATCCTGTTTTTTCGTCTAGTTATCTTCCCAGTTACATTGGCAGAAAACCAATGATAGCAGGCAGTTTTTCCATTAAAAAAATGTTCTAAACGCCGTGGATACCAATGTGACAAAACTGTTCGTTTGAAAGCGGTATATGTAAGAAAAACAAATGGTAGATTTTTGGCATCCTCCTATAATGAGTACTAAATAAAAGGGAGAGGGCGATCGGATGAAGAAATTTTTTAAACGCCCCGCTACTCGTTACTGGTTAAGTTTTATTGGAAAGACGCTTTTCTACTTTGCCGTCCTTTTAATACTCGTTTACTTATACCATTACAAGAGTATCCAAGGCGGTAATTTTATCTATAACGAATTTTAATCGATTGAAAAGAGTTCGTTCTTGAACTGAACGGGAAGGGGACCAACATGCAAAATATCATTACAGCGATTGACCAATGGGCTAATGAAAAGCCAGAGGCACTCGCTTATCAATCAGAAAAGGAAGAATTCAGTTATCAAACATTACGTCAGTGGTCAGATAACTTAGCACACTATTTGAATCAAAATATAGAAGCTAAAACACCGATTGTTGTCTTCGGAGAATTGGAATTTGCTATGATCGCCAGTTTCTTAGGAGCGGCCAAAAGCGGACATGCCTATATTCCGATTGAATCAACTACCCCATTGGATCGTATCCAACTGATCCTAAAGGTAGCACAGCCAGCAATGATTTTAAGTGTTTTGCCTTGGCCAGAAGAATTAAACGTGACGATTCCAGTCGTGTCGCCTGAAAAACTAGCTGAGATTTTTACAACAGAACATGCATATGAAAAATTGCAGCCAGTGATGGGCGATGAAACCTTCTATATCATCTTCACTTCTGGAACGACTGGGGTACCGAAGGGTGTTCAGATTAGTCACAAAAATTTATTGAGTTTTGTAAATTGGAATCTAAAGGATTTTGAGATCGAAGCGGGCATGCGTTTTTTATCGCAGGCACCCTATTCCTTCGATTTATCCGTTATGAGTATCTATCCTGCACTTTGCAGCGGTGGAACATTAATTCCGATGGAAAAAGCAGTGATCAATGATTTCAAGAAATTATTCAACTTTTTACCAAATTTAGCTTTGGAGGTCTGGGTATCAACACCGTCATTCATGGATATCTGTCTAATGGAGAAGACCTTTGATGGCGAACATGTGCCTTCACTGAAGATTTTCCAATTCTGTGGAGAGGAGCTGCCAAGAAAGACGGCAGAAGAGTTATTACGGCGCTTTCCGCATGCGAAGGTCTTTAATACTTACGGGCCAACGGAAGCAACGGTTGCCATGACGCAAATTGAAGTGACTGAAGAGGTGTTAAGCAAATATGATCGTGTGCCGATCGGTTATATCAAAGAAGATACCGAAGTTCTGATTTATGACGGAAATCGAGCAGTAACAGACGGCATTGCCGGGGAGATCATTATTAAAGGTCCGAGTGTTTCAAAGGGCTACATGCATAATCCAGAAAAAACGGCAGCTGCCTTTTTCAAGATCGATGGCGTTCCTGCTTATCGTACAGGAGATGCTGGAAGACTTCAGAAGGATGGGTTACTGCTATATGAAGGACGGATTGATTTTCAAGTGAAGCTGCACGGCTTTCGAATCGAATTGGAAGACATCGATCATCATTTAGAACAGGTTTCTTATGTTAAGCAGGCGACAGTGGTTCCCAAGTATCAAGACCACAAGGTTCAGCAATTAGTGGCTTATGTTGTTGCCAATGACAATGACTTTGAGAAAACGTATCAGCTAAGCAAGGCAGTGAAAGAAGAATTAGCGGAAGCTGTCATGGACTACATGATTCCGCAAAAATTTGTCTATGTCGATCAATTACCGCGGACGGCAAACGGCAAAATTGATCGCAAGCGACTAATTAACGAGGTGAATAGCTGATGTTGATTCCTCACATGGTGCCTTATGCGTCACCGATTTATTTCATTATCTTATGTGTGGCACTGTTGCCGCTGATAATAAGTCTACTGATTCGCGGTAAACGAATCGGCTGGTACCAGTCACTGATCACACTGTTCTTCTTGTATGTTTCTTTTGGCGGAAAGGATTATCGCCAAGGGCTGGCATTGATCGGCTACGTGATCTTCCAAAGTATTCTTGTTTGGTGTTACAACCATTATCGTAAAAACAAGAATCAAGCGGGCATCTTTTACTTAGCCGTATTTTTAAGTATCGTTCCTTTGATTTTAGTTAAGATCACCCCATTTATAGATGGAGAAAACTCCATCTTTGGATTTCTAGGGATTTCTTATCTGACCTTTAAATCGGTTCAGATCATCATGGAAATGCGGGATGGGATGATCAAGGAATACAGCCCGTTGAACTATATCAAGTTCCTGCTGTTTTTCCCAACGATTTCCTCTGGTCCGATCGATCGGTATCGCCGCTTTGAAAAGGATTTGAAGGAGCCGCCTACACCAGAAAAATACGTCGATTTATTAGGTGCTGGTGTTCACGATATTTTTGTCGGCTTTTTATATAAATTTGTAATCGGCTATTATTTTGGTCAAGTGCTTCTGCCAATCGTTGATCGAATGGCGATGCAGCATGGTGGTATTTCTTGGGGCCTAGTCGGCTATATGTATGTCTATAGTATGTATTTGTTCTTCGATTTCGCTGGCTACAGCCTGTTTGCAGTAGGTACCAGCAAGCTGATGGGATATGAGACACCACCGAACTTTAATAAGCCGTTCTTATCCTGGAACATCAAAGAATTCTGGAATCGTTGGCACATGACCTTGTCCTTTTGGTTTCGCGATTATATTTATATGCGTTTGATGTTCACCTTGATTAAAAAGAAAACCTTCAAGAGTCGGATCGTCGCGTCAAATGTCGGCTACTTTGCTTTGTTCCTGATCATGGGCGTTTGGCACGGCTTGACTTGGTATTACATCTTGTATGGCTTCTATCATGCCGCATTGATTTGTTTGACAGATGCGTGGCTGCGATTCAAGAAGAAACACAAGAAGCAGATTCCATCCAATAAATTTACCCATGCGTTGGCGATTTTCTTAACCTTCAACGCCGTCTGCTTGAGCTTTTTGATCTTCTCAGGTTTTTTGGATAAATTAATATTTCACAATTTCTTTCTAGGAAGATAAACAGCTAGACTACAAAAAAACGAAATGGAGCGAGTAACATGGAAGACACATTATTTAGTATTTTAGAAGATATCACAGGAACAGAGGAAGTTCGAGAAAATCCTGAGGTAGATTTATTCGAGGAAGGATTGATGGACTCCCTAGCAACCGTTCAGCTATTGGTTGAAATTGAAGGACAGTTAGATGTGCAAGTACCTGTTTCAGAGTTTGACCGCGCGCAATGGAACACACCAAATAAAATTATTGAACAAGTGAAAGCTTTACAGGCTTAATGAAAAAGAAACTTTTCGGTATCTTTGGGCCGATTCTTTTAGCGGCAGTATTATTGGTTCTTCTGTTTTTTTCCCCATTTAAAATCAACAGCAATGATCCAAAGCTGATCAAAGCTGCTTCAAGTTCAATGGCTGGAAATGTTTTGCGAGGAAACAGTATTACAAAAGAAGCTCTAAGTACCGATCATTACGTCCCATTTTTCGGCTCTTCTGAATTGAGCCGAATCAGTCCCTTCCATCCATCGGTCTTAGCCGAAAAGTATGATCGCGGCTACACGCCTTTTTTGATGGGAGCGCCTGGAACCCAATCATTGACCCAATTTATGATGATGCAGTCATTGGGAAATGAGTTGAAGGATCGCAAGGTTGTATTCATCATTTCCCCACAATGGTTTGTTAAAAATGGGATCAAACGTGATTACTTTGATGCCTATTATTCCCCAGAGCAGACCTTGACTTGGCTAATGAATCTCAAAAAAGTTCAATCTAGTGATAAATATTTGGCTCAACGCTTGACTCACTATGGAGTGGTAAGAAAAGATGAACGGTTAGAAAGAATGCTAGATGCAGTGATGGCGGGAAATTTACCAGACCAAACGGATGTCACCTTCAGCAGACTAAAATTAAACATGTTAGAACGAGAGGACGAATTGTTCAGTACAATCGGCATGATTAGTAAGCAGAAGGCTATCGATAAAAATGTCAAAGCACTGCCTGAAAATTATGATCCCCATAAATTGAATCAGTTAGCCAATCGTTTAGGCAAGCAGGCGACCCAAGGAAATGAATTTGGGATTCAACAGCATTTCTTTAAACGCAGGATCGAACCACATATGGATCGATTTGCCAATTCGCAACGAAAATGGGATTATCGCTATTCTCCAGAGTTTTCCGATTTTCAATTGGCGCTTGATCAATTAGCGAAAAAGCATGCGAAGGTACTCTTTATCATTCCACCAGTCAATGGCCGCTGGGCAAAATTTACGGGTCTTTCTGATGAGATGCTGCAGCAATTTTCTGCTAAAATCAAATACCAATTAACATCGCAGGGCTTTACCAATATCGCTGACTACTCAACTCAGCAAAATACGCCCTACTTTATGCAAGATACGATTCATTTAGGATGGAAGGGCTGGCTGGCGGCAGATAAAGAAATTGCTCCATTTTTGAAGAGCTCTAATTCTCAAGGTGAGAATTATACGATCAATAATCGTTATTTCCTAAGCAAAGAATGGCAAGAAATGAATCCCGAAGCGATAAAATAGAAATAGGGAAATTACGCTTGTGAACTTGTGATTGTCTGATTTATCGGCTGGATTAGTAAAGAAAAAGAGCGGTTTTAAAGCGTTAATTTCATCTAAAATAGTTCTTTTTTAGAGATTTTAATGGTGATTCACAAACATTAATCAGAACATCTTTGAGACTTAATTTTGTCTTGAGGTGTTCTTTTTTTCTGTTCTAATAACGAACATAGAAAAGTTATGGTTAAATGGCTTTGTGATTTTAATTGTGTTAATAAAATACAGCTAAAAAGAGGAAATGATAATTTTTCTTTTTCTATAGAAAAAAGTAAATAACTCCAAATTTATGCTAAATTTACTTTTGTTTTATTGATAATGTTATAATTTTATTATAAAAAAGCGCATACATCGCTGGAAGGAGCATTTCTTAATGAAAACAATTGAGCAGAAAAAACCGTTATTACAAAGAACATTGTTTGGTGTAAAAAGAGCCACACTTGAGGCGAAAATTACTAGCTATTTTAAATTTTCTCAAGATGTTGCTACATTCATTAAATACCTTGTAGTTGTCATGGTACGAAATTCGCTTGTTGTTAGTGATTTTTCTTTTCTTTGCCAAGAATTGGTTTGTGAGGTGTTTCTGACAGCGGAGCCTAGTGATGTGCTGCGTGAATACTGCGCCTATTTTAAAGATTATTTCAAAAAAAGCGGAGATTGGGATAAGGTCGTTCATCGCTTGTTTAACGACAAAAAGGAATACTATCGTTTAACCGAAGAAGCTCGTTCAAATAAAAAACTTTTAGATACTCCTGGAACAGAGAAGGCTCAGAATTCAGCGCTGACTCTTCGGATCATTTCTGCCTTTGAAGACGCGTCAGGTAAAAAGCATACCTTAACAATTGCGGATGCAGACGAAACACGCTCAAGGGCAGAAACTTCTGAACTTCTGGAAATCCTAACGACTGTGGCACTCTTTGAGACAGCTGCTGGTGTAAGACGATTTGTAAAATTTATTCAAGCAAAGCGTCCGGGAACAAAAGAGACATTTAAAGAGACAGTTGTAGAAGTCGATCAGGTGGAACAACCAGCAGATCAACAGGAAGAGTGTGTCTTAAATTCAGAAGTAGAAACACCAGAAGTGAAGACGATCGAGATCGTTGTGCCAGCAGGTGTTGATCTGAGTACGATGAATGATCAGGATTTACTGACAATGGTTCGCGTCGGACATCCTGATGTGGTTAGTTTGGAAAATATCCGTGTTATATTTACTGAAGAAGAGACGGAAGAACCAGCAGATGATGAACTGGAAATCCAGAAATCTTTTCTCGAACCTGTGATAGAATCGCAGAGTTCACAAACGTTGTTAAAAGACAAAGTTACACCGAAAACCATAGACGATGTTTCTGCTCCACCAACGACAAAACCGCAGAGGACTAAAAAGAAGAGATTGCTTACGCATAAAGAGGCTTATGTCCAGAGTTTGATTGAGAATTGGTATCAGAAAGAGCACAATGGGAAAAATAAGGAGAGTAGTATTAAGAAGAAGAGAAGATGAGTGATTTAATTTTAGGTGCGTATAGTTTTTGCCTCTTCAAATGGCAGAATAAAAGAGCCCAAAGAAAAATATTCTTTAGGACTCTAGTCAATTCTTATTGATAATTTTTATAATAGAAGATCGCTAGCTGTGTTCGGTCACGAACTCCTAATTTATCTAATAGCTGACTGATGTTGTTACGAACAGTGCCTTCACTTAAGAAGAGCTCTTGGGCGATCTCTTTGTTGTTTTTGCCATTTGCCACTGCAATGAGAATGCTTTCCTCTCTTTCAGATAAGTCAATGACTGGTTGTTTTTGAGGAGATTGATCTGTTAAGATCGAAGCTAATTTTCCAACGATCTCTGTTCCAAAAACTGTCTGCCCATTGTATACAGCTTTGATTGCAGGAACGATACTGCCCAGCTCCTGCTTGATTAAATAGCCTTTGACACCGATCTGCAGGGCTTCTCGGATATATTCATCATCGGAAAAAGTCGTCAGTAATAGGATGACGGCTTCTGGCACCTGTTTAAAAATCGCTTTTGCGGCTTCGATACCGGTGCTATTTCCCATGCGAATATCTGTTAATAGAACGTCCGGTCGTTCCTGCAAATAGAGTTTGACGGCTTCTGGTGCAGAATTTCCGGTACCAACAACGTGTATTTCATCAGATATTTCTAAAATAGTTTTCAATGATTCCGTTACTAACGGATCGTCATCAACAACAACAACGCGAATCATGACATACCTCCTCCTAGCAGGATAGAATATTATTTTCTTGTTCGATGGTGATTGTGAAAGGATGGTTGACTATCTTTTGGCAAAACAATGTGAATCAGAAAATTATCCGGAGTTTGTGAGACGTGAAGCTGTCCGTTAATTTGTTCTACGCGCTGACGCATGCTTTTTAACCCAATGCCATCTCCACTTTTCTTAGCAAGTGTTCCATTATCAAGAATTTGCAGTCGATAAAAGGCAGGTAGCTCGTTAAATGAAAGTGTTACATTGCTAGCATTGCTATGTTTCATCACATTAGCAAATGCTTCCTTAAGCACCATAAGCAGTGTTCGTTCCTGCTCCTGATCCATACCTTCTGGAATATTCCCTCGAATCTCCACTTCACAAAATTGAAAATCTGCTATTAACAACTCAAGTCCCTTCGAAAAGGAAAGTGAGGTCTCGTGAAGATCATGAACACTTTCGCGAATATTATCCATCCCTGTATGAATCGTTGTCCGTAATTGGTTCAACGGTTTTTTTAACTTCTCCGATTGATTGATCGCTTCAATCGCGCCAAGCTGAATAATCGCACTAGATAGCAGATGGCCTACATTATCATGAATGTCGCGAGCGATCCGATTTCGTTCTTCGGAAATTTCTAAATCGATGAAGGTTTCCTGCGATTGGATTAGCTCCTGATTTTTCAGTTTCAACAGTTCTTGCTTTTCCCAACTGTCATCCTTTAATTGCAGCAAGGCTTCTTTTACTTCGACCTGTTTTTTTCCACGCCAGGCTAAAAGGATCGCGAAGCTACTCAAAAGTATAATCAGCATACGCTCTGGTGAAGAGTAGGTATCTTGCAATAAGGGAACTGCTAAGACGATTAGCGCCCAGCTCCAAATAATCTCTTCGCGCCAAGCGATCCGCAGGTTAGCGGGCAAGAAAAGGAGCAGGGGCGGCCAGAAAAAACTCAGGATTAGTAAAGGAAAAACGCCTAATGCTTGCCCTAAAGCCTTCTTCAGCAATAGAGCGGGACCAGCTAAGAGGATACTAGCCAACAAATAAACTACCATTTGCGGTTTAAAATCCTGTTGAAAAAGCAGCAGGATACCAATTAATTCTAAAAAGAAAAAATCTATTGAATAACTATTTAAATTTTTCATTGCGGCTCCTACTTTGTATTAAAGGATTTATTTCTCAGATTACTGGAAAATAGGTTCGATTTGCATCATCAAACATTGAATCATTTGATTTAGATAGAAATTTGTATGGATCAAATGACATTTGTCATCGTATGATTGGCGCAAACTCACTACAAGCAAATGCTTATTTTCATTATAGTAAATGTAAGAAGAAAAGGAAAAGGGGTTTTTCAAATGTTGATCGAAATCGAGAACTTAGTAAAACGTTATGGGGATTTCACCGCCTTGAATCATTTAAATTTATCTGTAAAAAAAGGAGAGATATTGGGATTGCTTGGTCCAAATGGCAGCGGCAAATCCACTACTATCAATTGTATTCTTTCATTATTGACCTATGATCGCGGATCAATCAAGATTTTTGGAGAAGAAATGGGACCGGAAAAGTATAGCATTAAGCAAAAGATCGGGGTTGTCCCTCAGGAAATAGCCTTCTTTGAAGAATTGACAGTAACGGATAATATCAACTATTTTTGTGGATTGTACGTTCAAGAAAAGTCTAAACGCGAACAATATGTTGAAGAAGTGATCCAGCTTGTTGGCTTAGAGGAGTTTCGTAAATTTTATCCGAAACAGCTGAGCGGCGGATTGAAACGACGGTTGAACATTGCTTGCGGGATTGTTCATAAGCCGGAATTGATTTTTTTAGATGAACCAACTGTCGCAGTTGATCCCCAAAGCCGAAACAAAATTTTGGATAGTATCAAGGAGTTAAATCGACTGGGTGCGACGATCGTTTATACGACGCATTATATGGAAGAGGTCGAGATTTTGTGTAACCATATCGTTATTATTGACCAAGGACAAGTGATTGCAGAAGGCAGCAAAGAACAATTGAAAAACATGGTTCGTGAGAATGAAAAACTGATTATTGAAGTTCCGGGGCTATCTCAAGAACAAGTTGAGGCGGTAGGAGCTTTTCCATCAATTATCGAAGTAATTTATGATGAAAACTATTTAAGTGTGACGACGAAAGAGCTGAAGGAAGCCTTGCTGCCAATTTTAAATTATTTCGAAGTTGAAAAAATTATGTACGCCAATATTCATACACAAGAAGCGACATTAAATGATGTCTTTTTAGAAATTACCGGAAAAGAATTGAGAGATTAGGGGGGAGCTAAGATGTTTATTCGTTTGTTTACGTATCGATTACGTGTTCTGTTAAGAAATCGCAGCTTGCTTTTTTGGACCTTTGCTTTTCCCATAGTATTAGGTCTGCTGTTTAATCTAGCCTTTGGCGATCTCGATAAGATTGGTGGGATAGAACAATCAACAGTTGGAATTGTTTCTACTAATGAAGCCAATCAAAAACGCTTTGAAAATGTGTTAAAGGAAATCAAACAGGATGGCAAAGTGGTTTTTAAAAGCCGAGTAATGACTAAGAAAAAAGCTCAAGAGCAGTTATCCGATGATAAGCTTTCCGGTTATTTTACAATTGATGAAAAAGAGATTGAGCTGTTTGTCAGTAAAAGCGACACACAGCAGACCGTTTTAAAAGAAGTATTGAATCAATATTTACAAAATACGAAAAAGGTAGAAACCTTATTGGCAACTGGGAAGGTTCAACCGCAAGAGGTCAGCCAGCTGCTTCAGCAGGAGAGCTATATAAAAGATGGAAATGGTACTGGTAATTTCAATTTGAAATCCTTCTACTTCTTTACATTAGTCGGTATGACGATCATGTATGGATTCATGTGGGGGCTGCGCAATGCAAATGACCAGCAGGCCAATCAATCACCTGAAGGTATCCGCTTATGTCTGATTCCTCGAAATAAATTACTTGTTTCGTTTGCCAATATGCTGGCAAGCTTTGTCCTATTCTTTGTCCAAACAGTTTTGATTTTGATGTTTTATCGATTTGTTTATCAAGTTGAGTTTGGTGATCATTGGAACTATATATTGCTTGTCTGCGCTTTAGGTGCCTTTACCTCTATTTCATTTGGAACCTTAATTGGTAATGTGTTTTCAAAACTGGATTTTCAACAAAAAATTTCGATCGGGATATCAATTTCTATGATTATGAGTTTCCTAGCTGGAATGATGGGTTCCCAGTCAATTAAATATTGGATCGATGTGAATCTGCCGTTTTTAGGCCGGATTAATATCGTTAATTTAATCAGTGAAAGTCTCTACCAATTATTCTACTATCAATCATTGAAGCCGTTTTATACCAATTTGATTTGGCTGATTGGATTTGGCGTGGTGTTTATCCTGCTTAATTATTCTTTTGAAAGGAAGGTGCAATATGACCACTTATAAAGCAATTCTGGAAATTTTAAAAAGAAAAAAGGGCAGTTTGCTGCTAGGAATCATCATCATGGCTGTGATCACCTTTTTCTACGCTGGGCAACTAACCAAAGACGCGGAAAAATTAACCGGGGCAAAAATTGCGATCCTTTCAGAGGATGATTCAGCAATCGAAAAAGGCTTCGTTGATTATTTAGCTAAGCAGCATAATCTTATTACGCTGAAGGATACTTCGCAAAAAGCATTAGACGATGCGCTCTATTTTGATGAAGTAGAATATATTTTAGAAATCCCCAAAGACTTTTCTGAGAAATTAGCACAAGGAGAAGGTGTTAAATTAGCCAGTAAGACGCGTCCGGCAACCTTTTCTAAATCATTAGTAGATACGACGGTCAATAATTTTATAAACACCTATTTAACCTATCAAAAACAAATGCCGGAAGACAGCCAAAAGGACTTGCTAAAGAAAACGCAGATAACGTTGAAAGAAGATGGAAAAGTAAATTTTGATTCGACCTATCATAAAAAGAAAAAACAGCGTGTTTCGGGTCAAATATACAATCTATTGGCTTATGGGATGTTTATGTCGATTTTCAGTGGTTATGCAGTGATAAATTTAGCCTTTAATCGCGAGGAAATCAGTCGTCGGAATAGCTGTTCTCCTATATCGCGACGAAAACTGTCACGAAAAATCTCAACTGGCAATTTACTTTACTCAATCTTTTGTCTAGTACTATTTTTAGCCTTCGTTATGTTGGTTACTAGAAACAGTTTTGATCAGGTAGTAGGGTACTTCGTGATCAATACAGTGTCATTTTTTGTAGCAATCGTAGGCTTTTCGATTATGGTTACCAGTATTATGAAAAATGAGGATGCAATTTCGGGGGTCAATAATATCTTTATTATGGGTAGCTGTTTTGTCGGCGGTATCTTTGTACCAAGCGAGTTTTTACCAGACGTAGTAAATAAAATTGCTGCTTTCACCCCGACCTATTGGTTTGCCCAGAATAATGAATTAATCGGAAAAACAGTGGATTTCAATCAAGCCTTCCTGGATAAATTCCTATTCCAATCTGGCGTGCTATTAGCATTTGCGGCAGCATTTTGGGTGATCCATTTGATTACGATGCGAGAAAAGGGAAGTTTGGCTTATAAAAAGGTTCAAGTATAAGGAAAATCAGCGTGTCCGCAATAGGATACGCTGATTTTTATACATCAAAGTAAATCTGTTGTTCTTCACCGAAAAAGATTGGTAGTAACTCGGTCAAGGTTCCTGCAAGCTTATGTGTGTTTAAATCAGTTTTTTTGACCCATAAGAGATCTTTGGGAACGGTTCGCTTTTTGACTGTCGCCGTATAAAGAAATGCCAGCTCACGAGTCTCCTTAGCTAAGTTGTTCCATTCAGCAGTTCCTCGCAGAACTGGTTGGATCACCAATCCAGTTTCTTCTTCAATTTCTCTTAAAGTAGCCTCATAGCTGCCTTCTTCTTTTTCCACATGACCACCAGGAAAAGTCCAGCCGGGCCAATCCTTCTTCTTTCGATCCTGTACCAAGATTTCCCCTGCTTCATTTTCCAGCATGACCATCATAGTTAATTCAATCGCCAACAAACGTGTCATTTCATCACCTCGTAGTGATTATACAACATACTACGCAGAATTTTTTGACAATGGTATACTAATTTATGGATAAACGCTATCCAGCTTTCTCGTTATAAGAGAATTTGAACGATTATTTTTTTAGATAGTCAAACACAAAGCAATTATATTTTTTAGCAAAGCAGGAGGAGTAAGAGTGGAAAAACAGGAAGAGCAGTTGTTGATCGATTTAACTTCAGCACGTGGCATCGCTGGAAATGAAGATGAGGTCAGAGAAGTCTTTAAAAATTATGCGAAGGATTTTGCTGACGATATTTTCTTTGACGGACTAGGCAGTGTTATCGCCAAGCATGGTGGCGGAGGCGGACCGAAAGTCTTTATTTCGGGTCATTTAGATGAAGTCGGCTTTATGGTTACCAAGATCACCGAAAAAGGCTTTTTAGAATTTCAAACGATTGGTGGCTGGTGGAATCAAGTAATGTTGGCGCAGCAGGTCGAAATTAAAACGCGTAAAGGCAAGGTTATTCATGGTGTGATTGGTTCTAAACCACCACATGTGTTGACGCCAGAAGCTCGGAAACGACCATTCGAAATCAAAGACATGTTTATTGATATTGGTGCGTCAAGTGATGATGAAGCCAAAGAATGGGGGATTCGCCCTGGTGATATGGTCACACCATATATCCAATATCAACGAATGAATGATTCAAAATTCTTACTAGCAAAAGCGTGGGATAATCGGATTGGCACGGCTGTGGCTTTGCGTGTGTTGGAGAATTTATCAAAACGGGAGCATCATAATGTACTGTTTGCCGGCAGTGATGTACAAGAGGAAGTTGGTTTACGGGGTGCTCGAACAAGTTCGCATATTGTGAATCCAGACATCGCCTTTGCTTTAGATACAGGTACTGCGGGTGACACACCAGGGATGACACCAAAAGAGGCAGATTCGGTACTGGGAAAAGGACCGCAAATTTTGATCTATGATGCATCTATGGTTCCTCATAAAAAATTATTGGATTTCGTGATCGATGTTGCTGAAGAATTAGAAATTCCATTCCAGTATACAGTGATTGCCGGCGGCGGAACCGATGCTGGTCAAATGCACTTGACGCGTGATGGTGTTCCTTCATTAGCTATCACAGTACCAGTCCGTTACTTGCATTCACATACATCAATTATTCACGAAGAGGATTATTTTAATACCGTCAAATTAGTGACGGAAGTTGTTGCTCGTTTAGACTATGATACAGTTGGAGAAATCAAGAATTACTAATTTTTTAACTAAAACAGGTTGTTGTTTGTTTTATGTCCCTTGGTTCCTGTCAAAGGAGAAATGCGATTTGACTACGAAGATAGATACAAAACGTACAGAAGTGGATCACTTGAAAAAGGAATTGCAAACATTTAAGCGATTAACCTTTGCGAATGTTCCGATTGCACCTGAAAAACAACGGATTGAACAAAAAATAAAGAAATTAAACGAAGAAATAGCCAAATTAGCAGAGTCATAGGAAGATGCTGCTGCCTTTGGAAAAGGATATCAGTCCAACTTTAGTCAGATTATTCTGTTCAAAGCCAGAGAGCAGTCGATTCATGCTAATCAAGGTCAACAAAACGAAGAAGGAGTGTCTTTATGCGTCTTAGTGAATATCGTCAAACAGCCAAAGACCGTCTTAATGGTCAATGGGGAATTAATGTAGGGTTAGTAGTGATTGTCGGGCTGCTGACAGGAGCAATTAGTAATGTTTCTACGATGACTGATAATACGAATATTCAGTTAGGAATCTCATTTTTATTAGGTATTTTAGTACTTTTTGCTTTTAGCTACTCATTATATTATGTCAGCTTGTATGTCGTGCGGGGTGGTCGAGCTGAATTAGGTCAAATTTTTGTTGTTTTTCAGCAGGGCTATTATGTTCCATTGATGATTATCAATATTCTTTCCCAAATTGTACAATATGTTTTGGCAGCGATCTTTTTCATCCCGTTACTGCTGCAAGCTGGTAGCAGTGTATATGTATCGCTGATTTCAACTGGTGGATTAACAACGAACACAGAAAGTGTTTCTACGCTGATGAACATTGGTGTATTAGGACTTTATGTCATCTCAACGTTACTATTTTTACTTGTAACAACAATTATTAGTATCATCTTTAAATTTGCTGTTTGGGTAAAATTTGATTATCCTGATTTGAGCGTCGGCGATTGCATCAAGCGTGCGTGGATCTTATTAAAGGATCGCTGGGGGAAATATATCTTATTACAACTATCATTTATTGGCTGGTACATTTTAGGATTTGTCGCATTGATCGTGGGTTTGCTTTTTGTAGCAGTCTATGTAAATACGGCAAGTGCTGCTTTTTATGATCAAGCGTTAAAGGAAAAAATTGATCAGGGGGAATTAGCATGAAACTGACCGTACTCGGTTGTTTAGGCGCGTATCCGTATGAAGGTCAAGGAACCAGCAGTTATTTGCTGCAGGCTGACGGATTTAACTTATTGTTGGATGCTGGCAGTTCGACTCTTGTAGAATTGGAAAAGGAACTTGATCCGTTGGATTTGGATGCAGTGATTTTATCTCATTATCATCACGATCATATTGCGGATCTTGGAGTGCTGCAATATTATTGGCAGCTGTATCCAACACAAACACCAAAGCCTATTTTGCCGATTTATGGACATACGGAAGATGAATTTCATTTTAACGATTTGACAATGGATGGTGTTACTGAAGGCCGTGCTTACTTTGAAGCAGAAGAATTGAAACTTGGACCGTTTCTTGTTACGTTTATGAAGACGATTCATCCAGTGCCTTGCTATGCGATGCGTTTTGTGGAAGAAAAAACAGGTGCTGTTTTTGTGTTTACAGGAGATTCAGGTTATCTGGAATCCTTTAATGAGTTTGCTAAAAAGGCGGATCTATTCTTAGCTGACACCTACTTATTTGACGGCAACGAAAAACATAAAGCACATTTTACCGCAGGCGAAGCTGGGACATTTGCGAAAAATGCGGCAGTTAAAAAGTTAATTCTGACTCATTTACCGCAACATGGCGATTTAGAAGAGCTGCGTCGACAAGCTGCAGCAGCTAGCGGGAAAATTCCTGTCGAGTTGGCTCAGCCGCATAAAGTTTTTGAGATTTAAACGAATTTATTCCTTAATAGGGGTTAGGAGTTGGAACTATGTTATATGTACCAAATGACAAAGAACGTGATCCACGAGTAAATCTTGCTATTGAGACGTATTTATTACAAAATATGCCTCTAGATGAACCAATCTTGCTTTTTTACATCAATGAACCCTCGATTATCATTGGTCGTAATCAAAATACGATTGAGGAAATCAATAAAGAATATGTTGATGAAAAAGGTATCCATGTTGTTCGCCGATTAAGTGGCGGAGGCGCTGTGTATCATGATTTTGGAAATTTAAATTTTAGTTTTATTATGCCAGATGACGGCAACTCCTTTAGAGATTTCAAAAAATTAACGGAACCAATCGTTGAAGCCTTGCATAAGCTGGGGATTGAGGGTGCGCAACTAAAGGGGCGGAATGACCTTGTGATTGAGGACAAGAAATTCTCTGGTAATGCCATGTACTCAACCAATGGCCGGATGTTTGCTCATGGCACCTTAATGTTTGATAGTGATATTGATGAAGTTGTGAATGCATTAAAGGTGAAAAAGGATAAGATCGCATCAAAGGGCATCAAGTCGATCCGTTCCCGTGTGACGAACATTAAAGATTATTTACCTAAAGATAAGCAAGCAATGACGACAGAAGAATTTCGTCAAGCAATTCTTTTACAAATTTTTGGTGTTGATAGTGTGGATCAGGTGAAGACTCATGAGTTGAATGAGGAAGACTGGAAAGACATTAACCAAATTTCGGAGGAATACTATAAGAATTGGGATTGGAACTATGGACGTTCGCCAGAATTCAACTTGGAACGACAAAAACGTTTCCCCATTGGTTCAATCGAAGTTCGTTTGGATGTTGCCAATGGTGAAATTGAAAAAGCCAAGATTTTCGGTGATTTCTTCGGTTTAGGTGAGATCAAGGATGTTGAAAACCAATTGATCGGTACCCGTTACGATAAAAAAGCACTAGAAGAATGTATCGATGAAATTGATCTGACACATTATTTTGGGAATATTACCAAAGAAGATTTTCTATCACTAATTTATTAATAAAAAACGGTCTTTCCGCATTTGGAAAGACCGTTTTTTTATAGGGTTAGTGTGATCTTAAAGTATTGCTGCTTTTCTTTATTTTGCCAGTGCCATTCGCCATTGGACCGTTTAACCGCTTGTTCCAATTCTTGATGTGAATCGTTCGTGGTTTCTGTGACGACGGATTCATCAAGAGAGTGGTGAGTGAAGGCGCTGGTATTGCTTTCAATGATTAGTTGATTTTGCTCCTGTTTGATCAAAATATCGATGGTTCCAAAGCTTGGATCGCTTAGAAATTTTTCGAATAGTTGGATCAGCAAATACAATGTTTCATCGTTTAGCACGTTCGTCTCTTCTTCAACTGTGTACTGACAGGAGAAAAATTTTGCTTGTTTATGGAATTCTTTTTGATAATACTCTCGCATTTGTTGAAGATGAGAGGTTAGGGAGGCTGCTGGCTTATTTCTAGCAGCTTCTTTTTCAGCTAATAAGTTGAATGTCATCAATAGATTCTTTTGCTTTTCTTTTATGATAAGTTGCTGTTGCGCAAATTCCTGCTGCTTTATTCGATAATTCCGAATATAGTTGATTTCTTCTTCAAAATGATAGCCTGAGATTAAAAGCATTAGAGCGGTAAACAGCACTAACGGCCAGTCTGTTGTAAGATTTGCAGCGCCTGTAAACAATTGAATGTAGAAAAAACAGTGGACAAATGCAGCCATAATAATTCCTGGTGAGCAGATAGTATAAAAACGATTCTGATCGGCAGATTCAGCTAAAGCGATTGCTGAGGTGTATAACGTCATAAAGACATTAAACCCACTGAAAATCTGCATTGCAATTGGTAAAGATAGTTTTCCGATAGCAATACAAAATGTTCCGACAGTCAAAAGAGTGATCTGTGAACCGACACCATAGAGATAGTAGTGCTGATATTTTTTTGTCCGCAGCAAATAGTAATTCGTTAGAAAAACCGGAATCAAAATCGCCGTCAGATTATAAAGAATCGACAAGCTTTTCGGACTGAACAAGGTACTTGCTGGAACATTCAGAACGATTGATTGCAGCCCAATTAAGAACGTAAAACCGATTAAAAGCAGAGAAGAAAGCAACTGTTTCTTCGTATAGTTCGGTCTTAAAAAAAGCAAGCCCAGCATGAGGACAATTAAGGCCGAGCAGATACTTAAAAGTAAAAACTGTGGCAGTGAACGAAGCAGAAAGAATCGACTGACTTCTGTGGAATTTCCGATAAATACTTGAGCAGGAATCCCAGCGTAATATTCATAAGGTGTCTTCGTAATGATCCGCAGCTTGTGTTTCCGATAATCATTTGGCAGCTGGATGGTCGTCTGAAGCATGCCTGGTTCCTTGTGCTTCTCGGTAGCGGCATATTTGTAAAGGAGCCGCTCTCCGACAACTACCGAGACCCACTGATGATTAGACCGAACAACTAGCTGAGGTTCTTTGAGTGGTGTCTCTAGCTGTTGCTGCATTATAAGTGCATTATTCGGTTGTACATTTTTCAATCGCTGGTCTGTGTTTCCGTAAATATAGTAATCAGAATGATTCTTGACAATAAATGTCCAATGTTTTTTTAATTCTGTAACGTTTGTTTTTTTTAGTTCGTCAATAGTTTTTAATGTGATAGTTGAAATCACTATTAAAATAACTAATATTATTAAAATTAATCGTTGTTTTGAACAGAATTTTAAAAAGCGTTGGTTGCTTAGTTTGGTAATGATAAACAACACCCTTTCATTTGGAGGAAGGTAATCAAAATCGTTAAATACAATAATAATAGTAACACATTGCGATATTCAGTCAAAATTTTATTCAATTAGAAACTAAAAAATAGATTTTTTTGACGAGTGTGATATGATGAATACAGATAGTTTTTTCCTTTAAAGGGAGGTGGTTCCGAGTGTTGAAAAGCAGAAAAATAACACTAGTATATGCTGTATTGATTTTCTCGATCTTTCTCTTAGCGATTTTGACAATCGTTATTCCAAAAGTGTTGAATGTGACACCATATGTCATTTCAGACAATAAAATGGCACCAGAATATCAAAAGAACGGACTTGTTTTCGTAAAGGATGTGATGGAGCCTATTCATGTTGGCGACACAATCACTTATTACGAAAATCAGGGAAAATCGATCAAAACACGGCGAGTATTAGCGGTTGACAATAAAATAGACGGTTATTTTGTTAAAGGAGACAATTCTGTTAAAGCAGAGATGGGACTTGTTCATGAACGAAATTTGATCGGCCGACCACATTTTTACCTTCCATACATAGGTTTTTTAGCAGACACAAAAGTGATGACGATTATTAAAAGCAGTTTTTTTGTCGGAGCCATCTTGATGACACTCTTAACCTTGTTTTTCCAAACAGAAATGAAACGTAAAATTCGGCAGCAAGTCGAATAAAAAAGACCTTCGCGAAGGAAGGTCTTTTTCAATAGGATGATTATTTTCAAGTAAATTAACAAAAATCAGCTGACTTTAATACGACAATTCTAGACCATCCTTAAGCTCGTTTTTCACTTCTTTCATTTCTTCCTTGATTTCTTGTTGCTGTTCTGCCAGCTCAAGTTTGGTTGTTTTACGACTTTCCTTCAATTCATTCTTTACTTCTTTAGACGCTTCTTTAATATCATCTTTGCTGTCGTTCACATCTTCTCGGATGTCGCTTTTAACCTGTCTCATTTCAGTCCGAAATTCTGATTGCCATAAAGGGCGTAAAATATACCGATTCACTGTCAATAAACCAATGCAAGCAATTCCCAATATTACTACCGTCATATCTAAACCATTTCGCTTCATTTTTTATTCCTCCTAATTTCTACCAGCAACATTTACCAATTATGAATGATTATTTCTGTTTTATCTCTACACTCTCATAATAAGAGAATAGCGAAAGCGTTTCGTCCAATCAAAGTCCTATTTTCTTCTCGGAAAAAAGGCTGGATAAGTCTAAAAAATGAAAAATACATAAAAAAAGAACCTTAAAAGGCTCTTTTTGGCAAAAAATCGTTTATGCGACAGTATATCCACCTTCACGTAAAGCTGTAATGGCAGCATCAAACTTATCGGTCTTAATTAAAACATAGTCCGTATTGTAGGTTGAAACGGCAAAAATACTAATTTCCTTCTCTGCTAACAATGCAGCGATTTTTGCCAAAATTCCAACTAAGCTGAAATCCAATACACCTTCAATCTTGAAGGCTTTCCAACTGTCCTCACGATTGATCGTATTTGTAGGGACATTGGCAGTAGCGGAAACAACCGATATTTCCTCTTCGGTTACACTAATAAAAAGTGGTTGCTGGGTGAAATCTATTTCCTTCAGGTCTGCAACCTGATAGACAGATAATTCCTGTGGCAAAGTGACTAAGTTCATGGGCAAAGGACTCCTCTCAAGGATTTGTGTTCATTCAAAGGTATCAAACGCGGGGAGAAAATGCAATCTGATTCTTTGCCGGAAAAAAAGCTTCATAGTATATTTGAGAAAATAATCAATAAAAAAGAGGGACAGTTAATGAAAGCTTTGTATTTTGAAAATTTTGGCGACAGTAACGTTTTACAATATGGTGAGCTTCCTAAACCGGTGATCGGGGAAAATGATGTTCTAGTACAGGTAGCATATATCGGTTTGAACTTTGCCGATATCTATCGCCGCCGTGGTGAGTATCATATTGAAAAACATAAACCCTATATAAATGGCTATGAAGGTACAGGCATTGTTGTTGAAATTGGCTCTAAAGTAACGAAACAAGCGATTGGAGAAACAGTGCTGTTTGTCGATGTCCCTTTAGCGAATGCGGAATATGTCGTAGTACCAAGTGTGCAAGCGATTCCTTTACCGGCGGACATCGACAGTAAATTAGCGGCGAGCATTGGACTGCAGGGGATGACAGCCGATTTTCTTGCTCATGATCTCGGCAAAAATGATCCCGGCGAGAAAGTCTTTATTACAGGAATTAGCGGCGGTGTTGGTCAGTTATTGTCACAAATGCTGATAGCAGATGGGATAGAAGTCTATGGTTCTGCCTCTTCTGAAGAGAAACAGGCATTGGCGTTGTCTCATGGGGTTAAGCAGGTTTATCCAAGTCGAGAAAACAATTGGACTGAAGCGGTTAAAGGGCAATTTTCGACTGCTTATGATGGCGTCGGTTCTACCATTCAGCAAAGCTTAGATTTGATCAAGCATCGTGGAAAGGTCATCTTTTTCGGAATGGCTGGAGGCGATCCAGTGAAAATTGATCCAGTCGCGTTAATGGCTGAATCAAAAAGTTTGTTAACGGGAGATCTTTGGGATTATTTGACCAGCTATGAAGAAAGAAAAGTTCGTAGTGAGCGCTTATTCAGCTACTTCATTAAAGGACAAATTAGCATCAGCGAACCAACAATTTTTCCTTTAGCGGAGGGACGAAAAGCACATGACTATCTTGAGAACGGAAAGAGCATCGGGAAAGTGTTGCTGCAGCCTAATCAACCTTTGAAATAGAGATGGGAAAGTTGAGGGGATGTATGTTTGGCAATCTCTTTATTCTTTTTTCTGATAACTTATCTAATAAACAGCATCGTCCTTACTTTACTGCAGCCAAGCAAAGTAAGGTCTTTTTTTAACCTGACACGTGTTTGCCAGTTTACGATGCTATACTGATGATGGAGGTGAGTAGTGTGGCAGAGTATCGATTATTTCAGATGGTGTATTATTTGATGGATAAAGGCAATACGACCGCACCTGAATTAGCGGAAAAGTTCGAGGTTTCGATCCGAACGATCTATCGCGATATTGACATCCTTAGTTCAGCAGGGATTCCTGTTTATACGACACAAGGAAAAGGCGGCGGGATCTTCCTGTCGGAAAATTTTATATTGAACCGTTCCTTGATTTCAGAAGAAGAACAAAATCAGATTTTGGCCGCTTTGCAAGGTTTAAGTGGAGTGGATGAGAAAAACAATCAAGCGTTGTTAAAAAAACTGGGTAGTGTTTTTCAGAAACAAACCACGAATTGGCTCGAGATCGACTTTTCAGATTGGCATCCGCAAAATGAAGAACAATTTCAGATTTTACAAAAAGCGATTTTTCAAAAAACACGCCTTCGTTTTCATTATTTTAGCCGAGGAAAGCTTGGCTCTGATCGTAAAGTTGAACCATTAAAGCTGATTTTTAAAGCAAGAGAGTGGTATTTATATGCGTATTGCTGCGAGAAGCAGGCGTATCGTCTCTTCAAGCTGAAACGGATCAAGCAGCTCCAGCAAACTACTGAAACCTTTGAACGAACCGCACCAGAAAAAGTGCTTGACCCACAAAAAATTTATACCGAAAAGAAGCAAATGGTGCGGCTTGCCTTTACACCAGAGCTGGCCTATCGGGTTTATGAAAATTATGAGCAGGTGGAAGAAGCAGAGGATGGGCGTTTGCTGGTAGAAGGGGAATACCCAGTGAATGAGAGCTTTTATAGTTTTCTACTTTCCTTTGGCGGACAAATCGAAGTCTTATCTCCACGCTCCGTGCGCCAAGAAATGAGCAAGAAAATCGACCAATTGAAAACTATTTATTAAACCTGACACGAGGTTGCAGGTTTTACTCGCTATAATGAAGTCAAAGCTGAAAGCGAGGGAAAAAAATGAAGTATGATTGGAAAAAACAAGAGAAGCATCTATATGGAAAGAAAAAGAAGCCAGAAATTGTGACGGTACCACCGCAAAAATTTCTTACGATTAAGGGAGAAGGTGATCCTAACAACCAAGATTTCTCAGCTAGAGTCGGGACACTCTATCCAGTAGCCTGGAAGATTAAGATGGGATTTAAGAAGTTTTATCAAACACACGAAGAAAATCAGTCTGAGTTTGATTATAGTGAGTTTGCGATCTTTCCACTAGAAGGTATTTGGTCCACTAAAAATACGGCAGATATTACTGATAAAGCCAGCTTTGAATACAAAATTATGCTGCGACAGCCGGATTGGATCACGCAAGAGATGTTCGAGACGGCGCTTGCCGCTGTGGCAGAGAAAGAACCCAATGAGTTGCTGCAGGAGCTTTGCTTTGAAACAATCGAAGATGGAAAATGCGTTCAGATGTTACATGTAGGTTCTTTCGACGATGAACCGGCTTCTTTTCAAAAGATGAATCAGTTTGTGAAGGAGCAAGGGTTAACACGCAGAAGCTACCTTCATCGCGAGATTTATTTAAATGATGCTAGAAAAACTCCACCAGAAAAACGGCAAACGATTTTGCGTTATCAAGTTGAATAATTAGGGAAAATTCGAGATTGTGTGGGCACATTCTTAGTCTTCCATCAGGCTTTCTAGTATAGTGGTTCTGAGGGAGGTGAAGACATGGAAAATCTTATTTTAGTTGGTCACATCGTTTTTGGGTTCGCTTCATTTGTTGGTTCATTATTATTGACGATCGGTTTTAGAAATACTTTCGCCAAACTGACGGGAATCCAAAAATCAGGCATCGTTTTAACCGTTGCCAGTCTTTTCGGTACGATCGCCTTTGCGATGCTCACGAAAGGGAATGTCATGGGGGCAGTACTTTTCATCGTATTGGGATTAGCAATGTGTGTTTTACTTGTGGCACCAAAAGCAGTGAAAACGAAAATAAAATAATAAAGAAAAACCGATAGAGACTCAAGTCTCTATCGGTTTCTTTGACATCACAGGAGAAATTATTTATAGTAGAAATAGGTAGAATCAGATAGAAGAAACGTGATTAAATCAACGTTCTTTAAATCTGGAAAGAACCAGTTTTTTAAAGTTTTGGCACAAAAATTGGCTATGGTTTTTAATCGGAAATCACCGTGTTTTTGCCAAAATCGGAAAATATTTCCGAACAATTTAAGGCGTAGAGATTGGAGCATCCGTATTTTTTGCGTCCCTTTTGGAATTCGAACCATAAATGCTATCTATGGCCTTAGCTATCTTAGGTCGATTCTTCCTTTTCAATTCATCTAAAATATGAGAGTAAACTTCTTGGGTTACTGAAGTATCTTTGTGACCTAACCGTTCAGCGATAGATATTAGATTAATTTCTTGTGTGAGTAAAATCGAAGCATGAGTATGTCGCAAACCGTGAAAAGTGATCGGCTGCTTAATATCCAATTGGCACTGTATTTTTTTCAACTCTTTATTAACTGCACTGGAAGAAATAACTCCATCTCGATAATTGAAAAAAACTAAGTTATTCTCATTATCAATTTTTAACTCTTCGAACAATTCTTTCTGTTCCCTCTTATAATTTTTCAATAAATCATTCGTGCGATTATCAATGTCAATAATCCTATTTGACGATGGATTCTTTGTCGGAGCGAACCCCTGGTTAAGTATCCATGTTTTATTTATATCGATTAGTTGAGCATTTAGATCAACATCCTCCCAAGTTAACCCTTCTAGTTCTGAAAATCTAGCACCAGTCGCGCTCCCTAAAATAATTAGATAAGGTGAGGTGTATCTCGGATCTAATCTTCCTTCACAGTCATGAATCAATCTTTTCAGCTCATCCAGTTCTAAAAACTTTTCACTGGCTTTCTTTGTCTCTACTTTACCCTTAATTACAGGTTTTCGGGTTACATCATTAAGTACAATTTTATTATCTAAAGCATCGAGCATCATGGCTCTAAAATGCGTATGGAATCTCTTTGTTGTTGCTTTTGCATGAGACTCCGCAAATTCATTAAGCATCTCTTGATAATCTTTTTTTGTGACCTCGCTTAAAGAAGTAGTCGGAAGATATTTTTTTATATTGTTTAAAGTATGCTTGTAGCAACCGTAAGTTCTCTCCGAAACTTCATCCTTTTTATAATTTTTCATCCAAGTGGCGAAATAATCAGAAACTAGCATATTCTTCATATCTGGGTTGTATCCCTTATGCAACTCTAACTCCATTTCGGCAGCTGCAGCTTTTGCATCAGCTTTTGTACGAAATCCGCTTTTGCGCAGTTTTGCATATTTACCATCTTTTTTCTTATAAGAAATCTCATATTGCCATGATTTACCTCGTTTTACAAAATTCGCCACATTGAATCAATCCCTTCATTTTGATACAATAGGCATGCGAAAGAACCTATTGTATAGGTTTTATCTCAATACGATTCTGACTCTTGGAGGGGTGGGAATCGTATTTTTTTGTCTATCAAACTTGAACTACATAAACAATTACTTTCCCGTAAACAACTAAGTTCTCAGCTTCCGAGTAACTAACTACAATATCAGTGAACGAAATATCATTTGAATCAGGCCTGAAGATTATTCTTTCATTCGTTTTGTCATTAATAAAACGTTTAACAGAAAACTCGTTATCATTACTAAAGACTACAATGTCATTATTTTCTAAATCATAGACAGAATCTATTTTTTTTACGGCGAGCATTGATCTGTTAGGGATTATATTATTCATAGACTCCCCGTTTATAGTTGTAAAAAATATATCTGAACAACCGGCGTATTTTCCCATTAACATATCTGGGATTGCGATCTGTTCAACGTGATCTTCATCAAAAGCTTCTACAGTCGAAGGAGCGCCAGCAGAAATATTTGCATCAAAGTAATTATAATCATGTGCATCGTGATACAAAGCAGTGATTGAATTTCCTCTATCCGTGGTCATTGAAGATAGACCTATTCCCATAGAATTAGCTTTATCCGCTAACCTCACGAAATCATCACCTGTAATACCTTTTTTAGCCTCGTTTAACTCTTCAACAATTTCTTTTTTCAGATCAATGAAATTATAGTTTCTGGAATGTCTAGGATCAATGTCAGCTTTGTCTACATTAAAGGCTTTTGCGATCTTAGTTAAGTTTTCTTCTTTGATCGTTGATCTTTTTGCAAAATATCCTGAGAGAGTAGAAGTAGGTATTCCTGTGAGTTCTGAAATCTGTGCTTGAGTCATGCCCCTCGTAATGCTCTTCAAATTATTTGCTATCTCATTTCTAAGTTGTTTTTCAAAACTACTGATTGGTGGTCTGCCCATGTTATTTGAAGCTCCTTTCTTATAATCGATAATTGAATTCTAACGACTTTTCTCGTTTTTTTCAAGAGGGACGCTCTAAAATAACCTCGTTTTTTTAAGAAAATAACGATAAAATTGTTGACGAAACGAGTTTACTCGTTTATAGTTGTCTTATCGAAAGGAGGCGTAAGCAAATGAGTAAAAAAATTTCACTAGAGGCTGCACGTGTTTTAGTCGGGTTATCCCAGAGGGAAGCAGCTGAAAAGTTTGGCGTTCATCCGCAAACTGTTGCTAGTTGGGAGAATGATTCAAGTAAAGTAAAGCAGAAATATGTCCAAATGATTCCACAAATTTACTTAGTAAATCCAACAGATATTTTTTTTGGAACTAAAAACGAGTTTACTCGTTATTATGAAGGAAAACATGAAGAAACTATTTAAATAACTTCGTTTTGGTAAGGAGGGCCGAGAAATGATGCAGTATTTGGAAGCTAAGATACCAATTCCAGAAGATTGTGTAATAATTGCAAGAATTGAATATGAAGAACTGAAAAAAGCAAATGATTTAGGAGACACAATGACGCTTGAAGAAGTCGCGGATCGCTTGAACAGATCTAAAAAATGGGTAGTAGATGAGGTCTTAAAAAATCCAAAGTTTAAAAGACACCTAGACATTAGACATGGAGGCTTTGTTCATTACGAACAAGGCGGAGGAGACAAGTATATCTTTTTAAAATCAAAAACCTTAGATTTCATTGAAAATAATTTCTCGAAGTTACTAGGTTAGAGGAGGAGGAAACAAAATGAATCAACCGCAAATTATTGAATTGTACAATCAACGATTATTAACGACGGAACAATTAGCAGAGTTTTACGAGGCTAGTGAAACACAAATAAAGACCAATTTTAACCGCAACAAAGAAAAATTTATTGAAGGAAAGCACTTTATTACCCTGAAAGGTGACGATCTCAAAGGATTTAAGGACAGCGTTACAAATTGTAACCTTGTTGGAAAGAATGCAAATCAACTTATTTTATGGACCAAACAAGGCGCAAGTCGTCATTCGAAAATGTTAGGAACAGATCGAGCATGGGATATGTACGATGAATTGGAAGAAAACTATTTCAATCCTAAGTCACAAATTGACGAAACGAATCTTAGCCCGGAACTCCAATTCATGAATAGCGTAGTCAAGTCCTTAGCGAAACAGGAATTAGAAACGAAACGTGTGGAATCAAAAGTAGACAGCATCACTGAGATTGTCGCACTTAATACAACGGACTGGCGAAGAGAAGCACGCCGTTTGATTAGAAAGATGGCCAAAAATCAAGGTGGTTTTGATGCCTATCAAGAAATTCAATCTGAGATTTATCAAGAACTTGATCGGAGAGCTGGGTCAGATATTGAAAGACGACTGGTTAACCTTCGTAACAGGATGGCTGGAGAAGGTGCTTCGAAATCAAAATTGAAGAAAACGAACAAACTTGATGTAATCGCGAGTGAGAAACGGCTTCTTGAAATTTATTTGGCTGTGGTTAAGGAATTTGCGATCAAGTATGGCGTATGGAAAGACAAATAGGAGGAGATATCAATGAGAGTTATTTACCCGCCACTAGTGGAACAAGCGTATCAATTCATCGTCAATCAAGGAATCGATGCCACAAAAGAGGGAGTATACAAAATGATGGTGACTGATGGCATGTTGACTCCAACTGGTAATCCAACTGATAAAGCATTAAATCAAGGGGTTATCGCAGAATATAAGCAACATTACGATACTTTAAAGGAATTCAAGAGAGCTTACCCGTTGTTTAAACATTATCCGGTTAAAGAATTTACTCAGCAAGATGGCATTTGGTACGTGTCACAAAAAGTCATTCAAGATATCCAAGCAATTCTTGATGCGAACAATTGCGATAAAGACACGCTTATGCAAATTGAAACCTATTTTAGATTTCGAAACTATGATAATCCGCATGGAAGTATTGCAGAAACAAAAGGTGTTTATCATCCGTTGTATACACCGTATGAAGATGGCGAATTTCAGATTGTAGACGGGCTTGTTGCTATACCAAAAAGCATTATGTCAGACATTGTCCGACGCTGTGAAATTGGCGAGCTTGATGTCGAAGAGAAAACATTTCTGGGATTTAAAGAAATGCTTGCGAGGATGGAGGAATAAAAATGAAAAAAATATATTGGCTACGTCGATTAACACTTCTAATGGCGGTGATCGGCGTTGGTGCCGCAACAACTGGATTTATACCAGTATGGATCAAGATTCTACTTATTGCGGGCATGGGAGGAAATCTCTTATTGACTGAGGAGTTCGAGTTCGATCTTCGAAGTAGAGCTAGTGGGAGGTGATCAATTTGGCGAAAAACTGGACCACAAAAGAAATCCAATATTTAAAGAAGCATGCCTTACTGGCAGAAACCAATGAAGTTTTAAACATTGCTGAAATGGCAAGAAAACTAAATCGTTCTGCCCAATCGGTACGAAGTAAAGTTTACTATCTGCAACGATCAGAAGAGCTTCCCAAAATAGATCGTTCTAAATCATTTGATACTGTTGGGAAACCCTGGTCAAAGGAAGAAGACAATCGGCTTATTGCCATGAGAAAAAACGGATCTACCCACTCGGAAATTGCAGAGCACCTCGGAAGGACTGAAAACTCAGTAGTTAGTCGAGTACACCGATTAAAAAATTCAGGGAAAGTCAAAAGTATTCGAAATAGGTGGACAGATGAAGAAATCCAATTGATTCTTGACCACGTGAAATTCGATTCGAATGGATTCGTTTGTAATTACGATGAGCTTGCTCGTCTTGTAAGGAAACAACTCCAACAAGTCTACGCGAAAATCTCAAGGTTAAGAAAAGAAGGTGTAATAACCGAAGCTCCTATACAAGGAACTACCAGTGTAAAAGTTAAAGAATCAATGACTAGATTTAACGATGCTCGTTTTGCTCATGTTCCAAAGAAAAAGGAGGAGGTTCTAATGAATGGACCAGCTGTAAATCAACCAGATGTTTCTATTGAATCGAAACAAGTTAGTTTGATTTTAACCACAGTTATTGTTAGCGGTCAGCGAACAGACCAATATTTCACCCAAGAAGGGGAATTGATTGCAACAAAAAAAGAGCCTACCTCGTCTGCCAACGAAGTAAGCAATAAATAAGAATACATCTAAGGAGAGTTTAACACATGACTGAAATTTTAATCAATAAAATCAAGTACAAGCATTTCAAAGGATTAGAAAACTTTGAACTTGTATTGAACGGCACATCTGCAGTTGTCAGCGGTCGTAATGGGTTGGGAAAGACGACACTCAGCGATGGACTTCAATGGCTTTTCTTCGGAAAAGATACTACTGGAGCAAAAATTAATCCTAAGCCACGTGATGAACAGAATCAGGAGCGATTAGGTTTAGAGCCAACAGTGGAAGCTGAAATGATCATCGATGGAAAAGTAACAGTGCTTAAACGAATTCAAGAGGAAAAATGGACGACAAAAAAAGGAGAGCTTGAAAAGACTCGCGGAAACGACACTACAAAATATTTTATTGATTCCGTGCCAATCAAAGAGAAGGACTGGAAGTCTTTCCTCGAAAAACTAGGCGGAGATTTATCGTTACAGATGCTTTCTAGTTCATCTTTCTTTATGTCCTTAAATTGGAAAGAGCGCCGTGAAATTTTGATTGACTTCACTGGTTTGACTGATCAACAAATTATTGACTCTGATTCTGAACTAAAGGAAATAAATACATTTCTAGGTGATCATTCGATTGATGAAATAAAGAAAATTCTCAAAGGCCGAAAGACTGAAATCAAGCAAAATATTGATGGTATGCCGGCACGGATTCAAGAAGTCACTGACATGAAGTCGAACCTAAACCTTGGCGATCGGACTCAAACTGCCATTCAAAAAGATATCGATGAAATGAATCAGCTGATAAGCGAAAAGGAGTCTTGGCTTGTAGAGGCAAAGACTGGAGCAGTTAATACAGAATTGGTTGAACTAAAACAAAAGCAAGCTGACTTGAAAGTTAAACTTGCTGATCAAAGAGCGGTTTTTATTACTAATGCGAATGCTGCTACAGCCACTTTGACCGAAGATTTAAACAAGCAACAAAAAACCGTCAACTTATTACGTTCAAAAGTAAATGAGCTTGAAAGTAGTGAATACAGAACAAATCAAGCCATTCAAGAAAAGACCGATTTTCTAGAAAATCACTTAGAAAAGTATAAAGAACTTAAGTCGATTGAGTTTGATGAGAATCGAACCACCTGCCCAACTTGTCATCAAGAATTGCCTGCAGAAGAAGCTGAGCAAATGCGTTTAGATTTCAATCAAAGGAAAGCAACAGTATTAGAGCAAAATATATCTCTAGGGAAAGCGGCCCGGCAAGACAAAGAGAAACTTGAGGCTGAAATCGAAAAAATCAAGAAAGACTTAACTGCAGCTCGAATGGATCTGAAAGCAGCTAGTGATCGCTTAGACCTGATTAACAGTGAATTGAATTACGAACAAAAACGTAATGGTGAGTTCGAAGACTCTCAAGTATATAGAGACATAAATGCTGAAATGGCTCAGGTAGAGATCGCTATTGAACGTGCTGCTAATAAGGATACCAATGCTGAGGTAGAGAAACTATCATCTGATATTCAATCAGATAAAACGATCCTTGCTGGATTGAACCAAGAAATGCAGAAATTTGAGATGGTGAAAACTTACGATATTCGCCTCAATGAGTTAAAGGAACAGGACAAGTCGCTTAAGGAACAGAACCAAGAAGTAGAGAAACAATTATGGCTTATTGAAGAGTTTACGCGCCGCAAAGTGAAACGTATCGAGGATTCAATCAATGAGCGTTTCTCAATCATTAAATGGAAACTTTTCGATGTCCAGAAAAACGAAGGTATAAAAGAAATGTGCGAAGCAACTTATCAAGGCATTGAGTATAGTAGCGGTCTGAACAACGGCGCTCGGATCAATTGCGATCTTGACATTATCCGCACGTTGTCGCGGGAGCTTGGAATTACGATGCCAGTCTTTGTCGATAACGCCGAGTCAGTAAATACGCTACAACCAATTGAGGGGCAAATGATTGAGCTACAAGTAACAGAAGATGAAAAACTGAAAGTAGAGGTATAGGAAATGAAAATGTTTGTTTATGCAGTAGTAAATCATGAAAAAGTTTTTCTAGGAGTATTTGAAAACCCTGAAACCATCTATGAAGATGTTGAAGATAAATTGGAAAGCTTAGGCTTCGAATCTTGGGCTCACAAACATCCTATTTATATGATGGGCGCTCAACGTGAATCATATAGATTGCTTTGGGAGGATGAAAAATAATGACTAATCAAAACACACCGGCTTTACTTCAAAAAGATATTACGGATCAAGTCAACAGTAAGCTAACGGCTTTAAAAAACGAAGGGCTACACTTGCCAGCTGGTTATGCGTCAGCGAATGCTTTAAAGAGTGCGTTCTTCGAGTTACAGGAAGTCCAAGATCGTAACAAGAAACCAGCGCTGGAAGTTTGCACGAAAGATTCAATCGCTAATACTTTGCTAGATATGGTTGTGCAAGGCCTTAGTCCTGCAAAAAAACAATGCTATTTCATTGTCTATGGGAATAAATTACAGTTGAATCGCTCGTATTTTGGAACCCAAGCTGTATTAAAACGTCTTGCCAATGTTAAAGACATCTGGGCAAACGTCATCTACGAAGGTGACACCTTCGATATTGAAATTGTCGGTGGTCGCGAAACACTTAAAGAACACAAAACAGCTTTTACTAATCGAGATAACAAAATACTTGGAGCCTACTGCATCATCGAAAAAGTCGATGGTGAAAAAGTTCTCACTACAATGACCAAGAAAGAAATTGATAAGTCTTGGAGTAAAGCAAAAACCAAAAATGTTCAGAATGATTTCCCTCAAGAAATGGCGAAACGTACAGTAATCAATCGAGCAGCAAAAGCCTTTGTTAACACTAGCGACGACAGTGATTTACTCATTGAAGCAATCAATAACACTACTGCCAACGAGTATCAGGATGACTCAGAACGAAAAGAAGCGGAGATCATCGAAGAAATCAATGAAAACGCGAATAGCGAAGTATTTGATCCGAGACCAGTTGAAATACCGACAGAATCGAAAGATGAAATTGAGCCAGAACAGCCGGAGCTTTTCAATTCTGATGAACCAACTGAGGATGTTGATCCATATGCTTAAAATAAAAAGCTTTGGGTCTGGAAGTAGCGGTAATGGATATCTAATTGACGATGGACATTCTCAACTAATGATTGAAGCTGGTGTCCAATTCAAGAAAGTTCAGCAAGCAATGAGGTTCAATTTTTCAAAAGTGGTTGGATGCTTAATTAGTCACGAGCATCGAGATCATTGTAAATATGTACCGCAACTTATTGATTCAACTTCGATTGAGTTCTTTTCTACCCAAGGTACATTCAAAGGGGTGTCAGAAGATTCAGCTCTCCATTTAGAGGCTAATGATTATTATCGATTTAGCTTTTTGAAATACAAAGAAACGACGAGGGTGGGTACTTGGTACGTGACTCCATTCGAAACTGAACACGATGCAGCAGAACCCTGCGGATTTTTAATTGACAACACTTCAGGAGATCGGCTGGTTTTCATTACGGATTCCTATTATGTGAAATATCGTTTTCCCAATGTGACTCACATGATGATTGAAGCAAATTACTCAAAAGATGTGATCGATGAAAAAATGATCAGTGGTTACGACGCTAAAAGAAAGACTAGGTTACTTGAAAGTCATTTTGATTTTGAGCAAACAAAATCTTTTATCAAGAAGAATAAATCAAGTCGACTTCAAGAAGTTTGGCTTCTCCATCTCTCGGATTCAAACAGTATTGAAAAACAATTTAAAGAAGAGACCCAGCAGCTTGTTGGAGTTCCCGTCTATATAGCTTAGGTGGTGATCGGATGAACCAAGGCTATATAAAACTTTATAGAAAAGTGACTGGTTCATTCGTTTGGACTAACTCAAATATGTTAAAGCTTTGGATTCTCTGTTTAACGAAAGCCAGTCACAAAGAAAGTCGCTTCATTTTCAACGGTCAAGAAATAGCCGTGTCCAGCGGTCAATTCGTCACAGGGCGCGCCGTTATCGAAAAAGAGTTCAATGAGGGAGTGCCGCGTGACCGACAAATTGTCGGGCGCACGTTATGGAGATGGCTAAAACGATTTGAAAACGAGCAAATGTTGTCCATCAAATCAACTACAAAATACAGCGTCATATCAATAAATAAGTGGGACGAGTACCAAGGCAGTGACCAACAAGTGTCCAGCGGTCGTCCATCAACTGTCCAACAAGTGTCCACATACAAGAATGATAAGAATGAAAAGAATATACATGATGATGGAGATGGAGTCATGAAGGAAATTTTTCAACTTTACGAAAAAACGTTTGGCGTTCTCAATTCAGTCAATGTTCAAAGTATTCAGTATTGGTGTGAGGACCTTAGCCCTGAGTTACTAGTTGAGGCACTAAAGCGGTCAAAGGGATCACGATCCTTTAAATATACTGAGGGGATTTTAAAAAAATGGGAAGCAAAAGGCGTTAAGAATATGGAAGATGTACAAGCGTTAGATTCTGAGTTTGAAAAAAGTAAATCAGGTTATAAAAATAATCGTTCTACTCCTGATAACGAACTTCCGGAAACGGGGCTTGACTGGTAATGGAAAACTTAGGAACTGCAATCGAAAAATTGATGGACAAAGTTTTGGTGATCGTCGGTGATTGTCCAGAGTGTAACGGGCCAATGAGAAAGTGGAAAAACACAAATGCTGATGGCTCAGAGAGATGTGCACCTGTTTGCACCGTTTGCGGTCATCGAGAAATGACTAAACGGAATCAAGCAAAAGAACGTGTCATGTTTGACGAAGCAAAAATGAAAGACGCGTTAGCACGACTAAATAATACTTCGATCATTACAGACAAGAGTATTTTTACAAATCACTTTGAAAACTTCAAAACTATGGACCAAGAAACCCGATTAGCAAAGGAAAAAGCTTTGGCATGGGCAGCAGAGATTGTGAATGGGAATCCTATCCACGCAATCTTAACTGGTTCACCAGGAGCAGGCAAAACTCATTTAGGTATGAGCATTCTAAATTTTACTTTAAAGAAAACTAGCTATTTGGTTACTTGTTCCGTTGTAAGTTATCGCGAATTGTTGGAACAACTCAAATTTGCTATGAGTGATCCAGAAGCGCAAAAGCAGATTCAAGGAACGCTGATGTCTGAAATCAAACGCAGTGATGTTGTTCTGATTGATGATCTTGGAAGTGAACTCGGTCGATTAGAGGATAACCAGAAGGCGACTCCCTATGATGTCGATATTATCACTTCACTTGCTGAGGCTCGATTGAACAAAGCAACAATATTCACCACCAACCTTTCATCTAAACAATTGATCAATGCATATGGTGAGCGAGTATTTTCTCGAATCATGAATAATGCCGGCAAAGACTATGCATTGAACTTTACAGAGACATCTGACAAAAGGAGGAATCCAGTTTGAGTTTTGTTGTAAAGAAAATGTGTTACCTCGATGGTCGCGGCGACGGAAAACCCAGTTTAGCTCATGCGAAACATCATGAAGATTATGAGATAGCAGATGCTGTTGCTGCAGTCTGCGGCGGTCGAGTCGTCGAAGTCATAGACCAAAAAGATAGAAAAGTTGTTCGAACTAAAATCGAACCGAAAAAGAAAAAAGCACCTAAGAAGGCGAATCAAGCTTGGATGCGAAAGGAATGATTGAATGTCCAATAGTCCAACAGCATTAAACAAGCGCGGAAATAAAGTGATCATTGACGGATATACCTTTGATTCAGAGAAAGAGGCTCAATTCTATATCAGGTTCGTTCGCGACTGCGGATTACCGTTTGAAGTACATCCACGATTCAAATTGACGGAGTTGACCGAGTTACCAACTGGCGGCGGGAAAATATCTGCAATTGCCTATTCTCCGGATTTCATTATTAAGGACCATGCCGGAAAATGGCTGCATGTGATCGACGTGAAAAACAGCTTCGGTATTTATGGAATTGATCAGGCAAATAAGCTGCGGTTCCGGCTATTCGCAATCACTCACGGTCACCCGGTCGAAGCGGTCGTGACCAGGAAGAATGATTTCAAAGTGATCACTCAAGGCGTTACGAAGCCTTTGAATGATAAAAAACCGTTTGTTACTACCAATTTTGATTATCACTGGAAAGATGCAACGAATTATTAGGAGGACAATATGATAAAAGACTTATTCAAAGCAACGGGCGGTTGCCTCACTTTAGCAATTGGACTAGTGATCTTTGTCGCTATTCTAATGGCTGTAGTTAAGATAGTTGTTCTGATGTGGCACGTCGTGTTTTAGGAGGTTAATTAATGAAAATCAGTGATTTAGGAACCATCTTGAATGGTATTTCGAAAATTCACGGTGATGAATCTAGAAAAGTCACTATCGATGCAATCCAATACGAAAAAGGTAAAACGCTGCATGTGTCTACGTCAACGGATTCTGTAGACGTAATAGCGAGCGTCATGATAGACATCAAAAACGAGGAGGACAAATAAATGTCAATTGAATTTAAACCAACAATCAAGTCGATCAATATAGCAAGCGAGGATTTGACCAAGATTACTTTAGAGGTGAAGAACGGCTCTTTGGATGGTCAATACGAGGATTTAAGAAAATTATCAGGAAAAACGGTAGTTGTGGCCATGTTGCCTGATCATTATTCTTATATTCAAAAATTTGATCGTAGTACCAATAAACCCGTTCAGGAATGGATCGTCAATCCTGACGGTACAGCAGAAATGAAGGAAACAGAACAAACCCAATTAGATGTTGATGGAAAAGGCAACATTGATATTCGAGAAATCGAGAAGAAAGTTGATAAAGATTTGATTGATGAATACATCATGAAATCTAATTCGATTGAATTCCCAGGAATCATTAATCCTCGTGATGTTATTTCTCGGTTAGACCAAGGAGATGATCTAGGAGAAGTAGCTGATGCATATGAAATGTCTGACGCCGCTCTATTGGCAGAGATCGAAAAAGCTCGGAAACATTTTGCTCCGTTTGCGGATGCATGGAATAAGGTTCGAGATGAAGTAGTATTCCAAGATTCTGACGCTGAGGAAGTCGATGCAGAAGATGAAAATGAAACGGAATCGGCTGATTTGGAAACAAAAACACCAGATTCTGACCAAAGTTCATCTTCAAATGATGAAGAGGCTCCTAGAGTTGATGCAGAAACTGATGGTGATTCACTTGGTAAATCAGATCCTTACGGAAATGAACCGGCGGAAATTGAAAATTCTGAGTCTGATGATCAAACGGATGACGAAGATCCGGAAGATGATCCATATAAATAAAAAGGATCGGATTTTGATATTGGAAGAAGCGAAATGGATTTGGTCCAACGAGGAAATAGAGCGAGCTGTCTCGCTCTTTTCCCAAGGACTTAAACCTTCAGAAGTTGCGATCGAGATGAACCAAAAAGTGATCGATGTTGGATTGCTTTATCTGCATCTGCTTGAGAAGGGAAAAATTAAAATGGAGTGATTAAATGTATCGGATTTATCACGATGGAGTAGCAGCGATTATTGTCGATGAGACGAATCACTGTTTTTGTTACACGAGCCTTTCTAAAGCGCAGCAGGTTGCAAAAGGAATTGAAGTAACTATCAGTTGCAGACCGGCACTCAACCAGCGAGAAGAATTTTTGCTGGAGCTTGGATATAAGAAGGAGAATTTTATTTCGTAGGAGGATTTGAATAAATGAGTCTAATTGAAGAACTTAATTTAGCTAATACTCAGGCATATGATACTTGGTTTGAACGCTGGTATGAAAAGAGTGATTTTCCCAACATATTTAAAAAATCGGCCCAGCAGGGATATTCGGGTTATTTCATCGAGTTAAGGCGGACCACACCGTTACCAGAAAGTGATGAATATCTGAATAGACGTCTGCGTGATCCGCGAACGGTAGTCCGATTAAAAGAAAAATTGCCAGGTATACGTGTCGAGTTCCTCAAAGAGCAGGCAACAGGCCCATTCAGGCTGAGATACACGACTGAGAAATTAGAATTTAGTTGGAAGCAAGCAAACCAGGAGGATGGCGAATGATTGCAACAACCATAATTTATACCATCGTCGGCTTCATAGTAGCTGTTATGGGTTATATCTTATTCAATGCAAGTGACAAAAGTGAAAAAGGTTGGCGAGTATTTGGAGCCGTTCTGTTTGTTTTAGGAGCTTTAATAATTCTAGGCGCTGAACTAAATATTTATTTCAACGGAACACAGGAAGATTTAATTAAGTGGATGTTTTGGATGAAAGATTAGTTCCGGTAACCACACCTTTAGCAGAGAAAAACAACTGATCTCCGAGAATAGAAAAAGGGATAGACATTAACCTATCCCAGAAACGATTATTTGTTATTTGTATCAAAGGCACCTTCATTGCAACAGTATGGACAAAGGACAAATGATTTCTCGGGAAACGCCTTTTTCGCTCGGCAAAGGGCACGGGAAGGACTAGCAGCCATACCAAGGTAGCCTCTGTCAGGCTCATGTGATAATTGTGAACATTGGATTATGTGAATGACGAGACTAGCGTCGGCATTGGGTATACAGTCATAAAAATAAATGAATGGTTTCAGACTCATGATTTTCACCACCATAACAGTATTTCAGCAAGTCTTGCTGATAACTAAAGTATATCAGATAAAAGTAAAATAAAATGCTCGGGTTTTAGTTCCGGTAACAACACCAATCAAAAAAAAAAACACTGAGTACTAAGCTCAGTGTAAGTATTAATTATTCATTTGCGTTTGACAATCGTTTATCGCATCTTGCATTTTATCAAAACTATTGATGTCAAGGTCATAGATGAAAAGCTTCATTTTCATTGCTTTGATTTCCTTTAAGTTCAAAACAGCAAATAGACTTTTAATAGGCTTCGTATGGGAACTATCAAAGTTCGCTTTTTCTAGGGAAGCGTATATTCGATAATTAGAAACATAAACATGTACAGGATAAAAGTTAATCATTGTTTTCACATCCTTATGGTACTTAATAACCATAGCATCAAAAAGGAGATTAGTGTGAATAAGTGGGTAAACGTAAGTAAAACGTAACAATGCCGAGGATTGATGAATAAAACCAGCTGTTTCCGCAGCTGGCTTAGAGCTGAATTGATGTACTTCGACTGTTTTCTTCAGCTCTTCATCAGTATAACACGTATATTTATAAAACGATTAAAACAACTACGACTGACGGTAAAAAAGATCCGCAATCTCAGCGAATTATGGAGGCATGAAATGAACCAACAGGAAAAAGCAAAAATGCATAGATTTATAAATGATAACGAGTTTACAACAATGTATGTCGGTGGTGGTGCTGAATACGAAACGACGGTTGTTGATTCACAGCGATTACGCCGATTAATTAGCAAGATGAATGAACAATCAGAGTCACAGATTACCGAGGAACAAGCTTGGAACAAGATAGCTGAGTCCTATCCAGAAAGCCCTGTTTCATTGAGGAATCTTTTTGACAATATACTTTATAGCATGTATTCAGGCTATGAAGTAACAATAAATGATTTGTCATTTCTAACTGCAAAAGAACCGCATCTTAATTCAGGACAGAATCTATTTGAAAGAGCAGAAGAAATGGCTCAAGAAAAGTATAGGCAAACAATTGATTTTGATGCTAAAAATATCGGAGTAGCCTTTGCGAATGTTTTCAGGAAAGAAAAACTTTCCGAACCGCAATACAAAGATACTATTTCGAAAGAAAATTATCTTGAAGAAATGATCAGCTACATGGAAATGCTTTATGAAATGGATTGCAAAGACTGGAGTAAAACTATGGGAAAAACAAAATCAAAGATTAAGAAGAAAAAGCGTCGGTTGCAGCAAAAAGCCAAAGCAAATGGAACAGCTAAGAAGAAAAAATAAAAAAGCCGGATTCCTCCAGCTCTTACTAATTACTCGCATTTTTAGTATATCACAAGGGGGAATCGCGGTCATGGCACTTTTTGATGTTTCTAAATACGAAATGCCGGCTAAAGAAAATGTTGATATGGAGAGAACAAAATATAACGTGGGTGTCTTTTTAGGTGAATATTTGGCATCGAGAAGTAGAGTGGGACAACCGAGAGAACCTAAAATTACATCCAGTTTCTCCCTTGTGCCTCCTACTCATTCATCAGTGAATCATCCGGAAGCAGAGCAGTTACTTATCCAAAATGAGACAGCTCAAGAAGAGTTTACCTACTTCCATAAATTATTTGTGCAAGGTTTTTCAGCAGTTCAACATCCATTTAAGCCGGATATAACTAAACGCAGAAAACAAATTTTTTATGATAGATACATTCATGGTTACTCTGTTAATTTCACCGCAGAGCGTTGCCATGTTAGCGAAGAACTAGTTAAACAAGAATCAAGCGTGATATTGATTCAGTTCGCCTCTGCATTGGAATTAGTAAGGTTCAAATAATACACGTAAACTACCCTTTTTATACCTCCTTTTTACCTGCTATCTACCTATTTTCAGAGTTATTATGGTAGTGTCGAAAGATAAGGAAAGCGATCGACCACCTAATTTAGATTACTCACAATAAAATTTAACTGGTCGATTAAATCACGTGAAACTGGCAGCTCATTTATTGGGCTGCTTTTTTGATTTTAATTAGAGAGGTTGATTTTATGTGGAAAAGTACGGTGATAACTTTTGGTACATCATTCTAAATGATAAACGACCAAAAAACAGAAATGTTATTTCGATTCAAATTAAAAAGAACTATTCAATAATTGAACTATCAACAGAAGCCGATCCCGATATTATTGATCAATGCAAATTGATTTATCTAGGACAAGGCTTCTTTTTTTGATCCTAAAATTCAAATAGAAATAGCAAAGCATGTGAGGAGAATAAATATAAATGCGAATCGTTAAGATGAAATTATCTGATTTAAAACCAGCAGATTATAATCCGCGAATCGAACTCAAACCAGGGATGCCGGAATTTGAAAAACTATCGCGATCTATTGAAGAGTTTGGATTTATTGATCCGCCAATTTTCAATGAGAGGACAGGCAATCTGATCGGAGGTCATCAGCGTGTCGCTGTGGCCTCATATCTTGGCAGCTACGACGAGATCGAAGTGTCTGTTGTAGATTTACCTCTAAAGAAAGAAAAAACTCTCAACGTTGCTCTCAATAAAATTTCTGGACGTTGGGATGAAGAGAAACTTGCAATACTATTAAAAGATATTGATTCTGACGTGACTTTGACAGGATTCGATGATGATGAAGTAGATAATTTGATTGCTGCTTATGATTACAAAGAGGATATTGAAAAACCAATCGTAGAAGATGATTTCGATGTAAATCAGTTTGTTGAAGATCATCCTGAACCAAAAACGAAACTTGGCCAGCTTTGGAAACTGGGTGATCACTACCTATTATGTGGTGATGCGACAAAATCGGAAGACATCGACAAGTTACTACAGGGGAAGAAAGCCGATCTTGTTGTGACCGATCCGCCTTATAACGTAGCTGTTTCATCCGACAGCCAAGAACTGCAGGAATCTGGTCGCGGCAAGATAATGAATGACAATATGTCAGACAGTGATTTTGATGATTTTCTTACTGCAGTATTTAATAACTATTCAGCTTCGATGAATCCTAGCGCTGCTATATATGTTTTTCATGGATCTTCTTATCAAAGAGAATTTGAAAACGCAATGAATGCTGCGGGGATTGTTGTTAGATCTCAATGTATTTGGGTGAAGAATAACGCTACATTTGGGTGGAGCCAGTATCGTTGGCAGCATGAGCCTGTGTTTTATGCGTTCAAAAAAGGAGCTGCTCCTGCTTGGTATGGCGATCGCAAACAGTCAACGGTTTGGCAAGATGATCTGTTGGAAGATTTACCAGCGACGGTATGGCGTGTCAATCGGGATGATACGACAAAATACTATCATCCAACACAGAAGCCACTATCGTTAATTGCTATACCTGTTAGAAACAGTTCCAAAAGAAACGATGTTGTTTTGGATCTTTTTGGTGGTTCAGGAAGCACCTTAATGACTTGTGATCAATTGGAGCGTGTTTGTTTTACCTTAGAACTGGACCAAATCTTCTGTGACGTGATCATTGAACGTTGGGAACAAGCAACAGGGAATAAAGCAGAATTAATTTCATAAAAAAGAGGCCGGTGCGCTAACACCAGCTCTTTCTCAGGGACACAAGCCCCAAAGACACAGAAACCACACGCGCGTGCTTTTACCTCAGTTCTGTGTCTTTTAGCATTCTATCAAACGCGGGGTGCTTGTACAAATGAAATTTGAAGGTATAAACGATGAGAACTTGGAATATGAAATAGAAAAAGCCATAGAGCAGGCAGAATCGATCGAGGAGTATAAAAAGATCATTCGTGTCGCACTTGGTAAATGGTTAAAGAACCTGCAATCAGGTGAAATTAAGCTAAACACTGTCAGCGATTTGAAGCTGCTGATTGAAGCGGACCTGATGCTTAAAGATATTGAGAAATAGAAAAACGAAACTCAATTCTATTTGATTGTGAGGTGGTGGTGAATGGATGGCTAGAAAAAGAGACCCAAGGCGTGATCAAGCAAAGTTAATCTGGATTGATTCCAATGGCGAGAAGCTTTTAAAAGATATTGCAGCCGATCTTGGCGTTTCCGATTCTCAGATCAGAAAATGGAAATCTATAGATAAATGGGGTGATTATTTTAAAAGTAACGTTACCAATGGCAAAAGTAACGTTACCAATTCAATAGGGGCTCCAGTTGGGAATGAGAATGCTAAAGGAAACCGGGGAAATAGTCGTGCTTCGCCGCCAAAGGGAAATAAAAATGCATTAAAGACTGGCGAGTTTGAAACGATCTATTTTGATCTGCTGAGTGATGACGAGAAAGCTATCTACTCAGCGGATTTTTCTCTTGTTGATCGTTTGAATCAGGATATCCAAGAGTTAACAATGCGTAAATATAGAATGATGAAGCGTATTAATGAAGCTGAAAAAGGTCTGAATCTTGTTGAAACAGAAAAACTCTATGAGTTGCGAGGTAGGAAGCAGTACGTTGATTCGGAGAAGGGTGGCAAGAAAATATCTATTGAAGTTCCTCAGGTCACTATGACTGAGATGAAAGAAAAGTCTATTCGAAAAATCGAAGATATACTTCGTATCGAGGATGCTTTGACTAGGATCAGCAACCAATTGATCAGGACAATTAAGCAGCTAGAAGAAATTTCATTAAATGAAAAACGACTGCAGGTTTTTGAAGCTCAACGAGACAAGTTGAAAGCGGAGACCGAAGAATTGCGTGGATCAAACAAAGGAAACGAAGATGCAAACAACTGGTCTGAGCTTGTGGCGGAAGCTGAAAAAGAACTAGGTGATCACAATGGATAGAGCAGCTATGAAACGTCTCATTCTTATTTGGCGTAAAAATCCTGTGATATTCGCTAAGCAAGCCCTTGGGTTTATTCCCGACGAGTGGCAAAGTGGAGCATTGAATGATATTCGCGATCATGATCAAGTAGCAATTAGATCAGGACAAGGTGTTGGTAAAACATCGGTCGAAGCAGTCATTATTTTGTGGTTTCTGGTGTGTTTCAGTAATGCTAAGGTGATTTGTACCGCACCAACTAAACAACAGTTAAATGAGGTTCTGTGGGCTGAGGTAGCAAAGTGGTTAGTTGATTCAAAGATCAAGAACATTCTAAAATGGACAAAGACTAAAGTTTATATGATCGGTAGTGAACAGCGATGGTTTGCTACTGCCAAGACGGCTACACGTCCTGAAAACATGCAAGGATTCCACGAGAACAACATGCTATTCGTAGTTGACGAAGCGTCAGGGATTGACGATCGGATAATGGAGGCGATACTTGGAACGTTATCCGGTGAAAACAACAAAATAATTATGATGGCTAATCCTACTAAAACTAGTGGGATTTTTTTTGATGCCTTTCACAAGGATCGCGCCGATTGGGTGAATAGAAAAGTATCTTCTCTTGATTCGTCTCGCACCAACAAAAAGAATATTGATCGGTTAATTCGTAGGTATGGTAAAGATTCTGATGTTGTTCGAGTTCGTGTGGATGGCGATTTCCCTCTTGGAGAGCCAAATGCTTGGATATCTCTTACTGCAGTCGAGGCAGCGATCAATAGAGAGCTACCAGAAAACTATGAAGCTATTGATCTAAGTCGTAATCTTTATGACATTCCAAGTCATGCACCAATTGATATAGGGCTTGACGTCGCTCGATTTGGCGATGATGAAACTGTAATGGCTTCAAGGATCGGGGCTATTTGTCTGAAACTGAAAAGCTTTCAAGGCCAAGACTTGATGAAAACGGTCGGACTCGTAATAAAAGAATCGAATAGGTTGCATGAGCTTTATCCAAATCATCAAATAAGAATCAAGCTTGATGATACTGGTGTTGGTGGTGGTGTTACTGATAGGCTTAGGGAAATTGTCTATGAAGATGATTTGGAATGGTTGACTATCCATCCGATCAATTTTGCTAGTAAAGGGAATAAGGATTATGACGGTATTATCTCGATGATGTACGGCAAGTTTAAAGAAGATTATTTAGAGACAATTATATTACCCAACGATGACGATCTGATGGCTCAATTGTCGATTCGTCGTTACTCAATGACTTCCAAAGGGAAAGTATTGATTGAGCGAAAAAAAGAAATGAAAAAAAGGGGATTGCCTTCTCCCGATAGAGCAGAAGCTGTCGTGATGGCATTCTATGAACCGCCAGTTGTTGGTGTTCAATTCATGAAAGGAGGAATTTGATGAAAGATGAATTTTTCGATCCACCAAAGGTTATGACTTGCGATCCTTCAAAAGAGATCGATAGTGCTTTACTTGCTTATTACATTAGCAAGCACAAAGCAGAAATTAGCCGTTATGAGATGCTTTGGAAGATGTATCGTGGTCGCCATGCGATTGTTGATGCAGAAGAAAAAGACTCATACAAGCCTGATAATCGAATTGTGGCCAACTTTGCACGTTACGTTGTAGAGACATTTAATGGTTACTTTATGGGGAAACCTGTTACTGTTTCACACGAAGATCCGGAATTGTCTAAGCAGGTGAATAGGTTAATGAAATTAAATGATCAAGACGATAATAATGCAGAACTGTCGAAGCTTGTTCGAATTTATGGCCGTGCATATGAATTTCTTTATCAAAATGAAAATACGGAAACTTGTATCACTTATAATTCACCTCTCGATATGTTTATGGTGTACGACGACACAATTGCACAACGTCCTTTTTTTGCCGTTCGTTACTATCTCAATGAGGATAACAGACTTCAAGGCGAGATTTATACGAGTGATAAAGTTTATGATTTTATCCAGGGAGAGAAAGGTTATCAGATTATCAATGATCAACCACATTATTACCAAGATGTTCCAGTGATTGAATATGTGAATAATGATGAAAGGCAAGGTATCTTTGAACCAGTCATTTCGATGATCAATGCTTTTAATAAAGCCTTATCTGAAAAAGCTAACGACGTCGATTATTTTGCCGATGCTTATTTAGCTATTTTGGGAGTTCAGCTTGATAAAGATGGCCTGCAAAAAATTCGAGATAACCGAATAATTAATTTTTTTGGTACTGACGATCCAGAGCAAATTAAAAATATCGTTGTTGAATTTCTTCAAAAGCCTGATGGAGACAGTTCACAAGAACACTTGCTTGATCGATTGGAAAAGTTGATCTATCAGATGGCTATGGTTACCAACTTAAATAGTGAATCGTTCGGTAATGCTTCTGGCGTTGGCCTTCTTTTTAAACTCCAGGAAATGGAAAACTTAGCTCTTGCTGCAGAAAGGAAGTTCACTAGTGGAATGAATCGACGTTTTAAGATGCTTTTCCGCTTACCTACTAACGTACCCTCAAGTCAGTCAGAGGAATGGTTCAATTTAGAATTTACTTTTCATAGAAATATTCCAAAAGATGTACTTTCGGAAATCCAAGCAGCACAAGAAGCTGCAGGTCTATTACCGTTGGAAGATCGCGTTTCAATGGTTTCTACTGTTAAAGACCCGAAAGCGACTGCGGAGCAAATGAAAGAAGAATCTGGCGGGGCCGTAACTGATAATTTTAGTCGAATTGATAGGAGTTGATTAGATGGCTCGATCTGATCAATATTGGCTGAAGCGTCAAGAACTGCTTCTTTCTGGCCTTGATAAAAGAGATGCAGCTTTTACCAAGAAACTCTTAAAAGAATACGACTCTCTTTTAAGCGATCTTCAAAAAGAGATCGCTTATTACTATCAGGCTTATGGGAATGATGACATTCTCGAATATCGAACTCTAATGTCACAAATGTCTGCAGCAGATCGTGAGTCAGTATTTAAAAATTTTGACGATTTTGTAAGTAAACATCCTGAATATTCCAAACTACTGCCGGTCAGACAGAACATTTATAAACTGAATAGACTTGAAGGACTAGAAATGTCGATTCGGATTAAAGTAGCGGAACTTGGAGCTATTGAGGACTCTATGATGAAAGAATATCTTTCTTCATCCTATGAGTTTGGTTACATGTCCACTATGAAGAATTTGGAGCACACGTCTAGCTTTTTTAGTATCAATAATTCGCTATTAAAACAGGCTTTAGATAATAAATGGTTCAATGAAAAGAACTATTCAGATCGTATTTGGGATAACAAAGACACTTTAAGAAATTGGATCACAAACGATTTGAAAAATGGACTTGTTTCCGGAGTCAACTATGACGATCTCGTTAAAAGTCTGTTGCGTAGAATGGACGTTGGGAAATTCTATGCAAAGCGTCTCGTTTGGACTGAGTCGGCCTTCTTTACGAACCAAGCGAATGCGGATGCTTTTATGCGAGAGGGTATTAAGAAGTATCGTTTTTCAGCAATAATGGATAATAGAACATCCACTATATGCCAAACCTTAAATGAAGAGGTCTTTGAGTTCAAAGACTATTCTCCTGGCCTGAATGCTCCGCCAATGCACAGCTTTTGCAGATCGACTGTAGTTCCAATTGAAAATAATGAACGGGGGTAATCATTTGGACTTCAAACAAGCGAAAAGAAAAAAAGAGCGTGGTCAAACTAACGAAGAATTTTTAGCATGGGTGTTTGAAGAAGCCAAGGATTTTGAACAAATATGTGTTACTGTCCAATACCCATCCGGAAGTGTTGAAACATTCTTTAGTCAAGAAGGTAGTTTTCCGATAATCGGGATGATGGAAGTTAGTCCTAAAAATAGGACTTTTTATTTTGCCCAGGCATGGAAGGCGTTAAAAGCTATGGAAGTGCAAGCATTGATCCACGTTAAAAGCTATGGAAGGAGAAACCACCATGTACAACAAAATGAATTTAATGTCTATGAGATTGCAATTTTTTGCCGAAGATAACGGTGCTGCGGGTGGCCAACAAAGCGCAGAAGGAACCGGCGAAGGAACAACGATTGAAGAATCGGAAGTAAATCTAGATAATCTTACAGATGATCAAATTCAGACATTAAAGGAAAAATACGGCTTTAAAGATAATACTGAGGTTGACTCTATCATCAAAGGCAAAAAATCTAAATGGCAAAAAGAACAAGAAGCTAAACAGAAAGAAGCCGAACGGCTCGCTAACATGAATGAAAACGAGAAGGCAGAGCATGAAAAGCAAAAATTGCTAGATCGAATTAGTGAGCTTGAGAAAAAAGACAATTTAGCGGCTATGTCTAAAGAAGCCTCTAAAATGCTTTCTGAGGCTTCAATTGCTGCGGATGAAGAAACACTTGACTTTGTTGTTAAAGAGACTGCAGAGGGAACGAAAGAAGCTGTGACAAAGTTTATTTCTTTAGTCGATAAAACTGCTGAAATAAAAATGAAACAAGCGTTAACTGGAAAATCTCCACAAGTAAATCTGACGCCAGGGAAACAATTAACTAAAAAAGAAATCATGGAAATTAAAAATCCGGCAGAGCGTCAAAAAGCAATTAAAGAAAACATTCATCTTTTTAGATAATTAGGAGGAATCATACATGAAAAACATGTCCAAAACAAATAAAGAACGTTTAATGGAAATGAACCTGCAGACTTTCGCTGCGGAAGATGGTTTAACAGTGGCTAATGATCTTGGAGAAGTTCGCTCCATTGATTTTGTAAATCTATTTGGATATTCAATTGAGGAATTGCTGCAAGTTTTAGGTGTTACACGGCGCATGACTTTGACTGGTGATGAGAAGATTCAAACATACAGATATGAAACTACAATGGCAGCTGACAATGCGGTTGGTGAAGGCGAGTTAATTCCACTTTCTAAAGTTAAGAAAGTAAAAGGTCCTGCTTACCAAGTTCCGTTGCACAAATATCGTAAAGCAGTTTCTGCAGAATCTATTCGCCGTGTTGGTAGTGATGCTGCAATAAACGAAACTGACGAAAAAATCTTGGAAGAAATCCAAGAAGCTATCAAAGGTCAATTCTTTACTTACCTTGCTTCTAATCCAACAAAACAAGATGTTGAAGGATTCCAAGCTGCACTATCAATGGGATGGGCTAAGACAAAGGAGTTCTTTAAAGGGAACGTGTCAATTATTTCAATGGTTAACGCGACCGATGTTGCAAAATATTTAGGTCAAGCACCCATTCAATCAGGACCATCGACAGCATATGGTTTTACCTTGCTAACTGGATTCTTGAGTCAAACTGTTTTAGTATTCGACAATATCCCACAGGGTAAAATTTACACTACTGCAGTAAATAATATTGTTTTGGCAAACGCAGATGTTTCAAGTTCTGATTTTGCAGCAGAGTTTGAATTAACCACTGATCAAACTGGTTTGATCGGAGTTACTCATGACACTGTTAAGAACAATTTAACAAAAGAAACGATCGCTGTTGAAGGTGTTCAGCTGTTTGCTGAAATTCAAAACGGCGTTATCGAAACTACGATTACAGAACCAGTAACAGGTGGAACTGGTGGCGGAGAAGGCTAGGAGTGATCAATGTGGGAAGCGAAACTAAGGAACCGAAAGAAACGATTGTTGAACGAGTAGGAATTCGTGAACCAAAATTGAAAGAACAGCTTGAGCTAGTATCTGAGTATACAGAAACAGCAATAGATAGAATTAAATTGTATGCAGGCCTTGCGGAATTTCCCGAGGCCTTTAATTCTATCGCTGTTGATGTGGTTCTAGCTATGTATCGACGTAAATATCATGAAGGCATAACCAGCGAAGGCGTGGATGTTATGAGTGTCACTTTCGTGAATGGACTGCTTAGCGAGTATGACAGGGAGTTTTCCAATTACAAAAAGACATTAGATCAAGAAGACGACAGCCAAAATGGAAAGCTGGTGTTCATGTGAATCTTTACCCGATCGAATTATTTGAAAATAAAAAAATCGGACAGGATAAACTTCATAATCCAATCTATGAGCTAAGTTCTTTTTTTGTAGGTGAGGGTCGTAAATCCATCTGGACGGCAACTGAAATTTCACTAGACAATCGTATCGTTTCCAAACAGCTCCAAAAGGCAGTAACTACACTGTGTCGTAGTAGATTGGAACAAGCCGTATGTCTTGAGTTGAATGGTGATCAATATTCAATCGAGGAAATCAAAGGTGAAGACGATGATCGTTGGAGAATCGTTTATTTAAAATCATACGGGAAGTGATTAAATGGCTTCTGAATTTATGATTCGCTTTTACGGTATTGAAGCATTGGAAGCTGAGATGATCAGGAAGGGCAATGCTGATTTTGTAGGAGTTCAAAGAAAACAGTTAAGAGATATCTACACTCGTGGCCAAGATCAGTATTATCAAAATGGAGCTGTTCCGGCATCCGGTGGAACACCTTATGATCAAGGGGAATTGCGAATTTCCATGTCTTATACTGGAGATGAAACAGGATACAGTAAAGACTATGGACCACATGTTGAGTTTGGTCATATGACACGAGGTGGTGGCAGTTTTGTACCAGGACAATACTTCTTGAAGAAAAACGTTGATACCCAAAAAGAAACGTACAAAGCTGACATGATTAACGAATTAAGGAAGTGATAGCGTGATTCAACAATTATCATTCGTCGACGTTCTAGCGGGAGTCATTGATCTTTTGGAAAAGAATATCGATGATATACCGGTCTTTGATCATTTCGAAAAGAATCAAAATCGGCCATTTATACACGCTGAGATTGTCGGACTAGATCCTGTTCCATCGAAAACGATGTGGAAGGATAAATTTCAAATTTATATTCATGGATGGGCTGATGGAAAACAATCCTCTCAGCCCATTTTTGATGTGGTCGACAAAATAAGATCTGCAATGACAGAGGAGGTTCAACTACCAGAAGGCTATGATCTTTTGTTACAAAAGCCAGAAGGAGCTCAACGAATCCTCGATGACGAAGACAAAACAAAACATGTAGTAATGGGTTATTCATTGACCATTACATATGGATTCAAATATAAAATTTAGGAGGGCGTAAATATGCCAGAAGTAACAGGATTCGAAAATCAATTGTATTGTGATTTCTCACAATCAGCAACAAAAGCAGTAGCTGGTAAGAACATCTTACTAGCTATTTTTAATATGACTGGTGATAAGTTACTGGCAATTGCCGGACAACAAGGACTGACTATTAACCGTTCAAAAGACTCGATCGAGATTACATCTAAAGATACTAAAGGTGGATGGAAATCTAAAATTGGCGGTATGAAAGAATGGTCGATTGATAATGATGGATTGTATGTTCGAGATGACGAGTCTCATAAAGTCTTAGGTCAATACTTTGATGGCGATGATCCGGTCTGCATTAAAGTTTTAGACATGCAATCAAAAACAGGGATGTTCGGTGGTCTAGCGATCGTAACGGACTATTCTTTAGAAGCTCCATATGATGACGCAATGACATATTCAATTAAATTAGATGGTATGGGAGCTTTAGTTGATTTGTCGGATTCAGAAGCTAATCAAATGCCGGAAGGAACAGCATCGATCAAACTAAATAAGACTACTGCTTCAATCGTTGTTGATGCTAATGAGTCATTAATCGCGACGGTACAACCGTCAACCGATACTGTTTCATGGAAGACATCTGATGTAACGGTAGCCACTGTTGACAATACAGGTAGGGTGACAGGTAAAAAAGTGGGAAATGCGATTATAACTGCTACCTCGACCTCAAAAGAAGTGGCAACTTGTTTAGTAACTATCACAGCATCTTAGGAGGAAATCATAAATGAATGAAGAAACAGCCAGTTTATTAGAAGAACAAGAATTAGAAGAGGGGCAATTTGAAGTTGATGGCGTAATTTATGAATTACGTTACAACACTCAAAAAATTAAAACGATTGAGTTAGTCACTAAAAAAAGTATCAGTGCAGAAGTTGTTCAGAATAACGGTGTTTTGTCGTTACAAATGATGGAAGCATTATTCTCTTTCGGATTAGTTCAATCAAAAGACTTGAAAGCTGTTAAGCAAAAGAAAGCAGCAGAAATGTTCGAACCCTTTATTCAAGAAAATGGAGCTTTGACTGTAAACAATTTTATCATTGAGAAACTGCAAAAAGATGCAGGTTTTTTATTCCGCTAGACCTCATTAGTTACGAATATTGGGGTAATGGCGGTGATCCAACTCCTGAAGAAAAAAGAAAAATTGAATTAGCCAAGCCTTTCTCAGATGAAATGGACTTGGCTTTTTTTGTTGTCAATTTTGGTTATTCGAAATCTGAATATCAAGAACTGACTGAAGCCGAAAAGCTATTTATTCGGAAAGAGCACGAAAAGAAATCGATTAATGATACTACATACATTCGTGATGCAGTATTTAACGCTGTGACGAACGCACTTCGTAAAAAAGGTTCACGGTTTCAAGAACTCTTTAAGAAACGGCCAGCGAGAGCTGACAAAGAATTTAACCAAGAAGCCATGTCTATTGTTCTTGAAGTTGAAGAACGGGATGGTAAGTCTTGGGTTGACAAAATATATCAAGCTAATGGGATCAAAACTCCCAAAAGTGGAGGTGGTTAGGTGGCAGATTATACATTAAGTGCTCGTGTAACAGGGGATGCTTCTAGTTTTAACAAAATGATTGATGGAGCGAAATCCAAACTAGATACTCTTTCCAGTAAGGTTTCTAGTGCTGGATCATCAATTTCAGGCTTTGGTGCCAAAACGGCGGCATTAGGAGCTGGTATGACTGCCGCAATCACCATGCCATTTGCTAAGGCAGTTAAATCTACTGCAGACTTTGAACAATCAATGAATAAAGCTGCTTTAATTGCTGACGGATCACGTGAGAATCTCGATAAAATGAAACAATCTGCTTTGCAGTTAGCGGCTGATTTTCCTGTAAATGCTCAGGAAGTTGCTGACGCAATGCAAGAAATGGCCGCAAAAGGTTATGACAGTAATCAGATTATAGACATGATGCCCGGTGTTTTGTCAGCTGCAGCGGCTTCGGGAGAAGACTTGGCTGTTGTATCTGATACGGTTTCATCAGCCTTGAATGGTTTCGGTTTGGAAGCAAAAGACGCCAGCAAGGTCGCTGATCTATTAACAGGGACTGCCAATGCTTCTGCAGCTGGTGTTGCTGATATGGGTAACGTGTTTAAATATGCAGCGCCCGCAGCACACAATCTAGGTATTAGCATGGAAGACCTTGCGACGGTATCAGGGATTATGATGAACAAAGGTCTTGAAGCTTCTCAAGTAGGTACAACAATGCGGATGGGTCTACAGCGTTTAGTAAAACCTACAAAAGCTTCGGCTGAAGCGATGGAAGGCCTCGGCTTTTCTGCCGTAGATGGAGCAGGCAAATTTAAAGACTTACGAACAATTATTGGCGAGTTAGGCCAGTCTATGGAATCTTACACCCCTGCTCAAAAAACGGCTGCATTAGCTACGATCTTCGGTACTGAGGCGGCATCAGGTATGGCAATGCTTCTAGCTGAAGGTGTTGACGGCTACGACAAAATGAACGCATCAATCGAAAAGAATAGCGATGCGTCAAAAACAGCTGCTGAAATGCAAAAAACATTATCCGCTGCTGCCGAAACAATGATGGGATCAATCGATGCTTTAGTGATGTCGATCATGGGAACTCAGACGCCAGCCTTGTCAGAGCTTGCCAAAAAGGTTGGAGATGTTGCCGACAAATTTAATCAGATGCCTGACAGCATGAAATCAACAATAGCTCAAGGGGCCGCTCTTTTAGCGGTACTAGGCCCGGTATTAGTTATTGTTGGAACTATGATTATGGGTCTTGGTGGACTTGTCTCAGCATTTGGTTTTTTAATCAGCCCAATTGGATTAGTAATAGGTGCTGTTGTCGCTTTAGGAGCTGCCTTTGTCGCAGCAATGATCAAGAACGAGGCATTTAGAGAGAAAGTCCTGCAGGTTTTTCAAAGCGTTAAAGCGACTGTATCTAGTTTTATTTCGGAAGTCGTTCCAAAGCTTCAGTCATTCGCCAGCCTTGTTGGAGATAAACTAGGAGCTGTTTTTGAGAAAGCTAAGCCAATGCTTCAATCGGGGTTCGAATCGATCAAAGGTATTTTTAATTATTTAGGAGATTTACTCGGACCTGTAATCAGTAAAATTCAACCGCAAGTCGGAGTATTTATAGCCTTATTTGCTGGAATAGCAACAAAGCTAAGTGGACCATTACTGACAGTTGGAAAAGTGCTTGTCTCAGCATTCACTGGTGTAATGCCGGTTCTAACTTCTGTAGTAGGTACTGCATCAGGAATCGTTGGTAAGTTGGTTGGTGTTTTTGCAAGACTGTCAACAGGCGCTTTGCCAGTATCCGGAATTCTTAGAGGGGTAGCAACGGCTGTAGGCGGATTATTTTCGCCTGTTGGGATTGTGGTCGCCGTATTAACCGGATTGGTTGCTACATTTGTTCAACTGATGGCGACAAGCAGTTCTTTCAGAGAAACTGTAACTAAAACAATTCAATCGGTGGCAGACGCTTTTGTTCCAGCAATCACGGCAATTAAAACGGCAATCACTCAAATAGTTAGTACGGTCGTGCCGGTAATTACTAATTTGATTTCACAACTATTACCGGTATTTCAACAAATAATACAAGTCGTTATGCAGCTGGTTGCTGCAATAGCCCCATTGATAGCTTCTCTGGCAACTCAATTAGCACCAGTGATAGTAAATATAGTGGCGGCTTTAACGAACATCATTACTTCTGTTGCACCAGTGATTGTGTCTATCATCCAAGCAATTATCACGGCTGTTCAGGCAATGCTTCCAATCATTACCAGCATTATCGGAGTAGTCGTTAACGTTGTGACAGTGGTAATTTCGACAATAGGAACAATCGTTTCGTTCATTGGAAATGCAATTGCTACGATCATGGGGATCGTAGGACCGATCGTTTCATTTATTGCCGGAATTATGGGATCTGTAATGGCGGCAATATCACCAATCGTTTCATTTGTTGCTGGAGTATTTAGTTCGGTAATTTCCTTGATCACAGCTGCTTGGAATACTGTTATGAATGTAACTTCGAGCATATTCAATGCTATCGGTGGAGTCGTTGGAGGGATCGGAGGAGTTGTCTCAGAGGCCTTCAATAATGTGGCAGCGGTTGTCGGTGAAGTTATGAATGGTGTTGGCCAAACGGTCACCAATATTTTCGACGGTATCCAGAATGCTTGGAGCGGGTTAACCTCGTTTGTCAGCGGAGTATTTGATGGCGTTGCTTCAGCAGTTAGCGAGTTAGTCTCTTCCGTAAAAGGATTTGTGAACGATGTAATTGGCGGTATTAACGGCGCCATAGATGTGATCAACAAAATACCAGGAGTTTCCATCGGATCAATTCCTTATCTGCAATCTGGTTCAACATCCTTCCAAGGCGGTTTCGCTCTAATGAATGAAGGTGGCCGAGGAGAAATGGTTGTTCTTCCATCAGGATCACAAGTAATTCCTCATGACGCTTCGATGAAATATGCGAAAGAGGCTGCCAAACGGAATGCAAATACAAATGATTACGATGGTAATGAATCAGTAATATATGATTACCGTGGAATGAATGATGGTGCTATGTTTGTTGTCAGAGAAGAAGCTGATATAGATAAAATCGCACTAGCTTTACAAAAACGTCAAGAGAGAGCTGACGGGCGGAGGGGGATACGGAAGTGACAGAAAATATTTCTCCATTAATGGAACTTCAATTAACCTCGCCTTTAGAAGGAATGCCTACTGAAGCAATGAACATCGGTGGGAAATTTTTAGAAGACATTGTTCCCGGTTATCGGACGTTAAATGTTCAAGGACGGGAGCTTTTTGAAACAAATAACGAATACTCTCAATTAGGAATTCGCGATGGCGAACGACACATTTATAATAGAATTCCTGCTAGAGAGATCATCGTTCAGTATTATTTAAAAGCCGAAGATGATGCTTCGTTTAGAGATAGGTTTAATAAGCTAAATGTTGCATTATTTACGGAAAAAGAAGTGCCAATTTGGTTCAATGATGAACCAGAAATGCTTTTTGAAGGAACAAAAGCCACAATTGATAAAGTTGAACCAGGAGTGAACTGGTGTATAAGTAGTTTCACAATAAAATGTGGAGATCCTTATAAATACACCAAATCAGATGCCACTAGTGTCATGTGGGGTTCCGAGATCATTACATTCCAAGCAAACTATCTTTTAGGCAATACTGGTTCTGGTGCAGTAAATATGGCAGTGCGTTTCGAAGGTGGGGCTTACTGGGGTTCGGATATTATTACTTGGCAGCACCAAGGATACTTAATGGGCGATACAGGGAAAGAGGCCCAGCCATTTGAGATATATCCAACAGTTGAGGGGCTTAAAGTGAAACCTTCAATCACGATTGAGGGGATGGGACGTGATGTTCAGATTCGAACTCGAAGTGACACGATCAATTTAGGCGACTTCGATAATGCAACAATTGAGATCGATACTCAAACTTTCAATATTACTAAAAACGATAAGCCAATGATACGGCCAATGAATGACTTTTATATCTATCCTTCAGAACCACTTTATGTTTCAGGAAGAGATGGCGATTTTAGATTAACAATTAAATATTCGAATAGGTATTTGTAGGAGGCGATGCCATGCTAATGACAATGAATCTAAGCAGAGAATATACGGCTATCCTCGAAAATGCTTATGATGTCAGTTATGAAAAAATAGAAAATGAAATAGGATCGATTGAATTTTCTATGCCACTTTACGATACTAAAAATTCTATGATTGAAGCTTTACAATATGTTGAATTGACCGATAACGAGAATGAATACATCGGTTTGTATCGTATTATGCCTTCTTTGGTGAAAAAGGATAAAAGCAATTACTCAATAAAATATACAGCGACGCATGTTTTAGGGACGCTATTAGACAGCGTTCTTTTCGGTTATTTTGAAATTACAAATAAGAAAACAGCCGATGTGATTAATTTTGTGTTGAATCAGCAGAAAACAAAACATTGGATTCTGAAACGATGTGATTTTACTAGATATTTTTCTTACGCATGGGAAAACGAAAATGGATTAGCGGATGCCTTATTTTCAATTCCTAAGGCTTTTGATGAAGATTATTTGTGGGAATGGAACACAAAGGTTTATCCATTTGAACTATCACTTGTTAAACCTCCAACTGAACCAGTTTGCCGAATTCAAGAGGGTTATAACATGGAAGGGTTTGAAATAGATATTGATCCGAACAATCTTGTTAATCGTGTGTATCCTCTCGGTGCTGGAGAAGGCGTAAACCAAATTAACATAAAGTCTGTAAATAATAATGTTCCATATGTTGAAGACAAAGAATCGATAAAGAAATATGGACTTGTTGAGTATGTTTGGACGGATCTTCGATTCACGCAGCCGCAGTCACTAAAAGATAATGCTACTAATATGCTTAAAAAATGGTCGATTCCAAAAGTAACTTGGAAAGTCGCTGCTGCAGATTTGATTAAATTGACGGACACACCTTTAGAGATTGATAAATTGCGGCAAGGAACGGTTGTGATGATCAACACGAACGAGTACGGATCGCTCAACCTGCGGATAAAAAAAGAAGCAAAATCCGACGTTTTTGGTGCGCCACAATCACTGGATTTAGAGATTGGAAATGTCAAGGATGACATAAATACAACTATGTCTGATCTTGGTCGTAAACAGCAAATAAATGAAACTTATTCGCAGGGTGCAACAAATATTCTGAATTACTCATATCAAGATAATTGCGAATCGGCTTATCCAGCCGAAATTGAATTCTATTTGGATGATGACGTATTTCATGTGAATACTGTTGAACTTACATTTAAAACAAAACGTTATCGCGGGTACACAAAAGCTGTAAAAGGCGGAGGAGCGAAAACAATTACGAGTGAGGCCGGCGGCCAGTCAACGCAGACCAGTAGTGCAGGTGGAGCGAGTCGTCAAACGAGTAGTGCTGGTGGGGCTTCTGTTCGTTCAACATCTGCTGGCGGGGCCACTACTCAATCGTCAAGTGCAGGTGGTGGTTCTACACAAACAAGTTCAGCCGGAGGAGGATCAACGCAGACCAGTTCAGCCGGAGGAAACCATGATCATGTGATGTTCAATGTTCGACCAGGACCAACACCTCCAGCTACAAAGTCTATGTATGTTGCAGGTGGCAGCGGTGTTCTATACGCCGAAGGAGCAGGCGGTACATTTAGGACGGCTAGTTCTTCAGGGAATCACGCGCACAGTATCAATGTACCTGCACATACTCATAATACAAGTGTGCCTGCACACACACATAGCATTTCGATTCCTTCGCATACACATAGTGTAAATATACCGAGCCATACACATACTGTACAAATTCCAAACCATACACATACGGTTAAGATTCCCGCTCATAAGCATAATGTAGTGCTACCTGAACATACACATCCTCTTGAATGGGGGATTTTTCAATCATCTGAATCTCCGTCGAGCGTCGATATCATAGTTGATGGAACAACATTGCCAAGGCATGAAACTAATCAAGATCGATTAAATATTGTTAACTATCTGAAGAAAACATCAAGCGGAAAGATTCAACGTGGAAATCATACGATCAAGATTAAGCCAAATAAACTTGCACGTATCGAGGCGCAAGTGACTTGTCGCGTATTTATTCAATCACAACTAGGAGGACAATTTTAAATGTATGTAATGCAACTAATTTTAGAAAATGGGGTTCTACTAAAAATTACCGGATCACAAGAGGATCTTGTACCGTTACAAGAGAGAATTGTAAAAGAACCAAGCTCAACAAAATTTGTCAAATTGACTGATAGCTTGACTGTGAAACCTAGAACGATTTGTGCTGTTGAAATATTTGATGTAACGGAAGGGGAAGAAGATATTGCTAATTAATGTTAAAAAAATTGACGGCGGGGAATTCACCGCTGAAACGGATAAAACTATAGAAGAATTATTCAAAGAACTATCCGACAACATGGAGGGTTCTTTTATTTTGCTTGGAGACCGAATTGAGCAAAAAATGACGATCGAATCTATTTCTAAAGCATAGAGGGGGGATTAACTTGGCAGTAGAGCATATTCAAGAAACCGATACGCTAAATGCAGGGCGTGTAAAAATAAATCAGGCAATTGACTTGTCTAATGATTCTTCAAAAAAGGTTGATCAGTTCAGTATTGATCTCGACCAAGGAATTAATGATGCTAAAAAGATTGCTACGGATGCTGGTGCAGAAGCAAAGACAATTGCCGAAACAGCTGGAACGGAAGCAAAGCAAGCGGCTTCTGCTGCCGCAACAGAAGCGAAAACAATAGCAACAACCGCAGGGAATGAAGCAAAAACTATCGCGGAGAATGCTGGTAAAGAAGCAAATAAAAAAGCCGATCAAGCTGTCGCTGATTCAAAAACAGCGGTTGATAACTCAAATCAAGCGATCGGACGTGCAAATCAGAATAAACAGGAATTTGATGCATTGCGAAACGAATTTGATGACTTAGTGGCAGAATCGGGCGATAGTAATCCAGAGATTGTACAGGCGAGAACAGATACACAAGGCATAAAACAAAACACACTGCAAAATCGTTTGAGTGCCGATTTCAGTTCGCGACTTACGAATGCAGATGCAATCAAATTGTTTAGCGGTCCAGTAGATGTTCCAAAGATGATGGACCTTGCCGGAAAGGTTGCAGGAAACACTTCAGCAAATCCACATTCTGTTTATACGGATTACACAGCAACGAGCTTGAAAAAAACAAGCGCAACTTGGACCGAAATTAGCCAAGAAAATTATAATAAGTTGGTAGGACGTGATGATCAAGGAGTTTCTGTTGGTTCCAGTCAGGGAAGTGTAATTCCGCAACAATTGAATAAGTTTGATACCGTTAAAGCCATTGAACAATTGGCTCCTCGAATTTTTGAGGGAATGACTGTAGAAGAAAAAATTCAATATATCAAAGATAATTTTATTTCTTTTTCCGTTACCACAAGAGCAAAAGCTTCTTCACCAAACAATAAAAATTTGAAAGTCGGTATTTTCTTAGAGTCAACGGATTCATATACAACAAAAATTCAAGGTGACGCTACAGAATTCACCGATTTCACTGTTGAAATCAATGATAGCAATTTTATTGATTCAAAAGGCTTTGTAAATGTACTTGCATATTGCGATAGCTCAAATGGTGTTACTGCTTCGAATATCAATGTTGACTATATCGGGGTGCAATTAAAAGTAACATTGAACCCATTAACTGTCTTAAACAAGTCAGGATTTTCTAACGAGGCTGACTTGGAACAAAAAGCAAACAAGACAGACTTGGACAATCATATTGCAGATAAAAACAATCCGCATGAGGTTGATGCAGATCAGTTGGGCGTCTATACAAAAGAGGAAGCCGATGAAATTTTTGCAACAGAAACTGTTGTAGACCAAACCTATGCTAAAAAAACAGAAGTAGAATCTACCTATGCAAAATTAACTGATTTAACTAAATCTAAAGTTGGGTTAGGTAATGTTCCTAACTACAGCGCAGCTGACGAAACAGAATCCATTGATCCTAGTGTTGATAATAAATTGATGACACCAAAGGCTGTAGCTTTGTATGTCGATAACGTAAATAAAGTGGCTGAGTACAAAATCACCGATAAATCACAGGTTCCAGATGCGAATGCAGCTACTTGGATAGATGCGTTAGAGGCTGTATTTAAAAGACGCGGCGATCGAGTAGACTTCTTTTGTCGAATTAACTTTAATAAATCAACCGGGGTTTATACACCAGGTTATTTTAAAATTCCTCAAGGGTTTAGATTGAGCACGGAATTTGATGATTTCATTTGGAATGTGCCTCTTGCGATGGCAAAATATGTTAATGCTGATGAATACAGAGGGGTTGCTTTTGCTGAAAGACGTGCTTCGAATTTCATTAGAATCGGGAATAAGGTTACTGGAAATCATTGGGTTAGTGGGTCTTGGTATACAGACGATCCGTTTCCCAGTGTGGCTGGAAGTTGATAAATTTCGGCTTTCAGCTCACCGAGGAGCGACCGTTTTCGCACCAGAGAACTCTATTGAAGCTCTACAAGAAACGGTTGCTCGTGGTTATGGTGCAGTTGAAATTGATATACAAATGAGTGCTGATGGTCAAATTTTCTTGATGCATGACCCAACAATTGACCGAACGACAAACGGAACAGGTATCGCTAAAAATATGACAATGGCACAACTAAAGACGTTCAAGTTAAAAACGGATAACTATCCGGGGCTAGCAAGCAAAACGTTAAAAATCCCTACATTTGCAGAAGCGTTGGAAGTTTTGGCCGGGCAAAAAATTGTTATCAATGTTGATGGTTCAAAATGGGATTGGACAGACGACGTATTTATCACAAAAGTTATAACATTACTCAAAGAATACAAGCTTTATGATTGGTGTTTCTTTGTTTTGACAAACAAAACTCAGAGAGATCATCTTACTAGCAGGTATCCAGATGCATGTGTAACTTGGATGACTGATAATACAACGCAGGCTGAAAAGGCTCTTGATGAAATATCAGCATATAAAAAAGCATTTGTATCCATGCCTTTGAGCATTGCATCAAATGACTTCATAGCAAAATGCAGGAGAAAAACAAATTTCATCCACGTATACAATGTTGAATCTCAAACAGATATGAGTCGACTAAAATCAAACGGGGTTAGTTTGATTGAGACTAATTCTTTATTACCTTAGCACACTTTCGAGTGGGCTTTTTATTATTGAAAGGAAGGCGGAACAATGGACATGTTCGATTATTTTAGACACTTTTTGGAGACCGAGGATCAGAAAATTCTCTTTATTTTGGCGATGATTTGCGCGGCGATGGTGATTGATTTCTTAACAGGAACGATCGCGGCTAAGGTTAATCCCGATATAGAGTTTAAATCCAAGGTTGGGATTAATGGAATTTTGAGGAAGATCATAAGCGTAATACTATTGATGTTTTTCATTCCTTTGTCAGTGATTATCCCGGGAGCAACAGGCACAGCTCTGATTTACACACTTTATGTGGGATATCTGTTGATGGAATTGAAATCTATCTTAGAAAATTACCAAAAGTTAGGTGGCACTACGGATCTGTTTCAGCGGTTTTTGGATAGTTTCAAATCGGATGGAACGAATAAGGAGGACTAGATGAAAAAGAAAATTACTTTGTTGAGCCTAGTTGCGGCTCTTTTTTTATTGCCAATTTTCCCAATGAATGTGGATGCGGCTAAAGGAGATCAAGGGGTCGATTGGGCAGTTTATCAAGGAGCACAAGGCCAATTTGGCTACTCTCATGATAAATTCAGTATTAGCCAGATTGGCGGATACAACGCTGGTGGACTCTACAATCAGTGGACGTATGAGAGCCAAGTGAATTCAGCTTTAGCTCAAGGAAAACGAGCGCATACTTACATCTGGTTCGATACTTGGGGAAACATGAGTATTGCGAAAACTACGATGGATTATTTTTTGCCAAAGGTGAAGACACCACGTGGATCAATTGTTGCTCTTGATTTCGAACATGGAGCATTGGCGACTATTCCTGACGGTTATGGTAGATATACTAGTTCTTCATCCGAGAAAGCAGCAAATACCGAAACGATCCTGTATGGTATGCGGAGAATAAAAGAAGCAGGCTACACTCCGATGTATTACAGCTATAAACCATTTACACTGAAGCATGTTGATTACCAAAGGATTATCAAGGAGTTTCCAGATAGTCTATGGATGGCTGCGTATCCGAATTACAACGTTACTCCATATCCAGTGTGGTCCGTATTTCCTAGTATGGATGGTGTTGGCATCTATCAATTCACATCCACATATGTTGGTGGTGGGTTAGATGGGAACATTGATTTAACGGGTATCACTGATAACGGATATACGACATTGCCTGATCCTAATCCTAGCGAAACAACGGATATCTACCGTGCTGGACAAAACTATTCAGTCATGGAAGTCAAAAACGATAAGGGCCACGTGGATGGTTTTGGTGCGATGGCAGGCAAGATTAAGGCAGAAGGATGGAGTACTCGTACTCACAAATATCAGTATGCTTTCATCCTTGATCGGACAACAGGCAAAGAACTTAAGCGTATCAAACTAAAAGATCTACCGCGCGCGGATGCAGCGAAGGTTTACAACCGCAGTGATACTGCAGGGTTCCAAATTGAATTCAATCAAAAAGACGTTGCAGGCCATTCGATCATTATCATGATCCGAAGCACCAATGACCCGAAAGGTGACACTAAAGGTGGATTTAACGATCTAACCGAAACGCGCTGGTACTTAGACGTGTAAACTATCCCCTCTACAGCCTTAGTTGGCTGTAGAGTTTTTTTTAAATTTGATTGTTATTAAATAAGTTTGACTATGCTATCCGTGATACTCCATTTTAAATAAAAACTATATTGAATTAATTACTGCTTTACTATATCTTTATTAAATAAACGAGTATTTTTTTTAATTCTATGATGAGAGTGAATAGGGGCGAAGTATTGAAATCAAGAGATCATCAAATTGATAACATAAAAGGTTTTTTAATTATTTTAGTAGTATTCGGGCACATGTTACTAGCTAGTACAAAAGAAAATAATTGGGTACTAACTTTAATTTATTCATTCCATATGCCAGCCTTTATTTTTATAAATGGTTTGTTCTCAAAAAATGTAAACTTAAGGAAAGTATTTAGGTTTGGAATTTTATATATAGTTATACAATTGATTTATATTTTAGTAGTGAGATTAACATCGTATCCGTGGATTCCTAGAGCTCATATTATAGCCACTCCAATTTTTCACGTTTGGTATCTTTTAAGTTTAACTTATTGGTATCTGTTTTCATTTTTTGTTAAAAAGTATAGACTTAAACCGATCCTTGTAATAATTGTATCCATTATTTTTGCTTTACTTATCAGATGCAAAAATTTCAATGTTGATGGGAATTATCTTGCTTATGCGAGGACTATTGTATTCGCTCCATATTTTATTTTAGGACACTTTTTAACAATGAAAGATATTGAGAAAGCCAGAGTGAAGTTGAAAAAAATGAAACTGTTATTGTTGTTTTTGATATTTGTACTTTTGGGTGTCAACTTTCAATATTTTGGACATAATGCAAATGAATGGATGAAAATGTTTTTCGGGTATATTAATTTTCAACAGTTTTCTGATGGTAAGTATATTTTCTTATTGAAAGAATTATTTCAGTACATTATTGGCATCGTAGCAATAACCGGAATGTTAGGATTAATTCCGAATAGAAAAAGTTTCTTAAACTATTTAGGGCAACATACTTTATATATTTTTATTTGTCATCCAATAATATATTTTGTAGTTTACAATCATATTAATAGAAATAGTATAAATATGATTGAGTCATGTTTACTCTCAATAGCTTTAACTATCCTAGCCATTATTTTTTCGTTGATAATTGAACAGATAGCAGTTAGAGTAAGATTTCAATTGAGAAGAAATGGCTAGAAGTGGCTTGTCACAAAATTGGCACATGATAAAAGAAAAACCGCTTGATATCAAGTCTCTAGCGGTTTTTTAGATATCACAGGAGGGATTCGAACCCCCGACCGTCCGCTTAGAAGTAGAGGCGCCCCTTCTCACTATTATCCCATAGAATGCTATAGAATAGCTTCATTTCGGGATTTAAAACAAAAATTTGAATCTGACATTTAATAGTTTGTGGTAGCAAATAAACTAAAAAGACAAAAAAGTGTTAGCAAGCTGTTAGCAGACCTACTAGCTTGAAAGAAAAATTTGAATACGTATAGATTAGACACATTCAATATTTGAGTGTGTCTTTCTGTTATTCTACAGTTCAATTTTTTTGTCGAAAGAAAACATAAGATTCTTCATATACATTGAAAAACAAACTCTTGGAAAGAAGGAAAGAAATTGAAACTAACGAAGCTAAAAGTAAAAAAGAATGGGTCGGAAGAGTCTTTATTCTAGGAACACAATTCAAAGAAGCACCAAAAGAAGTGAACGGTGTTCTTGGTAGTTACGTGAAATTCTATGGGGATTCTGAAAAACATGGAGCTTTACCAATTGTGGTTGATAAAAGTGCTGCGGTGTTGCCGGAAGGGGAAATTGAGATTGCTTTTGAGGAAGCCTACTTGGTTCCTGATAAAGTTCGAATTTCAAGTCGGGAAACGAATGATGATGGACGTATGATCAACTCAGTAAATGGCTATTTAGATTTCTCGCTTTATTTATCTAATGCGACAGTTAAGGAAGGTGCGTAACTATGGTTTTAAAATTTAAAGACAATAACAACATTACAGACGCTTTAGACGTTTCTAGTTTAGGCGCAATTCGCTTTAGTTCGTTGGAAGACCCAGCGCTAGGTTTTGACGAAGAAACAAGACAAAGTACAGGTGAGATTACGAAAAAGAGGGCGGAATTAGTATTTGGTGATAAAAAGAAAATTTCAAGTCGTGTTACGTTCCCGCCAACTGCTGAAATCGAGACATTTAAATGGCGTGAAGCGGTTGAATTAGTAAATCCAGAGTTCCATTTGACTTACATTGCGGCACAAGACGGGAATCGAGAATATTATGAGCTTGATATCTATGCTGATGGGCTGAAGAAAGCACTTGGTCAAAAAGAATCAGTAAACACCATTCAATCAGATGTAAATGATAAAAAGAAGAAATAGGTAAAAAATGAAATAATGATATTTCAATTTTCGTAGAGAGGTAAACAAATTTTTTCCCTCTTATATTATACTCTTTGATACATGGTATAATATCATCAAAATGAGGTGAAGTGTATGATAAAGACTAGGAGAGACCTGTATCAAAACTTTTCTAATATATTGTCTGGCAACTTTGACGTTACTTCTTCAAAGTATTTAAAAAATAGGAATGCAATTAAATCATACATAATTGAAACTCACGATTATGATTTGAAAAATCGAAATGATAGAGTTGAAGATTTTAGTGATAGATTGCGAGCAATGGATTCCAATTACAAAATTTCTGAGTTAGAAGATGAATCAATTATTCGTATTAACAATGAAACGATCGAAATGTTTGCAGATATTTCAGATGAACGATTCATGATAGTGCATTCGGCTGAAAAAACTGCATTAACTGATCCAGTCATAAATAAAATCTCTAACCTTGATAATTTTGACAGCATTTGGATACCAGGAATGCTTTTTTCAGAATTTTTACATTTTGGAGATTTTTTTGGGATTAATTTGAAATTCCAAAATATTCTTAATAAGGATATAGAAGACTTTAGTGATTCAAATAGTGATTTGGATCTTTCTACTAAAAATGAAACTGCTAAGGAAGTTTATAAAATACTATCGGATTCTAATGTGAAAAATATGTTAGGAATAACCAAACTAGCACTAAAAACTGTAGAAGATCAGAATGAAACTGAAGATCAAGAGGAAAGAGATTACATAGTAGATGACATCTATTATAATGGCAAAATCACAGCTAAAGGGAATCAATTCAGCTATCATATTGATTCAGTTTTTAATATTCTAAATCTTTACAAAACAACTCTAAATGATTTTGAAAAAATGAGCATAACTTTGGTAGAAGGCCTATTAGAAGGATCTGCTTTCAAAATAAGCTTTAGTAGGTCAATAAATATAAAGAATTTTGTGAATGTAGTTTTTAACGGTAGTAAACCATTTAGACTGTTGGGAACTAATATGGATTTAGGTGACTCACATCAAAGAGTTTATGCAGTGGATATGCATAACGGAAATATGGGTAACAGTATTACTTTTGATATTACGAACGAGTTTGTTATCTTTCATTTAAATAGTGAATCTTGTGGAAACACTGTGCTGAGATTACTTGCTAACATTAATCACTATATAGATGCTTTAGCAACTTTAGAAGTGGGGGATCGAATGTATGACAAAAGACTTTTTGGAAATTGATTTGGTCAATATAATTGCTAGTATGGCTTTAGATATTCCAAATTACCCTCGAATCTTTTATGAAGCTGGTTATCGAATTGAGTATCTAGAAAAAGAATTCTATCTTAACAATAATGGAAAGAAAGAAGAGATCAAATTTGATATTGTTCTCAACAATGTCGGAAACAATGATTCCTTACATTTAGAATGTAAGGGGGGAAACATCAATGAAAAACAGTTAGAAAAGTATTCGGGAATAGAATCAAAAGATGTTGTTCTAATTGGAGGGGTTACTTCAAATAATCCTGAGGAGCATCAACATCAAGTAGGATATGTTTTCAATTCAAGTAAAGAAAAATTGATAGTTGATGAATTGGAAAAATACAAGGTTCTAGCATTATCTTGTGAAAAAGATCCAATATCGATTTCAAAAGGAAATTCTGGTTTGACAGATTTTAATAATGAAGCTCTCTCAAATTTTTTTGAATCTCCAATTAACTATCCTAGCTATGTTTATGAAGTTTTTAGAATTGGGGCTACCACTCCTGATAAGCAAATAATACTACTGATAAATACTTGTTTGACCAGTTTTTCGTTACGAAAAAATAATGAGTTTACTTTAGATGAAGTTTGTGCAGAGGTATTTTCAATTGAACCAACATTCTTTTTTGATCATGTTGGCAAACAAGAGCAAAAGTCTGTAAAAAAAAGAGTGAATAAACTCCTGAATGAAATGTCATTGTATGAACTCAATGAGTACTTTGATTGGGATTATTCAAATAAGAAGGGTAATCTAACTAAGATTAAATTTCCAAGTAATCCTATACATTTTAAAAATATGAGAGATTTGGCTACAGAAATGGCAGACAGAGTTAATTTAGGAAAACCTGTTCCAAAAGAGTATTTGAAGGGTAGAGCAGAAGGACAACTTTCTCTTTTTGAAGAGGAGTAAAATTAATAGATTTAGATTTCTTAGAATATAAATTGGATAGGGTGAGAAGACAAGTTTAATTTCAGCTTGTCTTTTTTATTTTCAAAATTTTTGAGTAAGGGAACAATTTTATCTCGGATATTACTATCTAAGATGGGGATCGTGAGTAATATGAACTAAATAATTATGCTCACGGATTTAAGAAGGAATCGGATAAGAAAGCAGCAGATGCAATTCAAATTGGTGTAAATGACCAAAAGAAGAAATAGGTAAATTAAATTTGAGAGAGAAGGTGTTCACTTAATGAGTTTATTTTCCTACAAAGGAAAGAGGCTTCAACTGTACTACCAATACTTAAATGTATGGTACGCCTTTCTCCTCTCGATTCCATCATTTGCTATGATTGCATGGTACTGTTGGTCAAAGCAGAGAGAAATCATATCTTTGGTAAATGGGGATCAGAGGTATTTCCAAAAGAGCGTGATTACAGGAATACTTTGTTTAGTACTACTGATCTCAAATATTTGCGTTTCCATGTCAGTCATTAAAAATTCCAAATTAAAAGATAGTTATTTTAGCAGGCTCCAAAGATGCCAATGGTTGTTGAAATACCTTATTGAAAACAATTTGGTAGATATTAAAAAGGTGAAAACTGAAACTGGTTCGAAAGAACTGATCCAATTACCAAAGGTATACTATAAAAAAATGAATTCATTGGATTGTTTCACCTTCGAGCTTGGTGGGAAAAATCATAAGGAATTTCTGATGATGGGATCGGTATTGGAGGAACTATTTCTTGGTGATTTAGTTGAGATTGATCGGAAACCGATGTTAGTCACCTACAAGTTATTGCTGGATACCATTGAGCGCCGCTTGTCTATTCGAGAGGTCAAAGCAGAAAATGGCTCAATTGAAATCATGAAGGGTGTCTTTTGGGAATATGACAAGCTGCCGAACCTACTTATTAGCGGCGGGATCGGTGGTGGGAAGACCTTTTTCATTTATACGCTAATCAAGGTGTTTATGGAAATCGGCACGGTGAAAATTGCTGATCCAAAGAAATCAGATTTAGGTGTTCTAGCGGATTTACCAGCTTTTAAAGGACACGTAGTGATGGAAAAAGAAGAAATATTTCGCTTGCTAGAAGACAGCTTTGAAATGATGATCAAGCGCTACAAGTACATGCGAGAACACAAAAATTATACTATGGGAAAAAACTATGCTTTCTATGACATGCCGCCTTACGTTGTGATCATTGATGAATGGGCCGCATTTTTTAGTACCTTGGACTACAAAGAAACGGATAGGGTTTTAAAAGTATTAATGCCGTTAATTCTTCAAGGTCGTCAAGCTGGTGTGTATATGATCATTGCCTTGCAGCGTCCAGATGCTCAAAGTTTGCCGAATGGTATTCGAGACAATCTACTCGCAAAAGTGTCATTGGGAAGATTATCTGAGCTGGGCTATAAAATGAGCTTTGGCGACGAAAATAAAAATAAAAGTTTTGTTAATAAATCAGGAGTTGGTCGGGGCTATTTAGATATTGGGAAAGGGATTCCCCAAGAATTGTATAGTCCCTTTGTTCCGAATGATTTTGATTTTCTAACGGAGTTTGCCAAATTTGATCACATGATCGAACTGGGTTTTGAACCAGCACGAATAACTGTAGAAGACCAAAAATTGATGGATGACATGTATAGTGCTGATGATGAAAGGCAACTCAGAAAAATGGTTTCAGAAGAATATCAGAGAAAGCGGCAAGAGAAGTTGAATAAAGCTGGTGATATTACCATCGAGTAATCTATTAAGCGAGTGAGGTGATGACATGTGAGTGAAAAATATTATCGAGTACGAACGGCCGCAAAGTTGATTGATTCGGAATTCTCTTCAAGGACACTGTATTCGTGGATCGCTAAAATTGAAAAACGGACCACCTATCTTTTCTTGCGAAAGGATATTTTGAGGAATGGGATTCCTGTAAGTCAAATTTTACTGACAGAAGAAGATATTTTATTGTTGAAAAAGCTTCATCGGTTGAGAAATGGAGAGAGGAAAGAGTTAACGGCTGCGATTTTCGCCACCTTTTTGTCACCGGAAGATCTTGCGGAACGATTGATGATTGAAGAAAACATTTTATAAAAAATGATCCACTGTAGATACTGGAGGGGAAACTATGCCCGCATAGCCATGCACTCAGTAGAGCGTGGCGTTTGCACTGGCAGCGGCGCCAGCCGCGTATGGCAAGGGCAAACGCACACGCCAAGTGTGTGCGTGGATGGTTTAGGGCAGGCGCTTGCGCCTGCCCTAAACCGTTACCCCCCAGTATCTAATAGGGGGGGGAGAAATAAAATAACGAAACAAAAAAAGCTCAACAAAGATGGCTATATAAGGCTTCATCGAAGATGAACGTTTGTGTCCTTTTCAACGATTTTGAAGGGACACAAAAATTAAGAGTCAATAATCCCAAAGGTTTGATGGCTCTTTTTGAAGAGTCGAAAAAAATCAATTTCGTTATTTAATTGAGGTGTAGAAAAATTGGAGCCTAAAGAACTGCGAAACTATCGATACAGATTTGGGTTATCCAATGCGAAGACTGGAAAACAAAAGCCAGTTTCTCAACGAAAATTTGCACAAATACTGGACATCTCTTTGTCCTATTACAAAAAAATGGAACAAGGCAAGCGCCCGATTCCAGAAGAGGTGAAACAAAAGCTCGAAGAGTATTTTCGTGTCTACATGAAACATGGGGTAGAAATGAGAGTCATGATCGATTATTTGCGCTTGTCCTTTTTTGATGCAACACCTAAAGATATTATCCAACGAGTGTTAGGCATGGATGAGTTAGAGTTTGAAACCCGTTCAACAGGACTCTACATGTTTGACCAGGTATCTGTACGAGGAAATATCTGGGTGTTTTGGCATACAAAAGAAACAACGAAAAATGTATTGATTCAATTCTCAGGACAAGGTTGCCGTGAGTATGAACTGGTGTTGAAGGAACGAAAAACAGACTGGCAGGAATACCTATTACACCTTTGGCAAAAACAAGGAATGCTAGAAAGTTGCTATAGCCGTGTTCAATGCAGCCGGATCGATATTGCCATTGATGAAATGTGGATGCGAGATGATGACGAATACTTTGATTTGTTTTCTATTCTGGAAAAGGAACACAAAGGACTGATCGAAGATAGCTTCAAATTATTTGAAAACTATGGGGGATATTATACAGAATCAGGGGTAGCTAGAAACAAGGGGCTATCCCTTTATTTTGGATCAAGAAAATCCCCGATGTTCTTCAACTTCTATGAAAAACGCTATGAGATTGCCAATCGTGAGCGTATTTCAGTGGAAGATGCCTTACTAAAATACGGTATCTACAATCGCTACGAATTGCGTAGCGCTGCTGAAAAAGCAACTGAGATTATTGATCGCTTTATTACCGGAACGAGCTTAGGGGAGATCGGCGCTGGATTGATCAATGACAAATTGACGGTTTATGACTTGCTTGATTCTGAATCAAGAATTGTGAATGAGCGGTGGGCCAAAATGTTTCGGACAGTCAGAGAGTTGAACTTTTCCATGAAAGCAGAAAAGTTTTCGATCGAACGAGCGGAACGATGGTTTGAAACCCAAGTAGCGCCCACACTAAAGCTACTAAAAATTGTCGATGAACTTTCTGGTAGAGATTTTGTGAACGCAACGATTGAAAATGTGGAGTTGAGTGAGGATAAAGAAAACTATCTTACTTGGTTTCAATCATCAGGAGGTGATTTAGTTGGAGGATAACAAGGACTATCTTTTTTCAGGAATTAGTCACTGTCAGGAAAAAATCGAAGCGATTAATCAACGAGTTCGAGCATTGAGTGTCTTCAATAATTCGATGGATTTGATTGAACGAATTCTTGAACGTGGTGAATTTCAGGGTGATCCGGCATGGCAAGAAATTGCACGATTGCTGGAGGTGAGAAAAAGTTACGAACTCAAATTGGAGGAGTTAAGTTGGCAGGTGAAACCAAGTGATTTAAGTCAGATTGAATTTTATTCTTTCAGTGTCCCGAAAAGTGCTTTGATCGCTGTGAAGATTGGTGTAAAGCCACTGATCGTTTATTCGAACTGCGTGATCGAAGTGTATAACAAAAAAATTGAATACAGTTCTCTATCAGTTGATGAAGTGCGGCAATTATTAAGCCGGTCTATTTGTGAAGATACTAATCATGGTATGACGGAAGAGAGCATTCAAGAAGAATTACTTGATCTCGGTCGATATGTCAATGAATCATTTTATCAAGGATCAGTCTTACTGATAGAAAGTGTATTTGTTTAGATAAGGAGTGCATTCGATGGAAGCACAAATATATATAGCTAATTTGTCTAAATATGTCAGTGGAACTATTCAAGGCGGCTGGTTTGACCTACCAGTAGACTACTCTGATATAGCACCGAAACTAGGTTTAAATGAATCCGAAGAAGAAACCATCATTTTGGATTCGGATGCGCCATTTACTGTGACTCAATACGATAGTTTGGATCGCTTAAATGAATTATATGAACAGTATTCGGAATTACCCAGCGAGGTACGAGATCATGCAAAAGAATTAATTGGAGATTTGTTTTCGTCAGAAGAAGATTTACTGGAGAATGCTGAGGATGTCATGTTTCTACCGGATGTTGATACGGATGAAAAGCTGGGAAGTTATTGGGTTGATCAAGGCTTGATCACTGTACCCAAGGAATTAGAAAACTACATTGATGAAGAAGCTCTTGGGCGAGATATTCGATTGGAAGGACAAGTTGTCTATGTTTCGGATGGCTGTTTCATGAAGTAGCTCTTCTTTGGTTAGAAAGGTGTTTCTCATACGATGGAGTTGATCAAATATGCAGGTTCCTTTC
>NZ_KE136364.1:524165-533865 GCF_000406965.1 Enterococcus avium ATCC 14025 | reverse complement strand
TCTTCGTTGACGTCTTGACATGAAAAATCCTCCAGTGTGTTTTTTATTATTCTACACACCTTATTTTTTCTGTCTAGTCTAGTGTAGCCGATTCAGAAAGACGAATCAGAACTTGAAGAAGTAGTCGCTGAAGAATTTATCTGCAGCCGAAAGGCCTACGGCTCAAGAAAAATAAAAAAAGCCTTATCAAAACGAGGCATTCAGATCAGCCGACGAAAAATTAGTAGAATCATGAAAAATAGAGGATTAAAATCGAGCTATACTGTTGCTTATTTTAAAGTACATCATTCTACTTGCAATGAAGCCAAAACGACAAACGTATTGAATCGTAAATTCTTAAGAGACAACCCATTAGAAGCGATCGTAACAGACTTGACTTATGTACGAGTCGGGAAAAAATGGAATTATGTCTGTTTCATTTTGGATCTGTTCAATCGAGAAATTCTCGGCTATTCTTGTGGAGAACATAAAGATGCCGTTCTAGTAAAAAAAGCATTTAGCCGTATCAAACAACCTCTGACAGAGGTTGAGATTTTTCATACTGATCGTGGAAAAGAGTTTGATAACCAAGCTATTGATGAATTATTAACAACTTTTGACATCAATCGATCATTGAGTCATAAAGGCTGTCCTTTTGATAATGCCGTAGCTGAATCAACTTATAAGTCGCTGAAAGTAGAATTTGTCTGTCAATACACATTTGAAACCTTACAACAATTGGATTTGGAGTTATTTGACTATGTCAATTGGTGGAACCACCTTCGGTTGCACGGTACACTTGGCTACGAGACACTGGTTGGTTACCGTAACCAGAGATTGGCGCAGCGAATCCTTGATAATGAGCTCGGATGTGCTAACGCTAGCGAGGCAGTCTAACTTTAACTGTTAGCTCCTGCCGAAGATCGTCACATCCGAGGAGGCTCATTGTCTAGGACAATCGGAATAGTATACGGAAAGAAGTTCTGCACCTTATAAAATTTGTCAAAAAAACTGTTGCCATTCCATTAACGAGTTCTGTTCTTTTTCATACAGATCAAGGGTCTCAATATACCTCTTTTGAATTTAGAAAATTTATAGAGGATCATCCGATTGTCCACTCACTTTCAAAACCAGGTTATCCGTGGGATAACGCCGTTACCGAAGCTTTTTTTAAATATATGAAAAAAGAAGAATTAAATCGCCGTTCATTCCATTCAATTGAAGAAGTACGGTTGGGGTTTGTCAACTAAACTGTGGAAGTTAAATAGTTAAGAGTTTTTAACAACCATAATTCTCTTGGCTATTTTGAAATCAGATAAATTTTGATCGGACACGTAGTTGAATAAACCTACCGTTGTTACGGAAGGTAAATCGCATACTTTTCAATTCTAGAGGAGAAGGTCTCGTTGATCATTAACTGATTAAGCACCATAGCCCAGTTTTGAATTCGACCACCTGACCACTTCGCGTGTAATTCTTTCGTGCGTAAATAAAGTAGTTTTAGGAGTGCATTCTCATTAGAGAACGCTCCTTTTTTTGTGACTTTTCTGAAGCTGGAGTGAACACTTTCAACCGCATTGGTAGTGTACATAATTTTTCGAATGGCAGTACCATAATCAAATAGTTGTTCAACATGTGCAAAGTTCCGTTTCCAGACATCTACAGCACCAGAATAATGAGACCACCGATTTTGAAAACTGTCAAAAGCAGCATGTGCAGCGTTTAGAGACGAAGCACCGTAGAATTTTTTCATATCTCGGCAGACTTCCTTATAATCCTTACTTGGAATATAGCGCAATGCATTTCGAACAAGATGAACAATACAGCGCTGAACAATTACCGATGGAAAGATCGCTTTTGCGCCTTCTTCAAGACCAGAAACCCCATCCATAGAAATGAAAAAAACATCTTCGACACCACGTGCTTTCAATTCATCGAACACTTGCATCCAGCGATTTTTAGATTCTGTTTGATTTAACCATAATCCTAAAATCTCCTTATTTCCTTTGAGATCATAGCCAAGAATGGTGTATACAGCATATTCTTTGGCTTCATAATTTTCTCTTAAAGTAACATACATACAATCAACGAATAGAAAAGCATAGCACTTGGCCAATGGACGGGCTTGCCATTCTTCCAATTCAGGAAGAACAGCGTCAGTGATGTCTGAAATCATTTCATGGGAAATATCAAAGCCATAAATGTCTTCGACGGTTGCGGCGATATCTCGTTGACTCATTCCTCGTGCATACATGGAAAGAACCTTCCCTTCGATGTCGGAAACATCTCGTTTTCGCTTAGGAATTAACTCTGGTTCGAAGGAAGCCTCCCGGTCTCTAGGAACATCAATAGCTACTTCACCAAAACTGGTTTTAAGTGTTTTATTTCCATAGCCATTTCGACGGTTATCGTGTTCCTTAGGCTCTTTAGAATGGGCATCATAACCTAAATGATTATTCAATTCTCCTTGAAGCATCTTTTCAAAAAGGGGACCAAACACATCTTTCAAAGCATCTTGCATGTCATCGACAGATTCAGGTTGATAGGCATTCAGAATGGATTCAGCTAACTTTTCGGCATCAGGATTTCTTTTCTTTCTAGCCATCGTGTACTCACCTCTTGATCTTATTGTAGAAAAAGAAAAACCGCGAAGCAACCACCTGCCTAGGATTAATGGTTACTTACACGGTTTATATTACACTCTCTACGGTTGGCTTGTTTTGCCTACATTGAAGGCTTCTATAACACCAAACGTCCTCATGGAACATGAGATATGCTTACACCAAATGAAATGGAGGCTCTTTACTTTGAAAATCTTTAAGTATCTTCTCTTTTTGTGTCTACTTTATTGACATCTATCCAATTAGTAATCAATAAATATTTCAATAATAGTCTAGCTATATATAAATAACATTACAAAACCTAAAGAATTATATCTGATAACCTTCCATGTTTTTCATATGATGTTACTCTTTCAACTTTATTATTATCATCGACAAAAACAACCTTAGGTCTATGATCCTTAACCTCATTTTCATTTAATTCACAATATGCCATTAAAATTATTTTATCTCCAGTTGATACACATCTAGCTGCAGCTCCATTCAAGCAAATCATCCCTGTTCCTCTCTCTCCAGCTATTGTATAAGTTTCAAATCTATTTCCATTATTAACATCAACTATTTGTACTTTTTCATATTCATATATTCCTGCTGCTTCTAATAAATCCATATCAACAGTAATACTTCCTACATAATCTAACTCAGCTTGTTCAACTTTAGCTCTATGTATTTTTCCTTTTAACATTGTAACTTTCATTATTATAGCCCCCTATTGTAATTCAAATGTAAAATTATCTATTAATCTTGTTTTTCCTATAAATACTGCTATTGCAACTAAAACTGATTTTTCAATATAATTTACTCTTTGTAATGATAAAGAATCAACAACTTCTACATAATCAATCTTTGCCAAATTATAAGTATTTATATTTTTACTTATTATCTCAATTATTTTTAAGCTATCTCTCTCTCCATTATTTAAGGCTTCCTTAGCTAAAGTTAAAGATTTATTTAAAATAGTAGCTGAAGATCTTTCCTCTAAACTTAAGTATGTGTTTCTAGAACTTTTAGCTAGTCCATCCTCTTCCCTTATAATTGGACACCCTACAACGTCTATATCAATATTAAGGTCCCTAACCATTCTTTTAATTACAGCTAACTGTTGTGCATCCTTTTCTCCAAAATAAGCTCTATCTGCTGGTATTATGTTAAATAATTTACTTACAACAGTGCAAACCCCTCTAAAATGTATTGGCCTACTAGCTCCACATAAACCTTCTGTTAATCCAGTTATATTAACAAAAGTACTTGCATTGTCACAATACATCTCTTCAACTTCAGGATTAAATATTGCTGTTGCTCTACCTCTTGTGCATACTTCTATATCTCTTTCTAAGTCTCTTGGATAACTACCTAAATCTTCATTTTTCCCAAACTGAGTTGGATTTACAAAGATACTTACAACAACTTTATCATTTTCTTTTGATGCTTTTCTAATTAAACTTTCATGACCTTCATGTAAATATCCCATAGTAGGAACTAATCCTACCTTTAAGCCTTGTTTTTTCCACTCTTTTACTTGACTTCTAACATCATTTACTGTTTTAAATATAACCATATTTCTTGACCCTTTTAATATAATTTTTCTAAAACATCATCACTTATTTTAAACCCATGTTCTGGACCTGGAAAAACTCCATCTTTTACTTCCTCTATATATTTTGTAAATGCTTTATTCATCTCTTCTGATAAATTAGCATATTTCTTCACAAATTTAGGGGTAAAATCACTATACATCCCCAACATATCTTGATATACAAGAATTTGTCCATCACACCCTGCACCTGCTCCAATACCAATTGTAGGTATTGATATCTCTTTAGAAATTAACTCTGCAAGCTTAGTTGGAACACATTCTAACACTACAGCGAATGCTCCTGCTTTTTCTACAGCTTTAGCAGCTCTTATTAATTCTTTAGCAGCTTCCTTGTCCTTTCCTTGTACCTTAAATCCTCCAAATGCATTAACAGATTGAGGTGTTAAACCTATATGCGCCATAACAGGTATAGAAGCCTTTACTATAGCCTCTATTTTATCGCATACTTCTATCCCTCCTTCTAATTTAACAACCTGAGCTCGTCCTTCTTTTATTAATCTTCCTGCATTAACTACTGAATCATATACTGAAGTTTGATAAGACATAAATGGCATATCTGCAACAACTAAAGTGTTCTTAGCTCCTCTTGTAACTGCTCTAGTATGATGAATCATGTCTTCCATTGTTACTGAAAGTGTATCTTCATGTCCTAGACATACCATACCAAGAGAATCTCCTACTAATATTCCATTTATCCCAGCTTCATCAATTATTTTTGCTGTTGAATAGTCATAAGCTGTAAGCATTGTTAATTTTTCATTTCTTAATTTAGATTCTTTAAATGTAACTGCTGTATTTTTCATCTATCTCTCTCCTAACTCTCTCCTAAATACTTATCTAATTCACTATAATCTCTATTAATATTTTTTAACATAGCTATCTCTAATACATTTTTTGATAATAGCATATATAAAGCTCTGTCTTCATCTGAAAAAACTTCACAGTGACCTTTAATTGTTGAAATATCACAACGTTCAACTGGTCCTGTCAAACTTTCTATAATTCCTTTTTCTTTTATATTTCTAATATTAAATTCAATTAATGGATATAAAGCTTCAATTGCCATTTTTTCAGTAAATCCACATTGAATTAGATATGTAACGCTTGTATTAATAAGTCCTAGCACAAGGTTACTAGATACTACTGATGCGGCATGATAAAGAGATTTATTCTCCTTAGATACAATTACAGTACTATTACCTAACTTTTTGAAGAAATCACATAAAAACTTTGCATATTTTTCATCGCCTTCAATTGTTATAAAAGATTTTTTTAATTTTTTGTATGAATTATATTTATCTGATATTGAAAACATAGGATGGACAGAATAGCCATAAGCACCATAGTCCTGTATATTTGAAAAGATATCTGAAGATATTGCACCACTGCAATGGCAGATTAATTTGTTTTTGATTTGATAATTTTTAATTTCTTGCCATACCTCTTGAATTTGACCATCAGGAGTCGTAATGAAAATAGTATCATTTTCATCTACTAATTCTCTTAAGTTTAAATATTGTTTACTAGATGTAAAATTCGAAGCTGCTAATGACGAGTCTTCGCTTTTACTATAAAATCCTGTTACTTGTATTTTATGTTCCTGGAAATACTTCCCGAATGAACAACCTACCTTGCCGGCTCCAATAAAACCAACGTTCATAATTATAAATCCGCCTTCCTACGAAAGGCACCAATGAGGTGATGAAAACCTTAGAGCGCCTTCTTTCTTTTTTTATTCCGTGTTACCCTTTCCTTGCAGGTCCCTGGTACACTACAGAACCCGAGGAGGTGAGTGGCGGGGCTGTATAGCGGCAACCCCGCATAATTATATGGTGTCGGTCATCCGTTAAGGCATCAATGAATGGCGCAAACCCGTAGCCCGTAAACTTATCTCTTCCGAAGTTGACTCGATTTCGCCGGATGACCAGTCCCTACCAAACCTGTACTATTTTTTTACAGGAGGTTGCTATGTTCAAAATCTTTCGTAAAAATTGTTGTGGCTTGGATGTCCACAAAACGTGGATCTATGCGTGTATCGGAATCACAGATGCGAATGGTCGTACAGTGTATAAGCAAGCTCGCTTCTCTTCCTTTACAAAAGGTCTCAATGAATTAGCTGAATGGCTTGCTAAATACAACTGTAAGGATGTGTGTTTGGAATCTTCCGGTAAATTTTGGATCCCTGTTTTTAATATTCTTGAAAAAACTTGTTTTGTCACACTGGCTCATCCGAAGTACACCAAACCCCAGAAAGGAAATAAAACAGATCGCAAAGATGCAAAATGGATTTGTGATCTCTTTATGTGCGACATGATCAAACCCAGTTTTATTCCTGGTCTTGAAATCCGCCAGCTTCGTGATCTAATGCGTTATCGGACGAAACTGACCAACATGAAAACAAGTGAAAAGAATCGTGCTTTAAACTGCTTAACCGTTTCTAATCTGAAACTAGATGATGTTTTTAGTGATGTGTTCGGAAAATCATCCACTTCTATCATCCAATACTTGTTAGAACATCCCGGTGAATCATTTGATGTTCGACCATTTATCCATGCCCGTTGTAAAACTCCCGTTGAAGAAATCCAAGCGGCAGTTGAGGGGGCGATTTCTGTACCTCAAGCGATTAAGCTTCGCCAATGCCTCAACCATATTAACGAGATTGAGAAGCATCGAGAAGAGATCAATCTAGAGATTCAAGCTCTTGCAGAACCCTTCTCCCCTGTTTTGGAACTACTTCGTACCATACCGGGCTTAGACACTCAGCCAATAACAGCGATTGCGATTCTTTCAGAAATAGGACCGGATATGTCCGTGTTTCCAACTTCGAAACACTTTATTTCTTGGGCTGGATGCTGTCCAAGAAACGATCGCAGTGCCCGACGAACAAAATCAACACGTATCTCTCGTGCAGGGCAGTCGTTGAAACCGCTACTTGTACAGATTGCCAATGCTCTTCTCAGATCCAAAGAACATCCAGAATTTAAAAATCGCTATCGTAGAATCAAAGCGAATCGTGGACACAAGAAAGCTATCATTGCTATTTGTAAGATGCTCCTGACCGCTATCTGGAATGTCTTATCAAAGGTGGAACCCTATTCTGCTAAAGGATATCTGGAGCCAAAACCTGCGAAAGAAGAGAAAGTTCTGACGCAATCCCAAGCTCTGGACCTTTTAAGAAAACGCGGATATACCATTATAGATAGTGCTTAAACCAAAGTTACGTTGATTCTTCCTAAATAGACTCGTTGTCTTCCATTTCAAAAATTTTGAAAACGGTAGGCTTATTTAGTGTACCGTTCTTCAGGTATCTTCAAATAGATTTATTTTCAAACTTATCACCTCCATAAAGAAGTGAGACTACAAGTCCCATTCTTACGATATGAGCTTAAAAATAAAAATTAAATCAAATATACAGTATGGTTTTTTCAAATATCATCCATAGTTAATTTATCATAATATCCCATATTTTAAAATAAAAGATAGCGTAAAATATTTTGTGTAAATAGAAATTTAGGGTAGAAAAAAAAGTCCATTCTGTAAAATTAAAGTTACCACACAGAAATTTTATAGGAGGACTTTCTCATGACTAAATTTACTATAGAAATTATGCAAACACTACTCAATAAAGGGGATTTAGATGAATTATTTCAGGATCATTTAGAGCGAGCGATTAATTCACTTCTACAAGCAGAGCTAACTGCTTTTTTAGATTACGAAAAATATGATTGAAATGGATTCAATTCAGGAAATTCCCGTAACGGGAATTATTCACGTACATTTAAAACAGAATATGGCGAGTTGAATTTAACTATTCCTAGAGATCGTAATGGCGAATTTTCTCAACAAACACTACCAGCATATAAGCGAACCAATGATTCATTAGAAACGACCATTATCCAATTATTTCAAAAAGGCATTACTATGGCTGAAATCTCCAAATTAATTGAAAAAATGTATGGTCACCACTATACGCCACAAACAATCTCCAACATGAGTAAATTGGTGGCTGAAGATGTTTTAGCTTTTAAAGAAAGAACGTTAGAAGCCAATTATTCCGTTATATTTATGGATGCGACGCATATCCCTGTGAAGCGACAGACTGTTTCGAAGGAAGCAGTGTATATTACGATTGGTATTCGTTTGGATGGAACCAAAGAAGTTCTTGGGTTTACTATTGCCCCAACTGAGTCTGCTTATATTTGGAAAGAAGTTCTTCAAGATCTTAGAAAACGTGGGTTAGAAGAAGTTTTATTAGTAGTGACAGACGGATTAAGCGGTATTGAAGAAAGTATCCATAGTGTGTATCCGAATGCCCAATTTCAACAATGTTGTGTGCATGTATCTAGAAATATCGCTCATAAAGTTCGTGTTCTAGATCGAAAAGAAATTTGTGAGGATTTCAAATTGGTTTACCAAGCGAATTCAAAAGAAGAGGCATTGGATCACATCGACTTTATGATTAGGAAATGGAAAAAGCAGTATCCAAGAGTCGTCAATTTACTCTTGAATCCTGCCCTATTAACCTTTTATAATTTCCCTCACGCCATCAGACGAACAATTTATTCGACGAACCTGATTGAAGGCTTTAATAAGCAGCTAAAACGATATACTCGAAGAAAAGAACAATTCCCTAATGAAGAATCTCTAGAGAGATTCTTCATTTCTCAATTTAATCAATATAACCAAAAATTTTTAGGTAGAATTCACAAGGGATTTAAAGAAATTCAGGATACATTAGAGTCGATGATTTAACTGTAATTAACAGAATGGATTTTCCATTTACACATAATTCTTGACGCTACCATAATCTAAATAACCATCATATTCATCTACTACTTATATAATTGAGTTTTATTAAACTTTTTAAGTTTCTATTCTATCAAATATTTAAACAATCTCTGCATCCGAAAAGACTACCTCGTATAGTTTTACTAACAATATTTTTATTAGCGTGTTCAAATCCTGATTTCTTGTATCAATTATTTTCTGTTCACTTTCAATAAGAAAAAAGTCTTTACTTCCATGGCTAATAATAAGTCTCTATTTTTCAATAACTATTGCAAAATTATATCTTAATTAAGAAAATATTTTTATTTTAAAGATAAAAAATTCTTCATCTTGCAATACTTTATATTCTATATTGTAATTATTCAGAATATTACTTACAATATATAAACCTAATCCATTACTATTTTCCTTATTTAAATCAAATTTAACATCAAATATTTTATCCATATTCGAAATTTTATTGTTACCGTATGAATTCTCTATATATAACCAATCATTAACTATCCCAATATTAATTACCCCATTTACATCAGTATATTTTACCGCATTACTAATCAAATTAGATAGAATAATCTTTAAAGCTGTTTTTCCTATATAAACATTCTCGTCTAATATATAATTATTGACAGTTATTTTCTTTTGATTTGCTAATATTTCATACTTTTTTAATATGTCTTCTAATGTATCATTTATTTTCAAATATTCTTCATCATTA
>NZ_KE136364.1:426677-522810 GCF_000406965.1 Enterococcus avium ATCC 14025 | reverse complement strand
ATTATCTTTGATTTGTATTTCATTCTTATTATTTTTTTCTTTTATGAATACTTTTATTTCACTACTCTTGGAATAAAACTCCAAAGTTTGTTCTATATATTTTATTTCTTTTCCATTCATATTACTAGAAATTTCATTTGCCATATTATGAATCTTTTCTTTTCTCGTCTCCAAATATGTTTTAGGAAAGATAAAAAAAACTAATGAATGAACTAATATAATTATTATTCCAAGAACAGAAAATATTTGTATGAACATTTTTGGAAATATCTTTAATTTTTTCATTTTCTCTCCAATTTATATCCTACATTTCTTATAGTAGTTATACAGTCTAATTGTAATTTTTTTCTAAGTTCTTTTATATATACATCTATTACTCGATCATAAGGAGTTTCTTCGCTATCTTTCCATACATAATCAATAATTTGCATTCTTGTTAACACTTGTCCATTATTATCCAATAAACATTTTAATACTTCTAGTTCTTTTGCATTTACATCTATTTCTTCACCATTTATTTTAGCTGTATAGCTATTAAAATTAACCGATAGATCCTTATATTCAAACTTCTCTAAATGTCCATAATTCTTCTTAATTAAAGAATCTATTCTAGCTTTTAAGACCGGCAATGAAAATGGCTTTTCTACATATCCGTCTACTAAATTAGTAAATGCATCAATTTTATATTCTTCATCACTAAATGCAGTCAAGATTAGAATTGGTAAATTGCTTTTCTTTCTAATTTCTTTCAACACTTCTAAACCATTTATAAAAGGTATCTGAATGTCTAAGATAACCAAATTTATATCGCTATTAAATTTTGACAAGGCTTCTCTTCCATCTTTAGCTTGAATAACAGTATATCCAAATTCTGAAAGATATTCACTTATTCCCTCTCTTATCATATTATCATCTTCAACAGTTAATATTTTCATATATACCTCCACTTAAGCCTATACACTAGATATTATACAGCATATTATGGCTCTATAATATCTAGTGTTGGTGACGCCTTCTGTTGCCAATACTTTTTCTTTTTTTTAATAAATGCAAACAGACACCTTGAAATCCTTTAGAATAAAGGGTTCTATAATATTTTGTGTTGTTGGAAAATCGAAGGTGATTTTCCAACAACACTTTTTCTTCGTTTCAACTCAAAAAGAGACTCACTTTTGGTAAAATTTAGTCGACCAAAACATCACCCTACCAAAGGAGTCGCTCTATGGATAATCATACTAGAAAATTACTCGAATTAACAGATAAACATTTATTTTTTGATGAAGAATGGCTGATTGAAAGAGAATATAAAGGCGTTCAAGCGCAGTTTATTAAAGGGAGATTGGATGACTCACCTTCCCATTGTGAACACTGTGGATCGATTCGTATTATCCGCAACGGTTCCTATACGACACGCACTCAGATGTTGAAAGTCAAAGAAAAGTTGACTATTTTAGAATTAAAACGTACCCGTTTTCTCTGCCATGATTGTGGACGGACCTTTTCTGCGAAAACGGACTTAGTTGATGAACATCATCAACTAACAAAGGAACTGAAGCAGGCGATTCTCATGGAACTGCACGAAAATCAATCACGTAAACTAATCGCTAAGAAGTACTTCGTCTCGGATGGGACGGTGATACGGATCTTGCGTGAAGCAACGAAGCATTACCAGCCACGTATGAACTTCCTTCCGACGGTGTTGTGTATGGATGAGTTCAAATCAATGAAGTCTGTTTCTGGTTCCATGAGTTTTATTTGTGTTGATGGGACAACCAATCAGCTATTTACGATCCTTGAAGATCGCAGACTTTACAAACTAACTCAATACTTCCTGCGCTTTCCTAGAAAGGCCCGTTTAAAGGTCAAGTACCTAGTGATGGACATGAATGCCAGCTATTGTCAGTTGCTTAAAACGGTCTTTCCAAATGCGGAGATCGTAACTGACCGCTTTCATATTGTCCAACACATCAATCGCAGCTTCAATCAATTGCGTGTCCAGATCATGAATCGTTTTCGAACCTCACACTCTGAAAATCAGAAGAAGTACCGTCGGCTCAAGCGATATTGGAAACTCTTACTCAAAGATTTCACGACATTGGAGCCACTCAAACGGCATTATCATCGACTGTTTAAACGACCAATTAGTCAAACAGAAATCGTTGATGAGCTGTTAAGCTACAACGAAGAATTGCGAACAGCGTATCATTTTTGTCAATTATTACGCTATTATTTCGTTAAACGAGATACGGTAGGCTTTCAAGAAACCCTTAAAACAATTTCATCTACGTTACCTCAGTCGTTTAAAAAGAAATTTACGATCTTCCATCGCTACCAATCGGGCATTTCAAATGCCTTTAAAGTGTCCCACTCAAACGGTGTCACGGAGGGGCTGAATAACAAGATCAAGCTGATTAAACGAATTGCGTTTGGTTATCGCAACTTTTATAACTTTCGGACACGGATCTATTTACAACAAGGTCTGATCTTTGAAAACTAAAAAATATGCGGCGCACAGAACGCGCCGCATATCGGACTAAGTTTTATTCAAATTTGTCTTCACCAACACGATTTGACGAAGAGCCGTTTTATTCAAATTTGTCTTCACCAACAAGATTTGACGAAGAGCCAAAATCAATTCTACCTTAGATGTTCTTATATCACTCTATCAGTCCTATTTGACAAAGAGCCAGAAATGTTTGCCGACTATACACTAGCTTTGTTGTGCAAAATGCTGAGTATCAATTTCCACAGGGATTGCTAGAATATCTTTCAGCTGAATGTATAAGGCATCGCTAATTTTCTCTTCCCGATCGTTCAACCGATCCACTAAAATTTCTTTGCCCTCCAGCGTTTGAAAAACATACCGTTGAATGTTGCCTAAAATAAATGATTCCTTCCATAGAACCGGAATCTTAACCCCCTGAGGAACCGGTTCAAATTGAATCAGCTCCGGTCTTAAATAATAAATGCAGCGATTGCCCTTAGCGGAAAACTCGTGGGTATACTGATCCAGCTCATACCATTCGAAACGATTATAGTTGCCGATAAATTCCGCAACAAATCGGCTCTGAGGATTCTGATACAATTCCTTCGAGGTGGAAACCTGAGCCACCCGCCCAGCTTCCATCACAAAAATCCGATCACTGATTCGCATCGCCTCTTCTTGGTCATGAGTCACAAAAATCATCGTCATCCCTAGCGATTGCTGGATAGCGCGCAAATCCCGCTGCAGCTGTTTTCTAATTCGGGCATCCAAAGCACTTAATGGCTCATCCAGCAGCAGGACTTTCGGTTCAGTGACCAATGAGCGAGCCAGTGCCACCCGTTGTCGTTGACCGCCAGAAAGAAACTGGACATTTTTATCTGCCTGCTCCGTCATATCCACCAATGACAGCATCTCAAAAACCTTTTCCTGAATCGCCTCAGGACTCAGCTTCTTTACCTTCAAACCAAAGGCTACATTTTCAAAAACAGTCATAGTTGGAAACAATGCATACTGTTGAAAAACAAAGCCGATATTGCGATCCTTCGTAGGCTTATCGGCAATATTCTCATTGTCCAGCACAATCTCACCGCTCTTTGGTTGTTCCAATCCCGTGATACAGCGCAGCAACGTAGACTTTCCGCACCCGCTGGGACCTAGTAAAGTAACCAGCTCACCCTTTTCAATCTGAATTTCATCAATAGCTAAAATCTGTTTTTCATCAAAAAACAGATTGAGATCATGTATTTCTAAAAACATTTTCCGTCACAACTCCTTTAAGGGCTTCATTTTTCGACTGCTTCTCTTCCCTCGTCTGCTTAAGGGACAGCTGTTGCTTTTGTCGATTAGTCAGCATAAAGGTAGTTAAAGCAATTCCCACCATAAACAGCAAATACAAAACCATCACAGCGCTAGCCAAATGGCCGTTTTCGTTCATCCGCCGCAGCATATAGATGCGTACCGTCTGAAATCGACCGCCAATCAACAGGTTCGTCAGCATGTACTCCCCAAAAACCGAAGAAAAAATCATCAGAGAAACCAGGGTCGCACCGATACGGATGTTGGGAAACAGCACCTGGATAATAATCGTAGACATCGGGGCGCCCAAGGTTTCTGCTGCATCCACTAATTCCTTCAGATTAATTAAGCGCATCTGGTTGTTAAGACTAAGATAGACAATCGGCAACGCCGTAATAAACAATGCACCTACCAACACTACAAACATTGAGATACCAGTTTTAGCATACGTTCGAAGCAAAGCCGTTACCAAAATCACTCCCGGTAAAGCATACGGCAGCAGGAGCAGCTTTTCCAGCCAACGATTCAAACGAGGGAAATACAAATGAATCCAAATAATGGTTGGAATCATCAACAACAGAATCGTCACCAAGACCACACCTGCTAATAAAAGTGAGCGACCCACCGCAGCAATAAATTCCCTGTCCGTCAGCAGCTGTTGGAACCATTGCAAGGTAAAATCACTAGGTAAAAGCGATTTTGACCATTTTGTGGAGCTGGCATACAAAATCGTTCCAATAATCGGCAGCAAGTAATACAGGACAAAGCAGAACAAAATCGGTTTTACTAACTTTTTCACGTCTGCACCACCTTGCCTTTCTTTTGAATAATCAACATTGCCGTTACCAGCAGGACACCTAAAGCGACTGCCAACGCACTGCCTAAATTAGGCTTGGCGAACACATCTCCCGACACTAAAGCCGCAATTCGAATCGTTAAAAGATTTACATTACTGCTGGTCAGGGCATACGCTGTTTCATAGGTCCCCATGCCATTAGCAAATAAGATGACAAAGGTGCTGGCAATCGATGGTCGCAAAAAAGGCAAAGCCACCTTGAACCAAGCATACGCTGATGAAGCGCCCAGCAATTGTGCGGACTCCAGCCATTCCTTTTTCACTTCCTTCATGCTGGGATACAAAAACAAGACCCCTAACGGAATTTGGAAATAGGTATACGTGATGGTCAATCCCCACCAAGAATACAAATTGAAGTCCGCTAGAAATGGCAAAATCATTTTCAGCACACCTACATTCCCCAACAAAATAATAAAAGAGAATGCCAGCGGAATCCCAGCAAAATTAGCTGCCAAATTGGAAACAAAGGTGATTTTCTCCTGCAATTTAGTCGATAGATTCATTAAGCATAAACATAAAATAAACGTCCCGATTAACCCAATCACACTGGAGCTGACAGCAATCAGTACGCTGTTAACAAAGGCCTGTGTGTAATATTTGTTGCTGAAAATATCACTGTAATTGGCCAATGTCCACTGGTTAGTTAAATCACTGTGCAAGCTGCACAGAACCATAAAAAGCAGCGGCAGCAGTAAAAATGCACAGAAGATAAAGGAGGCAGGAACCAGAACCAAGCGTTTTTTCATCTCTTTCATCCCCTCATCAATTCTTGAATGTCCTGCATTTTCTCTGACGGTGCAATTCCTAATAACCAGCAAAACAATGGAGCCGCCAGCAGCTGTGGTACAGTTTGTTCCTTCAGCTTTTGGCGTTTATTTGAAATCAAATAAAAAGGAACTTCACGATGTGCAGCCAAGCTGCCGCCATGCAGTCCGTGCGCATCCATCCCGTGATCCGCAGTCACCACGACTTGATAACCTTTTTGCAGCCATTCAGGAAGGTAAACAGCCAATAATCTGTCCGCCTGATTAACCGCTGCTACATATTCATGAGAATCGGCGGTAAATTTGTGACCGACATCATCAATATTCATCGAATGTACGACCAAAAAGTCTGGCTGATACTGATTCACTAAATAATGGGCATCCGCAAATAAATGCGAATCAGGGTAAGTGTCCTCACTATAAAAGATGCCATGCTGAATCAGTCGCTCCTCCTGATGCTGGATGCGATCAACCAAACGATTATAGGGGGCTTGATTGTACAACTCGCTGTACCAGTGGTAAGCGGCGGCTCCTGTTTTTCCGCCAGCTTCCTTAACTAATTCAAACAGCGACCACTCTTTGGATCGCTGAGCATGGTAATTACTATAGATGCCATTTTCATAGGCTGGAACGCCGGTCATCAGTACTTCGTATAACGGACGTGAATTGCTGGGCAGCTCACTTTTTACCTTCAATAAGCTTGCTTGCTGGTGCTCAACTAAATGATTCATGAACCCAAGCTGGGCGACGGCTGTGTCGTAGCGACAGCCGTCTAGTATAACTACAATCAGTTTGTCAAGTCTACTTTGCATAGGTCAGTACCTCCGCCTGCCAAAGCTCTGGAAGCTCTACAGAGGTCTTGTTCCAAGCTTCATTGTCTTCAACTGGCACCGCCGCTTCATAAGCATCCTCCGGCAGTAATTTTTCAGCTACTTCTTTAGGCAGCTCTACCTTGCGAATAGGTCGCGCATAGCCCTTTGCCAAATTGATTTGCCCTTCATCAGATAAAATATATTCCCGTGCTAGCTTTGCCGCATTGGGATGAGGGGCATTTTTATTGATTAAGGTTGTATACCCGCTAATGATGGAGCCGTCTGTTGGCACAGTTACCTCAAAACGCTCGGAGTCAATTTGGTCACGATAATTTAGTCCATTGAAGTCCCAAACAACTGCCACATCGATTTCACCTTTTTCAAGATTTGCTACGCTGGCATCAACGGTGGACAAACGGCCTTTTTCTGCCATTTTTTTGTAGTAATTCAGACCTGGCTGAATATCCTTTTCGTCACCTCCGTTGGCAATCGCCGCAGCCAATACAGCAAATTGTGCTTGGTTGGCAACCGTCACATCCCCCACGCTAACTTGATAGTCACCCTCTTGTAGCTCCTTCCAGCTAGTCGGTGCTTGCTTCACATTCTCTTTATCGGTGATAAAGGAAATGGTTCCCGTATAGCTTAACAACCAATCCCCATCATCATCCTTTGCCCAATCCGGAATTTCCTCCCAATAGCTGGTCTTATAAGGCAAGGTTAACTCTTTGCTTTCAGCCAACGGACCGAAGCTGATACCGACATCACCAATATCGGCGGTTCCATTTTTTCCTTCTGATTCAAACTTGGCCAATTCTTCTGCACTGGACATATCCGTATCCACGTGACTTAAGCCGTATTCTTTTTCAAGGTCGTTCCAAGTGCCTACCCAATTTGCCCAAGTATCCGGCATTCCCAAGCTGGCAATCTCTCCTTCTTCCTTGGCTTTTTCTATAATCGTATCTAAAGAGTCGTCTGCCGCAGCCGATTGCTTCGTTGCTTCACCTGAGCCGCAGCCTGTCAGCAGGATACTTACTATTGTTGCACAAAATAAACCGATAGTCATGTTACGAATTTTTTTCATTCATTCTTATCCCCTTTCGATAATTCCATTCTAACAAAGCTTTGTAATGAGAGAATCAATTTCTTGAAAAGGTTTCATGAACAATGTAAAGGTTGTGTATGGTTTGTAAATTTCGACGAATTCCCATTAACCTTCTAAAGCTTTTGCGGTATGGTAGTAGAAAAAAGGAGGCTCCCTATGCAGTATTATGATCAGCATCTCCACACGTATTTTTCCTTTGATTCAGAGGAAAAATTTGAAAACTATTTAGCCTATCAGCCGGAGTTTTTCGTTTCTACGGATCACTTTGATTTAAACAATCCATCTACCGGAAAAGATGACATTCCGGATTATCCAGCCTATATAAACAAACTGGACTCTTTAAAAGAAACCTATTCCACCAAATTTCTGCGAGGTATCGAGATTGGCGTTGTTCCAGGACAAGAAGAGCGGATCGTGGATTACCTCGCTCAGCATCCTTATGATTTAAAGCTGGTAAGTATTCATCAAAATGGCCGCTTTGATTATATGGACGATGTGGTTTTAACCAAAGATCCCATTCAAACTACCAAGGAATATTTTGATCAGATGTTGCAGGTCTTGACGGATTTTCCAGAAGGAGATATTTTGACTCACTTTGATTATGGATTACGCCGCTTCACCTTCACAGCGGAAGAATTCGCGGAGCATTTTGAGGCTCAGCTGCTAACGATTTTCAAAAAGGTTGTTGAACGAGAATTGGCGATGGAGTTAAATGCCAAGAGCTTCTTGAAATACGGCAACGAAGACCTTTACCGTTATGCCGTTCCTTTGTATCAAAGTGTCGGCGGAAAGCTCTTTACCTTAGGCTCGGATGCTCATGTTGCCGAAGATTATCAGCTGGGCTTTAAAAAAATGAGTCAGCTGTTGGCAGACTGTCAGGTAGAAAAGTTGCTAGTCATTCAAGGAAAAGAACGCTGCCTGACGCCGCTGCCGATTTTGTGATTCCTATATAATAGAAGAAAGTGGTGAAAAAATGAGCAACCTGCGGGACTACAATCAAGAGGCACCCATCCATCATTTAATTGCGCGACATTGGGATGCATTGGAAATTGAGGCGGTTTGCCGATCCTTGTTAGCAGCCGTTCCAAAACAACAACTGGAAAATTTTTTGGTGGCTGACAGCTTGCAGCGGGAAAAAGTTCAGGCTTATTTTGCAGCCTTTAAAGATCAGCCTTTGGAATATTTGCATGCGCAGTTTCATCTTTTTTATCAAGTAGCCGCCCCAGATGACTACAACGATTTACGAGGACAGCTGCAATTGACCTTTCAAGCGGATGAAACCGCCTATACCGTTTTATTGGGAATGGCTCGCCTTGGTGATCAGGCGAAGGTCGAGTGGCGGATTTTCGATATTTGATGGCAGGATCAAGGCGTTTCAGTTGCAAACCTTCCTCTCTTTCAATTAGAAAAACCGCAGCAGGAAGAAGTTTGTGTGCTGGTCACCGATGCTGGTGAAATTCGTCTCCGCTTATTTCCTGACCAAGCTCCCCTAGCTGTAGCCAACTGGCGCTCCCTAGCTGAGCAAGGCGTTTATGACAACACACCTTTCGGCTCGTGTTATTAAGGAATTTGTTATTCAAGGTGGCGCTTTGGATGGTTCTGGTGATGAAGCTGTTTCCAGCTATGAGGGCTTTTTCGCTGATGAAGTGCATCGCGGACTTTATCATTTTAATGGCGCCTTGGCCTTAGGGGACCACGGCCCCCACACCAACGGCAACCAGTTTTTTTATTGTGCAAAACACAAAGGCGCAGGCTGACCTGCTGCCGAGGCTCTTGCTTCCTCAGAATGTAAAGCAAGCATACTTGGAGCTTGGAGGACTACCGGAGCTGGATGGTCGTTATACTGTTTTTGGACAGGTATACCAAGGGTTAGAAATCGTAGCAGCGATCGCAGCTCAGCCGACAAACAGTGAAGATGTACCGATTGAGCCAGTGTTCATTCGACAAATTAACTTCGAAAAAACATCGTAAAAAGACACTCACTGACTTCAGCAAAAGCTCTATTCTTGAGCTGGCTGCAGCTAGTGAGTGTCTTTCATTTATCCATAAGATAAAGCTTGGATTCAATAAATAAATGTTTTGGTTAAAGCTGTGACCGGCAAATGAGGAACCGTGCGAACCAGTTGATCTGCCAATGCAAACATTTCTTTAGGTGAAGGCGCTGGCGTGTCTGCCAACGGATACTCCAGTCCCAATGCTTGGTAACCGTGCATACCATAGCGGTGGTACGGTAGTAATTCTAACGGTACGAACCGATCAAGATCTGCCACAAAACAAGCAATCGTCAGCAGCTCGGTCAGGTTCATATTGATACCTGGAACCACAGGAACTCGAATTCGCACTTCGCAGTTAGGATACTCAATTAAAAAGCGACGAATATTCTTCAAAATTTGTTGGTTATCTAAGCCGGTCCATTGTTTGTGGAGCTTGCTGGTAAACATTTTTACATCCACAAACAATGTATCCACATAGGGAGCTACCTTTTGGATTTCATTATAAGCACCACAAAAGCTGGTTTCCAGTACGGTATTGATTCCAATGTATTTCGATTTTTGCAAAATTTCTTTAGCAAAATCCGCCTGAACCAGTGCCTCGCCTCCGCTAATGGTCACTCCGCCATCCGAGTGAAAGTAAAAAACAGCATCCTTCTCAATCTCATCCATTACCTCTTCAGCGGTCATGGTCTGGCCAAATCCTTTTTCAATCTGCTTGCTTTGTGATTCGGGAATCGAACACCAGGCACAGCGTAATGGGCAGCCCTTTAAATAAACAACGGTCCGTAAACCAGCACCATCATGTAGAGAACCCTGTTCTATTCTTAATACTGTTCCTTCCATATAGATTTTTGAATTACACACTAGTTTAAACTAAAACACACAAGGAAAAATTTACCATTTAATCATAAAATTAGCTCATATGAATATACTAGAATGTAAAATAGACTGGTCAAAATCTGGTCAAAAAAGAGGACTAATACAGGTAGTCCTCTTTTTTGTTATTTTAATATTCTAAATCATTTTTTATTGGTTTATTCCCTTATTCGATGTAGACTCAAATCACTATATCACTAGATATCAAACGGCGTCATACGGAATCAAAAACATCAAATTTGACCTGTTAAATGGTCATTGAATAACATTTAAAATCAATAAAACGGAGTCAGACACGGAGTCAAAAACGCTGAGAGTAAAAAATATATACAGCCTTGTAGGTAAAGTACCACAGGGCTGTATATTTTTTATTTCAGATTACCTTAAATGATTCCATTTACTTTTTATCTCATTTTTTCCTACTAGTTAGTATCAAATACTCTCCTATTTTCTCAATAAACTATTTTTGGTTACATGGTATCTGAAACAGCTAAAACCTTGTCATTACAGCAAAAAATCACGTTATCTCCGTTTCATTTCAGATACATTTCACTTAAGCGGATTCCAAAAAAACAAAAGAAAAAGGAACCCCTAGTTAGCCTATGCTTTTTATTGGTTCCTCTCAAAACACGGTCATATAACAACGGGGTGGGGTAAATGAATGAAAAAGGTGGAAGAATCATTATTCAATAACTTTTTTAAATACTTCGTTGTAATCAGTTACCTGTCCATTCTTAAATACCACAGAATAATCTTTTTTCCCATTTTCAAGTAACCTAAGTGGAATATCTTTACCAACTTGCTCTGTCACTGCATTACTGATACCTGTTAGATTAGGTAATAAATCTGATAAAGATTGAGCATCTGTAGAAATCTCTGTATCAGTATTTATCGTGATTCCTTTATCTTCATTTACAAGTTTCCAAGTAGGTGGTATAGTTGTGTATGTTTCTACAAATGAATTAAGTTTTTCATTAAGTGGCTTCTCTTTTATATTTCCATCTAAAAACTCTCTATATATGGCTTGAGCCATACTAAAACAAAGCTGACCTTGTTCCAATAATTTTACATCGTTAGTTAGTAAAGCTGTGTTCACTTTATCTATCGCTTCAAGAAGAGTATCTTTGGTGTCCCTAACAGCTTTTGGTATGCCTTCTGGAATTTCCCTACTTGATACCTCGTCCATTTTATCTTCCATAAAACCCTTAAAATCATATCTTTCTCCCAAATCCATAAAATTTTTTGATAAAATTTTCATTTCTGAGTCTATTTCTTCAATAACATGTAACATATCTGATACATATTGTTTTGTCTGATTCGTTTTTAATCTATATGTGGTAAATGTCTCAATTCCTCCAATTATCAATAAAATTGCCAAACAAATCCATAATAATTTTTTCTTTTTCATTTCTCCTCCTACGTACTGTTGTTATAACAGTGACTAATGTAAAGATTTTCCCAATAATCATTAGACTATTATTTACAGGGAATCAAAAAAACTCCTTAGTAAGCTTACACCTTTAGGAGTTCCTGTTTGGACGGTATGCATAATACATTTAAATCAATTTAACATTAACACCTCAGTATATGGTATCTCTACGTATACACAGTCTTTCTTTGGATAGTATTCAATATTTATATTGATAGCACTTCCATTGTCTAATATAGCTTTAGCTCGATATGTGTTATCTTCATTTTCATGAGTGATAGTTACATCATCACATGACCGATTTAAGCTATACTGTTCTTGTAAAATCCGTGTTACCAATGGTTTAGATGACTTCTCTAAATTAGATGAGCCCGTCATCCTTGAAAAAATGACACCTATAATAATAGCTAATACAACAATACCTATAATGACAAACTTCTTATTCATATTTACTTTATTCAACTATTTAATGTCTGCCGATCATTTCTAAAACCTTAACTTACCAGCAACACCCGCTGATATCTGATAAAATTAATGCAGGCCTTTTTCAGTAATATGCTGAAAACCGTGCACTCTTACCCTTTTTGGAGGTTTTTGAATGTATAAACCGCAAATTCACACCCAACTCGCTTTTGAAGATTTTAATCAACCTATCGGTTTAAAAATGAATCCTGAAAATCGCTGGATCAAAAAAGCAGAACGGATTCCTTGGATAGAGTTGGAGAAAGAGTACGCGAAAAACTTTCGAAATAAAAAAGGGAATGTCGCAAAACCGCTGCGCATGGCATTGGGCGCTTTACTCATCCAAAAAGAGTACAGCTACAGTGATGAAGAAACGGTGTTACAAATTCAAGAAAATCCATATCTTCAATTTTTTATCGGGTTACCTGGTTACCAAGATGAACGACCTTTCGATGCCACATCAATGGTCAATTTTCGTAAGCGATTAGACAAGACAACTTTGATTGAGATCAACGAGAAGATTGTCGCTTACAATGAAAAATCGAACCATGACAGCTCAAATGATAACGATGACTCATCATCTGGTACCTTGATTCTTGACGCAACCTGTTCGCCCCAGAATATCAAGTATCCTACGGATACTGAACTTTTAAATGATGCACGAACACATGCCGAAACAACCATTGACACTCTTTGTGCTGAGAACAATTGGAAGAGGCCTCGGATCTATCGTAAAGTAGCACGTAAAGTTTATTTGAACGTCGTTCGACGCAAGAAGAAAGCAAGGAAATGGTTGCGTGCCCAGCTTCGGAAACTTTTAGGATTCTTGAACCGTGATGCGAAAATTATTCGAAAGTTCCTGACCAAGGGCACTACTCTATCTGAAAAGCATCAAACATGGTGGGAAATAATCCAAAAAATCTATGACCAACAAAAGTACATGTACGATCATCGTACCCATTGCGTCTCTGATCGAATCGTCAGCTTTCACCAGCCATGGGTTCGTCCAATTGTGCGCGGAAAAGTCAAAGCTGCAACTGAATTTGGAGCGAAATATGATATGAGCATCGATGGAGGAATCGCCCGCATCGAACGAACTAGTTTTGATGCATACAATGAATCAGAAGTACTCGTTTCAGCAATCCGGCGATATTACGACCGGCATGGATATTATCCAGAACGCGTATTAGCTGATAAAATTTATCGTAATCGGCAAAACATTCAATACTGTAAAGCACGAAATATCCGACTTTCTGGACCAGCATTAGGTCGACCAAGAAAGAATGAAAATCGAGATAAATTAACCGAATATCAGGACAACACAGACCGAATTGAGGTAGAGCGTGGCTTCAGCCAATTGAAACGCTGTTTTGGCGCGGCTTTAATTACCACAAAACGTCAAGATACGACTTTATCAAGCATCGTGTTGAGTGTTATCGCAATGAATCTGTCAAAATTGACGGCAGATTTTTTACGCCAATTTTTCAGATGGATATCGAAGATATCTCTCTTAGAACTGAATAATCAATCAATCATCATTTAACCAAAATTTGTCAATTATTCAGTAGGCACTAGTTAACTGTTTACTTTATTAAACACATCAGAAAACAGCTCGTTTATTGGTACACTTAATATCTCAGAAAGCATTTTCATTTGATAGGGTTTAGGAATCGTTCTCCCTGTTTGCCACGAACTTACACATTGCTGTGTAACATTCATTTTTTTAGCTAACTCAGTTTGAGAAAAGCCTTTTTCTTTTCTGTATCGGCTGAGATTACTTACTTTTTTCATGATTCTCCCCTCCTGTTTTATTATATACAACAATACGATGTATTTAAACTCATAAAATATATAAAAACTTCAAATATCATTACAAATACAACAACTTGTTGTACTCTACTGAGAGTCTAATGGTAATAAGTCAAGATAAAAATTGAGAATATTCTTATTGAGTAACCTGTTTTTAAGCGCACTTAACTAAACCCGACCAAAATCAAATTTTTTTCGGGTCATTCAAGGATTTGCGTAAATAACAAATTGTTATTTATCTATCACGCTCCTTGGTGGCGTGTAGAGTTGATGGTTACGTAGTAGCGTATCCACCAGACGCGTAAATTTTCTTGCGGTTAAGACGAGTGCTCGTTTGTGTTGATGCTTTGGAATCTCTTTACATTTACTTTGATAAAAAGCTTTATATTCAGGAAGATAATTTCTTACAGAGTTGGCAGCTTCAACTAAGTAGTAACGAAAATAGCGATTCCCTTGTTTTGTCAGAGGTGTGTTTTGAGATTGGTAATTTCCGGATTGTTTGACTTTCCAACTTAAACCTGCGTATTTTGCCAATTTTGTTTGATCCTCAAAACGTTCGATTTGTCCAATTTCAGCGATCAAGCCAGCGGCATATACTTTCCCAACGCCTGGAATACTGGTTAAGCATTGGTATTCTGGAATGACGACAACTAGTTGTTCAATTGCTTTATCTAAGTCTTTGATGTTCTTTTCAAGTGCACGTATTTCGCGTACAAGAACACTTAAAACAACATTGATGGATTCTTGTGCAAGATAACCTAAACGATAACTCATGGTAATTGCACGTTGAATTGCTTTGGCAATTTTCTTGGGCTCTTTAAAGCGCCCCTTCCTTTTTCTTGGAGTAAGTCACAGAATGCTTCCAAAGGAAGCTCAGCTAACTCATCTAGGGTGAAGTCTTCTGTCATAAGAGAAATGACAGTGGCACTAAACAGACTTGTCGATTCGTCTCGCATTTCTCGGGCTAATGTATTGCATTTGTACGTTAGGTTTTCCAGGAAGTGTTGTTTTGTACGAGTTAATTGTTTAATGATCTGATAGCGCGTACGGGTTAATCTCTGTAAGGCCATGTACTTCTCTTCTTTGATAGAGGAAGTTGTGAACCGTTGTATACGCAAGAAATCAGCAATTCTTAACGCGTCGTTTCGATCGGTCTTATCCTCATCAAACATGCGACTGAATTGTTTCACCCGAAAAGGATTTTCAATTGTCACAAGTGTATTGAGTTTTTTTAGCTCCGCATCTTCATGGAAAAACATTGAAGGGTGGAAGCTGTACATGGATGTCGATTCCATACCAATCACGATTTGATCGAAGTGATAGTTTTCATTGAACTCAAGAATCATTTCTCGTGTTAATGACGCACCTTCAATATCATTGGCAATAGAAATTTCAGACAAGATAGACAGTTGATCGTCGTCTGTTAGGAAACAAATATCTAATTTTTCAGAACTAACGTCAATACCGACAAATAATTTCATGGAATAAGGACCTCCTTTCAATATAAATTTTGGAAAATGCTTCGATACTGTGGGATTCCCCAGAACCTCACTGTGTAGCCACAACCTCGCCTAATAGAATACGGTGATAACAGAGCTAGAAGCTGCCTTCCAAACTACTATATGAAAGTCTAGTCCATTATCGAAACAGCTAATGAGTTGGTAGTGATAACAGTGGTTCGGGTAACAGACTTAACAAGGTAGACAAAGCTACAGGGGGTGATAGCAAATTCCCGCTGGATCCTTTCCATACATCCATTGTACTCTGAGAAATCACACAATAACGAAACAAATTCCGTTAGGAATGTGTTATTCAATAAATTTTATGGTTCAGAAACATTTTGATTAAAAAGTATTAGACAAAAATTATTTTACGAGGGGGGTGTATTAATGAAACAGAAACAATATGCAAAGGTCATTAGAGAAAAGCGAAAAGCACTCGGGTGGACACAAAAAGAATTAGCTAAAAAAATCTTCTCTACACAACAGGCAGTAGCAAGATGGGAAAATTCTGTAACAGAACCTAACCTCGATAGCTTAACAGCTCTTTCTAGAGCCCTAGGAACTCCTGTAAGCCATTTTCTAGACAATGTTGTCGTAGGTAGATATGAGGAAGAGTTTTTAGCTCTCTATCGCTCTCTTAGCACTGAAGACGCAGTTCGAACAATTGACTATATGAAGCTATTAAAAAGGCAAGAAAATGAACGCAATCAGTTATTGAAAGATTGAAAAATAAATAACCCACCGAACTTTAACGGTGGGTGTATTGAGATAAGATTAAGAGCTATGGGGGTTGTCAACTAAACTGTGGAAGTTAAATATCTAGAAGTTTAAAACACAAAATTCTTTTGGTCATTTTTTACATCAGATAAATCCCGATTGGAAGCATAGTTGAATAAGCCTAACGTTGTTACGGAAGGTAAATGACATACTTTTCAATTCTAGAGGAGAATGTCTCGTTGACCATTAACTGATTCAGCACCATAGCCCAGTTTCGAATTCGCCCACCCGCCCACTTCGTGTGTAATTCTTTCGTACGTAAATAAAGTAATTTTAAGAGCGCATTCTCATTAGAGAACGCTCCCTTTTTTGTGACTTTTCTGAAGCTAGAGTGAATACTTTCAACTGCATTAGTAGTGTACATGATTTTTCTAATGGCGCTGCCATAATCAAAGAGTTGTTCAACATGAGAAAAGTTTCGTTTGCATACATCTACTGCACCAGAATATTGAGACCAACGATTTTGAAAACTGTTGAAGGCAGCGTGTGCAGCGTTTAAAGAAGAAGCACTGTAGAATTTTTTCATGTCTCGACAGACTTCCTTATAATCCTTACTTGGGAGGTATCCTAACGCATTTCGAACAAGATGAACAATACAGCGCTGCACAATGACAGAAGGAAAAATTGCTTTTGCGCCTTCTTTGAGACCGGAAACACCGTCCATCGAAATGAAAAAAACATCTTCTACACCACGTACTTTCAATTCGTCGAAGACTTGCATCCAGCGATTTTTAGATTCTGTTTGATTGAGCAATAGGCCTAAAATCTCCTTGTTTCCTTTAAGATCATAGCCAAGAATGGTGTACACAGCATATTCTTTATCTTCATAGTTTTCGCGTAAAGTGACATACATACAATCAACGAATAGAAATGCATAACACTTGGCTAATGGCCGAGCTTGCCATTCTTCCAATTCAGGAAGGACGGCATCCGTGATATCAGAAATCATTTCGTGGGAAATATCAAAGCCGTAAATATCTTCAACGGTTGCGGCGATATCGCATTGACTCATTCCTCGTGCATACATGGAAAGAACCTTACCTTCGATGTCGGAGACATCTCGTTTTCTCTTAGGAATCAACTCAGGTTCAAAAGAAGCCTCCCGGTCTCTGGGAACATCAATGTTTACTTTACCAAAGCTCGTTTTAAGCGTCTTATTGCCATAACCGTTTCGTCGATTGTCATGTTTCTTTGGCTCTTTAGAATGGGCGTCATACCCTAAATGGTTATTCAATTCTCCTTGAAGCATTTTTTCAAATAAGGGACCAAACACATCTTTTAAAACATCTTGCATATCCTCTACAGATTCGGTTTGATAAGTATTCAAAATGGATTCAGCTAACTTCTCAGCATCAGGATTTCTTTTCTTTCTAGCCATCGTGTAATCACCTCTTGATCTTATTTTAGAAAAATAAAAACCGTGAAGCAACCACCCGCCTAGGATTGATGGTTACTTACACGGTTTATATTACACTCTCATTTTTGGTGCTAAAAAGCACCGAAAATTTTAATTATTGTCAATTAATAATTCTTTTGGATTCCTTCTTAATATATTGAATGAAGAAATAATCAATGATACAAGAAGTACTAAACTCATAAATATAACTACATAAATCATGAATTTAGGTAATACATTGATATCTAAACTTGATAATGTCTTGTTAAATCCTTCAGCTTCTGCCCCACCACCTAATTGGCTAGATGCAGATTGTTTAGCTATTTGTTTAGCTATATCACCAGTAACCTTATTCAATATATTATTCCCAAGCTTGTCAGCTGTATATTGAGCTAAGAAATAAGAACCAACGAATGCGGGGATTGATATAAATACCATCTCAATTAGGAATTGACCAAAAATTTCTAATTTTGATATACCTAATGATAGTAATACTGCTATTTCTTTCTTTCTAGCATTCATCCATAATAATAATAATAATGAAACTACAACTCCTGCAAATATTAATGAGCCAAAAAATAATTTATTTGAAATTGAGTAAATACCTGATATAGATTGTTGTAATGCAGGGTAATTTGATGAACTTTTAATCAAATTATATTCTCTCCAATTTATATCTAATTTCCCAAGATCTTTTATTACACTATCAAGATTCTTATCACCTTTTACAAAGAATGTTGCATCTTGGTATACAGCTGTATCTTCAGTATTACCATAAACTTTAGCAGCTGTATGAACATCAGTGATTAATGTATTTTCGTATAGTTCTTGTGCTGCACTTACTCCACCACTATTATGCCCATCGAATAGACCTTTAATTTCTACTTCTACTGTTTCATCTGCACCTTTCTCATTATCGGCATCAAATAAATTAGATTTTATTTTTATCTTATCTCCAACTTTAAGATTATTTTTTTCAGCTAAATCTTTATGCATTAAGATTTTATTTTTATCTTCATTTTCTAAATGCTTTCCTTCTACTAATTTATATGCTTCTGATACAAATTTTGTTTCTTTTGTTGAGTCGTTAACCCCAGTTAACATAACTGTTCTTTTAAAATTCTTTGCTCTTTCAGGTGATTGATTCGCAAGAGTCTCTTGAGTTTCAATAATATCATAATCAACTAAATCTGCAACACTGTTTATTCTTTTTACATAGGAGTCTATACTATCTGTTTGAGATATCTTTTTAATATCTTCACCTTTTACATTTCCCCCACCTCTAGGTGTTCCTGGATTTACTTGTCTATTTATCTCCATAGAAAAACTATTTGTTATATTAGAAAATGTTTCTTTTGAAGCTCTGTCCGTAGCATCTTTAATAGATAAACTAATGAGACTTAAAGTTGACATAGATAAAATAACTAATATGATAATTAATGATTTTAAACTTTTTCTAGTTACATAAGCAAATGCATTTTTTATCATTATTCAACCTCCAAATTCATTTTATTTACTTTTTTCAACTTTTTACCACTTAGTTCTAAAATGATATCCGCAGAATCTGCTACTTCCTTACTATGTGTTACAACTATTACACATTTATTTCTATCTTTAGCTAATGTCTTTAATATATTAATTATTTCTCCAGCAGTAACACTGTCTAGATTACCAGTAGGCTCATCAGCTAGTATTATTGGAGCATCTGATACCAATGCTCTAGCAATAGCTACTCTTTGTTGCTGTCCACCAGATAATTTCATAACATTTCTTTTTATTTGTTTTTTATCTAAACCTAGTTCAAACAAGATACTTTCATCTGCTGATTTATTTACTAATCTAATATTTTCAATTGGTGATAAATAATCTATTAAATTATAGTTTTGAAATACTAAAGATATATTATTTTTTCTATGATTACTATATCCTTTATTTTGTATATCTTCATTCTTAAACAATATTTTTCCTGTTTGAGGTTTATCAAGTCCAGCAAGTAAGGAAAGAAGTGTAGATTTTCCTGTTCCTGACTTTCCTACTATCGCATAAAACTTCCCAAGTTCAAATTTTTGATTTACTCCTGACAAAACTTTTTCTTTAGAATTTGCATAACTATATGCTACATTCTTTATTTCTAATATATCCATTATTTTCTCCTAACTTATTTTTGATAAGATTTCTTTAGGCTTCTTGATTAACATTAATGAAGAAGCAAATACAACTGATAAAACAATAATACTTATTAATATTAAATAACTTTGTCCAAGTGTTGTTATATTTGACATAAAACTACTATTATTTATTAAACTTCCACCGGAAATCATTGAATCCTCTGAGTTAATGAATCCATCTACAATTACTTTTAGTAATACATTTCCTAAAAATAAGGAAGATATTATACTTGGTATCGATATGAATATTAACTCGAATATAAATTGCATTATAATTTGTATCTTAGATGTTCCAATAGATAAAAATATACCTATTTCATAAATTCTTTCCCTTAACCATAGAATCAAGATTAATGAAAGAACAACCATCCCACCTAACATAATAGAATAAGTCATTACTTTTATTATATATTTTATTCCACTCACTGACTCTAAAGACTCTTCAAACGCATTAGAATCTTTTTCAACAAAATACTTTGACTCATCAATTTTAAGCTCTTTCAATTTGTTTAAGGCTAAGTCTGTAGATTCTGCACTACCAGAATACATTAAAATTTTATTTGCAATTTCATTATTTTCTGAATTGTTTAATATCTCTTGGCTTGTTGAATAATCTACAAACACCATATTTTCACTAAAATCAGAAGATAATCCTGTATATGTTTCCTGTTTTTTACCAGAAAAGATCCCTATAATTTTAAATTTATGACTTTTTATTTTTCCACTTTTTTCAATATCTAGTAATTCAAGATCAACTTCATCACCTAATTTTAGATTGTTTTGTTTAGCAAATTCTTCATGAACAATAATTGAATTCTTATCATTTTCTTCTATATTTTTACCTTCTTTAATTGTAAATACTCCACTACTAAATAAAATATTTCTTTTAGTATTATTTGTAGCTTCGAGTGAAACAACATTCTTAAATTCGTCAGATAAATCTTCTCTATTTATTCTTTGTTCTCCGCTAACTACTTTAGCATCTTTTAGTTTTGCTAATCCATCATATTGAATTATTTTTTCTTCAATTTCTTTTAATTTTTCAATATCTTTAAATTGATTAACATTAAAATATTTACCATTTTTTTTTGTTATTGATATTGAAGAATTAGAACTTTCATATAAAGCCTTTTCTATTTCATTGCTTGATTTCATTATTGTTAAACAAGAATACAAGCAAGAAAGAACTATAGTTAATATGATAAAAATTATTAAAGTTCTATTTTTCTTTCTTGTAATATATGCTATAGCATTTTTTATCACTTTCCTAACTACTCCTCTCTATTTTCTTACTCCATAACTAATTGCATCCACCGGACAAGCATTTTTACATCGTCCACATCTGATACACTCCAGATGATTGCAATTCTCAACTGAATCTTTATTCATTTGGCAAACTTTTTTACATTTTCCACAATTAATACACTTATCCTTATCCAATCTATATCTAAATATTGAAATAGGGTTAAAAATTGAGTAAATAGCTCCAAGTGGATATATATATTTACAAAAAGGTCTATATATAATTATAGAAAGTAACAAAGTAACTATTAGAATGATTCCTTTCCAATAATACAAGAAACCTATCGCACTTCTCATACTTTTATTTAATAAAACAAGTGGTAATCCTCCTTCCAGCATACTAATCGGACAAATAAGTTTACAAAAATACGGAGAACCCTGACCTAAAATATCAACCAAAAATAAAGGGAATCTTGTGTAGCAAATCTTGAATCAATCCAAATGGACACAGCCATCCACAAACAAATCTTCCCACCAATGCTCCTATAAAAAACAAAATCCCAACTATATAATAAAATAACTAATCTTATATTTTGAATTTCCAATTACTGCCTGTAGTGATCCTATTGGACAAGAACCTTTTGCTCCCGGGCATGAATAACAATTTATACCCGGAACACAAATTTTCTTTAAATTCCCCCCGTAGATTTTACCAGTCTTAAAGCCTTCAAAGTAAGAATTAGTAATTAAAAACCAAACGGATTGAAATAAATGCTTAAAACGATCTCTTATTTTATATTTATCTTTTTTTGTACTACCATTTATAATATTTTTAATTCTATCCAATTCCAATACACTCCATACAAATTCTTATCGCCTTATCCAAGACAACTTAGTTTCTCCATTACTATCAACAAAGAAAGTCTCTGGCATAGCCTGTATACCATTCAATCTACCATTAAAGTTTGTCTTATCTGGCATTAAGAAAGGATATGAAGCCTTTGTCTTTTCATGTATTAACTTTGACTTTTCAATTGCTTCCTTGTTTTCACCGTTATCATCAACAGGATCTGTAACAACTCCAACGATATTTACACCCTTGCTTTTCATTTCATTCTGAACCTCAACCAAATCAGGAATTTCCTTTACACAAGCTGTACACCAAGTTGCAAATACATTTACCATAGTAAGATCATACTTCTCAAAATCTTTACTTGTAAAATCCTTGCCATTTATGTCCTTTGTTGATAGTTTACGTAAATCTTTAACCGATTCTTTGTTAAATGCTTCTGTATTTTCTAAATCAGTTTTTTCTGATAGCACAAAACCATTTTTAGGACGTTCTTTTTTATCTATAATTTGAATCTCAGTTCTTTTTAATTCATCCAGAAGATTACTTTCAGCTCCGCTATTTGTGCTTAAATAGCAATCGTATTTTCCATCACTTGAAACTCCTATTTTAGTATGAGTATCACATTTTATAATTTTAGATTTTTTTTCTTCTGATGTATTTTTTTCAAATATACCAATAGTCCCAATTCTTTCAGGCTCATTTTGCCAATTTTTATATCCATCGCCCATCTTTTCTATAACTGCATTCTTTTGTTCTTCTGTCATTTTTTCAAATGTCAAAATAGCATACTTTAGTTCTTTATCTATAGGACTTTGATCATCTAACATCGCTATCTTTTTATCAGCTATATAATTTCTAAATTTGTCTGAGAGTTTAAATTTAAGCCCTAAATATTCATAAACATATTCTTTCTTTGCCTCCAATGTATAATCTGATGGCTTAAAAGTTTCATTTTTGCCATTTGCATTAATTGACATGCCTTCCTCTTCAGAACTTATGGATTGTCCTTCTTTTATTTTATTGTTTTCATTACTTTTTTGACACCCAACTGCGCTTAAGCTCAAACATAATGCAAGTAATAGGCATGCTCCTCTTGGTACTATTTTTTCATAAATTATTCCTCCTTTATTTTTTACACAATAGCATTTTATAGCTACTTTCAATAACATTCTACACACCTTTTATGAAACGTTGATGAAATATAATTTTTTATTTTTCCAAACTATGGTATAACAATATAAGTATTATGCTTAAAGTTGTTCTTACACGATTAGTATATGATCGATTAGTATATGAGCAAGCACAGTAAGTGTACGGACACTTACGAAAAAATTGATGAAGCAGCCCTTTGGGATCTGCTTCTTTTTTTATCAATTTTTAACTTGTTAGGGTGTACCCTAAGACCCAGAAATACATTCAAAGGAGGATTACCTATAGCAAATAGAATACGAAATGAAAGGCTTGAAATTAAATTAACAGAAGAAGAAAAGGCTCTTTTTGAGGAGAAAAGAAAACTTGCGAAATGTAAAAATATGAGCCATTTCATCCGCAAGTGTGTTTTAGAAAAAGAAATATATTAAGTGGATTTAGAGCCGTTTAGAGATTTACAGGGTTTCCTTTCCAATGCTATCAGCAACATAAATCAGATTGCAAAGCGTGTGAATTCCACCGGCATAATCTATAAGGACGATATAAATGATATGAAAAAGCAGATTGAATATTTCTCAAAAGAGTTGTGGCAAATACATTCTCTGCTTCTTAACAGAACTTCCGGAGTGATTAAATTTTATGGCTATTACAAAAATACATCCTATAAAATCAACCTTTAATCTTGCCATTTCATATATTATTAATGGAGAAAAAACAGATGAGCAAATCTTAGTAAGCACTCATAAATGCCATCAGGAAACTGCTCATATCCAATTTTCAAGAACAAGAAATGATGCCGGAACAAACGGAACCGTTCTTGCAAGACATCTTATTCAATCCTTTTTACCCGGAGAAGCAAGTCCTGAAACGGCACATCAAATCGGTCTTGAACTTTGTAAAAAGATATTAAAGGACGAATACGAATTTGTCTTATCTACCCACATAGATAAAGGGCATATCCACAACGTGCGCCCAGATAGGGTATTAAGTAAAGTAGATTAAGGTACTACTCTGTACGATAACACAGAAGACAGCAACCTAACTGAAAGGCGAAAGCTGATACAGGAACATAGCACGGTTGGAAAGCGGTAAGTTACCTAAAGACAACTTGGTACGACTGAACTGCAATGTCAATCAGATACGAGGTATAAATTGGGTTTATTGAACGCAAGTTTCTAATTTCGGTTATGTGTCGATGAAGGAAAGTGTCTGAAACCTTCAGTACAGAATCAGATAAATTATGGTTGTGAATTTATCTGTTATCATTCATTCTGTACAATCTGTAGGGGAACCTATGGAAACGAAAGCGATGCCGACAATCTGAACTAACCTATACTTAATATTAACTGGGGATACCCTAAACAAGAACGCCAAAAGAAAGGAGGCAAAAGGCTATAGCTAGTAGAGCTTGAATATCTTACAAGGGTACGGAGTGCTCGTAGTAGTCTGAGAAGGATAACGACCTTTACATGGCGAAGGGGCACAGTTATTGTGTACTAAAATTTAAAATTGATTAGGGAGGAAAACCTCAAAATGAAACCAACAATGGCAATTTTAGAAAGAATCAGTAAAAATTCACAAAAAAATAAAGACGAAGTTTTTACAAGACTTTATCGTTATCTTTTACGTCCAGATATTTATTACGTGGCTTATCAAAATTTATACGCCAATAAAGGAGCTGCCACAAAAGGAGTGCTAGATGATACAGCAGATGGTTTTAGTGAAGAAAAAATCAAAAAAATTATTCAATCTCTATCTAAAAGAAGAAACCTATCATCCTCAACCTGTACGAAGAATGTATATTGAAAAAAAGAATTCCAAAAAACAGAGACCTTTAGGGATTCCAACATTCACAGATAAATTGATTCAAGAAGCAGTGAGACTAATTCTTGAATCTATCTATGAACCGGTATTCGAAGATGTCTCCCATGGTTTTAGACCTCAACGAAGCTACCATACCGCTTTGAAAACAATCAAAAGAGAGTTTGGTGGTGCAAGATGGTTTGTGGAGGGAGATATAAAAGGATGTTTCGATAATATAGACCATGGCACACTAATAGGATTAATCAATCTCAAAATCAAAGATATGAAATTTTTATTGCCAGTAGTTAGTAAATTCAAGCTTTTGAAGAAATAGATAATTATTCGATTAATCCGCTAAGACATTTTTACTTGGTATATCCTGTGATGCTTTTCTTATTTTTATGTAATTAATTAAATATAGCTAAATTTTCAAGTTGGAGCTTCTTCTTTTTCAATCAAGAATTAGACTCATCTACTTGCCCGTTCCAACTATATGAACATATAAAAAGGCGAAGGATCACTGATCCAACGCCTCATAACTTTAATCGTAGTTCAAAAAAGCTATTTCTTCTTAGGTTCATCCTCATCCATTTTCGATTCCGACAACTAACCTTTAATGACCGGCATATCAATAACTAAGTTAAAAAAATCGTTTATGACAACCAAATGACAGCAATAAATCGTTAAAAATCAAACAGAAAATTTAGTAAACTCATCTGCTAGGGTTTGGTTTGTTTCTGGATAAAGATGACCATATTTATCCAATGTCGTCTTAATTGATGAATGACCTAAACGTTTTGAAATAGCATAAACATTTTTATTATGCTCAATTAAAAAAGCAACATGAGAATGACGAAGACCATGTAAATGAATAGGCTTTACCCCTGCTTCTTCTGCTAATTTTTTGATACGATTTAAAAATGTTTTTGGTGAAGGCGGTAAGCCATCAAAAGTAAAGACAAAACCTAAGTCATCTCCAATTGACTTTTGAATCTCTTGCCATTCTTTCAAGTCTTCAATGGTTTGTTGATCTAGCGTAATAGTTCGGATACTCGAAGTGTTTTTCGTATCGGAAAACTCATAATTCGTCCTTTTCCGAATATAAAGGGATTTATTCACACTGCAAGTCCCTTTTTTAAAATCAATATCCGGCCATTGTAGAGCAAAAAGCTCTTCACTCCTAAGACCCGTAACAAACAAAAAACGCATCATCCTTTTGTAGAAAGTCTCCTGAAAATCACAGAGATAAGAACAATTGTATACTTTTTTAAATTCATCAACTGTCCAAAAATCTACTACAGAACGCTCAGTTCGAATCTTTCCAATCGTATCTACTGGATTTTCTTCAATCACTTCCAAAATTACCGCACGCTTAAAAATAATCCGTAACTTGTTAAAAATCTGTTTAATGTAATTGTTTGATAAAGGACGTGTTGAACCATCTCTGTTTTTAACTGAACACTTCTCAACTAGATACTGTTGAAATTCTTGAATATGAATTGGTCTGATCTTTTCCATCTGTACTTTTCCAAAATAAGCTAACGCACGTTTTAAAGTCTTATCTGTTTTTACATAGGTTTTTTCAACTGTCCCCAGCTTATACCAAGGAAAGAAATATTTCTTATAAAAATCTCGAAACGTAATTCCTTCCAGATAGATATTTTGAGAATCGGAATAATTCTTTTTCAATTCCTCCATGGCTTGCTTGGCCTCTGTCTGAGTTTTAAAACCTCTTCTGGTAGGCTGAATTCTCTTACCAAAACGATCATATCCTAGAGACAATGAAAAATACCAAGTACCTCGTTTTTCATCTTTGTACACATTTGCTATTCTTCTCATCGTACTATTCCTCCCAAGAAATATGCAAGACTTCTTCAAGTATTGAGACAGGTATTCTTTTTATCTTAGAATTTCGATAAAAAGAATAGCCTTTTTTTATAAGAAGAATTTTGCATTCCTTGAAAATTTTGTCAGCGTAGTACTGAGAAAATCCTAAGTTGACTATATCCTGTCGTGTGACTGTCTTCATTATACCGCCTTCTTTAATATTTGTCGCACTCTTTTAAGCTTTCAAATGAGATAACAATTAGTCTATACTTTAATGTTTTTTATCTATCAGCTGCTTTACTAAAGCACATAGGAATTTCACCTCCCCCCAGTAATGGCGGGCCTATTTGGTTACGGAAGTATCATTATCTAGCTTTCAAATCAAAACCAACTATTTTTCGCTCAAGTCAATGCTTGTCATGGCGTAGTATGTGTTTTTTATTCAAAAGACTAATGTACTGATAGAGTTATATTTACTTTTCAATGAACATATAAGCTTTTCAGCCTATGAAAATTTTATACTTCGAATCTGTGTATAAAACTTACATAGAATGAAAAACAGAAAGAGGAAAGTAGCTACTAGCGGGTTACATCAAATTTCATGACTTTTTCAATCAATTTACTTTCAAGACTTCTACGCAGAAAATCATCAATATAAACTGAGGATATAGTACCGTTCTCATACTTATTTCTTAGGCAAAGGCTAGTAATATAGTTTTGATAATGATTTAAAACTTCACTCATTGCGAGTGGTTCACCTGAAGAAGCAGCAATGATTATTTCAGGTGATAATAAAGCATCAGAATAGTCAAGCTCACACATAATATTTCTCCTCCAAGATATCTCTTAATTCGGATTGAGCTTTTTTTCGTTGATACCAGACGCCCCCACCACTCATTCCGATTACTTGTCCTATTTCACGATCATTAAAACCACCAAAATAGTACAACAAAACAATTTTCCGCTTTATTTCATTAAGTTGATGAATTGCTTCCGCTAAAGTGAGGTTGGTAACGAGCAATTCCATTCCAAGAGCAATAAAAATTTCGCTATTTTCTACAGATGTATCAACCACTTGGAATGTTGACTCTAGCTCTCTAGGTAGTTCAGTTAATGAAATTTGACGTTCTCTCAATCGCGCATATTGTTTCTTGATGTTTCTTGCTTCATTTCGAACTATTGCTTTACAAAAGCTATCAAAAGTATGAGAAATATGTGAATCGAACGAATGAACCATTGAATTTCCTCCTTTAAAAACCAAATAGAGACTTCAACATATGGCTTTCCTCTTTCCACTACTACTACAATCTGAACGAGTCAATTTTTCGAAGTTTATAAATTTTTCCGAAAAAAATAGTGTACAGACTAAATTGCCTATACACTGGGGGTCAGTAAAATTTATTCAATTAGTGACACCAAATCCTATCCATTCGAAAACGTTTACATTATTTTATTATTGAAAATAACTATTTTAAATCATTCATTTCCTTCCAGTTTTAATACTTTATCATAAAGTAGTTGTTCTTCTTGTGAGACTTTATGAGCTACCTCAATCAACGTATTAGGACTATTGATAAAAGTGTTTCTGATATGTGCTGCTGTGATATTATCTAAAGAAGAAGTTGCTTCATCCGCCAATATAATCGGTCTATTGTACAAAAAAGCTCTTGCTATTTCTATACGCTGTAGTTCTCCTCCTAAAAGATTCTGCACATTTTCAGCTATTATGTAGTCTAATCCCTTTTCCGAGATAAATTGCTTCATCCCTGCATGATCAAGTGCAGTAAAAATGCTCTCTTCAGAAAATGAACGATCGAGAGTTACATTAAAACGAACTGTATCATTAAACACAAATGGTGTTTGCAAAATCAATGAGAATTGCTCACTTAATTGAGAAACAGTATAATTTGAAATTTAAATACCGTTATACAAATATTCCCCTTCTAATATCGGAACATTCCCTTATAAGACACCAAGAAGCGTTGACTTTCCAAAACCCGAAGGTACCATTATCAGCAATTTTTCTCCAGCGTTAATGGCTAGATTAAGCTGACTAAGCACTCTTTTATTGCCTAATTGAATAGTTACATCACGTAGTTCTAATTTAGAAAATGGAGATATAGATATTGATCCTCTTTTAGAATCACTTCGTTCTAATAAACGATTTGTTTTGCTATCTTTTAAAATTCGATAAACCCGTTTTGAATGTCTCGCGTAGTTTGTAATTGATTTCGCATCTCCAGTACTGATAAGAGTGGTTTATTCAAATAACTTGACAATTGTACTACAGAAATAAATACACCTAATGTTAGACTACTGTTTATAATTCGTAATATACCGATTCCAAACGGAAGTGTTAAGGCACATAATGTAACCAACACCGTCACGACCGCATTTGTATAACCCACTGTTTGATTCATATCTTTAAGAGCATTTTCTGATTCCCTTACATAATATGACACCCGTGCTGCCATTTCTTTTTCTACTTGATAAGTTCTTATTGTGCGTGTAGCTGTTAAAAAGTCTTTTAACCGTGAAAGAAATCTAGAGGTTTCTTCCGACCATTTTTCTGATTTTCCACGGATCTGTTTCTTAGTCACATTCGAAATAACCAGTGGAATAAGCGAAACTATAAAGAAAGCAGCAGTAGTCCAAATATCGTATTTCAGTGAAAAAAAAAGAGCAAATAGAAAGGTAATCGCACTTGTTAAAATTGAAAGCACAGCATTTATGCCGTTTGATTCTAATAATTTCAGATCATTCATAATAAACGACAAATCACTTGAAACATCAATTTCATGTATATCTTTTTGGATTAAGTTTTCAATTGCACGTTCTTTTATTTTTATATTGACAGACTTAATATAATTTGCTCGAGCACTTACATTAATCAGCATAACGATTCCAAATAGAGGTATACCAACAACAGCGAAAGTAACATTTTTCACAAAAATATTTAGGTCTGCATTTGTAGCTGCAGTAATAAAATTTCCTATTATAAACGCTTGGAAAATATACTGTAAACTAGATAAACTTGTCGAGATCAGAAATATGGCTAAACGTACTTTTGAACCATATTTTAACATAGTCATTAGGAATCTCACCTCCCCTAGTGATGGGGGTAATTTGGTTTCGGAAGTATCATTATCAAGAATTCGTTATTTTATCAAATCTTTATCGCTCGCTATCTACTGGTCATGGCACAATTAGATAGTTAAACGAATACTAATGTACTGATAGATTTTCTATTCAATTTTCAATGGACGATAGGTTTTTCAACCTATGAAAATTCCATAGATACGCCTTTTACGAAACTTTCATAGAATGAAAAACGGAAAGAGAAAAGATTCGAATTAACGGTTTACATCAAAAGTAATAATTTTTTCGATTAACTTACTTTCCAAACTCCTACGTATAAACTCATCACAATAAACGGACGACTTCATACCGTCTTCGTAACTGTTACGTAATGACAAACTAACAATATATCCTTGATAATGTTTAACCACTTTGGTTATTGCAATTGGATCACCAGAAGATGCAGAAATTATCATCTCTGTTGACAGAATGAAAGTTGCACTATCAAAATTATGCATACCCTTCATGCTCCAATCGCACTTTTAATTCATTCTCAGCCTTTTTTCTTTGATACCAAACTCCACCAACGCTCATTCCCATAGCCTCATCTATTTCACGATCATTAAATCCTGCAAAATAGTAAAGCAAAACGATTTTACGTTTGACTTCATTGAGTTTATGAATTGCATCTGCCAATGTTAAGTTAGATACTAAAAGCTCCATTCCAAGCATAAGAAAAACTTCGCTATTATCAATTGATGTGTCATTTACCTGAAAAGTGGTGATTACCGAATCTGGTAACTCTGTCAAGGAAACTTGACGTTCTCGTAATCGTGCATACTGCTTCTTTATGTTTCTTGCTTCATTTCGGATCACCTTTTTACAGAAACTATCAAAAGTATGAATGAGATGTGTATCAAACGAATGTTCCATCACCTTTCCTCCATTTATCCAATGTTTGTAAATCTGTAGTACAGCACTTTTCTCTTTCCATTACTACTACAATTTAATTGGTAGCTTTTTTCGAAAAGCTTAAAAAAATTACAAAAATAGGTGTATAGACGAATTTGTCTATACACCTAGATATCGTTAATTATTATATTTTTCAGAAAATCTTTTCAGATCTTGAAGTGTTTCTCTTTTTTTTAAATAACTGGATCAGTCAATCAAGTATTTATCACAGATAAATCTGTACTTTGCTTATCTGTAAGACTCCCATAAGATATTTTGACAGAAAACATATTTAAGTCAATCAGTCAATATTATAAAGATTACCTTCCAATTGTTAAAAATATTTGAGTATATTTTCCCATTTTCAGTAGCGCTTAGCAACAGTTTAATAAAATAAACCTTTTTGGGATAACACTGCAACAATGTCCAAAATTGTAGGTTAGTTAAAATCTATGCCAACATCGTGACAGCGTTTCTTTTTTAATAAATAAATTCCTCAGACATTTTAGTTTTCTTTATGAGATTTTTGTAAATTTCTGATTTTCGATACAACTCACTATGAGTACCTTGATCAACTACTTTTCCTTGATCCATCACTACAATTTTATTTACCTTTTCAATAGACTTCAAGCGATGCGATATAATTAGTACTGTCTTATCTTGTATTAAACGATTTAAACTTTCCTGAATACGTTTTTCATTTTCCGCATCTAAACTGGCAGTAATTTCATCTAAAATTAAAATTGGCGCATTTTTCAAAAAAGCCCGTGCTATGGATAGGCGTTGTCGCTCTCCTCCAGAAAGTGAACTTCCGTTTTCTCCGACCAATGTATGATAACCGTCAGGTAGTTTTTCAATAAAGTCTTCGCAGTTAGCTAAACGAGCTGCTTTTTTCACTTCCTCATCTGACGCTTGACTATTTCCAATACGTATATTTTCCAAAATACTTGTATTAAACAAAGTTACCTCTTGAAAAACAATAGCGATTTTGCTAAACAAAGAAGCTGGAGATACACGTTTAATATCATACCCATCAATTAAAATACAGCCTTCATCATAATCATACAGTCTAGACACTAATTTCAAGATACTAGTTTTCCCGGAACCACTAGCACCTACTAACGCAGTCACTTCTCCTTGTTTAGCCGTAAAAGAGATATGATCTAAAATTGGGGTATTGTTATCATATGAGAAAGAGACATCTCGCAACTCAATGTCAAAAGATTTCAGAGGACTATCTGATCCCTCTTGGATACTGGTTTCCTTCATAGCTCTAATTCGCTGTATTTTAGGAGCTAAATAAAATATTTCAAGCACTGCTTCTTTCATAGAATCGAAGGAATCCTTTATTTTTATTGCGGCTAGTAAGTAACCAACGACGTAGAGTATAGTCACTTCACCCGTTAACAGTAAGTGAACACCTACTAGAATGACTACTGCTAAACTAACATATGAGAAAATAGAGGATAAGGCCATGACTGAAAAAGTACTTAATTCTACCTTTAAATGAATCCTTTCACTCTCTTCCATTTTTTTGAAAAGTCTGTCTTGAACTTTTTTAGATAGATTAAAGCTATTAATCTCTTGCTGCAATTCTATAGTTTCTTGAAATTCTTCCGAGTTTTCTCTCAAAGTATCGTAATATTTAGTATTGGCTTTCGTTTGGGATTTCTTTGATAACAAGATTAAGACAAAACTAAATAACGTTGGCAAAATAACAGCTAATCCCATTTTGACATTACCAACCAAAAGTATCACTGAAATAAAAGGGAAAAACAGAGCCATACCGCCGGCTTTAGGTATTGCATGACTCATCGCATGCTCAATACCTTCAACGTCAGACATGATAGTTTGAGATAAATCTGATAAATTATGTTTTGAAAAATAGGATAATGGTAAATTTGACAAATCGTCTGCAACTTGCACTCTTAAATGCGCACTTTCTTTATAAGTACTATTATATAAGTTTTCATACTCCCTATCTAACAACCAATACATGAAAAGCAAAGTAACAAACGATACGGCAAAATAAAGCCAACGGGGCTTTGTATTTTCTAAAACTAATTCGTCTATCAGCATCATTATAATGAATGCTGGTACCATATTAATGCAGTATACAAAAAAACTAGAAATAGAAGCTTTAGTTAAAGCTTCTGCGCCCTGATCACTTAAAGCAAATTTGTTTTTATAAAAACTTTTCATTGTCAAGCCTCCAATCATTTGCATTCTCATAATTAGTGACCAATTGTTTATACACTTGATGTTTAGCCATTAATTCATTATGATTTCCACGTTCTACTATTTTCCCTTCTGACAAGACAAGAATTTCATCTACAGATTTAATGCTGGATAATCGATGAGCTATCATAATAACTGTTTTTTCTTTCATCAGATGTTGAAAAGCCTTTTGTAGTTCATACTCATTATCTGGATCAATAGATGCACTGGCTTCATCCATAATAACAATCTTTGCATCTTTTAAAATTGCTCTGGCAATAGCTATACGTTGTTTTTCTCCTCCTGACAGATAAACTCCTTTACTACCAATTAAGGTATGCTCTCTTTCGGGAAATTTTTCTAAAATCGATTCGCAACCGGCTAATCTTAGCGCGTCAAATACTTTACTTGCTGGCGCTTGAGGATTTGCTATAGAAACGTTATCGTAAATACTCTGATTGAATAGTTTCGTATCTTGAAAGACAAAAGCAATTGTGTTAATAATTGTGTCTTTTGAATAGTGATTTAAAGGCTTACCACCAATTTTAATCTGTCCCTTATCCACATTGTAGAAACCTGAAATTAGTTTAGCTATCGTACTCTTTCCGCTTCCTGATTTTCCTACTAATGCATAAATTCTTTTTTGTTCTAAAACTAAGTTGAAATCTTCTAAAACACACTCTTCTTTGTATGAAAAGCTGACATTTTCAAATGCAATGTCACAATTTTTAATCTGTGTCTCGTTCCCATATTTTAGTTGGTCTTGCTTCATTTCTAAATAAAGGGAGTCTAGTGTTTCGACTGCATATCTTGCTTCAAACAAGTGCATACTTACATACATTATTCTCATGAAAGAAACAAAAATAATTCCACTTAAAAAAAACAACATCAACAAGTCAACAGCTAATATCTTGGGAGTGGTAAGAGAAGTTATAAAAAAGGTTATAGGAACTATCAAAATGCAAACTATGCCAAAAAATAGCCATTGAAAAAGAACAAAAGGTGTTTTCCCACTCAAAGAATACTTATATGCAAACTTAGCATAATCGTTAATTGCTTTATTCAAGGCTTTAAATGATGTTACTTTAGCACCAAATATCTTTATAACTTGAATTCCGCGGATATATTCTACCGTTTCAGAGCTTAACACATCTAACGATTCTTGATATTTTTGAATAAAATTTGTATTCTCTGTCATTTTCTTTAACAAGAATACACCAATTACTAACATGGCGATTAGAACCAATCCAATTTTAAAGTTAATGAAAAAGCCTAAGGCAACTGATAAAACAGGTGTTACTATGGCTTGAGCACTATCTGGAATCAAGTGAGCAATTGCCATATGTGTTTTAGCCGCGTTGTCATCAATTGTCTTTCGAATATATCCCGAAGAATTTAAATCAAAAAAACGAAAACTTGCTTCTGTTAAACCGCTAATTCCCTTTTTTCTCAAATTAGTCTCTAAGCGAAACCCAAGGATATGAGAAAATAAGCCAGAAAAAATATAAAATAAAGCTCCTAAAGTTAACCAAGCAACAGTTTGAACCGCATAACTCTTAGCTAAATATTCATCTTCTACAATAATTAGAGACTGAAGAAATTTGTAAATACTGTAATATCCATAGACTGTTAATACGACAGAAAAATCAGAAAATAAAGTGGCTAACCATCCGTAGTATTTCATTTTAGGGACATAACTAAATAATTTTTTGTATACTTTCATTTTTTCCTCCCCCGCATTCAATTTCTTCTCTTATTCGTTTACAACTGTTAATGCTTTCCGTAATAGCGTAAATTAGAGATGTACAAACAGATAGAAGGTAAACTACGTTCTATTTTTTGTATTTTTTTAAGACTTTTCTTCCAATCAATACACCAATCATAGATAAACTTGCTACAACTAACACTGAAATGATTCCCCATATACCTACCGCATAGTGGATCATTGCATCCATTGTTGCAGCAGATTGTCCTTTATCTATCCAATCTTGACGAAAACGATCTGTAAAGAACCATATAGGAATCCACTGTCCGGCAGCACTGCCTAATTGCATTAGAGCCCAAGACGCAACTTGAGGAATTGCTCGATCATATCCAAATACAGATAGAATAATATCAGCTAAGATCGCCATACTAATCGAACTGATAAACCAAGGTAAGTACGCCCCGCCCATTAACGTAAAAAATAACAATAAAACAATTGTGTAAATAGTAAAAATTCCTTTTCTAGGGTAGTTATAGCTAATATAAACAAATATGATTCCAGATAATAATCCAAAAATCCCTGGGGATATGCTGTGACCAAACGCCCCACCAATACTACTAACCATTATTGAAAAAAAGTAAATTACTAGGGAAATAACTGTAGCTAAACCAATAAAAATATAATCTTTTGTTTTCATATATATTCTCCTCAATTCTATTTCGTTATGTCATTAAAAATCTGTTCTATCAAAGTTGAATCTTCTACTCTAAGTTTTATATCTTTTTTTATTCCACCATTTTTTAAATAAATAATTCTATTGCATGTTTTATAAAGAAATTCCGGATCATGAGTGGCTATAACTACTGCACCCTTTTCTTTTAAGTCTTTAATAAGGTCAGCAATCCTTTCCATATTGATATAATCCAACCCACTTGTAGGTTCATCAAATAGAAATAAATTAGTTTTTGACAATGAAGCTATAGAAACCAATAATCTTTGTTTTTCTCCACCGGATAAATCAAACGGTAATTGATCTTTCATTTTATAAAGTTCCATTTTTTTTAAAATTTTTTCTTGCTGATCTTTACTAACTATTTCATTCCCCAGGGCTAGCTCGCTCCTCACTGATTCTGTGAAAAATTGGTAATCCATTTCTTGCATTACTAAAAACGGCGATGACAAATTTTTTTTATTTTCGATTATCTTTCCTTTGGTAGGGCGAATAATCTTCATGAGTATTCTTAGTAAGGTTGTTTTCCCCACACCGTTTTTCCCTACCAAACCAATAACATCTCCAACTTTGACATCAAAATTTATGTCTTTTAGAATATTTTCATAAGTAATTTCTTCAACTTTTAATACATCTGCACTTGCCTTTTCGATATAGGGAACTTCAATCGAACTATTAAAAATGTCAAATTTCCTTAATGCGTTATTGTTTTCAGTTTTTAACAACTGAATAGTTGTAGTTTTTACAGTTCTATTTTTAACAAATAGAACTTGATCAATTAATTCTTTCAAATAATAAAAACGATGTTCAGCTATAACAATAGTAAATCCTTTATTTTTTAAATCACAAAGTAAGTCAGCAAGTTTCTTAGTCGCTTTGAAGTCCAAATTTGAAGACGGTTCATCCAATATAATTAATTTAGAGTTTAGCGATAAACTACATCCAATAGAAATTTTCTGCCGTTCACCACTTGATAGCGAAAAAATGTTTTTATCTAATATATTTGAAAGATCTAATAATTCAGCTAATTCATTGATTCTTTTATCCATATGCTCTTTTGTAAATCCAAAGTTTTCCATCGAAAATACTAACTCACTCGTTGTATTTGTTGTAAAGAATTGTCCTCTAGGATCTTGACTTACGTAGCCAATATTTTTTGATATACTTTCTTGTGTTAAGGATTGTAGCGAGTTATTTTCAAATAAAATTTCCCCAACCAATTTTCCGTCATAAAGTCTTGGAATAAGTCCATTCATTAACTTTAATAGTGTGGATTTCCCACTCCCAGAAGAACCAGTAATCAATGTAAGACTACCTTTTTTTATTGAAAAATTAAGGTCAACAAGCGCTTGTTCCTTAACATCCTTATATGAAAAAGAAACATTGTTAAATTCAAACAATTCTTTCACCTCAAATCAAAATACTTAAGAAAAAAATAGTAACGGAAAACAGGATGATATAGTCTAATAAGCTCATGTTTGTTTTATAGTAAGAACTTCTTTTCACAGGAGATCCTATCCCCTTTGTTATTGCATTAGCGGTCATTTCTTCAGCAATCATAGTTGCACGTATAAGAACGGGAACTAACAGAAATTCCAAATATTGCAGAGGCTGAAAAAAAGACAAGCGAATGTTTCTCATTTTTAAAGATTCTTTAATCATTCTTATTTCAGAACGATAAGTCGGAAAGAATCTGATCACTACTGTAATACTTAACATTATTTTTTTCGGTAAATGTATTTTTTCTAAAGAGGATAATAATTCATTGCTAGTATAGACACTAACCAACAACCATGAAATCATTACGACCGGCAACATTCGAAATACAATATATAAGGATGTCCCAAAAAAAATAGTAAAAAACTCTATCTTGATAGCATCAATAATTTTCATTGCTAAAAACAGAACTGAATAAATCAAGATGAAATAAATACATGTCTTTATTTTACGAAACATCAATACTAAAACTGTAGCAATAATGAAACACCCCACTTGAAATATATTTCCCTTTCCTAAAAAAATAATGACTGGGAAAAAAATATTTAAAGTAATCAAGGTTAACGGATTGATTTTTGACACTCTTTCACCTCCAAAAAATAAGATCGCACTGTTATCTTAAGCTGATAAAAATGCACCGTTATTCAGATAACAGTGCGATCTTATCAAAAAGCATAACTGAGAACAATTCTCAATGCAAGCTTTTTTTAATTAACTCAGTAATTCAATCCACCCAGGAACAGAAAATTGATACAATCTTCTGGTTAATAGCATAGTCTTTTCTTTTGAATAGCTATGCTTCAATATATCATAGAATGTAGCGTAGAATGAGTAAATGTAGAAGTGGATTTCTTCTTCATTAAAGACTAAATTTTGATTGATCATTCCGATAGTCTTTAACTTATCTAGACAACAGACTGTCTTTTTTGTCACAAATGATGTAATTTTTTCAACAATATCTTGATATTTGGTTCCAGCTGATTGGAATAAAACCAAATCGAATATACGTTTATTCTCAAAAATATAATTAATAAATGGATCTAATTCATTGAAGTTCTCTCTCCAACTTTTCTCTATATCTATATTTTCTAAGTTTAAGAGGTATTTGGCAAACTCTTCATTATACATGTTAATAAGCGCATTAATATGCGGCTGAATAATTTCTTCAAATAGCGCTTCCTTAGAAGTAAAATGTTTATAAAAAGCACCCGTAGTTACGCCTGCGGTCAAGCACAGTTGCCTTATCTTAGTTTGTTGAAATCCTTCTTTTTCAAAATGGCTTAGCCCACTTTCTATTAACTTTTGGTGAGTTGTAATATAATCTCTGGTCTCTATGGGTACTTCCTCCTAATAAGATGAATTTACTTCATTATCTTATACAGGAATAGAAGTTTCAACCGTTAACGTCTATTACTAAATTCATTTCTTAGACCTAAATTGATGAGAAAGAGCAGAATAACTGATACAAAAAGTAACCCTAGAAGAATTAATAGACTCATATAGCTCATTCATCCTTTCTGAAATAATCTGAAAATGATTTTAAAAAATTGTAGGCAGCTATTACAATAATAGAAAACATTACTATAGTAATTATCATTATTTACTCCTCCCTCACTATTGTTAATAGCAACACTATCATCAGATTTAGATAAAACGATTTTTGTAATTTTGGATAAATCGAGTTCCTTTAGACGTTAAACGAAAGTCTTTTTCTAAATAATCTTCACTCCTGAGCTTATCCAACATCTCACTAACAGACGATGGATTGACGTTTAGAATTTTTGCTAAGTCATTGTTCTTGATTCCTTTCCTTTTTTTAGATAATTTTTGTATTGCTAGCAAATAGATTAATATGGTAGTTTGTTTAATTTTAACCATGTTTTATCCTCCAAATTATTTAGAGAGTCCTTCAGCAATCTTATCAAGATTCCATTTCATCATCGCATAGTAACTATCTCCATCTTGCCCTTTTTCTGCAACAGAATCGGTAAAAATAGTTGAATAGATTGGGATATTCGTATCTTTCGCTACTGTCTTCATCGGTCTATTATCTACACTACTTTCTACAAATAATGCAGGAACTTTTGTGGTGCGGAGTTTTTCAACTAAGCTTTTAATTTGATCAGGAGTTCCCTCTTCTTCAGTATTAATCTCCCAAATATAGGCAGATGGAACATCATACGCTTTAGAAAAATACTTAAAGCATCCCTCACTCGTCACTATCATTTTTTTATTTTCAGGAATTGCAGCAAATTTAGATTTTGCTTCTTTATCTAAAGAATCTAATTTTTCAACATACTTGTCTAAATTCTCTTTATAGAACTTTTTATTTTCAGGATCTTTTTCTGCTAAACGTTCTTCAATATTTTTTGCATAAATAATCCCATTTTCTAAATTCAACCATGCATGAGGATCTTCCTTGCCTCGTTCATTTTGTCCTTCTAAATAAATGATATCTATTCCATCACTAACCGCAAAGTAATCCTCATTTTCCTTTTTGTTAGCATTCTTCACTAGCTTTGTAAACCAAGCGTTTCCACCAGTTTCCAGATTTACACCATTATAAAAAATCAAGTCAGCTTTCGAAGTTTTTTGAACATCTTCTGGTAAAGGCTCATATTCGTGCGGATCTTTTCCAACAGGAACTATGCTGTGCAACTCTATTTTATCACCGGCTATATTCTCGGTAATATCAGAAAGAATAGAATTTGTAACGACCACTTTTAGTTTTTCATTTGTTTCTTTCGTATTATTTCCGGTTGAGCACGCTCCTAACATGAAAATACTTATCAAGGCTCCTAAGCCTAACGCAATGTTTCTCCATTTTTTTTTCATAAATTCGTAACCCTCTTTCTTAAAAATTTTTGTTTTGGCGAAATTAAAAAACTAATAGCAAAAAATGTTGCCGAAGTAAGAACAATACTAGAACCAGCCGCAATATTAAATGTGTACCCTACAAATAATCCTAATATAGACGAAAAAGCTCCTAATATTGATGATATAAAAATCATAGTTGATAAACTAGTCGCATATAAATAGGCAGTCGCTGCTGGGGTTATGAGCATCGCGACAATTAGTATGGTTCCAACACTTTGCATTGCAGTTACAGCGACTAGAGTAAGTAACACCATCAATAAATAATGGTAAAAATTTACGTTCATTCCCATTGCTTTTGCCATCAAGGGATCAAAAGAAGTAATCAGCAATTCTTTAAAGAATAAAAAGACAACAATTAATACGATGATTGAAACTCCTATTGTGATCCACTTGTCTATATCTTGTACTGCTAAAATATTACCGAATAAAATATGGAACAGATCTGTTGAACTATTAGCAACACCAATAAGAATGACTCCTAGTGCTAAAAAGGAACTGAAAGTTATCCCAATAGCAGTGTCTCCTTTTATAATGCTGTTGCCTTTTATAAAAGTAATAATTATAGAAGCAAATAACCCAAACAGAATTGCCCCTATAAAAAAATTAATCCCCAAAATATAAGAAATAGCAACCCCTGGTAAAACAGCATGTGAAATTGCGTCGCCCATAAGTGACATCCCTCTTAAAATAATGAAGCATCCTACTGTTCCAGAAACAATTCCAATAACTACAGAAGTAATTAATGCATTTTGTAAAAAGTGAAAGTCATACAGTCCATGAATAAAATTTTGAATCATACTACACCTCCTTTTCTATGAATATAGTATCTCCGTATGCTTTTTTAAGATTTAATTCATTAAAGACATCCGCAACTCTCCCATGAGCAATTAAATTCTTATTTAAAATTAAAACATTATCAAAGTAATCTTTTACCTTACTTAAGTCATGATGAACGATTAAAATAGTTTTCCCCTGTTTTTTTAGTTCCTTAAGGGTATTCATAATAATTCTTTCACTAATTGAATCTATTCCCACAAAAGGCTCGTCTAAAAATATATAATCAGCATTCTGTACTAAGCATCTCGCTACCAGCACTCGCTGAAATTGTCCCCCTGACAATTCCCCTATTTGACGATTTGAATAGTCTGATAAATTCACTTTCTGTAACGCTTCGGTAACTTTTTTCCACTCTTTATTTTTTACTTTTTGAAAAATTTTCATTTCTGCATATGTTCCTAAGGAAACACATTCTTTAACCTTTATCGGAAAGGTGGAATCAATAGTTGCTTTTTGTTCAACATAAGCAACCTTCTTTAATTTTTTTTTACTATCCTCATTATCAATCATTATTTCTCCTTGATGAGGAATAATATTTAGCACAGCTTTTAGTAGAGTAGATTTCCCAGCGCCGTTAGGACCTACTATTCCTGTAATTGTTCCTTTTTTTATTTCAAATGAAATTTTTTCTAAAGCTAAAAAATTATTATAAAAAACACTAGCATCACAAACTTTTAACATAGCTCTCCCCCTTCTAATCGATAATGATTATCAACAGTTTTAGGTTACCCTAAAAAATTTTTTTTGTCAACCACATTTGCGGCCATTTCTAATACTAGAGACTAAACAATAAGGATTCTTCATTTCAATTTTCGTGTTTCTTTAACACGTACATGTTATTTCACAACTAGAACAATCCTCTAAACAGAAAGATTGCATTTTATAGTAGTCTAATTTTTTTATCGATAATAAGCTCATTTCGGTGGGCAATCTCACTAGCAATCAATGCAAATCGTTGTCTGAATTTATAAACATAACAGAATATCGCGGAACCGTTTCGTACACTCGGTCCTGTTAGAAAAACATTTTTTGCTACTGTTGATTCATCAAATTGGTTTAATAACGCCTCTCCGTTTTCTTTATACTCAAATAAAGATGTAGCAATTGTTTTTACGCCATTTTGAAATCCTGTACAAACAATTGGGGTATTTTCCGCCTTAAATGATTCTCCATTATCAGTAATCAGTTCGTATCCATCTGCTAATTTCTCGATTCTTCTAATTGTTGCAGATGTAAAAATCTCTGTCTTGTATAAGGGGATAGTCTTATACTTGGATCTGCTTCCCTAGAATCTAAACCAGAACTTTTTGTATAGATAGACACATCTTTACCTAATTTCGCTAATTCAAGAGCGGCGTCAATTGCACTTTCATTCCCCCCGATAATCGTTTGGTGTTCCCCTTCAATTTCTTTCCAAGAATTCACTTCTCCGTAATGCAATCCAAATCTATCAGCACCTTCAATGTTGGTTTTAACCGGAAAAGAAAATTCTCCAACAGCAAAGATGAGATACTTCGTAGAAATCGTTCCTTTAGTTGTTTCTATAAGATATTTTGTTCCTTCTTTTTTTATAGTTTTAACTGTACAATCTGTCTTAAGTGGAAGATGATATTCATCTGAAACCAATTGCAAGTATTCTGCGTAATCAATACCTGAAAGCCGTTCTTTTCCTAGAGTATACGCAGGAGAAGTATCAACCGCTACGGCATTTAAATCAGACATACCAAACCCATTACTTGTAAAAGAAGGGGTAATAAATCTCGTCTCTTGCGGCCAATTAGCAAAACTGTTTCCAACTTTTTCTTTTTCAAGAATCACAAAATCACTCATCCCAAGTTCTGTTAAAGTGACTCCCATTCCAACACCTGCAGCTCCAGCACCTATAATTACGATTTCTTTTTTCTCTACCATTTTCTACCTCCACTTAAAATTCCATATACATTTTGCTAGCTTCTAAACCATTATTCTCAGAGTATTTTTTCCGATAGAGATCATACTCACCTTCGATTGTATGATAGTATATCTGACAAATATCAATTCCAGGATAAATCCAAATCGGAGCAATCGCATGCATTTCTAATGTCCAATAGCCAGAGAAACCGATATCACCAAACCCAGCTGTTACATGAATATTTAATCCGAGTCTCCCTAAAGAAGATCGTCCTTCTAACATAGGTACGAAAAAGTCCGTTGCAGTGTACTCAACCGTTCTTCCTAAATATAGGTGATGGGGTTCAAGCAGAAAACCAGATTGTGGAATTGTAAATACCTTTATTTCATTTTTTCTTTTCACATCTAAAACCGAATCCGTATAAACTCCAATTTGATTATGCAATCGCAAATTATAACTATTAGGATTGATTTGTTCTTCATTAAATGGAGTGATAATAATTTTATCATTTTGTAACTCTTGAATTTTTCTTCCTGATAAAATCAACGTTTCACCTCCGTACTTGAAATATATTCTGTTTCATTATTCTTTGAAGAGGATTGTGCATCAAAATCATTAATCAGCTTTCTCAAAAAGTAATGAATAAAAAAACTTAAACCAAAACTCCATAAGCAAACAAAAAAGTCCCGATCAATTGATTAAAAAAATTCCCTTTTTCTGCTAGAATACCTGTTAAAATAGACCCAATAATTCCGCCAATCGCGTTCATCCCAAAAGAATCTCCTGCATCATCAAAGTTTGGAAAATACTGATGTATTCTTTCAATAACAATTGGGCAAGCAATACACACAATTATTGAAATCAACAATGAAGCGCTTGGTCCCACATAACCTACAGAACAGGTACTTCCTACCAAGCCAACAATCATTCCATTCATCAGGTCAAAAACAGAAATTTGTTGTTCTAGTACTCGTCGTGTTAAAAACCAGCTTATTCCTCCACCTATAATTGAAATAAGCGTATTTAACCAAATTAGGATTGCTGCTTCTCCCATCTCACCTGAAGGAGCCATATTAAATCCAAACCATCCTAAAGTAATAAATACCATTCCGATAAAAGCCATTATTTCCTGTATATCAGATGGTCCTGTAATCTTTGAGCGAATAGGTAAAGTTCTTGCTAAAACAAGACTACCTATCCCGGCAGTGGCGTGTACGACTAATCCCCCAGAATAATCTAAAACACCAATATCACTCAGCCAATTCTGTTCTCCCCACAATGAATAACACACTGGTGCATAGATAAATAAAATCCATAAAGGAACATATAAGGCAATGTATTTCCAGTTACTTCGTTCTAACACTGAGCCTACAAGCATAATTACTGCATATAGGCAAAAGAGTAGTTGCAAAACTAGTGAAACAACTTCATCTGGTAATATCAAATCAGAAAAAATACTATATTGAATATTTCCATAAAAGCTTAATGAATATCCCATAGCTAACCAAAATACAGTAGTAGAGAGAATAGTGATTATCCCCAAAACGAGTGTGTGACGTATATACTTGCGATCGATCATCCCGATATAATACAAAACAACCCCAAATACCATCAGCCACATAACCCCAAAACAAAGCCAAAGAAATATATTATTCATAGGAATTCCTTAACTGATGGTCGGATATACTTTTTTTACTATCAACCAAAAGCATATCCGTTATCTCTTTTTGTGGTAAATTCTTTCCAATTAATACGATTTTTGTCTCTGGAGATCCCTTCCAAGCTTGTCCTTCTTCAAGCTTATAGACCATGTTAACCCCTTGTAAAACGATCTGGCACGGTTGTCCTTCAATGCTCAAAATTCCTTTATAGCGCATCAAATCCATCCCGTATTGAAAAATCAACAATCTAAGCCAACTACCAACTTGTTCTTCAGGCAGAGGAGAATTACTTGTAATTACACAGGTATCTACGTCTGTGTGGATATGATGATGACTTCCATGACCATGGCCTTCATGATGACGGTCATGGTCATGGTGTCCGCTTTGTTGGTGATTATTAATAGTATGGTTATTTATCATGTGGTCAATATCAACATTCACATTTTTTGCCCCCGAGATGGATCGATCGAATAAATCTAACCCGACAATGTCTTCATAAGTAACAGTATTCATATTGAGTACATCTGTATCAACAAGAGAATTGATCTTATTTAGCACTTTTTTTAATCTATTCACTTCTCTTGTATCAGTTAAATCTGTCTTAGTAAGAAAAATTTTATCTGCAAAACCAACTTGCTCAACCGCTTCGTTATAATTTTCTAGTTGGTACAAGCCATTTTTGGCGTCAACTAATGTGATCAAACTATCAACAACAAAATGTTCATTTAACAACGGGGTACGAATAATTGTTTGTGCTATAGGACTAGGTTCTGCTAAACCACTTGTTTCAATAATTATTCGATCTATCGGGGCACTACCTTTTTCAGCCACTTGCAAAATAGCCAGAAACATGTCAATCAGATCTTCTCGTAATACACAGCACATGCATCCATTATTCATTTGAAAAATCTTTTCTTGCTCATTTGTTAAGACTAATTGATGATCAATTCCAACATCTCCGTATTCATTGACTATAATTACTACATTTTCATCTCTGGTATCTTTCATTAATTTATTTAATAGGGTAGTCTTCCCTGAACCCAGAAACCCAGTTAGAACCGTAATTGGTATTAAACTCATTCTTTTCTCTCCTTCGTATTAAAATGATCTTCTATACAATTGCAAATAATTTGCAATTATCTTAAACGAAAACGTGGAAAAGTTAGAATATTCTCTTGTTAATTCATCCAGGTATTCCCATTTTTGTCTTCATAATTCGTTTCATATTTACCAGAAACAGTATTCTTGCTCCTCGGATCGTTATTCCTAATAGTCACATCTATGTGCCACTTCATAAATATAAACATTTTGATGTTGCATCAAATCTTAGACAGAGTTTCTAGAGACAAAAAATTAATCTTCCTACAAAAGAATGAACTTTATAACCCAATACTGGAGTGACAAGACTTTTACAAACAAAAAAGTTAAATTCTGTAAAAGAAGAGATTTGATTGGAGTTTGATAATCTAAACTAGAATATATTAGGTTTATGTTTTAGCAGTTTTCTAGATATTCTACAAGCCTCCTAACAACTTCTGTCTTACTTTTAACCTATGTTTGTTTAATGCTTCTCGTTTAACAGAAATGTCTCTATCACAGCATGATTGTAAGGAGTACTCTTCTCCGAATGACTAACCATGAATTTATTTGCTTGAATTGCTTAAAGATCTGATTAGGATACTTACTGATCCACATTTTGATGGCATAATTGGTCAGCAATAAATATGCAAATACTACTAATTACGGGGATCTGCTAATTTGAAAATTATTTTCCACAATCATCAATAAAGGATCATCTAATAGTTTTTTTTCTTCAATTTTCCTAGTGCATGTGGTATCTTCATTTCTCATTTATTAGTAAGATAACGAGATCAGAAGGACCCTTTAAAATAACTAACAATGAATTCTAACAGACCTATCATTTGGTTTTTCATTGGAAACATTCAGAATTCAAGATTCTATTATTGATTATCCTAAATTTGAATTAATCCGCCTGATTAACCTGGCATAGTGCTTGAGCAGAGATCATAGCGCCCCTTATTTATCTTGTATTGTTAATAAATCAAGATATATATAGCCATTCTTCTATAAAGTTTTATGTGTTATTGATGTTCGTGCCACTCGTCTTAATGATTAGTAAATGTAATAATCCGAACTTCCTTTTTTCTCAACACTAATAACTAGCTTATGGGGTAAACAAACGCTTGTTTGTCCAGGTTTCGATATCCATCCGGTTTTCACTGCAATCTGATCAGGACTATTATCTTCTTTAACTCGAATTCTTCCATCTTCAATCTCAACAATATTATATTGTCCCTTAGACGGGTAATACTTCACAATTTTATGATTGATCTTATCCAAATCGAAGCGATTCACTTCCTCACCATCAATCCGAACGATGGCATATTTGGTAGTATCTTCAGTTGAATTGTTCTTCTTTTCGAGTGAAAATACGAATAAGGGAATAAAGGAGCTAATAATCAAAATGCCAATAATTATGACATCGCCTATCTTGACACCAGCTTTTCTTAAAGACTTCATTCCGTTGACGGTATCTGGCTAAACATAGTAGACTTCTTCCATGCAAATGGTGAAGTTTTTCGGAAATTATCCGCATTCAGAGAATCAGAATCAATTAAACAACCATCAAGTTGCTCTGTAATCCATTGTTGATCCATCTCCATACCAATGAAAACTAATTCATTAATGCGATCGCCAAACAACGGATGCCAAGCTTCCTTCAATTCAGGATTTTGTTGAATAATCATTTGACGCTCAATTTTTGGTAAACTAGCTACCCAATAAGTTAATGGTTCAATACTTTTGTGATTACCTACCGTTTCAAAGACCGCTGAAAAATCACTGTGTTGAGCAAACCAAAGAAATCCCTTTGCCCTTGTAATGTTGTCGGGAAAATTTTGATCCGCAAAATGGGCAAATTTTTGTGCATCAAAGGGTAACCGATTGCGATAGACGAAACTTGAGATACCATATTCTTCTGTTTCAGGAACATGATTTTGATAGCCAAGCTCTAACTCTTTGAGCCAACCTGCTGAATAGGAAATCTCATCTATATTAAAAAGATTTGTATTTAGAATTTCCGATAAGTCTACTTCACCTTTGATTGTCCGAATTATTTTTGCATTAGGCTGTAACTTAGCAATTAGACCATTGATTTTATCAATCGTATTGTTTGGCACTAAGTCGCATTTATTTAAAAGCAATATGTTACAACACTCGATTTGATCAATTAGCAAATCGCGAATATCCCGTTCTTCTTCAGCCACATCACCTTCATTTTTTCTTTCTTGAATTTTTTCGCCAGCTCCGAAATTATCCCAAAAACGTTTTACATCCACTACTGTGATAATGGCATCAATCTCTAATCGCTGGGTCAAATCAATGTCTAAAGGATTCTTAGCTAAAGTAATTGATTGTGCGATTGGAATTGGTTCACTGATTCCTGAAGCTTCAATAACAATTTGATCCAAGTCAGGTAATTGCGCTAATTGATTTAGTTCGACAATCAAATCTTCACGTAAGGTACAGCAAATACAGCCATTCGGCATTGAAACTAGTTTTTCTTCGGTTCTTTTAAAGCCTTTCTTATCGACTAGTGCTTCGTCAACATTCACTTCCCCCATATCATTTACAATAACGGCAATTTTCTTTCCATGATTACCATGTAGAATATGATTTAAAAGTGTCGTTTTTCCTGAACCAAGATATCCGGTTAGGACCGTGACAGGTATTTTTTTCATAGAGAACCTCTTTCTTTACATAATAAAGAGCAGATCAAATCCAAATAAGGAAAAAACTGATCTGCTCTGGTGTTATCAATTAATTGGTCAGGTTATTTTGCCGTTTTGCTAAACGCCTACTTCTCCCTGTATTGACCTTGATAAAGCGACAGTCGGGATCTTGTTTTAATCCTCTAGAGACCGTATCGATACTGACTTTTAAGGTGATAGCAATATCAGCTAACGTACTCCCGCTCAATCGCATTTGCTTTGCAAGTCGATACCGTTGATAAGCCTCAATATTCTTGGGTTCCATGGACAATAAGGCTTCTCTTACCACGTGATTTCCTCCAAAATAATTTTAATGAGCCATCATTTCTTGCGCAATTTCATGTTCAGACAATGAAGCTGGATAAAAAGTAGGCCAGTTATGCAATTCATTGTAAAGTTTTTCTTGACTCTCCCCGCCAAAGAAAATATGGAAGTGGGCTGCCTTACTTGGTGCAATTCCGTGATCACTAAACTGCACATACTTAAAGCGACCAGCCTCAGCGTCTTCTGTTTCAAAATTAAAGCGCACACCGCGATTCCCTTTTTCATAAGTCAAAATTTTGTACCCAACATACTTGTAGGTATATTTATGGTGTTCTCCCTTGACTACAAAATCCATGGTGTTTCCTTCAATGTTAATGGCCTCCACATCTGTCTGATAGCCGGCAGTGTAATATTCTTTGTATTCCTCTGCCGTCATGTCTTTGTTAATTTTTGCTTTGTAATCAAAGACTGCATCCAGACTTCCATCTTTTAATAGAGGGTAAACAGATTGCCAGTCACCTGCATAATCACTTAGTTCGCGATCCTTCACATCAGCGTCTTCAAAGTAACCGTTAGCAACTGTCTTTTCGTCCTTCGCTTCCTTCTCTGGTGCTACTTCTTTACCGGCAACTGTTGTGGTTTTCTCTAACGCTTTTAAATTATCTTCCATCACTGAAACATAATCTTCCCCATTATCCATTTGTTTTTTTGTCAAGCTTTCAAGTGGATTTAATACTTCCATTTTTACGTTTGCTTCATTCGCTAGCGTTTTCGCAATTTTATCATTAGCATTTTTTTCAAAGTAAATGTAATTAATCCCATTCTTTTGTACATATTCTTTTAATTCGGCTAATCGACTAGAAGTAGGCTCTTGTTCTGGTGTTAATCCAGCAATAGGAACTTGTGTCAAGCCATAGTCTAAAGCCAAATAACCAAAAGCAGCATGTTGAGTTACAAAGCTTTTTTGTTTCGCATCCTTAAAACTAGCAGTGTAGTCAGCATCCAACTGTTTCAGTTTGTTTAAATATTTCTCGGCATTTGTCTCAAATACTTTGGCTTTTTGTGGATAAAGCTTAACTAACTGATCCTTGATATTCGAAACTTCTTGAATTGCCATTTTAGGTGAAACCCATGTATGGGGGTCAAGTTCGTGATGATGACCTTCTTCCCCGTGGTCGTGGTCATGTCCTTCTTCTTCACTACCCGGCAACAGAATCATGTCTTTTGTACCTTCTACAACGTTAGGTATACCTTTCTCCCAACTTTCTTGAGCCTTTGGTACCCACGTTTCCATGTTTTCATTATGATAAACAAAAACATCGGCATCGTGAGCTTTTGCCATATCTTTGGCAGACGGCTCATAGTCATGAGGCTCTGATCCAGCCGGAACCATTAACTTCACATTTGCTTCATCGCCGACGATATTTTTTGTGAAATCATACATTGGATAAAATGTTGTCACAATCTCTAATTTTCCATCTTTATCATTCGATACTTTCGCATCCTTATTGCTAGAGCAAGCTCCCAATAATCCTAAAGCTACTACCGCGATGAGTCCTACACTTATTTTCTTCATTCTTTTTCCTTCCCCAATTACGCTGACTTTTTCATTTTATTTCGTTTATGTTCCTTGATAATTTTTAATGCCCGTTTTCTAGTTTTAATATTCGGGCTTTTGAGACGTCGATGCGCACTAGATAAATCCATTTTCTCCATTACAAACCACCTCCAGTCATTTCTTACCGTGATTTACTTTCAGAAATTAATTTATCAAAACTCAGTTTGATCATTTCTTCATCCAATTTTTTTCCGATCAGGATAATCGTGGTTTGGTCTTTTTTTTGAGTAGTATATTGAAAGTTAACCTGTTCATTGACTCCTTGCATGGCGACTACAAAGTCATGCTCTTGCAAGGAGATTAATCCTTTAGAACGGTACAATTTTCCTTGATTGGTAAAAATCAGCCAGTCAATCCATTGGAGTAAAAAATTCTTGTTGAGTTCTTGGTCTGAAGTTAAGAGGATTGATTGAAAATCATGTTCTTGATGATGGTGATGGTGATGATGCTCACCTTCATGACTATTTTTTGATGAATCATTTTCAAGAATTAAGGGCTGATTGAACTTTTCCAAATTAAAAAAATCCTCTTTTTGAATTAAATCATTCTGTGTAAAAGTCCTAATATCAGCTAAAGGGTTGATGTTTTTAATTTCTCTCTGATAGATTTCTCGTTTAGACAAACTTGTATTTTGTTTTTTCGATACAAAAATGCGATCTGCCATGACAAGTTGCTTAAGAGCTTGTGGCTCTCTTTCAATCAGCTCAAAGTTTTCACTATCAAAAATAGTCAATAAACTATCAATATATAGATTTCCTCTTAGCTGGGGTGCTGTTAAAAGTGTTTGTACGATTGGTTGCGGGTCCGCGATTCCTGTAGTTTCAATGATTATTTGCGAAATTGCTTGTTGTCTTTCTTCGACAACTTCCAGTAAAGAAGTCAATATTCCTAATAAATCACTGCGCAGACTGCAACACATACAACCATTATTTAGTTGTAAGACCCGTTCCTCACTGTGAACCAATAATTCGTGATCGATTCCAACCTCACCAAATTCATTTTCAATTATGACAATTTCTTCCTTTGGATAAGGTGAAACTTGCAAAGCTTGATTGATTAGTGTCGTTTTCCCAGACCCCAGAAACCCAGAGACGATTGTAACTGGTATGCCCATTTTGTCACCTTCTTACTGTTTCCCTATTTGACTTCTTTAAAAATTGCCCGCCACCGCAGTTTTGGTGAATATTTTTTTAACTCTAATCGTTCCGGGTTATTCCGTTTATTTTTACTAGTAAGATACAGGCGTTCCCCTGTTTCTACGCATTCTAAAATAATATTTTGACGCATAAATTTCCCTCCTCTTTCGCTAGTTATCGATCTTCAAGATACGTTTCAATCTGTTGAGTATCCTCGTAAGGCAACTCCCCAGATTCCAACTGCGAAACTAAATTTTCTTTCATCTCGATGGGTATCTCCCAATAACCATCGATACGTTGAAATAGCTCTTCGTCATACTCTTCAAAAACTGGATAGATTTTTAAGAACTCATCAAATGACAATCCTTCGTCCTCATAGTAATCTTTGACTAATCCATTTTCGATTGCATGCTGAGTTGGCAAACCAGTTTCGGTAATGATTCCTTTTTCAACCATTGAACGATAAAAAGTACTTTTATCTAGTGCTTGTTTGGTTGTTTCAAGATAATACTTCAACCCTTGTTCAACTAAAGGTGGGTAAAGAATTTCCATTTTGAGTCCCTCCTAAAAGTTATCTATAAACTATTTTTGAGCTCGCTTAATTACTTGCTTTCCTTTGTAGTAACCCTTCAAAGATACATGATGGCTGCGTCTGTAGTCCCCATTCGTTTCGTCAAACGAAATCTCTGGTTTTACTATGGCTTGATGAGTTCTTCTTAATCTTTTCTTCGCCTTAGATGTTTTTCTTGCCGGTACTGCCATGATACTTCCTCCTCATAAGATGAAAATTACCAACTCGCTTTTTTTACTCCAGGAATCAAACCTTGATGGGCAAGCTCCCTAAACTTGATACGAGACATACCAAACTTTCGCATATAACCTCTTGGGCGACCATCCGTCTGATCACGAAGCTTCAGCCGAGTTGGGTTTGAATCTTTTGGCAATTTAGCAAGGCCTGCATAATCTCCTGCAGCCTTTAATTCCTGACGTTTTTCTGCATATTTTTCAATCATCGCCATTTGTTTCTTCGCCTTAGCTATTTTCGATTTCTTTGCCATATCCATTTGCGCTCCTTCTTATTTTGATTTACTCAATATAAATCGTAAAGGTTCCGATTTAACATTGACACCATATCAGTAAAAATTTCTGTTGTCAACAATAAATAACATGAAAAATAATTCACATGAATAACCAGTCATTTGAAAGCTCATTTAGCAAGGTGTATAGTGAACCGGAAAAATTAAAAGAACAGGAGAATGAAATATTGAAGAAAAAGATGCTAATTTTCATAATCTTTCTTCCGATGATTTTGATGATAGGTTATCAAGTTCAACATAAAAGCGCTAAATTTTACCAAAATCCTATTATGGAGATTTCAAAAATCAAAGAAGAAGACGGATACAAAGTTATCGAAGGGAAAATACTTAATAAAAATGGAGAATTCCTTAAACTTACTATTGACAATCAATCTGTCACTGGCTTAACGACTCATTTAAGGATTAAGGATCAAGTATTGTTGAACGAAGATTTATCCTCTGTTATTAGCGAAAAACGCGATGGGCTAGCTTTTTCAATAGTTACAGTTTTTCTACTCATTCTATTGTTAGTTGGAAAAACCTCAGGGCTTAGGGCTTTCATAGGGTTATGCATCAATCTGCTCTTGCTTTTGTTGTCTCTTAGATTTGAAATTGTTTATCCTAGCATCCCAACACTATTCGTCATCATTATTTATGCAGCTTTATCTATTATCGTGACTTTTCTATCTAATTATGGTATTCACGCTTTTCGATTAGATTTGATAGCAGCAACTTATATCATTGTCCTTTTAGGATTTCTGATTTGTTTTACTGCGCTTAAATTTATGGGAAATAAAGGGATTCGATTTGAGGAAATGCAATTTCTAACACGCCCTTATTTGGGTGTCTTCTATTCAAGCCTAATATTTGGTGGTATCGGGGCGGGTGTAGACATGATTGTCACATTAGTAACTCCTCTAAAAGAATTGATTAGACAAAAACCGACTATTACTACCTTGGAGTTAGTTGCTTCAGGACGACGTATCGCTAAAGATGTTACTCCTTCTATGATTAATGTATTAATGTTTGCCTACCTCAGTGGTTCTTTACCCATGATAATTTTTTATCTTAATAATGGCTGGTCCTTGGCAGCAACTCTAGAAATGCATCTTTCTTTAGAAATCCTTCGTGTATTTTGTGGAGCATTTGTTATCTTATTATCTGTGCCAGCTAGTCTCCTCTGTGTTCTTTGGAAAGGAGGCCTTCAATAATGAATGTTCTTATTTTTTTATTTCTAATACTATGTATTATGTCATTTATTATCTTGGGAAAATCTTCCTTTTATTTGTTAATAGGTCTTTTCATGAGTTTTGGAATTTTTCTAGGATTTTCGCTTTCTCTTAGATTCGGGGTACCCTTAACTCCATCTCTTTTGATTTCACTATTCACCTTATCTGGCGTTATTTTATTTTTTGTGAATGGTTACACCACAAAAACAAAATCAGCATTTCTTTGCGTGATAATTACTTTTACTTTAATAATCTTGATAATTCCTACAATTACTAAAAATCTAAATATCGCTGGATTTAGTTCAGAGGAAATTGAAGAAATTTCTGTATTAAATTTAACAGCCAAGATGCCCTTTGAAGAAATAGTCTCTGCTGTAGTTATTTTTTCCATGTCTGGTGCTATCATCGATGCAAGCATTGCCATCACAAGCAGCATGTATGAGCTTCATAACCAAATCAAATTCGAGAATCGTCATAAATTGATTGCTTCAGGGATGAAAGTAGCTACAGAACTATTAAGTTCTAGTATTCACACATTGTTTTTTGCTTTCATCGCGAATAATCTGGCACTATTTTTTTGGTTCTACGATCTTAATTATCCTCTATCCACTGTTATAAATTCTAAAGTTTTCATTACTGAATTGACTATCAGTCTCTTAGCTGGTGCTTCAACGGTGATTACTCTTCCACTAACTGCATGTTTTTCAGGCTATTACTTTATGCGCACTAAAAAATGAATTATGCTTTATTAATCAATTAAGACCCAGTCTTGTACCTTCCTATTACAACATTCACTTTTTACTACTAAAAGAAAAATATCCCGGGTCATCAAGTTATGTCCCGGGATATTTTCTCATCTGATTGTGAATTGTTCATAAAAAATCACTATTCAGAATCAATAATTGTCCAATTTCCATTTTCTCGTAATCTCAAACTGTACTCAAATATACTTGTTATTTTTGACAAATTATCAAGATATTTCACATCAACTACCACTTGTATATTTTTATCTGTTTTCTCAAAAACTAGGTTCTCTAATTCTACAAATTTTAGATTTTTATTGATTGGTCGCATCGCTTCATTTTCAACATAATATTCTAATTCCTTTTCTGAAGCAGTTGGATAAAGTTTGAAAAACGTCTCAAGAAACTCAGTGATTTCTTCCGTTGTCTTGGCATCAATTTCCGAATCACTTTCTACTTGTTTTACCTCATATTTTGCCTTATCAGGTTTTGCGATCATAGTAGGCAAACTCGTCACTATATGGTTCCTGTTTTCATCTTCAAAGATCGACACTCGGTATGCAGAAGAAATTGGTTGTGTCTTTTTCCCTTCCGTAATCTTTTGATCCACTAAAAATGAAACGACAAATCCTTCTGAATGTTTTTCTACATCTAAAATTTTTATTGATTGAACTTCGGAACTAGTGGGAGTATCCGCTCGAACCATGTCTTGGCTCAAAGCGATTCCTTCTTCTGTAAGATACTGTTCGAGATTACTCATTCTCTTTTCAATTACCGCCTTGTTATTCTTCCACGAAAAGTATTCTTTCGCAAAATCCTTCGTAAAATTTTCAATGCCAGAAGTATTCACTACCTTCTCTTTTACAATCACTTTCTCATGGGTCGTGTGCTGATCAATGGCGGTGAAATTTTTGTAGATTCCAAAAGCAAGACTGCAAGACAGTAAAAGCCAAAGAGCAAGCACCATTTTTCGATGCTTGCCCACTGAAACTAATCGTTCTTTTTTCTTTTTTTGTATCTTTTCCTTCTGATTCCGTTCAATTTTTATCTTCATCTTCATTCCTCTTTTCTTTTATTTGTATCGGCCAGCTCCGATAAGATGCTGTTGCCAATAGCTTTCAGTTAGATTTGTCCAGCCCACCGATAGCGATAGGTAAGACTTTGAGGTTATCTCCATCTTTTCCCCCGCTTCACACCGTGCATGAGAGTTTCCCCTCACACGGCGTTCCATCAACAGTAATTCATTTCTATTTCACTATTCCCAGCTAAAGCACGTAATTTATTCAGCTTTTCCAATGATCTTTCCTTTTTTAATACCAAAGGTAAATAATGAACTATCGTTTCTCTTTTAGTCGCATGAATCAATTTGTGTGTTTCTTTTGTAACAATCACAAGATTCTTATAGTTATCATTCCCACCAAGTGATAACGGCTTAATGTGATGAACTTCCATATTATCTTTTGATAAATTTTCACCACTAACATGACATTTTCCTTGTTGGGCTATGAACAGAGAGATTCGATTATCGTTAAATTCTACAGACTTATTCGGATTGGAATTTTCCAGCAGGTAATAAACGGTATGCATATCCATCTTTAATCTTTGATGAATAAACAGCCTACCTTCAGGCGTATATCGATTCCAGTCCTTCGGAAAGATTCTTGGCATTGTAAATTTTATCCCGGCTATTGGAAATAAAATCATGTTCGCTATGAATCGTTTCTTCCAGTTATATTGTTTATAGAATTTTTGATAGGTACTGGTTAGCGTTCCGTGCTTATTGCGAATATTTTTGGTTCGACAATCAAGACTTTTATTTACTGTGAAAGCAATATCTACAAAATCTAAGTTGACCAGAGTCGCAATTTTATAATAGTTATGCAAACCTAGAACAACAGAGTTGTACTTATTGACATTATCTACAGTTGGATTAGCGGCGATTGTTTTGATATTGTTCTTTAGTTTATCTACCGCATTAATCTTTGCCTTATCACACATTCGGCTTCGATTGGTATATCCGTTTGCTTTTCCTTTTTTCACTTTCAACTTGAATCCTAGAAAGTCAGAATAATTTTTTCTCAGATTAGTTACTTTTGACTTTTCAGGACTTATGTCTAAATCAAGTCGTACTTTTAACCATTGTTTTGTTGCGAGGAAAATTTTCTGGGCAGTATGATAATCTTTGCACATGATTTTGAAGTAAGTAGCCCAAGGGAACCTCCCCCTTAGGCCCTCTCAGAACCGGACGTGAACCTCTCAGCTCATCCGGCTCCCATTATCCAGCCGATGGTAATATTCCAATTTTCCAATGCGCGAATAAATTTCTTTCTCGCTTGGCGATTTCCCCTAACCAATGTTCCGCTTTTCTTCGTGCTTGTCGCTTTTTATATTTACGACGAACCCACTTCACGAGACATTGGTTGATGTAGCGCAGTAGACTGTACATTTCTGATTTATAGAATTTCATGTAATAGTTCATCCATCCTTGAATTTTACTATTGAACATATTCGCTAAATCCTCTAGCTTTTTGTCCGCTTTTAATTGTAATCGCCAATTCCTTACCTCTTTGCGAATCGCCTTTTTCGCTTTATCTGATACAGCCGGAAGAAAATTTGTGAAGCATTTTCCATATTTATTCTTGGCGCCTCTAGGTCTAAACGTAAAGCCCAGGAAATCGAATGTCGTTATCGGATAGTTCCCCATCCTATCACTATCTCTGCAGTAAACAATCTTTGTCTTATCAGGATGTAACTCCAAACCAAAGATTCTAAACCGTTCTTCCAATCTTTTCTTCAGATATTTCGCTTGCTTTAGGGATACACAATGAGTAATACCATCATCGGCATATCTAGCCCACTGTATATTAGGAAATTCTTTTTCCATGAAGTCATCAAACGTATAATGAAGAAACAAGTTCGCTAGAACTGGACTGATTACACCACCTTGCGGTGTCCCGGCTTTTCTCGAAACAGTCGAACCATCTTCCCTCTGGAAAGGTGCTTTTAACCATCTTTCCACATATAGGATAATCCACTTCTCTTGAGTGTACCTTTTTACCATTTCAATTAGATAGTCATGTCTGATATTGTCAAATAGTCCTTTAATATCAAATTCCAGTACCCAATCTCTTTTCCAGCATCTAACTCTTGTTTTCTCTATTGCCTGGATTGCCGACTTATTCGGCCGATAGCCATAAGAATCCTCATAAAACAATCGTTCTACTACAGGTTCAAAATACATCTTCGCTACCATCTGTGCAATCCTATCTTCAACTGTTGGAATCCCAAGTACTCTCAGCCCACCACTCTTTTTAGGAATGGATACTGCCTTTACCGGTTTTGGGAAATAACTTCCCGATGATAATCGATTCCACAGTTTGTATAGATTATCTTTCAGCTTATATTCATAAGCCTCAATTGATTCTTCATCTACTCCAAAAGTTCCTTTATTGGCTTTTACTTTTAGAAATGCTTGGTAAACTGCTTGTTTTGAAATATTGTATGACTTTGTTTCTTGCATAAGTTCCTCCTCCTTAAAGTTGACTTATCCTTGAAACTGGATAACTCAGGTTCTTCGCTCCACTCTCGTTACAAGAGCTTCTTCACTACTACAACCCAATCTGCCCCCATGACTGCATCGGTACTCTTTTCTTGCGGGGCTTCCGCTTGAAATACTCCCTTGACATCAGCCCGTGGGTTCCCACGTTCCATATAGACGCCTATGTTATGTTCATGCCACCTTTATGCCGCCCGCCGCCTGATCAGTAAACAGGTTTCCTCCAAGCTCATCCTAGGTCAACGACTATACCCAGTTTTGACGGAATTTATACGCTTTCGACACTTCTGTGGGTGGTTCGTATGGTCACTCATCTCCATAACACACACCTGACAACTCTTGGTTGCCTTTTCCTTAACGCTCAATACCATAGCTTTTGACTACAGCACCTTAAGGTGGTTTGAAACCTCCACCTGTATGGCGGTTTCGGCAGGCCGTCTGCCATCATCTATACAGCATAGCTGCTTTGAATAGTTTATCTATTCACGCACACTTTCATGGCGCACAATCGTCTGCGTATCTTGTATAAGACAAACGCTTAAATTCTGGGTCAAAGAAGTTTACCGAAGGTAAGGTTGAACGTTGTTTCTTTAATGCTTTGAATTGTAAAATCAGCTCATGTCGTTGGTTTGAATTCATTTCCAGTTTATTGATTTTTTGTTGAAGATAATCCATTTTAGCTTTAAGATGCTCATATTCAGGATTTCGTTTTCGACGCTTTCCACTATTGAATTCTGACCGGTACTTATTCATGTAGCTATCAAGTTCATTGAGATAAATATTGGAAAGAATAGGGGAAATAATTCCGCCTTGCGGCATTCCACTATAAGTTTTGTGAAATTTCCATTCTTCCAGATAGCCTGCTCTTAAAAATTTCCAAATTAAGCGAATAAATCTTTCGTCATCAATTTGCTTTCTCAATACTTGAATCATGATATGATGGTCAATTGTATCAAAGAAAGAGCAGATATCGCCTTCAATGAACCATTTGCTTCCAATGAAATTATGCTGTATTTGCTTTAATGCTGTATGACAACTTCTGTTTGGTCTGAATCCATGGGATTGGTTGGAAAATTTTCCCTCATATATAGCTTCTAATAGCATTCGGACAACTTCTTGTACCAATTTATCCTCAAAAGTTGGAATTCCCAACGGTCTTTGCTTCCCATTCTTTTTTGGGATATAGATTCTTTTAACTGGTTTGGGTTGATAACGTTCATTTTTTAAATCTTCAATTAACTTCGTAATTTTCTCTAGCTTAAATCCATCAATCGTTTCTTTTGATATTCCTTCAGTGAGATTTCCGCTGTTTGGAGCTAGTTTTCCATAAGCAATAAGGAAGAATTCCTCATTAAATAAGTTACGGTACAACCGTTGGAATCTATACTCCGATTTTTTGGAGTTTGCAATTAGATTGTTTAATATTATTTCTGGATTTCTCATAAGCCTCGCGCTCCTTCCTAAAATTATTAAACGTAAAACAAGTTGATTTCCTTCGCCATGTACTAGGCTTTCCCCAGCTCAGACTACTACGAAATCTCCGTTACCATATCAGATATTCAGTGCCATTTTTCTTGATGTCACTCTTGAAATTTATCCCTGTTACACAGGATTGCACATAGCTGTTTTTCAGCATTCTGACTTAGGTAATCCCCATTTAGCACTTGTAAAATGACTTGATAAGATATCGGATATGGCGTTCATCTACTTACTTCTATATGGAAGCTCCTGTATTCAGAGATACTATAATTGTGACTTCGACGATATCACAATTATCCAAATACACATGACGTTTGTAGTTGCAGTTCCGTCAAGAGTCTTATTAACCTAGTGTAGACTACCATTCAAGCAATCCAGCTTTTATCCTTGTTCCTATCCTTTCAACTTGCCAATACAGTCTTGAAGTTGCAACTCTCCAATTTTAGGCTTTTCCAACATGCTACACTCCCTGTTCAGTTTCCATTCCAGATAAGTTGGCTGTTGATAGGTTTAAAACATAGTAGTATCTAATTACCTAGCGTATTGTCAGTACGCAATTTTACAAGCCCTTATGGGCGCACATCAAAGATTAAAAAGTTGGGTGGAAGTCCAAGATAGGCATAATTCTCTCCTGTTTTGTAGTTAGACATTTCTTTCATTGCCTTGCTACGAGCCATCATACGTTCATAGAAATCTTCCACACAAGCAGAAATTTCTTCCTTTTGTGAATAAACATGAGGCATCACCGTACCTAAATCAGCTAAATCTGCATTTTTGGGATCGAGGATAAACAATTCTGCATCTGACTTCAATAGTGCTTCGATAATGGTGAGGAGGAAATAGGTCTTCCCTCCACCTGTGCCACCAGCGATTAACATATGGGGTAAAGAATCATAAGCCCATACTTGATTTTTCATCAATCGCAGAGTCCCATTTTCTGCCACTACTTCGTCTATCCCAATTCGATTGGCGATCATATCATACAGTAAAGTATACTCCACATAGGAGTCTTTGAGTTCCTTTTCTACTAACTCACAATACAGTCCGCTTTCTAACTTCTTTTCCAATTTTAAAAGCTGATCTTGGTATTTCCCAAGTGAAATTTGAACGCGAATAGACAGTAATCCATCTTTCATTCGATAATAGATTTTGGGGAAGTAACTGATAGTCTCTCTGGTTCGGCTACTATTCAAATCTTTGAAAAAGCCTTCACTTTGAGTTTGTTTCACTTCATACCAATGGTTCTCTAGAATCATCCGAGCTAGCTTTTGTCGATGCCACAAGCTTCGCCAATGATCAGGAAAAAAGTGAATATAAAGCAATATCATAGCTCCTGAAAAAGCGAGACTTCCAAGCAGACATACTAAATCTTTTATAGACCAAACGATTTCAATAGTAGAAAGTGATAGCTTAGAAATATCAAATTGTCTAAACTCTTGAAAATAAAAGACGCTCATCCAACCGATGAACAGAGCGAGTAGCCAGCCAAGAACAAAGTGATAAACCAAGTGCTGATCTCCTGCGCGTATGCGATGTCCTTTGTACATTTTGATGGTTTCCACCTCCAATCGAAAAAGCCCAATAGGATTTCATTAGGCAATTTCAAAAAGTTATGCTAGTCATTTACTGCTACGAGGAGGGGAGTTGTTTCGTTTCAACCAATTGATTTAAAAAGCCTTCAATGGCATCCGGCATCTCCACACCAATTTCTTCCAAAATGGATTCTGCCTGCCGACATAAGTTTTCATTTACTTCGACAACTATAAAGAAAGACTCTTCTTCTCCTAACCAGTCTAGTACATCAGAGTCTTCTTCACTGTCGCTATTTTCTCCAAGTAAACCTTGATGTATAATCAGAAACATTTTTTCATCAGAGGTTAATGCTTTAACGAGTTGTTCCTCAGTCAGCTCGCCTTTTCCATATTGATCGAGACAATCTAAAATATGTTCAACATTAATTTCCATAATCTTCACCTATTTCTTTCATTTTGGTTCGTAGGATTTCCTTGATTCGGCTGCCGCTTCAAGACTAAATCATCCGCCTTAATGAACCAATTAACGGTAGTTCCTTCTCGAAAAACATAATTGGCAACGGTATCCACGATTGGATTGACCAACTCTACCTCTGCATCATAAGCAAACTCGCGTAAGGGTACATTAGCCGGGATACTAACTTGAATCATTCGCCCTTGTGCAGAGGATTTTAAATTATAGGTTCGTTCTTTTACCTCATTACCAATTGTTCCATCCTCATTTTGCTTCCGTACTTCTCGGCGTAATGCGGAAAAACGCAACTTCCCAAATGTTAAACCTGAATCTACGACAATACCTTCTGTTAATCTCATCTTCTTTTCCTCCTATGCTTTCACTAAATCATCAACATACAACACGTAATCAGTAAACCCACGATTCTCAATCTCATAGCCTTTGGCAACCAAATGGGGATTCACGGCTTTTAGCGGTTGGTCTTGATCAAAATCCTTTTCACCGGCTTCCGCAGCTACTACCACCTCAATATCATCGGCCCGTTGCTTACTGGAATACAAATGATAACTGCGACCAATCACCGTAGTATTCCGTCCATATCCTTCTGTTATAATTTCTCCTTCACCGGCATAACTTAACTTTCCAAAGGTTTCAGCCATATCTGGCACGACAAATTTCAATTCCATCTTCTTTTCCTCTTTTCATTGTTAGTTTTGGATACAAAAATAGCGCGACTACTTTTTTAGAGGAGGCGGTCGCGCACGTTGGTTCTTAGGATTTACTTGTATCATCTCATCACCTTAGTTCCGGCGATTCCAGAAATAATAGCCCGCCGTCGCAAAAATCAAAGTAAAACCAATGAACAGTAAAACATTGGAATTTTTCTCCCCGGTTTGAGGGAAGGTCTTCACTGTGGGACTAGATTCTTGAGAGCCACTTGGAACAGTTGGTGTTTCCGGTTGTTTCGGCGTACTTAGTATGGTTGGAACTTCTTTTGGTGTTAAGGTTTGAGATTTTTCTTTCAAATCTTCATTGTGTTTTCCATTGATATTCCCATCTTTATCGTAATTGATTTCCGCAAAAGTAAACTTGGTTCCTTCTGGATATTTTCCGGTATCTACTTTTTTCGCAAGCACAGTTTTGGTGAATTCTTTATCATTTACTTCATACTCAATCTTGCCAGATTTCCAAATTTCTTTGTTTGTACCATCCGGTAACAAAGCATACAGAATTGTTTCGAAAGCTTCTTTTGAGCCATCCAGTACATCATGAGTAATCGACACATCATCAAACATATCCACCACATCACCATGAGTAAAGGTCTGAGAACCGTTTTCTAGGTGGGCCTTTGTTTGGATAGAAACATGACGTTCCACCGTACAATTAACAGTTTGGGCTTGATTATTCAAGCTAACATCCTTCGCTACTGGCTTATCGCCTGCTTCAAAAGCTTCCTTATTTTCATACACATAGTTGAATAAGACAATAGTTTTATTTAAAACTTGTTCGGCGGTTAATTTATGCTGAATTTTCCAAGTTCCTGTTTTCTCTTTGTTCGCCAACGTTGCGCTTGTTTCTGCAATCACCACTGGTTTGGCTTTTTCATCTTTTTCTTGGGCAGCTTTTGTCGCATCCACATCAATGGCTTGCGCTACCACATACCAGTCTTCTTTGATTTCATGTAGATTGTAACTCAATTTATCAACTAGCTCGGTAGAATCCAGAGAAGTTAATTCTTTGTTTCCGTCTTTCCAAGTCGCAAGAGAAGTTAAACTATCTTCTTCCTCAGGCAAATCATAGAGCATTAAACGGTTCAAACTAACAGAAAATGCTTTGTTCGTCAGCTTCTCGTAAGGAACGGTCACCGTTTTAATTGGTTGTTTTTGGTCTTGTTCGGTAATGGTAAAGACATACTCACTCTTCACAAAGTCTTCTTTGTTTTCCTTAAAAGTAGAACGGATTTCTAATGGCGTAATCTTTTGAAAACCTTCTGGGGCTTCTACTTCTTCAAGTAAATAATCCCCATAAGGAAGATTTTCAAACTTGCCATAACCATCAAACCCTAATTGCTCGTTATAAGCTGTGGTCGCTTCATCTTCGGCACCTGTGATTTCATTGGTCCCTTCCAATGGCGACACTTTAAAGGTCAGATCATTGAAGCCAGTTTCGGTAGTGCCCGCAGCTGATCCAGCAAATTTAAAGAAATCAAAGCCAAAGCGAATCACTTGTTCTTTTGCCGTAACATCTCGGGTAATCACGGCATTTTTTTCGTTATCATCTACCTTTTTGATAGAAACAGGATACTTCGTTTCATCCAAGGTATATCCTTCAGGTGCTTTGGTTTCTTGCCAGTAGTACTCGTTGATGGCTAAGTGTTTAACGGCAGCTTGATTCTTTTCATCTAAAGCCAGAGTCACTGTTTCATCAGAAGCTTTCGTTCCCTTTACCATTTCTGGTTTAAAAACTTCACTCCATTTAACCGCTTTTCCATCCTTAGCAGTAAACAAGGTATATTCAGTCCCCTCAAAGACTGCCCTGCCTTGTGTTTTATCTCCAGTATCCTTGTCTTCTTTTATCAGAGTTGTTTCCCCAGTAATTTCTTGGTTTTGCCCTTTGATATTGCTGGTCACAAGGGCCACGGTTTGATTGGCATACTTCAATTCGACTTTTACTGCTTTAAAGGTATTCACGAAGCCATTAGATGCTTTGGTTTCGGTCACGTAGTAAGTTCCCAATTCCAATGCATTAGCAATCTCTTTTGGTGTTTCTGCATGACCGTTTTCATCCGTGGTCATTTCTTGAACAATTTCACCAGTGGGACTGTCCTTGCGAATAGCAAACGTGTTTCCAGCTAAAGAGTAATTGTCGTTCCAAAGATCACTTCCTGTTTCAATCCCGGTTTTATCCAGAATGATTTGACCTTTTTCTCGCGTATTTTTTGAAGTCATTGAAATGGTCTCGCCCGCTTTAATCGTAGCAGTCATGGGTATGGTATCAATCGTATAAGGCGCCGGCACCGATTTTTCGGTAATGGTTACCTTTGTACCATGAGGAATCCCATCCAATGTAGCAATGCCTTCTTTGTCAGTAGTCACGTCTTTTGCAGGTAAATTTTTTCCAAAGTCTAAATGGAAAACCGTTCCTGGTACAATAGCACCTGATTCTTTATCAACTTTTTTGATTTTTAAAGAACCCTCGGTTTCTACATCAATTTTGACCGTGTAAGTGTTCGGTTTATCAATCGCCCCAGCCATCAGGGTTTGTTGGCCAACCTTTTTATAGGCGACAGGTGTTCCGGTGCCAGCAGATTTCTTAAGCGTCAGCACACCACTTTCTTTTGAACTCGCATTTGGGGTGATTATCAACTGATTGCCATTCACACGATAATCAATGTTTGCGGTATTTTCCACCACTTCATCAAACTCTGACAAATTCAGATTATTCGTATCCGTCATAGTAGTCGATTGCCCTAATACTATTTTAGCCGTACTATTATGGAAGCTTGGTTTCTTCTGATAATCGGCAATGGCTTGATTGATTTTTGCCTCAATGGCTGCGATATTTACGGCACTACCATTCAATCGTTTGATTGAGTGAAGGGTATACCCATTAACTTCTTGCCAGATCATCTTCTGTGCCACAATATGAGTATCTACATCTGTACCGGCTTTTTTCCATAGAACGGAAACTAGTTTCGCTTTCTCTGGCATATCAGGCAATGGATTTTTCTCATAACCCGGCGTGAACTCATTGTCAATTGGGACTCCTGGCTCAATACAGAAAATATCTTGTTTCACGCCGTTGTACACAGCATAATGTGGAACAGTGACTTCTGACATTGGACGACCGTCACTGAAAGTTCCTTCAACAACATATTGATGCGCTAAATCTAATTCAACCGTCACTGTTTGTGGATGAGTAATTTCATCAGCAAAGACAATCATAGGACCAATCGCTCCTACAATTGTTTGATCCAGACCCAACAAAGCTAAAGCCGCAAACAATCGCCATTTTTTAAATCTCGGTTTTTTCATAAAGTAAAATCTCCTTTCGTTTTTTGCAATAAAAAAAGACGTTCAAATTTTTAGTTTTGAACGTCTTTCTTAAATTTGATACTATTAACTTTTCTTTCGAGATAGATTATTTCTTTGTTTATAAATTTTGATTTTACGATAATCAAATCCAATTTCTTCCATTAATTCCTCCCAAGTTTTATTTGTCCTTCTCAATATTGTTATCGCCGAAGGAAGCTTATCCGATTTTGATAGCTTACGAAATTTCGTCATCGATAAATCTTCTTCAAGTCCTAATCGAATAATTTCTTCCCTAAGCTCCATCAATAATTGAAAATTAGTTAACAAATTTTTCTCTTCCTTTTTTCTAAATAGTGGTCGTACATCACCAACTATTTTTTTCAACGTACTTAGAGAAGGGACATCTCTTCCAACTGCTTTTTTTTCGTAATTACGCTGTGACCGAATTTTTTCATCACTTATAAACTTTTCTACTATTTCAATCAATTTGTCATATGGCATCTTAGTCCATTTTCCATAATCATTTTTTTAAGTCCAATACTATCTAGTAAGTTGTCCCATGATCCATATTTCTGATTAATGAACCAAATACTTGGTGACTCATTGGGGTATTCTGCTAGCTTTTTTTGGTATTGTCTTGTAGATGTAATTCCGTGTTTTTCGATAAAATTATTAATTGTTAAAATCAATTTTAAGTCACTTTGGTTCTTCCAAATAATTCGACCATCAATCTTATCCATTAATGAATCTCCTAAAAAAAATTTAGAGAATATCTATCACAACAACTTTTTATCACCAAAGTATATGTTTTGCCTTTTTTTGAGAACTGACACCTTTTTATCCTAAGGGGTTAAAAACATGATAAATTCGGTAAATGTTTTGGTATTTTTCGTATTATATTTGCAGTCAAGTTGACTACTAAATTTTGTCCTATTTTGACGACACTGTTAGTCAATATCGGACAATCTAGGGGAATATGAGTAAAAAATAGCCCAAAACAGCCAATTCAGGCTTAAAACTGCGATAGAGAAAAAAGAAAAAGCCCTTGATATACAAGGACTTTTCACAGATTTTAGAGATTTCAGGAGTTTTTCCGTTATTATCTTCTAATTTCTTTGATACGAGCTGCTTTTCCGTGTAATGCACGTAGATAGTAAAGTTTTGCACGACGCACTTTACCGTAACGAACAACTTCGATTTTGGCAACACGTGGAGTGTGTAGTGGGAAAGTACGTTCCACACCAACACCGTTAGAGATTTTACGTACTGTGTAAGTTTCGCTGATGCCAGCTCCACGACGTTTGATAACAACGCCTTCGAATAACTGAATACGTTCGCGAGTTCCTTCGACAACTTTCGCGTGAACGCGAACAGTGTCCCCAGGACGGAATGCTGGGATATCAGTACGTAATTGTTCTTGAGTTAGTTCTTGAATCAATGGATTCATCTTTATCATTCTCCTTATTCCAAACATTCATAGGACCACCTGTCCCAGCGGAATATCGTATAATAGATGAGCTTTACACTCACCTGAATATTCTAACAGAGGAACTTCTATCTGTAAAGATAAAATTCTTGTCAGAAGATGATTATTTCAATTTCCGGCGTGTTTTGATGAAGTGATTCTCCGCAAAATCAAAGCTGTCTTCACTAACATCAATTGTCAATCTGCGGGTAAGAAGCTCATTTTGAGTGATATTGATCAAATAATAGATTCCCTTTTCTTTAATTAAATAGTATTTGCTAGGATCACGCCAATGATCCTCCACTTCATGGATACCCGGAAGCAGTAAGAAATCGACAATCTTTTCTTTATTCGACATTTTTCTTTTACGGTATAACTCACAGATTGTTTCCGCGTTCGGAAATTTTTCTAATACGATTTGATCTTCCAACAAAGCATTTCCTTTAGGCTTTGTATAATTCGAGCGATCAATTGATTGTTTGATTAAGTGATTATCAATCGGTTCCTGATCATTAACTAAATAATCAATGCTCACTTGAAAAAGCTGGGCAATTCTCTTTAAATTATCGATATCTGGAATTCCGCGGTTGGTCTCCCATTTGGCAATCGCCTGTCTTGATACCTCTAGTTTTTCTGCCAAATCCTTTTGCGATAACTCTTGCTCTAATCGCAGTCGTCTAATTTTTTCTCCACTAAGCATCTGCTTTCCCCCCACTACCTTTTCTGATTCAATCATACAATTAATCAGTCGGTTATAGGAAGAAACTCTTTGTAGCAAAATAGTTACGTAACGTAACAAGGCTGATTTAATAGCATTTAATCAAACCACTAAAAGAGCCCTTGATATAAAAGGGCTCGACATACACTATTGTTCTTCTTGTTTGATCTCTGCTAAGAATTTTTCCATCTCAGGAGTCAATTCTAATTTTTCCAACATATCTGGTCGACGCAAATAAGTTCGGCGCAATGATTCTTTTAATTGCCATGCCTCAATCAAACGATGATTGCCGTTCATTAAAACTTCTGGAACTTTCATCCCCGCAAATTCAGCTGGTCGCGTATATTGCGGATGCTCCAGCAAACCTGTGGAGTGAGAATCTGTTTTTGCCGAAATCTGATTGCCTAACACTTCTGGTAACAGACGAACAGTTGCATCGATCATTACAACAGCGCCAAGTTCACCGCCAGTTAAAACATAATCGCCTAGTGAAACCTCATCAGTTACTAGCGAGCGAATGCGCTCATCATAGCCTTCATAATGTCCACAAATGAAGACTAATTGCTCCTCCTGTGAAAATTCCTCCGCCATATTTTGATTGAAAGGTTTTCCGGCAGGATCAAGTAAAATAACTCTTTTTTTCTGCTCACCGGTTTCCTCTTCAATCGCCTTTAAATTATCATAGATAGGCTGTACCTTCAGCAGCATACCTGCGCCTCCACCATATGGATAATCGTCGACTTGCATATGTTTATTCCCCGAATACGCTCGAAAATCATGGACATTGATCTCCAGTAACCCTTTCTCAATGGCCTTGCCGATGATCGATTCTCCCAGCGGACCTTCAACCATTTTTGGAAAAAGTGTCAGTACATCAATTCGCATCATCCAACAACCCTTCTGGAATTTCAACATGGACGATTCCTTCCGTTAAATCAATGTCTTTAACGACTGATTCGATGTAAGGAATTAATGCATCTTTTTGCCCTTTACGCTTAACTACCCAGACATCATTGGCTCCAGGAGATAAAATTTCCGTAATCTTGCCGATTTCCTTATCGTCTTCATCTACAACCGTTAATCCGATGATCTCATGGTAGTAATATTCATGTTCATCCAATTCCCTCAGCTGTTTTTCTGAGATTTTCAGAATGCCGTCGCGAAAGGATTCAACATCATTGATATTTGGATAGCCTTCAAAGCTAAGCAAATCAAAATTTTTATGTCGGCGATAACTTGCGATGGTTAGTGGAAGAACATCTTGCTTTTCGCGAAATAAGAAAAGCTGCTCCCCTACTTGGTAACGTTCCTCCGTAAAATCAGTCGTAGAAATCACGCGAACTTCACCGCGAATTCCGTGAGTATTGACGATTTTTCCAACTTTGTAATAATTAGTCACGTAGTTTCCTCTTTCTTTTCATCTATTTTGCCATTGAGACAGCCATTTTCAAGGCACTCATTGAATCGTTATTCATGATTGTGTATACTGTTTGATTGTTTTGCCAAACCACACGATTGGATTGATAATCACCTTTAGCCACACGTAATGAGATCTGGCCAGCATCATACGGAACTGGCAAGAAAGCTTCCTCTAAATATTCAACTGTTTGTTTGGCTAATGGAACAGGATCTTCTTGTTCAAGATTGTTTGCCTGTACAGCCAAGCTCCAATTGCCTTCTTTCCACATAACAAAACTAGACCCGGCACCAGCACTTCGGTAACCTGTGATAGTATGACCTAGATCAACCTGTTGACCATTTGCATCATAAGTCTGACCAACTTCATTTTTGGCAGTTTCCTTTGAGTCAAAGGACTGGCGCTGGAAATAAGCCACGGGTGTCTGATTCTTCAACGATGGATCATTAAAGGGGGTTGCTTCATTTACAATATAAAAATTGATCTTCAAAATACCTTGCTCTTCAGAAGCGCTGATTCCAATCTCCTTCCCGCTGCTGATAGTTGCTGGGTCGGGAAAATTATCATTTGGATAATTTGCCTTTAATTCATCGATTGCCGCCATCCCATGATTGCCGTGAGTGGAATCTGTACCAGAAGAATTCGTTGCTGCCTTTGTACTTGAAATGGTTGACGAATTTTTACTTGAATCACTTTTTTTCGAACTCACTGTGCTGGTATTCTCAGTCGTAGCAACAGTCGATTTCGTCGAGCTATCTTTTGAATCATTATTTCCAGAATTACATGCCGATAAAACAAACAATGCACTTAGCAAAATTAAATATTTTTTCATGATGGAACACCTCCACCCATAGTTTATCGTACTTCTAATGAAAAAACACCCGAATCAAACTGACTCGAGTGTTCTTACTTTATTTACCATCCACGATGTTGAGACGAACTTTTTTCGGTCCATTCGTTCGAACACTGTAAACGATCGTACGAATCGCTTTTGCTACTCGACCTTGTTTTCCGATAATTCTGCCGATATCCTCTGGTGCAACGACTAGGTTGTACTCAAAGAAATCTTTAGATTCTTCAATCTCTAACTTCACTTCTTCAGGCTTTGTCACCAAAGGGTGAACAATAGTCAACACAAGGTTAGTTAAATCTTGCATAATTGATCACCTTACTTCTTAGCGAATTTAGCTTCGTGGTGTTTTTGCATGATGCCTTCTTTAGAAAGAATGTTGCGAACGGTATCAGAAGGTTGTGCACCTTTTTGTAACCAGTTTAAAACATCTTCTTCTTTTAATACGACTTCTGCAGGGTTTTTCAAAGGATTGTAAGTACCCACAGTTTCGATAAAACGTCCATCACGAGGAGAACGAGAATCAGCAACAACGATACGGTAGAAAGGTTTCTTTTTAGAACCCATACGTTTCAAGCGAATTTTAACTGCCATTGTATAACTACACCTCCATATAATTAATCACAAGATGTAGTCTAACACGCTTTTAGTTAGCTGTAAAGAGTTTTTTCTTTACAGGTCTATTTTTCTTTCAAAGCATATTTTTTGCACATTTTACTTATTTTTTGTAAGATAATAAATGTAGATAACAACAGCGATCGTAATGATCGAATTAGGAGGAATTATTATGACAAAAACAATTGGTATTTTAGTCGGCAGTCTGCGCAAGGATTCTTACAATAAGATCGTTGCAAAACAATTTGCAGAATTACTGCCTGACGGCTTTGAAGCAAAATTTATTGAAATTGGCGATCTTCCATTTTACAATGAAGATCTTGAAGTGGAAGGCTCTGTTCCTGAAGCTTGGACACGTTTCCGTAACGATGTAAATAGCGTCGATGGATTATTCTTCGTTACTCCAGAGTATAATCGTTCTGTTCCAGCAGCGTTGAAAAATGCGTTAGATGTTGGTTCTCGTCCAATGGGCAGCAGTGTTTGGGGTGGTAAACCTGGTTTAGTCGTGACTGTATCCCCTGGTGGCCCTGGCGGCTTTGGTGCAAACCACGCATTACGTCAATCATTAGTTTTCTTAGACGTTCCTACTTTGCAACAACCAGAAGCTTACATCGGCGGCATTATGAATCTTGTTGATAATGACGGACATATTGCTGATGGTACGGTTGAATTCTTTAAAACAATCACAGATAAATATATCGAATTCTTCAATAAATTAGTTAAATAATTTCACCAGAAGACTGCGGATACTGTTCTTAAATGAACAATGTCCGCAGTCTTTTTTGATGCACTTATTATGCTATACTCAATTTAGAATTAGATTGGAGGATATCATTTGACTATTACTATTAGACTTGAAGAAGAACGAGATTATCGCAGGGTTGAAGAAATTACTCGCGAAGCTTTTTGGAATTTATATTTACCTGGAGCTGAGGAACATTACCTTGCACACACACTTCGCAAGCATCCGGATTTTATTCCAGAGCTGACCTTTGTCATTGAACTAGATGAAAACATTATTGGCAGCATTTTTTATAGTAAAGCTAAAATCGTTGATGCTGATAACAACGAGTATCCAGTCATTTCCTTTGGTCCCGTTAGTATCGCACCAGAGTATCATCGACAAGGCTATGGTCGAATGCTGAACGAACACTCCATCAATGAAGCAAAACGCTTAGGCTATGAGGCAATCGTACTGGGTGGCTTTCCTTATCACTACCATACATATGGTTTTATTGGCACAAAGAAGTACAACATCTCCATGCCGGATGGAAAATTTTATACTGGTATTATGGCCTTACCGCTAAAGGATGGGGCGCTTGATGCTATTAGCGGCCATATTGTCTTTTCAGAAGGGCTATATCCTGATCCCCAAGGATTAGAGGCTTTTGATCAAACCTTTCCTGAAAAAGAGAAGAAAGTATTGCCTTGTCAAGCAAAGTTTGAAGCAGCTGCAAGCGAAATCGATGAACATGAGTATTAAGACAGAACGCTCCTATTCTTTCCAATTTGAAAAGGAATAGGAGCGTTCGAATTTATTTTATAAAGAAATTTCGATTAAGCTTGCTTTAAATGTAGCTGTGCAAACTGACCGAACTGTTCTGTTTCGATCAACTTTAGTTTTTGTTGGTTGATTTGTGGCAAAAAGAGCGGAACGCCCTCGCCTAATAGTATTGGTACGATTTGAATCCACCACTCTTCAATTAAGCCAGCTTCAATCACTGGTTGCAACAAGGCACCGCCGCCAACAACCCAAATCGTTTTCTCTGATGGTAGATTTTGAATAAACGTTATAGGATCTTCATTAACCACTTGAAGATTGTCATCAACGTCTAAATCCGTGTGACTAAAGACAAAGTTTTCCTTCTCTGGATAAAGAATTTCTAACTGTGCATCACGTTTTACTACTTCATAGGTTCTGCGTCCCATCATCGTATAATCAATCGCTTGATAAAATACATCATAAGGTACTAGTTCGCCACCTTCTTGATGATACAACCAATTTAAACCGTCTTCTTTATCCGCTAAATATCCATCTAAACTCATTGCTCCGTAGAATACTGCGTGTGCCATCTAATCCCACCTCTTTCTTCTATTCATTTTATCAAGTGGCAAGACCAATTCAACTTTATTGCCTATCTTAGTCGTTTTGCTTCATCCCAGTGTTCAGCTCTTCATATCGGAAACATGCCATCTCATGATCGTTTACAATTCCAACTGCCTGTAAAAAAGCATAAATCGTTGTACTGCCGACAAATTTAAAGCCGCGTTTCTTTAAATCTTTGGCAATTCGGTCAGACAGCTCTGTTTTCGCCGGTACTTCTGAAGCATTTTTTATCTTATTATCTACCACTTGATGGTCGGTAAAGCCCCATAAATAATCAGAAAAGCTGACTCCCTCAGCTTGCATCGCTAGTATCTTTTGCGCATTGTTGATCGCCGCTTCGATTTTTCGACGATTGCGAATAATTCCTGCATCCTGCATTAGCGATTCGATCTTTGCTTCATCAAATTCTGCAACCTTTTTAATCTCAAATTGTTCATAGGCGTTGTCAAAATTATCCATTTTATTTAAAATCGTTTGCCAGCTTAATCCAGCTTGGTTCATATCCAAAACTAACTTTCGAAAAAGACGTTGATCATCGTATTCTGGCGTACCCCATACCGTATCATGATACACCTGCATATTTTCATTATTTCCTGACCATTGACACCGATACATCCGCATCACTCCTATTTTCAAATTTAAAAAACGAACATACGCTCCCCTTGAGTATACCAGAAAATGAAAAAAAGTCATTGCCTAACTGAAGTGTACTATGTATACTAGCACACGTAGATACATGGAGGTGAGTGTATGGTTCATATCGATAAAAACAGCAGCCGTGCTTATTACGAGCAATTAGTATTAGGAATCAAAGAAGACATCTTACATGGTATTTTACAGCCCGGAGATAAAATACCATCTGTCAGAGAAATGGCGAAGCAATTGTTAATGAACCCGAATACCATCAGTAAAGCCTATAAGGTATTAGAAACGGAAAAAGTACTTGTTACCGTCAAAGGCAAGGGTACTTTTGTACGCGCGATTGAAGAACCCCCTAGAGATGAGATTCGTATCCAAGAATTAAAAGAACATTTGAATGAACTTGTTATCGAGGCACGACATCTACAAATCTCGCAGAGTGAATTGATTGCTTGGATATATGAAGCAGAAAAAAATTTGGGAGGTCTTACCATATGATTGTAAAAAATTTGAACAAAAAAATTGATCAGCAACCAATACTCACAACGGTTGAGTTTGAATTAGCTGAACATGAGATCGTTGGGCTTGTCGGTCGAAACGGTTCTGGAAAGACCACCTTATTACGCGTAATTGCTGGACAATATTTACCTGATAGAGGAGATATATTGATTGATCAAAGATCGATTTATCAGCGACCAGAATTAAAACAGGAAATCTTTTTTATTGATGAAAAAGAAAATTTTTTCCGTCTCTATACTCTTAAAAAAATTGCGCGATTCTATCAACTAGCCTATCCAAAATTCGATTTTGTCTCCTTTAAAGAATTGGTAGGAATGCATGGGCTTCCATTGAATAAAAATTACCGCCAGCTTTCAAAAGGACAGCAAGCATTGTTCCAAATTATTTTAGCTGTGTGCTCTAATGCGCAGTATTTATTATTAGACGAACCTTTTGATGGGTTAGACATTATCGTGAAAAAAGAAGTGATTGGTTTACTGATGAGCCATTTAAGCGAAAATTCTTGTACGGCATTGATCGCTTCTCACAACTTACTGGAGCTGGAAAATTTGATTGATCGTGTATTGCTGCTAAAAGATCAATCGATCATCAAAGACTACCGTTTGGAAGATATGCGAGAAACAGCGAAAAAACTTCAGTTGGTCTTTAAAACAAAAAAAGTACCTATGGTAATCAAAGAAAATTCTAAAATGCTGGATTTTCAAGGTCGTGTCGTTACTGTTGTATTTGAAAATTTCACAGCAGAATTAGAAACAGCCATCAAAGAATTTGATCCGTTAGTATATGAAGAATTGCCTTTAACTTTAGAAGATCTTTTCGAAGCCAATTTAAAAACACGTAGAAAGGGGATTTTGAGATGATCCGTGCTATTATTTTTGAGCGTTATAAGAAAGTACTGATCGCCGCGTGTCTACTGGTGATTGGTGTGGGTGTATTTAACGCCTTAACTGAAAATAAACAATGGAAAATGATTTATCATGAACCTCATGCCAAAGAAAACTTTGAAAAAAATCGCGCTGGAATCACCTATTGGGATGAAAAAACGGAAAAAAATGTTCACTATACTTCTTATCACCAATTTCAAAAAGCTCAACTGGAATTTTATCACTCCGATTCAGGCGGTTTCGAAACACTTGAAGCCTCAAATTATTCTGAGAAAACTTTTTATTATTCAAATTTTTCAACCTATTTTAATGGTGCTTTATTGCTACTCGTTCCCTTATTAGGATTCTTGCTCTTCTTTATTGATCAGAAAACAGCTTTTAATCACTATCTTTTTTCATTAGGATGCTCACGAAAGATTCTATTTCAGAGTAAAATTCTCTATGTCGCCCTTCCTTTTTTATTGGTAACCCTGATTAGTCAATTTGTGTACGCCTTGCTGATCCATGCGCTGATTCCAGCTCCTTATATGAATGCGACCTTAGGACAATTAGTTACTTCTATAATTAGTCATTCTTCATTACTCTTTTTTTTATTTTGTGCAGGTACTTTTATTGGGTCTATGGTTGGAAATGTATTTTTTGGTCCCTTGACCTTATTTGTATTTCTCTTTTTGAGGAGTTGGCTGCCAAATGCGATCTATTCATTGAGTGACATTATAAACTTAGTAAAAGGATCAAGTCATTCCTCATTACCAAGAACTTTATTTGTTGATTCGGTTGGAAAAAACGGTGGCAATATGTTGGTAAACTGTATTTTGGTTGTCGTTGGTCTGCTTTTAATTTTTTGGACCTATCAAAAATTCCAGTCATTATCATTAGAAAACGATAATGCCTATTTGCTTCATAAAGAATCGCGCTGGCCGATCTGGGGAATGATGACGCTGTTTACTTCCTTTGTTCTCATTTTTAATTTCTTTAATCCTTGGATGATCTTTTTGACTAACCGAATGAGTCGGATCGATACGTCAATTAGCCAACCGATTCTATCGACTGTCCTAGTTACTCTAATCGTCGCCGGAATCTGTGGCCTTATACTGTTTTTCGGCGAAGTGACGAAACATCTAGCAAAGACTCTTAACAAGTTCAATCATCAAATGAGGTGATTCTATGGGTGTTTTAGATATTTTATTTTCTCTTTATCGAATCGGATGTGTCTTTCTACCTTGTCTGATTTATCAATATTTTTCGCTGAGAAAGAAACAGGAGAAAATTTTCATTTCATCAATGCTTTGGCGTTTTATTTTCTTATTTTATCTCTATCTGGTGATTGACGTGACCGGTGTCGGTACGTTGGAAGACCTTTTAAGTTATCCAGAATTGATTCGCCCCGAGGAAATTAATCTGGTTCCCTTTCAATCAGGCGTTGGTCTGTTGAATCTTTTGAATATCATTATGTTTACACCGTTAGGCTTTTTATTGCCGTTAGTTTGGAAACAGTGTCGCAAACCTGTGGTGTCGGTTTTGCTGGGTTTCCAATTTTCATTGATGATCGAATTGCTCCAATTGTTTAATCGTCGGGCAACTGATATTGATGATTTATTGATGAACACGTTAGGTGCATTTGTCGGTTTCCTAATTTGGTTGCTTTATCGCAAATTATTCAATAAAACTCCGAAAGAAATCCAGTCTTTCTCGCAAAGAGAACCACAGATTTATCTCATTTTGAGTCTTGCCGGCGTCTTTTTCCTGTATCATTGGCGTTTCTTTTTAGAGCTAGCTTATTTTTAACTTAGAAAAATTGATTTTCTCTATTATGGAATAAAATCCACAAAATAGCGTCTATCTCAAAAACGAGATAGACGCTGTTTTACATCGTATTTCTAACAAATTTCTTCTATTATTTACGCTTCTTTTTTCTCTTCTTGTTTTTCTTGACCATCCGGTTCATCGCCATCTTACCCATTTTGCCTTTGATACCATTGCCAAACATTTGATCCATCCCAGCAGGCATGCTGCCTTTACTCATTTGCTGCATCATTTTCCGAGATTCTTTGAATTGCTTAATCATGCGATTGACTTCGACAACTGAGTTTCCTGAACCAGCAGCGATCCGCCGACGACGGCTAGGATTTAATAAGTCTGGGTTTTCACGTTCAGCAGGGGTCATGGAGTAAACCATCGCTTTTTTACGTTCAACATCCTTTGGATCAACCTTGACATTTTCTATCCCTGGCATTTGACTCATCCCTGGAATCATCTTCAGTAAATCTTCGATTGGTCCCATGCCCATCACTTGGTCTAGCTGCTCAATGAAATCATTGAAATCAAAGCTGTTTTCCTTCATCTTGCGAGCAAGTTCTTCAGCTTTCTTTTCATCGTAATCTTGCTGTGCTTTTTCGATCAAAGTCAGCATGTCACCCATACCTAAGATTCGGCTAGACATCCGATCTGGATGGAAGACTTCTAGGTCGGTTAGTTTTTCACCTGAACCGATGAACTTGATCGGTGCTCCCGTCACAGCACGGATCGACAGTGCCGCACCACCACGAGTGTCTCCATCTAATTTGGTAATAACGACCCCAGTGATTCCTAATTGTTCATTGAAGCTTTGCGCCACGTTAACCGCATCTTGTCCAGTCATTGCATCAACGACTAATAGAATTTCATTTGGTTGAGCGATTTCTTTGATTTGTTTCAACTCATCCATTAATGCTTCATCAATATGTAGACGACCAGCCGTATCAATTAGAACATAATCATTTTTATTTTCGCGGGCCTTTTCCATCCCTTGACGGACGATTTCAACAGGACTGACATCTGTACCCATATCAAAGACTGGCACGTCTAATTGTTGGCCTAATACTTTTAATTGGTCGATAGCCGCTGGACGGTAAACGTCTCCCGCGATCATTAGAGGACGCGCTTTTTCATTTTTAATCAATTGGTTGGCAAGCTTTCCAGCAAAGGTTGTTTTACCTGCCCCTTGCAAACCTGCCATCATGATTACTGTCGGAATTTTTGGTGATTTCTCAATTCCAACCGCTTCTGATCCCAATGTTTTGGTTAATTCTTCATCAACAATCTTCACGATTTGTTGTGCGGGAGTTAAGCTCTCTAAAACTTCTACGCCCAAAGCACGTGTGCGCACTTCTTTGGTAAATTGCTTTACAACTTGTAAGTTAACATCGGCCTCTAATAAAGCGAGACGAATTTCTCGCATCATTTCAGTAACGTCAGCTTCTGTAACCTTTCCTTTTTTACGTAGTTTCCCCATCGCAGCCTGCAGACGCTGCGTCAAATTTTCAAATGCCATTGCTTATTTTCCTTTCTATTCATCTAAATCTTGTAAGCCGGTAATTGTTTCGGCTAAAAACTCATCCTTGGGATAATGCTCCGTCACATATAACGCCAACTTATCCAGTTGTTCTTCTCTTACGATGTAATCAGAAAACAAATGAAGCTTGCGCTCGTAATCCTCTAAGATTTTTTCTGTTCTTTTGATATTATCATAAACCGCCTGACGACTCACCTGATATTCCTCAGCAATCTCTCCTAGAGAAAAATCATCGGCGTAATACAACTCCATATAATTCATTTGCTTCTCAGTTAAAAGCGTCGCGTAAAATTCAAACAACGCATTCATGCGATTCGTTTTTTCGATCTCCATTACGTTATCCTCATTTCTTGCCAGTTTTCTTCAGAATAAACAGGTAAGCCTTGTCGGATAAAATACGCGGTTGCCACACCCATTCCTTTGATCCGAGTTCCAGAAAAGCTGCCATCATAAATCAAGCTGCTGCCACAAGATGGGCTTCTCTCCTTTAAAACCAGGCCCGTAATCTTCAGCTTTTGTATTTCTTCAAAGGCCTTGATTGCTCCTTGTTTAAATTCCTCTGTCAAATCATTGCCCTCTTTATCTAGAACTTTTGCTAGGCCTTCCCACACAGCGAAACCATCACCGCCCTGTATCTCAGCAGGATGTCTAGGTGTCGGTAAACCGCCTAAAACCTCTGGACAAATCATGATTGCCTGATTCTTCTCAACTAGCTTTTTCAGCTCTGTAATTTCATTTGATCCACCATCATAACGACAAGCTACCCCGCCCAAACAAGCACTGATCCCTAGCATTGTTATTTCTCCCAACAAATTAATAGAAAATAGGTGACAAAACTGCCTTCCCATTATACCATTTATTCAGGTATGGAAATAGTCTTTCACAAATGTTCTTATAAAAAAGGAGACACATATGAAACGTGTATTAGTTGTAGACGATGAGATTTCAATCGTAAAGTTATTGAGCTTTAATTTAGAAAAAGAGGGCTACACTGTCACCACTGCTGAAGATGGAAAAGAAGGCTACGAATTAGCCTTAAATGAAAAATTTGATTTCATTATTTTAGATGTGATGCTGCCGTCAATGGACGGTCTGGAGATTGCAAAAAAACTGCGTCAGGAAAAAGTCGATACCCCGATTTTAATGTTGACCGCTAAGGATGATGCCATTGATCGCATCCTAGGCTTAGAGATCGGCGCTGATGACTACCTGACCAAGCCCTTTTCTCCAAGAGAAGTCCTAGCCCGCATGAAAGCAATCTTTCGTCGTGTAGAGCCGCGCCAAGAACCTGTTGAACACGAGTTTTTAACTGCTGGCGATATTAAAGCGGATTTATCAAATTATCAGGTCACAGTACGAGACAAAAAAATTGAACTGACACCAAAAGAGTTTGAACTTCTAGTCTATTTCATGAAACGTAAAGAACGTGTGATTGATCGTGATACCTTACTTGATCGCATCTGGCAATATGATTTTTCTGGTCAAAGTAGAATTGTCGACGTTCATGTATCACACCTGCGGGAAAAAATCGAGATAGATCCTAAACATCCACAATATCTACAAACCGTTCGCGGCTTTGGCTATAAGTTTCAGGTGCCAGCACAATGAAACGCAAACACTTAGATTATCTTGTCCCTTTATTGCTTATTTGTTTGCTCTTTCTCGGCAGCTGGAAATTAGCCAACCATTTTTATACAAAAGAATTGTTAGAGCAGCAAGAGGAGTTTTTGAGTAGTAATGGTGAACTAATGATCCATCGATTGGATCTTGCTCAACTTGATTCTAACGAGAATAAAAAGGCGATAGAGAGTTTTTCTAGAGAGGCCAATGATCGGATCACTCTGTTAGATGCTAAGGGGAAAATTATTTTTGACAGCTCCGAACCGCAGCTTTCTGGTAGCCGGGAAAATCGACCAGAAGTAAAAATTGTTTTAAACAGTAATATTGTTGGTTCTTCCGTTCGATACAGTGCTACCTTAAAAACTGAATTGCTCTATACTGCTCAACCCATTAGGTCTGGCGATAAAACAGTTGGTATTTTAAGAGTAGCAAAAAGAACCTCCGCCTTTCAGCCGAAAACACGTAACTTCCAGCGAACGATTTTTGTTATCTTACTGCTATTTTATACATTTATCTATTTAATTATTTGCTACTTGACCTATCAACGGAATCGACCAATCGAAACCGTTCTCCCAGTTTTACAGCGGATGTTGAAAGAACCAGAGAAAAGCAATTACGTGATGCAGGATTCGCCGCAATGGCAGGAGCTCTATGTTACTGTGAATCAGATTAGTGAACAGTTGAATGCAACCTATGCTGCCTACACATCGACAGAAGAACAATTCTCCACACTTTTCCATGAACTGACGATTGGTGTCTTCATCATTGATACCGATGGGCGCTTTATCATGATTAATCCGTCTATGGAAGAGCTACTGCAAATCGGCGGGATTAGTCAACAATATTATTGGCAGGTGATTGAGGATCATAAGTTCATCCAATTGATCCAACAGGTATTAGTCGATAAAAATCAAGTCCATCAGGAAATCTCGACTAAACTACCAAGCGCGATGAATTTGGATATTCGTTTACGCTATATTGAAAATGAAGTCGAGGGCGATCAAATTATGGGAACCGTCTACGACTTGACACATGTTCGTCGTTTAGAAAAAATTCAAAAGGATTTCGTTGGAAATGTCTCCCACGAATTGAAAACACCGGTTACCTCGTTACTAGGATTTACAGAAACGCTCTTGGATGGTGCGAAAGATGACCCCGAGCTGACCGCAGAATTTTTGACAATCATGCAAAATGATGCCAAACGATTGCAGCGACTGATTCAGGATATCATCGAATTATCAAAGGATAGCAATGATCTAGCAGAAGATCGGCAAACAATTGAGATAAATTATTTTTTGCACCAGCAAATTGAGTTATATCAGCATCTACTAAGGGAAAAACAGATCACTGTTTCAATTGAGGGCATGGAAAATTGTTTTTACCAGACACGTTTGACTTTCTTTCAACCGATCATAAAGAATCTTTTTGAAAATGCAATTCAATATTCTCCCGAAAAAAGTCAAATTGAAATAGCCTATCATCTAACCGATCAATTAGAAATAACCGTAACAGATCATGGCATCGGTATTTCAAAGGAAGATCAAAAACGAATTTTTGAACGTTTTTACCGTGTAGACAAAGCCCGCGCTCGTCATTCTGGCGGAACCGGATTAGGTCTTGCAATTGTTAAAGAATACAGCGAGATCCTCGGCGGTGAAGTCAAGGTCGAAAGTCACCCTCGCTTAGGCTCCACCTTTACAATTAGATTGCCAAACAAATAATTGACAAATAAAGTAACCCCGCTAGTGTTTTCATGATGAAAACACTAGCGGGGTTCGACTTTTTTCTTTTTAGTTATTATTTCACTGTTCCATCAGCAGCGCGTTCAACCTTCATTGAAGTAATTGGCAGATAACCTAATTCCTTCACCGGTCCATTTTGCACATCATCGCTAACCATGTATTCTAAGAAATCGGCTAACGCTTTTTCCGGTTTGCCATTTGTATACATGTGTTCATAAGACCAGATCGGCCATTTGTTGGTCGTAATGTTTTTATCGTTTGCTGTAACGCCGTCTAATTGTAGCGCTTGTAAACTATCATCAACATACGATAACGCAAGGTAGCTAATTGATCCTGGAGTCTCCGCTACAATTTTTTTCACTGTTCCTGATGAATCTTGCTCTTGTGACTGAATTGGCTCTTTTCCATCTAAGCCCCATTTCTCAAAAGTCGCACGGGTTCCACTGCCAGAAGCACGGTTAACCACCTGAATGGCTTCATCCTTGCCTCCCAGTTCTTTCCAGTTTTTGATTTTTCCGGTAAAAATATCGATTAGTTGTTGTTTAGTAATATCTTTTACACCAACATCTTTATTAACCACTGGAACAAAACCAACGACTGCTACTTTATGATCAACTAACTTGCTGGCATCTACGCCATCTTTCTCTTCAGCAAAAACATCGGAATTTCCAATTTCAACCGAGCCGCTCTCAACTTGACTTAAGCCCGTGCCGCTACCGCCACCTTGCACAGAGATTTGGACATTTGGATGATCCTGTGTGTAGCTTTCTTGCGCCGCATCAACTAGCGGTTGTAGAGCTGTTGAACCTACTGCTGTAATTTTTGCGGTGTCCTCTTTCGCTGATCCTGAATCCTTTGTTGCGTTTCCGGTACCGCACCCTGCTAAGAGAATTCCTGAAAATGCTAATGCTAAAATAATTTTCTTCATCATGTACACTCCTCAATTTAGATAGTAAACAGTTTTTATAAGGGAAGCGACAGTATGCTTTTGCCGTGTCTCTTATTTTTAGTACACCGTTACTTTACCAATGGAACGTAAATATCTGATTGAAGCTATGTAAACGATTCGTAAAGAACTGTAAATATTGAGTAAAGACAAAAATGCTTACTTTTAATTAGTTTTGGTGTACAATACTTTTGTAATGAAAAGTATAATCGAGAGAAGCGAACCAACATGTTAGTGATTACTTATGCAATAAACAACTCAGAAAAAGAAACAACTTATCCTGGTACCGACGATTTTGTTGCGGCACAACTAAAAGAGGTGCCTGATCTGCCTGATTTTTATCATGTTGTAAAAGCGACTGTTGATAGCAACGAGATTGCTTTGAAGGACAAAACGATCAGCGGTCTATTCAACTATCTAAACAAGTAAGTAGTATTCGGCAAAAAGAAACGATCAAACCTAAAAAGATTTGATCGTTTCTTTTTATTTTCCTAGGTAGGTTGACAAACGGTTCATGGCTTCAACCAAACTCTCCATTGAAGCAGCATAACTAATCCGAACATAGCCTTCACCTTCAGGTCCGAAGGCAATTCCTGGGATAATTGCTAATTGATTTTTTTCAGCTAAATCAATACAAAAAGCCATTGAATCTTGCTCATATTCAGCTGGAATCTTCGCAAAAATGTAGAAGGCTCCTGACGGACGTGCCACCTCAAATCCCAGTTTCGTCATTGCTTGATAGACATAATCCCGACGTTCTCGGTATTCTTCCCGCATGACCTCTGCATCAGAAATTCCCTGAACTAATGCCCGAACCGCGGCCTTTTGCGAGATCGTTGAAGCCGCTGTAACTAAATACTGATGAACTTTAATTATTTGTTCTACCAATTCTGCTGGAGCAAAAATAAATCCGATTCGCCAGCCTGTCATCGCATGAGATTTTGATAACCCATTGATGACGATTGTTTGGTCGCGTAAATATTTTCCAAATGAAACATGCTTCGTTTCATAATTTAATTCACTATAAATTTCATCACTGATCACAAAAATTGGGTACTTTTTCAAGGTTTCACTTAAAGCAGATACTTCTGCTTCATTATAGGCAACGCCTGTAGGATTTGATGGCGATGTAATGATGATTGCTTTCACCTTATCGCCGTGTTCTTCCATTGCCTGATCGATTTGTTCCGGCGTTAAAACAAAACCTGTTTCCCGCGTATCAATATAAACAGGTTCAGCACCTGCTAATAAGATTAATGGCTCATAGCCTGGATAAGTCGGAGCCGGAAGCAATACCTTATCACCAGCCTCCAAAATTGATAACAAACTTGCCGACAACGCTTCCGTTGCCCCTACTGTCACCAAAACTTCAGTTGTAGGTTGATAATTGACCGTATATTTTTCAGATAAAAATCGACTCGCTGCTTCTCGAACATCAATTAGACCCGACATGCCAGTATAATGACTAAAATTATCTTTAATCGCCTGTTGCCCTGCTTCTTTCACGTGTTCAGGGGTATTAAAATCCGGCTCTCCTAACGTCAACTTCAACATATTAGGAATTCCAGAGACTTTTTCATCAAATTGACGAATCAATGAGACGGCGATTTCATAGACATTTTTGTTAAATCGATCTTGCAATTTATTCATATAACCCCTCCATTTCTAATCATATTATCACAAAAGCTCAGATAGTAAAGGAAAAATATCGGCTCCATGCTAGTGATTTGAAAAGAATCGTCATTCTTACATGATTTATTTCAATACTTACACTCCCTTTTTAGAAGTTTACTAATTTAATGTCTCTTTCTTTTTTAGAATCGTAAAAACCATTTTAAAATAAAAAAATTTAGCTCTAAATAACTTATGATTTATTGATAACAGTATAAAAGAACTTTCATTATCCATAGTATTTTACTGTTTTGTGTTGAATTGACCATTTAACAATCATAAAATAACCATACAATAAATGATTGTCGAGGTGATCCCTACAATGAGTAAGAAAACAATCATGCGTGTACCCTTTGTTTTCTATTTAATTCCCTATGTTCATCTATCTTTAGCAGTTGATTACTTATTTGATTCAATCATAGGGATTTTTCTATTTCTGCTCCTTACCATACTGATTGGCTTTTATGCAAAAATTACTAAGCAGCTATCCTTATTGGTTTTTGGTAATCTCGTCAATATCATATTGAGCTGCTCATTAATTATTTTTAAGAGTCCTTTAGTCAGCCTATATCATTCCACTTCGCCTTTTATAGCGGCAATCCCATTGATCGTTCTCTTTTTGATGACACAATTAACTGGTATTTTTTGGGGCTATGTCCTTCATAAAGAAATGTCGATTTCAATCAGTAAAGAAAAGAAGAATTAAAAAGCTTCGGATCAGTATGAATGATCCGAAGCTTTTTTGTATCAACTTACTTCTAAGTCTTTGGTTGGTTTAATCCATATTTCGATCTTTGGCTCATCTGTTACATTTACATATTTTTGCACTAGAAAAGGAGCCATATTCTCCATTTCTATTCCATGCCTTTTGAGCCAAGTCCCAAAGAAATAGTCGTTTGCCTTGTACAAAGCATCTTCTACCAGATACTTGAAGTTTTCCGCTTCAAACGTGCAAACATAGTAGATTCCAGGGTTCATTTGATAGTGATTATAATTCGTCAAGGTTTGAGCATCCGATAATCCACCTACAAAATATTGGACTTTTTCAGGAGTGGTATCACTCGTAAAGCAGTCAATCTGTACCCCATTCTCAATTAAATTAGGAATCGTTTCTTGTTTCTCATGAAATTCATCCCATAACTCAATCAATACATTGACTCCTACTTTGTTCATTTCACGCGACTCGACTTGTCTGGAAAATCCAGTATAGTATTCGGTTTTTGCCAGTTCTCGCCTGTTTACTTCAAGAACTAGATCGTCTACCACTAACGGCACCCCTTCATCCACCACCGTATAATAAATCGATAGATCCGGCTTTAAAAAATCCGTCAATAACAGATCATTTTTACGATAAGTCTCCGGCGTAACACCATATATTTCTTTGAAAGCTTTTGTAAATGTCTCATGACTATTAAAACCGAATTCACAAGCTATGTCAGCGATCCGTTTATCGGTCTTCAACAACGATTTAGCATTTGCTACTCTTCTCGCTTTGATATACTCATTAACTGTTTTTCCAACCAAACGGTTAAATAATTTTTGAAAATAGTATACCGATAGATAAGATACCTTTGCTAATTCTTCGATTGATAGCTCTTCCTTGATATTTTCTTCCACATAATCCACTGACCTTTGAATAGCATCCCAAGCATGCATCTAACTCACCCCTTATTTAAATAAATCTGATTTTCATGCCGCCATCATCTTTATAAGAAAATAGTAGCATATCTTTTAGATGCAGGCTTGTTCGCTAGTGCTATCTGCTATTTATCTAACTCTTCAATCGGTGTGATCACTGGTTTGCCATCTTTAACTAACAACGGTGTCAATCCCCCAGCGTAGCCTACTTTATTGAACATATAATTCACACCCGTCTTTCGATCAACAAAAATCATGATCGCATCCAATTTTCCTTGAGAATAAACCCTTACAAACCGATCCTTTGTCATTACAATTCCTTCTTTCTGTTTTTTTGTAGAACGTTTTCATGAAACTAAATTTAGCGTAACACAACCAATTTATCTGGACAATTGCTAATATTCATTATTCTTCAAAAAATGTGAAAAAAATTGCTATAAAAGATGGTTAAATGAACTTATTCTTGCTTTAATTAATGAATTAATTAACCTTCACGAACTATTCTTGCTAAACCTTAAACTGTCATAATCAACGAAATCAATCAAAAAAGTTCCAAACTCAAAATATGAGTTTAGAACTTTTTTGTCTATAATCTGAGAGAAATTATTGCAACGATTTCTCAGTTTTTTTTACAGGTATTTGAATTTCCGTCAGCCAATCATCTTCACTATCTTTATTCCACATACCATCGATATAACTTTCTCGAATAGAACCAATAATCTCATAATCATTATCCTCAACAAATTTAATCGCTGCTGCGAATGCTCTAGGAATATTTTCATAAGGACCTTTGTGCATTGTACAGACTGCTTGAGGCACTTCATCCATCCTCTTAAATTTTAATTCATCCGTTTCTTCTTTCATTTCAACTACGGATTCACAGACTTCAATATCGATGTTCTCTTCTTTATATCCAGCATCATGATAAATATTGAAGCAGTATTCAGGCAATGCACAGACACAACCAGCCTTCTCCATCTGTGAGCCCATCTCAGGAATCATTGATGAAAGAACTTCAAAGCTGGGAATGATTTTCCTCATTGATGCAACGATGACTTCTGGTAATCGTTTAATCACCATATGATAATTATCATCCTCTTGCTGCAAATACCCTTCAATCTGAGAAAGCATCGACATTCGATCAGAAATTTCCTTCATCAGCTGCTGCTTTTTTCTTTGTAATATCCGCTGCTCACTTTCGCCATCTTGTACACGTTTAATTTCTTCTATACTATAGCCAATTCTGCGTAATGCGAGCAAACGATGCAGAGGTTCTAATTGACTCGAACTATAGTAGCGGTAGCCGTTATCAGGATCGATAAAACGGGGGCGAAGCAGCCCCACTTCATCGTAATAGCGTAGTGCTTTGATTGTAACCTGATTCATTTTAGAGAACATACCAATGCGGTATAATTTTTCTTCAACTTTTTCACATTCGTGATCCACTTCTTTTCCCCCTAATTTCTGGCTATTCCCAGCGAAAGAATTTCGCTGCTAAACCGAATCCCACAATCGAAATTACACTCAACAATATTATGACAAATTGTGGATTTCCAACTGGTTGATTTAGACTGACGCTTTTTAACAATTGAACACCTTGGGTTAAAGGAAGCACGCTGGCTACTTTCTGCATCCCTCTTGGAAAAATTTCAAAGGGAATCACTGCGCCAGATAAAAAGAGCATCGGAAAATAAACCAGACTGCACACAAGGTTTGCGATCTTCATATTTTTACATAGACTTGCAATCAATAATCCCAAACTGTACATAGCAATCATAACTAAAAAATAACTAGCAATCAATAAGAGCCAATTACCCTGCATTCGATAATCAAGAAAGACGATGGCTGCCAATGCAACGAGTCCTGCAGAAATAATCGCCGTTGTCATAGCTACTAACACCTGAGTTGCGATTAAATGTCCAGGTGAAGCGGGTGTCACGAAAAAGTGCTTCAATATTTTCTTGTCGCGATAATCACAAATTGTTAATGGAATTCCCATAAATGCAGTGGCGCAAATGCCAACGACTAAAAGCGAGCTAAAACTGCTGTCTAAAAAAGTATAGGATGTATTTCCCGCCTGCTTATTTCCAGCAATCATGGTCGTCAATAGCAATACACCTAGAGGCATTCCAATCCCGAATAAAATCCCATCAATAGAACGAATCGCCAATTTTCCTTCAACCTTTGCCAAATTGATTACCTTATTCATCTTCGTCCTCCCCTACAAACCAAAGATACGCGTCTTCTAAATTACTCTGAGAACTCTCCGCCAATAATTCTGGAATACTTCCTTCAACGACAATGCTGCCATTCTTAATGAGGCAAATACGATCACATAGAATTTCAGCTTCTTCCATATAATGCGTCGTCAAAAAGATTGTTAAATTGGTCTTCTTTAATTTTAGCAAAGTCTGCCAAACCGTTCTGCGTGCCTCCGTATCTAATCCAGTCGTTAACTCGTCCAAGAAAATAATCTCTGGATCAGGAATCAAGGCTAACACGATCGAGAGCTTTTGTTTTTCTCCGCCTGAAAGCTTCTCAACAGGTTGCTTTTTAAACTTCTCTAATTTAAACAATCTCAACAACTCACGGTAATCTCTAGGTTTTTGATATAAACTAGCCAATTCTCGACATAGCTCATTCACGTGAATATTATTTTGATAGCTGGAAGATTGCAGCTGAACTCCAACTTTTTCGAAAACTTCTCGTCTTCGCTTACGTGGATCTAATCCTAAAATTTTTGCTGATCCATAATCAGGCCGTTTAATACCCAACAGTGTTTCAATAGTGGTCGTTTTCCCCGCTCCATTTGGCCCCAATAAACCAAAAACTTCACCCTTATTGATGGTGAAGGAGAGTTGGTTGACGATTTTCCTACCTTTGATTTCTTTAGTTAATTGATCAGCTGTAATAGCTACACTCACGATGATCCTCCCCTTTCATTAACAGAATACTGTCTCCTGTTAAGGGAGAGTCAACAGCTTTTCATACTTTTATTGCGGCCTTACTATGAAAATCGTTCCCTCTTTTTGATAACCTTGCTTTTCGTAATAGGGATCAACATCGCTCATAACATATACCGTTTGTTCAGGGAAATCTTTGCAGGCTTGCTCCATTAAAAAGCGACCATAGCTCTTTCCACGACAATCAGCATCTACTAATAAATCATAAACATATACGCCAAAACCATCATCTTCTCGGCAACGAACATACCCACAAATCTTTTCTTTCTCAAAAAGTAAATAAGTTATTGATGTCAATAAAACTCGCGCGTATTTTTTCTTCCCTTCACCATTACAATAATCTGTCCAATCAGACTCCTTTTCCATCATTTTAAATAAATCCTCTGCATCCTCCTCTTGATAAGGGCGAATATACCAAGAATTTTCCATCAAAAAAACTCCTTTTTATTTTATACTAACAAATAACCATCAAAATACTAGAATTTACACAATTTAATAGATTGCTATTCTCTAATAAAAAAACGTTAACTATAAATGGTGGAAACAAAAAAGGACACTCATTTTTGAATGTCCTACTTACTTAACCCTTAAAATATTCTCTGGTGGCCTTTTCGTCTATCTCAAGCTGCTGAATCAATCCTTCAACGGATTCAAAAGCTACTTGTCCCCGCAACATATGATACCAACGTACCTTAACTTTTTCACCATAAATTTCTTCATTAAAGTCTAAAATATTGATCTCAACTGTCAACATACGATTGGTTCCAAAAGTATCATTATGACCTATCGAGCCCATCGCTGGATACCATTGATCGCCAATTTGAATTTCATTGACATAAACGCCTTCTTTTGGCAATTTCATATCATCGGGTACTTGGATGTTGGCTGTCGGATAACCAAGTTTTCGACCCCGTGCTTCGCCATGAATCACCGTTCCGCTAATCTCATAAATATAGCCAAGTAAATGATTGGCCTCGTCTAGACGCCCCTCAGACAATAACCGGCGAATTCGCGAAGAACTAATTTTTTCAGTCTCGTGTTCTTCTGTTTTTTTAGCAACAATTACTACCTCAAAGCGCTCTTTCGCATAGTTAGGTAAGTTTTCGGCATCAGCCGTTTGGTCTTTTCCAAAATTGTAATCAAAACCTGAGACTGCCACTTTTGCGTGTAGCCCTACGATGTATTGATCGACAAACTCTTGAGGACTTAACGCAGCGAACGAAGATGTGAAGGCTACCTCGTATAACAAATCAACACCCAGCTCGGACATCCGTTCTTCTTTCTGCTTCAAAGTCGAAAGATATTGAATCGGCTTGCTCTGTACTTGTTGAAAAACAATTGCCGGATGCTGATTAAACGTCATCACAGCTAATTTTAAATTTTTTTCTTTCGCAATTTTTTTACCAGTATTGATGACTTCTTGATGACCACGATGAACACCATCAAAAAATCCTAACACCAACACACAATCTCCAACAGGAATTTCCTCTGATTTATATGGATGCCGTAATTTAACAATTTCCATTTAGTGTGCCTCCTAATTCATATTATTGTATTTATTTTTCTTGAAGAAAAATAAGTCTGATTTTCATGCCGTATATCATCCAACTATACATACATTTTTCCTAATCGTAATCAGATTGGGCTTTTCCTCTTTAATCACTGCCAAAAGTTGGATTGACATCCTAATTCATATTATTGTATTTATTTTTCCTCAGCTACTAAGCCTGAGGAACTTGAGCAATCTCGTTTCGAATTACTTTGCTTGGTTTCAAAAGCCAGTTTTTTTCTGGGTGTTGTCCGTAAAGACTAACTAATTTTCCTTGATAAAAAAATGCGATCAGATCAGCTGGCATCTTTTTGATTCCAAAAGATTTCATAGATAGAACTTGTCCATTTTTTACCTTTTGCCAAGCAGCATCTGTTAAGTCAATTCGCGGAAATTCCTTCATTGCCTCTTCAATCGGTTGCAATGCTTGATTGATCTGACCTTTTTCCATCAATTCGCTAACTTGCGACAATGTGACTGCCTGTCCCACTGAAAAACCGCCGCTGACTAAACGAGTAAGTTCGGACATATGAGCAGGATAGTCTAGCTTTGCCCCAAGATCAACAGCCAAGGTCCGTACATAAGTACCTTTCCCGCAAGTAACTTGAAATCTCCAACTCTGAGTTTTTGCTTCTTCATTATAAATCGGAGCAGTCGTACGTTTAAAACTCTCAATCTCCGCTTCCCGTTCAGGGCGATCTACCGTTTCACCAGCACGCGCATACTCATACAATCTTTTCCCGTTGACTTTAACCGCTGAATACATTGGTGGTATCTGCTTGATTTTCCCGATAAAAGCAGCCATTACTCGATCAATTTCAGCTTCAGTTAAAGGGCGGTCTACTGCTTTTTTCTCTACTATTTCACCACTGCGATCTTCTGTAGTTGTAGAAAAGCCCAACGTAATCTCACCTTCATAAATTTTCCCACTATCTTGTAAATATTCGATCACCTTGGTTCCCTTACCAATACAGATAGGTAATACCCCATCGACGTCAGGATCCAAAGTTCCCCCATGACCAACCTTTTTTGTTTGTAAAATTTTTCGTAATTTAAAGACACAGTCATGACTTGTCATGCCGCGCTCTTTCCATAACGGCAAGATACCGTCCATCGCTGTTTCCTCATTTCTATTTATAATCAACGCTCCCATTATAGCATAGCTAATCTAAGAAATAACCAGCCAACTCTCTGAAGATATTTACCTGATCTTTTATTAATGCCAAAGAAAAAACCGCCAAGTTGACGGTTAATATTTCTTTTCTTTTGCTTTTTTCTTTTGTCGTTGTCGACTGATCACAAATGAAATACTTGGTTCTGATCGCTGCTGCATAGCGTAAGACTCTAATTGATTAACTTGATCACGATAATTATTTGCTGAAAAATTGGTGATATCTTCGCTTACTTCATATTTATCAATAATCTTTCTCTCTAAATAAAATCCGCGTATCAATTCTTTCGCATAAAGTGGATCTTGCTGAATCAAATAAGTACCAAATAAACCATGTCCACTGACCTGATTCATCAAATTTTTTCGTTCATCCACAAAGAAATCAATCAAGTCCTCATCATAAACATCCCGTAGATTTTCCAAACTATCCAAAATAGCTTCACTATTGCGAATAAAGATTTTTCTAAGAGTTGAAATATCTTCGTTATCAACCGTCTCTTTACGCTTTTGCCGACGTTCCCAAAACATTTTTGGATGCATGATAATACGAATAATCCGCCGTACAAAAATTAACCAAAAGCTAAGCAATGACAGCATCTGTTTTGTCACTGACTCAGACACATTTGAAATGAAACGAGAATACAACCGATACGCACCTGAATTGATCTGATGTCTTCTAAAACTTTCATCTAATCCATCTCGTTCAACTGAAATAATCAACGCTTGGATTTCTTGAAATTCTTGTTGCGCACTTTCCGGCATCGAATTATTGAAGAGCGTTTGGATTCTTCCTTGATAATTTGCGATCACCGCAAGCAGTGCAAAGCGTTCTTTTTCATTCAATTTTTTATTATCCAAATCTTCGTAAAGCTCGCTAATTACTTCCCGTAAAATTAACATTCGTTTAGGATCAGTTGGCGGTACCACTTCACCTTCAGATAAGATTGGTAATAAAATCATTCCGATAATCAATGTTAGAAAAGTCACACAGGCGGTGATAAACAGCAGTAAAGATCTCTCAGGAAACTCCAATCCATTGATCGTTGTTGGTAAAATAAAAATAGTTGCGATACTAACTGTTCCTTTGACACCACCAAAGGTTAACAGCAAGCGGTCTCTCAGCTGTTCATGATTTTTCTTCCAGCCTTGAGTCACAATGTAATAGCCGCTAACGAATAAAAAGCGTAAAACAAATAGTAAGGCTGTCAATAATAATACAATCCCTAACAAATGCACATTGGAATAATTTCGACTATTCCACACAGGAGAAAAAACTTGAGAAAGTTCAATTCCCAAAAAAATGAAAACCAATGCATTCAACATAAAGCTAATCGTACTCCACGAGCTTTCAGTTACATTGGAAAGCTGTGCCTCAAATAGATTTACACGACGGAAGCCGGTGGCCTGCAATACACCCGTCACAACCGCTGCGATAATTCCTGACGCATGAAACAATTCAGCAATAAAATAAGCGACGAATGGAAGTATTAATTCAATCAGCAGATACGCCGACACATCTTGTGCAGAGATTCGCTCAATAATTTTTATGACTTCATTTTTGACCCAAATGATCACTAGACCAACCAGTACACCTACAACGCTTGATTCGAGCAAGGATATCGAAGCATCAGCTGCCGAAAATTGTCCGGTTAGCAATGCGGCTACGGCAAACTGAAAGGCTGTAACACCTGTTGCATCGTTGATTAATCCTTCCCCTTCTAAAACGTGCATGACTGATTCAGGAATATTTAAGCGCTTTGCTAACGAACTAACTGCTACTGCATCGGTTGGACCCAAGGAAGCCCCAAAAGCCAAACAAGCAGCCAATGGAATCGCTGGCAAAATACTATGCAGAACAAATCCCAATCCAAATAATGTAAAGATGACGCCGCCAAAAGCCAGCAGCAATATTAAGCCAAAATGCTTCAAGATTGAAGGGATATCAGCAGTTTCCCCTTCACGAAACAAAAGCGGGGCAATAATCATTACAAGAAATACCTCTGGTTCAAAATTGATCGAGCTACCAACTTCCGTAAGTCCGAGGATAATGCCGAGGATAATCTGGATCATAAAAATCGGGAAAGACGGGAAAACTTTTGCTAAAACATTCGACAAGGTAATGGCAATGGCTAAAATGATGATAATCTCAATTAGGCCCATTCACTCACCTCTTGGAACAATTTTCTTTTGCCTTAAATAATAATTTTAAGAACTCTCTTTTCTTATTAATAATCCGATCTTCCAATTCGGACAATTCTTGTGATTCGCCATCTAACGAAAGCTGTGCACGCTTGGTTTCCATACGCAGTAAATCATGTTTCATCCGCTCTAATTTACGAGAGGTTAAAACATTAATTCTTTTTATTTTTTGTTTAACGGCTTTGCGTTCTTCTGGACTTAAGTTTTCAAATTCCTTATGGAGTTCCTTCATCCGTTCTTCAAATTCCGTGGTCATTCTAGACTCTGCCTCCTTGAAAATATCCAGCAAAAGGATTATTTACAAACTGCATACACTTTAACAGGATTTACTCAATAATGCAAAAAAGAACCTGAAAAAAATCTCAGGTTCTAACAAATTTATTCTTTATTTAAGTCGCGGATCATTTGATCAATCTTAGAGCCATATTCAACTGATTCATCCAATTCAAAAAACAATTCTGGTGTCTTGTAGATTGACAAAGCATGGCCTAGTTCGCGCCGAACCAATCCCCGTGCTTTGTTCAAACCTTCTTGTGCCTTTTCTTTATCTGATGCTTTATCAGATAACAAACTGTAATAAATCGTCGCTTGTTGCAAGTCTCCAGTCACGTGAACATCTGTAATGTTCACGTCTTGAACGCGTGGATCACGAACTTTTTTTCGTAAGATGTCATTGACTTCCTTCAAAATTTCTTGAGCCAGACGACGGTCACGATAATTTGGCATAACGACTGCCTCCTTCTATTTCCACTAACTAAAATTTTAATAGTCACGAATAATGGATGAAATTTCAGCAGATACTGTTCCACTTCCTACATTTATCAGTAGGAAGTGGAATTGTAATACTATTTAGGCTTGATTTCTTCCATAATGAATCCTTCGATCACATCATCAACTTTAATATCATTAAAGTTTTCGATCATAGCACCACATTCATAACCCATTTTAACTTCTTTCACATCATCTTTGAAACGTTTCAAGCTGGCAAGTTTGCCCTCGAGAATTACGATTCCATCACGAATAATACGCACACCGCTATCACGTTGGATAGATCCTTCGTTAACGTAACATCCTGCGATTGTACCAACCTTAGAAACTTTATACGTTTCGCGTACAGTCATTTGACCAGTAATCTTTTCTTCGTATTCAGGATCAAGCATACCTTTCATCGCTGTCTCGATTTCTTCGATTGCTTTATAGATAATTCGGTGTAGACGAATGTCAACTTCTTCGGTTGAAGCTTGCTGTTTTGCTTGTGGTGTAGGACGAACATTAAACCCGATAATGATCGCATTACTTGCTGCTGCCAGGGTAACATCACTTTCATTGATAGCACCTACAGCTGAGTGAACGATCTTCACACGCACACCTTCAACATCAATTTTTTTCAATGAAGCTGCTAATGCTTCGGCAGATCCTTGCACATCGGCTTTGATGATTACATTGACTTCCTTCAATTCGCCCTCTTTAAGAGATTCAAATAGGTTGTCCAATGTTACACGAGCACTTGCACTGCGATGTTCAAGCAACGCACGTTTTGCCCGTTCTTCACCGGCTGCACGAGCTGTTTTTTCATCTTCAAAGATCGCAAAACGATCCCCAGCTTGAGGTACATCATTCAACCCAGTAATTTCTACTGGTGTCGCTGGTCCAGCAGATTTTTCACGACGGCCAATATCATTCGTCATAACACGAACACGACCATATGTGTTCCCAACAACGATTGGGTCGCCGACTCTCATCGTACCTTGTTGAACCAATAATGTTGCTACAGGTCCTTTTCCTTTATCTAAGCGAGCTTCGATAACTGTTCCGATTCCGTGTTGCGTTGGATCAGCTTTCAAGTCTTCTACTTCAGCAACCAATAGAATCATTTCTAATAGTTCGTCGATATTTTGATTGAATTTTGCTGAAATTTCAACAAAAATTGTATCACCGCCCCATGCTTCAGGAATCAGTTCATACTCACTTAATTCTTGCATTACATGTTGTGGATTGGCACCAGGTTTATCAACCTTATTAACTGCTACAATAATTGGTACTTTCGCTGCTTTGGCATGGTTGATTGCTTCGATTGTTTGCGGCATTACACCATCATCAGCTGCTACGACTAAAATAGTAATATCTGTGATACTTGCTCCACGCGCACGCATACTTGTAAAGGCAGCATGCCCTGGTGTATCCAAGAAAGTAATCGGTTTGCCGTCAATATCAATTTGATATGCACCAATATGCTGTGTGATTCCACCTGCTTCTCCGCTTGTTACGCGAGAATGACGCAAGGTATCTAGTAACGTCGTTTTACCATGGTCAACGTGCCCCATAATAGTTACGACTGGTGGACGAGAAACTAAATTTTCTTCGTTTACATCTTCTGCATCGAAGAATCGATCAATATCAGCTATATCAATAGTTACTTTTTCTTGTGGTTCAATTCCATAATCCGTAGCTAACAGTTCAATTGTATCTTTATCTAATGGTTGGTTTTGATTGACCATAACTCCCATCATAAATAATTTTTTGATGATCTCAGCTGGTTCGCGATGAATCTTCTTCGCGATGTCTGCTACGTTCATGCCTTCTGTATATTCCAATACTTCTGGCAATTCGCGGAATTTACGTGGTGGAACAGCAGGCTTATTACTTTGTTGCTGTCTACCTTTTTTACCTTTTTTATTGAATTTGTTTTTATTGCGATTTTGATTGCCGCCAAAATTATTGTTACGGTTTTGGTTGCCATAATTGTTTTTGTTGCGATTTTGGTTGCCGCCTTGCGTTGATCCGCCTTGGTTCGAACGTTGGCCCTGATTTGAGCCATTTTGATTTGGTCGCGCTCCTTGACTATTTTGTGCTGAACGCTGTCCTTGGTTTTGGCGTTGCGCATTATTTGCGTTGCCTTGTGTTGGGCGCTGTCCTTGATTTTGACGCTGCGCATTGTTTGTATTGCTTTGTGATGGGCGTTGCCCTTGGTTTTGACGCTGCGCATTGTTTGTATTGCTTTGTGCTGGGCGTTGCCCTTGATTTTGACGCTGTGCATTGTTTGTATTGCCTTGTGCTGGACGTTGCCCTTGATTTTGACGCTGCGCATTGTTTGCATTGCCTTGTGCTGGACGTTGCCCTTGATTTTG
>NZ_KE136364.1:394510-426577 GCF_000406965.1 Enterococcus avium ATCC 14025 | reverse complement strand
ATTGCCTTGTGCTGGACGTTGCCCTTGATTTTGACGCTGCGCATTGTTTGCATTGCCTTGTGCTGGACGTTGCCCTTGATTTTGGCGTTGTGCATTGTTTGCGTTGCCTTGTGCTGGACGTTGGTGTCCTTGGTTTGAACGGTTTGCGTTCGCTGAGTTGTTCTGTCTATTGTTTTGTGTCAATTCTTTATTTCCTTTTCTATTCTGGAAATTTGGGTTGTTCTTCGAGCTCTTTCCATGGAATTTTGGTTTTTCGTGCTGGTTAGCTGATGGTTTTGCCTGAGTATTTTGTTTCGGTTTGCTAGAAAAAGCTTGTTTCAATTTTGATTCATCATCCCCGGATAATGAACCCATATGATTTTTCACATCAATCCCCAAAGTTTGTGCTTTTTCTACAACATCCTTACTTGATTGATTCACTTCTTTTGCAAATTCGTATACTCTTTTATTTCCCATGCAATCACCTTCCTAACCTGTTATTAACGTCATAATTTTGTCGGCGAATCCTTGGTCTAAAACCCCGATTACTTTTCTAGGTTTGCCAATCGCGCCTAAAATCTCCCCTTGAGTAAATTCGACAAAACATGTCGTTTGATAATACTTACTTTTATCTGATACTTTCTTTTGAGTGTTTTCACTCGCATCAATGGTGACAATAACGAGATTTACTTTCCTTTTGCGAATCTCATTAATTGTCATTTCTTCTCCTGTGATCAGTTTGCCTGCACGCATTGCAAGGCCTAACATGTTCAAGGCCTTCTGTTTATTCATTGCCGAAGAGCTCTTTTCTGGCTTTTTGGTGTTTCACATAATCAAGTAGTTCTTGATAAAAATCATCACTTAATTCGGTGCCAAGCGTACGGTCCAAGATATGTTTTTTCCATGCTTCCTCGACTTCAGCTGGTTCTAGCGCAACATAAGCACCTCGTCCTGGTTTCTTACCTGAAGGATCAATGGAAACTTCTCCTTCTTTGGATTTAGCGATTCGAATCAATTCTTTCTTTGGGAACATTTCACCGGAAACGACCGATTTTCGCAAAGGAACTTTTCTTTTTTTCATTTGCTGTCCTCCTAATGAATTATTGGTCCGTTTGATCAGAAGCAATGTTTTCTTCGTCTTCAATCATATTATCAACTGTAACTTCCGCTTCTGATTCAATATCTTCAACTTCAGTTTCAATCGCTTCTACTTCTGAAGTGATTTCTTCAATCTCAGTTACGATTTCTTCTACTTCTGATTCATCATAGTTCGCATAAAATTCTTCCATATCAGACTCTGATTTAATATCAATCTTGTGAGCCGTTAATTTAGCCGCTAAACGAGCGTTTTGCCCACGCTTACCGATAGCTAACGACAACTGATAATCCGGAACTACTACGGTGCAAACTTTTGGATTGTCGATATCAAAGATAACATCTTCTACTTGCGCAGGATTTAAGGAGTTTGCGATAAATACTGCTGGATCTTCATCCCACTCAACAATGTCCATGTTCTCACCTTTTAATTCATTTACAATTGCTTGTACACGTTGTCCTTTTGGTCCCACACAGGTTCCAACTGGATCAATGTTAGGATCTGTTGAACGAACAGCAACTTTTGCACGATCACCAGCCTCACGAGCAATGCTGACAATCTCTACAATTCCATCATAGACTTCTGGAATTTCCTGTTCAAATAAGCGGCGCAACAAATCAGGGTGACTACGACTTACAAATACTTGCGGGCCTTTTGACGTATTTTCTACTCGTGAAACATACACTTTAATACGATCATGAGGTTTATAATGCTCATTTGGCATTTGGTCTTGTTTTGATAGAACGGCTTCAATCTTCCCTAAGTTTACATAGATGTAGCGATTATCTTGACGTTCTACTACACCTTGCATAATATCTTTTTCGTAGGCGCTGTATTCGTTATAGATAATACTGCGTTCTGCTTCACGGACACGTTGTAAAATTACTTGTTTTGCCGTCTGAGCAGCAATTCGACCAAAATCCTTTGGTGTTACTTCAAAACGGATCGTATCACCAATTTCATACGCTGGATTGATTTCCATCGCATCTTTCAATGACACTTCCAATTGTGAATCCATGACTTCTTCCGTTACTTCTTTCACGGCATAAACATGAATATCACCTTTCTTTTCATTGAATTCCACTTCAACATTTTGAGATTGTCCGTAATGACGTTTGTAAGCAGATACTAATGCCGCTTCCAATGCATCAATTACGATTTCTTTCGAAATACCTTTTTCTGCTTCTAGAGTATCCAACGCATTCAGCATTTCTTTACTCATTTTAACTTTCCTCCTAATTCATATTAACGAATCTATTCTTCAAAGAAAAATAGGTTTGATCTTCATCGCATGTATCATTCCACTAAAGCGGTAAAACTGAATCGTTGTGAAAAGCGGAATTGACATTCTAGTTCCTGTTAATGAAACGTTTCATTTACTAAAACTCGATCGCAAAACGCGCCTTTGCAATATTTTTACGATCAAAGACCATATCTTTCGTACGCGTTTTAATTTTGACAGTTAATGTCAGTTCATCATCAGTCAATTCTTTTAAAAATCCTTGATATTGTTTTTCTCCATCAATATTTTGATAAAGTGAAATATTAATGTATTCTCCCATCGCTTTTTGGTAATCCTCTTCTTTTTTCAATGGGCGTTCGGCTCCTGGTGAAGAAACCTCAAGGAAATATGCTTGTGGAATTGGATCAGGATCAATCGAATCCAGCTTTTCACTAAGCTTTTCGCTAACAAAAGCACATTCTTCAATGTCGATACCACCTTCTTTATCAATAAATACTCTTAAAAACCAACTTTTCCCTTCCTTGACAAATTCAACCTCGACTAACTCAAAATTTTGTTCATCCAAGATCGGTGTTACTAAGTCAGTCACTGTTTCGACTACACTGCTCAAACTGTCAGCCTCCTTTAATCCATTAAAAAGAGTGAGCGAAAATTCCGCTCACTCACCATCAGTCTATGATTACATTGTTATACTAGCACAATTCTATTGAAAATTCAACCGTGTCATTTTCATGATGGAATTTTCTTTCATTTTTTTTATTGAACTTATCCTTTTCTTTACATATCAAAGAGTGACAGTTGGTTTTCATCTGGCAAATCTTTCAAAACACCATGAGTATCCATATACTCAATCAAGGTCTTCGAAACTTTACCACGTGAGGCCAAATCTTCCTTCGATAAGAAAATACCGTCTTTACGTGCTTCAACAATTTGTTTGGCCACGTTCAAACCAAGTCCAGGTACGGCACGAAATGGCGCAATCAATGTGTCCCCGTCAATCACAAAATCTTGAGCATCTGACTTGTATAAATCGATCATGCCAAAATGAAAATCTCGCTCCAACATTTCATTACACAATTCCAAGACAGTCAGCTGATTTTTTTCCTTCGTGGATGCGTCCATACCTTTATCTGTGATTGCCTTCATTGCGGCCTTCACCGCATCTTTTCCTTTAGCCATCGCAACCAAATCAAAATCATCCGCACGAACAGAGAAATAGGCACAATAATAAAGAATTGGGAAATACACTTTAAAGTACGCTACCCGTAATGCCATCAACACATAAGCTGCCGCATGGGCTTTTGGGAACATGTACTTGATTTTCGAACAAGAATCAATATACCAATCTGGAACGTTGTTTTCTTTCATTGCAGTCAAATACGTTTCACGTAACCCATCATCAATTTTATTCCACTGGCCTTTACGCACAGTTTCCATAATCTTGAAGGCCATTCCGCTATCTAATCCTGCATGAATTAAATATACCATGATATCATCCCGACAACCGATAACCTCAGCTAAGTTTGCTTCCCCACGGCTGATCAATTCTTCCGCATTTCCTAACCAAACGTCAGTACCATGAGACAACCCAGAGATTTGCAATAATTCGGCAAAAGTCGTCGGGCTCGTTTCTTCCAACATCCCGCGAACAAATCGTGTTCCAAACTCAGGAATTCCCAACGTACCAGTCTTCGAATAAATTTGATCAGCTTCCACACCTAAAACCTGTGGCCCAGCAAAAATCTTCATAACTTCTGGATCATCCGTCGGAATCGTTTTAGGATCGACTCCAGATAATTCTTGCAACATTCGAATCACTGTTGGGTCATCGTGTCCCAGAATATCGAGTTTTAAAACATTATCATGAATCGAGTGAAAATCAAAATGCGTTGTTTTCCATTCAGAATTTTGATCGTCTGCTGGATACTGAATCGGTGTAAAATCATAAACATCCATATAGTCTGGAATTACGATGATCCCACCTGGATGCTGTCCTGTTGTTCGCTTAACCCCAGTAGCACCTTTGGCAAGACGATCGACTTCAGCATTCCTAAAATGCAGATTATGATCTCGTTCATAACCCTTGACGAATCCGTACGCCGTCTTATCCGCCACTGTACCGATCGTACCAGCACGATAAACATAGTCCTCGCCAAACAGAACCTTCGTATAATTATGAGCCTCAGCCTGATAATCGCCCGAAAAATTCAAATCAATATCGGGCACCTTATCACCATGGAATCCTAGGAAAGTTTCGAATGGAATATCATGTCCATCTTTATTTAATCGAGCGCCACATTTTGGACAAGCTTTCTCCGGCATATCAAAGCCCGAACCATAGGAACCATCTTCAAAAAACTCAGAATACTGACATTCAGGACAATAATAGTGCGGCGGCAAGGGATTCACTTCGGTAATCCCTGTCATTGTAGCCACAAAGCTTGAACCTACAGACCCACGCGAACCAACCAAATAACCGTCAGCATTACTCTTATGCACCAACTTTTGAGCAATCAAATAGATAACCGAGAAGCCATTCCCGATGATCGAAGTAAGTTCTTTTTCTAAACGTTTCTCAATAATATCTGGTAATGGATCGCCATAAAGCTCTCGTGCCCGATTATAACTTAGATCCTTGATCTCTTCTTCAGAGCCAGGAATTTTAGGAGTATACAAGTCATCCTTGACCGGAATGATTTCTTCACAGCTCTCGACAATTTTATCAGGACCATCAACAACAATTTCTTTTGCTAGTTCTGGACCTAAGAAACTGAATGCCTGCAGCATTTCATCTGTCGTACGGAAGTGAACATCTGGTAGACTGTGACGGTTCAACGGATTAGCCCCACCCATTGAACTGATCAAAATTTTCCGATAGATTGCATCTTCCTTATTTAAATAATGAACATCTCCTGTAGCAACAACTGTTTTATTTAAGTCTTTACCAATTTGAATTAGATTACGTAAAATATCTTCTAAATCCGCCTCATTCTTCACCAGCTCTTGTTCAATCAAAGGGGCATAAACAGCCTTAGGCATCACTTCAATATAATCATAAAAGGCGGCACGATTTTTAGCTTCTTCTACCCCTTTTTGCATCATCGCTTCAAAGATTTCACCTTGTGAACAAGCCGAACCTATCAAAAGATTTTCTCGCAATTTATTTAATTGTGAACGCGGAATTCGTGGAACTCGTTCAAAGTATTCCACATTAGACATAGAAATTAGTTTGAATAGATCTTTTAAACCTGCCTGATTCTTCGCCAAAATCGTTGCATGGAATGGACGCGCTCGTTTATACGAATCCCCTTCACCAACGTGATCGTTTAGCTGATCATGGTAATTCATCCCATGTTTTTCGATTGCCTCTTTAACAAAAATCCAAGCTAAATGGCCAGTTGCTTCTGCATCATATACTGCTCGGTGATGTTGTTCCAGATTAACACCGAATTTCTTAGTTAAGACACCTAAACCAAATCGCTTAAACTCAGGGTATAAGAAACGTGCCAATTCCAATGTATCAATTACCGGATTTGGAGTTTCGGGCATATTATGTCGGACATATGTTGTATTAATAAAGCCAATATCGAATGTTGCATTATGGGCGACTAAAATCGCTCCTTCGCAAAATTTTTCAAACAGCTCCATAACTTCTTTTTCTGGTTTTGATCCACGCACCATTTCGTCGGTGATTCCAGTTAAATTGATCGTTGTTTCTGATAATGGGTGACCTGGATCAATGAATTCTTCAAACGTATCAATCACGTTTCCTTTATGCATCTTAACCGCGGCCAATTCAATGATTGTGTCGTATACCGCAGATAACCCAGTTGTTTCCACGTCAAACACAACATAAGTAGCGTCTGTTAGTGATTCATGCGCATCATTGTAAGCAATTGGTACCCCATCAGAAACGACATTTGCTTCAACGCCGTAAAGAATCTTCACACCAGCCTTTTTTCCTGCCGCATGAGCTTCGGGAAATGATTGGGCCCCCCCATGATCTGTTATAGCAATAGCTTTATGTCCCCATTTTCCAGCTTGAGCGACTAGGTCACTAGCACTGTTGATAGCATCCATCGTACTCATATTCGTATGCAAATGCAGCTCAGAACGTTTTTCTGTCGCAGTATCCTGACGCTCTGGGTGTTTAACCTCTTGAATGTCTTGAGCATTCATGACAAGGTCACGCATAAAGGTATCTTCCTGAACACTTCCTCTTACACGAATCCAGCTTTTATTTGCGATAGCTTCAAAAATTGCTTCATCTTTTTCGCCGTTAGAAAATTTCTTTACTACAAATGAGGAGGTATAATCAGTCATCTTTAAGATCAGAATCTTTCGTTTAGAACGTAACTCGCGGACTTCCTTATCAAAGATAAACCCTTCAATCGTAATACGTCGTTCCTCTTCAATGATATTTCCCATCGGAGTAATGGGTTCATCTGCTGGAATATTCCGACCCATTTGGATAGGTCCATCAAAATGAGCGGCACTTTCTTTCTGCTCTTTTTTCTTCGATTCATATTGAGCTAAGCTAGCAGCAGCTTGTTCTTGCATTGCTTGCGCCTGCTCTTGTTTTCGTACTTCAAATTCCTGTAATTTTTTATCTGCCTGTTCCTTATCAACTTCAGGATCGATTCGCAAATGTGGAAATCCATAAGAAACTAAATTTTCTTCAATCAATGGTAAATACTGCTGTTTCAAAAATGGAATGACTGTTTCATTATCAATTAGCAAAACAATTCGTTTTCCTTGAATCAAAGGCAAGGGTTTACTCAAAACCTGCTTAACTAACGGTGTATCGCAATCCTGTTCAGTCAAAGCCATTTGCCAATAGTTTTGCAGAAGCTCTTCCTCAAACTGATTGTCTTCTGGAATAATATGTAATTTCACTGACGCGATTGATTGAAATGCTATTTGCAGCTTTTGATGGAATGCATAGAATAATTTTGCTGGCAAAATTTGTGGTGTTTGAATAAAAAATTCCCACACACGTGATTTCTCATGAACAATCACTTCTTTGATCTCTGATCCCTGGATCATCGGATGTTGCTGTTCCGTCTCGGCCAATTCAATTTGTCGTAATAAATTTTCAAATAGTTCACGATTCTTAGACAAAATGACATCTCCTTCACTTTTTCAAGTATGTTTCAGTATACCTGTTTTTTTTTATGATTGCATTAGAAAAAGGACCGAAAAAATTTCGATCCTTTCATTTTAAAAGAAGAAACGCTGAATATCGTTCCACGTAACTAGAATCATCAGAAGCATAATAAAACCAAAACCGATCATAGTAATCATGCCTTCCTTATCTGGATCAAGTGGTTTGCCGCGTATCCCCTCAATTAGATTTAGAAGAATTTTTCCGCCATCAAAGGCGGGTATAGGTAACAGATTGACAATTCCCAAGTTAACCGATAATAAAGCCATCAAATAAATAACCGTTTTAACCCCTGCTCGAGAGGCTTCTGCCGACATCTGGTACATCATTACTGGACCACCTAGTTTATCTAAACTAAATCCTGTGAACAAAGACCCTAAAGCACTAAAGATTCTCTTGACCATGTCCCATGATTGAGTCAATCCTCCAATGACTTTATCGCCAAAGCCCGTTTTCATATAAGGTCCGACGCCAATTTGCCCGACCTTTTCACCATTGCTTTTTATTGTCTTTGGTGTCATTTGAACAGTCTTTTCTTTGCCATCTTGCTCAATCAACACAGTTAATTCTTTCCCCGGCTTTTTTGTAACTGTGTTTGTTAGATCATCCCATGAAGAAATCTTCTTCCCGTCAACCGCCAAAATCGTATCATTATCCTCTAAGCCAGCCGTAGCAGCTGGACTATTTTCCTGAACCTCACCAATTTGATTAGTGTTATAAACCGCTACACCACCTTGCAAAAACGCTAGCGCAATAAATAATACCACGGTTAAAATAAAGTTATTCATCGGTCCAGCGAAATTGGTCAAAATACGTGAACCCAGCTTCGCTGATTGAAACTGAACGTCTCGTGGTGCAATTCGAACTTCTGTGCCGTTCTCTTCAATCACAGTCGCATCATGTTGAACCTTGTAAGTCATCTCTTGACTTTCATCACCATTTACATATCCTTTAATTACTAAATCATCAACAAGATCAGCTGAAATCAGTTCCATCGGGATACTGTTAGGCAATTGAACTTTCTTGCTGACGTTAATTCGCCTCACTTCATTTTTAGGAGTCAATTCAACCGATAATGGCATTCCCGGACTTAATTCAGTTTCTTCATCTTCAAGACCAGCCATCCTTACATATCCGCCAATTGGCAATAGACGTAGTGTATAAGTTGTTCCATCCTTGCCCATGTGAGCAATCAATTTTGGCCCCATTCCGATCGAAAATTCTCGGACTAGAATCCCTGAGCGTTTCGCAAAGAAAAAATGCCCGAATTCATGAACGATCACTAGAACACCAAAAACGATTAAAAACGTAATAATCGTACGCATAATTTTCCTACCTTCATTAGTTTCTTAGAGACAGTTTATCACAATCTGACAATAAGATATTCATTAACTGACCAATTCATAGAAAATTTAAAAAAAGAACTTCGGTAAAAAATAGTTTCTTTGAGTTGCTGCAACAAAACAATATATTTTACTATTTTTCAGTTCAAGCAAATCTATTAATTGTAAATCAGAAAGAGACGCTGCTTGAAAATAATTTTATAATAAATTTTTTCAGAAAAATTTTTGGTTGTCGCAGGTATTTAAATTTACTCAAAAAAAAAGAGTGTTGCCACTCTTTTTAAAATACTCCTAGTAAATGCATCATGGGAAAAACAAACAGCATACTGTCGAAACGATCCAAGATTCCACCATGACCAGGTAAAATAGTCCCTGAGTCTTTTACATCATAGTGACGCTTGATTGCTGATTCCACTAAATCTCCAAATTGTCCAACAACTGAAAATACTATTGTGAAGAGAATCATTGTCAATAAATTATGCTGAAAAATCTCTGGTTGCACTAAGAAAAACACTATAGCTACTACAACCGCACTAGCAATTCCTCCTAGAGCGCCTTCAATCGTTTTATTGGGAGAAATTTCTGGCCATAATTTATGTTTGCCAAATTGACGTCCCACCATATATGCACCGATATCTGTTGCCCAAACAACAAAGAACGCAAAAAGTAAAATAGATAATCCCTCTGCTCGTGCTGTAACTAAATTTTGAAACCCAACACCGACGTATAGACTTGCTACGACGGGAAAACCAGCTTCATCTATAGTGTAAGTATTTTTAGAAACAACTGAAAAACCTAAAATAATCATTACTGTTAAATAAAATAAAAGAAAATTACTATTGTTGCCGCTTAAAAATGGCAGCCAACGCTCCGCTGGTAAGACCAAAAAGATTGCCCCAAAAATTGCAAGAACACCTTCAAAGCTCAAAATTGCAAGTCCTTTCATGCGAAAAAGCTCATACACTCCTATTCCTGCCAAAACTGCTGCCGCTAATTCGACTGCAATACCTCCGATATACAGAATTGGAATAAAAATCGCTAGGGCGACAACTGCGGTAATGACTCGCTGTCTCATTTCTTATCCTCCTTGTTAAACTCAAAGTATTCATTCTATAATTAAGTTAAAGTATCAACTATTTTACTGATGACCCAAAACTTAGGTGGAACTTGTATCCTTATTCAATCCACCAAAACGCCGATTTCTTTGTTGGAAGGAAGCAATCGCCGCTTCTAAATGGTCTCCGTCAAAATCTGGCCATAAGGCTTTGGTAAAATATAATTCGCTATAGGCCAATTGCCAAAGTAAGAAATTACTAATCCGTTCTTCACCACTCGTACGTACGACTAGCTCAGGGTCTCGAAGTTCGTTAGGTAGAAATCCTGTCATCAAATGATCTCCAACAATATCATCGTTAATCTCTTGAACTGCAAGTTCTTCATTTTTAACTTCTTCAGCGATTTGTTGGATCGCCGTAATGATCTCAGCGCGACTACCATAATTAAGAGCAAAGTTTAAAACCAACCCATCATTTTGTGCTGTTTGCTCAATCGCCCGTTTCACTGCGTCTTGTGTGTGGGCAGGCAAATACTCCTCATATCCCATCACGTGAACCTGTACATTTTCTTCAATTAATTCTGGAACAAAAGTATCAAAAAAATCTACTGGAAGCTGCATTAAAAAATTTACTTCCTCTTCTGGACGTTTCCAATTCTCAGTTGAGAAAGCATACAGCGTTAACACTTTTACCCCAAGGCGATTGGCATGCTTCGTAATTTTTTTTACTGTTTCCATGCCCTCTTTGTGCCCAGCGATCCTTGGCAAACGACGATTTTGTGCCCACCGGCCATTTCCATCCATAATGATTGCAATGTGTTTTGGAATTGCATTATTAGGATCGAAAGAAAAGGACGATTCTTCTGGTGTATATTTTTGCTTTTGTGGAAAAAATCGTAACACCATGTTTTTCCCTCCTTTATTAAGTCAATAACTTAAAAATACTTTTAAAAAGTCATCTGCCATTATAACAATAAAATGCAGTTATTCCTACGAAAAATAAATACCTTTAGCCTTTTTCAATGATTTTTCTTAGCAATAAAAAAGCCTGAAGAACGATTCTTCAGGTTTTTTTGGATTAAACTTCTAGTAATTCTTTTTCTTTTTCAGCAACGATGGAATCAATCGCTTTGATATTATCATCTGTCAATGTTTGAATATCTTTTTCGGCATTACGCAAATCGTCTTCTGTCATATCGCCATTTTTTTGTTGTTTTTTGTACTCATCCATTGCATCACGGCGAATGTTACGGACAGCAATTTTTGCACCTTCTGATTCTTTCTTTACTTCTTTAGCTAGTTCTTTTCGTCGTTCTTCTGTTAGTTGAGGAATTACTAAACGAATCACATTCCCGTCGTTAGCCGGATTCAACCCAATATCACTAGCCAAAATAGCTTTTTCTACGTCATTGATCATATTTTTATCAAATGGTGTAACCATTAACACACGGGCTTCAGGAATCGTAATTGATGCCATCTGATTAACAGGCGTTGGCACCCCATAATAATCAACTGTGATGCGGTCAAGTAAACTCGCATTCGCACGTCCTGCACGAATTTGACCTAGTTGACGTTGCAACGCTTCTTGGGCCTTCTTCATTTTGTCTCTTGCTTCATTCATTACTGCATCTGCCATGTTATTTCCCCCTTACCGTCGTCCCGATGTTTTCACCGAGTACAACACGTTTGATATTTCCTGGTTCATTTAAATTAAAGACAACAAGTGGAATATCATTGTCCATACTTAATGAGCTCGCCGTTGAATCCATCACTTGCAATCCTTTAGCGATGACATCTAAATGAGTTAGTTCTTCATATTTCACTGCATTTTCATCAAGTTTTGGATCAGCTGAATAAACACCGTCGACGTTATTCTTAGCCATGAAGATCACATCAGCATTTACCTCTGCTGCTCTTAATGCCGCTGTCGTATCAGTTGAAAAATAAGGATTTCCTGTACCACCAGCAAAAATGACAATACGTCCCTTTTCAAGATGACGCTCTGCTTTACGCCGAATATAAGGTTCAGCAATTTGACGCATTTCAATTGATGTTTGAACACGAGTGGGTACGTCGATATTTTCCAACGCATCTTGCAACGCTAAAGCATTCATTACTGTTGCCAACATGCCCATATAATCCGCTTGTGCACGTTCCATCCCCATTTCAGCACCAATTTGTCCACGCCAAATGTTTCCACCGCCAACAATAATTGCCATTTCAATCCCTAGATCGTGAACTTCTTTTATTTCCTCCACGATTTCTTGGATCACCGGCGGTTTGATACCGAATTTTTCATCGCCTGCCAATGCTTCTCCGCTGAGTTTCAATACTACACGTTTATACTTTGGTTCATTCATCACAATACCTCCACTGTCACTCTAATGATATTTTAGCATACTCTGTCTTTGAAGCCAGCCAAATTTGAATTTGCTTAAAAAAAGGGAGCGCACATTTGCCGTGCGTTCCCGACTGTTTAAAAACAGAATTATTTTTTAATTTGACTCATAACTTCTTCTACAAAGTTGTCTTCGCGTTTTTCGATCCCTTCACCTACTTCAAAACGAACGAAGCTTGCAACTGTCGCACCTTTAGAAGATACATATTTTTCAACAGTCATGTCTGGATCTTTAACGAATGGTTGGTCAACCAAAGCGATTTCTGCTTTAAATTTATTCAAACGACCAACAACCATTTTCTCAACAATATTAGCTGGTTTACCTTCGTTTAATGCTTGCTCAGTAAGAACAGCTTTTTCATGTTCTAATTCTGATTCTGGAATTTGACTTTCATTTACGTAACGAGGGTTGATTGCTGCCACATGCATAGCAACATCTTTTGCAACTGACTCGTCAGTTGTGCCGTTCAATAGAGCTAAAACAGCGATACGTCCACCCATGTGCAGATATCCGCCAAATGCTGCATTGTCTTCTTTTTCTACAACTTCAAAACGACGGAAGTTGATTTTTTCACCAATAACTTGTGTTGCTTCGATCAAAGCTGCTTCTAAAGTTTCACCTTTAGCGTTTGTTAATTTCATTGCTGCTTCCATGTCAGCAGGTTTATGTTCAGCAACTAAAGATGCGATTTCTTTCACTAAGTCTTGGAACATTTCGTTTTTAGAAACGAAGTCCGTTTCAGAATTCACTTCCACGATTGCTGCAGTGTTTCCATGAATCGCAACTGAAGCTAAACCTTCAGCAGCAATACGGTCATTTTTCTTAGCTGCTTTAGCCATACCTTTTTCGCGTAAAAGATCCACAGCTTTTTCAATATCGCCTTCTACTTCTACTAATGCGCGTTTTGCATCCATCATTCCTACGCCAGTCATATCGCGTAGTTCTTTTACCATTTTAGCTGTTACGTCTGCCATTTTTAAGGGCCTCCTTAGATTTTCTAAAAAAGCTGCTTCAAAGGAAAATATTTACTTTGAAGCAGCATATGCTACGAAATTATTCAGCTGATTCAGTAGAAGCATTGTCGCCTTCCACTACATCAACGATTTCTTCGATTGAAGTTGCTTGTCCGCCATCTTCAGCAACGAAGTCTTCTTCTGCTACTTGATCTTCCCCTTGGTTTCCTTCGATGAAAGCATCAGCCATTTTAGCAGTGATTAATTTCACGGCGCGAATAGCATCATCATTTGAAGGGATAACTACGTCAATTTCATCTGGGTCGCAATTTGTATCAACCATAGCAACGATTGGAATGTTTAATTTTTGAGCTTCTTGAACAGCGATACGTTCTTTACGAGGGTCAACGATATACATAACATCAGGGATGCGAGGCATATCAGCAATACCGCCTAAGAATTTTTCTAAACGTTCACGTTCTTTGTTCAAACCAACAACTTCTTTTTTAGGCAATACTTCAAAAGTACCGTCTTGTTCCATAGCGTTGATTTGTTTCAAACGAGCGATACGTTTTTGAATTGTATCCCAGTTAGTTAAAGTTCCACCTAACCAACGGTGGTTAACATAGAATTGTCCAGCGCGAACTGCTTCTTCTTTGATTGCTTCTTGAGCTTGTTTTTTAGTACCTACGAACAATGCAACGCCGCCATCTTCGGCAACATCTTTCATGTAATCGTAAGCAGCATCTACTAATCTAACTGTTTTTTGTAAGTCAATAATGTAGATTCCGTTTCTTTCTGTGAAGATGTATTTCTTCATTTTTGGGTTCCAGCGACGAGTTTGATGACCAAAGTGTACGCCGGCTTCTAGTAATTGTTTCATAGACAATACTGACATTTGTGTTTCCTCCAATTTGGTTTTTGTTTTCCTCTCCTGCTCTCTTCTTTATAAGGAACTGACAAGCAGCACCGCCTTATAAATCAAGTCAGAATGTGGATTTTTTTGTGTATAGTCGCCTACACACAATTAGTAATTATACAAGACTCTTTTTAATAAATCAATCTTTTTTATTTAGCTTTCTGTTAATTATTATTTAGTTAGGAATACTGTTTAAAAAATCTTTTTCTGCTATACTGAGTGCATAATTATCATTTATACCGTTCCTATCTCAGAAAAAGAATCCCAAAATAAGTGAATGATATTCACTTTATCCCTTAAATCATTTTTTAGAGTTTAAACGCTCTACTATTACACAGGCAAGGAGTTTTTTTATGCGAAAAAAAGATCGACACGAACTAATTAAAAAAATCATTTCAGAAAATGCAATCCGAAATCAAAATGAATTGATGGATTATTTACAACAATATCAAGTCTCGGCGACTCAAGCTACGATTTCACGTGATATTCGTGACCTAAAAATCGTAAAAACAATTGATGAATCCGGCAAGCCACGTTTTGAATTGTTCCAAGATCAGCAAGAACCGACTGAGGATGATGATATTAAGCGACTTATACGTATGACAAACAATGTTATCGTCAAGGTTGATACTGTTCAATTTATGACTATCGTCAGTACACTTCCTGATAATGCGCATTTATTGGCTTCTGTCCTAGATGATCTTTCGAGTGAATTGATTGTTGCAACAATGGCAAGTTTTGATACTATTATTATTATCTCAAGGACACCTGCAGACGCACAACAAGTCACTGCTTTTCTGCAAGATCCTTCACAGCGGTCAATTTTCTCTTAAAAGTAAGGAAGCTCCCTATATCTATAAAAGGCTGCGCGAAATCCATCAGCTTTTGAGCAATAAGAAAAAGCTGATGGATTTCAGACATGCATGTATCTGCTGTAAAGCGATTTATTCAATTTTGTACTTTCCATACAGTTCAAAAACAACGCGCCCCTAATTCATAGGAGCGCGTTTCACTAATTTTCAGGTACTTTGATTTTTCCATCTATAATTTGTTTTTTAGCCGTTGTTACAGCTTCGTAGGCTTCTTTAGATAACTGGCCCTTGGTTAGGTTTACTCCGCCTTCCTTTAAACCAAACTCTAAATGCTCACCACCAGGAAAATCTTTTTCATATGAGGCTGCTGCAATTTTTCTAACTGCTGCTCCAACATTCTTTTTAGTTGAAGTCAAGGTGAAATTTCCAATTTTATCTTCAGTCATATGGTAATCACCCTCATCTGTTTGATCTCGATCTACTCCAATGACCCAAACCTTCTGAGTTTTATCGTTTTCATTTCGAGCTTTCGCTTCTTGAAAAACGCCAGCTCCAGTGCTTCCTGCAGCTTGATATATAATATCTGCTCCTTCTTTATACATAGAAGCAGCAATAGCTTTACCTCTATCTGGAGCGTCATAAGAAGCTGCGTATTGTGCGTCAAATGAAATCTTTTTTCCTAGATTCTTAGCCCCGGCTTTGACTCCCGCCTCGAACCCACTCTGAAACCGTTGGATTACTGGACCTTCCATTCCACCAATAAAACCAACATGATTCTTTTTAGTGCTGTAAGCAGCTGCTAATCCAGCTAAATAAGCACTTTCCTGATCCTTAAATGTAGCAGAAACAATGTTCTTTTCATTTGAAATCTCACCATCAATCAATGCAAAATTTAATTTTGGATTTTGTTCGGCCGCTTCTTTAATCGCATCCGCTTGTAAATAACTTAGACTAATAATTGTCGTAAAGCCATTTTCAACTGCCTGACTAATATTCGTACTGTTTTCCTGCGGATCGTTCGTTTCAAGATAAGTGAAATCCTTCTTGGCTTTTAAATCCTTTTCTTCTCCCCATTTTTCAAGGCCTTCCCAACCAGCCTGATTAAAAGAACGATCATCTACGCCACCAAAACCTAAGATCAAAGCTATCTTCTGATCAGGTTCTTCTTTTTCCGACTTATTTTCAGCTTGACCTCGACCGCAAGCTGCTAATAATCCTACCATTCCGAGACAACCTAATCCAAAAAGAATTTTTTTCATACAATGCGCCTTCCTAGGTGTCTTGACACCTTTTTTATTTTGTCAAAGTATACCACAGTTTGTGTTGTTTCAGCAAAAAAATTTGAAATACAAAAAGAAGTTGCAAGGTTATCCTCACAACTTCTTTTCCAAATTCTATGACACTACATTTTATTAGGTGCGTGAACTCCTAACAAACGTAGATCCTCTTTCAAGATTATTGTTACAGCATGAACCAATGCCAAACGAGCCTCTTTTTGTTCATCTTCAACTAAAATTTTCGTGTGAGCATAGTATTTATTGAACGCTTGAGCTAGTTTAATCGAATGCTTTGCAATCACAGATGGTTCATACTGATCAGCCGCTTGCATCACTACTTCTGGATAGCTTTGCAATAACTTGATGATTTCCCAACTATCAGAATCGTTTAAAGCATATATTGCTTCTGAATCAACAGCAAAATTTCCTTTTTCCAAAACAGTCATAGCACGTGCATGAGTATATTGAACGTAGGGGCCTGTTTCTCCTTCAAAGCGTACTACTTCTTCTAAACTAAAATCGAAGTTATTTAAACGATCATTTTTTAAATCATGGAAGACTACCGCGCCAACGCCCACTTGATGAGCTACTTCTTCTTTATTTGGCAAATCGGGATTTTTTTCTTGGATTTGTGCAAGTGCGGAATCTTTTGCTTCATTTAGAACTTCTTCTAACAAAACGATTTTCCCTTTACGAGTAGACAATTTCTTCCCATCTTTTGTAATCAAGCCAAATGGGATATGAACCATTTCGTCTGACCAATCAAAATCCATTTCCTTCAAAACAGCTTTCAATTGTTTGAAGTGCCCACTTTGTTCATTTCCAACAACATATAGTGATTTAACAAAATTATACTCACGCTTGCGATAAAGTGCCGCTGCTAAATCACGTGTAATGTATAAGGTTGCCCCGTCGGATTTTTTAATCAATGCGGGATTCAAATCGTATTTTTCAAGATCGACGATTTCGGCTCCCTCGTTGGTTTGTAATAAATGTTTTTCTTCCAACATTGTGACAACTTCATCCATCTTATCATTATAAAAAGCTTCGCCATTATAGGAATCAAATTCTACTTCCAGCATACCGTAAATTTTATTGAACTCTTTCAACGATTCACTGCGGAACCATTTCCATAGGTCTAAAGCCTCTTGATCATTTTCTTCCAGTTTTTTGAACCAAGCTCGAGCTTCATCGTTCAACTCCGGTTCATCTTCGGCTTTTTCATGAAATTCTACATATAGACGTAGCAGTTCATTGATTGGTTCAGCTTTAACCTTCTCTTCTGATCCCCATTTTTTATAAGCAACAATCAGTTTCCCGAATTGGGTTCCCCAGTCTCCTAGGTGATTGATTTTGATTGGATTATAACCAATTTTGCTTAGAATCAAGCTGATAGAATTACCAATAACGGTCGAGCGTAAATGCCCCATTGAAATAGGTTTTGCAATATTTGGTGAAGACATATCAATCGTCACATTGCCTTCATTTCCAATATTACTATCACCAAAATGATTTTCTTCCTTCAGAATTTGTTTTAAGACCATACTTGAAATAACTTCTTTTTTCATAAAGAAGTTTAAATATGGGCCGACCACTTCAATTTTTTCAAACGCTTCTGGATTGATTTGTTCTACTAATTCTGCAGCAATTTGCTGTGGCGCTTTACGAAAAACTTTTGCTAAAGCAAATGTGGGAAAAGCAACATCCCCATGATCAACTGATTTAGGATTTTCTAGTAAACGTTCAACTTCTGGCAATGTCAGATTTTCCTTAACTGCTTCAAAAACAGCTTGTGCAACGATATCTTTATTATTCATCCAAATTCCTCCTTATAAATACTTTTCTAAAGATAAAAAAGTGACTAGTCCTCAACGCTTCGTTGATGAATTGAAGAGTCAAAATAAAACAAAAAAATCTCTGATGTATAAATACATCAGAGACGAGAATTCCCGCGGTACCACTCTTATTGTCATAAATGACCAGCTTAGGCTATAACGGTAGCTGCCGCTTCATCTCAAAAGTGCGCCCTCTATTTTTGTTTATTCGGCTCCCACCTGCCCGAACTCGCTAAAAAACTGCACAATAGACTTCTCTTTTTCATCGATGAAATAATTATCTGGCATTTATATTAACAGAAAAAACTTCATCTGACTAGTCGGGAAAAATACTTTATGCTTTCGGAATGAACAAATTTCCTAATGTTGCTGCCATCACCGCCTTGATCGTATGCATACGGTTTTCAGCTTGTTGGAATTGTAATGCATTCTCGGCACGAAAAACATCATCTGTCACTTCCATTTCAGCTAAATTATATTTTTCTTTGATTTCTTCGGCAACTTTTGTTTCAAGATCATGAAATGCTGGTAAGCAATGTAAGAAAATCGTTTCCGCTTTCTGAGTTTTTTCCATTAGTGTTTGATTGACCTGATAAGGCAACAATAAATCAATTCGCTCTTTGAAAGCCGCCTCTTCGCCCATCGATACCCATACATCGGTATAAATAATATCAGCCTGCGCTACTCCCTTGTCAATGTCATCTGTCACTAAAACCTTTGACTCGGATTCTTCAGCGTATTTTTCAGCGATCGTAATCAAATTTTGTTCTGGAGATAGTTTTTCTGGAGTTACGATTGAGATATTTACACCCAAAATGGCACTGGTAATTAGCAGTGAGTTTGCTACATTGTTTCGTCCATCACCCACATAGGCCAAAGTCAGATCCTCCAACTTTCCAAAGTGCTCCTTGATCGTTAAAAAGTCTGCCAACATTTGAGTTGGGTGCCATGCGTCAGTGAGGCCATTCCAAACGGGTACCCCAGAATGTTCTGCCAAAGCTTCAACTGCCGTTTGTGAAAATCCTCGATATTCAATACCATCAAACATACTGCCTAACACTTTTGCTGTATCCTCTACAGACTCTTTTTTTCCCAATTGAATATCATTTTTACCTAAATATTCGGGATGAGCACCTAAATCATTAGCGGCTGTCGTAAAAGCCGCCCTCGTACGCGTAGAGGTCTTTTCAAAAAGTAACGCAATATTTTTCCCCGCTAAATATTTATGCGGAATATTTTGTTTCTTTAATTCTTTTAAATGTGCTGCAAAATCAATCAAATAAAGCAACTCATCTTTAGTAAAATCCGTTTCCTTTAAAAAACTTTTCCCTTGAAAGATATTCATCATCATAACGCCTCCATTTTTGAATATTCATTCGTTACATCCAACATTATTTCATTTTTATTCATAATAACTGAATAAAATGAAAGTATCAACCTCAATTTTGAAATATTTATATAAAAAAGCTTCCTTAGAAGAATTTCAAGGAAGCCATCTATTTGTTCGTTTAACGAGTTTTGATGAGATTCAGCTTACAGATGAATACTCTTGCGCGACAAGCTCGCTTTCAAGTTGAAGACCGTATGTCATCTAGAAATCAAAGGTTTCACTGCAATGAAAGCATCAATTAGTTCGACAGATAAGCCTAAAGTAAACAAGAAATTTTAAAGCCTAGAACCAACATAACCAAAAGAGAACATTCTTATTCTCTTTTCCTAAAAAAAACAGCTGCTTAAGTGACTACTTTTTTTGCAATTTTCGAATACGCAATGTAATTAGATATTTAAGATCAGTAAATGCTTGCTCGGAAGTAAGTTCAACGACAAACCAGTGACCGCCCATAACTGGTTTGTCCTCTTTAAACGTTTGCTGAACGGATTGTGACATTGAAGCAATGTTCTCTGCTAATTCTTCCTGATAGAGATCAGATACAACAACCATCATTCTAGCGTTGTCATCTAGAAAATAAATCGTGCCTATATTACCACCGTACTTTTTCGCTTTTACATGCCACCCGCCGAATCGGCCTTTCTCCTTCGAATATTCGATGGAAAATTTAGGCTGATATTCTACTGTCAAATAATCCATTAATTTTTCAAAATAAGTGGCAGTTACATATTCTTTCATCTGTTCCATGGTTGGCTGTAGATCGATTGGAAATTGCTCTTGCCAAGAATTTTTCATCTAATCGCCTCCTTGACCTCATTATAGCAAGGCGTTAGATGTGTTGGAATGCTAAACTTGGATTAGCATTTAAGTTCATTTCTGCAAAATGATGTTTTTGCAGCTCAATATGAGCCGCGGCTCCAATCATTGCTGCATTATCGCCGCATAAGCGTAGTGGCGGTACAATCAGTTTCATGGTAGGTAATTCCTCGCTAATTGCAAAGGACATTTTCTCCCGTAGCCCTTTATTAGCCGCAACACCGCCAGCAACGATCAATTGTTTAACTGGATACGTTTTGCACGCCTTAATTGTCTTTGTCACTAAAACCTCAACGACACTTGCTTGAAAGCTTGCTGCTAAATTTTTCTTATCTAATTTTTCTCCGCGTTGTTCAGCGTTATGAGTCAAGTTTATAAAAGCACTCTTCAACCCACTAAAACTAAAATCAAAATTATCTTCTTTGATCATGGCACGAGGAAAATCATACGTATCTTCTCCTTGGTGTGCCAATTCATCTATTTCTTTACCACTGGGATAGCTTAATCCCAATACACGCCCAACTTTATCATAGGCTTCACCAGCTGCATCATCACGAGTCTCACCGATAATCTCAAACGAGCCATCTTTTTCCATATAAACCAATTCAGTATGTCCGCCACTAACTAACAAAGCCATCAAGGGAAACTCTAATGGTTCAACTAGACGCGCTGCATAAATATGTCCTGCCATATGGTTGATTGGTAATAATGGAAGTCCATTGGCCCAGGCAAAAGCTTTGGCTGCACTCAAACCAATCAATAGAGCTCCCACAAGCCCTGGTCCATAGGTAACTGCTACAGCACTGAGATCTTTTGCTGTTACATTTGCTTCAATCAATGCTTCTTCGATACAAATAGTAATTTGTTCCACATGATGGCGGCTAGCCACTTCTGGAACAACCCCGCCAAAACGTTTATGACTTTTAATTTGCGAAGCAACAATATTGGATAGAATTTTTTCGCCATTTTCGATTACTGCCACACTCGTTTCATCACAGCTGCTTTCGATTGCCAAGATAAGTTCTTTTTCATTCATCTGCATTTCCTACTTTCAAAGACATCAGTACCGCATCTTCTTGAGGGTGCTGATAATATTTTTTTCGAATTCCAATTTCTTGAAAGCCGAACTTCTCATAAAAAAGACGCGCCTCTCGATTCGAAGCACGTACTTCTAGAAAAATACTCGCTATTTTCTGTGACTCTGCATAACGAATCAAGCGTTTCATTAGCTTTTTGCCATGTCCTTGACCCTTTATTTCAGAAGCGATATTCGTAATTTCGATTTCATCACATACTTGATGAAATCCCAGAAAAGCGATAATCTCTGTTTCTTCTGAGAAATAATGGCTATGAGATTGTCTCATATCGCTGACAAATTGACTGATCGTCCACGGAGAGTCAAAAGCATACGCAGTTTGGCTGATCTCCCAAAATCTTCTTGCTAACTCTTCCAACTATCCCACTTCCAAACGTTTAATCATGTCCAAAGCATCCTCGTTATTCTCAGTGTAATAATTTTTTCTAATATTCCGTGCAGAAAATCCCAATCGCCGATATAAACGCTGAGCATCGGTATTACTGAGACGTACTTCTAAGGAGAGTGTTTCACAATCGTTCATTATAGCGAAATTTTCGACTTCGTCAATCAATAGCTTACCAATCCCACGATTTTGAAATGCAGTTGCTACTGCTATATTGGTAATGTGGGTATCGTTACCAATCAAACGACTACCAATAAACCCCGCAATAGTTGATTGTCTCGTTACCATGCAGATATACAAATGAGGGATCGGCGAATGAATTTCTGAAAGAAATGCACTTTTAGTCCAAGGGGTTTCACCAAAATAAACATCACGCTCTAGAGCAATCAATTCTTTGATATCTTGGTCAATGATTTCTCTCAATAAAAATTCTTCATCGCCTAAAATCACGCTTTTAGCATTGAAAGGGTATTGTTTCCCATAAAGGATCGTTCTTACTAATCCGCTAAATTTTTTCAACATAGTTTTCGTCCTCTGGCTGATGATTCTCCAACCATTTTTCTTCTGCCTCCACTCGCTTCAAATATTCTGGTACCAATCCATGAACATTTTCAACAGGTTGCGCAAGAAAACCTAGATTTCCTAAAACAATACCATTAGGCAAGTTCAACTCATCCGCTTCAGAAACTTCCGCGGTTGGTATCGCAGACATGATTTGCTCATTAAACTTATAGGCCTCACCAACAAAATACGCTGGTTCTTTAATCTGCTTCAACAAATCGATTAACGCGATATGCTGATCAGCTAAAATATTAACTAGTCTATGATTTTCCCAGCGATATGCACTCGCGTAGACATTGTTACGACGAGCATCCATCATTGGGATAATTAATTTATCTGTATGTATGTTTCCAGCAATCACCGCCAAACTAGAAACTGTGGTCAATTCAATTTTCAGTGTTTCTGCTAAAGTTTTCGCGGTTGTTACAGCGATTCGGATACCCGTGTACGATCCTGGACCCTTGGCTACGACAATCCGGTCCAAATCAGCAGGCTCTAATCCGCTTGCCTGCATCACCGACTCGATCGCCGGCATTAAGGTCAAACTATGATTCATTTTTCGATTTAATTGAAAGTGAGCTAACAGCTTTTCATTTTCTAAAACTGCCACAGCTAATGTTTGATTGGATGTATCCATCGCTAATAATTTCATGAAATTTCATTTCCTCGCATTTAAGATAGCAATATTTTAACACAAACTATATTTGCTTTCCTACTAACTGTTCAAAGATTTCTGCTTTCCTTAAATTGACAGAAAAAAAGCCGAACAATCATCCACTATCATATTTGATAGGAAAATGATCATTCGGTTGCTAATTGAATTTTTTTCATGAAAATTTTACAGTTTTGAAAATTATTTTGTAGAATCTCGTTGAATCAATTTAGTTCCCAACGTAATTTTTCGTGGTACCGGAGAAACTTCTTTTGCTAACTCCAAAATTGTTGAGACAGCTAGTTCACCCATCCATTCAGTTTCAACTTTAACAGTTGATAAAGATGGAGATACATATTTCGCCACACTGACGTCATTGAAGCCAATCACAGAAATATCTTCGGGAATTTTCAATCCTGCTTCTTGAATCGCTTGCATCGCCCCCACAGCCAATGCATCACTGGAGGCGAACAATGCATTTGGATACTCTTTCGTTTCCATTAAAAATTTTGTCATCGCTGTTTTTCCAGCTTCCATTGAAAAAGCAGCCGTCAAAGTGAATTCCGGTCGATAGAGATTGATTTGTTCTAGCTTCGTTTTAAATGCATGCAATCGTGGATCTTCGATTGGCTGCAAGTTGTGTTTAGTTGCCTCTTTGCCAGAAAGTATCCCGATTTTTTGATGTCCTTGCTGAATAAAGTAATCAATCACTAAGTTCAAACTTTGGTCAAAGTCCACGACTATTGAATTTAAGCCCATATTCATCCCGTCAAAATCAACAAATAATAAATTATCATCAACTTTTCTTAACTGTCGTATTTGTTCGGCATCGAATTTGCCTAATGCGATTGTTCCGCTGACTTGAGTATCTGACAAATCATTTAGGGTTTCTCGGCGAATTTGGATGTTTAACTCTTCAGCTTTTTTCTCAATCCCTAAACGAATTGATAAATAATATAAATCTGCTAATTCCTCCGCTTCGTTGTACCATTGTACAAGACGGATCACAGATTTCACCGCCTTGTTAGCACGCTTATGTTTCGTGTAATTTAATTCCTCCGCCACTTCAAAAATGCGCTGCTTTGTTTCTTGGGCGACGGATAATTCTTGATCGTAATTCAGCACACGAGAAACTGTGGCAGGTGAGACACCTGCTAATTTTGCAATATCTCGAATAGTTGCCATCGCTGCCCCTTTCTACAAAGTTTTAATAAAGCGTGTAAATCCTTCTTGCCCTTCGACATCCCGTTTAAAAACTCCTGCATCTTCCAAAACGCGAGCAAAAACTGCTCCTACTGCTTTTTGGACAACTTGAGTTACATTTTCTTGTGTAATTTGAGCATCGGCTTTTAATTCCTCTGCCCATTTTAGGTGATAATCAGCAATATCATTTTTTTCAGCTAATAAGTATTTTTCAACTTCTTTTAACTCTGATTCTAGACGTGGAGGTAAAACAGCCAATCCCATCACTTCAATCAGTCCAATATTTTCCTTCTTAATATGTTGAACATCTGGATGAGGGTGAAAAATACCGTCAGGAAACTCTTCAGAGACATTGTTATCTCGTAAAACTAGATCCATTTCAAATAAATCGTCTTTTCGGCGAGCAATTGGCGTAATTGTATGATGAGGTGTGCCATCTGCAGTTTGAGCTACGATTTGCAATGCCTCGTCCGAATAATTTTGCCATTTTTCAAAAATTAATTGTGATGCTTCAATCAAATCTTCTTGATTTTTTCCTTGTAAACGAATCACAGACATTGGCCACTTAACAATACCGGCTTTGACATTTGGAAAATCTTTCAGCTCAAAATTTCGTTCAATCTCGGCCACAGCCATCGGAAAAGTATGTCGCCCACCTTGGTAATGATCATGAGAAAGAATAGACCCACCAACAATTGGCAAGTCCGCATTTGAGCCAACAAAATAATGCGGCAGGACTTCTATGATTTTTAACAGACGTCGAAAAGTTGCTTTTGTTATCTTCATTGGGCGATGTTCTTCCGATAAAATAATACAGTGCTCATTGTAATAAGCGTACGGTGAATATTGGAAGCCCCAGCTTTCGCCATCAAGATTCATTCGAATAATACGATGATTGGTCCGTGCAGGATAATTCATTCGTCCTTTGTATCCTTCGTTTTCCATACACAACATGCAATCTGGATAATTGACTTGCTTCAGTTGTCTTTCTGCGGCAATTTGCTTCGGATCCTTTTCTGGTTTTGATAAATTAATTGTAATTTCCAACTCACCGTATTCTGTTTTAGCAGGAAAAATAATATTACGAGCAATTTCTCGAGTTTTGATATAATCATTGTCTTTGCTTAACTTGAAGAAATAATCTGTCGCTTGGACAGGATCCTTTGAATAGTACTGAGCGAAATAAGCATTTACAACAGAGGGTGGTGGAGTCATCAAATCCATCAGTTGAGCTTCTAACATATCTCTTTCAGCCTGTAAATCCTTAATTACTTGATTCTTTTCTGCTTGAACTAAAAGTTGATCGACTAATTCAACTGCACTCTCTGATACTATGCGATTTTCGGCTTTTGATAAGGAGTTCTCCCCAATCATCGCAATAACCCGATTTTCTAAATATAAACGATCCATCTCCATCCAACCGCCTGATTGAATAGCTAAAGTAACAAAATCTTTTACCGTTTGACTGACTGACACGCTACTTCCTCCTAATCCTCATATCCATGCGGATGGCTTACGTGCCAGTTCCACGCTGTTTTGATAATTGTCTTAATATCCGTATATTCTGGTTCCCAGCCTAACGTCGCTTTCACTTTATCACTGGAGGCTACCAAACGGCTTGGGTCACCAGCGCGGCGCGGACCAATTTTTGCAGCGATTTCTTTTCCTGTAACTTCACGTGCCGCGTCCAGCATTTCTTTGACTGAGTATCCATTGTTTGAACCAAGATTGAAGAAATTACTTGGATTTCCAGCTTTTAAATACTCTAGAGCAAGGATATGCGCAGCAGCTAAATCCTCTACTTGAACGTAATCACGAATGCATGTGCCATCTGGTGTATCATAGTCATCACCAAAAATGGTTAGATGATCTCTTTGTCCTAGTGCTACTTGTAAAATAATCGGAACTAAATGGGTCTCAGGATCATGGTCTTCGCCGATCGTCGCATCCGCTTTTGCGCCAGCAACATTAAAATAACGCAACGCAACGTATCGCATACCATAGGCGTTATCGCACCACTTCATCATTTTTTCCATCATTAATTTACTTTCACCATATGGATTGGTTGGATTTGTTTGAATCTCTTCCGTAATTGGTGAAACTCCTGGCTCACCATATGTAGCCGCAGTAGAAGAAAAGACAATGTTCTTCACGTCAAACTCTTCCATGACTTCTAATAGGCTTTCCATTCCAACAACATTATTGTTGAAATATTTTAACGGTTTTTCAACCGATTCACCAACTAATGAGCTGGCTGCAAAATGCACAACTCCCTCGATCGATTCTTTCTTGAAGACATCCCGCATAAATGCCTTATCGCGACAATCCCCTTCATAAAATTTCGCTTCTGGATCTACGGCTTCACGATGACCCGTCAATAAATTATCGACTACGACGACATCGTAATTTTTTGAAATTAATTTATCAACCGTATGTGATCCAATATATCCTGCCCCGCCTAGAACTAAAATTGCCATTTAATCGACTCCCGTCTTTTCTGTTTTATTTAGTAAACAAATTATAGTTTGTTTACTAAATAAAAGCAAGTGAATTTTCCGTTCGTTAAACTTTCTATTTTTGCGTTTTTGCTTCATAATGAAGATATAAAGAGAAGGAGTGATGAAACGATGCGTAAATTTGCTTCAGGATTCGTTACTGGTACTTTAGCTGCTGCAGCAGTAGTTGCTGGTGTAGTGATGGGCGTGAAAAAGAAAGTCATCGACCCAATTGAAGAAAAAAAATCAAAAATCGATGAAAATCGTAAAAAAGCTCGTAGAAAACGAATTGCACGATAAAAAAAGAAAGCCGCGGCTTTCTTTTTTTATTGATAAAGTGCATTAACAATTTGATTTGCTAAATAAAATACCCGATCATCACTTTTCGGACGTGGTGAAGCAGCATTTAACCAATCCAAGCCTTCAAGTGGAATCCCATAGCAGAATATGTTCGATAATATATTTCCCTCTTGGTCAATCACCTGATGTGTTTTACGACTGACTTGCAATGCTCCAGTAGGATATTCTTTCCCTTCAATTTCTACTTGATGCGGAGTTATATAACCTTTTTTACGCATCTGAATCAACAAGGTATTCGTTGTGCGTTCGAAACTAGTCGCTGGCAAACGAGCTTCAATTAAGTTTTTACAGCTATATGACTGTTCGGGTGCCTTTTTGCTAAAAGCTAAGAAGGTGCCATCTTTTCTTTCAACAGTCATTTCAGGTGCAAGAAACTCAATAAAGCCAGCCTTGACCAAGGCTAACAACTGCTTTTGTCGAATCACTGGTGCACCAATCGTCAGAAAACTATAGTTACGATTGAAGCTTCCAAAAAAATCTTCAAAATATTCCTTCGGCGAAAATTTATCATGATCCAACATATAGTTAAAGGGGTTCTGGATTTCTTTATAGGTATCAATTGTTGCAGCCAAAGCACCGGTCAAATTTCCTAATTCTGCCTCGTTAATATCGTTTTTTAAATAGTTTTGAATAAATTCAGGAAACTCTCTTGGCAAAACATTTTTTGTGGGATCGAAAAGCGCATCCCAATCTAAACGGTCTTCAGCAGAAATTTGGTATTTTTGCAAAACTGTTTCTCGATCACCATCACGATATTCCTCTAAAAAATTATCTAAAACTACTTCGGACTCAGTCAATTTCTTTTGATAGAAAACTAACTCAGCTTCCTTTTTTAATAAATCAAACAATTCTTGCGCACTGCCAGAAAACCGCTCCATAAAAGCTTGGGTCAGAATCTGTGGCTGCGCGTCCTCTCCGGCTTTCTTCTGATTATTAGGTCGAGCATGGTAGGGTAATCCTCTGCCCGAACCGACTATCAAATGCTGTTCCCTGCCAGAAGCTTCATACTCCAAGCAACCCTTTTTATCAATGAAGCGGCCACTCCATTTAGCAACGAACAACGCAATATAATCAAAAAAGCTCAACCCCAATCCTCTAAGAATTACATCGCCTTCTACTAAATGATCCAGCTGAGTATCAGAAGGATTTCCCGGTCCTTGATAAAAAAGATTATTTTCTTTTGCATAGCTTTGATTTTCTGCTTCTTTTTCACTCAGATAGTTTCGTGAATGTCCTGTTGCTAAAATCACATCGGTCACTTGATAGATATGGGAAGCCTCAAGCACTATATTATTTTCTTCTATAGTCAGATCTACTACTTTTTCTTTCATTAATTCGACAGTGATGTTTTCTGGCAATCCTTTTTTTAATTCATCGAAAAACCAGCATTGATAGACACCGTAATAGCGACGCTGACAATAATCGTTTTCACCTAATTCGGTCTCTGAGAGAAACGTTTTTTCTAGATCAAAATCAGTTAAATACTTTAATGCTTCGTCTTGATTCCATTCTGCTAAATTCGGTCCTTCATCTTCAGAAAATAGAGTCACATGTTGCATTACAGTGTTCATGATAACCTGATCGCTTTGATTTTCACGCCAAATATTACCTCCCGGTCCATCTGGATCAAAAAGTAAAAGTTCAATCTTTTCATTTTGAGGAGCTTGTTTGATTAAGCGATCCAAAGCAATCAATCCATATGGGCCTGCTCCAATAACTGCAATTTTTTTCATACATATTCCCCATTTTTTCATTCATTTCTTTAAGAGTAGAGAAAATTTGAGGAATAAGCAATAAAAAAAAAAGCTTCTGATGAATATTTCATCAAAAGCTCGTAGAACTATTTTAACACCCAGCGATCAAAAGCTTCTTTTACACCGTCTTCTAGATTGGTTGCAACAGTATAATCTGCAGCTGCTTTAATCGTTTCACTGGCATTGCCCATCGCTATTCCAGTTCCAGCAAATTCAATCATTGAAAGATCATTTTCTGCATCACCAATGGCCATCACTTCAGATTGTTTGATTCCCAAATGTTCACTCAACTCTTTCAGCGCTATCCCCTTACTAGCATTAGGATTTAATACTTCAAGAAAATATGGCGTACTGCGAACAAGTGTATATCTTTCAAAGTAGTCAGCTGGGATTTTTTTGAAGGCTTTGTTTAAAACCTCGGGATCGTCAATCATCATCATTTTAATCGGCAATACATTTTCTGCAGCAATTTCTTCCGGTGTTCGATAATGTAAAGGCATATTTACCAAATAGGATTCTAAAATCGTGTAAGGACTAATGTCACGATTAGATGTGTACATCTCCTTCTTATCTGCTAAATGTAGGTGAACGTTCAGCAAGCGTGCTAAATGATCAATCTCCAAATAATTTTCGCGAGTCAAGCCATGTTCAGCTACGATATCCCAAGTATTTGTATTCAGAACTAAAGCACCGTTATAAGTAATAATATAATCATCTATATTGTTTAGTCCCAAAACATCTAATTGCGCTCTTGTTCCTGATAATGGCCGCCCAGTGGACAAAACTACATAGACACCCGCTTCGCGCGCCTTCTTGATAGCGTCAACTACAGGCTGATTGATTTCATGATGATCGTTTAATAATGTGCCGTCCAAATCAATGGCAACTAATTTGATACTCATATATTTCTCCTAACTACTTCTAAATTTATTGCTGTAAATTAACTTGTTTAGGCTATCTAACTGTGGACATATTTCTTTCACTTATAAACTCAAGTGACTCAACAGTGTTTTGATTTTAACAGACAACGTAAAAAGTTCCAGCTTTCATAATAAGCGTAATTCGCTTTTCAGTCAATTTTGCTAAAGAGACATTGCAAGTTTTGTCGCCCTTATTCATAATCTGAATGGATATAACTATGTTAATTAATCATTTCTATTCTCACACAAAAAAACGGCCAGATATTTATCCAGCCGCTTTTTTATTAATCATTCTTTTTCTGTTTAACTTTTCCAGTCCATTCCTGCATGCCGCCTTTAAGAATGTATAAATCCTTGTACCCTTTTTTACGAAGCAGATTGGCTGCACGAGCGCTGACTGCCTTATTATGATCATAAATATAGATTGGTTGATCTTTCCGCAAAGAACTAAAGGTTTCTTTTAACATGCTAAACGGAAAACTACGAGCTCCCAAAATATGCTTTGCGTTGAACTCATCGCGTTCACGAACATCGATGACTTGAGCTTTCCGCATTCCTGCTTGAAACTCTTCTTGCGAAATAATTTTCGCGGAACGTCTCATCATGATCCGAACAAATAATTCATATAGACCAAATAAAACAATCACCGAAATTAATACAATATTTATCTTCCACCAAATTGACATACCTTGATTCCCCTCTTACCTTTTCTCTATTTTGCTAATGAAGCCGCCCCAATAACACCAGCTTCATTTCCTAATTCTGCTAATTTGATTGTAGTACTTTCTCGTACTTGTGGGAATGTAAATTCTTTGAAATAGTTCTCAATACGGCTGCGGAGAAATTCTCCCGCAGCAGAAACACCGCCACCAATGATAATTGTTGAAGGATTTAACGTATTCCCAAGATTTCCACAAGCTAATCCTAAATAGAAAGTTACTTTATCAACTACCATTAAGGCAAGATCATCATTTTCTTTTTCGGCCAATTCAAAAACATCTTTACTTGTGATATCTTCACCGTTATCCAAACGCGCTTTTAATTGTGAGCCGCCTGCATATTCCTCAGCCAATTGACGAGCAACGCGTACAACACCCGTCGCACTTGCAACTGTTTCTAAACAGCCACGCTTACCGCAGGTACATTCAAAACCATTAGGATCAACGGTGACATGTCCGATTTCACCAGCACAGCCAGCAATTCCGTGAAGTAGCTGACCGTTCATCACGATACCGCCGCCAACGCCAGTTCCTAGTGTCATAAAGACCACATCTGGTTCGTTGTCGCCAGCACCCTTCCAGCGTTCGCCTAAAGCAGCGACATTGGCATCGTTATCGATACTAAATTTGATTTTTGTTCCTTTTTCGATCTCACTTTTAACATGTTGCAAGGTCGTCCAGTTCAAATTGTAGGCGCCAATTACTGTTCCCGCCTCGATATCGACACTGCCGGGAGTACCCATGCCAATTCCGATAAACTGTTCTGGTGTCATACCATATAATGATAAATGATGATTAATAGAATCAATAATATCTGGAACGATATGTGAACCATCATCTAAAATATTTGTTTCAATACTCCATTTTTGCTGTATCTCCCCGGCTTCTGTCAAAATCGCAAATTTTACTGTTGTTCCGCCTAAGTCAATACCTAATAATTTTTTATCCACTCTAGTCACCTTCTCGACTTTCTTCAATGTGATGTTCCCGTTTTAAAATGCCCCAAGCCTGCAAATAAGTGTCTCGATCAATTACACGACTCTCATACAAATTTTTCAATTCGATTTGCATCAATTCGATATCGTAAATTCGTTTACCAACGTAAACATAAATACCAAATTGTTTTAGCAGTTGCTGCACATCATATAAACTTTCCATAAAAACACATCCCTAGTATTATACAGAAAAAAGAGCTCTTTTTATAGCCTAATTTCTATTTCCTAGCTTATTTTTTAATAAGTCATCTAGTCCACCATTCATTTTATAGCATTCTCTTAATAGTCGCAAATCAGTCATGAGGATTTCACCAGACCTGTGCAAACTTTAAAAAAACACCATGCAAAAAAATTGTTCTTTAATTGTAGACAAGCTTTTCTTCATAACGTCCATAAGAAAACCTCAGGAGAAAACCGCTCCTGAGGACTTTTTGTTTAGATTTAGATAAATCATTTTATTGTCGATCACTGATTCTAAATTCGTATCCAAGTACGTTCTTATAGTATTCTGGATACATCTCTCCACCACATTTTTCGCAATCAAATTGCGGAGCGTTCTCAGGATCAAATGCAACATCTCCTGCATCCAAAAATTGAACTACTTCCTTTGGAATTTTTTCCTTTATCCCACATTCAAGACAAATGTA
>NZ_KE136364.1:332270-394070 GCF_000406965.1 Enterococcus avium ATCC 14025 | reverse complement strand
ACTAAATGAACATGCGGATTGTATTCTAGCTGAGAACCGAAGGTGTGGAGTGTTGCCACAACCCCAGCTTGTATATGGTGCTTTCTAAAAAAATCTAATAGTATCCGTGCAGCTTCATCCATTAATCCTTTTAAAAGCTCCTTACGATACTTCTCCTTCAGAAAAATCTCACGTAAACCTTCATCGATCGTGAAGATGACGTGTCGATGCGTCACTGTAAACAGATCGTTCGCCGCAACCTCTGCCCACCGTTGACTTTCCCCAGTTGCACAAGTTGGACAAAATTTCCCTTTACAACGAAAAGCCACTTTCTTTACATCATGGCATCCTTCACAGACAAATAGACGATAACCTTTTTTAAGGTCACCACAATCGCGAAACTTCTTCACTTCTCTTTTCACAACGGATCGAATCCTTCTCGTGTACCTTTGATTGAATTTCTCCCAGTTTTGATATTCATCAAAGAAAATGGCGTGTAAAATATTGGGTTTCATATCTCCAGTTTAATAGGAAAAAGACCAGATGAAAAGCGGTCAAAAGATTGATGTATCAATCCTTTGACCGCTTAAAATGTTATACTTCCTTTAATGTTTAAAAAAAGCGAACTACATTCGTCCGCATTATTGATACATACTAAATTTTCTTAATCCAAAAAATACAAAAATGACCACCGCAAAAATGAAGAATAAAATGGAGGTAACTCGTCCACGAGTTGAAAAACGATCCTGTGAATATGGAACTGCTAGTGCCCAACCAGATAACGCCCCACCGATAATACCGCCTAAGTGCCCCCAGATATCAATCGTTGAATCAAACAGACCAAAAGCAAGATTCATCAAAATGAAAAGGGCAAATTGGCGTGTCAAGGCCTGAATCGCTCCATTATCACGATAATGCAACCCGACTACTAAAAAGGCTCCGAACAACCCAAAAATTGCTGTACTTGCCCCGCCGGATAATGTCGTAGGCTGATTGAATGCAAAACTAGCAAAATTTCCCATGATGCCGCTTAATAAGTAGATTATTGCAAAACGCCAATGACCAAAAATAGCTTCACATTGTTGTCCCATATAATACAGAACCACGCCATTCAAGGCAAAATGCATCAACCCAAAATGAATAAACATAGGCGTGATAAAGCGCCAATATTGTTGCTGCCAAATGATTGATGGTGCAAACATTCCTAATTGATTCTCGATCGATAGTCCCGGTAGTAAATACTGCATCAGAAATACGATCGTATTAATCGCAAAAAACGTATACATCACATAAGGTCTATCTTTTCTCATATATCTACCTCTCTCATTTTTCGTCTTTTTTTGTTACATTGAAAGAAACAATTGCTGGACTGGTTGATCAAAATCTTCTACCTGCCAGGCTTCCATTAATTGTTCAACAAAAACCAGACTGCAGGTTTTTCCTTTGTAATTTGCCAAATAGCGATCATAGTAGCCACCACCAAAACCGACACGATATCCTGCACGATTAAATGCTAATCCTGGAACAATCAATAAATCTAACTCATTAGATCTTGCAATGTCTTCCGTTTCAGGTTCAGCCACGCCAAATCTTGTTGTGTAAAATACCGTATCCGTGTCTACCCAATGGAAAATCATCTCTCCTTTAGGCAGCGACTTAGGAACAGCGACTTTTTTTCCCGTCTCAAAAGCACGTTGAATCACCGATGAAGTTGGAAACTCAAACTGAGTTGACATTGTAACACCAATGCTGGTAGCTTCTTTCCAAGCATTACTTTGAAATAATTTCTCAAGAACGCATTCAACTTGATTCATTCGCTCTTTGCTATCAGCCAATTTTTGCAAACGAGCAATCGCACGTTTTCTAAGTTTCTCTTTCTCCATACATATTCACCTTCTTATCTAAAAATACTAACAAAATCGAACCAAAATAAAAAGAGGATTACTCCCCTTTAACAAAATCACTAGAAATTTGACGCGCGATAGCTAATCCAGCGACTGCATTGAAGTGCAAATGATCACCGCTATCAAATAATGAATATAAATGTCCAGAAGCTTCCCCCACAATCTTAGAAAAATCCCAAACTTGTCGATAATTATCGAGCAACCACTGATTTATTTCTTTACGCAGGTTCTCTTTTGTTTGATTCATTCCAGGATAGCCCAAACACGGTGTTAATGTACACAATTGGTAGTCTACCCCACTGACGTTGCAAAGATGAATCATTTCTCTGATTCCTGTTTTGAAAGTCTCCAGTGTAAGTTCACCGTTGATTAGGTCATTCACGCCAAGAGATAAAAGAACTTTGCTAACATTGCTATGGCTAAGCAAACACTCTTCCAATCGACGTAATCCACCAAAACCATAAAAAAGATTTTGTTTCTCAGTGTTCGCGTTATCACTGCTTGGCTTCAATAAGCAGCTACCATTTATCCCTTGATTAACTAAATAAGTATTTTGCTTCCGCAGGTTTCTTTGCAATGGCGTTGTCCAAGTAGCGCCTTCAGTTAAGGAATCCCCCAAAGCAATAATACATTTTCCATCGAGCTCTGCCTCAATCGCTAATAATCCTGAACAAAAATCGATTTTTTTCGATTCTGGCAAAAAATCAGCATCATTATAGGCAAAGCCGCTTTCAATTGAAGTAATATGAAAAGTGAGCTGCCATGTTCTCGCACTAGGATCAATCAAAATAGATTTTGTCTTGAAAAGTTCATTTGGAGCAAGCGAAAAGTCAGAAATAAACTGACAACATTTATCCGTTTTTACTGATAAATTTTGAACCTTCTGTGTTTGCTGACCATATTCATTTGCAAATACCAAACGAATTTTCTTAACTGGGGCAATTTGCTTCAACGTTAGATTGATCACTCCTTCTGCTATACTGTGCTGAGCGATTCCTCGTTGTGCATGACTCCATATCGTAGTCCAAACCATCCAATCTCTCCTCATCTTTCATTACTTTTTTTTAGAAGCTTTAAAATGAAGTATGGAGCGCCTATCAAAGACACAATAATTCCCGCCGCCATTTCACCATCTGGGAGAATAATCCTAGCCAAAACATCGCTAAATAGTAACAAAATACCACCAATCATAGCAGTCATCAGCAACGTTTGATTATTTTTTCGTTTAACGGACTGTTGAGCAATATGAGAGGCGATTAATCCAATAAAACTGATACTGCCAGCAATCGAAACACTAACAGCTGCTAAACAAACTGCACAAATTAAAAAGAACAACTGTGTTCGTTTCAATTTCACTCCCAGGCCAACGGCTATCTCATCTCCTAACTCCAAAACCTCCAAAGAACGTCCCTTTAATAATAGCAAAGGCACTATACAAATGATCCAAGGAATCAGAAGTAAAACATGCCGCCAAGTCGTTCCCCAAATCGTTCCTGCCAGCCAAGCTGTTACGAATTGATAATTATCTTTAGAAACTCGTATAGTGCCTATCAATGTTAAGGCCGAAATACCAGCATTTACTGCAATACCCGCTAAAAGCAGTCGATTGGGAGTAATACGCTTTGATTGACGCCCAAAATAATAAACCAATCCTGTCGCTGCAAAACTACCAGCACAAGCAATCAGTGGTAAAAACCAGCTGGTTTCGCCTGATGCAAAAAAGCCTAAATAAATGAGAACTATTAAACCAGCACCAGCATTAATTCCCAAAATTCCTGGGTCAGCCAAATCATTGTGTGTGATTGTTTGAAATAAATAACCCGATACTGCTAAACCCATACCTGCTAATATCGACACTAGCATTCGAGGAAATCTAAAATCAAAAACAATTAATTGTTGTGCAGTCGTAGCAGTTCGATGAAAAACTTGCAACAGTTCGGATATTGTTAATGGAATCGTCCCTACCGTAAGACTGAGTATCATCCCAATAATCAGTAAAAGAAGCACTATCAGCCAACTAATTTTTTTCTTCATAAGCTATAAGCTTCCCTTCCTAATTTGTAAAAGTAAAAACGGTACTCCAATAATCGTAATAATTACTCCAGCCGGTGTTTCTAAAGGTGGTGCGATTAAACGGGAAGCAATATCAGCTATAACGAAAAATAGGGCACCAAATAAGCCGGAAGCAGGAATGACATAACGATAATCATGTCCGACAAAAAAACGAACGACATGAGGAACTATCAACCCAATGAAACCGATTGTTCCAACTAAAGCTACAGAACTCCCTGCTAATAGTAAAACAAGTAACATGCTTAGTTGTCGAATCCGACTGGGATTTTTCCCCAACGAAATTGCTGTTTCATCTCCTAAACTCAGTAACGTAATTTGTGGGCTGATTAAACATGTACCAATAACACCCACTACAATTACTGGAGTGATTACCTGCAATTGATTCCAAGTAAGATTAGACGTTCCTCCCACAAACCAAAAGGTCATATCTTGATTCAGATCAAAAAGCAAACTGATACTTTGGCTTATAGCTGTAAAAAAAGAACTCAAAGCAGCACCCAATAAAATAATTCGGACTGGAGATAATCCAAATGAGATTTTAGTTGAAACTAGATAAATCAAAAACAGCGAGACCGAGGCTCCGATAAATGAACCTAGCACTCCCATAGTTGGTGAAGGATTTGTATTGAAAGCAAAAACCAAGGCAAGACCTAGACCTGCTCCTGAATTGATTCCTAATAACCCAGAGTCAGCGATTGGATTTGAAGTGATTCCTTGGATCAATGCTCCAGAAATAGCAAAAGCCGCTCCAACCGAAATAGCTCCTAACATACGCGGCAGACGCAGATATCGAATCAATTGTTCCCCCTGATTATTCGAATCAAAGTGCAGTAAAGCCTGAGTGACATCTGACCACTTGCTGGTAACCGCTCCATAGCGCAGGGAAAAAAACATAGCTACTAATAGTAACAGAAAAACAATCGGAAAAAAGTATTTTCGTTTTGCCATTTCTAGTGCTCCTTTACTAAATCATAAGCAAGAACTAACGGTTTGTCGCTATTAGGCATCGTGGCAAAGGTTGCTTGAATGTCAAAAAGATTCAATAATTTCTCTGCAGTAAAAATCTCCTTTGGTGTACCTTGAAAAATCAACTCACCATTTTTCATTCCTAACAAGTAATCGGAGAAACGCGAAGCATGATTCAAATCATGAATTGTCATTAAGATTGTTTTTCCCTGACGATTGATTCCTTGTAACAACTCCAATATTTCTAATTGATGAGCAGGGTCTAAAAAAGTAATGGGTTCATCCAAAATTAAAATATCCGTGTCTTGAGCTAAAGCCATAGCGATCCATACTCGTTGCTGCTGGCCACCAGATAACGTAATTAATGTCCGCTCTTTCAATTCTTGTAGATTCGTTGCCTCTATCGCCCAATTAATCAAATGATGATCCTGTTCTTTTAAGCCTGAAAAACCTTTCTGATATGGGAAACGACCATAGGCAACTATTTCTTCAACAGTCAGCCCGCTGATTTGTGTACTGGTTTGTGATAATGAAGCGATTTTTTGTGCGACTGTTTTGGTATCTAAACGTTGAATATTCTCACCGTCAATAAAAACTTCACCTTTGGCAGGCTCAAGAATTCGAGCTAAGGTTTTTAGTAAAGTCGATTTTCCACTACCATTTGGACCAATCAAACTAGTGATCTGACCTTTAGGGATTTCTACGGTAATATCGTTTACGACAATTTTTTTATCATACCCGATTGAAAGATCAGTGGTATTCAATTTTGTCATAGACTTTCCTCATTTCTCTGATAATCGTTCTCAATTATGAGCTTATTTGTTATCTACGTCAACTATCATTTAGAAAAAATTACGGTTGACACCCTTATGTCTTTCAGTAATAATAGCAATTGAGAATATTTCTCAATTAACTTCAAAGGAGTTTTTTTATGCTAAAAAAAATAATTTTAGGTACATTTTCTCTGCTGGCTTTAATCAGCTTAACTGCTTGTGGGCAAAGCAGTGAGAGTAAAGATAAAAACAATGACGTGCGAACGATGACCGATGCGCAAGATCATAAAGTGAAAATCCCTAATAAACCGAAACGTATCATTGCCTCCTATTTAGAGGATTACTTAGTGGCTCTAAACGAAAAACCGATTGCTCAGTGGACAGTCGGTGAAGGAAAAATTCAAAATTACTTACAAGATGAACTAAAAGATATTCCGACTATTAATTACGACTTACCCTATGAAGCTGTATTGAAATTTGAACCTGATCTGTTATTAATTGGAGCAAACGGGTCACTTGAAGGCGGAAAATACAAAGAGTATTCTAAGATTGCACCAACCTATGTTGTAAAAAATGGTGGGAACGTCACTTGGCGGGAGCAATTAGAAGATATCGGCAACGTTTTGGATAAAAAAGACCAAGCCAAAAAAGTGGAAAAAGACTATGATCAACTCATTGACCAAACTAAAAAGGATCTGAAAGAGCAAATCAACGGCAAGTCAGCTGCCGTATTATGGGTAACAAATAATTCAGCCTTCATGGTAGCGGATAATCGTTCAAGTGGGCAACTACTATATAAAGAACTTGGATTTGAAGTTCCTCAACTGACAAAAGATATCAGTAAAAAAGCAACGGCAGATTTTTCTCAAGTCTCTTTAGAAAGCCTGTCACAACTTGACGCGGATTATATTTTCTTAGTCAATAGCGATTCTGGTGCTGCGATGTTTAAAGATCCGTTATGGAGCAATATTCCAGCTGTCAAAAACAACCGACTATTTGAATTTGATGGAGAGTCAAGCTGGTTGTACAATGGTCCCATCGCTTATACAAAAATGGTGGAAAATATTCGAGATGTCTTAAAATAAAAATACCGTTCTGATCAAAGCTCATTCTATTTAGAAAGCGGCTCTTGATCAGACGGTATTTATTTTTTACTACGGCGAGTTCGTGTAGTGCTTTCTTCTACTCTGACTAAAAATTTTAAGCGATAAGGTTCATGGTATCGTATGCCCTCCTTAACAAAATCTCCACCGACGATAAATAATCCAATCGGTTTTAGTGGTTCGACATGTCGAATGGTTCCAATCGTTTCCAATTCACGATAATTTCTACCAATCTGTAACTGATATATCCCTGTATCGACTTGCTTAACATAATAATAGGGATACAATGTATTTTCGTCGATTAAAAATCCTTCTTCTTTAGAAAGATCTCGCGTTACAATCTCTTTTTTATCAATTAGTGATTGGATGTTTTCAGCGAGTTTTAATTGATAATCTTCATTGAAGTCAACTGAAATTTCTTTGGCCTGACCAAAAACTTTCTTATTTTTTCTAGGTTGTTCATTTTGAATATTGAAGGCATCATCCGGTAGATATTTAACAAAAAGCTGTGTAATATCTCCCTTCACATTTCTATCCAAAAAGTAATAAAAGAAATTCAAAACGAAGAAATACACTAAAACAATAAAGATTAACCCATAGAGTACTAATTGCAGATAGTTTTGATTAAGCCACAATCCATAAACAATTCGTAAAATATACACAGTTGGAATAATACTCAACAAAGTGTATGCTCGATTTGAGTACTTCGGACTGATATCTAAAAATCCTAAAAACTTATTTAGCCCATTAATAATATCTAAAAGTATCGTCATTGATTACCACCTGCTTCTGAACCAATTGGAGCATCAGCTGGCTGCTGTGTGGGCGTCGTCTGCGATGCCTCCGTTGAGGTTTGAGCTGTTACAGAGCTGCTTTCTGTTGAAGGTTGTGTATTTTCAACCTGATTGTTTCCAGCCGTGCTTTCTTGAATAGTATTATTAGCCTTCGACTCTTCAGTCGGTGTCACTTCATCGGCTGTACTTGTTTCATTGGTAATGCTATTTAGATCACGAGAAGAATCGGTCGTAGGATTCGTAGATTCTGTCGTCGAAGTTGTCGGTGTCGTTGCTTTAACCTGTCGATAACTCGAATTATTTAAAATTCCTGTAGTCGTCGCTATCAAGATTGACAGGGTCAGAAGAGCGATTGGCTTTAAAATCGGTGGAACTTTACGCATTGGATTCTTCCTTTCTATGTTTAGTTTATTTAATACTTAGTTTTAGCACTGGAAGGTTAGCTTTTGTTTAGGATTCTGTGAAGATTTCATGTAGATTTCTGAAAATGATTTGCGACTCTAACATTCTTTATAAATTACCCTTAGCTAAAATTTTTACTAAAAGCAGATAGACTCATCTTTACCTACGGATACAATTATACTGATAAAAACGTGTAACTTTAAAAACACAAAAAAGCCAGCAATCATAAGTGATCGCTGGCTTATTGATATGACTATTTTACTTCTTTATGCAAAGTAACCTTACGTTCGCGTGGGCAATATTTCATTTTTTCCAAACGATCTGGATTGTTACGTTTGTTTTTATTAGTTAGGTAGTTACGTTCTTTACAAGAAGTACATTCTAAAGTGATATTTACGCGCATGATTTTCCCTCCCCAGTTAAGATCAGTTTTCCAAGATATTTCTCAGACTTTGATATCATATCATGTTTTTATTTTCTTGACCAGTCTTTTTGTCAATTTTGTTAAGTAGTTCTACTTGACGTTTTTAAAGTTGGGCTTCAATATCTTTTGCAATATCTTCTGGCTTTGTTTGTGATGCATAGCGTTTTATTACGTTTCCCTCACGATCAATCAGGAATTTTGTAAAATTCCATTTGATAGCTTTGTTAAGTAAACCACCTTGCGCACTCTTTAGATAGCTATACAATGGGGCTTCATTTTCGCCGTTCACATCGATTTTTCCAAATGTTTCAAACGTCGTATGATAATTCATCTGACAAAAATCTGCGACTTCGGCATTGGTGCCAGGTGCTTGATTTCCAAATTGATTGCAAGGAAAATCCAGAATTTCAAAGCCGCTATCTTTATAATGGTCATACAAGTTTTGCAATCCTTCATATTGCGGTGTAAACCCGCATCCGGTTGCTGTATTAACGATCAATAAAACTTTTCCTTGATAATCCGCTAAAGATTTTTCTGTCCCATCCGTTTGTTTCACTTCAAAGTTATAAACTGTCATAGTGTCTACTCCCTTTCATACAAAGTCCATTTATCCTTTTTAGGAAAATACTTTTATGCTATATTTCTCTCAAAACTATGGTTAAGAATTCTCTCTACTCTTCTTTCACAAGAATAATAGAGAAAACTAAACAAATAAAGCTAAGGAGCAAAGCTCCCTAGCTTTATTGTACGCCATATGTGTCTGCAAATGCATTTATTATGTCTTTTGCAATTGCTTTATTTGTATCGTCATGCTCTTCGTCTAAGTTTGGCAGCATCACACTAATAGCTATTTGTGGTTTATCGTGGGGAGCATAGGCGACGATATTACTGTTAATCGTATTAACCGCCTGACCGTTGACCGATACAACTGTTTCGGCTGTTCCGGTTTTTGCCGCAGGATCAAGTTTTGCCGAAGCTAAGTCTCTAGCCGTTGTATAAGGATCACTTCCGTGTACTGCCTGATAAAAACCTTGCTTGATAATCCCCATTTGCTCTGCTGTGATATTCACTTGATCCAGTTTTTTGCCAGTAATCTCTTGCTGCAATTCTCCAAGACCACCGCTGTCATTATTTCCATAAATTCCCTTAACAACATGCGGAGCAATTCTAGTACCGCCATTCGCAACAGTGGACGCATATTGTGCTAATTGCATGGGTGTATACGTATCATACTGCCCAAATGACAGGTCAAGCAAGTTTCCGCCCCCAGGAGCATGATCCGTTCCAAAGTCTTCATTAACTAGCCCACGCGTTTCGTTTGGCAAATCAATTTGCGTCTTCACGCCCATCCCGTATTCTGCAAAAGCGTTACGTAATTTATCGTACATTTCTTTAGAAGAGGCGCTCTCTGGTAAGGACATTTCTTGTTGATATTGAACTCCTAGCATACGCAACACAATTTGCATCATATAAGCATTAGAGGACCATTCCAACGCTTTTACTGTATTCAATGGAATTTGATTTCCTAATACTTTATTATAAATCGACCCTTTTAGCGCTGTACCGGATAATTTAATCGGTTGATCAATTAATGTGTCATTTCCAGTAATGGCACCCGTCTGATAACCAGCGGTCACCGTACCGGCCTTCACCACAGAACCTGGTTCAAACGCGCTGGTGATTGTCCCTAATGTGTTTTCTTCTATCTCTTTGCTGTTCACATCATGTGTAAAGCCAGTCATAGCTAAAACTTCGCCTGTATTTGGGTTCATCGCTACAGCATAGGCCCCTGGAGAATACTTTGCAACACCACTATCAACTAAACCTTGATAATGCTTTTTCAGAATATCTTCGACTTTTTTCTGGAAGTCGCTATTAATAGTCAAAACGAGATTCGATCCCTTTTCACCTTTTTTTACTTCCTTTTGTTTTTCAATGTTTCCTTCACTGTTCAAGGTGACCTTGTATTCACCTTTCTTACCTTGAAGCTGCTCTTCATATTGCTTTTCTAGATAGCTCTTGCCGACACGGTCATTCCTTGCATAACCTTTTTTCAATAATTCGTCCGCTTCTTCGGCAGGCAGTCCTTCTTTTTCCGTTGTAATTTTCCCTAGGATACTTCTTAATGAACCATCTAAATCCTCATTATAAGAACGATCCCAGTCAGTACCTGTAGAGACTCCTGGCAAATCGGAGGCACGTTCAGCTACCACTGCCAACTCCTCGTCTGTCACACCATCATTTTTAATGAATACAGTGCTAAGCGCGGAGGCACTATTCATTCGTTTAAAGATCGTTGCAATTTTCAACTGGTCTTCGGTGAATTGAATTTCACTATCTTTAACTTTATCTACAAGTTTTTGGTATTCATTTGTATTATCAAGATTTTTTTCCTTAAAGGATAACCGATCCTCGGCTTCTTTTAAATGATCCTTATCCGCAAGCCAATAGTCCTTTTTGTCGCGGGTAGTTAGATTTTCATCAGCCGGTACATCGATTAACTTATCCAACTCAATCGCTAACTTGAGAATATCTGATGCTTCCATTTGATTACCACGGGTAAAGGTGATTGCTGGGTTAGCCTTATTATTAACTAACGCTGTTCCTTTAGCATCATAAATAACCCCACGTGGTGCATTTTCTTTCACAGTGATTGTGGTAGAAGCCTTCATTTCGGCTTTCATTTTATCGCCCTCAACAATTTGGAGATAACCTAGTCGTGTAACCAAAATAACGAATAAGCCGAAAATCACAAAAAATAGAAAATTCAACCTGAATGGAATATGACTCTTATTTTGATTACGGCCTTTTTCATCCGCAAGTTTTAATTTCTCAAAAAAATTCTTAAATGGATTCGTTAGTTTCATTCATCTGTTCCTTCCACTTTGACAGTTACTTGTCTTATTGTAGCCGAAAAAGTGTTTTTTCAAAAGGATTAATCGTGGTTCCTTTAATATAGTTTAAGAACTTCCGCTTACTTTACCTTGAAAACAGTAATGTGTTTCACGAGCATACAATTATTTTTTTAAACAAAAATTAATTTAGCTTAAAATATGGTTTTTCAGCTAATTACAAATCCTTCTTTTGTGAAACATTAAATTCAGCGATTTTCTGTGGAAAACTTTTAAAAATAAAAAAGCGTCTATTACGCATTTTCTTTAAAAAGTTTTCCACAAATGGTTCGTTCTCTCGTTTCCCATAAATTTGAGCTTATTCATTTATGATAAGACTATTTTTCCAATTTGAACCTAAGAAAAAACCGGTGGAGGAACCCACCGGCATTTTCTTAATTACGACTCATATTGTCAATGTCTGCTTTAATAGCATCTACGAACATATTCAAATCCTGTATCTCTTGTTCCTCACTACCATAGCGACGAACGTTAACTGTCGCATCATTGACTTCTTTGTCACCGATTACTAACAGATACGGAATTTTTTTAGTTTGTGCTTGACGAATCTTATAGCCAAGTTTTTCATTACGATCGTCAACTTCAACCCGGACACCCTCACGAACCAAACGATCTTTCACTTCATACGCATAATCGCCATGATGTTCTGGTGATACTGGCAGAATTGCTACTTGCTCTGGTGCTAACCAAGTTGGAAAAGCTCCTTTGTATTGTTCAATCAAGTAAGCAGTGAAGCGTTCCATTGTTGAAACAACACTACGATGAACAACGACTGGACGATGTTCTTTTCCATCTTCACCAATATAAGATAAATCAAAACGTTCTGGTAATAGGAAGTCAAATTGAATTGTCGATAATGTTTCTTCAGTCCCTAAAGCCGTTTGAACTTGCACGTCTAGTTTAGGACCATAGAAAGCTGCTTCGCCATCTGCTTCAAAATAATCAAAACCAGATTCATCCATAACTTCTTTCAATAGACGTTGAGAATTTTCCCACATCGCATCGTCATCAAAATATTTTTCAGTATTTTCAGGATCACGATAGCTTAAGCGGAAACGATAATCTTCAAAGCCAAAGTCTTTATAAACTTCCAAAATTAAGTCCAATGTACGACGGAATTCTTCTTTGATTTGATCCGGACGAACAAAAATATGCGCATCATTCATTGTCATTTCACGAACCCGTTGTAAACCAGACAACGCACCAGATTTTTCATAACGATGATCCATTCCTAGTTCAGCTAAACGAATTGGCAATTCACGGTATGAGTGAATATGATTTTTATAAATCATCATATGGTGTGGGCAGTTCATCGGACGAAGTACTAATGATTCCTCACCATCTCCCATGTCCATAATTGGGAACATGTCTTCTTTGTAATGATCCCAGTGACCAGAAGTTTTGTATAGACCAGTATCGGCTAATACAGGAGTATAAACATGTTCATAGCCCATTGAGATTTCTTTATCAACGATATAACGTTCGATGATTCGACGAATTGTTGCGCCTTTTGGCAACCAGAATGGCAAGCCTGAGCCTACTTCTTGCGAGATCATAAATAAATCTAATTCTTTACCTAGTTTACGGTGATCACGTTCTTTGGCTTCTTCACGCATTTTTAAGAAATGATCAAGATCTGCTTGTTTGAAGAATGCTGTTCCGTAAACCCGTTGCATCATTTTATTATCGGAGTTTCCTCGCCAATACGCACCAGCCACTGATAATAATTTGAAAATCTTGATTTTACCTGTTGAAGGCACATGTGGCCCGCGACATAAATCAGTGAATTCACCTTGAGAATACGCCGTGATAACTTCATCTTCTGGCAAATCTGTGATCAATTCTACTTTATATGGATCATAACTGAAGAAATCTAACGCTTCCTGACGACTCATTACTTTGCGTTCAATCGGCAGATTTTCTTTTATGATCTTCTTCATTTCTTTTTCAATTGCAGGGAAATCCTCTTCGCTGATTTGTTCTCCATCACCGTTGTCAGTATCATAATAAAACCCTGAATCAATCGCCGGACCTACACCAAAGTGCATATTTGGAAATAAACGGCGAATTGCTTGTGCCATTAAATGCGCGCTTGAATGACGAACTAGTGGTAGTGCTTCTTCATCTTGTTCAGTCACGATTTTTAATTCCGCATCTTCTTCGATTGCTCGGTTTAAATCTTCCAACTCACCGTTTACAACAACCGCTAATGCTTTTTTTGCCAATGAACTAGAAATGCTTTTTGCGATTTCTAAGCCAGTAATACCGTTGTCAAACTCTTTTACTGATCCGTCTGGAAATGAAATTTTTACCATCCTATGTTCCCCCTTATTCGTTTTGATTGATAAAAAAAGTCCTAGTACCGAAATCGGTACTAGGACGAATTAACGTGGTTCCACCTAATCTTTGGACAGATTTCCTGTCCCTCGCAAGCGATAACGGCGCTGTCCGCTCCTGCATTTAACAAGAGTCTTCTGAAAGTGGTCATCCCTTGCGCTTGTCTGGAAAAAGTTTCAGCCGAGCTTTTCCTCTCTGTTAAACAGCCTTCAAGTTCAGGTGTCTTTCTTCATCAATCAATTACAAAGTCATTATAAACACTTATTGGATTGAAATGCAAGTATAAATAGGAAATCTTATTTCCATTTACCACCTTGTGCATATTTGCCCTTTTGCATCTCATTAATGATAACATGAATATTTTCTTTTGGCGCTCCTGCTGTTCTTGAAACTGCCTCAGTTACTTCCTCCACCATTTTAGTCAATTGCTCTTCTGTTCTTCCTTCAATTAACTCGATGTGCACGAATGGCATAATAAATCGCTCCTTTAACATTTGTTTTTATCGCCTTATTTTATCATATTTCATCTAAAAACATGGTGCTACAGATTACCTTTTGCTAACTTAAGGAAATAATTGCAGATGATTAACGAATCAGAGCTTATTTTTTATACATAGAAAAATTTTTAAATTAGCAAAAAAGCTTCTAATTTAACCACCCTGAGCAGATTCACGACAACTATTTCAGCCATTCTTCAAAAAAATCAAGCATCTGTCTCTTCAGTAAGTCAAATTACTATTGATAGCCCTTTCTTCGTGTTAAAGTATCAGCATAAGAATGGAGGAAAAATCATGGATATTTACTTGCATTTCAAAGATCAAGCTGCTGAAGTAATCGCCTTTTATGAAAAAGTTTTCGAAACAGAGCCAGCTCAAATTATGACTTTTGGGCAGATGCCCCAAGATGACGAGCATCCGATTGATGATGGTCTCAAAGATTTAGTGATGAACTCCAATTTAAAAATTAATGACACGAATGTTATGATCTCAGACAGTCCTGAAAATTTGGCACCTCCAATAATTGTGGGGAACAACGTGGCCTTAGTATATAATGCGAAAACAACAGAAGAAGCTACAGATATTTTTCAGCAATTAGCAGAGAATGGTACTATATTGCTCCCGCTTGAAAAAACCTTTTGGGCAGAATTATATGGAATGGTTAAAGATCAATATGGTGTAATTTGGCACATCAATCTTTATTAAAAAGAGGAGGAAATTCCATGGAACAGCAATTTGGCTGTTGTCTCTGGTTTAACGGACATCTTAGTGAAGCTGCTGACTTTTATTCGTCCACCTTTGAAGATAGTAGGATTGTGAATCAAACACATTTTATTACAGATGAGCACGGTGAAATTGGTGACTTATTAACGATTACTTTAGAATTAGCCGGCTGCGAATTTCTTTTATTGAATGGAGGGGATGATTTCTCCCCGTCACCTGCAATCTCCTATGTTGTTAATTGTGAAAACGAAGAACAACTTCTTAATGTTTGGAAACAATTAAATCATGACGGTGAAACATTAATGCCACTGACAGATTATCCTGAGCTTGGCAAATTTGGCTGGACAAATGATCGCTATGGTTTTTCCTGGCAGGTCCGTTTGGGAGAAAACTTGCAAACAATCATCCCTTGTATCATGTTTGCCAACAACAATTATGGCTTGGCTCAAGCCGCAATTGATGAATGGATCGCCATCTTTGGTGGAAAACAGACTTTTGTCATCAAAGGAAAAGAAGACCGTCTGCGCGCTTCAGGATTTCAATTACGCGGTCACGATCTGATTATTATGGATAGCCCAGAAAAGCATACTTTTACTTTTACGATGGCAAATTCTTTTTACTTCTATTTTAAGGATCAAACGGATATTGATAAGGTATGGGAGGCTCTTACGTATGATGGCAAGGAATGGCCTTGCGGCTGGATGGAAGATCGATACGGAGTCTTTTGGCAAACACTCAATAAGGATCTGCTAAATTGGACCAATAGTTCGGATTCCGAAAAAGCTCGTCACGCGACGCAAGAAATGTACAAAATGAAAAAAATTAATCTTGCACAAATTAAGCAGGCTTTTGATGGAACTAATTGACTACCTATAAAGAAGTTTAGGTAAAATACCTAGTAAAACGAACACTTATGAGCTTTCATATTGAAGTGACCCCCAAATGTTAGACTTTTTTCGGAGTAGAGAAATCTACTCCGTTTTTTGTTTCTTAAGCTAAGCGATTATGCCGCTTTCTGTGCTGTTTCTCGAAACTGAACAGGGCTTTTCCAGTTCAATTTCTGTTTCATCCGGTGATTGTTGTAGTAATAGATAAAATCATCAATCGCCGTTTTTAGTTCATCAAAACTGTGATAGGTTTCTCCATGAAAAATTTCTTGTTTTAGAAGACTGAAGAAATTCTCCATGATGGAATTATCTAAACAATTTCCTTTTCGAGACATACTTTGAAAAATTTTCTGTTTCTTTAGTTTTCGACGGTAGGCTTTCATCTGATAAGCCCAGCCTTGATCCGAGTGGAAAGTGCGACGATACGGGCAATCATTCGTGATCGCTATGGCTTCTTCTAAGCCTTCCATGATTGCCAAGGCATTTGGCTTTTCCGAGATGCGGTACGAAAGAATCTCGCTATTATACATATCCATAAACGGGTCCAGATATAACTTTCTCTGACGGATCACGCCTTTGGTATCCACTTCAAGATATTTGAACTCTGTTGTATCTGTCGTAATTTTTTGGTGACAAATAGTCGTATAAAAGTGACGACGAATCCGGTGTTTCGCCACTTTCCCGACTTTTCCTCGGTAAGAACTGTAGCGCCGTGATTTCCGCGTGTATGAACGCACTTCGATTCCTAGTTTTCGAATCAAACGTTGGACTTTCTTTTTATTAACATGGAATCCACGATTCTTTAGTTCGTTCGTCATTCGTAAACAGCCATAATTTTTATGTTCTTTACGAATACGAAGCATTTCGGCTTCAATTTCTTGATCAGGGTTTTCTCTGTCAAATCGTTTTTGCCAGTACATAAACGTTGCTTTAGGAAAGTCCAAGGTCTCAAGAAGCTCAACTAATTTGAAGGATCCTCGGAGGCTGTGGATGATTCGTGCGATTGATTCGTTCGTCTTTGTTGGGCTTCCTGATTTCGCAGCTTCCTCAGTTCTTTTAAAAAGGCATTTTCTATCTGAAGTGAACGGACTTGTTTTTCTAATTCTTTAATACGGTCGCGTTCTTCCGATGTTACTTTAACAAAATCTTTCTTTGGCTTTTCTTTTTTCTTAGGCACGGTAGGTGGACGTCCTTTCGGTTTTGAGAGTCCCTTGATACCATCATCTCGAAAACTCCGCATCCAACTGGCAATCAGAGCATGATTCCTCATACCGAGTCTATTGGCAACTTCACGATAGGACAACTCACTCGTTTGATATAACTCTATCGCATCCATCTTGAATTGAACAGAGTAAGTATTATCATAATGTTTTCGAAAGAGTCCTTCCTCACCAAATTGTTGATAGGAATTAATCCAGCTTCTTACTTGATCCGCGTTCTTAACTCCATACTTTTTCGCTAGATAGCGATAGCCACCTTTTCCATCTAAATAATCTTGAACAACTTTCAGCTTGATTTCAAAGCCATATTCAGTCATAAAAATACCGACCTCCAAAAAGTTAGATTTTTGGTCTAACTTTTGGGGGTCGGTTCATATTTTAAAGCCCTTAGGTGTTCGTTTTTTATTAAAAGTCCTTCGTTTTAGAATTTCTTTGACCAAATAATTGAACAGTTCAATTTTCTTTGTCATTTTGCATTCCTCTAATCATCTAACAGCCTCACATTTGTCTGTTTCTCGACCTCTCTTGTTTATCTATATATTTCTTCCACTTCTCTCTAAAATTCAATGTTTTTCACGTTTAACATCAACTATTCAAATTTTAAAGTTACTAATTCCATCTCCTGCTAGTCAAAACGAGCTCTTTGCTTCTCTTTGACCTTATATGCTATACTATTATGCTGTTATAAACAGCTAATGGAAAAACAAAGGGGGATGCTCAATGAACGCAAGAGAGTACGAACAAGAGCACGTCCAACAGACAAGCGCTTTGATCCAACAAGAAATAGTTTTTTTGGACAGCCAAAAGAAAAAAACAAAAGAAAAATTTGATACTGATATGTTAGAAAATGCCGGACAAAGAATCCAAGGTGGTTCTTTTGAAGCTTTGGCTGAAACAATGGCCGATACTCGGCAGCATGAAGCAGAACTACTTGTACGCTACCAATCTTTAGCCTCTCAGGAAAAACGGCAACGAGCTTTAAGATTGATGTTGGAAAATCCTTATTTTGCACGAATCGATTTTAAAGAAGATCAAGAAGCTGAGACGCTTTATTTAGGAATCGCTTCTTTACGGGACCTCCAAGAAGAAACCGTAGTAATTGATTGGCGAGCACCGATTGCTAACCTTTATTATGAGGGGACATTGGGACAAACTCAGTATGAAGCTCATGATGCTATCATCCCGATTGAGTTATTGTTAAAGCGCCAGTTTAAAATCCGTGAAGGTCACATACTATCAATGGTAGATACATCAGAAGCAATCAATGATGATTTTCTATTGGAAATTTTGGACGAAGCCTCTTCTAATCATATGAAGAATATCGTAGCTACGATTCAACGTTCGCAAAATGAAATAATTCGAGATACGAGAAGCAAAGTTTTAGTAGTAGAGGGAATCGCCGGAAGCGGAAAGACCTCCGCATTACTCCAGCGTGTTGCTTACCTGCTGTACCACAATCGTAAGTGGTTAGATAATGAGCAGGTCTTATTATTTTCTCCTAATCATATTTTTTCTGATTACATCTCAACAGTCCTACCTTCACTTGGTGAGAGTGGTATTCCGACTGAAACATTTAAAACCTTTTTAAGCGCCCTACTTCCGTCCTATCAAATTCATACAGAAGAAAGCCATGAGGAAGTTTTTCTTTCTGGACAAGATGACCGAGTATTGCGAACGAAGAGTAGTTTTGCGATTGTTCAGGAATTGTACAAGTATGTCGATCGTATTACTGAGTTTGGTCCACTCTTTCGTGATCTTAAGTTGAATCAGGAAGTATTAATTTCTAAGAAGCAAATTCGCAATTGGTATCAAGAAGCTAATCTAGAGCTTCCAATGTATCAACGGATGCAATTATTGCAAACCAAGCTTTTGAAAAAAATTGGTGGCTTAGAAAAAGACGAAATGAAAAAAGATTGGGTTAAAAAGGCTGCAGATGAGTTGGTTGAAGCTGTATTTGTTAACAACCCTAATATGGAAGATTCAGAAAAGGCTGAACGCCGCCTACGCCGACAAATGGCACAAAAAATTGTACGTAAAAAAATGCGTCCGATCCGTAGAATGATTAATCGATTTGGATTTATTAATTACGCCAAACAATATCTGCATTTCTTACAGAGCATTCCAAACCAGCTCTTAACTCGCTATCAATTGACTGATGAAAATTGGAAAGATATGCTCGAGGCACTTCGAACCGATTTTAAACAAAAAGATATTAGTTTAGAGGATGGTACGTTGATGTTTCTTTTGATGAAATCCATTCATCCATTAGATGTGAAACAAAAAGCCCGCTTCATCTTTATCGATGAAATGCAGGATTTCTCACCTGCACAAGTGGCGTTATTGCGTCACCTATATCCGAAGGCGACGTATACCTTATGCGGCGACTTAAATCAAAAAGTTTTTGGAAATGAAAGTATGGTTCATTCATTAGAGGAGATTTTTCCAGAACAATCACTGACTCATTTTGAATTAACTACAAGTTACCGTTCAACAGAAGAAATCACCAACTTCGCCAATCAGTTTTTAACGCAAGAAAATCGCGTGGAACTAACTGCTCGTATTGGTAACCTGCCGCAAGTCTATTATGCTAATGAATCTAGCCAAATGATTGAAGGCTTGATTCATCAAATTGAAGAAACAGCTGAAATGGCGAAATATTGGCGAACGGCTATTATTGCCAAAACAGTAGAAGAATGTCAGGCATTGTATAATCAACTGACTACAGCTCAAAAAGAATACGTGCAACTATTGACTGATGAAGAAGACTTCATGAAGAAAAGTCTGATTATCATTCCTACTTATTTAGCAAAAGGATTAGAATTTGATCGTGTTTATGCGTGGAATATCTCGCCAGAAAATTATCATACTGAACAAGACAAATTAATTCTCTATACTGTCTGCACACGCGCGATGCATGAATTGAATTTATTAGTTATTGGGAAAAGAAGTCCTTTATTGGAAATGATTCCAGAAAATTTATATAAAGAACAATCTCTACTATAAAAAAAGGCCAGAAAGAAAAATGATTCTTTCTGGCCTTTTTTCTATTAATCATCTAATTCGACATTGTGATAAACTTGTTGAACATCTTCTAACTCGTCCAACACATCAATCATTTTCTCAAATTTTTCTAAATCATCACCAGTTAAAGTGACTTCATTCTGAGGAATCATTTGCATTTCAGCAACGGAAAATTCTGTAATACCTTTTTCTTTCAAGGCTTCTTGAATCGCATTGAAATCTTCAGGTTCACCATAGACAATGATCTGACCTTCTTCATCTACTACATCGCGTACATCGATTTCTTTGTCCATTAAGTATTCCAAAATTTCGTCAGCATCTTCTCCAGTAAAACCAAATAGTGCCGTATTGTCGAACATATAAGAAACCGCACCAGAAACACCCATGTTCCCACCGTTTTTACCAAAAGCAGCACGAACATCTGAAGCTGTCCGATTTACATTATTTGTTAATGCATCTACGATTACCATTGAACCGTTCGGGCCGAAGCCTTCGTAACGTAATTCTTGGAACGTTTCATCGCCAGAACCTTTTGCTTTTTCAATCGCTCGATCAATAATATGTTTTGGAACATTATACGTTTTCGCACGTTCGATAACAAAACGCAATTTTTGATTGGCATGCGGATCAGGCTCACCCGATTTAGCAGCTGCATAAATCTCAATTCCAAATTTAGCGTAAATTTTACTGTTGTTTGCATCTTTCGCAGTTTTCTTAGCTACGATATTCGCCCATTTACGTCCCATGTTTTCACTTCTCTTTCGTTAATTTCATACTTTCTCATTATAACGACTCCCTTGCGCTTTGCAAAGTATTTTTTATACTCGAATCGGAAATCGACCAATCGTTTGTTCCATAGGGTGAACTAATTGGTAAACTTGATCCGCACGATAAGTTAAGAAATGTTTTTCTTTTTCCTTTTGACCTATTTTCGCGGCCACTGGTAACGTAAATTTTTTCTTCATATTATTTAAATAAGTCTGTCCCTTTTCAGTAAAGCCCAAAATATGCAGCATTGTATTCTCCTGCTCCATTTGTATCTCAACTTCTTTGACTTGTAGCAAAACATAGGTTAAAAGACGTTGTAATCGAGGCTGTGTGTAACGTTTCGTACTGATTTCTCTTAAATAATTCGAAAAACTACCAAGATCTCGCTCAACTAAGCGATGCTCTAGACCTTCCCTCATCTGATAAATATCTCGCAGTTTGTCCAATGAACTTGCCCGTAATTGATAATTTAAATACGGCCAAAAATCTGACCATGAGATATGACACTGACTCACTTCAGCTTGTGTCTCCTTTGGCACAAATGCTGAGATATCTTCTCCCGTCAGAACAGCTTGTCGAATCCCTGTTGCACTTGCAAATTGATCAATAACTAACTGCTCATCATGGTAGCCTTGATCTTTACGCACTAGCGGAAAAATTTCCATTGGCTGTTCGTACATTGCATTTTCCTTTGCATAGCTTAATCCTAAAATATGGTTAGGAGGAAACGCCTTCGCTTTTGGATACAAACGTGAAACAACTTCAGCCATTTTTTCCGGATAACTCCAGCCAATGGGAAGTTCGTGAAAAAGCTGATCAATCGCTGTCTTCTCTTCAATAAAAAAACGACCGTATTCGGCGTAATCAAAAAGAGAATCACTATCTGTACCAAAACATAGGGCATCACACTTCAAAGCTTGCAGTAGCTTAATACTGCCTCTAGCGAAATAATCTGCAGATTGTACCGCCCATGAAAAGGGCAGTTCCACCACGAGATCAACCCCATTTTGCAAGGCTGTCTTTGTTCGTGCCCATTTGTCTATGATCGCCGGTTCTCCTCGTTGTAAAAAATTCCCACTCATTACAGCCACCACCACATCAGCACCACTTAATTCACGTGCCTTTTCAGCATGATATCGATGTCCATTATGGAAGGGATTGTACTCTACTACGATTCCACAGCTGCGCATATTGATCCTCCTTCTCTCTTTGTTAACGCTAAGCAGCGAAGATAAATTCACAAAAAAACCGAGATTTCTCTCGGCTATTTTTGACAGACAAAAAACCAACGTTTACTTGTCTTACTCGGTGCTTCATCTGTAAAGTCTGCAAAGACTTCAAACTTAAAACCAACCTCAGTTAACATCTTCTGATATGTTTCTAATGGATATGTCCGTTCCTTATGCAATTCATCGATTCGTTCAAACATTTCGTCTTCTCTTTTAACAAAGAATGTCAAAAAATGTTCAACACTATGAGGAAAATCGCCTGAATAGCTATCCCACAGAAAGGCAAAATCATCAGTTTGATCATGAAAACTATAGTCGGGAAAAATTTCATCTATTTGATGTGTCGAATGGACATCAAAAACAAATGTTCCTGAAACTTCTAATAAATCATATACACCCTCAAAAACTTGTTTGACTTGTGTTACGTCCCCCATATAGCAAAGGGAATCTGAAAAACAGGTAACTGCTTGGTAGTTTCCAATATCTGTTAAATCCAACATATCTCCAGCAATCCAATTAATAGAGACATTTTCTTGAATAGCACGATTACTGGCCAGTGTCAGCATTTCCTCAGATAGGTCCAATCCTGTTATCTCAAAACCATTTTTAGCAAATTCTACCGCTAATGCCCCAGTCCCACAAGCTAGTTCCAAAACTTGGTTCGTTGTTTTTGGCAGATGACGCATTGAAAAGTCCAACCATTTCTGGTATAAAGAATCGTCCATTATCTCATCATATACAAAGGCGAATGTTTCATAGGCCATTAATCTAACCAAGCCTCGATATTTTCAAGCGGTGCATCTGACCACAATTTTTCTAAATTATAAAATTCACGTTCTGAAGTACTGAAGACATGAACAATCACATCACCTAAGTCGATCAAGACCCACTTCCCGCCATCTTTTCCTTCAACCCGTTTCACTTCTACTTGTGCTTCTTCTTCTTTGTCAATAATTTCATCGACAATCGCATTGATTTGACGATCCGAATTCGCTGAACAAATCAGAAAATAATCCGCCAATAATGAGACCTGTGAGACATTTAAAGCCACAATATCAACTGCTCGTTTCGAATCAGCTGCCTTCACGGCGATTTCTAACATATTTTTACTATCTATGATAATTCTCCTCCTTATTCCAAATCACTTGCTTATTCAATATTGCTACTATTATCATTATTTTACATCATTCTGGATACCCAACGATTATATGTCTCAATCGTTTTAGGATAAACTGGCGTTTCACTTTCGATTAGATGAGCCAGTGTATGTTTCGTTTCAAATGCTACGGCTTGATCTAAATCACTAAAAGCAATGACACGCGCATCTTCTACTCCTGGAAAATGTCTTCCCGGTTCGATGTAGTCTGCTACATAAATAATCTTATCTAATAACGTCATTTCTGCTGCTCCTGTAGTGTGAAGACGAATCGCATTCAATATCTCTTCATCTGTAATCTCTAACTCACGCGCAACAAAGTCCGCGCCTACAAGCCCATGCCAGATAGCATTGCCGTACTTTAACAGCTCTGTTTTATTCTCATAATTTCCTTTAGCAATTGCCAATTTAAATTCTTCATCAGAACGTTCTTTCGCATAGTCATGCGTCAGTGCTGCAATACTTGCCTTTTTAGGTGAGCCACCAAAGCGTTCTGCCAAAGCCACTGCTGTTTCTTCAACACCTAAAACGTGCTTGAAACGACGTTCACTCATTCGCATCTGAACAGCTTGCATCAGTGCTTCACGATCTAATGCTGTATACTTTTCATCATATTTCATCAAGGTACAATCCTTCTTCTGTGATATATTCCCGCACTCGATCTGGAACAAGGTAGCGAATCGAACAACCTTGATTAACCTGTTTTCTAATATAGGAAGACGATAATTGGATTTCGGGTACATCAACCCAAATGATTGGATATGGGCTTTCCGATGAATATCCTGCGCGCTTCACCCCTACAAAGTTAACGAGGCGAACCAGTTCATCAATTCGATGCCATTTAGGCAGATAAGCAACCTCATCCCCGCCAATAATGAAATAATACTCCGTATCAGGGTTTTCAGCAGTCATTTCCAGCATCGTATCAATCGTATAGCTTTTACCTTTACGAGCAAGCTCTCTTGTATCTATTGATAAAAAAGAATTATCTTCAATCGCCAATTTGGCCATCGCCAATCGATGCTTACTATCGATCGTTTTCTTTTCGTCGATATGCGGCGGTAAATAACTTGGCAGTAGATGTACTTCGTCAAATCCCATTTTCTGTCCGACCTGTTCCGCAATCATTAAGTGCGCATTATGAATCGGATTAAAGTTACCACCCAATAGACCGACCTGCTTTTTAGGCATCATAGTATCCGTCATTGGTTTGACTTTTGGAATCGTTAAGACATCTTGATACAACAGTTACTCCCCCTCATTATTCTAAAAAGTTGTTTAAATCCCTTGCACTTCTTTCGAGATTTTTTGATACTTTTCTTTGCTTGAAGCTTTGTATAAAACCAATACACGTCCAATGATTTGAACAATCTCACAATTAATTTTTTCTTCTAATACGTGAGCCACATCTTCAGCAATCTCATCAGTATTTTGCAATAAATTGATTTTGATCAATTCCCTTTTCTCTAACGCTTCATTGATCTGAACAATTACTGCGTCATTGATCCCATTTTTTCCAATTTGAAAAATCGGTTGTAAATGATGGGCCTGACTGCGTAAGAAACGTTTTTGTTTTCCTCTTAATTCCATTCATACTCCCCTTATTTAGATGATAGATTTTAAATTAATGCTTTGCGGGTCAAGACATCTACACTCTTAGGTGCCCAGCCAGCTACAACGGCGGGCTTCGTCACCGTTACCCAGCCAAGTCCCGCAAAAACAATATCCGACTTTTCTTTGATAGAAAATTCGAAACGAACTAGTTCTGGGAAACTCTCGACTTCATCTGGACGCGGTGGTTGTAGTAATCCTCCAATATGTTTTTCATAGAAGGCATCCGCTTTTTCCAATTTTGTTCGATGCGGATCAATATCATTTGACACATAAGCAACAAATGGAGCGCGATCCCCTTGAATGAAATCAAAACGAGCTAAACCGCCTAAGAATAATGTTTGACCGGCGTTTAACTGATAGACTTTAGGCTTTATTTCTTTGTGCGGAGCAATAATCTTCAAGTCTTTCTTTCCAAGATAATGCGCCATCTGATGCCGATGGATGATTCCCGGCGTATCAAATAAATAGTGGCCATCGTCTAAAGGAATCTCGATCTTATCTAAAGTAGTACCTGGAAACTGAGAGGTTGTAATTAAATCCTGAACACCAGCAGTTTGCTTAATGATTTGATTAATCAATGTTGATTTCCCAACATTTGTCACACCCACTACATAAACATCTCGACCATTTCGATACTCTTCAATTTTTTCTAATAAATCAGCCATTTCATTTGATTTACGCGCACTTGTTAATAAGATGTCAATAGGTCGCAAGCCTTCTTCATGAGCACGTTCTCGCATCCATTGTGTTAAACGCCCTCTCTTCAATGATTTCGGTAATAAATCGACTTTATTTCCGACTAACAGCACTGGATTATCACCGACAAAACGGTGCAGCCCAGGAATCAATGAGCCATTAAAATCAAAAATGTCCACCACATTTACAATCAAGGCGTCTGCTTTTCCTAACTCATTCAATAAACGTAAAAAGTCATCATCAGTCAATGACACATCTTGAATCTCATTATAATGACGCAAACGAAAGCAGCGCTGACAGTAAACTTCGCCACTGGCTAGGCCTTTTTCCAAAGCTGAAAGCGGTGTGTAGCCTAATTCATTTGAATGCTCTGTTTGAATCTTTGCACCACAGCCGATACAAAATAATTCTTCTTCCATTTATAGTTCACTCTTCCATTTCATATCAGGATCTTTGCGCAACAAAATATGCATCACACGACGTTCAAAAAAACGATTGATTCGCGTATTCCAACCATCTGTGTTTAAAATGGGACGAACCAGAATGCTGCGTATACCAGCTGCATTAGCTCCGCGAATATCAGTCATCACTTGATCACCAATCATAACAATCTCATCTTTTGAAACACCCAATTGCTGCTGAGCATTCTTTATTCCCACCGCAAATGGTTTCATTGCCCGAGCAACAAAGTCTAGTTGAAAGCTTTCTAACGCTTTAGCCACGCGGCTAGCCTTATTATTTGAAACAACAACCACAGGAATTCCTGCGTCATCCATCATTTTCAGCCAATCAATCAGCTCTTTTGTACCGTTAGGATTGTTCCAAGCAATCAAGGTATTATCTAAATCCGTCAAAACCGCTCTGAATCCATGCATCTTTAATTGCTCAGGGGTTATTTGATAAATGGCTTCGACCATCCACGTTGGTTTGTATTTATCTAACATGGCAACTCCTATAACTTTATTTATACTTCTACAAAACCTGATTATAACGCAATTTTTTTGAAAACTCTACATTTCGCTACAAAGGTTTAAAAAAAGACTAGGCTTTCTTTGCCTAGTCTCACTATTCTTATAATACTTTTGACAAAAAATCAATCGTTCGAGGGCTTTTCGTGTGGTCAAAAACGTCCTCTGGAGTTCCTTCTTCTACAATCACACCGCCATCCATAAAGATGACACGATCGCCAACTTCCTTAGCAAATCCCATTTCGTGAGTCACGATCATCATGGTCATTCCTTCTTTAGCCAGCTGCTGCATAACTTCTAATACGTCGCCGACCATTTCAGGATCAAGTGCTGAGGTTGGTTCATCAAAGAGCATAACATCTGGTTGCATTGCTAATGCGCGTGCGATAGCAATACGCTGCTGTTGTCCACCAGATAACGATTGCGGGTACGCCCCAGCTTTTTCCGACAAGCCCACTTTTTCAAGCAATTCCTTCGCGATCGTTTCCGCTTCAGCTTTTGCCAATCCTTTAACCTTAATCGGTGATAAAGTGATATTGTCTAAAACCGTCATATTGGGAAATAAATTGAACTGTTGAAAAACCATCCCCATTTTTTCACGTGTTTTAAAAATGTCATTCTTTTTATCGGTAATATCTGTTCCTTCGAATCTAATAGTGCCTGAAGTCGGAACCTCCAATAAATTGACACATCGTAAAAACGTGCTTTTTCCAGAACCAGAGGGCCCGATAATCACGACCACTTCGCCTGGGAGAATCTCCGCAGATATATCCTTCAGGACTTCATTGTCACCAAATTTTTTATTTAGATGTTCAATTTGAATCAATGCTTCTGTCATTATATTCACCTCTGCTCCTTATCGCTGATAGCCTTTTCCAAGTTTTTTCTCCCACAGATTTACTAAACGGGAAGTGATGAAGGTCATCACGAAATAAACGGCCGCAGCGACAATTAATGGTTCTAAAGGAATATAAGAGTTTGAGACAACGATTTGGGCAGAGCCCATTAATTCATTGATCCCAATCGTTGCAAGCAAAGATGAATCCTTAATCAAAGTAATAAATTCATTTCCTAATGGCGGTAGGATGTTTCTCAACGCTTGTGGTAAGATCACATAACGCATTGTTTGCGCTGGACGCAATCCTAATGAATGCGCAGCTTCCGTCTGACCATAATTCACCGCTGTAATACCGCCACGAATGATTTCTGCAACATAGGCTCCAGAATTCAAAGATAGGACAATCATCCCTGGAAATAAGCGACTCAGGCTAACTGTTAACACCCCGACATCTAAATCTTTGGAAGGAAAAAAACCTTGTAAAATTAAAAATCCGATTGTAATTTGTAATAACATCGGAGTGCCGCGAAGCACTTCGATGTAGATATTTGCTAACCAGTTTAAGGGCTTGTGTTTAGATAACTTTAATAGTGCCATTGCAAGACCGATTAAAGTCCCAAGACAAACTGTTACTAGCGAGATAATAACGGTAATTCCCGCTCCTGAAACGAAATAAGATAAGTATTTATCCAAAAAAGAAAAGTTCAAAACCTGTTTCCCCTATTCTTCTGCTGATTTTTCGGCTAATTCATGATTTTGTTGAACATATTCATCAATCTTGCCTTCATCATTCAACTTTTTGATAATCTTATTAATTTCTGCTTGTAGTTTATCACTGCCATCTTTTGGTAAAGCAATTGCGAAGGCTTCATCTTCATTTGCCTTTAAATCAATATTAGCGATCATTAATTCAGGATTTTGTTGGACATAAGATTCTGCGATTGTTTTTTCTACAACCATTGCATCTAACGAACCGCTGTTCACTTCAATCACCATGTTTGGTACTTTTTCGATTGAAACAAGTTTGGCATCTTTAATTTGTGTTTTTACAACATCCTCTTGAATCGAACCTTTTTGCGCACCGACATTTTTATCTTTTAACGTTTCTAAACTTGTAAATTTATTTTCATTCTTTTTATTGATAATCACTACTTGTGGCGGATTGTAGTAGTTATCCGTAAAGTTAAATTGTTCCTGACGTTCTTTTGTAGCAGAAATCGCTGAGATAGCGATATCCGATTTTCCTTCCTTCAATGAAGCTAAAACGGTGTTAAAGCTCATGTCTGAAACTTCCGCCTTGACTCCTAATTGCTTGGCAATCTCATTGACTAAATCGATATCTGCACCGACAATTTTATCTTTACCGTCCACCATGGTATGGAACTCAAACGGCGCATAGTCCGCTGAAGTTGCAACCTTTAATACGCCTGCTTTTTTGATTGCTGCCAATTGATCCTCTGTTTTAGCACTTGATGAGTCCGATGATTTATCGCCGCCTCCACCACATGCTGCTAGGGTAAATAATGCTACTAATGTCATAACTAAGCCGGTAATCTTTTTCATCCTAATTCCTCCTATTTTTGAATGCTTTTTTCAATGAATTTATTATAGCATGTAATTTTCATAAAACAAGCATTTTTATGTATAAATATTAAAATATTTTTGGAAATAAGTTCTATTGTTGCATATATCCCACCCCTAAATGTATAAATATTTTTATCATGATTGATAGAAAACTTCTGACTACTCTCAATTTTCATTATATAAAAACAAAGACGACGGCCTTTGCCGTCGTCGGATGTTTGGTTAAAATTTACGAAATCGTTGATATCTATTTTCGATCAATTCTTTAGTAGAAATTTTTGATAACTCAGTAATTTTTTCAATCAATAATTTTTTCATCATGCGAATAATCTTATCTTCACTGAGTTTTTTTCCCTTCAACGTTTCAGGAATGACTCGATCAATAACATCTAGCTCTAAAAGCTCAGCTGCGGTAATTTTCATCAGCTCTGCCGCCTCATCCGCGCGCTTTCCATCTTTCCAAAGAATCGATGCAAAGCCTTCGGGTGAAAGAATCGCATAAATGCTGTATTCCATCATCCAGACTTCATCAGCTAAAGCCAAGGCTAAAGCACCCCCACTACCGCCTTCTCCAGTTACAATCGAAATAATTGGTACTTTTAAATCAGACATTTCCATAAGGTTACGAGCAATGGCTTCCCCCTCGCCACGCTCTTCGGCTTCAACACCGCAGAAAGCTCCAGGCGTATTCACGAAGCAAATCACAGGTCGCTTGAATTTTTCTGCCTGCTTCATTAAACGTAACGCTTTGCGATAACCTTCAGGATTGGGCTGACCGAAATTACGCGCCATATTTTCTTTTAGATCGTTTCCTTTTTGAATCCCGATCACAGTGACTGGCTTTCCTGCAAGATTCGCAATTCCGCCAACAATCGCAGGATCATCACCGAATAAACGATCACCATGGAATTCTTGAAAATCGGTAAAAATTTTTTCGAAATAATCCAGACTAGTCAGACGTTCTTGATGTCTCGCTAATTTTACAATTTCTCCAGCAGTCAGACCCATTATTCGCACCAGCCTTTCTGTTGATGGAATGATAATAATTGCGTTAAACGATCGCGCAGCTCTAAACGCGGAACGATCTGATCAATAAACCCATGCTGCAAAAGAAATTCCGCTTTTTGGAAATCATCCGGCAGTTGTTGACGAATCGTCTGTTCGATCACTCGTCGACCAGCAAATCCAACTAAAGTTTGTGGTTCAGCTAAGATAATATCGCCTTCCATCGCGAAACTAGCGGTCACGCCACCAGTTGTCGGATCAGTTAAGACAGTAATATAAAGTAAGCCGGCATTACTATGGCGCTTAACCGCCGCCGAAATTTTAGCCATTTGCATTAAAGAAAAAATTCCTTCTTGCATTCGAGCACCACCAGAAGCCGTAAAAAGCACGACTGGTAATTCTTCAACGATCGCTTTTTCAAAGAGTCGCGTGATTTTTTCACCAACCACAGTTCCCATACTGCCCATAATAAAGTTAGCATCCATTACACCGATTGCAACATTTTGATCATTAATCGTTGCCTTGCCTGTTATAATAGCTTCATCCAACCCAGTTGCTTCTTTTGTTTTATCGATTTTAGCCAAATACCCAGGAAAATCAATCGGATTTTTTTGAACTAAATCATTGTCCCAATCGATAAAACTTTTTTCATCAATCGTCAATGCCAATCGTTCCCAAGCGCTGATTCGAAAGCTGTATCCACAGTGAGGACAAACTTTTTCGGCACCCATCTCTTTTTTATAGAGTGTTCGTTTACAATTTGGACATTTCGCCCACATATCGTCAGGGACAGTTGGCTTCGTTGTCGGTACACTGTCGCGATTAGGATTGATCCGAATGTAGTTTTTTTTCTTATTAAAAAGGCCCACCTAAATTCCTCCTACTCGCTTTGTTGCCATTCAGGTAAAAATGTTTTTTGTAAGAAGCTTGTATCATAATCTCCAAATAAAACACTTGGGTGGCTGATCAGATCCATTTGGAATTCAACGTTCGTAATCACACCATCTGAAACAAATTCACCTAAGGCTCTTTGCATCTTCATTAGAGCATCAAAACGATCTTCTCCGTGAACAATAATCTTCGCAATCATTGAATCATAATATGGTGGGATTGTCACTCCGCTGTACATCGCACTGTCTACGCGTAAGCCTAAACCACCGCTTGGTAATAGCAACGTTTTGATTTTCCCTGGAGAAGGCGCAAAATTGAACGCTGGATTTTCAGCATTGATCCGACACTCGATAGAATGGCCCTGAAATTTTACGTCTGATTGTTTTAAACCTAAAGGCTCGCCAGCAGCAATCTTGATTTGCTTTTTGACAATATCGATTCCCGTGATCATTTCTGTGATGGGATGCTCCACTTGGATACGCGTATTCATCTCCATAAAGTAGAAATTGCCCTCTTCATCACGTAAAAACTCAATTGTTCCAGCGCTTTCGTAATTTACAGCCTTTCCTGCCTTAACAGCAATATCTCCAAGCATCTTACGATTCTCTTCGCCAATCACTACAGAAGGCGCTTCTTCTAAAACCTTTTGATTGTTCCGTTGTAATGAACAATCTCGTTCGCCTAGATGAATGACCTCACCCTGCTGATCCCCAAGAATCTGCACCTCAATATGGCGCGCTGGGTAAATAATTTTTTCCATGTACATCGCATCATCGCCAAAAGCTGCTTTAGCTTCTGATTTCGCAGATAGAAAATGTTTTTCAAGTTCACTTTTCTTAGGAACTTTACGAATGCCTTTCCCGCCTCCGCCAGCAGCAGCTTTCAGCATGACTGGATAACCGATTTTATCTGCTAGTTTTTCAGCTTCCTCTAAAGTATCGATCGCTCCATCACTGCCGGGAATGACTGGAACACCGGCTTCTTGCATCAATTGTCGCGCGTGGATTTTATTTCCCATCGCGTCGATGGTTTTTTCACTTGGTCCGATAAATTTGATATTGCATTCGGCACACATCGTTGCAAACAAACTATTTTCTGACAAGAAACCAAAACCTGGATGGATTGCTTCTGCATTGGTCACAATTGCTGCGCTTAAAATTTCCTGCATGTTTAAATAGGATTCGCTTGAACGAGCCGGACCGATGCAAATCGCTTCGTCCGCCATCTCAGTGTGTAATGCTTCTTTATCCGCCTCAGAATAAACCGCGACTGTCTGAATTCCTAATTCACGACAGGCACGGATGATTCGTACGGCAATTTCGCCACGGTTGGCGATCAAAATTTTTGAAAACATAGACATCTATCCAATCATAAAAGTCAATTCTGCTTCGGCTACTTTTTTGCCATCGACATACGCGATGCCTTTTCCGCAACCAGCTGAAGAACGAACCTTTGTTAATTCTACTTCTAATACTAAAGTATCTCCCGGCACGACTTTCTTACGGAATTTCGCTTTATCGATTCCGCCAAAATAAGCTGTTTTGCCTTTGAACTCCTCCATTGATAATAAAGCGACAGCACCTGCTTGGGCCATTGCTTCAACGATTAATACACCAGGCATTACTGGTTCATGAGGGAAATGTCCTTGGAAGAATGGTTCATTAACAGAAACATTTTTCTTTGCTTTGATACTTTTACCTGCTTCTAATTCTTCTACGCGATCGATCAACAACATTGGATAGCGATGCGGGATAATTTCTTTAATTTCTTCAATTGTTAGCATTTTAAATCCTCCTCGTTCATATTAACGGATTGTTTTTTTATCAGTCTGATTTTCTCTACGTAGCCTAATTCACTAAAGTTAGAAACCCGAAGAATTTGGAAAATAAAATCAATTCAAAAAACAACCTTTTAATTGTCGTTGGCATCCGAGTCCACTAACCATTAAAAACACCCAAGTGTAACTCATAACGAACAGCCTATTTAACCAATTCGGAATAGTGGTTGGCCGTATTCAACAACGTCTTCATTTTCTACTAAGATCTCAGTAACAGTGCCATCAAAATCACTTGTGATTTCATTTAGCAATTTCATTGCTTCAATGATGCAAACAGTTTCTCCCTGTTTCACTGAATCACCAACTGATTTATAGGCCTCTTGATCTGGAGATGGCTGTAAGTAGACAATCCCTACGATTGGTGAAGTGATAACTTGACCTTCTCCTTTTGCCACAGTTGGTGCTGCTTCCGGTTCAACCGTTGTCGAACTAGTCGAAGTTGCTACAGCGACTGGCGCTTCCACGGATTGTTCCGTTTGACTAGGTGCCGCAGTTTGACGACTTGTTTGATTTTTATTCATATATAATTCAAAACTGCCCTCTCGTAAATCAAATTCAGTGAGATTCGAATCGTTGAATTGATTCAGCAGTTCCTTGACTTCATTGATTTCCATTGTTATGCCTCCCAGCGTTTCAAACAGATCACAGCGTTGTGACCGCCAAAACCTAGAGAATTACTTACAGCGTAGTTGACTGTTGTTTCTTTTGCTTCATTAATTACAACATTTGCTACAACCTCTGGATCGATCTCTTTAATATTTGCAGTTGGTGGAATAAATTGATGTTGTAAAGCCATTAGGGATGCTACCGCTTCGACTCCGCCAGCACCGCCCAATAAGTGGCCAGTCAACGATTTTGTACTGCTGACATAAGCATTGTCAGTCAATGCTTTTGCAATCGCTCGACTCTCAGGAACATCATTAGGTGGCGTACTTGTACCGTGAGCATTCACATAATTCACTTCTTCTGGCTGAATCCCAGCCTCTTTAATTGCTTCAGTAATCGCTCTTGCAGCACCATCACCATCAGGTGTAGGCGATGTCATATGGTATGCATCACAGGTTGCACCATAACCAACAACTTCACCTAGAATTTTTGCACCGCGTTTTTGCGCATGGTCTAAAGATTCCAAGACCAAGACACCGGCACCTTCTCCCATCACAAATCCGTTACGATCTTTATCAAACGGAATGGATGCACGAGCAGGATCTTCCGAAGTGCTCAAAGCTGTTAAGGCCGCAAAACCAGCTATTCCAATTTTGTTAATACATGATTCAGCACCACCAGCGACAATTACATCAGAATAGCCATGCTTTATATTTCTAAACGCTTCACCGATTGAATGTGTACCACTAGCACAAGCTGTTACAGTACTAGTACAAATTCCTTTTGCACCAATTCGTAATGCCACATTTCCTGCAGCCATATTAGCAATAGCCAAAGGAACAAACATTGGTGATACTCGAGCGGGGCCCTTTGCATCCATTTTTAGTACCTGATCTTGGATTGTTCCCAAACCGCCAACACCAGAGCCAATCATCACGCCAAAACGTTCCATGTTTTCCTCTTCTGTGTTAATACCGCTCATTTCTAACGCTTCAAGAGCAGAATAGATGGCATATAATGAATAAGTTTCCATCCGTTTCGTATCTTTTTTAACAAAATATTTTTCCAAAGGGAAATCCTTGACTTCTGCTGCTACCGAGATACCAGTTTCGCTGGCATCAAAACGCGTGATCGGTCCAAAACCATGATTTCCTTCTTTTAAATTCTTTAAAAATGTCTCTTCATCGTTACCAATTGGTGATGCGACACCAAAGCCTGTAATTACAACACGATTCATTTACTTCCGTCCTTTCTTTACATGACCATTCCGCCATCCACATTTAGCACTTGGCCAGTGATGTAGCTGTTTTGAGCTAAGAATAACGCAGCATTCGCTACATCCTCTACACTGCCGAAACATTTCAACGGGATTTGACCTTCCATTTGTTCTTTTACTTTATCGTTTAATTCATCTGTCATATCTGTTTTGATAAAACCTGGAGCGATCGCGTTGCAGGTGATGCCTCGCGGAGCAACTTCTCTAGCTACCGCTTTAGTAAATCCAATCACACCAGCTTTACTCGCTGCATAATTGCTTTGTCCAACATTTCCGATCAGACCAACCACACTAGAAAGGTTGATGATCACACCAGCGCGTTTTTTCATCATTTTTTTCAAAACTTGCTGGGTCATGTTGAAGGTTCCCTTCAAATTGATATCCATAACCGCATCGAAATCTTCCGGTTTCATGCGTAAAAGCAACTGATCCTTCGTGATACCAGCATTGTTGATCAAAATATCGATCGAGTCCAACGACTCTTCACATTCCTTAATCATTCTGCCCGCTTCATCGAATGAGCTGATGTCTCCGCAAATACTAATGCATTTTACGCCGAACGCTTCGATTTCAGCAATCTTGTCTGCTGGAATTTCCTTTCGACCGTTCAAAACGACATTTGCACCTGCTTGAGCAAAAGTCTTTGCGATGCCCCAGCCGATTCCACGACTACTGCCGGTAATAAACACTGTTTTATTCGTTAGTTCCATTCGATCCTCCTAATTCATTTTAAGGAATTTATTCTCACTACTCATACTATTCACCTAAAAAACTGACCGTCTCAGCTAATGTCTTTACATCTTCTACACGACTGGTTGCTAACGTGCGATCAATTTTCTTGATAAAGCCCGTCAAGACTTTTCCAGGACCAATCTCAATCAATTGAGACACACCAAGTTCTTTCAGAGTTACAATACTATCACTGAAACGAACTGGCGACATGACTTGTTTTGTCAAAAGCTCCACGACTTGATCCTGTGGCATAATTTCCGCTGTCGTATTTGAAATCACAGGCACTTGCATTTCATTAAAAGTGATTGTCTGCAATACTTCGTTTAGACGCTTGCTGGCTGGTTCCAATAGCGCTGTATGGAATGGTCCACTGACATTCAATGAAATCATCCGTTTTGTTCCAGCAGCTTGCAATAATTCTTCCGCTTTTTCAACTGCGGCCACTTCACCGCCAATCACGATTTGTTGCGGAGTATTATAGTTTGCTGGCGAAACAATACCTAAAGCCGAAGCTTGCTTACAGCAGTCTTCAATGATCTCTGCTGGCGTATTCATCACAGCCACCATTTTCCCACTGCCAGTCGGTGCTGCTTCACTCATAAATTGCCCTCGTTTGTGAACCAACTGAACGGCGTCACTGAATGCTAATGCACCAGAAGCAACTAATGCTGTATACTCTCCTAAACTCAATCCTGCAACTGCATCAGCCTGATAGCCTTTAGTCCTTAACACACGTAAAAAAGCGGTGCTGACTGTTAATATTGCTGGTTGCGTATATTTCGTTTCGTTAAGCTGGTTATTTCCTTCGAAGCATAAATTCTCCATCGAAAAACCTAGCAGATCGCTGGCTTCTTCAAACGTTTCCTTCACAATTGTTTCTTGCTGGTACAACTCTTTACCCATCCCGACATATTGAGCGCCCTGCCCGCTGAACAAGAATGCTGTTTTCATGATCGTCTCCTAATAGCAGGAAAGGCCAGGCCTTACGCCTAGCCTTTTCCCGAAATTTTATTAATTAAGCGTTTTGTTGTTTTTCAACATATTCAACTAAATCTTTAACTGTTGTGATGCCATCTTCTGTTTCGATTTTCACATCAAATTCGTCTTCGATTTCGTTGATGATTTGGAATAAATCTAAGCTATCTGCTTCAAGATCTTCTTGGATATTTGTTTCTAATTTAACTTCCTCTTTTTCTACCCCTAGTTCTTCTACGATAATGTCTTGGATTTTTTCGAATGTCATAAGTTGTTTCCTCCGATAATTTTAAGTTTTAGTTTTTATATTTTTAACAAACTTACAGCTGGATAAGTAGGTTTCCCCACGCTAATCCACCGCCATAGCCTGTCAATACCACTTTTTGATTGCTATTTAATGATAAAATATTTGCTTCAATGAGTTCATCCAATAAAATGGGGATGCTCGCCGCTGAAGTGTTCCCATAATTCATCAGATTCATGGGGAATTTTTCAATTGGCTCATTCATTTTACGAGCAATTTTTTCAATGATTCGTTTATTGGCTTGATGCAGCAGATAATAATCAACTGTTTCTTCACCAATAAATTCCTTCAAACTTTTAGTGACATCATTCAAGGCGAAATTCCAGATGCCGCGACCGTCCATTGCTAAGGTCGCACTCGTTTCTGGTCCTTCATGGAAAATATTACTGTTTTTGCGGAAACCAGATGTCAACGAATTGGCGCGCTCACCATCTGCTCGCAACATTTGCTTTATAATAGAAGCTTTTTCATTTGCTTCTAGCAAAACACCCGCTGCACCATCGCCGAAAAGAACTGCAGAAGAACGATCCTGCCAATCCAACAACTTCGAAGTTTTCTCACCGCCAATCACAATGCCTCGCTGCATTCCCGCACGCATAAAATTTTCAGCTGTGGCCAGTGCATAGACAAACCCCGCACAAGCGGCTGCAATATCGAAGGCCATTGCTTGTTTAGCTCCAAGTTCTCCTTGTACCTGACAAGCGACAGAAGGAGAAGTGTAATCTGGTGACATCGTTGCAACGATAATGAAGTCTAAATCTACTGGATCAATCCCAGATTTATCAATCAATTTTTTTGCAACCAGCGCGCACATATCTGAAGTATTTTCAGTTTCTGCAATGTGACGCTGTTTAATTCCAGTACGTGATTGAATCCATTCATCAGAAGTATCCATCCATTCAGCCAAGTCATCATTACTCACGATTTTCTCAGGTAAATAACGGGCTGTTGCGGTTATTTTTCCGAAACTCATACTCATTTGATCTCCTCTAAGTAACTATATAGATTCACTAGCGCCTTTAAGAAAACCTCTTGTTCATCCTCATCTAAATCCTTGATGGCACTTTTGACCATTTCATGATGAAAATGTTGATGAATACGAAAAACGAGTCTTCCTTTTTTCGTTAGACCTAATTTGACAACGCGGCGATCATCCTCACTGCGAATTCGTTCTACATAGCCCTTTTTCACTAAGCGATTGATCGATGTCGTTAAAGTCCCAACAGTTACTAATAGCTCTCTAGCAACCTCCGTGGTCGTTTTCTTCTTGTACATCCCGATCGCATCAATGGTATGCATCTCCGTGATCGTCAAATCGCTGAATTGTGATTTTTTTAGTTCGTTTTCTTCAATCGACAAAACGTCGTTGAAAATTGAAACTAAATAGGTATTTAATTCTTCCCAGTTTCTTTCCATGTCCTCACCTAATTAGTTTGATTATCAAATCATTTGATGTTCAAACTATATCTTATTTTTTTTCTGAATGCAACAAGATTTTTTCAATTAACCAAAAATTAATGATTAACACTCAATATAGATAAATCTAGTCATTAAAAAATACTTTGGGTGTCAAAGTAATTAAAAAAAGAACCGCATATTAGCGATTCTTAAATATAGCGATTCTTAAATATAGCGATTATTTAATGTAATCATGGTTGCGAGTAAAACAGTCAACATACATAAAGACAAAATCATATTAATTTTTTTATTCGACAAACTCAAGATTTTTTCTTTACTGGAAAATAGCGGAACAATGAGTAAACTTCCTGGGATAAAATATCTTCCTTGGACTCCTTCAATAGAGCTTTTGCGATTAACCTTATTCCATATCTGATACAAAGCAAAAAAAGTAAGAAATATATATGCGACAATTCCCAGTATCATCAATACACGTTGGAGGATCAATAAAGAATGATCTCCCTCTTGTTGGACTAGGCAGCCGATGGTCAGACTGATAAAATAAATAATCACCCAATGCCATCCCAGTGGCGTATCTAACCATCCAAAATTTCCGACAAAAGAATAGATGATGCCATCCCCTTTTATTCCAAATAGATAATTCTCGAAAAAATTTACGAAAAATATCTGGGGATTATTGAGAAACGCTTTTACCTGAGCTTCAGGATTTGCAAAATCACGATAAAGAAGCTGTTGATCAATCATTAATTTATTCCAGGAAACATAAAGTAAAATACTAATAAGAAAAATTCCTATACCCCAAATACCCTTTCTTTTTAGATCCAAAGTTTTGTTAGGGATTAAAAAGAACAATATTCCTAATACGATTAACGTTGGTTTCATCAAGACAAGGCTCACCATCATCAGAGCGCTGACTAACATTTGTCGATCTGTTATTTTTGCCTCGCTAATTAATTTCAACATCCAAGAAGTAAAGAAAAAACTTCCAGCAATTATCATACCGTCGCCTGAAACAGAAGAGGTCAGAAATAAGGCCATTGGATTCAGCGCAAGTATTGCTGCTCCCCACTTAGAAAAAGGGAAAATTTTAAGGGCGAAAAAAACAATAAAAATATAAAAAATTAAATTGAACACTCTCGCTGAATAGTATTGCCAGACATAGTTTTTTTGAAATAATTTTCCAATCTGAATGCCTATTAATTGAGGTATATAATTAATAAACGAATAGTTGGTAATACCACCAGTACCAATAAACATTTTTTCTGCAATATTTTTTTCTTTTATCTGGTAGGGAGGTTTAGACTCTTTTCCTTGTGTCTGATTGGCATACTCATTCATTTTGTAAATTTCAGAAGAGACCTTAAATCCATATTCTCCCCAGGTTGAATTTCCTTTTTTACTAGAAGTTGAAGACTTTTCTCGTGGACGAATTTTAAAATCCGAAAAAGCTTCTGCTTTTACATAGTGCCCAATCTCATCTGGCGCTTGCAGTGGAGGAATTGTCTTTATCATCAACACACCAAAAAAACTTGAAAAAACTAAAAAGAATTTTAGAACGTAGGGGAGTTCAATGAGCCTTTTGATTTTTTCCTTCATGCTATTTTTTATTTGTTCTACCATAATTCCTCCTTAAAAAAAGAAACACGTAATTTTTATAAAATAATTATATCAGTAATTGAGAATACTGAATATGTATAGTCACAATCTATATTACACTTGTTTTAATTCAAAAAAGAAGCGGGAGTTCCGCTTCTTAAACATTCCGATGCATAGGTATTGAATTATTATTTGGATGAACCAGTAAATATTGAATGACATCGATATTGCTGGCCTGAAATGATGCTGCACAAGCTTGTAAATATAAATCCCACATTCGATAGAAAGCTTCGTCTTTTTGCTCCATAACTTTGTCAGCAACTTGATGGAAATTTCTTGTCCAATGTTCTAAGGTTAATTGATAATCACGTCGCAAGCTTTCAAGATCAATTAATTGTAAATCGTTTTCTGTGATATGTCCGACTAATTCCGTCACACCAGGAATATACCCGCCTGGAAAAATATATTGATTAATCCACGCATTTTTCGCACCACCTTGCTGACGACTGATACCATGGATCAAAGCCGTACCATTTGGCGCTAAATGTCGTTTAATCACTTTGAAATATTCTTGCAAATTTTCGGCACCAACGTGTTCAAACATACCGACACTTGTAATATGATCGAAAGTTCCAACTAAATCACGGTAATCCATAAGTTCTACTGAAACAGTATCTTCTAGTTGTTCTTTGGTGATTATTTCTTGGATATGCTGATATTGCTCCTCGCTTAACGTAATACCTTTAGCCTTGACCTTATATTCTTTCGCGGCTGTCAAAATCAACGTACCCCAACCACAACCGATGTCTAACAATGTTTCACCTGGTTGAGTAAATAGTTTATCTAAGATGTGATGAACTTTATTTATTTGTGCTTGTTCCAAAGTATCGTTTGGCGACTCAAAAAATGCACAAGAATAGGTCAAAGTATGATCTAGCCACATCTCATAAAAATCATTTCCTAAATCATAGTGACTATGAATATCATGAGCGGATTGCTTTTTTGTGTGCTTTTCCTTTGGCATCCATTTCTTAAAATTCGTATTATGAAAAAAACCATCCGCTTGATTATAAACATCATAAATCAATGCCTGCAGGTCGCCCTCGATCTCGATTTTCTTTTCCATATAAGCTTCGCCTAATGCTAATGAAGCATTATTTATGAGTTCTTTAACAGGGATCTTTTCGTTGAAAATAATTTTGAAGATTACTTCACTTTCAGAATCACCATACTCTTTCACAGAACCATCCCAGAAAGTAACTTGCGTTCTCTTTGAAAAAGATGGCTTAAATAGTTGATTGTATACTTCTTTGTCTAACATATCATTACCTCCTCATAATATCTTCTGACTAAATCTTAATAAGTTCAAAAGATTTGACCTGAGTTGGCTTAAAAAATAGGAATTACTCATAAAATTATAATCAAAAATTATCTGAAAACCCTTTAGTCCAAAGAAAAAGGTGACCATCTAAAAATAGGAAGTAATGAAGCTACTAGTCTGAGTAGCACTCTTACTAACTATTAGTTAAACAAGTAAAAATGTGTACAAAAAAAACGGGTTTCCCCGTTTTATTGAATCAAATCATAAATTTCCATCGCAACAATATCGATGTTATCAAATTGATAAGATTGTTTGCTGTCGCTTTCAGTCAGCTCAAATGTTTCTGTCGTATTATCATAAGTTACAGTACATTTTTCTACGCCCTCTTTTTCAAAACGACGTACTTGTACTTCATTATCAGTCGATTCAGTCATTGCTTCTAAGCGTTTAATAATGGCAACTAATTGTGAATGTTTCATCTAGGTGCCCCCCTTCTTCTCAATTCTGTCTTATTGTATCAAATCCGACCGTATCTTGCATTGATTTTCATCAATAAATTTATGTTTTTTTTACTAAATCTAACTTAAGATTTCGACCACCATAATTTAATTAATGCTTGTGTCCCGTCATTGTCGAATCCTTGGTCAGCTAACCGTTCATATAATTCAGTCGCTAATTTTGTTGCAGGAAGGTTTAAGTGCATCTTCTCTGCTTCATCTAAAGCAATTTTTAAGTCTTTGATAAAATGTTTGACGAAAAAGCCAGGGGAGTAATCAGCTTTTAGAATCCGTGGTGCATAATTGCTCATGGACCAATTTTGTGCTGCGCCGCCACCTAATGTCTCCAAAACTTTCTCTACATCTAAGTTCGCCGCCTTAGCGTAGACCAGCATTTCTGTCATCCCCGTCATCGTTCCAGCAATCATGATCTGATTTGCCATTTTTGTGTGCTGACCAGCACCAGCTTTTCCTTGAAGAGAATAGCTTTTGCCCATAATATCGAAAAGAGGTACAACACTATCGTATACTGCTTGATCTCCGCCTATCATTATCGATAATGTTCCATTCTGAGCCCCTAAATCTCCCCCGGATACCGGAGCGTCTAAAGCTGCTGCGCCCTCTTTTTTAGCTGTTTGATAAATCTTTTCAGCCAGTGTTGGAGTTGAAGTTGTTAAATCAACCAAAATCTTATCTTTAACCTCTACTGAGAAGATTCCGTTTGCGCCATAATAAATTTCTTCTACATCGCTAGGATAACCTACCATTGAAAAAATAATTTCGCTAGCATTCGTAACTTCTGCTGGTGTCTCTTGCCAAATCGCACCTTGGGCAACTAATTCATCTGATTTGCTTTTTGTACGATTGTACACCATCACTTCATGACCCTTTGCTAAAAAATGTTTAACGATTGATTTTCCCATTACACCAGTACCGATAAATCCTATTCTCATGCTATTAACCCTCCATAATAAAAAATAATCCACCTCCAGTATACATGAAGAGGTGGATTTCAGCTTTATTTATCTTCGTTGTTTCTAAGGGAATTAATTCGAACCCGCATTTTTTGAACTGTTCGACTAGGCAATCTTACTTCCGTATAGTTTTCAGCATAATAAGCAATCATCTCTTGATAGAACTTGATCATCTCATCACCGAAGCGCTCAGCCGAAATTTCCATTAGTTTTTTTTGTTGGACCCTAGGATCTATAGCGATCTGTTGTTGAACATAACTAACAAAACTTTCACTAAAATCCGCATCCTGTTCAAATGTGATTCCCAAAGACTCATCGTTTAACAATTGATTTAAGTAATCATTTCCTTCAACAATGCATTGTGTCCCCGACGCAATTGCTTCGGCGTAAGTCAAGCCTTGTGTCTCTGAAGTAGAGGCGCTAACAAAATAATCTGCAGCATGATAATAATATGCGACATCCTCATGAGGAACTTCTCCAGTAAATTGTATATAGTCTTCGACACCTAATTGACGACTTAACTCTTCTAAATCTTCACGATAAGGCCCCTTGCCAACAATTACTAGTCGAGCGTTAGGATAACTCATTAAAACCTCCGGAAATTGTTGAACAATGACATGGATATTCTTTTCATAAGAAATCCGGCTCAATGATAAAATCATCAAATCATCTGTGTGTAATCCTAACTTATCCCGTAGCTGATCTGTATCTTTCTTCGTTATATCAGGTCGTGAAAATCTAGATACATCAATGCCTGTAGGAATAATTCGCATTGGAACATCAACTTCATAACGCTTTAGTGTGTCCACCACACGTTTACTAGGGCACACGACGCCAGTTGAATGATTAACAAACATTTTTATGAAATGTTTAACGTGAGATGGTCTTACGACTTTCCCATTCGCAATATAGTGAAGATAGTCTTCATACATCGTATGATAGGTATGAATGACTGGGATACGCAAACGATTTGCTACCATTTTCCCTAAAAATCCGGTCCCAAACTCTGTATGTGTATGAATGATCTCTAATTCTAATTCCTTGGCAATTTGATAAGCAAACCAAAGACCACGGACTACAATCCGCCGATCTGTAAAGGATATAAAAGGAACGCTAGGCATACGTACAATATCCTTTTCAAATTCATCTGCATCGGGATCTGTCGTCGTAAAAATATAAACCTCATGGCCTTGCTTTTCCAGTTCATTTTTTAGTGTTCTAATTGATGTTGCTACCCCGCTGACCTGGGGAAAATAAGTGTCTGTAAAAAAACCGATCCGCACGTCCACTCCTCCAAACTATTTTGTAACTTTTGCATAGACCTGATGATCATACGGCAGCTCCAAAACCGCTTGATAAACAGATTTCAACTCTTCACCAATTTGCGTAATACTTTTTTCCTGAGCTGTTCTAAAACCAGCCATAGAAAGATTAGGTAAACGATGATTGACTAATTGATGAATCAATTGTTCAAATTCTTGATTGTTATCCCCCATATAGCAATTCTTTCGATCCTCCATCCAACCATCGTAGACAGGAATATTTCTTAATAAGACCTGCTGCTGACTAGCTAAGGCTTCTAGTACAACAATCCCTTCAGTTTCTTCATAAGAAGGAAAGAAGAATAAATCAGCTCCCGAATAGGCCCCTTCAATCAAATCTCCATTGATATAGCCAGGGAAAATAACATTTTTTGGGTGTGCTTTTTTTACAACGTGTCTAATATTCGCCGGGATCGAAATCATTGGTACATCACCAAACCAAATAAATGTATATTCAGGCATTTTCTCTGCAATCTTAACAAAATCTAGAATTCCCTTGCGTTCAAAAAAGAGTCCCACACAAATGATGACCTTTTGCGTTTCCGTCAAATTAAAATGTTTCCTAAAGGCTGCTTCTTTATGTTCGTCAGGATAGTATTTTTTTAAATCAATCCCATTTGAAATAGCCGAGATCGGCTGAGTTAAGCCATAACTGCGCAACAATTTTTTTGAATAGGGTGTCGGCGTAATTAAATGATCTGCTTGTTGGTATAAAGAGACAAGCCATTTTTTGAACAAGGGCGCAAGCTGATTCGATCCAACAAATGAATTTCGAAAATCCTCTTCAGTTGAATGTGCATGAAAAACAATTTTTTTACCGAGTCTTTTGGCTTTTTTTACTAAACGTAAGCTTTTCGGTCCATACGTATTAATATGTAAAATATCATAATCAGTCGCTTTAGGGTCCAATGTATAATCAATGCCAATGGAGCTTAGCGCTCTTTTTTGGTGGCTAAGCGCTCGACCAATGCCAGATTTACCAATTACATTCTGACCTTCAAAGTATAATAATATTTTCATAAGCGCCTCCTTCTACATTTCACTATGATGACTCTTTGCATAATTATCTTTATTTTCTCGATTCACTTCTTAAAGCAGTAAGCAAATCGAAAATTGACTTCCTTCTAAAACAAATCAATTATATCATAAGCATTTCAGCTTTTTCTCAACCTATAGTCTGATTTTACAATGAAAACGTTTGCTTCGTTTTTTTAAGAAGATATGTAAAAAACCGTTGCCTTTAAAAGGCAACGGTTCAATAAACCATTTTTATTTTACATATTCTTCTACTAATTCTTGAACTTCTTCCATTGTGTCGCATTCTTTCAATGCTTTTTCAGCTAATTCAGCCATCTTAGTTGTTGTTAGACGTTTCATCAAGCTACGAGTTCTAAGCACAGATGTAGCACTCATAGAGAACTCATCTAAGCCCATACCCATTAACAATGGAACAGCAGTTTGATCGCCGGCCATCTCGCCGCACATACCAGCCCATTTTCCTTCAGCGTGCGCTGCATCAATCACGTTTTTGATTAAGCGTAGAATTGATGGGTTATATGGTTGGTAAAGGTAAGAAACGCGTTCGTTCATACGGTCAGCTGCCATCGTGTATTGAATTAAGTCATTTGTTCCGATACTGAAGAAATCAACTTCTTTGGCAAACTTGTCAGCTAGTACAGCTGCAGCTGGAATTTCGATCATGATTCCGACTTGGATCGTATCAGAAACTTCCACGCCTTCTTTAACCAATTTTTCTTTTTCTTCGTTGAACATTTTCTTCGCTGCACGGAATTCTTTTAATGTCGCAACCATTGGGAACATGATGCGTAAGTTACCATGAACAGAAGCGCGCAACAATGCACGTAATTGTGTACGGAACATGTCATCGCCTAGTTCGGATAGACTAATACGCAATGCACGATAACCCAAGAATGGATTCATTTCGTGAGGTAAAGTCAAGTAAGGTAATTCTTTGTCTCCCCCGATATCCATTGTACGAACTACGACTGGTTTGTCGCCCATGCCTTCTAAAACGGCTTTGTAAGCTTCAAATTGATCGTCTTCTGTTGGAAAATCTGAAGAGTCCATGTATAAGAATTCAGTACGATACAAACCAATTGCTTCAGCGCCATTATTATGAACGCCTTCAAGATCTTTTGGTGTACCGATGTTTGCTGCTAATTCAAAATGCTTGCCATCAGCTGTAACTGTTTCAGCATCCTTTAATTTTTCCCATTCTGCTTTTTGCGTTGCGTAAGCTTCGCCAGCTTTTTTGTATTCAGCCGCTTGTTCTTCAGTTGGGTTAACGATCGTTTCACCGATGATTCCATTAACTGCCAATACATCGCCTTCTTTTACTTTAGAAGTGATTTCTTTCGTACCAACGATTGCTGGGATTTCTAATGAACGAGCCATAATTGCTGAGTGAGACGTCCGTCCGCCAATATCAGTAACAAAGGCTTTAACAAAATTTTTATCTAGTTGAGCAGTATCACTTGGCGTCAAGTCATGCGCTACAACGATAACTTCTTCGTCGATCATTGATGGATCTGGCAAAGATACTCCTAATAAATGCGCCATAACACGTTTCGTTACATCGCGAATATCCGCTGCACGTTCTTGCATATAAGCGTTATCATCCATTGCCTCGAACATGCCAATATACATATCAGTTACTTCTTTAAGTGAGCTTTCAGCATTCACTTTGTTATCTTGAATATGTTGCTTAATTTGACCAATCATTTCTGGATCTGAAAGAACCATTAAATGAGCATCAAAAACTTGTGCTTCTTCTTCACCTAAGCTTTTCGCTGCTTTATCCCGAATTTTTTCTAATTCAGCAGAAGAAGCCGCCAAAGCGTCGTCTAAACGCTTTTCTTCGGCAGCAGTGTCTTCTACATTATTTTGTTTGAAAGATAAATCCGGTTGTACTAGCAGATAAGCTTTCGCAACGGCAACTCCGTCACTTGCGGCAATACCTTTTAGTAATTCAACCATTATTCAGATAATCCTTCTTTCTTCATTGTTTCTACGATTGCTTCCATTGCTTCTTTTTCGTCAGCACCTTCAGCAGAGATAGTCACGTCAGAGCCTTGGCCAACACCTAGAGACATAACTCCCATGATTGATTTAAGGTTAACTGATTTTCCTTTATACTCTAAGTTAATATCAGAGTTAAATTTGCTTGCAGCTTGCACCAATAAAGTTGCGGGACGTGCATGAATCCCTGTTTCTGCTACTACGTGAAAATCTTTTTTTTCCATATTGACCGTTCTCCTTTATAAAAAAAAATGTTTTTTTATGTTAGGGCTTTAATGATAACATCCATCTTTTTGAGCCCTTCATTTTCTTAGATTACCATTTTTTTGCGGTGGATACAACAATTTTAATCGATTTATTCTCTCAATTTGTATGCCCTTTCTTAAAATATCTTGATTAACTGTTTAAACCCTTATTATTCTTGTTTTCATCTTTTTTACATAACAACTATGACTTGCGAAAAAAGTAATTGTCCATTCATTTTAGCACTCTATATCTCTGTCTGCTAAAAAATGAAACAAACTGTTTGCATTTATTGAGATTCTCGCTATAATTATTCTTAAGGTCAGTAAAAGTCAAACAACTGATCAGCGTATCTTTTTACGAGATTCGCTTACTCGATGTACAATGGAAGAAACAATTAACTGTTGAAAGGGTGAAAAAAATGCTTTGCCAAAATTGTCATGAAAATGAAGCAACGATTCATTTATATGCAAATGTCAATGGTCAACGAAAGCAATTAGATTATTGTCAAAATTGCTATCAAAAATTGAAGAATCAAGCTGGAGGTGCGCCGCAAATGGCAGGAAATGATCCTTTTGGTTTTGGAAGTTTAGATGACTTGTTCCGCTCTATGTCCCAACAAATGCAACAGCGTCAAGGAGCTGCGGATCAAACACCACCTACCCAATTCGGTGGCGGAAATGGTATTAACAATCAACCACCCCGGAATAATGGTGGCGGTCTATTAGGTGAATACGGAATTAATATCACAGGATTGGCTCGTGAAGGAAATATCGATCCAGTCGTTGGTCGAGACGATGAAATTCAACGCGTCATCGAAATTTTAAATCGCCGGACAAAAAACAATCCGGTTCTTATCGGAGAACCCGGTGTTGGTAAAACAGCGGTTGTTGAAGGATTGGCTCAAAAAATCGTTGACGGCGATGTACCACAGAAATTAATGGACAAGGATGTTATCCGTTTGGATGTTGCTTCGCTTGTTCAAGGTACTGGAATCCGTGGCCAATTTGAAGAACGGATGCAGAAATTGATCGAAGAAATACGTCAAGCTGAAAATATTATCCTCTTCATCGATGAAGTACATGAAATTGTTGGTGCGGGTGCCGCCGGAGATGGCAACATGGATGCTGGTAATATCTTAAAACCTGCTTTAGCTCGTGGCGAATTGCAGATGGTTGGCGCCACCACGTTAAACGAATACCGAATCATTGAAAAAGATGCGGCGCTAGAACGTCGGATGCAACCTGTTCGAGTGGAAGAACCATCTGTTCAAGAAACGATCGAAATTTTGAAGGGTTTACAACCACGCTATGAAGATTATCATCATGTAAAATATACGGATGATGCTATCAAAGCAGCAGCTGAGCTTTCAAATCGTTACATTCAAGACCGCTTCTTACCGGATAAAGCCATTGATTTGCTAGATGAAACAGGTTCAAAGAAAAACTTAACGATTCAAATCGTCGATCCAAAGACGATTGACAAGAAATTAGCGGAAGCTGAACAACAAAAATCACAAGCTTCTCAAGAAGAAGATTTTGAAAAAGCCGCTTACTACCGTGATCAAATCAATAAATTGCAAAAAATGAAAGATCGTCAATTGACGGATGAAGAAACACCGGTCATCTCTGAAAAGGACATGGAGCAGATCGTTGAAAAACGGACTGGCATTCCAGTGGGCGAACTTAAAGAAAAAGAACAAACACAATTGAAGAATCTTGCCGTCGACTTGAAGCAACACGTTATTGGACAAGATGAAGCAGTCGATAAAGTAGCTAAAGCTATTCGTCGTAATCGTGTCGGTTTGAATAAGAAAAATCGTCCAATTGGTTCTTTCCTGTTTGTTGGACCTACTGGTGTTGGTAAAACTGAGCTGGCTCGTCAACTAGCTGAAGAACTATTTGGCTCTAGTGATTCCATGATTCGCTTTGATATGAGTGAATATATGGAAAAACACAGTGTCTCTAAATTGATCGGTTCTCCTCCAGGTTATGTTGGATACGAAGAAGCTGGACAATTGACCGAGCAAGTTCGTCGTCATCCCTACAGTTTAATCTTACTAGATGAAATAGAAAAGGCGCATCCTGATGTACTTCATATGTTCTTGCAAATTCTTGATGATGGACGTTTAACTGATTCTCAAGGTCGAACAGTCAGCTTTAAGGACACGATTATTATCATGACTAGTAACGCTGGAACTGGCAAGATCGAAGCCAATGTCGGTTTCGGAGCTGCAAGAGAAGGAACTACCCGCTCTGTTTTGGGTCAACTAAAAGACTTCTTTGCTCCTGAGTTCTTAAACCGTTTTGACGGTATCATCGAGTTCAGCTCACTGTCAAAAGAAAACTTGATGAAAATCGTTTCGCTTATGCTAGATGATGTCAACGAAATGTTGGCTTCGCAAAAACTTCATATTGATGTACCAGATAATGTCAAAGAAAAATTAGTAGATCTTGGCTATGATCCTGCAATGGGGGCTCGTCCATTACGTCGGACGATTCAAGAAAATATCGAGGACGGAATCGCTGAATTCTATTTAGATCATCCAACGATTACCGATCTAAAAGCAAAGCTTGATAAAGAAGATCGTATTGTGATCACGTCAAAGCCTGAACGCTTAGCCAAAGAAGATAAAGTTTAAAAGGAAAGGATTCTCTATCGCGAGAATCCTTTCCTTTTTACCAAATTTTTCAAATATTCTAATAAAAGTGAGCAACATCCTTCTTTTTTCTTAATCTTTCTTATATAATTACATTATGGAGTAAGGTTTAGGAAGAAGGTGTTTCAGGATGAAACTTATTAACGTGACCAATAGTCATTCGCAATTGGTTTATAATCAACTGGAAAACACTGATGCAAACATGATTAAAGTCTATACAATCGGCAATACGACTGTGATTTATACAGATGCCTATAAGCATGCCGAAATTGTATTAAAAAACGATAATCGAAACATCCTGCCATCAGAAGTTGATTTTGTACATAAATATTTTAAAAGAAAACTAGACAAGGGAACTTATGATTTCGCAAATATCTCTTACTTGGAGTCCCCTGGTTTAATTGAAATGTCGATCAATAAAAAATAGTTGGAGCTAAAAAAACTTAGCTTCAACTATTTTTTGTTGATTCTCTTAGCAATAATCGGTAATTGTAGAATTCCTACAAAGGCCAAAATTTCAATCCATTGAATCACTGGCACACCTGCCCCTGTATAAATCATCATAAACATATCCTTACGTTCTGGTGCCCAAGAGCAAAACCATGAAACACCAATAATAAAAATTAAATATGACAATGTTAATCCTAGTAAGAGCAATAACAATCCGCGAAAAATTTTTAACTGTGCCTTTGAAAAAAGGCTGCCCACTAAGATTATTAAAACCCCAAATCCAAATAAAACTAACCAAATTGGATTTAAATCACGATAAATTTGAATGATACGATTAGATAACTTGGCAGAATTTGTAATTTTAACCGGCTCAGAACGAGGCTTATTCACATCTTGCCAGTTTTCAGCAAAAGATTGATTTAGTAATTTTTCTGCTTTAGCTACATCCTCTTTTGGCCCAAGGGTTGTGTCTGATCCCTGACCATAGTTTTTGTAAAAAAGATTATACTTCAAACCGCTTTGCATGAAATCCCCTACTGATGGCAGGTCTTTCATTAATTTGCCGTCTCCCGTAGCAGTAAGATAAATCTCTTTTTTCTCTTTAATTTGTCCATTTTTGTATGCTTTGGCTAATTCTGTGTCAACTTTTTCCCAAAATCGTTCTGTTTTTTTTCCATCCTTATAATACCCAGCCTGATCTGCAGCATCTCTTAATGCCCAAAAGATGATATCGCCAGCGATATCTTCGCCACCGCTCCAAGGACTTCCTTGATAAATCCAGTCAATATTTTTTTCGATTGATTTAAGTGTCGGTGAAGCCGCTTCAGCCTTTTTCAATGCTTTTTTTGATACCCAGACCTTGCTGTTCGTTTGATTCAAATTTGTCCCATCATCCATGCGAATTAACTGCTTTGAGACATTGGCAAAAGCTCCACCTGTCCGGTCATTAACCACGGCGATTCCATAATGCTCTTCGTTTATTTTTTCAAGTAACTTTGTTGTAGAAAAAAGCAAAACGAAGGGTAACACACAAAAAATTAACTTAGCCAATTGCCTTTTCGTAAAGTAGAATTTTTTGATAGCTATACGGATATTTTTGATTTTGAAGCTAGAATCATTTTCAAAAATGACAGAGCCGGCAATAATCAATAAACCGACACTCGCTAACGGTAACAACCATAATGAATCTTCTCGTATATACCAATAAAAAGAAAAAATTATTGATAAGCCCAGAGACCACAAAATAAACGGTTTTAGCTTTCCATTTCTTCTAAAATATAATCCAATAAGGCAACCAACTACTAATAAAACAGCCGGAACCACGAGCGTATTCCGATAAATTCTAGTGCTATATTCACTCGTAAAAGTCACTGGTGAATATAAAAAGAATGTATAAACAAACGTTAGAATCCACCGATTTTTTAGTAATGGTCGTAAAGCGATTGCTGCTATCGAACTAGCGAATATATTGAACAGACCCAAAAGAAATCCATACGACAGGTGTAGCTTATTAGCCCAAACCATGAAAAACGAATAAGATACTCCCTTAGATAAGGTTTTTGTTGAATATTCACCTAGCCAATTTCCCTTTAATAATTCTTCACTGTAATGAATAAATAATTGATCATCATAACCAGCAAATAAATTGATAAAATAGGGGGATTTTATGCTCAACATTAGGCGAAACATCGTTAACACGATCAAAATAATTAACCAGAATAAATTACTTGGTCGTATCACTTTTTTTAAAGCAAAAGTCGTATCACTTTTTAGTTTTTGCATCAAAAATCCCTTTCTAATCTTTTTACATCAAGCTCTTCAATTCTACATCTGGATACTTATCTGCAAACCAGCGCATCGCAAATTGATTTTCGAATAAGAATAGTGGTTGATCGAAACGATCTTTCGCCAAAATATTGCGGCTTGAGCTCATTCGTTCGTCTAATTGTTCTGGATCAATCCAACGAGCGATTTTGTTACCCATCGGTGTCATAACTACTTCCGCATTGTATTCATTTAGCATGCGGTGTTGGAACACTTCAAACTGTAACTGTCCCACGGCGCCAATAATATACTCGTCTGTTAAATAGGTTTTATACAGCTGGATCGCACCTTCTTGAACCAATTGATAAATTCCCTTGTGGAAGGATTTTTGTTTCATCACATTTTTAGCAGTAACCTTCATAAATAATTCAGGCGTAAAAGATGGCAGCTCTTCGTAAGCGACTTTCAGTTTTCCCTCATATAAAGTATCTCCGATTTGATAGTTTCCTGTATCATAGACTCCAATAATATCGCCGGCAACAGCTTCCTCGACATTTTCACGAGCATCCGCCATAAATTGGGTAACGTTACTTAATTTCATTTTTTTACCGGTACGACCAAGGGTTACATCCATCCCACGTTCAAAAGTACCCGAGCATACCCGAACAAAAGCAATCCGATCACGATGATTTGGATTCATGTTAGCTTGAATTTTGAAAACAAATCCAGAGAACTCTTCTTCATAAGGAGAGACTGCCTCTCCTTCTTCTGTTTTATGAGCATGCGGTTTCGGTGCAAGATCAACGAATGTTTCCAAAAATGTTTCAACACCAAAATTGGTTAATGCAGAACCAAAGAAGACAGGGGTTTGATCTCCTCGTTGAATTTTCTCAAGATTGAATTGATCTCCAGCTTCTCGAACTAATTCCACTTCACCGATCACATCTTCATAAATTGATTTCTCCTTCAATGGATGTTCCCCAGCGATTTCACCATCCGTCAACTTTACAAATCGTTCCCCTTCATATTGTTCAGGGCGATAAAATTCAATTCGTTCGTTATAGATATCGTAAATTCCTTCTAAGCCCTTTCCCATACCTATCGGCCAATTCATAGGATAAGACTCTATATCTAATAACTCCTCCAGCTCTTCTAATAAATCTAATGGTTCGCGGCCATCGCGGTCCAGCTTATTAATAAAAGTAAAAATCGGAATTCCTCGACGCTTAACAACTTGGAAAAGCTTTTTCGTCTGCGCCTCGATTCCTTTTGCGCTATCAATAACCATTACGGCACTGTCGACTGCCATTAATGTACGGTAGGTATCCTCAGAGAAGTCTTCATGCCCTGGTGTATCTAAAATGTTTACTCGTTTTCCCTCAAAATCAAACTGCATCACAGAACTCGTCACTGAGATTCCCCGTTGCTTTTCAATATCCATCCAGTCAGATTTCGCAAAATTTCCAGTTTTTTTCCCTTTAACTGTTCCCGCCTGGCGAATCGCTCCGCCGAATAATAATAGTTGTTCAGTGATGGTCGTCTTACCAGCATCCGGATGGGAAATAATCGCGAAGGTACGACGGCTGTCCACTTGTTGTTTTAAATTAGGATTATTCATTCTATTGCTCCATTCATCTCTTTCAAATTTCAACCCAATCAGTATAGCATGGATTTTACTCTATTGGAAAGTTGAATCGCTCATTCTTAAATGTTGCCTAACGCATACATTATCAGGCATTTTTAAAAATCTAGGAAAAAGCAGTTTTGAAAAAAACAGGTCTTAATCTCCGAATAAGAGATTAAGACCTGTTTAGTTATCATTTATCTAACGGCGAGGCTCGTCATCCTCAAAATCCTTAGTAAATAGGCGACGTTCTTCTTCTGGTTCAGCATTCTCATGTTCTTCCGGATGGAAAATTGCACGCAAGGTCAAAACACGAGATCCTTCCATTTCTTCTGAGATCAAAGTCAAATCGTCAACATCAAACGAAAGCTTTTCCCCTTGATCAGGAATTGTTCCCAAAGCTGTGATCAGATATCCTGCCATCGTATCGACGTCACTCATATGCAAGTTCAAACCAAACTCTTCGTTGAACTCGTCAATCAGCATCTTCCCATTGATCAAGTATTCGTTGTCCCCGACTTTTTCATAAAGCTTCTCAACTTCATCAGATTCATCATCGATTTCTCCAACGATTTCCTCAAGCAAATCTTCTAATGTGACTAATCCTACCATACCACCATACTCGTCAAGTAGAATCGACATTTGATTTTGGGTTTTCTTCAATTCATATAATAAATCATCAATGAAAATGGTTTCTGGCACAAATAGCGGTTCTTGTAAAATCTTTTGTAAATTGACATTTTCAAAACCGAATTGGCGAGCTGCCTTCAATAAGGTTTTAGTGTGTAAAATCCCTACAACTTTATCCTTATCATCATCATATACTGGAATTCGTGAATAGCTTTCATTCAAAATCTCATCAATGCTTTCCAATACTGGATCATTGATATCTATCATGAAGGAATCTGTTCGAGGAACCATTACTTCGCGAGCGACCTTTGTATCTAATGAAAAGACACCTTGCAGCATCTCGATCTCGTCGTTGTCCAGCACACCTTCATTTTCTAACATATAACGCATTTCGTCACGGGTCATTCTAGTGTCTTCATCATCAAACTTCATCGGCGTAATCTTTGCCAATAAGTTTGTTGAAGCCGTTAACAACCAAACGAAAGGTTTTGTGATTACTCCTAATTTACGAACCACGCCAGAGGTAAATTGTGCGACTTCCTCGGTCTTGGTCATAGCAATTCGTTTGGGATATAATTCTCCAAATACAATTGATACATAGGTCAATAATATCATGACGATCGCCGCAGAAGCTGTCCGCGCAATCGCACTTCCGCCTAATAAAGGCGTCAAACGAGCAGACAAGCTATCAGCCAAGGAGGCCCCTGACAAGATGTTGACTAAAGTAATCCCAACTTGGATCGTTGATAAGAAATTATTCGGACTTTCAATAACCTCTAATAATCTTTTTGATTTTGGGTTTCCTTCATCCGCCTTTTGTTCTACTCGGTTTTTATTGACCGACACCACCGAAATTTCAGCTGCAGCTAAAAATCCGTTGATTAACGTCAAAATTACTAATAAACCTAGTTGTAAAATTAACGACTGACTATCGGGGTCAGCATTCATAATTGCATTCGCTCCTTATTTTTAAGTGTAAAAAAAGTGGCACAAAGGCCACGATAAAATCGTATCACATCGCTTCTTTTTATGCAATCTTTTCCGAATAAAGAGCGATTTGCTAACTTAAAAATTCTTGCTCTCGTTCTTCTTGTTTGCTTTGTTTAACTATTTTAACCACAAAAACAACTAATGTGCGTAAAATAGCATAAACAGGAACACCTAAAAAGACACCTAATATGCCAGAAAGATTTCCGGCTACTAATAAAATTAAAATAATCGTTAGTGGATGAATATTCAACGATTTTCCAATTACATTCGGGTAGATTACATTCCCATCAATCTGCTGCACAATAATTACAACCACTATACAGAGTAAGGCTCTTGTTGGCGAATCAAAAAATGTGTAGATCAATGCGGGGGCCAATCCTAAATACGGTCCCAAATAAGGAATCAAATTCGTCAATCCTGCGATTACTCCAAATAAGAACGCATAGTCCACGCCAATCAGCAGATAACCTAGAAACGTAAATGTTCCCACAAACAAACACTCGATTGCTTGTCCGCTAATATAATCAGACAAGGTTTTATTTAACTGCTGCAAGAGTCCTTTGATATTTTCTCTTTGCTTTTCTGGGAAAAGACGTTCAATATTGGGAACTAATTTTTCGCCGTCCTTCAACATATAAAATAAAATGAAGGGAACCGTGACGAGTAATAAGACTATCGTTGTAATCTTGCCTATCACTGAACCTAACCCGTTTGTCACGCCCGTTAACGACTGCTGGATTATGCTTCCTGCAGAGACATCTAAATTGCTAATGTACTTGTCAACGTCTAATTCTTTAAATAGCGGAAAACGTGTCGCATTATTAGCCAATTCTTGCAACCAAGTTTGCATATTACTGATAAATCCTGGAATATTCCTAGCTAAGGAAACTAGCTGCTCAACTAGATTAGGGATGATACTCATAAAAATCAGCACGATCATTCCAATCAGTAAAATAAAGATTAATGCAATTGCTGCTAAGCGTTTGACACCCATTTTCATTAGTAAGTTCACTAAAGGATTCAATAAGTAATACAAAAAGCCTGCAATTAAAATCGGCGCGAACAACGTAGTAAAAAATGTGCCTATCGGCTGAAAAACAAAATCAATTTTTGAAGAAACCAAAATCAATGTGGCAATAATCAATAGTTCAACCGACCAGAACATTAATTTTGAATTTTTAATTTTCTCAAACATTCATCTACTCCTTTTTTTAGATTTAGTTTATAGTATACATCATGTGAAAGAAAATCCCCTTGAGGAAGGTGTCATTATGAAAATTTTAATCACTAAGGATACAATGAGCGAAATCTATCTCGATGCCGTTCGTATCCGCCAAAAAGTCTTTGTACAAGAACAAGGTGTTCCTGCTAATTTAGAAATCGATGGAAATGAAGCCTATTCTGTTCATTTCGTACTTTACACCGACGATAAGAAGCCTGCAGCAACTGTGCGACTATTACCTCTGAATGACCATACATTCAAATTACAACGGATGGCTGTGTTAAAAGAATACCGTAGAAAAAATCTAGGTTCTGAAATCATTACAGAAGCTGAAGCATTTGCCAAACAACAGCATTATAAAACAATCGAATTAGGCGCACAATTATCAGCGGAAAAATTTTACAAAAAACTAGGATACATTACTTACGGTGAAATATTTGAAGACGCTGGAATTGATCATGTGCATATGAAGAAAGAACTGCAAACATTTTAAAACTAAAAAATTTTTTTCTACTTCCATGCATTCATAAAAAGCTGGCAAAAAAGACTGTACCATTTCTGGCACAGCCTTTTCTTTCTACTTTCGCGACAATTGCTTGTAACGATCATACCAAATATCAATATAGCCTTGAGAAAAAGGCCCCTTTTCATTGTTGATCCAGTCCACTAAGATCTTGACATTTTCTTTGAGAATATAATCAATTTCTTTAGAGTAATGCATTTGCTGACTATGGGCTTCATATTCATCCACGTCCAACAGACGTTTCTCGCCATCGGGAAAAACTTTGACATCTAAATCATAATCAATATACTTTAGTGCCTCGTCATCTAATACATAAGGTGATGCTAGATTACAATAATAAGAAACTCCCTTCTCTCGAATCATTGCTATTATGTTGAACCAGTATTTTTGATGAAAATAAACGATTGCTGGTTCGCGAGTGACCCATCTTCTGCCGTCTGATTCTGTGACCAATGTGTGGTCATTCAAGCCAATCAGTGAACACTCACTTGTTTTTAATACCATGGTATCACGCCACGTTCGATGCAAACTGCCGTCGTGCTTGTAACTTTTAATCGTCACAAACTCTCCTTCTTTTGGAACTCCCATAGCTACCCTTCCCTCAGCGAAAAAATTTTCGCATTTGTTTGGGTGTTATCACACCGACATCAGAATTATTATAGCAATAAAATGAAAGATTGCCTACTAATCTTTGTCATCGGATAAATAATTTTCAAAAACTTCCAACATTTTTTGCTGTGGTTTTGGAAAAACATAGCCAGAAAATTCATTTGTTTTCACCCAATGGCCTTTGAGTGTTAAAGGTGCTGCACTTCGACCGTAGAAAACAAGAATATGCCAGCGTAAATGACTAAAGACATGCTTAACCTCTCCCAGAACCTTTTTTTGCCAAATAATATTTTGAGCTGAAAAGAAATCAGGACTGTCTTCTGCAATCTGTGAACTAGAAAATAAATCCCAGCTTTTAGGATCATATTGCTCCTGCAATTCGCTGAATCGTTCTACTGAAACTTCTTCTAAAGGAAAGAGCCACATATTTGCTAATAACCCTGTTTCTGGGCGTTGTTGAAGAAAAATCTCTTGTTCTTTATTTTCAATAATGCCAGCTACGTAATACACATCTTTTGGCTTTTGCTTTTTCGATTTCACTGGAAAATCGGTTTGACGATCTTCTCGATAAGCCTGACAAAATTGCTGAATCGGACAAATTTCACATTGTGGATTCGTAGGTGTACAGATACTGGAGCCTAAATCCATCATCGCTTGATTAAAGTCGCCTGGCTGCTTTTGACTAATGATCTTGCGCATCGCTTCATCAAAAAAGGTTCGACTACTTGCTTTCGCAATATCTGCTTCAATACAAAATAATCTACTAACGACTCGCATCACATTCCCATCGATTGCAGGTTCTGGAATCTCGAAAGCAATACTGCTAATAGCGCCAGCAGTATATGGTCCAATTCCTTTAAGTGAACGAATCTCTTCGACCGTTTTCGGAAACTTTCCGCCGAATTCTTCCATAATCTGTTTTGCCGCAGCCTGCAAATTACGAGCCCTAGAATAATAACCTAACCCTTCCCAAACTTTCAGTAATTTGTCCTCTGGTGCCTCTGCTAACGCTTGAATCGTTGGAAATTGCTCCATAAATCGATAAAAATAATCAATCACGGTATCGACTCGTGTTTGCTGCAACATGATTTCCGAGATCCAGATGCGATAAGGATCTTGGTTGTAACGCCATGGAAGATTTCGCTTTTCCTGCTGGTACCATTCTAGAAAAGCTTCTTGAAATTGTTCCACGTCTGAAGCTGACCAATTTTCCCAACCTCTACTCATCTGCTTCCTCTTTTCCACGAATAAAGGCATCGATCTGATCTAGCTGAAATCCCTTTTGATACAAACTCTGTTTGACCTTTTGTCGCCGTTTTGCTGGTTCAAATCGCTGATTCTTGCGCCAAAGCTTCTCACCCTGAAGCTCTAATGCATCCGTCTCTTGCTCCTCGATTTCAGAAAAATCAAGTTCGGCTAATACATTTTTACTGATGTCGCTGCTGAAGCCTTTTGTCATCAGCAATTGCTGAATTTTTCGTTGAACTTCGCGTGGGCTGCTATGATGAAATTTTCGCATCGCCTTTTTTGCTGTATGCGCAGCAACTTGAAATTGTTCGTCTGCTTCATAAAGATATAACGCGTGTTGAATATCCGTATCGTTCAGCCCTTTTTGTTTTAGCTTTTGCTGTAAAACTCGTGGTCCTTTATCTCCTATGCGCATTTGCGTGCGAACATAGCTTTCTCCATAGACAAGATCATTCAGTAAATCCATTTCTTTCAGACGAACAACAATTTTTTGCCGATCAGCACTTTCGATCTCATTCTCTTTTAGATAGGTTCGAAGTTCTTTTTCCGTCCGTAATTGATAGCTTAAATAATTTAAAGCAAGTTGAAATCCCAGATCTTCTTTGCCCTCCTGCTTAATCTCATCTAGCATCTTCTCATCTAGCTCTTGGCCTTTAAGCAAGCGATGACGTACAACTGTATCTTCTGACAATCGCAGCTTTTCGCCATTAGAAAATTCTACTTTATAGTAAGGTCCACGACCTTGACTGATTTTTACTACCGTCAGCATCTTATGTCCTCCAATTTACTATTTCTATATATACTCCTCATCCGCCTAGTGGAGAATAGTATTAATCTCCTCACAAAAACTAATTCTATCACAGATAATCAACCAATCGATAAAAATATGCTAAAATGAATTGCGCTTAAAAAGCTGAAAAAAATTTGAGAAAGAGGCTAACCATGGCTGTTCAACTTAAACCTAACCAAACATTAACCTTGAAAATAAAACGGCTCGGTATCAATGGCGAGGGCATCGCTTATTACAAACGTCTGATTATTTTCGTCACTGGTGCGTTACCAAATGAAACGGTTATCGCACGAATCACTAAAGCAACTCCTCGTTTTGCGGAAGCCCGCTTAGTAAAAATTACGAAAAAGAGTCCCGATCGTATCACGCCCCCATGTCCTGTTTATGAAGAATGCGGCGGTTGTCAGCTTCAACATCTAGTCTACAGCAAGCAATTAGACTTTAAGAAAGATTTATTGCGTCAAGCTTTAGAGAAATATAAACCTGAAGGCTATCAAAAATTCGAATTGCGCAATACAATTGGCATGGATGATCCTTGGCACTATCGCAATAAAGCGCAATTTCAATTGCGGAAAAATAAACGAACCAATCAAGTCGAAGCTGGTCTTTATCAGGCGGATTCTCATCAATTGGTTCCGATCAAAGATTGCTTGGTCCAAGAACCAACAACGCAAAAAGTCATCAATACGGTAGTAAACTTATTAACAAAATATGATCTGCCGATTTATGATGAACGTTCAAATTCCGGTATTCTGCGTACATTAATGGTTCGAATTGGTGTTGAAACTGGCGAGGTCCAATTAGTCATGATTACAAAAACACCGAAGCTGCCGCAAAAAAATGCATTGATTCGAGAAATCACGAATCGTTTGCCAGAAATTGTTTCAATCATGCAAAATATCCAAGAGAAAAAAACCTCTGTCATTATGGGGGATGAAACCATTCATCTTTGGGGCAAAGAAGTTATCAACGAAAAAATCAATGAAGTCAGCTTTGAACTTTCGCCGCGGGCGTTCTTCCAATTGAATCCCCAGCAAACGAAGATCCTTTATCAAGAAGCCATCAATGCTCTGGATTTAACAACGCCTAAAACAGTAGTAGATGCGTATTGCGGTGTTGGTACAATTGGACTGTCATTAGCTAAAAAAGCCAAAGAAGTCCGGGGTATGGATGTAATCCCACAAGCCATTGACGATGCGAAGAAAAATGCGGAAGCAATGAACCTAACCAATACCCGTTACGAGGTCGGAACTGCTGAAAGCTTATTACCAAAATGGCTAAAGGAGGGCTTTTCGCCAGATGCAATTGTCGTTGATCCGCCACGAACAGGTCTGGATAATCAATTGCTTAAGGCGATTCAAGAATCACCAAGTCCCCAAATGGTTTATATTTCCTGTAATGTCTCCACTTTGGCTCGCGATCTTGTCAGTCTTGCAAAAATCTATCATATAGACTATTTACAATCTGTTGATATGTTTCCACAAACAGCTCGTTGTGAGGTTGTCGTAAAAATGTCTAGAAAATAGTAACTATCAGAGATTCAGCTTTTGAAAAATCGATAAAAACAAAGCGTTCCTATTTCTATCGTACGTGATAGAAATAGGAACGCTCGTTTTTTAGGTTCTATAATATTTTGTGTTGGTGGAAAATCGAAAGCGATTTTCTACTAACACTTTTTTCTTCGTTTCAACTCAAAAAGAGACTCACTTTTGGTAAAATTTAGTCGACCAAAACGTCACCCTACCAAAGGAGTCTCTCAATGGATAATCATACTAGAAAATTACTCGGATTAACAGATAAACATTTATTTTTTGATGAAGAATGGCTGATTGAAAAAGAATATAAAGGCGTTCAAGCGCAGTTTATTAAAGGAAAATTGGATAACTCTCCTTCCTATTGTGAACACTGTGGATCGATTCGTATTATCCGCAACGGTTCCTATACGACACGCACTCAGATGTTGAAAGTCAAAGAAAAGTTGACTATTTTAGAATTAAAACGTACCCGTTTTCTCTGCCATGATTGTGGAAGGACCTTTTCTGCGAAAACGGACTTAGTTGATGAACATCATCAACTAACAAAGGAACTGAAGCAGGCGATTCTCATGGAACTGTACGAAAATCAATCACGTAAACTAATCGCTAAGAAGTACTTCGTCTCGGATGGGACAGTGACACGGATCTTGCGTGAAGCAACGAAGCATTACCAGCCACGTATGAACTTCCTTCCGACGGTGTTGTGTATGGATGAGTTCAAATCAATGAAGTCTGTTTCTGGTTCCATGAGTTTTATTTGTGTTGATGGGACAACCAATCAGCTATTTACGATCCTTGAAGATCGCAGACTTTACAAACTAACTCAATACTTCCTGCGCTTTCCTAGAAAG
>NZ_KE136364.1:303755-331855 GCF_000406965.1 Enterococcus avium ATCC 14025 | reverse complement strand
AGGCTTTCAAGAAACCCTTAAAACAATTTCATCTACGTTACCTCAGTCGTTTAAAAAGAAATTCACGATCTTCCATCGCTACCAATCGGGTATTTCAAATGCCTTTAAGGTGTCCCACTCAAACGGCGTCACTGAGGGGCTGAATAACAAGATCAAGCTGATTAAACGAATTGCGTTTGGTTATCGCAACTTTTATAACTTTCGGGCACGGATCTATTTACAACAAGGTCTGATCTTTGAAAACTAAAAAAATATGCGGCGCACAGAACGCGCCGCATATCGGACTAAGTTTTATTCAAATTTGTCTTCACCAACACGATTTGACGAAGAGCCGTTTTTTAGTAACCAGCAGCGGGCTGGCCGTAAACATCATTTTGCTGTCCTGCGTTAGGATCAGTAGCACCACCGTAACCTTGATTTGGATCTGTATATCCTTGATCATATTGAGTAGAATAATCATCGGATTGTTGATAGTCGTTAGTTGTATTTGAAGAATCACCATAAACGCCACTGCTGTCATAATTATTCGGATTATCATAGCCTGGCGCAAATTGGCTGGTGTCTTCACTGGCTTTGCCATCAGAGTCATCATAGAACAAACTATCTGCATCTTGTTCTTTCAGGTTTGGTAAAGTGCTTGCTGTAGGCAAATCTAATTGCTTCTTCAATGTGTTCTGAATATCTAATAATTCATTTGTACCTAATATTTGATAGTAAATTTCATCTATCATCTGACTCTTACCAACCAATTGTTTTTGTTTGATAGTATCAAATGCAGATAAATAGTTCGTTCCGATATCCATCATATCATCCCATGTTAGATCGGTTTTCATATTTTTTTCGACTGCTTTTAAGATTTTTCTATAGTTACTTACACCATTGATTGACATCGCTTTTCGTAAAATTTTGGTTACTACTTCTCGTTGACGTCTTTGCCGTCCAACATCACCTTCTGGATCTTCATAACGCATCCGCGCATAGGCTAAGCCCTTTTCTCCATCCAACGTTTGTTTTCCTTTAGGTACATGAATACCATCCAAAGTAAAATCAATCTTATTATTGATCTCAATACCGCCAACCGCATCAATCAAGTCTTTTAATCCACGCATATTGATCGATACATAATGGTCCAAAGGGATATCTAACAGTGTCTCAATTGTATCCATTGACATCTTGACACCACCAAATGCGTAGGCGTGATTTAATTTGTCATTCGTCTCATACCCAACAATTTTAGTCAAAATGTCTCTGTCTAGGCTGACAATTGTTGATTTCTTTTGCTTGGGATTGATAGTAACGACCATCATACTATCAGATCTCCCCTGATCCGAGCGGCCAAGATCTCCTGTATCGACTCCCGCGAGCAAAATTGAAAAAGGCTCCGCATTGTCTATATTGGGTTTGTCTCCCTCTCGCTTCAAACTTGTACGTTTAACAGTTTGTCGAATACTATCAACCATTTTACTGGCATCATTTGTCACTTGGACAGCATAGTAGGTAATCCCACCTATAAATAAATTTAGTAGGACTAATAACCCTACGATCACTTTCTTCCAACGACTCATCATACACCTCTATTAACGATTTTTTCGTTTTATTTTCTCATATATCAGCTATCTAATCAACAACAGCTAAAAACAATTAATTTCAAATAACAGAAACTTAAAGAATATTAATAGCTGGTTTGCTCTTTATGTTCGATTTATACCATAAAATTATGAAGATTTTTGGAAGGTCTTAAAATCTAGGCTAAAAAAAGAGGAAGATTGACCATGCCAATCTTCCTCTTTAATAGTTGATTATTTAGCGTTCGCTAAGTTTTCATTTGCTTGATCCCAGTTCACAACGTCCCAGAAAGCAGCGATGTAGTCTGGACGTACATTTTTATATTTCAAATAATACGCATGTTCCCATACATCTAAGCCAATGATCGGTGTTTTTCCATCAGTTAATGGGCTGTCTTGATTTGCAGTAGAAGTAATTTCTAATTTTCCATTGTTCAATACTAACCATGCCCAGCCAGAACCAAAACGACCAGTTGCTGCAGTCTTGAATTCTTCCTTCATTTTTTCAAAGCTGCCAAATGCTTGATCAATTGCGTCCTTAATCGCGCCTGTAGGTTCACCACCAGCATTTGGAGCCATAATTTTCCAGAAGAAGCTGTGGTTAGCATGTCCGCCGCCGTTATTACGTACAGCCGTACGAATGTCCTCAGGAACTTCATTTAAGTTTTTCATTAGCTCTTCAATTGACTGTTCTTCTAATTCCGGATATTTTTCAATCGCAGCATTTAAATTTGTTACATAAGTGTTATGGTGTTTGTCATGATGCAAATGCATCGTTTCAACATCGATATAAGGCTCCAATGCATCGTAGCCATAAGGTAGATCTGGTAAAGTATAAGCCATAGTTCAAGTTCCTCCTTAAATATCTTTATGCTTTAACTGTAACAAACAATGCAATGTTCTTCAAAATATATGCCTACCGTGGCGAGGAATTCGTTTTCTCGTCTTCAATAATCTCAACTTTTTTGAAAATGAAGACTTTACTAAAAATATAATTGGCAACGACAACGACAATTTGCGTAATAATCTTTGCAATCAAATTTCCTGTGTGCAACATATCAATAAACAAATACATGCAAGCCATATCCATACCAAATGACAACACACGATAGAAGATAAATTTAGCAAACTCCCACGCCAAAGCTGGAATACTTTCTGTTTTTGATTGAAAAACCCACAATTTATTTGTGACAAATGCAAATAGTACCGAACAAATCCAAGAAATAGCATTTGAAACTGGCCAGCTTAAATGAAAAGCTTGATAAGCCAAAGCAAAGGTCACAATATTTACTACTGTCGCTAATCCACCAAAAAATAAATAAATGAAGACTTCCCAAAGTCTTTTTTCTTCTAAATAGTCCTTAAACATCTGATAAAATTTCATGATTACTCACTTTCTTATTATCCACTTTCTTATTATCCACTTTCATAAATACGATAACGAAGCAAGGTACGATAGTCAATTCTTTCTTGCATTCTTTTTACATTTTTACAGATCGCCTTGTTATTTCAACCTTACTTCGCTACAATGGCTCTTGTATAAATAGATTGGAGCGATCACATGACTTTTCGTCAATTAATCAAAGGATCCCTTATTCGTTTTGAGGATCTAAAATCAGCAAAGGACACGCCCTTTTGGAAATCGATCGTTTATCTACTAGGGTTGAGTTTGCTTTTGGCAATTCCGAGTGTCTATCAGGCCCTTCAGGTAATGGATCAACTGAAAACCGACAGCCTAGAGATTGTTGAAAAAATTCCCGACTTTAGGATTGAAAATGGTGAAATCAAAACTGATAAACCTGAGAAAGGATTTATTTATCAAACAGATTCAATTATTCTGACCTTCGATCCTGAAGGAAAACGTACGCGCCAAGATGTCGAGAAAGACTTGATAGGAAATTACTTCAGCGTTGGACTGTTAAAGGACCAAGCTATAATTGTACTTCCAGATTACGGTGGGGTCAGCTCAGCACTATTCGGCGATAACGTCCTTAAATTCTCCTATAAACAGGTACCTCTAAAAAGTATGACTGGGGATAAATTGAGAACTGGTCTAAAAGATTTGAGAATGCCAATTTGGACGCCTTTAGTGATGCTATTGGCAGGTCTTTATCCTTCCTTCATCAACTTATTCGTTACATTAATTTTTGCCGGTATTGCTGGTATGATCGTAGCAAAATTAAGGTTGCGCCGTGTAACCTTTTTTGAGTGTTTTAAAACGATTATTTTTTGCGCAACTATCCCAACAATTTTAGCAACCCTTGTTTTATTGTTTCAACCAAACTTTGACTCAAGTATTTTAATTACGTTCATCAGCTTGTTTATCTTTTTCCGAGTCATCAATCACTTCCCAAAAATTGAATTGCCAACTAATTAACTGCTTACGATTCTGTAAGCAGTTTTTTTTCGCAAGCTTTGATAAAATAAATGAGACGATTCTATTTGAACATGAAATGAGGCGTAAAGATGACAAAACCAATTATTTTCTTACAAAAAAAATTTCGCGAGGAATTCACTGAAAAAATTCAATCCATCGCTCCTGACTATCAAATCAAAAACACTTTGACTGAAGAAGATTTTGCAGCCGTAGAAATATCTGTGGGGTGGGCAGAGAAATTCGAAGATCAGTTATTAGCAACCCAAAAATTGAAATGGGTACAATCTATTTCCGCTGGTGTAGACTATTTACCACTAGATAAGTTCTCAGAACAGGATATTTTATTATCTAATGGCAGCGGGATTCATGCCCTTTCTATCAGCGAACATATTATTGGCGTTCTGCTTGGCTATTATCGCGGCTTGAACGAAGCTGTAAAAAAACAAGGTCGCAATGAATGGGCTCAAAAATCCATTCACTATGACCAGCTTGCTGGGAAAAATTTACTAGTCGTTGGTACCGGACATATTGGTCAGCAACTTTCGAAATCAATCCATAGCTTAGGCGTAAATGTTTTTGGTATCAATACAACTGGCCATTCAGTAGAGGGATTCGCAGAAACCTACTCCATCAAAAATATGGCTAAAATTGTCCCAGAGATGGACATTGTGGTAGGGATTTTGCCTGGTACACACGAAACCTATCATATTTTTAATAGTGATATTTTCGAAAAAATGAAGAAAACTGCTGTATTTGTAAATGTTGGACGTGGGGATACTGTTCATACGAAAGAGTTGATAACAGCACTTGAAGAAAAACACTTTGCTTTTGCTGCCCTTGATGTTTTTGAAGAAGAACCGCTACCAAAAGAAAGTCCGTTATGGGAATTTGATAATGTTTTGATTACTCCGCATATTTCAGGAATGACTATTGATTTTCAAAATAAATTTATGAAAATCTTTTTGAGTAATTTAAAAAGCTATGTTTCAAGTAAAGAATTGACTGTGAACCAGGTTGAAGTGAAACGAGGATACTAAAAAAGTTGGAGATTATTTCTCCAACTTTTTTTCAGTCTCCTTAACAATATAAACTGGACGTTTTTTTGTTTCCATAAAAATCTTCCCGATGTATTTTCCAATAATCCCGATGCACAGTAATTGAACACCGCCAATGAAGAGAATGATTGTTACCAATGACGGCCAACCAGATGTCGGATCGCCAAATAATAATGCTCGAACAATAATAAATATCATTGCGATTCCCGAAGCAACACAAGAAAAAGCTCCGACAAAAGAAGCTATATTGAGGGGCACATCAGAAAAATTTATGATTCCATCGATTGAATAGTTAAACAATTCCCAAAATGACCATGAAGATTTTCCAACCACTCGCTCTTGATTCTCAAAAGAAATATATTCTGTTTTAAAGCCAACCCAACTAAATAACCCTTTAGAAAATCGATTATGTTCAGTCAGTTCCAATACCGCGTCAACCATCTGGCGTGTCATTAAACGATAATCTCGAGCGCCATCCACCATCTCTGTCTCACTAATTCGATTAATTAAATGATAAAAAGCTTTGGCAAATAGATTTCGAATAATGGGTTCTCCTTTTCGATTTGAACGTCGCGTTCCTACACAATCAATATCTGATGTCTCGATCATTTCAATCATTCTCGGTAATAATTCAGGCGGATCTTGCAAGTCAACATCCATGACAGTTACTAAGTCACCCTTAGAAGCTTGTAAACCTGCATATAATGCAGCTTCTTTACCAAAATTACGTGAAAAAGAGATATAGCGAACGAAATCGTTTCTCTTAGCTAAATCTCGCAAAACTTCCAATGTTTCATCCTTTGATCCATCATTGATAAAAATATATTCAAAGCTATGCGAGACTTCTTTTTTTACTTTCTCCATCTCCGTAAAAAAAAGAGGAATCGCTTCCTCTTCATTAAAGCAAGGAACAATAACTGATATCATTTTGTATCAACTCCTAAACTTGGATAAAGTCGTACTTTGGTTCATCCAAGACTGTGTCATAATCAACAACGAGGTCGTATCCCTTAAAAAACCATTCATCGGCTTCTTCAATATAAAACAATTGATCACCAATAGTTGTTTTTACAAGTGGACTATCGATTGTATCCACCGACATCCCTACTGAAAAGCCATCATGAACCTGAGTTTTTCCATAGACTTTTCCGTAAAATTTAATTCCTTGGCCATCGCTTAATTCAATTTCACGTTTAAACCATTCTTGCGCTTTTGGGGTTATTGTTAACTTCATTTGAAAATCACCTATCCATTCATTTTTTCATCTAAATAATCCACGTCTTCATCGCGACCAATCACCACTAAATGATCGTCCTTTTGTACAACTTCTTCTGCAGGTGGTGTCACGATTGGATCTTGATTATCCCGACGAATTGCTACCACATTTAGTCCAAATCGTTGACGAAAATCTAGTTCATCTAAGGTTTTACCATAAAATTTACGATTGGTCACATTGATTTCCGCCAAAGAAAACTCATCAGATAATTCTAAATAATCCAAAATATTCTTCGAAACCAGGTTATGAGCGATTCGTTGGCCCATATCCCGTTCAGGATGGACAACACGGTCCGCGCCGATTTTTTCTAAGACACGGGCATGATATTCATTTTGTGCTTTTGCCAGAATATTAGGCACACCCATTTCCTTGACCATTAAAGTCACTAAGATACTCGCCTGAATATCCTCTCCTATCGCTACAATGACATGGTCGAAATTTCGAATGCCTAAAGAACGGAGAGTCATTTCATCCTGTGCATTCGCCACAACTGCATGAGTAGCAATATTCATGTACTCATTCACACGATCTTCACTGCTGTCTATCGCCAAAACTTCCTGACCGGATTCCACTAATGTGCGGCAAATACTCCCGCCAAATCTTCCTAAACCAATAATGACAAAACTTTGCTTCATGATATCTCCTTAATCTTTCAATATATTATTTATCCAAATAACTTGAATCTCTATACCAGCAAAACTTACATTTCCTAGTATAACAAAGAGCGGGTTAATAAAACAGAGATGGACTCTCTATTTTATTAACCCGTGCTTAAAGGCGTAGATCGCTGCTTGTGTACGATCCTCTACTTCTAGCTTCGCTAAAATATTCGATACATGCGTCTTGACTGTTTTTAAGGTGATAAACAATTCATCAGCGATTTCCTGATTGCTCATTCCTTGAGCAATTAATAGTAAAATTTCTTGTTCACGATTCGTTAATTCTTCATGAAGAACATGACGGTTTCGATTGGATAATTGCTCCATCATCTTCGTCGTCACTTCTGGTTCTAAGACACGCTCACCATTATAGGTCTTACGAATGGCATTGGCGATCTCATGAGCGGTAGATGTTTTCAACAAATAACCTGAGGCACCCGCTTCAATAGCAGGATAAACTTTTTCGTCATCAATAAAACTGGTCACGATTAAGATTCTTGCTTCTGGCCACTCTTTTAGAATTTTCTTGGTTGATTCGATGCCATCCATCACTTCCATCACCAAGTCCATTAAAATTACATCTGGACGAAGAGCCATCGCCTTCTCGTAGCCATCTTCGCCATTTTCAGCTTCCCCCACAACCTCGACATCTGATTGAATCGATAGGTAAGAAGAAACGCCTAATCGAACCATTTCATGATCATCAACTAACAATACTCGTATCATCCTCTGCCTCCTAGTTCTTAATAATCTATTTTATTCTATGCTGTCTAGCATACCGTTAAGCAGGATCAGTGTCCTCTACAACAGGAACTTTAATTTCAATACTTGTTCCTTGACCTTTAAAACTAATTATTTTAGTTGACCCGCCAACACCCGCAATTCGTTCACGAATGTTGCGTAATCCATAACTACCAGCGTGCTCATCTTTGGCTTCAAATCCGACACCATCATCAATTACACGCAGCAAAATACTTTGACCAACGATTTTCAAATAAACCTCTAATTCATTCGCCTTTGCATGACGCAATGTATTAGACAATAACTCCTGCACTACTCGAAATAGTTGGTCCTCAATACTTGGTGAAACACAAATATCCTGAACATCCCATTTTAACTGAATTTGAATTTTAGTCTGTAGTTCCTTTAATAATTGCTCAATTCCTTGACGCAAACTTTTGCCTTCTAAACTGATTGGGCGCAAATGAAGCAACAATGCGCGCATTTCTGATTGCGCTGCATTAATAATATCGGCTACCATCGCCAATTGCTTCTTATAAGGCTCCAATTCTTCAGAATGCTGGGATTGTTCATTCAAGGCGGACATCATCATCATTGCCGCAAAAAGCTGCTGAGAAACTGAATCATGCAGTTCCCTTGCTAAACGATGACGCTCTTCTTCTAAGATTTTTTCTCTTGTCGTACCATCAACCATCTGCGGCTGACTGCTTAACTGCTGCAGCTCCCGTGACATGCTCACTAATTTTTCTTTAATTCGTTTGATATCATGATCGACTAACAGCATCTCTTTATTTTGTGAAATCGCTACATCCAAAGAAGGTTGTTCATAGTCACCAGAAGCTAAGTTTTGCAATTTTCCTTCTATTTTCCCCAATTGCCGCTTTTCTAAAAATGTCACGAGAAAATAGACCGCTGCGCATACCGTTAAAGAAATGACAATAATGTGAACAAATAAAGGAATGTAAAAAATTCGTGCAACAAATAATTGAGCAAATAATTGCCTTTTCCCTATCGCATACATATACAGAAAGAGGGTTGTCAAAATCAGTAAAAAAGAAATCAGACCCGAATAAAGGGAAATTTGTAAACGAGAATATTTCCCCATCATACACGAATCACCTCGACATCTCCCACCAATGTATTGGTCACTATTTTCAATCTACGAGGACTCTCATCATAATCCTCGCTATACATTTTGATTGTTTCATTGCGGAGAACTTGCGTATCCTCATCAAAATCAACCTTGCCATAAAGCGTCGCGTGCTCAAAAAGAATTCCAATACCATAAGGAACTAAAATTCGTGTCCGACCAAAGCCTTTACGGACAATTACGATGCTATCTTCTTTAGGCAACAATGTATTCCCTAAGTCAACGATTGTGTCTCCGGCTAAGATTGCTACATTAATATCATCCCACTCAAAAACTTGTGTTCCGATTCGATCATTTCCGATCCAGCTTTGTTTCCTTCGTTCACCATTATGTCCTGTCGGATCTGTTGTTTCAACCATTACGATGCTTTTTTTATTCTTCAAAGAATGGTTTGGCATTGAAATACCCGCAATTTCGAAACCCTTAAGTCCAAGAAATATTACTGCAAAAATCAACATCAACCAAGTCGCAGGACTATTCACTAAACAGATGATCAAAATTACTGAACCTAAGATCAATTGAAATTTTCGACGACGGTGTTTACGCAATGCCCAGTATATATTTAATGTGCCAAAAAGCAGCATGATCAACATCGCAGGATTTGAAGATAGTTGCCATAATAAGAAAATTGCAAGTAAGGCTTCAATTACAATGAAAAAGCGCCATGGACTTTTCATCTTGTCTTTCCTCCCAACTTTTTATTTATACCTTATTCTACTTTTTTTAAAGTCTAAATACCATCGGTCTAAAGTCGCAACCTCTTTAAACCCTAAAAGAAAAGAGGCGACCAGCGCCTCTTTCAACCATTCTTAGTTTTGCTTGACATCTACGATCTTAACTTCCATGTTACCACCGGGAGTTGCGATCGTTACGATATCCCCCACACTTTTACCAATCAATGCCTGCGCGATCGGTGAATCATTAGATATCTTTCCAGTTAACGGATCTGCTTCGGCTTTTCCGACGATCGTATATTCTTCCTCTTCTTCATCAGGCAATTCCACAAAAGTAACTGTCTTACCGATTGAGATTTCATCAGAATCAACATTCTCGTTATCAATAATTTGTGCGAAACGAATCATATTTTCCAAAGTACTGATACGTCCTTCAACAAAGGCTTGTTCATCTTTCGCTGATTCATACTCAGAGTTTTCAGACAAATCACCAAAGCTGCGTGCAATTTTAATTCGCTCAATGATTTCTCCACGTTTTACCGTTTTTAATTCTTCTAATTCCTGCTCTAACTTGTGTTTTCCTTCTAAAGTCATAGGGTATGTTTTTTCTACCATTTTTCTTCTCCTTCAATCAACAAAATTACGAAAGGTAATCTTTTATAGATTTAATCCACAAAAGATTACCACGTAATTACTGTAATGTAAATTGTTTATTTCTCTTTATTGACATATTTTTCGACCAATTCCATATGCTCTTCGTAAGTCTTCGCATAGTATACTTTTCCTGTTGAGATATCTGCAACAAAATAAATATAATCATTCTCCGTTGGATCAAGGACAGCTAGGATTGCTTCTTGACTTGGATTGTCAAATGGCCCTGGTCCATATCCAGTATTCGTATATAAGTTATACGGCGAGTCCACTTCTGTATCCTTAATCGTGACAACTTCTTTATGCTCACCTAAAGCGTAAAGAATTGAAATATCTGATTGTAAAGGCATTTGTGCTTCAATCCGATTAAAGAAGACTTGTGCAATTTTCTTACGGTCAGATTGAGTAACCCCTTCCTTTTCGACCAACGAAGCCAATGTCATGACCTCTTGAACGTTTAATCCCTTTTCCTTAATTTGACTATAATATGGCGTTAGGATTTGATTCGTTGTATCTACCATTTGAGTTACTAGATCTTCGAGACTCCTATTTTTATGAACATTATAAGTCGCTGGGAACAAATATCCCTCTAAGCGATAACGAACATCCTTTGCGTTACCAGCATCCGTTAATAAATCTGGATACTGTGCTTTCAGCTGTTCAAAGAATTTGTCATCTTTCATTACTTTGATGAAATCTTCCTTCTTAAAGTCTGTTTTCTTCGCGACTAAACTTGCAATCTTATCAACATCATAACCTTCAGGAACAGTCAATTTCGAAGCATCATCTAACGGCTCGGCACTTCCACCTTGCTGCAATTCTTTACTAATTTGATCCAGCGTCATATTAGGAGAAAATTGATAATAACCCGCCTGGAAGTTCGTTAGGTTTTTGAATTTCGTATAGAAATTAAAAACCATTCCATCTCGGATCACTTCTCCTTCTTCTAAAATGTCACCGATTTGACGGTTCGATGAGCCGCTCGGCACCTCTACCTGAACCAATTTTTTGTCATTTTTATCCAGCGGTTTCAATCCAGCACTAACATAGTTATAACCCGAAATCGCTAAAATCCCTGCGACGATCAAAATACCAATCGTCAATATATAAACAATTTTGCGGACGACTCGATCCTCTTTGCGACGTTCTGCTCGTTTCAAGTTGCTCTCCTCACTTAAATCACCTTCAAAGTCTTCATCCATATTACGAAGATCATCAAATTTCTCACCAATACGTTGGAAAATTGATGGCTCTTCTTCAACATGCTCATCATGCTTCGACTGTTTTATCCCCTCTGCCTTTTCTTTCTTCTTAGATGGGACAGTCTTAGCCGCTCGTTTTGATTCGTCACGACGAGACTCTGCTTTCTTTTCTTGAATTACTAAAGGTTCTTTGGTTTGCTCTTTTTTTATCGGACTCGTTTTCTCTGCTGTAGACTTCTTTCTCTCTTTTCTTATCTTAGACTTTGCTTCAGAGTCATCAAGATGAACCTTTTTCTCTGATTCTTTTTCTTTCTTCAGAGGTTCCTCTTTTTTTATCTCTTCTTCAATCGGCTCAGACTTTCGCTCAGCAGCAGTTGATTCTTTCTTTTGTCTATTGCCAAATAAACGCTCATAAGACGAAGCCAAATCGTCGTCATCACTAGTATCCTTTTTTGTTTTCGAAGGCCCAGCGGATATTGAGCTCGCTTTTTTCGTTGGTTCTACTTCGCGATTCTTTCGGCCCTCTTCTAAAGCCCGCATGATCTGCTCTTTAAAAGACCCTTCTTCCGAGTGTTGGTTTTGATCCTCAGACAAAAACAACTCCTCCTTACTTCATGTCATAACTTAAACCATTATACATGAAATGAAAGAGGAGGGAAATGTAAAATTTATTTAGTTAAGGAAATATATAGAGAATCTTCTTTGACTACAATTAACCATACTTAAAACATTGCTAACAATATACATAAAATCATCGAGACATTATTTTAGTTGATTAATTTCATTTGCATTATCATCCTTTAGTTTTACTATTGGAAAGAGTTGGCTAGAAATATAGGCTAAAAAAGAAAACAATGAAAAAACTGTAATTATTTGTAATCTATAAGTAAACCAATAATGGATTTGCGAATGATTTGACATCGCTAAATACCAAATATAAGGAAAGGGACTTACAAATAATAAGACGATACTCTGCGGATTAACTCTCCCTTTGATAACTTTCTTTTTATAGATTACTAAAAAAATAACCAGTAAAACAGCAAGAACTAATGCTAAAAAATTCAATTTATCTAAAATTAGGCCTGCGTTACTCTTTATCATGTCTATTCTATCTAAAGGATAGGCTTTGTTTCCTTCAGTTCTAAAAATCGCTTGATCTATAGCTACCTTGATAGTGTTCTCTTTTAAAATTACCGAAGCAAGTAACCATTTGTTTATCCAGGTAAATCCATAACCCATCCCCCAAGAAAATATAGTTAATAGGATTTCTTTAAAAAATTGAATAATAGATTTTTCCCTATAATGATATAACTTAATTTTTGAATAAAGAAGAGTTATCAAAGGTACACCCAAAGTTATCATGGGTACAGTCAATAAATCTATAAAATTTGTTATTGACCCTACAATAAAAAAAGCAAGATAGTAATTATTTGTTTTCAAATCAGCATCATTTCTTGTTAAGATGAATAGATTGAAAGCCAGCATAACAATAAATACATTTGAAAATTGCATACTAAGAAAGAATGAATAAAATCTAACAAAATAGAAACTTAAAAAAAATGATAATGCAAAAAAAGAATCTCGCTTTTTTACCATTAATACAATATTTAATCCCAACAATAACATAATAACAATCCCATAAAGTTGTCTTATACTACCATAATTAATAAAAATAAGTAGCGGCCTCAAAAATATTTGATATCCATGCCAATACCTTGAATAATTATTTATCGACATTGCAGCCTTCAAAGGATTCTCAACATTTTTTTCGTTCTATCTATCATTAGTTTATCAGTGAAATTATCTAATTGAGAGCCTTTCAAGTCTGGTTTACTCAGAGATGGATAATCCCCTTCATTCTCCAAGATAGAAAGAGATTCAGCCTGATTTGTCTTTATGTTCTCATTTGAAAAACTATATGCAAAAGATAATAGAGAAACATATACTATTATCATCACTAAAAAGAATCTAAATGATCTCCTTAACATTTCCCACCTCTAAAAAAAATATTTGCTAAAAGTATTTATAAATTAATAAGTTCATTTACAATAGCTCGAATAAGAAATTTATCTAAAAAACAAAAACATAAAGCAAATGACATTATTTTTCATTTGCTTTGTCGTAAATTCCATATAACTTCAACTCATAATTCTTTTTATTATCTGTTACTACCGTATCTAAGATAAATCCTGTAACAAGTAATAACATTGAAAAAGTCATTAAACCCGTTGCTAAAATTGCTGAAGGTATCTTGTCAATGAAACCTGTTCGAACATATTCACTGATTACTGGTATTCCCACTAATAATCCTAAAATAAAAAATAACGCAAACCACATTGTAAAAAAGAAAAGTGGCTTATAGTCTTTACACATTTTAAAAATAGTCATTAATACTTTGGTTCCATCAGAAAAAGTGTCTAACTTTGATTCACTACCTTCTGGACGGTCTCGATAATCGATGGGTATTTCAACCAACTTAAATCTTTTATCTAAAGCATGAATCGTAAACTCAGTCTCAATTTGAAATCCACTACTCATTACAGGAAAACTTTTGACGAACAATCTGTTAAAACCTCTATAACCCGTCATCACATCTTTGATATTAGCTTTGTAAAGCCAATTAATTGAATTCTTAACCAAGTTATTCCCAAAATCATGGAAAGCTCTTTTATTTTCGTTAAAGTATGTTCCATTTGACAACCTATCCCCAATAACCATGTCAGCCCGTTTTTCCTTTAAGGCATGTAATAAATCGTGACAAGCTTCTGCTGGATAAGTATCATCTCCATCCACCATTAAATAATAATCAGCTTCGATATCAAAAAACATTTGACGGATCACATTCCCTTTTCCCTGTCTTGGTTCTTTTCTTACAATTGCACCTTCATCAAGCGCAATTTGATAAGTTTCATCTGTTGAATTGTTATCATAAACGTAAATATCTGCTTTGGGTAATTCTCTTTGAAAATCATTGATTACTTTCTTAATTGTCAAAGCTTCGTTATAACACGGAAGCAGTATCGCTATTTTTTCTTCCATTTTTACTATTCTCCTTAAAATAAACACTAACAATAGAATACAAGAGTTTATGAAATATTTCTATACCTTATAAAAATATTTTGAAATGGTATTTTTTTCAATTAAATCCTTTAAAAAAAGGTTCTATAATATTTGGTGTTGTTACTCTTTCTGAATGAGAACACCAAGTATTTTTTTATACAAAAAGACATTTGGTTGTCCTATAATTAAATCGCTGAACCCAATCATAGGAGGCGAACCAAATGTCCAGTATTAAGAATATCAAATATAAAGATAATTGCCTAGACAAAACCATCAAACAAATCCTAAATATTCACGATTCCAACATTACTTTTTCTAAAGACGCCGTTTCAAAAGAAAAAGTCCATGACAGAATGGCCACCGTCTTTACTGGTCGACTGAGCTATCCGTCTCCTCGGTGTGAGTGTTGCGGCTACGACTCCGTCATCCATCATGGCTACAAAGATAGCTGGATTCAATTACTCCCTTATCAAGAGGTGTCTACCTATCTTCATCTCTATAAACAACGGTTTTATTGTAAACAGTGTCACCATACCTTTTCAGCTAAAACCTATTATGTCGCAGAAAACTGTTATCTCTCCCAAGCGCTCAAGTTTGCGATCGCTGTTGATTTAAAGAAGAAAATTTCGATGAAAGATATCGCTCAACGTTACTTGGTTTCCGCTAAAACGGTCGAACGGGTCTTGGATTCTTTTTTTGAAGAACCACGACTGAAGCCCAATTACTTACCCAAACATCTATTGATTGATGAATTCAAAGGAACTAAGGACTGTCAGGGCGCCATGTGTTTTATTCTCAGTGACGCGGATACGGGGAAAATCTTTGATATTTTAGAGGATCGAAGAAGCTTCAAGCTGATCGCCTATTTCATGCGTTTTACTTATCACGCACGGAAAAACGTTTCTCATGTCGTGATGGATATGAATGCGGGCTATGATTCTGTGACAAAGGTCGTTTTCCCAAATGCTCGGATTTCCATTGATCGATTTCATGTGATCCAACAACTCAATCGTGCGTTTAATAAACAACGGATAAAAACCATGAATCACTTGAAAAAGAGCGACCCGCAAGCCATGAAAAAGTATCGCAAGCTTAAGAAATATTGGCGAACCATTCTGAAAAAAAATAGAAAAATCAATTATTCTTCGCTCAAACAATACCCGCTTTTCCAACGGAAATACCTGACGGAATCGGAAGTATTGGATTATTTATTATCGATTGACGAGCGCTTACGGACAAGCTATGATGTGTATCAAAATTTGTTGGATGCCTTTGATGCCAAAGATTATAAGGACTTTTACGAACGCATTGATCACTTACCTCCGATGCTTGATCCAGCATTTAAAAAAGCGATTCTTTACTTAAACAAACACAAACAAGCGATTATCAATGCGTTAAAATACCCCTATTCGAACGGAAAACTTGAAGGGAAGAATAACTTGATTAAAGTGATCAAGAGAGTGGCGTTTGGTTTTAGAACCTTTCGCCACCTTCGTATGCGAATTCTGATTCAACAGAATCTTTGCGACATTATTTGAACAAAAAATCAAAAAAGAAAAAAGGAAACGCCGAAGCATTTCCTTTCAGTGATTTAATGAGAACAACACGATTTGACTTAGAGCCTAAAAAACGTTAACTTGAAATCCAAAGTCTCTTTCCAAGTTAACGTTTTTGACTATATCAATTCTTCTGAAACTAAATATTTTTTCATGCCTTCTCGAACACTAAAACTAGGTGTAAAACCTAAACTCTTTAGTCTAGAGATATCAGCAACTGATTCTTTAATATCGCCATCCCTTTCAGCCTCATGTTCTAGTGGCAGTTTGAATCCTAATGTTCTATCTATAATCTCAATCAATCCATTTAATGTAGTCGCAATTCCTGTCCCAACATTGAATTGTTTACCTAAAGACTCTTCCTTTTTTGCCACAAGTAACAATGCTTGGACTACATCTTCAATGAACACAAAATCTCGAGATTGCGAACCCTCTCCAAACAATATGAACTGCGTATCCTCACCCTTTTGAATTTTCTTATAGCGATCAACTAAGATTGAAATCACTCCACTATAAGGAGATTCTGGATTCTGATTCGGCCCATACACATTAAAGAAGCGCACCGCACTCGTCTTAACACCATAAAGATGATTGTAGTCCAGCACATACTGCTCTGCTGCAAATTTATCGACTGCATATGGAGTCAATGGACGAATAACCGACTCCTCTTTTTTGGGAAGAGTAGGCTCATCTCCATATACCGCAGCTGAAGAGCTAAAGACTAATCGCTTCAAGTCCTTTTGATATTTTCTTATTAGTTCTAACAACATCAAAACACTCTCGAAATTAACTTGATGCGTTTCAACCGGACGTTCAACAGAATCAGCCACACTCGCTATCGCAGCTAGATGAAAAACGTAATCGAAAGTATTGTTTGATAGAATATCATTCATCAACTCACTATCAGTAACAGAGCCATTAATAAATTGGAGTTTCGAACTTTTGATCAAGTTTTCTTCTTTTCCCATAGATAAATCGTCAATCACAATTACTGAATTTTCTTTGGATAGATAATTTGCCAATGTAGATCCAATGAAACCTGCACCACCAGTGATTAAATATTTATATGACATACCTTCTACTCCTTACTTAACTCTCTTCATGATCCATTCTCTAGTGCTCCGTATAACTTCATTATTCGAATATCTAAAATAGAATAAAGTTATTATTAAATAGAGAACAACACCAATCCCTATTTTTAATAAAAGCCTAACGAATATTGATAACCCAGCCAGCGGTAAAATATCAAGAACAACCATCATTATTATACCAGATATAAAAAACACGATAAATGGACTTAAAAACACCTTGAAAGCTATTTCTTTTCGAGCAGCCAAAATTTGATAAATTGCAAGGACACTTTCAGATAGAAAAGTTGCGATAGTCGCACCAAGCAATCCAAATGGTTTAACTAACAACAAGTTAACAATAATACTAGTCAAAGCTCCAAGCAATACAGATATCACGAATGGTTTATCTTTAGATTGTGGGATCAAATATTGTGTTCTGATAACATTGCCAAGAGCGTAGAAAGGGAGATATAGGGCTAGTCCATTTAACACTAAGATACTTGCATTAAAATCTTTCCCGTAGAATAATGGTACAAAATCTTTTGAAACTCCCAATATACCAAAGGCAAATGCTATGGAAAGAAATAAAGCAAAAATTACAGAGTAATTAAGGTATCTAGTTGCTTCTGCTTTCGCATCCTTCTTCTCATAAATAGCAGACATTTGTGGCAACATTACAGTACCTAATGCAGCTATTATTCCTTTAGGCATTGATAAAACTTGACTTCCAGCATTGTAAAAGCCAACATCTTTTATACTGCTCAAATTTCCTAAAAATACTGAGGTAAAACTAGTATAAATAGTTGCAGAAACAATAGGTATAAATAGAATTGCCGATGGTTTAAAGTGCTTAGTCACTTCTGATAACTTGATTTTTTTATAAAAAATGTAGTTTTTAACTTGAAACCAAGTGATTAAAAATCCTGCAATCGCACTACCATTCATGATTAGTGTGTACAACCAAAGATCATTTTTATTTTTAACAAGAAGGAAAATAAAAATCAAAGTTGATAACTTAACTAAAATATTTCTAACAATAACGATATTAAATTGCTGTATTCCATAGAAAAACCAATTAATATCTAGCATATAGCTCACAATAAGAAATACCTGCAATAAAGCAATATCTTGATATTGTCGAGCAAAATTAAATACGTAAATCAGATACAAAAGTATGCAAACAATACCACTAAATAATTGTATTCCGAAGATTTCGAAAAAAAGTATACTACGTCTTTCAACATTTTCTCCAACTTTGGCAATAGAACGATTCCCATAATGATCTACCCCTAGTTTAACAACTAATGCAAAGTAAATTGCAATTGAATAAGTATAATTATAGATACCAATCTTTTCCGCACCTAAGATCCTAGCAATATACGGCATCGTTAACAAAGGAAAAATGATTGAAAATACTTGATAAAATGCATTCGAGAAAAAGTTTTTGGCAATATTTTTCATGCTGTTCTTCCTCTCTTAAATCTTAGACCGCTTTATAAGAAATTTACCAACCGTTTCAGGCTCGTAATGAACATCTTTATAGGTCAATTTGTGAATATTGGTCAACTTACATAAATGCAAGAACTCTTCCTCTTTGTACTTTTCATTTAAACGAAATTGTAGGAGGTGAGAATTTCCATTGGTTTGTTGAGGTACATTTTTCCACTCATTTGAAAAGCTTCTAGCAACCATGCTAAAGAAAAGGTGAAAAAGATAATAGTTGACCAAAACATTATGGTCTTTCCAATACTCTAACATCAACCTTCTAGTCTCAGTGATAATAGGATTATTTCTTTTTGAAGATAAGAACCAACTTGAAATTAAAATCGGAGCATCTTTATTATCATTAAAAGTCGTTCTGAATGCAAACAAATCCGCGTCAATGATATATTTTTCTAAAGGGCCAGTCAAGAAAACTGTCGCATCAATCCAGATACCCCCAAAATTAGCTAATAGATCCGCGCGAACAATATCAGAAAACTGCGCATTAGAAATAATTCCTCGCTTCCATTTGGTAATAATATAATCAGGTAATTTGATAAAATCATTAAGATTTTTTTCATTTAAAAAAACAATCTCTCTTCCTTTGCAATTCTCCTTAACAGAACGCAAGCAAGCACGGACTATTTCTGGAGATTGTTCAAATCCCTGTAACCAACAAACCCAAATATAATTGCTAGTGTTCATTTCATCTTTTTTGTATTGTGGCTTGTATTTTTTATTTAAATATTTGTATGCATTAAATGCTCGCCTATCTGCATCCAAAGATTTAGAATATTTAAATCTTGGTCGATACACTGTTGCCCCAAGATACATCTTCTCAATTAGTCTTGCTAATTCCATTAAATTTAAACCTACCTACATAAAAATTTTAATTACCTATTTCACTGATAATTCGATCGCCAAGTTCTTTGCTAGCCTCACCTGACTCAAAGACCCCATAATCCTTATTAAAATTTTCAATTGAAGTATAGTAAACAAATTCGTCAAATTTTTCTATTTGACTTATAAGTTGATTCAGGCTCTTTGAAACTGGAAATGGTAAATCATTTAAATCCAATACTAAACCCCGATTTTTCATATAACTGTCATAATCATAAGCGTATAAAAAGCATTTCTTTTTAGAAATCAACATTTCTCCAAAAATAGATGAATAATCCGTAATTAATATCTCTAATGCACAGAGTAATTCTTGAGTATCAGGGTAATCATTAGCATCTATTATATAATCAACACTTGTTAATTCATGAATTAAGGTTGCATGCCTCAATATATCATTAGGATGTAGTCTCAATAGTATGACTATCTCAAAATTAAATTTAGACTCAAAGCTCTGCTTCAATTTTTTAAGACTTTCTATATTAATCTCAAGACTACCATCTTCTCTAAAAGTCGGAGCATAAAGCAAAATTTTTTTATTTTTTTCTATTCGATAATGCATGTATACTTTTTCAATTGTTGAAGTATCATTCTTTACTATAATATCGTTCTTCGGTATACCATTTCTGTAAAACTCTCCTGAGTACCAAAAAGTATAATGTAAATTTTTAAATAAGTTTGAATGTTCAAATACTAATAGATCACACATTTGAGAATCTTTTTTCGCCACACGCACATATCTTTTGCTAAGGAATTGTTCGATATCATGTTCAATCCGCTTTAGTCCAAACCCTGCATGCCAAGTCTGGAGATAGAATTGATCTTTACGTTTTCTTGGGTGAAAGTTTTTTCGACAATTATCGATCCAAATTTTTGCAGTATGTAATTCCAACAAAGCTCTAAAGGAATTATTTTTTACTAAACGAATTTCATTTGGAAATTCACTATGCTTATTAAGTATAATATCTGGTTTACAAAGCCAAACTATATCTAAATTAGAATAATTTTTTAATAAATAATCAACAATGTATTTGGGATTCTCTCCGTACGCCTTTCCCCAAAAATTTGAGACAACTATTTTATTCTTTTTTACAGGAAAAAAGAAAAGAAGTGGGTAGCATAAATAGAACAAAGAATAATCAATAATTCTAAGAAAAACTACTCTTACTATTTTTAATTTTGATTTCAAAAAAACACTTCTTTCTTAAGCAACACTATGTCTAGATTTTTTTTCAGGAAAATAATGATATACTAACTGACCTAACAATAGCCAAAAAATGAAGGCTCCAATTTTATTAACTAGAATAATCTCTGAAGATAAAACTGCATTAATACTGATTGCTGCAATAATTAGAATATTATAGAAATAAACTGTTTTATATAAATTTTTATCTAGAAAAACAGACTTTATTGCTAAAAGTGCTTTACTTAAATAAAATGAGAAGAAAGTGATAAATCCAATGATTCCAGTTCCAGCAAGTGTATGAACAACAAAACTGTGCAGAGATAATCCTGTTTTTGCAACATAAGTTTCAGGTAAGAAAGCTTTAGCATAACTAACAATACCTTCACGTGACGGACCAACACCAAATAGAAAATTCTGCTTAAACATCAGAAAACCGGCTTTCCAAATGCCAAATCTCCCATTAGATAAATCATTAGAATCTGTTACATCATTTCTTGTCAATTTAACTGGTTTTTGATTTCCTTGGATTTCCATATTATTATTTCCAGCTTTTATTTTTAGACTTTCAACAAAGTCAGGGATAAGAGTTAGTCCATTTTTTAATAAATTCAAGACAAGAAAAACAATTCCAGTTATCATTGCGTTAATAACCACACTCATTAATATGCTAAGAGATACAGATTTTCCTTTTTTAAGTAGATATTGGTTCACTAAAGTAAAGCCAGCAAGAAAAACAATTGCTAAAGTTTCTATTAATCCTGTTCTAGAGCCCGATAGGAGAATGAAGCTTAAACAAAAAAAACAATTAACATAAAGAAAAACACGTAATATTTGATTTTTTATCTGCTTTTGGAATAAAAACATACAAGAAAAAATTATTGAAATCAAACATACAGTTGAAGCAAAGTTTGGATCAGAAAAAACACCAAATAATCTATTTTCAAGAAACCCAAGTCTTAATGGATGAAATCTATTTGGCAATTTAACACTATGCTGCATTTGAAAAACAAACATCACGTTTGAGATAGTTACAAATACAAACCAAATTGTAATCAGAGTCTTAGCAAAGATTTCTATTGTTCGTTCGGAATGATTTCTATTATGACTAAACTCATATATTACAAGTAAATAAATCCCCTCATTTAACAAGAGCTTGATATTAGATCCAAGACCATAATGATAGTTTAATAAACTAGAAATCCCCATAACAATTAAAAATACAAAAAGAGGAATGTTATAAGAAAACTTTTTTAATCTAATCATTTGTAGCAAATCATACAGAATGAAGAGCGCTCCGACTAGACCAGCAGGTACCACCAAAATTGTGTTCAAAATTTTGGGTATAAAGTCATACGGTCCAAATTCTTTAAAAATTAATATCGTTCCAAAATAAAGTACATAAAAAGAACGAAAACGCTCAAGGTATGAATTGATTTTTGTATCTGCAATCATGAAAAAAGCTCCTTTTTCAGTATCTCAATTGTCTTCTCTAAGGATTCCTTAAAATTAAATTTCGGTGTCCAACCAAGACTTTTTATTTTTTTATCATCCAACAATGCCACATTAGCTGTTGAGAAACCTTTTTTTTCGATCTCATCTGGCAATTCAAATATAACCTTTTTACTAGAATAACTAGCAATACTTTCAGCAAACTCCCTAAGGGTTACATCGCTATCTAGCCCCTTTATGTTGTATGCTTCGCCTTTTGTGCCCTTCTTTATTAATGTTAATAGCGCAGAAACAACATCCCCTACGTAGCTATAAGAAAACAGTTGATCTCCTTTGCTTTTTAGAATTACATCCTGATTATTGGCTCCATTAAGAATAAACTGTGTAGAAGCTTTAGAATCCCTTAGGTCAACCGTAGGCCCAAATACGCGACTTATCCTAGCAATGACGATATCAAGATTATATTTGGAAATATACGCTTGACATAAGGCTTCGCTAGTCCTTTTAGATTCGCTATATCCTGCTCTTAAAGTATTGCAATCAATGTATCCCATATAACTTTCGTCAAAGTATTTGACATCTTGCCTATTCTCCCCATAAATTTCAACACTAGAAAAGAAAATTGTTCTTTCAACCTTTTTCTCTCGCGCAAATTCTAAAATATTTTGAGTGCCAATAATATTCGTCGTTATTGTACCAATGGGATCGGTGGCATATGCCTTAGGGTGAGTATTACTAGCCGCTTGCAATATGTAATCACATGATAAATCACTAGGGAGTCTCTTATTGATATCAAATTCGATTACATCAAAAAAAGCATCATCAGTATAATCAGGAAAAAGCTTTAATAGCTTATTTCTATTTCTTCCAACACCTATTATAGTGTTTTGTAATCCGTATAGCTTATTTCCGTACATTAATACATCAATAAAAAAGCGCCCGATTAACCCGGTTGCACCCAAAATCAAAAAACGTTTATTTTTAATGTTTAAACTAGCTAAATCTTTTGAAACAGTTAGAATATCATCCATATATATACTATTGGATTGAAGCAAAATTCTTTCATCCCCTAATCATTCATTTTAAGATAAGCTTTAAATAGCTCTAGATCATCAGTTGTAGTCAGTTTAATATTTTTATCTGATCCCGCAGCAAAATACAGAGTTTCACCTAATTCTACCATCATAGTATTTGTGTAAGAAGAATCGGTCATACCAATTTTTTCTTCCACCGCTCTGTTATATGATTCTAGTAATTTATCATATTTATAAGCCTGTGGTGTTGATACTCTTCTAATAGTATTTCTATCGATATATGATGTAGTAGTTTCTTCAGTATCCTTGATAAAGATTTGTTCATTGTAGGGTAAAGAAGTAACCGCATTCCCATTTTCCTGACATTTAACAATTACATCAGATAATACTATTTCATCTACCAAAGGTCGTATACCATCGTGTATAATAATTGTGTCATCATCTTCAGAATAGTCTTTCAAAAACTGAACACCTTTATTAATAGACTCCTGACCAATTTTTCCGCCTTCAATAATCCATTCAATCTTTTTAAGTCCAAATTCCTTTATATATCCTTTTAGAGTTTCTTCCCAACCAGATTTACAAACAACTAAAATCCTGTCTACTAATGGATGGTGTTCAAATGATTCCAGAGTATATATGATGATTGGTTTATTATTTATCATAATGAATTGTTTAGGGATGGATTGACCCATTCGTTTGCCCACTCCACCAGCAATGATCACTGCAGTTATCATAATCAGTTCAGCTCCTATTATTTTCTTAAAATTTTCTTATATAAAACTGAGTATAAGCCCGAATTAGTAAGATATAAGTATAAGGCGACCCTTTTGGCAAAAGAAACCTCTTTATTACCTTTGACTTTTTTTAGTATTTCTTTAATCTCCACTTTTGATGTGTTGTAATATTTTTTTCTGTCAAGATTATCTCTTTTAGAATTTCCTATTTTAAAACCTGTAGATAAGTACCCATCTACCAATCTAGCTATGGCTAGATTTAAAAATTCTGGAAAATCCTTTTTTACATCATTTAGAAGAATTTTTCTTTGTATGATATTATCATACTGTTTAGGATTAAAATCCTGATAAACAATGCTATCACCGTTTTGAAAATAGAAAATCCCTGCAAAATCTAGAATATCAATAGTATGAGCAGCTTTAAAAGCATGATAAATTGGTACCATATCTTCATACAGTTTACCTTCAGGAAATTCAATATTATTAAAAATTTCCTTTTTAAAAACTTTGTTCCATGCATAAAAATCAATTGCTTTACTTTTAAAAAGTAATTCAACTGCTTCAGAGTTACTACTGCCTATTTTCCTACTGCTGATTAACTCAATTGCATCTTCTTCAGTTTTCCCTTTCTTCAATCCAAAACAAACAATCTCAGGATTATTATTTTTAAAATCATCTATAACTTTATCTATACATCCTGGTAGAAAATAGTCATCGCTATCTAAAAAGGCTATAAGTTCACCACTAATTCTCTTTAACCCATAGTTTCTTGCAGAGGATAAGCCGCCATTATCTTTATGATAACAATAAACTTTATCCAACTTTTTTGACAATTCATCACAAATTAATCCGCTATTGTCAGTTGAGCCATCGTCGATTAACAATACCTCTATATTTTTAAAATCGTTTAAGAATATACTCTCAACAGCTCTCTCTATAGTATCTTCAACGTTGTAAACTGGAATCACTATAGAAAGTTTAATCTTACCTTCGAAGTTTTCTTTCATATATTTGACCTCTGATTTTATTGGGTAAAAGGCTCACTACGATATGTGCAGAACAAGATACTAAAAAATCTGAGATAGATCCCAACCCAACATGATAGATAGCTTTCCGACCTTTTAGTCCATCGATAAAATATTTTTTTCCACCCCGCCGAGCATACATTCCCTCGCCTGTTCTAGCATAAACAAGCGACTCTTGAATATTTTTACCTTTATACCCAGCTTTTAATAATCTTACCCAAAGGTAATAGTCCTCAAATCCCATCATTGGCTGATAATTTCCAACATCCAAAACAGCCTTCTTTTTAAACATAACTGTCATATGATTAAAGGGATTACGTTTTTTTGAAAATTCTCGAATCTCTCTATTAGTTTCTGGAACGATTCTTCTGCCAACAATACTTTTAGGTGAATCATAAAATTCATCTATATTGGAGCCAACTATTGTTAGATTAGGATCCTTAGTAAATTCTGAGTACTGTTTTTCAATTCTTGATGGAAGCATGATATCGTCAGTATCCATTCTAGCAACCAAATCATATTTACAAACCTCTACACCAATCGCTAAAGCCTTACCTAATCCAACATTATTATCTAAAGGAACAACTTTTAAAACTTCTAAATTGTCTTTTTTAAAATCAATGATTACCTCTTGTAACTCAGTAGTAATCGGTCCATCTAAAATCAAAACAATTTCTTTTGCTTTAACGGTTTGTCCAAGAGCACTTTTCAATGACTGCCTAAAATATTCAGGATTTTCCTTTATATATACAGACATCAGTAAACTAACATCAGCGCTTTGCAAAAAGAACACTCCTTTATTCAAAAATTTTATCTTTTGGGAAATTCATTTTATCTAATGATGTACAAATTTCATCTTCTTCTAAACCTTGAGAAGATACTTTATCAAATAGAATCTTGATTGTTTGAAGTAATATTTTCAGATCTAACATGAAAGAATACTTCTTAATATACAACAAATCAAATTTTAACTTACTATTATAGTCGGATGCATATTTCCCATAAACTTGGGCATAACCTGTAATTCCAGCACGAACATTATGTCTCAAGTAATAGTATGGATTTTCATCATTAAACTGCTCAACAAAGAACGGTCGTTCAGGACGAGGCCCAATAATAGACATGTCACCTTTTAATACATTAATTAGTTGAGGTAACTCATCAAAGCGAACAGCACGTATAAACTTACCCACTGGTGTCACACGAGCATCGTTACTTTTTGCTAAAACGGGACCCGATTTAGATTCTGCAGTGGCACTCATTGAACGGAATTTATAAATCGGAAATTCTTTCTGATCTTGTGTAATTCGAATCTGCTTATATATGATCGGTCCTGGTGAGGTTACTTTTACTAGTACTGCAGTTATCAACATAAAAGGAGAGGAAATAACTAATAGGATCAAAGAAACAACAATATCAAAAAGACGTTTAAACATCGCATCTTCAGAAGGAATTCTAAAACCTGATGATTCAATTATGCTTTCATCTTCAAAATTCATAATGTTAGGATTGATCGTTACGAGATTCTCAAATGTTGTATTTAGAAATAGCTTCTTCTCTTCCTTTGTAACAAGTTGATAGACCTTAATTTTTTCAGCCTCGTCAATCTCAGAGGCTAAATAAACAATATCTACATCATCAATAATTCCTCTCAAATTTTCATAGAAATGGTCTAACACAACTGATTGAACCTTATGTTTATTATTTTTTTGTGAGCTGAAGTTTTGAATCGCAGGAGCGACATCTTGTTCAAATCCGAGAATAGTGACAATTTTATCTGAGCTCAGTTTCATATATGCTTTATAAATGATTGTACGATAAATAATTAGTAGTATAGTTCCCATCAAGAATGAAATTAAGATAACAGTTCTAGGAAAAGCAAACCAACGTCCAGCGAAGGTAATGATCATAATTCCTAGCGACATCAAAAATTGACCAATAACCGTCACAAAGATAATATCGCTAACGATTCGATTATAAAAAACATAGCTTCCTAGTAGTACATTTAATAAAATAAAGAAAATCGAAATAAATAATGCGGAACTTTCAAACGTTTGAAAGTTTCTTTCTGGAATGGTTCCATTAAATTTCAGCCAAAAACTAAAATAGATGGAAAAATTGTAAACAACTACATCCATCATGATAATAAAAAATCGACGGGCAGCGCTCCATTCACCATTTTTATTCATACAAACACTCCTAATCCACAAAATAATCCATTACACATCTTACCATACACGTTCAAAAAAAAGTAGCGTTCATATGAAAAGTAATAAAAAAGCAAAGAACAAAAAGCGGTCAAATTCACCAATTTGATCGCCTGACCTAAAGTGATAAAATTATTCACTTCTCCTTTTATAAAACAAGAATTTGTATGACAATTCAACAATTGTTAGGGTTTGTTGACGAAGTATTCTTTAAAGTTTAATATGTTATAAGACTACATTCAGAAAATCTGTAATGATTATAGATTGTTAGTCTTTGTACGGGGCTCTAAATAAATGATTTTCTTTTTTTTCAATTGTATTTCTTATAGAGGAAGCGATGAAATACATTAAATACGCCAACAAAGCTGTAGCCATAATAACTGAACATACGTATAGTAACCGATTTCCTATAAAAAATATTTTGCTACGAAGCAATGGAATAAATAGCCCTTGATATAAATACAACTCAAAAGAGAAGGGTTTTAGCAAATGAAAGATCGGGCTTTTGAAGGTTACTTTATAGCTACAAATTATAATTAATACAACAAAGAAAAGAACAGAAAGTGACCGTATAATTGGATGATAAAAAACTTCATCAATATAAAAAAATAAACTAAATAGTACTGCTACAGCCCCGATTGTTACTCGATAACGTTTAAATAGAAAGTTGGTCATTTCTCCTTCTTTTGCTCCCCACACAACCCCTAAGGGGAAACAAAAAACTGCATTAGTCCACCATTCTCCATAACTTAGTAGATTCGAAATCAAGGTTATTACTATAACACAAGTAATAAGTATCAAAAATAGAAGTAAATCGTTCTCTTTACTTAAAGATGCACTAACAAAAAAAGGCTCTAAGTCAAATCGTGTTGTTCTCATTAAATCACTGAAAGGAAATGCTTCGGCGTTTCCTTTTTTCTTTTTGTTTTTTTGCTCAAATAATGTCGCAAAGATTCTGTTGAATCAGAATTCGCATACGAAGGTGGCGAAAGGTTCTAAAACCGAATGCCACTCTCTTAATCACTTTAATCAAGTTATTCTTCCCTT
>NZ_KE136364.1:138109-302400 GCF_000406965.1 Enterococcus avium ATCC 14025 | reverse complement strand
CGATTTAATTATAGGACAACCAAATGTCTTTTTGTATAAAAAAATACTTGGTGTTCTCACTCAGAAAGAGTAACAACACCAAATATTATAGAACCCAAAAAAACAACATACAAATATATAATCATCATAGTAAACCAACCATTTCCAACGAATGGGTTCCCATTCACTAATGAGTACATTGCCGCAGAAAAGTTTAGTTCACCAATCAGATTGCGATATACAAAATAAACAATCATCGCTAGTAAAAAAGGTAAGAGGATACTCATGCCTTTTTTCTTAAAAAAAGTGTCTAAATAAGATTTACCTTTCTGTTTAAATTGTTTGATTAGTCCATACCCTGAGACAAAGAAAAATAGTCCTACTGCTAGTCTGCCAGCAATTATCAATCTAGATGATAAAAAAGAATCAGGATAGTCTCGAAGAATCTGCGATAAATGATGTAAAATCACAAATAATACAGCAATTATCTGTAGATTGGTCGTTGTTTCAACAGATAAACTTTGATTAGAATAATCTGAATTAGTATCAATACTTGAAATAATAAAAAAAACTATTATTAAAAAAATAAAATCCAACTGTCATCCACCTCAAATCATAATATCTATATTGTATCAAAAAGTATACAGGAAAAGGTAACGAATTTTGTAAACAAGCCATATAGGTTAATCGAAGACACCCAGGTATGACTTTTCAACGCTTTGACGTATCCGGTGGTGAGGTCGAGTCCAACCATGGTCAAAAAAACGCCCATGATCGGCAGACTTCCGCCGAATAGATAATTGATTAAGGGAATTTGTATCATATAGATTCCTCGCTTTCTAAATTAATTGATAGCCCCTGCGAATTTCTTTTTGCAGGGGCTAATAGCTGTTGATCCCTACGCAGTATGTGGTTGTCAATGAACGGATTTAATTGGGAAAAGGCCTATTTCCGTGGTGTCTCAGGCGGCCCTTCCTTGTTTTTCTTCCTGATCCGATGAAGCCATTGAAGCAGTCTGTTTTGTTCTTTTGTGTCTTTATTTGATGAATCTTCAATCAAAGGCATAACAGTGGGGTGCTGATCGTTAGTTTCGCTATATCTGGATTGCAGAAGCGACTCTTTTTCTACTTTAATCGCTGTTTTTTCTGAAGTTTCAATCGTGCTTAATTGTCTAAAATAGCGACCATACGGCGTTGTTGGTAGTGCGGATAGTTTCGGAGTCGGCAAAGCGACTTCTTCTTCCTGTTTTTTCGCGACTTCACAGCAATGGACCTCTTCACAGACCGTTTCCTCAACAGGTTCGCCATCGTAACGAACACCTCTCGTCTCATGTTCTGGATCAAATATCAGAGTTTCTTTATGGGTCAAGACCTTAGCGGTGACCACAGAATCAAATAGTTTTACGCCGTTTTGTGTACAAATATCTAAGTTCGTCAATAATTCGCAAGCTTCTTTGATCTGTGGCGCCGTCAAATTGGGATCGAGGTCTTTATATTTCCAATTGTGGGTGCCGCCATCACTTTTTCCAAAGGTGGCAATTAAATCCTTGGTCATTGTTCTGTTCCTTTCTTTGATTTTTTCTGCGTAGGTTGGTTCATGGTTTCATCAAGGTTCGCTAGTTTCTTCTGGTCGGACAAATGAAATAAGGGAGCGAGCGACAGAGACAACTGTTTCACCGAATTTTTTTACTGGAAAGACTCTCAGTTTCAAAGTCCGCCATTCCGGTGCCATAAAGTAGTCTTCAAAATAATAAAAGAGACGTTTCATGGTGCGGGTAGCTTTGGTGTGCATAAATACCTCGCGGACAAGATCCTTTAGAAAGTGATCAAACTCCGCCGCTCCTAATTGGCAGCGTACTTTTAAGGCTAAAATGTATTTGATGGTGACACTGCTGTTTTGTGTTTCATGGTAGAAATTGGTGATTCGTTGTTCGAGTGTTTTGGCTTTTAAGTTGAATAACTGCCGAAACGACAGTGTTTGTATAACATTCATTGATTCTCATCCCTTCATTAGATAGTAGAGGAGGGCGGCAAGACTGCCGCTACCCCTCAAAGTGTTTGATTAAAAAATAATGGTTTCAATCGTTTCGACGTACTTGGCGCTTTCGACAGTGTTGAAGAGGTCTGCGCCATCCTTATGGCAAAGCTTGACGTCGGTCATGCGTTGCAGTAATCCTTTGATCTCTGTGTCGCTCTTTTGAGTATCGGGATCATTGAAGCTCCAGGTGTGTTCTTCCCTAAGCTGTTTTTAAAGGTTGCGACGAGTTTTAGCATTTTTTCTCTTCCTTTCTATGATTTATTTGGTATAACGTGATTGACTGGTTAGGATCACGCCGTCTAGCTGGCTGCCTTCAACTGATAGCGATTTCATAATTTCACCCAGTTCAAGGACCTTCTCTTCGCTAGGCTCATCCATTACATTTGTAAAGGTGATCTTCTTAGTTTTTTCTCCGCCTGCATCGATTTCTACTTGTAGTTTATTGCCGATTTTTTGAACCATGGTTGTTTCCTCCTAATTTTTTTGTTTCCGGCCGGTGACTAAAAGATAAACGATTTCTAAAAAAAGTGCGAATCGCAAAATAACCGCTCCCCCCCTCTTATTAGTTTTACTAAATAAGAAAAATTATTACTGCAAATTTTCCAGTAATATGCACGGATGGAGATAAGAAGGAGCCGGATAATCCCTAAAACTTTTGGTAAATGATCTGCTACTACAAACACAACCATAAGTACTAGTAATTTTTATAGATAGCTACTGGTTAATATAATCTTGTTTTTAATAGTACTAATTAAAGAGCGATACAAATCGGCCAAAAGACTGATATAACAATCTTTTGGCCGATTTGTATCGCTCTATTTAATTTTAGAATCATCTGATTTTGCTTAATCGTTTGAAACTATTTCACTTTCCTATTCGCACCGAAAAATCTCCACCACTTCTCGTCAAATTCGGATTATAATACGGATCATTTTCAATATAGCTTGTCCAAGTGTCTTCCATATACTTGGTTTCCTTTTCAAACCGAGCTTGCTTTTCGGGTGTGTTTTCGTATCCTCGGGATTGAGATTCGAAGTGGTATAATTCGACTCCATGTAGCCACACATTGTTGTGACCTTTCTCATATTCTCGCAAACACAGATCAACATCGTTAAAAGCAACAGTCAACTCTTCGTCAAAGCCCTTCAACTCAGCAAAATCTTTAGCTCGAATCATTAAGCATGCTGCAGTAACTGCTAAATAATCAACGTTGATCTCTAATTTTCCAAAATAACCAAAATCTCCTCGTGGGAAAGTATGATGACCATGCCCAGCGGCACCACCCATTCCTAGTATTACACCAGCATGCTGAATCGTATTGTTTGGATAGTATAATTTTGCACCAACACAACCAATACGCTCAAACTGTGCAAAAGAAACCATTTTAGTCATCCATTCTGGCGTGATTACTTCTGTGTCATTATTTAGGAATAGCAGATACTTTCCTTTAGCAACTTTTGCAGCTAAATTATTGATGCGAGAATAATTGAATGGAATATCGATCGACTCTACAATGAAACGGTCATCCAATTGCTTTTTGTACCCAGCATAAAGCTCCTGCATCTCTGGCTGATCACTTCCGTTATCAGCCAGAATGATCTCATAATTTGAATAAGTCGTTTTTTCAATAATCGAATCTACGCAACGCTTCACGTCATCATACCCATTACGTGTAGGTATGATCACACTGACTAAGTCCTCAGATAATACTTTGTAATCTACATCATATAATCCATTTCCAGCCGCATGCTGAACTGTCGCCTCGATCCCGCGTCGATTGATTGCATCCTGAACAGCTTTTAAGCCCGCATCAAAAGCATAGCTTTTCGTTGATTGATCGGCTGCTGTTGAGCTTGGTAGGATACGCCAGTAATAGAGTATCTGTGGAATGTGTGCAATTCGCTCAGCAGTTGTTTGTTCTGTAAAACGCAGAACTAGGTCATAATCTTGCGATCCTTCATAGCCAACACGAAATCCTCCGATTTTTTCCATGATTGAACGACGATAAACACCTAAATGAGAAATATAATTCGTACCTAGTAATAAATCAGGCGACCAATCTGGCTTAAAGGCTGGGTCAAAACGTTTGCCTGTCATATCAATCTTATCTTCATCACTATATATCAAATCTAAATTCGCATTTTCGTTTAAGCGCTTGGCAACTTCGTACAAAGCAATTGGTGCAAGTTCATCGTCATTATCTAGTAAAGCAACAAACTCACCAGTCGCAATCTCTAACGCAGAATTTGTTGCTTTGGAAATATGACCGTTTTCAGAACGGAAAACATTTTTGATCCGAGAATCCTGAGCCGCATATTTTTCTAATAACGGTCTTACGGATTCATCCGTGGAATGATCATCTGCCATACACAATTCCCAGTTAGGATAAAACTGATTCTGAACGGACTCAATACATTTCTCCAGCCATTTTTCTTCAACGTTATAAACCGGCATCAAAATTGAAATAACTGGCTGATAATCAAATGCGGCGATTTCAGCTTTGATTGCCTCAGCATCCCAATTTTCATTTTCCACGATCCACTGCTGATAACTTTCATCGGATTGCTTATTTTGTTCCAACTTGATTCGACGTAAAGTATTCTTTAAGCCGTTGCGTTTCAAATAACCCAAGCCTTTACGTGCTTTGCCATAAAATTCCTGAATTTGTGATGGTTGTTTTGATACTTTTACAATGTTTTCTCTCGGAATAAAAGATTCATTTTGTGTATGATCACTAAAATGAAAATCAAGCGATATTTTTTCATCTGGATTTTCTACCTTAATAATTACCTCAAAACCCATTTGCAGATTAGCACTTGTTTTATGTGCGGCTGCCACATCTGAACGTGGGTACCACTCGATTTTATCGCTAGTGACATTTTCCGAATGAACAGTGATTGTAGGCACATCTTTAGTAACTAGATCAAGGGCCCATCCTCTGATCTCTAATTGATTCGTCTCTGGTTGGAACTTGCATTGATCAATGCAAACTTGTTCATTTTTTGCCATTGGATTAGCCTCCTATGCTGAATTGATTTGGATTGACCAATGGATCATTCAATTCTTGAGAATATTTATTACTTAAAATATCATAAGCTTCTTTTTTCACACTAAAATGATTTTCACCAGGATAGCGTACTTCAAAATAGGGATCAAAAATCAGTTTCTTTTTTTCTCTTGCCAATCGAATCGAAATGTCAATACCTTTGATAGCTGCTGGCAATGATTGATCGAATCCGTCTAATGCTACAAATATATCTTTTTGAATAATCAATGCATCTTCTGTAGCTGTGTAGATTTCCCGTGGCAGAGCCGGACGAAAATACGTCCCAATCGTCTTGTTTGATAGTCCCTGCTGTTCGTACACTATTCCTTCGTGGGTAGAATCAATCGTCACACCGCAGTAAAGGATTGCCTCGTCTTTACTAATAATCTTCCCAGTGACTGCTCCCACATTAGGCAAGCGTAAAAAATTTGTTGCTTCTTTTAACCAAGTAGATTTTGTCGGGACTAATTTTTCAGACAAGAACACTAAAAAATCACCCTCGGCTGCTTCGGCAAGTTCATTTTCATTTTTGCCAGTAAATATCCGAACACGTTCATCGGCTACATCAGAATGATTAGTCAAAATTTCAAAATCAGACCACTCGGTGATTAAAAGTTGTTCTAATTGTTCTTCACTCGTTTTCCCACTCAAAATAATCGAAACTTTTGGTTCTGTATGATAATTAAAGTCGATCTTATAAGCACCATAATTTTTTGTCATGGTTACAACACCGTTTAGATTGCGACGGTCAAGCGCTGCTTGTAACGCATTCTGACCTGCTACATAAGCGTATTCTTTGCTTTGAGGATCCATCGCCACTGATGTTTCTATCGTTCGCCAATGGTAAAGAATATTCGGTATATGATAAATTTCTTTTGCTGCTTCTGTTGCACGTAGCACAAAGTCATAATCCTGACTGCCATTAAATTCCGTTCGTAAACCACCGATTGCTTCTATGATTGAACGCTTCACAACTACAAAATGTGTAATATAATTGTGTCCAAGTAATAACGTTTCATTCCAGTTCGGTTTAAAAAATGGATCAAAACGTTTGCCACTCATTGAGAGCTTATCTTCATCCGTGTAAATAAATTCACGGTTTTGATCTTCATTTAAGGCACTAACAACTGCTAGAAGTGCTGTATCTGCTAGAATATCGTCATTATCTAAAAAGCCAATATACTCTCCAGTTGCCACCTCAATCGCTGAGTTGGTAGCTTCGGAAATATGTCCATTCTTTTCACGAAGAACAACTTTTATGCGTTCGTCTTCTGCTGCTAATTCCTGTAACAAAGGCTTGATGTGAGCCTTTGGTGAAGCATCATCTGCTAAACAAAGTTCCCAATTGGAATAAAGTTGATTCTTCAAAGAATCCACACAAGCTCGCAGCCATTTTTCATCAACGTTATACACTGGTACAACCAAAGAAATTTTAGGCTGAAAAGCTAATCCTCTTGATGCTTCGATTAGTTGTGAACGATACGGTTCTTCAACCTTTGTCATCCATTCTTCATAATTCGCACTTTGTTGTTTAGAGCGTTGATAATTCTTTATCGCTCCAGCAAAGCCATTTCGTTTGATTGATCCAAGCAAACGGCGAATTTTTCTTGCCGTAGTTGTATTCGCAGTCTTTATCCTTCGTGCTACAACTGGATAAATTTGATCTTGATCGTCTATTAGAAGCAGCTTCACACCATCCGTTATTTGCAAATCTTTAATCGTTAGAATAAAGCCAAACTTATCTGCGGATGCTATTCCAAATACTTCATTGACATCTGGGCGATAGATACGATTAACATTCATTTGTTTCACCGATTCTGCCATTAAAAAATCTAATGGCGCCTTCGTAGCTTCTGAAAATCCCCACCCTTTTATAATGGCTTCATTTTCAGATTCATTATTTTCAATCGTCTCAATCGTTAATTTGATTCCTTCTATTTCAATTCCTGGTTCTAGCTCTAAAAAAGGAATATTCTTCAACTGATAGCCATACTTATCTAGATAGTTCAGTTTCAAAGAAAGTAAACGATTTAATCCCTTTTCGTATCTGAGGTCATCCATCATTTTTTCTTCTGCTGGGAAGAATTCTTCTTCATTTAAAACATTTACATTTACTGAATATTCTTTTCCGGCTATTGCTGCTCCATCAACAACCACATAAGGCTCTTCTGCAATCTCAGGGAACATAAAAAGATCTTCTTGGTACCAAGAAGCATTTGTTTCTTCAATTTTCAGGAGCCTATTTTCCACAATAACAGATAGTTGAATTGAAGCAGGAACTTTACCGATAACAATTCTTAATTTCTTAGTATCCTCAGGTGCATGATGAACGGTACTTTTATTTTCGCCGGTTTGATTATTAAATATATACGGCTCTACTTCAAATTTACCATTAATAAGATAAGCTAATTGTATTTGCTTATTGTAATTTGAATTAATTGGTTCGACACGCTCTGGATTCGTAACAGGTTCTTTGCGCAATGCATAAAAATATTGATAAACTTCGCCAAAGGGACGATTTTTGAAATCATAACGAACCATCTCAGGCAAGTCTTCGTAACTCGCAGACAGTTCATTTTGTCCAACCTGTGCGTAAGTAAAGTCTTCTCGACGTATTGACAAACCAATTCGATCAAATAGCTCTTCGAATCCTTTTTGCGTATAAAAACTGTTATGTGTGCGATCCAGTAAACCGTATTGTTTCCAGTCCAATTTATTATTAAACAAATCAATCAGTACTGAATTATGCGCCAAATTCGGGAATGTTAATAGTATCTCTCCATTTTGAGCCAAAAATTTACTGGCCTTCTCCAGCGCTTTTTCCGAATCAGTCAAATGCTCTAAAACATCTGCAAAGATAATAAAATCGAAGCTTTTACCGGCAAAATGATCGCACCATTTATATTCTTCAATGTTTCCTAAAAAGCCGTCTTGGGCAAAGCCCATGACGTGCTCAAATAAGATCGGATCAAACTCAACAATTGATACTTCACATTTTTTTTCATTGATTAGATACTTAGTCATTCGACCATTACCTGGACCAAATTCTAAAACAGATGAACTTTCAGGGATCTGGCTAATAATCTTCCCAACACTTGTATGTTCTTCAAGCGACAAATCAAAATCATACTTCATTTTAAATCGTATCCTTCCACTTATGATCCAAGACAACGATGCCTTCACCAACATATTTACCAGAAATAAACATGGTTAAATACCTTGTTTTATAAACCAATGGCACGGTCGCATTTTCTTCAAAAAGGGCTACATCAAAATAATATTCGCCGCCTAAAAGTGCCATCTTTTCGTATTCTAAATAGAAGACATTCTCTCCCTTTTTCCAAGGAATTGATTCTTCATCCAATAATGTATTCAATCCGCACACGTAATTATTATCTACAGTTCGGATAGCCACACCTAAAACAGGTTTCTTTATAGAATCGTCCTTCACATTATATATTACCTTTATAACTACCTTACTATCTTGTTCAACGATTTCTAAAGGTTGCAGATTTCCATCTAATAATTCAGCTGATTTCACTTCCACGATATCATAAGCAGAAAAATCTTCAGATGACGAGTTTTCACGATCAACTGTTTTTAAAGATTTCTTTTTCAAAAAGTTTTCATATGTTTCAGTGATTTCCATCGTCTCGCCTTCAGCTTCTACGACACCGTTTTTCAGCCAATACACTCGATCACAAAAACGGCGAACTGCGTTTACATCATGCGAAACAAAAAGAATTGTTTTGCCAGCATTTCGTAGCTCAGTGAATTTTTCCATACATTTTAATTGAAATTCTAAATCACCAACGGCTAAGGCTTCATCCACGATCAAAATATCTGGATCGACATTGATTGCCACTGCAAAAGCAAGGCGGACGAACATTCCACTCGAATATGTTTTAACAGGTTGATACAAGTGATCCCCAATATCAGCGAAATTGATGATGTCATCCACCTTTTCAGCCATCTCTTCACGAGAATAACCTAATACCATCCCATTAAGAAAAATGTTTTCATAACCGCTGTATTCTGGATTAAAGCCTGAACCCAGCTCCAAAAGCGCTGCAATATTTCCCTCAATCTTTACTTCACCTTCAGAAGGTGTTAGTACACCCGTAATGATTTTTAAAATCGTTGATTTTCCCGAACCATTTTCACCAATAAAACCAATCATCTCGCCTTTTTCTACTTTAACATTCACATCATTTAAAGCATAAAAAACTTCATGGTATGTTTTTCTTGTTGGACTCAAGGCTTCCTTCAGACGATCAGATGGCTTTTTGTACATATCATATTTTTTAGTTAAATGGTTTATCTCAATTACAGTTTCAGTCATTTAGATTTATCTCCTTATAAAACATCAGAAAAATGTGGTTTTAAGCGTTTGAAGACGATACTGCCGATTACTAGTAAAATCAAAGTAACAGCCCAGAAATAGATTGATAACATCGGCTTTTCCCAGAACCACTGCTCACCAAAAAATGCGTCCCGATAGCCTTGGACAACATAAAACATGGGATTGAATTTCAAAATAAACTGAATCGTTGGGTGCGCCGCAAATTGATTGATGCTCCACAATACTGGCGTTCCCCACATTAGCGCTTGCATAATAACACCAATAAATTGGTTAATATCTGGGAAAAAAGGCTGGATTGATGACGTAATCCAAGTCAATCCTGTTAAAAACATCATCATCGCAAAAAGATAGTAGAACATCTGCAAAATATGCAAATCTGGTACCACCTGATTAAAGAGTCCTACAACAAGTGCAATAATAATGAAAAATACATGCATATACATAGCAGAAAATAATTTAACAGATGGTAAAATTCGAATGTTAAAAACAACTTTTTTCACTAAATAGCTGTATTCACGAAAAACATTTGTAGCTGAACCTAATACCTCTGAAAAATACATCCATGGTACTAAACCAGTCAATAGAAAAACAATAAATGGATATTTACCATCTGTCATGGCTGCTTTGAATCCAACACCGAACACAAACCAGTAGGTCACTACCATCACTAATGGATTCGCAAAAGCCCAAAAAATTCCTAAAGCTGACCCGGCATAGCGGGCCTTGAAATCATTTATAGAGAATTGCTTTAGTAATGTACGATTCTGGATAATCTCTTTAAAAAAACCAAGTAAGTCTTTGAACATTTTCTTTCCTCTCATCTAACGCTTTATTTATTACTTCTATAGTTGATTAACGTTATTATTCTACAGAAAGATATATGTAAAAGCAAGGTTATTAAGAAAAGCTTCGCTATTTCAATGTGGCGCTCAATCTAGCGTCATATACTATTTATCTCACATTCAATCTCTTTTTATTTTTGAATTGTATCTATATTACTTTACGATTTCCATTTAACAAATAGTCATCTAGACTATTAATTAATCAATAAAAAGATGCCAACCAAAAGGAAAATTAAAACAAGTTCTAAAATTTTATTGAATAAAAGAGCTTAGCAGTTTTAGAAGCATTAAAAGAAAAGACTGTAGTCATCATCCATAAAATGGACTTTGTCTACAGTCACTCGGCTGTTATTCGTTTAAAAGAATTTGTGTCAGCTCTCCTAATAATAACTATAGCTAACTAGTTATTTGGGCAAGATTAAGTTTTGCTCGAATACTGAACGGAAAACCACCTCGGGAAAACGAGAAAAAATATAAAAATTACAGTAGTAACCAACAAAGGCTAAACACACGAGTGAAAACACTAGTCGTATTCCCCAATTTACTTTAGAACTAAGAGCATTTGCAAAAAGAATGTAATTAGATAGCAAGCAAGCGCGTATCAAGCGATCAAAACTTACAGATATAGTAATCAAAGGTATTACTGTCATTAACAGTGCATTAACCCTAATAATTAAAGTTGCATGATTGTAATAATAGTTATTTATCTTTTTCAAATTTTGCTTACTTGCAAAAAATCTTTCTGATGGACTTTTTAAGCTGTAACGAATCATACACCAAGCAATTCCTGCTAACAGGGATAACATGATTAAATAAATCATATACCCTCGTACTTCTTCTGGAGAGGTCATAAACTTAGCATCGTAGTATCGGTTAATCTTATAATCGATAAATGGCAGCAAACGTCCTACTATCTTCATTACGCCACTTAAATTAGATGCAACTAATAAAGAGACAGAAGTCGTAATAAGATATAAAATGAACGGCGGCACAAAATAAACGATTGCAACAAAATAGAAGAAAATTGCAGAATAGTGAAACATGACTCCTCCAGTAACAAGAGCTAAATATTTTGCTATACTCAACCAACTACGATCTTGAGCTAAAACTGTCAAACCCACAGTGATGAATGCTGCTGCGATGAAACTTCTTATTTGCGCAGCATCCATAGTAAATGGAAAAATTAGATAGAAAACAAGTGTCCACCCAGGATTGAGAGATGCTTTAAAAACTGAATAAACCATCAACAATAATGCCAAACCAATCACTATGGCAAAAAAAACTTGGAAGGACAGCCCCATTGCTTTTGCCACGAGTTGGAGATGGGTATATCCCCACTCTTCTTTTGCAGCTATAGGATCATTATAAAAATTTTGGTATTGACCACGGTCTGCGATTGCCGTGTTGAAGGTCATCGCAATCCAGAAAAGAAAGACAAGTATGGAGCAAACTATTTTATTTCTTCTGAAAATTACGGTTAATCCTCCCACACTCAAAAAAAGCCAATAACTCATATTAAGTCCACCGCCTTTCTATTTATATAAGCAACACTAGCAATTAGATATGGCTAAACTCTTTATTTTAGGAAAAAGTATTTTTAATTAATATACTCACCATAGCTTGGCGCCGGCTGTGGAATTTCCTGATAGTTCTCCGTTCCACCAACTGGATCAATCTCATCTTCAGGTTGTACCTGTTCTTCATCTGAAGTAAAGCTCAACTTATAAATTGACCACTTGTCTTTATCCGGACCATAAATGCGTTCAAATTGTGCATAGTTTAATGAGTTATAGTCCTCCATCGGACGTTTACTAATTACATATTTAAATCCTAGTTTTTTACAATCTGTAAAATTGAGATAAACCGTAAAATTATCAGGTCGATCCAAGTGGAATCTTGTTGCTTCCGATACAGCAAACGCACGTGTATGCGCATAACGGTTGTAGATTTTCTCATTCTTACCTTTTGGATCAATCTCATGCCATAACTTCATATCTGGATAAAAACGTACAGAATTAATCGTCTTCACACCTAATGCTGGAGTAAAATTATACAAATCCCCCTCTGAAAGCCATAATGCATCGGGGTCTTTCTTTTTAATTTTAACGATTTCTTCGGCCAATGTCTTCTTATCAATCGCTCCAGTTCCACGTACGACTGGATTAACAAAAATTCCTGAGACTAAAACAATCACAGTCATCCCCAAGATAAACACTTTTTTCAATTTGAATAGCACGCAGAAAAGAAGTAAAGCGAACACCACAAGTGTCATAAAAATTTCAAAATTATTAAAATACAACCCCATTACTGAGGAAATGACAGAATGAGAAGCCTGTATCATAACAAGACCAAATATTATTAATTTTATCCACCAAGAAACTTTTACATATTCCCATAAGAAATTTATCATCCATAAACTTAATAATACCGAGCCAAAACCTAAAGTTACTAAACCACGTGTACTTGTCACATAAGTCAACATCAAAGTTTTTGCGATGCCATGACTATAGCCGAAATAGGTCCAACCAAAAACGAAACAACAAAACAACCCTAAAATTACTCCCAAATATTTTTCTTCCTTGCCTCGTTTAGAAAAGAAAACAAATGGTGATAGCAATACTGTCAGAGGAAATAAATTGAAATATGATGCGACTTCCCCGTTGTTTGTCCCATAAAAATCGAAGTCTTCAAATGGGATTTTCCAATTTGTCAAAAACAGAAAATAATCTGATAATGGACGGCCCCCGCCTTCAGCTTCACGATGGCCTGGATAAATAGTGTTCATCGTCGCATCGATAGCATCCTTTGATGTATTATAAAAATGTAAAAGAATAAATACGATTAGTCCAAGACCACCAATAATAATCGGTAAATCCCAAATATCTAGTACTATTTTTTTTCGGAAATGAATCAATGTGCCGAACAACCAAAATAGAATTAGATACGCCAATGGCACTTGGTGGGCAGGATACAATACTAAGACAAAACCGATGCCATTAATCACAATTAAGCTCATCATAAGTAGACGCAAGATTTTGTTGTCGTGCTTAGCAATAAAATAATAACTTGCTACCATAATCGCCAACGTAAAAAATATTAAATCTCCTACATGCTGCATAAACCACCATTGAATTGAGGGAGAAAAAGTGATCCAGAATGCCCCCAACAATGACAAGTACTTATTACGTTTGGTTAGGATCATGACCAATTCGAAACTCAATAGAAGCATCCCGATAATTTTAAATCCCCAATAAAAGGAGAGTCCTCGTTCTTTCCCCAAAAAAAGAAATCCCCAATTGAATGGTTTTCCTATCACAGTTATATCCTTAACAGGCGAGTTGTAAGCAAGAATCATGTTTTGGCCTTCTTTGCCATACTGCTTGTTTACGACTGGATAATCACTTTCAGCTTGTGAGAAATAAAAAGGCGTTTGAACCATCCATTCATCCGAACGAACAGCTCTATTTTCACCAAAAATGACATCAGACTTCTTGTCGTCACTACGTTCAGAAACAATTTTATCCCAAGAACCTATCGAACTCCCATTTAAGTTTAGTACGACGATTAAAATAAGAAAAAGTATGCCTATTATGTATCTAAAGCGAATGATTTGATCAATAATCCATTCAAAAGGATTCGTCTTCTCATATGGCACTTCCCTAGTCCGCTTTTCTGCCCGTGTTTCCATTTTTTCCTCCTGAAATTAAAAATTCGAATGTCAATTTTCCATAGTTAAATCTTCCTGTTAAAATCTGTTTACATCCTCGAAGTAATAACTGCCTTCGATATTGAGGAAGCAATTGTTTGTTATATAAATAATAATAGCATTTTTCAGCTTGAATGATTGCTAGATAACGAGAAAGATTCATATGATTTTTATAGTCTAACACTGATAATTGATGTTCTAGTTTATTTGAAAGAATATAGATTTGTTGATGTTCGTTAAAGATACGCCAGCAAAGCCAATGATCCAAGTAGTCTAATGGAAAATGAATATTGTACCCGCCCAATTCTCGTAAAAAAATCGTTCTTATTGCCGTTCCTGAATTAATCACCATAATATCCTTAGAATATACACGATTTTTTTTAGGTAATTCTGTATGTAATGGACGCAAAGTATCGCTACGTACAGGAGAAATTTGTCGTTCATTGTCTGTTACTATCGGAGCCACGGCTGCGACAGTTTCTGACAATTCTGAAGATGTACTAATTAGTTCACTTAAGTATTCTTTCGTTAGCTTTGTATCTTGATCTAAGGTCATCAGCCATTCTGTGTCATCATTGCTTTGGTCCAAAGCGTAATTATAAGCCTGAGCCAATCCAACATTTTTTTTACTGTGATAATAAATGAAACGCCCTTCTAATTCTACTGGTTCTGTCCCCTGCTCACTGTTATCAAAAATCAAAATTTTTCGAATTTCTGGAAAAGCTCCAGAGGCAAGAAGTTGGTTTAAGCTTATGATCGTCGGCGACTCAGAAAACGTCATATTATAAAGAACCACCACTACTTCAAACAAATCTCTCACCTCTAGCTTCTTTCTTATTGTTTTGCTTCTAATTCAAGGAAACTATTCAATGCTTCTTGCCACGTAGGTATTTCAAAACCTAATCCTTTGGCTTTACTTAAGTCCATGATTGAATATTGCGGACGAGTGGCTTTTTGCGGATACTCCTCAGAAGTCACCGGTGCTACTTCTACATCTGTATCTTTCAAAATTTCTTTTGCGAACTCATACCATGAACAGCTGTTTTCATTCGATAAATGATAAATGCCGAATGGTGCTTTCTTTTCAATGACGAATACCATAAATTCTGCTAATGTCCGTGTCCAAGTTGGTCGGCCGAATTGATCATTTACAACCGTCAAACGATCATGCGTTTTAGCTAATTTCTGCATGGTATAAATAAAGTTATGACCATAGATGCCAAATACCCATGAAGTACGGATGATATAATAGTCATCCATCGTTTCTTGTACAGCTTTTTCGCCCAATAGTTTCGTTCGGCCATATTCGCTTAATGGGTTTGTCGTATCGTCTACTTGATACATACCTTCTTTTTTCTTACCATCAAAGACGTAATCCGTACTAATATAAATTAATGTTGCTCCGGCAGCTTTTGCTGCTTCAGCAACGTTCCGTGTGCCTTCCACGTTGATTTTTTCATCTAACTCTTTTCCTTCGTCCTCCGCCTTATCAACAGCAGTGTAAGCAGCACAATGATAGATAATTTCTGGTTTCATATCTGTAATGAACTTGTACGTACCCTCTTTATCGGTAATATCAAGCTGATCAGCATCTGTTGAAAGATACTCAAGCTTTTTTTCATCTAATAAATGACGTAACTCTGTTCCTAATTGTCCGTGTCCACCTGTAATTAAGATCATTTCTATCGACTCCTTTTCTCAAAAAAAGGCAGGTTACCCCTGCCAGATTCAATTAGTATTATTGGCCGTTTTTGGCGTAATTACTTTCGACCGCTTCTTTTTCAGCACGCCACCACTCTTCATGCTCAGTATACCATTTAATGGTGTCTTTCATACCCGCACGGAAGTTCGTAAATTCTGGTGTCCACCCTAATTCTTCTCGTAATTTCGTTGAATCGATTGCATAACGTAAATCATGCCCAGCACGATCCTTTACATGATCGTATGCGTCTTTTGGTTGACCCATTTCTTCTAAGATGATCTCCATTACGGTTTTATTATCTTCTTCTCCATCCGCACCAATCAGATAGGTTTCACCAATCTTACCCTTGGTTAAGATTGCCCAAACAGCAGAAGAATGATCATTAGTGTGTATCCAATCTCGCACATTCTTACCGTCACCGTACAATTTTGGACGAATTCCGCTCAAAATGTTTGTAATTTGACGGGGAATGAATTTTTCAATATGTTGATACGGACCATAGTTATTTGAACAATTTGAAATTGTCGCCCGTAATCCAAACGACCGTACCCAAGCTTTTACTAATAAATCTGATCCTGCTTTGGTTGACGAATATGGACTTGAAGGATTGTAAGGTGTTTCTGCTGTGAATTTTTCTCCTTCACCTTCACCATGGCCGGGCAAATCTTCTCTTAATGGAAGATCGCCATATACTTCATCGGTGGATACATGATGATACCGCACATTATTTTTTCGACATGCTTCAATCAATGTATAGGTTCCAATGATGTTCGTTTGAACAAAAGGAAATGGATCTTTTAGAGAATTGTCATTGTGAGATTCGGCCGCATAATGAACAACCGCATCTGTTTTTTTGACTAAACGATCAACTAACTCTGCATCAGCAATATCGCCAACTACTAATTCTACTCGATCTTCAGGTAATCCAGCTAAATTTTCCTTGTTTCCTGCGTAAGTTAATTTATCTAAAACAGTAATGTGGACATCTGGATGATTATTTGCAACATAATGAACAAAGTTAGAGCCGATGAAACCTGCTCCACCAGTTACGATAATATTTTTCATCAATTATCTACCCCTTAAATTTCACCATAAACGAAAGGATTTTCAGCTTCAAATTCTTTCAAGGTTGGTTGTTTTGCATCTTTTTCTGATGTGATGGCTTTTTCGATATCAATCGGCCAATCAATCGCTAAATCTGGATCTGCAAATGAAATACCACCATCTGCCTCTGCATCGTAATAATTATCACACTTGTACATGAAATTGACATTTGGGGTCAATGTAACAAATCCGTGAGCATATCCTCGAGGAACTAACAATTGACGATGATTATGCTCAGAAAGAATATAACCTTCCCATTTCCCATAAGTTGGACTTCCTTTACGGATATCCACGATGACATCGAGAACTGCTCCCGTCACAACGCGAATCAATTTCGTTTGGGCTGATTTTCCCTTTTGAAAGTGCAAGCCTCGCAGCACACCTGGTTGTGTTGAAAGTGAATGATTGTCTTGAATAAAATCAAAATCTATTCCAGCTGCTTTGAAGTCTTCTACTGAAAAACTCTCAGTGAAAAAGCCGCGGTGATCGCCAAAAACTGCTGGTTCAATAATTTTTACATCTGTTAAATTTGTTTCTGTTACCTTAATTTTCCCCATGCTTATTCCTCTTCTGCTAAACGTAATAGGTATTGTCCATACTGATTTTTCTTTAATGGTTGGGCAAGTTCGATCAATTGCTCTTTTGTGATATAGCCCATTCGATAGGAAATCTCCTCTAAACAAGCCACCTTCAAATTTTGACGCTTCTCAATCGTTGAAATAAATGTTGACGCTTCTAATAATGATTCGTGAGTACCAGTATCTAACCACGCAAACCCGCGACTCATTACTTCTACAGATAATTTATTGCGTACTAAATATTCTTTGTTTACATCAGTGATTTCTAACTCTCCACGCTCAGAAGGTTCAATATTCTTGGCAATTTCCACTACATCGTTATCATAGAAATACAAACCAGTTACTGCATAGTGAGATTTTGGTTTTTCAGGTTTTTCTTCGATTGACACGGCTTGCATCTCATTGTCAAACTCCACCACGCCAAAGCGTTCCGGATCATTTACATGGTAACCAAAAACTGTTGCACCTTCAGTCTTCTTAGCTGCTCGCTGCAGCATGCGGGACAATCCATCACCATAATAAATATTGTCTCCCAGAACTAAACAAACACTATCATCGCCAATAAATTCTTCACCAATAATAAAAGCCTGTGCCAAGCCATCCGGACTTTCCTGAACAGCGTACTCAATGTGGATGCCTAATTCATTTCCATCTCCAAAAAGATTTTCAAACCTTGGTGTATCTTGTGGTGTTGAGATAATTAAAATCTCATTGATCCCAGCCAGCATCAATGTTGACATTGGGTAGTAAATCATTGGTTTATCATAAACCGGCATTAATTGTTTCGAGGTTGCTTTAGTTAGAGGGTATAAACGAGTTCCGCTACCCCCTGCTAAGATAATTCCTTTCATAATTACGCTCCTTTTTAATACATACGAACATATTATACCTGATGTTAGTTATTAGAAGAATCGTTTTGCTATTTTTTTTTGATTTCTTTTATTCTTTTTCTTACCAATTGCAACGCATTCCAGCGCCACTTAAATTGTTGGATGCGCGAAGCAGTGGTCTTGATTTCCGAAGCGTTCAAACCATGACGACGATAATAGACCAATTGATCAGGAATAAAGACAACTCCTCGATAATAATCAGCTAATAAGCCAATCCACATATCGTGCATCGGAACTTCTTGCGGAATCGGTAAGATAATCTCTTTTAATCCCGATCGAAATGCCATACCGGCACCAATATAACTGCTTTTCACGAGATTATGCCAAAAACCAGAATGCGTATGGCGCATCGCTTGATAAGAAGGAACCAAAACTTCAAAATTATTGTCCACAATAACCAAATCAGAAATGACAGCCTGTGTTTGAGGATTATCAAAATAAGGCATTGTTTTTTTTACCTTATCCGGAAGCCAAACATCATCCTGATCACTCAAAAAAATAATTGAATGCGCACTTTTTTCAATTGCATTTGCAAAATTAGCAATCAAACCTTGTCCATTATTTCGAAAAAGCTTGATCCGTGAATCTTTTGCTTCCAACTCTAATAAAAATTCCCACGTTCCATCTGTTGAATGGTCGTCGGAAATAATCAACTCATCATGCTCCGAGAGCTGTGGGAATATGCTATTCAATTGTTCTTCAATAAAGTGACGGCCGTTGTACGTTGCCATACAAACAGATATCCGCTTCTCGGATTGCTTTAGCATCCCCTACCTCCAAATTTAAAAGAATTGCCAGCCCCATTTTTGAAAGTATTTTCTCATGGACTGTAAAAAAATGAAAAATAAGTGTTGATTTTTAACTGCTCCACGCTCATATAAATGAATAACTGAAAATTGAGGACTGTATAACGCCTTGTAGCCAGCTTGCTCCATTTTACGACAAAGATCATTGTCCTCAAAATACATAAAGTAGCGATCGTCAAATCCATTGATTTCATTGAACTTGACTAGATCCACCACCATAAAGCTGCCAGAAATCATTCGTACAAAACTATCTTGATCATCCGGTAAATCACGACATTCAAATTTTGCTAACCGTTTTGCAAACAGCCTTTTAACAAACTTAAACGGAATAAACCGAAGCATATAATCAAAGACATCTAAATGATTACGTATTAGGTATTGTGTTGTTCCATCCTCATTCAAGATTTTGGGAGCCAAAAGTCCACATTTGGGATGATCAGCTAAATGCTTAACCATTTCATTTAAATGATTTTCTGACAATATAATATCGGGGTTAAAAATAATTCCATAACCAGAAACACCTAAGAGATTCGCGTTATGTCCGAAGCCAAACCCTTTATTTTCTTCAAAGAACTCAATCGATACAAATGAATACTCAAGGTATTTTGCTAAACGTTCTTGGTATTTCACTTCAGACGCATTATCAAAAATCTTAATTTGAATTGATTGATCTTTACCTAGCGATCTGATTAATGAATCTAGACTTAAAAAAATCTTGTCGCTGTTATGAGTCACGATGCTAACAGTCACATTCATATCATTTACTTTCATAAGGGACGTCAACACTCATTTCTTGAAATATTTGCGCAATACCTGCGAACGGTACTCTTTGTTCCCAAAGAAACGAAAACTTTTTGTAATAATTCCATATTTTTCCGGAATCAACCCAATCAACTCTAACAGGAAAGTCAAAGCAAAAACCATTGCAATAATCAAAACAATCGTTCCCACCCTGCTCGTATAGTTTAATAATAATGCAGTAAAAGAAAATAATACGGCAATGGCGTAAATCGTTAATACAGCTCCACGATGAGTAAATCCCAAATTCAATAAGCGATGATGTAAATGCTGCTTGTCGGCCATTGAGATTGGCATGTTGCTTGTTTTACGACGTATCATGGCAAAAAAGGTATCTGTCACTGGAACACCCAGAATAATTAAGGGAGTAATCAAAGAGATAAAGGTAACATTTTTTAAGCCTTGTAAAGTTAATACAGAAATCATAAAACCTAAAAACAGAGCTCCAGTATCGCCTAGATAAATCTTGGCCGGATGAAAATTATATGGGAAAAAACCTAATATACTTGCAACTAAACAAAAAATAGCTAAAGATATAAACACCTGTGATGAATGCAAAAAGAAATACCCTATTATACCGATTGTCATCAAACTAATGATTGATACACCTGAAGCAAGTCCGTCCAATCCATCGATCAAATTCAATGCATTCGTAATACCAAAAATCCAAAACAATGTAGCTGGCAAACTCAGCCACTCTAAGTTAATTCGACCGAATAATGGAGCGGTAAAGAAGTCAAAGCGAATACCAGCGTAATAATAGATCACTAGACCAGCCAGTAAAATACCTATACTTTTTTGTTTTGGAGAAAGTTCGAACTTATCATCTAGCAAGCCTGTGATTACGATAATTAAAGCACCTAACAAAATTTTACTAATATAATCAAAAGGAATCGCATCACGAAATAAAAATAGTGAAGAAATAGCAAAAGTAATAAAAATCGGCAAGCCACCAGCACTTGGCATTGGCACTTGATTCATTCGGCGCGCATTAGGATTGTCGACCAAACCAGTTTGTACCGAAATTATTTTAAAAATCGGAGTCAAAATTAATGCGATCAAAAATGTTAAAAAGTACTTAATGATCAATCCGAATGATACTAACATGTTGACACCTGCCTTTTTACTAAAAATTATTATAAAGGATTCAACCACCTTTACAAGGTTCTCATGAAATCTTACAAAAAATCTTGAAATTATTTTTTCTTTTTAATGAAGCGATCCTTCAATTTATTCAACCATTTATTCAAACGATTAGATCCTTCCTTAACCTCTTGTCCTGTACGATATTCCTCGATAGTCACATTTAATACTCCGCCTAAAATAATAATGGTAGCGGCAAAATTCAACCAAAACATTAAAACAATAAAACTTCCAATGATTTGATATCCTGACACACGTTGAGCGAAAGTACGTGCGTAAATACTGAAGCCTTGAGCTAGAACTATCCAGCCCACCGTAGCAAAAACGGTTCCTGGCAATGCATATTTTATCCGTACATGTGCATTGGGAATGACAATATACAGACCTCCAAGGATAACCAACAAGCCAATCAATGTTACAGGCCAACGTAACGCTAAGAAAGTATTGATAATATCCGGTGAGAAACGCAACAATTGCTGCAAAGCATCCAAGATCACTTGTCCTGCACTGAAAAAAAGTGCGACAGCAATGATTGCCATCATTAGTACACCAACAATTCCAACCGACACAATACGGCTAATAACGAAATTTCCACGATCTTCAACACCGTACGCACGATTAAGTGCGGTTTGCAAAGCATTAATCCCACGACTTGATGACCATAATGCCGCTAAAACGGAAATGGAAAGCATTCCACCTGAACTGCTTTCTAACAAGCTTGTAATGGCTGGCTTCAAAAAACTGAAGACATTTGGAGGAATGGCCTCGCTCAAATAAGGCAAAACTGTTTCAGGAGTAATGTTAAAGTACGGCAGCAAATTACCAACAATAATCAAGATAGGGAAAAAGGATAGCAACAAATAATAGGCAACTACCACTGAGCGGTCGCCTATTTCTGTCTCTGCTAAATGTTTTTGGATTGATTGGATGAAATCCATTAATTTCTTGTTATTTTTAATTTTATCTATTGGCCCCATAGCATCCTCGTCGTTCTAATAAGTTCCTTCTTCACCTTGTGAAGTCAAGATTTTTGGTCCTTCTTTCGTAATTGCTAGCGTGTGCTCATATTGCGCACACCAACCACCATCTTGAGTATAAGCTGTCCAGCCGTTAGGATCCATCTTCATTTGCCAAACACCAGTATTAATCATTGGTTCAATAGTAATAACCATGCCTTCTTTTAATCGTAAGCCCTTGCCAGCCACACCATAATGTGGAATTGCAGGTTCTTCATGGATTGTTGGTCCAATTCCATGTCCAACAAAATCACGTACAACTGAAAATCCCTCGCCCTCAGCATAGGTTTGAATAGCATGACCAATGTCACCAATACGATTGCCCACCTGTGCTTGTTCGATACCTAAGTACATAGCTTTTTTTGTTACTTCCATTAACCGTTTAATTTCTGGTGTCACTTCTCCTACCGCATAAGACCAGCAAGAATCAGACATTGCACCTTTATACTCTACACACATATCAACCTTGATTAAATCTCCATTTTTTAAAGGTTTTTTTCTTGGAAAACCATGACAAATCTCGTCGTTAATACTGCAGCAGGTTGCATATTCGTATCCTTCAAAGCCGATTTGAGCAGCCACACCACCATGACTTTCAATAAAGTTTCTAACAAAGTTCTCTATATCCATACTGGTAATTCCCGGCTTTATGAAATCCCGTAAATGACGATGCACATCAGCCAGTAATTCACCTGACTCATTCATCATTTCAATTTCTCGGGGTGATTTCAAAGTAATCATTTTCTCGTCTCCTTATTTTTGTTAATTATATTCTGGTGAAAATATTCTTGTCGGTCATCCAGCTAAGCGAAATTCTCTTGATTGGAATTAATGCCGCTTTAAAAGTCTGTGAATCTCTGGACGAACATCCTTTTTCATCTTGTCCATTTTAACATAACCCTATTAAGCGAACAAATGGTTAGAGAACAGTGATTTCCTTTTGATTTCTATTTTGATATAATGACCATAAATTTAGCTTAAAGCTACGGATGTCCGTTCAACTTTAATTAGTTCTTCTTGCTTTAATGAGAAGACCGATTCGACATTCGAAATTGAATGAAATTTTCCTTGTAAAATTAATTCATTCAAATTAATAAGGAGGAATTCTTTTGACATTAGCAAAAATTGTTTACGCCAGTATGACTGGTAACACCGAAGAAATCGCAGATATTGTGGCTGAAGCCTTCGAAAATTTAGATGTAGATGTAGAAATCGATGAATGTACACAGGTTGACGCTGAAGATTTTGAAGATGCGGATATTTGTGTGGTTGCGACATATACTTATGGCGAAGGCGACCTTCCTGATGAAATCGTAGACTTTTACGAAGAACTACAGGAATTAGATCTAAACGGAAAAATTTTTGGTGTTTGCGGATCTGGCGATACATTTTATGATCAATATTGTAAGTCTGTTGATGATTTTGACGCCGCCTTTGCAAAGACTGGAGCCACTCGAGGAGCAGAAAGTGTAAAAGTGGAAATGGCTGCCGAAGAAGAAGATATTGAAAACTTAGAAGCTTTCGCGAAAAAGCTTGTTGCAGCTATAGCATAAGTGAAACCTAGATGTACCAAAACAATTGGTGCATCTTTTTTTGTTTTATGAAGGTTTTCAGAATTATTATATACATTAATGAATCTCATTTTCTTTTTAGAATATCGAAGAAATGCTAAGATAGGACTATCGAATTGGAGGGATAGAAATGGTTTTAGCTAATTTTGACACACTCTTAGAAAAATATGCCCATTTAATTGCAAAGGTTGGTGTAAATGTACAGAAAAATGACACTGTTGTCGTATACGCCAGTGTTGATCAAGCTGTATTAGCTCGGCTTGTTACAAAAGAAGCTTATCAATTAGGCGCAGCAGAAGTTATTGTCCAATGGAATGATGATGAAATTCAACGGGAGTTTTTGAGTCATGCAGCAGAGGAACGAATCAATGAAGTTCCCACTTATAAAGTAGATGAAGCAAACACATTTGCTGAAAAACGGGTCACCCGAATCAGTATTGTTTCACAAAATCCAGATGCTTTATTAGGTGTCGATACAAATCGTGTAGCAAGCTATCAAGCAGCCCGTGGCAAAGCATTACAAGCTGTGATGGAAGCCACGCAATCAAACAAATTACGATGGACAGTAGTAGCTGCATCTAGTCCTGCATGGGCAAAAAAAGTCTTCCCTAATCTCGAGTCAAGTGAAAAACAAGTTGACAAACTTTGGGATGAAATATTTAAAACAACTCGAATTTATTCAGATGATCCTGTTAAAGCATGGGAAGAGCATGATGCAGCAATGCGTGAGCAAGCAGAACGTTTAAACAAGGAACAATTTTCTGCTTTACACTATACCGCTCCAGGTACAGATATTATGATTGGCTTGCCGAAAAATCATGTTTGGGAGGGTGCTGGCAGTTTTGCTGCAGATGGTAATGAATTTATGGCTAATATGCCGACGGAAGAGGTATTTACAGCACCTGATCGCAATCGTGTTGATGGGTATATCACCAGTACAAAACCATTAAGCTATGCCGGCACAACTTTGAATGAAATGAAATTCACCTTCAAGGATGGAAAAGTCGTTGAGTTTTCTGCTAAAGAGGGAGCTGATGTCTTAGCCTCATTATTGGATATTGATGAAGGAGCGAAACACCTTGGTGAGGTTGCCTTAGTTCCAGATCCTTCCCCAATTTCTCAATCTGGAATAACTTTCTTCAATACTTTATTTGATGAAAATGCATCAAATCACTTAGCGTTGGGCGCAGCTTATCCCTTCAGTGTGCAGGGTGGAACGGAAATGACCAAGTCCGAATTGGCTGAGGCTGGTTTGAATAGCAGCCAGACTCATGTCGACTTCATGGTGGGTTCTGCTCAAATGAATATTGATGGCATTCGTAAAGATGGTTCAAAAGTTCCAATCTTTAGAAATGGTGATTGGGCTTAAATAAAACAAAAACAGCACGCAGAATTTTTTCATTCTACGTGCTGTTTTTACGTTCTCGACTGGAATCGAACCAGCGACCTATCGCTTAGGAGGCGATCGCTCTATCCTACTGAGCTACGAGAACATGCCTCTATTATTGTAGCGATTTTAACTTATTTTAGCAAGATGACTAACTTAAATTTAATGAAGACATTCTAAAAAAATGAAAAATTACGATGGTCCTCTATTACTAATTCATGAATTTTTCTCAAATAAGAATCCGAAGAACTTTGTTGCATTCGCTATTTTAAAAAGAACAAAGGGAAGAGACTTATTTCCGTCTCTTCCCTTTGCTCTTTTTACTTTTTTTCTTTTTTGGTTCGCTTTGTTTTATTGGTTCTTCTGTTAAAAGCTCTCCGCCAAATAAATAGATCGGTGAAATTGCTAAGTTCAGTTTTTTAGCAATTTTGATTAAGTCTGATTTTTCTTGTGGCGTAACAAAGGAAATCACAACCCCAGCGTTACCCATTCGGCCGACTCTTCCTGCACGATGTAAGTAACTTTCTTCGCTTAATGGGACATCAACATTGATCACAAATGACAGGGCCTCAATATCTAATCCTCGACTAGCTAAATCAGTTGTGAGCAATCCTAGGATCTGATGCTTTTTGAACTGCTCAATCGCCCCTTTACGGGATATTTTCGATTGGTCCGAAGCCAAACTGGCAACTGGCAACTGGTGATAGAGTAATTTCTCCTCAGCACTGCCCATATCACTTAACTGATTAAAGAAAATCATCCCCAAAAATTCGGGTAGATTTAACAAACGACGCAACTGATCAACTTTTTTACGCTCACTCGTCTCTAAATAAAAGTGTTGTACCTCACCTTGACTGTCATCTTCTTCGCTTACATCTACCACAATCAGCTCAGATTCAATCTTATTCAATTCATCTAATACGACATCAGCAGTTGCGGAAAAATACAGATGTTGCGCATTGTTATCCGTAGCTTTTAGAATGTTTCGAATCAACTGCAAGCTTTGACCTTGAACCAGCTGGTCTACTTCATCAAATACGAGTGTTTTGATGTTGGGAGCTTTGATTTTTTTTGCCATAATCAATTCCAGCACACGGCCAGGTGTTCCGACCAATAATTCTGGTTTTTTCTTCAGTGCTTCTTGTTGACGTTTGACATTGGCACCGCCGATCAAAGGTTGAACTTTCATTCCTGAACCGCTGATCCAGCTTCGAGCGACTTCTACAACTTGCATCGCCAACTCCTGTGAAGAAGTTAAGACCAACACTTGACTGGGAATGCCTGCTTCAAGTCTATTGATTAATGGCAACAAATAAGCTAAGGTCTTACCACTGCCAGTCGGAGCAATACCCACTAAATTTTTTCCTTCACTAATTAAGTCATAAACTTTTGATTGGATCAATGCTGGTTTTTGAAACCCCGCTTCTTCCCAATTTTTTTGTAAAAATGGTACAAAATTCTGATTATTCATGGATTCCTCTATTTCTCGTCCGCATCAAAAATGATGCCCGCACTTTTTCGCATATCATACATTACTTGATTCACATTTCGGGATAATTCGACCCATTCTTCATAGTCCGTGCCCAACTTGCGATCTGTTGGATTCAAAATCACTCGGGCAAACTCGTCTGCCTCTTCAACCATCGGATTCTCTAATTGATGCACAGCCAGCTTTTCTCTACGTTGGTGATTTCGATCATGAAAAATGGCTTCGCTAATAGAATTGACAGCATCCATCACTAAGGTTCCGTTCACTAAATAAATCTCAGATTGTTGAAAACTATCATTGATTTTACCTGTCCGAATCGTTACGTCAAAATTATCGTATCGTAAAACACCTACTCCAAAGCCGTCAACACCAGTTGCGATTTTTTGACCAAAATAGACACTTTCTTTTGGCATACCAAACCAAGCTAACGCCGCATAAATCGGGTATACGCCCAGATCAACCAACGCGCCGCCTGAAAAATGCGGAGAAAAAATATTGGGTTCTCCTCCATCCAAAACTTGATCGTAACGCGAAGAGTACTTCATAAAGCTAAAATCCGCGCCGATAATTTGATCTTTCGATGGTAAAAAATCAGCAATCGTTTTGAAAGATTTCTCATGAATATTACGAGCCGCTTCAAAGAAAAATACTCTTTTCTGATTCGCCAACTCAATAATTTCATCCATTTCTGTCGGCGTTGAAAAAGCGGGCTTTTCGACAATCACATTTTTGCCAGCTAAGATTCCTTGCTTTGCCTGCTCGAAATGAAGGCTGTTTGGTGAAGCGATATAAACGGTATTTACATGTTCAAGACCGAAAAACGTATCAAGATCAGTCGCATACTCGACATCGCCATACTTTTCACCAAATTTTTGTGCCGTATCTAATCGCCGAGAATAAACTGCCGCCAGGCGATATTTCCCCGTCTCATGAGCTGCTTGGACAAATTGATCAGTAATCCAATTTGTTCCAATAATACCTAAGTTAATCATAATTATAAATCCGCCTTCCTACGAAAGGCACCAATGAGGTGATGAAAACCTTAGAGCGCCTTCTTTCTTTTTTTATTCCGTGTTACCCTTTCCTTGCAGGTCCCTGGTACACTACAGAACCCGAGGAGGTGAGTGGCGGGGCTGTATAGCGGCAACCCCGCATAATTATATGGTGTCGGTCATCCGTTAAGGCATCAATGAATGGCGCAAACCCGTAGCCCGTAAACTTATCTCTTCCGAAGTTGACTCGATTTCGCCGGATGACCAGTCCCTACCAAACCTGTACTATTTTTTTACAGGAGGTTGCTATGTTCAAAATCTTTCGTAAAAATTGTTGTGGCTTGGATGTCCACAAAACGTGGATCTATGCGTGTATCGGAATCACAGATGCGAATGGTCGTACAGTGTATAAGCAAGCTCGCTTCTCTTCCTTTACAAAAGGTCTCAATGAATTAGCTGAATGGCTTGCTAAATACAACTGTAAGGATGTGTGTTTGGAATCTTCCGGTAAATTTTGGATCCCTGTTTTTAATATTCTTGAAAAAACTTGTTTTGTCACACTGGCTCATCCGAAGTACACCAAACCCCAGAAAGGAAATAAAACAGATCGCAAAGATGCAAAATGGATTTGTGATCTCTTTATGTGCGACATGATCAAACCCAGTTTTATTCCTGGTCTTGAAATCCGCCAGCTTCGTGATCTAATGCGTTATCGGACGAAACTGACCAACATGAAAACAAGTGAAAAGAATCGTGCTTTAAACTGCTTAACCGTTTCTAATCTGAAACTAGATGATGTTTTTAGTGATGTGTTCGGAAAATCATCCACTTCTATCATCCAATACTTGTTAGAACATCCCGGTGAATCATTTGATGTTCGACCATTTATCCATGCCCGTTGTAAAACTCCCGTTGAAGAAATCCAAGCGGCAGTTGAGGGGGCGATTTCTGTACCTCAAGCGATTAAGCTTCGCCAATGCCTCAACCATATTAACGAGATTGAGAAGCATCGAGAAGAGATCAATCTAGAGATTCAAGCTCTTGCAGAACCCTTCTCCCCTGTTTTGGAACTACTTCGTACCATACCGGGCTTAGACACTCAGCCAATAACAGCGATTGCGATTCTTTCAGAAATAGGACCGGATATGTCCGTGTTTCCAACTTCGAAACACTTTATTTCTTGGGCTGGATGCTGTCCAAGAAACGATCGCAGTGCCCGACGAACAAAATCAACACGTATCTCTCGTGCAGGGCAGTCGTTGAAACCGCTACTTGTACAGATTGCCAATGCTCTTCTCAGATCCAAAGAACATCCAGAATTTAAAAATCGCTATCGTAGAATCAAAGCGAATCGTGGACACAAGAAAGCTATCATTGCTATTTGTAAGATGCTCCTGACCGCTATCTGGAATGTCTTATCAAAGGTGGAACCCTATTCTGCTAAAGGATATCTGGAGCCAAAACCTGCGAAAGAAGAGAAAGTTCTGACGCAATCCCAAGCTCTGGACCTTTTAAGAAAACGCGGATATACCATTATAGATAGTGCTTAAACCAAAGTTACGTTGATTCTTCCTAAATAGACTCGTTGTCTTCCATTTCAAAAATTTTGAAAACGGTAGGCTTATTTAGTGTACCGTTCTTCAGGTATCTTCAAATAGATTTATTTTCAAACTTTTCTCCACCTTTCACTCATTGATTTGGATCAATAAATTCTTGTTTCAGATCAAAGGAGACAGACTCTTTAATCGAAATGGTTTCCTGATCTACTTCACAATTATACGCTAAAATTTGCACACCGTCTGCCATAGCCATTTCTGCTGCTTGATAAAGTGCCGGCTGCATCAGACGGTGAAGCGTCGCCGCTTGGATTGCAGAAAATTGTACGATAAATAAAACATAACAATGATAGTCCAAGGCTTGAGCGACTCGTAATTCCTGCACATGCTTTAATCCTCTGATTGTCGGTGCATCAGGAAAAGCGCCGATCCCCTGATTTTCTAATGTCATCCCTTTTACTTCAACAAATCCCTTTTCTTGTTGATCTGTCTCAAAATAAATATCAAATTTCGAGCGTTCAAAGACATATTCCCGTTTTAAATAAATGATAGAACCTTTTAATCCAGGTAAACAGATCTTCTCTGCCAAAATTCCTTCAGCTGCTAAAGCATTAGGAATCTGTGAATCAATATTAATCCACATATTTCCTTTTTTGACTGCAACAAGATCATAGGCTGTTTTCCGTTTGTCAGACGGTTGATGATTTACCGCTACTACTGCGTTGGAAAGTAATAATTCTTTGCACCGCCTTGTATTTTTTACATGAGTGATAATCTCTTCTCCAGATTCTAATAACCGACAACGGGCAATAAATCGATTGCTTCTTTCAGTAAAAGCTGCTAAGTGAATCTCCGAATACTTCATTAATTATCAAAATCCTTCTAAAAATAGTTAAATAGTCCTTAAGTCGGATGGAAAGATGACAGACTTTATTATATAGTATAACAAAGCCTATGAGAATGTCCGTAAATTTTATATCTTACATTCTCAGTCAATGAAATAGGCTAAGAAATCCATCAAATTTATTAAATTTTATCTATACAGTTGTGAAAGGAGTTTTTGGATGAGATTCAAATGGCCCGTGTTCCTCAGTGCGACATCACTTGGTGTGGCAGCAGTAGGTTCAAAAATTATTCGTAAACGTGACGCAAAGGACTTAAATAGCCTTTATGTTGGTTCTTGGGAATTCACTCATCCAAAAGAGCACAAACATCACACCATTACAATCTATCCTGATCTTTCAATTGTTTTAGATGGCACCGCTATTATCTATCAGCTTATTGAATTGAGTGAGCAAAAATTGGCAATTCAGGATCAATATGGCTATCATTTATTGATCAAAACAAAGAATGGTATTCCGGTTAGCCTTTATGATGAATTAGATGATGTCTCTTTTCCAATTACCCCTGTAAATAATTAGACAAAAACGGATGCCAATTTGGCATCCGTTTATTTTATTGATGAATCAACGAACGTAGAATCTGATCCACGTTTTCTGCGGCTTTACGGCCTTCACGAATTCCCCAAATGACAAGACTTGGACCGCGTCTAGCATCACCTGCCACATAAACTTTTTCATTATTTGTCGTATAATCTTCATAGATTTCCTGAACCCCAAAAGTGTCAAGTAAATTCTTCTCGGCTCCTGTAAAGCCCATCGCTAACAAAACAAGGTCAGCTTTTAAAGTTTTTTCTGTTCCGGCAATCGGTTGGAACTGGCTATCGACTTGCGTTGTCTCGATCGCAATTACTTGTCCTCGTTCAGCACCAATAAAAGCAGTTGTAGAGGTATTATAAGAAGTTAGCTCTGAGTTCTTCAATGCGCCCTCTTCTTGTCCATACCCTACGCGATTAATCATTGAATACTCCGGCCAAGGATTATTTGCTGTACGCTGAGCAGGTAATTGCGGGGTGATTTCTAGCTGTTTAACAGAAGCTGCTCCTTGACGAATCGCTGAACCAATACAGTCATTTCCTGTATCTCCACCGCCGATAACAACAACGTGCTTACCAGCGAGCTTTCGATCAGTGACTTTTTTTCCGTGCTTCATTACGTCTTTTGTACATTCAGTCAGATAATCTACCGCAAATTGGATGCCATGAAGCTCACGTCCTTTGATTTTTAGATCCCGCGGAACGCTAGCGCCACTAGCAATAATAATACGATCGTATTTTGCTTGCAGCTCATCTGCCGTAACGTCAACGCCAACTTCTGTACTCAATACAAATGTAATGCCAACTTCCTCCATTACATTGATTCGTCGTTGAACAATTTCCTTATCCAATTTCATATTCGGAATACCGTACATCAATAATCCACCAGCACGGTCACTTCGTTCATAGACCGTTACTTGATGACCTAGCTGATTCAACCGCCAAGCTGCCGACAGTCCTGCTGGACCAGAACCAATGATTGCAACCTTGAAGTCGGTCCGTTCAGTCGGCATGCCATCAGCTTTGACCCAATCCTGCTCAAAGGCATTGTCAATAATGAATCGTTCATTATCATGGATGGCTACACCTGAGCCATTCAAACCTTCTGTACAAGATTTTTCACAAGGCGCTGGACATACTCGACCAGTCATTTCAGGCAAAGGATTCGTTTTAGCTAAACGATCAAATGCATTTTTGAAATCACCGCGGTAGACATAATCATTCCATTCCGGAATCAAATTATCATTTGGACATCCTGAGACAGCTCTTTTTCCGCCATAGAAAATTCCGGTATGGCAAAAAGGAATTCCGCAGTTCATACAACGCGCTGCTTGTTTTTTTCGCTCCTCTACACCGAGTGGGTTTTGTAATTCTTCCCAATCTTGAATTCGTTCTTCAACCGGTCGATAAGGATTGTCTTTCCGAGGATATTTTAAAAAGCCAAATGGATCTGCCATCCTAGCCACGCTCCTTTCCAGCCGGTACGGTTTGTTCGCCGATCACTTCTATAAACGCTTTTTCGATCAGCTCATCACCTGCTAAACCGGTTTTGGCTAATTCTTCAGTCACACGAACCATTTCGTGATATTCTCTTGGATATACTTTAACAAAATGCTTTTGAGCATTTTCCCAATCATTCAACAACTCAGCGGCCTTTAATGAATCTGTGTAAGTCAAATGCTTCTCAATCATTTCTTTCAAGACAGCATCATCTCCGGTTTCGCCGAGTTTATAAAGATCCACCATCTCTAAATTACATTTGTCAGCAAACGTTCCGCTCGGATCATAGACATAGGCGACTCCACCAGACATACCAGCCGCGAAGTTTCGACCAGTTGGGCCTAAAATGACAGCAACACCGCCAGTCATATATTCACAGCCATGATCACCGACTCCTTCAACCACCACGTTGGCACCACTATTTCGAACACAGAAACGTTCGCCAGCCTTCCCGCGGAAATAGCCTTCCCCACGATTTGCACCAAAGCAAACTACATTTCCAACAATTGGAGAATTTTCCACGTCATAAGCAGCATCTTTAGGCGGTACAATAATCACTCGCCCTCCACTTAGTCCTTTGGCCACGTAGTCATTTCCTTCACCAATTAGTTTCAGCTCCATCCCTTGTGTGATAAATGAACCAAAACTTTGACCAGCAATTCCGGTATATGTGTATTGGATTTGACCAGGAGTCAGCTGATAATTACCAAATCGTTCAGCAATCCATCCGCCCATTCGCGCGCCGACTGTTCGATTGACATTATTAATTGGAGCGCTCATTTTCACTTGCTCCCCGTTTTTAATCGCGCCTTCTGCAAATTGATCCAATTCAGGCCATTCGCGTTTTTCTTTAAACGGATCTTCTGTTTTACGTTCGATGCCAATACTTGTTGATAACATTCGAGAAAAATCTAATGATTTTGCCTTGCCTTTTGCAATAAAGCGCGGCTCCAATACTTCTGTGTGGCCGATCATTTCATCAATACTTCTAAAACCTAGTTCAGCCATAATCTCACGCAAATCTTCGGCGATAAAATACATCATATTGATCAGATGCTCAGGTTTCCCAACAAAGAATTTACGCAATGCTGGATTTTGTGTCGCCACACCGACCGGACAAGTATTTAAACTACACACGCGCATCATTACGCATCCAATCGCTACCAAAGCAAGTGAGGCAAAACTATATTCTTCGGCGCCAAGTAAAATCGCCATGGCGACGTCACGACCAGTCATCAATTTCCCATCAGTTTCCAAGGTCATTCGTTGACGTAGATTATTCATCGCTAGGGTTTGGTGCGCCTCAGCGACACCCATTTCCCATGGCAAACCTGCATCACGAATCGAGTTTCGCGGTGAGGCGCCAGTTCCACCATCGTAACCAGAAATCACGACAACATCTGCGCCAGCTTTAACAACACCTGTTGCGATCGTTCCTACACCGGTACTTGAAACCAATTTAACATTGATCTTCGCATACGGATTAATAGCTTTTAAATCATAAATCAGTTGCGCTAAATCTTCGATCGAATAAATATCATGATGCGGCGGCGGTGATATCAAACGCACTCCTGGCGTCGATCCTCGAATTTCTGCCACCCAAGGAAATACCTTGTTACCAGGCAGCTGTCCGCCTTCACCTGGTTTTGCCCCTTGTGCCATTTTGATTTGTAACTCTTCGGCACTCATCAAGTATTCAGCGTTTACACCAAAACGACCTGAAGCAACCTGTTTGATTTTACTATTATAATTCTTGCCATCTGCTTGCGGTTTGAAACGTTTACGATTCTCGCCGCCTTCTCCGCTATTGGATTTCGCGCCGATACTGTTCATCGCCTCAGCAATACATTGATGGGCTTCTTCACTCAATGAACCATAGGACATCGCACCAACTTTAAACCGTTTCACGATTTTAGTTGCGGGCTCGACTTCAGAAAGCTTCACTGCCGGACGCTCTTTTTTAAATTCCCATAACGCCCGTAAGTTAGTAGGCTCTTCTAACGCTTCCTGATTCATCTGATCAACATAGTGTTTAAATAGTTGATAATCTCCCGAACGAACCGCCTGTTGGAAATTGTAGATCGTCTTAGGATTGAACAAATGATGTTCACCATCCGCTTTGTATTGGAAACTACCGCCAGATGCTAGTAAATCATTTTGCTGTGGCCCATAAGCTAATTGATGACGTTGTAAGTATTCTTCTTCAATTTGGTTTAACGATAACCCGCCAATACGGCTCGCCGTTCCAGTGAAGTATTTTTCTGTCACTGGTTGACTGATACCTACGACTTCGAATAATTGAGCGCCGTGATATCCCGCAATCGTCGAAATACCCATCCGTGACATTACTTTTACAATTCCCTTTTCAGCTGCTTTCCGATAATTTTCCAGACCATTTTCAATGTCAAAGTCATTCAAAGTTGCATATGCGCCATAAGGATGAATGCCGCTAGCACCATAACCAATAAGGGTGGCAAAATGATGTACTTCGCAAACTTCTGCTGAATCAACGACTAGGCTCGCTAACGAAGCTTTTCCTTTTCTCACCAAATAATTATGCACACCTGAGACAGCCAGTAAAATCGGCATTGCCATTTTGGTTTTTTCTGCGCCACGATCACTTAGAATCAAGATTGTCCCACCATTATCAATAGCGGATTCAGCTTCTTTAAACATTTGTTCCAAGCCATCTTCTAAAGCATTCTGTCCACCAACTGAATATAAGGTTGAGATAGTCACTGCTTTTTGTTCTTTTGTGTTCAATTGAACGATTTTGCCAAAATCAGCACTGCTGAGTACAGGACTTTTAATTTTTAATTTCTGACAATTATGCGCATCATCAACTCGGATATCTCCATCACGGCCTAAAAACATTTCTGTTCCAATCACTAACTGCTCGCGAATCGCATCAATCGGCGGATTGGTGACTTGAGCAAATTGCTGTTTAAAATACGTGAACAAAGATTGTGGCTTGTCACTCAAAACTGCCAATGGTGAATCATATCCCATTGAAAGAACTGGTTCCTCACCTTTTTCCGCCATAGGTAATAATTCATCACGGATAATTTCATCCGTGTAGCCATTCAACTTCCACATCTTTTGCAGTTCTTGTTCGGTCAACATTGCTGCGTCTTCTTCCGCTTCTGCAAGTTGTGACAGTTCAATTCGATTCTCGGCCAGCCAATCTTTATAGGTATGGGATTTGGCATACTTTTCCTTAATTTCTTGATTACGGTAAAATTTTCCGTTGATAGTATCAACTAAAATCATATTTGCTGGTCCTAGAACACCTTTTTCAATCACATTTGATGGTTCAAAGTCGACCACGCCTGATTCAGATGCCACTTGAACAAAACCATCCTTTGTAATCGAATAACGAGAAGGTCGCAAGCCATTTCGATCCAGCGTTGCGCCCACCATTTCACCATCTGTAAAGCATAATGCCGCCGGTCCATCCCAAGGGGCCATAAAACTCGCATTATACTCCTGAAATGCTGTCATTTCTTCCCCTAGGTTGGCCTTTTCCGACCAAGCTTCTGGCACCATCATCATCAATGCATGAGGAATATCACGACCGTTGCGATATAAATATTCCATACAATTTTCTAACTTCGCTGAGTCAGAATCTTCTTCGTTATACACTTCAATGCCATGACTCTTCATCCAATTTTCTGAACCACGCAACGTGTTGATTTCGCCATTATGAGCAAGAAATCGGAACGGCTGAGCGCGATCCCAGCTAGGAAAAGTATTGGTAGAAAAACGGGAATGAACAACTGCAATACTAGCTGCAAAATCTTCATCCTGCAGATCATCATAAAAAATCCCGACTTGATAAGCATGCAGCATGCCCTTATAAACGATTGTTTTGCTAGATAAGCTACAGATAGCCATTTCGCCTGCATGGTACGTTCTCTCTAATTTGCGGCGCAATCGATACAGTCGATCTTCAAAATCGCGATCAGTCTGAACTTCTAATGGACGCTTTATGAATAATTGCACAAAGCTAGGCATCACTTTTTGTGCTCCTGGACCACAATTCTCATATTGGAACGGAACATCACGTTGCCAAAGGACCAAGTACCCGGCTGCTTCAATTTCTTTTACAAGAGCTTGCTGTAAACCGTTCTTGTGTTTTTCTTCCGCTGGTAAAAAGAACATCCCCACAGCATATTGACCACGATCAGGTAAATTTACCCCAGCAGTTTTCGCTTCACGTTGAAAGAATTTATCTGGAATCGTCGCTAAAATCCCGGCTCCATCCCCTGTTTCAGGTTCCGCTCCCGTTCCTCCACGATGATTCATACGTTCTAACATCGTTAACGCATGCTTCACTAATTGATGTGAAGCCTTCCCTTCCATCTGAGCAATAAAGCCCATACCACATGCATCCTTCTCGAATGAGGGATCATACATGGTCGGGGCCTCTGTTACTTGTTGCTTTGTCATTGACATCAATCCTTTAAATAGTTTGACAATTCTCATTTATTTTTAATATACTACCTTTTTTTTTTTAGATAGGCAAGGATTCTTAGAATATTTTTTTTATTACTCATGTTATTTGTGTAGCAATTCTTCAAAACACCGGTCCAATCAAATGGAAAAAATGTGATATGTTTGGTAAACTTAATCTGATATGCCTCGTTACGAAAGGATGAACATCAATGACACCGAATCGCGAAGACTACTTAAAATTAATATTGGAATTAGGTGGCGACAAAGAAAAAGTTAGTAATAAAAAAATTGTTGCTGGTTTGTCCATTTCTGGCGCTTCTGTTAGTGAGATGATCAATAAGCTAGTGAAAGAAGGCTTGGTTGAACACTCTCCTTACCAAGGTGTTCAATTAACCCCGATCGGTTTAGAAAAAGCAAGTACACTAGTCCGTAAGCATCGATTATGGGAGGTCTTTTTAGTTGATCATCTTGGTTACTCATGGAATGAAGTCCATGATGAAGCAGAAGTATTAGAGCACGTGACCTCTTCACAACTAGAACAAAAATTGGATCATTATTTAAATCATCCAACATTTTGTCCTCATGGGGGAATGATTCCACAGCAGGATCAAACAGTTCACGAAAAAGATCGTCAAACCTTAGCAAGTTATCCTGAAGGCACCAATGTTCGAATAGCCCGTGTTTTGGATGAAAAGGATCTGCTCGATTATTTGATGGATCTGGGCGTCAAAATCCATGAAGAATACAAGATCACAAATATTGCTGCTTATGAAGGACCAATTACTTTACAAAATGAACAAAAAGAGGTTTCAATTAGTTACAAAGCAGCGTCAACAATTTTTGTTGATTCACTGTAGCTGGTCATTAACTTGTTATTATTAAAACGAACTAGGATGTTAATCCAACTTTTTACAGCACACATCAATCAAGTGAGGATTTCGATTTTACTTCTCACATGAGATACATTGCTTAGTTGGATGGTATTCGTGGAGAGAAAAATAAATTCATTAAAAGAAACTAGGAGTGGAATATATGGAACAGGCAGCATTATTTACCATATTTGGTGGAACTGGCGATTTAGCGAAAAGAAAACTATATCCTTCGCTATTTCGCCTATATAGAAAAGGCAACTTAGCAGAGCATTTTGCTGTAATCGGTACAGCGAGACGACCATGGAGTGATGACCACTACCGCGAGATCGTTCGCGAGACGATCAAGGACATTGCACCAACTGAGGAAGAAGCAGAAGAATTTTCAAATCATTTTTACTATCTGTCCCACAACGTCAACGATACTGAACATTACGATCAATTGAAAGAATTGTCTGATCAATTAGATGACAAATATAGTTTAAAAGGAAATCGCATATATTACTTAGCCATGGCACCTCAGTTTTTTGGAACAATCGTCAATCATTTAAAATCACAAGAAATTTTGACGTCCACCGGTTACAATCGTTTAGTAATCGAAAAACCGTTTGGCTTTGATTATGATTCTGCCAATGAGCTGAACAACCAAATCCGAAAAGTTTTTCCAGAACAAGATATTTTCCGAATTGACCACTACCTAGGAAAAGAAATGATCCAAAATATTTCGGTGATCCGCTTTGCCAATAATATCTTTGAATCCCTTTGGAATAATCGCTATATTGAAAACGTACAGATTACATTTTCCGAAGCGCTTGGAGTAGAAGATCGTGGCGGTTACTATGAACACAGCGGTGCGCTAAAAGATATGGTTCAAAATCATATCCTGCAAGTCGTAGCTTTACTAGCAATGGAAGTTCCAACTTCTTTCTCCAATAAATCCATTCGTGAGGAAAAAGTAAAAGTTTTACAAGCAATTCGTCGCTATGATTCAGAAGAAGTATTACAAAATTTTGTTCGCGGACAATATGACGCAGGAATGTTAGATGACAAAAAATTTGTTGCTTACCACGATGAACCAAATGTTTCTGAAGATTCTTTGATGGAAACTTTTGTAGCCGGAAAATTTTTAATTGATAATTTCCGCTGGTCAGGCGTTCCTTTCTATGTTCGAACCGGAAAACGCATGACTGAAAAAGGCACAAGAATAAATATCGTCTTTAAACAAGTCCCCGTCAACGTCTTTAATTTCGAGCAAGAAGAAGCCGGTGGTGGAGAATTACCACAAAATATTTTAACCATTTACATCCAACCAACAGAGGGCTTCTCGTTAACCCTTAATGGAAAGAAAATTGGTCAAGGCTTCAATACTGAACCAGTAAAATTAGACTTCCGCCAAAGTGCTGAAGTCACAGAAAACAGTCCTGAAGCGTATGAAAAACTATTGTTAGATGCCTTAAATGGTGACAGTACCAACTTCTCACATTGGGATGAAGTTGCAAACTCATGGGAGATTGTGGATCGCATACGTAATACGTGGGATCAAACTACACCAGGCTTTCCTAACTATGCAGCCGGTACAATGGGGCCACAGTGTGCCTTCGATCTTTTAGCGAAGAACGGACATGAATGGGCTTGGCAACCCGATCAATGGTACCGTGAACGCGGACAATTAGAATAAATAATTAAAGCTGGGAAATTTTTCTCAGCTTTTTTTGTATAGCTACCTCAAAGACATATGAATAAAAAATCATAAAGATTTGACCTGACTCGAATAATCATCGCAACATTTAATAATCAAAACATTTTGAGAAAAGCTAAAGAACCCGCATCGAACTACTCCGATGCGGGTTCCTTCTATTATAGTCTTTTATTCTAATCCTTCTGCTACTGCTTCTGGATAGTTTTCTTCTACAATTTGGGCACATGAGGCACATAAATGCGGAAGCTTTTCATCTTCTCCAACTGTCGTGCGAACTTGACGGCAACGATCACAAACTTCGCCATCTGCTTTTTCAACTAAAATCGCTACATCATCAAATACCATAGCATTTTCTGGTGCAGTATTCATCGCGATACTGAATGAATCCGGTGATACGATCAACAATTGTGCTAGATCAGCATCTAAAGCTGTCAACATCGTAGCCACTTGTTCATTTGGATAAATGGTTACTTTTGCTTCTAGTGATTTGCCAATCACTTTTTCATTACGAGCTTCTTCTAAAGCTTTCAAGACCTTATCACGGAAATCCATAAAGGCTTTCCATGTATCTAGCAATTCCTCTTGGTTAGGGAACGTTTCATAGCTTGGCAATTCCGCTAACTGTACGTATTCTTCTTCTTCCTTCAAGTACGTCCAGATTTCTTCGGTCGTATGAGGAATAATTGGCGTCAATAACTTCGTCAATGCTACCGCTGCTTGATAGAAGACCGTTTGCATGCAGCGACGTTCATAGCTGTCTTCTGCTTGAATATAAACAACATCTTTTGCAAAATCTAAATAGAATGATGATAGATCAACTGTCAAGAAGTTCACGACTGTCTTGTAGATTTGTGTGAAATCATATTTCTCATAACCTTCTTCACGAATCGTTTTGATTACTTCATTCAAACGAACTAACATGTATTTGTCAACCGAACGTAATTCATCATAAGCAACCGTGTGTGTCGAAGGTTCAAAATCACTGGTATTCGCTAATAAGAAACGCATGGTATTACGAATTTTCCGATAAACTTCTGAAACTTGATTCAAAATATCCATCGATACACGAACGTCTGCTTCATAGTCTACACTGCTAACCCACAGACGTAAGATATCGGCGCCCATTTGGTTAATCACTTTTCCAGGAACAATTGTGTTACCTAATGATTTACTCATCTTACGGCCTTCGCCATCTAGAGTGAAGCCTTGAGAAAGGACTGATTTGTATGGCGCAACGCCATTAATCGCCACACTTGTTGTAATACTTGAATTGAACCAACCGCGATATTGGTCAGAACCTTCCAAATACATGTCAGCCGGGAAGGTCAAATCCTCACGTTGACGTAACACTGCTTCGTGAGAAGACCCTGAGTCAAACCAAACATCCATGATATCTGTCTCTTTAGTAAATTTACCATTCGGTGAGCTTGGATGCGTAAATCCTTCAGGTAATAAATCTTTTGCTTCACGTTCAAACCAAATATTAGAACCATGTTCAGCGAATAATTGCGCCACATGCTCTGTAGTTTCCGGTGTGATAATTGGTTCCCCATCTTCACCATAGAAAATCGGTAGCGGCACACCCCATGCGCGCTGACGAGAGATCACCCAATCACCGCGATCACGAATCATATTATACAGACGAGTTTTCCCCCATGGAATGATCCAATCAACTTTTTCGATTTCGTCTAAGATATCTTGACGGAACTTATCAATTGAGGCAAACCATTGTGGTGTTGCGCGATAAATGATTGGTTTTTTCGTACGCCAATCATGCGGATAGCTATGAGTGAAGAATTCTAACTTCAATAGTGCTCCATTTTTTTCTAACAATTCAGTAACCATTGGATTAACCTTGTCATAATAAACACCTTCAAAACCTGGCGCTTCAGCTGTCATTACTCCACGATCATCGACTGGAGAAATAATGTCATTTCGGTAGTTTTTCCATGCAAAGTAGTCATCTTCCCCGTGACCCGGAGAGGTATGAACCAGTCCAGTACCCGCGTCTAATGTTACATGATCTCCTAGAATAACTAAGGATTCGCGATCATAAAATGGATGCTGTGCTGTCATGTATTCAAGATCTTTTCCAGAAACCTCTTCGAGAACTTTAGGATTTTCCCACTCTAATTCCTCTGCAACTTTCTCTAACAAATCTTTCGCAACAACATATTTACCTCCTGCCGCTTCTACCACAGCGTAAGTGTAGGCAGGGTTAACCGAGATTCCTTGGTTTGCTGGCAAAGTCCACGGTGTTGTTGTCCAAATAATGAATGAGGTATCCGTATCTAATATCCCTTTTCCATCCTTTACTTTAAAAGCAACAAAGATTGAAGGAGATTTGACATCTTTATATTCAATTTCCGCTTCAGCTAATGAAGATTCACTTGAAGGTGACCAATAAATTGGTTTCAACCCTTTATAGATATACCCTTTTTCAGCCATTTTACCAAATACACGAATTTCAGCTGCTTCATAATCAGGTGTCAATGTAATATATGGATGTTCCCAATCTCCAGCAATTCCTAGACGTTTGAAATCTTCGCGCTGCTTATCCACCTGTGACAAAGCGTATTCTTCACATTTTTTGCGGTATTCGGCCATCGACATTTCTTTACGCTTAATCCCTTTGTTTGTTAAAACCTGTTCAATTGGCAAACCATGCGTATCCCAGCCAGGTACATAAGGCGCACGAAAACCTGACATTGATTTGGAACGTACAATGATATCTTTACTAATTTTATTTAACGCATGTCCAATATGAATGTTCCCATTTGCATATGGGGGTCCATCATGTAAAACGAAGGTTGGTTTGCCTTCATTTAGTTTTTGTCGCTTTTCATAAATGTTGTTTTCTTCCCATTCTTTTTCCCACTGTCCTTCACGGTTAGGTAAGTTGCCGCGCATTGGGAATCCGGTTTTTCCTAGTTGAAGAGTTTCTTTTGTCTTCACTATTGATCGTCTCCTTTAAATTATAAAATTGAACATTAGCGATACAGTAACTTAGTTTGTCGCTTTTTTTTACACACGTACCAAAAAAAACTGGTAACCTTTGTTGGAATTCTCTTAATGGATAAATCAACAAAAAAACAAGCTTATCCGCAAAGGGACGAGCTTGTCGTGGTACCACCCAAATTTGAAACCTAAAGTTTCCTCTAATCATCGTTAACGCAATGACACGTCGATTATTACTTTTAATTCGTAACCGAATAATCCAGAGGATCTTTCTAATTAGAGTGTCTGCCGATCTTCCACTATCATCGGCTCGCTAATAAGAATCTAACTAGCTTTTCTGTTCTAGATTTCTATTCTTCGTCTGATTTAATCAATTCAGGAATATCAATTGTCAAGCCCATATCTTCTTGAGGCTCCTCAAGAACAATGGATTCACCTGAGTCTACTGCATTCTCAGTATCGTTGTCAAGTTCATTTGCTAAAACTTCCTTCAATACCTCATGACCATCACCAACATATGAAGACATTGGTTTCAAAACTTCTTCCCAGTCGCCGCTGCGTGCTTGATCGATTTGAGTTTCTAACAATAATAGTAATTGTTGATGGAAGACACGTGTCTTCTTCTTTAAATCATTTGTTTCAGCAGCCAATTGACGAGCTTTGGAAGTAGCATCTGTTAAAATTTCTTTAGCCTTATCTTCTGCAGTCGTTGTTAATAAGTTTGCCTTTTGCATCGCATTAGAAATTAATTCATCCGCACGATTTTGCGCAGAAGTCACAATAACTTCAGATTCTTTACTTGCTGAAGATTTCACTTTATCGGCAGTATCTTGTGCCACGACGATTGATTGGTTCAACGCTTCTTTCAATTCATTGAAATACTCTAGTTTTTCTTCTGAATGTTTCAATGCTTTTTCTAATTCACGATTCTTAGCGATGCTGTCCTCATAGTCGCGAACAATCATATCTAAAAAATCATCGACTTCGTCTTGGTTATATCCACGCATCTTAGTGGAGAAATTTTTGTTTTGAATATCTAATGGAGTTAATGCCATTTTTTTGCTCACCTCATAAAATTTATTTTCGTAAAACGCCTAAGCGCAAACGGAATTTTTCTTTCTTTGTTTTTCCTTCTAAACCTTGGATCTGAATTCGCCCAAACCCACGAACTGAAACGACATCTAATAAATCAAGTAAATAATCTGGACGCTCATTGACCGACCAGTTCACTTTTACTTTACTGGCTTCAACTAATTGCTTTGAACGCTGTCGTGAAATATTATAAACAGTTGAAATAATCGCATCTAATCGCATGGATGTGGCGGTCGTTGTTTCCTCAACCCAACTATCTTTCGGAATAATGATATCCGTATACGGACGTTCCTCTAGATGGACGGTTACACGACCAATTTTAGTTACCTGACCTACGATATAATTAGCCGATTCTTTCGCTAAAAAAATTTGCCAGCGATCACCATCAGAAATAATATCCCCAAAATAATCACGCTTAATTCCAGCATTCATTAATGTTCCTAATATTTTCCCATGTGAAAGTTCAGTAAATTTTTTCGGATAATTAATTTCAATCATCACAAGCTCAAAGTCGTCGGTTTGCGGTTCATAATACTCGGGATAAATCATGCAACGACACCGTTCAGCATGTTCATAGCCGCCATAAAATGAAAATTTCAATTCACTATTTTCGCGAATTAACGTCTCCAAGATATAGGCTTGCCGAGGATCTAAAAAATTCGTCAGATAAGGAGCGTATTGGCTTTCAACTTGTTCTAGCCAATCGCCAACACTGTCAACAAATGGATGCTCTTCAGGTCTAAAATGTTGATAGACATTTGCATTCATATTGCCACCTCCTTAGTAGATAATACTATACAAAATTCTTTGTAGAACCTCCATCGCAATATTTAATGCTAAAATCGCTGCCATTACAGAAAAATCGATTCCGCCAAATTGCAAAGGCAAACGTCGAAATAAATCAAGAAACGGTTCACAAATTCGACCTAATAGTTGACCAAATTTAGACTGGTAAGCACCAGGAAACCATGACATTAATGCATAAACGACTAAAAGAATCGTATAAAGATAAACTAGTCGATTTAAATAATAAAAAAGTGTAATAAGTAGATTCAACTATGCGGCTCCTTTACATTTCTAATCCGTAAATATCTTCATCAACCATGGAGCTCAACGTAGAGTTGGTAATTTCAACATTTGTTGGCGTACATAAAAACATTTCATTTCCAACACGTTTAATATCACCATCAATCATAAAGACTGCACCAGTTAGAAAATCGACCACACGACGCGCTCTCATTTCATCCAAAGATTGAAAATTAATTAAGACTACCTCACCTTGACCTACTCGTTTAGCTATTGTCATTGCTTCATTATAGGCCCTTGGTTCTACTACTGAAATACGGTCCTTTCTTTTTTCTTCTGTTCTTGGTGTAAGTCGTTGCGCTCGATTATTATTGTTAGGCATAGACACGACTTTTTCGCTTTTCTTCGCCATGCTTTCTGCCCTTTTTGCCACAGTTTCAGCTCTGCGATTTGTCTGAGGTTCTGCGACTGGTTGGCTGACCCGTTCCTGCTGTATTCTTTCTTTTTGACGTTCCGGAGAACGTTCCTGCTTTTGATACGTAGGACGTGTTGCCACGCGTTCTTTCTTCAAAGGTGCGCTTACTGGGCGGCTAACCTGCTTCTTTGGAGCAGGTGTCGCTGCTTCTTCATACATATCGTCATCTGCTAAACCAAAAAAATCAGTGATCTTTGCTAGACTAATTCCCATTAACTTTACCTAACCTTTCTTAAATAGTGCCGTTCCGATTCGAACAAAAGTAGCACCTTCTTCAATTGCCGTTTTGAAGTCTTGGCTCATTCCCATGCTCAATTCTGTGCATGGCGCATATTGCAAGTCTTGTTCCTTCACACTTTCTTGAAGCTGTTTCAAAGTAGAAAAAACATTCCGAATCTCTAACTCAGTTGCCTCATATGGCGCCATAGTCATTAATCCGATCACCTGAATTTTCTCTAATCCCTCTAATTCTTTAATAAAGGATTGAAGGTCACTCGGCCTAATACCATGCTTTGATTCTTCTCCGGAAACATTTACTTCAATAAAACATTTTATTTGATGTTCAGCACGCTTTTGTATTTCTTGTGCCAACCGTAAACTGTCTAACGCATGAAAGTAATCAATTTCATTTATAATCAATTTTACCTTGCGACGCTGTAAATTACCAATGAGATGCCATTTGATCTGCTGATAGTTTGAAAGACTTCGCTTTTTATCCAGCAATTTATCTACTCGATTTTCTGCTAAATCCGTCACACCTAGTTCAACGAGTTCGTTTGCGGTCATGGAGTCGACACTCTTTGTCACCGCAACCATAGTAATTTCCTCTGGGTTACGTGAAGCAAGAGCACACGACTCCTGAATCTCTTGCTCGATTCTATGCAAGTTTTCAGCGATCATGTGCTCTCCCCCTTTTATTTTCTACGGCGAAAGAATGGTGGTGTATCTAGTTCTTCGTCTTTTTCAGGTTTTACTTCTTCACGATTGAATGTTTCGAATTCTTTCTTTTCGATGTTATCAAATTGTGTATCTTCAACTTTAGGACGGATATTTTCTTCCTTGCGGATATCCCATTCACCAAAAGCAGACTGACCATCGTTGCTTCTTGCAGGTTCAATATCTAAATTTTGTTTTTGTGGAACTGATTGGATTTGACTAGCACGTTGTGTATTACGTGTAGCCTTACGCTCCTTTTTTGTTGGATCGATTCCTGTCGCAATTACTGTAACGCGGATTTCATCGCCTAATTCTTCGCTAATTGATGTACCTAAGATAATATTAACATCCCCTGTTGCTGCGCTTGCAACAATGTCAGAAGCATCTTGTGCTTCAAATAAAGTCATATCTAATCCACCAGTGATGTTTAATAGAACTTGTTCTGCACCATCAATAGATGTTTCTAGCAATGGAGAGGAAATCGCTTTTTTCGTTGCTTCAACGACACGATCTTCGCCACTTGCAACGCCGATTCCCATTAAAGCAGTCCCTTGATTTGCCATTACAGTTTTCACATCAGCAAAGTCCAAGTTCACGTAACCAGGTGCTGTGATTAAATCTGAGATACCTTGAACACCTTGACGCAAAACGTTATCTGCTTCACGGAATGCTTCAAGCATTGGCGTTTTCTTGTCAACTACTTCTAGCAGGCGATTGTTTGAGATGATCAATAAAGTATCAACATTTTCCTTTAATGCTGAAATCCCTTCTGCTGCGAAACGTCCGCGTTTTGGTCCTTCAAAGCTGAATGGACGTGTAACGACACCGACAGTTAAAGCACCGAGATCTTTTGCAATCTTCGCCACAATCGGAGCAGCCCCAGTACCAGTACCTCCGCCCATTCCAGCTGTGATGAAAACCATATCTGCACCTTCTAATGCGTCACGAATAGCTTGTTCGCTTTCTTCAGCTGATTTTTGACCAACTTCTGGTTGCGAACCTGCACCCAAACCACGAGTATATTTAGGGCCTAATTGAATAACTGTTTCTGCTTTTGAGTTTTTGAGTGCTTGAACATCAGTGTTTGATGCGATGAATTCAACGCCTTTAACGTTTTCCTCGATCATACGGTTGATAGCATTGCCACCGCCACCGCCAACACCGATAACTTTAATAACAGCACCTTCGTTAATATTGTTATCTATTGAGAATTCCATGTTTTCTATTCCTCCTACAAATTAATCAAAAATATTAGAGAAGAAGTCTTTAATCTTCCCGGTTACTTTTTCTTCATTTTTTGGCTTTGTTTCTTCTTCATAATCATTTGATGCTTCGTAATCGTCATACACAGGTGCTGTTGAAACAGCGTTGGTTTGTGGTGAAGCAGATAGTGAAACTTTTTCACCTGTAACCGCTGATTTTGCCAAATGATAGACATCACTCAATTCAGCTGAATAATTGACGATACTGATGACATTTGTAAAGACTGGATTTCTCAAGCCCATTTGATTCGGTACATGCAATTTAACTGTGGTTCCAAAAATGTCTTCCGCTAAATCAACCACACCTGGTAAACTTGCTGCGCCACCGGTCAGGACAACACCACCTGGTAAATCAAGTGCTTCGATTTCATCTAAAGCATCTTTGGCTTTACGGAATATTTGTTCCAACCGTGCTTCGATAATTTCAGCCAGATATCGTTCATCAACTTTAACTGGATCTGTTTTTCCAATGACATCAACTGGAAAATCTTCGTCAGCAGATGTCCGGCTTGGATAAGCGTCTCCATAATTGATCTTCAACGCCTCAGCATTATTAAAAGAAGTATTTAAAACGATGGAGATATCCTTTGTAACAAATTCCCCACCTTCTTGATCCACATGTGTGAATTTCAACTGTTTATCATGCATAACTGCCGTCGTTGTTTGTCCACCACCCATATCAATCACAATCGTGCCAAAATCCTTTTCACCATCAGATAAAATAGATTCTGTTAAAGCTAAGGATGTAATTACTGTTTCAGCAACCGATAATCCTGCTTTTTCAACACATTTTGTAATATTATGGATGATCGTTTTTGGACCAGTAAATACTAATCCAAACATTTCAAGACGAACACCGATCATGCCTCGCGGATCTTTGATACCTTCAAATCCGTCGACGGTAAATTCTTGAGGCAGCAGCGCAACGATTTGTCTTTCAGGAGGAACTGAACGAACCATTGCTGCTGAAGCGACATTACGAACATCTTCATCCATAATCTCTTTTGACTCATTATTAACAGCAATCATACCTTGACAAGGTTCGACTTCTAACAAGTTAGCAGGTAGTCCAACGCTGACACTTTTAATCTGAATCCCAGCTTTTTCCTCGGCCTGTTTTACTGCTCGCTGAATCGCCTGTACTGTCTTATCGATATCTACGATAATCCCACGGTTGATTCCTTCTGATTTTGCGTTTCCAACACCAATGATATTCATTTGGCTATCGATGTACTCGGCAACAACAACTTTGATCGATGTTGTCCCGATATCAAGGCCTACATACATTCCTGCTTTTGCCATGAATGGGATTCCCTCCTATTTTCAAATAAATGCTTTATTCAGATGTAATATTTTAACTTACTGTTAAGCATGAAATATAATTTTTCGCAAGTAATTCACTGCCTTCAATTTTAACACATTTTGCCTAGAATGAAAAAGAAGATTCAACATTTTCTTGTAATAAATTTAATCATTTACAACAGCGGTTCCAGATTGATCTGTTGAGTTTTGTGTTGCATCCTCAGTAGTTGAATTTTCAGTATACGGATAGCTGTAAATTCCTGCTTCCATATCTACGATCCCCTTAATTCCTTTGTCACTCATTTCTTTCGCAATTTGAGGATAATACTTCATTTTACTGGCTAAATCGTTAATGCTGACTAAGACCTTGTTCCCATCATTCATGAAAATTTCCAATAATTCCTTGTTTTCATTTGTTGGGGAATATTTAATCTGGGATATGCCTTGTTTAACCTCTTCAGATAATTTTTTATAGCCTTCAAGTACTTTTAGAATTCTTTTTGATCCGGTGAAGCTTTCTAGAATTGGCAGGTCACCATCGCTTTTTTCTACTTCAATCGGAATAATTTTACCATTTGAAATGACAGGAGAATACTTTCCATCATTTTCTAAGTATGCGACTTCAGGATATTCTTTCACATCTACCACAAAATGATTGATCCCATCTAGGTGAACTTCTGCATTTTCAATTTGCAATTCTTGCTTTTTCAGATTTTTCACGTTATCTTTACGATCAAAATATTGACTCCAAAGATTGTCACCCACGCTAAAATTCAGTTCTTTTTCGATTATCTCTGTTGAAATCTTCTCATTACCTTTTATACTTACACCGCCTAACTTAGCTAGTGGTGATATGTAATACAATAATAATAAGGCTGGAATTGAAAATAACCCGATTAAAATCAAGGATCTCTTTACGAGCCGTCGATTGCGCTCATGTTTGATATTAGGTAATCGTTCTAAAAATGATCCATTTTTAGGCCCGCTTGGTGCATCCTCCATCTCAGGCTCTTCAATTTCAGATTCTAAAGGTATTGTATCTTTTTGTTCAGGCTCTTCTAATTTTTCTTCGGCAAGTCCATCAGTGTTAGAAAGTTCGTTTGTCTCTTCAGCAGTTGCTGCCTGATCAACAGTTTCACCCTTTTCCAGCGCTTTTTGTTTCAAATATTCCATATTCGCTAACTGCCATGGGGTCAAATTCTCTTGCTTTGTTTTTTCTACTTGCTGATTTTCTTTGCCTTCCTCCGGAAACTCTTCACGACTAATGGTCCTCACCTCCAAAAAACTATTTTACAATCTCGTTAACTAATGACCACAATCGCTCTGCTGCATCTGGGATACCTTCTTGACGTGAAGCTTTCGCCATCATTGCCTTTTTTTCTGGATCACCCATGATTTCATCCACTGCTTCTACTAATTTTTCCCCAGTTAAATCAGCATCCGTAATCATTTTGACAGCCCCAGCATTGACCAAACTCTGTGCATTTTTCGTTTGATGGTCATTTGTGACGTATGGGCTTGGAATGAGAATAGCTGGCAAACCTAAAGCTGTAAGCTCTGCGATTGAAGTTGCGCCTGCACGTCCAATTAATAAATCAACATTTGCCATAACATCTGTCATATTTTTGATGTACGGCTGAAGCGATAGGTTATGATTGATTTTTTCGATATCAAATTTTTCTGCTATCTCATTATAATAACGATCACCAGAAGCGTACAGCACTTGATATTCTTTCTGTGAAAATTTAGGTAGTGCTTGAATGACCGCCTGATTTATTTTGAGTGCCCCTTGGCTTCCGCCAAAAATTAGGACAGTTGGAATGTCTGGCAACAGACCATATTGTTCTAATACTTCTGACTTTCCACTGGTCACCACTTCTTGGGCTCGCGGATTTCCAACTAAGACAGTTTTATTCTCTGGAAAATATTGTGCAGCATCTGGAAAACTAATCCCAACTCGATCAGCGAAGCGGCTAAGAAATTTATTTGTAATCCCTGGAACGCTATTTTGTTCGTGAACGATTGTAGGAATTTTCATACGTGCTGCTGCATAAACGACTGAACCAGAAACATAGCCACCTGTACCAATCACTACATCTGGTTTAAACTCTCGTAAGATCTCCTTCGAGCGTTTGATACTTTCAACAAATAATTGGACTGTTTTGATATTATCAAGCGAAAGTTTCCGCTTAAAGCCTTGAATTTTGATTGTTTTAAAAGAAATGCCTGTCTCAGGCACGATCTTATTTTCCAACCCTCGATGCGTTCCTACATATAGAAATTCTGAATCAGGTTGAATTTTTTGTACGTAACGGATAAATGCTAAGGCTGGATAGATATGTCCGCCCGTGCCGCCGCCTGTAACAAGTATTCTCATTTCATTTCCCTACTTTTCTAATTGCTTAACAGCTTGCATAAATTTGTCTCCGCGAATTTCAAAACTAGGATATTGATCCCAGCTTGCATTTGCAGGAGATAACAAGATACTATCTCCAACTTCACTTTGTTCATAGGCTAAAGGAACAGCCGTTTCAACATTTGAAGTCATAATAATCGTCCTAATTCCTGCTCGTTCAGCCGTCTCAGCCAATTTATCTTTCGTTTCACCAAATAGAATAATCGCTTTGACTCCCTCCAGAGATGGAATCAGTTCATCAAATCCATTTCCACGATCTAATCCACCAGCCAGCAGAATCAACTGTTCATTATTAAATCCGCTTAACGCCATTTCTGTCGCTAAGCTGTTAGTCGCTTTAGAGTCATTGTAAAATTTACGACCATTGATTGTGGCAACGTATTGTGTACGATGAGGTACTCCATGGAAATTACTCAATGCAGTACGAATCCCATTATTGGAGACTCCTTTTAACTTCGCCACCGCAATCGCCGCCAAGGCATTCTCAATATTATGCGCACCAGGTACTCCTAGTTCAGAAGCATCCATGATTTTCTCTTCCTTGTAATATAGACCGCCATGAAGAAAATAAGCACCATTTTCAATTTTTTCTTTCGTTGAAAAAGGAACAACTTGAGCCTTCGTTTGCTTGCTCATTTTTTGTAACTCTTCTGAATTCCAGTTTAAAACTAAATAATCATCTGCTGTCATGTTTTCTTGAATTGACCACTTCGCGGCTACATAATTTTCACGTGTTTTGTGATAATCTAGATGGGCTTCATAAATATTGGTAATGACCGCAATCTGTGGCTTAAATGCTTCAATTCCCATCAATTGAAAACTAGACAATTCCATAACTATATCATCTTCAGCTGTTGCTTTAGCAGCCACTTCACTGCCGGGGAAACCAATATTACCAGCAAGATGGGCCTTTCCAGCAGTACGTTCTTGATTCAACAATAGACCGATCATGGTGGTGGTGGTCGTCTTGCCATTCGTACCAGTGATACCAACGATTGGACATTCAGCGACTTGATAAGCCAACTCCACTTCGGTCAAGATTGGAATATGCAGTTTCTCCGCTTTGGCCACTAACGGATTATCATATGGGATACCAGGATTTTTCACCATTAAAGAAAAATCTTCATCTAGCAATTCTATCGGATGATGCCCAGTAATCACCCGTACACCTTGTTCCAGTAAGCCCTGAGCCTCTGGATTTTCTTCAAAGGGTTTTCCGTCGTTGACCGTAACAAGTGCGCCCAAGTCATTCAACAACTTGGCCGCACTAAATCCACTCTTCGCTAATCCTAAGACTAATACTTTTTCGTTTTGATATTGTTTGATTTGTTTCATTTCTAGTCATCTCCTACAGTACGATCAATAACACAATGATGGATGCAATGAGCCCGATAGCCCAGAACACCGTGTCTACTTTCCACTCTGACCAGCCAGACATCTCAAAATGGTGATGTAATGGCGACATTTTAAAAACACGCTTACCTGTCATTTTAAAGGAAGTAACCTGAATAATCACGCTTGCTGTTTCAAAAATATATACCAAACCAATTAGTAACAATGTCCACTCTTGATGTAAGATAATCGACACGGCCGCCAACAGCCCACCTAAAGCTAGCGATCCAACATCACCCATGAAAATTTTTGCTGGTTTTTTATTGTAAGGAAAGAAGCCTACAAGTCCGCCCATCACAGTAAGACAAACAATTAAAACCTCATACTGTTGTTGTTTCCAAGCAATAATCCCATATGTAGCAAATGAAATTGTTCCTAAACCAGATACCAACCCATCGATTCCATCTGTTAGATTTACCGCATTTGAAAAACCTACCAACCAAAAAATCACAAACAAGCCATAAATAATACTTAGCGGCAACTCAATGCCGAAGAAATTCAAAGTATTGGGATAGCCTTCCATTCGATAGATTACATAAAAAACAATCGCGACAACCACTTGAGCAATGAATTTTTGCCTTGATGTCAACCCTTCATTTTGCTTTTTCGCCAGCTTAATGAAATCATCTAAAAATCCGATAATTCCATATAGTAATAAAACAAATACTAAAATTAATAGCGAAGTCGTCATTTTATCTGTCCATAGACTATACCAAATTGATGTGATTACAGCAGCAGCTAAAAAGCCAAGACCACCCATCGTTGGGGTACCAGCTTTTGAATTATGCCACTTCGGGCCTTCATCACGAATTTCCTGTCCTTGTTTCTTCATTCTAAAGTAGCCAATTATAAAAGGCATGCCTGCCACAGTAATCGCAAAACTACTGGCAAAAGCAATAAATAGTTGTGCCGGTTGCATGTTATTCTCTCCAGTCCTAACCTAACGTAATTTTCAGTTTCTTTTTCGAGACCTCTGCATAAGGAGCAATACTTTGCTTCGTACAGTACCCATCTCCTTTTTTGAAGCTGACATCAATATCTAACAGATTTGTTAGTTTTAAGATATCTGCTTTGGACCATCCACGGACATCCGGCATCTCTTTTTTACCATTAGTTAGTAAAATAAGATGCTCGTTCGCCATAACTTTCTCTCCTGGCTTCGCAGACTGTTCGATGACTTTATCTCCATCACCAATCACAACAGCTGTTAATCCACGTTTATTTGCATCTGCTGCTGCTTTGGATGTTGAAAGATTGCGGTAATCTTCTACCGTAACCTTCGTATTGCTTTCTTCCTCAGAAGAATCTGTTTCGGTATTTTGAAATTCCATTACACGACTTAATAGTGGATTCGCAATTTCACCCAAAATGCCTTCTTGTTTTTCTTGTGGTTGTTTCATGGTTAAATACAAAATATATTCAGGATCTTCTGAAGGAATCATCAACGCAATAGAATAGATATAATTTGTATCTCCCGTTAAGTATCTTCCATTCTCTGCAATTTGAGCTGTACCTGTTTTAGCAGAAATATGGTATCCAGGCACTTTATATTGATCGTATGCCGAACCGTAGTTTTCACTTTCAACAGTATCACGCATATATTCACGAACCTTTTGAGCAGTTTCTGCTGTGATTGGCTCTCCTACAACTTCAGGTTTCGTAATAATCTCTTTCCCTGTATCAGGATTGGAGACTTTTTCAATATAGTGAGGTTGCAGCATTTTTCCATCATTTGCTACAGCAGTAAAGCCGCGCATCATTTGGAAATTGGTTACGCCAATGGCTTGTCCGTATGAACTCATTGCTTGGTCAACGATATTGCTCGTTGGCAATGTTCCTTTAGTTTCGCCTGGCAAGCCAGAATAAGTACTTTGACCAAAACCAAAGCGTTTCACATATTCAGGCCAACGGTCTCCTAGCCGCTCTTCCAATTTGACCATTCCGACATTACTTGACCAAGAAAGTGCCTGACGCATCGTTAATATTCCTTTTTTACCTAAGTCCCAGTCATTAATAGTTGCGTCAGCCACTTGGATCTTTCCTGAAACGTAACTTTCATTTTCATTAAAGATACCTTCATTGACTGCAGCTGAAGTAGTGAAAACCTTCATAGTTGACCCTGGTTCATAGCTATCTTCCACTAGGAAATTTCGCCATGCATCTTCTTCTCCCAAACCTTCTTTGGTCTCAGGATTAAAGGTTGGACGCTGAGACATCGCTAGGATATCTCCTGTTTTTGCCTGCATCAACATGGCAGTCATCTCAGTAGGTTTCGCTTCTGAGCTTACCTTATCCATTAATGTCTCTAAATAACTTTGCAACCCCGCATCTAATGTAGTATAAATGTCTTCTCCATTGACTGCCTTTTTTTCTTCCGCAATACTTCCTGGAATTGGTCGTTGATTTTCATCTTTTTGATAAACTACTTTTCCATCTTTTCCTTTTAAGACATCATCATAAGCCGCTTCAACACCCATCATGCCAACTAGTGATTCTTTTTTATCAGGTTGCGCATATCCAATAAAATGAGAAGCAAAATTTCCGTTTGGATACATCCGATCAGTATGTTCTGTAAAATAAAGTCCTTTGACCTTATCCTTTTTCATCGCATCCTCGATGTTTTGTTTCGTTTCTTCGGAAATATTTTTACCTTTATTACCAAATTCGACTTGATAATACTTACTAGTGCCATCACTGTTAAGTCCACTTTTCAGCGTCTTTAAGGCTGATTTTTCCTTGATTCCTAAATACTTGTTTAATATAGAAGCTAAATCATCAAAGTTCTTTTCTTGGGCATAAAGTTTCTCATTTCCGTTTACATAGCTCTCTGAAAGAATCGCGTAAATCGAGTAAGATGTCGCATCTTCGGCAATTACCTCACCATTGCGATCAAAGATTGTGCCACGTTTGGCTTTTACTACCTCACCACCATGATATAATTCTTCAGTTTTAACCTTTAAAGAGGTTCCAGCTACGTGACCACCTGCTACTACATAGATCATGCGAACGGCAAATAAAAAGAACAATCCAATACTCGTAGCAAACAAAATAACGCCTACTTTTTTGCGATTGTTCATCGGAGTCAAATTCTTTTTTCGGATTTTTCTTTTTAGCCTTTTAAAGCTCATTTACTTCACTTTCCTTAAATTGTCGTCATTGATTGAAAGTCCAGCTTTTTCAGCAATTTCTTTCAGACGATCAGAACGAGACAATTCGCTCTTTTCTTGCTGCAATTGTGTCGCTGTTTTTTCTTTTGCATCAATGTCAGTTTGAATACTTGTAATTTCATTTTGTGTTTTGCTGATTTCATTACGATAATTGACCATCACAACCGATAAGCCAATCAACATCACTAAGAAGGCTAACACGGCGAATTTTTCTACCCGCGTAATTTTTTTTAAACGATCACCAGGAGAAACGAAGACTTTAAAAGAATCTGGCGTTTGATGAATTTCTTCTTGCTGAGAATCAAATTGAAACGGTTGGTTATTTTTTAATTCTGCCATAATTCCTATCCTTTCTTCATTTTCTCAGCGATTCGCAATTTTGCACTTCTCGCGCGATTATTATCCTGCAATTCCTCTTCAGAAGGAATAATGGGTTTTCTATTTACTAATTTCAAAATCGGTTGAAAATCCTCTGGTACCATAGGTAAACCAGGAGGCATATCCTTTGGCGCACTGAATTCTTTAAATATTGTTTTTACGATCCGATCTTCTAACGAGTGAAATGTGATGACACTCACTCTTCCACCAATTGCTAGCATGTCGATCGCCTGCTCTAAGGAACTTTCAATCGCTCCTAATTCATCATTCACAGCAATGCGAATGGCTTGGAAGACACGCTTAGCAGGATGCCCGCCCTTTCGACGTGCTGGAGCTGGAATAGCCTCCTTAATCAAATCTACTAATTCACCAGTAGTTTCAATTGGCTTAACCTCGCGCCTACGCTCAATCAAACGAGCAATCTGTTTGGAGAATTTCTCCTCGCCATAGCGGAAGAAAATTTTTACTAATTCATGGTAAGAATATTCATTTACAACTTGATAAGCACTTAATGGTGCATCTTGATCCATTCGCATATCTAATGGTGCATCTTGGTGGTAACTAAATCCACGTTCCGCCTCATCCAATTGAGGTGAAGAAACTCCTAGATCGTATAAAATCCCATCAACTTCTGTCACACCAAAGCGCTTCAGTTCAGCTGTAAGTTCTCTAAAGTTAGCTTTGACAAAGGTCACTTGTTTTTTTGCGACATATTCAGCTAAACGAATTTTCGCGTTTTCAATTGCCTTTTGATCTTGATCAAAAGCATAAAGATGTCCATCATTGTTTAACTGCCTCAGTAAATACTCACTGTGCCCAGCCCCACCTAATGTACAATCAACATAAACACCGTCTGGTTTGATTGCTAAACCATCAACTGTCTCATGAAGTAAAACGGTTGTATGTTGAAAGTCTGTCATTGATAATCCTCTTCTCTAAAATCCAAAATCGACCATTGTTTCTGCAATGTCATCAAAACTATCTTCAGTTTCTTTTGTAAATTCATTCCAGCGTGCTTGATCCCATATTTCGATCCGATTGGCAACGCCAATGATCACGCATTCTTTCTCAAGTGAGGCATGATTACGTAAAGACACGGGGATATTGATCCGTCCTTGCTTGTCAATCTCACACTCAGTTGCTGCGGAGTAAAAGAAACGTACAAATGCACGCGCATCTTTCTTAGAAAGTGGCATCTCATTCAATTTAGTCTCTAATTGGTTCCATTCGGGTAATGTGTATCCAAACAAGCAGCCATCCATACCACGGGTGACTACAAATTTCTCGCCTAATTGTTCACGTAATTTTGATGGCACGATCAAACGACCTTTCGCATCAATATTATGTTGAAATTCGCCCATGAACATCTAGACTCCACCCCTTTTTACCACCGCATGAGATTAGTCTACCACAATCCCCCACAATCTACCACACTTTGTAAAAAACAAAAATAACACTTTTTTGACCTTTACTAACCATTGCGTTTTTTCAAGGGTTTTACGGATAATCAGGAGTTTTTTAAAAGTTTTTTTAGTTTATAATGCATTAATAACACTGACAATAATCAAAATAAAATAGACTAAAAATGATAATAAAAAGGTTAAGCGCCAAAACATTTTAAAGAAGCGACCATACATGATTTCGCGATAGCGATAGGCTTGGAAGACGACTACGCTAATACCCAATAATAGAATAGTTAATAAAAAATATGGTAAAATCGAAAACGTGCTAATACTTTTTGATATTTCGTGCATTCCGACAATCAAAAATGGTATCGTAATGTCTGGTGTTTTTAAATTGAAGCGTTGTTTTAATTTGAAAGTTGTCACGATATAATCAGACGCTAAAAAGACGATTATCGGGAAAATGTACCATAACAATAAAATTGGTGAAAATGATGCCAACAAATACAGTCCTTCCTCTTCAAACTACTACCCTCACTATACTGCATTATCGTTACATTCGTGTTTCAATTCATTTAAAATATAAAGGATTTAGCAAGTTTTAACAATTGAATTCGCAATATCGACGCGAAAAGATTTCTTAGTATTTTTTAAAAGTTTTTTTGGTTGATTGCGGAGTTTTGAAAAATGAAGTATGATGATTTTGAAGTTTTTTTGAGGGATGGTGACATCATGAATAACAAAAAATCCACGAGCACATTTTCTAAAGTTACTAAAGTTGTTATTTGGACTATGTTAATTTTAACAATTGGATCATTAGTTTTGAGTAGTCTGTTAAGTATTATGTAAGCAAATAGCCGGAGCATTTGCTCCGGCTATTTTTTTGCTAACTGTAATAGTTCCTTTGCATGTTTAACAGTTAAATCCGTAATTTCAGTTCCTGCTAACATACGGGCGATTTCTTCTGTACGGTCTTGCTCAGTTAGCTCCTCCACTTTAGTCAATGTTCGTCCATCTACTACTTCTTTGCGAATAAACAGCTGATGATCAGCTTTAGCAGCTACTTGAGGCAAATGGGTGATACAAAGCGCTTGAGAATTTTGTCCGATTTGATAAATCTTGTCTGCGATCGCCTGAGCCACTCTACCACTGACCCCCGTGTCTACTTCATCAAACACAATACTGGTCAACCCTTGTGTTTTTGAGAAAATCGTCTTCAACGCCAACATGACTCGTGAGATTTCTCCACCTGATGCCACTTTAACTAACGGCTTCAATGGTTCACCAGGATTCGTCGTAATAAAGAATTCTACTTCATCAATGCCTTCAGGACTAAATCCTGCTTCTTTAAAACGTACTTCAAAACGGGCATTCTCCATATAAAGATCCTTCAACTCAGTTTGAATAGCCGCTTCCAGTTTCTTCGCCATTTCCTGTCGAGCTGTTCGCAGCTTTTCCGCTAATTTTAGCAATTTACTTTCTTTAACTGCTAATTCCTTTTCTAGTTTTTCCAATTTATCTCCAGAAAAATCTGAATCTAGAAGCTCTTGGCTTATTCGCTCGTAATAGCTCAAAATGCTTTCTATCGAATCACCATATTTGCGTTTCAATTGATGAATCAATTCCAGTCGCTCATTAACCAAATCTAAACGTTCTTCATCAAGCTCTAACAGATCCAGCTGGCGACCAATTTCGCTAACAGCATCTTGCAAAAGATAGTATGCGCTATGCACATTATCAGAAATGTTTTCATAATCTTTATCTAGAGAGGCAATTGTTTGCAATTCTTGACTAGCTGACCCAATAGCGTCAAGGGAACTTGTCTCCTCATTCGTCATTGCTTGATAGCTATAGGAAAGACTGTCAACGATTTTTTGATAATTGGTGAGTTTGTCACGTTCTTCCATTAGCTTTTCTTCCTCGCCCAGAGTTAGTTCAGCGTTACCGATTTCTTCTTGCTGGAAGGTCAACATATCGATCCGTTGAACAAAGGACTGCTCGTTTTGCTTAAATTTCTTAACCTGTTTGGCTAAGGTAACATACTCTCGGTAAGCGATTTGGTAGGTCGTTTTAATTTCTTGAAATGCTGAATCACCAAAACTATCTAAAAGACGTAAATGGGATTCTGGATGCATCAGTTCTTGATGGTCATTTTGTCCTTGAATATCTACTAGAAATTGTCCGATTCTACGTAGATTTGCGAGAGTTACGATTCTGCCATTGACACGTGACACACTTTTTCCTGAACTATTCAAATCTCGCTGAACAATCAATCCAGCCTCATCAACCTCAATTCCAAGCTCTTCCATCAATTCTTGAAAGTCCGATTGTTTTGGTAAATCAAAAAGTCCTTCGACTAGACATTTATCACTGCCTTGGCGAATATATTCAATCGACGAGCGAGCTCCTGCCAGTAAGCTCACTGCATCAATTATGATCGATTTTCCGGCTCCAGTTTCACCTGTTAACGCAGTCATTCCATCAGTGAAGCTCAAATGTAACGAAGAAATGATCGCAAAATTTTTAATTGTCAATTCCTGTAACATTCTGCCTATTCCCCTTTTAATGAGTCATACTAATTATTTTGACTTTTTTCAGCGATGTCTTGCTTAATACGTCTAGCGTCCTCTTCTGTCCGTGCAATCATCAAAACGCCGTCATCATCATTCAAAGTCGTAAATAAAACTTTTGTGAATTGTTTTTCTAATAAATTTGCACACGCCGAAGCATTTCCAGGTAATGTTTTCACATTAACAAATTTCTCCATTTGATCGACGGATATCACCGCTTCTTTTAATAAATCAGCAAGTTTTTCGTTCACATCTTCTTGTTCTTTACGCGGCATGCTGTAGCGATAACCACCATTTTGTGCTGGTACTTTGATCAGTTTCATTTCCTTAATATCACGTGAGATTGTGGCCTGTGTTACCGTCACTCCTTGTTGTGCAAGGATCGCCACAAAATCTTCTTGTTTCTTTACATCATATTCACTTAGTAACTGTGTGATGATACGATGCCGTTCTTGTTTTCGCATTCCCTCTCCTCCAGACTACTTATCTAATTGCTGATGGGCCTCTGAGACAATATTTGTTAGGTCAATTTTTGGATTTAAGCTACCTCTTTCGGGCACTTTTTTCAAATGGGCAAGGAATTCGATATTGCCCTCACCTCCAGTAATTGGAGAGAACGTTAATTCTTGCACATTAAAGCCGTGAGTCATTGCGAAATCGGTAATATCTTCTAATACCATCAAATGTGTTTTTGGATCTTTAATGATCCCTTTTTTTCCGACATATTCTTTTCCTGCCTCAAATTGAGGTTTAATTAGCGCCACGACATCGCCATCATCAGTCAAAATGTCATGAAGCGGAGGTAAAATTAATTTTAAGGAGATAAAGGAAACATCAATTGTCGCAAAATTGGGCTGTCCTTCTTCAAAGTCTGCTAATTTTGAATAACGGAAGTTTGTCCGTTCCATCACCACTACGCGTTCATCTTGTCGCAATTTCCAAGCCAACTGATTGTAGCCGACATCTAGTGCATAACTCAATGCGGCACCATTTTGTAATGCTACATCGGTGAAGCCGCCCGTTGAGGAACCAATGTCCAGCAGAATTTTCTGATTCATATCAACGTCAAAAGTCTTTAGTGCTTTTTCTAATTTTAGTCCGCCACGAGAAACATACGCTAAACTTTGACCTTTTATTTGTAGAATGGTTTCAATTGAAATTTTTTCGCCTGGTTTGTCCAAACGTTCATTTTTCTGGTCATAAACTAACCCAGCCATAACGCCACGTTTGGCCTTTTCTCTAGTTTCAAAAAGACCTTGATTAAAAGCCAACACATCGACACGTTCTTTTTTCATAGTTATTTCCTACTTCATTATATTTTTATTTTGTAAGTGCAAATAGCCCAAGTAACTCTTGGAAAATTCGTGGTTGAAAATCAGCGGCCTTTGCTAATTGCTGTACAACTATTTCTGCTTGCTTCAATTCATCTGTCAGTGCCTTTTTTGCACCTTCCAATCCAAGTAAAGCCGGATAAGTACTTTTATCTAATTTCTCATCTTGACCTACTTTTTTTCCTAGCTCCTTGGTAGTTCCGACAACATCTAACAGATCATCGCGAATTTGGAAGGCCAAACCGATGTGATTCCCAAGCTTTTCAAGCAGTTCAATCACATATTCGGTTTGATTGGCTAAAATGCCACCTGCAACGAAAGCATAAGTTAAAAGTGCTCCAGTCTTTCCACGATGGATCGCCTTTAACTCGTTTAGCGCTACGTGTTGTTTCTCGGCTGCCATGTCGCCTGCTTGACCAGCTACCATCCCGCCGCTTCCTGCAGCTTTTGCCAAAAGCTGGATCAACAAAACATTCTCTGTTGGACTCAAGGTAGTTTCACTAACCAGTTGAAAGGCACCGGTCAAAAGTCCATCACCAGCCAAAATCGCTAAGGCTTCACCAAAGACTTTATGATTGGTGGGTTTTCCACGTCTCAAATCATCATTATCCATCGCTGGCAAATCATCATGAATCAGTGAGTAAGTATGAATCATCTCTAATGCTCCGGCGGTTTGATAAACCGGGACTGTTAACTCTTTCTGAAATGCCTGAACAGTCGCTAACACAATCAGCGGCCGAATCCGTTTCCCGCCTGCTTTAACGGAATAAAGCATGCTCTTTTTCAACTCTTCATGTGCAGTGCTAGTAGTAATGAAGTCAACGATCTCTTTTTCAACCTTTGGTAGCTCTTCAGCAGAAAGCTGCTGCAACATTAGGCTTCCTCCTCACCTGTAAAAGGCACTTCTTCATCTTCACTCATCATTTTAGTCAGTGTTTTTTCTGCTTTTGTTAACGTATCTTGACATTGCTTACTCAAAACCATTCCTTTTTGAAACGCTTCTAGTGCTTCTTCTAAAGGTACATCGCCACGCTCTAACTGCGTAACAATGGTTTCTAATTGCGTAATTGATTCTTCAAAGGTTGTATTTTCCATTACTCTTCTCCTTTTTCAATTTTTAAAATCGCGGCTTTAACCGTACCATCAACAAAATGAACGGTCATCTCTTTTTCCTGCAAATCATTTACTGAACGAACGACTTGCTCATCTTGGGTCGTATAGGTGAATCCCCGACCCATTGTTTTCAATGGACTTAGTAAATCCAATGAAGTGATAGCCTGCTGCACTCGCCGTTGTTGTTTTTCCAAATAGCCTTGCATTTGCTGCTGCAAACGTTCCTGTAGATAGGTCATTTGCTGTTGAGCCTGTCTGACACGATTGATGGGATTAGCTTGGGCCAAACGATTACTATATTGCATTAGTTCTCGTTCTCGCTGATTCACCAAAACAGTCATGTTTTGTTGTAATTGTTGCGTTAAGCGATCCAGTTGTATACTTTGCGCTTCATATAAACGGTTAGGCTGTCTAAAAATATATGATTGCTGCAAACGTTCAAATCGTTCTTTTTTTCGTTGCAATTGATGCAAGAAGGCCTGTTCTAAACGTGCCTGCTTTTCTTTAATTCGCAGAATTTCCTCTGATAAAACGGGAACTGCTAATTCCGCCGCTGCCGTTGGCGTTGCTGCACGCACATCAGCAACTAAATCCGCAATCGTTGTGTCCGTCTCATGCCCTACAGAGGAAATAATTGGTATTGGCGAAGCTGCAATCGCCCGCGCCACACTTTCTTCATTGAAAGGCCACAAATCTTCAATAGAACCACCGCCACGACCGATGATCATCGTATCAAAATCCATTGCTTCGGCTTTTTTGATATTTTTAACAATATCAGCCGCCGCTTTGTCCCCTTGTACTAGAGTTGGGAAAAGAACCAACTGAGTAATTGGGTATCGGCGTTTGACAGTCGTAATGATATCGCGAATGACTGCACCACTTGGACTAGTGATCACCGCGATTCGTTTCGGATAACGCGGCAAAGTTTTCTTTGGCTGTGAGAACAATCCTTCTTTGTTTAATTTTTCTCGTAGTTCTGCTAAAGCTTGGTATAGTGCGCCAACACCATCAGGCTCCATGTGGTCAATATATATTTGATAATTACCGCTGGCTTCATACAATGCCACACGACCGACTACCAGCACTTTCATGCCTTCCTTTGGTGTGAATTTCAGTTTTTGAAAAGCTCCTTTGAACATGATTGCACTGATTTTGGAACGCTCATCTTTTAAACTGAAATATTGATGACTATTTGCCCGCATGCGAAAGTTGGAAATTTCTCCGGTCAAATAGACCCGCTCTAAATAGGGGTCTACGTCGAATTTTCGTTTGATGTATTTGTTTAATGCACTGACAGTTAAATACTCTTGTGCCATTTGAACACCTCTTTGCTATTCGTGATCTAATACTTGGCGTTCGCAGCATTCCACGGTTTGCTGCATCAGCATCGTAATGGTCATAGGACCGACACCGCCAGGGACAGGTGTAATGTAGCTAGCAATTGGCTCGACTTCATCAAATTTCACATCGCCAATCAGCTTTCCATCCTCATTTCGATTCATACCGACATCGATAACGACAGCTCCTGGTTTGATGAATTCTTTCGTTACAAAATGGCCTCTGCCAATTGCTACAACCAGAATATCTGCTTTACTAGCAACTTTGGCTAAGTCTTCTGTTTTAGAATGTGTCAGAGTCACTGTTGAATCTGCACCTAAAAGTAAGATTGCCATTGGTTTGCCCACGATGTTGCTGCGACCGATCACCACTGCTTGTTTACCGGCTAATGGGATATTGTATTCTTCAAACATTTTCATGATACCATACGGGGTGCAAGGAATTGTGTGAGGCATTCCAGCAAATAGACGTCCCATGTTCATTGGATGGAATCCGTCAACATCCTTTAAAGGATTGATTGCCATCAAAACTTTCTCTTCATCAATGTGTTCTGGTAAGGGCAATTGAACCAAAATGCCATGGAATTCAGTTGATTGGTTAAAGTAGTTGATTTCTTTGATCAGCTCTGCTTCGGTGATGGTTTCTGGATATTTTTTGACTTCAGAATGTATACCGATTTTCTTTGCTGCACGTTCTTTGTTTCTAACATAGATTTGACTAGCGGGGTTTTCGCCGACTAATAACACGACTAACCCTGGATGGATACCCTTTGCTGCTAATGTTTCAACTTGCTGTGCTGTCTCCTGTTGAAGCTTTTCTGCCAATTCTTTACCATTAATAAGTTGTGCCACGTTCATTCCCCGCTTCTTTCTTTTCTATAGTTTAAATGAAGCTGGGAAAAATAGCTCTATTAGCTATTTGCCCCAGCTTCATCGATCTCTTTCATTACATTAGATAAGATTCCATTAACGAACTTTCTTGATTGATCATCGCTGAAAGTTTTGGCTAACTCGATGGCTTCATTTAGAACCACTCGGTTAGGTACTTGCGTGTTGTATAACATCTCATAAATACCTAGTCGCAAGATAATCAAATCCATTTTAGCAATTCGTTGAATCGACCAGTTAGAACGTAAATGCTTTTGAATAATTTTATCTAGTTCTGCTTGATGTTCAACGACTCCGCCAACTAATTCATCAAGATAGACTGGAACAAATGCGTCTTCATCTTCACTGACAATCTCTTGTTGGTCAATACTTAATGCATGGTTGATGGCGTCTTTTTTTGTTAATTCTTGATTAAAATCCAACGGAAACAGTGCCTGCAAGGCCTTTTCTCGAATCTCGTGACGTGATAATTCTTTACTCATTATTTTCCTCTTCATCATTGAATAGTTCTTCTAAAGTTGGTTGCTCTAGTTTTTCAGCTACAACGCCGACTACGTGGATATTTACTTCACTTAAGGCAACATCTGTCATAAATAAAACTTGCTGTTTCACGCGCTCTTGCATGGCCATAGCCACTTTAGGTACCGAAGTGCCATAGTCAAAATAAGAATAAATATCGACTTTCAATCCGTCTTCGTCATTTTTGAGATAAACACCTTTACCGTGAGCTGCTTTACCAAGTAATTCTGTCACATTGCTAGCTAATGAGCCGCGCATGCCGTAAACTCCGTCAACTTTAGAAGCCGCAATCCCGATAATTACTTCGATTACTTCTGGTGCAATGATAATTTCCCCAAGTTCCGGGCTCTCGCCTAAAACTAAATTCTTTTCATCTGCCATCTTACTCTCTCCTTACTCCTGCTAAATGTAATTATTTTTCTTACCAGAAAAATAAGTCTGATGTTCGTACCGTATATCATTCTGTTAAACTGTTCCATTTTGGCTTTATTTTTGAATGGCAAGTATGTTTTCCTGTTTTTTGATACTGCGAAAAACAGAACTGACACCCTTACTCCTGCTAAATGTAATTATTTTTCTTACCAGTATAACAGAATGATATTCGTGCCGTATATCATTCTGTTATACTGGTTTATTCTTTGCTCTATTTTTGAATGGCAAGTATGTTTTCCTGTTTTTTGGTTCTGCGAAAAACAGAACTGACACCCTTACTCTTTATTATGCATTATGCTCTGGAAGCGTAGCTGCCATCTTGTGTATTAATGATCAGTTTGTCTCCTTGATTTACGAAGAATGGTACATTGACGGTCAGGCCAGTTTCCATCACAGCAGGCTTTGAACCGCCTGATGAGGTATCCCCTTTGATATTTGGTTCTGTTTCTGCAACTTCCAATACTACGGTATTTGGCAGATCAACACCTAAAACTTCATTACCATACATAATGACGGTCAATTCCGTATTTTCTAATACATAAAGCATTTCTTCTGCTACTTGTTGTTTTGGCATTTCAATTTGTTCATAGCTTTGCATATCCATGAAGACATAGTTATCTCCGTCATCATAAAGATACTGCATTTTTTTATTATCAATTTGAGCTTTTGCTACTTTTTCACCAGCGCGGAAGGTTTTTTCTTGAACTGCTCCCGTACGTAGATTTTTAAGTTTCGAACGAACGAAGGCCGCACCTTTACCTGGCTTTACATGTTGAAAATCGACTACGCGCCAAATGCCGCCGTCCACCTCGATCGTTAAGCCAGTTTTAAAATCGTTTACTGAAATCATGATACTTCCTCCTAATTCAATCTCTGCAGATTTGGTTCTAGTTTATCATTTCTTGTTTACTTACGCTACCACTACTCAATAAGACTTATAAAATGATGAGCTCTTTTGGCGACCGCGTCAAAATTCGATTTCCTTCAGCTAAAATCACCAAGTCATCCTCAATTCGAACACCGCCTAACCCAGCTAAATAGATTCCTGGCTCATCAGTAATAATATTCCCCACATTCAACGGTGTATCATTTGAACGACTGATATTCGGACCCTCATGAATCTCCATACCGATCCCATGACCTGTAGAATGTCCAAAGGCTTCTCCATAACCAGCTTCAGTAATGAAATCACGAGCAACCCCATCTAACTGTGCTCCGGTCACACCAGCTTGTGCTACCTCAATGACTTTTAATTGTGCTTCCAAAACGATTTGATAAATCTCCTTCAATTGTTGACCAGGATCGCCAATCGCAAATGTCCGTGTAATATCTGAAACATAGCCTTGATAGACGCATCCAAAATCAAGCGTGATTAAATCTCCTTGTTCGATCATTTTTTCGCTGGCAATGCCATGTGGCAAAGCAGAACGAACACCGCTAGCCACAATCGTATCAAACGATGTGCCCGTTGCCCCAAGTGAACGCATGAAGAAATCCAACTGATTAGCAACTTCAATTTCAGTCATGCCCGGACGGATCATTTTCAAGACATGCTCGAAGCCTTCATCAGCAATAGCGCAGGCCTTTTCAATAATGGCAATCTCTCCATCATCTTTTTGTTCTCGCAGTTTCTCAATCATACCACTAGCTGGAGCCAGCTCCGCGTCAATCACTTCTTCAAAAATAGAATACTCTGCGTAAGTCATGGATGCATCCTCAAAGCCAAGCACATTGATGCCTTCACTTTCCATCAATTTGATAATCTCATCAACAATATTACCTTGCTGTTGGATAATCGTCATTCCTTGCACCTGTTCACTTGCTTGTTCAGTGTAACGAAAATCAGTAATAAAGAACGCTTTTTCTAATGTAATCAAAGCTAACCCAGCAGTTCCGGTAAAATTAGTCAGATAACGAAGATTCGCTGGACTTGTTACTAAGTACGCGTCAATGATCTCTTTTTTCATCAGTGCTCGTAATTTCTCAATCCGTTTTATCATTATTATCACCCATCATTCATTATAGCAAAGAGTTTCGAAAAGCTGAACGAACACGACTAGAAAAAGAAAAAGCAATGAATACACAAAAAAACAGAAGTCACACTCTCAACTTCTGTTTCTTTAATCATCGCCGTCCGGTAAAAAATGAAACAACCGCCACAACAACTACTGCACCTAAAATCGATGGTACTAATGCCATCCCAGCTAAATGTGGTCCCCAGTGTCCAAATATTGCTTGTCCAATATAAGAGCCCGCCAAACCTGCAATAATATTGAAAATGCATCCCATTTGTTTACCGCGTCCAGAAAGACTACCACCGATTGCGCCAATGATAGCACCAACAATTAATGTCCAAATCATCATTATCTCTCCTCATCTGTTCTATTCGAAATTATATAATCACTTAATAGTAGCTGATCCTTACTGTATATCTTACTAGCAAACTAACAAAAATTTTTCTCTAAGTATATCGGTCGATAGTTTTATTCATTTGATAAAGGGCTAATATAAATATCTGTTTCAGTGATTCAGATACTTATCTCAATTGTCAAGAGTTAAATAGCGCTTTTTCCAGAAAGTTTCTCAATTGTGAAACGCAAATAAAGGTTGGTATAAAAGCATTTTACTCTTTGTAAGCGGCTAAAACAGACTTTGAAAATGCTTTTCTTGACAATCCTGTGAATAACTTTTTATTGAATCAGATCTGACCGCAGCTTCACACTATTTTGCTCCCAATTTACTGCACCTAAGCGATAAGGAAAAGCACCTAGCAAGGAAAAGCTTCCAACTTCTGGTACGTTGATCTTATTCATACGAGCGCTCCCTTTAGCTAAATAGCCTGTTCCCATTTTCAGCATATCTTTTAAATTGAGATTGCTGCCGGAGTATTCTTTGACTGTCCCATAATTATTTGTAATGGAAGATAGCCGTGGGCGAACTGTTTTGCGTTTCATCAAGCGAATGATATCCTCTTGGCGTTCAAACACATCAATTCGACCATCCTGATCAATCTGATAACTAATGTACGCATCAATCTCATCGAGCGTCAGCCGATGATCTCCCTTCGTAAATTTCTGTCCATTTTTCAAAGCGATGAAATCTTTATAAATTGTTACTGCCATCTTACCATCTTCTTCAAGCCCGGCTTCCTTCACTCCTAATAAACTATCGGTCTTTTTTAAGATTAAATATTTTTTTACTTCTATAGAAAAGGCTACGGAAAAATAGCCTAGAAATTTTTCGATCGGTACTTGGGTATACAATTCTCCCAACGTCAGTTTTTGAATCTTTATTTCAGGTGAGACTCGTAAAAGGCTGTTCACACCGCTCGTTAAATCGTAAACAAAAAAACTGGAATATTCCCTATCCTCAAACACAAACAAAACTTTCATGACGATCTTCCTTTCTAAAACAAGTGTATAAAAGATCTAAAAGAAAATCATCCGTCGAAAGACTGAGGTTTAAATAGAAAAAACTTTCGATAAGTCGCTATCGAAAGTTTTTTCTATTAATCTAAATATTGTGTATCATTGATTTTCGCTACTGAATAGTTATTATCTTTATATTTCAAAGTCGTAACACTGCAATTATCGATAGCCTCACCTTGATATTCACCAGGAACCAACATTTCTAGTAGTGTTGGAATCATGCTGCCAGATGATACGATCAAGACATTCTTCGCCTTCTTCTTTTTCGCATCGGCAACTACTTTGTCCATAGCAGCTTGCCCTCTTTTAGTGATATCTTTATAACTTTCTGCGACTTTCAACGGATCGCTCTCAGCAATAGCATCTGCTACCCCTTCATCACCTAGTTTATTAACCAGCTTGTCATAATCTGTCCAATCCTCATCGAACTTCAAATCGTTCGCTTCAAAAATTGGTGTCCACATCTCAGCGTTCGTTTTTCCTTCAAAACCGCCGTAATTCCATTCTTTGAATCCATCGTGTTCTGAAAGCTTAGGCGTCTTCTTCTCGTTCTCAGCCAGGATTAATTTGGCAGTATTTCTTTGGCGTCCCAAATCACTGGAATAGGCTAAGTCAAACTTCGTATCTTTCAATCCCTTACCCACTTGTTTTGCTTGTGTAATTCCTTTATCTGTTAAAGGTGAATCGGCGAATCCTTGAACTTGTCCCGTTGTATTGAAAAAAGTTTTCCCATGACGAACCAGATAAATGGTCACTTCCGCTTTTTTCTCGGAATTTTTTTCTTTTGCTTGTACTGAAACACCACCCGTTAAACTAAGCCCTAATAAGAAAACAAACAATAATCCCCAAATTTTTTTCATTTTATAGATCCTCCCCGTTACTTTTAATGACTTTTTTATACCAATCAAAAGAATCTTTTTTCAGCCGTTGCAAACTCCCCTGACCTTCGTTGTCTAAATCAACATAAATAAAACCGTATCGTTTACTCATTTCACCAGTTGTCGCACTGACTAAATCAATTGGTCCCCAAGTCAAGTAACCCATGCATTCTACGAAGTCTTCTTCTACTGCCTGCTTCACTGCTTTAATGTGTTTTTCTAAATATTCGATACGATAGTCATCATGAACGGTTCCGTCTGCTAGTTGATCGATCGCCCCCAGCCCGTTTTCAGTAATCAGGATTGGCAACTCGTACTTTCGGTATAAATAGTTCATGACATAGCGAATACCTGTTGGATCAATTCCCCAGCCCCATTTAGATTGTTCTAGATATGGATTTTGAAGACCTCCGAATAAAGCTGACTCGCCCTCTACCGGACGGTTTGGTTCAGACAGACTAGACATGTAATAATTTAAGCCAATAAAATCAATCGTTCCTTTAGCAAAATCTTCAACATCTTCTGGTTGATTTCCTAAATCGAGTGCTAATGCTTGATATTGTTTCATTTTGTATTTAGGAAACTTACCATTACACATGGCATCGACTTGATAATAATCCCGATCATTGTCTAAAAAGGCCTTCAATACATTATCTGGGTGGCAGTCATAGGAATAGATTGGATTCAAGCCGAAGACACAGCCGATTTTATTTTCAGGATTGAGTTCTCGTCCAAGTCTAACTGCCTTCACTGCAGCTAATGTCATGTTATAGCCAATTTTGGCTAACTCTTCTACTGAGTTTTCCATTTCGCTGTATTTTAAACCCGCAATCAAATAAGTGAAAATATCCGATTGTTCGGACTGTGGGTCAATATGATTCATCTCATTGAAAGTCACCCAATATTTCACTTTGCCATCATATGCTCGCATGACCGTTTCACAATAATGTAGATAAAAATCAATTACCTGTCGATTTTTCCATGAGCCATACTCTCGAACTAAATGGATGGGTAATTCGAAATGATAAAGGGTCACGATTGGCTCGATCCCATTAGCGAGCAACTCATCAATTACCTTGTCATAAAAATCCAATCCCGCTTGATTTGGCTCCTGCTCATCTCCTTTAGGAAAAATTCGCGACCAATCAATCGAGATCCGTAGTACTGTGAACCCCATTTCTTTAAACAGTTTAATATCCTCTTGGTAATGATGATAAAAATCAATTCCTAGATGTGAAGGATAGTCCAACGTTGGATCGATTGTCTCCGTGATCACTCGTGGTTCTTTGTTTGATCCTTTCGTAACAAAGTCCATGATTGCTGGACCTTTTCCATCTTCTTGCCAAGCCCCTTCACATTGATGAGCGGCAATACTGCCGCCCCATAAAAAGTCATTTGTAAATGTCATTTGCTTCTCCTTTTTTACAAAATTACTGTTAGTAATTCATCATCTTGTTCATTACTGGTTGAAATCACATCAAGATAATCATTTGAATTTGTTACCACCACAATGATTACTGGATCAAAACCGGCTTCTTTTACTTTTTCAGCTTGATATTTCGCTAAAATGTCACCTTTTTTGACTTCCTGTCCTTTTTCTACGAAGCTTTCGAAATATTTACCTTTTAGATTTACTGTGTCAACACCAATATGGATCAATAACTCAACACCATTTTTCGTTTTAATGCCATACGCATGTTTGGTTGGAAATGCAACTGTCACAGTTCCTTCGACTGGTGAAATAATCGACTCCTCTGCTTGAGCTGGTATGATTCCAACACCCTTTCCTAACGCTCCAGAGGCAAATGCTTTATCACTAATTTCGCTTAATGGAACTACATCTCCTTCAGCAATTTTTCCAATACAAACTTGTTTCAATCCTTGGTTACTCTCTAATGCTTCAACAAATTCTTTTTCTTCAAGTTCTTCTTCGGATTCTTCTTTAGGAATGCCGATACCATACGCCACAGCTGTAGCACCAACAAAGCCAACCACGACACTAATAATCATCCAAATAAAGTTACTTGTTCCGCCTGCTAGATAAGTCGGTAATGAGGCTAATCCCCAAACAAATCCCATTGTTTTCACACCGGCTAACCCTGCAATCAATCCGCCTAATCCACCACCAATAATAACCGCTAAAAATGGTCGACGATATTTAACAAAAACCCCAAATACAGCTGGTTCAGTAATACCCATTAAAGCACTAAAACTGACCGTACCGAACATTTGGCGCTGATGACCTTTTTTTGCACGTAAGAAGTAGCCAAACATTGCACCACAAACTGCCACATCAGAAATTGTTGCCGCATGCATGATTATTGGATCGTAGCCAATTGTTCCCAAAAAGTTCAATACAATTGGATAAGTAAAATTGGCAGCTCCTAAAACAATCAAGAATGGTTGGAAGGCCGCATACAAGACAACTACAATCCAGTTGCCAATCGTATTCATTAACACATCAAAGAAGGCACTTACGCCATCACCGATCAATGTTCCAATCGGGCCAAAGACGACTAAAATAACTGGAAAGGTTAATACCAGTGATAATGCCGGAACTAAGAAATACTGCAACCCGCTTGGAATGATTTTCTTCAAGTATTTTGTCACGACACTCAAGAACCAAACACCCAACAAGATTGGAATAAAGGTATTCGCGTAACCGATCGTTGGTAGATGATAACCGAACAATTCCAAACCTTTTGCCCCATCAATATTGGTGGAAAGTAGTCCGACTGCTAATGCCATTGCTACATATTCATTCAATTTCATTCGTTTAGCTGCTGATGCTGCAATAAAGACTGGTAAGAAGTGGAAAACCCCGCCACGCAGCGTATCAAAAATCATGTATGTTGGACTGTCTTTAGAAACTAATCCTGTTAATGAAATGATTGCCATGATCCCTGCGATCATTCCGGCTGCAAGTAAAACTTCAATAATAGAAGTCATGGTTTCAGATATCATGACTAAGATTGATGAGGCGATTCCTCGAACTCCTTTGGCCTTTGGCTTTTCAATTTCCTCCCCGTCAGGCTTCAATCCCAGCATTAGCATGAACTCATTGTACACATCCGTAACATGTGTTCCGACGATAATTTGATAGGCAACCTCATTGGAGACGACATCAATCACACCATCCAAATTTTTGATTTCTTCAGTTTTTGCTAAACTGCGATCCTTTAATGTTAAACGCAGGCGGGTCACACAGTGAGCGACTGCTTTGATATTATCTTTACCGCCGACTAATTCGATCAGCTGTTTATTTAATTTTTCATAACTCATTTTTTGTCCTCCATTCTTTCTGTTACACGATTTATGTGAAGCATTAAATAGGTTTCTTCATTGATTGAAATCTCTAGATTAAATTGTGACTGTACATAGATTTTCATTTTCTGGACAGTTTTAAACGATTCTGGATACAATTGGCAAACTTGTTTATAAAGCTCCAAGGTTTCTGATCCATCATTGAATATTTCTCCGTTAACGATTCGCTGCACAAAGTATTGTAAATGAGTAGTGAAGCGCATATAATTCGTTGATTCGTCATCTAACGTCACATTAAAATGATGTTCCACAATCGATACTAGGTCACTTAACGCTCGCATCTCTAAAACATGGTCTTTTCGGCTATCGCGACTTTCTTCCATATTTACAAAGTGCAAACATAAAGACACGGCTTCATCTTCAGGAAGCTGCAAGCCCTTCTGTTCTTCAATCATTTTTAACGCCTTAAGTCCGACCTTAAAATGTTCTGGGTAAAAACGCTTTGTATCCCATATTAGCGGACTTTTGATAAACTGCTGTTTCTCTACACGTTTCAATAGGAACTCCAAGTGGTCAAGAAGAGCCAAACTCAAATAATCACTTGCCTTAATGTTTAATTGTTCCTCTCCATAGGAAATAATATTGCTGATCAAAAGAATATCGTTTGGATCTGAATGAGCCAATAAATAGCTGAAATGATCCAGCATATCAAAGGAATCAAGAATATACATTTTCTCAACTTCCTCTTCTGCGATCTGCTGTCCCTTTTTCTTTTTGAAACCAATTCCTTTTGCAACGACGAAGACCTCGTTTCCTCCTCGTTTCACTAATGCAACGTTATTATTTAAGATTTGGCTGATCTTCATACTTCCTCCTTTCCAGAAAAAAAACCCAAGAAAGTATACAGCGGGACCTTGGTCTCCAGCTATGCTTTCTTGAGTTCTGCCTGATCATCTTCAGTAACATACTCACAATCATGACTCCGGCGCCATGATCGGTCTTTTCTCTTAATTTTTTATAACTTCATTCTAAGTGATAAAAATATGAATGTCAACGCTTTCTCGAAATATTCATTTTTATATGTTTTCACCTTCGTTTTCCACTATCCTAAATCCCCTTGTTATTTAACTGTTTATGACACCCTATAATAAATAGGACTATTAGCAAAAATAGGAATCAATGGTACAATGAACACGGAGAAAACCAATGAATAAAAAATAACTAACCAAAAAATCCTTAACAGAAAGGATCACATTATGAATACTATCAGCTATGTTGTTTTGGCGATGCTTGTTCGTGCGCCATTGACTGGTTATGAATTGAAACGTTTTTTGAATCTTTTTTGGGAGGCTCATCATAGTCAAATTTATCCTACCTTAAAAGAATTGCGCAAACAGGAATTAATCGAAATTGTCGATATTCCCGATGGCAAACGTAAAATCTATGATATTACTCCGGCAGGAAAAGAAGTGGTAAAAAACTGGGTCTTCACTAAAAGCCACGCTCCCTCTCAAAAAGATGAATTCTTAGCAAAAGTATTCACCATTTCTGCATTAGACCGTGATACATCAAAATTCTTGATTATGGAACGAAAGCAATACTTCAATGAACAATTAAAAGAGTATTCGACAGTTTTAAACAGCTTGAGCGAGCTAACTAAAGAGGAACGCCGTAAAAATTTCGGTCGTGAATTGATTATTGAACGGAAGATTCGTCTATGCAAAGAGGAACTGTCTTGGTGTGAGTGGGCAGAAGAAAAAATCGACGCCTATTTTTCTGAATAAGTTTAAAGCAGATCTCTTGAGGTCTGTTTTTTTGGCAAAAATAATTGTAAATATATTTATGTAAATATTGACATAAAATCCTTTTGTGATTAAACTGTTGAATGGAAAGTGGTGACTTAATGGAAAATTTAAACGAAAACAATGACAGTATAGTTACGGAGAAAGAAAATGGTAAAGCAGCGTATGTCGTTGCCTTTGCCTGCATGATCGCCTTCATGGGGATCGGATTGGTTGATCCAATTTTGAATTCGATCGCCAAATCATTACAAGCAACGCCTGCGCAAACAACCTTATTATTTACCAGTTACATGATGGTGACCGGCATTGTGATGCTGTTTACTGGTTTTGTTTCCAGTCGGATTGGTACTAAGAAAACCTTGATGTTGGGTTTAGCTATTATTATTATATTTGCTTTGTTCGCCGGTTTGTCCAATACGATCGATGCATTGATTTATTTTCGTGCAGGCTGGGGTTTGGGAAACGCCTTATTCATTTCAACTGCCTTGTCTGCAATCGTCAGTGTGCTAATTAGGCAAACGGAAAAATCAATCATGCTGTATGAAGCGGCAATGGGACTTGGTATGTCGATTGGGCCTTTAGTTGGTGGTTCGCTAGGCTCGATTTCTTGGCGCTTGCCGTTTGCGGGTGTATCGGTTTTAATGCTGATTCCATTCTTATCAATCTTGATTATGTTTAAGGAATCCAAGGGAAAAAAAGAAAAAGTTGACTTTTTTGCTGGTGTCAACGCCTTAAAAAATCATAAGCTACGCTCTGTAGGCTTGATTGCCCTATTGTATAATTTCGGCTTTTTTACTTTGCTTGCCTATGCGCCCTTTTTAATGCCGAATTTTTCTGAAATGGAAATTGGTATGACCTTCTTTGGCTGGGGAATTTTATTGGCTATTTCTTCGATTTTTTTAGCCACTCGATTTGAACAAAAAATCGGAACATTCTATACCTTGATGATCGGGTTTATCGGTTTTGTTGTCTGCCTGCTGCTGATGGGAATCAATGCCGACCAACCCTCACTAGTGGCTGCTGCGTTGATTGTCGCTGGTTTTTTCCAAGGAATAATCAACACCTTGATGACAACGATTGCGATGGAAATTCCTGGGATCAAACGAAACATCGCTTCATCAACTTACAGCTTCGTCCGCTTTTTTGGCGGCTCACTCGCCCCTTTTGTCGCCGGTTTAATTGGTGCAAAATTCGGCAGTAATTATACCTTCTACTTTGCAAGTGCGATGGTTTTCATCGGTATCATCTTAGTGGTTGTTCATTCACGCTATTTTGAAACTAAAGAAGAAGAGAACCTGTAACTGAAATAAGCCCGTACCTTGTAAAATTACAACGTACGGGCTTTTCATCTACCATCAGACTAGCAAAAAAAAACGTCCAATAATTGATTTTATAACGATGCAACCAGCAATTACAAATAGCGCATTTTTTGGATCTTGGATAAATGGTATCTGCCAGTTAAATAACTGAACCACCGTAGTAAAAAGTGCCATGACACCAAAAATATACCCCATAATTGTTAAAGGATGTGCGGGCGCATTACTGATAAACTTGCCAATCGTCGGCATGACCATGCACATGGTAAATCCGATTAAACCTAACATAATCACCGCTGACCTTGGTCCGTCAATAAAAAACAGTTTCCTTCCACATAATCCTGCATAAACGATCATTCCTGTAACAACCCATTCCGCTACCAGTATCCCAATTCCCTTCATCATTGATCACTCCTCAGATAGATTTTATTAAATTGGGTGATGTGCTTTTCTAAAAAGGTCAATGCTTCTTCATACTTTTCGGGCTGATTATCGTATTTGGTTAACAGTAAATACAAAGGCGAATAAAATTGTAACGCCATGACTTCAGGATCAGCATCCAAATAGACTTTTTCTGCTATTAATTGAGAAAACACCTGTGTAATATACTTTAATCCATTGTTAATTACGAGTTCGCGAAAAAAACTGCTTATTTCAGAACTACGATACTGTTCGATTGTCAGCATTCTACGCAATTGTGAGCCATACTCTGTTTCTAAATAAAATTGAAACATTGTAAAACTCATCTGAATCAATTCTTCACGGACACCCTTTGCATTTAAGAGACCATCCAGTCTTTTTGAAGCGCCAATCTCGGCAGTTTCCTCTTGATAGCGCTGCTCAATGTCTAAAATGATTGCGTCAAAAATTGCTTGCTTTCCGCTGTAATGTCTATAGATTGCACTTTCTCGTATCCCAATTTCCTTTGCAATATCTCGAATCCCAACACCATCAAACCCTTTTTCAGAAAACTGTTTTAAGGCCACCTGTAAAATAAGCTTTTTAGTATCTCGCGCTGCTTTTCTTGGCATAGTCATCCCTCCGCAAATAAGTTAACAACTGTTCACTAAAATTATAGTGAACAGTTGTTAACTTGTCAAATGCACTTAAAAAAGATGTTGGGAAATTTGATTTGCTGGTTATTAACAGTGAAATTCTCATGGTTATCTTGAGAATGCATTCTAATATTACAGTGATTGCTGATGAAGCTGCGGCAAAGCTGATTAATTAAGTAATTCCACAGAAAAAGAGAGACGATCATGCCTCTCTTTTTTCTATCTTTATTAGTCTAATAAACTTGCTGCTTCACGATCTAAAATCACCGTTAGATTCGGATGCAAGCGCAAAACTGACGCGGGAACATCTTCTGTAATTGGTCCTTCCAACGCCTGTTTGATAATTGCGGCCTTCTTCTCGCCATTAGCGATCAGAACCAATTCTTTTGCTGCTAAAACCGTTTGAGCGCCAAATGTCACCATTTCTTCTCCTGGTTCATGGGGACTTGATTCATCAATCAGCTTATATAGCTCATCATCCTGCTCGATTGGTACCCGATAAACACCGAAATCAAAGGAGGTGAAATCTGGCAGATTGCCACAGAAGTGACCGTCTCCACCGATGCCCATCAAAACCAAATCCAAGCCGCCATCTTCAGCGATTTGTCGATCGTAGTCCTGATAATTTTGGACATCTAACACTTCAATATTTTCTTCTTCAATTCCTAACGGCTCGAATAATTCCTTCGTTAAGGCCTGCATCGTCATTCCGTATTCTTGACCCTTTAAGGTAATTTCATCAAAATTGTAAAAATGCGCCAAGCTTTGATCAAAAGACACCTGCTTCAATCGTTCAGCTAAGATTTCATACGCACGCTTAGGTGAAGAGCCCGCAGTCAGCGCCAGATTCACGCGGCGACTTTCCGCCCACTTCATCAAAACGATGTCCGCCGTGATTTGACTTAATGTTTCATAATCCTCTGTTACTAATAATTTCATTTCAACACCTGCCCTTTTCTTTTAATGATAGCATATCTTTTTGAAAGGGGTTCCGTTTTTTATTAACTAGGAATCTTTTCCTTGGCCGGCATCTGTAAAATACAATTTTGCGGACAGATTTCGACACATTCACCGCAGTCAATGCACATATCTGGATCAATTACCGCAACATTATTTTCCATCTTAATGGCTTTTTGCGGACATGTCTTCACACACCGATTACAGGTGATACAGCCCACATCACAGTTTTTTCGCACACCACCGCCTTTATCCTGATTGGAGCAAGCGACCAATGCGGTATTTTCTGCGGGTAGCATCTTGATCAGATTTTTCGGACAGGCCGTGATACATTTTAAACAACCGACACACTTATCCGGATCAACCTTTGCTACTCCATCGACGATGTGCAGCGCATCATAGTCGCAAACAGCAGCACAATCGCCAAAGCCCATACAGCCAAAACGGCAATCTTGCGGACCGCCAAAAATTTGGTTGGCGCCGTAGCAGGTCTCCGTTCCGGCATAAGCCATTTTTTTATTTGTAAACTCACAGGTGCCATTACAGCGAACAAAGGCAGCAACCTTCTGAACATCCCCAACTTCAAGGCCTAATATCTCTGCCAAGGCTTGTTGAGTAGATGGGCCACCTGGCGTACAGTTGGTGGCTCCTGCTTCTCCTTTAGCCATCGCTTTAGCATAACCATCGCAGCCGGAAAAGCCACAAGCCCCACAGTTGATTCCCGGAAGCGCTTCTCGCAAGGCTTCTTCCTTTTCATCCACCGGTTTATGGAAGATGATGGTTGCCAGGGAAAGAATGACTCCTGCGATTAATCCCATCCCGCTAACAATGCCGATGGGTATCATGATTTCTGTCATTATTTCCACCTCCTACTGGAATAATCCTTCTGCCAAACCGGCAAATCCAAGAAACGACAACGATACGATAGCGGCGGCAATCAATGTGATTGGCAGACCTTTAAGCGACTCGGGAATATCATTTCCTTCCAAGCGGCCGCGTACCCCGGCAAAAATTACCATTGCGACTAAAAAACCGATTCCTGCGGCAAATGAATTCACCATTGATTGCACGAAGGAATAATTTTTCGAAAAATTCAGGATTGTTACACCAAGCACTGCACAGTTCGTAGTGATTAAGGGTAAATAAATCCCTAACGCGTTATAAAGCGGAGTCATATACCGTTTCATCACCACTTCTACTAGCTGCACAAGTGCGGCGATCGTTAAGATAAAGACAATCGTCTGTAGGTAATCCAGCCCCATCGGTACTAATACCGAAGCGTACAGCGGATAGGTTACTAAGGTCGCTAATACCATAACAAAGGTAACCGCGAGAGACATGCCGACAGCCGTGTCCAATTTCTTCGATACTCCCAAAAATGGACAAATTCCTAGAAACTGTGACAAGACAAAATTATCCGTTAAAATACCGGCAACTAAAATCGTTACAAAAATCTGCATCACTGATCACCCGCCTTTTCATCACAAACCGTGGTACAGGCTTCAGCGACCGGACAAGCACTACAATCGATTTCTTTCGTCTTGCGATCACTCAGTTTATTCGCCAACATCACCAGCATACCGAAGACGAAGAACCCGCCTGGCGGCAGCAGCATGATCGTCATTGGTGGAATCACACCTGCCGTAATCGAAAACCCTAATAAGGTTCCGCTGCCAAGCAGCTCGCGAATACCGCCCATACATATCAACGCCATTGTAAAGCCGACACCCATTCCTAATCCATCTAAAGCGGAATGAAGCACTGTATTATTTTTGGCATAAGCCTCTGCACGCCCTAGAATAATACAGTTCACTACGATTAAGGGTAGATAAATCCCTAAAGTAGCATCTAAGGCAGGGGCCAACGCCTTCACCACTAATTGAACAACTGTTACAAAGCCCGCGATGATGGTGATAAAGGCTGGAATTCTGACACGATCAGGAATCACCTTTCGCAATAGGGAAATTACGACATTCGAGCCTAAAAGAACGACCGTTGCCGCTATTCCCATTCCTAAACCATTCATTGCAGAGGTCGTCACCGCTAACGTCGGACAGGTCCCTAACATCAGACGCAGGACAGGATTTTCTTTGATCAACCCTCTGCTGAAAATAGTGGCTGCTTTTTCTTTTTCCATTGCTTCTCCTCCCTATTTCTCTGACGTAGCGACTTGTTCAAACAGAGCAAGTGCCTCTTTGACTGATGTAGCAACGGCATTGGAGGATTTGGTTGCTCCTGTTACCGCTTCTACTTGATTCTTATTCGCAGGATCATTCTTCACTACCTCCAGCGTGTCATCGGTACCGTCGAACTGATCGATAAACTCTTTTCTCGTGACATTTTGACCAAGTCCCGGAGTTTCGTTAGAGGCATCCAGCACATCGACACCGATGACTTTGCCATCCATCACTGCACTCATGACACTCACGTCACTGCCGTAGCCATAGGCCTTTGTCACGAAAAGATAACCGACAGTCTTGCCACCACTATCCAGCGCTTTGTAGCCTTGATTGTCCCCTGCTACTTTGACTTCTTGAAAGTCATCAGCCTTAATCAGCTGGCTCATGACACTTTGAGTTTGCTCCCATTCTTGCTTGGCAATTCGGTCTTTAAAAACAGAACGTGTTCCAGCTACTGCAAAGGTGATCACTAGACAGATGATGAATAGACATAACGCATCGGTAAAAATGACTTTGGAACTGGATCGCTTCATTTTACCTTCGCCTCCTCACCAAAGACTTTTGGAATCGTCAAATTCTCAATATGAGGGACTAAAATATTCATTAATAAAATGGCATAAGAAACCCCTTCTGGCAGTGCCGCGAAGAAACGAATTAAGACGGTAATAATCCCGCAGCCGATACCAAAAATAATCTTGCCATTTCTGGTAATCGGTGAAGTTGTATAATCCGTCGCCATAAAAATTGCTCCCAGCAATAATCCGCCTGACATCATTTGATATAACGGATCTCCGCCTAATAAGGTAGAAAAAATGACCACTGTTCCGATAAAACAAAGCGGAATAATCGGTGAAATCACCTTTCTTACTACCAAGTAGGCGCCGCCGAGCAGCAAGGCTAAAGCACAGGTCTCACCTAGACTTCCCGCGCGTATACCAAAAAACATATCCAATAACGAGGGAATCTTCTGACCTGTCTGAGAGGCTGAAAAATAAGTCGCCGATGAAATGACGTCTGGTCGGAACATATAATAGTTCAGCGGCGGCTGCCAGGTACTCATTTGGGAAGCAAAGGACATCATTAAAATAATCCGCGCAGTGATCGCGGGATTCACGAAGTTTTGACCAACTCCGCCGAAAAATTCTTTTACGATCACGATTGCAATCACACCACCTAAAATAGCCATCCAAAATGGCAAGGTCACCGGCAGATTCAAGGCTAATAAGATTCCTGTGACAACTGCTGTCAAATTGTGAATCGAATCTGGCCGCTTTAAGATTTTCCGAGTGACATACTCACTGATGACACACGCCGCAACCGTTACAATAATCAAGATAAGCGCACGAAAGCCAAAGATAATCGTGGAGGCAATCACAGCCGGGATCAAGGCGATGATCACGTCCTGCATGATTCCTCGGCTGCTCCGTCCAGAGTGCAGATGGGGTGAAATGGAAACAGGTAATTTGTTCATTTGGCAGCCTCCCTTTCTAACTGTTTCGCTCGTTTCATTGACTGAACGAGTCTTCGGCCAGCCGGACAAACGAAGGCACAGCAGCCACATTCCATACAGGCGGAGACATTCAATTTTTTCAAGCCTGCAAGGTCATTATTATGAGTACAACGTTCGATTTGTACAGGCAACAGCGACATCGGACAAGCCTCCACACAGCGTCCGCAGCGGATACATGGTGATTCCTCCGGCAGTTGTTGTGCAGCTCCTAAAATTGTGATGGCATTGGTTTGCTTCGTGATTGGCAAATCGACAGAAAATTGGGCAATTCCCATCATTGGTCCACCTAAAATAATCTTGCTAGGTTCATCGATCAATCCGCCACAATAGTCAATTACTTCGCCGATTGATGTCCCCACTGGAACCACCACATTTTTGGGCTGCGCCACATTGCCATCCACAGTAATCCGCTTATGGGTCAGCGGCATGCCGATCTCGATATAGCGTTGCAACAGTGAGATGGTCGAAATATTCATGATTAAGCATCCAACCTCAGACGGCAATTTCCCTGGTGGAATTTTTCGTCCAGTGGTGGCGTAAACTAGCATTTTTTCCGCTCCTTGCGGGTATAATGATGGAATCTCCATCACATCAATCGATGGATCACGATCAGCTAACTCATTCAAGTGATCTCGCAGCCTTCTTAACCCTTTTGGCTTATTACTCTCAATGCCGATAACACCATGAGCGATATTCAGGTACTTCATCACCAGCTGCATTCCTGCAATAATCCGTTCCGGATACTCCAAACTTTCGCGGTAATCCGATGTAATGAAGGGTTCACATTCTGCCCCGTTAATCACCAGCGTATCAATCGGTGTGCTCTCATTAACATTCAGCTTTACGTGCATAGGAAATCCGGCGCCGCCAATACCAACAATGCCGCTATCTCGTGCTGCCTTCAAAAGATCCTCCTTTGACTGGATCTCCACCGGCTTGGGTTCCGGAAATTCCACAGGCAACCCATCACTTGCGATATGAATCGCGTCACACATCTGACCATTCGCCATCAAAACCGGTTTGATTCCCTTTACCTTTCCAGAAACAGAGGCATGGATCGGAGCTGAGACAAAGGCTTCCGAATCCGCGATTACCTGTCCGACTGTGACAACGTCCCCTTTTTTAACCGTCGGCGTACAAACACCTCCAATGTGCTGCTGCATTGGAATGGTCACAATTTTCGGCGGGTCCATAAAAACGCTTTCAAATTCTGCCGTATTTTTATTATGGGGGACTTTGACACCTCCTTTAAACTTTGCGATTGCTTTCGTTAATGTTCCCATAGACAAACCTCCCCTGTGGTCCAACAAAATCATTGGGCTTACTCCTCATTTTGCAACATTTCATACACCAGCAGGCTTATTCTTACCCCAAATAAATAATAGAAGAAAAATGCCGAAACAGTGAAGCTGAACCTGTAGCTGGCTTGGTTTTAAACGTTCATTTGTTTAATCCGAAAATTTTTTTCACAAAATGATTCACAAACTTCAGTATCGATTTTATCAGTATACTTATACGTTTATGATAGCACAGTGAAAAACAAATGTAATTAGTTTTCACAAACTCACAAAAAAAAAGCGCCTAATTTCTTAGGCACTTTTAATCGCTTATCACTTATGGTGTATTGGAAATGGTCCACTGCAGAGTGGTTTGATAAGTTCCCGTTTGTTTTGGGGTATTTTTAGGAACAAAAAGCTGAAACTGATTCAGCGGCATCTCAAAATAGCCGGAATCCGTAGTGGCGCTCAAAGAAAATAAGGTCACTTGATTGCTGGGGAGCATATGGACTGTCTGATTTGAAATGTAAAAATAATTTTGAAAGTTGCTATTTACTCCACCTAAGACGATATCTAGCCGAGCATTAGCTAAATTCTTCTGCCCGCTTACCCAAGAATTTGTTTGCGCAAGTTTCAGCTGCCAGGCTTTTGCTGTAGTACGAGTATCATCAATTCGGATCGTTCCTGTTTGCAGCGGATTAGCGCTACTCCCACCGATATAGGCATTCCATGTTTCATCAACTTTCGTTTGAACCGGATGACTGCCGAAGTTCAAACTGCTTGGCAGTAATTCATTCTTCATCGTCAGGCTTCCAGCGGCGAAATAAAGATTTGTATTACCGCCATAGTTGCTTAACAGCTGGACATCAAAATTATCTGTTTGAAAAATTCCGCCCCGTACAACAGCCGTAAAATCTTGTGTCAATCCTGTGGGGCTAGAGACCAATGTCGGAAACGAAACGCTCGTTGACCCTAAAATGGAAGCCGCTACTAAATTTTTGCTAACTGTCGAATTCGCATTGCCAAGGGTACTAATCGTATTCGTCAAAGCAGTTAAGAGGTTATTTAAGACTACATTGATTAAAGGTAGAGGAGTGATTCCCTGAACGATCGCTTGTATGGCCTGTAAACGTATGATCAACGCGTTCGTTATAATTGGCAGCAGTCCTTGGCTAATACCCGCTCTTAATAGAGTCGACGAATACTGCTCTACCGGAGATAGGAATACCTGACGTCCGAAGTCTTCCTTATTCAATGCCGTAACCGTACTGTTAAGATTTGTCACCAGCGTACCCAATCCCAAGGTTGTCAGTAATCCGGTCAATGATGTTACCAAATCCAAAACCGTTCCTGTTACAGCCTTGATATCAGAAGCCAGTACCGTGACTGTGGTATCTACAGTGGCATTTCCATCTTTTTGAACCTTACCAGCTAATTGCGCCGGTACATTGACAAATACATACTTCGCACCTGTCCTTCCCGCCGTCGCGCCTATTGCTGTTGTTCCATTTATCGTAAAAGTCACGGGCTTATTCGCAACATTTAAATAGGGTGCTGCTGAAGTAGTCCCGCTGTTGTTGCTCACTTGTGTATTTGAAAATAGATCCAATGACACCGCACTCACAATGATATTTGAACTGGTTAAAAATAGAAAAATAGCTAGTCCTGTAAGCCAACATTTATGAATCAAACGAAGCCGCTTTTTCGTCATTTTATCTCCCCCTTTATTCTCACTTGGATTGCTCCCTTCAAAAATTTCCTTCGCGAGAAAATAATCGATGACAGGTAAAAATTGATCATTTATTTGTTTTTAATTGCCATGCTTTCTTAGATAATCCAATAAAAAAGCCCTTTATTTCTATACCTTCTCCCTTAATTAAAGCTGGTATATCAAAAAGTGAAAAATATTTTGCTTAACTGTGAAAATTCTGTGAGCAATCTTATAGCGTTATTTTCTAATAAGCTTATATAATTCCGACATAAGAAATATTTTCTTTTCTGCGCAGAAAAGAGCCACTACATTTTTCCAAAGAAAGGGGGAGACAATTGAAGACACAGATTGGAATCCTCTTGGTTTTTCTGTCACTCTTCGTTGTCCCTTCTCCAACGAGCGAAGCGGCCGTTACCAACGGAAAGGTTCAGTACTATTACGAAAGCAGTACGGCTGCTAGTGACAGTTCCACCGCAAGCTCTCAGAACAGTACTAGCGTAACAAGCAACAGCACGACTGATGTTGATAATCATAAAGAAACACCTGCTTCATCCAGTAATCGAAGTAGCATGCAGCACTCAGGCATTACCCGATTTATGCAAACAAATGATCAACGGAATATCTTTTTAGTCATTATTGGATTACTGATCCTCGCAATCGCTTTTTTAGGGTGGCGAATCGTCAAAAATAGGAGGAAAAACGAATGAAAAAACAAGCAGCCTTATTCATTGCCGCGCTTTTTGCCGGTAGCCTATTTACCTTTGCAACAGGCGCTCACGCTGCCGACACCACCGGTACCGTTGACTATACATCTGGCGGCATCACTTTTGATCCGCAAATACCCGGTGACCCAAGTGCGGCTCTGCCTACAAACTTGAACTTTGGTTCGCACCCAATCCAAACAACACAAGCAGAAACTTGGACAGCTACCTCTGATGGCGAACAAGCTTCTCCAGTAACAACTGGACAAGTTGCTGTCAGCGATAATCGCGGGGCAGCTGGTAGCGGCTGGTCTGTAAAGGTCGCTCAGCCAACACAATTCACGGCTGGGCAAAGCGAACTTTCTGGAGCGATCCTATCCTTTACTGTCGGAGCTCTTACCAACAACGTGAACTCGCTACCGACAGGTGATGGAATCGCCAATAACAGCACGGTTGACTTAGTTCTTGGTCAAACAAACTCCGTCATCACTGCACAAGCCAATCAAGGGGCCGGCGAAACTGCTTTGCCGATCAATAAATTTACCTTGAATGTACCAGCCAATACGGCAAAGACAGCGGCCCAATACCAAACAACAGTCGTATGGACCTTCTCATCAACACCAAGCTAAAAACTCGGGCAGAATCCCGACTGCAGCCACGCCTACTGTGAAGGCGATCCCAGGCTGTAGACCATGATTCTGCCCTTTGATTGATAAATAAAGGGGAAAGAAACGATTGAGAGAGACTCTTCCATTACGCGGAAAATACAATTGAAGGAGACAAAAAATGTTAAAGCAGCCCATTTCATTGATTCGAGGACTGTTCCTCGTACTAGCCTTTTCATTTTTACCAGTTGTCGCTCATGGAGAGTCATTGGATAGCTTTGATGCGGTGATTCACCCATCAGAGCATCAAATCGGAAAAGAACAGCTTTACTACGATTTACAGTACCAACCAAATGAAACCGAGCGACTAACAGTTACCTTAACTAATCGGACAGAGCAGCCGATCAAGTTGAAGGCCGCCTTTAATCGTGCGGTCACTAATAGTCTGGGTGTCGTTGAATACTCCGGGATGAATGAAGATGAGAGTGATTTCGGTCCCAATATCAACGACTACGTCAAGCTCAGTGATCGAGCTATTGATTTAGCACCAAAGGAATCAAAGGATATTCATTTGGATGTAAAGATGCCAGACAAAGAATTTGAGGGAGTCTTAGCTGGCGGCCTTTACATCGAACAAATTTCAACCGAAAAAGTCGAAGGCAATATCAAAAATGTGTTTTCACGAGAGATCGCCGTCCTACTGCAAAATAAGACGGACGAAGTAAAACCAGATTTGAAAATCGCCCAAGCAAATGCCCTTCAGGTCAATCACCGCAATGCAGTGACCGTGACTGTTGACAATGAAAAATCAACCTACGTCAAAAATACAGCCATTGATTATCAAGTCGAAAAAGATGGCAAAACTCTCACCAAAGACAAGAAAGAAAAGTTAACCTTAGCACCAAGTTCACGCATGCCCTTCTTGATTCAAATGGACAATACGGAGTTTTCTCCAGGAACCTATACCGTCAAAATGACTGTACGCTCCGGAGAACAAAAATGGACCGGCAGTCCAACCTTCACCATAAATCAAGAAAAAGCCAAGGCTTACAATGTTCAAGATGTTTCACTTGAAAAGGACACGACAACACCTTGGATCTGGGCAGGGATCGCCGTGATCATCCTATTACTAGCCGTCGTAATCTTCATGTATAACCGAAACAGGAACTTGAAGAAGAAAATAGATGGAAAATAAAAGAAAGCGGCGCCTCTTCATTTCAAAAGAGGCGCCGCTTTTTTTTAATAAGGTTGAGTAGCTAGACGGATTGTTACTAAAATAAACAACGTTACAGCAATACAAGAAGCACGATACACAGCAAATTAGCAGCTGCTAAAATAAATGAGCCAAAAACAATAATTCCTATTTTCTCCCGTAATGACTGCCGAAGGTCCCATCCTCTTTGACGGGCCAATACTTTTGTACGCATATCCTTTTCCTCCTTACCCATTCCAAAATAATAATTGTCCAAAAAAGTCGTTTGATTCAAATGCCGTCAATCATTCAGCGAATGCTTTTGCCTTTAAGAATAAATCAGTACAAATCTATCCTTCTGTACACCTAGATTATATACTGAAAAGGATTTGGGTTACCCCCAGGAACTTGTTAATCTGTTAAAAAATTGATTATTCGTAACAATGAGAAAACTCTGCGGTCACCTTCCCCCTCTTGTCTAAATAATCCAACTTGTCGTTTTGATAGATAGTCTCGTCTACTGTCAACGAGATTTGACATGACAACAAAAACAAACTACTATAAATGATAGTAGTCGTTCTACTATCACTCGTAGATAGATTAAATAGAAAACTGGATAGAAAGAAGGGTTTAGCGATGCGAACGATTGATTTGATTGTTCTGGGAATTCTAAAAAAAGAATCTCTCAGTGCCTATGATATCCAAAAACTTATTGAATACCGCAACATTTCTCAATGGGTAAAAGTCAGTACGCCAACAATCTATAAAAAGATGCTGCAGCTGGAAAAACAAGGCTACGTCAAAAGCACCCTGAAGAAAAATGGAAAGATGCCTGAAAAAGCCGTCTACTCATTAACCAAAAAAGGCAAGACTGAATTCGAGAAATTAATGCTGGGGATCGCTGCTCGCCCTATCAATATTTTTCTAGATTTCAATGCCGTGATTCTCAACCTCGACAGTCTCTCCCCCGCAGATCAAAAGGCCTGCATCAGTATCATTGAGGCTAATGTACAAAAAATGAAAGCAACCTTGGAAGAAAGCCTTCTAACCAACAAGGCTGAATCAGATATTCCTGCCACTGGAAAAGCTGTGATGCATCAGCAGTTACTTTTAATTAAGGCCATTGAGGAATGGATTGTTACTGTGAAGAAAGGATTTTGAGGATAATAATCGGAGGACCTATCTATGCTAAATAAAGAAAATATCTATAAGAGTTCATTTTCAACAATCAATGGCAATATGATTATCCTTTCTCCCCATCCATTACTGCGACCCTATATTGCCAATTATACTTTTACTGATCCTAGCAAAATGCATCCGCAGCAAACAATTCTGCCCACCATCAGTTCAACCCTTGTGTGTACCTTTCAAAACGGTCAATTTACCGCAGGTCTTCGAGGTGTAAACACAAAACCAACGATGATTGCTGACTATGCGCGGCAATTTGATTTTATGTTTTTAGTAGAGTTTCATGCGTCTGGACTTTATCCTTTTCTGAACATTGATCAGCATCACCTGGCTGACAAGGGATTTCTCTTTGCAGATTTAAATCAGGCATTGTTTGAACAAATAGCCGAAGCATATTACACTGCCAAAACGATTCATGAATTGGCGAGTAAATTGGATCAAATTTTCTTTGAAAAAATAAATCAAATAGAATTGAATCCTGCGTTTTGCATCGCTTTTGAAATACTCCTTAAAAGCAATGGATCAGTTCGTGTAAAGGATCTGGCAAAGGAAACGTATTACAGTGAAAAGCAATTGAATCGCTTATTTATGAAATATGCTGGAGCGAAGGTTAAAACCTGTTCTCGAATCATCCGCATGAAGCGAGCTGTTGATCTATTACATAGCAAACCCGAAATGTCCTTGCTATTTGAGGAGACCGGCCATCATGACTATGCTCATTTTATCCATGACTTCACCGCAATCTATGGGATCACTCCTAAGAAATACATGGAAACGATGTCCCTTTTTTACAATGACCCCTATAAATTGTAAAGGTATACTTTCAAGTAAAGAAGAAAGGTAGTTGAAGTTTATGTTTTCACCCTATATCCGTTTTAATGGGGCATGCGAAGAAGCATTTTTATGGTATGCCCAACTCTTCAATGGCAACATTCAACACATGTCTAAATACGATGAGATGCCTGAAAATCCTAATTATCCAATTCCCACAGAACTAAAAAACAAAGTCATGCATGCGCGACTTGCTATCAGCGAATTTGATGGCATCACTGGTGCAGATTATCCAGAACCGATAGTAAAAAATGGAAATGTCGCTATCCAAGCCCATTTACCTGAAGAGGCTATGGCTAGAGAGGTCTTTTCGGAGCTATCCAATGAAGGAACCGTTGTCGCAGCAATCGCCAGCAATCCCCCACCCGATGACAGCAGTATCAGCGGCTGTGTGAAGGATAAATACGACGTGACTTGGATCATTTCAGCGATGAAATAGCTTAATAATTCTCTATGAACCAATAACGATTTCGGTTATTGGTTTTTTCAAATTGACCTAGTAGGTAAATCCTGCTACACTCTAATTAACCTACTAGGTAAGGAAGTGAGCGCTTTGACTGAAATCAATACGACTGATCCAAAGATTCAACGAATTCTGAATGCAGGATTGCGGGAATTTTCCCAACGTGGCTATGAGGAAGCGTCGACGAATCGAATCGCAAAAGCGGCTGGAATGTCGAAGGCCTTGATGTTTCACTATGTAAAAAGTAAAGAGGAGTTGTTTTCGCTCTTATTGGATTATTGCCAAAAGACAATCGCTGAGGATTATTGGACGAAATTGAACTGGCAGGAAAAAGATGTTTTTAATCGATTACTGCACTCTTACATGTTACAAATTGACTTGATGAAACGGAACCCTTGGATTCTTGATTTTACGAATGTAAAGATTGAAACAAACTCTGAGATGATCAATCAAAAAGTAGCTGACCTAGCTAAACGACAGCATTCTTCTTGTGAAAAGGATTTATTTGAAGGGATTGATGAAACGAAATTCCGAACAGGACTTAATGTGGATCGCTGTAAGCAATTGATTCTTTGGGGAAACATCGGCTTTACTAATGAGATTTTGGATGGATTGAAAAATACAAATCCTGAACAGATTGATTACCAAGCCATCACCGATAAGCTAACACAGTATTTAGAAGACCTTAAAAGCGTTTTTTATCAAGAGTAATTAGAAATGAAAAAAGTGCTGATTCTTGCTGGTTGTCTCTTGTTTTTTTGGTCTTTCTCACAATTAGGCACAAAAAATAACCCCCTGCAGAAAGTCTAGTGGTAATAAGTCAAGATAATTTTTCAAAAGATTTTTAAAGGTAGTTAATTTTTGAAGCGCACTGAACTAAACCCGACCAAAATTAAAAATTTTTTCGGGTACTTCCAAGGATTAGCGTCAATAACATACTGTTATTTATCTATCACGCTCCTTGGTGGCATATAGAGTTGATGGTTACGTAGTAGCGTATCCACCAGACGCGTAAATTTTCTTGCGGTTAGTACGATGGCTCGTTTGTGTTTATGCTTGGGTGTTTCAGCGTATTTTTTCTTATAATACGCATGGTACTCAGGCTCGTATCTCCTTACGGAGTTGGTGGCTTCAACTAGATAATAACGGAGATAACGATTGCCTCGTTTGGCCATAGGAGTATTTTCATACTCAGAGTTACCTGATTGGTTCTGTCGCCAATATAAACCGGCATATTTAGCCAATTTGCTTTCATCTGAAAAGCGATTGATAGGGCCAATTTCAGCGAGTATACCCGCAGCATAAACAGGACCGATTCCTGGAATACTGGTTAAACATTGATATTCAGGTAGCACAACGACTAAATCGTCAATGGCTTTGTCTAAGTCTTTAATTAACTTTTCAAGACTACGAATTTCTTTGGCTAGAACACCCAAAACAATATCTACAGAGTCCTGATGGACTTTTCCTAACCGGTAGGAACTACGTATGGCTTTAGAAATTGCCTTTGCAATTCCTTCGGGATTTTTAAAACGATACTTCCCTAGTTTTTGAATTAGGTTCGCAAACTCTTCTAATGACAGTTCGGCAAGTTGGTCCATTGTGTAATCTTCCGTCATTAGAGTTACTAATGTGGCACTTAAAACGGATCCACCTTCTGCTTTTAGTTCTTTAGAAAGCGTGTTGCATTTATAATAAATGTTTTCGATAAAGTGTTGCTTTGTACGAACCAGCTGTTTAATTAGCTGATAACGCGTTCTAGTTAAGTGTTGGAGGGCAAGGTATTCTTCCTCTTTAATGATGGAGTTGACTTGCCTTTGGATGCGAAAATAGTCAGCGATATAAAAAGCATCAATTTGATCGTTTTTGTTTTCTTCAAAAATATCACGATACTTTTTAATTTTATTTGGTTGTTCAACTGAAACCATAAGGTTCAATTGATTTAACTCAAGATCTTCTTTAAAAAACATAGCTGGATGAAAGCTATATAAAGATGTGGCCTCCATTCCAATCACTAAGCTCTCTATCTCAAATTTTTGAGAAAATTCGAGAATGTATTCTTTGATCTGGCTTGCGCCAAGTTGACTATTTCCATAAGATGCTTCTTTTAAAACAGAGCAAGTTGAATCGTCTGTCATAAAGCAAGCATCTAATTTTTCAGAACTAACGTCTAAACCGACAAATAGTTTCATGTGGAAGGACCTCCTTTCATTGATTATTCGGAAATTGCTTGGGTACTGTGGGATATCCCAGAATCACGTTGTCTAACGACAGCCTCGCATAATAGAGTTTCATTCATTAAACCTCTAAGCCACCCAATCTCTACTAGGATTGGTAGAGGTCAATGGACTCAGCTAGTGTGTTGGAGGTTATACCAACGGTTCGGGTCACAGACTTTCTGTCGCAGTAAAACTGCAGAAGGTGATAGCGTCTTCCCGTAAGTCCTTTCCAAGACTTATTATTCAGGAATATCCTACAGTATCCAAGTAGTAATCGTTATTTTATTTAAACATATTAGGAATAGCCCCTAAGGGCGATTGAAGGAATGAAAGTTTCTTCAAAATATATATTACGAGAAGGTTTTGTGATGCCAAACGAAGCAACTACGATTGCCTTTCCCCTCCGTGGTGAATGGTACACTGAAACAAGCCCAGCTGATCGGGTTCCAAGTCATGGAACGAATCGTTTTGGACTGCGCTATGCCTTTGATTTCATTCAAAAGGATAAGAATGACCGTTCACATACTGCTAATTCAGCCGACTATCTGTTAGGAGGGATTCCTTTAAAAAACTACTATTGCTTTGGTCAGCCTGTCTATGCGCCCTTTACTGGTGAGGTCATCACAGTGAAAAACAATACCTCTGATGGCGAAAAAGCCTCATGGCTTCATGATCAAACAACCGCTATTCGCCACTCCCTCTTTTTCGATCCAGAACGAGACGGCTTCGAGGCAATCGCTGGAAATTATATCGTCATCAAACGAGCTGCCAGTATCTACGCTGCTTTCTGTCATCTGCAAAAGGGTTCAATTGCTATTTCAGAAGGAGAACACATTGCAGAAGGAACCTATCTTGGCAACGTCGGACATTCTGGAAATTCCACTGAGCCGCATTTACATTTTCAACTGATGGATTCTGCTATAATCGAATCAGCAAATGGTCTCCCTTTGGTTTTTGATACCTATGAAAAATACAATGGGAACACGTGGGAAATCATCCAAAATCAGTTTCCCGCTGCTGGCGAACGTATTCGTTCGTTAAAGTCAGACAGAAAATAGGTGAAGCGTTTGGAAATGAATAATCTATATAAACCTCAGAACCATCAAGACCTGAGAGATTGGTTAGAAGAAAATGCTGCAAGTGCAAAAGATTGCTGGGTTGTGATTGATCGCAATCAAACCTGACCTATTTAGACTTCGTGGAGGAAGCTCTTTGCTTTGGCTGGATCGACGGTACCAAAAAGAAGCTTTCCGAAACGGAAATTGGGCAACGGCTCTCACCTAGGACGAAAAAGAGCCAATGGACCGAGCTGAATAAAGAACGAGCTCGCCGTTTAATCTATTTAGATTTGATGACTGATCTAGTTCGAGCAACCTTACCGGATTTGTCTCCAGAAAGTTTTGTGATCGATCCGCGAATTATGCAGGCACTCGAAGCAGATCCTGAAATCCAACAAAACTTTTCAGCCTTTCCAGAGCTTTATCAGCGAATCAAAATTGATAATATTCAACGCTATGGTGCAGATGTCGAACTATTCGAACGACGCTTGGAAAAATTGCTGACAAACACCAAAGCCAATCAGCTTTTCGGTGCTTGGGATGACAACGGTCGATTAAGCAGCTACAAAAAGAACTCTTAATAAACATACGGAAGTGAATCACTTGGTTTACTTCCTTTTTGTTATTCCCTTCGTTTTCGCAGCCGTTCTATCAGCCTTCCGCGTTTTTTCTTTCCTCTCGTTGGCACAGCAGTTGCCGATAAGGAATCTGGCTCTTCCTCGAGTTTAACTAGCAGTCGGAACCTAACTGGATGTGTCTCCTCAATGACGCTAAAATCTTCCACCGTTCCGCCCTTTGGCACCATTGCCATAATCAAGGACGCTGCTTCGCTTTCAGAGATAGCTTGCGGTTCGATTCCTTTGGGCAGCTCAAATAACAGCTCAAGCATTCCAGGCTTGATTAGTTCTTGCTGAACAATCAGGTCTTTCGGATCCTGAATAGTATCTATGGGGCTTTGCTCGTTTACTGGTTTCGTTTTGGGACTTTCTAATTGAGTGTCAGTTTTTTTATCGAAAATCGGTGTCTCAATTGTTTCGATAAATTTTGCAGTAATAACCTTCTCAAAAAAATTAACGCCATCCTTTTCAAAGATATCTAACGTCGTCAATTTTTCTAGCGATGTTTTAATTTCCTTCGCTGTCTTATTTGGATTGGCATGTTTCATCCGCCATGAATGTTTTCTGCCATTACTTTTTTCAAATGTTGCCGATAAACTTAACATGATTTCACCTCTTCTTTTAGTCTTAATAGGTCACTCTTTCCAAACGTCATGAACCTGCCAACCTTGTCAGTGGTTCTTTCATGAATTGAGTATAGAATTTTTCGATTTTCTCTGTGATATAGGTTTTGATTGAAAACAGTCTGATGGATACGACCTTCCACTCATCAGAAGAAAAATAATGCTTGAAATAGAAATAATAGCGGCGCAATATCCGAGAAGTCTTAGTCTCTAAAAACAGCTTACGAACAAGCCGTTTCATGAAAAATGAAAAATCCTCTTCGCCTAGTTCGTCTCGCACCTGAAGCGCTATCAAAATTTGAATAGTTGATCCCGCATCACGGCTTTCTTGGTAATGTTTATCTATTCGTTTCTCTAATGTTTTAGGTCGTAGCGAAAAAACTTGTCTTGGTGTAAATAATGCTTCTGTCAAAATAATGCTCCTCTCTGATTGGTTTGTGATCACGCCTCGACTATAATCCTATGAAAACACTCCTGTCAATCGACAAAATTTTTTTAATGTCCGTTTTGGAGCCATTCGACAACGACAAACCCGCTTCGTTATGCGAACTAATCAAAAAAAAAACTTAGAATTTTATTTTCTATTAAAAAAAGAAACCGTGAGATTCGACTATTTTGCGTATCTTATTTCTTGTTTCTTACGGCTAATAGCGTAAAATGAGCATAGAAAGACAGTGAAAGGGTGTTTGCGATGGAAAATTATGTCATCCGAATCGATATTCCCGAGGTTGAAGAATACTTGGCACTGCGACAGATTTGCGGATTGTCTGCGCGAGACAAAGAAGCCAGTAAAACGGGATTAGCTAATAGCATTTATTCGGTTATTATCCGAAATAAGACCGATGAAAAATTGATCGGAATGGGGCGAATCATCGGAGATGGCGGTACCGCTTATCAGATTGTGGACATCGCTGTCCATCCAAAGGAACAGGGAAAAGGTCTTGCGAAAGCGATCATGGCGCTGCTGATGAAGTACATTCACGATGAGATCAATCCACAGGCTTATGTCAATCTGATCGCTGACAGACCAGCAGATAAGCTTTATGAACAGTTTGGCTTTGTAGAAACCGCACCTGAAAGCCTAGGGATGTATTTGAAAAGATAAAATAATGACAAAAACAGGATTCCTCGAATGAAAAGGAATCCTATTTGTCAGTTTATTTAGTGAATACTACAAAACCGGGTAATTCTGGATGATCAATTACTAGCCCCTCGTGAATCGAACGCGCACTCCAAAAGATCATTAAATCACCTGCTGCCATAAAAATATTAAAGGCAGAAAGTAAGATCAGCTCAGTATTTGGAAACAGCAACGACAGGAAAAAATAGCCGCCCCCTAGTACCACAACTGGTGCTAATACACCGATTTTATAGGCCTTTGCCTCCAGCGCTTCTTTACAATGACAATACGGCATCAGCTCCTTGACATTAAAGCCAAAGGTGATGCTTTTCATTTTCTTTTTTGCATAATTCGCCCACGTCAGGCCATGAATCAGCTCATGAATTGGAATGGATACAATAAACAGAATCAGAAATAGGAGAAAATTAATCTCCCATAATGGCGATGCATCCGCTCCCCAGCGCCAAAAATAGCCAATCACGACCAATACGATAAATGGAATTGGCAGCAGCATTCCCTGTGTCCCAGCTTCTTTTGCCGAAAAGGTCTTATCCTGCATACGATAGTCCTTTTCTTCCATTTCCTGGCAAAGTGCATCGAATAACTCATATTTTTTGTTTATTTTGCCTTTCTGATGCTTTTTCTTCATACCGTAACCCCCTTTTTCCTATGCCCTCACATATTTTTTTAACTCCTTTTAACCCTTTCTATTGCCATCATATACGTTTTTACCTATCCGCGTCAAAATTTGAAGTCAGGTTATCCTTCATTAGAAAAAACCAGAAACTTTCCTAAAAAAGTCTCCGGTAGATTGATCATAAGTTTGCTTTTGTAGCACACCACATTTCAAGAACGAAAAGTGACTTTGACCTACTCTTCTTTTTTTAAATAACCTACACAAAAAGGCAGTATCAAAACGATAATGGCAATTATTAAGCAAACCATAGTCAAATAAATAAGCACTTCATCAGTTGGGCAAATCACACTAAAAATCACAAGAAAATAGAAAATCATCTGAAGTATCCGACTTGCTTTATTACTCCTTCGATAAATTTTTTCGTTTCTACTTGAATCCATGAGCGTCATTCCTCCTAAATGAAAACCAGACTATCTATCAGTGGGCCACTCAACAACAGGAATAAACCATTTGAGACTGCTTACACGCTATATATAAACCAATCTCCCCTCACTACTATTATAAAGGATTGTTTATCGTTTCACTTGTTCGTTTTTTTGTTATTTTAGTAAATTATTGGTATTTTTGGATTCTTAATTTCGGTCTAAACCATACTTTTTTGTATATAAATTAAAAATTCCAATCTACTATTCATTGAACAATCGGCAAAAAAAATCAGCGAAGATTTTTCGCTGACCCTAAAAAAAATATTCTATCTCAATTTCTGATTGATTTGTTTAATCTCGCGCTTATATTTCAAATAATGGAATATCCAAATAGCAAAAAAGATTAGAAAAAAGGAGAAGGAGGCCGACAAAACCACCTGCCACTTAAAGGGAAACCATTGATTCACCCAAGCCACAATCAAAAAAGCAATAAATCCTCCGCCCATCTGGATCAACGTTTGAACAAGAAGCGACAACTTTTTCAATTCATAGATCAGACTCAATAATCCGATCACTACCGATAATAGAATAAAGCTAAGGACGATTTTTCTGACTTGATTATCGGCATAAATAAAGGCAAACAGCATGCAGATGCTACTGCCAAAGCCGACAGATTGTCCTAATAGTTTAAGTACGCGTTTCATTTTGACCCCTCCTTTTGATTCCTAAATGCTGTTTCAACTGATCGACAAACCGACGAGAAACGGTGATTCTTTGACCGTTACTCAAATAGGCAAATAAACTGCCAGAAAAGGCAATCTCTAATTTTTGAATAGCCTTTGTATTGACCAAGGCTGATTTTGAAACTTGCAAGAACTGATCACTTGGCAGTTCTTCTTTTAGTGCCGTGAGAGACTTGCGAAAAGAATACGTTTCCTTTGCGGTATAAAGTGTTACGATTTTATTGAAGATTTCTAAATAAATAATTTCGGTTTTATTTAATAAGACAAACTCATCCTTTACTTTGATCACTAATTGCTCCTCTTGAAACGCCTCTAAACAGCTGACAAGCTGGTTGCCTGTTTTCTCTTCTGCCGCGCGAATCCGTACCTCGGGCGCTATCCAATTCTTTCCGATTTCCACTTGAATCTTCAACCCCTTCAACATGGATCATCGCCACCTCCTTCTCTATCTTTATAGTAAGCCATTTTTGAAGAGTAAAATAGTCTTTTTTCCTTTCCGGTAAACAGCGCGCCTCATCCGGTAAAAACAAAAAATGAACCCTTCTTATGAAAGAGTTCTTTTGATCTCATTCTTCTGTTTTCTCATTCCCAAGATCTCTAAGTTATGCGCGCCAAGTAGTCTAATCCATCCTTCCAGTACTGTTAAGACTTCGCATGTAAAGAGGAGAGAGGAGGTATTAGCCTCTATTTTCTAGATGAAATTGACTACCTGGCACACAACAGCAGGATTCTTTTATGCCTCCTAGCCCAATAGTAATAGCTGTTCTAAAGAAGATCAATCAAGCATTGTCCAGTGTGTCTTACACTCGAATCATTGATTCTAAGCTTTTCATCCGTTAAAAGATATGGTCTACTTTTTTTGATGCCTTGAAATTTATCAAACTGAATCATAACCATCAGTAATCAACTAAAAGATTGAAAAACCATTTTTTTCGCAAATCATTGAGTATTTAGAGGATTTGTCCAGAAATGCCCTTTTTGAAAACAAAAAACCGAGTAAAATTCTTCACTCGGCTTTCAATCAGTTTATTAAGCTGTATCAATTAATCTTGGACCATTTCGACACCGACCGGCTCTGCCGCGTAGTCAGTCTCGCTGTCCGTTTCCATCGGACGCTCTTTCAATTCAATTTCAAGCTGATGCTGCTGCAAAATTCCGATCTTTTGTGTGATCAATACCAACAGTTGTCTCAAGCTTTCTTCTGAATTGATTTTGTTCTCAACAATTGCCTGACAAAGGTATTCGATTTGATGACTTAGCTCAAATAGTTCTAAATAGCTTTCACTATTACGATCAACCTCACGAATCAACTGCCAATCTGTATCATGATAATAGGTATCATACATGATAAAATCTAATCGATAAACGCCCAGTACGAACAAATCCCGTACTTTCTGACTTTCTTTCAACAGCTTCGCCAGCTCCGTCGAACCATTCGCGATTTCTCCACCCAATTCTACTAGCGCCGAATAATTATTTTGATATTCCTTTTTCAGCTTCGTAAACAATCGCGTTGTCTTATGCACTTCCTTCTGCTTTTCCCGATATTTCAAGTATTGAAACATCAATAGCGCTGCTAAAAATGAAAAGAAGCAACCAAAGAAAGCTGTTGACGCATTGACAAATGTTCGAATGACATTGATGTGTTCTCCGAAAAATGCTCGGTTAAAATAAATCAATCCGATGCTGATCACCGCAATGACTTCACCGACCAATAAAACGGCTAAAGCAACAATCGCTAATTTTTGTTTTTCTGAAATCATTTTTCACCACACATTCAGATGAATGCTTCTCCTTATATTTTTTCTCCCAAACCCCTAAAATTAAGTTACTTTCCCTCCTTGCTTTATTCGCTAAATACTCCAGAAATTATTTCCAGCATATTTAATCAATAAAATGACTTTTTTATAACGAAACAGATATTTTAGCGTTTAATAACGTTTTTTATTATATCATTTATCATCCGTATAATAAAGACCTTCTGAACTTTTTGGATAATTGTTTTATTTGTTATATTTGAAATAAACAAATAATTCACCAAAAAAACACCATTGTCTACAAGCTGTAAACAATGGTGTTCGCGCCTATTTCATGTTGTTGTAAACATAATCAGAGACTTTCAGTATTTCTCCATAACGGAACGGTCGCTACTCTTTCTTAATCAACCCTTCAACCTGCGGCAATCCAATCCCTGCCGTATAAACTTCAATCAAGCCTGACGGCAATTCCAAATCCTCCGTATGTCCTTTGACATTCATGTGGATCGTCTCTTCTTTATCTGCTAAGATTTTTTCTTTGAAGTCTGGATCAGATAATGCTGCCACACCCATCGACGCCACATCGCCGTAGTTCAGTGCATCCAAGGCATCATCGGCTGAACGAATCGTCCCTGAGATAACTACCGGCACTCTGCCTGCCACAAACTTCTTGATCACTAAGCTAACTGGCTCAGTAAAATCGCCTCTTTGCGGCATCGCCTTATAAGCATCTTTACCAAAGTTTCCGCCTGCTGCTGAAGATAAATCAAGAAAATCGAGGTCTTGTTCCAACAGCTTATCGATCAATTTCAATGAATCATCCAAGTCATACCCGACCATCTCCCCATGAATCTCTTCCGGTGAAATCCGATAGCCGACAATTGCCTCAGGATTCTCTGCTCGCGCGACTTTCAAGACTTCTTTCGTCACTTCAATGGCAAAGTTCATCCGCTTTTCAAACGAGCCGCCCCAATAATCCGTCCGTTGATTTGAATAGCTAGAGAAAAACTGCTGGATCAAATAGTGATTTGCCCCGTGAATCTCCACACCGTCAAAGCCGGCTTTTAACAAGCGCTGGGCCGCTAAGCCAAAATCCTTCACCACTTGCCAGACTTCATCTTCTGTTAATTCGGTTACCTTGTATTGCAAAAATGGAAATTCGATCGCACTTGGTGCGTAGGCCTTTCCAGTGACATAGCAGCCATACGCGCCTTCACGGCCGGGATGCTGAATCTGACCAATCGCTTTGCTGCCATTGCTCTTCATAGCCGCAGCTAATTTGCTGTAAGCATCAATTGCTTCATCATTAAAGATAGATAATTGTTTCGGATGTCCTTGGATATTTTCCTGAACCGTGATCGCACCAGTAATCAACAAATCCGCAAACTTACTGCGCCGCTCAAAGTACTTGATATCCTCCTCCGTTGGTTGCCCCGTTGCTGGATCAGCTGCGAAAACCACCATCGGACACATCGCGAAACGATTCTCCAAACGCCCGCCGTGCTTCAATCCAATCGGTTCAAATAATGCTGCATATTTTTCTTTCATTTATGATTCCTCACTTTCTTTTATACTCGTGCATGTGTTGTATACCAGCCGCCGTCGATCGTGATGGTCGCACCAGTGATGAAGCTAGCTTTAGCCGATGCTAAGAAAGCAAATAATTTCGCTGGCTCCCAATCCTCACCGATCCGCCGACTCGGTATCGCCTTCAATGCTGCTTCGGTTCCCAACATTTCCCACGCTTGATCCGGCATCAAATTCGTACGGATCAATCCCGGACAAACCGCGTTTACCCGAATGAAGGTATTGTCGCCTTCATCGATTTCCGTTACTGCTTTAGGTCGCCCAAACATATCCGCTGGATTATTATTTAACAACGCCGCCGCACTTTGCCGCGTGTAATTCAATAATGCGGCCTTCAAGACATTATAAGGAACCGAATCCCCAATCATGAAGGAAGCCACCGAGGCGGTGTGGGTGATACTCGGATTTTCCGACTTGCGCAAAAGCGGCACACAATATTTAGTAAACAATGCGGCATGCAGCACGTACAATTGAAAGGCCCGTTCAAACTCACCCGAATCCACCTCCTCAACCGTACCCACGATCGCAGAACCCGCATTGCAAATCAAGCTGTCTAATCTACCGAATTTTTCCTTCGCAAAAGCCACCGTTGCTTTGATCTGCTCCTCATCCGTCACGTCACATTTAAACGGCAAAAAGTTCTCGCCTAACTCCTTCGTTCGACTGAAATTTCGCCCAATCCCGATTACCGTTGCCCCCTGATCCAGAAATTCCTTCGTTGTCGCCAAGCCGATGCCAGAAGTCGCGCCAGTAATCATTACGATAGAATCTTTTAACATTTTATTTTCCCCCCTAGTTACTGACCGTCATCAAGCCGCCGTCGATCAAGACATCGGCGCCATTGATGTACTGTGCATCTTTCGAGGCTAGAAACGCGATCAAATCCGCTACTTCTTCTGGTTTCCCTGTTCGTCCGCAAGTAATATGCGCCATTTGATCATACATCGCCAAGACATCAGCTTCCGCCATATTGACACCATCTCGTTGGAAGATTGGTGTTTGGATAAAGCCCGGCGACACACTATTACAGCGCACGCCAATAAAGCCCTGGGCTTGCTGCTTGGTATACAGCACCACGGCGTTTTTCGCTAGATTATACAAAGGATTTTCAGAGCTGACAGTTCGGCTGGCGGCAGAAGCGGTATTGATAATACTTGCGTTGTTTTTCGGAGCATTTAATAAAAGAGGATACAATTCTTTGGCAAACAGCATCGGTGCCCGCAGCAAAAGACTGAAGCAGCGATCAAATTGATCGACCGTCACATCACGAATCGTGGTATTCTCACCAAAACCCGCATTGTTCACAAATACATCCAACTCATTGTCAAACGTTTCTTTGATAAAATCACACGTCTTTACGATCTCATCGGCATCCCGCACATCACAGGTCCGAGGAATAAACCGATCACCTAAATCCTTCGTCTTGCTAAAATTCCGACCGATCCCAATCACTGTCGCGCCCTCCTTGATAAATAGCCGAGCCGTAGCCAGGCCAATACCAGAAGTCGCACCAGTAATCACAACTTTGTAATCTTGGAACATCGTTCTACCTCCCTTTTCAAAAAGCAAAAAAACTTCAAATGAAAATAGGACAGTTACATTTGTTCAATTAGAAACTCTTGTTGGATTTTAGTTGCAGACAGATGTCTTGATGAATCGAATAAAGTTTGGGGGATACTACGTTACTACTACAATGATAGCATTAATCAGGTGCTTAGAAAACGTCTTCATGAAAAAGGCACAATATTTTTACTTATTGACGTTCGTTCTTGTAAAAAGCTGATTGAATAAAAACTTCTGAAGTAATAGCCGTTTTCTTAACCTGTCTATTTGTGATTAAATCCTATCTTGACATTCAATTTGGAATACGATACGGTTAATTAAAGAGATTTTTAGCTAAGATAGGAGAAATGATATTTTGGACGACGAGGACTCGTTGTGTATAGAAAAAAATAATCATCTATTTATTAATAATCATTTTAACGTGCGCTGTTGGCATACAGGGTGCTTTTTTACATTGGTTGAAAAATATAAGGAGGAAACTTTTTGGATAATCTAAGTGTCATGATGGTTGTATTGGTAATATTGCTGGCTTTGTCAGCGTTCTTTTCTTCGAGTGAAACGGCCTATTCTTCATTAAATCGCATTCGGATCACTAAATTGGCAGAGGAAGGAAATGACAAAGCAAGGAACGTTTTAGAATTGTTTCATAATTTCGATCGCCTTCTATCCGCGATCCTGATCGGGAACAACATCGTGAATATCGCAAGCTCTTCGATTGCGACCGTCCTATTTGTACGCTATTTTGGCAACATCGGCGTTACGCTATCGACAGTTGTGATGACGATTTTGGTTTTAACCTTTGGCGAGATATTTCCAAAAACATTGGCAAAAGAAGCACCTGAGACTTTCGCACTTGCCGTTGCCCGCCCATTGAAAATCTTACTGACCATTTTTTATCCACTGACGCTCTTTTTCTCTGTCTTGAAAACTGGTCTGATGAAGCTGTTACCAAACAAAGAAGTCACCCCTTCCATCACCGAAGATGAATTGCTGATTCTTGTGGAGGAAGCAGCTCAAGAAGGTTCGATCGATGCAGATGACGAGCTGCTAATCAAAAGTGTGGTCGCATTCAACGATTTGGAGGTACAAAAAATCTTTGTGCCCCGTACCGATATTATTTCCATTAACAGTAAAAAGAGCACCGAAGAAATAGCTGAAATTTTTGAATCCTCCGGCTTATCTCGCCTGCCCTATTGCCAAGATAGCATCGATGATGTGACCGGCGTGGTGAATCAAAAAGATTTTTATTACCATGTGCTAAAAGGTGAAAAAAGAATCGAAGACATCGTCAAACCAATCAGCTTCATCCCAAAAAGCATGAAAATTTCCGAGCTAATGAAAAAATTCCAAGCCGATCAAATCCATATAGCCATCATTATCGATGAATACGGTGGGACCGCCGGACTCGTCACACTAGAAGATATCATCGAAGAATTGGTCGGGGAAATCTGGGATGAATACGATAATAAGAAACTGGATTATTACAAGCTGGCAGATGGCAGCTTCCTGGTAAATGGACGCTCAGACTTCGATTGCCTGGAAGAGCTCTTCAATATTACAAATACCACGAACTCAATATCCGTCGCAGGCTATATTTTAGCATCAATCGAACGAATTCCTGTAGAAGGAGAAACGATTCAGTTAGATGGGTTGAAGATCACTATTTCGAAGATGCGGAATCGCAGGATTGAAGAAGTGGTGATTGAACCGATTGTTGATGTAGAGTAGATGGATGATGTTAGGCTGCAAAAGATTATTGAGAAGACTAAGTTGCTCTTGTCTCGTCATTTTATTCTATGACGAGACTTGTTTTATATCCCGTAGAGAGATTTTTTTAATAGACTCACTTCCCTGTTTTTACTTTTTCCCATTCTCTTTTATAATAGTCTCGCAAAAATTCTGTAAATTTTTCAGCGTTCATAGAATTTTCTTGAAATACTTTTTCAGTCTCTCTCAAACTTTGAATTAATTCTTTTTCACTAGTCATTTGATCCCATCCTGAAGTTAGAGAATGCCTCCTCAGCCCTTCATATATTTTAAAAGCTAAATCAACTATTGTATTATTCTCATCATTGTTGCTGAAATTTAACTTAATTAACATGAAATTATTGGATAACCTTTTTAATAATTCATTGATTTCATCAGCTCTTTCTTCCATATCTTTATTAAAAATTTTTGATCCTTCATCTATCCAATGTTGGGAAACTTCTTTTGCTTTATTTCTCTCTGCTTGCGGTAGTTTTTTATTCATGCTTTTCTCATGGAGTTCGCTCATTTCAATCCTTATTCCATTAAGCTGAATTATCTTTTGTGTAAACATTTTCATATTTGCACCCAATGATAATGAATCTGTTATAAAGGTAGATGTTACCATCTTAGTATTATCAATCCAGTGCATTCTTGATTTTGAAATTATATCCGCATCGATTTTTTTCTGATCCATCTCTTTTTGAATTAGTATTGATTTTTTTGTATTATGATAGCTTAAAAAAGAAAACAATAACGATGCTAAAGCGCCAAAAACCGCAACGATCGCAGCTATACTTGCCCATTGAAAATCACCTTTAAAATCAAAAAATAGTCTTTCCATTTTTCACCTCTACAATTAATTATCAAAACGATTTTTCAAAAATACCTCATTATGCCTTTCTCAACAATTAATTTCTAAACGAGTAATTGTTCTTAATATTTAATCATAATAATATTTCGAATTCCACTTATATTCACAGACCATCAATACCTACATTTCTATTCAATATCGATTTTGTTTTCTTTTTCATTACTAGTTAAATTCTCTTCTTTTTGCAACTCATATCTGACATCTTAAACAAAAGTAATAATCTCCTTTTTAACCAAATTAAAAGCGACATTCACAGATATGTAGTAAAAACAAGTAAGAACAGCGCAAAAAAACATATCTTTCCAAAACTCTAAAAGATAATTTCACCTTAAAGAACAAATTAGCATTCCTTTTCATGTTCCTCTGAAAAATTTCATAAGATGTATTATTCCCTATTGACTCTCTTTTAATTTCGCTGATAATCCAACCAATTCACGTTATTTTTAATTTAACCATTTTGCACCGGTAGATCCAAAGCAAAGTAAAGCTTAGGGTTAAAACTATTGTCTAATACAAATGAATACCAATCTATAATCTTAAGTTTCAACATTATTGACTTAAAACTGTTCAAGTCAAAATTTTGATTTTTAACTCCTTCATAAACGTATTTTTTACTATCATCAATTAACCACAAAACCGAAGTATTCTTGCAACTTACTATTTTTTTCAATTTTGCATTGGAAATTTTTGGATACCTATCTTCTTTATATTTCCTACCGTCATTATATTTAGCTAATGTTGATTCGACTGACAGCTCATTTTTATGTGCTAATAACTGAATTGAAAGAAGTGATTGTTCAAAACTATACATAGCTAGTGAAGTTTTGGTCCCTCTTTTTACTGCTACTAACTCCTTCTTACTTATATCATAAAAATCAGCGATTTCCGCTTGAACTCCAGAAACCATCACATTTCGTTTGTGTAACTTTATTAAATTGTTTTTTTGGGTTACTACATGGATATAGCCTCCTTCTCCTGAAAGCTCACCCTCCTCTTGAGTCTCATAAGCAATGTTATAAGCCTCCGGATAGTCCACAATACCATTAATTATGTTTAGTTTAATTTTAAGAAGCTCGTAAAATTTTTCATTGAAGTATCCCCAATAACCGTTATCTAATATATAAACCTTTTCCTGATACTCCAGTTCGGCATACATCAGATGTGAAAACCTTATATTATCTTTTATGGGTAATCCACTATCATCACATATGGAGAAGCCTATATCATCTAATGAGTTAATTTTCCCGGCATATTTTTTAATGTAACTGCAAATTTTCATTTCATCAAAATCTATTGTTTGAAAAGTTTCTTCCTTCTTCTTCTTTCCACCCATAAGATAAATACCTATATTCTGATTTGATTCAAGAAAATTAATTGCATTATCAAAAACTTGAATTCTATTCATATTGAAAGACAGCTGAGAATTACCATCGTTCTCCTTGATACTCCTAAGTAATTTATTTGATAAATCTTGACTTAGCTCATTCTTTTTTTGTATCTTAATCCATCTTGGAATACTCGATTTCTTTTCCTTCAAATTTAGCGTAATATCTATTTCATTAAACAATGAAACAAATTTATCTATGCTAAAATCTTTCTTTAAATTAAAGTTTTTGCAGATTGTTAAACCTGTTCCACAGTCTACACTTTTGCCATATATCTCTTCATTCTGTGGTTTTCCACTGATAAAGAAATAACTTTCGCTTGCTTGAGGAAACTCATTTTGACCTTTTTTGTAATTTAAAACACCTCTCATTTTATTTCTCTGAACATAACTAACACTCTTTAAAGAAATGTCATCATCTCTTATCGCTTTTTCCGCAAAATTTAAACCGAAATCAGATTCGCTCAAGTCATCAGTTACCCAAAATGCGTAACCACGTGGTAGTAAGTACACCGATTTAGTTGTTTTAACAACTATGATAGCATTATATTGTATTGGCTTTTCATCATCAAAAAAGTTTTCCTTATCAAAAAAAAGTAGTAATTCATTTATCCATTCCGGATGTGATTTTTCATGCGACTCGAAATAAAGACTCATTCTTACACTCTGATCCGAATATTTCTTTTCCTCTCCAACTTGAGAATAGCTTGATCTCTCCAGCCTTTTTATAGTTTCTGCGTATGAATATTTTGATTTATAAACTTTCGGTTTCATATATATCTCTCACTTTCACTAAATCTTATAGCCTTTAAAAAAATATTTACTCATAGAAAAACAAATAGCAATTAATTTCTATTTTATTTGTGAATAGCAAAATACAAGAATAGATTTTTTTAAAGACAAACTCTTAATTCCTTATTCCTCCGCCACCAAACTATCAAGATATGCCCTAAGCTTCTTTTCTTCTTCACTTCCATTAGTAGAAAAGCGCGCAAGCTTTATCCCTAATTTAGATAAAATACTATCTTTCCGCTTATCTCTCACCACCTGTTCCGGTCTCGAATGAAACTTATGACCATCCACTTCAATTGCAGCAACCGGTTCTTTTCCTGTTTTAAAGTAGAAAACAAAATCTAATCTTGCACCATTCTTAACATATTGTTGCTCATCTGTTGTCAACACTGAAAAATCTCTAGCTAATTTCTTTATCGTATATTCTGTCGTACACGTAATTGATTTGTACTTTTCATCAGCTAGAATAGTTAAGATCATATCCATCATTAAATTTTCCGAATCAAAATTAGAATGTTTGATTTTATAATTATTTCTTCTTCTAAACAGCTCATCTTGAAAGTCCCTTGTTAACAAATCAAAAATTGAGTTCACTGGACTTTTATGCTCCAATGAATAATCACTGTTATACTTAATATGTCTAATTAAACTTGCGATACTGCCATTTCTCTTACTAAACTCTTTCACAGAACTATTAAGAACAAAAAGGCGCTTAGCTCGTGAAACTGCAACATTGATTAACTTTTCATCCTCTACAAAACTATAATTTCTTTTACTTCCTTTATTATCTAAAACAGTAGAAAAAATTATTGCTTCACATTCTCTTCCTTGAAACTTATGAACAGTATCTGCAACATACTTCTTTTGCTGTTTTTCAATAGCAGCAAGACTTTTATCCGCTTGCCTTCTAAAAGGTGTTACTAGTCCTGTAGTTTTCATATCATGAATAATCGGGCAAGCTTTACTAAATTCTTCAGATAAAACGCTATCAATCTCACGTTGATTAAATATTTTCTTGTCATAGTCAAACTTCATATGATTACCATCAGATGTTTCAACAAGAACTAAAGCTTTTTCGTCTTCATTAAAATCACTTAAAACAATTAACTCTCCATCGTAGAATTCCTGATTACAAAAATTGATAATCATCGGATGGCAACGATAGTGTTCTTTTAGCAAGACGGATGGAAGTTCTTCACCAAATACTGCTTCTATTGATGACAAGATACTATGTTCAAAATAATCGTATGTTCTATCTTGAGGAGGTCCTATATTTTTCTGCTTCTCTTCCTTATCCGTTATGATATTAGGTAATTGTTTATTATCACCAACGATAACAATATTTTTTGCAACACTAAGTGGAAAAATACTAGGAACTAACCCACCCATAGATGCTTCATCAATTACAACAATATCAAATTTATTACCTTTTTGAATATTCATTGTAATCGCATCACAAGTACTAAGTGTTACGGGAAAGTCTTTTGTAAATTCTTTATAATCTTTCCTCATTTGATCTTTGGTCGCCCTACTATTTCCAACAGTGTATTTACTACTCAAAAAAGATTTAAATATTCTTATTGATAGACCTTTAACGCTCTCATCGAGTTTCTTATAGTTGCTTCCTTTCAAAAATGACGAAGTTTCTGCTATTTCCTTTTTTATTGATGCTATTTTATTTTGATAATACTCTCGTTCTACATAATCAATAAGTTCTTGAATAGATTCACTAGAGCGAAAAGGATCAAAATTATATATTCCATATTGAAAAAAATATTTAATTTTCTTTCCAAAATTAAGTTGCTGATCATCATTTAAATTCAAATCTACCAAAAGTCTCATTTTCTTTTGGGCATCGAATCTGATTAAAGATGTTCGTTTCAGTTTTGTTTTTAAAGTACTATTAGAGTCAGTTCTACTCTTTATATAAGATTCAAAATATTTTTTTTCTTGCTGCCAATCTCTCAATTCTTGTTCCAATGTAGCTAGTCGATTTCGCTCATCTAAAATTTGACTTAAACTTATAAGGTCTTTCGTTAGTTTCTCCTTGTTACTGTCTAATTCATCTTCAGGTATTCTCCATTCATTTATTATTTTTGGAATAGACAACATATTTTTAAAAAAAGCCTCCGCTTTTTTAGTTTTCCCTAAATTGGCAGCGATAAGTGAAAGCCCCTCTTTTTCAAGTTTTTCAAATACATTATCTGTAGCTGCATTGTTAGGAGATACTACCGCTACAGTCTTATTATTCATTATGGCGTTAGCTATAATCGTTAAAATAGTTTGTGTTTTGCCTGTACCAGGAGGTCCTTGAATTACTGAAATTTGGTTTTGAAATGTTTGCTCAACAGCCTTTAACTGACTACTATTTATCCCAAATGGAAATATCAGATCCCCTACATATTCTCTATATTCATTTTGCTTCATCAAATATCCGTATAAAGCGCTTGAAGGATCGAAAAAATCAATCTGCTCACAAACGCATTGATGAAATCCTTTTTCATATTTTTTAGAGTTCTTATCTCCTAGCTGTTTGGCTATACTTATAAAATACCTTTGAAACTCCTCTATTTTTTTCTTTGATTTAGTATCGATATTATTCAGCTCCAATTTTTGTACTATCATTTCATGACATATTTATACATAGTTTTCTTCCCCATAGTTCACACAAAAATACTGACTAATAACATATTTAATATGCTTGTATTCTTAAATAATAACACATTTAATTAATTATAAACATGTCTTTTGCTACTACTATTTCTTAATATAAAAAAAGCCCCGAAACGTTATCTTATCAACGTTTCGGGAACTTATAAAATTTCTATCCGACGCTGCCTTCCATATAGATTTTTAAATTACACACTAGTTTAAACTAAAACAAACAAGGAAAAACTTACCATTTAATCAAAAAATTAGCTCATATGAATATATTAGAATGTAAATTAGACTGGTCAAAATCTGGTCAAAAAAGAGGACGGATACAGGTAGTCCTCTTTTTTGTTATTTTGATATTCTAAATCATTTTTTATTGGATTATTCCCTTGTTCGATATAGACCCAAATTGATCTATCAATAATTATCAAACTGAGTCATATAGAGACAAAAATTTCAAAAATGACCTGTTAAATGGTCATCGAATATCATTTAAAATCAATACGACGGAGTCAGATACGGAGTCAAAACAAGCCCGCTGAGAGTAAAAAATATACAGTCCCATAGGTAAAGTGCCACAGGACTGTATATTTTTTTATTTGAGATTACCTGAAATGATTCCATTTACTTTTTATCTCATTTTTTCCTACTAGTTAGTATCAAATACTCTCCTATTTTCTCAATAAACTATTTTGGGTTACATGGTATCTGAAACAGCTAAAACCTTGTCATTACAGCAAAAAATCACTTTATCTCCGTTTCATTTCAGATACATTTCACTTAAGCGGATTCCAAAAAAACAAAAGAAAAAGGAACCCCTAGTTAGCCTATGCTTTTTATTGGTTCCTCTCAAAACACGGTCATATAACAACGGGGTGGGGTAAATGAATGAAAAAGGTGGAGGAAACATTATTCAATAGCTGTCTTAAATACTTCATTATAAAATGTGAACAAGTAAAAAGACATCTATCCCTATTTTCTACACTTCCACTTTACTACCATCTTTGAATCATACAATTTTCTTAACTCTTCTCGTTTACCTCAATTCATTTTCAAGTGGAATCAACTCATCATCTAACATTTTACGCCATGCTCGCTTCATTTCTTGTGTGTATTTAAATGGCTTTGCTTCTGGATGTTTGGCTTTATATCCTTCGTAATCCTTACTGTTGATAATTGCTTTCATATTAGGAATTCGATCTTCACCTGGTAGATATTGCAGATTAGAAGCATGTAATTCTTTCTCAGAAACAAACCACTCATTGGAAAAGGCATGAATCAAATCATCACTTGCTTGTGTAAAATAGCGACGTTTAATGACAAAGATATCTTCATTACTATCTAAAGTCCCCACATCAAATGCATTTAAAATTTGTCGGTAAACTTCTTTGACTCCTTCTGTTTTATTCAATTTAGCCAAAGCTTTTTCAATTTCTTCTCGTGCATCTGAACTATTCGCAGCATAAGTTCCTAGTAATTGATCAATATAAGTAGAATCAATATCATACAACTTAGTGGTATTTTCACTATAAAATTCGATCGTTGAAAAATCTTCTCCCTCTTTTTCTAGTTCTTCCTCCATCAATGAACCCTTCACGGTCTCGTACACGCCAATTTGTTCTTCCAAAAGTTGAATTTGATTGTTCAAAGTTGAAGATTGCACCATGTCATCATTGTAATCATCATAAGTCACTAACGATTCATACGCACGATTCAATTCTTGAAATGCTTTGACGTACTCGATACGGATTTCAAGTGGCGTATGTTCATCAATGGATTCCATGGATGAAACCTCTTTTAACTTACCATATGCTTGCTTGAATCTTTTTTTGGATTCTTGGTAACTTGGATAAATCAAACCCGATTCTTCTTTAGCTTCTGAATACAGTTTTGTCGCATCCTCGACATTCTTCTCCATTGTCGCTGGCTTTCGGAAAGTAACAATTAGTCCTTTTGTTTTTTCAGGATACGTACGGTTCGTACGTGAAAAGGCTTGGATCAATCCTGCATACTCTAGATTACGATCCACAAATAGGGTTTGAATCGTAGGGGCGTCAAAACCTGTCAATAGACGATCCACTACTATCACTAAATCGATTTGTTTCCCAAATTGTTTGAATTCCGCTCTTTTTCGTGCCAAACGATTATTGATGTCTCCGTTATAACGCTCAATGTCTGCTAATGACCAGGCAGTATCATAATACTGATTATATTCCTCAATAATTTTTTGCATTTCTTCTTGTTGGACACTTGAATCTCGGCTGTTTTCTTCTAATGAATAGGTAATAGCGATTCGTGGAAAATCAGGATCCTCCATCGTTCGTCCTTCACGAATGGGCTGATTGGGAAACTCTTTTGTTAACCAGTCAGGTTCTTTCGTCATCTCTTTGATGGCCCGATAATACTTTTTGGCCATGTCAATGGAACTCGTGGTTAAGATCGCAGACTTCGTTGGACGGCCATTTCGAAAATCAAATTTTGTATAGGCATTGTCTGGACGGAACATTTTATGAATGACTTTTTGGATATGTTCCTCTGCTTCAAAAACAGTAGGGTCCAAATAACTTTCTTTTTTGACAGACTCCATTTGATCGATCATACGATTGATCTGTTCCGGTGAATACTCTGCATATGTTTCTACTTCTTTTAATTTCCGATAGATTTTATTCTCTAATGAAGTCGGCTCCACGGTGTTTTCATGCTCTACTTGAAATCCTAAAACAGAGCCATCTTCTAGCGCATTCTTGATGGTATAGGTGTGCAAGACTTCCCCATACTGATCATGGGTCGTACGTGCCAATTGCCCTTTGGCTTGTTTCCGATTCTCAGGGAAAATCGGTGTACCTGTAAAGCCAAACCAAGTGGATTTCGGAAACATTTTTTTGATTTCTTCCATATTTTCAGCACTTAACGCTCGATGACACTCATCGACTACAAACACGATATGTTGCCCCATTAATTTTTGGAAGCGATTGGTTCCTTTTTTCTCTTCTTGTTTCTTTGCATATTTCAATGCGGCATCCAGCTTTTGACGGGTTGTAATGATCACAACATTCGCATTGGCATCTGCCAATAAGGTTTCACTTAATTCTTTGGCACTTCCTGTTCCCACGATCAAGCTATTCGCTTTGGCGTTACCAGAAGAAATCCCAGTATTAAACTCCGAAGCAAATTTCGTAAACTCTGTGGTGGTTTGATTATCTAAATCTTTGCGGTCCACTAACATGATCGTCCGATCGATCCCCGATTTTCGTGCTAAAAGCTTAGTAGATACAAAACTAGTCAACGTCTTTCCTGAACCAGTCGCATGCCACACATACCCTGATTGATGTTTATTTGCAGCAATAAACAAGGCTTGAATCGCATGCACTTGATAAGGATGTAACACCATGAGGGTTTTATTGTCTTGATCTTCACTGACGATTGTATAATCCGCAATCAAACGATGAGCATCTGGGATATTTAACACTTGTTTACAAAACTCATATAAGTTTTCTACCTTTTTATTGTCTTTCGTTCGCCAACTAAATAAAAACTTAGGATGCAAATCCTTCGGTAAGGAATTTGCAAAATACCGAGTCGTTTGTTCATTGGAAACCACAAACAACTGTAAGGTCGAAAAGATATTGTTCCGAAACATACCTTCTTCTGCATACTTTTTGATTTGATTAAAGGCCTGATAAACGCCATCTTTTGCGGTTACTTGTTTCAACTCGATTTGGACAATCGGTAATCCATTGATCAATAAGGTGACATCAAAACGTCGATCCCGTTCTTCTATGTTACTTCCACGTTTTGCAATTTGATGGACCACTTCATAAGTAGAGATTCCTCCACCAATGTCTTGATTGGAATAAAGGATAAGTGAGACAGAACCTAATTGCGAATCTTCCCGTTCAATCGTGATCCGAGCCATCCCATTTTCACCTTTTAACCATTTCGCAGCATCAAAGGGGGTTTTCGTTCGCAACAATAATTCCGTTTTGATCGTTTCAAATTCTTTATCGGTCAAAGGAGAATCATTCAGTTCTGCTTGATTATTTGAGATGATTTTTTGACGTAAATTAGCCCAAAGATCTTCTTCTGATTTTAAATCTGGACGATACGCCCACTGATTATGCCCTTCTCCAAGTACACGAATCAACTGTTCTTCGACTTCCGCTTCCTCACGGTGACTAATTTTCATTTTTCTTCCCTCCTAGACAAACATCTTTTGTAAGAAGCCTTTTTTCGTTTCTTTTAGTAAATCCAACTTACGTTGATGAAGAGCGATCGTATCATCTAGCTGCTTGAAGAAGGCACCAATTTTTTGTTGTTCTTCTCCGGTTGGAATAGTAATTAAAGCTTCTCTAATATCATTTGAGTTAATACTTTCAAATGTTGATCCTGTACTGAATCGATTCCAGTAGCCAGACTCTTTCATTTCCCCAAGTTGTTGGAAAATGAAATCATTTCCTTTAATTGCTGCAACTCCACGTCCTAGAACTACATCATAATCAGTTTTTCCGATGTCTCCAACTGGAGCTCGAACACTTAAAATAAGGTCACCTTTTTCTGCTTGTTTTGTAATTTGCGTAGTCCAAACTCTTGGTACAACTCTATTGTTTTTCATATCAGCATTTCCTTGAACCAAAATATAGTCCTCTGGATTCTCTGTATAATTTTCCGAATTTGGAGATTGCCCCATGGTAATTTGAACGATTTCTCCCAACTTCCGCTGTTCCCAATCTTCCGTAAAACCAGAAAACCGAATTTCTGGCACTTTTGCTCCGTTTTTAGGGAACATTTTTTGTGAGAATCCTTTTTTCGTTTCCTTCAGCAAATCTAACTTACGTTGATGAAGGGTGATGGTTTCATCTAGCTTGTCGAAGAATGCCCCGATTTGTTTTTGTTCGGATTCACTAGGAACTAACAGCGATTCCTTTTCAAGGTCTGGAATGACCAACTCATTCATCATTGTTCCATTTTTGGTTGAGCGGACTAAAAGATGCCGCATGATTGGCTCGTAATGAATGTATTGTTTCCAGAATGAGATTGGTCGCTCTGATGTAGGTCGTAACGTTGTAAATCGTGGCGACATAATCCCATCCCCAATGTCGTTCAGCACAAATCTTCCGAAAGCAAATTGCTTACTTGTATGGCCTTCATAGGCAATATCTCCAACGCGGAGAACCTTGTAAGTTGCTAAGGATGATTCTGCTGCCCCATTACCTTCTTCTTTGAAATGCATTGTAGCAATGGATATTGTCCTAGAAGCATCGAATTCGGAATTTTTGTTTTTTTCGAGGTTCTTTTCAAATAGCAGACCAAACTTACGCTGTTCCCAATCATCCGTAAATCCAGGAAACCGAATTTCTGGTTGCGTATCATTGCTCATGTTTGAACACCTCCAACGCACCTTGTAACCACGCTTCATTTTCAGGTGTTGTTTGCAGGGAAGAGATAGCTTCTAAAAGTTCTTTTTCTAGCACTTGCTGTTCTTGTCGTATCTTCTTGATGTCATTTCCGACATGAACCATATCAATTGGTTCTTCTTCTTCGAAAGTATCTACATAGCGTGGGATATTTAAGTTATAGTCATTTTCTTTGATTTCATCAAAGGTTGCCAAATGAGCGTATTTCTCGACATCTTTTCTTTCAGCGTAGGTTTCGAGGATTTTTTGAATGTTTTCTTCCGATAGTTTATTTTGATTTTTCCCTTTAACAAATTCACGACTAGCATCAATGAATAATACATCTCGAGTTTGACGATTCTTCTTCAACACAATCACCGTCGTTGGAATCGATGTACCAAAGAACAAGTTCGCAGGCATACCGATCACAGCATAAATACTGCCGTCTTCTAATAATTTTTGACGAATGACCCCTTCTGCAGCGCCACGGAATAAAACTCCGTGTGGTAAGACGATGGCCATGGTACCTGTTTCCTTCAAATGATAGAACCCATGAAGAAGAAACGCAAAATCTGCTTTGGATTTTGGCGCTAATTTCCCATAACGATTAAACCGAGAATCATCTAAAAAGGTCGTATCTGCTGACCAATTAGCCGAATAAGGTGGGTTCATTACTACTGCATCAAATGTGTAAGGTTCATCTGTTGGCCAGTCCTTATTCAACGTATCCCCATTGCGGAGATTCATTTCTTCGGCGTCGACACCATGTAAAATCAAGTTCATTTTTGCTAGATTGTATGTCGTTGTATTTAGTTCTTGCCCATGATATTTAACGTTATCTGGGTGTGTTAAGTAGTTACGTACGTTTAACATCAATGAACCTGAACCCATCGTTGGATCAAAAACACTAAAGAATCGTCGTTCCTTTTGATCGAGCGTTACGATTTGCGCCATCATATCAGAAACCATATGAGGTGTGTAAAATTCTCCGGCTTTCTTCCCTGCTTCTGAAGCAAATTGACTGATCAGAAACTCATACGCATCCCCGATCACGTCCCCATCGTGTTCTAAAACATCTACATCATTCAATTTCTTGATGACTTCGGTAATCGTCACATTTCGTTGTTGCTCATCTGTTCCTAGTTTTTTTGATTGGAGATCCACATCATCAAATAACCCATTAAATTGATTGTAGGTAGATGCCAATTGCACAAAGGCTTTGTTTAGATCGTTCAATTGGAACGTTGCTTGTTTTGCTTGATCCGCTAAGACGTTGAAAAGATACTCTGGTGCAATTGCATATCCCAAAATATCAACGATTGTGGCAATCAGATCTTCTTTTGATTCTTCATCTGAAAGTAATTCACGATACAACATTGTTTGTTTGCTTACTGTGTCATATTCCTCTAAGGATTCATCTGCTAAAAGAACCACTTGTTCCAACAATCGATCGGATAAATATTTATAGAAAATCAGTCCCAATAAATAATTTTTATATTCTGACGCATCCATTTTACTACGGAGATTATCTGCCGCACTAAATAATTTTTGATTTAATTCTGCACCCAAAAAGATACACTCCTATCTCTTATTTAAAGTTGCTATATACCCTCTTATTTTAGCATACCCCCTTTTATAAAAAGCAAAAAAAAAAAAGAAAGAAACTTATTCTTGCTAATAAACTACGCGAAAGGAGTCTAACGTTGTTTGATATAACTTAGACTGATCGTTAACTTATTTTTTATATTTCTACATAGTTATCTTTAGAACCATTTCAGATACATATGAAACAATTACATATGATTTTTTCATAAAAAAACAGTACTGTCTAGTAGTATAAAATATACAAATTTCTTAAAAATTTTTTCACTAAAATCACTACCTGAAACAGTCTAAAACACTTATATATCAACGTTTAATGAAACTATCTCCGTTTCATTTCAGATACAAATAAATATAGTCGGGCTCCAAATCCGAAAAAAAATACCCCCAGTAGCTTATCCTAAGCTACTGGAGATGTATAAGTACGGTCATATAACAACGGGGTAGGGTAAATAAATGAAAAAGATGGAAGAATCATTATTCAATAACTTTTTTAAATACTTCGTTGTAATCAGTTACCTGTCCGTTCTTAAATACCACAGAATAATCTTTTTTCCCATTTTCAAGTAACCGAAGTGGAATGTCTTTACCAACTTGCTCTGTCACTGCATTACTGATACCTGTTAGATTAGCTAATAAATCTGATAAAGATTGAGCATCTGTAGAAATCTCTGTATCAGTATTTATCGTGATTCCTTTATCTTCATTTACAAGCTTCCAAGTAGGTGGTATAGCTGTGTATGTTTCGATGAATGAATCAATTCTTTCATCTATCGTCTTCCCAGTATCTACTTCTGTCTCATTACTCTTAGATGAATCGATTCTTTCATCCATCGTCTGCTCCGTAACTGCTTCTGTCTCATTATTCTCACCGGAAACTCTCTTCACACCCAAACTTATATATTGTCCATCTTTAGTGTGCATAGTTAAAATTCCCACGCTTTTACTAATAAATTCACTATAACCAGTTCTTTCAATAGAGACTTCAATGTATTTCACACTATCATACTCAAAAGAAAAATAGACATGTAAAAGCATTTTGTTGTTTACATCTACATAATAATCCTTTGACTCTACTTGAGACCTTCCTATACGGAATACAGCTTTACTGTCTGATATCTCTATACCAGCATCCTTATTATTAATCTGCCAATCTCCAAGTAGCTCTTCTGGCAAGCTAGTAGTTTCTTGTGAACACTTTACCACTTCACTGGTAGAGGTCGAAACATTCACCTCCGCACTGTTAGAAGAATTTTCCAAGGAATCAGGAGCCTTAGCACAACCAACAAGTCTTTATATATTGTGCAGCCGATATTTTCTTCATTCAGTACACCCTTGAAATATGCAGTGTTAGATAAAGCAGTTCGTCCTGATTTGCTGAGGCACCCATCTCTTCTTGAACGTACTCCTTGATTTTCAAGGCCGCCCGATACTCTTTCGGAAAACGCTGCTTCACTGAAGCCAGCAAAAAATCATCCTTCTCCGGCAACTCTTCCTTCTTAATCATTCGGGCAATAAAAAACTGTAAATGCGTCACAAATCTTAAGTAAAGCATCGAATCTTTATCAACCTTTTTTTCGGGAAACAGATATCCTAGCATAGCCAAGATATCCTTTAGTGCTCTTACCGAGAGCATGGTTTCTTCCATATTTGCTTGTTCACTTTGGGCATTTACAATGTGAAACGCAATGTTTCCAGCCTCCTCTTCTGGCAACTGAACATTCATTTTTTTGTTGATCAATTGGATAGCATAGCAGCCGATCTCAAATTCTTTTGGGTAATACTTTTGAATTTCAATCAGCAGGCGATTTTGAAAAACAATGCCTTTTTGACTGCGTTCAATGGCATGCTTCAAGTGATCAACCAAGGTAAAAAATAGACTTTTATTCAGCTTAAAGTCAAACTTGGCGTTGGCATAATCGATAATTCGCTTGACGCAAATAATTAGATCATCCGGAGCAGCCTCAAACAGTTTAATGTAATCCTTTTTTAGAGCATCAGAAAGTGAATCTAATTTAAATACTTTTTGGATTTTGTCAGCCGGAACCAAATCGCCTTTCTTTAGTTGAAATCCAATCCCTTTCCCCATCAAAATTACTTCTTTGCCTTGCTTATCTAAGCAAAGAATTAAACTGTTGTTTAACGTTTTAATTACTCTCATTAGATTCACCGTTCTCTCTAAGCTAAGCCATTTCTTGCGATTACTTTTTGATACCAAAAGAAGCTTTCTTTTTTTATTCGTTTTAATTCTTTAAGATTCTCATCGGTTCGGTCAACATATATAAAACCATAACGCTTATTGAAGCCTTGATGGGTACTAACAACATCAATCGCTGACCAAGGTAAATAACCAAAAACATCTACACCATCTGTTAAAGCTGCTTGAATAGCCAGAATATGTCTGGCTAGATAATCAATTCGATCCTGGTCATTAATTCGTCTATCTTCCTCAACTATGTCGGGTGCCCCATAGCCATTTTCAGTAATTAAAATAGGTAAATCATAGCGATCGTACAATTTCCTCAATGTTAATCGTAGTCCAGTAGGGTCAACTACCCAGCCATATGGCGTTTTATCTACATAAGGATTTTCAGCTGCCCGGTAGACACCTTCTTCTCCCAACATGATCTGTTGATCCCCCGCTCTAGCGGAAACATCTGATCCGTCATTTTTGCTGGCAGCGATGGTGGCAGTTGAATAATAATTAATCGCAATAAAATCGGGTTTACCGGAGGATAAAATTGCCTGATCCTCTGCCTCAATTTTAGGATATAATCCACGATCATTCAAATAGTTTTCAAACAAATAATTGTATTTTCCCCGAACTGCTACATCTAAGAAAGACCAGCCTCTCAATGTTTCCCAATTATGGGCTGCAATTGCATCTTCTGGACTGGAGGTAGCTTGATACATAGCCGTTAAATTGATTGCTGGACCGATTTTTCCTTTAAGATTCAACTGATGATACAAGTGAATTACTCTAGCTTGAGCTAATAAAACATGGTGATTAATTTGAAAGAGTTCTTTTTTTGAAGGCAGCTCTCCACTTGGTGGCAAACCAATCGCTCCAGGATGAAGGATCATCGTGTTTTGCTCATTAATTGTCAGCCAATAGTTCACCTTGTCACCATACTCAGTAAGCAATACCTGTACATAGTCCACAAAATAATCGATAGTTGCTCGATTTAACCAACCGCCCTGCTCCTCTAGAAAATAAGGTAAATCGAAATGGTACATGGTGACAATCGGTTCGATTCCCTGATTCAGGCATTCATCAATTACTTGATGATAAAAAGAAATTCCCTTTTGATTGGTTTTATTATTTTCAATATCCATAATTCGCGTCCAAGCGATGGAAAAGCGAAAAGCTTTTAAGCCTAATTCTTTAAACAGCTGTATATCTTCTTTATAGTGATGGTAAAAATCCGAGGCAACTTCAAAATTAGCTACCCCTTCTGTATGCTGATACTTGTCAATAATAGACGGTTGTTTCCCATCCTCCTGATAGGCACCCTCTGCCTGGTAGGCACTAATGGAGGCACCCCATAAAAACTTCTCTGGAAATGCTGAAAGCTGTTTGTATTGCACAAAAATCCTCTCCTTAACTAATTTGCATCAATGGTTCGTGTTCCTTTAAGCTTCCGCTTGCTTCACTAATTCCTGCGTAATTTTCACTGTTGGTCACTACCACAATCACTGTATCATCGTAGCCAGCGTTTCTAATGGCAGCGAAATCGGCGTTGATTAATAATTGTCCTGCTGACACCTGATCTCCTGCTTTTACAAATACTTCAAAGGGTTCCCCTTTTAAATTCACGGTGTCGATCCCCACATGGATCAATAATTCAATACCTTCTTTAGAACGTAGACCAATCGCATGTTTAGATTCTAAAATAGTAATGACTTCTCCCTCAACAGGTGAATAAATGCTGTTTTCTTCTGGATGAATGGCTACGCCCTTTCCCAATAGTCCCTTAGAAAAGACAGCATCGTTCACTTCAGAAATAGGACACACGGTTCCTTTTACCGGATTTTCAACAATGACTGCTTCGGCTATTGCCGTTTGCTCTGATTCATCAGAAGTATCGTCAAATCCAATTAGATAAGCAATGATAAAGGTTGCAACAAAGGCGATTACACACGTAATAATTGCGTGAACAATATTCATTGGATTTTCTCCAATAAAGGCTGGTAAGGCTGCTAAGCCAGGGGAAACAAAGGCATATCTGACTAAACCGCTCAAGCCAGCATACAAACCAGCAATTGCACCACCAATCATGGAAGCAACTAATGGTTTTTTCAGCTTCAAGGTTACTCCATAGAGTGAAGGCTCAGTAATTCCCATTAAAGCAGTGATCCCAGTGGACACAGCTAGCTGCTTCAACTCTTTGTTTTTAGTTTTCGCGGCTACAGCAAAGGTAGCACCTGATTGAGCAATATTAGAAGCCAGCATTCCTGGCCCATTGATCATTTCAGAACCCGTACTGCTCAATTGCATAGTAGCGATTGGCGTCATTGCCCAAGCTGTACCCGTAACCACCAAAAATGGCTGCAAACCACCCATCAAAAATGGAATTAACCAAGCTGCTTTGCCGTTAATCCATTCAGCCCCCATTGCTATAAGATCGTTCAGCAACGTTCCAAACGGTCCAATGACAACCAACGCTAAAGGCCCCATAATTAAAAATACCAGCATCGGCTTAGTAAAGAATTTAATAAACGAAGGCGAAATTCGATCCGCAAAGGGCTCTACATAGGACATGATCCAAACAGTAAAGATAATCGGTAAAACTGATCCCGCATAATCTGCAGCTAATACCGGAATTCCTAGAAAAGAAACGGCATCGCCAGTAGAAAAAAGCTGTGAAATATTTGGATGAAGCAAAATGCCAGCAACAGTAATCGCCAAAATTGGGTTGACATCAAACTTTATGGCTGCCCCATAGGCTAATAGTACTGGCATAAAATAAAAGGCTGCATCAGCAATAGTATTCAAAATGATGTAAGTTTGACTACTGTCTGATAGTACACCAGTCAAAGTCAAGACGGCCAAAATGGCTTTTACCATCCCGGCACCTGTTATAGCTGGAATCATCGGTGTAAAGGTGGTAGAAATGACACTAATCAATCTTGAAATAATACTTTCTTGATTGTCTGAAGAGGGGCCCTTTTTAATTGAAGTTCCCACTTCCTTTTGAATTTCCTTGAAGGCTGTTTGGACTTCATTGCCAATCACCACTTGGTATTGTCCACCGCTATCCACCACACTAATTACACCAAGTGTTTTTTCTAAGGCTTTCGTATCGGCTTTCCTTTTATCTTTGAGTTCAAAACGCAGTCTGGTGGCACAATGGGTTAAGCTGACCACATTTTCTTTTCCCCCAACCTGTTGCAATACATTTCTTCCTACTTCTCTGTAATCCATTATTCTCTCTCCTTAAAGCAGTAAAAAAGACCAAGTCAAACCACGCCCCAATCAACATTGAAGTGTTAGTTTGTCTTGGTCTTGCCTGCATAATCAGTAACATGCCAATAACGTTATTTTGCTGTAATCCAATAATAGCACATTATGATAGCGCAATCAACAGGGAATTTAATTTTTTATCTTTTCGTTTGACCGTATAGGGTAATATAACAGTTAGATCACATCAACTAGGGTATATCTGCGTATACTTACTGCTAAAATAAGTATATCTAATATTAACTATACCAGTAAAACCATTCCTACATAACCAGCGGGAAATTCCCAAAATCGTGAAAGCATCAAAAATGCATATAACGGATCACACAACTTCAACAATTCTGCTCTTGGGAAAAATTGATGAATTTGGTGAGTAAAGGATGGAATAAACAGCATTCCAACAATATAGGCAACAATAGTGATACTTGTTTTTTTGGTAAAAATCAGTAAGCAATAGCCAATTTCAATCATTCCGAGATATAAAGGTATCGATAGAATGATTTGGGCTAGTATTCTTAAAAATTAACTAGCAAATGTTTAAACTGATTTATTTCTAATCTACATGTAGTAAGTATTTCAATTCCACCAATTATCAATAAAAATACCAAACATATCCATAATAATTTTTTCTTTTTCATTTCTTTTATATTGTTATAACAGTGAATAACATAAAAATTCCCGACAATCATTGTAATATTTTTTTGTCACCTGTATTAGTATTTAATTTATAGGAAACTATAAAAACTCCCTAGTGAATTTACACCTTTGGGAGTTCCTGTTTGGACGGTATGCATAATACATTTAAATCAATTTAACATTAACACCTCAGCATATGGTATCTCCACATATATACGGTCTTTCTTTGGATAGTACTCAATATTTATGTTGATAGCACTTCCATTGTCTAATATAGCTTTAGCCCGGTATGTGTTATCTCCATTTTCATGAGTAATCGTCACATCATCACATGATCGATTTAAGTTGTACTGTTCTTGTAAAATCTGTGTTACCAATGGTTTTGATGACTTCTCTAATCCAGATGTACCTGTCATTTTTGAAAAAATAATACCTATAATAGCCAAGACAACAATACCTATAATGACAAACTTCTTGTTCATATTTACTTTATTCAACTTTTTATCTCCTATCTCCAAAATAATTTGCTCTTATCCCTCTTATCAGTACATTGACATCCCTAAAAGTACACCAAAGATTGCTCCAGCTACCCCTGCTATCATCAAAATCGTACCCATTTTCTCATCTTTTTCTCGATATAAGTAGCCCATAATAACAGCAACAGCACCAAATACAACAGGAATAAATGCTAACGATACTACCATAGAAATCCAACCAATAATCAAATACAGCTTCCCTGTCTCTTGTCCATGTACGATTTGTTCCTTCATTTCATTAATTGTCTGCTCAGTACTTTTCTTTACTGTGTCTGTTCCGGTTGTCTCATCTGTTTCTTGTAGTGCTCCACAAAACTGGCAATACTTACTTTCATCTGTTATTTCTTTGCCACATTTTCTACAATACATGTCTTCTCCTCCTAAAATCATTCAATTGCTTATTAGTTAACTGTTTACTTTATTAAATACATCAGAAAACAGCTCATTCATTGGTACACTTAATATCTCAGAAAGCATCTTCATTTGATAGGGTTTAGGAATCGTTCTCCCTGTTTGCCACGAACTTACACATTGCTGTGTAACATTCATTTTTTTTGCTAACTCCGTTTGAGAAAGTCCTTTTTCTTTTCTGTATCGGCTGAGATTACTTACTTTTTTCATGATTCTCCCCTCCTGTTTTATTATATACAACAATATGATGTATTTCAACTCATAAAATATAAAAAACTTCAAATACCATTACAAATACAACAACTTGTTGTACTATACTGAGATGGGGGTGTATTAATGAAACAGAAACAATATGCAAAGGTCATTAGAGAAAAGCGAAAAGCTCTCGGGTGGACACAAAAAGAATTAGCTGAAAAAATCTTCTCTACACAACAGGCAGTAGCAAGATGGGAAAATTCTGTAACAGAGCCTAACCTCGATAGCTTAACAGCTCTTTCTAGAGCCCTAGGAACCCCTGTAAGCCATTTTCTAGACAATGTTGTCGTAGATTATGAGGAAGAGTTTTTGGCTCTCTATCGTTCTCTTAGCACTGAAGATGCAGTTCGAACAATTGACTATATGAAGCTATTAAAAAGGCAAGAAAATGAACGCAATCAGCTATTGAAAGATTGAAAAATAAATAACCCACCGAACTTTAACGGTGGGTGTATTGAGATGAAATAAGATTAAGAGCTATGGATAACCTGTCTAGTTTAATACAATTGGGTCTTTTCTCTTCCTTACTCTCCGTCCATCATCTCTTGTTACACTTGTAAATTGATACAGAGGAACTATCCCAGCTCCTGATAATATCAATTCTTTTATTGTTTCATCTATCCCTGCCCCTTTCGCTAAATATATTAAAAAACTACTACTTGCTTTCACATTGTATAGTTTCTTAATATCCTTAGAAGCTCGTTCAAGAGTGAATCCTTGTTTAACAAAGTAGCCTCTGTTTTTTATTAAAGCATTTTTCACGCTGTTATCCCCAACATTACGTAGGCGTTCACAAACAGTGTTAATAAGTTCTTTCTCTGTCATTAGATATGTCCCTTGCCACGATAAGCCCTGTAAAACTTCATGTGCTTCATCTAAAATCAATTGTTTTTCCTTGCTGAGTTCTGATCGGGAATTTTGAGGAAATACTCTTTTAGCCTCTTTTTCGTTAAAACATATCTTAACCCATTCATAAGAAAAATATTGATATGTAAAATGAATTTTTTCCAGAAGTGGAAGGATATCTTCATTCAATTTTTGAATCACAGAAGTTGCATTAAAAACGTCTAATCGATAGACATTGCTTCTCTTATGATTAAAGTTTCCTAACGCTTTCTCTTCCTTTAACCTATTTAGGTATTCGAGCATCTTCAAAGGAACATCTTCATCATCTAATTTTTTTATCAATCCTATAAAAGTCATAAGTGATAGTAACTTATTACATTTATCTATGTCATAAGTTTTACCATAGTAAGAACTCATTTTTTTAGCTAATTGTTCCCCCGACAAAATACAAGTCACACTTTCCTTACTATCATCAAAAAAATTAACATCAGAAAGCAAGACATCATAGACACGTCGCATTTCCTCTAGATAATTCCTTATTGTCCTGAAAAGTTTGTCTTTCATTGATTCAAGAGTGTCAAAAAGTACTTTTGATTCCTCTTTCAATTTTCGAAAATGTGTAGGATACAAGTCTAGGTTCTCTAATAGCCAATTAAATGTTTCTACCCGACTGTCTTTCTTTAAAATTAGCATCACAACTCCAATAAAATTTTCACTGATATCACAATTACTGGAATGACAATAAAAAATGGAATGCCCAGTTTTACTGGTAAAAATACTAGCAGAGGGATTATGATCGTTGTGAAACAGACATCTTAAGTTTTTACTTGACTTAAGTAATTTATTCATATCAATGGTTAACAATCTTTCATAAATCTCATTAAAAGACATGTCGGAGGAATCAAACAGGCAGTCTTTAAACCACTGTTTCATTTCTTCTTTGTCGTCATTTTTTATCAACTTAACAAAATCGGTTTCATTGACTAGTTCATACTCTCTCCCTGAATCACTTTGACAATTTTTAGAACATGTCATGGTAAAATCAATCGGAAGCTCAGTAATATCTAACATGTTGTCTTCATTAATTATTATCACTGCATCTGACTTATATCCTCCAAAAAACATTCTATTCGAAGCATTTACATTGTCATCACACCCGGGGATGTTCTTTTTCAAGTATTCGTAAACAGCAACCATTTTACCATAGTCAGTAATTGCTTCTTTTAATAGAAAGACAATCTTGTATTTTTCTAGATTTTCAGAGTACCGAATACTTTTTTGTATCGCAAACGCAGAATTATGAACTAAATTGATAGATAAAACCTTTTCTATGCTTAAGTATCTACTATCATCTTTACTCAAATCTACTACCTTCCCCTTCTCATCTTTAACAGTGTTATCGACATCCAGAATAATTACTCTGGTTTCCACAAAACTCTCCTTGTCATTGCCTTTATTCTTTGTCTTGCTTGGAATAAATGATTGTGATGAATTTAGTATCTCTACAAACTCATCTCTTGTAACTTCTCTATAGTTATCTAAACACCTATCTCTTACATCAGTTTTTTCTTTTTTTGTAACTGGCTTCTCTAATAATTTTTCTTGATCTACATAAATTGGAATATTAATCATTGATGTTTCCATTTGTGTTTCCTCCTTATAAAATTCTGTTAAAGACTAAAACATACAGATAATAAAAACAAACTCTTTATTACTATATGTTTTAGTCTTATTTGTTTACTCAACCTTTATACCGTTCCATGAAACTATCAATATCAGATTTTTTAAATCTAATGACCGTATCAATTTTTATAACAGGTAACCCGTATTGAGAAACATATTTTCTAATCGTTCCTACTGATACACCTAGATATTCACTTGCCTGCTGATAGTCCATATACTCTAGAGTGACTCCAGAAATAATGTCTTCTAGCATAGGCTTTAGCACTGTAATTATCTCTTTCACTTGTTGTTCAACTTGTATAGAAACAATGCTATCAATGATTTGTAGAGACATATTTCCCCCTCCTTTCGTGATTGCTTGAACAAATTTTCTAAGAATTATCTTCGTATTTTTTGCTCAAAATAAAAGTATTTTGTTATTAACCGATTAATCAAACAAAAAATGATTACCAGTTCATCGACATACACATAATACCTCGATAAAAAAGGGGTGTCAACAGCTTTGTAAAATTTATTTACAACACCCCTTTTTTGAGGTATACTAATTTTAGGAGGTGTGGTCAATATGATAAAACGTCCACCAATAAATTATTTAGAACGAAAAAAGATACTCGGAACAAAAATAAAAGCTATAAGAAAGAGTAAAAAATTAACACAACCAGCATTTGGTCTTATGATTAACAACGGTCAATTAATTGACAAAAAAACTATCTACGAATGGGAGAAGGGAACCTATTTACCAATACCAGAGCGATTATCCCGAATTGCTGATTTGGGAAATATGAGTATAGAGGAGTTAGTTTGTGGCAATGTAGAAGAATATATTTTGGGAATTATTCTTTATAGAGATAGCATTGTACTAGATGGTATAACATTTCCAGATAAAAACCTGTTCCAGCATCTTCGTCAACAGTTCCCACCAGTACACTCTAATTTAGATACATGGCTGGATAGATATTCCAAATTAGAACCAGAGATGCAAGAATTTATTGCTAACAAGACTTGTAATAAAGTTAAAAATGAAAAAATTAGTCTTTTCAATATCTTAAAAATAGAAGAATTATTCATCAATGCTATTGTAGAAGAATTTGACAATAACATTCTTTTCCTCACTAGCAGTATAGAAGAACTACTAGAAAGAATGGTAGATGAATGGCTACCTATTCAATTGAAAGACATGTCTTATCCCGAAGAAGCTGTGAGAGAAATTACTGATAATATAAACAAGCTAGAACAAACGATTTCATCAATTGGGAAAAAATACACTAAGAAAAAAATGAAGGGAGGTGATACCATCTAGTGGTAAGTACTCCTTGTAAACTAAGAGGAGATGATTTAATGGCAAAAATATCAAAGTACAAAAAGAAAAACGGTCAAGTGGCGTGGATGTATAAAGGACACATTGCCACCGATCCACGAACTGGTGAAAAAATAAATACTACGAGAAGAGGTTTTAGTAGCAAACAAGAAGCTCAAAAAGATTATGACGAGTACAGACATCAAATATTATACGGTGTTAAAAAGAAAGCACCTGATATGACATTTGAAGACCTGTATAATGAATGGATAACTCATCAGCGTACCAGTGTTAAAGCTTCAACAATCGCAATCTCAGTAAGATACGCAAATAATCAAATACTTCCAGCATTTGGTAAGCTTAAACTATCGAATATCTCTGTCCCATATTGTCAAAAAGTGGTAGATGAATGGCACAGTAAATATGAAAGTTACGATTATATGAGAAAACAGACTGCACAAATTTTACGCTACGGGGTTGCAATGCAATATATTGACAATAATCCTATGGAAAAAACACTTCTTCCACGAAAAAAAGAGTATGAGAAAAATCGTAAATTTTACTCAAAAGAGGAGCTTAATAATTTACTGGATGCTTTTAAAGATTTTGGTAACATGAAACAATACGCCTTCTTCAGATTATTGGCATACACAGGTATGAGAAAGAGTGAAGTACTCGCTTTACAGTGGAAAGACATAGACACGTTTAATAAAGAACTACATGTCAATAAAACTCTTGCTGTAGATGAATTTGGTAAAGTTATAATTCAATCTCCGAAAACAAGAGCTTCTAGACGAGTTATCTCTTTAGATACTGAGACTCTTTCTATCCTCAACAACTGGAAATTACAGCAAAAAGAAGAGTATTTAAAACTTGGATACAATACTAGCTCTAAAGAGCAACATGTTTTTACAACAGTTAAAAACACTCTATACATTCCAAACACTGTTAATGATTGGTTAAGATATATTTTGAAAAAATATAACTTGCCTCGTATTACACCTCATGGGTTTAGACATACACATGCTAGTTTATTATTAGAAGCAGGAGAATCTGTCAAGGTAGTTCAACAACGATTAGGGCATGAAAATAGTAAAGTGACATTAGACATCTATGCACATATTACAAATAATGCACCTAAGAAAACAGGTCAAGACTTTGCTGATATGATGGCTCATCAGTAAAAGAGCTGGTCAAAATCTGGTCATTTCTAGTATACAGGCAAAACAAAAAAGCTAGAACCCTTATATATCAAGGGTTCTAGCTCCTATAACAGGTTTACCCAACACTGCCTTCCATCTCATACTGAATCAGACGGTTCAACTCCACAGCGTATTCCATTGGTAATTCCTTCGTAAATGGTTCCACAAATCCCATAACGATCATCTCCGTCGCTTCTTGTTCAGAGATCCCGCGACTCATCAGATAATACAATTGTTCTTCAGAGATTTTTGAAACCTTCGCTTCATGCTCCAGAGACACATTTCCATTCAAGATCTCGTTGTACGGGATCGTATCGGAACTTGATTGATCATCCATGATGATCGTATCGCACTCGATATGGCTGAATGAACCTGCACTGTTTCGTCCGAAGCGGACCGTTCCACGGTAGTCTACGGCGCCGCCATCTTTAGCGATGGATTTTGAAACAATCGAGCTGGAGGTGTTTGGTGCATTATGGATCATGCGGGCACCGTTGTCTAGCACGATATTCTTGCCGGCTACAGCGATCGATAGCATCGTACCGCGGGCGCCTTTGCCTTCCATATAGACACTTGGGTATTTCATGGTTACTTTTGAGCCTAAGTTTCCATCGACCCATTCCATTGTCGCGTTTTCTTGGGCTTGTCCACGTTTTGTTTCCAAACTGTAGACGTTGTTTGACCAGTTTTGGATCGTGGTGTAACGGCAGTAGCCGTCTTTTTTAACGAAAACTTCTACGACTGCGGCATGCAGGCTGTCAGAAGAGTACGTTGGTGCGGTACAGCCTTCAACATAATTGATACTTGCGCCTTCGTCCACGATAATCAATGTCCGTTCGAATTGTCCAGTGTTTGCCGAATTGATTCGGAAGTAAGACTGAATCGGAATATCGGTCTTCACACCTTTTGGTACATAGATGAAGGTTCCACCTGACCAAGCTGCTGAGTTTAGTGCAGCTAATTTGTTATCGGATGGTGGTACTAATGTTCCGAAATATTCTTTGAATAATTCAGGGTATTCCTTCAAAGCTGAATCTGTATCCGTGAAGACGATCCCTAATTTGGTGAACTCGTCCTTCATGTTGTGATACACCACTTCTGATTCGTATTGGGCAGAGGCACCAGCTAAATAAGCGCGTTCTGCTTCTGGAATCCCTAGACGTTCAAAGGTCGTTTTGATTTCTTCTGGTACATCATCCCAATCACGTGCAGGTTTGTCGCTGGAACGGATGAAGTAGTTGATTTTATCGTAATCCAGTTCGGATAAATCTGGTCCGTAACCGGGAATCTCTAATTTTCTGAATGTTTCTAAGGATTTCAAGCGGAAATCCAACATCCATTCTGGTTCTCCTTTTGCGCGGGAGATCTCGCGAATGACTTCTTCCGATAGACCTTCACCAGTCGTGAAGACGGGTTCGATATCATCGTGGAAGCCAAATTGATATTCCTCTTGCATTTCAGGTACACTCATGTAGTCCCGCTCCTTATTCGTATTAATGTATTTATTTTCCCTTCAGAAAAATAAGTTTGATTCTCATGCCGTATACCATTCTACTAAATCTGCTAAAGCAGAAAGTAGAACTGGCATCCTCATTCATATTAAAGTATTTATCTTGCTAATCTTTATGATATTGCCCTTCCCGAGCTTTACCTTGTTCATCGGTTAATGCTTTGCCTAAGGCTTTCCATGCTAACGTTGAGCATTTGATGCGGGCTGGGAATTTTGCGACCCCGCTAAGCATCGCTGCGTCTCCCAATGCTTCTTCATCCTTTTCAGGAATCGGATTGCCTTGAACCATTTGGGCAAAAATAACTGCTAAATGTTCTGCTTCTGAGACTGGTTTGCCGATTACTGCGTCCGTCATCATAGAAGCACTAGCGGTTGAAATCGAACAGCCGCTGCCGGAAAATGCGATATCTGTGATCACGTCGTCTTTGACAATTAGTTCTAGCTCGATCACGTCGCCGCAAGTAGGATTGTTCATCTCGATCGTTTTCGTAGAGTCACTTAGCTTTCCACGATGATGAGGATGAGCGGAATGATCCAAGATCACTTGTCGATATAAATTGTCTAATTTATTTAGCGCCATCTTTGAAAAACTCCTTCGTCGCCTGAATTGCTTCGATCAAACGGTCCGCATCTTCTTTCGTATTGTAGAAATAGAAGCTGGCCCGCGCCGTCGCTGGCAGATTCAAATAATTCATTAACGGTTGCGCACAGTGATGACCGGCACGCACCGCGATCCCTTCCATATCTAAAGCAGTCGCTACGTCATGAGGATGGATGCCATCCAGATTAAAAGCGATCACACCGGTATGATGTTTTGGATCTTGAGGTCCATAAGTCGTGATTCCGTCGATCTCATGCAGCTTAGGTAAGACGTAGTCAACCAATTCTTGTTCGTAGCGATGGATATTCTCCATCCCGATCTCGTTCAAGTAATCAACCGCTGCGCCTAAAGCGATGGCACCTGCGATGTTCGGTGTGCCTGCTTCGAATTTCCATGGCAGTTCTTTCCAGGTACTATCAAACAGATTGACGAAATCAATCATCTCGCCGCCAAATTCTACCGGTTCCATCTGTTCTAACCATTGACGTTTGCCATATAATACACCGATTCCCGTTGGTCCGCACATCTTATGCCCGCTAAAAGCAAAGAAATCGGCATCAAGTGCTTGAACATCAACAGCCATATGTGGAGTAGCTTGCGCACCGTCCACGATCATTACCGCGTTATTGGCATGAGCCATTTCCGCTAATTCTTTGATCGGATTAATCACACCCAGCACGTTTGAAACGTAGGCCAATGAAACGATCGCTGTTTTTTCGTTGATGATGTCTTTTGCGGCTGTCATATCAATAAAGCCTTGATCCGTTAATGGCAAATAACGCAGAACTGCACCTGTGCGTTCGACTAATTGCTGCCACGGAATAATATTAGAATGATGCTCCATATAAGAAATGACGATTTCATCGCCTTCTTTAATAAAGGCATCGCCATAACTGCGAGCCAACCAATTCAAGCCGGTGGTCGTTCCACGCGTGAACAAGACTTCTGCTGTTTCCTTCGCATTGATAAAAGCTCGGACTTTTTCGCGACTATTTTCATAATCGGCTGTCGCCCGTTCAGCTAACGTATGCACCCCACGATGAACGTTGGCATTGTCATGTTCATAATAATGGCGCAAAACATCCAAGACTTGCGTCGGCTTTTGTGTAGTTGCCGCATTGTCTAAATAAACAAGTGGTTCGTCATTTACTTCTTGGAAAAGAATCGGAAAATCTTTTCTAATAGTAGAAAAATCCCTCATTATTTACTCAACTTCCCTTCGATCGTATCGATCAGTTGCTCTTGAGTGGCTTTAACTGGAATAGCAGTAATAACAGGTCCTAAGAATCCGCGAATAACCAAACGCTCCGCTGCCGCGCGCTCTAGTCCGCGACTCATTAAATAGAAGAGTTCATCTGGGTCAACCCGACCAACACTGGCCGCGTGTCCGGCCGTGACTTCATTTTCATCAATCAAAAGAATCGGATTGGCGTCGCCGCGAGATTTCTCAGACAGCATCAATACACGACTTTCTTGTTGTGCATCGGCGCCCTTCGCTCCCTTTAAGATATGCCCGATCCCGTTGAAGGTCAAGGTAGATTTATCAAGAATAACGCCGTGTTGTAAAATATGTCCGATCGTATGCGGGGCCTTATTGGTTACACGAGTATCGATCCCTTGAATTTGTTTGCCATCACTGATCGCTACGATCTTCACTTCTGAATGTGAGCCTTCACCCACTAAATCAGAATCAAAGTCCGCGATCACATTGCCGTCATTCATGATACCGATTGCCCAATCGATCATAGAATCGCGCATTAAGTAGCCGCGACGGTTCATATAAGTCGCGATATTCGCTCCCATTGAATCTACCGCTGAGAATTTCACGCGAGCACCTGGTTTCGTGATCACTTCGACCACTACGTTCCCAGAAAGTTTCTTCGCTGTCTCGCCTTGTGATTCAAAACGTTCTAAGTAAGAGAACTCACTATTGTCTTCGGCCACGATCAAGACGTGCTTGAAGAAATGCGCATCGTCATCGCCGTTATGCAGGAAGAGACTTTCGATTGGTTCTTCGATCACCACGTTTTTCGGTACATATAGGAAGATCCCATTGTTCATGAAAGCGGCATGTAACGCCGTCAATGAATTTTCTTCAACGGGTACTGCTTTTTGCATGTAGTATTCTTTGACTAATTCAGGATGCTCTTGCATCGCTGTCACTAAATCCGTGAAGATCACGCCTTGATCCGCAAGCTTTGGTGAGATTTGTTCGAAAACAGTCGTCTCCCCACTTTGCACGATCATTGGATTGTCTTTCATTTGATCAAAGCTTGGAATGGTCCCCGCTGCTTCTTGATGCTCAGGTTTTACATTATAAAGGTTCCAACGAGCGAATTTTACCTTTTCAATCACTGGTAAAGGCAGCTCATCGATTTTTGTTAACGCATTGACCCGTAAATCGGTCATCCATTGAGGTTCGGCCCATTCGGCTGAGAAAGCTTTGACGGCCTCAAGATATTCTATCCATTTTTTCATCTATCTTGCCCTCCTAAACTTCTTCTTTGTAATCGATACCTAATTCAGCAGAGATGCCTGCGTAGCCTTCAGCTTCTAAACGTTTTGCTAATTCTGCATCGCCAGTCAAGACTACTCGGCCATCCATCATAATATGCACCACATCAGGTACGATGTAGTTCAATAGACGTTGGTAGTGGGTAATGATCAACGCGCCAAACTCTTCACCGCGCATTTCATTGATCCCTTTCGCTACGACCTTCAAGGCATCGATATCAAGTCCTGAGTCAATTTCATCTAAAATTGCAAAAGTAGGTTCGATCATCAATAACTGTAAAATCTCGTTACGTTTCTTTTCCCCACCAGAGAAGCCTTCGTTCAAATAGCGTTCCGCCATTTCTTCTGGCATATTCAACAATTCCATTTTTTTATCTAATTTTTTCAAAAATTGCATCACGGAGATTTTTTCATCTTCTTCACGACGAGCGTTGATCGCTGCTCGCATGAACTCAGCATTACTGATTCCCGGGATTTCGCTTGGATATTGCATCGCTAAGAATAACCCTAGACGTGCGCGTTCGTCGACTTCCAAGTCTAAGATATTTTTTCCATCGAAAAGGATTTCGCCTTTCGTCACTTCATAGTTTGGGTTGCCCATGATTGCTGCGGATAAAGTTGACTTACCAGTCCCATTTGGTCCCATGATGGCGTGGATTTCTCCTGTCTTCATCTCAAGGTTTACACCTTTTAAAATTTCTTTATCGTCAATGGCAACGTGCAAGTCTTTGATTTCTAAAACTGACATGAAAGTACCTCCAAAATTTTTTTCTCGTTCTCACATATTTTAGACTAAATGAGAATGGAATACAAACTGATTCACCAATTTTCTTCTAAAAAACTATCCTTTATTTAGAATAATTATAAAAATACTTTTTCTCGACTGAACTAATCAGAATCTGTAAAGAGTTTTTGTAAGAACGCTTCCTCGGTTAATTTTTCTGTGGACTCCTTAAAATGAAAGAACGCCGACTTCTGATCATAAAAAATTTCCGTCGTCAGCTTCGCTTGATCGATTTCAGCAAACAAGCCCGCTGGAAAATAATATTCGTCATCTGCCAAGCTATGATAGAACAGACCGCTGCCGCATTTCTTACAAAATCCCCGTTCTGCCCATTCCGAAGACAGATAGCGCTGAATCTGTTCTTCTCCACTGATCTCAACATCCTTTGGCAACACACTCGCTAATGACAAAAATGGTCCACCGAAGAATTTTTGACACATATGACAATGACAGACGGTGATCGCTGGTTCAACTTCTTCTATAGTAACCGTCACCGAGTTGCACAAACAACTTCCATTTAATTTCATATAGTCCATCCTTTCGAGCTGATTTAAAATTTATATTTCCAGTGTAACAGCTAGTAGTTAAGTAAAGTATGATTTTTTTATACCTTTGTCAGTATAAAATAGGCTGAAAAAAAGCGCTGAAAGATTTTACTCCTTCAGCGCTTAATTAAATTATTTATCAACTGGTTTTACAGACCCGTCCCATTTTTCTAAGATCCAATCTTGAACATCTTTTTCATGTAGGACTTTGTTCAGTTTTTCAATCCGAGGATCGTCTTTATCTTCTGTACGAACAGCTAAAATGTTGGCATATGGAGAAGTATCTTTTTCAAGCAAGACAGCATCCTTCACTGGATTTAAACCAGCACCATAAGCGAAGTTGGCATTGATCGCTACTAGATCGCCTTCATCATTGCTGTAAGTTGTAGCCAACAAAGCAGGGTCAATTGAGTGATCGAATTTTAAATTCTTAGGATTTTCAGCAATATCCTCAAATGTTGCTGTTTCTAAATCTACACCGTCTTTAACCTTGACTAAATCCGCATCTTGCAAGATTGTGATGATGCGTCCCCAGTCTGATTCAGAACTTGAAGTGATAACTGTTGCGCCTTCTTTTAAATCTTTGATGTCTTTGATTTTTTTAGAGTACAAGCCCATTGGTTCGATATGAACAGCACCTGCATCCGTGAATTTGTAGTCATTCTCTTTCACTGCCTTTTCAAAGAAAGGTTTGTGCTGGAAATAGTTTGCATCGATATCTTTGTCTGCCAGCGCTTTGTTTGGTAACACATAGTCATCAAATTTTTTGATTTCCAAAGTCACGCCTTCTTTTTCAAGCAATGGCTTTACGTGCTCCAAGATTTCCGCATGCGGAGTTGGTGATGCACCGACGACTAATGTGTCGCTCTTTTCTTTACTGCTGCTGTCTGATGAGCCTGAACTGCTATTTCCGCATGCTGCCAAGCCAACTGTTAATAATGCTGCTGCTGCAAAACCTAAAATTTTCTTTTTCATTGATGGTTCCCCCTATTTTTTTGGATTTATTTTTAAGAATAATTGCTATTCTGTGTTAACGTTTGTCTGTTCGTTTTGTCAAGAAATCGCCAAGTCCTTGAACGATAAATACGATAATCAAAATGATTACTGTCGCTACCAGTGTGACTGTGTAATTCCCACGTTGATAGCCTTCTTGCCAGGCCAATGCTCCAAGTCCACCTGCACCAATTGCACCCGCCATCGCGGTAAAACCGATCATCGAAACCGAAGTAACTGTTAATCCTGAAATCAATGCTGGCAAGCTTTCTGGAATCAAAACCTTATAGATTGTTTGGAAGTAACTAGCCCCCATCGAATCTGCCGCCTCTAGCACACCGGAGTCAACTTCACGAAAAGCAATTTCAACCAGTCGTGCATAAAATGGAGCCGCTGATAAAACCAATGCCGGAATCGCTGCTTTCGCGCCTAGCATTGTTCCTACCAATGCTTTAGTAAATGGAATAATCAAGACCATTAAAATCATAAAGGGCGTTGATCGGAATATATTGCTGAGAATTGAAACTAGTCCATATAAGATACTGCGAGCAGCGGAATGTTTCCGCCCCAATGAATAAAGCAGCAGTCCTAGCAATAGTCCTAAGACAAACACGATCAACATAGAAACGATCGTCATAAACAAGGTATCATTGATGGCTTCCTTTAGCGTATCCCACGATACCTGTTGAAAGTTTAAATATGTCTCTGAAAAACTCTTATCCACGGTGCAGCACCTCCACTTCCACTTGTTGATTTTCAATAAAGGCGATCGCTTCTTCAACCTTATCCGCATCGCCAGTTAATTGAACCGTCAATGTGCCGAAGGAATTCCCCGTTGCCCGTTCGATATTGCCATAAACGATGCTGATATTCACTGGAAAATTACGAATTACTTGTGATACGACTGGTTCATTGGCATTGTCCTCTAAAAAGTGCAATGTCGCTAATGTTCCGTTGGGATTTTCTTTGATAAATTCCTTCAGTAATTCAGATGGATCAGCTTTAGGTTCAAGATCCTGCTGTACAAAAATCTTAGTCACTTCCTGTTGTGGATGGCGGAACACTTCGCGAACAGAACCTTCTTCTACGATTTTTCCTAACTCCATCACAGCGACCTTGTTACAAATTTTGCGAATTACGTTCATCTCATGAGTGATCAACACAATCGTCAACCCTAATTTCTTATTAATATTGGCTAGTAATTCTAAAACTTCTTCCGTTGTCTGCGGGTCTAGCGCACTGGTCGCTTCATCACAAAGCAGGATATCTGGATCATTGGCTAACGCTCTTGCGATCCCGACCCGTTGTTTTTGTCCGCCTGATAGTTGAGAAGGATAAGCGTCTCCTCTGCCATCAAGTCCGACTAGACTTAGCAGTTCTTCTGCTTTTTTGTGACGTTGATCTTTTGCCACGCCTGCCAATTCTAAGGGTAATTGAATATTCTCAATGACTGTTCGTGACCATAATAGATTGAAATGCTGGAAGATCATCCCAACTTTTTTTCGAAATGTTCTTAATGCTGCTCCTTGCAGCTTGGCAACATCTTCACCATTGACTAATACTTGTCCATCAGTAGGTGTTTCTAATCCATTTAATAAACGAACCAATGTGCTCTTGCCAGCTCCTGAATAACCAACGATGCCATAAACATCCTTTTCATCAATTGCTAAATTAATTCCATTGACTGCGTGGATTGGTCCAGTCTTGCCGGCAAAACTTTTCCCCACTTGATTTAACTCAATCAATGCCATATTTCTTACACCCTTTCCAATAACTGATTAGCTTTTAGCTAGTTCAGATATATAACTATTTTTCATTTCGCTTGTCATTGCACTAATCTGCAAAAATTTGATGAGGAAGTTTGACTGCTACCTCGTTGAAATGAATTTATTTTTCCAAAAACGGGAGAAATAATTCTATTCTCATTACGCATATCATCCAACTAAAGTACGAGTATCCTTATAAAGCTTCAAAATTTCATTTTGTCAGTCCAACTATGAGCTGCTGCGAGAAGTTGGACTGATAAAAAAAGCTTCCGCCCTCAAATGTACGAATGTACACTTAGGACGAAAGCTTTGACTTCCGTGTTACCACCTAAAATTCGTTCTGACCTTGCGATCACAACCTCTGCCAGTACTTGCTTCACGCGTATACTGAGGCGCTGTAACGGGCACTCCCGTGATAGACTTAGCACCCGCTTCGTCCATCCTGCTCAAAGACCATTTTCCATCTCATTGCCATAACTCCTTTTCAGCATATCAGAGCTCTCTTTGTACTTTAATCAGATGTACTTTTCTTTTCATCGCTTTCTCATGTGTATGAAAGGATTATATCAGGCTGATTTTCTCCTGTCAAACATCAAATGAAAATTTCTTTATAGGTTTTCAAACTCATCAACATCGACTTCCCGTAAAGACAAGATCCATGCATCCAATTCTTCTTTCACATTCAACGCAGCAGGATCAGCAACCACCTTTTCGCTAACAGATGAAACCACACCCGTCAACGGGCTTTTGAATTCTTGGACCGCTTTTTCTGCTTCGATTTCCAGTAATGGTTCACCAGCCTTAACTGATTGACCAACTTTTGGCAATGAGATGAAGGTCACTTCACCAAGTGTATCCGCCATTTCAGCAGTTAAACCCATGCAATAGTCTTTATCATTGTGTAAGATCCACAGACCTTCATTTTTTTTCAAGTAACTCATTTAATTAGAACTTCCTTTCGTATGTTGTTTCCTTAAATCCATTCGTTAAAAATTGATCATCTTTGATCAGTAATGGGCGCTTCACTAACATCCCGTCACTTGCTAATAATTCGCTGGCTTCTTCTACCGATAAATCTGCCATTTTGTCCTTCAAACCTAATTCACGATATTTCATGCCGCTAGTATTAAAAAATCTGCGAACTGGCAACCCACTAGCTGTTATCCACTTTTCAAAAGTATCAGCTGAAGGCGTGTCTTGAACCAAATCGATTGTTTCAAACTGTACATCCGCCTGTTCTAACCATGCTTTGGCTTTACGACAAGTTGAACATTTGGGATACCAATAAAATTTAAGCACTGCGTGTCCTCCTAATAGGTTGTTTGTCTGCGCTTTGATAACGCATTGATAGAATCAAACCGATTCCGATCATATTTCCCAGAATCGATGATCCACCTTGACTAATAAACGGCAACGGAATTCCCGTTAATGGTAACAAACCGATATTTGCGCCGATATTTTCAAAAACATGGAACAGCATCATCATAACGATTCCTGATGCAATATAAGCATAGAACTCATTATTCATGTCAAAGCATAACCGAATCATACGATAAATCAAAATAAAATAAATCAAAATTACAAAAGCACCGCCGATGAAGCCAAAGTTCTCACCAATGACTGTAAAAATCATATCCGATTCCCGAACTGGCACGTAGACATTACTAACATTGTAGCCAGTCCCAAACATCCCACCAGAACCGATTGCCATCAATGCATGAGCAAGCTGAAAGCTAATTCCTTTTGGATCATGGAAAGGCTCAAGCCAAGAATCAATCCGAGCAAACTGATAATTCTTGAACCCGATGTGTGATAAAATTTCTCGACCCGTATCTGTCGTGACAAAAAATATCAAAGTGCCACCCACAATAATTGCTAAGATAATCGTGGGAACTAAGATTAACCATGAAATTCCCGACATCAAAAACATTCCTGCAAATATGGCCAAAAAGACAAGCATTGTACCAAAGTCCTTTTGCGCCAAAACTAAAACTAAAACCGGAATAGTTACTAAAAACATTTTACCAATCAACGTAGTATCAGTCTTAAGACTTCGAAGCTTATTCGCCACATTATGTTTAGTGATAATCATCGCCATCATTAAAATATAAGCAATCTTCATTAGTTCCGAAGGCTGGAAAGTCAGCGTCCCAAACTTGAACCAGTTTTTCGAACCTGTAGAGGCAAATAAAGCCGTATCGTAATATTTCAACAATGCCAACATGACTGCTAAACCAATCACATACAGAAAAGGAGTTAAACGCCATAGAAGTTTTGCATCAAAATGAATGATAATTACTACAGCTAATGCACCAACCACGTACCAAACAGCTTGCATGGCTAAACCACGAAAAACATTCGGATTTCTCGGATCCTGAGTCAGTGCCACATATAAAGCAAGGAGCCCAATCAAACACAATATAAAAACAGGTAAAATAACGCCATAATCAATTCGGCTGTCATTATTATTCTTTCTTAATCTATCCATTGTTCATCTCTTTTCCCACAGTATACTTGCCTTATTATAGACGCTTATTTGTCTAATGAAAAGTCAGCATCGCTGACTTTGCAAAATCTTTATTCTTCTTGAAAAACATGTGGTAAAAAATAGATCAATCCCCAAATCCCTAATTGCAAAATACTAAACATCAGGACAAACTGAAATTTTCCAACACTCCAATTACCAATAAGTAATTTCAATACAGTCATAGGATGAATGAACAGCTCGACCGAATGAACGCGGTCAAAGCGACCAATATAAACCGCTATACTAGAAAGAACTGACAATAATACAATGCCACTGATTTTCTGTATCATCTGTAATTTAACAGCCGAGATTATTTTAAATACTTGCACCATACCCACAAACACCATCAAAAGAATTGGCAGCAACAATAAAAGATAGGACCACCAAGCATTGCTGTCATCTAGAAAATGTCCCCCAGGCTGATAAATCCTCAAACTAGCCAAATGAAACAAATCAGTCATTAGATACGGAATATTTGGAAAAAATAATAACCATAACGAAATGAAAAACCAGCGCCATTTACTTTCTAATTTCAAAAATAATTCCGCAAAAACGATTGGCAACCATGCCAGAAAGACATTCAAAGCCATAAAGGAAAAGGTTCCTTGCGTAAAGTACATAAATAAAATATACACCCATACACTCAAATGGAATCCGTAAACTTTTTTCATAATTATAAATCCGCCTTCCTACGAAAGGCACCAATGAGGTGATGAAAACCTTAGAGCGCCTTCTTTCTTTTTTTATTCCGTGTTACCCTTTCCTTGCAGGTCCCTGGTACACTACAGAACCCGAGGAGGTGAGTGGCGGGGCTGTATAGCGGCAACCCCGCATAATTATATGGTGTCGGTCATCCGTTAAGGCATCAATGAATGGCGCAAACCCGTAGCCCGTAAACTTATCTCTTCCGAAGTTGACTCGATTTCGCCGGATGACCAGTCCCTACCAAACCTGTACTATTTTTTTACAGGAGGTTGCTATGTTCAAAATCTTTCGTAAAAATTGTTGTGGCTTGGATGTCCACAAAACGTGGATCTATGCGTGTATCGGAATCACAGATGCGAATGGTCGTACAGTGTATAAGCAAGCTCGCTTCTCTTCCTTTACAAAAGGTCTCAATGAATTAGCTGAATGGCTTGCTAAATACAACTGTAAGGATGTGTGTTTGGAATCTTCCGGTAAATTTTGGATCCCTGTTTTTAATATTCTTGAAAAAACTTGTTTTGTCACACTGGCTCATCCGAAGTACACCAAACCCCAGAAAGGAAATAAAACAGATCGCAAAGATGCAAAATGGATTTGTGATCTCTTTATGTGCGACATGATCAAACCCAGTTTTATTCCTGGTCTTGAAATCCGCCAGCTTCGTGATCTAATGCGTTATCGGACGAAACTGACCAACATGAAAACAAGTGAAAAGAATCGTGCTTTAAACTGCTTAACCGTTTCTAATCTGAAACTAGATGATGTTTTTAGTGATGTGTTCGGAAAATCATCCACTTCTATCATCCAATACTTGTTAGAACATCCCGGTGAATCATTTGATGTTCGACCATTTATCCATGCCCGTTGTAAAACTCCCGTTGAAGAAATCCAAGCGGCAGTTGAGGGGGCGATTTCTGTACCTCAAGCGATTAAGCTTCGCCAATGCCTCAACCATATTAACGAGATTGAGAAGCATCGAGAAGAGATCAATCTAGAGATTCAAGCTCTTGCAGAACCCTTCTCCCCTGTTTTGGAACTACTTCGTACCATACCGGGCTTAGACACTCAGCCAATAACAGCGATTGCGATTCTTTCAGAAATAGGACCGGATATGTCCGTGTTTCCAACTTCGAAACACTTTATTTCTTGGGCTGGATGCTGTCCAAGAAACGATCGCAGTGCCCGACGAACAAAATCAACACGTATCTCTCGTGCAGGGCAGTCGTTGAAACCGCTACTTGTACAGATTGCCAATGCTCTTCTCAGATCCAAAGAACATCCAGAATTTAAAAATCGCTATCGTAGAATCAAAGCGAATCGTGGACACAAGAAAGCTATCATTGCTATTTGTAAGATGCTCCTGACCGCTATCTGGAATGTCTTATCAAAGGTGGAACCCTATTCTGCTAAAGGATATCTGGAGCCAAAACCTGCGAAAGAAGAGAAAGTTCTGACGCAATCCCAAGCTCTGGACCTTTTAAGAAAACGCGGATATACCATTATAGATAGTGCTTAAACCAAAGTTACGTTGATTCTTCCTAAATAGACTCGTTGTCTTCCATTTCAAAAATTTTGAAAACGGTAGGCTTATTTAGTGTACCGTTCTTCAGGTATCTTCAAATAGATTTATTTTCAAACTTCTCCCTCAAAAGATTTCTCCAAAACAATTATTTTTTTGAACACATCAAAATAGCTAGTACATAAAATCAGCTATGACCATCACCAATAAAAACTGTCGATAAAGAAAACACCACCGAATTCTTAGCCGAAGCTTTGAGACGATGGTGTTTTTTAATGATGCCAGCTGCAGGATTCGAACCTGTGACCTACGCGTTACGAGTGCGTTGCTCTACCAACTGAGCTAAGCTGGCGATTCGTACAAAAGAAATTATAAGAAACTTCAGCGAAAAAGTAAAGTAAGATTCTTCTCAAAAAGCGATTACATGAAAAAAACTTGAAAATGTGCTAAAATAAGGTATGTGAAAAAAGGGGGCGTTCAAAAAGTATGGCTACATTTGGCAAAATAGAGACGCACGTTGATCCTTCTGAAGTCGGGAAAAAATTTCCCGTCAAGACACACGTCATGTTCACCATTCGCGGCAAATCCCAGACTGGGGTCATCGCTAAACAATTGAAAAACGCAGCCGTCGTTGAAATCGATGAGAAGCAAGACAACGAAGAATTAATCAGTCATTCCAATGGCGTTGTCGTTATCAATTATAAACAAATGGAAAAGATTTAAAGGATTCATAAAGCTACACATCTAAAGCAAAGAAGGTACGCCGAGTATTGTGGCGTACTTTCTTTTTTTTAAAAAAACGTGATCGAAATGAAATCGACCACGTTTGTTCTTTTATTTTGTTCCGAATAAACGGTCGCCAGCATCTCCTAAACCAGGAACGATATAACCTTGTTCGTTCAATTGGTCATCTAAAGCAGCTGTATAGATATCAACGTCTGGATGAGCATCTTGTAATGCCTTTACACCTTCTGGCGCTGCAACTAGACAAACAAATTTCATGTTTGATGCGCCACGTTTTTTTAATGAATCAATGGCCATAATCGCTGAACCACCAGTTGCTAACATCGGATCAACGATGAACAATTGACGGCTGTCGATATCTTCAGGCATTTTGAAGAAATATTCATGCGGCTCCAATGTTTCTTCATCACGGAACATACCGATATGTCCAACTTTGGCTGCCGGAATCAATTCTAAAATACCATCCACCATACCAATACCCGCACGTAAGATTGGTACGATCGCAACTTTCTTACCTGATAACGTTTTTTGTGTAGATAATGTGATCGGTGTTTCGATCTCGATATCTTCCAATGGCATATCTCGTGAAACTTCATACGCCATCAACATTGCGATTTCATTAACTACTTCACGAAAAACTTTCGTTCCACAGTTTTTATCACGAATAATCGTTAATTTGTGTTGGATCAGTGGATGATCAATTACTTGAAACTTACCCATAATAAATTGCTCCTTACTCATTTTGAAGTGTTCATTTTTCATAGAGAAAAACGAGAGAAATTTTCATCGGGGTCCCTTCTCTAAAGATAATATAGAAAAAAGACATCCTTTATTCTGCATTTCTCCTAATTATAAGACAACTAGTGTCAGAAAACTAGTCTAATGTGATTGAATTGGATGAGATTCTGTTAATTCTAATACTGCCTGGCGAATCTCTAATAATTTCTCTTCATCTCCATTAGAACGTAAGGTTTCAATTATTAATTCTGCTACTTGTTTTGCGTCCTCTTCTAGAAAACCGCGGCTAGTAATGGCTGGAGTTCCGATTCGGACACCACTAGTCTCTTTAAAGCTTTTTGATTCAAAAGGAATGGAGTTTTTATTAACGGTAATATGCACACTATCCAACAATTCTTCTGCTTCACGTCCAGTTAGCTCAAAACCTGTCACTTCAATCAGAAGCAAATGATTATCCGTAGCGCCAGATACCACACGAGTTTCAGGTGCTTGATTAAATACCTTAACCATTGCCTGTGCATTTTTTAGAACTTGTTCACTATACTCTTTAAAATCAGGAGCCAATGCTTCCTTAAAGGCCACAGCCTTAGCTGCGATTACGTGTTCTAAAGGCCCACCCTGCAATCCAGGGAAAACAGCACTGTTAATCTTCTTAGCTATATCCGCATCATTTGTCAGAATTAAACCGCCACGTGGTCCACGCAAGGTTTTGTGTGTTGTTGAAGTTACAACATCTGCATATGGGACAGGGTTAGGATGTAAACCAGTTGCTACTAATCCTGCGATATGAGCCATATCCACCATCAATTTTGCGTCTACCTCATCTGCAATTTCACGGAAACGGGCAAAATCAATCGTCCGGCTATAAGCGCTCGCTCCTGCGACAATCAGTTTAGGCTGATGTTTCCGTGCCAAAATACGAACGACTTCATAGTCGATCGTCTCTGTATGAGGGTCCACGCCATAGCTAACAAAGTTATACAGCTTTCCGCTGACATTCACCGGTGAGCCATGAGTTAAGTGACCTCCTGCTGACAAATCCATTCCTAAAACAGTATCGCCAGGCTGGATCAAAGAAAAATACGCCGCTTGATTGGCTTGTGAACCAGAATGTGCTTGCACATTCGCATATTTTGCATCAAATAATTCTTTCGCACGTTCAATTGCTAAATTTTCTACGACATCAACAAACTCACAACCACCATAATAACGTCGGCCAGGATACCCTTCTGCATACTTGTTTGTCAAGACGCTACCTTGTGCCATTCTTACAGCTTCTGAAACGATGTTTTCTGAAGCGATCAGTTCGATATTCTGCTCTTGACGCTCCGCCTCATTTTCAATTGCTCCCCATAGTTCGGGATCTAGTGTTTTATAATCCATCCCAACGCCACCTTTCAATTTTCTGATTTAAGTATACGAAAGATTCAGCAGATAATCGAATCTTTTGTTTACTTTTCTCCAAAATATTTTTGTGCTGCTGCTTTCTTCAACCGATTCATATAGGCTAGGCCTAAATGATCCTCTGGAAAGACTTCGGCAAAGATTATATCCGCTTGATTGGCTTCATCCAATGCCCTCAATCCGCTGAATAATCCGCGAGTGGCCGCCTCAATTGAGTCGTCTTCAAAAACAAAGCGATCTGCTGAAGGATAGCTATCAGCAATTTTAGGCGTCGCTAGTAAACCGACTTTTTTCCCGTTTGTATCAGCCCAAGCGATGGCTTTTCCCCAATCGCCCGGTTTAATCATTAAAACCGACACATCAGGCGAATAATGCTTATATTTCATTCCGGGCGCTTTCGGTGTTTCACTCTCTTTGACTAGATGTTTGTCTAAAGGAACTTCAATACCCAAAACTTCTTCCAGTTTTTCTTTTGTCACTGCACCTGGACGCAAAATTGTCGGCACTTCTCCACTTAAATCCAACACCGTCGATTCTACCCCGATTTGTGTTGCCCCATCATCTAAAATCCCAGCAATTTTCCCTTTTAAATCATGAAAAACATGCATTGCTGTTGTTGGACTTGGCTTACCTGACGTATTCGCACTTGGACCTACTAAAGGTGCACCAGTTTTTTCAATTAAAGATAATGTTTTTTTATTATCGGGCATTCGAAAAGCCGCTGTGGATAAACCACCGGTCACGACCGTACTCAAACTCCCAGCTTTAATCGAAAAAATCAATGTTAGAGGACCGGGCCAAAAATTTTTAACAATTTTTTCAGTCAATGGATGATAACTTTCCACAAATTCTTTAGTCATCGAAAAATCTGAAACATGAACGATCAGCGGGTTGTCGCTGGGACGTCCTTTGACCGTAAATACTCGCTTCACTGATTCCGGCAAAAGTGCATTAGCACCTAGTCCGTAGACTGTTTCAGTAGGAAAAGCCACCAACTCTCCTTGACGCAATAGTGCTGCCGCTTGATTTATTTGATCTGTTCGATAAATTTTTGTTTCCACAGCTTCTCCACAGCTCCTTTATTCTAACTTTCCTCATTTATAAACTTTCTTTTCTGACTTATCCCCGTATTGTGGATAACGCGGTTGTCAAGTGTGTATAACCATGTTGATAACTTTTTTTCTTTTTTAGCATTGTCGCATCAATGTTCTTTTATTATTTTCTACACTAAAAATAATTTTTAGCTAATGACAACCATCCGATCATTTCCTGATAAATCTTGATGGACCCGTACATTTTTTTCAGGAAAGGCTTTTTGAAAAATTTCTTGAACCGCTCGCCCCTGTTGGAAGCCAATCTCTAAGAAAATCATACCAGCTGGCTGCAAAAGATCTCGGCTTTCTGCAGCGATTTTTTGGTAGATAGCTAACCCGTCGTTTTCCGCAAAAAGTGCTAACTTAGGTTCATAGGTTCGAACACTCTCGTCCATCAGAGCCCATTCACTTTGGCTGATATACGGAGGATTACTGATGATAATATCTTGTTTTTCATTCATTGAAGATAGTACATCACTTCGTTTGAAATTAATTTTTGCATGTAGGTTTTCTGCGTTTTCCTCTGCGACATGTAACGCCTCTTGTGAAATATCAAGAGCAGTTACCTGCCAATCTGGTCGCGCTAATTTCAAACTGATCGCAATGGCGCCCGTTCCTGTACCAATATCTACAACTTTTTTCCTCTTACTTTCAGTCATAGATAAGCATAAAGCAACTAATTCTTCTGTTTCTGGTCGCGGAATCAAGGTATCTTCGGTCACCTTCAAACGGTGTTCAAAAAAATATTCATAGCCTAACAAATATTGCGGAGGAATATTTTTCATTAAGCTCTCAATATCTTTCTCAATCATTGCTTCATCATCTGGTAAAATATCGTTTCTCATATTCATGAGCCATTGCGTCTTATCCCAATTTTTGCGAGCCAGAAAAAGATACTCGATTGCATAACCTTCTTTTCCGTTAGCTTCTAAAAAAGAAGAAGCCCCAGATAGGACTTCTACGTAAGTTTTAGCCATTTTGCATCTCTTCCAGCTTCTGCGTTTGATCATACATAATTAGAGCATCAATAATTTCATCAAGCTTGCCTGCTAGAATCTGATCTAATTTTTGTATCGTTAACCCAATTCGATGATCCGTTACACGATTTTGTGGGAAGTTATACGTACGGATACGTTCTGAACGATCGCCTGTTCCGACAGCCGATTTACGGCTTGCGTCATATTCACTTTGCGCTTCTTGCTGAATTTTATCATACACACGTGCGCGCAAGATTTTCATTGCTTTTTCGCGGTTTTTGATTTGAGAACGTTCGTCTTGCATCGCAACGACGATACCAGTAGGGATATGCGTCAAACGAACCGCAGATGCCGTTTTGTTGACGTGCTGTCCACCGGCACCAGATGCATGATAAATATCTGTCCGAATATCTTTGTCTGCAATATCAATCTCAACCTCTTCAGCCTCTGGCATAACCACGACAGTCGCAGTCGATGTATGAATACGACCTTGAGACTCCGTTGACGGTACACGTTGAACACGGTGCGCGCCACTTTCATATTTCAGCTTCGAATAGACGTTGTCCCCTGTAATCATCATGATCACTTCTTTGTATCCGCCGATACCAGTAACATTGGCCTCCATGACTTCCGTCTTCCAGCCTTGGTTTTCTGCGTATTTTTGGTACATATTGAAAAGGTCACCAGCAAATAGTGCCGCTTCATCTCCACCAGCAGCTCCGCGAATTTCCATAATAATGTTTTTATCGTCATTTGGGTCTTTTGGTAACAGAAGAATCTTGATCTCTTCTTCTAAAACTTCTTTTTCCTTCTTCAAATCTGACAGTTCTTCTTTTGCCATTTCAGCCATCTCAGCATCTAGGTTTTCACCTAATAATTCTTCAGCATCGCTGATGCCTTCGATCACTTTTTTATAACGACGATAGGTTTCTACTGTGTCACGAGTATTGGCTTCTTCTTTTGACAGTTGCATGAAGCGCTGCGTATCGCTGATGACTTCTGGGTCACTCAGTAATTCTCCAAGCTCTTCATAACGATCTTCGATTGCTTGCAATTGATCGTACATGGATAAAACTCCTCCTAATTCATATTAATGTAATTTTTTTGTCGGCTATGTCTACTAACTATTTTATTTAGCAGGATTGGTAATCTCTGGATGTAGATAATGCTTACGGCAAACGGGGTAATAGGCCTCATTGCCGCCGATTTGGACTTGATCGCCTTCATAGACTGGACGACCATCAATGTAATGTAGATTCATCGTTGCCTTTTTATGACAAAACCAGCAAATCGTTTTTAGCTCTTCCAATTTGTCTGCATACAATAGTAAGTATTTTGACCCCTCAAACATTTCATTGCGGAAATCATTTTTTAAACCAAAGGCCATAACTGGAATGTCTAAATCATCTACGACTTTCGCTAATTGAATCACGTGTTCTTTTGTTAAAAACTGCGACTCGTCGATCAATACACAGTAAGGCTTGTAGTCAAGACTTTTAATAAATTCAAAAATATTGGTCTCAGAAAAAATCGGTACAGCAGGACGGCTCAGTCCGATTCGGCTAGAGATATTTCCCACACCTTCACGTGTATCTAATCCGCTAGTCATCAATACTACTGGTTTATTTTGTTCCTCATAATTATGAGCGACTTTTAGTATTTCAATTGTTTTACCGCTGTTCATTGCACCGTATTTAAAAAAAAGCTGGGCCATTTCTTGTCACCTTTCCCTTTTGTTCCTATCGTATTATAGCGGAAAAGCCAGATTATTTACAGTAATAATTTTCATTAATACCTCATCTTAGAAGAATCAATCATTAATTTCAACAAACTCACAGGCTATCTTTTTAAGAATATAAGGGCCCAGTGCTATACTTTTCGTTGGTAATTATTTTTATTAATATAAAACTAGGAGGCATTTTCATGCAACAATCTGGTAAAAAGAAGCAGCGGAGTTTCCCTTCTGCGTACACAGTTATCATTATTGTACTGATTTTGGTTCAAGCACTAACATTCTTTATTCCTTCAGGCAAGTACAGTACGTTGAGTTATGACAGCGGGAAAGATCAATTCGCGATTACAGATGCTCAGGATAAAACGATCATGGAGCCGGCAACACAGAAAACATTGGATAAATATGATATCCACATTAAAGTCGACAAATTTCGAGATGGCACAATTTATCGTCCAGCCGCAATTCCTAATTCCTATGAAAGAATCAAAAAGCCTGAGCGTGGTGTGGTTGGAACTATCACTCAATTTTTAAAATCTCAGGTTCAAGGAATTACTGAAAGTGTCGATATTATGATCTTCATTTTGATTTTAGGCGGTGTTATTGGAATCGTTAATGCTACCGGAGCGATGGATGCTGGCATGATGCGTCTTTCCGAAAAATTAAAGGGAAAACAAAAATGGCTGATTGTCATTGTGACTACCTTGATTGCCATTGGCGGGACTACTTTTGGTTTAGCAGAGGAAACCATTGCCTTTTACCCGATCCTAATCCCGATTTTCTTATTGGCTGGCTACGACACATTAACAGCAGTCGCCACGATTTATTTGGGAACTGCGATAGGAACCATGAGCTCTACGATCAATCCTTTCTCTACGGTCATCGCCTCAAATGCGGCAGGAATCAGTTTTACTGATGGCATGCCTTTACGTATTTTGATGTGGGTGACTGCAATTAGCATCTCGATCCTTTATACGATTCGTTACGCGGAAAAGGTTCGTTTGAATCCAGCCGCATCATTAGTTGCTGATCAAGCAGAAAGTGATCGTGAACGTTTTTTAGGTGATCAAACTCGTGAGAAAAATACAGACTTTACCAATCGCCAAAAATTTTCATTGATCGTTTTTGCTTTAGGCTTTGTTGTGATGATTTATGGCGTGCAGCAACTAGGCTGGTACTTTACCGAGATTGCAGTAGTCTTCTTAGCAGTTACTTATATACTAGTCTTCGTCTCAGGGTTAGGAGAAAAGAAATTCATCAACAGCTTCGTTACTGGTGCTGCGGATCTATTAGGGGTTGCCTTGATTGTCGGGTTAGCTCGTTCGGTCGGTATCGTGATGGAAAACAGTTTTATCAGTGATACGATCATGAACTTCTTCAGCAATGCCATCAGCGGGATGAACAATGTCGTCTTCATTTGGTTTATGTTCCTAGTCTATGTCATTTTAGGTTTCTTCATTCAATCTTCCTCTGGTTTGGCGGTATTATCAATGCCAATTATGGCGCCTTTGGCTGATGTTGTTGGGATTGATCGTGCATTGATTATTGATGCCTATAACTGGGGACAAGGCTTGATCGGATTGATCGCCCCAACTGGATTGATTTTAGTTTCCTTATCAGTCGTTAATATTGGTTTTGATAAGTGGATAAAATTTGTTACAAAATTATTAATCACTATTATTATCTTGATCCTTGCTTTCTTAGCAATCGGTGTTTTAATTTCATAGCAACAAAGCCCGAATCCTATTCAGATTCGGGCTTTGTTATTTCTATATACTTTTGATGCCACTTCTTATCGACTTGCCGTGAACCTTCTTTAAAAAATATTTTTTCCGTTCCTGCTTCATTCGCAATTTGGTAATACCATTTTTTCCAACGTAAAAAATCAAGTTGAGCCTGTAATTCATGGATTTTTTTCTCTAAGACTGCCTCTTGCTCCACCATAAAAGCGTAGCGCTGCGGCAAAGTTTTATCACCTTCTACACACCAATCCATAAATTTCGCAATTTCCTTAACAGGAATTCCAGAGCGCTTCAAACAATCAATTACTTCGATATAACCAAGATCATCCTCAGTAAATACCCTGCGACCTGCTTGATTCTTTTTAACAAATGGTAATAGGCCCGCTTTGTCATAATATCTCAGAGTGTCTTGGGAGATACCATACATCTTTGAAATATCACCAATCAAAAAAGATTTCATTTTTTTCAACTTCCTTCTTGATCTGGAGTTAACTCCAAGTAGTAAAGTCAGTGTATCATAGTTTTGAAAGAAGGCAATTTATATGAAAAAATCTTTAGTTGTAATTACAGGCGCGAGTTCCGGGTTTGGTGCCGAGATCGCCAAACTTTTTAATCAAGCTGGCAATCCGTTACTGTTATTAGGACGTAGCGTAGAAAAAATCGAAGCACTACCATTGAATTTCGAAAATGTCATGATTGAAAAGGTTGACGTAACAGATTACCAAGCCTTTGACTCCAGCATCAAAAAAGCAGAAGCTGTCTTTGGCCCAGTAGATCTATTAGTAAACAATGCTGGTGTAATGCTACTTGGTAATGTCTTGAACCAAAATCCAGCAGAATGGCAAACAATGATGAACACGAATGTAATGGGGGTACTAAACGGTATGCAAATCGTATTACCTAGTATGACCGAGCGTAGGCAGGGAACAATCATCAATATGTCATCTCTTGCGGGTAAGAAAACCTTTACCAACCATGCTGCCTATGTCGCATCAAAATTTGGTGCCCACGGTCTAAGCGAAACAATTCGTGAAGAAGTTTCCGGTTCAAATGTCCGCGTTTCTTTGGTCGCACCCGGCGCTGCTGAAACAGAATTACTTACACATGTGACTGATCAAGGTGCCCTAACAGATTATCAAGCATGGAAAGAAAGCATGGGCGGCATTACACTTGATCCAGTTCATGTTGCTGAGACAGTTAAATTTATCTATGACATGCCACAGGAAGTTACGATTCGTGAAATCGACATTGCAGCGACTGCGCAAGACAACTAATCAAACACAACCTTTATCTCCTCTACTCCTACCAAAACGGTGGGAGTTTTTTCACGGAAGCATGCTATACTATCTCTATTGTAAAAAATTCCCACTGTTGATTGAAGGAGTCTTCTATGAATTTTGATCGCCGAGTAAGTTTTCTCAAAAAAAGCTGGCAAAAGCTTAATAATCGATTTTCTTCGATTCAAATCATCGTCTTCTACTATTTAGCGATGACCATTCTTTCTTTGATCTTGTTTCATTTACCAATTTTTCGTGAACCAGGTTCACACGTACCCTTTCTTGATATGATATTTATGGCCATTTCGACCATTTCAGTGACTGGTTTAACCACCTTTGATATCAATTCAGTCTTTAATGATGCTGGTGTTTTGATGCTCGAGGTGTTATTCCATATTGGTGGTTTAGGAATCATGATGATTACTACCTTCTTTTTTATCGTGTCCAAACGTCGGATCACGTTAAAACAGCGACAACTAATCATGACCGATATGAATCAGCCGCGCCTTAGCGGAATCGTTAATTTGATCCGAATTACCTTCACTATGCTACTGGCGATCGAAGTTCTTTTCGGAACTATCTTTTCAATTTATTTCTATTTAGCAGGCTATTACCATAAAATCTCTGAAGCCGTTTTTTTCGGATTTTATCAAGCGATCTCTGCAGTGACGAACTCTGGTTTTGACGTAACTGGTGAATCGATCATCCCTTTTTCTCATGATGTTTTCTTCATCGTGACAATCATGGTCCTGATCTTTATTGGTGGAATCGGATTCCCCGTTTTAATGGATTTTCATGGCTGGATTTACCATAAAAAATCTAAATCACGGCTGCCCTTTCGCTTTAGTCTCTTTTCGAAAATTGCCCTATTGGCTTTCTTCGTACTTTTTATTGGCGGTACAGTAGCTATTTGGCTTTTAGAAAAAGACCACAACTTCGCTCACATGAATCTGTTTGATCAGTGGTTAAATTCGTCCTTCTATTCTATGACAACTCGCAATGCCGGATTGCAAATTCATGATTTGAATCTATTTCAAAATACAACCTTGATTATTTTCTCATTATTGATGTTCATTGGTTGCTCTCCAAGTTCTGTCGGCGGCGGGATACGTACAACAACGATCGCAATCATCGGTCTATATTTGTACTCATTCTTGAAAAATGAAAATGACATCAATATTTTTGGTCGGAAAATCGCCCAAGAGGATGTGCGAAAATCGGTGGTCGTCTTCATGCTTTCTGCTGGAATGTGTTTGTTTAGTATTCTCTTTTTAACTGCAACTGAAGATCATTCGCTAATCTCCATTATTGTCGAGGTTACCTCTGCTTTTGGAACGACTGGACTTTCTTTAGGAATCACTGATGACCTTTCAAATACCGGAAAAATCATGATCGCTGTTTTGATGTTTATCGGACGTGTCGGTATGCTGTATACCCTGATGCTCTTTGTTCCAAAAGAAACACAGGACTTAGGCTATGAATTTCCGGAAGAAAAGATTATTATTGGCTAGGAGCAAAACTTTGCCCTAGCTTTTTCTATGGAAAAATTAAGAATAGGAAAACCTATTTAAACTTTTTTTTTAAATATGATAAGATGAATTAAATTTGTTACAGACATGGAGGATGTGTAATGGGGTTACGAAGTCAAGTGGCTATTTCTGCCGGAAAGACTGCCCAATGGGTATTAAAAACGTTCTTTAAAGGTGGATCCAGTTATCCTGGTCAGCTTGCATTAAAGATGGATCCGAAAATTTTAGATACATTAGTAAAAGATTATAAAGTGGTTGTAGTGACGGGAACCAACGGAAAAACCTTGACTACCGCCTTGACCGTTAATATTTTGAAACAAGAATTTGATTATGTATTAACGAATCCAACAGGTGCCAACATGGTCCAGGGAATCGTATCAACTTTTTTAAACGCCAAAGGAAAAAAAGGCGGCAAAAAAATTGCAGTTCTTGAAATCGATGAGGCCAGCTTAAGCAAAGTCACAGAATACATCAAACCAGAGCTATTTCTATTTACGAATATCTTCCGCGACCAGATGGACCGTTACGGTGAAATCTATACGACCTACAAATTGATCGTGGACGGCGCAGCTAAATCACCAAGCGCCCCGATATTGTGTAACGGTGATTCACCAATCTTTAATTCGTTGGAAACAGTCAATCCAAGAAAATACTACGGTTTCGATCATTTACCTGACAAAGACCAAGATGCCCATTACAATACGGACGGCTTGCTTTGTCCGAAATGCCAGCACATCTTAAAGTACAAAATGATTACCTATGCCAATCTGGGAAAATACTATTGTCCAAACTGCGGCTTCCACCGCCCAGAATTAGATTACAAATTAACGGAGATGAAAGAAATGGATAATAAATCTTCAGAATTTGTAATTGATGGGCAAGATTACAAGATCGAAGTCGGCGGTATGTACAATGTATACAATGCCCTTGCCGCAACTGCTGTAGCAGAATACTATGGCGTTTCTAAAGACAAGATCAAACGCGGACTTGGCTATGATGAAAAAGTCTTTGGACGCCAAGAAGAATTTGTAATCGATGGTAAAAAATGCACGCTGGTTTTAGTAAAAAATCCGGTCGGCTTAAATCAAGTCATCGACATGATTGGTTTAGCTCCCTATCCATTTTCATTGGTTTCTCTATTAAATGCCAATTATGCAGATGGTATCGACATCAGCTGGATCTGGGATGGCAATCATGAAGCTTTTGCTGAGATGGACATCCCGGCAGTGATCGCAGGTGGAGATCGCCACGAAGACATGGCCCTTCGTCTGAAAGTCGCAGGGATCCCTGAAGACAAGCTGATTGAGACGGCAGATTTGACGGACGTGATTGAAAAGATCAAACTATTGCCGACGGAGCATGTGTATATCCTAGCGACCTACACAGCCGTTTTACAGCTACGCAAAGAATTAGCACAAAAAGGCTACATTGACGGAGGTATGGATCGTGGCTAAATACGAGTTGAACTTAGCGCATTTATACGGAAATTTATTGAATACCTATGGCGACAACGGCAATCTCTTAACCTTGAATTATTATGCCAAACAAATGGACATCGAGATTCATTCAGAGATCGTCAGCATCTATCAAGAATTCGATCCAGATAAATACGATTTTGTCTTTATCGGTGGCGGGCAAGATTATGAACAAGTAATCGTATCAAAAGATATTCAAGATAAAAAAGAAGACTTGATTAAGTACATCGAAAACAACGGGGTCATTCTTTCAATCTGTGGCGGCTATCAGTTACTGGGCCACTACTATATTGGTGCAAATGGAGAAAAAATCGATGGTATCGGTGCATTGGATCATTATACCCTAAGCCAAGACAACCATCGTTTCATCGGGGATATCGAGATCCATAACGAAGAATTTGGTGAAACCTACTATGGCTTTGAAAATCACAATGGCCGTACTTTCTTAGGTGAAGGTGAACGACCTCTTGGTACGATCGTTAAGGGTAATGGGAATAATGGCGAAGACCAAGGTGAAGGCGTCATTTACAAAAATGTTTATGGCTCATACTTCCACGGTCCGATCTTAGCTCGTAACAAATCATTGGCTGTGCGCTTACTTCATACCGCTTTAAAAAATAAGTACGGGGAAGATGTTGATCTGCCAGAATTACCATAAAATAAAAATGCTCATCCGCGTTAGTCGGATGAGCATTTTTTGTATATGAAAAAATGAGACATTTACTATTTTGTTCCTGGAGTGGAAGCGATGATTTTCATTTCGCCTTCGACTTTCCACTCGGTTATTTGTGCTGGTAAAATGCAACTTGTACCAGGCTTCATTTCATAGCTTTGGCCATCAACGATCAAATTACCATATCCTTCTACGACTGTCACCAACGTATAATCGCCTTCTTTTTTAAGTGAAAGCTCACCAATAACATCCCATTCGTAAACATTGAAAAAATCTGTCTTCAAGTACGTGATCACAGAAGATGTTCCCTTTTTCTTTTCAGTAACTTCTAACTCGGGACTGATCGCCGGTACAGTGGTTACATCAATTGATTGTTGGATGTGCAGTTCACGTGTGTTGCCTTGATCATCTTTACGATCATAGTCATAAACGCGGTACGTTGTATCTGAACTTTGTTGTGTCTCTAAAATCATGATGCCTTTACCGATGGCATGGATCGTACCACTTGGTACATAGAAGAAATCGCCTTTTTTTACAGGTACACGACGCAATAAATCATCCCAACGTTCGTTTTCAATCATTTCTGCCAGTTCTTCACGAGATTTCGCATTATGTCCATAAACAATCTCTGAACCGGGTTTGGCATTAATGATGTACCAGCATTCTGTTTTTCCTAACTCTCCTTCATGTTTCAAACCATAGCTGTCGTCTGGATGAACTTGAACTGATAAATCGTCTTCGGCATCTAAAATTTTAGTTAACAATGGAAATACATCACCTTCTGCTTTACCAAATAATTCACGATGCTCATTCCATAGATCGCTGACCTTCCAACCCTTGTAAGGGCCATTTTCTACGATGCTAACGCCATGTGGATGTCCGCTGATTGCCCAATCTTCTCCAATTTTGTCGTTAGGGATATCAAATCCGAAAACCGTATGCAGCTGATCTCCGCCCCAAATTTTTTCTTGAAAAACTGGTTGTAAAAATAATGGTTCCATACTTCTTGCTCCTTTTTTCAATTTTTTTATTTCGCTCTAAGCAAGCTGCGAAAAGATAATCATTTCAAGTTAATAAAAGCAATCGCCTGTACTATTTTTTTAATCGTTCCATACGTTCGCTCAGATAGCAGGCCAAAATCTCATCACGGTGAACCACATAACTAGCACGATGATCTTCCGTGTGAACGCGATTCGACAAAAAGATGAATGCTGATTTTTTGACGACATCCAATAGCATGAATGTTCCAGTGTACCCAGTGTGGAAAAGTAATGGAGTGTGATCTAACGGGCTGAATTTTAAATCCCAGCCAATCGAACGTTCTCCTTTTCCTGTTGGTGTTTGATCATGAAGCAATTCTTGAATTGTCTTATCCTGCAAATAAATCATATCGCTAACAACCCCAAGATTCAAATACATTTTTGCAAATTTACTTAAATCTTTCATATTCGAAAACAGACCTGCATTGCCAGCATGCTCTGCTAATACTCGGGCTTTTGGATCATGAGTAAGGCCTTTTAAAATCGTTCCATCTACCAATTTTTCAGTGGGAACAACCTTATCATATGGCGGCTGCAGTAAAAAATGACTATTGGACATACTAAGAGGCTGTAGGACTTCCTGCCTAAAGACATCAATTACATCTTTTTGATATAGTTTTTCAAGCAGAAATCCCAACAAAATTGTTCCTGCATCAGTATATTTAACGACTTTCCCCAGATCTTCTCCCGGTTGTAGGCTTAAATACGCAGTCCGTAATTCTTCAGCATTTAACTGATCTCGATTTGGAATATAGGTTTGAATATCTGATGTATGAGTCAATAAATGACGCAACGTAATCGTTTCATTTTGAAATTCCGGCAATAAGCTGTGAAGAGATTGATCCCACGTAACCTTGCCTGCTTCCTTTAATTTCAACATAACAGTTGTCGTGCAGACCACTTTCGTTAAGGACGCCACATCAAAAAGGTAATCTTCCTGCATAGAAATAATTGTTGGTTCCACTTGTGCATTTCCCATAACTTGAACTTCAGTTTCCTCATTTTCGACAAAGCTAAGAACTGCTCCTGGAAAAACAGCTTTTTGCATTTTTTCTTCAATTAATTGAAACGTTTCAGGGTACATAACAACCTCCGTAAGTAATAATTCTAAAAGAGTATAGCACAAAATGATTAATCAAGACTTCTGAACATTTTTTAAAATACGATTTACTCAAAGGAAAAATTTAGAGGTAAAATCAAAAAAGCCGCGATTTCTCGCGACTTCATTATCTTTACTTCAATACGAACCACCATTCAATTCCGGCTGCATCATAAATCGTAATCAAGGATTTCTTTTTATCAATGAAGTAATTGAACTGCTTATTGCTGAGATGTTGAGACAACTCCAACAGTTTCGTTTTCGAAACTTTAAATTGCAAAAAGTCCAAGCCGAGTACTTTATCGGTAGGTAAATCAATTGCACCACCGTTTGCAGTCGTTAACCCTACGTTAAAATCTCCACGATTCAACAACAATTCTTCTTCACTTTCATCGTGAACTTGCAACCCTAGAATATCTGCTAAAAAGCTTTGCTGTTTATTCAGATCACTGACATTTAGATGAAGCTTATCAAAATAAGCTCCGTGGATTTTTTCACGCTTAGTTGCTTTTTTTGCTAATTCATTAAAATCTAATTCAACTGGTTCTGAGGTGGAACGTTCTTTACTAGGAGCAAAGAAAATTTCGATTTCATTTCCTTCTGGGTCTTCAAAAAGCAGCCCTTTTTCATCATCAGCTTGTAAAGCAGATTTAACAGGATAATTTTCTTCTTTGGCACGGTAATAAACGTTTGCTAACTCCTCTAAATTGGGTACTACTAATGAGACCCGTTGCATTTTTTTGATCTCTCCGCGATGCTCATCTGCTCGCGGACTTTCCTCCAGCCAAAGTAATTCGCTAGCCGGATCTTTGTATCCAAGAATCGCCAATTCGTTTTCTTCACGCAGCAAGTGCAGTCCGATGATATCGCGATAAAAATGAATCATGCCATCACGATCACGTACACGAATAGCAATTGTTTTCAAACTAAGTTTCCCTAAATGAAAATTTTCCATTATTCTCTTCCCTCCGTCACTACTATTCTAACGATGCCTTCTGATTCACGCAAGTAATATCTTCCCTAAAAAATTCTGCAATTATTTTCCAACTCAAAAAAAACTTATCCAATAACAAAAAAATGATATTTTCACTAAATCCATGAAAAAAACTTGTCAACTTTTTCTAGTTTTGAAATTTTTTTGAATGTTAGCTTTACTTTTTGTCAATTTCAAGTAAAATGTCTATGATAACACTTGTAATTAGACGATAAATACATTAACGTTGTAATCACTATTAAGAAAGAAAAGGCTGTTGAAAAAATGAATTATTCGGTAACAACAAAAGAATTTATGCTACTTGCTGCTAAAGAACCCGTGGAAGTTTTAGACTTGAGAGACCCTGACTTTATTGACTCCTTTGATTTACCCGAAGGATCAAACGTAACTCATATCCCGTTGACACAATTGCCAAATCGTTTGGACCAACTTGACAGAAGTAAAACGTATTACCTATTTACTCAATTCGGCGGTCGTTCAAAAACGATGGCGCAATTTTTAAGAAACGAAGGCTTCCAAGTCGCAAATGTGATTGGCGGTACCACTGCATATAAACAATATCTTGCGAGTTAACAAAATCTAATTTTAACCAAAGCTTCCAAGCAGATAAATTGTCTGCTTTGGATATTTTGTGTACGATTCGTTTGTAATTAAATTTAAGGAGTGTTAGTTTTGGCAAATGTTCTAGTAGTGAATGCTCACCCGTTATCCGCAGAAGACTCACAAACTGTCACTATTCTGGATACTTTTATTGAAGCACATCAAGCCAGTCATCCAGAAGATGTATTCACCATGTTAGATTTGTATTATACAGATCTCCCTGAGATTGATGGCGACTTACTATTAGCTTGGAAATCGTTACAAAAGGGAACTGATTTTACAGAATTGAGTAGTGTTCAGCAAGAAAAGGTGCGCGTTTTCAATGAATTTACTGATCAATTTTTAGCTAGTGAAAAAATCGTCATCGCCAATGCTTTATGGAATTTGAATATTCCAACGAAGTTAAAAGCTTGGTTCGACACAATCAACGTCGCAGGTAAAACCTTCAGATATACAGCAGAAGGTCCAACTGGATTGATTACAGATAAAAAAGCTCTTCACATACAATCAAGTGGCGGTACATATAACGGTCAAGATTTCTCAGCACAATATGTTAAGGGAATTTTGAATTTTATTGGTATCACTGATTTTGATTCTATTTACATTGAAGGTGCGGATTATGATCCAGCAAGAGCACCTGAGATTATGGCTGCGGCAAAAGAAAAAGCCAAATCATTGGCTGCACAATTTTAAAAAAATGCCTGTCGATTATTCGTCGACAGGCATTTTTTCTTTCGCTTCGTCTTCGTACAAGTTCGATACCCCTTTGTACCACTCAAATACATGGATTGCAATAACTTTCGCCACCGCATAAAATGGAATTCCTAATATAACTCCAACGATTCCAAAGATTTTCCCAGCCGTCAACAATACAAACATGATTGTGACAGGATGGATTTCCAATTGATTCCCCAATACTAAAGGTGAGACAATACGCCCTTCAATTGTTTGTTCGATCGCAAAAACGATAATGACTTTTACGAGCATGATTGGCCCAGTGACAATAGCAATGAAGACCACTGGCACCATTGCTAAGAAGGAGCCTAAATAAGGAATCAAATTTAAAAATCCAGCTAAAATACCTAAAGTAATCGCATAATTCATTCCTACTAAAGAAAAGCCAATAATAAACATGACGGCTACCGCAAAAGCTACCGTTAACTGCCCACGAATATATGAAGCTAACTGCGAGTTCATTTCAGTCATGACCTTAAGTGTCGGCTTTCGTGCTTTTGTCGGCAAAAGCTTAAGAATGTAAGGCGCTAATTGATCGCCATCCTTTAACAAAAAGAATAAAATGATCGGCGCTGTAATCAACGCGATCAACACTGTAGCTAGCGTAGAAACAACACTTCCTAATCCTTGCAGTGTAACTCGTGAAATCTTTTGCGCAGTATCCGTTAATGACTCTAAGATTTTCTGCAGACTATTATCAATGTGTTGTTGAAACGGCTTGAAGGCAGGGTCCTTAAAAATATCATTTAATTTATCACTTATTGTGTCAAAGTAGCTAGGTAGACTTTTCATCATTGAACCGATCTGCTCTCTAATCTGCGGAATAATCACTACAATTCCCCAAATAAGTAAGGCAACTACCGCGATGAAAAGCAGTACAATCGCAAAAGTCCGCTTCAGTCCTTTACGCTCCAGAAAATTGACCACAGGATTCATCAAATAATAGAGAATACCTGCGATTACCATTGGAAGGCCGACGATCGCAAAGAATTGACCCACCGGCTCAAACAAATAGGATACTTTTGTAAAGACTAACGCGATCAACAACAGCAGCAATACAATGATCAATGCTACAACTACCTGGCTGTTTAAAAACCATTTCCAAAACCAAGAGGTTTTTTGCGTTAATTTCTTTTTATCCACTCACTCACACCCCTACTGAAAGGTAATTTTCATCCCTACTTCCAAGTCTGGAAGCTTTTCTGGAACAACATAGATCGCATTTGGAATCACTCCAGCTTCTTTCTGAAAGAAAACTGTCGCATGTCCAATTTCATTTAAATTTTGATTGGCTAAAGGTCCTACCCCAATTACCTGATAAGCCTGATCCCCAAAGATCAATTGTCCACCTTTTTCTAATACAATTGGTTCATCATTAATAGTTTTTTGAACAATCGAAACATCTAATAAGTCTGGTGTAACACTTTCACCAAAAAGCACCAAGATATTTTCATCGTTAATCGCATTTTTTCCAATTTGAGTAATTTCTGTTTCAGTCATAGGTCACGCTCTTTTCACATTTATTTTTCAATTATATCACAAAGTTAGCGCTATCCAAGTGAGAATAAACTTGTTAAAATGTAGATACATTGAAGGAGGTTTTTTAATGATCCACAAAATAATTTTAGGTACGTACACACGACGCATCAGTCAAGGTATTTATCAGATCGAATTAGATACAGCGACTGAAACGTTAAACAATTTACAATTAGTAACAGAAGAAACCAGCCCTACCTACTTCGCAAAAAGCAAAGAGGGCTTTCTTTACTCAGTCACAAGTAGAGATGGTCACGGCGGGATGTCCAGTTACGATCCACAAAACAAATTTTTGAATGCGGTGACAGAAGAAGGCGCTTCACCATGTTACGTAGCTGTCGATGAAGCACGTCAACTTGTTTACGGCGCCAACTATCATAAAGGGGAGCTGAATACCTATAAAATTCTGCCGGATGGTTCTCTTGAATCCGCAGCTGCCCTTTTTCATAAAGAACCAACAGGTCCACATAAAAATCAGGATCACGCTCATACTCACTATACTGATCTTGCACCTGATCAACGCCTCGTTGTATGTGATCTTGGCACCGATCGCGTCTACACCTATGATGTTTCAGAAGCTGGTGAGGTCGAAGAAGTAGCAGTCTATGTAGCAGAACCGGGGACCGGTCCTCGTCATTTGGTTTTTCATCCTAATAAAATGATTGCGTATCTATTTGGCGAGCTGGACAGCAGCGTTACCGTTCTAACGTATGACGAAGCAGATGGCAGCTTCACTCAAACACAGAAAGTCTCTACTTTACCAAAGGATTTTGATGGTGAAAATGGCGGTGCAGCGATTCGCGTATCAAATGATGGGCGTTATCTGTATGCGTCAAATCGCGGACACAACTCAATTGCTGTTTTCGCAATCGCTGAAGATGGCTTAAGCATTGATTCGATCCAAACCATTTCAACCGAGGGAGATTTCCCAAGAGACTTTGCATTGAGTCCTGATAATTCATATGTAGTCGCAGCAAACCAAAACAGTGACAACTTAACCCTTTATCGCCGTGATAGCGAGACTGGTCTTCTAAGTATGATTCAAAAGGACGTCTTTGCACCGGAAGCTGTTTGTGTCTACTTTGATTAGTAGACAGCAAGACTCTACTATGGAGGTAGTACTTATGAATAAAGAGGAAGTTATTGAACGATTGAAAAAAGATTTGGATTTGCCAAATTTTAAAGGACGCTTAGAAGAAAAAGAATATACCGAAGAAGAATATCAAAAAATTAAAAATGATTTGAATGATTACTTCGAAAATTATGTACGAAATATCGAAAATTAAACAAAATGAGAGCTGACTACTGAGTATTTCACTCGATAGCCAGCTCTTTTGATATTTTGCTAATCAGCGATAGAAACGTAATTCATAATTATAGAAAGATTTCTTCTATCATAAAATTTTAAAATAGTTTCGAAATCATTTTAATTTGCTACGCTACTAAAGTAAAAATTCAAAAAAAGAAGCACCGATCGGCAAATCGGTGCTAAAGGAGTATTACCTAAATGCAATGAAAAAGAAAAGGTTGTTATTGGTTATGAACTAATAATACTCGATCCTTCTTCATCTGTATTTAAAATAACGTTATAAAAAAATTAGAAAACCTTTGTTCTTTTTGATATTTCACTTGTTTACTATTTCAATAACAGATTGGTTATTTTTTGAATCGTTTTGTAGATTGTATCCGTTGCAGCGTCCTGTTTTTTTTCAGCTGCATTGAAGGCTTCCTCATTTACTTCCGGTAACAAACTATCCGTCATTTCTTGACAGCCAGCTACATATTGAATATACGCCTTTTCAAAGCTTTTATGGTTTCCCATTACTTTTGCTGGTGCCTTTAACATACCGATTTTTTCTAAATTCAATTGATAAAACTGTGTTCCCTCTTTAAAAAGTTCATGGATTTCTGATAAACGTTCTTGGTCAAAATCAGCCATTTTCTTTTCATCTAAAGCAGTACGAATCTCTTCATAGCTTGGGTGCAAACGCTCACCCATTTTTTCCGTATTTTGAACGATTTCGTTGATTTCTCTAGCATAAAACCCTGTATTAGGTCGCATTCATTTATTCCTACTTTCTTTTTTAATACTTTCATTTTACCGATTTTTGCACAATATGCAAAGTAGCTCAGAAAATATTAAAAATTGCTTCATTTATTATTTATTTGATGATACCTTAAAAGAAATACGTTTTATAGGGGGAAAACAACTATGGACTGGATCATAAGGAAATGGCGCAATCAGGATGCTAAAAATTTAGCGAATGCGCTAAACAATAAAAAAATTCAAGCAAATCTGCGAGACGGTCTGCCTTACCCTTATACTGAGCAAGACGCCGCAGATTTTATTCAAAGCATGCTGGAAGCTGATCCGAACAAAACCTTTGCCTTTGCAATCGTGAATGACAAAGATGAAGTAATTGGAAGTATAGGTGCTTTTCGTTGTGAGAACATCCATCGTCTAACTGCTGAGATGGGCTATTACATTGCTGAAGAGTATTGGGGCCAAGGAATCGGTACAAAAGCAATCAAACAACTCACAGACCACCTTTTTAGCGATACTGATATCATTCGAATTTTTGCGGAACCTTTTTCAACTAATCATGCATCTTGTCATTTGTTGGAGAAAAATGGGTTTCAATTGGAAGGTACCTTGAGAAAAAATGCAATAAAAAATGGTGTATTACTAGATATGCAGATGTATTCTTTGATCAAATAGAAAACTCGCATGAAGCAACATTAATGCCTTCATGCGAGTTTTTATGGTTCTATAATATTTTGTGTTGGTGGAAAATCGAAGGCGATTTTCTACTAACACTTTTTTCTTCGTTTCAACTCAAAAAGAGACTCACTTTTGGTAAAATTTAGTCGACCAAAACGTCACCCTACCAAAGGAGTCTCTCAATGGATAATCATACTAGAAAATTACTCGGATTAACAGATAAACATTTATTTTTTGATGAAGAATGGCTGATTGAAAAAGAATATAAAGGCGTTC
>NZ_KE136364.1:39313-136419 GCF_000406965.1 Enterococcus avium ATCC 14025 | reverse complement strand
ATTGATGTATCAATCCTTTGACCGCTTAAAATGTTATACTTCCTTTAATGTTAAAAAAATATGCGGCGCACAGAACGCGCCGCATATCGGACTAAGTTTTATTCAAATTTGTCTTCACCAACACGATTTGACGAAGAGCCGTTTTTATTTAAACTATTTTTTTTGTGCACTTCGTTGGAAGGCTTTAACAATTTCAACAATTGGAATAATCGCAAAGGATGCCCCAATTACAATCCCCCATTGATAAAGATCAAGATGTGCTACCCGGAAAATATCATTCAAACCTGGTACAACAATAATGATCATCATTAAAACAAAGGATAACAAGATTGCCCAGTTAAAGCTCTTGTTGCGGAATGGTCCGACCTGGAACAATGACTGATGAACAGATTTTACGTTGAAGGCATGGAATAGCTGCATCAAGCCTAATGTTGCAAATGCCATTGTCAAAGCATCAGAATGGATTTCTGCATACGTTGTATGAACTGGCCACTGAATTGCGGACCAGTAAACAAATAGTACCGTACCTGCTTCTAATATCCCTTGATAGATAATACTTGATAAAACGCCCCCAGAAAACAGGTTTGAACTACGCCCACGAGGATTATGCTTCATCAAATCTTTTTCAGCAGGTTCCATCCCTAATGCAATCGCTGGGAAGGTATCCGTAACTAAGTTAATCCACAATAAATGAATAGGTAATAAGGTATCCCAACCAAGTAAAGTTGCAATAAATAAGGTCAATACTTCACCCAAGTTGGCTGCTAACAAATATTGAACTGCTTTTTGAATGTTTGAGAAGACTTTACGACCTTCTTCAACTGCAACAACGATCGTCGCGAAGTTATCATCAGCAAGAACCATATCAGAAGCGCCTTTAGAAACCTCTGTACCCGTGATTCCCATACCAATACCAATATCCGCTTGCTTCAAGGCTGGCGCATCATTTACACCATCCCCAGTCATAGCGACTACTTTACCTTCTTTTTGCCAAGCCTTCACGATCCGAACTTTATGTTCTGGAGAAACTCGAGCATAGACAGAATAATGTTCAACTTTCTGAGCAAATTCTTCATCAGACATTTCGTTTAATTGCGCACCAGTTAGAACAGATGCATCATCACCTTTTTCGATGATTCCTAAACGAGCAGCGATTGCTTCGGCGGTATCTTTGTGATCGCCTGTAATCATGATTGGACGAACGCCAGCTTCTTTCGCAACTCGTACAGCTTCAGCTGCTTCAGCACGTTCTGGGTCAATCATACCGACTAAACCAGCAAAAATTAAATCATTTTCCACTACTTCAGATTCTAATTCAACCGGAACAACATCGACATATTTATAAGCCATGCCTAGAACACGTAACGCTTGTTGTGCCATGTCTTTATTATTAGCTAAAATATCTTGTTTCTCTTTGTCAGTCATTGGTACAACTTGACCATTCAATAGGATTTGCGACGTACGACCAAGTAGCACATCGGGAGCACCTTTGACAGCAACCAGAATTTTACCGGTTCCTTCTTCGTGTAACGTACTCATTAATTTACGATCAGAATCGAAAGGCAATTCGCCGACACGTGGTTCTTCAGCTACTTTTTCACGAACATCAAAAGCATTATTTAGCCCAAATTGTACCAAAGCTGTCTCGGTTGGATCTCCAATTAAGCCACCTTCTTGGGTAAACTTCGTGTCATTCGCATAGTTCATGACTTTCATCGCCATACTATCTACTGGTACTTCACCATTTGCATCATATTGTTGATTGTCTACGTATAATTTTTCAACCGTCATCTGATTCAAGGTTAATGTCCCAGTTTTGTCTGAAGCAATAATATCAGTTGAACCCAATGTTTCAACGGCTGGCAGTTTACGAATTACAGAATTTCGTTTTGCCATTACTTGCGTTCCAAGAGCCAAGATAATTGTTACAATCGCTGGTAGCCCTTCTGGAATTGCTGCAACCGCCAACGAGATCGAAGTCAACAGCATATCAACCCAAGATGTATCGTTGAAGAAAATCCCAACAAAGAACATCACGATAGCGATAATAATAATTGCAAAGGTCAAGAATTTACTCAATTGGTTCAAATTCGTTTTAAGTGGCGTTTCTGTCTCATCTGCTTGTGCTAACATACCAGCAATTTTACCAACTTCTGTATTCATTCCTGTGTTAACAACGACACCTTTACCTCGACCATAGGTCACATTACTATTTGAATAGGCCATATTGACACGATCGCCAATACCAACTTCTCCGTCTTCAATCACAATCAGTTCTTTTTCTACCGGTACGGATTCACCCGTCAGTGCTGCTTCTTCAATTTTCAATGAAGCAACTTCAATCAAACGCAAGTCTGCAGGAACGACATCTCCGGCTTCCAGCATCACGATATCACCAGGCACAAGATCCGTTGATTTTACTGAACTGATATGACCATCACGTAAAACATTCGCATTTGGTGTAGACATTTCCCGCAAAGCTTCGATTGCTTCTTCGGCCTTTGATTCTTGTACCACACCCATCACAGCATTAATGATAACAACAGCTAAGATAATGATCGAATCCACTACTTCATGAGAGACGACCGCAGATATAATTGCCGCGAACAATAAGACAATGATCATTAAATCTTTGAATTGTTCGATAAAACGAGCGAACATACTTTTCTTTTCGCCCTCTTCTAATTCGTTCAAACCGAACTCACTTAAGCGTTTTTCTGCTTCAGCGGTTGTTAATCCTTCTTCCGTCGTTTGAACTTCTGCTAAGACCTGTTCTGTTTCCTCAGTATAAAAAGGCTTTAGCAGTTGTTGTTTTTTCTCCTCTGACATTATTATCCTCCTTATTCGTTTCGAATGTCGTATACCATTCTTCCAATTACGCTAGTCTGCTCTTAAATTATGGTGATAAATTCTTAAAAGAACTTATCTGGACCTTCGAAGACATATCATTCTACTATTCTGCTAAAACAGGAAGTTGAACTGACAAAGCGTATAGAAAAACTGGCAAAGTTGAACTGACATCCTTAAAATGATGTTCCTTTTAGGAATAAAAAAATAGACTTGTGTATGCGAAAGACACATACATAAGTCTCACTATTTAAGACAACACCAGAAAATTGCTTTTCTTGCTGGTGGCGTTGCCACAGCTTGCGCTGCTAGTTACTCCCTCATGAATACAAAATGAATTATAGCATGAGAAAAGGCTGGAATACAATTACTACTTTTCAATTAATGAATTGTAAGAGTTTCCAGCAGAGACTTTTGTCCAAAAATCTTCAGCTGTTCCTTGTTCCATGCCCATTATAAACTTTTCTCGGATATCTGGATAGTTTTTAGCAAGCTGCGTCACCAAGTTCTTGATTTCTTCCCTTTTTGTTTTTTTATCCACAGGGCAAGGATTAAAAATTACAGGGAGTTCTTCACGTTTCACAAGTCGGATAATTTGTTTCTCCTCTAAATAGATCATTGGGCGTACTAATGTCACCTTCGTTTTTGATAAATAGCTTTTTGGTTCAAAACTGTTTAAACGTCCGTGAAACAAAAAATTCATAAAGTAGGTTTCAATCGCATCATCTACGTGGTGACCTAGAGCGACTTTTTGGCACCCCAACTCACTTGCGCGATTATATAAGATTCCACGGCGAAGCTTTGCGCATAAAGAACAGGGCGACTTTTCTTCACGTACATCAAAAACGACTTTCGCGATATTTGTCGGAACTACCTCTAATTGATAGCCTAAGTTTTCAACAAATTTTTTCATCGGAGTAATGTCACAGCCTTCAAATCCCATATCAAGAGTAATCGGTACAATTTCAAAGTCAAAACCTAAACGCCGTTGACGTCGAATCCGATCTAATAAATAGAGCAATGTCGTGCTGTCCTTTCCGCCACTCATTCCAATCGCCACTTTATCACCAGGCTCAATCATTTGATGAGTTAAAATTGCCCGACGCAGTGGATTGTAATAATTCTGATTGTCTTTCTTTTTAAACCCCATATTTACTCCTTTAATCTCGTGTTTATTCAAAAAAATTTTCTTTCAAGCTATACTGATGACCAGCTGTAATGTCGTATTGAATCATTTGGTATTCCTGATAAATTTTCTCTTGCTTTTGATTGAAACGAGCTTCTTTAAACCATTGTCCACTTTGGTAGTACATTCCTTTTTCAAAGGCAGGAAACTCTTTTTGCAAAGTCACTAATAAATTTTGAAATCCAGTCATTTGAAGTCTGCCCTGTTGGAAAAGATCTGCTGCAAAATAAAAGGGACTTGTTGTAACTTGCTGTCTATTGAGTTTATGGCGATTGTCATACATCAAAAATTCTGTTTCATGTAGTAAGTGCCCTTGGTTTTTCTTTTGAATATCGTCTGAATAAATTCCTGGCAAATGATCCCCCCAAAAAACAACCAAGGTTCGTTCCGGTAGATCGTCTAATTTTTTCAGAAAATCCTTCAACGCTTGACTACTGTATGCAATATCCTGCAAATATGCCCGAACAGATAAGCTATCATCCCCTTTGACTAAGTAAGGAATGTTCGAGTATTTATTTTCGTACGGCATATGCGTTTGCATTGTCACTAAATGCAAAAATTGCGGCTTTTTATTTTTATCTAATTGATCAAAGATTTCTTGATAGGCTGCTGCATCTGAAATATACGGATTATTTTCAAGTTTATCCGTATGCTTCATTGTTTTTTCGTCCAAGAATTGATCAAACCCAAATGTTTCATAGACATCTTTTCTCTTGTACATTGAAGTATTGTAAGGATGGATTGCCGTCGTTTCGTACCCGCGTTCCTTCAATGTTCCGACCAACGAAGGAAATGAATCAAAATCCGACATCAGCATTGTATAAGGCGTAGTCATCTGTGCATTGAATAGCTCCATGGAAAAACCCGTCAAGGCTTCAAATTCGATATTCGCCGTCCCACCGCCATAATTTTGCGATAGCATCTGACCACTATAGGTTTGATCGGCGATTGTACGATAATCTTGCAGTGGATCCCCACCTAAAATTTCTAAGCCATTCAAACGACTTGGATCAGAAAAACTCTCACTCATAACATAAATAATATTCGGTTTTTCCTCTGAAGTTGTTTTTGCTTTTTTTTGATATTTCTTAGTAATTCTTTCTACGTTCACTTGAGAATAATCCGCTGGCTTTTCCATCGCCTCCACCGGTAAATTATACAAAAAGCCACCCATAAACCCAGTGTTGTAATAATTCATTTTTTGACTGTAGGGAATCCATAAAGCCGTTTTATTATAAGCCTTGCGCAATAGATTCCCTTGCTGGTTGAATCCACCGATATACAGCAACAAACTGCTAGTTAAAACGAAAAATATAAAACGCAGCCGTTGTTGTTTTTTCTCTAACTTCCAGCTTTTCTTCAAACTAAAGAGAACTAAAATAATTCCTAACGCCAACATCAGTAAAAACAGAAGAAATAATGGAAGACCAATCATGTCGTAGATCATTCCGAATTCAGTAATCATTTTCAAATCATTTGGATAGATCGGCTCCATCCGATAGTTCATCTTCAAATAATTCGCAATTCCTACACCAATCACCGTTAAAAGATAAAATACACTACCCGATTTCAGTGAGCCTAAAAGACTGCTGACCCACCCATAAAAAATAAGCAGTACAAAGCACCCTAAAAGGAATTTTTCAGTGTGCCAAGAAAAAGCAAATTTGAACATTAATTCAAAGGAAAACTCATTTTGTGTTAGTTGAAAAAAAAGATTTGAACTAACAATTAATCCTATCACACCAATAATTTTTAACAGCTGTTGCCAAGGAATCTTTCGAAGTTTGAGCATGTGTCTCTCCTATCTATGGATTTCTAAATCGTATTAATCCTTTTATCTTTAAAATACGAAATATCCTTCCAATGCCCTTCGCACATATCTTTCAGCCAGTCTATATAAGCTTTTGAATTGGCAAGGCATCTTAAATAGTTTAGCGAGAAATTAGAAGAAAGTAAAGAACGATAAGTTTACACTAAAATCGTTGGATAAAACAAAAAAGTCTAGCAGAGTTGAAGCTCCGCTAGACTACGATTAAATTTACTATTTCCAAAAATCATCGAAGATCGTGATTGGTAAATGGCGTTTGTGCTGCGTTTTATTCCACCAATTTTCAATCGTTGCTTGCGCCTTTTCGTCAATTGACTTACCTTCTAAGTAGTCATCAATATCATCATAGGTTACTCCTAATGCTACCTCATCAGAGATTAATGGCTTCCCATCTTCTAAATCAGCCGTCGGAACCTTCAAATACAAAGCTTCTTCCGCTCCTAATTCTTTCAACAGCATTTTACCTTGACGTTTATTTAAGCGGAACAGTGGTAAAATATCCGCGCCGCCATCGCCAAATTTAGTAAAGAAACCTGTGATATTTTCAGCCGCATGATCTGTTCCGATAACAGCTCCTTGATTGCCGCCAGCAATTCCATATTGAGTGATCATTCGTTGACGTGCTTTAATATTTCCTTTGTTAAAATCACTGATTGCAACACCAGCTTCTTCTAATGCGGCAACCTCCGCGTCGACAGCTTCCTTGATGTTCACGCTTAAGCTAACATCTGGATTGATAAAATCTAATGCTCGCTTAGCATCCGCTTCATCAGCCTGAGAACCATAAGGCAATCGTACAGCGATAAATTTATACGTATCATCACCTGTCTCTTGCCGCATCTCTTCCATCGTAAGCTGAGCAAGCCGACCAGCCAAGGATGAATCTTGCCCTCCACTGATTCCTAAAACAAATGTCTTTAGAAACGGATATTTCCTTAGATAATCCTTTAAAAACTCAATACTTTTACGAATTTCTTCTTTGGGATCAATGGTAGGTTTCGTCCCTAATTCCTTAATGATTTCTTCTTGCAGCTTCATCATAAGCTTCACTCCTTTAATCTTCTTGCTCTGTTTTTACCACAGATCTACGCACTTGGTCCATAATTTTGTTTTTATGGTTCCAACACTTCGTAGAAAGATCAACTGGATATTTTTGTGGATTTAGATCACGTTTGTATTCTTCCCACAGTGAATCTAAGCTGGCTTTAGCAGTCTGCTTAACTTCTTCTAAATCCGGCAAATCATAAATAAGCTTGCCATCTATATAGATGTCTCTTAAGACTGGACGAGCCTCAAAATTTTTCACCGTTTTATTGATATATGGATAAACTGGATGGAACATATAAATTTCTTTCTCTTCTCGTGGATCCTCATCCCATAGTGTGACATAATCGCCTTCTGATTTGCCGTCAGTTTTACGTGTAATCCGCCAAACTTGTTTTTTACCGGGAGTCGTAACTTTCTCTGCATTACTAGAGAGTTTAATGGTATCCACCATCTCCCCTTGCTCATTTTCGATTGAAACCAACTTGAAAACGGCCCCAAGCGCTGGCTGATCATAAGCCGTAATTAGTTTTGTACCAACTCCCCAAACATCGATCTTCGCATGTTGCATCTTTAAGTTCAAAATTGTACTTTCATCTAGATCGTTAGATGCATAGATCTTCGCGTCAGGGAAACCCGCTTCATCTAATTGTTGGCGGACTCGTTTGGAAATATAAGCCATATCACCGCTATCAATCCGTACACCCAAGAAATTGATTTTATCACCCATTTCTCGAGCAACTTTGATTGCACTTGGTACACCTGATTTGATCGTATCATAGGTATCTACTAAAAAAACACAGTCTCGATGAGTCTCAGCATAAGCTCTAAAACCATCGTAATCATTGCCATAGGATTGGATCAATGAATGGGCATGGGTACCGCTATCAGGAATTCCAAAAATCTTTCCTGCTCGTACATTACTTGTAGCATCGGCTCCACCAATATAGGCAGCCCGGGTGCCCCAAAGTGCAGCGTCTAATTCCTGAGCTCGGCGTGTACCAAACTCTAATAAGGGATCGTCACCAATTACTGATTTGATTCGAGCAGCTTTCGTAGCAATCAGCGTTTGGAAATTCACAATGTTCAAAAGCGCCGTTTCAACCAATTGACATTGGAGTAATGGCCCTTCCACCTGAATAATCGGTTCATTGCTGAAGACCAATTCACCTTCCACTGCAGAACGAACAGTGCAAGTAAACTTAAAGTCACGCAAATAATCAATAAAATCGGCCGGATAATGTTCTACCTCTGATAAATAGGCCAAATCGCTTTCACTGAAAGTTAATTCTTCCAAATACTTTACAAGTCGTTCAAGACCGGCAAAGATGACATAACCATTATCAAATGGCATACTGCGAAAATAGCACTCGAATACGGAATGAAGATCTGCTCGTCCTGTCTCCCAGTAAGTTTTCATCATATTGATCTGATAAAGGTCCGTATGAAGTGTCAAACTGTCATCTTCGTACAACTTTTTCATAGTCATGCTCCTCATTTGTTTTTAGTAAAATAAACTATTTCACTTATTATAGCACAAGAATTCCGAGGCAACAGTGTTAGCTCTTCAACATAAAAAAATCTATTTAAAATGACTACTCTATATCTATTTATTGCTGGTTGGAAAAGGAAAAAAAGAAAAAGGCCTTAAGCCTTTCTCGATTCAAGATTATTCTTTTGGAATTTTATACTCCACCGCAATGATATCTTTATAGGATTCTTTAGGTCTAAGACCCGCTTCGATAATTTGTTTTTTGTAGCCAACATCTACGGTAACATCTTCACGATCCACTTTTAACAATCGATGAATAATTGTATCTACTTCTTGATGACTGATTTTGCGCTTACGATTCAGCAACAATAAATCAATTGTATCAAAGCGGTCAGCGTAAATGATCTTCGTCCGATCATATGCAAATAATTTAAGCAGCTTTACAGCTGGGCGTTTATCAAAAAAATATTTGGTTAGATTAGGATACAGTGTTTCTAAGTTAACATTACTATTCAACGGTGTTTCGATTAATTTCATTCAACATTCTCCTATCCCTACATATTTTTATTCTATAAGACTGATATGTTTTCTTTATAATGATATTTTACCATATGAAGCAAACGTTTTTTAATGAATAAAAAAAATCTTATAAAAAAGAAATAGATTGATAAAATCGCCTTATAATCACTTGCAATCAAAAAATATATTCTGCTTAATTTGTTTTTTTAAAGATATAGAATTCTAAAAAATTATAGAATTCATCAGTCCATTTAGAAAAAAAGCCACCGGAAATTTTCCGATGACTTTACGTCTTATGATGAACTAATTACATCATACCGCCCATCATTGATGGGTCCATTGCTGGTGCAGCAGCAGCTCCACCTTCAACAGGTTTGTCAGCAACAACTGCTTCAGTTGTTAATAGCAACGCAGATACTGATGCAGCATTTTGCAAGGCTGAACGAGTAACTTTTGTTGGGTCAACAATCCCAGCATCGATCATATTGACATATTCACCTGATGCTGCATTGAAACCAGTTCCTTGATCAGCATTTTTCAATTTATCGATTACAACTGAACCTTCAAAGCCAGCATTTTCAGCAATTTGACGAACTGGTTCTTCTAGTGCGCGTACTACAATTTTTATACCAGTTGCAGCATCGCCTTCAGCCTCTAATTCAGATACTTTTTTAATAACATTAACTAAGGCAGTTCCACCACCAGATACGATTCCTTCTTCAACAGCAGCACGTGTTGAGTTTAAGGCATCTTCAATACGAAGTTTTAGTTCTTTTAATTCTGTTTCTGTAGCCGCACCAACTTTAACGACTGCAACACCGCCAGCAAGTTTTGCCAAGCGTTCTTGAAGTTTTTCACGATCAAAATCAGAAGTTGTTTCACCAATTTGGCGTTTGATCATTTCAACACGATCATTCAATGCAGCTTTATCGCCAGAACCTTCAACGATTGTAGTATTATCTTTGTCTACAACAACTTTACCAGCAGTACCTAAGTTTTCAATTGTTGCTTCCTTAAGGTCTAATCCAAGATCTTCTGTAATTACAGTAGCGCCAGTTAAGATTGCGATATCTTCAAGCATAGCTTTACGACGATCACCAAAACCAGGAGCTTTCACTGCTACCACATTAAATGTTCCACGAATTTTATTCAATACCAATGTTGGTAATGCTTCGCCATCCACGTCATCAGCGATAATCAATAGTGAACGAGATTGTTGCAATACTTGTTCTAACAATGGCAAAATATCTTGAATATTCGAGATTTTCTTATCTGTGATCAAGATATATGGGTTTTCTAAAGCAGCTTCCATTTTATCGTTATCAGTAACCATGTATTGTGATAGGTAACCACGATCAAATTGCATTCCTTCAACTACGTCTAGTTCAGTATCGATCCCTTTAGATTCTTCTATTGTGATAACTCCATCGTTACCAACTTTTTCCATTGCTTCAGCAATTAACTTACCGACTTCTTCACTGCCAGAAGAAACAGCCGCAACTTGTGCAATAGCATCTTTCGAATCAACAACTTTAGAAATGCTATGCAATTCCTCAACTGCTGCTTTTGTAGCTAATTCGATTCCGCGGCGGATACCCATTGGGTTTGCTCCAGCAGTTACGTTCTTCAAGCCTTCACGAACGATTGCTTGTGTAAGAACGGTAGCTGTCGTTGTACCATCACCAGCGATATCATTTGTTTTTGAAGCAACTTCTGAAACTAATTTTGCACCCATATTTTCGAAATGATCATCTAACTCGATGTCTTTTGCGATTGTTACACCGTCATTTGTGATCAACGGAGAACCATAAGATTTTTCTAAAACAACATTGCGTCCTTTTGGTCCTAATGTAACTTTGACTGTATCTGCTAATTTGTCTACACCACGTAGCATTGCTGCGCGAGCATCTTCAGAAAATTTAATATCTTTTGCCATGATTCTTTCACCTCATTATTTTTTTTATTCTACAATTGCCATAATATCTTTTGCAGCGATGATTAAGTATTCGTTGCCTTCATATTTCACTTCTGTACCTGCGTATTTTTCAAACATTACCATATCACCAACAGCTACTGGCATTGGACTTTTTTGACCGTTTTCCAGCACATTGCCTTCACCGACAGCTACAACTTTAGCTGTTTGCGGTTTTTCTTTGGCCGCTGAAGCTAAGACTAGGCCTCCAACTGTTTTTTCTTCTTCTTGAGTAACTTCAAGAATGACACGATCACCTAATGGTTTTAACACAATAAATCCCTCCAACTAGTAATGATTTTCTAAGTTGTTAGCACTCTTGGTTATCGAGTGCTAACTCACAATTCTTATAATACCATTTTTGTTTCTTTTTGCAAGTCCTTCGTCTGCTTTTTTGATTTTTTCTACACTAAGTTTTTAATGATATATGGTATACTTGGGAACGATAAATGTTTAGAAAGGAATACTAATGACTGAAAAAAAATATAGTTTTATTACAATCTTCACTTATGGATTAGTGCTTTTTTCACCAGTTCTTTTTCAGAGTCTTCTAAAAGCCGGACCATCATTGATTATTCAGTTAACGACTCTAACCTATTTTCTAGGTGCTATCCTAATGATTTTTTATCGTATCAAATCAAAAACGTTTGGCTTAGAAACGCGACAAAAAAATCTTTTGATCACTATTGTAATTGGAATCGTTGGAATCCCAGCATCCCTAATTCTACAAATGCTTATTTTGCAAATCGAGCAGCGTTTTCTTGGGCAATCAGTGGCTTCACAAAATACTCAAAACATTGTCCAACTGATTATGAACAATATGATTTTCATCTTAGCAACCACTATTGCTGGACCAATCATGGAAGAATTTGTATTTCGCCGTGCGATTTTCGGCTCATTAGAAAAAAGATTTGGTTTTTTCTTACCTGCACTACTAAGCTCTGCCCTATTCGCTTTTGCTCATAATGATGGCCACTATCTTTTATATGCAGGTCTAGGTTGCTTGTTTTGCGGTATGTATCGTTATAGCGGTCGTATCTGGACTTCTATGATCACTCATGTAGGTATGAATCTGTTAGTTATATTGACACAATTGGCATTGCAGTCGTAAGTGATACCAATCGAATCTTTTGCTATTTTATAAAAACCTCCTTAGACTAAAGATACAATGTAGCCTAAGGAGGTTTTTGTATGAAAGTAGCAATTATCGGTGCTACCGGTCATGCCGGTTCACTGATTTTAGCAGAAGCGTTGAATCGTAATTTAGCTGTAACCGCAATCGTACGCCATCCAGAAAAATTAGAGGTAGAGGTACCAATTTTAGTGAAGGATTTATTTGAACTTACTAAAAATGAGATGGAATTTTTTGATGTTGTAATCAACGCGTTTCGTCCACCAGTCGGAAAAGAACAACTGCACCAAACATCCCTAAAACATCTCATCACTATTTTACGAGGAACTGATACACGTTTGATTGTAGTTGGCGGAGCTTCTTCGCTGTTTATTGACGATAAGCATAGAATGATTGAACTTTCTGATCCAAACGCCAATTATTATCCAACTGCCTACAATATGTACCAAGCGTTTTTAGACTTGAAAGCCGCGCAACAATTAAATTGGACCTACCTAAGTCCAGCGGCAAACTTTATCCCAGACGGGTTACGTACGGGCCATTATCAAGTTAGTGATGATCACTTACGCAAAAATGCCGCTGGTAAAAGTGAGATCAGTATGGCAGACTATGCCATTGCAATGATCGATGAAGTCATTGAACCGAGACACTTAAATCAGCATTTTAGTGTTTACAGTTAGAAAAAGGCAAGCCTGCAAAAGCAAGCTTGCCTTTTTAGATCGCATATAATTCGGTTGCACTATCTGGATCGGTATCAAAAATTTGGAACTGGTGATTCACACCAAGATCATAACGCGTAAGTGTTTCTTCCATCGTCATATGCGCCAATTCCTTCATATTATTCTCTTTACTTAAATGTCCTAAATAGATTCTCTTTGTCCGGTCGCCTAAAATGTCGGTCATAACTAATGCTCCATCATCATTAGACAAATGTCCGCGATCACCCAAAATACGTTGCTTTAAGCTCCATGGGTAGGCTCCCATCCGCAACATTTCCAAATCATGATTGCTCTCAACTAAATATGCGTCAGCATCTCGAATCGTTCCTCTCACATGCTCACTAGCATAACCAGTATCCGTCAGCATCACGAAAGAATGGCCATCCTTATAGAAACGATAAAACTGCGGAGCAGCAGCATCATGTGAAACGCCAAAACTTTCGATGTCTAAATCACCCAAAGTCAATACTTTTCCCATCTCAAAGATATGTTTCTGTTCCACATCAACTTTTCCGATCAAAGGAGCCATCGCTTCCCAAGTTTTTTCGTTGGCATAAACAGGTAATTTATATTTTCTCGCTAAAACTCCAACGCCATGAATATGGTCGCGGTGTTCATGAGTAACTAAAATCGCATCTAAATCCTCAGGTTTTCGATCGACCTCTGCCAATAGCGAAGTGATTTTTTTTCCACTTAAGCCAGCATCGACCAAGATTCTTTTTCGCGGACTTTCTAAGTATAAAGAATTTCCAGTACTGCCGCTGGCTAAGATGCTGATATTGAAGGCATTATTCATTTCTAACATGAGCAATTGGTCCCCTTTTTTAAAACTGTCCTCAGTATACAACCCTTTTTATGGATTTTCCACCTTTGGAACTAAATTATTCGTAATCACCTGATTATTTAACGCATTTACTTTTTCAATCTGCGTTGTCTTGTCTGGAGTGCTTATTTTAACAAACCACACTGGAACATAGACATTTTTTTCCCGCACCTCAAGTGTTCTAAAATACCCCAAATAAATATTGGTAATCGTCGAATCGCTTGGAATACTGTTATTGATATACAGCGTATTTAAAATCTCTTTTTCAGAATAAAGTGTCATTTTTTCACGTAAGGGTTCAATTTCTTTTAGACGAGTCTGAGTATACTTGATGATTTGTTCTTGATCATTGTTTTTTTCGATGTCCAGTGTCACACGGGAGGTCTCATCCACAAATGGAATTCCTTCATAGGATTGAGCTCCGACAATTTTACTTAACTCATCGTCTTTCTTAGAAATATCTGGCAAGTAAGTATACTCTTGTCCATCCATAATGAAATCCGCATCCTTCATGAGACGATTAAAACTGCTAGTAGCTTTTTTTAAATCAAATTTTTTCTCTCCACCTGGATAACTCGTTAATACTCTGTCTGTGATATTTGAATTTCTCGCAATCGTTTGATTCCCTGAAGCACCTAATAATGTTTCAAAATTATCTTGCTCTGCACTTAGATAATATCCTTCACGGTGCTCATCAGATACGTCTTCCTTGATCTTGATTTCATCGTTATCCAAACGTTGTAAAATGTCCTCCCGCTGATTTGAACTTGTAACAAGACTTTGCTCATGCTGATTGTTCCAATAAATACTGAAAAGAAAGATGTTCAATCCAACAAAGACGAGAAAAAAGATCCATTCGATTTTTCTAAAATCCAATTAACTCGCCTCCGTTTCAAAGTTTCCTTGCATCAGCTGATTAGCAGAATACCAATTATTGTCATATTTAACAAACCATTCCGGAGTCAAAGCAACCAACTTATTCACACCATCAATATCTTGCCATGTGTAGCCGATAATAAAACTTTGAACTTTATCAAGATCAAAGCCAACTGCGGCCAGACTATTTTCAACTTCTAAGGTACTGGGTAGTTCTACTTCTTCATCTGAAGGAATTGGTACCTGTACAGTATCCATACTCGTTTCAATTTTAATTTGCGGTGTCGATGCAGTAGTCGAATCTTCGATTTTCACACTCATTTTTCCTTTTGATGATGGGCTAAATATCGGATAGCCTTCAACAAAGATCCGAAAATTAATCTGTCCTTCATGATGATCAAAGTAGCGCAGATTACCCACAGCAGTTCCTAGACGGCTAACATAATTGAAGCTCTGACTATATATGCTTTCTTTAGATAAATCACTTGGTAGTTCACCATTGAATGTAACCAAACGTTTTTGTTCGTCCATCACTAGTTCTTCATGTCCACTAACAAAAGAACGCATACCACTTTCTTCTTCCTCGCCTCTAGCTTGATCAGGGTTTTGAAAGAACGCGTTACGAAATAGAGAATAAGATTGGGTAGTTAAAATATAACTATATTTCTTTAAACGAACTCGATCTTTTGTGCGCAAAAGACGGGGAACTAAAGGATTTTCAGCCAACATTGGCAAATATTTCTCTTGATTTTTTTGATAAATCGTTTCTAAACCAGTGAAATCTGCTGAAATCGTCGCTTCATATACTGTGTCTTTGCTGTAATTTAAAAAGCGAATTTTTTTCTTAGAAAAATCTACTTGTATTTTTGAAAACGTCAGCTTTTCTGACTCCTTCACTGAATTCAAATTAATCGGCATATCAAAAACCTTTACGTATTCAGTCAAAGAGAAGCCGCCTTCGTAATTCAACTCAATTCCATCATTTAAGCTGTAGTAATTCTTTATCTCTTCTTCACCCTGTGCGACCTCTTGAAGTTGTCCATAGGTACTTTCTGTTAAACGTGCTTGGGTCGTAGCTAATAAATTCTCGCTACTTGTTTGAAATTTACCTTCGCTCACATCCCAAATACCACGGATCGGTAAAAAAGCATCTGTTGCCTTTGCGTAATTCTGATCATTTTTCACTGCTTGCTTACTTGTATTGATATCGGCAGTTTTTGAGGTGGGACTAAGCCAAATGGCATAAGTCAAGACGAGACTGAGCAAGATCAGAATAAAAAGCGCGATGCGGATGATTTTTTCTGATAATTTCATTCCCAAATATCCTCCTCATAAGGTTCATAAGGTAAAGAAATGTAGAAGGTGGAGCCTTTCCCTTCAACACTTTCGACCCAAATTTGACCTTGGTGGGCTTTCATAACTTCTTTAGAGATAGCTAAACCTAGCCCTGTGCCCCCTTGTTGACGGGCTCTTGCCTTATCTACACGATAGAAACGCTCAAATACTTTTTCTAAATCTTTCTTAGGAATTCCCAAGCCTTCATCAGAAATGCTCAAAACAACATTGTTGTGCGTCTCCATTAAATGAACTTCGATTTTTCCGCCGTCTGGTGAATACTTGATCGCATTATTCATGATATTGTCGATTACCTGCATGATCTTATCTGTGTCGATTTCAACCCACAAATCCCGCTCTGTAAATTCACGGACAATTCGATAGTTTTTCTCTTGGTTGTTGACCATCATGTCGAAGCGATCCAAAATATAATCCACCAGTTCATTGAAGTTAACCAACTCAAGATCCATCTGCTGTGCTCCAGAATCCATCCGAGAAAGATTTAATAGATCATTGATCATACGAATCATACGGTCAGTTTCACCCAAAGTCACATGGATAAATTCTGGTGCTACGCTCTTATCCTCCCATGCGCCTTCTTCTAATGCTTCTAAATAGCTGCGAACACTAGTTAGAGGCGTACGTAATTCATGAGAAACATTCGAAACAAACTGACGTCGCTCTTCCGCCGTTTTTTCTTGTTCAGTGACATCATGGATGACAACAACTAAACCGCTGATAAAGCCAGATTCACGACGAATCATAGCAAAATCTGATCGTAACGTCATGCGATCTTCCTCAGAGTCAGATTTTGAACGGTCAATTAATATCTCTTCTGGTGTCTCTAATAATTTCCGTAATGTGTACTCTTCCTCTAAATCCAACAAAGTCAAAATTGATTGACCGATGGCTTGTTCACTCGTCGTGTTCAACAAGGACAGAGCCATCTCATTGATAGTGATAACTTTTCCACGGCGATCCGTAGCAATAACCCCATCTGTCATATGAGTCAAAACACTGTCTAAACGATTTCGCTCTGCTTCCATCGTATCTTGAGCATCTTCAATTCGATCAGATAGTTTATTGAAGGTTTCCGCTAATTGACTTAGTTCATCATGTCCTTGAACATCAACCTTTTCTGAATAATCACCTTGTGCGATCCGTACTGCTTGTTTTTGCATTTCCTTGATCGGCTTTGTAATGGAACGCGCCACCAATAATGCCACAACGATTGAAATTAACCCTGCAATCAAAGAAGCAGTGAAGAAAATCAATGCAGTATTACCGATTTCCGAGTATTTCTGTTCGATATCGCTCTTAACATAAAGAGCCCCGATCACAGCCGAATCGCCGGTCGGGGACTGAATTGGTTGAACATTGATATATACCCGTTTATTATTGTCATCCAAAGTGACGTATTGTTTCATTGAAAAGTCATCAATATCACTATATTCGTTTCGTTTCCCAACGATAGAATCTTTTTGGCCTACGTCATTGGTTGCTAGAACGATTCCTTTATCATCTACAACCCACATTTCCTTAATATCAGCAGCGGAGTTGTTTTCTAAGAGACGTTGCAGCTGATCAGCTTCGTTCTCGCTATCCTCTGCCATCGTTGAACCAAGTGTTGTACTCAACAATGCTACTCGTTGATTCATTTCTTTGGTAAAATTCTCAATCGTTGATTTTTCAAGCCCTCGAATAAAGTACGCTCCGATAATCTCGATGGATATCAGTAAGATTAAAATAAATGAAAAGGCGATCTTAAAGTTGACTGATCGATAAAAACGGACTTTCTTTTCCATACTTACTCCTGTTCAGGGTTGCGTAAATAATAACCTACGCCACGTCTTGTTACTAAATAGGTTGGATGGCTTGGATTATCCTCGATTTTTTCTCGCAAACGACGCACAGTCACATCCACGGTACGTACATCCCCGAAGTAATCGTAACCCCAAACAGTTTGCAATAAATGCTCCCGAGTCATCACTTGACCAATATGTTTTGCTAAGTAATGCAGCAATTCAAACTCACGATGAGTTAATTCAATCGTATCTCCGTGCTTAGTTACCATGTAAGCATCTGGATGAATCGTTAAATCACCTATAGTCAAATCACTTTGTGTTGTTTGCTCTTCTTCTTTTGGCGCTTGTCCGCCCCGACGTAAATTTGCTTTTACACGAGCCACTAATTCACGATTAGAAAACGGTTTAGTTACATAATCGTCTGCTCCTAATTCTAACCCTAAAACCTTGTCGATTTCAGAATCCTTTGCCGTAACCATAATGATCGGCATTTCATGGGTCTTGCGCACTTCACGAGCCACTTCCAAACCGTCCTTTTTAGGTAACATCAAATCTAATAAAATCAAATCTGGATTGACCTCTTCGACTTTTTCCAAGGCTTCTTCACCATCGTAAGCGGTAAAGACTTCATAGCCTTCTTTGGTTAAATTGAATTTCACGATGTCCGAAATCGGCTTTTCATCGTCAACTACTAGAATTTTTTTCACTAAGAGTCACCTCATACCTTTGTAAGATTGTATGTACGCCATACCATTATACAATAATTTCAGAGCTGTTTCATCTTTTCAAACAGACGACGAATCTTTTACAACTATTACTTAAGAAAAACTAGATAAAATATTCATTTATTGAAGCCATAATAAAAAAGATGAGCACACGCCCATCTTTTATTCCAGAATCTCCAATAGAGACTTACGCCTTTATATTAGTCCAATACTTGGCATACCACACCCAGCGAACCAGGACCTGTATGGACTGACAATGCTGGTGAGACTTTACCGAAATAAATATTCTCAGCTGTAGGAAATAGTTCTTGTAATCGTTGCTTAATTTTTTCTGCTGTTTCCAATGCATCAGCTTGTGTGACTGCTAAATTGAACCGTTTATGATTTCCAATGTGCTCTTTCACCAATTGAAGTGTTTTGTCGATACTCTTATTCAACCCTCTTACTTTTGCAACAGTATAGTAAATGCCATCTGAATTACATGAAATGATCGGCTTCAATTTCAAGGCACTGCCCAATAAAGAAGAAACTAAGCCAATTCTTCCGCCTTTTTGCAAGTATTCCAATGTATCAACATTGAAAAAAATTTTCGTTTTCGGAATTTTGCTCTCAACTTCTGTGATAATCTCTGTAAAAGATTTTCCTTCCTTAACCAAGTCACCAGCATAGATTGCTAAAATCCCCGCACCAATCCCAACATTTTTCGTATCAATTGATTGAAAGACTAAGCCTTCATAATGTTCGCCCAGCACACGCAAAGCATTGTACGTTCCACTCAAGCCACTGGAAATCGTTACGATGATTACATGTGTGAACCCTTGTGCTTTGATATCATCAAATACTTGATGAATCAATTCACCATCGGGCAAAGAAGTCGTCGGTAGTTCTTTTTTGATCAATGGAAAAATAGTATCAGAACTGATATCAATCCCATCGCGGTATTCTCGATCACTAAAAATGATCCGTAATGGTACCATAAAAAAAGGACCATTATCTATAACTTTTCTTGGAACATCCGTCCCAGAGTCAACTAGGATCGCAATTTTTTCATTCATCATTTTCGCCTTCTTTCTGCTGATCCAATTGAATGATTTTTTCAGCTAACATTTTTTGTGTGAATGAAGCAACAGCGCTTTCCATCGCTAAATAATAAAAGTCATCGCTCCTGCGAGTCAAATGAACGTCCTCACCTAAAACGATTTTAGAAACTTGCCTCAATGCTTCTTCTTGTACCTCACAAAAACTATTGTAAGCATCCATCGGTTCGTTAATTGCCAGTTGCATACGAATCAACTCGTTAATATCTGGGATTGCAAAAACTTGTTTTAATAAGGTAATCGCGATCAGATATGCCAAATGATTCCGATTGTATCTCTTTTTTACTGGTGGTGGTACTAATTTATGCTTAACGTAATTGTTGACCATCGCACTAGATAAAAGTTGATGTTTTTCATCTTCAATCAGCGGCGATAAATACCGATCAACTAGAGTAATCACTTGATCCATATATAATTCTAATTCGGGTAGCTCTTCCCAACGAGGCAATCGTAATTCCTTTAGTCCTTCTGCCCAGGATCTGAGCTTAGTCTCTTCCATTTTTACACCCCTTTCAGTGTCATTTTATCAAAATTATGGAAATTATACAATATAGTTTCTAAAACTAGGTAATTGAAGAGATTTTTAATGAAATTTTTTTAGTTTATCCTTGCATTCTTTTTTTCTCAGTGCTAATATATGAAAGTACTTTGTTTGGGCCGTTAGCTCAGTTGGTAGAGCAGCTGACTCTTAATCAGCGGGTCGCGGGTTCGAGCCCCTCACGGCCCATTGGGTGCCAAACCCACGTCATCGGTACATTCTTGGCGTCTTCGGACGTTTCGAAAAGAATGTGCGCGGTGGCATTTTTTGTTTTTTTGGATAAATTTTTAGATAGTAATTTATTTTTCATTAAGATAAACGTCAAAAGAGTGTTTCATCACTCTAAGCTTAAACCGTCTTTAAAAGTTAGGCAAAAGCTAACTTTTTAGAGATGGTTATTTCATGTTTTAAAAACTCCCACTATCATAATCTCAGGCTTGATACTTTTAAAAAAACACATTGCTTCTTAAAGGATTTCATACATTAAAAAGAGCTGTAACGAACTTTTGGTTATTTCTCAAATTTGGATATGAGTAGAAAAAAATGGAGCACATTTAATCTTGTTTTTAGCAAGAATCCAATGTGTCTCCATTTTTTTACTTTCTATTTTATTTAAACTGCTATGGCTTTTTCATTTTTTAAATGCTGCAATTTCTTCTTATAATAGGCGACTTCATCTTCAGAAGAATAGATAAAGTGACCCGGTGCGATTTCTCGCAATGAACGTGCTTTTCCATCATTTGGCTCTGTCTGATACTTGATTCGGCGACGCTGGCGCTCGTGGTCGGGATCAGGCATTGGAATCGCCGACAGTAAGCTTTCTGTATACGGATGCACACCGTAATGGTAAATTTCATTGCTAGTTCCGACTTCTAACAGATGGCCATTATTCATGACACCGATACGATCACTGATATGCTTTACCATTGACAAATCATGAGCGATAAATAAGTAGGTCAGATTATGTTCTTTCTGCAAATCTTGTAATAAATTTACTACTTGTGCTTGAATTGAAACGTCCAACGCCGAGATTGGTTCGTCACAAATAATAAAACGAGGACGAACTGCTAATGCACGGGCAATCCCAATCCGTTGCCGTTGACCACCGGAAAACTCATGTGGATATCGAGTGCCATGACTTGGGTTCAATCCGACTGTTTCCAGCAAATCATTCACAAGTTTGTCCCGTTCTTTTGGTGTTTTAGCTATTCCATTAACATCAATGCCTTCAGCAATAATATCTTTGACTTTCATTCGCGGATTTAAAGAGGCATAAGGATCTTGAAAAATCATTTGCACATCACGACGAAACTCCGTCAATGCAGATTTTCCGTGAATTTTAGTCACATCTTTGCCATCGAAAAGTATTTCTCCATCTGTTTTTTGGTTTAAACGGATAATTGTTCGGCCGGTAGTGGACTTTCCGCTACCGGATTCTCCTACTAAACCAAATGTTTCTCCTTCGTTAATATGGAAGCTAACATCGTTAACGGCACGGACTTCGTTTTTACTGCCAGTATTGAAATATTGTTTTAAATTTTTTACTTCTAATAATCGTTTTTCCATCATAGTCCTCCGTTTTCTATACGCGATTTAAGCAGAATACTGATTTTGTTTTTTACGAAAAATATCCCAACGTCGTTGAATTTCGGCTGGTGGTGCAATTACTGTTGCCTGTGGTGCTAACAACCAAGTCGCAGCCTTGTGGGTGTCAGATAATTCAAAAAATGGCGGTTCCAGCTCTGCATCGATTTTCAAAGCAAACTCATTTCGCGGATAAAAGGCATCGCCCTTTGGCGGATCTAATAGGTCTGGAGGCGAGCCGGGAATTGCGTACAGACGATCGTTCTCGCTTTCTAGCGTCGGCATAGATCCAAGCAATCCCCAGGTATATGGATGTTGCGGATTATAAAAGATTTCTTCGGCGGTTCCAACTTCTACAATTTTCCCCGCATACATTACAGCTACGCGATCTGCAACATTCGCCACGACACCAAGATCATGGGTAATAAAAATAATCGACGTTTCAATTTTTTCTTGAATTTCTTTTAATAATTCTAAAATTTGCGCTTGAATCGTTACATCTAAAGCAGTCGTTGGCTCGTCAGCAATCAAAATTTCTGGATTACAGATTAACGCAATCGCAATTACAATCCGTTGACGTTGCCCACCTGAAAATTGATGAGGATAGTTTTTCAAGCGTTTTTCCGCATCTGGTATCCCTACTAGATTCAACAAATCTAACGCCGCTTTTAAGCTTTCCTTCTTCGATACATTTTTGTGTTTTCGCAACGATTCTGCTACTTGCTTGCCAATTGTCATCGTAGGATCAAGGGAGGTCATGGGGTCTTGAAAGATCATTGCAATCTCACGGCCACGGATCTTTTGCATTTCCTTTTCTGATTTATTAACGATGTCTTGACCTTTGAAAAGAATCTGTCCTTCATCAATATTGGCATTGCTGGAAAGCAGGCGCATGATCGTACGAGTTGTAACAGATTTCCCGCTGCCTGATTCCCCTACAATTGCCAGAGTTTCTCCTTTGTTCAAATCAAAATCCACACCGCGAATCGCTCGAACCTTTCCGGCATAGGTGTCGAACGAAATGTTCAAATTATTTACTTCTAAAATTTTCTCCATAATATCGTCACTCTTTCATTTTCGGATCGAATGCGTCACGTAGACCATCGGCTAATAAATTGAAACAAATCATGATCAGCGAGATAGTTACCGCTGGAATCCATAGTAAGTATGGCAAGTACAAGAATGTTTTGTATCCATCGTTCAATAGAGTACCTAATGAAGCTGCTGGCGGTGTCAATCCTAACCCAATAAAACTTAGAAAGGCTTCGAAGAAAATCGCAGTCGGAATACTGAACATCATTTGAATAATAATCACACTGGAGATGTTCGGAATAATATGCTTGAAGGCGATCTTCCATTTTGATTCACCTAAAGTCATTCCCGCTAAAACATATTCCTGATCTTTCAGCTTAAGGGTTTGGGCTCGGACAATCCGTGCCATCGGTATCCAGTTGGTGATCGCCATTGCAGCCACGATCGAGAATATTCCTGGTTCAAAAACAACCAGCATCAAGATCATAACCACCAAGTTTGGGATTCCCGAAAGAATCTCTAAAAAACGTTGCATCGCGTTATCGACTTTGCCGCCTAGCATTCCGGAAATTAATCCGTAAGCGACGCCGATTGTTATATCAAAAAGGGCTGCGATAAAGGCGATCAACAATGAAATCCGTGTCCCCATGAACAAACGGCTTAGCACATCACGACCCAACCCGTCTGTTCCTAATAGATAATTTACGTTATCTGGAATATCTGCTTGCGCGTATTTATCGACTAATTCACCAGCAACCATGGTTTTCCCATTTAGACCATTGATATTTATTCCAGGTACTCGTGGCGGCAAATTAATAAAATCCACATTCTGCTTGCTTGGATTGTGAGGCGAGACAAAAATTGTTAGGATCGAAATCGCGATGATTACGATCAAAAGCACCATTGAAATGACTGCCGCTTTATTTTTCTTCAAACGACGCCAAGAATCTTGTAAGAAATTCAACGAAGGGGCCGCAATCTCCTCGCGCTCCTCTTCCGTATTTTTTTGTAAGGGTTGAAATTCATCAGCAGGAATATCAACGATTGAAGGATATTTCATTTCCATTAGCTTTTGCTCCCTTCTGATAGACGAATTCGAGGATCAACCAACCCATAAAGTAGATCAACGACTAAAATGACGAAGACCAGCATGAATGAGTAAAGGATTGTTACGGCCATGATCGTTGGATAATCATTGGTCATGATTGATTTTACGAATTGCTCTCCTATTCCTGGAATGGCGAAAATGTTTTCAACCACGAGTGATCCAGTCATCAATGCGACCGCTAAGGGGCCTAATAAGGTCATTAAGGGAATCAGGCTATTTCGTAATCCATGCCTGAAAGCAATTTCCCATCGGCTCAATCCTTTCGCCCGTGCCAGTTCAACGTAATCGCTGTGAAGCACCTCCACCATCTCGGTTCGGATGAAACGAGCCGAATCGGCCAGTGGCGACATAGCTAACGCCAGAGTTGGCAAGATCGTATAAGCAAATCCTTCCCATTTGGCAATCGGTAAAACTTGCAATTTCATAGCGAAAATATATTGAAGTAAAACAGCGAATACAAAGTTAGGGATCGAACGTCCTAAGATCGCCACTAAAGTTGAAGCAGTATCGGCCCATGAATTTTGCTTCATTGCTGAGATTGTGCCTAAGATAATTCCAACAAAGGTACCAAATACGATTGCCTGCAAACCTAATTGCAATGATGGACCGATTCGACCAGCTAACAATGCAGCAACGGCTTGATTTTTAAATTGGAAGGAAATTCCAAAGTTTCCTTGTACAAGGTTTGATAGGTAAATCCCGTATTGAACGATCACTGGTTTATCTAAACCAACTTGCTTATTCAGCATTGCAATCGTTTCAGGACTTAAGCGTTCTTGATTGGTATAAGGTGTCCCTGGTAATAATTGCATCAAGAAGAATGTGATGGTAGCAATCAACCATAGAGTAATCAACATAAAAAAGACACGCTTTAAAAAATATTTCAAATAACTGCCCATGAGGTGCCTCCTAAAATAAGTCTGATGTTCCGTTCTTATATTTTGACTTCTACTTTTATTATGGTTTAGAGTAGAAAGACATTGTGAATAACTGTTTTCTGATTCACATTTGCTATTAACTATTGGAGTGTATGTATGAAAAATAAATTATTTCCCATTGGAATCGGCGGAGGTCTGTTGGTGATCATCACGATCTACTCGATCTTGAAAGGATCACTTACTTTTTTAACCTTATCTAACCGATTTTTCTTAATTGGACTACCATTTCTAATTATTGGTACCTTGTTTTGGATTTTTTCTTCAGGCTTCTTTGACCACTTTCAGCATTCGATGCATCAAGCCTTCAGTAGAAAACAAAAGAAAAAATCAGAATTCCAAGCCCTTTCGCAAGTTGGACAGGGGCGTTATTCTTTTTGGTTGATCATTGCAGCTATTTTAATTTTAGCTTCGATCATCTGCGCATTATTGACATTGACTTAAAAGGAAGTTGGAACGTTGCTCGTTCCAACTTCTCTTTATTTATCATCAACGCTTCAGAATTATTATTAAAACAAGCTTGAAACGCCTCTTTTACGCTAAGACTATTCTTCAACATACGTCCATTTATAGTCCCATGAAGCACCGGCAGGATGATGAACGATCCCTTTGACTTTCTCGTTAACTAAATGAGCTTCAGATAGTTGGTACAGTGGTGCGACACCTGATTCTTTCGAAATGATCTCATTGGCTTTTTGCAGATCTTCCCATCGAGCTTCTTCGTCACTAGCATCCTTATTGCCAGAAGCATCAACTAATTTGTCATACTCTTCATTGCTCCAACGTCCGCGGTTATATGAGTTTCCTGTTACAAACAAATCAGTGAAACTTGATGGATCAGCATAGTCAGCTCCCCAACCACCAAGTAGGACATCAAAGTCTCCAGCATTTGATCGATCTAATCGAACAGAAAATGGCACTGGGGTTGGTTTCACGGTCATTCCTGGCAACGTGTCTTCCAGAACACCTTGAATATACTCAATAACTTTTTTAGATGAATCTGTATCAGAAGCCATCAGCTCGAAGGACAATTCATCGATGCCTAACTCTTTTTTCGCTTTATCCCAATATTCTTTGGCTTTTTCTTTATCATAAGGTGCTAATTTCCCGGCTTCCTTAGCAAAATCTTCGTCAGTCTTAGGATTTTTTGACATACCTGATGGCACTAACCCAGTCGATACGACTGAGCCGTCACCTAATACTTGATTCACTAAAGATTTACGATTGATGGCATACGAAACAGCTTTACGTAAGTTTTCGTTTTTCCATGGTGAATCTGCTTTTCGTTGATTGTATTCAAGATAGCTTGTTCGTGCTTCTTTAAACGATTTATAGGCGGAGTCATTGGCATTTTGTTGTGCCAATTCGCCAGATAAGATGACATCATCCGCCTCGCCATCTTTAAATAGATTCAATGAAGTAGAGGATTCTTTTACAACATTAACTTTTACACTAGATAATTTGACTTCGTCTTTATCCCAGTAAGTATCATTTTTCTTGTATTCCCATTCTGTATCAGTACCAGGTCCGTCAAATCCTTCTAACGTGAATGGACCATTGTAAACAGATTTGTCACTCTTAGTCGCGTATTCTTTCCCATTTTCTTCCACGACCTTCTGGTTTTGTGGGAAGAATGATGGAAAGGCTAACAAGTAATCAAAATATGGTGTTGGTTTTGCTAATTTGATTTCTAATTCATAATCACCAACTGCTTTAATCCCTAATTCCTCTGGAGCTTTTTTACCAGCAGAGATATCGGCTGCATTTTCAACAGGTTCAAAAAGATACGCATATTCTGAAGCGGTTTCTGGCTTAACGGTACGCTGCCAGCCAAAAACATAATCTTTAGCTGTAACTGGGTCGCCATTAGACCATTGGGCATCTTCTCTTAATTTGACAGTATAGGTCTTGCCGTCATCACTGACTTTCACTTTCTCACTTGCGCCAGCTGGTTGTGGCTTGTTGTCTTTATCTAAACGGTAGATTCCTTCATAAACATTATTTAGTGCAGCAAAACTGATTGTATCTGTTGCGACTGACAGATCGGCTGTCGGCATTTCCTGTTGGACCACTAAGTTAAATGTTCCGTTTCCCTTAGCTTTCGCACTCGAACTGCTCTCATCAGTCGTTGCGCTATTGCCTCCATAACAACCCGCCAATGCGAGCCCGCAAATCGCGATAATACCATATGCAAATTTGTTCCTCATATCTTTTTCCCCTTTTGATTCAATTTTCAGAATAATTATGAAGTTCTGAATATGAAGAGTAGTTTAATCATTTGTTTTTAATAAATCAAACCATATGCTCCGAATGTTCTAATATTTTTTGCTTTTTCGCAAATTATTCCTAATAAATCTTGTAAAATCGGCAATTCTCCTAAAGATTTTTTTTCAAACTAAAATTATTTTGCTATTTTCTGTTCTACTCTTGCATAGTGACATAAGCATGATAGATAATTAAATATTCATTTACAGAAAAAATTCTTTCTAATTATCCAAGGAATTTATTTTCATCCAACAACGTTTCATCAGCGTATAATTTTATTAGAAAGTATTCTAATCTTTTTTTCATAATCGTATTGACAATTCTTTTCTTTTTTTATACGATGAATACAACAATTTTTAAAAAATTCTGACAATAACGGGTGGTTGCCATGATAAAATCAATTAAGTCTTTCAACGCAACTTTATTATTATAGCTGGGACTTTCTGAAAATCATTTCATAAAGTCCCTATTCGCATTGCATCGGAAAAGAAAGTGGTTCTTTTCCGATGGAGTGCTTTTTTTATACCCGTTTTTGATTTAAGGAGGAGTAAAAATGAGAAAAATTCAATTTTTTGACACCACATTAAGAGATGGTGAACAGACACCGGGAGTAAATTTTAATACGAAAGAAAAAGTTCAGATCGCCCTTCAATTAGAAAAATGGGGCGTTGATGTTATTGAGGCTGGGTTCCCGATCGCTTCGCCTGGTGATTTTGAAGCAGTGCAAAGTATTGCGCGTCAGGTAAAGAATATGACGGTAACAGGATTAGCGCGTTGTCAGAAAAAAGACATTGATCGTGCCTACGAAGCCTTAAAGGACGCCGTTGATCCGCAGATTCACGTGTTCTTGGCAACAAGCGATGTCCATATGCAGTACAAATTAAAAATGACTCGAGAGGAAGTTCTTGCTTCTATTAAAAAGCATGTCAGTTATGCACGTAGTTTATTTGAAAAAGTTCAGTTTTCGCCTGAAGATGCCTCTCGAACAGAAAAAGATTTCCTATTAGAAGCAGTACAAACGGCCATTGATGCTGGAGCTACTATTATTAATGTCCCTGACACAGTCGGATATTCAAACCCGACGGAATATGGTGCGATTTTTAAATCACTGATCGAAAATATTCAAAGTGAACAAGAAATCTCCTTTTCTTCCCATTGTCACGACGATCTAGGAATGGCTACCGCAAACGCACTAGCTGCCATCGAAAATGGCGCGAACCGCGTTGAAGGTGCGATTAACGGAATCGGCGAACGTGCGGGCAACACCGCGTTGGAAGAAGTTGCCTTGGCACTATCAATTCGCAAAGACTTTTATCAATGCGAATCAAATATTGTATTAAATGAAACAAAAAGAACCAGTGAACTGGTTTCACGCCTTTCTGGTATTCCGGTTCCCAAAAATAAAGCGATCGTCGGCGATAATGCCTATGCGCATGAATCTGGCATTCACCAAGATGGTGTATTGAAGAATCCAGAGACTTACGAGATCATTACCCCGACTTTAGTAGGCGTCAATCAAAATTCTCTTCCACTTGGAAAATTATCGGGGCGTCATGCTTTTAACGCTAAATTGGAAGAGCTGGGCTATCAATTAAACGACACTGATAGCAAAGAAGCTTTCAAACGCTTTAAAGCATTAGCAGATAAAAAGAAACAAATTACTGATAAGGATTTAATCGCCCTGCTCGCAGATCAATATCGAGAAGAAACCGAAAAATACAAGCTAACGGATGTTCAAGTTCAATACAGCTCAAATGGCTATCAAGGAGCGATTGTCTCTATTATTAATGAAGAAAACGAAACGCAAGTAGCTTCTCAGATTGGTTCCGGAAGTATTCAAGCGATCTACAATACTATCGATGAATTACTCCAGCAAGATCCTGAACTAACTGAATATGAAATTCAAGCATTGACTGGCGGAGAAGACGCTCAAGCTGAAGTCCGTGTGACTCTGCGAGATAAGAAAAGCAACGATGAATTTCGCGGAATCGGCGTCGATTTCGATGTCCTTCATGCATCAGCCAAAGCTTACGTTCAAGCCAGTAATCACTTAAAACAAAATGGGTAGTTAAATAAACTGAAACCTAAGAATGGATTACTTAGATACACATTTTCGAAAAATGAATACTTTTATATGAGATAGGAGCAGATACATGAATAGTAAAATTGTTGTTTTAGCCGGAGACGGTATTGGACCAGAAATTATGGACAGTGGGCTGCAGGTACTAGCAGCTGTCGAAAAGAAATGCGCGCATACATTTGAACTTGAAGAACTTCCTTTTGGGGGTGCAGGAATTGATGAAGCTGGTGCTTCTCTTCCAGAAAAAACACTCACTACTTGTCAGGCGGCTGACGCGATTCTTTTGGGAGCAATCGGCGGTCCGAAATGGGAAAAAATGCAGGATACTCCAGAAAAAGGTTTACTCGCATTGAGAAAGTCTTTGAACTTATTCGCGAACATTCGGCCAGTTTCAGTTTCCTCAGCCCTGCTCCATCTGTCGCCTTTAAAACCAGAGATTCTTGAAGGCACTGATTTGATTATTGTACGAGAATTGAGTAGCGGTATTTATTTTGGTGAACCTCGAGAATTGACCGATACGATGGCTTACGATACAGCTCGTTACCACAAAGTGGAAATCGAACGTATTCTTCATTCAGCCTTTAAAATTGCTCAAGGACGAGATAAAAAAGTGACCTCAGTCGATAAAGCAAATGTTCTCGCTTCTAGCAAATTATGGCGATCGACTGCGGAAGAAGTCGCAAAAGAATATCCAGATTGTCAACTAGAGCATCAATATGTTGATTCGGCAACAATGAAACTGATTCAAAATCCTAAAGCATTTGATGTAATCGTAACGGAAAATCTTTTCGGCGACATTTTGAGCGATGAAGCTTCTGTACTACCAGGCTCATTGGGTGTGCTGCCAAGTGCAAGTCACAGCGATAGCGGACCTTCTCTGTACGAACCGATCCACGGTTCGGCTCCAGATATCGCGGGAAAAGGAATCGCAAATCCAATCTCAATGATTTTGTCAGTGGCGATGATGCTACGACAATCATTCCAAGAAGAACAAGCGGCCAAAGCAATTGAAAAGTCCTGTGATACAGTTCTATCTAAAGGGCTCTTTACTCATGACTTGGGTGGACAAGCAACGACAGCCGAATTTACCGACGCGGTGATTCAAGAATTGGAGGAAGCATAATTATGGGAAAAACACTATTTGATAAACTGTGGGATCGTCACGTCGTTCATGGCGAAGAAGGCTCCCCGCAATTGCTTTACATTGATTTGCATTTGATTCATGAAGTCACCTCCCCTCAAGCTTTTGCGGGAATTCGTGAAGCAGGTCGAACATTGCGTCATCCTGAGCGGACGTTTGCGACGATGGATCATAATACACCGACTGTCGATATTTTTAATTTCACTGACCTAGTGGCAAAAAAACAAATTGATACCTTGAGAGAAAATTGCCAAGAATTTGGTGTCCAGCTTTGTGACAACGGTAGTGATCGCCAGGGGATCGTTCACATGGTCGGACCGGAAACCGGTCTGACGCAACCGGGTAAAACAATTGTTTGTGGGGATTCACACACCGCAACTCACGGTGCTTTCGGTGCACTTGCCTTCGGGATCGGCACCAGCGAGGTGGAACATGTTTTTGCAACTCAGAGTCTTTGGCAAAACAAACCGAAGAATATGGGAATTAAAATTACTGGGAAATTACCAAAAGGTGTCTATGCAAAAGATATCATCTTGGCGCTAATCGCTAAATATGGAACGGATTTCGGCGTAGGATACGGTGCGGAATTTTGTGGCGAAACGATTGAAAACCTTTCGATGGAAGAACGCATGACAATTTGCAACATGGCAATCGAAGGCGGCGCGAAAATCGGTTTGATCGCTCCAGATGAAAAGACTTTTGAGTATGTGGCTGGCCGCGAATACGCTCCGAAGAATATGGAAGCCGCGATCAATGATTGGAAAGAACTTTATACAGACGAAGATGCTCATTATGATAAAGTTCTAACGCTTGATGTCAACGAATTAGTTCCTTTCGTGACTTGGGGTACGAATCCTGAGATGGGCGTGCCGTTTGATGGCACGTTTCCGGCAGCCACATCACCGGATCTGCAAAAAGCTTATGATTACATGGATCTAAAACCTGGTCAAACACCGACTGATATTCCAATCGGCTATGTCTTTATTGGTTCTTGTACGAATGGTCGACTGTCTGACTTGCAGGAAGCGGCAAAAATCGTGGAAGGTAAGAAAGTTCATGACAATGTTACCGCCATCGTCGTTCCCGGTTCAAGACCCGTCCGTAAAGCAGCTGAAAAAATTGGATTGGACAAAGTTTTTATCGAGGCTGGTTTTGAATGGCGCGAACCTGGCTGCTCCATGTGTCTAGGGATGAACCCTGACCGAGTACCAGCTGGTGTTCATTGTGCTTCAACATCTAATCGAAATTTCCAAGGACGCCAAGGTAAAGATGCTCGCACACACCTTTGTAGTCCAGCGATGGCCGCATTGGCAGCCATTCATGGAAACTTTGTCGATAGCCGCAAGGAGGTCATCTAATGGAAAAATTTACGACTTATACAGGAAAAACTGTTCCACTAATGAATGATAACATCGATACTGACCAAATCATCCCTAAAGGCTTTTTGAAACAAGTCGATAAAGCTGGTTTTGGTAAACATCTTTTTGATGAATGGCGCTTCTTAGAAGATGGATCACCAAATCCTGCATTTATCTTAAACGCTCCTGAACGAAAAGACGCAACTATCTTAATCTCTGGAGAAAACTTTGGTTCTGGCTCTTCTCGGGAACACGCAGCTTGGGCCATTCAAGACTACGGCTTCAAAGCAGTCATTGCCGGCAGCTATAGCGATATCTTCTATATGAATGCTTTGAAAAATGGCCTGCTGCCAATTCGTATGGATCAAAGTGTCCGTGAAATTCTTAGTCAAATCCCGGCAGATCAGACAATCACGATTGATCTGCCTAAACAAGAGATTCAGACTGCTGAAGCCACCTACGCCTTTCAAATTGATCCGACCTGGAAAGAGAAATTGGCAAATGGGTTAGATGATATTAGCATTACCCTGCAGTATGAAGATGAAATCACTGCATACGAAGAAAAAATACCTACTTACGAATAAACGAAAAGAGCGTATCAAAACTTTATAATAAAAAGTTTTGATACGCTCTTTTTAATTTACCACTTGTTCCTGCACATATTGCGCATAAAGCGGATGACTGGCGATTAACTCACTATGAGTTCCATGACCGGTCACTTCGCCTTTTTCAATAAAGTAAATATGATCAGCATCCACAATCGTTGATAAACGATGAGCGATTACCAATGTTGTCCGCCCTTCCATCAATTGATCCAACGCTCGCTGAACCTTTTCCTCAGATTGTGAATCCAAGCTAGCAGTTGCTTCATCCAGCATTAGAATTTTTGGATCACGTAAAAATGCACGAGCAATAGCAATCCGTTGCTTTTGTCCTCCAGATAATTTCACTCCGCGTTCCCCTAGCTCCGTTTCTAATTGATCGGGAAATTCACGGACAAATTGATCGGCATAGGCTAATTCTAATCCATGCCACAATTCTTTCTCTGTTAATGTTCGATCTAACCCATACTGCAAATTCTCACGAATGCTCCCAGCAAAAACAGCACTATCTTGTGATACATAGCCAATTTGTGAACGCCAATTCGTTAGACTAAGATCATCGATTCTTTCATCACCAATTTTAACTGTACCGCCTGTTGGTTGATAAAAGCGTTCCAATAAAGCAAAAATAGTAGATTTTCCGCCTCCACTTGGACCTGCGAAAGCAATCACGGTATTTGGTTTCGCTTCAAAGGAAACATTTTTCAGAATCGGACGATGCGCTACATAATGGAAGGAAAGATTTTCTGCTTTGATCGTCTTACCTGCTACATCAACTGCTTTTCCTATTTCAATGGGTTCTAATTCTGTTTTCAGAATTTGTTCGATTCGTTCAGTCGCGCCCATGGTCTTTTGTACTTGTGAGAAAAACATCGCAAAACTAGCTGCTGGCATCATGATATTAAATAGATACAACAAGAAAGCTACTAATTGCCCACTCGTCAATGTACCCGCTTGGACCCGGACTGCGCCATAACCTAAAATGCCGACAAACAATCCTAACATAACCGTCGTGATGATTGGCTGCAACATCGCTTCAACTTTTGCATCTTTAATTCCTAAGTTAAAAATCTTATTGATAAATGAACCGCCGCTGTTCTTTTCAAATTCTTCACCATTGCTTGATTTAATCAGACGAATCTCAGATAACTTTTCACTGGCTTCCGCATTGAAGTCAGCGGTTGCCGCCTGCAATTGCCGACCCAAGCGTGACATAATTCGTCCAATCGGCATCATAATCAATGCCATGATCGGCACTGCTAAGAACATCATCGCCGCCATTTTCCAATCCATTACAAATAGAATAATCATAGATCCAACTAATTGGATCGCACCAGTAATAAAATTAGGAAACTGCGTTGCGACTAAATCTTTAATAACTGTCGTGTCATTCACCAGCCGTGAGCTGCTCTCACCTGATTTATGATCATCATAGTAACCCACGGGCATTTGTAATAAATGGCTCCATAATTTTTCTCGTAACGTTTTAACAGCACTTTCACCAACATATCGCAATAAAAAGCTGCCAATCGCACCAAATGCTAGTTGTGCTACGAAAGCCAAAACTAAAACAATCAGCATCCTTTTGTCGATTTGTGCCAATTTACTTGTATCAATTAATCCTTTCGTCAATTGCGGAACGATCAAGCTTGCCCCACTTGTTAATAGACTCAAAAACAAACCGATAGCAAACAGTGATTTCTTAGGATTGACACTCATAATCAAACGTAAAAAATCTTTTAATTTATAGTTACTCTTCTTTTCTTCTTTAATTGTTTCTTCAGGCGCTATACTCATATCCCGATCCATAATTGGTACCTCCTTATTCGCGTAAATCTACTAATTTTTTTTAGAAAAAATTAGTTTGATTCGAATGCCGTATACCATTCAACTAATGCGCTCAATCAATTAATTCACTTTTTTACTGAGTACCTTTTCGCCTATACTTTCTGCGAAAAGTTGAACTGACATCCTCATTTATTTATACGAAACCAATTTCCCTTCTATGTTAAAAATCGTCCCATTCTGTATTTTCTGGACCTTTCGTTTTGTCTGGTCCGTTATAGCAGTCAGGATTGCCGCAAAAGTTTCGACGAAAATCATGATTGAAATTCCGAGAAAACTCTCGTGACGCATTGCGCATCTCCCGTTGCATTTGATGCCGTATAAGATGCTGCTCTTCTCGCGAAAGATTTTGCCAATCCTCTTGCCAATTTTCAGCGAAATGTTCACGCATTGCTTGCATCTGACGCAAACGATCCATTGGATCAACAAATCGTCCTGCTTGTTTTTGAAACTCTTCCTGCCAGCCAGCGGAAATCTTTTGCAGATACTCGCTGAAATTTTCCTGTTCTTCTTCCGTCAATCCGGCAAAGAAGGCTTCACTCATATCCTCACCGACATGACTTATTTTTTTCGCCTTTTGTCTTCCTTTTTCAGTTAGGAAAACACGTTTGATTCGTTTGTCATGCTTTTCTTCTTTTCGCAGAACATCGTTACTTTTCTCCATTTTCTTCATTAACTCTGCTAAGGAACTTGGGCGAATATCAAGAATTTCAGCTAATTGGCTTTGGATTAGTCCGTCTTCTTTTACCAAAATTGCTAAAACTCGTTGCTGACCAGTTAACTTCTGTCTTGTACTCATAAATGCATTACTAGCTGAACTAATAAAACGCAGCTGACGCATCAAATCTTTTGTAAACTCACTCATAAAAAGGATCTCCTTACTATTATTGATATTCGTACCGTAACTTCTTCTTCGTTTGTTGGAAACGAGCTCATCGTTATTGGCTAATCTTTTCTAATACTGTCAAAATTTAGAGAAATAACGATAAAGTTCGGTACCTAACTTTATTACGTTTGCCATTATAGTTCGGTACCGAACAGTTGTCAACAACTTTGTAATATTTTTTTATTTATTCAATTAAATGGTTAAGAGCATGAATGACAAAAAAGAACCTAGTGAGATTCACTAGGCTCTTACTTCAGATTAATGTTTATGCTGTTCCTCTTTTACTGGACAACCACTGTCACAGTCTTCGCATGAGCTGCCATTTTTGATTCTTCGATAAACAACCACTCCAGCACCACCAAAGATTAAGATACTCAATATTATAGTTGCCATTCTTTCACCTCTTTGATTTCTTCGATTGTAATCGTCGGTGCTTGTTTAACAGGGCGTCTTACGATGAAGTAAATCATCGCAGCAAGTACGAAAGCCGCTAAGATTAAACCAATACCGAACTTCCCGTTTTCAAACATCACATGACCGAATTGATAGACAACAAAACTTACAGCATAAGCCAAACTACATTGGTAACCGATCGCACGCCACGTCCACTTGATATCACCCATTTCACGATGGATTGCACCAATTGCGGCAAAACAAGGTGCACATAGCAAGTTAAAGACTAAGAACGAATAACCAGCAATCGGTGTATAGGCTGCCTGTAACGACTTCCAGATTTCTACGCCATTTTCAGCAACTTCGGCATGACGATACAAAATTCCGAAGGTCCCAATCACATTCTCTTTTGCTACCAGACCAGTAATCGCTGCAACCGCTCCACGCCAGTCGCCCCAACCCAATGGAGCAAATAATGGTGCAATCAAGCCACCCAAAGCAGCTAAAATGCTGTCATTTTCATTTACCGCTTGTAACGAGAAGTTGTAGCTGGAAATAAACCAGATCACGATACTAGATACAAAAATGATTGTTCCAGCACGTTTAACGAAAGCTTTACTATGATCATAGGTATACCGTACTGTATTGCCGATTCGAGGCATATGGTATAAGGGAAGCTCCATAATAAATGGTGTTGGGTCACCAGCAAACAGTTTGGTTTTCTTTAAAGCGATTCCCGATAAAACGATGGCACCCATTCCAACAAAGTATGCTGATGGTGCTACCCAGCTACTATTGGGGAAGAATGCTCCAGCAATTAGAGCAATGATCGGCAGTTTTGCCGAACAAGGCATAAATGTCGTCAACATTGCCGTCATTCGTCGATCTTTTTCATTTTCAATCGTACGACTGGCCATTACTCCAGGTACACCACAGCCTGTCGCAATCAACATAGGAATGAATGACTTCCCGGATAAACCGAACTTACGGAAGATTCGATCCATAACAAATGCAATTCGAGACATATAGCCGCAATCTTCCAAAAGCGCCAAACATAAGAAAAGCACCATTAATTGTGGAAGGAAGCCTAAAACAGCTCCCACTCCAGCAATGATTCCATCTAATATCAAGCTTTGCATCCATTCAGCAACATTCCACGACTGCAAAGTCGAGCTGACAAAATTTGGCACGATATCGCCAAATAAATTATCATTCACCCAATCCGTTCCCATCGCCCCAACTGTTTGGATTGCAATATAATAGATTAACCACATGACTAACGCAAAAATCGGCAATGCTAAAAAACGATTGGTTACAATTCGATCTATTTTGTCTGAGATCGATAGCTTAAACTGATCCTCATCAATGACACATAACGTTTTCAAATCGGTTATGAAATTATAACGCTCATTAATAACTAAGCTTTCCGCATCCTCACCGAAGATTTTCTCTGTGATCTTTATAATCTCTTGCAACTCTTTTTCCTGAATCGGACTCAGATTTAAGCCCTTTTGTGCGCGTTCATCCCGTTCAAATAATTTCAAACTGTACCAGCGGCTATACTTAGCAACAACCGTACTGCCTAAAACATCTTCGATTTCACTTAAGGCCGCCTCTAAACGTTTATCATAGTGAGGAAAATTGACTTCCTCTACTCCTTTTTTAACTAGATGAAGGGCTTCGCTGACTGCTTTATCCAGTCCCCAATTCCTTAATGCACTGATTCCTACTACTGGAACACCTAAAGCATAAGCAAGCTTCTCTAGATTAATCTGCTTACCACTTTTTTTGATGATGTCCATCATATTCACAGCAACGACTACTGGAATTCCTGTTTCGATCAGTTGTGTCGTTAAGTAAAGATTACGCTCGAGGTTCGTCCCATCAATAATATTAATGATGGCATCCGGCGTGCCTGAGAGTAAATAATCCCGAGCCACTACTTCTTCTGGAGAGTAAGGCGATAGTGAATAAATTCCTGGCAGGTCATCAATACTTACTTCAGAATCCTTCTTATAGATCCCCTCTTTACGTTCAACCGTTACGCCTGGCCAATTTCCCACAAATTGGTTGGTTCCGGTTAAAACATTAAAAGTGCTCGTTTTTCCGCTGTTGGGATTTCCTGCTAAAGCAATATGTATCTTAGCCATTTATTCTACCTCCTTCGATACAACCACCATCTCTGATTCGCTTTTTCGTAAACTCAGCTCATATCCACGAACACGAAGTTCAATTGGATCACCTAAAGGAGCCAGTTTGACAACTTTTACTGCTGTGCCTTTTGTTAAACCCATATCCATTAAGCGACGTTTGATCGACCCGCTGCCGTGAACATTCACTACAACGCCTTCTTCGCCTGCATTTAATTGGTCAAGCGAAACCCAAGTTTCTTGATCTTCCGTTAGTTCCTTCACAAGTATCTGCTTAAGTAAAGACTGGGATAAAGCCAGTCGTGTATTATGTAGTAGAATAATGCCATTATCGCCAGAATGATTTACGACGGCAACTTTTGAACCGACAATCATTCCCAAGTCCTGTAACCGGTGCTTTAAATCATTTTCTAAAGGCATTTCGCTAATCTGAACGACATAGTTCAATGAAATATCTGCCAAAGTTGTCATATTTTCCTCCACCTTACTGTTCGACTTTTGCATCTAATTAATAATGAGAATCTTTCTCACTAAGAATAGCTTCATTTGAGTGCAAAGTCAATAAATGGTCGAAGATTTTCTCTTTTTTCTGAGCAAGTTGTTTGACAATCATTGATTTATTTGGTTCGATCCTGTTTTTCTCGTTATTAAAAAAACTTTTTCCTTGTAAAAAAACATCTTATAGCAGTTTTTCTAATTCTGTAAAGGGATTTTTCTTTGCAGCTATCCGTTTTCAACCTTTTTGCAAAAAACACAAAGAGTAGTATACCAATAATCTACCAACACAATATATGGTGTTTAACGATTGACTTTTTCCCTACATCTTTTATACTAGTAATTGTAGAAATCAAGGGAGGTAGTCTTATGGTAAAAGTCTATTCAAAAAATAATTGTATGCAGTGCAAAATGACAAAGCGTTATTTAACCGAAAATCAAATTTCATTCGAAGAAATCAACATCGACAATGAACCCGAAGCTCTAGGTTTTCTAAAAGATCAAGGTTTCCAAAGTGTCCCAGTTATTTTCGGCGGACAACAAGCCATCATCGGTTTTCGTCCAGATCAATTGAAAGCATTAGCGTAAATTTGAAAGGTTGCGGCAGAAGCGTTTTGCTTCAAGTACCAATTAGGTACTGTTCCAGATTAGTTCAGATGAACAATCGCTGTGTCTCACAGCAATAAGAAGAATTATTTCCGAATAAGCTACTTCTAGAGCACCTTTTTTCGAAAACTTTGCGATCCACGATTGCAAAGTTTTCTTTATTCCCAGTTCCACCTTTTTACAGTTTGCTTAGTGAAAGAGTAAATATTGATTCACAATTGATCACTGGTGAAGAAACTTATTTGAACGATTAGTCAGCCAAAACAAAAACATACAGACACTATATATAGAAAGATGTGACGAAATGAGCCTGAAAGACCTAGGTGAAGTATCTTACTTCAAGCTGAATAACGAAATTAATCGTCCAGTGAATGGACAGATTCCACTAAATAAAGATAAAGAAGCATTAGCCGCTTTTTTCAAAGAAAATGTTGAACCAAATACCCATGCATTTTCTTCAGTGCAAGAGAAAATCAACTATTTAATAGAAGAAGAATTTTTAGAGGCCGAGTTTCTTGCAAAATATACGACTGCTTTTATCGAAAAACTTTATACCTATTTAGAGGAACAAAATTTTACCTTTAAATCATTTATGGCGGCATATAAGTTTTATTCTCAGTATGCGTTGAAAAGCAATGATGGAACGGAATATTTAGAAAGCTATGAGGATCGGGTTGCTTTCAATGCCTTATACTTTGCAGACGGCGATGAAAAATTAGCTTTATCCTTAGCAGATGAAATGATCCATCAACGTTACCAGCCTGCTACCCCATCCTTCTTGAATGCGGGCCGCAAACGTCGTGGAGAATTGGTTTCTTGTTTCTTAATTCAAGTAACGGACGATATGAATAGTATTGGGCGGTCAATCAACTCCGCTTTGCAATTATCACGCATCGGCGGCGGTGTCGGAATCAATCTATCGAACTTGCGTGAAGCCGGTTCACCGATTAAAGGTTATGATGGCGCTGCTAGTGGTGTCGTTCCTGTTATGAAATTATTTGAAGACAGCTTTTCTTATTCGAACCAATTAGGCCAACGTCAAGGTGCTGGTGTCGTTTACTTAGACGTCTTCCATCCGGATATTGAAATGTTCCTATCTGCCAAAAAGGAAAACGCCGACGAAAAAATCCGTGTGAAGACTCTTTCTCTTGGTGTGACTGTGCCAGATAAATTTTACGAATTGGCTCGTAAAAATGAAGATATGTATTTGTTTAGTCCTTACGGCATTGAACGTGAATACGGTGTTCCTTATTCTTATGTAGATATTACGAAGGAATACGATAATTTAGTCGCAAATCCAAATATTCGCAAGAAAAAAATTCGTGCCCGCGATTTAGAAAATGAAATCTCAAAATTGCAGCAAGAATCTGGTTATCCTTATATCATCAACATTGATACAGCAAACCGTGCAAATCCAGTGGATGGAAAAATTGTCATGAGTAATTTATGTTCTGAGATTCTGCAAGTACAAACACCTTCTACGATCAATGGTCGGCAAGAATATGATGTATTAGGAACAGATATTTCATGTAATCTTGGTTCAACCAATATCGTGAACTTGATGGAAAGTCCCGATTTTGGTCAATCTGTTCGGACAATGGTTCGTGCTCTAACTTTTGTAACAGATGAATCCGATATTGACGTCGTTCCTTCGATTCAAAATGGGAATAAACTAAATCATACGATCGGTTTAGGTGCGATGGGCCTGCACAGCTTCTTTGCGAAACACTTGATGGAATATGGTTCAGAAGAATCAATTGACTTCACAAATATTTATTTCACACTGCTTAACTACTGGACTTTGATGGAAAGCAATGAATTAGCAAAAGAACGCCAGACAACCTTCCATAACTTTGAAAAATCAGCCTATGCTGATGGCTCATATTTTGATAAATACACGACTGGCGAATTTGTTCCTAAAACAGATAAAGTCAAAGAAATCTTCAAGGATATCTTTGTCCCAACTGCCGAAGATTGGCAAGCACTAAAAGAAGCTGTTCAAAAAGATGGCCTATACCACCAAAATCGGTTAGCTGTTGCACCAAATGGTTCGATTTCTTATATTAACGATACAAGTGCCAGCTTACACCCAATCACTCGTTTAATTGAAGAGCGTCAAGAAAAGAAAATCGGTAAGATCTATTATCCAGCGCCTTACTTGAATAATGAAACCTTGCCTTATTATACTTCTGCCTATGATATGGATATGCGCAAAGTCATTGACGTTTATGCGACTGCTCAGCAACATATCGACCAAGGAATGAGCTTGACCTTGTTTATGCGTTCGGAAATTCCTGAAGGACTATATGAATGGAAAACTGAAAGCAAACAAACAACACGTGATTTGAACATCCTGCGTAACTACGCTTTTTATAAGGGCTGTAAATCCATTTATTACGTTCGAACATTTACTGATGATGCCGAAGAAATTGGCTCAAACCAATGTGAAAGCTGTGTAATCTAAATCATTGTTCCCTCTCGCACTTCTGTTCGAGAGGGAATGCTCTGCGTAAATAACTACTTTAGGATGTCAGGCCAACTTTTCACAGTTTTCATTCACTTAAAACAGGACAAATTGATTTATATTAGATATGAACATGTATAGTTGGATGATATACGTGGAGAGCATTAAATTTATTTTTTTGGACTTTAAAAAAATAAATTTATTAATACGAAATAGGGGGAATATCCATGGCAGAAACTTATTATGAAGCCATTAACTGGAATGAAATCGAAGACGTCATCGATAAATCGACGTGGGAAAAATTGACTGAACAATTTTGGTTGGATACACGGATTCCGTTGTCTAACGACTTAGACGATTGGCGTAAACTATCTGACCTAGAAAAACAAACTGTGGGTTATGTATTCGGCGGTCTGACCTTATTGGATACCGTCCAATCAGAAAGCGGAATGGATCAGCTGCGTAAAGATGTTCGGACGCCCCACGAAGAAGCTGTCTTGAACAATATTCAATTTATGGAATCTGTTCACGCGAAAAGCTATTCATCAATTTTCAGTACCTTGAATACCAAAACGGAAATCAATGAAATCTTTGAATGGACCAATACCAATCAATACCTGCAAAAAAAGGCCGAACGGATCAACGAGATCTATAAAAACGGCACACCATTAGAAAAGAAAATCGCCAGTGTCTTTCTTGAGACTTTCCTTTTCTATTCTGGTTTTTACACACCTCTATATTATTTAGGAAATAATAAGTTGGCCAATGTAGCGGAGATCATCAAATTGATCATTCGTGATGAATCGGTTCATGGCACCTACATTGGTTACAAATTCCAACGCGGATTCAACGAACAAACCGAAGAAGAACAAGAACGTTTGAAGGAATGGATGTACGATTTATTGTATGAATTGTACGAAAATGAAGAACGTTATACCGAAGAATTATACGATGAAATCGGCTGGACCGAAGAAGTCAAAACGTTCTTGCGCTACAATGCCAATAAAGCTTTGATGAATCTAGGCATGGATCCACTTTTCCCAGATACCGCAGATGATGTGAACCCGATCGTTATGAACGGGATTTCCACCGGAACTAGTAACCATGATTTCTTCTCACAAGTCGGCAATGGCTACTTGCTTGGTCAAGTGGAAGCCATGAATGATGATGATTATTTGATTGGTTTAGAATAAAGCAAAATGCAGCCCGCAGTTTCTTGCGGGCTGCATTTTTTTATTCTGACGCCTGAATTCGTTTGATGACTGTTTCTTTATTGACGATCGTGGTCGTTGCATAAGTCAGAATCAATTGTACGATAACAACTAAGAAAATCATCAGCAAAACTTGGATTAATGGGTATTGATACACTTTAATTTGCATCAACGAATGACTTTCCGCATACAAGTAAACCAGATATCCGAGAATACTGCCTAGGCCTCCCGCTAGTAAAATAATACCACCTGCATAGACGAAACCCTCTGTTCGAAGCATTTTCTTCATTTGTTGATTAGACATGCCGATTGCCTGCATAACGCCTAATTCTTTTTTTCGACTTAAAATACTATCGATTGTCGTATTGATTAGGTTCATGATCCCAACGATTGCCAAAACTAGCATAATCGCATACCCAGCCCCAGCTGTCAGTTGCAACGTGTCTTCCCACTGTTTCAAAACTTCTTCATAACTTTCTAAACGAAACAGCTCATTTCCTTCTTCAATATTTTCAATGGCTGATTGAACGGTTTTAGTTTTTCCTTTAGCAGCTTTAATATTCACATAGTAGGTTAAATTATTTTTCGATAGTTTTTTTATCGCCTCGTTGCTCATTAAGAAATTATCAAAGTTCGTAACCGATTGTGCAAAGCTTCCTCCACCAATGATTGTCATGTCTTTTTCAAACGTACGATTCCCATCAAAGAATTTGAAGGTCAATGTATCGCCGATCTTGATTTCTGGATAATTTGCTAATATATAACCTGTCGCAATAACTTTATCTCCTGAGTTTAATTCCTCATAAGTCGCATGTCCTTTCTCAATATCTCTATTGATCAGAGCCATTTGATCCTTAGAAATACCGCCAATTGATAAGCTCATTGGCTTGTCTGTCCCAGGATCCTTAACACTCGGAACTTCTCCTGTAATAGATTGAAATGCATCTACTTTTTCAACACCATCGATTGCTTTAATTTTATTAATTACCTTATTGTTTAAGGGATTATTTTGTTGAATCACAGTCCATTTAAGTTCTGGTCGCATCTTATCACCTTCTCGTGAAGCAATACTCATACAATAATCTTCAGCGATCGTATCACGGGCGGCCTGTTTGGGATTCATACAACTAAAAACAGTTGAAATGACGACAAACAAAATTCCAATCATCCCCAATGAAAAAATCGTGACCATTGTTCGCTTTTTATTTCTAGAAAGGTTTGCATTGGCTAAGCGTCGCAGATTAAGATCAATAAATCCCTTACGTTGTTTTTTATTGCCTTGCATTTGCCCAGTATAGCGCATTGCCTCAATCGGCATGATTTTACTAGCTTGACGCATAGGTTTCAAAGAAGCCAAAATAACTGTTAGTAAAGTGACCCCAATTGTCATCGCGATAATCCAGGGAAGGATCAAGGATACCTCGCCATTATCAAGTACCTGACGCATCTCCTTTGTCATAGCTTGTTCACTTGAAATTGATGAGATCAACTGAAAGAAAACAAATTTTACTGCAGCAATCCCGATTAGTAGTCCAGCAGGAATCGAAAGCCCTGCAACGATCAAGTTCTCTCGTAAAATGATTTGACGTATCTGTCTTTTAGTCGCTCCTAAAGCTGCCAATTTTCCAAACTCTTGGACCTTATTGATCAAAGATACATAATAAATACTGTAAATCGTTAACGCTCCGGCAATCAAAATAATTCCTACAATAATCGCCATCCCTGAATAAAAAGCAGGATCGATATAATTAGCAAAAAGATAGTCGCTATTTTCAACGATATTATCTTCAGTAACATCGAAATTTTTTCCAATTTCCTTGATTTGCTCCTTAATAGCATCGGTTGAAGTCGCAGCAGTTTCGTTCAGACGAATCATCATGCGATAGCTTCGCTGTTTTTTGGGAATGACTTCCTCCATAAAATCTTTTGAAACGAGCATTGAAAAAATTTTTTCATCATTTTGGTTTTTTATATCAGGAGAAAAACCAGTTAAGCGAAATGTTTTTTCCTGCTGTAAACCCATGCCGTCCGCTTCATAGATCTGAATCGGAATTTTAATTGTATCCCCAATTTTCGCATTCGGATAACCCAACGTCTTCAATGCATCCCTTGAAAGCACCGCGTCGTTCCCTTTTTTCGGAGCGTGTCCTTTCGTAAAGGTTTGTTTAGCTAATTTTTGTGCACCGTTATCCAAATAGCTAATGAGGATAAAGTCATCTTTATTTAGTACGGATTCACCGACATCCTGACGCAGACCGTATTCCCCAATCAAATCATGCTGAGCAATTTTTCCCATATTTTCTTCAGAGACTTGGCGATACATCGCATGCCATGTTGGATAAACCTTGTTGACTGCCGCATTCTGAACATTTACCACCCCTAATCCAATCGAAGTGATCAAGAAAACTAACACACTGGTCAAAATAATTGCAATCCCGGAAAGTAGATTTTTCCCTTTATGATACTTCGTGTTGGCTAACGCTACCTGGTTGATCATCTTCATTTAGATCACCCGCCCATCTTCAAGGTGGACAATGTGATCAGCCGTTTGCGCGATTCCTTCATCGTGAGTAATCATAATTAGTGTTTGGCCAAATTTTTCAACTGATTTTTTTAAAAGTGACATTACTTCTAATTCTGTCTTGGTATCTAAGTTTCCTGTCGGCTCATCGGCCAAGATAATTGCTGGTTCTGCTGCAATCGCTCGTGCGATCGCCACACGTTGCTGCTGACCACCAGAAAGCATGCTTGGCAAGGCTTTTTTACGGTCACTTAATCCAATTGTCTTCAACAAGTCTTCGATAAATGCTGTATTGACTCTTCGATTATCTAAACCGATCGGTAAAACGACATTTTCCCAAACATTCAACGATGGGATTAAATTGTAATTCTGAAAAATAAAACCGATCTTTTGACGACGAAAGACAGCCAATTGCTCATCCTTCATTCGAAAAACATTCTTCCCATCAATGATGACTTGCCCTGAATCTGGTCGATCTAAACTACCGATTAAGTTCAACAGCGTACTTTTACCAGAGCCCGATTTACCAACTATCGCAACAAAATCACCCTTTTGTACTTCCAAATCAATATGGTCAACTGCCTTTACGACGGAACCCCCATCATTATAATGCTTTACTAGATCTCTAATTGTTAAAATCATTTTCGTCTCCTTCTTTCCTCATCTCATTTCTATACTCTTAGTATAAAAAAGAACCCTTGCAGGATTCTTTCACCGAACATAACAAATTTGTAAGAAAAGAAATTACGTTGCTGGCAAGGTCAATTGAAAATTCGATCCCCGAGGATGCCGTTGCTTCACCATAACTGTCCCGCCTTGTTCTTCAATGATTTTCCGAGTCAGATATAGTCCTACTCCAGAACCTTCTGCCGTCGTGCTAGAACTGCCGCGGTAAAAACGCTGATAAATCTTATTTTGCTCATCAGTAGGAATTCCAGGTCCTTCATCTTTAATTTCAACCAACACATAAGTCACCAATGAAGAAGCCCGAAGAATCACTGTGGTTTGCTTTGGCGAATATTTCACCGCATTTTCCAACACATTTCCTAAAGCTTCTAGCGTCCATTTTTTATCAACCATAACAAAAGTATCCTCTGACAATTCAACTTCCAACTCAATGTCCTTTTCGACTGCTTTCATGATTACACCATTGACTGCTTCATTAATCAATTGTTGTAAGGAAAGCTTTTGTGGCTTCAGTTGAATCAGATCCGTTTCTAGCTGTGAGATTTTTGCTAAACCATCCAGCATCAAGTTCAACTTGTTGATCTGAACTTCTGCTTGGTCGGCAAAATTTCTTCGCTCCTGCTCCTCATATTGATCTGAAAGTGCGATATCCAAGCTTAGTTTCAATGATGCCACTGGAGTTTTTAGCTGATGCGTGATATCCGTAATACTGGATTTCAAATTTCCTTCTTCACGCTGACTTCGCTGCAATAACAATTCATTTTGAATTGAACTCTCGTGATACTCTTTGGTTTCCTTTTCTAAGCTTTTTTGAAGTTTTATTTTTTCCTTCATCTGCCAGAAAAATAGTAACGAAATCAGCAGCCAGCAAAGTGTAAATATTTGCAGGTTTCTAATAAGAAGTGTCCGTAGCAGGCGTGGATGATCCATTTTATCAATCAAATTATATTTTGCTTCTAAGGAAGCCCCCTCGTTAGCCAAGTCAGAGGTCTTATTTACTTTAAAAGTCTTGATTAACGCAGCTTCTGAAAATTTTTCTTCCTTTACTAACAGTGCTAAAGTCGCTTGGCGATCTTGTTCAATTTCCGAATACATTTTAAAATTTTGAGTGATAAACAACGCAAAACAGGCTACAGATATCAACACGTAAATCAAAACTATTTTTTTTGAACGTCGTTGATCCATAAATACCCCACTCCTCGAACAGTTTTAATTCGTTCCTTACCGATTTTCTGCCGCAGGCGGCTAATATTCACTGAAACAGTATTCGTGTCAACGTACTCGCCTTTAGTATCCCAGATTTGATCAAGTAACTGATCTGTTGAGAGAATTTGCTTCGGATTTTCCATGAAAAGCACCAGCAATTGGATCTCCGTCTTACTCAACGGCAAAAGTTCTCCTTGCAGCTTAACCTTCATTTCGTTTAACGAGACTGATAATTCTCCAGAAATCAATTCTTGTCCTTGATTACGCACTACTCGCTTCATCAGTGCCTGTACCTTTGAGACTAAAACCATTAAACTAAAGGGCTTGGTCATATAATCATCAGCGCCATGAACATAACCCGACACAATGTCGTGTTCCTGATTATAAGAAGTCAGCATTAATATCAAGACATTCGATCGTTCACGAACTTTCTGACAAAAATCCAAGCCGCTGCCATCTGGCAAAGAAAGATCGCTGATAATTAAATCAATCTCCTGTTGTTCAAATGCCCGTTCAGCCGAAGTAATATCTAAACAAGCCGTGACCTCGTATCCTTCTCTGGTCAAACATAATTGAATCCCATTATTTAAATTTTGATCGTCCTCTAATAAAAGAATTTTCCCCATTTTTCCTCCTATATATACCAAATAATCCCATTTTACTAACTCTTACTTCTAACTCTATCAATGAACAGAAGCTCTGACAATACTACTTTATTCAAAAAAAGAGGACAAAATCATCGTTAAATGATTTTATCCTCTGTTTCACACGTTAATCATGCGTAGTTTTGTGATATTTTTATACATGGATAGATCCTCAATCACATCCGTATAATTCATTCCACGTGGTAAATCAATCGTATAGACATTCGTATAAATCCGATAATCATCCATGAAATCCACGTCGAAATCAACATCTTCGACTTCGATTTTTTTACTCTCAAAATAATTCATAATAAATTCCTTGGTTGCTTCGCGGTGGATATAACGAATCTCCAGCTTTTTGATGGCATTAATTTTGATGACCCTTTTTACCACTGTCAAAGCCAAAATAATACCAACAAAACTGCAAATAGCGATCGTGTAATAGCCCATACCGATGGCAATCCCCAAACCAGCACCTGCCCAAATCGAAGCAGCTGTTGTCAGCCCTTTAACCGAACGGTTGCTGACCATGATTGTACCGGCGCCAAGAAAACCGATTCCGCTGACGACCTGTGCAATTAGACGCGCTTCATCTGCTCGTACCACACCGACGAATTCTGGCTTCGCCGCTGCATAACGCAAGGCCTGATCAGCAATCTCCACTTGGATCAATGCGATGATCGTCGCACCCATACAAACTAAAATATGCGTACGAATTCCAGCAGGTCGGTTTTTATATTCCCGTTCAATCCCGATGGCACCACCCATGATCATAGCTAAAAATAGCCGCAGCATAATTTCATAAACGGATAATTTCAAATCCATCTGTGCACCACCCCTTCAGTTCTGCTTTTATTCTGAAAAGCTTTCTCCTTTAGTATAGCACGGTAGTAAAAAAAGAACGCCAATTAACCTTTTAGTCCCTTTAATTCATCTTCAGTTAATGAGCGGTAGGCTCCTTTGACTAACTCTTTAGTCAACAGCAGCTTCCCCATACGAATTCTCTTTAGATAAGTCACTTCTTTGCCGCAGGCCTTAACCATTCGTTTGACTTGATGGAATTTCCCCTCATGTAGAATAATTCGTACCTTTGATTTATTTTCCGTTACTTCATCAATCAATAATTCTGCTGGCAGCGTCCGTTCTCCATCTAATAAAAACCCGTCAACAAAACGCTGTTGATCTTCAGCCGTCATTACTCCTTGAACCTCAGCGAAATACTCCTTTTCTACATGTTTCTTTGGAGACAGCAAATCATGCGCTAATTTCCCATCATTGGTAATTAACAATAACCCTTCAGTATTCTTATCCAAACGACCCACTGGAAAAAGATCACTGCGGTAATCAGAGGGTGAAAATATATCCATCACGGTCTGATCGTGCTTGTCCTCTGTTGCACTCACGACACCAGCCGGCTTATGTAATAAATAGTAGTAAAACTCTTGATAATGCAAGATTTCGCCTTGATAGTCAACCTGATCCTTCTCTGGATCAATCTGTTTTTTATCTGATTTTTCGATTTTCTGGTTCACGCTGATTTGACCTTTTTTGATCAGCTGTTTCACCTCTTTACGACTGCCTAAGCCGACCTCCGCTAAAAATTTGTCTAAACGCATATTCTTTAAATCCTCCACCTTACTTTTCTAGTGTTCACTATAGTCAAAAGAAGAAAAAGAAGCAAGCTCAGCCGTATAATCGACTGAGCTTGTACTGCTTATTCAAATAATTGATCGATCTCACCATTTTTTAAATAGGGGATTGCTTGTCGAATTTTTTCATCCGGCCAATCCCACCATTTGAGCTGCTGCAATTTTTGAATCGTTTCCGCATCAAATCGTTGTTTGATTTTCTTTGCTGGAACACCGCCGACTACGCTATAGGGTGGAACATCTTTCGTCACCACTGCCTTTGCTCCGATGATCGCGCCATCTCCGATCGTTACACCGGATAAAATCGTTGCTTCATAGCCGATCCAGACATCATTTCCTATCACGATATCGCCTTTATTGTCCCATGCTGAAGCCACGTCTTCCTTCTTCAGCTGCCATTCCTCATAAAATAAAGGAAAGGTGTAGGTCGAAAGGGCTGACTGCTTATGATTTGCGCTATTAAAAATAAACGTTGCACCACAAGCAATCGAACAAAATTTGCCAATAACCAAACGATCATGATTGATTGGATACTGATACAAGACATTGTTCTTTTCAAAGTCACAGGGATCGCTGCGAAAATCATTATAAATCGTGTAGTCTCCAACTGAAATAGCCGGTCGGGTAATCGCTTGCTGCAAATAAATCGTTTCATGATCATTACTTCTAGGGTAAAGCTTTTCTACTGGAATAGTTCTCTCCTCCTTTTTTTCGTTAGCTAACCATTCCAGTTAAAACAATGCACCGCTTCATACGTTCACGCTCCTTGAAATAAGTATATCACTTGAGAGCTTTAACCTTAACCTTAATTAATATAGTAGCTAGCTATTAATACGTTCACTAAGCAAACAGCGAAAAATGAGTTTTATTATCTCCGCATACACGATTCCACTAACGTACTTGAAGTACGAAGAGGAACTCACAAAAAAAGTACCGAGGAATTTTCCTCGGCACTTCATTGAATACGATTATAATTTGCTTGCTGCGTCTTCGTCAATGATCACTGTTACGTCAGCATGGTTTTGTAAAACACTTGCAGGTAGATCAACAGTTACTTCACCATCAATCATGCCTTTGATTGCGTCAGCTTTATCCGTACCGAAAGCCATCAACAAGATTTTTTTACTTTGCATAATTGAACCGATTCCCATTGACAATGCATGAGTCGGAACATCTTCAACTTTATCGAAGTAACGTTTATTAGCTTCGATTGTTGATTCTGTTAATTCAACCACATGCGTAGTGACATCAAATGGTGTTCCTGGTTCGTTAAAACCGATATGTCCATTACGGCCAATTCCTAATACTTGCAAGTCAAGTGGATGTTCAGCAATCACTTCATCGTAACGTTTGCATTCAGCTTCCAAGTCTTCTGCTTTTCCATTTGGCACGAATGTTTCTTTAAATGGTTTTTTGTTGAATAAATGATCATTCATGAAATAACGATAGCTTTGATCGTCTGATCCATCTAATCCTACATATTCATCTAAGTTTACAGAAGTCATATCTGAAAAATCTAAATCGCTAGTTGTCATTTCTTTATATAAGGTTTCAGGAGTGCTGCCTGTTGCTAGACCTAATACTTTTACGCCGTTTTCCATTCCATCTTTGATGATTTCAAATGCTTTTTTTCCGCCTTCATTGGCATCTTTCACACGAATTACTTTCATGGGTAAACGCTCCTTTATCAATTTGGTATACACCAATTTTAACACCGATCAACGAATTTTTCAATAAGAAAGTCTAGACCAAAATATTAAGTTTTTCTACTGTTCATGCTTAAGATCATTATTATCAATTTCATTAAGAAGGTAAAGCTTTTCCAAAAAAATCTCCAGAACAGAATTTTCTCTGCTCTGGAGATTTTTTTATTTCCCTGTTAAAAGCAATCCGATCTGTGCAATGATCGCACTTCCAAGATACGTTCCAATAAAAACAAAGATAGCAACAATCGCAACGCGCCAAGAAGTCTTCCGTAAATCCATCAAACTATCTGCCACTGACAGACCCGCAAACGCTAAAATCGGCGTGGTGATCGATAAAAAGTCAACACCGGCAATCGCTTGAACAAAAAAGTCAGAAAGTAGACAGAAAAACAAGGATGTTAAGGACACCCAGCCTAAAATTGGAAAATCAGCTAGAATTTTGATGTTGGTTTTCTTCACTAACGTTGAGATAAATACGCCAATCATAGAAAAAGCCCACAATACCACTAATCCTTGAATCGTGTTAAAGGTAATCGGAGTAGAGGCTGGATTTTTAAGTAATTTAATTCCCTGTGTAAATAAAATCAAGCAGATACTTAATAATAATACAAGTGAAATCTTAATATATTCATTAGACTGTTTCTTTTCCACGGCGTGATCCTCCTGTCAGTAAGTTGTACATGAAACGCTGCAATGGCACTGCAATAAATACCATCGTATAGGTTCCTAAAAAACTGGTCAACAATTGACTCGCAGCGGCATAGGCTGCGATCGTCGTTTCATTTTCAGGCATTAAAGCAATTAAAGAAGATGAAGCTGCCGTCATCATGCTGGCAGAGCCGACTCCTGAACTCATGGCTAACGCGCGATAATCAAAACCAAGCCCAGCCATGATCGGCGCAAAAATACTAAAGAAAATCGACCCGAATAATGTACCAATCAAATAAAGCGATAATACCCCGCGTCCTTCGGCAGAATCTAGTGTATACTTTTCAGAAATATACGCTAGCTCGCCTTCCCGACCTAGACCCAGAGTTGCACCGATAGCCTCCCGACGCAAGCCTAACATAAGCGCTACTGGCAAACCAATAAGAACCGTTCCCACGTTTCCCAATTCTTGGAATAAGAACACCCAGCCAACACTCAATATTTCCTTCAATCTTGGGGCTACATCCGCGCCATAACGTGCCATTAACGGCAGCATAATATACAATAAATACTTCGCTGAAAATTGAATATTGCCCTTTGAATAAATTTTAGCAACTAACCCTTTGCGAAGCACTGGTAATCCAAACAGCATCGCCAATAAAACAGAAAATACTAACGGTAAAACGGTAACAGTCGTATTTCCTAACGTAATGAATTGCATCCCGATCAATTCTGCGATCGTTACCACCGCCACCACAAAACCAACTAACCACACTAATTGCTTCTTCATACATTCCCTCCAATTGAATCAATTAATTCTTTATATTCTTTAAATGAACGACGATAGATTTTTTCCTCATCCAAGTTGCCAGACATTTCCATTAGCACCTCTGATAAAAATTCTGGGAAGGTCTCTAAAACAAATTCTGGATCGATCATTTTAAAATCATCTCCATGAATTGTTCCTTCAAATCCACCATAACTGATTTGGATACAAGGCATCATAAATGCTAAATCACCAATATCACCAGCTGCTGCAATCCCGCCACGATCATCAATAATGTCCGGAATCTTATCGAACTTCGCAAAGGTCCGCTCCACAAAACTATTTAGATAACGATCTTGAACAAATGGCAGGTAGCCCAGCTCCGTTTCAATCGTTACTTCGCCCTCCAAAGCATACGCACTTCCTTGTGCGGCACGATCTAGCTTTCGCGCTACTTCTGGCATGTATTCTAGTGTCTTACAGCGCAGGTCAGTTCCTACCGTAATGTGATTCGGAACAACATTTGTCGACATATCGCTCTCCATTACAATGGGGTTCACTCGAATCGATTCTGTATCCTTAAACTGTTGGCGACTTAACCCGATCGCTGTATTGAATAACGTCGATATACTGTAGGCATTAATACCTGAAAAAGGATCAAAGCCCGCATGAGCCGCTTTTCCAGAAAAATGATAACGCTTATACAGGAAGCCGGCTAAATCACAATTCACTTCGATCGTCGGCCGTTCGAAGACTTCCCCGATAGCATGGACACAAACACCAAAATCAACATCATCAAAAATCCCTAATGACATTGCTTCCGGTTTTCCCCCTAAGAACTGGATTTTACCAGCAGCTCGAAGCTCTTTACGATAATCCAAATCTAAATATTCTTCCGCCGGTACAAAGATAAAGCATAAATTAAAGTCTAATTTCTTATAGTTTCCAGTTTTAATGTAATGATCATACAAGGACAATGCGATTGCCACCTGAGTAAAATGCCCACAATTGTGAGCAGCCCCCGTCTGAGGATCTGCTTGAAAATGTGTCGGTGCATAAACCGCGTCTAACTCTGCAATAAATGCCATCGTTCGTTTTTTATCTGTTGATAAAAATGTTTTAATCCCTGTTTCTGAAAATTTAGACAATTCTATCGATGGATGAATTCGGGTCAACTCTTCGATTACTTTTTCAGATGTGCGATGTTCTTTATAGCCCAGTTCTGGATGTAAAAATAAATCTTCCGTAAATTCCTTCAATTGTTGATAATACTTAGCAAACGTCGTCATTTAACTCCCCCTTATTGTCATTCAAAAATGAATAGTTAAGAAACTAGTATAAATTGTCACTCTTTAAGCATAGAACGCCTATTTCATTCGAGTGCTTCATGAAACGAAATTTCTCGACTTGTTTATAATATCTTTTTAAAAAGAAAGAATCAAGAGCATTTTGCCAAAAACACGAACTATTTCGGCAATCACAACTCATAATGTTTATTTATTTGCCAAATAGATAATGTTTAAAATGATGTAATTTTCAAAACTCGTCCAAAAAACTTATTTATAAATTTGAAAACAGATAATTTTCAGCCGGTTTTTGAAACGAAATTTCTTTATAAATAAAAAAATTCCCCACCGCAATTATTTATCGCGGTGGAGAAAGGAAGAGCTATTTGTGATATGTTGCTGAAATTTCAGCGATTAACTCATTATCTTTTAAATCAGTAACCTGCTGGATCACTTCGGCTGCTGATTTCTCTTTTAGCAACCCTTGCAATTCAACACTTTGTTCATCGTTCGGATCATCGTATTTCAAAACCATTGCTACGACATCTACTAAATTATCGTATTCAAGTCCGCGCTCCTTCAATTCCCGAATCGGACGAATGAATCGTTCATCAAAGCCCAACTTACGAATCGGTGTCCGCGCCACACGACTGATACTATCTGAAATGTATTTATTTTCGAAACGACTAACGATCTTATCAATGTAAGCAAAATGCTTCTCTTTATCAAAATTCCATTTATTAATCAATAACTCTCCCGTTTCGCCAAGAACTGCACGTAATTTCTCTAGCACACGTTCATCGGCAATCGCTTCATCGATTGTTTGATACCCTGCATATGCTCCAGTATAAGCAACCGTCGCATGTCCAGTATTGACGGAGAATAACTTCCGTTCAATATAAGGTTCCAAATCCTCTACATATTCCACACCTTCTAGACGCAGCTCTTTGTTTTTACTTTGTGTCGCATCAATTACCCATTCACTGAAAGGTTCCACTGATACGAACAATGGATCATCGTGATGTTGGATTGGCACAATTCGATCGACTGCCGCATTGGGAAATCCGATGCATTGGTCTACAAAAGCCAGATCTTCTGCGGATAAAAAAGTTTGGACCTTTTCAAATAAAAATTGACTACCGCCAATCATATTTTCGCAGGCTACTACATCTAGAGCAGCTGTATTGCCTTCACTGCGACGTTTTTGAATCCCTTTAGCAATTAATTCTGCGATAAAGGGTAAGATATTGGGTCCAATCGCTGTCGTTACAATATCTGCTTTACTAACGGAATCAATCACAGCCTCTGGATTGGTTTGATTGTTCAAGCCGTCCACATTTGCGACATGAATTTCTTTTTGACTTTCATCTGCTAATTGAATCGTGTATTCGTTGCGTTCATTCAATGCATTGATAATTGTTTCATTGATATCAACAAAATCAATTGAAAAACCATTTTTTGCTAAAATTTCTCCAATAAATCCACGTCCAATATTTCCTGCGCCAAAGTGTGTTGCTTGCATCCTATTCTACCTCCTGAAGATAGCTAATGACTTCTTCTTTTGTTTTTGCATCTGCTAATTTAACGACATTTTCAACATCAGAACAAAAGATTGCGATCTTTTGCAAGATATCTAAATGCTCGTTTTCGATCCCAGCAATTCCAAATAGCACCATCGCTACGTCTTCTGTATCATCTTTCCCAAAGTGAACCCCCGTAGGAACCTGGATCACCGAAATACCGCTTTTCTTTACATAGCGCTTCGCTTCATCGGTTCCATGAGGGATCGCGATAAAGTTTCCCATATAAACAGAGACCAGCTTATTTCTTTCGATCATGGCATCAACATAGCCTTCTTCCACACAACCAGCATCCACTAACAACTGTCCGCTTGCACGGATCGCCTCTTCCTTGTTGGCAAATTCTTGGTCTAATAAAATCATTTCTGGCTGTAATTCCATTTTAAATTCCTCCCCGATTTTTAAAAGCTTGCGCTAGTTTTCTCGAATTTCTTTGACAAACAAAGAACTCAATAATTGATAGATAATCTCTTTATTGCCGAATTTGTAGATTTCAGTATTCAGATCACTTTCGATGACCGAACTGCTGATTTTTCCTAACAAACTTTGTTGGCTTTCTGGCATTGGATCGGGTGCTAACAGTAATAGTACCCGGGTTAAATCAATACTTTTTTTATCCATTCCTTGAATCAAGAACTTCCGATCTAAGTCATAAATGGTAAATAATGGTTCCTTGACATGTGCATCCGCACAATGAAATAAGGCAAAATTGGTTTTCGGCACACCAATCGGCGCCACCAAATATCGTTGAATCACTTTGTTCGTCACGATTTTGGCATCTGATACGATCGTACCTTGCATCTGATCAATAATCTCTTCTAAGGTCAGCTCAATTGTTTCTTTTGTGTTTATCTGTTTAACATCAAAGTTTTGTAATAGACTATTGGCGATTCGCATGGTCTCATAAATCTCATCAAAGGCTTCGCTAGGCTCTTGTTCCGGTTCATCTACATGTACATACGCCTTATCTGGGTGCAGCGTTTGGATATAGTCTTTGATTTCTTTAATTTCGTCATCCAATAATAAAGGTGAAATCACTTTGTACGGCAAATTAAATCCTGGTAAAAAGACCGTCGCTAGAATCAGATCATAGCTTTTATAATCCAATTGATTCATTTCAGAAATTTTTGCCACTTGCACTTTTTCGATCTCGTTTAAATACTTGTGAATTCGACTCTCTAATATTCGTGCTGTCCCAATCCCACTGGAACATAATACTAATGCAGATAGTGCTCGCCCACTAGGATGACGCTCCAGAGAAGTTGCGAAATGGATCACGACGTAACCTAATTCATCAGCAGTAAATTGATGATCCGGAAAAACAACCGCCAATTCTTTGATGATCGCTGCTGTCAATTCTTGATACTTATCACGAATTTTTTGTAATAACGGGTTGTTTGCTCCCTGAAGAACGGTCAAATTTCGTTTTAAAGCGGCCGACATATGGGCCGATAAATCATTGAAAAGCTGTTCATCTTTTCGAAAATCAATACCAGACGTTTCAGAAACCAAACGAATCAATTCTTTAATCTTATAGGAAAGCTCTACATCAAAACTGTCAATGAAAATATTTTGCGGCTTCTTATAATTTACCCCTTCTAATTGAAAGGCAAAGAAACGAACCTCCTGTGGCGGTATCGATTTTTTCAGCGTCGTTGCAACTTTAATCATGATTTGACTAGCAATCTGCATACTTTCAGGCTTTGCTTTTGTCTCCTGCTCAACTTCTACAAAACGCTCTTGAGACATACGATCAATCGATAGAGCCAATAAAATCAATACACGCTGTAGTTGATTGTCTGTAACCTGCTCAAACGACTGCTGAGAAATCTGCTCAAAAATTCTTCGAGCTAACAATAGACTTGATTGACTCAACAAATTCAAAAAGAAGTTATCCGTCGTTTTTTTCTTTTCATCTAGGGAATCAATGAATTGGAAAAAATCAAACTCACTAACACCGTTATAGATCAAATTACTTAATAACTGACGACGTTGCTTTTCACGACCGACAATTCGTATGCCGCGACCCTTGAGACGCTGCAGCTCTAATCGGTAATCAATCAAGCTTTTTTCTATTGTAGCTAAATCAGAAGTAATCGTCGCTGAACTTACTTTAAAATCAATCGCTAAGCCCTCAATCGTCGCTTCTTCATCCATTAACAATAAAGAACAAACAATTGCACTTTGCCGCTGAACGTTATCTGTAAATAGTTCTGCTTGTTTTTCGCCTAATTGCTGCTGCAAACGTTCTAAGTTTAAAGTTTCTCCCACAATTCGATAGCCTTCGCCACGAGGCTTGATAATCTGAATATCCTGTGACTTAATCGTCTTTTCTATACTTGAGATCTCTCGGTAAACCGTTCGTTTGCTAACCTGTAAAATATCTTGCAATTCTTCTGAAGTAATGCCATTTGGATAATCTAATAAAAGGGAAAGTATCTTTTTTTCGCGAATCGAAAAATACACAATATCTCCTCCAATAATGTCAAAAGGGTAAAAGCAGTGAGAATCCTCACTGCTTTAAGAGTAATACGATTCTGGATAAAAGACCACTTATTTCCTTAAATTTTGAATGACCTTGTCATATTTTTCAGAAGCAACTAGATCGTTTAATGGCACATGTGTAGCACTTGGTGCCTGTTGCTCTGCTTTAACTGTCTCTTCACTGTTTGTAATGATTAAAGCACTCGGCTTATCTTGTAAAACATTGATTAGTTCAACTGTTACAGGATAATCCATTCCGTTGTCTTTCAATAATTTTTTCAAAATCGTTGCACCCATATTGGCAGATCCTTTCACTTGATCATAACCAAAGACAATGTGATCGACTTTCGAGTAGTCTGCTAAACCTTGTACCACATCATCTGTCAGAGGCTTTTTTTCGCTGTCACCTGCTGCTGGTTCTGCGGATAAGCGTTCCACGATTTCATCATAGCGTGGAGAGTTCATGAAGTTTTCCACTTGAACGAAGGTTGCACTTGGTGCTTTTTGGCTTGCACGATCATGCAGTTCTTCTTGTGTCACGATCAAAGCATTCGGATCATCACTCAAGTTATTGATTGCCGAGTTAGAAACTGGTAATGATAATCCAGCTTTTTTCACTTTATCACGCAATACTGATGCACCCATTGCACTTGATCCCATACCAGCATCGCAAGCAAAGATGATTTTGTTAATGTTGCCAAACATTTCTTGATTGTCAGCTTTCATTGCACTTTGACCTTTGCTTTGTGCTTTTGCATCGGCAACTGCTGCTTGAGTCGCCGCTAAGTCTTCTTCTTCATTATGATCCGATTTAATAATAACCATAGCCACTAAGAACGAAACAACGCATCCTACAACAATCCCTGCTAAGTTAGCAAAAATCGCATCTGGCGGTGTCATAGCCATAACAGCAATGATCGAACCTGGTGATGCTGCTGCTCGTAAACCGGCACCTAATAATTGGAAAGTAAATGTTCCAGCAACCCCGCCTGCCATAACAGCTAGGAATAAAAGTGGTTTCATCATTACGTATGGGAAATAAATCTCATGAATCCCACCTAAAAATTGAATAATGATCGCGCCCGGTGCAGAAGATTTCGCCGCACCTTTTCCAAACAATGTGAAGGCTAATAAGATTCCTAAACCTGGTCCAGGATTTGCTTCTAATAAGAATAGGACTGATTTTCCAGCTTCTGCTGCTTGTTCAATACCTAGCGGAGTCAAAATTCCGTGGTTAATCGCATTGTTCAAGAATAAAATTTTTGCAGGTTCAATAAAAATATTTGCCAATGGTAACAAATGCATGTTGATAATTGACTCAACACCGGCTGCCATCAAATTGGTTAACGAGCCAACAACTGGGCCAATCGCATAATACCCAACAATTGCTAAAGCAAATCCAATCAAACCAGAAGAAAAGTTATTGACTAACATTTCAAATCCAGCCTTAATCTTTTCTTGGAAAGCGTCATCAAACTTCTTGATGCACCATCCACCCAAAGGTCCCATCATCATTGCACCGATAAACATCGGTACATCCGATCCTACGATAACCCCCATAGCTGCGATTGCCCCAACAACTGCACCACGTTGTCCATGTACCATGCTGCCGCCTGTATAAGCGATTAATAATGGCAATAAAAATTTCAGCATTGGATCAACCAGTGAAGCTAGCTGTTCATTTGGAATATACCCATCTGGAATAAATAAAGCAGTGATAACACCCCAAGCAATAAATCCGCCAATATTGGGCATAACCATTCCCGACAAATGACTTCCGAGACGCTGGACTTTTGCTTTTAGTCCACCCTTTTGTCCAGTAGCTTGCATTTCCATCTTCTTTTCCTCCTTAGAAATAATTATGAAATGATTTCGTTTACATATTTATCATATATCCATGAGTATCCGCTTTCAATCAAATGTAGATAGAGCTTTGGCACAGAAGTTTGTGCCAAAATTAAAAGCCGCTTATCTAATAGATAAACGACTTTGTCTTACTTATTAAATTTGTTTCGTACCCCACGTTTGATAACATCAAAAAATCCTAGTGATCGAACCATATGATCTGGATCTACGTATTCACGTATTGCTCTTAACACTTTTTTGGGTTCCTTTGATGCAAAAGAATAAGTGCCATTCTTTTTCGTTTGTATCGCGTAACGTGGAATCCATTTTCCCTTAAAAACAACAGAAGCAATAACGTAATCTACTTCTTCCCAAGGAATTTGAACAAACTTTCTTGCATCTCGATTATTGAAAAATTCAAATCCCTTATCACCAATCATAATCTTCCCATAATCTGCGACACCTAAGTACGAGGTAGCATCGATTGTCAAATCGACCTTTGTATTGATTGACTGAACCATAAGACCTACTCCATTTCCTTATATGTATCTATTGAATCATTATACTTTATTTTACTCTTATTAAGCAAAAAATGCTCGGGCAAGCCCGAGCATTTTTCATTAATGAGTGACTTTTTTACATAATACCTAATACGTGCAAGCCAACGCCTACTACGAACAAGCCAAGAATGATAACGATTGGAGAAACTTTTTTCTTCAATAACCACATGCAAAGCAATGTCAATAGTAATGCAGCAAGACCTGGAATTAATGAATCTAAGTTATCTTGTAAAGTAGTTACTTTAGAACTATCTAAAGCAAGACCAGAAGCTTGTTGAGAAAGAGCTTCTTTAATTCCTTGAGCACCAGCAGGTAATTTGTCCCATTCGATATAAGCACCTTTGTCTAACTTAACAGTAGAAACAACCGGTGTAAATTTCACGTTTACCCACCGTTGCACTAAAGCTCCTAAAACAAACATACCTAGAATGGATGCACCTTTAGTAACCTTTTGTAATAGACCACCTGAAAGGTCATCAGTGATTTTAGAACCAGCACGATAGCCAAATTCTTGTGTATACCACATGAATGCCCAACGAATAATATTCCAAGCAAGGAAGAAAATGATTGGTCCTAAAATGTTTCCAGCTAACGCTAATGAAGCACCTAGAGCACCTAACATCGGACGTACAGTAAACCAGAACACTGGGTCACCAACACCGGCTAAAGGTCCCATCATACCAACCTTAACCCCTTGGATTGCTACATCATCAACTGGAGCGCCATTTGCGCGTTCTTCTTCAAGCGCAAGAGTTACTCCGATGATTGGTGAAGCGATATATGGGTGTGTATTAAAGAATTCCAAGTGACGTTGCATTGCTAACGTACGGTCTTCTTTTGTTTTGTATAATTTTTTGATCGCTGGTAGCATTGCAAAACACCAACCACCATTTTGCATACGTTCGTAGTTCCAAGAACCTTGAATGAAGGTAGAACGCCATGCAACGGCTAAACGATCTCTTTTACTTAATTCGATTTTTTCTGCCATTTTATTTCTCCTCCTTCAAGATTAATAATCATTCAAAATATCGCCAAGCGGATCGCCAGTATTGCCTCCGCCACCATTAGAAGATCCACCAGAACTTTCTTGTAGGTTCAAGTAAATCAAAGCGAATGCAACTGCGATAACACCTAGTGCGATCAACGTTAATTCAGAAAGTGCTGCGATAGCAAAACCAATCGCGAAGAATGGCCATACTTCTTTTGTAGCCATCATGTTGATAACCATAGCGTAACCAACGGCAACGACCATACCACCACCGATAGCCATACCATCAGTTAACCAAGCAGGCATTGATTCTAAGAATCCACGTACAGTGTCAGCAGGAATTACTAATAATGCAGCTGAAGGAATCGCAATACGAACACCTTGCATACATACAGCGATAATATGCCACATTTCAACTTGACGCATATTTCCTTTTTCAGCTGCAGCATCCATAAAGTGAACGATTGGCACAGCTAATGTACGAACGATCATTGTTAAGAACAAACCAGCTACAGCTAAAGGAACAGCGATTGCGATAGCTGAAGAAACACCTTTAACTCCTTGACCACCTAAAACTAAAATAATTGCAGATGCAACAGATGCTAACGCAGCATCCGGTGCCACAGCAGCCCCGATGTTTGCCCAACCTAAGGCGATCATTTGAAGTGAGCCGCCTAACACGATCCCAGCTTCTAAATTACCGGTTACTAAACCAATTAATGTACATGCTACTAGCGGTTGATGGAATTGGAATTCATCCAAAATCCCTTCCATACCTGCTAGAAAGGCAACGATTACTACTAATACCATTGAAATACCAGACATTATAAGCCCTCCTATTTAAGTTAATTATCTTGCTTAAGCGTTTTTCAATTCATTTTTTGCTTTGTTAAGGATTTCATCCATGTTGTCTTTAGAATCATTAGGTACTTTACGTACATCAAACTTGATTCCTTTTGCTTTCAACTTCTCAAAAGTATCAACATCATCTTGTCCCATTGACAATACTTTGCTTACTACGACTTTCCCAACTGAGTGAGCCATTGATCCAACGTTGACTTCTTTGATATCAACGCCGCCTTCAACAGCACGCAATACATCTTGAGGATTTTCAAATAGTAACAACGCTTTTGTATTTCCGAAACGAGGGTCCTTTGAGATTTCAATCATTTTATCAACGGGGATAACGTTTGCCTTAACACCTGGAGGAGCAGCTTGTTCGATTAATCTCTTGCGAAGATCATCTTTAGCTACCGCATCTGAAACAACAATAATCCGGCTAGGACCTGTCGTTTTTGTCCACGCAGTTGCAACTTGACCATGAAGTAAACGAGAGTCTACACGAGCTAATACAAACTTGATATGACCATCACCTAATACAGTTCCTTCAGGGATAGCACCTGTTGGCTGTCCGCCTTCAGCCGCTACTGGAGCTGCTTCAACTGGTTCTAACTCCTCTGGACGAATTCTTACGCCTTCTTTTGCCGTTCCTGAAATATGAGCAGCAATTTCATGCGCCGTTTCCATTGAGAAACGTGAAGCGTATGCTTCAATAACCATCGGTAAGTTCATACCAGCAACGATTGCCCACGAATCTTTGTGTTCTTCAAACAGACTGTTAGCTTGATTGAAAGGCGTTCCACCCCAAAGATCAACTAAGAACAATACTTCATCTTGGTTTTCGAAAGAGGCGATTGCTTCTTCCATTTTTGCCTTGACGTCATCAGGTCCTTCACTCGGCATCAAAGTTACTGCTTTGACATTTTCTTGTTCTCCAAAGATCATCGCTCCGGATTGCAAGATACCATTAGCGAATTCACCATGACTGGCAATGATAATTCCTACCATCTTTATACCTCCTACTATTATTGTTACAGCTCAAAAATATAAATAAGTTCTTACAAAACCTGTAACCAAAATTAATTATTGCAGCATCTTCTCTTTTTTGATTAATTGCATCAGATCTGTTTTTCGATCTGTCGGCACTTGACGAATTTCTAATTCGATTCCTGCATTCATTAAATCAAGAAAAGACTCGACATCTTTACTATCCACAGAAATAAAATTAGTAATCATTTTCTTTCCTTCGCCAAATCGCATACCGCCAATATTGACTGATTTCAAATCAACACCTGCCTCAACGACCTCTACTACATCTTGCGGAGAAGCAAACAACAGCATGACCTTCATTCCATCAAACAATTGATCTTGATACACTTCAACCAGTTTTCTTTTTGTGACGACATTGGACTTGATTCCTGGTGGCGCGGCTTGTTTTAGGAGAAACTTACGCAACTCATCGTTCGCAACCTCATCACTAACTACTAAGATTCGCTCGATCCCTGTTGCTTTGGACCAAACTGTCGCTACCTGACCATGAATCAAACGATCATCGATCCGAGTGAGTCGAATATCCATTACCATCCCACCACCTCCTGCAAATTACAAGGCTCAGATGCTAAAAGACTTGCGCTACATTCTTTGAGTACAGTATTACATAGGCACTCACCTATAATAAAGCAAGTACCGTGCCAAAATACACTAATTAAAATTTCTTTATTTAACGCCTTTTCAACGATACACAAAAAAGGGATACAGTATACTGTATCCCTTTTTGTGTATTATTTATACGCTAATTTCTTCATTGTTCTTAAGCAATTGATAAATATAGTATCGTTCTGATGTTGGAATTGTGATACGTAATTGACTTTCTAACTCATTCAATCCACGATTCATTACTACATTATCTGTAACGTTCTGATAAATCCGTTTTGATTCCTCATCAATTTTCAATGGCTGCTGCAAGATTCCTCGTTCGATCGTTCCGGCCATGTGCATTACGAAATTTACCATTAATGCATATTCAGAAGAAACCCCATCATTAGTAATGATGGTTTTTGCTAAACGCCAAAGCGGATCGATCAGTTTATTCGGATTAATAAAAGTAAAGCTTTCCTCCATAAACTTGATACACAATTCCCGTGCTTTGTTTGCATCTAACACAACTTCTTCTTGTTCAGACAAATCATTTTCCAGCAATAGCTCATCTAAAATCTGATCAGCTTTTTGATTGATAAATTTCTCCATTGGAATATATGGAGCACCAACTTTCGGATCCATGATCCCTGTCGTGGCTAAAATCTTGTATTCTTCTTTAAAGATAGGCACCTTTGTTTTAATGTCTGCAACCGCTAAAGTCAATACGTCAATATGCTTCAAATTTCGTTGCTGCAACGGTCGTTCAATAATTTCCTTTAAGCGTTGAGCTGTTCCTTCGCCAGAAGCACAAATAGCTAAAATCGCTTGTTTTTCCTGCGGTTCTGCTTTTTCATTCATTACGTGACCATATCCTCGAAAGCCTTGTAAGGACTCATACAATTCATCTACTCCTGAACCTAATACGCTTGATTTCCGAGCAGCTTCGATAAGTAAAGGAGTTGTGACCATATCTAGCGTACAAACTTCGATTCCAGTATCTTTTTGAATTTCTTCATTAAATGTAGCTAATGATCCCATATCTACCATGATTAATACTCCGCTGCCCTCATCGATCTGAGTCACAGCTTCACGCATCTTTTCGTAAGCAACTCTTGGATGCATATCTAAGGGCATATCAACAGCAATAATATTCGTTACATCTAATAACTCACGAACGACTTGAGCCATTGAAGTAGCTGTACTATTCCCGTGAGCTGCCACGACTACACCGATTTTTCCTGAAGACTGATCTTCTCGTAAGGAAACAAGCAGAACAGTCAAATAGTATTCTTCACTGTCGGGAATATCCACTTGAAATTCTTTTTCAACTAAGCGACGAATTTCACGTGCTACTGCAAACTCTGTTGGATAATCCTTCGCCATTTCCCGAATATTGGCATTCGTCTCTCGCGTTTCTCCAACATGAATTTTTTTCAAGAAGGAAGAAATGTGAAGACTCATAGCATAAATAAAGTTTTGTTGGAAATGTGTATCTAAACGTTCACTAACTAAAGCGGCAATTTTGTTGCTGACATCGATCACATGCTTGTCAACAAACTCTGTCAGTCGAGTCTCCGTATCAAAAGTAAAGCCATGATCCTTATAAAATGATTTCAAATGAACATTAATATCCGTAGAAATAAAATGATTGATCGTTTCTTGATCCAAACCCTCTGTCTTTAGTAAAGCCGCTTTATCACCGATGATATCATATAAGTTATATGGCAATTCATAAGTGTCTGTTTTGATTAACTCATCGATCTCATTGGGGGTGACCACCATCTCTGGCTCAAGATATGGCGATACATCTGTTGATTTGATTCGATCAGCGGAAAGCTGTACCAATCCTGCTTTGATCCCTTCAGTCAGGTCATTTAGAGTAATATGAATCTCTTCTTGCATCATATGATTCATGAACCCGCGGGCGCAAATTAATTGTACATTGGACTTCAGCTGTCCGACATTCCCGTAAGAAACGCTGCCTAATAAAGCTTTCACAACATCTTCTGTCAAGGTGATTTTCCTTTGAATTCGATTAGCCTCCATTGCCACCATTACACGAACTAAGTCCAATTGTTCAGCCGCTGGCCGACTGCCAAATGCCGGCATTTGAATATTGATCGGAATACGTCGAACAAAGGTGTCTAATAATGCTGAATGGGGGTCTTCTGTTGTTGCTCCAACGATTCGAACATTCGCAAAACGATTTTTGCCTGTTTCACCAAGCCGGCTATAGGTTCCATGATCCATAAAATAGAAAATCATTTCTTGTCCTTCTGGCGGTAAACGGTGAATCTCATCTAAGAACAGCATGCCGCCATCGGCTTGCTGGATTAAACCATCTTTTTCTGTGTCTGCACCAGTGAAGGCGCCCTTTTCGTAACCAAATAAGTGACTCATCAACAATTCAGGATTATTTGCATAGTCGGCACAGTTGAAAACGACCAATTCGCGATCCGCTTCTACTACTCCTTCTGTCTGAGCAAACTGAAACATAGCATGGGCAAAAAAGGTTTTCCCCGAACCAGTTGGACCGGTAATCAAGCAATTCAATCCACGAGGTGGATACAATATTGCTGCTTTGGCTTGCTCTACTGCATTACGCATACTTCCAGTAGAGCCGATAATTTGAGTAAATACATTGCCGGTATTTTTATTTAGAATTTTCTTCTCCGGCGGCTCCACAACACGGGCGTGCGTCTGAGGGACTTCTGCGTCAAACGACGTTGCTGCTGATTGGTTCGAAACAAAATAGCGAACAGGTCTTCCTTCACTTTTGCTTAAATGACCATCCTTAACAAGAAGATTTAAATCTTTACTAGCATTTGTCCGTTGAATATCCAATGAATCCGCTACATCTTTCGTCGTTACATTTGCATTCTCTGAAACAAAGCGATAAATGCGGTCAATCCGTCGTTCCATTCAGTCACCTTCTTTATTAGTGTATTCTATATTATCAATCATCTATAGTTTTTATTAAAATGTCAAATATTTCGCTACAAAATAATACACTATATTTTTTGAAAATGAAAGTTTTTGGGATTTTCTCCCAATTAACCTTAAATATACTTAAGCTTTTTTACCTTTTTCTTTGGTATTATGTTTTCCGTGTCGTGTTTCTTCTATTATAATAGAAGATAACTTCGGTTCTTTTTCAAAACAAAAAAGAAAATTTATTTTTTACCAAAGCGTCTATTCGGGGAACTATTTTTCCATTTGCCAAGAAAGAGCCAAATTTTTATTGGATTTTGCCAGTCACTAAAAATCCGACTCGGTTAGTTTACTACTTCAATGTCACATGAATAATAAAAAATCTTACCTCAAAACGAGATAAGATTTTAACATACGCTCTTTGACCATTAACTCTTCCAAAGTGATTTTGAAAAAAGTAAAAGAATCGGGAAAATTTCCAGTCTGCCTGCCAGCATCGCAAAGGAAAGCGTCCACTTAGAAAAATCTGATAAAAAGCCAAAGTTTCCCGTTGGACCTACTGCCTTAAATCCAGGACCAACATTATTGATACAGGTTGCAACAGCAGAAAAGGTTGTTTGAAAATCAAGATTTTCCAAAGACAAAATAAGCAATGACGCTGCAAACACCAATAGATAGAGAACTAAATAAGAATAAACATTACTAATCGTTTTAGGTGCGATCGCCTCTCCTTCAAAATTCAAAGTCGTTACACTACGAGAATGGATCATTTTTTTCAACTCTTGGATAGCCTGTTTTGATAGCATAATGATCCGAGAAACCTTGATTCCACCACCGGTTGAGCCCGCACAAGCACCAATAAACATTAATAACAGCAAGATCGTTTGAGAAAACATTGGCCACTTGTCATAATTGGTTGTGGTAAAGCCTGTTGTGGTGATGATTGAAGCCACTTGAAACACCGCATAACGAAATGCTTTCAAATAAGACGGATACTGTGAAGCAATGTTGAGCGTAATCAAAAGAGTCGAACCTGCAATAATCGCTAAATAGCCTCGCAATTCTTCACTCTTCAGAACCGGAGCAATTTTTCCGATCAAAAAGAAATAAATCAGATTAAAATTGATTCCAAATAGAATCATGAAGACCGTAATAACGCCATCAATATACGCACTATTGTAAACTGCGATCCCTTCGTTAGACATGGAGAAGCCACCTGTTCCAGCAGTCGCAAACGAATTTAAAATACTGTCAAAAACTGGCATACCTCCCAGAATCAGCAAAATAATCTGCACTAAGGTCAACGCAGCATAGATCACATAAAGAATTCGTGCAGTCACTCGAACCTTAGAAACCAATTTACCAATAACAGGACCAGGCATCTCAGCTTTTAAGATGTGCATTGTGCGTCCAGAGGCCAGCGGAATGAAGGCGACAGTGAACACTAATATTCCCATACCACCAACCCAATGAGTAAAGCTTCGCCAGAATAGACTTGCATGGCTTAAGCCATCTAAATTAGATAAAATGGATGAGCCTGTCGTGGTAAAACCAGAAACAGTTTCAAAAAAAGCATCCGTAAAAGAAGGGATCTCTCCAGTAAGCATAAAAGGAAGGGCGCCAAAAACCGATAAAAGAACCCAGCTGACTCCAACAATGAAGAACCCTTCTCTAGCATAAATATTACGATTTTTCGGAAGCTTTCGACTCATTAATAACCCAACCAAGAAAACAAATACCGCTACGATCGCATAGGAAAGGCCGATGTGCTCTTGGTAGATGAAGGAGACTACTAACGGAAGAAGCAACAGAACCGCTTCGACCTTTAATAATTTTCCCAATGTGAATAGAACCATTTTTTTATTCATTATGATTCACCATTATTTCCTTACCAGATCATTTAAATTACAAATTTTCCGATTAGTTGTTATGACGACTAGATGATCCTTCAAGCGAATCTGGGTATCCCCCTTTGGAATCACAAAACCTCGTTCTCTTGAGATCGCCGCAATCAACGTATTATTTTTCAAATTAACCTCAGAAACTTTTTTATTTAAGAAGCAGGTTTGCGGTGTCACTACGAATTCCATCGCTTCCACCTCGTCATTGACTAAGCGATGAAGCGTTCTTACACCGCCGTCCTCGTCTTTATTGTTCTTTGCGCGTACAAAACGCAGAATATGTCCCGCGATAATATTCTTCGGCGAAATGATACTATCAATGTCTAATTGATCTAAGACGTCCATAAAATTCGTCCGAGTAACTTTTGCGACCGTTTTTTTGGCTTTCATTTGTTTGCCATATAAAGAAATCACGATGTTTTCTTCATCTAAACCAGTTAGAGCGACAAAAGCATCCACATTTTCGATTCCTTCTTCGATCAACACTTCCTCATCGCTGCCATCAGATTCGATGATCGTCACATCTGGGAGTTTTCTCGAAAGCTCTAAACAACGCTTCGGATTATTTTCAATAATTTTTACTTCGATTCCCTGCTCTACAAGTTGGCGCGACAAATAAAAGGCGATTCTTCCACCGCCGACGATAATCACTCGTTTTGTTTTTTGCTCAAATAAATTAATATCATGACAAAACCGAACTAAATCGCGATGTTGTCCCATCACATGGATGCGATCTCCTTGTTCAAGGACTGTATTGCCATCAGGAATGATCAGCACGTCTTTTCTGCGAACTGCGCAAATCAATACATTGGTTTTAGAAATCTTATACAAACGATTTAACGGCACATTGATCAATTTCGCATTTTCCCGTAAGCGGAACTCTGCCATCTCGATCTTACCGCCAACAAAGGTATCCACTTTAAACGCCGAAGGAAACAACAATATCCGACGAATTTCATTAGCAGCTTCCAGTTCTGGATTAATGATCATAGAAATCCCAAGCTGATCCCGCATAAAGGACCGCTGTTTTAAATAATCAGGGTTTCGAACACGAGCAATCGAATTTTTAGCCCCCATTTTTTTCGCCATTAAGCAAGCTAAAATGTTTAGCTCATCCGATTCTGTCACTGCAATAATGATGTCTGTATCATTAACGCCAGCCTCCAATAAAATATCATAAGAAGCTCCATTGCCTACAACGCCTAATACATCGTACTGATTGACGATTGCCTCGACCTTTTCAGCATGTAAATCAATGACAACTACATCATAATCATAGTCTTCATCAGATAAATGCTGAGTCAGCGCTTTGCCGACTTTTCCAGCACCCAAAACAATAATTTTCATTCTATCCTCCAGCTAAAAATTGATATTCTTATCCTCCATTCTAGCCTTTTCTACATAGGAAAACAACGGACTTTGCAAAAAGGATTTTTCCATAATTATTCAAAATAAAGCGATTTTTTGGTTTGTTCAAGAAAAAAACAAAACTATTATAAAATCCACACCATTTAAGGGAAAAAGTAAACAAAAATTTGCAAAAGGATACTTGTTTTTTCGACGAGCCTCTCCATCTGAATATAAAATAAAAAAGCACTCTAAGCAGAAATTACTACTTAAAATACTCTTTGCACATTAATCTACGCTATATTATCGCTGTGAGAAATGTAATGGCACCTAAAAAGATACCTGGTATATTCGCAACAATAATTGGATAATCTTTTTTCTTCTGCATCGTAGCATAGATGACCCAAAAGATACAGTTAATCATCGCTACTAAGGGTTGTATTGGATTACCTTTATTTCCATCTAAATTATTCATAATCTGTGGGGTATATGAAACATACATCATCACCGATAGAAACGAAGCGATCCTTCCAAAAATCAGTACTGTTCGATCCTTCTTATTCAATAAACACACCTCAAAACTTTTTTCATTAGTAAAATACTAACCCAAATAAAAAAAGAAGCGAAAAAAAAGCCCTAACCCTGTAATCAGGATTAGGACTTCAATACTCGATTAAGCTTCTTGAGCGACTGGGTATACAGACACTTGTTTTTTGTCGCGACCTTTACGTTCAAAACGTACCACGCCGTCAACTTTAGCAAACAATGTGTCATCGCCACCGATACCTACGTTTACACCAGGGAAAATTTTAGTACCACGTTGGCGATAAAGAATTGATCCACCAGTAACAGTTTGACCGTCAGCACGTTTAGCACCTAAACGTTTTGATTCTGAGTCACGTCCGTTAGAAGTTGACCCGCCACCTTTTTTGTGGGCGAATAATTGTAAGTTCATATTCAATAACATGAGCTGCACCTCCTATGATTTAGATTCTGTTTGGATCTCAATGAAATCCAAATATTCAGTTTCGATTGATTGCAAGCCTAATAATAAATGCTCCAGCAAAATTTGCGAGATATTCATCTGCTCTTGTGTCATGGAATCATCTTCCTTCAACGCTACATGAAGATAACCACCTTCAGCATCGTTGGTTTCGATATTCGGAGTGACACCTGCTAATGCATCCAAGCTATTTACTGTGCTGATGGCTAATGCGGAAACAGCGGAACAAACGATATCGCTACCGTAAGGACCGGCTTCAGCATGACCAGTCAAAGTAAATTCGCTGATTAGTCCTGCTTGATTTCGAGTGAATGTACCTTTGATCAACTTAGGCACCTTCTTTTTTATGCTTTGATTGAGTCAATGACAACTTTAGTGTAAGGTTGGCGATGACCTTGTTTACGGTGTGAATGTTTTTTAGGTTTGTATTTGAAAGTAACGACTTTCTTTTGTTTGCCGTGTTTTTCAACAGTTCCTTCAACAGTTGCACCTTCAACGATAGGAGCTCCTACTTTCGTAGATTCGCCGCCTACTAAAACTACTTGGTCGAAGACAACTTTTTCGCCAGCTTCAACGTCTAATTTTTCAATGTAGACTGCTTGACCTTCTTCAACTTTGATTTGTTTACCGCCAGTTTTGATGATTGCGTACATGCTTGTGGCACCTCCTTATAATAAATACTTAGACTCGCCATCCCAAGTGACCGAAGTTCTTAATAACTTGTTCTGTGCGGTTGTAGCTGTGAGTTCCACAATTACAACATTCATAGTTTACTAAAAAAGATAGGTCAAGTCAATGATTAATTATTGACGCATGCCTTGGTTTTTTCTACTATTAGGAGGATGACAAAGTGAGGCGAAGTAAATGGACTATCCAAATAGTTTGGTCACGTTCGTTGAAGAACGTTCAAAAGGATTTCAGCTTGAAGGCTTTATCGCCGGACAAGGACCGCTCCACCCGAAGTTGATGTTGGTTGGTGAAGCCCCCGGTCGTAAAGAAGTAGTAAATCACATTCCCTTTTCTGGTGCAGCGGGAAAAGAATTAATCCAAGTGATGGCGTCAATCGGGCTTACTCGAGAAAACACATATATCACCAGCGCAGTTAGAAGTCGTCCCTATAAAGTCGTGCAACGTTTAAACAAACGGACACAAGAAAACGAAATTGTTTATCCCAATCGAACACCAAATAAAAAAGAAATCCTAGCACATGCACCAATTCTGGATTATGAATTGGAAATAATTCAGCCAAAAATCATCGCGACTTTAGGCAATATTGGACTACAGCGCTTACTAGGACCAAAGTGGCAGATCAGCGAACGACACGGGGAAATTTACCATGGTCCTGTGTTAGAGCTGAACCGAGAACAGAATAACTATCAACCAACCAAAAAAGAATATACAGTCATCCCGCTTTTTCATCCGGCAGCGATTTTCTATAATCGTTCACTGAAAGAAAAAATAGCGACCGACTGGTTAAACATCGGAAAACTACTAGAGAAAGAGGAAATATAATGCGCAATGAAATGATGTACCGCCCAATTATTAATGAAGATATCCTGCACTATCTGCGAACAGAACAAAAACAACTGACTGGATCACTAGGCGAATTAGAAGAACTGGCTCATGAAAATGGCGTACCTGTAATCCCACATGAAACGGTAGTCTTCCTGCAATTTTTATTAAAACAAAAACAGCCAAAAAATGTCTTAGAGATTGGTACCGCTATTGGTTTTTCAGCTAGTTTGATGGCGGAAACCCTTGGCGAAGACGCAAAAATAACGACCATCGATCGTTTCCCTGTCATGATCGAAAAAGCAAAGAAAAATTTTGAAAAACTTGGTTTAACTGATCAAGTCACTCTATTAGAAGGAGATGCGGCAGATTTACTCAGCAGTCTAGAAGGTCCTTACGATTTTATTTTCATGGATAGCGCGAAATCAAAATACATCACCTTCTTGCCGGAATGTCTGCGTTTATTATCAGACGATGGGGTGTTGATGGTAGATGATGTTTTCCAAGCAGGCACGGTGCTGCAGCCGATCGAAGAGATTCCACGTAAAAATCGTTCGATCCATCGGCATTTAAATGAATTCTTAGAGGAAATTACTAAATCATCAGAGCTTACTTCCACCCTACTACCTTTAGGTGATGGCGTAGCACTGATTTCTAAAAATAAATAGATGTATGGCGGAAATTTGAATCTTTTTTGAATTTCCGTCTTTTTTACTTGTACCTGAGAAAAATCGGCGTACACTAGGAAACTGAAATGGAGGAATTGCCTATGAAAAACAAAAAAATCGGGAGCATCCTAGCAATTTTAGTCGTATGCATCCTCGGAATACTCCTTTTCGAAGCAAAAGATCATGTACACGCAATAAAGAATGGGGACACCTCTTTAGCGATTCCAGCACCAGTGATTATGGTTCCGGGAACCAATGGGGATGTTGATCGCTTCGATAGTTTGGTTGATTCATTAAAACAAACGGAAAAAGGTGTGGAGGAAGTAAAAATTACGGTAAATAAAGATGATTCTATCACCTCTTCAGGCCATTTTACGAAAGAGACAAAACAGCCCATTATCGCCGTCGCCTTTGAAGATGGTTCAGATCCCTCATTACCGAAACAATCTCGTTGGTTTCAACAGGCTTTAGCGTATGCCGAAAAAAAATATACGTTTAACACTTATGATTACTTAGGCTATTCAAACGGCGGATTGATCATTACCGGTTATTTGGAGAATGAACAAAAAAGCGATGATCCTGCCCTCTATCATTTGATTACACTAGGTACACCTTATAATGATACCTCTTGGGAATACAATGACAACAGCAACTCATTCACCAAACCAAAGGCCAAAAGTGAATTACTGAATTATTATTTGAAAAACAAAAAGAATATTCCTAAAAACATCACCGTTTATAATATTGCCGGTAACGTTGATCATCAGAACACGGACACCACTGTGCCGCTAACGAGCGTCTTGGCTGGCCGTCTGATTTATGGAAATAGTGAAAAATATAAGGAAATAATTGTCGAGGAACAAGCAGATCACGGATCACTCATCGAAAATCCTAAAACATTGAAACTGATCAAGGAATATCTTTTCGAATCAGTAAAATAACGAATTAGGTTGACAAGCAAAGGTAGTTTTTCTATAATAGTTCTTGTTGCAAAACTACTGTCACAGTAGCTCAGCTGGATAGAGCATCCGCCTTCTAAGCGGACGACTGTCCATGCGCCTAAACTACCATTGTTCCAGTAGCTCAGCTGGATAGAGCACTCGCCTTCTAAGCGAGCGGTCGGGGGTTCGAATCCCTCCTGGAACGTTCTAAGCGTTGATACATCAACGTTTTGACAATTTAACGAGGAGTTAGCAAGAGGAAATTTTTGCTACCACTTGTCTCAAAATGATCTGTTAGTTGACCTCGAAATCTGCTAACAGATTTTTTGTTTTCTCGAAAAATCATCAAAAAACCTCGTTTCTGCTAACACTTTTGCTAACACTCTTTTTTTCAAATTCCTAAACTTTTAATCCTTCTAAATCCGTTTCACTCACTTCGCCATCCAAAGACAACAATTTTTCTTTAACATCAGCAGGCAATGATTGAATGATACTCATTATTTGAAGATTTTGATCAAGTTCATTTTTTTCAACAAGATCACTTTCATAAAAAGATTGATTCATTTTTTCTGCATTGTGCCTGCGATCTTCATCAATGATATGAGTATAAACTTCTGTAACCATATCAGCCTTAGAATGTCCTGTATCACCTTGTACACTCTTTATATCGCCATTGGTCATTTTAAGCTTGTAATTCGTGCTTAAATGGCGCAGACTATGGAATTCAACCTTTGGCAAATCAAACTCCGTACAGAGCTTTCTAAGCCGCTTCCCAATTATTTTGTTTTCAACTGGACTACCATCTTCATGAGAAATGACTAACTTATGATTGTGATACTCTGATCCAAAAAATTTCTTCAATGACTTTTGTTTTTCTTTGTGTTGAACCAACATTTTTGCAACAGTTCTGGGTAACCAAACAGTTCTACGACTAGAATCAGTTTTAGGTGTCATTAAAACTAGGCTAGTTTTATTCTTCTTATTAGAAGGAAACACCTTGATAATATCTTTTTCACGTAATTGCTTGATTGCATTTTTAGATACTCTTGACAGTTGCTTTTCAACAGTTAGCCTAGCAGTTCCATTTTCAATTGATTGTTCATCAATAATAAGGTTACTCCAAGTTAATCCAAGAATTTCTCCAATTCTAAGAGAACAAGCAAAAGCCAAATGCATACACAATCTTAAAAGATCGTCCTCAGTCTTCTCAATAGCTAGTTTGAATGTATCAATTTCCCAAACTCTTCTTTCATATTTAGGAATCTTAGGTAATACGGCCATTTTAGCTGGATTTGTTGAAGTAGGTGGGAGGTATTCCCATGCGATAGCTTGATTAAGCGCAGAACGAATCAAATCATGAATTTTCTTGATATTTGCAGGCTGCAATGTTTTTCCATTCGTAGGTCGATTACCAGTAGCTTCTTCAACATCTAAAAGCTCATGATAGAACTTAGATAATTTTCGAGTTGATAGTTCATCAAGTTTTATATCCCCGATTAAAGGATTAATATAATTATTGATCAAAGCTTTCTTGTTTCTATACGTTGTAACTGACCAATTAGCTTGTCCATAAATATCAACATATATCCTAATAAAATCGCTTAAAGAAATTCTTTCACTTGTTTCAGTATCAGTATTCTGAGTACCCTCAGCAAATTCTTTTTCATCAGGAACTAGAACTGATCCATGCACTGATTGATAGTATTCGATGAACCTCTTACGTTTGTTCGCTTCTGATTTTGAAGAGAATGAATCCCACTTCTGTTTACGTTTCTTTTCCTCGTTGATATAACTATAAACTACAACTAACTTTTTATTTCTCGGTATGATTGATGCCATTAAAAATCTCTCCTAGATAGATAATTAAGCATCAGCAAAGTTGTTCAACCATTGATCGAAAGATTTTTTTGAAATACGTATAATTTTCCCAATCCTTACATGTCTGAAAAGATTTTCATGAACCAAAGAATATGCAGTTTTATTACTAATGTCCAGAATTTGGGCAATCTCATTAATAGAGTATGTTTCTTTTGTTGCACTATTTTGATTTTCTATTTTAATCCCTCCAATGGCAAATAATAGAATGTAGTAGCATTACCATTATATCAATATTTACAGTGTTAATCAGCAGGTAATCATATCTTTAAATCCCTTCTTAATACAATAAGCAATAAAACAAGGTGAATCATTTTTCTCAGGATATACTCGTTTGTTTCACTTACATACAATTTTTTAAACACTTTTAAACCGCTCTAGGTAAAGCGCATAGGTTTTCACCTCTCCTCAGTCTACGGGAGCCTTGCGGAAGCATCTTGGTTTCTATCATCATCGTTGCATCTTAATTACCTAAATCAAGTCTTGTGTTAGCTAGTATTCGCTCTTTAAAGTCATGGCGTAACTACACAATAGCTCAAATGATAGTTCATGTAATTTAAAAGTATAGTATTCAATTTTCAAGGAACAAGAGGCATTATTTTCGCCTTCACTAAATAAATAGACGAAAGCAAATATTTTGAAACCAAAAGTTTCTAAATATTTGCTTCAATGAATTACTTGTCTAAATATTTTTCTATTTCAAATGTCTGGACTGCAAGGATGAATTGCATTGATAGTTCTTGAAAGCAATCTTGATTCATTATTTTTAATGGATCAATCGAATTTTTTATAAGTAAAGGCTTAAACGATTCATATAGAGCTGTCATTGCATCTTCATCACCAGATTTAGCTTTTTTTATCAATGGAACTAGATTGTTTGTCATTAAATCACTCCGATCAAAGAAATACATGTAACATACTTCTTGGCGGAGACTTGTTCCGTAATTCACAAGTTAAGCGTAATAAATGCTTTTCAGTTTATTCAAAATCTTTCTCTTTTTCTTCGAAATCATTTGACTACTAACCGAAAAATTTTTCCCAATATCCATATCTGATCGTTCATTCAAAAATTTCTCGCGGATTATCTGTTTTTCAAAAAAATCAAGAGAGTTTAATCCTTCAAAAATTAATTCTTGAAATGTTATTTTTTCTTCAATATTTCCATAAAAACAACTCATTGAGTTCCAATCATTTTCAGTCTTTTCTTTCACGCTATCAATGTTCTCAATCAATTCCTGATTTTCGTGAAAAAGAATTTTATTATATTTATGATAAAATGCTTTTGCCTTTCTTTCTATTGCTATAGTAATATAACGAATGAATATATATGTTATCTCCAATTCAGTCATTGGATCCCCTCCCTTCTCGATTCGTAGGTAATTTATATTGCCAGTATCCACGATGAGCTTTTTGAATTGGTAAAGACTGTACATTTTTCATTTTAGGGAGAATGATATTAGTTAAGTTCTTTAGAGATATGGAAAGTTCATATTCACTTGTTAGTTTTTCTAATTTTTTTATATTTTCCAAGGAAATAGTGGATCGCTTAAGATTTGAAACAATATTTTTTGAAACTCTATTAAACGAGTTAAAATGTGCTGTCTTATTGTTTCTATAATAATTCTGATATTGAACCTTTTCATTTTCCAATGCGCATAGCCTTACTTCTTTAATTTGAGCAAATCTATCCCCATCTTTCTCAAGTTTCTCCATTCTCATTTTTATATCAAAATATTGTTTGGATAGTTCCCACCTTTCTGATACTATTTCTTGCACTAGTTGATAAAGCACATTTTTATCTTCATAAATAAACATAAAGAATCCCTCCTACTAAATAAATAGGAGGGGCATCACTTTTTGAAACCAATATATCCATTTTTTTGAATTTTTTTGTGAATCAAAATTGCATATTGATAATCTTTTCTTCACAGATATTCAATCAGCTTTTCCTTCGGGATTTTACTGAATATTTAATAATTCTAACTTTATTATCAAATAATTCTTTTTCGATTGCTTCTATATTCTTAAAATAGTTTATTATTCTTTCATTTTTAGAGATTCTTTCAAATATCGAAACGGACTTTCTGATCACTCTTACTCCTCATTTCCAATAAAGGAACTACATTTATATATATGATCAAGGATCGCACAACAACGTTGAGGCACAATTATTAATAAGCTAATTCATTATTTTAGATTTCTTTCTTTGCTAATGCTAGACAGCCAATGACTCCTGCATTGTTTTTCAGAGAAGGGGTTACAATATAATTTTTCATTGCTGGAGTTCTTACATAGTCCTTCATTAAAGAATGAAAAGCTACACGAACTCGTTCTACCATGTGAGATTGCTGCATCACACCACCACCTAATATAATGACATCAGGAGAGAGTATCAGTGTAGTATTGTAGACGCATTGGGCAATGTAAAAAGCCTCACTTTCCCAAACAGTATCAGTCTCAGAAATATCCTGCCCTTTTCGACCTGTTCTTGCTTCAATTGCTGGACCCGCCGCCATTCCTTCTAAACAATTTTTGTGAAATGGACAATTTCCTTGGAAAGAATCTTCGTCGTGTGGAACTACAAGCATATGCCCCATTTCAGGGTGACTAAAACCCTCGATGAATTCTCCTTTTTGAATTGCTCCTCCACCAATACCAGTTCCAATAGTGTAATACACAACACTATTTTTTCCTCGCCCTTCTCCGCAAACATACTCCCCATATGCTGCAGCATTTACGTCTGTAGTCCAAGCAATAGGAGCATCAAAGTGTTTCTTCAAACTCCCTACAAAATCAAAATCTTGCCAACCAGGTTTGGGAGTAGAGGTGATATAGCCATAGGTTGACGAATCTTGTTGAACATCAATTGGCCCAAAAGAACCAACACCGATACTTTCAAGTTCTGTTTGATAATCATTAAAAAAGGAGATTACCAGATTCATCGTTTCTTCAGGAGTAGTTGTAGGAAAACTGACTCGTTTTTCAATGTTTAAATTCTTATCTCCAATAGCACAAACAAACTTTGTCCCACCTGCTTCAATTGCACCAAAAACCATATTTTTATCCCTCCATTTTGAGTGAATAATTTTCTAGTTGCTCTATGATTAATAAATCTTCTGATTTGATAACAAATAGTTCATCGCTATTCGTTGGATACACTCGGTTTGTTACAACATATTCTCCTTCATTAATAAATAGTTCTAGCGCATTTGTATCCAGAATCAGACGAACAAGAAGCTTTCCATCATTCACACTTAATGGAGCGACAGAATTATCTTTGTTCCCCACTCCTGAAAGCTCTCTATCTACCAAAACCGTCATCTGCTTCAAGTCAAAATGAATCCTTGTTTTTTCTTTCATGTCTTTTGAACATTTTACAAAAATGTCAAAGGCTTCTGCCTTAGATTTTTCCATATCGATGGTAAGTAATACGTCCGAAGCGCTCGTTAGTGAAGTATTGAAACTTGATTTAGAATCTATTTGAAGATCTTCCACAAGCTCTGAATCTACACGATAATCGTTCAATTCTACGATTGGGTATTGGTAAAGTTTGTTCTTCTTAATTGTTAACTCCCGTGCAATTGTCATCGCTCCGGCCCAGCCATCATTCTTTTCAGGCATTTCAGCAAACCAGATGTTCATCCAAGCAATCATTATCCTTCTGTTTTTTCCATCAGTAAATGTTTGTGGTGCATAAAAATCCTTGCCATAGTCTAAAGTGAAGAAGTCTTTTTGTTCAAATTTACATGTATCGTAGTCAAAATTTCCCAATAAGTAATACGGACTACTATTTTTAGTTCCAAACATCGGAGATATAATCAAAATATCTTGTTCATCAAGTGTAAATAGATCTGGGCACTCCCACATATCTCCTTGCTGTCCGTTACTTTCAGTCGCGATGCCTCGATACTCCCAATCCTTCAAATCTAGGGAGCTATAGATTGCAGCCTTTCCTTTTCCATCCTTCTTTGTCCCTATGATGGCATAATACATCTCATCCTTTTTCCATATCTTAGGATCGCGAAAATCTTCGGTCGCTTCGTTTGGAAATGTAGGAATTGCTGGGTTATTTGAAGATTTTGAAAAACTTCTTCCATCTTTCGAAAAAGCAATATTCTGCGTCTGACGCGGCGTTCTACCATCAACATTTCCTGTATACATTAAGACTAGTTGATCCTCTACCGAAATCGCACTACCTGAAAAACAACCATGTCCTTGTTCAACACTGGAATAGTCGTATTCTTCTGATGGAGCAAGAGCAACAGGAAGATATTCCCATTTAATTCCATCGCTACTTTTAGAATGTCCCCAATGCATCGGTCCCCACTCAACATCATAAGGATAGAATTGGAAAAACAAATGATATTCACCTTGATGGAAAACTAAACCATTAGGATCATTCATCCAACCTAGTGGTGTCATAAAGTGCATTTTCAATCTAGATTTTTTTCCCTGTACACTTGCTCCGTTCTCTTTAATATAGTCATTTGCTTTTTTTAACTCATTTTCATGATTTAATGTTTTTTCGTTTTTCATCCTGTCATCCTTTCGTTGTGTTTCTAAAAAGTTTGATAGCTACAAAAATAGCAACTATCAAACTTTTATTATTTATAGTGTATTTTTTACCCGTCGAATATCCTCTAAATTCTCCTTCATCGCTTGGTGGGTCTTTTTATATTTTAACTTCATTTGTTTTTCTTTTTCCGACCGATAATAGTCTTCTCGCGCTTTTGCATCAGCAAAGGCTTGTTCTTGTTCAACTGTTAATGCTGGCGTCTCTTTCTGTACTGGTTTTGATAATGTCGCGACAATCGGAAGTCGCTCTTCTACTGGCAAAATATCTAGAGTTGGTGATGGAATAGTTTGATACCAATAGGCTGTGGAAGACCAGTCATCTGATAAATGATTCGCATGACCATGTTCAATAGTTACTTTTATTTTTTCTGAAAAATGGATTGGATCAGCAATATGGAATCTATAGGCAACAGTATAGCCAGGCATATCTCCTTCATGAATAATCGTTCCATTATATAGAAAGTGATTCTTCTGCATTCCCCAAGCAAAACTAAAATAATCTTCTGTACCTGTTCCATTAATACTTGGCATTTCCTCCCCATCAATAAAAATCATGTCATCACCTTCACCCCACCAGCTACCTTGGAAATGGTTGACTGATAAGTTACACCCTACATAATGACCTTTTCCTTCGGTTTCCAATAAAACATAATTATCTTCACCAGATAAATTACTAATGGCTTGAACGTCAGGACTATTGGTTTGCAGCCCATTTCCCCAGCCATTATTCGGATTATTTCTTTTCCAATTAGCATGAAAATAAACTGTCTCTTCTGGAAGTTCTTCTTTATACAACTCATAATCAACATAAAAATACAAAGCAAATGGCAATTCATTTTCATTAATAATTTCGATTTTCGCTTTTTTATTAAATGGCATAGGGAAAAAGCAATTCAAAGCACATGGAGCTCCGAACTTTCCAGCCTCTTCAGGTTTTACCGATACATTAAAAGGCATGGATTCAAAATTACCTGGCAATGAATGTCCTACACAGAAGAAATCACCTAATGGTGCTAAAACACTTGGAGTATCTTGATCATCCCAAGTAATTTTGATCAAAGCTTTTCTATAGTAAAACGGGTCTTGTTCCTCCCAGGTAATCCCTAAAGCATTATGGATCTCATTTGCTGGAGCAACATTGCTTCCTAAAACAGGATCAACAATACTTGGGCCCATAATTTTTCTACAAAAAGAGGTCATCCAAATGTGAGTAATACATCCTGGACCATCGATTTCCCCTAATGTAATAGATTCACCTGGAGGAATCATCCAATAGTCTTGATTTTTTCCACTGTGATCGTAACTAGAGACTCTTGCAGATCGCGCCTCCGCTGTTTTTGTTAAAGCTTGCATGTTTCCATTTGAATAATTGTTCATCATAAATTCCTCGCTTAGTTTAAAATTTTTATCCTTTAACTGCTCCAGCAGTCATTCCTTTGATAATTTTCTTCTGGAAAATTGCGTAGAAAGTCAATTGTGGGATAATTAGTAAAATACTTGCTGCGACAATTCCACCATAATCGATATTGTATCGCCCTTTAAATTCTGAAATTGCCAATGGAATAGTCATTTTTGAGCTATCACTAATTAAAGTTGCTGCAAATGGATATTCATTCCAAATGTATAGAATATTAAAAATAAAGATAGTTACAACTACTGGTTTAACTACTGGAAAAACAACTTTCCAACATAACTCAAATAAATTACAGCCATCCAGCAATGCAGCTTCTTCCAACTCACTTGGAAACTCCTTTAAAAAACCAGTGAATAGTAACGTATTAAACCCGATTGATGTTGCGATATAAGGTAAAATCAAAGATAGATACGTATTTTCAATCCCAGCAGCTATCGTCAACCGATAAACCGGAAACAATAGAATAAATGGCGGAATTGCTTGCCCACTTATGAATAATAGGTATAAGGCTTGACTGATCTTTTTTTTCTTAAAGACAAATCTGCTTAAAGCAAACGAACTCATGTACGTGATGATCATTTCAAAAAAGATCGCTACAACGGCAATAATAAATGTATTCTTATAAATCAACTTGAAATCTAAGGTTTCAAATGCCCGATTAAAATTCGATAAATCTAATGATTTAGGTAGTGAAAGGGTGTCTGTTAAAATGGCTGAACTGTCCTTAAATGAAAGTAATATCATCCAAAGAAATGGAACCATAATAATTAATGTAATCAAATAAGTAATACCACTTAAAAAAATATTTTTATCTTTTTTGGTATCCATTAGTTACTATTCAACTCCTTTTCTCTAAATTTCTTTACTATTGTAAATACTCCAAAAATCATTCCGGCACACGTAAAGGTAACTATTAATGTCATGACTGCAATGGACATACCATATCCATATTCGCCTGATGTAAATGTCATTCCGTACATATAGGTGACGAGGACCTCAGATAAATGATTGGGGCCACCATTGGTCAGCTGTAGGACCGTCTCGAATATCTTGAAAACCAAGGTAATAACCAAGATCAAATTCATCTTGAATGTCTCATTTAGCATGGGAATTGTAATGTTTACTACTTTCTGAAAACCTGTTGCACCATCAATATCTGCTGCCTCATATAGTTCCTCGGGTATTAAGGTCAAACCAGCTAAAAAGATTGTTGCTATATACCCCAATGACTGCCAACTTTGAACGATTGCAACTGAAAATGGCGTCAGTTTGTCTCCTCCAATCCATTCTAATGCAAGACTGGACAAACCAGCTTTGTCTAATAGAACGTTGATAAGCCCAATTTTCGGATCTAAAATGAAGACCCAGATCAATCCGACCATGATAGGTGCTACGATCGATGGTGCATAGTTGATTGCCCGGACAAGTGTTAGCCCTTTCATATTCCGATTCATTAGCAGGGATAACAGAAAAGCTCCCGGAATTAAAATCAAAATGGTGACTAGCAAGACAATGATTGTATTTTTTAAGGCAATAATGAAAATTGGGTCTTTAAATAATCTCAGATAATTTGAAATACCAACGAATTGAGGCTGCCCTATACCTGAAAATTTTGTAAAACTATAATATGCAGCAATAAATATAGGCGCAATAATATAAACTAAGTAAAGCAACAATGTAGGCAGTATCAGAATGACTTTATTACGGGTTGAACTATACCATTTCATAACAAATCACCTCTATACTTTATTTTGTATCGTCTATTCTATTCTGTACAACCTTTGCAGCTTCTTCAGGAGTATAGTTACCTACAATAACACCGTAAATACTGTCATACATTGCATTCCCAATTGATTCAGATACAACTAAATCAGGTTGATTTTCTTGGCTTGTCCATTTAGAATCCTCCATATTATTGATAATGTCTGCAAATACAGGAGATTCCTTTTCATCTACTTCAACAGAGATGTTAGTCATTGGAGGAATTTTATTATCAACCATAATTTGAATACCTTCTTGACCATAGTAAAATGCTAAAAATTTCTCGATGGCAGCTTTTTTATCTTTATCTTCAAAAGCAGCCTTGCTCACTACCAATGGAGCGGATGGAACGATAGAACTTAAGTATTGATTGCCAACGCCATCATTAAAAGTAGGCCCCCACCAAAAACCAACATCACTACCAACATCACTAGACTCAATCTTTTGTACATCCCAAGAGCCAGAATCCAACATTGCTGATTTTCCAGTAGTAAACTGTTCAACTGCTTGGAAATAGGATTGTGTACTCACATTTTTAGGAAATGCTCCCGCATCACGAAGCTCGGCAATCTTTTCATAATAGTGAATGAAATCTTTATTATTGTACTTTTCTTTACCAGCTAAAATATCATCCACCTTATCTAAATACCCATAGCGTGATAGCATAATGAGAAAAGCCCAAACAGAATAACTATCTTTTGCACCTTTAGAGATCGTCACAATATCCTTTTCATCAAGTGTTTTCGCTATTTTCATCAAGTCTTCAAAGGTTTCTGGTTTTTCAAATCCATTGTCAGATAAAACTTTCTTATTGTAGTACAAACCTGTTACTAAAGGTTGATAAGGCATTCCGTATTGATTCTTACCATCCTTGAACGGATCGATCATATTCTCACGCCCATCAAATGAATCCTTAATGTCTTTGTTATCTTTCAAAAAATCAGATAAATCAGCTAATACTCCAGCTTCCTGAAGCTCTTTAGCCGAAGCTGGTAACATCCAAAAAATATCTGGAAGCTTATCAGATTGAGACCGCATTTTCATATTTTTAACATGTTCTGATTGCTCTTTGCCCTCCAAATTGATATCAATTTCCGGATTTTCCTTTTTAAATGCTTCAACAACTGCATTAAAAGCTGGTTCTTGATCTGCTGGATTAGCAACATGGATAGCAAAATCAATGGTCGTTTTACCATCTTCTTTAGCTGAATCGCCTCCCTTATTGCCACATGCTGCTAAAGTTAATAGGACTGTTAATGCAAAACCAATACTAATCAATTTCCGTTTCATTTTTTTCACCTCATAATGATTTTCTTTCGATAATTTTTGATGGTATCTCTACTCTTTTCGTTGCATGTTCTTGATTGTTTATACTATCCAAAATTAATTTTGCTGATTCTCTTCCCATCTCAAATGCTGGTTGTCTGATTGCGGTCAAGGGTGTTTGGGCTATTTCCATCCAAGAATAGTCATCGTAAACTGCTATCCCCACGTCAGTGGGAATTGAAATTCCATGATCAATTAGATACTTGATAGTCCCCATAGCTATCGTATTATTTCCAAATAAGATGGCAGATCTTTTTTCTTCAAATGAAGCTACTACCTCCTTTCCTATTCTATATCCCGCTTCAAAAGATGAAATTGTTTCAAACCTTTTTGGTTCTTTATTTCCATTGAGTTTATAGAAAATTTTTTCATATGCCGTATTTCGTTCAATCGTAGATGAAACGTCTGTTGGGCCTGAGATAAAAATGATATCTTCATATCCACGATCCACAATACCTTCTAATAACTCCAGTGTTACTGAATAGTTATTTGTATAAACAACATCATATCGTTCTAAATCGTTTGGTTTCCTATCAACGAAAACAATTGGCAATGTCGTATTTGATGCGATCTGATCAATATTCTTTAATAGTCCTGAAGTGGGGGCAATTATTATCCCATCCACATATTCGATCATACTAGAATTGAACAATTCTAAACGACTCTGTTCCTCGGTTACTCTTTCATGAGAATTGGCAATTATTAGTTGGTAACCGGCTTTTTGTAATTCACTTTCGACTCCTGAAGCTAAAGTAGAAAATAATTCTGAAGAAGAATCCTGTTCTTGTGAAGGGATAATTAGTCCGATTACTTTTGAGCCAACACCTTTCATTGATTTCGCTAGATTGCTTGGTCGATAATTTAATATTTCCATTGATTTCAATACTTTTTCTCTTGTATCCTGCTGTACAAATCGTGAATTATTCATGACGTTTGAGACAGTTGCAGTAGAAACTTTGGCTAATCGTGCAACGTCTTTAATAGTTGCTTTTTTCAAATCTCTCCACCTCTATTTAATCGTTTAATCAAGTCTTTATATTTATAATCAACGTGAATCAAAACTGAAATGTAAGCATTTAGATTTTATTTAATCGATTAAATAGAAAAGTAAAAAAATAATTATTTAATCGATTAAATGAAGCCCTAAAAAAATACATTCTTTTAGATAGCGCTTTCTTGATTTCGATTTCATTCTACTACCTTTCATACTCTTAGTAAAGTCTTTTTTGCCTTTTCAAAAAAATATTGGAAAGAAGAAAAACTCAGAAATAACCATAAACCTGAAATATGGTCGTTTACATACAGAAAAATACAACTCAATAGTAACAAATAGAAATTAAGTTTAGGATTGATTAAGAAAATACCGACTAGTCTTTTAAAATTGTTTTTTTTATTATGGATAGGTGTGTTTGCTGCATAAACCACCAAAAGTAGTAACATTGCTCCCGTCATGATGAAATACACGCTATTGAAAAATTGTCCAAGTAGCACAAACTGAACAAACCAAATAATAATCAAGAGCAACAGCATAGAACAGGAAGTGTTTATCGGAAAAAAAGATTCTTTAAATCCCTTAAAAAAATCCTTCGCCCTTATTTCTTCCCCATCGTTTATCCTACCTATTCCTTGAACAAGGTTATATCCGCTAGGTAAGATACCAAAAATAATTCCGCCAAAAAGTACCCCAATGATGAAGAGAAGATTCAACACAATTAATTGATAAACCAATTCAAAAAGTCTATGAAATTTAGTAAACCGCTTAATATCCATATTTTTCCACCTTACTTATATTGTCGCAACAATAAATTACTCTTAACCTGAGGCACAATAACCAAATGAGCCATCCCCTTCAAACAAACGATCAACGAGTAACATTTAAGGAATCGAAATAACTTCCTCAGTTTCTATATCAAAGAAATGAGCCTTACTACCATTAAACGCTAGTTTTATTTTCTCCTTTGGTTCTAAAAAGTCGCGTGCATCTACTTTGGATACAAACTCAGTTGTTCCTACTTTTGAATACAGCATTGTTTCAGCACCCAATAATTCAGAAACAACAACTTCTGCAATCACTGTTGAGTCTGGAGTTACTTCTATTGCAATCGGTTCTGCGTGGATATCTTCTGGACGAATTCCGAAAATCAACTTCTTACCTTCATACCCTTTGGCCTTTAAAACTTTGTATTTCCCTTCTGCAACACGCAAGCGCAAATCATTACCATCTGTGATATATCCATTAGTAAGAGTAACATCAAAGAAATTCATAGCTGGTGAGCCGATAAAACTAGCTACAAAAACATTTTTTGGTTTATTGTAGACTTCTTGGGGTGATCCAATCTGCTGAACGATACCATCTTTCATAATTACAATACGATCAGCCATAGTCATCGCCTCTGTTTGATCATGTGTAACATAAATAGTAGTCGTATTTAAACGCTGGTGAAGCTTAGCAATTTCTGCGCGCATAGCAACTCTCAATTTTGCATCTAAATTTGATAAAGGCTCATCCATCAGAAAAACCTTTGCATCACGAACGATAGCTCTTCCAAGGGCTACTCGCTGTCTTTGTCCACCAGATAATGAGGCTGGCTTTTTATTCAAGTAATCGGTCAAGCCTAATATTTCTGCCGCATTCTCCACTCTCTTTTTGATCTCGTCTTTATCAAATTTCCGTAACTTTAAGCCAAAAGCCATATTATCAAAAACTGTCATATGTGGATACAGCGCATAGTTTTGAAATACCATCGCTATATCTCGGTCCTTTGGCGCAACCTCATTCATTCTTTCTCCATTAATGAGAAATTCGCCTTCAGAAATACTCTCAAGACCTGCAACCATCCTTAAAGTAGTCGATTTACCACATCCAGATGGTCCTACAAAAACAATAAACTCCCTATCTGCTATTTCAAGATTGAAATCAGTTACAGAATAATTGTCATTGTTCTCGTATTTTTTATAAATATGTTTCAATGATAATTCTGTCATCAATAGTCCTCCATTTCTATTTGATATAAAATACCATAAATGAAAGCGCTGTATATTTCATCGTCAACCTGCCTAAAATAAAAGTTGATTACTAGGTAAAATATCCAAACGGAAAAGTCCCTCAAGAAAAAAGCGAGACGAGTAAATAGCATAAAAAAAGAGAATTATTATTTTTTAGATTGAGCATCGTTCGTTCTTGAAATTTATCAATTTTATAAAGTAGCGAGTTCCGATGCATAAACAATTCTTTTGCTGCTGAACTAAAATTACCTTGTTGTTCCCATAATACTCTAATTAAATGTCTCATTTCTTCATCATCAAACCAGTCTTGATATAATGACAATAAGAGTCCACTCTCACTAGCAATCTGGTTAGAAAAGACAGAAATTATGCAATCGGATAGTTCCAAACATTTCACGCTAAAATTCTTTTTCAAAGAATCAATGAATGCTTTCTTTTCTTCACGAAATAATTGGCTAAAATCATGTTTCCATACATGAAACGATCCTAAAAAAAGCCTTGTTGAAAAATCAAAATCCATATCTAAAGCAAGAAAAATCCCCTCTAAATCATTCACAAGTAAATTATCTAGACCTCTCTTTTCAACTATTAATAAAAATTGTTGATAGAAAAAAAGGTCTACAGAATTCGGAAATATCTCTCGTATTTCTTTCAAGATGCTTTCTTTCTGAGAGTCTTCTAAATGTTTCATATAAACTTGGATTATCCGGAATTCACCATCCTCTGTATTTTGTTTGTTCTCAAACAAAATCTCATACCAAGGATGTCTTTTTTTGTTGATTGATTGACCTTGATTTAATCTAGAAAACAAGAGAAGTTCTCGTTCAGTTAAATCTTCCCTCAAGAAACATGCATACCCATCTAAAATTGGAACGTTTACGGTTTCACTGGAGAATGGACCTTTTTTTAACAACATTGCTTTTGGATAAATAGCTTGGATTTCTTTAAAACTCATCCTTTCCATATTCTTCACCTCCTCTTCGGTAATCAAACTCCGCATCTTCTTTTCATAATAAATAAATCTGATAATAATTTCAATATCGCTACGAAAACGAGATTGAAATTATTAATCAATACAAATAATATGAAAATCGTCGCATTTACAGTATAAATTACTTTTATTCCAACCATTACCGAAACTTTCTGTAAAGAAAAAGCCCAATCATCAACTTAAATGACTGGGCTTCATGGTAGTATAAACGTATTTAAAGATAAAACAACACTTATCATCGGTAACCGAAAAAGTAATACGCTGCAAAATCTCTTTTTTCTTATGTCATAGCTAACAGATTTTCTATCTAATCTTTGACTATTATTTTATCTCACAAAGTAATTCTTTTTCTATAAATCACGTTTGATACGATCCATAGGTATGAGCATTAAGGTTTTGTCAAAGAAAATACTAACTATCCTAAAAAGCCAAAGCCTTTGCCAAGTATTCCAACAATAAAAATTGCAATAATGATTAACAGTGGACTAACATTTTTCTTTAATAACCATGAAACAAATAAGGTCAAAAGTAATGCCAACAATCCTGGCATAATACTATCTAAAACATCCTGAACAGTTTGTGTAACTACCTTACCACTGTCATTAGTAATCTTCGTTGCAACAATTGGAATGTTAATTGTAGTCCACTTATTGACCAATGCTCCCATTACGAACAACCCAACGATCGAGGCTCCTTCAGTCAATTTCTTGATACGATCGCCAGCCATCTCTTTAATGATTTCATTACCCTTTTCATAGCCTAAGGTTAAACCAAAATATTTGGTTGCTAAACGGATAACATTGATTGCGACAAAGAATAACAACGGACCTCCCATACTACCACTCAATGCCAATGACGCACCTAATGCTGCTAGTACTGGTCGTGCCGTTCCCCAAAAAATTGGATCACCCACACCTGCTAAAGGCCCCATCAATCCAATTTTCATTGCGGCAATTGAACTTCCAGGAAGGTTTTTCTTGTTTGACTTTTCTTCCTCCATCGCGGTAACTACACCAAATATTGGAGCCGTCAGCCAAGGCTGTGTATTAAACCATTCTAAATGACGTTGTAAGGCTTCATTCCGTTCCTTTCCAGGAGCATAAAGTCTTTTTATTGCTGGAATCATCACGAAACAGAATCCCATATTTTGAACCCTCTCAAAGTTAAATGATCCGAGTAAAAGGTTTGAACGCCAAAACATGCTGTGTAAGTCTCTTTTTGTTACTGCTTTATTTCCCATCTTTTTTCCCCTCTCTATCATGCATCTAAATCGTCATCATCGTAGGTCATAGCTGCTTGCTCTGTCGCAACTACTGTTTTATTGCTGTTGTTGTATTTCAACTGAATAAATAATAGAGCGAAGCATAATCCTAGACCACCAAATCCAACAAGATTGAAATTTGTAAAGGCAGCGAATAAGAAACCAATGTAGAAGAATGGTTTTAGATTTGGAACATCCATCATATTGATCACCATAGCATAACCAACCACCACAATGATGCCTCCACCGATTTGTAAACCTCCAGTAATCACCTCTGGAATACTATTTAAGAAGTTGCTTACTGCTTGTGCGCTAATCATAGAAATAATCAACGTCGGAATCATTACTCGAAGGGCCTGCATGGCTAGAGCTAACAAATGCATCGCTTCTATTCCACGAAAATTACCTTCCGCTGCATAGTTATCTGCCTTATGGACAAAGAAAACTGTGATTGTCCGGACAAAAATGGTCAGTGCTTGACCAGCAGCTGCTAATGGTACAGCTATTGCGATTCCTTCTCCAATTCCCTGATTAGCTGTGATAACTAAGATAGTAGAGATAACTGACGCGATCGCTGTATCCGGCGCCATAGCAAGTCCAACATTCATCCAACCTAACGCCATCATTTCCAATGTACCACCAAGTATAATACCAGTAGTTATATCTCCCAAAACAAGTCCTACCAACGTACATGCCACTAATGGACGATGTGTTTGCGCTTCGTCAAGAACGCTTCCCATCCCACAGATTCCCGCTACGATTAAGAGCAGAATTATTTGTAATCCATTCATATTTATCACTCCTTCTGCTATTTTGTTAACTCGGTTTCCAATACTTTGGAAAAATCAGCGCTATTATCACCAGGTAATTGACGCATCTCCAGTTTTACTCCGAGATTTGACAACTGTCTAAATGCCGTGACATTGTTTTCGTCCACACTCACTGCTTTCGTAATGTGTATACGATCTTTTTCAAAGCGCATTCCACCAACATTTACTTCCTTCAAATCCACTCCACCTTCAACCAATCGAACAATATCTTCTGGCTTTTCAAATAATAAAAATGCCGTTGTATTTTCATATCGAGGAGAATGATATGCCCGAATCATCTTGTCCACTGTTACAGCACTGGCCTTCATATTTGCAGGTGCGACTGACAAAACCAATGTTTTACGCATTTCATCATTCGCCACACCATCAGATACAATAATAATTCTTTCAGCAGGTCGTAACTTTACCCACTTGGTTAATACTTGTCCATGAATAAAACGATCATCAATTCTTGCTAATACAATGTTCACAGTAAATCATCCTCCTCAGTTTCTTGTTCTTGAATTACTTTAATCTGTTCCGAAAATACTTTGAAACTTTCTTGATTGATAGTTTTCAATGCACCTATTAAATCTGAAATGGATAGGGCTTCTTTCAAAGCACCAGCTTCCAAAAGTACCGGAAGATTCACACCAGTTACAATATCCATGTTTTTTTTGTCAAAAACCAATTGTGTCGCTGAATTATACGGGGTTCCTCCGAAGACATCTACCATGAATAAGACTTCTTCTTCCGGGGGAAACTGTTCCAACTGTTGTTGAAATTTTTCTTGTAACTGCGGAATTCCTTCTCCCTTTAAAAAGGGAATTGCAACTATCTTTTCATCTTTACCAAAAATCATTTGAAAAGCATCTAATAATCCGGTGGATAAGTGGCCATGTCCACTTACAATAATTGCTGTCATCTACTTCTCTCCTCTCTACAATAAATATTGCAATTTGTGTGCCAAACAGTGTTTCAAAATTCATATATCCTTCTAAATATTGTTCTACCAATCCATTTTTATTAAAAAAAAGAGCAAGTATATCAGAAAACAAAACACTTTCTGAAACGCTTGCTTTTTACCCTTACTAGTTTTAAAACACTCTCTACAGTTCTGAAACACTTTTATCATCTATTAACATTTCTGCTATAAAAATTTTTTCATCTTTTGAAACTTTCAATTGTAATCCTTCCTCAATCCGTCGTAAGCTCTCTTCCACATGATCTAGTATCTCTAATACTTCTTTGGAGACATTCTCCTCAAAACTCAATGGCGTCTGTTTAATTACGCGCTCAAACACAAAAGCCGTGTGAACAACTAGCTTAATAATTTGTGAATTAGGAAATGAAACACCTAATACTGATCCCAAATCTGAAACCCACTCTAAAAGCATATCAGTTACATGGTATGGATTCAGATATACTAGGTATGTTTTCAGTGTGTCTTCACACAGATCCTTGACTACGATATTCTTCTGACCAGTTTTATCCAACGGTAGGTTTGTTACACCAATCACCTGTTTTAATATCTCTTCTCCAGTACCTTCAATTAAGTACTCCAAAGAAATGTGAGGTGCATCTATCTTCGGATCTTTCGTACCCACGCTAGCAATTATTTGAAATTTTTCTAAAAGTTCTGGAATTTTTTCTTTCAATTTTAATGCAGAAACCGTTAACACTTGAATGGTATCGTCTGTTGAATCATAGATAATATTTGTAATTAAGCCCTCAATTTTCTTTGCTGTTCCACTACCGGTTGTACAAATTGACAAAATCGCTTTAGGTTTACCTCGACTATCATCATGCAAATGGATTGAAGCAAAAAAATCCTTTTTTACTGAATCATAAACTGCATTCAAATCAAGATCCATATAGTTAATTTTTCGAACAACATCAAGCACAATCGAAGTAGTTACGTTAGGAATCGTTTTAATTTTAACACCGCTTGTCTGTTCCAATCGTTCTCCCATCATCGCCGGTGATCCCATGTCCACCAACATCAAGACCCCTTTTCCGCAGTCAAGCGCTTTGACTTTTTCAACCATCGCTTCAAATAATTCTTGTGGTGAAAGCGTCAAAGGCATATTTAACGCTTCGATTGGTGCTGCTCCTAAAAGATCAGTAGCCACCTCTACCATTGAAGTAGCAGTAGTATTCCCATGAGCTACGACTAAAACACTCACCTTTTGGGTTTCATCAAGTGTTTCAATGGATGCAATCAACATCGTTAAATAAATGACTTCAATTTCAGGAATCAAAAGATTGAATTCATTCTTGATTTCTTGTTTAAATAATAAAGCGACTTGATACTCCTTATCGTGCTCACGCTTGACTTCTTCAATCTCACTATCAATTAAGATGTTGGATTGTTTTCCCCGCTTTAGATACGCATCAATGTGCATACCAATGTAGTAAATAAAACGACGATCAAAATGGCAATCCAACTCTCTTTCAGCAATTTTTTTCAAACCTTCAGCAAACATGGGTATCTTTTTATCGACAAATTTTAACAAATTATAATTCGCACTGTTTTCTTTCACAAAATTGCGTATATATAGATGCAAGTCTGTTAAAATATATTGGTGAATATTCTCTTCATCAATTCCTTGGTCCTTTAATACCTTGACTTTTTCTTCAATTGATTCATAGATATTAAACTCATTGAACTCTTCATTCGACAAACTGGCTTGTTCTTCTGGATAGATCACGGTCATCACACTGATCAAGCCTGACAATTCCTTGGCTTTTTCGAGATTGGTACGACTTGATGCCCAATCAGATTGGATTTCGGCGGGCAAATCGCGTAAACGAATCTCGATCTCCTCAGTTTGATGTAAATTGTTAAGAAAAGCCTGTGCACAAATTAGTTGTATATGTGATTTCAATTGACCAACATTACCAAAATTCGCGGCTTGAATCAAAGCGCTAAATACATCAATATTAATTCGCATCGTTTTTTGTATACGCTTGGACTCATTTCCAAATAAGAACTTGATTAATTCCACTCGCTCCTTTATTGAACGCTCCCGTAAGGAAGGAATCATAATCGTCATTGGAATTCTTCTAAGAAAAGTCCCTAATAAAGCTGAAGAAGGATTTTCTGTTGTTGCACAGATTATCAATACCTTAGCATACCGTTTTACGTTATTTTCACCTAATCGATTAAAGGTTCCGTTATCGATGAAATAAAAAAGCATTTCCTGTCCTTCTGGTGGTAAACGATGCACTTCATCTAGTAATAAAATTCCACCATCCACTTGTTCAACTAAACCTGCATGATCTTCATCAGCACCGGTAAACGCTCCTTTGCAATAGCCGAAAAGATGTGACAACAGTAGCTGTGGATTATGATAGTAATCAGCACAATTGAAACTTTCAAAGGGAGCTTCTTCTGGTAATATATTTTCATACTTCGCGTATTCAAAGATTCGATTCGCAAAAAAAGTTTTCCCTGACCCGGTAGGACCTAACAACAACATATGTAAGCCAAAAGGAGGGTAATATACCGCCGCCTTGGCTTGCGAAATCGGTTTTTTCAAACTTCCATCATGACCAATTACACGATCAAAAGGATTTTTCTTTATCCTTTGAACTTTTACAGATTTATTTTTGTGATCAAAAGCTAGTAACTCTTGTAGGCTTTTCACTTCTGTTTCTTGCGAAATGGTCGTCTCAAATAGTTCTTCAATGAGTATAGTTGGAAAATATTTCACTGGATAAGTCTTTACCTTGATCAGTTTCTGGGCCCGAACTAGCTTATTAAGTTCTAAACTTGCATTAGAGCGAGTCAATTGCAAAGCAGAAGCGATTTCTTGTGCAGAACTGCCCTCACCAGAAAGAATCTGATCCTTTGAGACGTTCTGCCAAATTTCTAACAATTTTTGATACACTTTATCGATCCGTTTCACCATCTACACCTCAATTATTGATACACTTTTTCTCATTATATCCTAATGTAAAAAAGTTGCCAATGCGTGGTAGAAGCCATTTTCATTATTTCCTCTAGTTACTATATCTGATGAACGTTTCACTATTTCAGGCGCATTCCCCATTGCAACACCAACACCAGCTTTCACAAGCATCGGTAAATCATTATAGTTATCACCGATCGCTAAAATTTCTTTTAAATCAACGTGAAGCGCCTGTGCAATCAAATTCATAGCTGTCAATTTAGAAACTTGCTGATGAGTTACTTCCAGATAGGTTTCTTTCGACCGATAAAAAGAAACATCCAAGAGTTCAGATTGTCTTAGCTTCTCTTCTGCTATCTCTAGCGTTTCTGGGTTCCCCATTAATAAAAATTTATGGACAGGATGATAGTCTTTCAAGAATTCTTTTAAGTTCACTATTTTTGGCCGCATTTCAGTGATGGTGGCTTCTTGGCAGTGCCACCTATCGAGAGCTTCAACATACCAATGTTCATCAGAATAAACACTAATACTAACATCCACACAATGCTGTTTTACTAGTTTATAAATAAGCAATGCGTCTAAGCGTTCTACTGGTAAACTATACAGTGATACAAATTGTTTGTTCTTCTCTTCTCGAACAATTAGTGCACCGTTATAGCAAACTAATGGCGTTTTCAGCCCTAACTCCTTCGTTACTTTCGTCATCGCTAGTGGTGGTCTTGCTGATGCTAAAACTGTTGGAATACCAACATTGTTCATTCTTTGAATGATTTCTTTTGTCTCACCTGTCAATTGATGTCGTTCATCCAGCAAGGTCCCATCAACGTCACTAAAAACTAACTTAATCGTACTCATACTATCCCTCCTAATGCTTTTGATCAGTTAAAAAGACTTCCCGAAGCTACACGATTCGTTATTTTCACATCTAATACAAGATATTGGTACTCTTTTCAAACAACGCTAATTGATTTGGTTTTAGCTCTTGGTCGGTAATAAATACGTCAATATCTTCATATTCGCCACCCCTGAACGTTGACTGTTTTTGAAATTTTTGCTGCTCTGAAATCAAAACAACCTTGCGCGTTCGTTGAATTACTTTGCGTTTAATTCTAGCGTTCTGCTTTTCCTTAAAATAGAAACCATCTTCTTCAAGACTCGCAGCCCCAATTAGACTTAGATCAAACTTCACTTGACCTATTTGTTCCAATGCTTCCTCACCATAGAAAAAACGGTTCTTATCATCAAATTTTCCACCTAAAACGGTCAAGTTAATTAAGGGCTGATTTGCAAGTACAAATGCATTATCAAGTGCGTGGGTGTAAATTTGACAAGGTACTTTTATATTTTGCGCTACCTGTAAAAGTGTTGTTGACACATCGATGAAACAGACACTGTTCGGTTGAATCTGTTTTACAGCAAGCTGAGCCATCCTTTGTTTTTCCTGCGAAAGCTGATTTAATCGCTCAAAGTAATTTAAAACCTGTAATTTTTCTTCAGGCATTATGATGCCACCATGCGTACGGATTACTTTTCCGTTTTCAACCAATTGGATAATATCTCTTCTAGCGGTATCTCTGGAAATGCCAAACTGCTCTACGATTTCTTGGGTGCTAACCTCCCCTTTGTCCTCCAGCATCAACATAATTTTTTTGAGACGTTTCTCTTGATACAATTTCAACCCCTCGCTTTCATCCATATAGTAACATTTCCCATAAGCGTTTAAAAGTTTTTTTAAGTGTTTTTATGTATTTCGATAAATCGAGTAGAGGTCCGAACGCTTAGGTTCGCACCCCTCTCACACCACCGTACGTACGGACCCGTATACGGCGGTTCAATAATTCAAGTATATGAACTGGTATTTCAAGGATATATCCGTATATCCTCGTGATACCAGTTCTTTATCTGTAAGCGAACGGTGGAGTACATGGCTTTTGGATATCTTCCAAAATCCTCTTCTTGTATTCGACCACTCAAATGCTTTCTGCTTTTCGATACCCAACGCTATCAGATTCTTTCTTCTAGTTCGTGGATTCTTCCACTGTTTCCAGATATACTGCCGGATTCTCCGCTTCAACCATCCATTCAATTCATTCATGAAACCTTTCATTTCACTGATTCCATAATAGTTTATCCAACCATTCATCAGTTGGTTGATTTCCTTGAATAAAACTGCCACATTTCTACCACGATTGTGTTGGCTCGTTATCATTCAACTCACACTACACCCTCGTAAGACCTCCCCTGGTAAGGGCAATAACTTTCCTCCCATGTAACTGCTGGATTTACTGTATAGGTTTCGGGCAGTATTGGACTTCATCTTGTTATGCAGACTTATCCAACCTAATTCAGCCTTGTATCCAGTTTCTGTTCGTCAGTTCAGGAGTTTGCGTCCGGCTTCCTTCAGCTACAACCTCACGATTGCCACCTTGCCTTTCACTAACAGTTCCTACTGCCAAGCCTGTAGTGGACTTTCACCACCAAGTTATTGCCCATGCAGGGCGCACATAAGAAAACCTCAGGAGAAAACCGCTCCTGAGGACTTTTTGTTTAGATAAATCATTTTATTGTCGATCACTGATTCTAAATTCGTATCCAAGTACGTTCTTATAGTATTCTGGATACATCTCTCCACCACATTTTTCGCAATCAAATTGCGGAGCGTTCTCAGGATCAAATGCAACATCTCCTGCATCCAAAAATTGAACTACTTCCTTTGGAATTTTTTCCTTT
>NZ_KE136364.1:0-38453 GCF_000406965.1 Enterococcus avium ATCC 14025 | reverse complement strand
TTCGCCGCAACCTCTGCCCACCGTTGACTTTCCCCAGTTGCACAAGTTGGACAAAATTTCCCTTTACAACGAAAAGCCACTTTCTTTACATCATGGCATCCTTCACAGACAAATAGACGATAACCTTTTTTAAGGTCACCACAATCGCGAAACTTCTTCACTTCTCTTTTCACAACGGATCGAATCCTTCTCGTGTACCTTTGATTGAATTTCTCCCAGTTTTGATATTCATCAAAGAAAATGGCGTGTAAAATATTGGGTTTCATATCTCCAGTTTAATAGGAAAAAGACCAGATGAAAAGCGGTCAAAAGATTGATGTATCAATCCTTTGACCGCTTAAAATGTTATACTTCCTTTAATGTTAAAAAAGCATAAATGCGCACATTTATGCTTTCAAATTGTATTCTTATTTACTAATTGCCAGAAATCTATTTATAGTCTCAATCTCTGGCATCGAGCAAAGTGCACCTTTCTTTGTGGTTATCAATGAAGCTGCTGCATTAGCGAACGTCAACATCTCAGCTAATTGTTCTTTCGTTAATTCTTTTAGTCCATAGTCAAGAATATAATTAAGTACGCACCCACAAAAAGTATCTCCTGCACCAGTAGTTTCGATGGTCTGTTCATTCTTAAAAGCATGAACTTCAATCATATCTTCTTCATAATATGCTCGGCTTCCCTTATCCCCCATCGAAACAAAGATCAATTTAATCGGATATTTATCTCTAATTTTTTTAACCCCTTTTGAATAATCCTCTTCTCCTGTAAGCCATTGAATTTCGTTGTCTGATATTTTAAGAATATCACAATAGCTTAACCCAACTTCTACTTGCTTTCTAGCCTCTTCTAAATTCTCCCATAATGGTTCACGAATATTGGGATCAAATGAAATCAAGCAATCACTGCGTTTAGCGATAGTCAGTGCCTTTTTCGTTGCACTGCGTACTCCTTCATGGGTCATAGAAAGTGTTCCAAAATGAAAAATCCTTGATTGCTTGATTACCTCTTCATTCACTTCCTGTTCTGTTAATTGCATGTCTGCTCCTGGATTACGACAAAAAGTAAAATCTCTGTCCCCGTCTTCCCCATTGTGCACAAAGGCTAAGGTGGTGTGTACGTCTTTATCAAAGGACAAATTGCTTACATCAATTCCTGATTTTTCGGCCTTTTCTTTCAAAAACCAGCCAAAATTATCATCCCCGACTTTTCCAATGAACGCAACATTACGATCAAACTTTCTTAACATCGCTAATACGTTACATGGTGCACCACCAGGATTCATTTCCAGTAATGGATTGCCTTGTTCACTTAGACCATTTTGAGTAAAATCAATTAGAATTTCGCCCAGAGCAGTTACATCAATTATTTTCATTTTCATCCTCCATATTTCAAATGCTCGAAGATCTGTACTTTCTTCGAGCATTTGGCTACATTGTTTTCGTTAGTTCCCACGTTTCAAGCTGATTGATCACAAGAGTGCCCTCAGCAACAGAAACATAGTTCCTATTTTGATCCTCTTTAGCAAAAACATTTAGACTGTGATTCGTTTTATAATCATCTGTAAAAATCTCTATAGAGGATTGATCTACAAACAAATGAATCTTTAGTGTTGCTTCATCCTCTAGTAGCAAATTACTTTTTGTAGTTCCTTGGCTCCAATCATCTGAGTTGTCGCGAGAAACTGTCAGAATCTGCTTTCTTAAATCGAATGTTGCAATGGTAGCTAGATGATCGTTGCTCCTCAAGCGTAGCTCAAAGGAATCAGCGGTACTGTTAGCAAGATCGATTGTCATTTCCAGTTCAAAACAATTGCCGTTAGCTGTGGGAATCGAGAATTCTCCTTTTTCAAGAATAGACTTTTTATGAATCGCTTCAGCTGATTTCCGAATAGATTGTAGCTCTTCTATAGGTACAAACTTCACTGTATTATCCGTATCAAGGATTGCTTCTCGCGGAAGATTGAAAGAACCACACCAGCCTTCTTTGAAGGTTGGCCCCCAATCTTTCCACCACGGCATCCAATCCCAACCATTCGCCCACGCAACAAGAATGCGTCTGCCGGATTGATCAACAAATGATTGTGGGGCATAATAATCAAATCCCCAATCAATATTTCCTACAATCGTGTAATTGAACTTTCCAGTTTCATAATTCATGTCTCCGACTAAATAAATACTCGTTCGTTCTTTCACTCCCATTGGAGAAAACGTTAGAACATACTTTTCTCCGTTGGCATTTTTCAATGGAAAAAAATCAGGACATTCCCACATATAGCCAAATTCCCCACGGCTCTCTGCAAGAACATTAAAGAAATCCCAATCTTCTAAATTTTTTGAACGATACAATAGTGCTTGTCCAAGCTCATCCTTTTTCCCACTACATACCAAATAGAAATAATCTTCATGCTTCCAAACTTTTGGGTCGCGAAACTCGCCCACATCATAACCAGTTGGCGGAGCAGCAATAACCGGATTCTTTTCACTTTTGACAAAATGGATACCATCATCGCTGTATGCCATGCATTGATTTTGAACAAACCCGTCTCCATAGTTTGTCGATGCGGTGTATAAAAGGTAGAGCCGCCCCTCACATTCAATCGCACTTCCAGAGAAACAGCCACCTTTAGGATGATTGTCATAGGTTTCGCTTGGCGCCAACGCAAGAGGTAAATATTCCCAGTGCAGCATGTCATCACTGATTGCATGCCCCCAGTGCATCGAGCCCCAATAGGAGTCATAAGGATTATATTGATAGAAGAAATGGTACTTACCTTTAAAATAAATGAGCCCATTCGGGTCATTTAGCCAACCAGCTTCAGTCATAAAGTGATACTTTTGGCGCATTGCTCCCTTACTGACTTCTGCTTTTTTCTCAGCTATTTCAGCTTGAGCACGAGCAATATTTTTTTTCATTAATTCATTCGACAAGAGAATCCCTCCTAACTTTAACTCTCACTTTTTAATGATAGAATTATTTCGTACATTTAATTCGTACTTCTGTCTTTGGATCAAAGAAATGTCCCTTTGAGATTTCTAACGCTAAACGAACAACCTCACCTGGACGATGAAAATCTCTAGCATTAACTTTAGAAACAAATTCTGTTTCATCAATTTTGCTGTATAACAACGTTTCTGAGCCTAAAAGCTCTGATACGACAATCGTTGCATCTATTGCTGACTCAACAACTGAATCCAAGACGATCTGTTCGCTTCTAATATCTTCTGGCCGAATACCGAAAATCAAGTCTTTTCCTTCATAGCCCTTTGCCACGAGCACTTTATTCTCACCTTCTGGCACTTTCAATTTGAAATTTCGTCCACTAGTGATGTAACCATTTTTTAAGGTCACATTGAAAAAATTCATTGCAGGTGAACCAATGAAACTTGCAACAAAGACATTTTCAGGTAAATCATACACTTCTTTAGGACTACCAATCTGTTGAATCAAACCATCCTTCATAATGACGATCCGATCCGCCATTGTCATCGCTTCTGTCTGATCATGAGTAACATAAATGGTTGTCGTTCCTAAGCGTTGATGCAATTTTGCGATTTCAGCACGCATGGATACACGTAGTTTTGCGTCCAAATTAGACAAGGGCTCATCCATTAAAAAGACTTGAGCATCACGGACGATCGCACGACCTAAAGCGACACGTTGACGTTGTCCTCCAGATAAAGCCGCAGGTTTTCTCTTTAGATACTCCGTTAAGCCTAAAATTTCCGCCGCTTCTTCTACCTTCTTTTTAATCTCATCTGTTGGATATTTTCTGAGCTTTAAGCCAAAGGCCATATTGTCAAATACAGTCATATGTGGATAGAGCGCATAATTTTGAAAGACCATTGCGATATCTCGATCCTTTGGTGCTACATTGTTGATGACTCTATCACCAATTTTCAATTCTCCTTCAGTAATATCCTCAAGACCTGCTACCATTCGAAGGGTTGTGGATTTCCCACAACCAGAAGGACCTACAAAGACGATAAATTCCTTTTCATCAATTTCTAAATTGAAATCAGTTACGGTATAATTCTCCGCATTTGAATATTTTTTATAAATATGTTGCATGGAAAGTGTTCCCATCGTTTTTACCCTCACTTTTTTTACTATTAAATACTGCTAAAACTTGAAGATAGTTTAATAGTGCTCAACTGAATTCGTTCAACATAGAATGCTTAGCTGGAATTGGCGTCGCTCTAAAGGCATTGTCTTTTTTATCCAGTTCAACTTGTGCTTCAGAACCAGAGTCGAGCACCGTATTGCCAAAAGACTGTCTTTCAATTAATACCGCCTTGACCTCAAGAGCCTCGGTTGCATCATTGGTCAATAAGGCTTCTACTTGTGATGCAAAACAGGAATCACTGGATGTTAATTCTGATTTTGTAGCGACTATATGATTATTAGAAATATAATTTCCATTACCAGTAACAACATGGATAATTACAGGAGTTGCTCCTTTTGGTGAAATTTGATCCTTGTCAATAATTTCAGAAAAATGGTTGCCAATCACCGTGTTGCTGTTACCATTGATTGATAAAAGTCCAAAGGTATCATCTAAACCGTTATTCCTTCCTTGCAACGGTGCCCAAGGTTCATGATCATGCAAAAGATGGTTTGATGAAATAGAATTTTCGGAGCTATTTTTATCTAAAATAACCATTCCTGGGTAAAAGGCATGAAGTCTGTTATTGCTAATAAGTGAGCGAGTAACTCCTTCAAGATGAATACAGCTAGCTCCTCTAGGAAAAACATTATTTGCAGTCACTAGCAGGCCACCAAAATTCTCTGCATAAATGGAATAGCCCTTGAAACCTGCACCAATCAAATTATCTGTCACCTTCGACGCCTGTCCCCAACCGCGTAATTCTATACAGCTCCCACATTCCGCGATAAAATTATCATGAATTGTAAGTGCGTCCGCGTGATAGGAAATAATTCCATGCTCCAAATAGACAAATCCCATGCCTGTAATTCGAAACGAATCATTCGCACTGGCAACGTATATTCCCGTTTTACTATTTGTATAGGTGTTTTCTGGATTCGTTTCATCCGAACCATCATCGACAAAGTGTAAGCCGTCGATACAAAAATTTGAAAATTCAACAGAACTAATTCGCGGATCACCGCTACGCTGAATGTAGAATGCCGCGCCAGCAGCCTCTTCTTTCGATGAACCCGACAGATCAACAAGAATGCGACTGCCCCCAGGCCAAAGCTCATGTAGATCACTCCATTCATCCTCTGGCACATTATAGCGGATACTAGAAGAAGTAAAGCCATGTCCAGAACCCATGATCTTTAAGAAGCTAATATCAATAACAACCTGTGTTTTCAAGTGATAATCACCTGGTGGAATATAGATGACTGCCCCTGGTTTCCCTCCATCATTTTCATCAATCTCTTTTTGTCTTTTTTTAATGTCTAAAAGAATACTGTTAATGACTTCGCCAATATCGTTAAATGGATCTCCTATTGTCCATTGGGTTACATCATAATAATTTTTACTCACCATTACTCCTCCTGATGAGCGATTCTTTAATTAGAATCGCTCTTTTGTTCCTTCGAATACGTTTTGTTTTGACTAGCTCTTAACTGAACCAGCGGTTATTCCTTGAACAATGAATCGCTGTGCTACGATTGATAAAACCATTACAGGTAAACTAAAAATTAGAGCTCCCGCACACATCGGACCCAAGTCCATACTGTAAGCTGATAAAAATTCGGATAATCCAACCGTAAATGTTTTTGCCTCTGTACTAGTTAATAACAACGACAATAAAAATTCATTCCAAGATAGGAATAGCGTAAATACAAAGGCTGTAGCCAAACCTGGTGTACAGATCGGCAAGATGATTCGAATAAATGTCTGGAGACTTGAAGCTCCATCCATGCAAGCCGCTTCATCAATACTCGTTGGAATCCCTTCATAGAAACCGAGCATGACCCACATAACAAAAGGCATATTTATCGCTGCATAAACAATAATTAAGGCAACTCTCGTATCATACAAACCAAGATTTGTAATCAACTCATAAATCGGTACAGCAATACTCGATGTCGGAATCATTTTTAAACACAACACGACAATAATCAAAAAAGTGGCAATCTTAGCTCCTGAACGTTGAATAGCATAAGAAGATAACGCCCCTAAAACTACTGCAATCAAAGTACTGCAAACAGCAACTAAAAAACTATTTAAAATGTAGTGAAAAGCTGGCATTCGTTCGAATAAACCAGTGAAATTTTCCACAGATAGAACTGTTGGAAAAAATTTAGCAGGAATTGAAACAACCTCAGCACCTGGCTTGAAGGATGAACTAATCAAGTACAGATAGGGAAACAGCCAGACTACAGCACATACAATCGCTAAAATTATCAGTAATTTACTTTGAACACTTCTTTTTTTCTCCACTTGCTATCCCCTCCTACACCGATTGTTTTTTCTTCGGATTCCATAGTCCTTGCATGAACACAAGAGTGAACACAACGAGTACTACCACAAGTATTAATGCCATTGCACTTGCATACCCGACTTTGTTATATCTGGTCAGCGTTTTATAGATGACAACACTGATAAGTTCTGATGAATTGTTCGGCCCACCCTGCGTCATCGCCCAAACAATATCAAACGTTCTTGCAGCATCAATAATTCGGATGGATAATGCGGTTAATAATACTGGTTTAATATTTGGTAGTTTGATTTTAATAATTTTTTGCCACCAATTTGCCCCATCAATCGTAGCCGCTTCAATCATGCTTCCATCAAGTCCTTGAAGACCGGCAAGAATCATCAGCATCATGAACGGGGTCGTTAACCAAATATCCGCAAAACAACAAGCCAATAACGACCATTTCTCATCCGCAAGCCAAAGGATCTGGTTCGAATTTTCAAGAAGACCAACATTTACTAATAGTTGATTGATAATGCCAAACTGCGCGCTCAACATTAACTTCCAAATCAAACCAGCCACTAGCGGTGCAATCATTAGCGGGGTCAAAATGAGTGACCGGATGACCTTGTTTCCTTTAAAGTTTTCTTCAAAAACTAACGCTAAGATCGTTCCTAATATTAGTTCGACAACAACAGCAATAAAGATGTAGACAAGTGTATTTTTTAACGGCTGTAAAAAGCTCTCATTTCCAAAAGCTTTGATATAATTGTCAAAACCAACAAACTCCTTCATACCATTTGGATCAAAGCTATATAGACTATCAAAAGCCATTTTGAAAATCGGGTAAATCATAAAAATCCCCATAAATAATGCGCCTGGTAAAAAGAAGGCAAGCACGGTTTTTCTGGATATCAACTGCATGGTTTTTCCTCCTTGTTCTTGTCTTACTCTATGATGGTCTCAATTTCAGATTTCGCATCTTTAAGAGCATCTTTAGGAGTAGCTTTTCCAGATAACGCGGACTGAACAGCTTTAGCTAGCACTTCTTCAATTTCTGTCCAATAAGGAGTAGCAGGTCTATTTTGAGAGTATTCATTATCTAACGTTTCTAATACAGCTCCGAGATGCTCATCGCCTGCTTGTGTTTCATACTTTTCATATACGGACGTTCTCCCTGCGATCTTCAATGAACCTTCTGTCATATATTTCTCGTTATTGTCATACATAAATTTCAGATATTCGATTGCTGCCTCTTGATTCTCAGAATTTTTCATCACACATTGATACCATGGTCCTGTTGTAGCGGCTACACCAGCAGAACCACCAATCATTGGTGCTACACCAACTTTATTCTTATTCAGTTCATAAGCAGCCGGATATTGATGGCTCCAGTTTAATTGCATCGCAAGTTTTCCATTATTAAACATTTCCTGAGCCTCAGTAGATGCGACAGATAGCGTTTCTTCAGGTGCGTAGCCTTTTTCATAGAGATCACATAGATATTGCAACGCATCAATATAAGGTTTTTCATCAACCAATACTTCATTATTCTTACCTAAAACTAACGGTTTTGCTCCAGCCTGTGATGCTTGATCAAGGAAACTACAAACTGTATCTCCAGATGCCATCCCGAAAACGGCGGTTCCATACATATCATCTTTAGTAAAGAATTCCGCACATTCTTTGTATTCTTCCCAAGTAGTAGGGACTTTTAAATCGTGACCATATTTCTTATTGAATTCTGTTTTATTTTTCTCATCTTCAAAGAGGTCTTTTCTATAAATGAGTACTTTACTATTAATCCACATCGGAAGTCCTAGCAGCTTATCATTCAACGTCCCACCCTCTTCAAGTGTCGGAAGAAAATCAGAAGTGATCTTATCATCCACTGATTTATTAAGTGGTGTTAATGCGTTTTCAAAAGCGGATAACCAGAGAACGTCCAGACAAACAACATCATGAGCCGCCGATTTTGATTTCACTTCTGTCGAAACTTTGTCATACATTCCAGAGTAAGGAACTGAATCAACCACTACCTTATAGCCTGTTTCCTTTTTGAAAGCATCAGCAGTACTATTAGCGATCTTCTCAGCAGGACTTCCACTTTCTACAAGGACTGTAATTGTCTTGTCCTTTCCTGCTTCTTTACTTTCCGAACCATTTCCACAAGCAGAAAGTACTACTGTGCTTACCAGTGTCAAAGCCGCTAAAGCAAACACGCCAAATCTCTTTTTATTCTTTTTCATTTTTCCACTACCTTTCTTTTCGACCATTTAAGAATTAAATGCAAATGACAATCAATTATTCCAGCAATACATTCAAACCTAATCTTGGCGGCTTTTTTATGAACCGCTTTCATTACAAATCTATACACAGTGTTAAAAAGGAACCAAGTTAATCTTAGTTGATTCACTACCTCCTTTTCATTTTTGTAAGCTCTTTCTAACACCCTACGCCGTAAGTATAAAATATGAAATTATTAATGTCAAACGTTTTCAAGAATATTTTCTCTAATTCGTCAAAATGGGATTAGAAATAAAAAAGGAAGGAACGAATTTTAGTTTAGAAAAAGGCCGTTCCCGATGGCACACTCTTTCTTATCCCAAAAAAGTGTTTTAATATTGAAATCCAAATGACGCATTTTAATGAAAATATTTTCATAAATTGCTTGAAATTATCTGTTCCACATTGTATGATAGCCGTATGATAACTAGACAGTAATTTACAAACGCTTCCACTCGAAGCGTTACAGTCATTTGAGTTACGTAAACCATCAGGTAAAGAGAGGCTGCACAAATATGGACAAAGTGGGAATAAAGGCGATCGCAGAAAAAAGTGGTGTTTCCCTAACTACTGTTTCAAGATATTTTAATAAACCAGAGCTATTATCACAAAAAACAAAAGATAAAATACAAGCAGTGATTCAAGAATTAAATTATAGTCAGGATAACGTTGCCAGAATATTAGTAACAGGAAAATCTAATCTTGTAGGCGTCATTTTCCCTCAGTTACACCTTAGCTTCTACACAGAATTGCTGAATCAGCTCATTCAATTTGGGGAAGAAAAAGACTACAGTTTTATTGTTTATACCTCAAGAGATACGAAAGAAGAAGAACTAAACGTCATCGACATGTTAAAGTCCTACCGTGTAAAAGGGATTATTTTATTAAGTCATATTCTGGATTCAGAGAACATTGAAAAATTAGATGTTCCCATCATCTCAATTGAGCGTGCTGGTGGGGATTTTTGCCAAATCAATAACGATAATTATACTGGTGGCAAGCTTGCTGGGGAAAAATTGATGGCTGACGGATGTGAAGTATTGATCCATATTAATAATGGATATTATGATGATTGGCCTTCCTTCAAACGAATTGTAGGATTTGAATTTTCAGTGAAGGATGCGCTTCATGAAACAATCATTCGTGAAGAACTGACCGACCCATATTCTGAAGAAGCATCCACTACTATGTCTGTGGTTCTAGATAATTTACTTGAAAAATATCCAAATAAAAAAATGGGTGTTTTCTGCTCAAACGATGATATTGCAAATATGCTTCAAAGAGACTGCATACGAAAAGGGATAAAAATACCAGAAGAGTTAGAAATAATCGGGTATGATAATTCCCCAGTATCTGACAACGCTATTTACCCCATCACATCAATAGACCAAAATATTCCATTGATGGCAGAAATAGCTGTGAATTCGTTAGATACGTACATCCCTCACGAAAATGTAGTAGCTGCGAAACTGATAGAAAAGGGTACCACTTTATAGATTGTCGTGATTTTAATCGTGCCTAGTATAATTACCTTTGTGAAATTTCATTGATATAATGATTTATTCACAAAGGTTAATTGTCAATCTAAACAGATTGACAATTATGATACCTTGAACAATCAGCTCGTCATATTACCGGAATAACCATTACCTAAGTTGATTATTTCAGTGAATTTATTAGTTTGGATATTATACTTAATTTTGAAAATATTCATTCCGTTAACCCACTCTTTGTTGATTTGTTTATTCCTATGATAAACAATTGTAACCCCTAACAACTCATTGTTTTTTACCTCTTGAGAATAAATTTCTAGAGATTCCAATTTAGAAGTAGTCTCATTAGCATCTTGATACGTATCTCTATTTTGACCGAAATACTCTTTTTTTAGCTCATCTGATAAATAGCCAGATACTTCCCGTTTTCTATTCTCATAATTTTCAGGCGTAAAATTCAAGTTAGCCTCGAACAACTTGGTAACTATATTGATGAAATCAGTGTTTAAGTCAACATCTACTCCCGAATTGATGCATTGCCTCTGAATTTTTTTCAATGACTCAGAAGAGTCTTCTGCCTGTTTTTCTAAACGCTCATTTTTCTGATGCAACTCTTCTTCCTTATCTGCGAGGTCTTTATTTTTCTTATTCAGAACTGCAATCGACTCTTTTAAAGAAATCGTTTCTTGCTGCTGCTTAGCATTACAGAAGCCTATACCAAGAGTAACTAACACAAAAATCAGTTTGATTAATATCTTTTTTCTCATATTTTCTCCTTCTTATTTTTTTGCTTCTTTTGCCAAGCCTCCAATACCAGCTCGAACACCTTGAGAGTTTGAAACATCATTCGTCAATACAACGATCGCATAAGGCTTATCACTCAGAACGATCCCTATATCGTTTTCCACCATCGCAAGTTCTCCAGTTTTATTTGCCACAGGAACATCTAACTGACTTGGTATTTTTGTCTTCACTTGCTGGCGCTTCATAATTTCAAGTATAGCGGAATACTTTTGATTCTCACGATTTCCGTATAAAGTCTTAAGAAATTTCATCGTGTCTTCAAGTGTGGTGTAATTTTCACTGCCTTGTGTCAACATTTTCCGCTGCAATTTCGTACCAGAATAGCCTTTCTCCGTGAAGTAGCTATTTAATGTTTCCATGTCAACATGATCAATCAACATATTCGTGGCGTTGTTATCACTAACAGTAATCATTTGCTCTATCAGACTTTGAACAGATTGACCTCCTGCTGTTTCACCAGTTCGGCCTTTGTCATATAGATACTCCATAATGAATACTTTAATGACTGAGGCTGAAATCATTTGATCATTATTATTGTTCGATAGATATTTTTTATCGTCGAAATAGTAGACGCCATATGCAACTTTCCCTGCGTTCTGATTGATTTGCTTCAATGCACTAAATGAACCTTTTTGACCTTTGCCCTCTGCTGGTGCGCCAACAGCCCTCGCGAAACAAATATCACCTGCTAAAAGATACCCGAATGACGTATCGATTTGCCCTTCATGTACTGATTCGGCACCGTATCCGCCCATTTCAATGATCTTTGTACTCGTACCATGATAATCTTCTGCTAGGATCGCGGTATGTCCGTCATTTCCGAACCCAGTCCCCAGATTCACCACGATAATATCGCCTGCTTTCGCTTCACTTTCTTGGATTTCTTTAAGGTATTGTTTTGCTCCTCGTGCATCCGTTGTCATGGAAGGTGTCGCCCAAGGTACTTGAGGCGTTTTATATCCAGCCTTCGTCAATACAAACCATACAAAACTGGAACAATCCGCAAATCCATTTTTATCAGGATTCTCGACCGTCCCAAGTTGAGTTCGTTTTTCTTGGGAATAACTAAAGTAACCCAATAGTCCTCGTGCCACTTCAAGAATGTCGCCGCCATCACCGCTATTGGCAGAGGCACATTCTGCTGCTAAACTTTCTAACTGACCTTTTGCTGCATTTTCCATAGCCGCCCCAGAAATGGGGTCGCTGCTGCCAAACTTCGCAAACCATTTGTCTGCCCTAGCATTTCGCTCTTCTGAATGCCATTGAGAAGAATCTTGGCTGAGTCCTTCAAACCAAAGCAACCATTGGTGCTGTGCTTCGTGAACATCGGTTAATTGTAATGCAGCTTTCGCTTTGGCATAATATGGATTCTCTAGTTCCTTTTTGAGAAATTCCAACTGGACTCCTAAGTTCGACATCTCTTTCCCTTTTTCTGCCGCAAACGATCGTAGCGCCTCTTTCCGAGAACCTAACCATTGCGCCAAACCGAAAGCTCCGCTTGATGGATTTTCAATTGCTGGATTGAATCCGCCGCTTTCAAAATCCATACATCCCATAGGTCCTGCTGCCCCTTGACTCGTTGCACCCAATTCTGTTCTCAAGAAATCATAAATGACTTTTGCATTTTCTTCTGATCCAGCATTATCAATATCTATTGACACCGCATTAGGTCTATCTTCACAAAGGACTTCATCGTCTACGCCCATGATGTACATTCCCAAGATGAACAAAAAGATAATCACCAATACTGGAATCAGACATCCCAGGCATCCACATCCGCAACCTCGTTTTTTTCTTGTCTCTTCCATCACAGCAATCCTCTCCAAAAAGAAAAATCCCTAGAGATTGATTTTCTCTAGGGTTGAACGTTTGTATTAAACTTGTGGGCTTCTGCCTTCCGGCAAGATAAAATCTTTACCTAGTTTTGCTTCAATCGTTTGATCGGATACAATAGGTTTCGAGTGGTCACTTGAACCTGGATCGATAGTAGTCTGCTCTTTAGAGCTTCCCATCATTTTTATTGTTCGATCTTTTTGTGTGTGACCATTTATTTTTTGCATCATTCGTAACGAGTTTTGATTGGTAATCATTGATCGAGATTGCTTCAATTGAGTAATTTGTTGTGTCAAAGAATCATTCGCAATTAATTTTGGTGGTTTTTGAGTTAACGGCACTGACTGACCAACATAATTTTTTGGAGGTTGTGCCAAGCTCATTTTTCGGTTGGGTTTTCCAGCAACTTTACCATTTTGAATCAATTGATCAATTGGTAAGACAGAAACAGATAATGGAATGGAACCACCAATTGGAGTTAATACTTGTACGTTCATTGGTTCTACCGTCTTTCGTGGACGCTGCATTTTTGCAGGCGAGCTTCTAATGATTGGTCGATTTTCTACAAGCAATTTCTCTCCTTCAAATGACAATTGCTTTCTTCTGCCAGAAGCAATTTCCGAAGGCTTTGCATTCGATTGTTTAGTTGGTGTGGTTTGTTGCTGTTTTGTTCGTTGGAACAACTGACTTGCCGCTAATATACCTGGATGGATCTTCCCAACAACATTCGCTCCTCTTAAAATCGCTCGTTCCGTTAAATCTTTTCCTCTATGAATGGTTCGACTAACTTCTCTTGTCGTATTCTGGGCTTTGGTTTTTGTCTTAGCTAATGTACGATCCGCTTGTCCTAATCCTAGCTTTGCTAGAATGTCTTTCCGTTTTACGAATACGATCAACGAGACGATTCCCCGAACAAACATGTTACCGATAAAACCAGCAATGGTATTCATCAGGATCAAATCATCAATAATATTGAAAACAAGAAATGCCACTAAAATCAACACACTATAAATCGATTTTTGAAAGGTAAATCCTACAAACGTTTTGACACCACGAAAAATCATATAGTCCATGCCTGGAAAGAAGGAAACGATCAACATAAAAGCGATTGCCAGCAGCATCAACAGCACGCCTAACTGGAATAAGAAACGAACCATTCCGATCATCAAGATAGGAATCCCAACAGTTACATTTAAACTGGGACTCATTAACCCAACGATCATCTTATAAATACTATTTGTTGGTTGAATGAACGCACGATAAGATTCTGTTTTTTCATCATCTTCTTTTGCTGCCTCTCTCACAACATCAGAAATATTTTCCAAGTTTTCACTTTTGATGCTTTCAGACAAAAACTCTGTTGGTTTAATACCAGCCTTTGATAACTCTTCAATATCAGTCGTTCCATAATTTAATAGCAGATACGGATCGACTACCGCCTTCTGATAATACATTTCTCGAATCTGTTTGATGGCATCCTCACTGGTGGTCGCAACACTTAGATCATCAATCCCGTTGGTCGCTTCAAAAATCAACCCTTCAACAGCAGTTGACCATGTATTTAAATCCTTCGTCAATTTTTCTCCCTGACTGGTTACTGTGCCATTTCCAAACCATAGAATCGAAAAACCAACAACGCAAAAAAATCGGGCAAGGGCTCGCTTTGCCTGATTCCCACTTTTACAAACCTTCAAATAGAAAATATAAACGACATATCCTCCAGTTAATCCTAGGCCGATCACATTAAATAGCTTATCGTAGATATTTTTAGAGAATTGAAAAAAGGTATGGATAAGTCCATCCATTGCCGCTCCTTTATAGAGTTTTTCGATAATAAAATCAAACACCTGCCAAATAATTTTGTTCGTGCTAAATGACATGTTGGTAATCATCTGGATAAAGTCTGTCCCATTTTTTCCAAAAAGCATCTTTCCAAGTGAAAATTCTGTATCACCTATGTATGAGGCAAAGGTATCTAGATGGTATTTGCCAACAGTATAGATCGCTTCTTTATCCGACTTTGCATAGGCTGATACAGATAGAAGTAGAATCAAAAGGATGGGAAGTAAGAAAAACAATAGTCTTCGTTTGTTCGTTCTGACCAATTTTAAACCCCTCCCTTTTTTATTTTTAGACATCAAAAAAGAGCCTGCTTCCAGACCCATTTATAAACTATTCTTTTGCTTCAAAAACCTTCGTCACATTTTCTTGTTCAATCGCTTGGTTAAATTCCGTTTCAGAAATAGATTCATATACTGTTCCATTTGAAGTTGCCGCAGATTCACGAACATGATCAATGTCATTAACTTAAGCCTGTTGACAAATAGAAGTAGAGTTAGTTGAAGTTTTTCATTCAACTAACTCTATTTTTTTCGCTTTTCTCGACTTGAGGGCGCAACGAAATAAGCTCTTGTATCTGATCTATTATCTAATAGGTATAACGATAGCTTCGCCTAGATTTGTTTATCGGGGACTTCCTTTTTACTGTTCGATTCGGACGCACTGGCACAAGATATTTCTTAATCAATGACGCCATTTGATCCATCAACTCTTTTCGTCTTTCTGGATGCTCTTCGAGAAGGATTTGGATAAAATACGTTTTTACAATACCGATTGAAATAGTGATATTTCGTCTCATTTCATACTTATACTGTTCTTGTGGAATCCTTTCTGCTTCGTTTAATTCAATGATACAAAAGCTAACTAGATTATACAGCCATACACTACAATAAATATCTTGGCGAATTAATCGTTCCCGAACACCGCTGAATTCTTCGAGCTTCATTCGATTTTTCAAGATGTTATATGCTGTTTCGATTTCCCATCTCAATCGATAAACTTCTTTTAATCCCTCCAATGAAAATTCTTCCTGTGTCAAATTCGTCAAAAGTAGTTCATCGTAAGTTTCACCTGTAGTTTCTTTCACTAATGGAATTTTCACAAAGCGGAAATTGTAGGTAGTAGACATTAACTTTATTCGAAATGATCGGTCAGCTCGATAATCACTTGTTTCTTTACGATTAAATGTAACGGGGATAACTTTGTCTTCTCCTGAAACCATTCGTTCGAAGTAACGCTTCAAATATTGTTTGTTCATTCGAAAGACAAACTTTTGATCGTTTTCAATCATTTGATCCACTAATCTCATCGAGAAATATCCGCGATCAAAAGTCGTAATCGTTGGTTGTCTTAGATTTTTCTTTAATTGGTCAAGATGCCGTACAGCACAGATTCGTTCACTGAATTTATAAGGTTCAATACAAGTGTCAAGTCCAATCTTATTGATGCAATCATACATCAGTGAGACTTTTGCCATCACTGGGCTAACATTTTTTTGAGGATCATGTATTCCATATTTTTTAGCATTCTCTTCTGTCGATGGCAGAATAATGTCTGAACCGTCGATTGCCGTGACAATATATCCGTTTAATTTTGCCAAGTAATCATTATACTTTTCATACGTCATGGCAATATAATCTCCCATCATTAAATGAAGTGCTTCAGGGTTCACCTTCATTCGAGCTTGGTAAAAAGCAACGGTTGAAATATCCAGTGGCTGGTTTTGGGAAGCGTAAAAGTTGAGGAGCTCTGAAAACTGGGAATTTCCTTTTTGAGAGAACATTTGAAGCATCACGTTAAGAGGCGTAGTCTTTCTTTTCCGAGTGAATGCGTGAGGGTTTCCCTGACGAATATCTTCTAAAAAAATGGTAGGTGCTTCATAAATGAATTCATGGAAATCAGTCAATGCAATCATGTGAAATCCCCCTTTAATTCATCATTCTCTCCTAATTATAGCGTGAAAATACAAAAGAGACGCACAAATTCGTAGCGAACACGAATTTGTGCGTCTTCAAAAAATGTCAAGTAGCTTAAGTTAATGACATTGCGAACATGATCTTTTATTTTCTTTTTCAAGTCCGGATCAGAATACTCCGTTTCGTTATACTTGATATAGTAAACATTATTCTCATCATTTTTTGCTTTCATCAAATAAACTTGCGATACATCTTTTTCAGATAAATCAGTCGGAAAATAACCTGAATCAAAATCATAATCTTTTCGTTCCTCATTATCTTTCTTGTTGAATTTACTCTTAAAATCCATGACCGTTTTCACAGCAACTTTTGTTTGATCATCCATTTTATTCTTGGAGTTACCGCAGCCTACCATAATAAGACAAGTCAAAAATAGTAACGCAGCCATCCCATATTTTTTCATTTTACCTCAACCTTTTTGAATAGTTGCATAAAAGTATAGCAATGAATGATTTCATTTGTCTACAAGGAATTGAGCTATGCGACCTGTTCTTCTGCTTCACTGTTACTCGTTTTCTCCGTTGTTTTCAACGCTTCCGTGAACTCTTCAAATAGACTATGAACATTTAATTTTCCAACACGGCCATAAATATCACGCATCCAACATTGACCTTTGATCATCCGTTTCATTTCTTTTCGATTCTCCTCATTACATTCAAGACCCAAATGAGTGAGTATTTTATCTCGTTCGCTGTCTTCGTCAAAGGCAAAGACAATCCCGTAATTTCCTTTTTCGTCTTCTGTACCAAGATCATCAATAAACTGAGTATCCAGCACTAATTGATTCATTTGAGAACGCCCTACACGAGCCATCGATGAGATAATTGCTCGCCCGGAATTCGACTTGTTAAATACCCAGGCCTCTGTGAAGTAGACGGCCGTTTTTTGTTCAATGTCACGTTTCCCAAACATCTCACAAAAACGTCCCAAACTAATCATTAGGCATAGAGCTTTTCTATCGGCATCTGAGTATAGTTCAGGGGGTATATCATCTTTGGGTAACGTTAAATCTTGGATTTCTAGCACGGTTGTTTTTTCTTTGAAATCAAGTCCACTGTTTTCACCATAACTAAAACCTAAACGCAGGATCGAATCAGTAACCGTTAAATGCAGGAAGCGACCATATTCATGAATTTTTTCATCCGTATGTTCTTCTAACCAATCAACGACATGCATTAATCCCACCAGGTCACCTTTTTCTCGCTTAGTCAATATTTTTTGAATTCCTTCTAGTACCGCTCCTTTTAGCTTGTGATCCTTTCCTAACGGACTAAGTTCATTGATCATATCCTGAGCCACTTGTTTAGCATCAATTCGATCCAGATACACAAATGGGTCTAACACACCATAATTTTCTTCTTTGTTTACATCCAACGTCACGTAGTTAATGCTATTCAAGTGCTGCACAAACAATGGATAATTTTGCTGGTAATAAGGATTATTGACGAGCTTTTTGAACCATTTTTTCTTTTCACCTTTTGGATCAATAAAAAGACTTTGAGCTTCTAAAAAGGAACTATAGAGGAAAATTAATCCTACAAGAAAGGTTTTTCCTTTACCAGTTTTTCCCGTAACCGCCATGTGTGGCGCATCATAAAGCGCCCCTCTAATTCCTTCGGCAATCGCTAAAGGATTCAAAAAAACATACTTATTTGACGCATAGATTAATTCTTCCAGCTCCGTTTTCTCACCTTTGGAACCATTCAATCCGACAACATCTTGACGGCCAATGTACCAGCCCGAATCCATCCCTAATTCTGTGATTGTTCCAAAAAGCAATTCTGCAATGGCATCGACATTTGTACGCTGCTTCCAATGCATCTGACCTCCTAATGGCTGACCTAGGAGTAATTTATAGAATAGTTTCACTTGGTCATTCTTCCCACGACAGACTCGTACGCTTTGACTCAATAATTTAATAATGGATAAACTACGCTGCCGAACTTCTTCTTTCGTGTTCCCATACACAACAAAGCAACCCAGCCAGTCAATGATTGGTTCATTGTTGTTCATACGCTCTCGCATGTGTTTTAGCAAATAGCGAATGGTCAAAACACGATCCGTTGGTTCATCTCCATGCTTTTCTTGATCAGTTTGTTCATCCTTGAACCGATTGTTTAGCCAACCTGCTCGCATTTGAAGTCCCTGTGAGCCACCCAGTTCTGGATAATGAAGCTTCATACGAAATTCTACAGGGAAATTCAAATCTTGAGCAAACTGAAAAATATTCATATTACTCATATTATCTGGAAAAGCCCCAATCGGTAGAATAGACAAATAACTTTCTCCGAGTTCATCCTCAATCCTTAATATGCCTTTTCCATTCTTTACCGGGCGAATGATTGCAGATTGAATATCTTCAATATCTTGCCAATGATCTTCATCCTCAATTTTATGCGGCATTCCTCTGATGTATTGCAGACGATTCACGTAAATCATTTCTTCTTTTGCCAAAGGACGAATCGAAAAAGAATACAACAATTGAGTGACTTCGTTTGAAACTGAGGCGATTTGTTCGAGGATCATTTCACCGTCAGTTCGTTCATACCCAGCGAAACCCAATACCTCATCCGCTAGTTCATTGTATATTTTCTTAAATGCCTCCTTCAAGCTTTCAGCAATATATTGGTCTTTTATCTTTATTCCCAACAAAAAAGAAGGACGATAAATCGTGCCTTCTCGTTCCAATAAATTGACTGTTTCTTGGGAGTAATACTCGCCAAGCTCAGGATTATTTTGATCAAAACCTTCAGACAGTTTCGTGAATCGACTGGATAAATTCATGGTTCGTGGGAACATGATCAATTCCACATCTTCATAAGGTGCCAGTAGCTGCATTAGATTTGCCATTTGTTCTTTGTTTTCTTGAATCGCCTTGGGATTATTTTGCGAAATCGTTTTTGGCGATACTTGGTAGTATGCCCAAATATCGTTGTTGCCAGTTAATAGCAAATTATCTTTTAAACTTCGTATCGGATTTTTTATACCCATATTGAATCCTCCAACTCTTTAGTTTAACAAATTGAAACGCTCAATCCGAAAGTGTAGCTATAATAATTGATTAACCCTCTAAGAAGAACCTCAGTTATCTGATATCCTTTTTGTAGCATTCTTCCAATGTTTATTAAAATGAACTTCCGCTCCATTATCACTAAAACATTTTTTTAACATATTTTTGATATCGTCTCTACCTTTTCCATTTAAATCAGCCTCCAAATCTGGAAAATAGTGAGAATTAGTATTGAATAAATTTTTTGCATCTTTGTTGTTCTTATAAAAGTCTTCCTTTCCATTGAAGACAACATATGTTTCAATAATACGTCTGATAGGATTTAACATCATTTCGGGTTTATCTTCTGTGTACAAGAATGCTAGTTCATGCCATAAAGCTTCATAGTTTGTCTTGAAGTCTTGATTCTTATTCTCAATTCTACTAATTTTTGTTTGATTATCACATCGTTGTAACTTGTAAAAATTGCTTTCTTCAAATGCATTTTTTTTATCTCTTCTATTTTTAATCTCAAACGAGCAATTCAAGTAGAAAAAAGTATTGTGTGTAAGCAAAATGAACTGGTCTGAACAACTTTTCTTATCGCACATTTTTATTACTTTTTGTAGTTCATCAATAATCAAGTATTGCATTGTATCATCATTTGAAGTCATTGGATCATCAAAAACAATAACCTTGTTAGTACCATTCGATGAATCTGAAACTTCCGAGAGTTTTTCAATAAAATATAAAAATGCAATAATATTCTTTTCGCCCGTGGATAACTCAGTTATGGGTCTTATTTCTCCTTGATGGTTTTTTATTTCGTAAAATTCTTGATCGTCAACTTTCTTTCTGATCATTTCAAACGATACCAAATATCTTAGCTTGTTGTTGATATTATGCGCAAGCTTTTCTGTATTTTTTGTCTTGTTTTTGAGAGCGGATATTTCATTGTCAATTGCACCAATTTTATCGTTCTCTTTTCTTATTTTATCTACTTCAACATTAAAATTACTTTGTGCTTCTGCTTCTCTTCTATCTAGCGCTTCCAACTTAACTAGCTCAGAATCCAATTTGAATTTATCAATTATTTTTTTTACTTCATGAAGCCTTAAAGCTCGCATTGCCTCATCTTGTTTAGCTTTCAGATTATTTGAAAAATCATTATTTAATTTTACTATTTCTTCATAATCAGAAATAACATCATCAAAATTTTCTGGAAAATCTAAATTTAATGCTACTTCCTCTTTGAACAAGTTCTTTTCTTTTTCATTTAAGGCAGACAAAAGAGCCTCTAAAAAAGAAACTTGATCCTTAACTAATACGGTTATATTATCGTTGAGAACTCCTACCCTTTCTAAGTAATCAGGATAAAAATCATTTGTGTCTACTTTTATAGCTGAAATAGTGTTTCTCAAAGCTTCAATTTTTTCTTTTCCGTTTAGAATTCTCTTTTTTAAAAGCTCTACTTCATCTGCCGAAAAATATTTTTTTAGTATGGTCAATCGTTCTTCAGTAACAAAGTTTCCACAAAAAGAACATTTCTCTCCAGAATTGTGTATATGCATTCCTTTTTCTGCAAAGTTGGTTTTTTGAGGATTATCAGATAATTCTTCTAATACTATTTTACTTTCTACTTTAGCGTCAAGTATCTCATTCACAGACTCTTGATATTTAGCAAAATTAATTTTTGGAAATGTTATAGTTTTCACTGTTTTCTTTTCAGATTTTAGTATACTGTTATTTTTTTCAATATCATTTTGTTCAAGAAGATTTGCATATGGAATCTCGCGCTTAAAGGTGTCTTTACGGTATGTGCGAGCATTTTCAACTAGTCGGTTATCCTTGGCTATTGTTGCTGCAGACTGAGTATAGAATGACTCGATTTCTTTACTCTTGTTTTTCTTTTCTTTCTTACTATCTTCAAGTTTCGAAAATACATTCTTAATCTTTTTGTTTTCAGGCTCCCTAATTTCCTTTGACATTTTTTCTATGTCTAAAATTAGATTTTCTTTTTCAGCTTCTTTATCTGTAATTTGTTCATTTATAGAAGTATTCTCTTCACCGAGTGTAACAGCATTCAATTTTTTATCTTCACCGACAATAGAATCAAAACCTTGAAATACCCGAATATCCAGACTATCGCCATACTGTTCATTCATAAGACTAGTAATTGTTGATTTACCAGTACCATTTTTTCCAAAAACAAAATTAATAGGTTTGTCAAATTCAATATCACTATTCGAAAAAATTACCGTGGTACTAAAATCCAGCTTCATAATTGCCCCCATTTCTCTTCTCATAAGGAAATAACTTGTTCTAATATAAGAAAACGATTGTGATTTATTTCATTATAACAGAACGAATTGGAGCATAACTAGTTGAATTGTAATGATATTATAAACAATATTTGTACCTATTTCTTGAATCTAATTACTTCGTTTATATCTGATTGTCTAAATGCTGCTCCGTTAAAAAAGTATATATCTCGCCAATGAATTATTATCAAATAAATTACAAGATCAAAGACATAATAATAAAGCTTCTTCCCGTCCGGTTGAATCTTGTTTAATAACAATACGCTTGCTATTGGGAAACCTATATAACATAGTGCTGGTAAAAATGGCAGAATTTTAGCCCCTCGTTGAATAGGATCACGAAAAGCTCCCCACATTAATCCAAACACAAAAAGGAAGCTGCCAATGTTCACCACCGCTATTGGTGCAGGCAAACGACCTAAATTCCCTAAATCTTGTATGCGATAGGGTTCTTTAAATGCTGCTGAGTAATTGTGCGGTTCCCATTTCATGATTAACCACCAAACAACTTCTCAATAATCGTACCCATGCCATCAAATACTTTTTCTGGATCATTCAAGAAGAAATAAGCGATCGCTCCACCTACAAATGCAGAAATAATCTGAACGACTTTTGACTTCGCAAAGTTTTTGGAAGCCAAATAGACGACCAACATGATAATCGCATATTTCCCTTGTTCCAATATAAAATCAGACAGTTGTTTTAATCCCATCTTGTGATTCCCTCATTTCTACCATGTATGGTTTAGTTTCTGGACATAATACTTGCCCAATTTTTTTACTACTTCAAAAGACATATTTTCTTGCCAAATCAATTCTGTTCCTTTGTCTTTGAACTTGACCGCTGCTTTCACTACAAAATGGTCTTTTTCTTTGAATACCTGGCCTGTTACTTCGTCAATGCTCGCTGAACCTTGCAGCCCTTCTGGATCATCCATCATATAGCGCATATCTGCCGAAGAGCTTTTCGCATACTTCTCCAAAAATTCCTCAATATAAGTCATTACTTCTCTACGGATATGACCATTGACTGAATCAAAATCATTCGGATCGAAATCTAAGATTTTTGCCTTCTCTTTGTTTTCCTTTAACGCAGTGAAATAAGGATAAGAAATCACTCGACTTCCTGCCATAGAAGTTTGGAAAGGAATATTCAATAGTTGACTGGCCGTGACTTCCTTTGGTTGATCATCCTCTCCTTTTGTTTCGATAATATAAGTAACTTTGTAAGAAGCAGTCGAAACACCTGACACTTTTTTCAACGAGATAAAAGCGGCTGACTTTAATGTTCGCTTTCCTGAAAAGATCGAATTACCTTCCTTGATTCCTTGGGCAAAGTAATCGTTCATTAGAGTTTCTTGTCTCAATTTTTGAGTCTCACTATCATCAGAAACCGCCATGTACAATGCGACAAAGCGGTTCATAAAGGATTCAATTTCAGGTGTTAGCACTACCGAGCTACTAGCCTCTTCTTTGCTTTTCTGTTGAATAGTAGTGACCACTTTGTTTAGTGAACTCACTTTTACTCGTAAGCCTTGAGTTTGAAGAAAGGCAAATACTCCTGAAACACTTAGAAAAAGAATTCCTAACCAAAACAAACGTCTCATTGCTTTGGTTTGAATCCTTCGTACTTTCGGTATTTTTTCACTAGTTGTTTTATCTTTCTTTTTAATTCGCCGCTCCTTCATTCAATAGACAACTCCTTTTGATTATTCGAGCCATCTTACCGTTTGAAAAATCGAAACTTCCAGATCAATCCAACCATTGACATCAAGCCTAAACCTAAAGCGGATAAACTTTCGTTAGAGGCTTCGCCTGTATTTGGTAAAACTTTTGTCGATCCATCCGCAGCCTTTATAGAAATGTTTCCATCTGGTAATGGAGTGACTTCACTTTCAATGGGTGCTAATCCGGCTGCCGTTTGTTTATAGGCTACGCCGTCTTTCACTGAAACAATTTGTTCTCCTGTCGCCGTTTCTATGGGTGCCTCTACTGTTGGATTCAATACAACGTCTTCTCCTGGATTGGATGGTGTGGGTATCTGTGGTTGTTCTGGTTGAGCAGGTACCTCTGGCTTACTAGGTTTTTCCGGCTGTTCTGGTTTCTCTGGCGTTTCAGGGACTTCCGGTGTTTCGGGAATCTCCGGTACTTCTGGCGTTTCGGGAACCTCGGGTGTCTCTGGTACTTCTGGTGTTTCAGGAACCTCCGGAGTTTCGGGTAATTCTGGATCGGTCGGTAGCTCTGGGGCTGTTGGTAGTTCTCCAGGCAATTCTTCACTCAATCCATCTTCCGTAGAAACACGTTCAACTTGATTTCCCTGTTCTACCATTGGCATATCTACCTCACCAGCTTGTACAAAAGAACTTCCAAATTGTAAACCATATAAAGTTACACTGGTAATTGTTAAGGTTGTGATCATTATTTTTTTCATGTTCTATTCTCCATTCACTAAAAATTTATTTCTAAAGAGTACATTGTCAGGCTTTCATAATGCTCTAAAAATACTTGATTCAATCCAGAAATGGTTTCCGACACAATTTGTACACGATCCACCTCTGGATAAATTTGAGTTAACTTTTCAATGACTTCTTCACTACACCATTTGATAAATCGCTGCCGCTGTTGCTCCCTCTCATTGATATAACGTACTCGTTGATTCACATAGCGTTGGTATATTGTTGGTTCATTCTTATACTTCACTTTCAATTCCTTTGGTAAGCCAATGAATGGCTCATTTTGGGGTTTCAACGTAGTTAAAACAGCCTCGATCAATTGGCGAAACTCTTGAAACTGATCATGCTCATACCAGATTAAAAAATCAGACATATCAAAACAGACCTTTCTTTCCCATTTTTAGCGGATATTTTTCAGATTCTATCTTTTCAATTTGAGAATAGCGATAATAGAAGACTCGTCCATTCTCTTCAATCCCGACAAATGGATTACTTTCAAAAAGCTTGAGCAATAAGTCGGCTGCTTGATACTTTGTATAGTTGGCAAATAGCTGATAGCACGCAAATCGTCCATCATCAAATGTTAGGAATAGCTCATACCGATTCCGTTTGAAACCTTGCTTCCAAGCCAAGCGATCCTTCTTTTGTAGACATTCAAATTTGGCACCCAAAAAAGGCCAAATAAAACTGACTATGAAAAATCCGATCAATGTATATAGGATCAATCGAAGCATTCTCTTATCCCTCCTGCCGTTTCTTCATGTACACCGAATAAAGATCAAGAAACCCATCCGCCAATTGCTGGATCACAAAGTTTTGCAGGAAACGATTATTCTGAATGCGCATCATTTCATAGCCTTCAGTAAAGGTATCTTCCTCGTCATACCGTTTGACCGCTCGGTGTCGCTCACTTTCCATGATGAAGGCAAAGTCAGTGGCTCCAAAAACCACAGGTGTGAGTAACCCCTCGGATCGTAGAAGAACAATATAGCGTTCCGCAAAATGTTCCGAATTCATCATGTTTTTTTCTCGTTCTTGGAATAGGTACTCACGAGCAATCACGGCATTCGTCACACTATCACTGAGGAAACGGTAGTCCGGCGGACGTTTTTGTTCTGCTTCAAACTTTTGATACAACAACCAGGCGCAACGATACTCTGCTTGCAGGTATTCTTTTTCCTTTGGCAAAAATTCATCAATTGAACATAGCTGACGAATCGAAGACTCAAACAGATACATGTAATGCTCAATAAATTCCTCTTCAACAATTGGTTCTCCAATAAATTCCATTTTTATGCGTCACCTCCACAAAAAAGAGGCTCCATCGAGTCTCTTGAATTCAAGTGATTCATTTTTAGTTTTCGAATAATACACTTTGCGGATCAACCAACATTCCTTGAGAAAGGCTGTTGTCCATGCAAAGCTATAACGATAGGTAAGATTTTGATATAATCTCCATCTTTTCCCCCGTTCCACACCGTGCATGCGACTTTCCCCGCACACGGCGTTCCATCTAAAAACTATTTATATAATTGGTTCAAGATGACACATAGTTCGAAGTATATTTATTTTGTCTAATTGTTTATCTGTTAATTTAAGCTCTATTAGGTATTTCAACGTGTTTTTAATAGTATTCGCATGAATTATTTTATGGACATCTTTGTGAATTATTTTTAAATTATCATACCTATCGGTTCCCCCCATTGAGATAGGGGTAATATGATGACAATGAAATTCCTCTGATGATAGAACACGCCCTGTTACTTCACATTTTCCATTAACCATGACATATCTTGACAATCTATTGTCCAAGTATTCTACTGTCCGTCCTGTTTCTCTACGACGTAAAATTTTAGCCATTTCAATTTTTATATCTATTCCTATCCCTTTGTAGTATTTGTTACGTCCTGAGGACGTATAGGGAACTGTTCCAGGGATAAAGTTAATAGGTATTTTGAATTGAACATCTGCGATTGGATAAATCCATGTCCTGTTAATTCTCCATGTCCTGTAATCTTTGCTATACAGTTTGTCAAAGTCTAATGGTGATAAGTCAAGATGAAATTTGAGATTATTTTTATTGAATAGACTATTTTGAAGCGCACTGAACTAAACCCGACTAAAATCAATTTTTTTCGGGCGTTTCAAGGATTTGCGTCAATAACAAATTGTTATTTATCTATCACGCTCCTTGGTGGCGTGTAGAGTTGATGGTTACGTAGTAGCGTATCCACCAAACGCGTAAATTTTCTTGCGGTTAAGACGAGTGCTCGTTTGTGTTGGTGTTTAGGTACCTCTTTATACTTGCTTTGATAAAAAGCTTTATATTCAGGAAGATAATTTTTTACTGAGTTGGCAGCTTCAACTAAGTAATAACGAAAATATCGATTCCCTTGCTTGGTCAGAGGTGTATTTTGAGACTGATAGTTTCCAGATTGTTTAACTTTCCAACTTAATCCAGCGTACTTCGCCAATTTTGTTTGATCTTCAAATCGTTCGATTTGACCAATTTCAGCGATCAAACCAGCAGCGTAGACTTTTCCAATTCCTGGAATACTGGTTAAACATTGATATTCTGGAATGACTATAACTAATTGTTCAATTGCTTTATCCAGCTCTTTGATATTCTTTTCAAGAGCCCGCATTTCACAAACAAGAACGCCCAGAACAATATCAATAGATTCTTGGGCTACAGTGCCTAAGCGATAGCTTGATCTGATGGCTCGTTGAATAGCCTTGGCAATTTTCTCGGGTTGTTTGAAACGACCTCTTCCTTTTTCTTGGATTAAGTCACTGAAAGCTTCCAAAGGAAGCTCAGCCAGTTCATCTAACGTGAAGTCTTCTGTCATTAGAGAAATCACTGTAGCACTAAAAAGACTAGTAGATTCGTCTTTCATTTCACGAACAAGTGTGTTGCATTTGTACGTTAGATTTTCAAGAAAGTGTTGCTTTGTACGAGTTAGTTGCTTAATTAATTGATAACGAGTTCGGGTCAGACGCTGTAACGCCATGTATTTTTCTTCTTTAATAGGAGACGTGGTAAAACGTTGAATGCGTAGAAAGTCAGCAATTCTTAGCGCGTCATTACGATCTGTTTTGTCTTCATCAAACATGCGTCTAAATTGTTTAATTCGAAAAGGATTTTCGATAGTTACAAGCGTATTGAGCTTTTTTAGTTCCTCGTCTTCATGAAAAAACATTGAAGGATGGAAACTGTACATGGACGTTGATTCCATGCCAATTATAATTTGATCAAATAGGTAATTCTCATTGAACTCAAGAATCATTTCTCGTGTTAATGAAGCACCTTCAATGTCATTGGAGACTGAGATTTCAGACAATGTAGACAACTGATCGTCGTCAGTTAGGAAACAGACATCTAACTTTTCAGAACTAACGTCAATACCGACAAATAATTTCATGGAAGAAGGACCTCCTTTCGATCTAAATTTTGGAAAATGCTTCGATACTGTGGGATTTCCCAGAAGCTCACTGTGTAACCACAACCTCGCCTAATAGAATACGGTGATAAAAGAGCTAGAAGCTGCCTTCCAAACTACTATCTGAAAGTCTAGTCCATTATCGAAACAGCTAATGAGTTGGTAGTGATAACAGTGGTTCGGGTAACAGACTTTGCAAGGTAGACAAAGCTACAGGAGGGCATAGCAAATTCCCGTTGGATCCTTTCCATGAATCCATTGTACTCTGAGAAATCACACAATAACGAAACAAATTCCGCAAGGAATGTGTTATTCAATAAATTTTTCGATTCAGAAGCATTTTGATTAAAAAGTATTAGACAAAAACTATTTTACGAGGATGGGCTTGTTCCATAATAGGGCTTACTATATTTACCTATTGTTTTAAATCTCGTCTTCATCATTTGTTTTAATTCATAATCTATTTCACTAAATGCCACTGAAACAGTTGTTGCGATTCTATAGTAGTTGTGCATTCCCAATATTTTATAATTCAACAGATTAACATAACCAGGATTCCCTTGGATTCGTTTAATGGTTTCCCTTAGTTGTTTAATCATTGCTTGTTTACTTGTCTTACTCACATAACTTCTTGCGGTGTATTTTTCACCTCTAGAAACTGCTTTGATCTCAAATCCTAAGAACTCTGTTCGTTTCTTTCTCAAGTTAGTTATTCCCGATTTTGCAGGCGATATTTCTAACTTTAAATGATTTTCAATGTACCCCTTTATCGCTGTATACCAACGCTTGGCCATTGAGTAGGAACGAGTTAATACTTTGAAGTAAGTAGCCCAAGGGAACCTCCCCCTTAGGCCCTCTCAGAACCGGACGTGAACCTCTCAGCTCATCCGGCTCCCATTATCCAGCCGATGGTAATATTCCAATTTTCCAATGCGCGAATAAATTTCTTTCTCGCTTGGCGATTTCCCCTAACCAATGTTCCGCTTTTCTTCGTGCTTGTCGCTTTTTATATTTACGACGAACCCACTTCACGAGACATTGGTTGATGTAGCGCAGTAGACTGTACATTTCTGATTTATAGAATTTCATGTAATAGTTCATCCATCCTTGAATTTTACTATTGAACATATTCGCTAAATCCTCTAGCTTTTTGTCCGCTTTTAATTGTAATCGCCAATTCCTTACCTCTTTGCGAATCGCCTTTTTCGCTTTATCTGATACAGCCGGAAGAAAATTTGTGAAGCATTTTCCATATTTATTCTTGGCGCCTCTAGGTCTAAACGTAAAGCCCAGGAAATCGAATGTCGTTATCGGATAGTTCCCCATCCTATCACTATCTCTGCAGTAAACAATCTTTGTCTTATCAGGATGTAACTCCAAACCAAAGATTCTAAACCGTTCTTCCAATCTTTTCTTCAGATATTTCGCTTGCTTTAGGGATACACAATGAGTAATACCATCATCGGCATATCTAGCCCACTGTATATTAGGAAATTCTTTTTCCATGAAGTCATCAAACGTATAATGAAGAAACAAGTTCGCTAGAACTGGACTGATTACACCACCTTGCGGTGTCCCGGCTTTTCTCGAAACAGTCGAACCATCTTCCCTCTGGAAAGGTGCTTTTAACCATCTTTCCACATATAGGATAATCCACTTCTCTTGAGTGTACCTTTTTACCATTTCAATTAGATAGTCATGTCTGATATTGTCAAATAGTCCTTTAATATCAAATTCCAGTACCCAATCTCTTTTCCAGCATCTAACTCTTGTTTTCTCTATTGCCTGGATTGCCGACTTATTCGGCCGATAGCCATAAGAATCCTCATAAAACAATCGTTCTACTACAGGTTCAAAATACATCTTCGCTACCATCTGTGCAATCCTATCTTCAACTGTTGGAATCCCAAGTACTCTCAGCCCACCACTCTTTTTAGGAATGGATACTGCCTTTACCGGTTTTGGGAAATAACTTCCCGATGATAATCGATTCCACAGTTTGTATAGATTATCTTTCAGCTTATATTCATAAGCCTCAATTGATTCTTCATCTACTCCAAAAGTTCCTTTATTGGCTTTTACTTTTAGAAATGCTTGGTAAACTGCTTGTTTTGAAATATTGTATGACTTTGTTTCTTGCATAAGTTCCTCCTCCTTAAAGTTGACTTATCCTTGAAACTGGATAACTCAGGTTCTTCGCTCCACTCTCGTTACAAGAGCTTCTTCACTACTACAACCCAATCTGCCCCCATGACTGCATCGGTACTCTTTTCTTGCGGGGCTTCCGCTTGAAATACTCCCTTGACATCAGCCCGTGGGTTCCCACGTTCCATATAGACGCCTATGTTATGTTCATGCCACCTTTATGCCGCCCGCCGCCTGATCAGTAAACAGGTTTCCTCCAAGCTCATCCTAGGTCAACGACTATACCCAGTTTTGACGGAATTTATACGCTTTCGACACTTCTGTGGGTGGTTCGTATGGTCACTCATCTCCATAACACACACCTGACAACTCTTGGTTGCCTTTTCCTTAACGCTCAATACCATAGCTTTTGACTACAGCACCTTAAGGTGGTTTGAAACCTCCACCTGTATGGCGGTTTCGGCAGGCCGTCTGCCATCATCTATACAGCATAGCTGCTTTGAATAGTTTATCTATTCACGCACACTTTCATGGCGCACAGTCATCGGCGTATCTAACTAAGTATCCCTCTTTTAAAGTCGTTCCTTTCAATGCCCGATGTAGTTTACCTCTAGAATATTGGTGCCTTGAAGGGAAATTTTCCCATTGAGACGCTATCCATTGGTCTAGGTCGTTCAAGACGATATTAGCTAGTAATGGAGATAACACTCCCCCTTGTGGTGTACCTTTTTCTGGGGTTCCCTCTCCAACTATTTCAGCTTTTAGTATTTTGCTGATAATCGCCATTACCTTAGTATCATGGATTCCCATATTCCAAATCTGGTGTCTCAATAAATTGTGGTTTACGTTATCGAAAAATCCTTTTATATCAACGTCTACGACGTAGTGAAGTTGAACATTATTTATGATTGAGTGCATCCTACCCATAGCTTGTTCGACACTCCTTAAAGGTCTAAATCCATAGCTATGTTTAAAGAATTTTGCCTCGACAATCGGCTCAAGCACTTGTTTAATCGCTTGTTGTATGATTCGGTCATATAAATTAGGGATTCCCAGAGGACGCTTTTTCCCATTCTTTTTTGGAATGTACACTCTTCTAACTGGTCCAGGTTGATAATTGGTTAAGCTGGTTCGTATAATCTCTACAAACTCATTTTCGTTTAATTTTTCAATATCTGATATCGTCACACCGTCTACACCAGGCGTCTTTGCACCTGAATTTCGTTTAATATTTCGATAGGCAAGTAAAATGTTTTGCTTTAAAACAATGAGTTGATATAACTTACTAAAGGTTTTACCGTTTAAACTTGATTCATAAAGTTGATCAAACAAATCTGTCAGACCATAGTACTCTGTACTTCTTTCTAATGTGCTCAAGTGGGCATACCTCCTTGCTTTGGTATCTCCTTGTCATACTCGAAACTTGAGCTTTATCTTGTTAACCATTTACTAATAATAGTTTCTAGACTTGGGACTATCCCTCCACGTTGATTAGACGCTTCATCGGTACTGTGTCCCTACTTTCACAGAAATAAATGATGTTACCATCAACCTCTCCAGTAATAAGCTGTTTAAATAAGAGTTTTCTGCTTACCACGTTCCTATTCTCCTAGCTTTTATCATCAATACTTAGGTGGCTAGCTATAAACCTATAAATTTATAATCTCTTAGCTGATTATCCCGTTGTTCCTAACCTAGATTCGTACTAAACGGTAATTTATCACACCTAGTCGTGTGCCAGAGCCTTTCGATCTCTGTCCTACTTTAGATTCGTACATTCGCCGCTTCGTCAGACTTCGAATAAGTCATTCTCACCATATATTGTTTGTAGCCTCCCGGCCTATAGGTTGCGTATCCTGCCTCCAGAACATGTTCCTCAGCTTAATCTGTTAGGGCAACTCTCAGCCGACTTTACCTGACTTCATACAAGTTCGAACTATTATTATCCCTTGCATGCAGGAGCTTTAGAGGAAAGGTTTCAGCCAGCATGATGGCATCATTCCCCTTCTCGAAGAATAAGTTCTCCCTTCCTATTGGAAGGTGTCTGGTTTCGTTTATACACTTATCCAGAAACGTGTCGTACCAAAATGTAAATGGCTGCCTGTACTGTTTCCGGTGCTACCTACATAACCGATTATCTGGCTTTGCGAGACAGTATCGCCTACTTTGACGATAGATTGTTGTTGATGTGCATATAGAGCGGTTGTACCATCTTCGTGTTGGATCACCACATAGTTCCCCCAAGAGGTATGGAATTCTGCCTTGATCACTCTACCGGACTTCACCACATAAATTCGTTCGCCCTGAGCTGCCACCATATCTAACCCACGATGAAACTCGCCATTGCGATTGCCAAACACACTCGAAATAGTGTAATTTTGCAAAGGAGTTTTGTAGCCTGAGCTACTAATAATTGGTCCTTGAAGATCCTTGTCATAGTCTGTTAAATCATAAGTTTCAATAAGACCATTCAGTTTTCGATCGTACTGAGTATCTTTGGCATATCGTCCTGTTAAATACTTTGTTGCTTCTTGATAGGTTTTCGCATTTGATTTCCAAACGCCTGCATAATAATTGGAATCACCAGTAATTCCCTCTTTTAAAAGTGTGGCATAATCATTGAAGCAATCTTCATAATTTTCATACACCCGAAAACCTGCTTGGGTCGCATAAAGCGTGCCGTTCCCTAAGTCTTCTTGTGTTGCCATTGAGACGGATTTCCCATTGTGTGTTCCTTTAATCCCGAACAAGTTATAGTTTGGTTCCTGGGCTAACTGGCTTTTACCCGAAGCCGATTCCAAGATGGCTTGAGCGATCATCACAGATGCATACAACTCTTTTTCCTTCCCTATCTTTCGAGCCGACTCACCGATCTTACGAATAAAGTGATCCACGGATTCATTTTTTTCAAAATGAATCGATCCATCTTGTGTCACGATACTTGAAGGAACCGTTCGTGATAGATCAACGGTCGCTTCTTGATCGACAATCGTTTCTGGTGTTGGGACTTCTTGAGAAATCTGGTTTGATTGTTCTGGCGCTGATTCTTCTTTTGGTGCTGCCGGTTTCTCTGTTTCTTTTTTTTGTTCTTCCTTTTTCGGAGTTTCTTGATCACTCGGTGTCGAAGATTCCGAAGGTTTCGTGCCACTACTAGTTGATTCTGTAGTCGATTCACTGCTTGAAGAGCTGCTTTCGGTAGATTCTTTTGTCGAAGACTCTTCTGTAGAAGCGGTACTGCTTTCTGATGTTTCTGTGGTATCGGTAGCTTTTTGGACTTGTTCTGTCTCTTCTTTGGTTGAGGGCATGTCACTTGCCAAGACTGCCATTGGTGTCGAAAGAAACGCTTGTAACGTAAAAATAAAGGCCGAAACCATTCTCGAAAATGTCTTCATCTAGTCCATCCTTTCTCATTCAATTCTGTTGTTTACCATATCGTCATATTTTCCAGCGCTCAGTATTGCCATAATGATCACACCGAAGAAAGCACCGATCATAAAGGCTACGATGATCCAAAACATACACAACTCCCTTTTTACGTTAAATTTCATACTGTTTTCGTGTGGCTACATGGCTCAAAGCTAGAAGCCCAGTTAAATAACCGATCCCGATTACAATAGGTACCTCATTTAGAATCGTAAACAAATAAATGCAGGCAACTTGAAACAGTGAGTAAATCGGTTCGTTGGATGTTTCAACTGAATGCGTTCGTATTCGTATCGTGGGTTCTTCACTAGCATTAGCCCTTTGTTGGTTCGAGATTTTTTCATCATTGATCCAGCGCCCTTCAATTAGCCCCAAACCAAGTTTCACCTCTTTACTGGCTTCACTTGCCGGATATTCTTTCAAGAATTCACCCTGTACGACCGCTCGTTTGGGTGTGTTTAGTCCACCTTCACAACGGATAAGTGTCACAATTGGTGTCTGATCATCCGTAGGAATTGCCATCAAGTCGCCACGGCTTTGATCAACGACATCATTTTTTATCGCCACGTACTCATAAACTTTCGTAAAGTCAGTTAAATAAAAGATTTGCTGCAAGGTTGTTTTCGGCAGATTTCCAAGCGATCCGCCACTTTGAACCAGATTGTGAGCAAGGAGTACGTAGTTGCCTTTTCCTAACTGCTGATTCTGATAGTACGTTCCGACCCCAACCATTAGATTCTGATTGTCGATTCCTGCAAGAATTTTCGAATGAATATCAGCGCTGGGGATATACAACGCCCCTACGCCCCACTGATTCACGATCTCGGCATACCGCAACTGAGCTTTCGCGTAAGCAGCGGGCGTAACTGGTTTGATTTGACGTGGACAGTAAGTCGCTTTTTGCAGTTTCTTTTTTTGTTTATCTCGATTGCTTTGTTTCAAATCAATCGGTTGTTTGATTTGTTCTGCTTGGTCATTGGCTTGTAGTAATAAGTGATACCCGTAGTAACTGGCACAAGAAATCACAACCCCTAAAACGATCCATAGAAATGGTAGGTTCTTCCATAGCTTTTTCACGATACCCTCCTCTAAAAAATGGAAGCGCCCTGGTATGGACGCTTCGTTGATCTAGCTTATTTTTTATTTTGACGCTTCTTGTTTACAACAATAAAAAGAGCACTTGCGGCGAACACAAGACCTAAGAGAATCCAAGTCACTGGACTTCCTAATGATCCTGATGTTTGAGGCAACGTACCTGCTGGACTAGTCGGTTTTGCTGGTTCGACTGGATTATTGATTGTAATGGTTTGGCCTTTATTGTTGAAGTCTTTTTCAGAAGCTACAGGCTCATCGTTATAAGTTGTTTCTTCAAAAGCAACCAATTGGATCTTACTGTCCTTACCAAATAATTGTTGAACAACGACATCTTCAATCGTCACGGTGACCGTTCCTGTTTCTTCTTTTGGTGTGAACTTGATGGTTGAAGTCAATTCTTTTCCATCAATCATGACAGGTAGTTTAGTCCGTGTATCCATCCAAGTCACTTTTTGATCGTATTCAACGTTAGGCGTTAAGTCTTCAAAAGCGATCTTATCAGTCAATGTCACTTTGCCGTCAGTTGTGACTTCTACTTTGCCATTCACGAGAGCTTGCGTACCAATCTTGGGATTTCTTACTTTCCCTGTTTGTTTCTCATTATCAAGTTCTTTTTCATCGGCAATTGGTGTGTCGTTTGTAGATAACTGCTCGTAAGCAACTAAGACTTTTCCTTTCGCAGCGGATAAGTTGGCTTCAAACGGAACATCGACATGCCCTTCCAAAAGTTCAACGTCACTCAGTGTTGAAAATTCAGTCGCTTCTTCTTGTTCTTCCATGTCATCTGCTGGTTCTTCGGTATCGACAACTTCTTGCGTGGCTGCTTTTGGTTGAATCGTTTCTTTTGATCCATCCGAATCTTTTCTCGTTTCTTTTTCTTTGTCGCTATCGTTTTCTTTTGATTCTTCCTTTTCAGCCTCTTCTTTGGCAAGATTTTCATAGTATTCTCTCGCATTGATAGTAGAAGTGACGGTGCCATCCTTCCCAGCAACAACAGTGATTGATCCAGTAACGCTGTTTCCGTTCGGGTCTTTGAATTCTTTTTCAGATTCACGATCCATCATGGTTAGGTCAAATTTATAGGTTTGACCTGAAATAAGGTTCTTATAGAATACTCGGTCAAATCCTTTCACTTTTGCCAATGGATCAGATAGCTTCGTTTCGTTCTCGTTCTGATCATAGAAGAAAAACTCGGTATGGATTTCTGGAGTCACAAATTGAATCGCTTCTGCCTCATTCGTCAAATCATCATGACGAGCGACTTCTTCCCACTCACCCGTTGAAGGATTGTAGAATTCTAAGACATTGATCCAAACGCCCTTTTTACCATGCATTCCTGTGGCATCAAAATCTAAATACACATTCTTAACGAATTGAGCTTGTTTCGCTTCGAATTCATTCACTTGTTTCAAGGATTCTTCGCCAAGCTGCTCCCCTGTTCCAAACTCGACAAAATCAGAAGTCAGACGTAGTTTCGCATTTGCAGGTGCTTGGTTCGCCTGGATCATCACTTCATCCCGCAGCTTTTGCCCGATCATTGGATTCACAAATTGTGCCCCGTCTTGGTTACTTGCTTGAGAAGTCAACCCAAAATTAAGCGTTGGATTATTTACTTTAATCGTGTTTTCTCCAGATTTCACTACGATCGATCCTTTGGCTTTTTCTGGATCAATGTAGTGACCTTTGATGGTTTTAAGCTCTTCCCAGTCGACTTTTGTGTTGTTCTTCAAGTCATTGGTGATCTTGATTATCCCATCTTTATCCGTCTTCACTTTGTGATCTTTCCCGTTGTAGTGAAGATTGAATTCTACACCTTCAAGATTTGCACCTTTATCATCTTGTTTAATCAGTGTTAAATTGGCATAACGTGGATTACTTACATCAATCGTGTTAGAACCAGATTTTACAACCATTGATCCCTTCGCATTGGCTGTATCAATGTAATGACCAGCAATCGTTGCTGTTTCTTCCCATTCAATTTTGGTATTATTTTTCAATTCATTCGTTACTTGAATTTGACCGTTTTTGTCGGTCTTGACGCTATGATCTTTTCCGTTGTAAGTCAGTTTGAATTGAACCCCTTCAAGGTTAAGTCCGACATCATTCTTTTTGTTCAGCGTAACATTCGCAAACCGAGGATTGGTTACTTTGATTTCATTAGAACCTTCCTTGATGGTGATCTTGCCTTTAGATGACGCAGAATCAATATAATGACCAGCGATCGTAGCCGTTTCTTCGTACTCCACCACAGTACCGATAGGATAATTTGGTGACTTTAAATTCCCATTTGCGTCTGTTTTTACGGTGGTTGATTTCCCATCCGCAGTCAATTTGAAAGAAACTCCAGCCATATTATCGCCTTTATCATTCACTTTTTTCAGTGAAATATAGCCCTCTTCCTTCGCATTATGGAAGACATAGATTTTCTCAGCGGGTGACTTCGTTTTAATATCAGAAATAATATTTCCATCAGGATAATAAGAATGCCAGAATTTATTGTCGCTAGGAGTATTTCCCCAGAAGAATCCAATATGGCAATCGTAGTTACTTACTGACACATCCGGTTCAAAATAAATAATATCCCCTTTACGCATGGTGCCACTCGCTAACATTTCAGAAACCGTATTGTACGTATCTGCATAAGTAGTCGCTCGTAAAACATCACGCCAGTTATAAGCGTTCGCCGCACCACCAAATCCCGTGCTATTATTCGTAATTCTTGAAATATCGCCTCCAGCTCTACGAATAACGGTAGCCACAAATCCGGTACAGTTCATCCCAGGTCCATAGCTTGTCGGTGCCCCGTTTGGACTCAAACAATAGGCTTCGTCTGGATTTAAATACAGTCCACGATAAGGGGTCCCCAGATAGAAGGAATCATTTTGGTGAGCAGTCAATTCAGCGTTAATTGCTTTTGTAGAAATACCGAAAAACGTGGGTAAATCTGCCGATAATGCTCTCACACTTCGGAAAAGAACCGGATCACCAGGAACACCAGCTCCAGAACCATAGACACTCCCATCCAAGGCTACTTCTCTTTGTATCTCTTCTTTATCCCCAGATTCCACATTCTCTTGTTCTTTTGTACTTTCAGAAGACTCCGTGCTGCTGGTACTTTCCGAGGTTTCTTGGCTTGATTCACTGATTGATTCAACCGGATCAGCTTTCGAGGCTTCTGTGGACTTTGGTTTCGCTTCATTCTTTTGTACTTGAGTTGCACTGGTGCTTTCCGCATAAGCCGTGATCGCTTGAATTGGAGTGATTTGCGTAAGCAGCGTGACGATCATCACGAGCGAAACAATGATTCTACTGATTTTCGTTTTCATAAACATCCTCCAATAATATTTGGTATTTTTCCATTCGAGTTCACTTAGGGACTTCGATTTCTTACCTGATGAAAGGCGCTCACCACCTTGTTTAGACAAAAAATAGCAACGTTCTATGAATGGGACTTCTTAGGACGTTGCTATAAATCATTTATTCAATTTTAGACAATCACTATTTAACAATTTTCAAATGACACTTTTCTACAAAATCGATTGGGATTAGCTTTTCAGCATATGGGGAGTTGATTTCCGTTACACGAACTTCACCATATTCTTGAAGATATGACCAAAATTGTTCTGTCACATTCCATTGTCTTTTTTTGACATAGTTCATAAAGTAGGATCGCTCTTGATTCACTTCAGTCATTCGCTCAATCGCCTGAACAAAGATTGGATCATAGACAACTCGTTTAAACTGACCATCTAACCATTCAAAAGTTATCGGATAGGTTGCGCTGTCTAATTTTTTTAGTTCTTTCAAGAAAAGATTTCTAAACTGTTTGAACAATTCATCAAAGTTCAAATCTTTAAACGGAATTGTCAAAAGATATTCGTTCAATTTCGATTTGTACCAGTAATAAATTTCGCCAAAGAAGGCTTTTCCTTCCTCAATATTTTGCAATAAATCTTGATTCCCAAGG
>NZ_KE136363.1:414193-555938 GCF_000406965.1 Enterococcus avium ATCC 14025 | reverse complement strand
TGTGCGCCATGAAAGTGTGCGTGAATAGATAAACTATTCAAAGCAGCTATGCTGTATAGATGATGGCAGACGGCCTGCCGAAACCGCCATACAGGTGGAGGTTTCAAACCACCTTAAGGTGCTGTAGTCAAAAGCTATGGTATTGAGCGTTAAGGAAAAGGCAACCAAGAGTTGTCAGGTGTGTGTTATGGAGATGAGTGACCATACGAACCACCCACAGAAGTGTCGAAAGCGTATAAATTCCGTCAAAACTGGGTATAGTCGTTGACCTAGGATGAGCTTGGAGGAAACCTGTTTACTGATCAGGCGGCGGGCGGCATAAAGGTGGCATGAACATAACATAGGCGTCTATATGGAACGTGGGAACCCACGGGCTGATGTCAAGGGAGTATTTCAAGCGGAAGCCCCGCAAGAAAAGAGTACCGATGCAGTCATGGGGGCAGATTGGGTTGTAGTAGTGAAGAAGCTCTTGTAACGAGAGTGGAGCGAAGAACCTGAGTTATCCAGTTTCAAGGATAAGTCAACTTTAAGGAGGAGGAACTTATGCAAGAAACAAAGTCATACAATATTTCAAAACAAGCAGTTTACCAAGCATTTCTAAAAGTAAAAGCCAATAAAGGAACTTTTGGAGTAGATGAAGAATCAATTGAGGCTTATGAATATAAGCTGAAAGATAATCTATACAAACTGTGGAATCGATTATCATCGGGAAGTTATTTCCCAAAACCGGTAAAGGCAGTATCCATTCCTAAAAAGAGTGGTGGGCTGAGAGTACTTGGGATTCCAACAGTTGAAGATAGGATTGCACAGATGGTAGCGAAGATGTATTTTGAACCTGTAGTAGAACGATTGTTTTATGAGGATTCTTATGGCTATCGGCCGAATAAGTCGGCAATCCAGGCAATAGAGAAAACAAGAGTTAGATGCTGGAAAAGAGATTGGGTACTGGAATTTGATATTAAAGGACTATTTGACAATATCAGACATGACTATCTAATTGAAATGGTAAAAAGGTACACTCAAGAGAAGTGGATTATCCTATATGTGGAAAGATGGTTAAAAGCACCTTTCCAGAGGGAAGATGGTTCGACTGTTTCGAGAAAAGCCGGGACACCGCAAGGTGGTGTAATCAGTCCAGTTCTAGCGAACTTGTTTCTTCATTATACGTTTGATGACTTCATGGAAAAAGAATTTCCTAATATACAGTGGGCTAGATATGCCGATGATGGTATTACTCATTGTGTATCCCTAAAGCAAGCGAAATATCTGAAGAAAAGATTGGAAGAACGGTTTAGAATCTTTGGTTTGGAGTTACATCCTGATAAGACAAAGATTGTTTACTGCAGAGATAGTGATAGGATGGGGAACTATCCGATAACGACATTCGATTTCCTGGGCTTTACGTTTAGACCTAGAGGCGCCAAGAATAAATATGGAAAATGCTTCACAAATTTTCTTCCGGCTGTATCAGATAAAGCGAAAAAGGCGATTCGCAAAGAGGTAAGGAATTGGCGATTACAATTAAAAGCGGACAAAAAGCTAGAGGATTTAGCGAATATGTTCAATAGTAAAATTCAAGGATGGATGAACTATTACATGAAATTCTATAAATCAGAAATGTACAGTCTACTGCGCTACATCAACCAATGTCTCGTGAAGTGGGTTCGTCGTAAATATAAAAAGCGACAAGCACGAAGAAAAGCGGAACATTGGTTAGGGGAAATCGCCAAGCGAGAAAGAAATTTATTCGCGCATTGGAAAATTGGAATATTACCATCGGCTGGATAATGGGAGCCGGATGAGCTGAGAGGTTCACGTCCGGTTCTGAGAGGGCCTAAGGGGGAGGTTCCCTTGGGCTACTTACTGCAATATCTATGTTAGAAGCAAACGAGCAGGACAGCGTGTGATGAAGAAATCCATTCAATTTCTCGAAGAACAACTAAAGTTGACGGTAAATCGAGAAAAGAGTGCGGTAGGAAGCCCATTGAAACGAAAGTTTCTTGGATTCTGCATTCTGCCAACAAAGAAAGGTATTAAAATTCGCCCTCACGCAAAAGCAAAACAGCGTGTGAAAAGCAAGCTCAAACAACTCACTAAAAGAAACCGTGGAAGAAGTATCCAACTTATTTTAAAAGAAATCAAGCAACTAATGACTGGTTGGATCAACTACTATGGAATTGGTGAGATGAAAGAATTCATGAGGGAGTTAAACGGTTGGTTGAAGCGAAGAATCAGACAATATATTTGGAAACAATGGAAGAATCCAAGAACCAAAAGGAAAAATCTGATTCGTTTAGGGATCGATAAAGCGAAAGCGTATGAATGGTCAAATACAAGAAAAGGTATTTGGTCAATCTCCAAAAGTCATATTCTTCATCGATCATTAACAGACAAAGAACTGGCCCGCCAAGGATATGAGGACATCTCCTTGAAGTACCAGTTCGTACACTCAACTTATTGAACCGCCGTATACGGGTCCGTACGTACGGTGGTGTGAGAGGGGCGGAAGGTCAGTTGGCTTTCCCCTCTACTCGATTTAAAAATGGACAACCAATTTTCCAATCATGTCGTCTTCTTCAATAATTTGATGAGCCTGATAGAAAACCTCAGGTGTGAACCCCGGAATGATTTTTGTCAGGGTACTCTTGATCTTTTTTTCTTGTAGCAGTCGTACTAGGAGCTCCAAAATGGCCCCCTGTGAAGCTATATTATGGTTATAATCGGTTTTAGCAAACATATACTCCCAATCAAAGCTACCGGATTTATTTTTGAGTTTTGCTAAATTTAAGTCTTTACTGGATTCTACGATGGAACCAAGATGACCGAATGGTTCCAATAATTCGCTCATTTCTTCAAAATAACGATCAGTAGAATGAAGAATCAGAATGTAAGGTAACGAATGATAGCCGATCTTTTTAAGTTGTTTAGTCAAATCCTTATGATGATTGATAATATGGTCGGCGCCCATCTTTTCTGACCATTCCTTGCTTTCTTTGCGAGAAGCAGTCGTAATAACGGTTAGGCCCGCCCATTTTGCAAGTTGGGTGGCAACAGAACCAACCCCGCCAGCACCATTGATGATTAGGATTGCTCCGCTATTTTGATTCTCTTTGGGCACCAAATCCATTTTTTCAAAAAGCATTTCATATGCGGTGATAAAGGTTAATGGCATAGCAGCAGCTTCATCGGCCGAAACGTCATGAGGTAATTTTGCGACGATCCGAGAATCGACAACCTGACTTTCGCTATAGCTGCCGTATCTTTTAGTAGTACCTGCGAAAAGGACGCGGTCCCCGACTTCAAGATGCTTTACTTCGCTGCCTAATTGGGTCACAACGCCAACACTGTCAAAGCCTAAGACATGAGGCTGGGGTGTTCCTTTACCTGTTTGTCTTAATTTTGTGTCAACTGGGTTGATAGAAGTAGCCATATTTTTAACGACAAGATCCGTTTTATTTAATTTAGGAAGCATGACTTCATATGTTTCAAAATGGTTTCCACTCGAAAGTTTGAACCCTTTTTCGAAGCCAATCACGCGTGAAATCATTGAATCACTCTCTTTCTATTAATGAAAGAATTGTAGCATTATTTTGTTTTTCTTCATAATAATAAACTTTAATATTGAAGGACAATTTGTTTGACCTTTACTGACCAAAGTTATATACTAATGAATGTAAACTACTATTAATGTCGGAGGTATGCTTATGAATATCGAGAAAATGACGACAACGTTACAAGAAGCAATCGCTGAAGCTCAGCAAATTGCAGTGACAAGACATCATCAAGAAATTGATATTGCTCATGTTTGGAAAATATTTTTACAGCCAAATCACTTTGGGCGCAATTTTTATACGGATGCTGGAATTGATGTGGATCAGTTCGAACGTGAAGTTGATAAAGTATTAGATGAATATCCGACCGTTAGCGGTGGAAATGTTCAATACGGACAAAATATCAGTCAGAATCTTTTCAATCTATTAAATGAAGCTGACCAGTTACGTGAAAAATTTAATGATGATTTCTTATCAACGGAGATCGTTATTCTAGCCTTAATGAAATTAAAAAATTACTCCTTGACGAAATATTTGAATCAGCAAGGATTAAATGAAAAAGAAGTACAAAAAAATATTGAAGATATGCGAGGAGGGGATCGAGTGACCTCACAAAATCAAGAAGAAACATATAAAGCTTTAGAGAAATATGGCGTGGACTTAGTTCAACAGGTTAAAAACGGCAAACAAGATCCGATTATTGGTCGCGATGAGGAAATTCGTGACGTTATCCGCATCCTTTCGCGGAAGACTAAGAACAATCCTGTATTAATCGGAGAACCTGGTGTTGGTAAAACAGCGATCGTCGAAGGTCTAGCTCAACGGATCGTACGTAAAGATGTACCAGAAAATCTAAAAGACAAAACAGTCTTTTCCTTAGACATGGGTTCATTGATTGCTGGAGCCAAATTCCGTGGAGAATTTGAAGAACGACTTAAAGCCGTTTTAAAGGAAGTCAAAAAATCAGATGGACGAATTCTACTGTTCATTGACGAAATTCATAACATTGTAGGTGCCGGTAAAACAGAAGGCAGCATGGACGCCGGAAATCTTTTAAAACCAATGCTGGCTCGTGGAGAATTGCACTTAATCGGTGCTACGACACTAGATGAGTACCGTCAATATATGGAAAAGGATAAAGCATTGGAGCGTCGTTTCCAAAAGGTGCTAGTTAAGGAGCCGACCGTTGAGGATACGATTAGTATTTTGCGTGGATTGAAAGAGCGTTTTGAAATTCATCATGGAGTAAATATTCATGACAATGCTCTAGTAGCAGCGGCAACATTGTCAGATCGCTACATTACTGACCGCTTTTTGCCAGATAAGGCGATTGATTTAATCGACGAAGCCAGCGCTAGCATTCGCGTGGAAATGAATTCGATGCCGACTGAGCTGGATCAAGTGACTCGTCGATTGATGCAGTTGGAAATTGAAGAGGCGGCTTTGAAGAAGGAAAGCGACGATGCAAGCAAGAAGCGTCTAGAAAACTTGCAGGAAGAATTGGCGGACCTTCGGGAAGAAACCAATGCGATGAAGTTGCAATGGGAAACGGAGAAGGAAGAAGTCAATGTTGTTTCAAATAAACGGGCTGAGCTCGACCAAGCAAAACATGAGTTAGAAGACGCGGAAAATAATTATGACTTAGAGCGAGCTGCTGTTCTTCGACATGGCACGATTCCAAAGTTAGAAAAGGAATTAGCTGATTTAGAAGAAAAAAATAAAAAGAGTGACATCAAGATGGTACAGGAATCCGTGACAGAAAACGAGATTGCTCAAGTAGTAGGACGTCTAACTGGAATTCCCGTAACCAAGCTGGTAGAAGGTGAACGTGAAAAACTTTTAAGTTTAAACAGCACACTCCATAAACGTGTAATCGGTCAAGATGAGGCTGTGGATGCAGTAAGTGATGCAGTGTTACGTTCGCGTGCTGGTCTGCAGGATCCAAATCGTCCGCTCGGATCATTTCTATTTTTAGGACCAACTGGTGTCGGTAAAACTGAACTGGCAAAAGCGTTGGCGGAAAATCTATTCGATTCTGAGGATCATATGGTACGGATCGATATGAGTGAATATATGGAGAAACATTCAGTGTCGCGACTTGTTGGAGCGCCTCCAGGTTACGTAGGCTATGAAGAAGGTGGTCAATTAACAGAAGCTGTTCGGAGAAATCCTTACACGATCATTTTATTGGATGAAATCGAAAAAGCGCATCCAGATGTTTTTAATATTTTACTGCAGGTCCTTGATGATGGTCGACTGACAGACTCTAAGGGTCGATTGGTTGATTTTAAGAACACAGTTTTGATTATGACGAGCAATATTGGCTCTCAAGTGCTATTGGATGGTGTGACCTCAGAAGGTAAAATCCCTGAAGCGACTAAAGAACAGGTATTAAGCATGTTACGAGGTCATTTTAAACCGGAATTCTTAAATAGAATTGACGATACAATTCTATTTACACCATTGAGTTTAGAAGATGTGAAGGGAATCGTCGAGAAAATTGTGCAGCATTTATCTCATCGATTAGAGGAACAGGAAATCCAACTAGATATCACTGAAGACGCCAAAAGCTGGATTGCAGAGAAGGCTTATGAACCACAATATGGTGCACGGCCGTTGAAGCGTTTCATTACACGTGAGGTAGAAACACCACTGGCAAAAGAGATTATTGCTGGTCGAGTAATGCCGAAAACCAAGGTATCCATTGAATTGTTTGATGATCAATTAGTATTCCAGAATCAAGCAATAGACGAATAAAATAATTATGTAAACAAAAATAATCAAAAATTAAGAACGAAACAGTGAGAGTATTTTTCAACACTGTTTCGTTTTTTCTTAATTTCTAAAGTTCATTTCATTGATATAAAAAAATCAAGTGCAATTAAACAGAAACATAACAACTTTTACGTTACGCATGTTACGATATAATGACAAATTAGTGAATTTACGGTGTTTAAATTGTTTGTTATTTGTTCTTGGATTATACTTTTAAAGTAACTAAAAATGAAAAGCTCGCGAAGGTTTCTTGGAGGTATATAATGAATCAATTTAAAACCCGCATCGAAAAATATAATTATATAAGAACACAGCAAAAGGCAAAACGAATGAAAGCCGCAAAAAGGACGCTTCCTATAGTCGGAACAGCAATGATACTTTCGCCAGCTGTTTTGACGATGAATAATGTGAAGGTAAGTGCAGCTGAAATGGGACAGACGCAAAATCAATCTGCATTTATTGAACAATTAGGCGCTTCTGCAATGCAGGTTTCAGCTTCAAATGATCTTTATGCATCTATTATGGTTGCTCAGGCTTTGGTTGAGACTGGTTTTGGAACATCTCAATTGTCGGCCGCACCGTATTACAATTTGTTTGGTGTCAAAGAATACAATGGTGGACCTTCAGTGTCAATGAGCACACAGGAATATTTGGATGGACAATGGGTTACGATGAATGAACCATTTGCCGTTTACAACAGTTACGCAGAATCATTTCAAGCACATGCTAATCTTTTAACTGGTTCTTATTATGCTGGTGCGCGGAAAAGCCATACTTATAGCTACCAAGACGCGGCGATTTACTTAACAGGACGTTATGCGACAGATCCTGGTTATGCAGGAAAGTTGATTTCTTTGATCCAAACCTATAATTTGACTCGCTTCGATACACCAGGAGCAGGTACAGCAGTGCAAACAGCGAATCAAACACAAAATACTACTGCTAGTCAAGATAGTCAATCAGCAACAGCTTCTGCTAGCGGTCAATCCTATACAGTCCAATCAGGAGATTCAATTTGGGGAATTGCTGAAAAATTCGGTATCAGTGTTGATCAATTATTGGCTGATAATGGCTGGAGTTCGGATTCAACAATTATGCCAGGGGATACAATTGTCATTTAATCTTTCAAAGATGGAGCAATTTGCTCCATCTTTTTAATGGTCTGTAGTTAATCTGTTTAGTAGTTTAATCCCAAGCGATAAATATAGGTAGTGAGGATATTTAAAATGAAGCAGCTTTCGTTATCATGATGAGATTACTGAGGTGTTTTACTGAATATCTTTATTAGAACCAAGAGAATTTGTTTAGAAAAGTGTTATTATGAGAAATTAAAAGTCGAAATTCTCGCATCTTCTGCCATTATTCGTTAAGATAACTTACATAAGGTAAGGAATGGAGCGAAGAAAGATGACAAAAATTTATCATTCAATTTTGGACACAATTGGCGAGACCCCTATCGTGAAGCTTAAGAACATGACAACGGATGAAATGGCTCAGATTTACGTGAAGCTAGAATCCTTCAATCCTGGCGGCAGTGTAAAAGATAGAATTGCTTTAAGAATGATCGAGGATGCGGAAAAAAGCGGCAAGTTGAAGCCTGGAATGATGATCATCGAACCAACATCAGGGAATACTGGTATTGGTTTGGCAATGGTAGGCGCCGCAAAAGGCTATCCTGTAACGCTAGTTATGCCCGAGACAATGAGTATTGAGCGTCGCAAGCTCATGCAGGCTTATGGAGCGAATCTAGTTCTTACTCCGGGGGCAGATGGGATGAAAGGCGCGATCGCTGAGGCTAACAGATTGGCTGAAGAAAAGGATGGATTCGTTCCAGCACAATTTGATAACCCAGCAAATCCCAAGGTTCATGAAGAAACAACTGCAAAGGAAATTGTGAATGCCTTTGAAAAAAATGGCTTAGATGCGTTTGTTGCAGGAGTTGGTACAGGCGGTACAATTACCGGAGTAGGAAACGAACTGAAACGCATGTATTCGAATATTAAGATTTATGCAGTAGAGCCTGAAGAATCACCAGTTTTAGAAGGTGGTCAATCCGGTCCGCATAAAATTCAAGGAATCGGCGCTGGATTTGTGCCAAGTATTTTAAATATTAACATTTATGATGAAGTTTTACCGGTTAAAAGTAATGATGCTATGGAAACAGCTAGAGAAATTGCAAAAAAAGAAGGAATTTTAGTTGGTATATCTTCTGGAGCCGCATTGTTTGCAGCGATAGAAGTGGCTAAAAAGATGACTTCTGATCAAAAAGTATTGGTTTTACTACCGGATAATGGCGAACGTTACCTATCTACTGAATTGTTCCAATTTAACCAATAAGTTTATGAAAAATATTAATTTTTGAATCAAGCTAGTATTTCCCCTCAGATAATAGTATCATTTTAATATAGAATCAAAACAGGAGGGGCTTATATGGTAAATGAGGCAGTTGATCAAGCGGTCAAAGAATTAAAGGCCGGCGGAGTTCGCATTACCCCACAGCGTTATGCCATTTTAGAATATTTAATCGAGTACCGCAATCACCCAACGGCTGATGAGATTTTCCGTTCGTTAGAGGGCCGCTTCCCGAATATGAGTGTGGCGACCGTCTACAACAATTTAAGAAAATTCGTTGAAATTGGAATCGTCCAAGAAATGAACTATGGTGATGCGGCGAGTCGCTTTGATTTCACGAACAAGCAGCACTATCATGCAATTTGCACAGAATGTGGGAAGATTGTTGACTTTTTCTATCCTGGATTAGAAGACGTCGAAATGGCATCTAGTAAGCTGACAGGATATCAAATCAATAAACATCGGTTGGAAGTTTATGGGTTATGTCCAGATTGTCAAACAAAAGCTGAGGAATAAATCCTCAGCTTTTTTGTTTTATCAAAAATAACAGATTTCTTGATTCTTCAAATGAGAAAAATCACATAAAAAAATTGACTGCGCTTGCACTATTTTTATTAAAAAAACTATTTGAAGAGAATATAAATATTTAAAATGAAAGTGTTCTTATTTTGAAAAGGCCTTATAACAACGTTCCTTGTTTTTTTTTTTTATTTTAAATGAAGAGAACACTGTGGATAATGAGATATCAATAACACTTAGTACATGATTGTTGCTTCTAAAATGCATTGTGATATATTAAACATGTTCCGAAGTTAAAGAACTTCAATAATAATCCATTAGGAGTGATTTACCATGAAAATTGGCGTAATTAAAGATCCAAAACAAGGTGAGGCACGTGTCGGTATGACACCTGAAAATGTGAGAATTTTAGTAGAAGCTGGAAATGAAGTGCTAGTTGATGATAATGCTGGTGCAGGTTCAGGTTTTACTAATGAACAATATATTGAGGCTGGCGGAAAAATTGTCGATACTGACGAAGCATGGACAGCTGAACTGATCGTAAAAGTAAAGGAACCAATGGAAAGTGAATATCACTATTTCAAAAAAGGTCAAATTATTTGGGGCTTCTTGCATTTAGCAGCCAACAAAGCTTGTGTTGAAAAAATGATGGAAGTTGGCGTTACGGCATTATCTGGAGAAAATATCTCAATTAATGGTGTTCTAGAATTATTAAAACCAATGAGTGCCATCGCTGGGCGCCGCGCAGTGAATTTAGGTCAATACTATCTGGAAAAACAACATGGCGGAGAAGGTATTTTACTTCCAGGAATTGATGGCGTTGAAGCTGGAACTGTAGTTATTTTAGGCGGAGGAAATGCCGCTGAAAATGCAGCAGACATGGCTGTCGGCATTGGCTGTCACGTAATCATTCTTGAAGTGAATGAAAATCGTATTAAACAATTGAAGGATCGCTATAAAGATCATAACGTTGATGTAATCGTTTCAAATACTGAAAACTTAGAAGAAAAGATCAAAGAAGCAGATGTCTTCATTTCAACTGTCTTGATTCCAGGAGCAAAGCCACCAAAATTAGTGAAAGAATATATGGTTGAATCAATGAAACCAGGTTCTGTAATTGTCGATATCGCGATTGATCAGGGCGGTACAGTAGAAACGATTGATAAACCAACGAACCATGCAGATCCAGTATTCACAAAACATGGTGTGATTCATTACGCTGTTCCGAATATGCCAGGTGCAACTCCAAGAACAGCAACAATTGCTTTGGCAAAAGGGAATATTTCATTCCTAAAAGAAGTTAGTGTCAAAGGCCTAGATAATGCACTGAAATCTGACGAATCACTATTATCCGGCTTAAGCGTCTACAATGGTAAAGTTGTTTCGAAAGCTTTAGCAGACTCAATTGATGTTCCTTATACTGAAATAGGAGATGTTCTGTAATGACTAGCACAATGACAAAGCTTCCTGTCACTATTGAAGATATTCATGAAGCAAAAAATGTGGTCAAACAGTATGGACGAGTAACACCGTTAATCCAATCAATGTTTCTAACCGCTAAAACCGGTGGGCAAGTGTTCTTAAAATTGGAAAACATGCAACTAACTGGTTCATTCAAATTTCGTGGAGCATTCAATAAAATCGCTCACTTAACCCAAGCGGAAAAAGACAAGGGCGTTATCGCAGTATCCGCTGGTAACCATGCGCAAGGAGTAGCGTTGACTTCAAAATTGTTGGGTATTCAGAGTACGATCGTTATGCCTGAAACGGCTCCGAAAGCTAAAGTGGAGGCAACTGAAGGCTATGGTTCAAAAGTTATTTTACATGGTGCTGGATTTGATGAAGCAAAGGCTTATTGTGAAAAAATCGTTGAAGAAACAGGAGTAACGTATATTCCTCCTTATGACGATGAGTTTGTAATGGCTGGACAAGGAACAATTGGCCTTGAAATCTTGGATTCCATCTGGGATGTTGACACTGTTATTGTGCCTGTCGGCGGCGGCGGACTAATTGCTGGAATCGCAGTGGCAATGAAAACTTTCAATCCAAACATCAATATTATCGGTGTTCAGGCTGAAAACATCCATGGGATGACAGCTTCATTCCGTGAAGGTAAAAAAGTGGGATATAAAAAAGCAGCGACGATCGCTGATGGTTGCGCTGTAGAGTTTCCAGGAAACCTTACCTTCGAAGTAGTTGAAGAACTTGTTGACGATATGGTAACTGTATCTGAACAGGAAATCGAACTTGCGATGAAAGATTTGATTCAACGGACAAAAATCGTAGTTGAAGGTGCTGGTGCTCTTGCAACAGCAGCTATTCTAGCAGGAAAAGTAGACAAGTATGTAAACGGTAAGAAAGTTGTTGCCGTTGTATCTGGCGGTAATGTGGATCTGAACCGAATCACCGATGTTATCGGTCATTTCTCAGTAGCAAACGAATTAAAATAGATAAGAAAAAAATGCTTCAAGCCCGAACTACGAGCTTGGAGCATTTTTTGTTTACAGTTTGAGTAACGGGTAATTGCTACTGCTTTTTTAAGCATTGTAATCTTTTCTGAAAAGATAAATACCGCTGACGATCGAAACAATCAACGCTAAAAGAACGACCATGATTGATCCGACTTCTGAGTCTTTCCAGAGTAGCCCGCCAGTATTGATTCCCCATAGACTGAAAATTAGTGTCGGTAAGGCTAGTAAGAGAGAAGCGGTATTTAAAAACTTCATCAATTGATTTAAACGGTTATCCATCATGCTGTTTATCAGACCGCTAATGGAACTCAACATCTCGCGATAAATTTGAACGGAGGTTGTTGCTTGTTTTGTTTGTAGTTCGATCTCGATAGCCAAATCACGATCGGAAGATACCAAATCAGAATCTAAAAGAGAATGAATTGTTTTGTGTTGTTCTTTTAATAAATTATCAATATAAACGAGTGTTTTCTCGGTATCTGTCGTTTTTTCTAAAATATTTCGATTCGAGCCATTTGATGCCTCTTGGCTGATTTCTTCAATCTTTTCACGTTGTAGATGTAAAAAGCTTAAGTAATGCTCATTGATGACTTGGATGGTGTGCAAGATCAGACCAGCTTCGGAAGAAATCTCTGATCCAAATTTATTTAATACTTCATCAATCAATGACTTTTCACTTATAGTAATCACAACATCATTCGTTAAAAAGACAGTGACAGTCGAAGATAAAGATTCTGGTTCATCCATTGATTTAAGGTCGATAAAAAGCATTATGCACACTGATTTTTCGTCTTCGGTCAAGTAATTTTTAAAAAATGAGACATTTGAATAGTTTTGGCCTATCGAAAAAATTCTTGAGGGAAGCTTATAGGCTTTACAAAGTTCTTCCTTTTCCTTATCTGTTGGATCGGAAGCAGCTATCCAATTCCCTTTGCTAGTCCTTTTTTGTATACCATTGTTTGAAATAGAAAAAAATTCTATCAACAGAAAATCCTCCTTACCTTCATTTAATTTCATTACTCTTATCATCTCAAAACAACTCTTGCTTGCCAATTAAAATGAATCGCTAAATTTGTAGAGAAAGCTTTCATCCTTTATAATAGAAGAAATTTTCGAATAAAGTTAGACAATCATGTCATTCACCTATAAATCTTCTCATTTAAAATAATTCTAGTTTACAGGCGGATTGTATCTGATATAATAAATTTCATATTTCATAAACTTCAATGAAAATTTTCATTAGAAGTGAACTTATATATCGTCATAATATGGTTGACAGTTTCTACCTTGTGCCGTAAACGCAAGACTATAAGTAAAAATCGTACGGTGACGTACCTTTTTTGCTTTGCAGATGAGGTGCGTTTTTTGTAGTAATCAAAAAACGACAAGAAAAGGGGAAAGTATTAATGAAAGAATTGACAGATCGCATTAGAGATAATGGCCGTGTTTTAGGTGAAGGTGTCTTAAAAGTTGATGAATTTATCACTCACCAAGTAGATCCTGAATTGATGGATGCTATGGGTAAACGATTAGCGGAAGTATTTGCAGATAAAAAAATCACTAAAGTAGTGACGATCGAAGCTTCTGGAATCGCACCTGCGCTTTATGCTGCCCAAGCATTAAAGGTGCCAATGATTTTCGCCCGTAAGTCAAAGAGCTTGACGATGGATGAAGAATTATTGACGGCTTCTGTTTATTCATTTACCAAACAGGTGACTAGTACTATTTCAATTTCTCGAAAATTCCTTTCTGCAGAGGACAATGTCTTATTAGTCGATGACTTTTTAGCGAACGGCCAGGCCGCTAAGGGATTGATCGAATTGTGTCAACAAGCTGGAGCAAGTGTTGCTGGAATTGGGATATTGATTGAAAAATCTTTCCAAGATGGCCGACAATTGATTGAAGACATGGATATTCCAGTCGTTTCCCTAGCAAGAATTTCTTCCTTACATGACGGTAAAGTGACATTTATCGAGGAGGACGCGTAGAGTGACAAGTGAAACAGGAAATGGAAAATCAGCAGTATTAGGTTTACAGCATCTTTTAGCAATGTATGCTGGAGCAGTAGCTGTACCCCTTTTGATTGGGACAGGGCTAGGATTCAACGAAGCACAAATGACGTATTTGATTTCAATTGATATATTTATGTGCGGAGTAGCAACATTGTTACAATTGACAGTCAATAAGTTTTTCGGAATCGGGTTACCAGTGGTTTTGGGATGTGCAATTCAAGCGGTGGCTCCATTGATTTTGATTGGACAAACGCATGGAGTAGGCACAGTTTACGGTTCAATTATTGCTGCAGGTGTTTTCGTGGTGCTGATTTCGGGTTTCTTTTCTAAGGTAGAAAAATTATTTCCACCTATCGTAACAGGTACTGTTATTACAACTATTGGCTTGACGTTGATTCCGGTTGCAGTTACAAAAATGGGCGGTGGAGATGCTGCGGCTAAAACGTTTGGAGAGCCTACAAATTTAATCTTGGCTTTCGTGACGATCATTTTGATCTTAGCTGTTCAAGTTTTTGGACGTGGATTCATTCGTTCAATCGCTGTTTTAATCGGGTTAGTCGGCGGAACAGTATTAGCTGCGCTTTTGGGTCAGGTTGATTTAGCGGCGATCGGTCATGCACCGATGTTCCATGTACCGCAACCATTTTATTTTGGAACACCAAAATTTGAACCATTTTCTATTTTACTAATGATTATTATTTCTATTGTAAGTATGGTAGAGTCAACGGGTGTTTATTTCGCTTTAGGCGATATTGTTGGAAAACAAGTAAAAGAAGATGATTTAAAACGCGGCTATCGTGCAGAAGGTTTAGCGGTTATTCTAGGGGGATTATTCAATACGTTTCCATATACTGGTTTTTCTCAAAATGTTGGCCTAGTTCAATTATCTGGGATTAAAACTCGTCGTCCGATTTACTTTTCAGCAATCTTTTTAATTATCTTAGGGCTGTTTCCAAAGGTCGGGGCATTAGCTCAGATTATTCCAGAACCTGTTTTGGGTGGCGGAATGCTGGTAATGTTCGGCATGGTAGCTGTCCAAGGAATGAAAATGTTGTCGAAAGTTGATTACAATGATGAAAAAAATCTATTAATCATTGCCATTTCTATTGGCTTTGGTTTAGGATTTAATGCAACGCCGACTCTATTTGCTAAACTACCTGAAACCGTTCAAATGTTTACTGGTAACGGAATTGTTATGAGTAGTTTATCGGCGATTATTTTGAATCTATTATTTCATGGCTATAAAAGAGAAGGAAAATAGAAAGAAACGCGGCAGAGGCTGCGTTTCTTTTTGTTTTAGTAAAAAACGAACAATAGGTTAGAAATATCTATTAATATTCGAATTACGTTTTGACTTACGAAAGTCTACTTGCTAAAATAGGCTTGAATAATGAAAGGGGTAAATTATGAATCCAGAAGTTGCAGTTATTATGGGCAGTACCTCCGATTGGGAGACAATGAAGTTTGCATGCGAAAGTCTTGATGAACTAGGTGTAGCATATGAAAAACGAGTAGTTTCTGCTCATCGCACACCAGATTTAATGTTCGACTTTGCCGAACAAGCTCGCGGCCGAGGAATTAAAGTAATTATCGCAGGAGCAGGAGGAGCAGCTCATTTACCAGGCATGGTAGCAGCCAAGACAACTCTTCCAGTAATCGGTGTTCCTGTTCAATCGAAGGCTTTGAACGGTTTGGACTCATTATTATCAATCGTACAAATGCCAGGTGGTGTCCCTGTGGCCACTACAGCAATCGGAAAAGCTGGAGCAACCAACGCAGGACTACTTGCGGCACAGATGCTTTCAATGTATGATAACAAAGTAGCTGAGCGTCTGGAAAAGAAGCGGCAGCAAATGACAGAAACTGTATTGGAAAGTAGTGAACAACTTGGTTAAATCGTTAAAACCAGGCTCTACGATTGGTATCGTAGGCGGAGGACAACTAGGCCGCATGATGGCAATTAGTGCAAAGGAAATGGGATTTCGTACGGGTGTGATTGATCCAACGGAAGATTGTCCGGCTGCGCAGGTTTCGGATTGGCATATTGTTGCTGATTATGATGATCAAATGGCTTTAGAAGAAATGGCTCGCAGATCGCAGGTGATCACTTATGAGTTTGAAAATGTGGATGTTGATACAATCAATCATATTCAACATTTTGCCAATATACCTCAAGGAACTGACCTATTAGCTATCAGTCAGGATCGCTTGATGGAAAAGTCCTTTTTAGAAAACAATAATATCGTGATTGCTCCTTATGCGACGATCATTAGCCCAACAGATATTCAAGATGCGATCGAGGGGATCGGCTATCCGTGTGTCTTGAAGACAACGCGTGGGGGATATGATGGACATGGACAATATGTTTTGAACAGTACGGCTGACTTAGCACCTTCAATGAATCTTTTGCGTCAAGGTACTTGCGTTCTGGAAGCTTGGATTCCATTTGAAAAAGAGTTGTCGGTTCAAGTGGCAGGAAATAACATTGGCGATTATGTAACATTTCCAGTAGTAGAGAATGTTCACCGTAATAATATTCTGCATGAAACGATCGTACCAGCTGGGATTGATGCCGCAGTGGCAAAAGAGGCGAGTCGCATCGCCAAAGTAATTGCTCAAGGAGTCGATTTAGTGGGCACCCTTTGTGTGGAATTTTTCCTAACCAAAGCTGGCGCGTTATATGTTAACGAGATCGCTCCACGACCACATAATTCTGGGCATTACACGATTGAAGCTTGTAGCATGAGCCAATTTGATGCGCATATTCGTGGAATTTGCGGTTGGCCATTAAGTGAACCCAAGCTATTGTCAAATGCGCTAATGGTCAATGTTTTGGGCGAGAATCTGTTGAAGACTTACGAACTTATTGATTTATGGCCGGAATGGCATTTTCATTATTATGGTAAAGCCATGCCGAAAAAGGGACGCAAAATGGGTCATATTACAATTTTGACGGATAGTATTCAACGAACATTAGATGATATTAAGAAAACCGAAACATGGGACTAATCACTGTATTTGATGATGTGTTTTTGAGTTTATATTTGAAAAAATTAAATGATTTTACAAGGGAGAATAGTAATGATACCTAGATATACAAGAGACGAGATGGGAAATATCTGGAGCGATGAAAATCGTTATAAAGCTTGGTTGGAGGTTGAGATTCTGGCCGATGAAGCATGGGCTGAGCTAGGTGAGATTCCTAAAGAGGATGTTGAAAAGATTCGTGCGAACGCTGGCTTCGATATCAATCGTATCTTAGAAATCGAACAATCAACAAAGCATGATGTTGTAGCCTTTACACGTGCGGTTTCTGAAACATTGGGTGAAGAACGTAAATGGGTTCATTATGGTTTGACTAGTACAGATGTCGTTGACACTGCCTATGGATATTTATATAAACAAGCAAATGATATTTTGCGTCAGGATTTACAGGATTTTCTAACAATCATTGGTGAAAAAGCTTTGGAGCACAAGGATACAGTTATGATGGGGCGGACGCATGGTGTTCATGCAGAGCCTACGACCTTTGGCTTGAAATTAGCTACTTGGTATTCAGAAATGAAACGTAATATCGAGCGTTTCGAACATGCTGCAAAGGGTGTGGAAGCTGGAAAAATTTCTGGTGCAGTCGGTACATTTGCTAATATCCCACCATTTGTTGAAGAATTTGTCTGTGAAAAATTAGGTATTCGCCCGCAGGAAATCTCAACACAAGTCTTACCACGGGATTTACATGCCGAATACTTCTCAAGTCTGGCTTTGATTGCGACATCAATTGAACGTTTTGCAACGGAAATTCGCGGGTTACAAAAATCTGAAACGCGTGAGGTTGAAGAATTTTTCGCAAAAGGACAGAAAGGTTCCTCTGCGATGCCTCATAAACGAAATCCAATCGGTTCAGAAAATATGACTGGTTTGGCTCGTGTTGTACGTGGGCATTTAATTACTGCTTTTGAAGATGTTGCTTTGTGGCACGAGCGTGATATCTCTCATTCCTCTGCGGAACGGATTATTACACCAGATACCACGATTCTAGTTGATTACATGCTGCATCGCTTTGGAAACATTGTGAAGAATCTGACCGTGTTCCCAGATAATATGAAACGCAACATGGAAGCAACATTTGGTTTGATCTATAGTCAGCGAGTGATGCTGAAGTTGATCGATAAAGGCATGACTCGTGAAGAAGCGTATGATTTAGTCCAACCAAAAACAGCCTATGCATGGGATAATCAAACGCAATTTCGTCCGCTTTTGGATGCAGATGAAAAAATTACGAATGTTTTATCCAAAGCTGACTTGGACGATGCTTTTGATTATAACTATCACCTTAAAAATGTCGATACAGTCTTTGAACGTGTCGGAATCAAATAAAAAAACTCTTACCGCATTTTTTTGCGGTAAGAGTTTTTTTGAATTAAGCATAGGAATATACGTCTACAAAGCAACTTTCGTGAAGACGTTCCAATAAACAGCTGATCAGTTGATAATCATAAGTTTGTGAATTCAAACGAATTTCAATCCGATAGGAATTCTTCAAGAAGGAGTGATCCTTTAGCTGCCTGATGATCAACTCATCCTGAGACTGATTGGAAAAATGTAAAGACTGCATGGCTTGAGATTGTCTTGGATGCAGTATTTTTTTTAGATTACGATAGGAATAAAAGCTGGTATTGCAGTTAATACTATGAGTTGTGTCTAGTCCTAATAATGCGTTTAATAAATGTTGCTTGTCTGTTTCTAGCATTGAATCAAGAAATTTTTTAGCTGCTGCCGGCGCATCTAACATAAGCGATTCCCCCATATATATCATTCGAATTAAATATAGCACCATTTTCACAAAATGTAAACGCTGTCTTTGTGTAGCTTCTAAAAAAGAAATAGAACCGCCTGTGATAAACACGAACATTAACAGACTTCTTTTATTATAATATCCGATAAAATATTGAAAAATTCAAATTCAATTGTTACACTGAATAAGAAATTAAGAAACGAACGATTGTTGGAGATCGTTTATAAATGTTCATAAAAAGGGAGCGTTTTGACGTGGAAAAAGGAACTTTAATCTATGAAGGTAAAGCAAAACAATTGTTTCAAACAGATGATCCAGCCATTATATGGGTCGAATATTTGAATCAAGCAACTGCTTTAAATGGGGCAAAGAAGGATCAAATTAGTGGTAAAGGCGAACTTAATAATCAAATCACCGGATTGATCTTTGATTTCTTAAAAAGTAAAGGAATTACTAATCACTATATTAAACAGCTTTCTGAAACAGAACAACTGATTCAAAATGTTGAAATCATTCCTTTAGAGGTAGTCGTACGAAATATAGCTGCCGGCAGCTTTTCAAAGCGATTAGCGATTCCAGAAGGGACTCCTTTAAAATCACCGATTGTTGAGTTCTATTATAAAAACGATGAACTAGATGATCCAATGGTCATTGACGCTCATATTCTTGCTTTAGAACTTGCTACTGCTGAAGAGCTCACTCAGTTGCGTCAGAAGGCTTTAGCAGTTGGTGAGGCACTAACAGAACTATTTGATTCAATAGATATCACATTGGTTGACTTCAAGTTAGAGTTCGGTCGTCAAAAAGATGGCTCGATTTTATTGGCAGATGAGGTTTCTCCTGATACTTGTCGTTTATGGGACAAACAGACAAATGAACATTTAGATAAAGATATTTATCGTCGTGACTTAGGTGACATTATTCCGGTATATCAAGAAGTACTAAATAGATTAGAAAAGCGAGGAGAATAAGGATGTATTTTGTGAAAGTTTATGTAACGTATAAGGATTCTGTATTGGACCCACAAGGAGAAGCTGTAAAAGGGGCTGTGCACCGTATGGGATACAATGAGATCGAGGATGTTCGGATTGGTAAGTATTTTGAGATCAAAGTTGCTAAAAGTGACCGTCCTGTGGAAGAAATGATCGAAGAGGTTTGTGACAAATTATTAGCCAACGTCAATATGGAAACATATCGTTACGAAATTTTGACATCGGAGGAAGTGTAGCATGAAATTTGCGGTCATTGTATTTCCTGGTTCTAACTGTGACTTGGACATGTATTGGGCGATGAAGGAAATCATGGGAGCCGATTGTGAGTATGTTCGGTATGATGCAGACAGCCTTGAAGGATTTGACGGTGTATTATTGCCGGGTGGTTTTTCATACGGCGACTATTTACGCTGTGGTGCGATCGCTCGCTTTGCCAACATTATGTCAGAAGTGATTCGTTTTGCTGAAGAAGGCAAGCCAGTTTTCGGTACGTGTAATGGATTTCAGATTTTAACGGAGGCGGGACTTTTACCAGGAGCTTTACGTCGTAATGAATCCTTGAAATTTATCAGTAAAATTACGCCGCTTAGAGTTGTGAACAATCAAACAAAATTTACATCTGAATATCAAGCAGATGAAGTAATTCAAATCCCAGTCGCCCACGGTGAGGGAAATTATTACTGTGATGATGAAACATTAGCTGAGTTAAAAGCGAACAATCAAATCGTCTTCACTTATGAAGGTGAAAATATTAATGGAAGTATCGAGAATATTGCCGGCATTACGAACAAAGCTGGTAACGTCTTAGGTATGATGCCTCACCCAGAGCGAGCAATGGAAAAACTGCTAGGTTCTGATGACGGTAAGAAGTTTTTTGCTTCTATTTTAACTAATTTTGGAAAGGTGACTGCAAACTAATGATGAAATTAGAACCGACGGCGCAAGAAATCAAGGATCAGCGTATTTACGCTGGTTGGGGACTGACTGATGAAGAATATCGTTTGATTTCAGAAGACATTCTTGGACGTTTGCCAAATTATACAGAAACAGGACTTTTCTCTGTTATGTGGAGTGAGCATTGTTCATATAAAAACTCGAAGCCAGTTCTGCGTAAATTCCCAACGGATGGACCGCAAGTATTACAAGGACCAGGAGAAGGTGCCGGAATTGTTGATATCGGTGACAATCAGGCTGTTGTTTTCAAAGCAGAAAGTCACAACCATCCTTCAGCTGTTGAACCTTATGAAGGTGCCGCAACAGGTGTTGGTGGAATCATCCGCGATATTTTCAGTATGGGTGCACGTCCAATCGCGGTCTTAGATTCTTTACGCTTTGGGGAATTAACGACGGAACGGACAAAATATTTATTAGAAGAGATTGTTGCTGGAATTAGCGGTTACGGAAACTGTATTGGTATCCCGACAGTTGGCGGAGAAGTAGCTTTTGATCCTTGTTATGAAGGTAATCCTTTAGTCAACGCGATGTGTGTTGGTTTGATCGATCATAAGGACATCCAAAAAGGACAGGCCAAAGGTGTCGGCAATTCCATCATGTATGTCGGCGCAAAAACGGGACGTGATGGAATTCATGGAGCGACTTTTGCTTCAGAAGAATTCGTCGAAGGTGAAGAACAGCAGCGTTCTGCCGTTCAGGTTGGCGATCCTTTCATGGAAAAATTATTGTTAGAGGCCTGTTTGGAATTAATTTTAGATCATTCAGATATCTTGGTAGGTATTCAAGATATGGGGGCTGCTGGATTAGTCTCTTCTAGTTCAGAAATGGCTTCAAAAGCTGGATCTGGATTGAAGCTTTATTTAGATGATGTGCCGCAACGGGAAACGCATATGACGCCGTATGAAATGATGTTATCTGAATCACAAGAACGGATGCTCATTTGTGTAGAACAAGGGCATGAAGATGAAGTTGTTGAACTATTTAAACGTTATGAGTTAGATGCGGTTACGATTGGCGAGGTAACAGATGATGGATTATATCGTTTGTACCATCATGGAGAAGAAGTAGCTAACTTACCAGTTGATGCGCTTGCTGAAGAGGCTCCTGTTTACGAAAATGAGAAGCGTGAACCAGTACGGATTCAAGAATTTGCCAATATGGAAGATTTCAAACCAGAAGTGGCAGATGCTTCTGAAACATTATTAGCATTGTTGCAACAACCGACGATCGCCTCAAAGAGAATGATCTATGAAACCTATGACTCGCAAGTACGAACGAATACAGTTGTTCGACCAGGAAGCGACGCAGCTGTCTTACGGGTTCGCGGAACAAACAAGGCATTGGCGATGACAACTGATTGTAATGCACGCTATTTATATTTAAATCCTGAAATCGGCGGACAAATTGCAGTGGCTGAAGCAGCGCGGAATATTGTTGCATCTGGAGGACAGCCGTTAGCGATCACGGACTGTTTAAACTATGGCTCGCCAGAAAAACCAGAGGGATTCTGGGAATTATGGACCTCAGCCGATGGTATTTCAGAAGCTTGCCGTACGTTGAACACCCCGGTTATCTCAGGAAATGTTTCGATGTATAACGAAACTAACGGTAAAGCTATTTATCCAACACCGATGATCGGTATGGTTGGTTTGATCGAAGACCTGTCACATATTACGACGCAGGAATTCAAAGCTGCTGGTGATTTGGTTTATCTCGTTGGTGAAACTAAAGCAGACTTTGATGGTACCGAGATTCAAAAAATGCAAAAAGGCTTGATTGAAGGGAAATTAATGGACTTTGATTTAGCTGTTGAGAAGGCAAATCAAGACTTAGTCCTTTCAGCAATCAAAGCGGACTTAGTAGCAAGTGCTCATGATTGTGCGGAAGGTGGTCTGGCAGTGGCAGTCGCAGAATCAGCATTTACTAATCAGCTTGGCGTTGACATCACTGTGGAAATGCCTGTCGAAAATCTGTTTGCAGAAACACAATCACGTTTTGTTTTATCTGTAAAACCAGAGAAACAAGCAGAATTCGAAGCTTTAGCAGGTGATAAAGCAGTGAAAATCGGTGAAGTAACTAATACAGGCGACTTGAAGTTGACTGCACTTGGCGGTGAAATCAACGTCGCTACTAAGAAAGCTGAAGAATTATGGGAGGAAGCCATTCCATGTTTAATGAAGTAAAAAGTTTAAATGAAGAGTGTGGCGTTTTTGGCATCTGGGGACACCCAGATGCTGCGCGCGTCACTTATTTTGGCTTACACAGCTTACAGCATCGCGGACAAGAAGGTGCTGGAATTGTCAGCAACGATGCAGGAAAATTAAATGGACATCGTGGGCTAGGCCTTCTTTCAGAGGTATTTAAAAATGAGCGTCAATTGAGTCGCTTGACTGGTCAAGCAGCGATTGGACATGTTCGTTATGCTACGGCGGGAACAAGCAGTGTGGATAATATTCAACCTTTTTTATTCAATTTTTATGATGGTGCCTTTGCTTTGGCTCACAATGGGAATTTGACGAATGCGAAAAGCTTGCGAAAAGAACTAGAAATTGATGGGGCGATCTTCCATTCGAATTCTGACACGGAAATTTTGATGCATTTGATTCGCCGCAGTCAAAAGGAAACTTTGTGTGAACGCATGAAGGAAGCATTGAACACTGTCAAAGGCGGTTTTGCCTACTTGATGCTAACAGAAGATTCCATGGTAGCAGCACTTGACCCGAATGGTTTTCGGCCATTGTCAATCGGTCAAATGGTCAACGGCGCCTATGTAGTTGCGTCAGAAACCTGTGCGTTAGAAGTCGTAGGTGCGAAATTTATTCAAGATGTTAATCCAGGCGAGATTATCACCATCAATGATGAAGGGTTAAAAGTCGAAAGCTTTACTGAGAATACGCAACACGCGATCTGCTCCATGGAGTACATCTACTTTGCACGACCAGACTCGAATATCGCAGGCGTAAATGTCCATAGTGCTCGTAAAAATATGGGGCGGATCTTAGCTAATGAGGCTGAAATTGAAGCTGATATGGTTGTTGGTGTTCCAAATTCGTCTTTGTCTGCTGCCAGCGGATATGCAGAAGAATCTGGGATTCCTTATGAAATGGGATTAGTAAAAAATCAGTATGTGGCACGGACCTTCATTCAGCCGACTCAAGAATTACGTGAGCAAGGAGTACGAATGAAGCTTTCAGCTGTGCGAGGAGTCGTTGAAGGAAAACGCGTCATCATGGTCGATGATTCGATTGTGCGGGGAACGACTAGTCGACGGATCGTCAATCTTTTAAAAGAAGCGGGCGCGAAAGAGGTCCATGTACGGATTGCTTCGCCGCCATTACGTTACCCGTGTTTTTATGGGATTGATATTCAGACTCGTAAAGAGTTGATTGCAGCGAACCATTCAATTGAAGAAATTCGCGAAATGATCGGTGCAGATTCGTTGTCATTTTTAAGTGAAGATGGATTAATCAATGCTATTGGATTAGATTTTGATGCACCTTATTCCGGATTATGTATGGCGTATTTTAATGGAGACTATCCAACGCCGCTTTATGACTATGAAGAGCATTATCAAGCAACTTTGAAGGAAAAAATTTCATTCTATTAAAAATAAACGGTTGAAGAAATTACAAAAATTAAACAAATGAAGATTTTAGTTCCACTTTTCTCAGGACACGCCGTTGAAATAAGAAAACTCACTTCTATTTAAAAAGGTATAAATGTTTATTGGAATGGTATGTAGCATGAAAAAATCATTTTCGTTTTTTGAAGAATAGACACAATAATAATTAGGGAGCGGATCTAGTGGGAAATGCATATTCTAGAGCTGGCGTTGATGTAGAAGCTGGTTACGAGGTAGTAGAACGAATTAAAAAGCACGTAAAAAGAACCGAACGTTTAGGTGTTATGGGAGCAATCGGTGGTTTTGGAGGCTGTTTCGACCTTAGTCAATTTGACTTAAAGGAGCCCGTTTTAGTTTCTGGAACGGATGGTGTAGGGACAAAGCTGATGGTCGCAATTCAAGCAGATAAGCATGATACGATTGGAATCGATTGTGTAGCAATGTGCGTCAACGATATCGTGGCTCAAGGAGCTGAACCGCTTTATTTCCTAGATTACATCGCTACAGGTAAAAATGTGCCAGCACGTTTAGAGCAAGTAGTTGCAGGAGTTGCAGAAGGCTGCGTTCAAGCAGGAGCTGCGTTGATCGGTGGCGAAACAGCAGAAATGCCAGGAATGTATGGTGAAGATGATTACGATCTAGCTGGTTTTACTGTTGGTATTGCTGAAAAAAGACAAATGATTACCGGAGAAAAAATTCAAGCTGGGGATGTCTTAGTAGGTTTACCATCGTCAGGAATTCATTCAAACGGGTATTCGTTAGTTCGTAAAGTTTTCTTTGAAACAAACAGCTTTGCACTTGATGAAAAATTACCAGAACTATCTGGGAAACTTAGTGATGAGATTTTAACACCGACTAGAATTTACGTAGAAGCAGTGCTTCCTTTAGTTAAAAAAGAATTAGTGAACGGTATCGCCCATGTGACTGGTGGCGGCTTTGTGGAGAATTTACCACGTATGTTGCCAGAAAAATTAGCTTGTGAAATTGAACTGGGCTCTTGGCCAGTGTTACCGATTTTTAACGCATTGGAAAAATATGGTGAGATTCCTGAAATGGAAATGTATGAAATTTTCAACATGGGAATTGGTATGGTATTGGCTGTTGCGCCAGAAAAATTAGCAGAGTTGCAAGCTGATTTGAAGGAGCGAAATGAAGCTACTTTTGTAATCGGTAAAGTAACAGAAAAGAAAGATACTGCGATTGTTTTTAAAGGGGCAAAGGCATGAGAATAGCTGTTTTAGCTTCAGGAAATGGATCGAATTTCGAAGTGATCGCTCAAGCAATTAAGGATAAAGAGATTGACGCTGAGTTAGTTCTGCTTTTTTCAGATCATCATGATGCGTACGTGCTAGAACGTGGAAAAAAATTCGGTGTTCCTTGTGAAAGCTTTGAGCTAAAAGAGTTTTCTGATAAGAAAAACTATGAAGCTGCACTGTTAGAACTACTGAAGCGTTATAAAGCGGAGTTAGTCGTATTGGCAGGCTATATGCGAATCATCGGAAAAGAGTTACTAGAAGCTTTTCCTAATCGGATCGTTAATATTCATCCAGCTTTGCTTCCAAATTTTCCGGGCTTGCACGGAATTAAAGATGCTTATGAAGCCGGAGTAAAGGAAACGGGCGTTACGATCCATTTTGTGGATAGCGGGGTAGATACCGGTCCAATTATTGCACAAGGAAAGGTGCAAGTTGCTGAATCGGACCGTTTGGAGGATTTAGAGAAAAAAATCCATCAAGTAGAGCACCAGCTGTATCCGCAGGTTTTAGCGGAAATAGTCAAAGAATTTCATCGAGATAAAGAGTAAAAGTATTAAGCCATTTCTTCGCAGACTTAACAAATGTTAGGCAAAAAGTGAAAAAACTTTCTAAAGGAGAGTCATCATGACAAGAGCATTGATTAGTGTTTCAGATAAAACCGGAATTGTAGAATTTACTAAAGGTTTGGTTCAAGCAGGAATCGAGATTATTTCTACTGGCGGGACTAAAAAAGTTTTAGACGAAGCGGGGATTTCAACGTTAAGTATTGATGAAGTAACCGGCTTTCCTGAAATGATGGATGGTCGAGTAAAAACGCTGCATCCAAAAATTCATGGTGGATTGTTAGGCCGTCGAGATTTGACAACACACATGGAGGCGATGGATGAGCACGGTATTCAGCCAATTGATTTTGTTTGTGTAAATCTATACCCGTTTAAAGAAACGATTTCCAAGCCGGAGGTAACTGAAGCAGAAGCGATTGAAAATATTGATATCGGTGGCCCAAGTATGCTGCGTTCTGCCGCTAAAAACTTTGCATCAGTCACAGTAGTTGTTGATCCTAAAGATTATGCGCTTGTTTTAGCCGAGATCAAAAGTGATCAAGTGACTTCATTAGCGACACGCAAACGTTTAGCTGCGAAGGTTTTCCGTCATACAGCAGCTTATGACGCGTTGATCGCGGATTACTTAACAAAGAGTGTGGGTGAAGTTGAACCAGAAAAAATGACATTGACTTATGAATTGAAGCAGCCTTTGCGTTATGGGGAGAATAGTCATCAAACTGCAGCTTTTTACCAAAATGCTCTACCTGTTTCTTATTCAATTGCGAGTGCCCATCAATTACACGGAAAAGAACTGTCATACAATAATATTAAGGATGCAGATGCGGCGATCCGAATTGCTAGAGAATTTACTGAGCCAACAGTTGTCGCATTAAAACACATGAATCCATGCGGAATCGGTAGTGGACGGACAATTGCGGAAGCCTATCAATTCGCTTATGAAGCAGATCCAACTTCCATTTTCGGAGGAATTTTGGTAGCAAATCGTGAAATTGATTTAGAAACGGCAGAGGAAATGCATAAGTTATTCTTAGAGATTATCATCGCTCCAAGCTTTAGCAAAGAGGCCTTTAACGTGCTGTCAGGTAAGAAAAACTTACGACTAATGACCTTAGATTTCAGCGACCAAGCAAGTAATCAACCAGAAGTTGTATCTGTTTTAGGGGGATTATTGGTTCAGGATCAAGATGTTGTCGAAGAAATTCCTGAGGAGTGGGAAGTTGCAACGGATCGCAAACCTACAGCGGAAGAATTGAGAGCTTTAGCTTTTGCATGGAAAGCTGTTAAGCACGTAAAATCGAATGCAATTGTTGTAGCAAATGAACATCAAACAGTGGGTGTTGGTGCAGGACAAATGAATCGTGTTGGTTCTGTCAAAATTGCTTTAGAAGAAGCAAAAGGACGGATGGATGGCGCTGTTTTAGCAAGCGACGCGTATTTCCCGATGGATGATAGTGTAGAATATGCTGCACAGCACGGAATTAAAGCAATCGTTCAGCCGGGTGGAAGTATTCGTGACAAGGATTCGATCGCAATGGCTAATAAATATGGCGTAGCGATGGTCTTCACTGGCGTTCGTCATTTCAGACACTAATTTGAGGAGGACTCAATGAAAATACTAATTATTGGTAGCGGTGGTCGTGAGCATGCCATCGCCAAAAAAATGTTGGAGAGTTCGCATGTAACGGATATTTTTTGTGCTAAGGGAAACCCAGGCATGAAGAAGGACGGTATTCAACTAGTGGATATCGCAGAGGATAAGCATGAAGAGTTGATCTCTTTTGCTAAAGATCAGGAGATTGATTGGACATTCGTTGGGCCAGAGATTCCTTTATTGAATGGCATCGTAGACGATTTTCAAGCAGCGGGTCTTCGTATCTTCGGACCGAATAAAGCAGCCGCAATGATCGAAGGATCAAAGGAATTTGCTAAAAAAATCATGGTAGACAATCAGATTCCTACGGCTGATTATGAGGCGTTCACCGACTACGAAGCCGCTTGCGCGTACGTGAAGGAAAAAGGTGCGCCAATCGTGATCAAAGCAGATGGATTAGCAGCGGGCAAGGGCGTTACGGTTGCTATGACATTAGATGAAGCGCTGCAGGCTTTAAAGGAAATGATGACGGATCATCGTTTTGGTGAAAGCGGAGATAAAGTTGTTGTTGAAGAATTTTTAGCTGGTGAAGAATTTTCATTGCTTGCTTTTGTAAAAAATGAAAAAGTTTATCCAATGGTCATTGCACAGGATCACAAACGGGCTTATGATAACGACCTGGGACCAAATACTGGGGGAATGGGCGCCTACTCGCCGGTACCGCAAATCCCTTCAGAAATGGTCGATACTGCTGTTGAGAAAATTTTGAAGGCCGCTGCATTGGGAATGGTGAAAAACGGGACATCATTTACAGGTATTTTATATGCAGGATTGATTGCTACAGATGCTGGACCGAAAGTGATTGAATTCAACGCTCGCTTTGGCGACCCCGAAACACAAGTGGTTCTACCAAGATTAACCAGTGATCTTGCACAAGTGATTGATGATATTTTAAACGATCAAGAACCAGAATTGGTTTGGAGTGATCAGGCATCTGTCGGCGTTGTACTAGCGGCTGAAGGTTATCCTAATGCGTATCAAAAAGGAATGCCTACTCCAAGTTTTGATGATCAGGTTACGATTTATTATGCAGGAGTTGTTGATGATCAAGGAGAAATACGGGCATCAGGCGGACGCGTACTCCTAGTAGAAGCAGAAGCAGAAACGATTGAGGCGGCACAAACGAAGGTTTATCAAGCTTTGGATCATGCAAAGACTGAGGGTTATTTCTACCGAAAAGATATTGGAGCAAAATCATTAAAATAAATAAAAAACGGCCAGTCGGTCGTTTTTTTTGTTCAAAAGGGTAGCGGATTAAAAAAATGACAGCTTTAATTAAAAGTGGTAAACTGAATATGAAAAAAGCGTTAAAAAAATATATGAATTTGAAGAAAAATAAAAAGAATTTAACTCATAGAGGCAATTGCATTCGTTAGAATTATTTTTCATTCCAAAGCGTATTGAAAGAGGCGAGGACTATGGAAAGGAAACGATCCAAAGCTGATGATGAGAACCACGAGTTGCAGATGATTTTATCCGGACTACCCAATTCTCAGTATTTAAAAATTTTATTAGCTCAAATCATGAGACATTATGAGCCAACGATCAAATATATTTTCCAAAAACAAATAGGATGGAAACTGGTAATCGAGCAATATGATGGGGTGCTTTGCTGCATCCAGATTCATGAAACCTATTTCTCAGTAATGACACCTTTTCCAGATTTTGGAATCAGCTATTTAACACCGATGGTAAAAGTGATGTCGGAGGAGTTCAAAGAAAAGTTCGAAGATGTATCAAAAAATACGCAGCAGATCGAAATGAAAGTAACTAATGAAGAGGAAATGGAAGACGTTATCTTCTTAGTTAGTTTACAAGCGAAAAAATTAAGGAATGCCTTAGTTTGAAAACTAAATGTTCGTGTTTTTTGTAATAAATTTCAAAATCAGCTTGCTTTTCAGGTGGATATGTTGTAAATTACATAGGGCGATACTGCCCTATGTTTTTTTATGGTTCATACTTTTCATAGTGAACAGTATAAAAATAGGTGTTTGGAAAAGGAAATTACTTTATCCTATTTGATGCAATGAAATGTATGAAAAAAATAAAATGAGATAGTGATCTTATTCATTGGAGGCCCATATGAAAGTATTTGATTATGAAGATATTCAGTTAATTCCTAATAAGTGTATTGTGAACAGTCGATCAGAATGTGATACAACCGTTCAATTAGGAAAGTTTAGTTTCAAGATGCCTGTCGTACCAGCCAATATGCAAACGATTATTGATGAAAGTATTGCGGAATTTTTGGCTGAAAACGGGTACTTCTATATTATGCATCGTTTTTATGAAGAGGAACGAATCCCATTCATCAAGAAAATGCAGTCTCGCGGCCTGTTTACTTCCATCAGTGTGGGGGTAAAAGGATATGAATATGATTTTGTGAAGCAGTTGGCAGAGGAAAAGTTGAATCCAGACTATATTACCATCGACATTGCTCATGGTCATTCTGATCCGGTAATCAATATGATTAAGCACATTAAAAAATATTTGCCGGAAACCTTTGTGATTGCTGGCAACGTTGGTACGCCTGAAGCTGTTCGTGAATTAGAAAATGCAGGAGCTGATGCAACCAAGCTTGGAATCGGACCTGGAAAAGTATGTATTACTAAGATTAAGACTGGATTTGGAACTGGCGGCTGGCAATTAGCAGCATTGAGTTGGTGTGCCAAGGCAGCACGCAAACCGATTATTGCTGACGGTGGAATTCGAACTCATGGAGACATTGCCAAATCAATTCGTTTTGGCGCGACAATGGTTATGATTGGTTCATTATTTGCCGGTCATGAAGAATCTCCTGGCGAGACCAAGGTAGAAGACGGTGTCGTTTATAAAGAATATTTTGGCAGTGCCTCTGAATTCCAAAAGGGCGAGAAGAAAAACGTGGAAGGTAAAAAGATCTGGATTCCTTATAAAGGTTCTTTAAAGGATACTTTAGTAGAGATGCAGCAAGATCTTCAGTCGTCGATTTCTTATGCTGGAGGCAACGATTTAGAAGCCTTGCAAAAAGTTGACTATGTAGTGGTTAAGAATTCAATCTTTAATGGCGATACGATTTAAAGGTTTTTAGAAAACTTTTAAAAACATTTCAATAGTCTTTAAAGAATTAGGTTAATAAAGTATGCACGGACGTTTATCCTACTATCTATCACGGATAGTAGGATAAACGTCCGATTTTTTCATATTTTCTGACGTATTTCAAAATGCATTTGATAATTCCTTTCAGGAGCTTTTTGTACGTTTGACAGCAAAGTATAATTGGTTTAGTTTTAAGTCATCCAATAATAAGTGAGGAAAACGTATGTGGCAATTAGCGGAGAAAAAAACGACCCCAATCTATCAACAAATTATCGAACAGATTATCTCCTATATTCAAGACGGCACGTTGCAACCAGGGGATAAGCTACCCGCAGAACGCAAACTAGCAGAATATTATCAAGTGAATCGTTCAACCGTTGTTCACGCATTGGAGGAACTGGCTAGTCTTGGCTGGGTATTGCGGCGACAAGGCAGCGGAACCATTGTGAACGAAGGAAACTGGGGACGAAGCACTATTCCCAGAGTGGATTGGCGCAGCTTATTTACGCAGGAGACTCTTCCAAAGGAACCATTTGTAGAAAAAGCTTATCCATTGCTGAAGAATCCTGATGCTATTGATCTGTACTCAGGGGAACTGCCGTTAAGTATGATTCCAGATTTTCGTTTTCCTTCCTATACATGGGAAGAGTTATTGCTTGAAGAAAAAAAGCAAAGTCCATTAGGCTATCGTCCTTTGCAGCAAGTAATCTGTCAGCGAATCAAGTTAGAGCAGAAAATCGATGTCTCTTCGAATCAAGTCCTAATTACTTCAGGCGCACAACAAGCAATGTTTTTATTATTGCAGGTGATGCTCCAAAGTGGAGATAGTGTGGCAATTGAAGATCCTTCATTTTTATACTCCCTACCAATTTTTGCTAGCGCCGGGGTCAGACTCTATGGCGTAGAAATGGATCGGGAAGGAATGAGGATTGATAAATTGGAACAATTGATTCTGACTAAAAAAATCAAACTGATTATTCTCAATCCGACTTTTCAAAATCCAACTGGGACAACGATGTCGGAGAAACGCAGAAATGAGTTAATCGAACTCAGTCTTAAATACCAGCTGCCGATCGTAGAAGATGAAGTGTTCAGCGAGATGAATTTCGGGAAAACGCCGCCGTCTTTAAAAGAACTTGCTCCCCACCAAGTCATTCATCTAGGTTCACTTTCAAAGATATTTGGTTCTTCAATCAAAATTGGCTGGGTCGTGGCTGATCAAAATTTAATTCAACGCTTATCTGAAGCCAAACAAATGATGGATTTTTCTATCAGTGTTTTTCCGCAGGTCATTGCACATACTGCCTTAACAGATCCACAATTCGAGCAGAACCAAGCAGAATTAGTTGTTACTTTAAAGCAGAAGGCCAAAGATTTTATTGATCAGGCAAAATCAATTGCTGAGGATTGGCATATATCGTCTATCGAGGGTGGCATTTATGTATATCTGACTTGGCGTCATCAGCGCTTAACCCGAAAAGATTGGGATATTTTTCTGCGAGAAAAATTAGTGATTGCCCCCGCATTTTTATTTAGTAATGATACAATGGCAATGAGAGTGAATTATACTCGAATGACGGATCAAACACGACAAGAATTTTTTTCTAAGTTGTTTGTAATTTCAAAGGAATTAAGGAGGAGTTAAATGGAAGCGTTAGAAGTGATGAATCAGCACAGAACATATCGGAATTTTGATGAAACCTACCAATTATCAGAAGCAGAGCTGCAAAAGATTCTGCAAGCTAGTCGTCAAGCTCCCAGCTGGATGAACGGTCAAATGTACAGCATCATTGTCGTAAGGGATACGGAGATCCGCCGGCAGCTCGTGGCAATGAATCCTGGAAATTCTCATATGCTGCATAGTTCAGTATTTTTAGTATTTGTAGCGGATTTGAAACGGACGCAAAAGGTAGCTGAGCAGTATGAGATGGATTATCGAATTAACGAAGGATTTGATCCATTGATCACGGCTGTTACCGATACAGCGTTAGCGTTGGAAAATGCAGTAATTGCGACTGAAGCATTGGGATTAGGTTCTGTAGTTGTGGGGTCTATTCGCAAAGATATTGCAGAGGTAAGCAAACTATTAAAACTGCCCGATTATGTGCTGCCGGTCGCAGGCTTGAGTATTGGAAAGCCTAATGTGGATATGCGAATAAAACCAAGATTGCCAGAAGAAGCGGTGATTCATTATGACACATATAAAGATTACGATTATTCTTTGATTGAAGAGTATGATGATACGATGGAAAAATTTGCAGAGGCTCGTGAAACGAAATTATGGAGCAAAAAGTTTGCAGATTATTTCAGCAGTTCACCAAACAAAAAAGTTGATGAATTTCTGAAAATCAATAAATTTTTCAGTGTTACGTTTGACACCGATAAGTAAGTGACTTATAGTAAGGATGAAAATTAAATTAATTGTTAGGTGAGGCTCCTATACGGACACAGGCTACTGCCCAAAAATGTCGAGAGACGCCAATGGGTATAACAGGGATTATCGTGAAGGTGATTCATAACGTAGCTGACAGATTCTGTCTACGCCCTATAGTGCTAAAGCTCGACGATGAACATGAATGAAACTTTCGCGCGTGCTCATTTTCGAGTGCGCGCTTTATTTGTGTCCTAAAGCGCCTAGACTGTTAACGAAATGAAAGGATGTGAGGAAGATGGATCATGAAGATAGTCGACCGAAAAGTAATTACTCGCGGACGACTGCGGTTGTCCTGAATTTTAGGAGGAACCATTATGATGAACAAAAAAAGCCTTCTTGCTCGCAAAGTCAACAAAGACCAAGAGCTAAAGAAATTAGCGATTTTATCTGATCGTGATCTTTTTCTAAACCTGAGAACCTCTTTACAGGGATTATCTGAAGAAGATGCACAAAGCCGATTGGAAGAATATGGTCCAAATGAAGTCTCAGCACAGAAGCCAACACCAGGAATTTTGCTGTTTTTACAAGCATTTAATGATCCGTTCGTGTATGTCTTAGCTGCATTAGCAATTGTTTCCTTATTAACCAATGACATAGAAGCGGCGGTTGTTATGACGATCATGATTTTGGCTAGTGTGCTGATTACCTTTATTCAAGAATACCGTTCGCAAAAGGCAAGCATCGAATTAAAGGAAATGATCGAAAATACTGCGGCAATTACCCGTAATGGAGAAACGAAAGAAATTCCGATGGATGAAGTCGTCCCTGGTGATATTTTGACGTTAGCAACTGGTGATATGATTCCAGCAGATGCCGTATTGATTTGGACAAAAGACCTTTTTGTTAACCAATCGTCGTTAACAGGAGAATCGATGCCTGTTGAAAAATTTCTAGTAAAAGACAAGGAATTGACGGAAGAAGCCACAGCATTAGACTTAACAAATCTGGTTTTTATGGGAACGGATGTGCTAAGTGGTCAAGGAAAAGCCATTATTTTAAAAACGGGTCAGCAAACATTTTTCGGAGATATCGCCAAAAATGCCACATCCAAACGGGGGAAAACGTCATTTGATTTAGGATTAGCTAGAGTCAGCAAATTATTACTGCGGATGGTTATGATTCTTTTTCCATTAGTTTTTCTGATAAACGGCTTAACGAAGGGTGATTGGAGCAGTGCCTTCTTCTTCGCCATTGCAGTTTCAGTCGGCTTGACGCCTGAAATGTTGCCGATGATTGTGAGCTCTAACTTGGCAAAAGGAGCATTGACATTATCGAAACACAAAGTGATTGTGAAAGAGTTGGCTTCAATCCAAAATTTAGGTGGAATGGATGTCCTCTGTACAGATAAAACTGGGACAATTACGGAAGATCGAGTTGTTTTGGTTCAACATTTGGACCCTTTAGGAAATGAAAACGAACAAGTATTAGACCTTGCATTCATGAATTCTACCTATCAAACGGGCTGGAAGAATTTGATGGATATTGCCGTAATCAATTATTTTGAAGAACAAGATCGACATTTGCCCTATCAAATGGTTCAAAAAATTGATGAGATTCCCTTTGATTTTTCTCGTCGCCGTTTAACTGTCGTGATGAAAACAGACGAGCATCAATTGATGATCACTAAGGGCGCGGTTGAAGAAATGGCAGCAATTTGTAAATATGTGGAGATTGATGGAGAGATTCTAGAGTTAACCCCAGAAATTCGCCAACAGCTACAAACCGTCAATGAAAAAATGAATCGTCAAGGCATGCGTGTCATTACAGTAGCTGTTCGTCGTGACGCACATGATGAAGCCATCTATTCAACAGATGATGAAAAAGATATGACCTTGGTGGGCTTCATGGGCTTCCTTGATCCTGCCAAGGCATCAGCTAAACCGGCAATTAAATCCTTGCAGCAGCACGGAGTAGCGGTAAAAGTTCTAACAGGCGACAATGCGATCGTGGCACAAAAAGTTTGTCAGGATGTGGGAATCCCTGCAGATCAATATGTGTTAGGTAATCAAATCGATGAAATGTCAGACGATGAACTGTATCAAGCAGCTGAAACTACAAATCTGTTTGCAAAACTAAATCCGATGCAAAAATCACGAATCATTGAAGCTTTGCAAAATAAGGGACACACTGTTGGCTTTATGGGTGATGGCATCAATGATGCACCTGCTTTAAGAAAAGCAGATGTCGGAATTTCGGTTGATACAGCAGCCGACATCACAAAGGATGCTAGTTCCATTATTTTATTAGAAAAAAGCTTAGGCGTTCTAGAAAATGGTGTGATTGAAGGACGACGAGTATTCAGCAATATGATGAAATACATTAAGATCACCATCAGCTCAAATTTTGGGAATGTTTTCTCGATTTTAATTGCTAGTGCATTTCTACCATTTTTACCCATGCTATCACTTCAATTGTTATTGCAAAATTTAATTTATGATTTCGCTCAACTAACAATTCCATGGGACAATGTGGATGATGAAGAATTGCAGGTGCCAACAAAATGGGAAACAAAAGGGTTGTTAAAATTTACCCTGTGTATTGGACCTATCAGTTCTGTGTTTGATATCATTACGTTTTTAGTCATGTGGTTTGTATTCGGAGCGAATACGGTTGGTGCGCAAAATCTATTTCAAACAGGCTGGTTCATGATTGGATTAACCACACAAGCGTTGGTAGTTTTAATGGTAAGAACAAAGAAAATTCCTTTTATCCAAAGCCGTCCAGCTCCGCAGGTGTTTGTCAGCTTATTAATGGCAGTAGTAGTAGGAGCATTAGTCGTACTAACACCGTTAGCTGAGCAATTTGATTTTGTTCATTTGCCAAATAGTTATTGGCTATGGTATGCAGGAATTGTTCTTGCTTACATGCTGGCAACACAACTAGGAAAAGTATTGTATATAAAAATTGCAAAAGAATGGATCTGAACTATAACAGAAGGACCTGTGTTGTCCTTCTGTTTCTTTTTTGTGAAAATGCTTAACAAATTCCGGTCTAAACGTGTTGTTAATCCATCTATTTTAATCTTTTTTCTCCTTGATGATGAGGGGGATTATGGCAAATTTATGATTTTTCAAGATCACAAACTTACCTGTTCTAATCTAGATGTTTGTTATTATTAGAAAAAAGCTGCAGATGATTTCACAAGGTTGAAAAGTGAAACGCTTCAATTCGTTCAGAATTGCTGAGCAAGTTTGTTGTCAATTGAATACAAAAATGCTAATTTAGAGAAGAAGGAGCAATAGCAATAATACAGGTTGATTTGCTGTTGCACTGAAAACAAGATTTAATTTACTTAAGAGAGGAAAGTGTGACACCATGGCAGAAAAAGAGTTAACGATTGATTTTGAAGCCTTACTAAAAGATGTAAACGCGGATTTCCCCGTGTACCAGGCACTGGATGAAGATGGAAAGATTATTAATGAAAATCTCGTTCCAGAATTATCTGATGAAGAACTTGTTGAATTGATGACTTCAATGGTTTGGTCTCGTGTATTGGACCAACGTTCAACTGCATTGAATCGTCAAGGACGTTTAGGATTCTTCGCACCAACAGCTGGCCAGGAAGCTAGCCAATTAGCCAGTCAATTTGCGTTTGAAAAGGAAGACGTTTTACTACCGGGCTATCGTGATGTTCCACAATTGATTAAACATGGCTTGCCTTTAGCGGAAGCGTTCTTATGGTCACGCGGACATGTTGCCGGAAACAACTATCCTGCAGATTTACAGGCTTTACCTCCTCAAATCATTATCGGAGCTCAATATGTACAAGCTGCCGGTGTGGCATTAGGTTTGAAGAAACGTAATAGTAAAAATGTTGTCTTTACCTATACAGGCGATGGTGGTTCATCTCAGGGGGATTTCTACGAAGCGATCAACTTTGCTGGCGCCTATCATGCAAACGCTGTATTTTATATTCAAAATAATGGATTTGCGATTTCAACACCGCGTGAAAAGCAATCAGCAGCTAAAACGTTAGCACAAAAAGCAGTCGCTGCTGGAATTCCAGGTATTCAGGTTGATGGAATGGACCCTCTAGCTGTTTATTATGTCTCTAAAAAGGCACGTGAATGGGCAGCAAATGGCAATGGTCCAGTCTTAATCGAAACATTAACGTACCGTTACGGTCCACATACGTTATCTGGGGATGACCCAACACGTTACCGTTCAAAAGAAATGGACGACGAATGGACGAAAAAGGATCCATTAGTACGTTTCCGTAAATACTTAACGGAAAAAGGCTTATGGTCAGAAGAACAAGAAGAAAAAGTGATTGAAGCAACAAAAGAAGAAATCAAACAGGCCATCACTGATGCTGACCGCGTACCTAAACAAAAGGTGTCTGATTTCTTGAAAAATATGTACGAAGTGCAACCACAAAACATTAAAGAACAAATTGAATTCTATGAAGCGAAGGAGTCGAAATAATCATGGCACAAAAAACGATGATCCAAGCAATTACAGATGCCTTAGCTCTGATGCTTGAAAAAGATAAAGAAGTTTTAATTTTCGGTGAAGACGTTGGTAAGAACGGCGGCGTATTCCGTGCCACTGAAGGTCTTCAAGAAAAATTCGGTGAAGATCAAGTTTTTGATACACCATTAGCTGAATCTGGTATTGCTGGACTTGCTTTTGGGTTAGCCTTGCAAGGCTTCCGACCTGTCCCTGAAATTCAATTCTTTGGTTTCGTATTCGAGGCAATGGATGAAATTGTTGGACAAATGGCTCGTACTCGTTACCGTATGGGAAATACAAGAAACTTACCGATCACGATTCGGGCACCATTTGGTGGCGGTGTGCATACACCTGAGCTTCATTCCGATAATTTAGAAGGATTAATGGCTCAATCTCCAGGCTTGCGCGTGGTTATTCCGTCAAATCCGTATGATGCAAAAGGTTTGTTGATTGCATCAATCCGTAACAATGACCCAGTAGTCTTTTTAGAACACATGAAATTGTATCGTTCATTCCGTGAAGAAGTTCCTGAAGGAATCTATGAAGTGCCATTGGATAAAGCGGCTGTTACAAAAGAAGGTTCTGATGTTTCAATCATCACTTACGGCGCAATGGTTCGTGAAGCGATCAAAGCAGCAGATAACTTAGCGAAAGAAAACATCAATGCAGAAATCATCGATTTGCGTACTGTTGCACCACTTGATGTTGAAACGATCATTAAGTCCGTTGAAAAAACTGGTCGTGTAGTCGTTGTTCAAGAAGCGCAAAAACAAGCAGGTGTTTCTGCACAAGTTATCTCAGAGATTTCTGAACGTGCTATTCTTTCACTAGAAGCACCGATCGGACGAGTTTCTGCTCCAGATACGATTTTCCCATTCGGACAAGCAGAAGGAATCTGGTTGCCAAATGCAGCAGATATTGAAGCAAAAGTAAAAGAAATCGTAGAATTTTAAACCTACGTTACAAACAGCAGACTTATTTTTTCGGATCTTAGAAAAAATAAATACATTAGTATAAGGAGCGAAAAAACATGGCTTACCAATTTAAATTGCCCGACATCGGTGAAGGCATTGCAGAAGGTGAGATCGTTAAATGGTTCGTCAAAGCTGGCGACACAATTAACGAAGATGATACTTTACTAGAAGTACAAAATGATAAATCAGTGGAAGAAATTCCATCACCTGTAACAGGAACAATCAAAAAAATTATCGTAGACGAAGGAACAGTAGCAAATGTTGGCGATGTTCTCGTTGAAATTGATGCACCAGGACATGAAGATAATGAAGGTGATTCAGGTGTAGCTGCTGAATCACAAACACCTGCTGCTCCGGCGGCTGAACCAACTGCAGACAGCGATAAAGCTGAAAGCGACGGTTCCAATGCTGGCGGCGGAGTCTACCAATTCAAATTACCAGATATTGGTGAAGGTATTGCAGAAGGCGAAATCGTTAAGTGGTTCGTGAAGTCTGGGGACAAGATCGAAGAAGACGACACGTTACTAGAAGTACAAAATGATAAATCAGTGGAAGAAATTCCATCACCTGTAACAGGAACAATCAAAAAGATCATCGTAGACGAAGGAACAGTAGCAAATGTTGGGGATGTCTTAGTAGAAATCGATGCACCTGGACACAATGATTCTAGCGCATCTTCAAGTGAATCCTCTACACCAGCAGAGACAGCAAAAACAGAAGCAAAAGCGGATTCTTCAGTTGTTGAAGCAAGCAATCCAGACAAGCGCGTATTGGCGATGCCATCTGTTCGTCAATATGCACGTGAAAAGGATGTCGACATCACACAAGTAACTGCTACAGGTAAAGGCGGACGTATTACCAAAGAAGATATTGACACATTCGTTTCAGATGGAGGACAAGCAGCACCAGCGAAATCAGAAGCTCAAGCCACTGATACGGCAGCAGCAACTTCAAGTGCGCCAGCTGCAAAAGCAGAGAAACCAGCGCAACCATTTACTTCTAACATGGGCGAAATGGAAACTCGTGAGAAGATGACACCAACACGTAAAGCAATTGCTAAAGCAATGGTAAATAGCAAACATACGGCACCACATGTAACCTTGCATGATGAAGTTGAAGTGTCTAAACTTTGGGATCATCGTAAGAAGTTCAAACAAGTGGCTTTGGACAATGGTACGAAATTAACCTTCTTGCCATATGTGGTTAAAGCATTGACTGCAACAGTCAAAAAATACCCAGTCTTGAATGCATCAATTGATGATGCTGCGCAAGAAATTGTGTATAAAAATTACTATAACATCGGTATCGCAACGGATACAGATCATGGCTTGTATGTACCAAACGTTAAAAATGCTGATACAAAAGGCATGTTCAAAATCGCCGATGAAATCAATGAAAAAGCTGCTTTGGCTCATGATGGAAAATTGGCTGCAGATGACATGCGTAATGGAACAATCACGATTTCTAATATCGGTTCCGTTGGCGGCGGCTGGTTCACTCCAGTAATTAACTACCCTGAAGTTGCCATTCTTGGTGTTGGAACGATTGCGCAACAACCAATCGTGAACGATGAAGGCGAATTAGCGGTTGGTCGTGTAATGAAACTTTCATTAAGCTTCGATCATCGTATCGTCGATGGGGCGACAGCACAAAAAGCGATGAACAATATTAAACGTTTATTAGCTGATCCAGAATTACTATTAATGGAAGGATGATAAAATCATGGTAGTTGGAGATTTTGCCATTGAATTAGATACAGTTGTAATCGGTGCTGGACCTGGCGGCTATGTTGCCGCCATCCGTGCCGCAGAAATGGGACAAAAGGTAGCGATCATTGAGCGGGAATACATCGGCGGCGTTTGTTTAAATGTCGGCTGTGTTCCTTCAAAAGCATTGATTTCTGCTGGTCATCATTATCAAGATTCACTAGATTCCTCCATGTTTGGTGTAACTAGTGAAAATGTAAAGCTAGACTTTGCGAAAACCCAAGAATGGAAAGAAAATGGCGTGGTTAATAAGCTTACGTCAGGTGTTAAATTCTTGTTGAAAAAACACAAAGTAGAAATCATTGAAGGGGAAGCTTTCTTTGTTGATGATAAAAACTTGCGTGTGATTCATCCAGATTCAGCCCAAACCTATTCTTTCAACAATGCGATCGTCGCGACGGGTTCTCGTCCAATTGAGATTCCAGGCTTCAAATTCGGCGGACGTGTGATCGACTCTACTGGTGGGTTGGCTTTAGAAGCAGTACCTGAAAAATTAGTCATCATCGGTGGTGGTGTAATTGGTGCCGAATTAGGTGGAGCTTATGCTAATTTAGGTGCTGAAGTGACGATTATCGAAGGTACGGCACAGATTTTACCGACCTACGAAAAAGACATGGTGCAGCTTGTTGAGAAAGATTTTAAAGAAAAGGGTATTAAAGTTGTCACCTCTGCAATGGCTCGCGAAGCGGTTGATAACGGCGATAGCGTAACCGTTCGTTATGAAGTTGATGGTAAAGAAGAAAGTGTCGACGCAGATTACGTGATGGTAACTGTAGGCCGTCGTCCAAACACGAACGACATGGGCTTAGAACAAGCAGGTGTCGAAATGACTGACCGCGGATTGATCAAGGTAGACAAACAAGGTCGCACAAATGTACCAAGTATTTATGCCATCGGTGACATCGTTCCTGGTGCAGCTTTAGCCCACAAAGCAAGCTATGAAGCAAAAATTGCGGCTGAGGCCATTTCAGGCAAGAAAGTAGCTGTTGATTATAAAGCAATGCCTGCTGTAGCATTCACTGATCCAGAATTGGCCACAGTAGGAATGACAATCAAAGAAGCTAAAGAAGCAGGACTTGAAGCGAAAGCCTTCAAATTCCCATTCTCTGGTAACGGTCGTGCCTTGTCATTAGGCAAGACAGAAGGCTTCATTCGTTTAGTAACTACCGTGGAAGACAATGTTATCATTGGTGGTCAAATCGCTGGTGTTGGAGCAAGTGATATGGTTTCAGAACTTGCTTTAGCGATTGAATCTGGTATGAATGCAGAAGATATCGCATTGACGATTCATCCGCATCCATCATTAGGCGAAATCGTGATGGACGCATCAGAATTAGCATTAGGCTTACCAATCCACATTTAAACGTTAAAAAAAAAGTCAAAATCCTTTAGAAAAAGGATTTTGACTTTTTTTTATAGCCTATTTAAGACTATATTTCTTCCTGAAGTTTAGACTGAATTATTGGAAAAACTGTTAAGCAGAATTGTCTGAAGTGACCTATAAAATAATTAAGCTGATTTTATTTCCCTCATTTAAACAATGGTTATTGTAGCCATTGCCCCCACTAGCCAATCAAGCTGAGAGATCATTGTGTTGGTTTGTTTCGAAACAGGCTCATTTTTGGCTTCTCTAATTTTTGCCTCAAGTATTTTTCGATTTTCTTTTTCAATGTACTTCTTCAAGATGCTCGATTTTTTAAGCAAAATAGCTAAGGTTAATCCGTCACGATCCAATGGATTCATGTTTTCTAAACGAAAGACCAATTTTGCGACTGTTTCTTCTTTAGCGATATAGGCAAGTGCATGCGAATCTTTTTTTATTGACACTTCTTCGGCTTCAATAAGTGAATCACGGATCTGGGAAACTAATTGTTTGATATCTTTTTCAAAGAATGTCGTACCGTACGCATTGGCAATAGCTTCGATGCGTTTCTTTTTTAGTCCCGTGATTTTTTCCAAAAGGCAGTCGAGGTATTGTAAATCTTCAGGCAGCTCATTTGATAGGAGAATTACTTCCTTATTATTTAATTCGAGTACATTCGCTTTTTGCAGATCCAGAAGACCTGCCATAACGAGGCACATACCAACGTAGTAATTGAGTGAAGAGATTTTTCCTTGGCGATTCATGGTAAAAAGCAGATACTGTTGAGATAAACTAAGGTTGTTCATTTTATTTGCTCCTTTATTCGTTTGACTAAAGTATAACTGTTCGTGAAAAAATCCGCCTTTTTAGAAACAATCTTTTCGATAATTTTATTTTCTTGTTGTTTTTTCATGGTATTCTAAGGTGGTAGAAACAATAGTTTCGTTCAACTAATTTTATGAGCTGCTGAATTGTCAACTTCATTGCTTTAGCGCGTCGGTAAAAGGGAGAATGATTTAGATAATAGAATTTTTTATATCCATTCATTGACGCGAATCTGACAAAGGAGGATGAAAAATAGTGACGGGAAAATTTTTTCAAGAATTTCGAGAAAAGAAAAATCAATCGATTATGAACACTTCCGAGGGAATCGTGACGCCGCAATTTTTACGAAAATACGAACGGGAAAATGGAGATATTCGATTTTCTAATTTGCTTCAATTATTAGGTCGGTTAAATATAACGTTCGATGAGTTTGTTTTTGAAATTGACGATAGCATGGATGTTTGGTTGTATAAAATCGAGGAAGAGATTGATCAAGCTTATCATGCCGGAAATTCTTTTTTATTAAAAAAATTCGTGGAAAATCAAGAAAAATTGTATCGGCAAACCAACGAAGAACGATTTCTTTTTGCTGCACTTATTGGAAAACGATTTTACAATTATATATTCTTGCCTAGTTATACAGTTGATTTAGCACCGATCGCTGACTATTTGAGGGAAACCGAAACCTGGGGGAAGTTCGAGTTCTTTTTGATTACCTATAACGGGGATCTTTTTAAACCAGAGGAAGCTTATTTTTATACCAGGCGCTTAGTCAAGCAGTATGACGGCAGCTTTGAAATGCGAAAGTGGCGTTATGATGCTCTGCTTCATCTAACACGTTATTTGATTGAGGAGAATTATTTGGATCAGGCGGAAAAAATTCTTTCAGAATATATGGAAAAAATAACGCCGAATCGTGATTTGAAGTATATTCACCATGATTTATACGCGAAGTTTGTTTATGGTTTGCTGCTGGTTAAAAAGAAGAACCCCAAAGGACAGCGGCAATGTGAACGGATTATCGACATTTTTGTAGAAGATTGCGGTTATGTGAATTACGGTAATCGACTAAATATTCTTTATCAGTCAACGCTTGCAAAGGTTAAAGAAGCATAATAATGATGTATAAGGATATCAGTTAAATTATCTCAGCAAAAATATGTTTTAAAGAATGGAGTTAAAAGATGAATAATTCACTTGGCTTCAGCGCTTCAAAATCAGGAGAAATTATTTTGAACCCGATTTTCGTTGCAAGTTTGATAAAAACATTCATATCAGGCTCGTTTCTTCGCGTTTTTTTAATTGTATTTTATTAGATGACGGTGAGATTTACATTGGTGATGATGTTCTTTTTGGACCATGTGCAGGAAATCATGCGATTATATCATGCGATCATCCAGAAGAACGAATGACAGGGAGCTATTCCAAAAAAGTCGTGATTGAAGACAATGTTTGGATAGGTGCGAATGTCACGTTTGGTAAAAATACGATCATCGGCTCAGGGAGTGTCGTGACTAAAAATATTCCAGAAAATGTTATTGCGGTTGTAAATCCTTGGAGTGTTTTAAGAGAAATTGCAGAAGAAGATAAGGTTATCTCTTTATAAGAAATTCGTTTCAGAGAAGCTTTAAATAAAAGCTTTTGATTTTCTATGGTAAACTATTTCCGAATGGAGTGTGAATCAATGGCAAATTATGGTTACCCAATTGATGAGGATTGGACACACGAGGAGATTGTGACAGTCATCAATTTTCTGAATCTTGTTGAAGCAGCGAATGAATCTGGTATTGAGACAGAAGCTTTTTTGACTGGATATAAAAAATTCAAAACAGTTATAAAAAGTATCGGTGAGGAAAAGCGGATCGGGCGCGAATTCCAAGAAGTCAGTGGTTATTCTTTATATCGAACATTACAAAAGGCGAAAGCTGCGACAACTAAACGATTTAAGATGTAGGAGGACTAAAATGGAACAAGAAATCATTAGCTGGATTTATGAAGCAGCAGAAAGAATTAAGGCGGGATTAGGCGATGCCTTAAAGGTTGATCAAAAAAGCGGACGTACTGATCTAGTTACGAACGTTGATAAGGAGACGCAGGATTTTATCGTCAGCAAAATCAAGGCCTTTGATCCAGAAGCAAAAATTTTAGGTGAGGAAAATGGTCAGGATGAGACTCCGATCGACCATGGCCGGGTGTTCGTTATTGATCCGATTGACGGAACATTGAACTTTGTGATGCAGCAAGAAAATTTCTGTATCATGATCGCGGTCTACGAAGAAGGTGTCGGACAGCTAGGCTTTATCTATGATGTCATGAGAGATGAGCTTTTTTGGGGCGGTCCAAAGGTAGGAAAAGTCTTCTATAATAATGAAGAGCTTTCTGCGCCAGAGAACAAATCCTTAAATCAAGGTTTGCTTGGCATGAATCTAGCTCTGTATCGTAAAAATATCTATCATGCACAGGAAATCGGGAATCAATCCATGGGAGTACGGGTCTTAGGATGCGCGGGATTAGATTTTATCGCGATTTTAAAAGGAACTCAGATCGGCTATGTCAGTTCTTTGAGTCCATGGGATTATGCGGCGGGTAAAATCATGATGGAGCTATTGGGAATGCTGACATGCGGAGCAGACCAAAAGCCATTAAGCTTCAAAGGTCGTGAGTTCTTTATCGGTGCTACACAAGCGGCGATGCAGGAAATTCAAGCGTTTGATGAAGAGAAAAATTAAGAAAAAGACTTTTTCTGAAAAAATGAAAATGTTTTACTAACACTCTTAATGATTTTCTGTTATAATTGTCAATCGAGTGAGTCTCGCGTTACAAGAAAAGGAGCAATTAAAATTGAATTACAGAGAAGATATCCGCAACGTGGCAATTATCGCCCACGTCGACCATGGTAAAACAACACTAGTTGATGAAATGCTTAAACAATCAGATACCCTTGATAGCCACGTTAACTTACAAGAACGGGCAATGGATTCAAATGCATTAGAAAAAGAACGTGGAATCACGATCTTAGCGAAAAATACAGCTGTAAACTACAAAGACTACAAAATCAACATCATGGATACACCTGGACACGCCGATTTTGGTGGAGAAGTAGAGCGTATCATGAAAATGGTTGACGGTGTATTGTTAGTTGTAGATGCTTATGAAGGCACAATGCCGCAAACACGTTTTGTATTGAAAAAAGCGTTAGAACAACATTTGACACCAATTGTTGTGGTGAATAAAATCGATAAACCATCTGCTCGTCCTGAAGAAGTTGTCGATGAAGTGTTAGAATTATTTATCGAATTAGGTGCAGACGATGATCAATTAGATTTTCCAGTAATCTATGCTTCAGCAATCAACGGAACTTCTAGCTTATCAGATAATCCTGAAGAACAAGAACCAACAATGGCTCCTGTATTCGATACCATTATTGAAAAAATTCCTGCTCCCGTTGACAACAGCGATGAGCCATTGCAATTCCAAGTTTCTCTACTAGATTATAATGATTATGTAGGCCGTATCGGTATCGGTCGTATTTTCCGCGGAAAAATGAAGGTTGGCGACCAAGTTTCGGTTATGAAGCTTGACGGTTCGATTAAAAATTTCCGTGTAACGAAAATCTTTGGTTTCTTTGGTTTGCAACGTTTAGAAGTCCAAGAAGCAAAGGCTGGCGATTTGATTGCTGTTTCTGGGATGGAGGATATCTTCGTCGGGGAAACAGTGACACCTGTTGACCATCAAGAAGCATTACCAATCTTGCATATTGATGAACCAACATTACAAATGACTTTCTTAGTGAATAATTCACCGTTTGCCGGACGTGAGGGGAAATATGTAACGTCTCGTAAAATCGAAGAACGTTTGATGTCAGAACTACACACAGACGTTTCATTGCGGGTTGAAAACACTGATTCACCAGATGCGTGGACTGTTTCAGGTCGTGGTGAATTGCACTTGTCAATCCTGATCGAAAACATGCGTCGTGAAGGGTATGAATTACAGGTTTCACGTCCAGAGGTAATCGAAAGAGTTGTTGATGGTGTGAAATGCGAACCATTTGAACGAGTTCAAATTGATACTCCAGAAGAATACATGGGCAGCGTAATCGAAGCTCTTGGTCAACGTAAAGCAGAAATGCAAGACATGATTCATTCAGGAAATGGTCAAGTTCGTTTGGTTTTCTTGGCTCCAGCTCGCGGTTTGATCGGATTTACAACAGAATTCTTATCAATGACTCGTGGCTACGGTATTATGAACCATACCTTTGATCAATATTTACCATTGATTCAAGGCGTTATCGGCGGACGTCGTAACGGTGCATTAGTTTCTGTAGATAACGGAAAAGCAACGATGTACTCAATCATGAGTGTCGAAGAACGCGGAACGGTCTTCGTTGAACCTGGTACTGAAATTTATGAAGGTATGATCGTCGGCGAAAACAGCCGTGATAAAGACCTAGGCGTAAATATCACGAAAGCTAAACAAATGACAAACGTTCGTTCAGCAACGAAGGACCAAACGTCAGTCATTAAAAAGCCACGTATCTTAACATTGGAAGAATCTTTAGAATTCTTGAATGATGATGAATACTGTGAAATCACACCAGAAACGATTCGTCTACGTAAACAAATTCTAAACAAATCTGAACGTGAAAAAGCAGCGAAGAAACGTAAATTAGCTGTTGAATAAGTAAATGATTGAAGGCTGCGCTTTTTAGCGTGGTCTTTTTTTGTTAAAAACTCGTTATTTTAGAGAGTCGAAATGGTCATAGATAGGTTCTAAACGCTAGTGTTTAAGTGTTTTGAAAACAAAAACTTAATAAATCATCTTAAAGTGGGATTATTTCTATATTTTTCAAAAAAAGTTGATATTGAAAGAATTTCAAAAAAGGATTATGTTTTGCTCAGGGACAAAAAAGCATTGTTTTCGGTTTCAAGTTGGTGATTGGGTGTCACCAGATTCGGATTTAGTGGGTTAAAAAAGGAGTTACAAGTATTATTTTGAAAAAGGAGATAAATCAATGAAAAATTATGGCTTAAGTGAGTCTCAGCTATTCACTTTAACACGTAAGAATTTAGAAAAACGTATTAGTCAGTATTATCGTGAAACGAATGATGGCGATGGCGCGCTCGAATGTTTGATAGCGCTTCAAGTACGAGAAGAATTAACAGAAGCGGATTTCGCTTTTGTACTAGCCGATCTTGTGCGTCACATTTTTATGCGGACACGTTCGAATCGTTCACTGCGCCGCTACTATCTGTTTTTTACAGAATACTTCGAGAAGAAGGAATGGCGCTTATTAGAAATCAAATTGTTTCCAGCAAAGACCTATGTTGTGGAAAAGCTGAAGACCTTGTTTACACAATTTATTAAAGAACCTTTAGCAGGATTGGTCGGCTCATGACGAGGACCTGCGGAGAAAATGGAGAAAATAGTGAGATGAAAGAAACTAGAAAGGACTAAAAATATGCAAACAACCTATACATTAGCAGCAGAATTCGGCAAAAGCGATGGCAAATCCCATCGACTGCGCATAAAGGATGTTGATTTATCCAAATCAGCAGAAGAGATTAAAGCTTCATTAACAAAATTGACGAAACTAAAACTATTTGAAAAAAATGGCGTTGAATTATTTCAAGAAGTCCGCCATGCCAAAATTATCAAAAAAACAGAAAGAACCATTTTTAATGATGGAAAAGCTGCCAAAAAATCAGCACAGTCTCAAACGGACCAAACAGCAGCTGTCCAAACAATGGAAGAACCAATAAAACAGTCGAAGACACCTGATAATAATCGAGAAGTTCCGGAAACGATTCGGATTCCGGAGGATTTAATCATTACCGAAGAATGGCCGCAGCCGAATCGCTTCGTCCAAACAATTGAGCTGCCAAGTGGCTACCATTCGTGGGATTTGAATGAGAGTCAAGCATTCATGCTGATCAATGCGTGTTTTCCTGCGGGAATCGAACCATTGACTATCGAGGCAGACGATCAATCCGTCCCAGCGAAGCTGATTGTCACCGGAAAACGCACGGAAGAGGCACCACAGGAAGCGATCGTCGCTGCGGTGAACAAGGAATCTCCACCTGCAAAACCTAAGAAAAAACGAAAGCGGTTACTCGAGCGAATTCGTAAACGAGAGTAATCGTTGTGTCCAGCTCATCAAAAAATCCAACGTTGGTATGAGGTGGATGATAACTTGCATCTTTTCATACAAATAGAATTTTTTAGCCTGCTAACCAGCGGGCTATTTGTCGTGGAGAATCAAGCTTCCGAAAGAAATAATTGAGAAATTTTTTTAGTCCTACTAAGAAAATATGAACGGGTAAAATGATAAAAAACTGTTATGTTTCATATTACTTATTTGTTTCACAAGAGGAAAACAAAAAAGAATTGATTTTTCGCGTTTTTCGCTTAAGTTTTTAGTTTGTAATCTTTATGTAATATTAGATTGGCTGTGTAAAACTCAAAATCCGAACAAAGAGTTTAGAAAAAGCTTAGTCTCACTTATTTTTTTCCTTTTTAAAATTTTTCTATGTTATAATGTTGAATCAAGATAGGAGGGAAGCAAAATGGAAAATATTTCTTCTGATTTTGCCATTAAAGTATTACAAGAGGATGCTGACCGAATCAAATTGTTGATTCGCAATCAAACAAATAGCCTTTGTATCTCTCAATGTAAAGCCTTCGAGGAAGTCGTTGATACACAAATGTATGGCTTTTCCCGTCAGGTCTTCTTTGCTGAAAAGGTTGGTATATTAAAGCGAGGAGAAGGACAGAAGATGCTTAGTGAATTGGAAGCAGAGCTGAATCGTTTATATACGGAATTGTACGAGAATCGTCAAGATATGACGGATGCCGGCTGGGAGGCTTAACTCTTGCCTAAGAAGATAAAGAAACGTCATTTTTTAGACTATAGTATTTTGATACCTTATTTAATTTTGACTGTGATCGGTTTGATTTTTGTTTATAGTTCAACTTCCTATTTATTGATTACGAATAATGCGAACCCGACAAGTCTGGTAATGAACCAAGGGATTTTCTGGGTATTAAGTTTAGTTGTGATTAGTTTGATGTACAAGATGAAGACAGACGTGCTGAAAAGTCAGCAGCTGATCATTTTTGTTACGTATTTGATCTTTATATTACTAATCGTCGTTCTTTTTTTTGGTGATGAACGAAATGGGGCCAAAGGCTGGATCGATATCGGGGGCTTCACTATGCAGCCAGCTGAATACTTGAAGATCATGGTCATTTGGTATCTTTCATATATTTTATCGAAGCGTCAGGAAACGATCCAAGACAATTTCATCAATGATATGAAACGCCCATTGATCTTAGTTTTTGCTATGATCTTTTTAGTAGCTATTCAACCCGATATGGGGAATGCAGCTATCATCACTTTATTGGCCTTGATTTTGTTATTAGCCAGTGGAGTCAACTGGGTTTACAGCTTAATTATTGGTGGTGTTGGAATTACCGGAAGTTTTCTAGTCATCGAATTTTTAACTCATTTTGGTGATAAGGTTCTTCCTGGGAAATTAAAATACATTGCCAGTCGATTTGAAAGCTTCAAAAATCCATTTAAATTCGAGTTGGATACCGGCCATCAAATGGTCAATGGTTATTATGCGATGTTTAACGGCGGCTGGTTTGGTCGCGGACTTGGTAATAGTATTGAGAAAAAAGGTTTTTTAAGTGAAGCTCATACTGACTTTATCTTCTCTATTGTAATAGAAGAAGTTGGTTTGATCGGCGCTTTTGTTATATTAGCAATTTTGATTTTTATGATCGCACGAATTTACTTGGTTGGAATTCGTTCGAAGAAGCCTTTCAATTCTTTGATTTGTATTGGAATTGGAAGTTTGTTGTTATTACAAGTTTTTATTAATCTTGGTGGTATTTTGGGAATTATTCCTTTGACTGGGATCACGTTCCCGTTTTTGAGTCAAGGAGGAAATAGCTTACTCGTGTTGTCAGTGGGCGTAGCATTTGCATTGAATATCAGTGCGGATGAAAAACGAACGAAGCTTGCAATCGAGTATGAATACTTAAAAAGTCAGGAGTGAAGTGCATGAAAAAGGTATTGGTAGCAAATAGAGGAGAAATTGCAACGCGGGTTTTTCGCGCGTGTAGCGAATTAAACATTAAAACGGTGGCGATCTTCGCAGAGGAGGATCAATATTCGGTCCATCGCTTTAAATCAGATGAGGCATATTTAGTTGGTAAAGGGAAAAAACCGATTGATGCCTATCTAGATATTGAGGATATTATCCGAGTAGCGAAAGAAGCAAAGGTGGATGCCATTCACCCAGGCTATGGTTTCCTTTCAGAAAACTTGGAGTTCGCGAAACGTTGTCGCGAAGAAGGTCTTGTTTTTGTTGGACCTGAGTTGCATCACTTAGATATTTTCGGCGATAAGATCAAAGCAAAAACGGCTGCGTTAGAGGCTGGAATTCCGTCAATTCCTGGTTCTGATGGTCCGGTGGACACGATTGAAGGCGTCTTGGAATTTGCTGAATCACATGGTTACCCGATCATGATTAAGGCAGCGCTAGGCGGCGGTGGTCGCGGGATGCGCGTGGCTCATGATGAAAAAGAGGCTCGTGAAGGCTATGATCGTGCCAAAAGCGAAGCGAAAGCGGCTTTTGGGAATGATGAAATCTACGTTGAAAAATATGTTGCCAATCCTAAACATATTGAAGTTCAAATTTTAGGGGATACTCATGGAAATGTTTTGCATTTATTTGAACGTGATTGTTCGGTACAACGCCGTCATCAAAAGGTTGTCGAAGTAGCACCATGTATCTCCTTGAACACCGAACAGCGAGAAAAAATCTGCCAAGCGGCTGTTCAATTAATGAAGCACGTTGGCTATGTCAATGCTGGAACGGTTGAGTTCTTAGTTGAAGGCGATAACTTCTACTTTATTGAAGTAAATCCGCGGGTCCAAGTTGAACATACGATTACTGAATTAATTACCGGAGTGGATATCGTTACTTCGCAATTGCTGATCGCACAAGGGAAAGACTTGCATAAAGAAATCGGCTTGCCTAAACAAGAGGATGTCCAAATGTCTGGTGCGGCGATCCAATGTCGTGTGACGACTGAAGATCCTTTGAATGGCTTTATGCCGGATACTGGGAAAATTGATACGTATCGCTCACCAGGTGGTTTTGGAGTGCGTTTAGACGTGGGAAATGCCTATGCTGGAGCAACAGTGACGCCATACTTTGATTCTTTATTAGTAAAAGTATGTACCCATGCCTTGAATTTTGATCAAGCAATCGAAAAAATGCAGCGTTGTTTAATTGAGTTCCGGATTCGTGGAGTGAAGACCAATATTCCTTTCATGCACAATGTGATTAGCCATCCTGTTTTTCAAAGTGGTGACGCGAAGACGACCTTTATTGATAATACGCCTGAATTATTTGAGTTTCCACGCGTTCGTGACCGTGGAAATAAAACGATGCGCTATATTTCTGAAATTACAGTTAACGGGTTTCCTGGAATCGAAAAACAAGAAAAACGCTATTTTGAAACACCACGGGCGCCAAAAATTGAGAAAAGAGAAATCGTTACTGCGAAAAATATCTTGGATCAATCTGGTCCAGAAGCAGTTGCTAAATGGGTCAAAGAACAAGATTCTGTCTTATTAACGGATACAACTTTCCGAGATGCCCATCAAAGCTTATTAGCTACGCGAGTTCGTACACATGACCTTCTAAATGTAGCTCAAGCGACGGGAGAAGGTATTCCTGAATTGTTCTCAAGCGAGATGTGGGGCGGGGCGACTTTTGACGTTGCTTATCGCTTCTTGACGGAAGATCCTTGGAAGCGTCTGAAATTATTACGTAAAGCAATGCCGAATACATTGCTGCAAATGCTGTTCCGTGGCTCAAATGCAGTCGGCTATTCTAATTATCCAGACAATGTATTAGAAGAATTTATTAAAGAAGCGGCTCATAACGGCATAGATGTTTTCCGTATCTTTGATAGCTTAAACTGGGTTCCGCAAATGGAAAAAAGCATTCAATATGTTCGGGATGCGGGCAAAATCGCTGAAGCAGCGATTTGTTATACAGGTGATATCCTAGATCCTAACCGTACGAAGTATAACGTTGACTACTATAAAGGTATGGCGAAGGAATTGGAATCAATCGGTGCTCATATGATTGCAATCAAGGATATGGCTGGTCTATTGAAACCACAGGCTGCCTTCCGTTTAATCAGTGAGCTGAAAGAAACAACTGATTTACCAATTCATCTGCATACACATGATACTTCTGGAAATGGACTTATTACACTTTCTGCGGCTGTTAAGGCGGGAGTGGATGTTGTTGACGTTGCAACCAGCGCGATGAGCGGAGCAACCAGTCAGCCAAGTATGAGCAGTTTGTATTTCGCTCTGCAATACGGAGATCGTACGCCTGAGTTAAATTTAAAGAACGTTCGTCAAATCAATCATTATTGGGAAGACGTTCGTCCCTACTATGCAAGCTTTGAAAATGGTATTATGGCTGCTCAAACAGAAGTTTATAATCATGAAATGCCTGGTGGACAATACTCAAATCTGCAACAGCAAGCTAAAGCTGTCGGTTTAGGCGATAAATGGGATGAGATCAAAGAAATGTACCAAACTGTTAATTTGATGTTTGGTGATATTGTAAAAGTTACGCCGTCTTCCAAAGTGGTTGGTGACATGGCATTATTTATGGTGCAAAACGAGCTGACAGAAGAAGATATCTATGATCATGGAGATGAATTAAGTTATCCTGAGTCAGTTGTCAGCTTCTTCCAGGGTGAGCTTGGTCAGCCGGTTGGCGGCTTCCCTGAAAAGCTACAACGTATCATTTTACAAGGACGTCCAGCAATGCAAGAACGTCCAGGTAAATTTGCTGAACCTGTGAACTTTGAAAAAGTGAAGCAAGAATTACAAGAGTTAATCGGCTTTGAGCCAAGTAAGACAGATGTATTAAGTTATCTAATGTATCCGCAGGTCTTCTTGGATTATCAAAAATCCTATGGACAATTTGCAGATGTTACGTTGTTAGATACACCGACGTTCTTTACTGGCATGCGTCTTGGTGAAACAATCAATGTTCAAATTGAAAAAGGGAAAACACTGATTATTCGTTTAGATGAAATCGGAGAAGCAGATGTAGAAGGAAATCGGACACTCTTCTTCAACTTAAACGGTCAACGTCGTGAAATTCTTGTTAAGGATGCGTCAATCAAGAGTGCCGTCCAAACGAAACGTAAAGTTGAACCAACAAATCGTGAACAAATCGGCGCGACAATGACCGGATCGGTCTTGAAGGTCTTAGTGAAAAAAGGCGATCATGTTGAGAAGGGTCAACCATTGCTGATTACCGAAGCGATGAAGATGGAGACTTCCATTGATGCACGTTTTGCAGGCGAGGTATCACATTTATACGTTGAAGAGGGCGAAAGCATTTCTTCCGGCGATTTATTAATTGAAGTAAAAGAAAAATAAGCATTATTAAGTAGGAGCGTTGTTGTGTGAAAAGAGTGATTGGTTTTCTTAGTATTTTATGTATCGTTTTGATTGGTTACTATTTACAGCCAGTCCTCTTTCCGCCTACGCAAAAGCAAGTACCGGTTGAGCAAAAAAATCAAGTGGTACGTCATAAGGCGTTGAAGCATCAAACAATCAAAACAGAAGGCTATGCTCAATATATTTCTCAGCCCATTGATACCTTTGAACAAAAATTTGGTCGTCCGACAAAGATAGAAGATAGCGGATTTTTCTTTCAGACTCGGGATTATGAGCTTGAGCGTGGTATTCTGGAAGTGAATGTAGAAGCTGGTAAAGTTAGTACAATCAAAGTGATGGCTAAAAAGGCGGCTATTGAACCATTTAAGTTTGGAATGACTAGCAGTCAGCTATCTGATCAAATCAATTTATCGGCAGATTTTGCTCTGACCTATGACGAGGAACCTGTGGCGATCGAATTGAGCGAGAATGACATGCGTTTCCGTCCATTGATTGCGTTTGAAAACAACACGTTTGCGATGCTTTTTTTCAACAGCGACAATGAAAAACTGATAGGTGCAGTCTTCTTAGACTTAGAAAATCTATTACGCTTGATGCCTTATCAGATCAACAGTGGGAATCCTCTAGCAAATCGAATACAAGAAAGTAATCTTGATTGGAATGTGTTGAATGCACAAAAGCAGTCGCGGACGATTGAAGCAATCAATCAGTATCGCAATTTAAATAAATTGCCTAAATTAACGGCACCTGATCAATCAATGGAGGATAGTAAAAAGCTTTTAAAAAGCTTCTTAACAAGACCAAAAAGAGTGCTGTCTAATGAGCGTTTAGAAGAGTGGCAGACTGATCAAGGGGCACATTTAAGTAATTTGTCTTTTGAATTATCAGCAGCTGAATTTAAGGATTTAGCTAAACATGAAAAAATCGACTACCAAAGCGGCTTGTTCTATTCACCAATGGTCGATCCTTTATTCAATCTGTTTAATTGGATTAGTCGAGAGCATTTGAATGAAGTATTTCGTACACCTGATGCGGATCTTGGCGTTGCAATTAATCAAGAAAGTGTGCTAGTCTTGTTACAGGAACCAGAAAAAACAAAGGATAGTGAATAAGTTGATTATTAATGATGCTTTCTTTCAGCTAGAGGATCAGAATCAATTGCTGATTCAGGAAATACTAGCGAGTCAAAGCTATAAAAACTATCTGCTAAAAAGAACAGAGATGAACACGAGTCCAGAAGTTGCAAAGCTCAAAAAGGCTTTTCAAAAAGAGAAAGATAAATTCGAACAAATTGCAAGCTATGGGGAGTATGCACCTGACTACCGCCAACTGCAGCGAAGCGTTCGATTGAGTAAACGTGCCCTTGATCTTAACGAGAAAGTGGCAGCCTTTCGTTTAGCAGAAACGGATCTTCAACAATTATTAGATGAAGTTGGTCAACGTATCGCACAGACGATTTCAGCGGAGATCAAGGTTGATGCTGGAAATCCTTTTTTTGAAACAGGGAATCATAGTTGTAAGGGGAATTGTCATGGATAATACTGAATTTATAATGCAAAAAAGACGAGGAATAATTGTTTGGGTCTATTCCTTGAAGCAATTAAAAACTTTAAAGCGATACGGCTTGGTTCATTTTGTCTCAAGAAAGATGAAATATGTGGTATTGTATGTGAATGAAGAGACAGTCGAGGAAGTGGAAGAAAAACTTCAGACGCTGCATTTTGTGCGTCAAGTGGAACGGTCTTATCGCCCAGATATCGAAATGAATTTTGCAGATCGGATTGGAACGAAGGCTGCTTATCAAGTGAAAGATGATGATGAGTTGGATGTAGTAGAAGCCAATACAAAGATTCGATTAGCAGAAACAGTCTAAGTAAGGTGAAAAATGTCTGATTTTTTCAAACATTTTTCATCTTTTTCTTTGATAATATGATTATTCCATTGAGCTTTATTAAATTAGTAGAGATATTTTAGCAGGAAAGAGAGGCATGGGATCATGCGTGTAGTTGCAGGTGAATTTGGCGGTCGGAAGTTAAAAACATTAACGGGAAACAACACACGACCCACGACAGATAAGGTGAAGGGAGCAATGTTTAATATGATTGGTCCTTACTTTGACGGTGGTGCTGCATTAGACCTGTTCTCCGGCAGCGGTTCGCTTGGAATAGAGGCAGTTTCTCGCGGAATGGAACAAGCGGTTCTAGTCGAAAAAAACTATCGTGCCATGGAAATTATTCGTGAAAATGTCTCAATGACTAAACGTGATGCGTCCTTTCAGTTAATGAAAATGCCGGCAAATCAAGCCATTAAGCAATTGGCAGATGGTGATTTGAGATTTGATCTGGTGCTTTTAGACCCGCCTTACGCGAAGCAGGAAATTGTGAAGCAAATTGAAATGCTGCTGGATAATGAGCTATTAACAAATCAGGCGATAGTTGTTTGCGAGACGGATAAAGATGTTATACTGCCACAGAAGATTGGTCAATTAAAAGAACGCAAGCGCCATGATTATGGCATTACTGCTGTAACTATCTATGATTGGGAGGATTAAGATGAAACGAATCGCGCTTTTTCCCGGTAGCTTTGATCCATTGACAATGGGACATATGGATACAATTGAGCGAGGTGCGAAATTATTTGATGAGTTAATCATCGGCATTTTCGTGAATACAAGTAAAAAGAGTTACTTTACTTCGGAAGAAAAACTTGCTATCGTAAAGGAATCTGTCAAACACATCCCGAATGTGCGTGTGATCACTCAAGAGAACGAATTAACCGTGTCTGTAGCCGAAAAGCTTGGGGCAAAATTCCTATTGCGAGGAATCCGCAGTATAAAGGATTATGAGTATGAAAAAGAGATCGCATTGATGAATCGACATCTTGATCAAGAACTAGAAACAGTCTTTTTACTGGCGGAGCCAAAATATAGTCATATTAGTTCGTCAATTTTAAAAGAAGTATGGACATTTAATGGGGATGTCAAAGAATATTTGCCTGAGGCAGTTTATCAGGCGTTGGAAGAGAAGCGTGAGAATAGTGAAAAATAATAAACTTGTCAAACGATTAGCCCTTATTTTCTTAGCCTTAGTAGTAGTAGCATGTGTGATTGTACCGATACCTTACTACATCGAAGAGCCTGGAGAGACAATCGACCTGAAAGAATTGATTACTGTTAATGATAAAAAAGATGAAGATAAGGGTTCCTTCAGTTTAACTTCTGTCGGAATTCGGCGAGCCACCGTTTTTACTGCAATCAAATCAAAGATCGAACCATTCCATGAAATTATTTCTGCAGATGAACTGACTGGCGGAGCCAGCGATGATGAATATATGCAGATTCAAAAATTTAATATGGAAACCTCTCAAAATTTTGCGATTGAGCAGGCATTAAAATTAGCAAATAAACCTTATGAGATGAAGTATAAAGGGGTTTATGTGCTGGGTGTTGAAAAGAACTCAAACTTTTCTGGAAAGATCAGTGTGGGAGACACGGTCACGAAGGCCGATGGAAAAACCTTTACCAGCAGCGAAGATTTCATGAAATATGTAAAATCGCAAAAAGTTGGTCAGAAAATGAAGGTGACCTACACACATGATGGGGAAACAAAGGAAGCTACAGAAAAATTGATTAAGCTTCCCACCGATAAAAAACCGGGAATTGGCATTACATTGACTGACCACACAGAGATCGATTCACAGGAGAAAGTGAAAGTTGATGCCGGAGACATTGGCGGCCCTTCAGCTGGTTTAATGTTTACATTGGAAATCTATGAACAACTCGTTGATAAAGATTTACGTCAGGGTAAAAAAATCGCTGGAACCGGAACGATCAATTCAGAAGGTGAAGTTGGTCGAATCGGTGGTATCGATAAAAAAGTTGCTAGTGCCGCTGCCAGCAATAACAAGGTATTCTTTGCACCAGATGATGAGATTATTAAAGAGATGAAAAAAGCGCAGCCTGGTATCAAGTCAAATTATGAAGAAGCCAAAGCGGCCGCTAAAGAATTAAAGACCGATATGAAGATTGTACCGGTCAAAACGGTACAGGATGCGTTAGACTATTTAGAAAAAATGAAATAACTATTATAAAGGTGTTGGACAATGCGTCCAGCACTTTTTTTGTTAAAAAAGATTGTCTGATAAACGTTTTTTAGAAAAATTGCGTATTTTATTTTAAAGGAGGGTGTTATGAAAGATTTTCTCAAGAAGTATCCGTATCTGTTTGCGGTTCCCGTGGTTTTAATGATTGCTGTTTTTTTCTTTTTAACTAGAGAGCCTGAGGAGGAAACCGTTGATCCAGCACTCTTTTCAACGGAAAGCAGCATAGGGAAAACAACTGAATCAAGCAGTCAGGAGTGGTACGTTGATGTTAAGGGCGCAGTCAAAAAGACTGGCATGTATCGCATCAGACAAGGTATGCGTTTAATGGATGCGATTGATTTGGCAGGTGGATTTACAGAGGATGCGGATCAAAACCAAATGAATTTTTCAAAATTATTAGCAGATCAAGAAATTATTTATGTGCCAAAAATCGGAGAAGAAGTCCCTGTAATCAACGAAGTCAGCCCAACTGGAGGTGGGACAGGCTCAAACTCAGAAACAGCAAAAATCAATATCAACACAGCTGACGCAGCTGAATTACAGCAGTTATCAGGAATCGGTGAAAAGCGTGCTGCGGACATCATAAAATACCGTGAAGAAAATGGCAGTTTTCATACGGTAGAAGATTTGACCAAAGTATCCGGAATTGGCGAAAAGACGCTTGAAAATTTAAGGGACTCGATTACAATATAAGAAAGATCGAAAGAGAGGACGACAAATTTGACAACAGAAAGAATTCCTTGGGACCAATATTTTATGGCGCAGGCCGTTTTACTATCATTAAGAAGCACGTGTACTCGTTTGGAGGTTGGCGCGACTATTGTGCGAGACAAGCGAATCATTGCCGGAGGGTACAATGGTTCAGTCAGCGGCGATGTCCACTGTATAGATGAAGGCTGTTATGTTGTTGACGGACATTGTTTACGAACGATTCATGCGGAAATGAACGCGTTATTGCAGTGTGCTAAATTGGGGATCGCGACGGATCAAGCGGAGGTTTACGTGACACACTTTCCATGTTTGGCGTGTACTAAAGCTTTGCTGCAGGCTGGAATCAAAAAGATTCATTACTTAAAGGATTATCGCAATGATCCATATGCAATCGAGTTAATCAATCAAGTTGGTGCCAGTGCACATCAGGTTCACTTGGAAAGCAAATACTTTACAAAATTGCAATTAGGAGAAGATGCTGCCACATTACCAAAAGGATAGACTCCCTGCGCAATTATTTAATCTTACCGATTCTGAGCGCTATTTTAGTGGCGAGTTTGTTTTATCAGTTTCATTTATTGCTGTTGTTGCTATTAAGTAGTTTAATTATTCGAATGATCTGCATGAAAAATCGTTGGCTATGGCTGATGGTCTTTTTGTGCAGTTTTTTTCTTAGTTTACGAACGTATTATTATGTAAATAAAATAGAGAATGAGCCTCAGAGGATAACAAATGGGTATTTGAAAATTCAAACGGATTCGATAAAGGTTGATGGGAATTTCCTAAAGTTGACAGGAAAAATACAAGGGAAAAAATATTTCGTTTATAATACCTTGAAGTCTCCAGCAGAGAAGGCGATTTGGCAAGGAAAAGCGTTGCCTAATATGGCTATAGTCAATGGCGATACCGAAGATTTTGACAATGCCAGAAATCTAAATGGATTTGATGCAAAAAAATACTATCAAAGCCTTGGGTTTACTCAAGTTTTGCAAGCAAAGGCAATAAAGCCTGTAAAAATACAGCGATTTTCAATCAGTGATGTGCGGCAACGCTTGATTTGGAGGATTGACCGGCGTTATTCTACGCGATTGGCTAGTTATATCAAAGCACTGATAATTGGCTATAAAGATGCTCAATTTGCTGATTATACCTCTGCCTACAAGACAACAGGACTCTTGCATTTGTTTACGCTATCAGGGATGCATATCCAGTTTTACTTAGGCGGGGTTCATTTACTTCTGAAGAGAGCTGGGCTGGTCAGAGAGACGCGGCTTCTTTTGTTGAGTGCAGTTGGACTTCTATTGATCATTTTGACTGGTAGCGGTTTTAGTACAATTCGGGCAGTTGTGAGTTTTCTCATTGCTTTTGCTTGTTTGACCCTCGAAATCCAGCTTTCAAAACTTGATCAGTGGAGTATTATGCTATTTTTACTAATCCTTTGTTTTCCATTAGTATTTTGGTCAGTTGGTGCACAGCTAAGCTTATATTTTGCGTTGATACTGTCCTATCTTAATGATTTGCGACTAAAAAAATGGCAACAGCTAGTTTTATTTTCTGCTTTTGCCTTGCCGATTATGATCTATAGCTTTAGTGAATGGACAATTATCGGCGGGTTATTTACGATCCTACTGTTTCCTCTTTTCGAATGGTTGATCTTACCAGGGTGTATCGTTCTCTTTTTGGGCTGCTTTTTGCCAATCCCGCAATTTTTAAGTTTTTTACTAGAGCAGTTCTTTCGATTACTTGAAAAAGTATTAGCGTTAGCAGCTTTTCCAAATCTAACGATAGGTCGTCCAACGTTTACGATCCTCTTATTTCTCATTCTGATTGTTCTTTTATTAATTGATCGTTTGAAATATCAGCGAAAAACATATTGGTTATTGGGGATTGCCTTCTTGCTAATAGCTTCTGTCTCTTTTTCAGCAAAGGGTATGGTCGCTTTTGTGGATGTGGGTCAGGGAGATAGTATCTTTATCAAGCTGCCCTTCAAGCAGGAGACCTTTTTGATTGATACAGGGGGCCGCTTAAAATTCAGGCAAAAGAAGTGGCAGAGGCGTCAACAAAAGCACCTTTCGGATTACAATCTGCTGCCGTTTTTGAAATCTTTAGGTTGTACAAAAATTGATCATTTATTAATTACTCATAATGATGCCGATCATATGGGAGAATTGGTGAACGTGATAGATAACGTTAAGGTAAAAAATCTCTACTTAGCAAAGGGTTCTCAAGTAGAGCTGAAGACGCTTATTCAATCAATCAAGGGCACTAAGATCCATTTAGTGAAAAAGGGAGATACAGTCGGTAATAAGCTTAAGGTACAGATACTTTCACCTGAAAAGAGCACAGGTGAAAACGATGATTCACTGGTCACTTATTTTACAATAAATCATCAACGTTTCTTATTGACTGGCGATTTAGAAACCACAGGAGAAGAAACGCTGATTCGAAATTATCCGCAGCTGAAAACAGACTTTCTAAAGGTTGGTCATCATGGCAGCAATACGTCAACTGGAAAAGAGTTGTTAGAAAAAGTCCGGCCGAAATACGCGATCATTTCTGCTGGTAAAAAGAACCGTTACGGTCATCCGACTCAAGAGACCCTAACAAAATTAAACAAGCAGAAAATTCGCGTTTTTCGAACAGATCAACAAGGGATGATTTATTATCACTGGTCCGCTATTACAAAATGGGGAGAAATCAAACTCCTAATAGATTTTCTGGAATAATCGTGGTAGCATAAATAGTCAGGTCTTTCGTTTATCGATAAGGTCATATGAAGAACAATAGTTTGAATTAGGAGTAATGACATGAATACACAAGAAGCCCTTCAGCAAATCAGAAATGCGTCATTGAAACCGGTCTATCTTGTAACCGGGACGGAAGATTATTTGATTCAGGAAATACGTCAGGCGTTTTTAGATCGAATGAAGAAGGATGATTTAGAGGAATTGAACTTCATGTCTTTTGATATGGAAGAAAATGGCTTAGGAGCAGTGATTGACGAGGCTGAAACTTTACCTTTTTTTGGTGATTATCGTTTGATTTTTGTCGAGAAGCCTTATTTTTTAACTGGTGAGAAGAAAAGCAATGTTCCCGAGCAAGATACTGATAGTTTAGTAGATTATTTAAAACAGCCACTGGATACTTCGATCGTTGTTTTTTGGGCAACCTACCCCAAGCTGGATGCCCGCAAAAAAATCACGAAGGCCTTGAAAAAGACCACGGTGATTGATGCAGCACCATTACAAGAAAGAGATTTGCGCAATTTTTTACAGCGTTACATTAGTAATGAACAAGTAAAGATTTCAAAGGAAGCCTTTGATTTATTCTTGCGCTTAACTGATTTTGATCTTTCAAAGGCGATGAACGAAATTGAAAAGCTGCTATTGCTTGCAGGCGAAGGCGGAACAATCACCCTTCAATTGGTCCAAGATTTGGTACCTAAAACGTTGGAACACAATATTTTTGAACTGACTGAACAGATTTTAAAAGGGGATACAGCAAAAGCCTATCAAACCTACGAAGAGCTCCATCTTCAGGGGGAGGAGACTATCAAATTGACCGCCATCTTGATTGGTCAGATCCGCTTGCTCTTACAAACAAAAATTTTGCAAAAAATCGGTTATCAGCAGGCCAATATCGCTGAGACCTTAGGTGTACATCCTTATCGTGTGAAGCTGGCGATGCAGCAGGTAGCCAAATTTCCTTTGGATTTACTCGTGTCTATGTACGATGAATTGGTGGAAAATGATTATGAGGTAAAAACGGGACAAGCTGAGAAAGAATTGAGTTTTCAGTTGTTTATTTTAAAATCAACAGAACGCATCAAAAATTAGAATTTTTTCTCAATTGGATTCTATAATTATCCAATTTATTAAACCAGCAGGTCAATTTTGACAGGCTGGTTTTTGCGTATTTTTAGCAGTCGATAATAAAAATATACCGCTAAATGAAAAGCTTTCTCAATTAGAGTCTTGAGAACTCAAAAAACCAGCGAAAAACAGGTTTTATTAAAAAAATAACGAATAAAAATCCCAATGAGATGTTCATTAATTCACGGTTTTGAGTTATGATTAAAGTGGCAAACTTCTAATATTTATTTTGAAGTTTCTTTCCAAAATGCAAAAAAGGGCTTTCATTATTTAAGGAATAATAGCCAAATCTTATTGGCTTTATTTATCCAAAATCAGATAAGAAGGAAGGATGAACAAAATGACACTAGCAAAGATCGTTTATGCAACTAACACAGGAAACACAGAAGGAATCTCTGAAATTCTGGAGGATGCTTTCGAAGCGAACGGTATTGACGTTGAACGCGTTGACGCTGATGATGCGGAAGCAGATTTTTATGAAGATGCGGATATCTGTGTCCTAGCTACCTATACTGATGGAGATGGCGAGATCCCGTTTGATTTGGAAGACTTCCACGAAGAACTACAAGAGGAAGATCTATCAGGAAAAGTTTATGGTGTTGTAGGAAGCGGAGACAGCGAATTATATCCAGATTATTTCTGTCATGCAGCGATTGCATTCGATGAAGCCTTTGCTAAAACTGGGGCAAAAAAAGCAGCAGAAACTGTGAAAATCGAAAATGAAGCAGACGATGATGATGAAGAAGTATTGAAGGCTTTCGTTAAAACGCTGATTGAAGCAGCGGAATAAGGAATCACATTGAAAGAACGGAGTGAGGATTTGTTTAAAGTATTAGAACGCAAGGAACTGGCACCAACTGAGTTTGAAATTTTAGTTGATGCACCACGAATTGCCAGTAAAGCGCAACCAGGGCAGTTTGTGATCTTGCGAATCGACGAAAATGGTGAGCGTATTCCGCTGACTGTCGTTGATACGGACAAAGAAGCGGGTTGGGTACGCTTAATCTTTCAAGTGATCGGCAAATCGACAGCCCAGCTCGCGACTGTTATGGCTGGTGAAGCTTTAACGGATATTGTAGGGCCCTTAGGAAAAGCGACAGATATTGAGAATTATGGTACCGTTCTCTTAGTAGGAGGCGGTGTTGGGATAGCAGCATTATTCCCGATCGTAAAAGGGCTAAAGGAAGCCGGCAATCGGGTAATTACAGTTCTTGGAGCGAAAAACAAGGATTTATTGATTCTTCAAGAAGATTGCGGAAAGTATTCCGACGAGTTGATTCTGATGACGGATGATGGTTCAGTTGGACAAAAAGGGCTAGTTACGGATGCCATGGAAGAAGTTTTCAAACGTGAAAAAATTTCGATGGCCTGGGCGATTGGTCCAAGTATTATGATGAAGTTTTGTACGCTTACGGCAAAAAAATACGAGGTGCCGATCTATGTTTCATTAAATCCAATTATGATTGATGGAACGGGTATGTGCGGCGGTTGTCGTGTAACCGTTGATAATTCGATTAAATTCGCCTGTGTTGACGGGCCGGAATTTTTAGGCGAAGAAGTTGATTGGGATGAGTTTGTCAATCGAATGCAGCAATATCGTCCAGAAGAATTACTGGCTAACGAAAGATATGAAAAGCAGGTGAGTTCAAATGGCTAAACGCAGTTATACAAAAACGCCAATGAAGGAGCAAGCCCCTGAGATTCGCAATCAAAACTTTGATGAAGTGGCATTGGGCTATACCTTGGAAGAAGGACAACTTGAGGCGAGTCGTTGTTTGCAATGTAAAAATGCTCCCTGTATTACGGGATGTCCTGTAATGATCGATATTCCTGGTTTTATCAAAGCAATCGAAGAAGGAAATATGCCGCTGGCTTACGAAATTCTAGGTCGGTATACGAATTTACCTGCGATCTGCGGGCGCGTTTGCCCACAGGAAAAACAATGTGAAATGGTTTGTCGATTAGGGCGCTCGAAGAAGTTTGAGCCCGTGGCCATCGGGAAGCTAGAACGTTTAGTTGCAGATTGGGCCTTGGAGCAACCATTAGAATACAAAGAAATCAATAGTGATAAGGGCCGTGTGGCAGTGATTGGCTCAGGACCTTCCGGACTTACTACTGCTGGTGATTTAGCGAAATTAGGCTACGATGTAACTGTCTATGAAGCGCTACATGCTCCAGGTGGAGTTTTGACATACGGAATTCCAGAATTCCGGCTGCCAAAACGAATCGTTAAGCAGGAAATCGAGCGAATTGTCGCACAAGGGGTAAAAATTGAAACAAACGTCGTCGTAGGAAAAACGATTACTATGGACGAGATCATTGATGAGTTCGATGCCTGTTATCTATCTGTTGGAGCCGGCGCTCCAAGATTCCAAGGCATCAAAGGGACCTCGTTAAACGGAGTCTACTCATCTAGTGAATACTTAACTCGAGTAAATTTGATGCATGGCTATCAATTTCCTGAATACGATACCCCTGTTCAAAAATCAAAAAATGTCGTTGTTATCGGTGGCGGAAATGTTGCGATGGATGCAGCACGGTCAGCAAAACGTTTAGGTGCAGATAAAGTATCCATTGTTTATCGACGCTCGTTAGAAGAATTACCAGCTCGTGAGGAAGAGTATCACCATTCAGTCGAAGAAGGAATTGAATACCATTGGTTAAGCAATCCAATCGAATACATAGATGATGGCAATGGACGATTACAAGCCGTCAAATGTGTTCAAATGGAGTTAGGCGAACCAGATGAATCTGGCCGTCGGCGACCGATCGTCATTCCAGGCAGTGAATTCATTATTGAAGCAGATACTGCTATCGAAGCAATCGGACAAGGGGCGAATAAGGTTTTATTAGATACGTTCCCTGAGCTTTCACTGAATAAATGGGGATACATCGATGCTGATGAAGAAACCTGTGCAACCTCGATCCCAGGTGTTTTCGCTGGAGGAGATATTGTGACAGGAGCAGCCACTGTTATCTTAGCAATGGGTGCTGGAAAAATCGCAGCAAATGAGATTGATCAATACATTCAAAAGACAAAGCAGGAGCAATTGGTTTAAGCGAGGTGCAAATGATGAAAACTATGAAAACAATGGATGGAAATACAGCAGCGGCGCATATATCCTACGCATTTACTGAAGTTGCAGGAATCTATCCGATCACTCCTAGTTCAACGATGGCGGAAGTCGTTGATGAGTGGGCAGAACAGGGTCGCAAGAATATTTTCAATGAGACAGTTAAAGTAGTAGAAATGCAATCAGAAGCCGGTGCTGCTGGAACGGTCCATGGTTCCTTGAAAACAGGAGTTCTAACCACGACTTATACAGCTTCGCAAGGTTTGCTGTTGATGATTCCAAACATGTTTAAAATCGCTGGTGAGTTATTACCGACCGTTTTCCATGTAGCGGCGCGGGCAGTATCTACCAATGCATTAAGTATCTTCGGTGATCACAGTGATGTAATGGCGGCTCGTCAAACGGGCTTTTGTATGCTGGCTGAAGGCAGTGTCCAAGAAGTTATGGATCTATCTGCAGTGGCACACTTAGCAAGTATCGAAGGCAGACTGCCCTTCATGAACTTTTTTGATGGATTTAGAACAAGTCATGAGCTCCAAAAAATCGAAGTCATTGACTACGATGATTTGAAGGCGATGATGAACTGGGAAGCTTTAGCTAATTTTAGAAGATTAGGAATGAACCCTAATCGTCCAAATGTCTCGGGTACAGCTCAAAATCCCGATATTCATTTCCAACAAAGAGAAACGGTCAATCGCTATTATGATGAAATGCCTGCGATTGTGCAAAAGTATATGAACAAGATCAACAATCTGCGTGGTACGAATTATGATCTGACGAATTATTACGGTGATCCTGAAGCAACAGAAGTGATCATCGCGATGGGATCGGCTTCACCAACGATTCAGCAAACGGTTGATTATTTGAATGCTAACGGTCGTAAAGTTGGCTTTTTGGATATTCATTTATATCGTCCATTCCCAGCAGAAAACTTATTAGAGAAATTACCAGAAACGGTTGAAAAAGTAGCGGTTCTAGATCGGACGAAAGAACCTGGATCAGACGGCGAACCTTTATTGCTGGATGTACAAAGTGTTCTTTATCGTCATACCAATCGACCAATCGTTATCGGCGGTCGTTACGGAATTGCTTCTAAAGATGTGACACCCGATCAAATCGTCGCTGTTTTCAATCATTTGCTATTCCCAGCTGCTGAGCTGAAGCAACGATTTACCATCGGAATCATTGATGATGTAACAAATCTATCCTTGCCAATGAGCGAAGTGCTAGATTTAACACCAAAATCCACCTTCCAAGCGAAATTCTGGGGACTTGGATCAGATGGTACTGTTGGAGCGAATAAGCAAGCAATCAAGATTATCGGGAACAATACCGATTATTATGCACAAGCCTATTTCTCTTACGATTCGAAGAAGTCAGGCGGATTGACGAATTCTCATTTACGTTTCGGGAAAGAACCTATCCTTTCGACTTACAATGTAGAAGCGGCTGATTTTGTCGGCTGTCACAATAGCGCTTATATCCATCAATATGATTTATTAAAGGGCTTAAAAGATGGCGGCACCTTCTTGCTGAATACTGTTTGGGATGAAGAGAAGGTCAAGCAATTATTGCCAAATCGCCTCAAACGCTATTTAGCTGACCACAAAATTAATTTCTATATTATCAACGCGATGGATATCGCTCAAAAAACGGGCTTAGGCGGACGGATCAATCAAGTGATGTCAACAGCTTTCTTCGAGCTGACGGATATCATGGATCACGAGACCTATTTGCCACTGCTTAAGGCAGAAGTAGATGCAGCCTATGGGAAGAAATCTAGGACGATCGTTGAACGAAATTGGCAGGCGATTGATGCGACTGTCGCTGAATTGAAGAAGATCGAGATTCCAGATGAATGGGCTGAAGTTGAAGGCAAGGCGCTATTTAGCGGCGGTGATCAAACCAAACCTGCCTACATCCGCAATATTCTTGAACCAGTCAATCGTCAGGAAGGAAATCAGCTTTCTGTCAATGACCTGATCGAAAACGGCATGCTAGGCGGCGTAATGCCATCTGGTACAGCGGCTTATGAAAAACGCGGAATTGCTTTGGAAGTTCCTGAATGGATTCCTGAAGCATGTACAATGTGTAATGAATGCGCCTTTATCTGTCCGCATGCGGCAATTCGTCCATTTCTTGCTGATGATGAGGAAATGGCAGCAGCTCCTGAAGGCTTCATTACCCGTGATATGCGCGGAAAAGACGGCTTAAAATACCGTATCCAAGTTTCTTTGGAGGACTGTACTGGTTGCGGCCTTTGCGTAGAAATTTGTCCTGCTAAAGAAAAGGCTTTAGTGATGAGATCATATGAGGAACAAAAAGAACAAGCGATGAATTGGGCATTCGCAATGACTCTGCGTCAAAAAGAGAATCCAGCGAAGAAATTCTCGGTTAAGGGTTCTCAATTCGAACAGCCGTTGCTTGAGTTTTCGGGAGCGTGCGCAGGCTGTGGTGAAACACCATATGTGAAGCTATTGACTCAGTTGTTCGGAGATCGGATGATGGTCGCAAATACGACTGGCTGTTCTTCTATCTGGGGCGGTTCAGCACCAGCGACACCATATACAGTTAATCAAGACGGCCGCGGTCCGGCTTGGAGTAACTCGCTATTTGAAGACAATGCTGAATATGGCTTAGGAATGCATATGGCGAATGAAACTAAACGAAATCGAGTAGCAAATAAAATTACCTCAGCCTTAGCAAAAGGTCTTGGTTCTGAAGATACAAAAGCACAGCTGCAGGACTGGCTGGATCATATGTTAGAAGGCGAAGGAAGTCAGCAACGTGCTGCTAAATTAGGCGCAGTATTAAGTGAAGAAACAGATCCTGAGTTGCAGTCTATTTTAGCTGACAGAGAAATGTTTGCTAAACCTAGTCAATGGATCATTGGCGGAGACGGTTGGGCATACGATATCGGCTTTAGCGGAATCGACCATGTTCTTGCTTCTGGCGAAGATGTGAACATTTTGGTAATGGATAATGAAGTTTATGCCAATACCGGTGGTCAAATGTCGAAAGCAACACCATCAGCAGCTATTGCAAAATTCGCTGCCGGCGGTAAGAAGACAAAGAAAAAGGATCTTGGGATGATTGCAATGACTTATCGCGATGTTTATGTCGCGCAAATCGCGATCGAGGCCAATCCAACACAGGCTTTAAAAGCAATTCAAGAGGCGGAGGCTTATCCCGGACCTTCATTGGTTATCGGATACACACCCTGTATCAATCACGGTATCCGCGGTGGTATGAGTAAATCAATCGAAGAATCTAAAAAAGCCGTGGAATCAGGCTATTGGCCGCTTTATCGCTATGACCCTATTCGTGCACAAAAAGGGAAAGATCCAATGCGCATCGACTTCAAGAAAACGGACTTCAGCAAGATGAATGAATTCTTAGAAGGTCAGACTCGCTTCTCTGCTTTGCATAACATAAAGAAAGATGAAACGTTAGTAGCAGAGATGTTGAATCAAACAGTTGAAGATATGGAAGAACGCGTGAAAAGTTATGAAGAACTAACGAATAAATAAAGCATGGAGCTGTGACAAAAGACTTGTCATAGCTCCTTTTTCCGAATAAACGGTGTTCCAGAAGTAGCTTCTTCTACGCAAGCTCCGCATACAGTTACTGCTAAGTTTCACTAAGCAGAACTAGCATTCGGAAATAAGCCGAAATTTCACAAAAATTTGAGAAACAATTTTCGGAAATTCCTTCTTATTTCTTGAAGCTGACCACTTCTGTCACAACCTCATCTTTATAAGAACAAATAAAAAAACCGATCAAACGATCGGTTTTTATTATTTAGCTAATTTTTTAGCAAGACGTGCTTTATCACGGTTTGCTTTGTTTTTGTGGATCAAACCTTTTGATTCAGCCATATCGATTGCTTTAGCAGCTTCTTTGTAAAGGTCGTTCATATTTTCAGCGCCAGCAGCAACAGCTTCTTCGAATTTCTTAACAGTAGTACGCATTGCGCTCATTTGTGATGAGTTTTTAGCGTTAGCAGCTTCGCTAGTGCGGACACGTTTGATTGCAGATTCAATGTTTGGCATGGATTTCACCTCCGAATTCAGTCTTATACGGTTAATACCGTACAATTCAACATTACTCATTATACATAAAGCCGCTTTTTAATGCAATAAAATCGTGACAAGTTTTTTTCCTTAACAGAAAATAAAGGAAATTGTTTTATGTTAGTTTCTGGTCATGATTTACAAAGTGCAGGGCTCAAAAGAAGCAGAATCGGAATCGATTCTGCTTCTTTCTAATGTTCTGCCTTATAAAGCGGGCAAGAGCTGCATCTTGTTTCATCCAAGCTGACAGGTTCCTTTAATGGCATCAGCATTCGTAGTCCATTTAGAATCACTAAAATGGTGCTTCCTTCATGTCCCACGACTCCTAAAGGAAGGGTGAGAAATTGAAGAAAATTACTAGCAATTAACAAGACGATTACACATAAAGAGAAGATAATATTCTGCCGAACGATTCGTCTCATTTTCTTCGCTAAACGATGACTGTACATCAGTTTAGTCAAATCATTTTTCATTAAAACCATGTCAGAAACTTCCATTGCCACATCTGTTCCTTCTCCCATGGCAATTCCTATACTAGCAGTGGCGAGAGCAGGGGCATCATTAATCCCATCGCCAACCATCGCATTGATGGTATATTCTTTTTGCTGCTGCTTTACAAGCTCGGTTTTATCAGCAGGGAGACAGCCGCCGTGATAATCATTTAAGCCTAACTGTTGAGCGACATATTTCGCTGCTCCAAGATTATCACCAGTAAGCATTACTGTTTCGACTGCTTGTTCCTGAAAGTAGGAGATTACTTCAGAGGTAAATGGTTTAGGCAAATCCATCAAGGCCAGAAGCGCAACGATTTCTTCATTTTTACTAAGAACAACGACTGTTTTACCTTCGTTGTGCCATTGTTCAACGAGGGGATGCTGCTGATTCTTCATTGGTTTTCCTAATTGCCAGGTCTCGCCGCGATAGGTAGTTTGTAACCCGAAACCGGCCTTTTCTTCCACCTGTAGTTCCAGCGTTTTTTCATCCTTAAAGAAATTGGTAATTGCAACGGCTAATGGATGAGTAGATTGTCGTTCCATCGAGTAAAATAATTGTGGGATGACAGGTTCATCAGAAAATGTTTTGTAATCTGTTACTCTTGGTTTTCCTTGGGTCAATGTTCCCGTCTTATCAAAGGAGATTGCTCGCAATTCAGCTAATTTTTCAAGGGTTTTTCCGGATTTGAACAGGATGCCTTTTTTTGCACCATTGGAGATCGCTGCAAGTGTCGCCGGAGTAGCAGAGGCTACCAAAGCACAAGGTGAAGCAACCACTAACAGCACCATTCCGCGATAGAAGCTTTCTGTAAAACTCCAACCAAGCGCAAAGTGAGTCAATAGAATCATTAAAGGAACTGCGATCAGAACGATCTTCACATAAACGTTCTCAATTTTTTCAATGAACGTTGCAGTAGCACTTTGTTCATTTTGAGCGTTTTCAACTAATTTCAGAATCTGGGCAAACAAGGTATCATCGCTGGTTTTGGTCACTTCTAATGTAAAAGCCTGACCTAGATTAATCGTTCCGCTGAAGGCATCATCATTTACGGATTTTTCTACGGGAACAGATTCTCCCGAAATTGCTGACTCGTCAATTGAAGAAGAAGATAGCATGCGACCGTCTATCGGGATTGCTTGGCCCTTTGGTACGAAAACAAAATCACCAATGGCTAATTCTTCGACAGGAATCGTAATGTGTTTTTCATCGACGATTTTTATCGCCTCATTTGGAGCTACATTCATCAAAGCTGTGATTTCCTTAGTACTTTTGTTAGTAGCGTATTCCTCCAAAGCACCGCTTAAACAGAAGATAAAGGTCAGCATCGCTCCTTCAAACCAGTTTCCAATTAAACAGGCACCGATTGCTGCTAACGCCATTAATAAATCGACATTCAACGTACGTTCATGAATTAATTCACTGAGTCCTTCATAGGTCTGTTTCCAACCACCGCTAATGATCGCCAAGACAAAAAAGAGCGGATAGATTGATTGGGAAAGCGCAATCAGCATTTTTCCAATAATTAAAAAAAACTAAACAGAAAAGGGTAGAGAGAAAAGCATTTCGTTCTTTTTTACTCATCACTTTTCCTCCTTTCGTATTTGTAAGCTGTGAAATTAATTCACTAGCTATCCTCACCATTATAGTAACACAGCAGCCTAGATAAATGATAATAAAATCCGCTAATTGAGAACGAAAGTAATTATCAATTAGATTTGAGAATGACTATCATTAGTAATTAAGCTAGTGAAAGCTATCATATCAACGATGTGAAGAAAATTTTCTTTTTGTTTCCAATTTATAATTAGTATTATTAACCTTGTTGAGAAATCACTATGCAAATAGAAATAGGCAAATGATTTCACATTAAATACGATGTTTAATTAATAAATCAAAAAAAGTTCCAAGCTCAATGTTTCAAGCCTGGAACTTTTTTTGTATTCATTTTAGATACTACATAGCAATCAGCCAATAGCCGATCAAGATGATTCCTAGAACGATTCGATACCAGCCAAAAACGGTAAAATCATTTCGTTTAATATAATCCAACAAGAATTTGATAGCAATGATCGAAACAACAAAGGCAGTCACCATACCGACTAATAAAACAACGATTTCTGAAATACCAAAGCTATTTCCATTCAACAAGAATTTGACGATTTTTAATCCACTAGCACCAAACATTACTGGAATACCTAAGAAGAAAGAAAATTCCGTTGCTACAAAGCGTGAGCTTCCGATAATGATAGCCCCTAAAATCGTTGCTCCAGAACGTGAAGTTCCGGGAATCAAGGATAGCAGCTGAAAGGCTCCAACAATCAATGCAGCTTTATAGGTAAAATCATTTAAATTGGTACATTTAGGTGTTTTTGTTTTATTGTGTCTTTCAACAACAATAAAGGCGATCCCATAAACGATCAGCATGATCGCTACTGGTAAGAATTTGTGAAAATGGGCCTCTAAAAAATCATCTAGCGGCAATCCAATCACCGCAGCAGGCAAACAGGCGATAATTACTTTGAACCATAATGTCCAAGTATCATTTCTTTCCTGATGCGATTTACTAGATGAGAAGGGGTTGAGTTTATTGAAATATAAAACCACCACAGCTAAAATAGCGCCTAACTGAATTACAACATTGAACATTTCAGTAAAAGCAGCGCTCATATTCATCTTGATGAACTCATCTGCTAAAATCAAATGACCCGTGGAAGAAATTGGCAACCATTCGGTAATCCCTTCGACGATCCCAAGAATAATTGCTTTAAAAATATTGGCAATAAGCATAGTTTACGTCCTTTCAAATTAATAACAATCATTAGTATACCGTTTCACCTTTAAAAAGACCATCGAAAAAAGGCTAAGCTTTTTATAAGAAAAAAACTGCCGATAAGATATCGACAGTTCCAATTTCTATTCGTCAATTTGATCTGAGATGGTTTTTCCGCGTTCCATATAACTGATATCATTGATTGCGCGGATGGAGAATTCTCCATTCTCGTAACGCAAACGATTGATACTGCCGTTAAGCAGGTTTGCACGAACCGGCTGCTTTGAATCGATTAAGCTTAATAAGAAAGCAATCGTCAACCCATGAGAAACGATGAGGACATTTCCGCCACCTTGCTTTTCCCGATGTTGAGCAATATCTTCAAAACCTTGCCATACACGATCACGCAGCTTTTCATAAGGCTCTGCCCAGTTTGCTGTATCAGCAGCGAAAACGGCATTGGCGATTTCCTCAAAAGTTACTTCAGTTGCAAAAAGCTCATCTTCAGTCTTGAAGTTCAATACTCGTGGTAAAACACCCCACATCTCTGCATCAAAACCACCTTCTAAAGAACCAAAGCACCATTCCCGAATACGGGGATCAACGTGATAAGGAATATCTTTTCCGTCAGGATGTTCGCTCAAAAGAATGCGCATGGTTTCGATTGCTCGACCCGAATCGCTGGAATAAGCTTCTTCAAACTTCGTGTCTTGCAAGCCCAAACCAACATAGTGAATGCCGTCACGCCCGCTCTGAGTAAGGGGAGTGTCACACCAGCCCTGCACTCGAGCCAACGTATTGAACATTGTTTTACCATGTCGAACAATATAAAGATTTGTTTCTGCCATATTTAAAACCTCCAAAAAGTTGATTAGTTAAAGAAAGGATTCGTATCGATCTCATGACCGATCGTCGTTGCAGGCCCATGCCCTGGATAAGCTGGCAATTCCCGCGGAAGAGTGAAGAGATATGTTTTGATACTGTAGAGCAATTGCTGCATATCGCCGGTATAAAGATCCGTGCGTCCGATGCTTCCCTTGAACAGCGCGTCACCAACTACCACGAAATCATCAAAAATGAAGCTAACGCTGCCAATCGAATGTCCTGGTGTCGGTACAACCTGAAAAGTCATATCGCCAATTGTATACTCCTTCATTTCAAATTCGTATTCCGCTGGTTGAACGATCAGGTCGGGCATATTATCATGGCGCCCAAGTCCAGAAAGATTTAAGATTGGATCGCCTAGCCATTGTTGTTCCAGTGGACTCACATATACTGGTATCTCATAGTTATTTCGCAGCTGTTCAACCGCACCAATATGGTCATAATGCGTATGCGTCAAAAGAATAGCTTGCGGAGTTTTTCCAATGCGTTTGACTTCTTGAATCAAGCGATCCCCCTCTGAGCCAGGATCAACGATCAATAAATTGTGTTCGTTATGAATCAAGTAGCAATTTTCTTGCGCGATTCCAGTAACAAAACCTTCGATTTGAATCATTATTTTTATTTTCCCCCTGAAAACTAAAAGTATATTTCTTGATTCGATTCACTATTGCTGACTCAAAATGAGTGTCAATAAACTTAGAATCACGAATTCCTTCTTCATTATACCTTAAAAGTAAAAAAATTGCGGCTCCTCTGACCGATTTTGACATTTCAATCAGGTTTTTTGTGAATCATTTTAATGAGAGTGACGAGTATGGATTTAAATCAAGAGCTTCCAATATTCATTTCTATCCATATAAAGCGATTGATAAAAAAGAAGTATCAATAAAACTTGACGAGTGATTGAAAATCTTCTATGGTGAAACAGCAAAATGATTTTGAGAATCATTGAATAGAAACGAAGAATGAGGTAAGTGTATGGTAGTCAAAAAAATAGCGATTCGCGAACTCGTTGAATTTATCTTGCGTCGCGGTAGTATTGATGAAGGAAAAAACAGTAATCATACACCTCAAGAAGGCGCCCGAATTCATCGTCAATTGCAAAAAGAAGCGGGCGAAGGCTACCAAAAAGAGGTTTGGTTGAAAAAGCCACTTGAGATTGCTGAAACTGCCGTTCAAATCGAAGGACGAGCAGATGGTATCTATTTAGAAGATGATAAAATAATTATTGATGAAATTAAAACTTCGGAAACCCCCTTTGAAGAGCTTGAGACGGGAATTATCGATCTCTATTTCTATCAAGCGATGGTTTATGCCTATATTTATAGTGAGCAAGAAGAATTAACGGAAATCGGTACGCGTTTGACCTATTTTCAAACAACGGAAGAAAAGATCACGCGTCAGCTTCGGACCTTCAGCTTTGAAGAACTGACAGATTTTTTCAATGACTTGATTGAGCGATATGAGAACTGGCTAGTTTTTCAAATGCAATGGCGAGAAACACGTAATAACTCGTTAAAGTCACTAGCATTTCCATTCGATACCTATCGAGCAGGTCAAAGAGAGTTGGCCGCGGCTGTCTATAAAACGATTCATGCCCAGCAAAAACTGTATGTGGAAGCACCGACGGGAACTGGCAAAACCATGTCAACTCTTTTCCCGACATTCAAGGCGATGGGTGAAGAATTAGGCGAGCGGATTTTTTATCTAACCGCTAAAACTATTACCCGTCAGGTAGCAGAAGAAACAGTCACGAAAATCACGAAAAAAGACGCTCGTGTAAAAAGCGTCACATTGACGGCCAAGGACAAGATTTGTTTTTTAACAGAACGCAACTGTACACCAGAGCATTGCCCCTTCGCGAAGGGATATTATGATCGGGTCAACGACGGCCTTTGGGATATGTTAAACAATGATGATCAATATACACGTCCAGTCATTGAAAAATACGCCCGAAAGCATGAGCTGTGTCCTTTTGAATTGTCATTAGATATTAGTCGTTTTTGTGACTTGGTCATTGGTGATTATAATTATCTATTCGATCCAACGGTTTATTTGCGCCGTTTCTTTGAAGAAGAGAATAAAACAAATTTAGTGTTAGTTGATGAAGCTCATAATCTAGTCAATCGTTCAAAAGAAATGTACTCGGCTAGTATTTCTAGGGAAAATATCGCGCAGATGCAAAAAGACTTAGATAAATCCTTTAAAAAATTGAACAGAGCATTTACCAGAGTTGATAATGAGTTTGAACTAATCCATCAATCGCTAGAGGGCAAGGCCTATCACCATCAGCAGGCTGCTCCTGAAAGTTTGATCAATAGTTTGTTTAAATTACAAGAACAGATCAAGGAATGGCTGGCAGAAAACCCCGATCATCCAGCGCAGCAGAAAATGCTGCCAGTCTATTTTGAAATTATCCGTTTCACGCGGATGAGCGAATTCTACGACGATCACTATCAAACAACCGTTGAACATAAGAGCTATGATTTGATTGTAAAAGAGTATTGTATTGATCCTTCTTGGTTTTTAGAGCAAACAATGGAGAAGGTCGGTAGCAGTATCTTATTTTCTGCTAGTTTTTCACCTCTAGATTATTATCAAGAGGTTTTAGGCGGAGGTGAGGATAGTTTAACCTATCGTTTGCCAAGTCCTTTTCCAAATGAAAATCGTTTAGTCTTGGTAGATGCCAGTATCCAAACGACCTATCAAATGCGCACTCAAAGTATTCCCAAAATTGCCGCGTCTATAGAACGATTGGTAAAAACAAAAACAGGCAACTATCTTGTTTTCTTTCCATCCTTTCAATACTTAGACCAGGTGGCAGATTATTTCCACGACGTTTATCCAGAATATGCGATTCAGATTCAGGGTTCAAAGTTGAATGAGGCGGAAAGAGAGGATTTTTTGGCCGCATTTGTCGATCAGCCTGAGAGAACGCTGATTGGATTTTGCGTGTTAGGCGGGATTTTTTCAGAGGGAATTGACTTAGTTGGCGAACGTTTGATTGGAACCGTGGTAGTCGGTGTAGGACTGCCACAAGTCAACCATGAACAAGAATTGATCAAAGAATACTACGATGAGAAACGCAATCAAGGATTTAGCTATGCGTACCAGTTACCAGGTATGAACAAGGTTATTCAAGCTGCTGGTCGTGTGATTCGAACAATGGAAGATCAAGGAATCATTTTGTTACTCGATCAGCGTTATACCAATCCACACTATCAAAAGCTGTTGCCAGTTAGCTGGTCAGATCGAAAAATAGTATACGGAGCAACAGAGGTAGAACATGCGTCACGCGAATTTTGGCAAGAAAGGGAATAAATATTCTAGCGATAAATTTATTCTCTTCAATCTTGATCATTGATAAAAATATCGCAAACGAAATACCAAACAATTCCCTAACAACCAGCAATTAGCTTCAAATAAGGCAAAGGAGCTGTGACAAAAGACTTGTCACAGCTCCTTTTTCTGAATAAGCGGTATGTTGAGGTATGTTCCAGAAATAGTTTCTTTGAAAAATAAGTCGAAATTTCGTGAAGCTGCCCCCATCTGTCACAACCGTTTTTAACGGTAATTAATGAATTGTACGTCAATCGGTAGTTCGATATCTTTTACTAATGCAATGACCTGTTGCAGATCATCACGGCTTTTTCCAGTCACTCGCAGTCGGTCTTCTTGTATTTGTGCTTTTACTTTGATTTTGCTGTTTTTGATCGCTGTCGTGATTTTTTTAGCACTTTCTCTATCGATTCCATTTACTAATTCTGCTGCTTGGCGAGCATTTCCGCCTAACGCGTGTTCTGAAGCAGAAAACTGAATGTTCTTCAAAGGAACACCGCGTTTAATTAGTTTGCTGAAAAGTACGTCCTTGACTTGCTCCACTTTGTATTCGTCTTCAGCCTTTATGACTAACTGATTTCCTTCTAGCTTAATGTCAAAGAGACTACCTTTAAAATCAAAGCGATTCTTTAATTCTTTTAGCGCAATTTGCACACCGTTTTTGACTTCCTCTTTATTCAGTTCCGAAACAATATCAAAGCTTGCATCTTTAGCCATAGACATCCTCCTTGTTTGCTTTAGCTGCTTATTTTTCCTAAGGATTCGAATGCCGTGTATCCTACATTTGGACATTCCAATCCATTTCTTATAGTTTATCAAAAATTGCTAAGAAAGCCATAATTATTCTCCAATCTATTATGGAAAAAGATTGATTATTGATGAGAGAACCTGTTATTCTATTAGAGGTTTTAAATGAAAGGGGAATCATGGATGCAGAAGGTTATTAATTATACATCAAAGGATTTAACAAAAAAAATCCTTGTCATATTATTTACAGGTCTGACCGGTGCTGTTGGACTAAATTATTTCTTAATTCCAGCAAATGTTTTTTCTGCGGGTATGACTGGGATTGCCCAAATCGTAGAGCATTTGCTCTCAAATGTTGGTTTATCCATTGATACTGGGATTTTAATCTTTCTTCTAAATGTTCCAGTATTCATTTTAGGGTTTATTAAATTAGGAAAGTCAGCAATGATTTTAAGTTTCGCCAATGTGATTGCGATGTCGTTCTTTACGACGATTGTTCCTACTGGTCAAGTCACGGATAATGTATTGATGAATGCGATCACTGGTGGTGTATTGTTGGGAATCGGCGCTGGATTATCGTTAAAATTTGGTTTTACAACAGGCGGACTGGATATCGTTTCATTGCTTTTATCAAAAACGACTGGCCGAACTGTCGGAAATTATATGATGCTTTTAAATGGTGTCATCGTGGTTGTTGCAGGCTTCTTTTTCACCTGGGAAAGCGCCTTATATACGATCATTACGATTTTTACTATGAGTACGGTTGTCGATTATGTTCATACTAGTCACCAAAAAATGACTGCTTTTATTACAACAAGTAAAAGCGCTGACATGCGGGCGGCTTTAAATACTGAACTTCTACGAGGAATGACTGTCATTCAAGCACGTGGAGGGTTCAGTTCTAGTGAACGAGAAATGATTATGATTGTTTTTACCCGTTATGAATTATATGCATTGAAGCAGGTAGTTGCAGATGTTGACCCTCAGTCCTTCACTAATATCGTAGCTACAGATTCGGTTGTCGGGACTTTCTTAACACAAGATGAACAACTTCAATTGAAGAAGTCACAAAATAGTAAGTAACAATTCTTAAATGAGAATGAACAGGCTTCAATTCTCATTTACAAAAGCATCAAGATAGAGTAAAATACTTCTTGAAACTCGAAAGGAGTGGAGCAGGTGGAAGAGAACACACAAAAATGGACCGATGCAGAAATAGCTGAAATTAAAGAAACTATTTTGACTGCTTTAGAGTCAGTGATTGACCCTGAGTTAGGTATCGATATCGTTAACCTTGGCTTAATCTATGAAGTAGATTTCGAACAGACTGGGAATACTGTCATCAAGATGACTTTGACCACTATGGGCTGTCCGTTAGCAGATATCCTGACTGACAATATCCAATCAGCATTGGCTGAGATTCCTGAAGTTACCAATGTAGAAGTAAAACTTGTTTGGTACCCAGCGTGGACAACGGATAAAATGAGTCGTTACGCGCGAATTGCACTAGGCATCCGTTAATATATCTAGAAATTTGTCTCCTCTTTTCTTGAGAGGAGATTTTTTTTGCTATAATTGAACTAAGGAGGCGAATGCACTTGGAAGATTATGAATTGGCCGATTATTTGGCTGCGAAGAAGTCGCTAGCTTCAACACTGCATAAAATTGAGCAGGCAATCATTTCATTAGAGGAAAAGCAAACTGCAGGTAAAAATGTGAAAGCCCAAATTACGCTGTCAAAGGAACGAGTTAAAGCCTTAAAACTTTCCCTTGCACTGATTGAGCGCGAGATTATTCGATTGAAATAAAACAGAAAAAACATGATTGAAAGTGTTTTTTCTGTTTTTTTATTTTTAATATGACAGCTTATTGTCTCATTAGTATTAGTATAGTTTTAAGCGAAAGGAAGGAGCATTATGCAGATTGAACGATTAGTACGAATGATTTTTTACATCGTTAATCGAAAACAAGTTACTGCAAAAGAATTGGCGGATTACTTTGGTGTCTCTAGGCGAACGATTTATCGTGATATTACAACTCTGAGCTTGTCTGACATTCCTATTATTTCGAAAAAGGGCGCAGGAGGCGGTATTTCATTGATGGATGGATACAGCTTAAATGAATCGTTTTTGACGACCGAGGAACAATTCCAGATTTATCAAGGTCTACAGATTTTGCAAGCATCAAATTACCCTGAGGCGGATCAAGTGCTAACGAAAATCGGTGCACTTTTTAATCAGGCGCCAGCTGATGACTGGCTAGAAATTGATTTTAGTTATTGGGGAAGCAGTGAGGACGAGAAAATCACGATCTCTGAATTACGTCGAGCGATTACTCAAAAATATATTCTAGCCTTCGATTATTTCAATTCTGATTTGCAACGATCTGAAAGAAAAGTGGAACCGCTTCGTTTAAGCTTTAAGTCCCATGCTTGGTATATTATTGGCTATTGTCACGATAAACAGGATATACGAATTTTTCGATTGTCCCGGATGAAAAGGATACATGTTTTAGAACAAAATTTTGACCGAACACTACCTGAAGATTTTTCTTTAGCTCATTCTGACTGCAATACTGAATACGTATTTTTCAAGCTTCGATTTTTACCAGAAATGGCTTATCGTTTATTTGATGAGTTTCATGAAGATGAAGTGAAGCGATGTTCGGATGATAGCTATTTAGTGACGGTTAGGTATCCACTGAACGAATGGACGTATCATCGTTTACTTTCATTCGGACCTTATGTAGAGATACTTGAACCATTAAAAGCGCGAGAAGAAGTTAAAAAACGAGCATTGAAAATTGCTCAGCAATATAACAAGGAGGAGAACTAATGGAGGAATGGCTATATGTCATGTTGATTAAGAAAACCAAAGAATATCGCCGTTTAAATAAGGCAGGAGTTACTGAGCATATCGAAAACTTAAGAAAACTTGATGAAGAAGGCACAATCGAACTAGCTGGAGCGTTTAAGGGTTACCCAGGAATGGCTGGAATGTTTATTCTGAAGGCAAACAGCTATGAAGAAGCCGAAGCAATCTGTCAAAAAGAACCCTTAATTGTTAACGGTTATGCTACATACGAGCTCCACCGATTGCAGGCAGCCAATAAAGAAAATAACTATTTATTATAGAAAGGGGATAATGAAATGAAATCGGGAAAGATGTTATTTGTTCGGATTGACTTCAAAAATAGTGAGGACGCGGTCATTGAAAAGGTAGCGATAGATTCTGCAGCTTATTTAAAACAACTATCGAAGGGACGTTATCTAACTGCTGGAGTATTTGGCGATATGGCAACGGAGATAATCGATGGAGCCATGGTAGTGTTTGAAGCTGAAAATTTAGCAGAGGCGCAAGCCATTTCAGACGCGGACCCAGTCATTCAAAGCGGACTTTATCGCTATGAGCTAAAACAGTGGCATGTGATGATAGCTTCGGCAGAAAAGTAAGAAAAAAAGAAACGACCATCATATGTCGTTTCTTTTTACTTTAGAAGCTTCGAAAAAGTTTTAGAGCGGCCGTAGTTCTTATTTTAGTAGGATCATTTAATGACGAAAGTTCAGTCTGAACGTCTTTTTCCGAAGCTTCTTTTAATAAAAGCAGCCGATAAATCAAGCGCAGATCCTGTCGCCGAACTTTTGGAAGATGCTGCATCAAGACTTGGTTTAGATCTGCATTCATTTGATTGATTCCAATCAAGGGGTCTTTTTGAATAGTGTATTGTTTCAAATAACGATCAAGGTCCTGCATCGCTGCTTCAGCATTTTCAGGAACAAAACCATTTGCCCAGGAGGCGGTCACCAGAACAAAACTATCCGAATCAGACAAATTTTGTTTAAAGCTCGTAATTGTCGCATTCAGTACTTTTTCCTGTAATTCCTCAAAAATTTCTGGTTCATTTTGTTTGATTCGTAAAAAATAATTGGTGAAGCCATCGCTATTCAATAAATTCAAATCTATTGCTTTAAACCAATTATAATGGTGAGAATTCAGATAAGAATAAGTTTTTTCTTGGGTTGTACGCTGAATTTGTTTTAATTCATCAATTGATTTCATTTTTCTCCTTCTTTCTTTTTCAAATTATTCAGTTACAGTTATTAAACATCATTCCTTGTGCCAAATCTTAGGCATTCTCTCGTTTAATCAGAACTATTATTTCCTGAATAATTTCCAATCATTATTATACTACTTTTTGAGCGAGCCGATCTTTTTGTCTCCGTTTTTGATTAAGTTATAATGAGAACAAGTCATAAATTTGAAAGGATATTTTATGAATGAATTAATTAATACCTTTAGTGAAAGAAAAGACGATCTGCTATCGGCGATCTTTGAGCATTTAGCCATCTCTTTAAGCGCTCTGTTGATTGCCATAGTGATCGCGATTCCGTTGGCGATATTATTGAGTCAACGAAAAAAATTAGCCGAGGTCGTTTTACAAATTACTAGTATTTTACAGACAATTCCGTCATTGGCATTACTAGGGTTGCTGATTCCCTTCGTTGGAATTGGTACAGTTCCCGCCTTGATCGCCCTAGTAGTTTATGCATTATTGCCGATTTTTCAAAATACTTATATTGGATTGGCTGAGATTGATCCATCAATTGAAGAGGCGGCTGATGCTTTCGGAATGTCACACATGCGAAAATTGATGCGAGTTGAATTACCTATGGCGATGCCAGTCATTATTTCCGGAGTTCGGACTGCCTTGGTCTTAATCATCGGTACTGCAACATTGGCAGCCTTGATTGGAGCAGGCGGCCTTGGTACTTTCATTTTGCTGGGAATCGACCGTAACGATCCAAACTTGACGTTAATTGGGGCCATCAGCTCCGCTTTACTAGCCATCATTTTCAGTACCTTGATCCGTTTTCTACAAAATCGAAGCGGGAAAGTAACGCTGATCACTCTTGGAGTTATTTGTTTAAGCATTGGCGGAATCTTTTTCGCTCAAAACAACCCAATTGGCAGTGAGACAGTAACAATTGCCGGGAAATTAGGTTCTGAACCAGACATTTTAATCAATATGTATAAGGAAGTTATCAAGGATGAAGATTCCTCGATCAATGTGGAATTAAAGCCCAACTTCGGAAAAACCAGTTTCTTATTTAGCGCGGTGAAAAGTGATCAAATCGATATTTATCCTGAATTTACAGGTACCGTTTTAGAAAGCTTAGTCAAGGTTCCTAAAAGCACGCCGGATAATTTATCACCAGAAAAGACGTACAAAGAAGCAAACAAATTACTAGCTTCGCAATTTGATATGCGTTTATTAAAACCCATGGATTATGAAAACACGTATGCTTTAGCGATGAAGAAAAGTGAAGCAGAAAAACGTGGAATCACTAAAATTTCTCAATTGCAGGGACAACAAGATCAATTGAAAGCTGGCTTTACTTTGGAATTTATTGATCGTCAAGACGGTTATCGTGGAATTCAAGATAAATATGGCGTGAAATTAAGTTCGGTTCAAAGTATGGAACCTGCACTGCGTTATCAAGCAATCAATAATGGTGACGTCGATGTGATTGATGCATACTCAACGGATAGTGAGATCAAGCAATATGATCTGGTGACCTTAGAGGATGATCTTCATCTTTTCCCACCATACCAAGGTGCTGCATTGATGAAGAAGGAGTTTGCTGATAAACATCCCGACATTGTCAAAGCCTTGAATCGTTTGGCAGGCAAGATTACTGAAGATCAAATGATCGAAATGAACTATCTAGTGAATGTGAAAAAGGAACAGCCGGCTAAAGTTGCCCATGACTTCTTGGTGAAAGAAAAAATCATTGGGGAGGAGAAATAAATGGAATCAATTATTGAATTTAAAGATGTAAGCAAGGAGTTCGAAGGCAATGTTGTCTTAAAGGATTTGAACTTCCAAGTGAAAAAAGGAGAAATTTTTGTCTTAGTTGGTCCTTCAGGAAGTGGAAAAACGACTTCGCTAAAAATGATCAATGGTTTGATTGAACCGACCGACGGGAATCTCTACTTTAAAGAAAAACGAATCAAAGATTACAATATTCAGAAGCTACGCTGGCAGATTGGCTATGTTTTACAGCAGATCGCTTTATTTCCTACCATGAGCGTTAAGGAAAACATTGAAGTCATTCCTGACATGCTCGGCTGGGATAAGGAACGACGCAATAAACGTGTTGACCAACTATTGAGGGAGGTCGATATGGATCCTGATCAATTTAGAGATCGGATGCCAAGCGAGCTCTCAGGCGGTCAACAACAGCGGATCGGAATCATTCGTGCGCTGGCATCAGAGCCGGACATTGTCTTAATGGATGAACCGTTTAGCGCACTTGATCCAATTTCACGCGCAAGTCTTCAAGACCTTGTATTAGAATTGCATCAAAAGTTAGGTAATACCGTAATCTTCGTGACTCATAATATGAAGGAAGCAATGAAGATCGGCAGTCGAATCGCGGTCATGCACGAAGGAAAATTAATTCAGTGTGATACACCTGAAGAGATTCAAAAACATCCAGCCAATCAATTTGTGGAAGAATTCTTTGATGAAACGACGGATGAAGTGTATACACACACATTAGAAGTCTTATATAATGGTGGCTTTTATCAAAAATCAGAAACAGCAGCCTCTGAGTTATTAGCATTATCTATTAATACCAGCTTGAGCGAAGTCTTTGATCTATTAGCCGAGCATGATGCTTTTGCAATGAAGCAAAATGGCAAAATAATTGGCATCATTAATCGGAGCGATGTGTTCCGTTATTTAAGTCAAGAAGCCGGCTAATAATATATTACGGCACCTTTTAAGTTTGAGTGAAACAAAATGGTATGCGGCATGAGAATATGGAGGACTAACAATGGAAAAATATGATGTGATTGTAATTGGCAGCGGTCCTGCTGGAAATTCCGCTGCTTACGGTTTCAAGGAGCAGGGAAGAAAAGTAGCAATTATTGAATCGGATCTATGGGGCGGTACTTGCCCTAATCGTGGTTGTGACCCTAAAAAAATGCTGATGAGCGGAGTAGAGGCGCAAAAACGAATCGAGACAATGGTTGGCAAAGGCTTTGAACAAACACCTAAAATCATTTGGGAAGATTTGATGTCCTTTAAGCGAAGCTATACAGACAGTGTTCCGCAAAATACTAAAGATGGCATAGATGCAGCTGAAATTGATCGTTATACAGGTCAGGCCAGTTTTATTGATGCTCATCAAATCATCGTTAATGATAAAATTTTAGCATCTGATCAATTTTTGATTGCAACAGGCCAACGGCCATCCGTGTTGCCGATTGATGGACAGGACTTGCTGCAAAGCAGTACGGATTTTTTAGCTTTAGAACACTTACCTGAAAAAATTGCTTTTATCGGTGCAGGGTATATTGCTTTCGAATTGGCCGTGATTGCTAGTGCTGCTGGATCAGAGGTTCATATTATTCATCACAATGATCGTCCATTGAAAGAATTTGATCAAGAACTGGTGACAGCTTTAGTAGAGCATATGAAATCAGAGGGCGTTCATTTTCACTTTAATGTAAATACAAAAGCAATTGAATTGAATCACCCGCAATATCGTATCACGGGTGAAGATTTTGAACTGATCACTGACAGAGTTTTCGGTGCCACTGGTCGAATACCAAACATGGAGGCTTTGAATTTAGAAAAAGCCGGTGTTACTTATGATAAAAAAGGAATAAAAGTTGATGATCATTTACGTACCACACAAAAAAATATTTTTGCTTGCGGAGATGTTGTAGCGAAGAGTCAACCAAAGCTGACTCCTGTAGCAAGTTTTGAAGCAGGTTATGTTGTCAAAGCTATGGCGGACTCCGCTGAAGCGATCAAATATCCATTGATTCCGACGATCGTTTTTGGAGATCAACGTCTTGCAAGATTAGGGATAAGCGAAAGAGAGCTTACTGCTCATCCGGAAAAATACCATTCACAAACAATGGATTTGTCCAGCTGGTACACTTATCAGCGAATCAACGATCAAGGGGCAAAAATCAAGTTTGTCTATGATGAAGAAGATAAAATCGCTGCTATAACTTGTTTAAGTCAATTAGCAGATGAAGTCATCAATTATCTCTTGATCGCTTTAACAAAGAAAATGACACATGAAGAAATTGAAAAATTTATCTTCGCCTATCCAAGTCCAGCTAGTGATCTTTCATATTTTATTTAAAACAGAGGGCAACCTCTGTTTTTTTTAGTACAATTATGCTAAAGTTTACGAAAATACGTTCCCATGGTGAGAAGATGAAAACAACATTAACACAAGAAATCGAGAAGGCACTTTATTATTATTGTATTGAACTTGGTGGCATCGTCGTTGAAGAAGTCACAATGCCGGATGATCAAGGAATTGTCGATACACTAGCTTGTTTTTTTAAACCAAATACTACAGAGTGGCGTTGCTATGAGCTTAAGGTGACAAGAGCTGATTTTTATTCAAAGGCAAAACTTTCTTTTGTTGGGCATTACAATTATTTTGTTTTAACGGAAGAATTGTATTTGAAGGTACTAGAGGACATTCCAAGTGAGATTGGAGTCTTAGTTTACCGACCATACACACAGGCGGATGAACTTCCTGCTGATGGCACGTTCTTTGTTGCAAAGAAACCAGTAAAAAGAGCCTTGCAAGTTGAAGAAACGGCTCTTACTCAACGGTTCATGGCTTCGCTGTTTCGCGAGGTCCAAAAAGCGAAGCGCATGTCATATGGCACAAGCTTTTTTTCGACAGAACAGCTTTATAAAGAGTTGCGGCGACGCTTGGATGAAAAGGATAGCCTACAGGAAAATAATTACTATCAGCGCTTCATTGAAGATGTGCAAGCAGCTCGCATCGAAAGTTTAGAAGAAGAATTACGGGCATTAGAGCAAGATTATGAGTTTTTACGTCAGCAAAGACAGGTTCGGCGTCGTCCGACTGAACCATTGGAGTGAGCCTATGTATTATCCCTATTTACGTGGCAAGCAATTTGACCTACTTGCGGTTAATACTTTAATTAAAGAAGTACGCTGGTCGAAAAAAATTCGGCCGATTATCGAACCTGTTCGTGATTCACCTACATTAAAAAAGACGATTGAATTGTTTGATCAAAAGAAGTTTGTTTGCTATTTAATCACAAATCCTCAAGTAGGCACAGCCAAGCTTTTTACTGAAAAACGTTTTGAATGGAAAGTGAGTACGGATTCCAGCGTAAAAATGGCGGAAATCGTGGCAAAAGAAGCTCCTTTCGAGGCTGAACTTTATATATTTAACGCACATTCTTCGCGTAAAGTGAAAGATTTAGCCATCCCAAACAGTGCACTGACAGTCATCCCAGATCAGGGAAGATTCAGAGTTTTAGATGTACCTAATAAAATTTTGCTTAGAGAAGCTTTTCAAGCGAAAAAAAATGTTGCTAATTATGCTGAAAAGATAGATGATTTTTATAGCGATGAGCATCTTTATTTAGCACCTGATTCAAAGGGATTTAGCGATTACACAATTGAAGACAGTCATTATTTTGATAAAGGTGGTCCAAGTCGCGCGATTGCCATTCATATTAGCTATTTTGATGCGTACTTTAATCTTAGAGTGAAACATTTTGTATCTGATAGTAATGAATCCGCGCAGGATCAAAGTGGGAAATTTTTCGAAGCATTAGAAAAATTGTCTGAATGGTATTTTCGTAATCAGGATCAGCTATTACTGACTCTTGGTTTAAAAGAATTACTACACTACCAAGAAACACGAAAATTTCCCGGATTGGGGACAATCAAGAAATGGTCATTGGCACATCATTTGGAGTTGGTTGGAGCCTTTTTAGAGCATGGGGATCATTGGCAGAGAGGATGGAAAAAATAATGGGATATGAAGATGAAGATTTTATTGTCAGACAAGCCAAACAAACGGGGGAAATCTTAGGAGGCATTCTGGGTAAAAAAGATGCGGAAACGATCTTAACCTTTGGCAATGAAGCAAAAACTAGCGATCTGAAGGAACAGGATTTTGATTTTCGGTTGAGCACCTATGAGGATATTCCAGAGATTGGTACCATTATCAATCAGGCTAAACAATATTTGAAGGATCAAGGATCACCCCAGTGGCAAAATGGTCACGAGCCTCACGAAGGGGTGATTCGCGAAGATATACGAAAAAAAGCCAGCTATGTGCTGACTCTTAAAGGTGAGATCGTCGGAACGGTTGCGCTGATTGCTGAAAAAGATCCTGTCTATGAAGCAATTGATGGGACATGGCAGAGTAATGGACCTTATGTAGCATTACATCATGTCGCAGTCAGTCAAAATTATCGTGGACTGGGATTAGGGGAAAAATTGCTAAATTTAGCCATTCAGCAGGCTTTGCTTTTAGGCTTTGAAGACATTCGGATCGATACCTATCCCGCTAATCAGCCAATGTTGCATTTGATCAAAAAATTAGGGTTTGTTTATTGTGGAATGATCTGTTTCCCATTTGAGCACGGAGAACGCAAAGCATTTCAATTAATCCAGAGCTTGACGTAATTGAAGCAGCATTTCCTCTAGTGTAGCTTCACCATTGATGACAATCAGATTGGGAAATTTTTTTAATCGTTCAAGACTTTCTACATCCTCTTGAAAAATTGCTAAACGGCGCTCTAATTCTTTAGGTGTTGCTCTTTTTTCAAGACGGGCGATCATTGTTTCCTGCGAAATATTGATCCAAATAGGAACCATTTGATCACCAAAAATCCGATGTAGATTGATAAAACCGGTTGTGGTTATCGGATCATAGCAATTACCGGCAGTTAGGGCTTCTCGCAAAGTTGATTTAGCAATGCCGTAAAATTCTTCATCATAAACATCATATTCCGCAAATTGGTCATCGTTGACCATTTGCTTGAATTTCTTTTTTGATACAAAATAGTAGTCACGACCATGTTCCTCACCTTCACGTGGGGGGCGCGTCGTATACGAAATAACTTTTTGTTCAGGAGCGAAGGCTTTTTCAGCCAAGCTGGTTTTTCCTGAACCACTTGGTCCGATGAATAGGTAACAATGATTCATAATTAACACGTCCTTTTTTATAGTATAAAGAAACTGGACGAAAGAAGCTAGGGAGGGAATCCTGTATGGAGAGAAGTACACGTACAAAAAAACAAACTAATAAACAACTGCCAATTATTATTGTTGGAATTATAATTTTTCTGGTGGCTGGTTTCTTTGGTGTTCGCGCTTATCAAGCGAGTCAAGTAAAAAAACAAGGAGAGGCAACCGTCAAGGCCTTTGTTAAAAGCTTGCAAAAAGAGAACTATCAAGATATCACCAAAAATCTAAATGCTGATTCAGTGAAGGCGAGCGGCTATTCAAAAAAACAAGTAGCCGAAAAGTATCAATCAATCTTCTCTGGTATCAGTGCGTCGAATATCAAAATGACTGATTTGACGGTAGATAAGAAAGACGGCACCTATCGATTTAGCTACAAGTTATCAGTGAATACGGGCTTTGGGAAAATAAGTAACCAAAAATACTCTGGCACATTAACAGATGCTGGAAAAGAGATTAATTGGAAACCGAATTTGATTTTTCCTGGAATGTCTGGAAAGGATAAGGTCAACTACGCGGTTGATCCAGCGACTCGCGGGGAGATTTTAGATCGTAGCGGTCAAGGTATTGCCACGAATGGAACAGTTTACCAATCGGGAATCGTTCCCAAAAATCTTGGCTCTGGAGAAGAACGGACGGCTAAAATCGAGGCGATTGCTAAAAGTTTAGATATTACTGCTAAAGATGTGGATTCCGCTTTAGCACAGGGATGGGTCCAAGATGATTTCTTTGTACCATTAAAAACTACCGCAGATGCACCGAAGGAAACACCAGAAGGGTTAGAAGTCAAAGAAGTAACTGGTCGTACGTATCCTCTAAAAGAAGCAGCAGCACAACTAATTGGATATGTAGGCAAAGTGACTGCCGAGGATATGAAGAAAAACAGTGAACTTGCTAGCGATAGCTTGATTGGTCGTAGCGGATTAGAAATGGCTCTGGATAAGCAGCTACGAGGTAAAGATGGCGGATCACTAGCTATTACTGATAGTAAAGGAAATGAGAAAAAGGTCTTGCAGAAGATCGACAAAAAAGATGGTGAAAATGTCAAATTAACAATTGACAGTCGCGCTCAGCAAATCGCTTATAACAGTTTGAACGGACAAGCTGGTTCAAGTGTGGTGATGGCTCCAAAAACTGGTGAGCTATTAGTGGCAGCAAGTTCACCAAGTTTTGATCCAAATAAAATGACGAATGGTATTAGTCAGTCTGAGTACGAAGCTTATAGCAATGATAAAAATCAGCCCTTTATGAGTCGTTTCGCAAATGGGTATGCGCCAGGCTCAACCTTTAAAACGATTACTGCTGCGATTGGCTTGGATGCCGGTACACTGAATCCGAACGAGGAGCTGGCAATTAACGGTTTGAAATGGCAAAAGGATAGCTCTTGGGGTTCCTATCAGGTGACGCGTGTCTCAGATGTTAGTCCAGTTAACTTAAGGACTGCATTAGTCTATTCTGACAATATTTATATGGCGCAAGAGACATTGAAAATGGGTGAAAAAACTTTCCGAGATGGATTAAACAAATTTATTTTTGGTAAGGAACTGGATCTACCGATTGCAATGAATAAAGCACAAATTTCTAGCAAGGACAGTTTTGACTCAGAAATCTTATTAGCGGATACCGGCTATGGACAAGGACAATTATTACTTAATCCAATCCAGCAAATCACTGCCTATTCCGTCTTTCCTAATAAAGGAACGATGGTTTATCCTAAGTTGATTGCTGACAAAGAGACAAAGAATGAAAAAGAAGTTATTAAAGCCAGCTCAGCTGAAACGATTACTGCTGATATGCAGGCGGTGGTCAGTGATGAAAATGGAACGGCCCACAGCCTGGCTGAGCTAAATATTCCTTTAGCTGCAAAAACAGGCACCGCAGAAATCAAACAAAAGCAAGATGAAAAGGGACAAGAAAATAGTTTCTTATATGCTTTTGATTCCGAGAAACAGAATTACTCAGTGGTTGAGTTCCTTGAGAATAAGCCTGAAGGAACCTCCGCAACAGATCTATCCAAAGAGTTATTGACCTATTTAAGTCAAACATATCAATAAAATACTTGTCTGAAAAGCCGTAGATTGGTAAGATAACCAAGAAGGACGGTGTCTTATGAACAAGCGACAACGAAAAAAGCAAGCATACAAACAATACATTCGAGCAATTTTTGAAGGTTACGAGACGATGTTGGAGGATAACAGCATCAAAGAACTACATTTTAGCTACCTAAAGGAAGTAACTTACTTGGAACGTGATGATCAAGGTAAGATCCATTTTACGACGAAAGAAAAGTAATTCTCAAAAACTTCTCAACAGCTTTTGTTGGGAAGTTTTTTCTATATCATGGAAAATCCACGTTTACCTCCAACTTAAGACTGATAAAAAGCTTAAGAGATTCTTAGTTTGGTAAATTATTATTTAAACAAAAGGGTTCTGAGTTAGTAAACAGAAGTAAATCAGCTAAAATAAAACTATCAAGAAACAGGAGGCATTGTTATGAAATTTCATAAATATATTTTATTAGCAGGTATAGGACTCTCGATAGGTGCTGGATTGATCGGCAGTTCTAAAGTCCACGCGGAGGCTAATGATGGAGCAATTAATGAGCGGTGGGGAAAACCAACATTTGTTGCCGGGGCAGGCTTGAATCAGCAACAATTAAACGAAACGATGGATAAATTGGGAATCAATCAAGACAGCGTAAAGATGGAAAAAGCAACTGGCGCTGATTTAGTAAAATATTTAGGCTATGGCAGCGGTGATGATAGTGTCATGTTGAGTTCAGTGGTTGTGAATCGAGAAGATCAGGGAAAAGGGATCAATGTCAACATCTTAACTCCGCAAAATATTACGCAAATTACCGCAGATCAATATAAAAATCCTTTAGTTACAGCGGGTATTACTGATGCGACAGTTAAAGTTGCTAGTGTGGTAAAAGTGACAGGGGAAAGTGCTTTGACAGGTGTGTATAAAGCGTTTGAGTCAAATGGCGAGACTGTTGATCCTGAAAGAGCTCAATTAGCACAGACCGAATTAGACACAACTTCTGATGTTTCACAATCGGTTGTCAATAAAGCCAATGAGCAAAGTCAAAATCAAAACCTGTCGGACAGCGAAAAAGAAAAGGCTGATGAAGCCTATAAGGCACAATTGAACCAGACGTTAGTAGATATTAAAAAGGAATTGGCTGAGCTTAAGGAAAAACAAAATGAGTTGGCGACGAAAGAAGATGTTGAAAAAATTGTCAATGATGCATTGGAAAAAAATAATCTTTCCCAATATGTAACGAAAGATGATGTCAACAAATTAGTAGCTCTTGCACAACAGTATCAAACAACTGACGGCGTATTAGACAAGGAATCCATTCAACAACTAGATAAAATTAGCGATGATTTTAAAGGAACGGTCAATAAAGTCTCTGATCAACTAGGAAAGTTTGGTGATTCACTCAAAGGTACATTGGAAGATAATCAAGGATTTTTTGCAAATTTATGGCAGCAAATTAAAGATTTCTTCAGCGGATTAACAAATTAATTAAAAAGATTGTGTCATTTTTTAAGTCTGACACAATCTTTTTTTTTACGTACGTCAACAGTTTATGCTTATCATTATCTCTCGGCTAGGGTAAAATAGAGGAGTGGTTTCTGATTCTAAAGGAAATATTTAGATATTTTCTCTCACAATGAATAGTATCAATAATAATTATGGTAATATTTATTATATAGTTAAGTATTAAAAATGAAGGAGGGTCTTAGATGGAGACTCCAGAGAAACAGGAAGAACTTCAAACTGAAACATCATTTGATTCAGTGAAGGAATCTGCTTCCGATGTGTTAGGTGGGTTGATGGGGCAGATCAAACGGTTGGAAGAAGCTATGAAAGAAGAACGTATGGGCGATGTTTACCAGATCTATTGGAATGAATTGCCAGCTTCAATTCAACAATCCAGTAACGCAAATCATGAAATCGATAATTTTTTGACAAGCAAATTGGATCAAGAAATTCAGAGGACGTTCCCATTTATGATCATGCGAGATGTCGTCTCACCGATTTTGATAAATTATCAGATTGGCAGCTACTATCGAGACCGGTCGGTGCTGCAAGTCGATGCTACACAACCAACTATTAAAATATTGCCTGAGATTCGTGAACAATGGGAAAAGGTCATGAATGGTGAATATAAAGAACAACTATTGCAACTTCAAAACCAGCAGGATGATTTTGATGCAAAAACAATTGCCGCTCAATCAGAGCTTCGTGAGATAAATGGCAAGATTGCACATCAGGAAAAACTCAAGGCTGAGCTTGAAGAAACGAAAAGCTTTATGAATCGCAAAAAAATCGAAGAAGAAATCGAAGTAATCGATGACAAGCTAAAGGAACTAAAAAGACAGCGAAGCGAATGGACTCCTTTTGTTGGCGATCAGCTATCTGGAGAGTCACAAAAGATTGCGTTAGAGAACAAAATTGCCAGAATCGAGCTAGAACAAGCAATTGCATTGAAAGAGCTGCGCTTGATTAAAAAAAGGTTCGGCGGTTTGGAAGAAATGGATGCCGCACTTGAAATTTTTATCAAGGATTTCTTAAACAGGGGGGCAGAATAAATGACTGAAGAAAAAAATAAAATCAATCAGATTTACGATGCACTGGTCGAGTCTGAAGAACCAGGCTTGAATATTCGCGAGAAAGAAATTCTTCACCCCGATGATGAGCCGACCGAGGAATCCGTTGAAACCTTTAAGGCAACGCCTCAAAACAAACCTGTTAGTGATTCTTCCCTAAATTATTATGATAATCGCAGTGAAAACTATCAGGATTTACTTCGCTTAATCGATGATGCAGAAAAAGAAATTGCTGATTTAAAATTCCGAAAGGTGTTAATGGAATCAGATTTTCCGACATTGTTGGATTACTTCCGTAAAATCTATTTGAAGGAAGAGTTTTCGATTTCGGCGATCGCAAAGGGCGCTTTATTGGAATACATTACCTTTGAGTTGATTAAGCCATTAGAAAATTATGGACTTTACCTTTCAACAAATGATTTTTCAACTTGGGAAAGCAAGCATTTCAATCTTTCGTATCGCTTAACTAATGAGAATGTTATCAACTTTAGTTTCATGATGCCGACCTCTGACGGTAAATTCCGCAATGAAAAGATCAAACTAATGCAAGTTTATCCAGAAACGATGAAAGTCACTGTTTTAGATGAAGCTGTTTTGACGTTATTAAGAGATTGCTATAACAAGCATATTTACACTAGCGGACAAAATTCAATGTTCAGTCGTGAAATGAATGATGTCATGGCACATATGAAAGAGCTAGGATTCGAATTTGATGACAATCTTTTAGATAATAGCAAGCCACTAGATCTGACAGTAGATCTTCATCATAAGACACCAGTTGATGTGCTGGACAGAATCTTTATCACGACTATGAATAACGAAAACTATGACTTCAAAAAAATTGATGAAAATAGTTACCTGATCGCGTTAGACGGCAATCAGACGGTGACAATCGAACAGAATTTACAGGATGAGTCAAGTAGTTTGAAGCTAAATACCGATCGTAAAAATAAATCGTTGATCGAATTTTTTGGCAGTTATCCATTCTTAGTACCATTGACTATTATTGAATAATGAAACAACACGTGTTGCTCCAAATTCTTTTGGTGAAATGCGTGTTGTTTTTTACTTGTGTAAAGGATTAAATTTTTACATGAATAAGCAGGTATATCCATGTTCAGCCTCATGATTTAGCTTTTGAGCAATAAGCGAAAGCTGGCGAGTTCGCGAATCCTTTCTAAATCTGACTCATTTTAAAACCCTGCTCTTTTCCCTTTGAAAAAAATTAAATTTTTGAGCTTTTTTTATAGGAAATCACGTTCACTCGTGAAAGTCCGTAAATCCTATGATATACTTTGAAAGTTGATATGAAAGAGTATCAGTTTACCATGTTTGAAAGAGGGTAGAGATTGTGTGTGGAATTGTAGGATTTATTGACCGTTCAGATACAACGCAAAAAGAACAAATTGTTAAAAATATGATGGATACAATCGTTCACCGCGGACCTAATAGCGCTGGACAATTTATTGATGAAGGTGCTGCTTTAGGTTTCCGTCGTTTAAGTATTATTGACCTTGAAGGCGGTACACAGCCAATCAAAAATGAAGACGGTACAAAAATTATCACCTTTAACGGAGAAATTTATAACTACCAAAGTATTCGCGAAGATTTGATCGCAAAAGGCCATGTGTTTACAACACATGCAGATACTGAAGTGCTATTACATGGTTATGAAGAATATGGAATTGACTTATTACAAAAAATTCGCGGCATGTTTGCTTTCGTCATCTGGGATACGAAAAAACAAGAATTATTTGGCGCTCGTGACCATTTTGGAATTAAGCCGCTTTATTACACCATAATGAATGGAACGTTTATGTACGGCTCAGAAATCAAGAGCTTCTTGCAGCATCCAAACTTTGTTAAAGAACTAAATAAGGAAGCTTTGAAACCTTATATGACCTTCCAATATTCAGCACTGGATGAAACCTTCTTCAAAAATGTTTATCGGATCAAAGAAGGCCATTATTTTATCTACAAAGATGGCAAATTAGACATTCAGCAATATTGGGATGTGAAAGAGCAAGAAACCAATATGACTTTGGAAGAAACCGTTGATTTAATCGATGATACCGTGGTGAAATCAGTTGAAGCGCATCGAATTGCCGATGTTGAAGTTGGTTCGTTCTTGTCATCTGGTGTGGACTCAAGCTACGTAACAGCTGTCTTACGCCCAGAACATTCCTATTCGATTGGTTTCGGGGACAAGTCTTATAACGAATCGATTGAAGCCAAAAAATTGGCTGATTTAATTGATTTAAACAATACTTCTCGTGTCGTTACCGGCGATGAAGCCTTCGAATACTTCCCGTTGATCCAATACCATTTGGATGAACCAGATTCTAACCCTTCATGTGTGCCGCTGTATTTCTTAACTGAACTTGCTAGCCGTGATGTACGGGTGGCGTTGAGTGGTGAAGGCGCTGATGAATTGTTCGCTGGGTACCAGGCTTATGGAATGAACACGAAATCAAAAGCAGTTAAGGTTGTAGCGGAAGGTTTGAAAAAATTACCGAAAGGCATGCGTTACTCGATCGCTAAAGGGTTGAAGGGCAAAACCTTTAAAGGTGCATTGCATTTGTACACTTCTTTAGCACCAGCGGAAGAGTTCTTTATTGGTCAAGCGAAGGTCTTTGAAGAAGATGAAGCAGTTGACTATTTACAGCCTGAATACCAACAAAGTCCAACGATCAAAGACATTGTTGATGTTCACTACGAAAAAGTTCAAGATATGTCTGAAATCAAAAAAATGCAGTACTTGGACATGCACCAATGGATGCCGAAAGATATTCTCTTGAAGGCTGACAAATTGGCAATGGCTAATTCATTAGAAGTTCGGGTACCACTACTAGACAAAGAAATGATGAAGGTCTCTGAAATTGTACCAACCAAATATTTGATCAATGCTGAAAATACGAAGTTTGCCTTCCGTCAAGCGGCCGCGCGTCATTTGCCAGAGGAATGGTACAATCGTGAAAAATTGGGCTTCCCAGTGCCGATCAAAGATTGGTTGCGTGAGGAGAAATTTTATCAAATCGTGCGGGATGTCTTTACGCAAGACTTTGTCAAAGAGTTCTTTGATCAAGAGAAAATTGTGAAACTACTAGACGATAATTTCGCTGGAACAGCAGACGGTCGTCGTAAAATCTGGACAATCTACACATTTTTGACTTGGTACCAAGTGTACTTTATCAATGATGGCGTAAAACCAGTTCCAGCCACAATCGCGTAATTGTTTAACTGGATTTGACAAAAATATTCAGTCAGGTTAGACTAGGAATAAGGAAACTTAACAAAAATTATGAGGTGTCTTGGTGAGTGTAGTTATTTAATTTGGAGTAACTTGATAGCGAAAAAAAGACTGTTTTAACAGGTTTATTTCGCATGCCAAATTAGATGATACCTATCAAAGCTGATGAACTCGAATTCAAGCTGTGAAGAGGAATCTTCACAGCTTTTTTTGCGACTTCCACCGTGCACTTTAGCGCAACTAGTGGAATCGTATGCATACGAAGATAGGATTATTTTTCCGCTTTTTGGAAAAATAATTCATTATAAGTGAGCTAACTGAGTGTCTGTTTATCCGACTCCCATAGCTGATAAAATCATATGTATACGAAATTCATAATGACATTACTGCTAAGTTTCCCAAAGCCTCGATAGGTGTCTTTTCAATCGAAAGGAAGAGACCATGAATAACGAAACATATACAAAAACCCAATTTAATGAAATCAAACAACAACTAAGCAGCTATGCAATTAGCAGTTTTGGTAAGAAACTTATAGAAGGGACACAGCCACATTCTAAGCTTTCAGTTGTTAAAAAAAGGCTGACAGAAACAACCGAAGCCAAAAACTTACTTGATAGCAATCTGCATGTACCATTTATGGGGCTGCAAAGCATCGAACATATCACCAATCAACTAGAAAAAGGGTTTGTCCTAACCCCTCAAGAATTATTAGAATATGCAGACTTCTTACGTAGTCTACGTTTGATTCAGCAATTTTTCGAGAAGAACCAAAGTATTGCTCCAACATTGAATCGTTATGCTCTAGGGTTAAATGATTTCAATGAAATTGAGGCAGAAATTTACCAGGTGATCCGTAATGGTCGGATTGTTGATGATGCCAATCGTGAACTGCGCCGTGCACGGCGAGATATTGCAGAAACACAAGATAAAATTCAAGAATTATTGAAGAAATTTATTCGTCAAAATAAAGAGAAAATGCAAGAGGCGATCATCACTAAACGAAATGATATTTTTACGGTACCTATTAAGGCCGCCTATAAGAAACAAGTCAAAGGAACGATCGTGGAGCTTTCAAGTAAAGGAACAACTGCTTATATCGAACCTAGCAGCGTCAGTCGTTGGAACGAGCAATTGACCTATCATAAACTTGTTGAAGAGTCAGAAGTTTATCAAATTCTTGCAACTTTGACGGGTTTGCTAGCTGAAGCATTACCATTAATTCAACAAAATATTGAAATTATTGCTGAGTTTGATCATATTTTTGCTCGGGGAAAGTTCAGTCGTGAGTTAAAGGGCATAACACCAGAGATAAATACTGATGGGTATATTCACTTGGTATCTGCCACCCATCCGCTGATTGAAAAAGCTGTACCGCTTGATTTAACCATCGGTGAGGAGTATCGCGGCTTAACCATCACCGGACCAAACGCCGGTGGGAAGACCGTCGTTTTAAAAACCGTTGCTTTAATGACGCTGATGACGATGATTGGCTTACAAATCCCGGCCAAAGATGGAACAGAGATCGCCATTTTTGATCAGATCTTTGTTGATATCGGTGATGCACAGAGTATCGAGAATGCTTTGAGTACTTTTTCTGGTCATATGCAAAATATTTCCGAAATTCTCCGACAAACGCATAAGAACAGCCTGATTTTATTAGATGAATTAGGGAGCGGGACCGAACCGAATGAGGGCGCTGCCCTAGCGATTGCGATCATGGAAGAGTTCTATCAAAAAGGGAATATTCTAATAACTACTACACATTACGGTGAGATTAAGCGTTTTGCTGAACAACATCCGGATTTCATTACCGCAGCTATGGATTTTGATGCTGAGCATTTGACGCCGAAGTATCGTTTATTAATCGGACAAACGGGAGAAAGTAATGCTCTGTGGATTGCTAAGAAAATGGCGATCTCTGATCAGATTATCGCTAAAGCACAGAATTATTTTACAGATCGTAACTATAGTCTTGAGAAGAAAAGCTTTAAAAAGAAAGCTAAAAAGCAGATATCTGAATCTATTGAAATAACTTATTATAAAGGCGATAAAGTTTTCTTGTTAGAACAGCAAGAATCAGCCCTTGTTTATCAGGAAGTTCCATTTACGGATAATGTAACAGTCTTTTTAAATGAACAGTTTGTCGAAGTGCCTAAGCGTCGAATCAAGCTCGAGTTCCGGGCTAGTGAACTTTACCCAGCAGATTATGAGCTTGAAAATCTATTCGAAGACTTCCATACGCGTAAGGAGCGTCGTGATATTGATCGCGGTTCGAAGAAAGCTCAACGCAAATTAAGAAAAGAAGCTCTAAAAAGAAAACAAAGCTAAAAAAATCCTCCAGTCAAAAAACTGGAGGAATTTTTATTTTACTCATATTGTTGATAGGATTTCGTTTTATATAGCCCAACTGTTGATCGTTGATTGTTCTCACTATACAAGCTAGAAGACTGCGCTCCTTTTTGTCGTTCGATTTCTTCCAAACGTTCTTTCTGGTTGTGGTAATCATATGAACTTGGATCAATTGAATTCAAGCCACTATCTTGATAATACCTCAGCAAGTCGCCGTTTGTGATTTTATCAGAGGTGATCAATTGCTCGTCAACAGCCTGATTCAATTCAATAAAGGTTTTTTCCTGTTCTGGTGTTGGTTCATCAACTACTTGAGCTGTTTGATTGTCATACATTTTTCCGCCGTAGAAAGTATATTGCGGTGTAACAAAATCCCCATCGCGAAACGCGACAACCTGTTTGTGGTCAGCTGAAAATAGATCCTGTCCCAACTGCAGATATTTCTTCGAATCAATCCCTAATAAATGCAGCAGAGTAGGGAGAGCATCGACCTGTCCGCCGTAGGTGTGATTAATGCCGCCGTTTGTCGTGCCAGGAACATGAATCATAAACGGAACTCGTTGCAGTTGAGCGTTGTCAAAATCGGTCCAGCTATCTGAATCCTTTCCAAGCAGAGAAGCCAATTCTTTATTACGTGTGTTTGAGATGCCGTAGTGATCGCCATATAAAACAAAAATGGATTTGTCATATAGACCACTAGCTTTCATATAATCAAAGAATTCTTTGAGAGCGGTATCCAAGTAATTCGCTGTGGCAAAGTAACCATTAATTGTTTCGTCTTTAGTGGTTGCCAAAGGGAATCCATCTTCGTCATTCTTGAAACTAGAATAAGGGTAATGATTAGACACAGTTATGAACTTCGCATAAAACGGTTGCTGTAAATGCTCCAAATATTGAACCGACTGACTTAAGAAGGGCTTATCATGCATTCCGTATTGGAAGGAATTGTCATCATTCACATCATAATAAGAAGAATCAAAGAAATAATCAAAGCCTAAATGCTTATAGGTCTTATCACGATTCCAAAAAGACGCAGAATGTCCGTGGAATACAGCAGATGTATAGCCAGCTTTTTGGTTTAAGATATTCGGTGCTGCTTCAAAGGTATTTTTATCCCCTAATTGTGTGAATAATGCACCTTGATTCAATCCAAATAAAGAATTTTCCATCAGGGTTTCCGCGTCTGAAGTTTTCCCAGCCTTCACTTGATGGAAGAAGTTATCGAAACTATAAGTGCTTTCCCCATGATACAGACTATTTAGAAACGGCGTCACCGTATGATTGACACCATTTTCATCAGTTAATTGATAGTCAATTAGAAATTGCTGGAAGCTTTCCAAATGAATGTAGACCACATTTTTCCCTTTAGCAATACCGAACATAGAATCATTAGGTTCAGCATAATGTTCTCTGATATAACTTTTAACTTCCTTCAAATCGTTTGGACTTGCTTCTGCTCGGATTTGGTTATTTTGAAAGGTTTGATAACTATCATATACAGTAAAAGCATTGACACCAAGGTATTTAACTAAATATTCACGAGAAAATTGCCGACTCAAAAGTCCGGAACGATCTATTTCAGCCAGAAAAATATTTCCGCTGCATATTAGTAAGGAGAGGGCGGAAAGAGCCGCCGCTTTACGAAAACGCGGATGTTTTTCCTCAACGATAATTTTCTTCTTAAAAAGCAGAACAGGTAAAGCAAATAAATCTAAGATGTAAAAAATATCGTACCAGCGAAAAAGACGAACGGCGCTTTCACCTAAACCAGTCGAAACTTGACCCGCACCAAGCATCGTATTGATCGTAATAAAATCAGTAAACTCACGATAATAGACAGCATTAGAAAAGAGCCAGATTGACAAAATCCCATAAATGATAAATAAAGTCGTATAAGCGACCTTTGAACGTTTAATAAAAAGACCAATGCTGATTAACAGCATCGAAACACTTAATGGATTGATTAATAAAATAAATAATTGCATCGGGTTTTGAATACTTAAATGAAAATCAACCACATAAGCAAACATATTTTTCAGCCAAAGCAAACCGATCAGCAGGCTGAAAAAGCCAACTCTAGTATTTATAAACTCATTATATTTTTTTAAACGAGACATTTTCATGCTCCTCATCATTATTTTCCATTTCCTTAAATAGTTTATCGGTTTTTTAATCGAAGGTCAAACCAAGTACCGTAAAATGCCTTGATACATCAGCATTTATATTTGCTGCCTTAAAGAACATAAGCAAATCTTAATAAACATGATTTATGAATTAGAATGATTCTTTTATCGAAGCATTCTATAGGAATGATTTATCTCATGAATGCTATAATGTGCAAAAAAGAAAGAGAAGTTATCTGAAACACAGATTGTGAATATAGAAAATAATTACGGGAGGAGAGATAGTGTGAAAAAAATCATTATCATGATGCTTTTTTTATTTATTTTAACGGGCTGTCAGTTTGGTTCATCAAATAAAAAAACGAGTAGCTCTTCAAGTGATGAATCGATACCCAAGACTTCTTCGAAAAACTCGGAAAGCAAATTATCCAGTACACAAAAAACAAAGGAGGAGAAGACATTGACTTATGCTTCAGGAAGTTTGCTATAGGCAGTTTCAGCTAATAATCTTGATGAAGTAACAGAGATTCTTAAATCTCCCTCGTATCCGATTGACGAAATGAATGAAAAAGCAGAAACACCCTTAATGATTGCTGTTCATAATAATCAAGTGGAAATTGCCAAAAATTTGATTAAGGCAGGCGCAAATGTCAATCAACAGGATACTATTCAGGACAGTCCATATCTGTATGCAGGTGCAGAAGGCAGAACAGAGATTTTAGCTTATATGTTGTCTAATAGCATGCCAGATCAAACGATTACGAATCGTTTTGGTGGAAACGCATTAATTCCGGCTGCAGAAAAAGGCCATCTAGAAAATGTAAAAATCCTTTTAAATGATGGTCATGTGAATGTCAATCATCAAAATGATTATGGATATACAGCGTTGATTGAAGCCGTTGCATTAAGAGACGGTTCACAGGTTTACCAAGATATTGTTGCTGAACTGTTAAAACATGGCGCAGATCCTAACATTGTCGATAATTATGGTAAAACTGCTAAAGATTACGCGAATGAACTAGGCTATGGGAATATTTCTAAGCTACTGCAAACAAATACTTAGATAAAATTGAGAAACAAATAATTAATGAATAAAGGAGTCTAAACAACAGCTCCTTTAAATTTTTTTATTTTAGTTTACATAATATACATTAAACAAAGTTAAATAGTAAGTTTCTTTTGAATTGATTCACTAATTAAGCTAAATTATGACTTCATAGCTTTTCACGGTATATTATTATCATTTACATTTTTACAATTTATCTATTAAAATTTATACCGATTTTCCGTTCATTCAGTTCGTTTAAGTATTTTATTATTTTCCAACTAATTATTTTATCAAATAAAATCAAAAACTCACATTCCATAAAATCAATGAAAAATAATCTCACCAAATTGATTTTATGATCTAAAAATTTAGAAAAACGATTTGCAAAAAAAATCCAATAAAAAAAACGCTGCATTTTTTACAGCGTCTTAAAAAACTCTATCTTTCTACACTAGTGAAAACCTGTTCAACATAAAAGGCTTTCACTCCTTGTTTATCGTACATATATTTTGTCTTAGGATCGTAATACATTAATCCATCTAATTCTAGATAATACTCGAATAGCGATTCCTCAAAAAGGTCTGTAAAATCCAATCCGGCCTTTAAAAATTCTTCTTTAGAAATAAAATCAATCATGAAAATCACCTCTATAGCTGTTTTGAGTACAAGGTACCATAATGAAGTTCGTTTGTACCGTCATTAATAGTTGGTGTATCATATTAAATTGATTGTTTATTTCTATTTTATTTGCCTCCCTCTCTCCTATTTATTTAATGTCTGAATTATCTCGTAGGCTTCCGTCATGTCTTCAACTAAATAATCAGCCGCACTTTGGTCAATAGCAGCTCTCATTTCCTTATAGGCGATCGTGGTAATACCAGCCGCTTTTGCTGCGCTGATGCCATAATAAGAATCTTCAATGGTGATCGCTTGATTTGCTGAGACATTTAGTTTTTCTAATGTATTTAAATAAATCGCTGGATTTGGCTTGCTTTCTTCGACAAATTCGCCGCTATAAATCACGTCAAAATAATTCTTGATGTTACAAGAATTCAACACTTCGATGATGTGTTCATAGGTTGAAGATGATGCGACTGCCAACAAAACTCCTTTTGATTTGGCCCATTTTAAAATTGGAAGAAGCTCTTTCCGGAACAGTTGTTGGTAGTTAATTGATTCATACGCAATGGCATTGTATGCTTCAAAACGACGCTTAATTTCATTTAAAGAATCGTTGCTGCCGATAAATTTTCTTAACGTTTCATAAAGCATATTGTAAGACTGACCAATCAATTCGTCGAAATTGGTTTTTACTTGATTGATCGATGGATTTTCTTTTTTGATGAACTCCTGTTGAATGCGAAAATCTTGAAACTCAGTATCGACAATCACACCATCCATATCAAATATTATCGCCTTAATCATTCATTTGCCTCCTTAATCTCTTTAATGGGAATTATTGCAAACCTTTTCATAAAAAGCAAATTGATTTAAGATTTAAACACAAAAATAGCCAATTACGTAGTATCTTCACGTAGTCGGCTATTTCTTGATTTTCCCTCGAAGGGTCTTTATTTTTTCAAGTGTAATAATTTTCGATTGCGGCTCGGCATTTTTTTCGTCTTCTACTTTGCGTTCTTCTACTAACGTCAGACCACGATGCTCCGCTCGAAAAATATTTCGCTTGATTTCTTCTACCTTATGCAATTTTCTTGATGCTTCAGATCTGTCTCGTAAAAGCTTTTTAATTTTTTTTTCATGAATTCGTTCCGTTACTTTTTCATCGAAATAACTTGTAGTTGCAACATTGATTACCAACGCAATCAACAGGAAATTATCTGTTACATTAGAACCGTCTAAATAACCATTGCTAAATAACCAGATAACAAAGCAGATCAAAGCGATCATACTGAAAACCTGATACACTCTGAGTGCCTTTTCTCTTTCATTACGATCAGCGAATATGGGTTTTGCTTCATTAAACAAGGCAAGATAAAGATTACGCGCTTCAGCAAATTCAGGCTGTGTCTTAATTGCTGTATCGTACGCTTCTTTTTTAGTAAAGCCTTGCTGCTTCATATAATATTTCGCAATCTTTCTTTTTCTGATCATTTGAACCCCCTCTTCGATTCTAAGATCATGGATATGTTGAAGATTCATAAGGCGACTCCTTAATCACGGAATTCTATGTTCGGCAGTCTCTATTTTATCATTAAGTTAGTAGAAAGACTAAGAAATTCTTTAATATTTTTCGCCTCGACTGAATTAAGAAAAGAGAAATCCACTCAGACTAGGATTCTCGTCGAGTGGATCATTTTCTTTATATTTCTTTTACTGCTTCGCTTATTGGCGTATCGCCATCCCCCATCAAAATGACTTGTTGAATAGTATTCTCTTGTTCAAGTAATTCTGTTAAAACAGCAGCAACGTTTTCAATGGAATTCTCAGATTTCTCTGTGATATTTGTAGTTATTTTTCCGCTTCCGGGAGTTTCTTTTAGACTGCCGGGTTGCAAAATTGTGTACTCTAAATTGGTTTTATCAATCAACCAATTGTCTGAGAAGAATTTTGAAATATTATAGTCAGTCAATGCGCCACTCCATTTATCTGGTTGCAAAGCGAATAACGAACTTAAATGAATGTACCGTTTAATTCCCTTTTTCTCAACTGCTTGCATCAATTTTACAGCGCCAAATAAATCTGTTTGTAATAGATCTTTTCCTCGTGAACCAGCTACGAAATAAACTGCTTCTGCATCAGTTAATGTATTGGCGATTTCATCAATCGTGCCATGCAGATCTAAATGAACCGGGGTAACAGATTCGTTCGCTTCAATCGCGTCATCACGACGTGCGCCTGCGTAAACGGTGTGTCCTTTTTCAACTAAGTTTTTGATCAGTTCTTCGCCTACTCTTCCGGTAGCTCCGGCAACAAATATTTTCATATACATAATCCCCTTCCTCACTAGTTATGCTAACGTATTTCCCTAGCTGGTACAAATAATAGCACTTGAAATTGGATGAGATAAGAAACAACCAATTGGCTGTTTCTTTTTTATTGTATAACTTTATAATGAGGTCATTGATTGAATTATAAAATAATTTGCATCTATACGTCTTAATTGGGGAGTTTTTTTATGACAAGGACAATATTGACTATTGCAGGATCGGATACTTTAGCCGGTGGTGGTCTGCAATCAGATTTAAAGACATTTGAGGACTATCATTTATTTGGTTTGACTGCGATTACCTGTATTGCGGTTGTTAAAAATGGACAGTTTGCAATCACTAATTTGCCTACTGAACTTTTAAACGATCAATTGAATACAATAAAAGATAACCTTTCATTAGATGGGATAAAGCTTGGGCTAATCCATCAATTAGAGTCGCTGGAAATCGTCAAAAGCTTTTTGCGTTCATTTGATGGTCCAATCGTTTTAGATCCAGTTATGGCCTTCAAAGAAACTGATCATGTATATAATGATAGCTATCGAGAAAAATTGATTGAGCTATTTCCTTTTGCTACGGTAATTACGCCGAATTTAAAAGAGGCAGAGCTTTTAAGTCAGCAGAAAATTTCTAATCCGACGGAAATGGAGCAAGCTGCGAAAAAAATTATTGATCTTGGTGCACAATCAGTTGTAATTAAAGGTGGTCAACGTCTTTCTGGCAATTTAGCTTCGGACCTTTTTTATAATAGCGAGACTTTTCAGTATTTTTCTAAACCTAAATTGTCCAACGTAACGATTAATGGCGCAGGTTGTACCTTTGCATCAGCTATTGCAGCGAATTTAGTTTTAGGCAAAGATTTGGTTAACGCGATTGAAGATAGCAAGGAGTACGTTTATCAGGGGATCAAAAATGGACTACTTTTAAAAAACGGAGAGGGAAATGTTTGGTTCGGTGATAGCGTAAAATCGGAGGTTATGACATGAAAACAAAAGAAATGACAAAATTGGCGATGATGGTGGCTCTGACTGTCACTCTCTCAATTCTTTTCATTATTCCGATTCCTGCGACTAAGGGATTCGTGACATTGTGTGAAGTGGGCATTTATGCTTCAGCTATGCTTTTTGGTCCGACTGGTGGATTTTTAGTAGGTGCGTTAAGCGGAGGCTTGATCGATTTGATTTCTGGATATCCGGAATGGGCAATTTTTTCGATTGTGATTCATGGACTACAAGGTTTCATTCTAGGTTATCTGTATAATAAATTTCCAAATCGAAAAGGATTATTTTTTGGATTCCTGTTTGCCAGTTTGTTCATGATTATCGGCTATGCAATAGCTACGGCATTGCTATTTGGTTGGCCAGCCGGTTTAGCCTCGCTGCCAGGTAATCTTGTACAAAATATTTTTGGTATCGCGGTGACCATTCCTCTTTATCACGCGTTGCAAAGAGTACTACGTCACCCTCAATATAAATAGTTAATAGAAGGAAGTCATTCAAATGGAAAAAGAAAAATTACAACAAGATTTATCAACGATTGTCAACGATGTTTTAGCAGAAGCCAACCTTAAAGCTGGTGACGTTTTTGTTTTAGGCTGTACGACTAGTGAAATCGTCGGTGGAAGGATCGGAAAAAATTCAAGTCAAGAAGTTGGTCAATGGGTTATCGAAACATTGAAATCGATCCTTGATCCTAAAAAGATCTATTTGGGTGTTCAAGGCTGTGAACACATTAATCGTGCTGTTGTTGTCGAGCGAGAGATTGCCGAGAAAAAGGATTGGGAGATCGTATCCGTTAAACCAGCGTTACATGCAGGAGGCTCTTGCTCTGTAGCAGCCTTTGAACAATTTAGTGATCCAGTAGAGGTTGAACATATTGTTGCTCAAGCAGGAATTGATATTGGTGATACTTCGATTGGGATGCATGTCAAACACGTTCAGGTTCCTGTTCGTCCTTCTATCAAAGAATTAGGTGGCGCTCACGTAACAGCTCTACGCAGTCGTCCAAAATATATTGGCGGACCACGCGCGACTTACTAAATCGATTTGAACGAACTTCTTTTAGAGAAATAGTTAAAAAGTTAAAGTCGAACACAGAAACACTTCCAATTAATAAGTGTCTCTGTGTTTGACTTTTTTAATCTTTAAATAAAACGGGCGATTAATTGAAGTAATTGTTGTGGCAAGGTAGAAATATCTGAAATATCAACAAAATTATTTTCACCATATAAAGCCCGCAGCTGTTCCTTATCCTCACCAATCGCACAAGCAATAAAGAGAATGCCCTTTCGCTCATAGTCAGCTAACACGTTTTGGATATCTTGCCGAGCTTTTTCTCCAGTATAATCCGGTAATGCTTTCGGTTGTCCGTCGCTGATGGATAATAAAACTTTTGTATCCGCTGCTTGATGACTCAATTTTTCTGCTAATAATCGCAAAGGTACACCATCACGATTGTTTTGACGCGGCTTCATTGTAGACAGCTTTGCTGCTATGAAATCATAATTGTCATCGAACTCTTTATAGGAGTAGATCGATGTTTTTTCTCGCTGGCTAAGATCAGCAGAGTCGCCATAAAGCATCAAAGGAATATTTGTCTTCTCGGCAAATAAACTTAGTGCAACAGCTGCTAATTTAGCATTTTGAATCCGGTCATCTCGCAGCATCGAACCTGACTCGTCGACACGGACGGCTAATGCCAATGATGGATTTTCACTTGGTGGATTTTTCTTGTCAAAATTCCGCAGATCACCATAGGCCACATGACTTGGATTAAAACGAGCTCCATAGTATTTGCCACTAGAAAAATCATTACTTACCTCTTTAGTCAGGAGGTCATTGATCACGCGACTTAAGCTTTCAACTTCTGGTAACACCTGCTGCGTTAATTCTTGACCATTTTTGATGGCTATCTCATTAATTGTTGGTCGATGAAGAATCGTTCCTTCTTTTGCATGAATTGTTTCCTTCAAGCTCTCACGGATCTCGCGATTCAGTTCTTTTCGCTTCGCTTTATCGATTTCGGCCATTTCATCTAATGACATAGCAGAGCCGATTTTTTCTTCTTCATCAAGTGAAGCGGAAGTACTTTCGGCTTCGGTATCATTTCTGGTAGCTTCATCAGGAATTTCTATAGAATCCGGTTGTTTTTCTTTTTCCGAAACAACTTCTTCTGGCTTTGCTTCCTCCTCGTTTTCTACAGAGCCTTCAGTCTCTATCGCTTCATTTTTTAAAGTCGCCTCTTCCGCCTCTTCTACGATATTTCGTTGGTCGGCTTCCGCTTGGCTGATTTTTCTGCCTTGCTTTAATTTTTGCTGATTTTTTACTTGTTGAAGTTCTGTTAGTAATCTACTTTGTTCTAAAGCCTCTTGCAATATCTTTAATTCATTCTCATCTGTAGTCAACTTATACAGGACTTTAGGAAAAATACTCTCCAAAGGATCTTGTCCCTGCTTCAAGCTATTGACCCAAAAGAAATAGGAACGCATACCAGCAACCCCTTTGATTGCATTGGCTTTAGCTGTTTCATCTAATAATCGAATGATTTTAGCCATAATTTCCAGGTAATCATAGTCAGTAAAATTCGTTTTAGCCATTGCCCGGTCAATCATTACTTCAATAGTAGGCAGGTCCATTTTTTCTGCATGCTGCACCCGATCCCGCAAGGATTCGTTTAGCGGGCGGTTTCCCTGATAATTGCGATTGGTAGTGATGATAACGACACAATCTGGATGTCGGCGAATGATCCCAGTTGGTATGTTCAACAACCCGTTTGGCTCCAAAGCCGAATTCAATGCAACCAAGACGGAAGCGTCACGAATAACTGTTGGCTCTTGGATTTCCAGCAAATAGCCCTTTTGCATTGCCCGAACGATTTCTGAGGGATAAAATTTATACTCAACACTTGTAGTATTATCCGCTTGATCGATTCGTTCAATTAACTTACTTAAACGTTCCTTTGCTTGGTTCGCATCAATTTGAAAGTGAGTTGCAATTACTGATAAAACTTCTTGTAAAGAATCCGTTTGATATATAGCTTCCAGTAATTCTTGATCTTCATCGCTATCTGTTGAAACAACTGGCAATAAGGCACCGAAGACATCCGTTTTGTCCATATCAGCAAAACAAGTGACTTTGGTATACGGAAGCTGCAAATCATCTGATAAAGCTCGTGCCAGCTGCGTTTTGCCAGATCCGGCGTCTCCTTCTAGGAGCACATTCATGATCTTCATTTCAGGATCGAGCCAATTGTTTTTGATTTCTGATGCGATTCTTATTTCTTCCTGACTCGTTTTGTGACTAGCCGGTTTGCGCCAAATCATCTGTTCTTCTACTTTGGTAAACTTTCGTCCATTTGTAACGGCAAAAGAATGATCCATCCTTTCTCACCTCTTCCTTTGTTTTAGTAGCCTAGTTCATCCAAAAGACGTTTCAAGGTGCGATAACGCTGTGCAATCAAATCGCCATCTTTATTCATTGTATCGTTGAATAAAATGATATCTTCATCTATTTTTGGATTTTCTGTGTCAACTTGAACTTCCATCCGTCCTCCTTGTAGGCCGATAATTTCTACCTTAGGATTTTCAGGGTCATAAAATTTCTCATAGCGATAAGCATCTTGCAAATAGATACTTGATTGCGCTACTAAGATTGCCAAGTCCAAAATTCTCGTAATGGGTAATTCTTCTGATTGTCGGGACCACTTTTCACCAGTATGACGCCAAACTTTTCCAGAAATATCCACGCGGCCGCGATCGTTCCATTGTGCTAAGCCTAGCGTTAACCCTTTGGCGTCACTATCCCAGGCATGATGTCCGTCGATTTTATCATAATTTTCAACCAGAAAAACTGGTTTATGCTTTAAGTTAGTAGGGATTTTCATTGAACTTCCTCCTAGTCTGTTTCATTCATTGAATAAGTTTCTAATAATCGCACTAGTAATTTAGTAAATTACTAAACTACTAATGAAAAAAGAATACGAAATAAAACAAGTTTTTGCAACTAACTCCTACTAATGCATTCATTTTTTTAAACCCGAAAAAATGAGTTTTATCTTCGTTGCGTGTACCATCAAACTAAACGGTTCTATTGAGATTTTAAAGGGAATATCAGTTTTTCGTTTGTGCTACGTGGAACTACGAAAAATACTACAAAAAAACCGACTGCCATACACCTTCGCAATGGAAAGATATAGGACGGTTCGGTTTTCTTTTTGTTAGATTTTTTCTAAACTTGTTATAATCAATGAACGGATAATTACTTCGCAACACCAAGAGCGATAGCTTTATCACCTAAATGAGTGCCGATTACTGGTCCAAATGTTCCGATTTCAATTGTCGCATCTGGATATTTTTTGCTTAGCTTTTCATATTCTTGTTGAGCCAACTCAGGATTGTTTCCATGGATTACGAAGATTCGTAAATCATGACCATTTTCCTGACGACGTTCTTCGATGATTTCTTCCGTACGTTGTAAGGCTTTTTTTAATGAACGAATTTTTTCTGCTAAAACAATCTTGCCATCTTCAAAGGTAAGGATTGGTTTGATTTTTAATAACCCACCAATAATCGCTGCGCCGTTCGTCAAGCGTCCTCCGCGAACCAAGTTGTCTAGATCGTCTACGATAATGTAAGCATTAGTAGTGTCACGAATCTCATCAATCGCTGCCAATACTTCATCCAGTGATTTTCCTTCATCGCCTAACTCCAGTGCTTTTTCTACCATATAGCCCATAGGAACACTGGTGATTTTTGAATCATATGGAATGACCTGCAGTCCATCGATATCTTCTTTGATTGCTGTCAATGTGCGGACAAAACCAGAGATACCTTCAGACAAATGAATACTGATAACAGTATCGTAGCCCTGCTCCTTGATTGAGCGATACAATTCGAATACTTCGCCAAGTACTGGCTGCGATGTTTTCGGGAAATCCTTGCTGGTTTTCAATTTCTGATAAAACTCTTCATACCCAATATCTACCCCTTCTTCAAAAGGTTGATCATCTATGATGACCGGAATCGGAATAATAAATAAATCTTTATGATTGCGTATGCGTTCATTCAGATAGGCGGTACTATCTGTCACGATCGCTAATTTCATAATAGTTTTCCTCGTTTCAATCAAAATTTACAATAATTATAATATAGCACACTCATAGATTCATGGGAATCAAAAATCCAGTTACTTCCCTAAAAAGTCTTGAACCGCTTGAGCGTTTTGAGCAGTATCGACCGCTAATGCGCTACCGGCATTCGCTGTATCAATGTAAGACCATGAACCATCAACGGGTAAAGTCAAGCGTTCGATTCCACCGACGGCTTTAGCAAAGTTGAATAGATTTCCTAATACAAACATGTTTGGCATGTCTGTCGATAAGTATCCCCAAATCTTTCCAGCTGCATAAGGACCGCGTAATAAGACTAGTGGATTCTTTAATTGACCGAAGACAGATTGCATCACCTGCTGTTGTCTTCGAACACGCCCAAAGTCTCCTTCTTCATCCATTCGGAAACGAGCGTAGTTCAACAAAGTGTGTCCATTCATTCGTTGTGGGCCTTTCGTGATGGGTTCGTCAATATACGCACTCATATCCTTTTCAGCATCAATTTGTACGCCTCTTGGAAAAAGAGCATCAACACCTTTTTCAAATGTTTGGAAATCGACCATCGCATAATAGCGGCAATCAATTCCAAAGTTTTCTTTCAAGGTCTGTCGCACCAAATCTGCGCCGCCATAAGCGTAAGCCGCGTTCAGTTTATTTTCACCAACACCAGGGATATTAACATACATGTCCCGCATGAAGGAAACTAACTTAGGTTTGCCGCGACCATCAACCTGCAGCACCATCATAGAATCAGAACGTCCACTGATATTGTCCCTAGTATCGCTGCCTAAAAGCAGGATATTTTTTGAGCCGTTTTCTGATGCTGCACCATTAAATTCTTGCGTCTCCATTTTCGGCATAGAAGAATCAGTCTTGGCAGCAATATTCCCAACACCAAAGGCTATAACAGAATAGCCTAAGAGTGCGACTAAAATCATCACTAAAATTCTTTTCCAGCTGCGCTTTTTCTTAGGTTTCTGTTCATATGGGTTTTTAGGTTTTCGTTTAAACAGATTTTTGATAGCCGGAAGCTTAATATTTGGCCGCTTCTTTTTGGATTCTTGATAATGATCCTCATAATAGAATTCTTCTTCTGGCTCTTGATGAGATTCTTCTACTTTTTCGTAATTAATGTCTTCAAAATCCCTTTTTTCTGTTTGCTTCTCTTTCTTCATCTCACGACGAAAGCCAAAAGGTTTTTTCTCTTCCTTTTGACTCTCCTCATGAATTTTTTTATATTTATCCATTCGGCTCATAGTGCACCTCTTCATCTTCATTGCTATTAGTATAAAAATAGCAAATCATCTAGAGTTTGTCTTATTTTTCACCAAAAAAATTAGAAAACCTTAACTACTAAGATTTTCTAAGATTCGGAAAATATGTTGGATAATTACCAATTAGAGTTACCGTAAAATGTTCCTCTTCAAATTGGCGTAAGACCTTCTGCAGCTTTTCTTGTTCAGGAGTTTCAAGATCAATAATAAAGAAGTACTCGCCTAATTTTGTTTTTTGAGTTCGCGATTCGATCTTCGTCAAATTAAGCTTCTCAGCTGCAAATATCGCTAAACACTGATACAGTGCCCCTGGATGGTCTGCAGCTAGATCAAATAAGACCGTCGCTTTGTTAATTCCTTTTTCTAAACTGCTGTTCAACGGTTGATTGCCCATTACCCAAAACCGTGTTTCATTTTCGCTGATGGATTGAATGTTTTCCTGTACGATTGTTAATCCAAATTGTTCCGCGGCTGCTCTTGAACCAATTGCTGCGTAACGTTTTTCTGGATGGTCTGCGACTTTTTGAGCCCCCTGTGCAGTTGATCCCATTTGTTCAATAGTGACCGTCGGGAAATGATTCATCAGAAACACTTGGGACTGTGCCAAAGCCTGTTGGTGACTGCAAATTAATTCTGTATCCTGCCAAGTATTTGCATGGGCTGGATGCACCATCAATTGCTGCTGGATCGGTAAAACAATTTCTGCCTGAATTGTTGGCAGTGTCTGAAAGATCAAATCCAGCGTGGGTAATACTGAACCTTCAATTGTATTCTCGATTGGAACCACACAATAGTCTAAGGTTCCTTTTCTTTGTTCTTCTAATAATGCAGTCAATGAATCATAAGGAGATAAAACCGTTTCCTCGAAAAAATTTGCCGCCGCACTATAAGTAAATGACCCTCTAGGTCCTAAATAGCCAACTTTCATTAGGAGATAACCTCGACTTGTTGAAGGATTTCACTAACGATCTCCGCAGGTGTTTTTTCTGAAGTGTCTACGGTAATTTTAGCCAATTTCTCGTAGAGCTTTTCTCTTGAAAAGAACAGTCGTTTTAAATCGCCATCATCATTTTTTATGGCCAAGGGACGGATGTTTACCTTGTCCTCGCGAATTCTTTTTATAAGAACATTCGCGTCAGCCTTTAAATAGACGACTAATTTATCGGCCAAGACTTTTTGATTTTCTTTTTGTAAAATGACGCCGCCGCCAGTGGCGATGACTGTCTCTTCATTTAGCGCTTCTTTTAAAAGCTTCGTTTCGTGCTCACGAAATGAAGCTTCCCCATGTTCTTCAAAGTATTCACTGATGGGTTGGCCGATCCGTTCAACTAAGATATCATCCATGTCTACTGAACGAGCGTTTAATGCAGTACTAAGTTCTTTACTGACAGTCGTTTTTCCGGCTCCCATAAAACCGATCAAGACAATTGATTTCATAAAACATTCTCCTTTTTCGTTTTCCTGTGAAAAGTTGGACTGAACTTTTTTGATAATGCTCGATTCAGTTATAAACCTTACCGCCAACATTTCCTCTGCTAATCTTCGATCAATGACTGTAAATCTGTGAAAAAGTTTGGATAAGAAATGTTAATCGCTTTTGGATTATTCAATTCAACGGTATCATCTGTCAATAATGCGGCAATCTGGAGCATCATTCCGATTCGATGATCACCATGACTATCGACATTTCCGCCATGTAAAGGTGTTGGTCCGTGAATAATTAATCCATCATCAGTCGTTTCGATCTTTGCACCTAATTTATTCAACTCCTGAGCAGTAGCATCAATTCGATTCGTTTCCTTGACCTTTAGTTCCTGCGCGTCGCGGATAACGGTTGTCCCTTCTGCCTGAGTTGCTGCTAGGGCAATGATTGGCAATTCATCAATCAAACGTGGAATGATTTCTCCACTGATTTCTGTTGCCTTCAGTGGCGCAGTCTTGATTAATAAATCCGCTGCTTGATTTTGCTTATCTAAAGCGACTTGTTTGATATTCGCGCCCATCTTTTCTAAAACATCTAAAATACCAGTACGGGTCGGATTGATTCCTACATGATTTAATTGCAGATTGCTATCTGGCAATAAACTTGCCGCTACGAGATAGAAGGCAGCTGAGGAAATGTCTCCTGGAACGGTTACTTCCTGTCCGGTTAATTGTTGTCCACCGGCTATAGTAATGGTTTTATCAACTACTGAAATAGTGCTGCCGAATTGTTTGATCATTTCTTCTGTATGATTGCGTGATTTTTCTTTTTCAATAATAGTGGTCGTCCCTTTTGCTTGTAGTGCGGCAAAGAGAATCGATGATTTTACCTGTGCGCTCGCAATCGGCATTTCATAGGTGATCGCTGATAATTCACTACCATGTATGTCAATTGGTGGAAATTCACTGCCATCTTGCCCTTGCAAGTTGCCCCCCATTGATCGTAATGGTCCCATAACCCGTTCCATTGGCCGCCGGTTCAATGACGCATCCCCTGCAATTTTTGAAGTGAATGGTTGTCCTGCTAAAATTCCTAAAACCAAACGCATCGTAGTGCCGGAATTTCCTGCATCTAAAATTTCATTTGGCTCTTGTAAATGTTCGAACCCTTTTCCTTCGATGAAAATATCTTTTCCGTCATCATGAATCGTTACACCTAATGCTTTAAAAACTGCAATAGTACTCATACAGTCCTCTGCTCTTAAAAAATTATGAACGATTGTTTTTCCATGACTGATTGCCCCAAACATAATACTGCGATGAGAAATTGATTTATCTGCTGGAATAGTCAATGCTCCAGTGAGACCTGCTTTTGTTTTTAATAATTTCATTTGTTAGCTCCTTCTGCGACACCGAAAATCTGCTTCTTCAATTAACAACTGCCCTTTTTCCAAGTCTGCTTGATTTTTAAAAGAAAGCTCTAAAACGCCGAAAATATCTTCGCGCGTTTCTTGGATTTTCAAATTGATAATAGAGATATTGGCTTCACTTATGATAGTCATTACTTTAGCGATTGCTCCGGCGATATCTGGAATGTCGATGTAAAGATCGTAGAATGCCGGAATGACCCCGTGGTCTTTGGTTGGTAAATGATCGCGAGAATGCTTTGCCTGACTAAAAAAGTCGTAGATTGCTGGCTGGTCTTCCTGAACTAAGCTCTCACGGATTTTGGACATTTCATCCTGCCAGTTGGTAATTAAATCTAGTAAAATTTCACGATTGGTTAATAAAATATCTGTCCACATTTGCGGATCGGATGAAGCAATTCGCGTAATGTCACGAAAACCTCCAGCTGCGAGCTGTGTTGCTCGTGGATGCTCTTCTGTTAGTTGATCACTCATTTTTACCAAACCTGATGCCACGATGTGTGGTAAATGACTCAAAACACCTACGATCTCATCGTGAGAATCAGGTTCGATCACAACAAATTTTGCCCGCGTCGGTTCTAGTAATTCCATTAAGGGATCAACATCTGCTCCTTCAGGTGGTGTCAAAATGTAGTAAGCTTCTTCAAAAAGATTCGGATTCCCTGCCTTGACGCCTGATTTATGTGAGCCTGCCATTGGATGTCCGCCGATGAAAGTAAACGGCAGATTCTGCGCCAATTTCATGACTTCATTTTTGGTGCTGCCGGTATCAGTAACAATCACTGACTCTTTTAGCGGCAAACGTGCCAACTCATGTAGATAGTGCAGTGTAGATAGAACGGGTACGGCTAAAATGATGACATCCATCTCAGGTGCTCTTTCAATAGAAGCAATGTGATCAACCAGTTCAACTTCACGAGCGATTTCACGAGTTTCAGGTGAATAATCCCAGCCGAACAACTCGATCGTTGAATTTTTAATTGCTCTGCAAAGTGAAGCGCCGATTAAACCAAGTCCTAAGACGAACACTTTCTTTCTCATAGACGTACCCTCTCTCTTAAAAGTTTTTGATAGCTTCACGGTATTCTGCTACTGCTTGTTGCAGCTCATCAATGGTATCTGACGAGAATTTTTCTAAAATTTCTTCTGCAAGAACGGTTGCCACCACATGCTCTGCTACGACAGATGCCGCGGGAACAGCTGTGCTATCGGAACGTTCAACGCTGGCTTTATATGGTTCTTTGGTGTCAATATCGACACTCATTAATGGTTTGTATAGTGTAGGAATCGGCTTCATAACGCCGCGTACGATGATTTGTTCACCATTGGTCATCCCACCTTCGAACCCGCCAAGATGATTACTTGTCCGACTGTAGCCGTTATTCCAAACGATCTCATCCATAACCTTTGAACCTGGTTGGTGTGCTGCTTCAAATCCAATACCGAACTCAACGCCTTTAAAGGCATTAATGCTTAACATGATTTGCGCGATCTTGCCATCAAGCTTGCGATCCCATTGGACATAGCTGCCAAGACCTGCGGGAACATTGTCGGTCCTTACTTCGACAACTCCACCGATGGTATCCCCGGCTTTTTTGGTTTGATCGATTAATTCTTTGACCGCTTCTTCAACCGTTTCGTCTACCATGTTTACTTCAGAAGTAGCTGTTTTGGATTGAATTTCCGATACACTCATTTTTTCTGGTACGGTAGCTTCTATGCCACCTAGTATGGCCACATGGCTGGCGATCTCGATATCTATAGCAGCTAAGATTTGTTTCGCCAGTGCGCCGACAGCTACTCGCATCGTTGTTTCACGAGCAGATGATCGTTCCAAAACATTTCGTAAGTCGCTGTGATGGTATTTTATGCCCCCAACGAGATCGGCGTGTCCTGGACGTGGTTTTGCTACTCGACGTAATTTTTCCGCTTTTTCTTCGACTGGTTCAACCGACATGACTTTCTGCCAATTTTTCCAGTCACGGTTTTCTACGATCATGGTGATGGGTGAACCTAATGTCTTCCCATGTCGTACGCCTGATGTGATGCGAACCTGATCTTTTTCGATCTTCATTCGGCCACCGCGTCCATACCCGCCTTGTCTGCGAGCTAATTCTTGATTGATGGCTTCAACGGAAAGTGTTAGTCCTGCTGGAACACCTTCAATAATTGTAGTTAATTCTGGTCCATGAGATTCTCCAGCTGTTAAGTAACGCATAAATGACTACTTCCCTTCTATTAAAAAGTCCTTGATTTCAGTTAATTTGATTTTTTGAATGCGGGCTTGACCGATTTCATCTAGCAAGATGATGTTTAAACTATCACCTCGGGCTTTCTTATCATGGGTAATTGCGGAATAAAATTTCTCCGCTTCCCACGGCTGATAAGCATTCGGTAACCCGTATTTTTGATTCATCGTCTTGATTTCATCTGTGATACCCTTCGGTGAAAGTCCTTTTGTTTCCGCAGCTCGAGAAATTTGTACCATGCCGATCGCGACCGCTTCACCGTGGCTAATTTTTCCATAGCCGGCAGTGTTTTCAATCGCGTGTCCGATAGTATGTCCAAAGTTCAGCAGTAGTCGGGAACCATTATCAAATTCGTCCTCTTCCACGACGGTTTTTTTCACGTTTAGCGCCTTTGAAATGATCGCTTCACTATGCTCCAGCAGATCTTGGACTCCTGTTAGTTTCTGAAGGTCTTGCCATAGTGAAGCGTCGCTGATCGCGCCACATTTAATGATTTCCGCGATACCTTCACGTACGCGTAACTCGGGTAAAGAGTTCAAGGTCTCTGGATCGATCATGACCCCATCCGGCTGTGCAAAGGTTCCGATCATATTCTTGGCTTTACTTGAATTGACTGCTGTCTTCCCGCCAATACTAGAATCGACTTGCGCCAATAACGAGGTTGGGATCTGAACAAAAGCAATTCCTCTCATATAAGTGGATGCTACGAAACTGGCTAAATCTCCAACTACCCCGCCACCCAGAGCGATGATGGCATCGCTGCGGGTGAATTGTTGATCGGCTAGAAATTCATAAAGATTATTAGCCATGGTTAGAGATTTGCTGCTTTCACCAGCTGGTACGGCATAGTGACAGACCTCGTAGTTTGTTAACTGCTGAAAGATTTTTTCACCGTAGATGGGATAAACATTCTCATCACTGATAATCGCGATTTTTTTGTTTTGCCAAAGTGAGGCGATCCATTCACCGACGGAATCTAAGGCATGGCGTCGTACGATAATTTCGTAAGTTTTTTCTGGTAGAACAATTTCCATGAACGTTTCCCCCTGATTAGATAAGTGACGTTTCTTTGTTTAAGTCTTTGATTTTTTTCATTGCATCAACCATAACTTCAACTTCACTCATCATTTGCAGGTAATTTTTCTCATTCAGTGATTGTTCTCCATCAGACCAAGCGTGTAATGGGTCTGGATGAATCTCCACGATCATTCCATCAGCTCCAGCTGCTACTCCGGCGCGAGCCATTGGTGCAACTAAGTCCCAAACACCTGTACCATGACTTGGGTCAACGATAATTGGGAAGTGACTCAATTTTTTAATCAATGGCACAGCACTTAGATCAAATGTGTTTCGTGTAGCTGTTTCGTAAGTTCGAATGCCTCGTTCAATGAAGATGATGTTTGAATTGCCTTGAACAGCAATGTATTCAGCGGCGTTTAACCATTCTTGGATCGTACCTGAGATCCCACGCTTCAAGCCAATTGGTTTGCCAGTTTTACCAACTGCTTCTAATAGACGGAAGTTTTGCATGTTGCGAGCACCAATTTGGATAATGTCGGCGTATTGACATACAACATCGATATGGGCTTCATCCATCACCTCTGTAATCACCTTCAAGTCATGAGCGTCAGCGGCTTTACGCATGATCTTCAAGCCTTCTTCACCTAATCCTTGGAAAGCGTATGGAGAAGTCCGTGGTTTGTAAGCACCGCCGCGTAAAATTTTCGCTCCGCCAGCTTTTGCCATCCGTGCTGTTTCCATAATTTGTTCTTCGCCTTCAACAGAACAAGGACCAGCCATCGTTACGAAACTGCCGTCACCAATTTTTACTCCGTCAACGTCAACGACTGTATCTTGTGGATGGAATTCTCTTGATGTGATCTTGTAGGTATTTGAAATCGCCACTGCACGTTCAACTACACTGTAGGCTTGGAATGGTACATTCTGGATAATCTTTGGATCTCCTAAAAGACCAAGAACTAAACGATCTTTCCCATGATTGATTTGTACGCCTAACCCTTCTTCTTTGATACGAGATAAAATTGGGAATAATTCTGATTCTTGAATTCCTTTTTTAATAATTAAGATCATAATAATAACTTCCTTCACTTTTTATTTTTTAATTTCGTTTTCCAATAACGGTTGGATTTGATCGACTGGCATTTCCTTGCCTGTCCATAATTTAAAGGCGGCAGCTCCTTGGAATAACAGCATTCCTAAGCCATTAACAGCAGTTGCTCCAGTCGCCTTCGCAGCTTTTAAAAGTTTTGTTTCACCAGGATGATAGATGACATCGAAAACTGGCAAATCTTTTCTTAATACTTTTTCATCTGGAATTGGCATTTGATCGATGTTAGGTGCCATACCAATATTGGTTGCGTTGACTAACAAACTGCTCGTGGCTAACGCATCAGCTAATTGCTTTTCATCCGCTAAATCGTGCAGTTGGATTTGACAGTTGGTTTCCTCTGCGATCATTGCCAGCTTTGGTTCAATTTTTTGATAGAAATCATCTTTGATGTTAAAAACATCAATGGCTGCTACTCCATCAATCGCCGCTTGGGTGATTATGGCAGTCGCCGCTCCACCAGCTCCAAGAATCGTCATTCTTTTGCCGATGATGTCAATTTTGTTTTGTTTCAGGCTTTCCATACAGCCAATTCCGTCTGTAATGTGTCCGATCAGCTTCCCATCTTGATTTACAATGGTATTGATCGCTCCAATTAATCGAGCGGCCTGACTAAGCTCGTCCATATGTTTGACAGCTTCCATCTTGTGAGGCATCGATAAATTGACTCCCAACATTTCAAGATCACGAATGGCTTGAATACTTTCGCCGAGTCTTCCTGGCTGAACATCGAAGCTTAGATAAACTGCATCCACCCCTGTTGCTTGAAACGCTGTTGTGTGCATGATCGGTGAAAAGCTGTGTCTTGCAGGCAGTGCATATAGCCCGGCTAATCGTGTCTTTCCTGAAATTTCATTTTCCATCTTTCCTCACTCCTTCATTTTTCTTTTTGTGTTGCTTGATCTGACTCGCAGCTAGCTCGACTTATGGAAGTTCATTTTTCTAAAACCGAGAAAAATGAACTTATTCTCGTACGCCTATCATCCAACTAAATTTCTTGTTCGAAAATTGATTTTTGATACTATTAATTTTCATCAAACTCAAAATTCTGCGAAAAGTTGGACTGACAAAAAAGGCCCACTGTAGAAAATCTACAATGAGCCTAGTCTCCCAAAAAAATACCAAAAGAAAAGCCACTATAGATTTTCATCTATGTGGCGTTAAGTCGAACTTAAAATCCTTAGCCATCATAGATACAAACTTGTTGTCGTTTGCATCCATGAACCATGAACACAAACCTATCTAAAATAGCTAAAGTAATAATTATTCAGTTGTGTGTGCGTACTCTTATTCTTATTCATAAAATTCGCTCCAAACTGATTTAAGATTGAACTTAGTATAGATTTGTTTTTCTAATAAGTCAACCCATTATTCTAATTTTCTGTAAAAAAACTCTTTTTACATTACTTCAGCTACTGCGTCACTCTCTTCAAATAGCAGGAATAGATCCGCCAATGTCATGCGTTTCTTCTCTTTGCCACTGATATCCTTAATGATCTCCCCTTTTTCCATCACGATCACGCGATCGCCGTAATGCAATGCATCCTCCATTTTATGGGTGACCATTAAACAGGTGAGATTTTCTTCCTTGATTCGTTGATCGGTCAAAAGCATTAATTGCTTCGCGGTTTTCGGATCAAGTGCAGCTGTATGTTCATCTAGTAATAGTAAATCTGGTTTTGTGATTGTTGCCATCAATAAACTTAACGCTTGACGCTGTCCGCCAGAAAGGAAGCCTGTTGGTGTATCGAGATGATTTTCTAGCCCATTTCCGATCAGTTGGCAAAGTTCGCGATACATTTCTTTCTTTTGATTCAGCTGGCGTTGCCGCAAACGGCGTTTTTGTCCACGTTTTTCTGCTAAACCTAAGTTTTCTGCCACGGTCAAACGAGGAGCGGTCCCCATTTTTGGGTCCTGAAAGACTCGGGCAATCGAGGTCGCTCGTTGTTCTTCAGAAAGCTTAGTTAAATCCTTGCCCATCACCGAAACTGTTCCATTGTCCAATTGCAGACTGCCGGAAATGCTGTTAAATAGTGTACTCTTTCCTGCACCATTTCCCCCCAAGACTGTAACGAATTCCCCAGGAGCGATCGTTAAGCTGACATTATTTAAAATCTTGCGTTTATCATTGATGCCATTACTGATGGTTTTGCTGGCATTTTTTACTTCTACAGCGTTCATACAATTACTCCTCCTTCTCTAATCCAGTCTTCAAATTCAAGGCTTCTTTTAAGCGCGGAATCATCAAGCATAGTGCCAAAATGATTGATGAGAAAATCTTCAAATAGGTGGTATCTAAACCAGCTTTAATGATAACTAAAATTAATAATTGATAGATGATACTACCTAAAACAATCGCAACTAACCGTTCAATGAAAGTTACTTCTCCATATAAGACTTCACCGATGATGATTGAAGCCAAACCGATAACAATCACACCAACACCTTTACCGATATCGGCATAACCGTCATTTTGGGCAATTAGCGCACCTGATAAAGCGATCACGCCATTTGATAAGGTTAGTCCAATGACTTTCATGCGATCAGTGTTGATACCAATTGAACGTGCCATATTTTCATTATCACCAGTCGCGATGTAGGCTTGACCGAAATCAGTAAAGAAGAAAAACAATAGCAGGCCTACGATAATTATGATTGCGATTAGCCCTAATAGGACGATATCAAAATGATCCGGCAGATTTAAATTCGTAAAGAAATCTTGGATCTTTGGTTGCTTCAATAAAGAAAGATTGGGTGTTTGCATAATAAACAGCATCACCGAGTTTAATCCCGACATAACGAGTATTCCAGCAAGAATGACTGGGATCTTTCCTTTTGTATACAGCATGCCGGTAATAAAACCTGCGCACATTCCAGCGACGATTCCTAACAGGGTCGCAAAAATTGGCGATACTCCGTTTGTAATTGCCGTTACACAGACTGCACCGCCTAACGGAAATGAACCTTCTGTTGTCATATCTGGGAAATTTAAGATGCGATAGGTCATGAAAATGCCTAATCCTAAAATCCCCCATAGAAATCCTTGTCCGATTGCTGAAATAACCATTTGTCTACTCCCCTTTAACTACTTCTGCTTTTTCTTTGATTTTTTCTGGAATCGTGATTCCTAATTCTTTCGCTTTGTCTTCGTTGATAATCATATCCCCATAATCAATCACGTTGACTGGTGTCGATGCGGGTTTTGATTTGCCGCTTAGGACATCTGCCGCCATTTTTCCAGATTCCACACCTAGCTCAAATTGATTCTGACCCACAGTTGCAATTCCGCCTTCTTTTACCATATTGTCTACGGATACAAATACTGGTTTTTTCGCTTTATCTGATTCATTGATCATCGTTTGAAAAGCACTGGCGATCGTGTTGTCTTGTGGAATGTATAAATAGTCGGTTTCTTGACAAGCTTGCTGTGTGATTTGAGCGATATCGTTACTTGAGCTGATTGCATATTTCTTCACGGTTAAGCCATCTTTTGTTGCGCGTTTTTCCGCTCGATCAATTTGTGATTTAGAATTTTCTTCTGAAGATGAATAGATCATACCGACTGTTTTCGCCTCTGGAAACATTTCCATCGCCATATCTAATTGCTGATCAACCGGTGTTAAATTATTGACTCCAGTGATATTTCCACCTGGCTTCTCAAGGTCTGTTACGAGGCCCGCGCCGATCGGATCGCTGATGGCTGACATAATAATCGGTGTATCACTGGTCGCGTTTGCCAATGCTTTAGCAGCTGGTGTTGCAACTCCGATTAATACATCGGAGTTTTTTTCTAATAATTGCTGACTCATACTGTTTAATTTGCTTTGGTCGCCTTGACCGTTTAAAAATTCGATTTTGATATTTTTACCGTCTTCATAGCCTTCATCTTTTAAGCCTTTGATCACTCCGTCTTTGATTTGATCTAACGATGGATGACTAATGAATTGTAAAATTCCGACAGTTTTCAGTTCTTCTTTATTATCTGTTGCCGCGCCCGTTTGACGTGACCCCATTTGATATGCAAAAACTCCGATTAATACAACGGCTAATGCAATGATTGATCCAATAATCCCTTTATTTTTCATGATAAATTCCTCCGATTTTTGTTTTTTAATGTATGATTTTTCGATTTGCTAGTTGATTTAGAAAACAGTAAAGGACAACTACCTAAATATTTAACGGTAGTTGTCCTCGAAAAAAACAAAAACCGCATAGATGGTCTCTATGCGGGAATAAGCATGAAAAAATATCCAGCATAGATACAAGATTTAGAAGTTGTCTAAACGTTGTATCTATGAGTGAATTCATAAATACAACTTATCTACGCCAGTTTTGCCAGCTATTTAATTGATTAGATAAGTTTGCGTGTTTCATGAATGTCACTCCTTTTTTAATGTTGAAGTTAGTTTAGCGGAAAAAAAATCAGGTGTCAACTCTTTTTATTAAAAAATGCTCATTTATTTTATTCGAAATCTCATTTTAGTTTTTTAGCTTCCACATCGGCAATCGATTTAACTCAGGAATGAACTCATGATTTAAATCCTTTAGACTCTCCACCACAAAGCGATTTTTTTCTTTGCCATTGTGGAAGAAAATAAAGGTTACCTGTCTCGGATCTAGCTGATACTTTTCAGCAATCGTTTCACTATCATAGACGATCGGATAATAATAAAATTGCCGGTTTAGCATAGGTTTTTGTTCGGGATCATCAAGAATCGTCATGACATTGTTGAAGGATGTTCCGTCTGGCTGGCTAAACATAATGGATATGGCTTTGGTCTCTTTTATTTTTTGATCCACCTTTTGATATTCAAGTGGAATGAGATGGTCTGATTTTAAAGAATCAAATACAAGCTCATTTAGTTGGTCTTGTCGAATCACCTTTTGTGCGAAAGCTGCAGAAGTTGAAAAAATGATTGCAAAGACAACAAGACTTGCTGCAATTAATAAGGATCGGCGTTCATTTTCTGATACAACAATAATAAATTTACGCCAAAAAATAAGGATTTTTTCTTTAACTATCGCTAAATATCTTTCCATAATAACGCCTCCTTGCTTATCATTATATTATTTTTACCTTAAGAGCGCTACCACCAGCGATCATTTTGGCTTTTTTTGCGTATTGGAGTTGAAAAAATCTGTTCTATATTGGATTGTTAGCGTTTTATTTTAATGCTATTATAATAATAACAATTGATTTCGGGGAGGTTTTAAGATGAGCAGTATTGAACATTTTTCGCACAAGGATATCAATAAAAAGAATCGACTTTTTTCGAATATTCGCAGTGTGATCGAGACAGCTTTTTATGGAAATAATGTGACGCGAATTCGTCACCTAACGGATGCCTATGCGTTGGCAAAGTCTAGTCCTGGAACGATCACCACTGATCTTGATGTTGCCTACACCAGTCGATTGCAGTTGCCTACTGATGCTAAGGTATTAGTCACAAATGATGGCAAGATTGTTGGACGAACAGCAGCCGCACGTCGAATTATTGGGCAAGAAGGAATTGATGCTGATTTTTATAGTGAGCTTTTACGAGAAGCAGTCTTTCAGGCAAGATCGAAGAAGTTCTATTCTGGGGAAGTCATCGTGGGTCTAGATGAAGAGTTTACAGTCAAATCACATTTGATGGTTCCTGCAGATTATAGCCCGAACCTCTACTCCTATTTATTGAACTTTCAAATTGGCGATGCGAAACACCTTTTCTATCAGCAATCGGACGAAATCTATACTGGAGATATCTTCATCTTTGCTGACCCGGACTGGGAGCATCCTGATTTTCCTGATGGTGTGGTGGTGATTGATCCATTACATAATTGTGCAGGAATTCTCGGGCTACGCTATTTTGGCGAGCTGAAGAAAGCGACGTTGACACTTGCTTGGGCAACTGCTCATCGCAATGGTTTTATCGCTTGTCATGGCGGTATGAAACAGTATCTATTAGAAGATAAAAAATACACGATGGCGGCTTTTGGATTGTCTGGATCAGGCAAGTCAACGATTACTTTAGCTAAACCAAAAAATAAAGGCGAAGTTCATGTTCTGCATGACGATGCGTTTGTCATTTCGAAGGATAGGGGCTCGACTACTGCGCTAGAACCGGCTTATTTTGACAAAACACAGGATTATCCGATGTCTAGTGAACAGATCAAATATATTGTTACGGCACAAAATGTTGGTGTGACCTTAGATGAAGAAAATAAGAAAGTGCTAGTGACTGAAGATATCCGAAATGGAAATGGTCGTAGCATCAAGAGTCGCTACGCAACGCCAAATCGAGTGGATCATATCGATGAAAAAGTCGACGGACTGTTTTGGATAATGAAGGATGACAGCCTTCCGCCAGTAATCAAAATCGAAGATCCTTCCCTTGCAGCGGTTTTTGGGGCGACATTGGCTACGAAGCGTTCAACTGCAGAAAATGTCGTTGGTGAAGTTGCCGATCAATTAGTCATTGAGCCCTTTGCAAATCCGTTCCGCTGTTATCCCTTACAGGAAGATTATCAGGATTTCAAAGACCTGTTCCAGAAGAAAAAGACGGATTGCTATATTTTGAATACCGGTGACTTTAAAGGACGGAAAGTGACGCCAGAAGAAACCCTTGGCAGTATTGAAAAAATCATTGATGGCTCCGCTGAATTTAAACCCTTTGGTCCGCTAAATGGGATCAGCTATTTACCGGTCAAAAAGCATGAGCCGGACTTTAATAGTCATCACTATTTGATTCATTTAATGACCCGACTTGAAACTCGTTTAGCCTTTGTTCAGTCTCGGAAAACTTATCAAGGCGGCTATGATCGCCTGCCTAATGAAGCGGAGCAATTACTTTTATACCTGCTGGATCAGCTTCATAATTACAAAGAAACTATTACTGTCTAAGTTTTTGCCGGTGACTTGCTTGGTCACTGGCGTTTTTTTGTTTATAATAGAGCTATTATGAATAGAAATGAGGGATAAAAAATGTCCTTTGATGGAGTTTTTGCCCATGCGATGGTACGAGAATTAAAGGATCAGCTCGTTACTGGAAGAATATCGAAGATCCACCAACCTTATGAAAATGAAGTTGTTTTAGTGATCCGAGCTCAAGGAAAGAATCGGCGCTTGCTGCTTTCAGCTCATCCAAGCTACGCGCGAATTCAATTAACTGAAATTGCTTATACAAATCCAGACAATCCGCCGAATTTTGTAATGATGCTGCGGAAGCATTTAGAAGGCGCGATTTTAGAAGATATTCATCAAGTCGAAAATGATCGTGTGGTTCACTTCACCTTCAGTAAGCGTGATGAATTAGGTGATTTACAAAATATCGTCCTGATCGTTGAGCTTATGGGACGTCACTCAACGATTGTCCTGTTGAATAAGCAAACAGGAAAAATTCTTGATGCCATCAAGCATATTGGGCATTCACAGAATACCTACCGCTCCATCCTTCCCGGCAGCGAATATATTGAACCGCCGAAGCAAGAGCAGCTGAATCCATTTCACGCAACCAAGGAGCAAGTGTTCAAGATTCTTTCAACTGCCGAAACGTTGGATGGACGATATTTGCAGCAAAATTTCCAAGGATTGGGCCGCGACACCGCCGAGGAATTGGCTTATCGTATTGGCAAACGACCAAATGAAAAAATGGTTGTTTGGGCTGATTTTTGGGAAACAGTTCAATCCGAACTTACACCGACATTGGGACTCAAAAATAAAAAGGAATTCTTTGCACCGTTGGACTTTGAAACCTTCGAAGAAAGTACCGCATACGATAGCTTGAGCGCTTTGCTGGATGCTTTTTATGGGGAAAAAGCCGAAAAAGATCGCGTGAAGCAATTAGGAAATGACTTGATTCGCAAAGTTGAAAATGAGATCAAGCGCAATCAGACAAAACTGGCTAAACGTGAAAAAACGTTAAGCGATTCCGAAAATGCCGAAGAATTTCGTCGTGATGGTGAATTACTGACCACCTTCATGGCACAGGTACCACGGGGAGCGGAAAGCATTGAATTACAGAATTACTATGAGGACAATGCGCCAATAACGATCAAATTGAATCCCGCATTAACTCCTAATCAAAATGCACAGAAGTACTTCCAAAAATATCAAAAGCTGAAAAATGCAGTCAAATTGATTTACGATCAAATTGCTGAAGCTAAAGATGAAATTGCCTACCTCGAATCTGTCTTAGCTCAATTAGAAATCGCTGGACCGATGGATATTGAAGTCATCAAAGAAGAGCTGATTGCCAGCGGCTACTTAAAGAAGAAACGCAGCAAGAAAAATCGCAAACAGGCCCCTTCTAAACCCGAGCGCTTTGTCGCGAGTGATGGCACAGAAATCTTCGTCGGGAAAAATAATCTGCAAAATGATCAACTGACCTTGAAGCAAGCACGAAAAAGTGATATTTGGCTGCATGCCAAAAACATCCCTGGCTCGCATGTCATAGTAAAAGATGACGCACCTAGTGAAGAAACGTTGCTGGAAGCTGCTGAATTGGCAGCCTACTTCTCAAAATTCCGGCAATCGGCACAAGTACCTGTTGATTATGTCGCAGTCAAGCATGTTCATAAACCAAATGGTGCTAAGCCTGGATTTGTGATTTATGAAAATCAAAAAACGTTGTTCGTAACACCAGAAGAATCAGTTGTTGAGCAATTACGAGAAAATGGAACAGCCTAATTTGGCTGTTCCATTTTTTTGTTAGATTAGTCTTTTGTCAACTTCGTACGGATTTTAACTCCTAAGATTTCTAAGAAGAAATTGAAAATTGGAATACCCACGATCAATCCCCATACACCTAAAAATTTTTCACTGACTAATAAAATAACGAAAGTATAAAAAATCGGTAGCTTTGTCCGGCTCGACATAAACTTTGGATTCAAAATATAGGCCTCAATACAATGAACCACCACAATCAAAATTAATACATAAATGACGGTCTGAATCCCTCCTGTTGAATAAGCAATTAGCGTTAACGGAATACAAGAAAAGATCACTCCAGCAACAGGGATTAAGCTTAAGAAGAAAATCATGATCGCTAATGTCGGCAATTGCGTAAAACCAATCAGACCTAGACCAACTGTGGTAATTATTGTATTGACGATCGCAATCAGTAATTGAACCTCTACGACGACACCGAATGTTTCAACGAAGACTCTGGCAAAGTAAAACAAATCCTGGAAAAACCACGCATAATTACTACTCAGAAAATTCTTTGAAAATAGGATCGTTTTCTCTTTTTCTACCATGAAGAAAAAGCTCAATATAAACGAGACAATAAAAGCGATGGCTAAGCGACCAACATTTTGTAATTGTTCCAAAATAATTCCAGCACCGCTTTCAACCTTATCCTGCCAGTTATGATTCTTAAAATAACTAGAAATGAAGTTCGTTACCACGTCAGAATTGAATTCTTTATGCTGATAAAAATGAACGATTGAATTATAGGTCGAGACGACTTGATCGATCAAAATGGTTGAATATCTTGAGATTAAAAGATATAAAAGCCACAATTCAAACAGATAAAGAATGGTCGCCAGCAAGAATGTCGGAGCTTTAATATAGCGTTGAACAAATTTGACGATTTTGACCGAAATCAACGTGAAAATGAACGTTAACAAGATCGGTGTCATAAAATCTCTGACTAAAAATAAAATGAAGATAACCAGTGCTAAGACTATGAATCTTCGTAATCGAGTATTGCTTACAAATTTCTCATACATATTGGACCCTCTTATTCGTATAGATGTTTAATTTGCCTTTAGAAGAATCATTCTATTCGATAGTCGAAAAAGTTAAATAGGCTATCTTCTAAAAACTTCTGAAAATACTATACCATTAAACCTCATTTTCAGCTTCTAATATACTTTTCAATAGTATTAAATTTGATAGCTAGATCGTCATTTTTCTGCTGCTTAACGTCTTTTTTGAAATATGAAAAAAACCGGTAGAATTACTTCTACCAGTCTCAAAAATAACTTATGCTACTGACTTTGCCAATCAGCGGGATAGGTAACATAGATGAACCGTGCATCTCCGGTCACTGAAAATTTTATGTTGCTGCTTTTAGGGATAAAAATAATTTCGCCAGCTTTAGCAGATATTGTCCTGCCATCAATAACTACATCTAATTGACCAGAGATGATATAATCCACCTCATCGTATTCTAAAGTCCAATCAAATGTAGTGTCTTTCATTACCATTAATCCACAACCCAAACGAGGGCTTTCTTGAAGAGATACTAGATCTTTTGTATAAACGATGTCAGCGGGATTACCTGTGTCTAAACGATCCTCTTCCGCTACTTCAATTTCCGGTAATTTAATAGATAAAATGCCGCTTGGATCGACATTTTTTGTTGGCATCAAGTTTTCCATTACTAATTTCCGAATCAATTTTTCGAGCATTTCTTGATTCATTTCTGTCATTGTTTACCCCTCCTTCTTACCTAACACGCGATTTGCCATGAACATCCCTACAAAAATAGCAGTGATGCCAGCCACTAATTTGCCTACCATCATTGGAAAAATCATTTCTTTAGCAACACCTGCTGTAAACCCAAGATGATCTCCTAGCACGAAGGCAGCAGAAACGGCAAATGCCACATTGATAATTTTTCCTCTTTGATCCATATCTTTCATCATTTGGAACATCGGGATACTATTGGCTAAAGTAGCGACTAAACCTGCGGCCGCCACTTCGTTCATTCCCATGGCTTCTCCCAGTTTTAATAAGGGTTTACTAAAGACTTTGGTAATGACAGCTACTAAACAAAACGCTCCAGATAGAGTCAAAGCGATCCCACCAACTACTTCAATTCCTTCTGTAACTGGAGTAATTCCTTTGATAACGGTAATACCGACCAATTGTTGGATAGCTCCAATAACCAATCCGAAGATCGCTGCCGCTACCACGCCTTTTCCAAAAATTGTGAACCCCTTGATCATCCCTTTTGGCGCAAACCATAGACCAATCATGATTAATACAGCAAAAATTACGATCGGAATCAAATTGACTAAAATCATTCCAATAGGCATCCCCGCAGCTAGACCACCAGCCAAACACCCGATTGGAATTGTTACCATACCGCTTAATACACCAGTAGCTAAAAATTGTTGATCTTCTTTTTCAATGATTCCTAAAGCAACTGGAATTGTGAACACGATCGTTGGCCCCATCATGGCTCCTAAGATTGTTCCTGCAAAAAGACCCGCTTGCGGATCAACAGCCATCTGTTGTGCTAAAGCAAAACCACCCATATCATTTGCTAAAATAGTTGTCGCGAACATCGATGGATCAGCACCAAGCATACTGTATAAAGGAACGACAATTGGGCTTAATAAATTTGCCAAAATGGGGGCTAAGGTGATGATCCCAACCATTGATAATGCCAGCGACCCCATCGCCATGATTCCTTCTTCAAACTGCTCCCCTAATCCTAACTTCCCACCGATTACATGATCGACCGCACCAATGATCATGAAGACAACCATGATATACATAATTATTTCATTTATACTCATTCTCATCACTCCCTGAATTATTTGTCTCCACCGAATCAACCACTCCAACAATCATGGCATCTATCGGGATTCCTTCATTTTCCGCGGAAATTCTTGCTGCCATTCCCTGCGTAATCAATACGAGGTCGCCAACTCCTGCTCCTGCATTGTCTGCAGCAACTAATAGTCCTTCTGCTTGTTCTAAGTTCATATTCCAAGTTTTCACCAGCATAAATTTAGAGCCATTTAATTTTTCATCTTTCCGTGTTGCCCATAAACTTCCTGTCACTTTTCCCAGCAGCATCCGCTTCTCCCCCAATCTGAATATTCATCTCTTGAACATAATCTTCAGCCAGAGGTGTCAACCGGCTGCCTTCAGGAATGACTAAAGAGTTCGTTTCTTTAGTCAATTCAATTAAATCCTTTTGTGTTAAGTATTTCCCTCGCTTGAAGGGGCTATCCTTGCTTTTTTGCTTGTGTATCCATTGATCGATTTTATCGATAGAAAATTCAAAGTCTAAACCAAATTGAACGGTTTCTTTTTTTAGTGCATCATATTTCTTTAATAACGCGAATCTTGCTTGATTTTTCAATTTATTGCGATCGACTTCACTAGCCAGTACCCAAACTGGTTTTCCCTTTATTAAAAACTGAAGAATCGCTGCAGTTGTAGGATCGATCACCTGAAGATTGGCTACAGCTGCAAGCTGCGATAAGGATAATGAGTTGACTAGAAGGGCACTTGCTGTAGGAACATCAGTCTGTACCCAGTTCACTTTCGTGGAAAAACCTTCGATGACTGCTTTTGGGTACTCGCCAATTTGCCGAAGCAAAGCAATTGAAAGAGTTACGTCCGTTGTAGGAAGGCGAACGGATTTTAGAACTTCCCGCGTTACTTTTTCAATGATAATTTCGATTTCATTTATCTTCATTACTGGCAATCTCCTATTTTACTATCACTCCCGTAATACCTTTCTGATATCCACAAGCGTTTGCCTCGTCATAATCAATATGCATAGCTGTAGTAAAATCTGGACTGATCCGAATTACTACGTCATCAAAAATTAAGGAGCGCTCACTATTTATTCTGACCTTGACGATTTCCTTATTTGAGACCTGTTGTTTTTTTGCATCCTCTGGTGTCATATGGATATGTCTTTTGGCAACAATCAATCCTTTGGTTAATTGAACGACCTGATCCCCGTTTAACACGGTGATGCCAGGTGTTTGTTCAATCATGCCGCTTTCTCGAATCGGTGTATCAATTCCTAGAATTCGTGCATCGGTTAATGAAACCTCCACCTGGGATTCGTTTCGTTCAGGTCCTAGAATTACTACATTTTGGAACATTCCTTTTGGTCCAGCGATGGTCACTCGCTCTTTGCAAGCAAACTGCCCAGGTTGAGACAGTTTTTTTGCCTCAGTAAGCTGATAGCCTTCTCCAAAAAGCTGATCGACATGTGCTCTTGAGAGATGGACATGTCTTCCTGATGCTTCTACCGGAATTTGCGATTGTTGTGTTTCCTTTATTTTTTTTACAATTTCATCGACAAGTGCATCATATTGCTTCACATTTTAGCCTCCTTCATTCAAGAATCTTTTTACTGGAACTCAAAAGCGCTGTGAAAGGCACTACGCTTTTGAGTAAAATTATTCATGTGTTTGTTAGGAGACTTACTCTTGAATCATTTTTGGTAGAATTGCATCAACTTCGGTATGAGGACGTGGAATCACATGAACAGACAGTAGTTCTCCTACTCGCTCTGCCGCAGCGGCTCCTGCATCGGTGGCTGCTTTTACCGCACCTACATCGCCGCGAACCATGACTGTCACCAATCCACCGCCAACCTGCTCTTTGCCCATCAATGTTACGTTTGCTGCCTTCACCATAGCATCTGCTGCTTCTACTGCACCTACTAATCCTCTTGTTTCGATCATTCCTAAAGCGTTTGTACTAGACATTATTATTTCCTCCTAAAAGTTTATTGTTAAAATTTTTTCAAATTATTGTAACCGTGCTAAAATTTGTGACACTAACGTATTAATTAATTCTTCGTTAGCTGTTATTGGGGATGCTTCCTCATTTGTCGACGTTTCATTACTACGAATCTCTTCTAACTCTGTGGTTCCATAAGCAACCCGTCTTAAATTGAATAGATGCTGCGGACCAATGTTATCGGAGGTAGAGCTTCCTCCGATGCTACCGCAGCCTAGTGTGAGAGCGGGGACTAGATTGGTCGTTCCGCCGATACCGCCTAGCGCTGCTGGCGTATTCACTAATAAACGCGAGACGGGCTTTTCTAAGCCAAAAGCTTGAATAACCTTCCTGTTTTCGGTGTGAATGACCATCGTATGTCCAGCGCCTTCTTCCTTCAAAATTTCTTTTGAAAGATCGCAGGCGGCTTGCCAATTTTCAACTGTATAAAAAGCGATGATCGGTGCTAATTTCTCTCTGGAATATGGATATTTTGGTCCGACATGTTTTTCGTTGGCCACGATTAAGCGGCAGCTCTTCGGAATAGTAAAACCTGAAAGATCGGCGATATGTTGAACAGATTTTCCGACTATTTGTGGATTCATAGTTCCATTTGATCGTAGAATAAATTTGGCTAGCTTTGCCGCTTCTTCCTCAGATAAAAAATATGCTCCCTGATGGACTAATTCAGCTCGAACCTCTTTTTCATTAGCCGTCTCCACAATAATCGACTGTTCGGAGGCACAAATCGTTCCGTTGTCGAAGGTTTTTGAATCCATAATTCGTTTGACTGCTAGCTTGATATCAGCGCTGCGCTCGATATAGGCTGGTCCATTTCCTGGTCCAACCCCAATTGCTGGCGTGCCTGAAGAATAGGCCGCTTTCACCATGGCGTTTCCGCCGGTTGCTAGAATCAAATTTGTGTCTTTATTGACCATAAGTTCATGAGTTCCTTCCATGGTAGGCATGGTCATAACGGATACACAGGCTTTTGGTATTCCTTCTTTTTCTAAAACTGTTTGAATAATTTTGACTGTCTCTGTGATGCATCCTAACGCATTAGGATGTGGTGAAAAAATAATACTATTGGCTGCCTTAAGAGCAATCAGGGCTTTATAAATCACGGTTGATGTTGGGTTGGTTGAAGGAATCAAACCGGCGATCACGCCTACTGGTACAGCTATCTCTGTAATTCTGTTTTCCACATCTTCTTTAATTACGCCAACTGTTCTCAGATCCTTAATATATTCATAAACTGTTTTTGACGCGAAGCTATTTTTGATCACTTTATCCTGCCAAATGCCAAAACCAGTTTCCTGATTAGCCATTTTCGCTAGTTTTTCCCGTTGGTTATAGGTTTCTTCAGAAATAGCCTGACAGATACGATCAATTTGTTGCTGTGACAAGCCCGCTAGTGTTTTTTGTGCTTTTTTGGCTTCATGGATCAAATTTCTAACTTCTTGAATCGATTGTAAATCTTTGTCGATTAATCCCAATCACTTTCACTCCCCTCGGATTCCATTAAAATGGCCTTGATTAAGCTTTCTTTTGTTGCAAATTTGATTTCCTTTTTCGTCAGTGATCGGAGATTCATTTTATAGGCGATCGTTCGCAACTCAGAAACTTTTTTATCTACTAATTTTTTCTTCAACCCTTCATCTTCAACATTTTCGCGGATAATGGGCTGGTCGGGAATCTTTGCTTCTATAGTGGTTGCTTCAGCAGTTTCTTTCTCATTCATTTCTTGATGAGTCGTTTCTTCTGGTATTTCTTCACTATTCGTTTGAGAAGTTGTTTGTTCTGGCTCCCTCATCAAAGCTTTAGTTTGCTCATCTAAACGAGCAATTACATGACTAGACAGAAGGCAATTTAAAGTTTTTGCCATTTGTGTCGCCGCCTCTACCGCTGCATTTACCGCCGCTACATCGCCAGTTAATTGAATGGTCGTTATACCGCCTCGAATGACTTCCGCGTTATTCAACGTTACATTGGCCGCCTTGAGTGCTGTATCGGCAACACTAACTGCTCCTAAATACCCGCGGACTTCGATCATTCCTAGTGCTGTCATCTAGTATCACATCCTTAATAATCCTTGGGGTCAGCTGCCACATTTTGAACGGTTTGGGCAAAAGCGTTACAAGCTGCTTTACATGCTGATTGCGTACCAGATAACAAGGCGCCACCGAAATTAGTTTCTGATGGTGGTCCATAAAAGACGCCCATTTTTACATCTGCTGCTTTAAGAGCCGCGTCTAAACCTAGCATCGCTTCTAGTGGCGGCGCGATCAAGTAAGCGATCGCTTCTCCTTCAGTGACATTAGCTTCTTTGGATAGAAAACGGCCAGAACGTGAAATCACATGAGCAAAGTATGGAATGCTATCATCATCATTGGCACTGATAAAGCTCGCCTCATTTTCGATGACTTGAATAGCGATGGCTAAACCACTGCTCACTTCTGCTGGACTGGGACCAGCTAGGATCCCGATCACTTCACCCGCTAATTTTGTTGAAGCATTTCCAGCTCCTCCGTACATACTTTTAGCATAAACAACTTCGACTTCGGCAGCCTTCGTGGCTTCATCCAGTGCGACATAAGTCACATCATCGCAATCAGAAGTAATGATGCCCAATGATTTCATTCCTTTTGGCAGGTCAAACTGTTTTGCCAAGTCCTCGTCAGCATTGGCGATCATTTTTACACTTAGGACGTTTGCTCCTAAACGATCATTTCTCATTTCTTTCCCTCCTTCGGCTATTCCGCTTCCTTCAAATCAATTCCGGATTTCTTTTTCTGCAACATTTTATGGATCAGCTCGGCAATATAAGCACCCGCTTCAACAGCAGGAGTCCCGCCTTTATGAATATTGGAAATCACCGTTCGGCGTGCTTCTGGCATTCCAACTGTCGGACGATAAGCGATATAGGCACTCATGGATTCCGCGGTTACCAAACCAGGCCGCTCTCCAACAAGCAAGCAAACAACCTCTGCTTCGGTTAATTCCGCAATTTTATCCATTGCAGGAACGCGGCAGTATTTAACAAATAGTACTTGGTCAAAATCCAGATCATACATTTTTAAGCCTTGTTTAATAGACGGGAGAATTTCTTTGACGTTGGCTTCTATTGCCGCTGAGCTAAGGCCATCACCAACGACAATTTGTAATTTAGCGCCTTTTTGGCATTTGTCTTTGATCAGTTCGCAATTGGTTTCATCGAAAACTCGACCATAATCTGGTCTGGTTAAATACTCATCTTTACTTTGGCAAATGGTTTGAGTCGGAAATAAGTTCAACTCTTTAATTAATTCCTCTGAAACATCTGAAAACACTGCATCTTGTGCGGCAGCATGATCTGCTCGAAAGCGCAAGACGGATTGAGTCATATAACGTTGTCCCGCACGACCGACGCCGATGCGTGCCGGCGTAAAGGATTTCATTTTCAAATAGCCATCTGCATCATTTGATTCAGTCACTAACAGTTGTTTTTTTAAATCGACTTCTGTAATGTCCGCGATACTACAATTCTCATCGACGTTTTCGGATACTTTATCATTGGCTGCTTCCGTAACATTTTTAGTTGCTACTGCCGTATTTCCTTGCTGATCCACTAAATCGGTTAAAATTGATTCCACCATTTTCTTGATATCTTGTTCGTTCATTTTCTTCACCCTCTCTTATTTAAGAAATAATGAGGCATCGCCAGCTCGTTGAGTCAGCTTGCCATTTTCCATAATGCCCATTTTTTCCAACCATTCTTCAAACTCCTTGATTGGTCTTAAATTGAACATTTCGCGTATCGTCGCTGTTTCATGGAAGCCGGTGGTTTGGTAATTCAGCATGACATCATCCCCATGAGGAATTCCCATGATATACGTACAACCAGCTGCGGCTAGCAGGACGGTAAGATTTTCCATATCATTTTGATCAGCCTTCATGTGATTGGTATAGCAGACATCACAGCCCATTGAAATGCCTGTTAGCTTGCCCATAAAGTGATCTTCTAGACCTGCTCGAATAACCTGTTTGGAGTCATAAAGATATTCTGGCCCAATAAAACCTACAACGGTGTTGACAATAAAAGGGTCATATTTTTTAGCAAACCCATAGCAGCGAGCTTCCATCGTAACCTGATCTGCCCCAAAGTTGGCTTCTGAGGAAAGCTCAGAACCTTGTCCTGTTTCAAAATACATTACGTTTGGCCCTACTGCTTGTCCCTGTTGTAAGACTAAATCCCGTGCCTCTTGAATTAAACCGCCGCTAATTCCAAAGGCCGTGTTGCCCTTTTCTGAACCTGCAATTGATTGGAAGACTAGTCCTGTTGGAGCCCCTTGGCGAATCGCCTCCATTTGCGTCGTTACATGGGCGAGCACACAGGTCTGTGTCGGAATGTCCCATTCACTTCTGAATTCTTCAAACTTATTAAGGATACGCACGACACTTTCAGTTGAATCATCTACGGGATTTAGACCGATAACAGCATCACCGACACCGTATGACAATCCCTCCATGACCGAAGCCATGATTCCATCCACATTATCAGTAGGATGATTCGGCTGCAGACGAGCAGAAAATGTTCCTGTTTTTCCGATGGTGGTGTTCGCAGTTTTTTGGATTTTGATCTTCTTAGCACCAACAATCAAATCCATATTCGACATTAATTTACAAACCGCTGCTATCATTTCAGCTGTTAAACCTCTGGATATTCGTTTAATATCAAAGTCACCTGTTTTATCAGATAGAATCCATTCCCTAAGCTCCTCCACGGTCCAGTGTTTAATTGAATCAAAAATCTTAAGGTTGACTTGATCAACGATAATTCTCGTTACCTCGTCTTCATCATAATCAACAACTGGATGATTAAATAAATCCTCTAAAGTTAATTGCGCGAGAACTACTTTAGCAGCAATTCGTTCCTCGGAGCTTTCAGCCGCTACTCCTGCCAGCTTATCGCCGGATTTTTCTTCATTAGCTTTGGCTAGAACTTCCTTAACGCTTCGAAACTGATAAGTCTTACCAAAAAGCATGGTTTTCAAAATCATTTCTATTTCACTCCTTTTAATTAAATACTAGTGTTTTAACAATCACTGGCAGAACGGCTCCGCCAGCCACTGGTTTTCCGATATCAATATAATCGCCGTTTTCAACTAAGATTGAATCCAGACAGACAAAGGGATAACTCCTTGGCAGCTGGGCAAAGAGACTATGCCCTAAAGCTTTAGCCATATCTTCTTTAACAAGTACAATCAAGGGGAATTTTTCATCAATCAATGGCTTCAATCCTTTAACAATTCCGGTTGCGTATCTTTGAATTTCGATAAAACTGGGGTTCTTTTTCCCTTCAATAGCTAGAACGATTTGCGACAAATCATCTTCCAACCGATGCCAATTCAGTTTTTCCTTAATTTGAAGCGCCATCTGTTCTGTGTTTTGTGTTTCATCATTTTTCGAAAGCTTCAGAATCGGTAAATTTTTTAATGGCAATAACTTTTCTGTATAGGAAATGGTACTTCCGCTCACCTCAGCAGTATGAGAACCAGCTCCGACGACCGTTGCTCGAATCGTTTCTTCGGAAGGCAGGATCTCCAGCTCTGAAAATAATCTGGATTCTTTTAATTGCTGGCCTAACAATAAACCGATATCTCCATATTTGAAGCAATCCTTTTCCTGACTTTCAAGACAATCTGCGACTCCGCCTGAAAATGTTAGAGAGGTAAGATCGTAATCCAGCTTTAAACCATGGTTAGTCATCAGCAAATCATAATAGACACTTTTTTCTCCTATTCCCACGCTGTTTTCAAGAACAGTTACTAACTCTGCAACGACCTTTTTCAACTCTTGCTTTTCTACTGGTTGACCTTCTTCTATCAATAGCTTTTGCTCTTTGATGATTTGTTTGAGCTTTGGTGAAATGTATTGGATGATCTGTGTTTTTGGGTCTATTTTGATTAAGCGACCGCCAATATCAAAGCAAGCTGTATCTAACGTATCTCCGTCTCTAAAGGCTGCTAAATTTGTGGTTCCTCCGCCAATATCTAAGTTGACAATGGTTCCTTTGTATTGCTTCGATAACTTCTCCGTTCCTGCCCCTTTTCCTGCAATAATGCTTTCCAAATCCGGTCCTGCAGTGGCTACTACGAAGTCTCCAGCATAACCGCTGAGTGCCTTCAACACTTTACTAGCATTTGTCTTTCTCGCCGTCTCACCTGTAATAATGACAGCACCCATTTGGATATCACCTTTTTCGATTCCTGCCTGTTTGTATTGTTCGGTCACGAATCGTTTGATGGGTTCATCATCGATTTCCTTTTGATTTATCAGAGGTGTAAAAATAATCTCACTGCGATAAATGACTTTCTTCTCAGAAATCGTAATTCTGGGAACTGAGAAGGCAGATGCGTAATTTTCGATCGTTAGCTCCGACAAGACTAGCTGCGTAGTTGATGTTCCTAAGTCGATGCCAACGGTTAACATTTTTTCTTTTCCCAAAGCCTACCCTCCTGTCAAAACATAAAAAAGACGCTTAAAAAAGAGAAAATTTCTTTTCACTTTCTTAAGCGTCTTTGCTTAATTTTTAAACAACGTCAATGTTGTCATTTTCAAAGGTGAAACAGGCTTTTGTACCGTTTCTCCCCGATTCAATTTTTATCCGGCCTTTTAATTTATCCTTTACATAGCTAGTGATGATCATTAATCCAAGACTGTCGCCGTGATCCGCCTTTGGATCAAAGCCCTTCCCGTTGTCCTCGACTGTAATGGAGATTAAACTCTTCTCCTTTTTGCCGATAATCCTTACTTGTCCCGATTGGTGGGAGTCAAAAGCATGATCGAACACATTTTGCAGCAATTCATTCACAATCAAAGAGATGGTGACCATTTCATCACTTAGAACCTGAATCTCCTGGTCAATATCTAAAGTCAAGTCAATTTCTCGCTCTGGCGAACTTTGGATGATGTGACGAAAATTGAAGACAACTGCCTCCAGAGTTTGATACAGCGAAACTTGATCTTCAACCTGCTTAGAAAGTAATTCGTGAGAAGCCGCAATGGCCATAATCCGTGAAACGCTCTCCCGAAGAATTTTTTTGGCTTCTGAACTGCTAGTTCTTCTTTCTTGAATCCTTAATAAAGAGACGATCGACTGCAAATTATTCTTTACACGATGATGGATTTCTCTAATAACAACCGATTTGGAAATGATCTCGGCCTCTTTGCTTTTGACATCGGTATTATCCTGGATAATGACTAATAATTTTCCGCCCTTTTCAATCCAGATCTTCTTAATGATAAAATAATAGCTCAAATAAGCTGTTTCATTTTCAATCGTTTGATTGGAAGCTTGCCGGCCGATTTGATACATGATGTAATCAAAGGTTGTGTAATCAAGGGTCAAATTATCGTAGTGCATATTCTTGATTCGATCTTTGTAGCCTAACCTGCGATAAAGGTTCTTCGCTTCTTTATTGCTAGAAATTAAAAATCCATACTTATCATAGACGAGTATCGCCTCAGGCAGCTGATTGACGAAGGATTGATCTAAGTGACTTAGAGTTTCTGATGACGGAAGCCTATCAGAAATTCGTTCATTGCTTTCTTTTATATCGTCTTCGGCTACCCCCTTTTCCAGGATGATCACGCCGATCGTTTTTCCGTTATTTTTGATTGGAAAAACCGATTGCTGAATTAAAATGTTTTCCTGGCTGACGGCCATGAGCTTCACCGAGTTTAGACCCGTTTCTAAGGTTCTCAATGCCCCCGGTTCATTTTTTAATAAGGCATCTTCGCCGACAATATCGCGTTTGTATAAGGATTTTTGAGTCTTTGGCCGCTTGTGATAAATCACCAATGCTTCTTTTTTCATTTCGTTATAAACATCGATGAACACATCGATTCAGACTGTAGACAAAAGACGTCTCGAACTCGTAATTTGAGTTTGAGACGTCTTTTTATCTGATTTCTTTCGAAATTTTGAACAAAAAAATAAAGGCTCCTTGCCTTTCCATAGCCAGGTGGCTAATTTCTTTAAATTCATTGCAGCAAACACTAGCATCGTATGCGTCGCGACTTTTTCCAAGCCTCGATACTTGGTCCAACGCATCCCATGCTTTTCTTTTGCATCCGCAAATATTCGTTCAATCGTTTGTTTCCGTTTTTTGTAAATTGATTTATTCAGATCCGTTAGGCGAAGATGTTCCACTTCATCCATCAGATCTCCCCAAACATGTCTCGTGATGACTCGTTGATGATTTTTACTTTTGGTACATTGGTTTAGCAGAGGACAGTTCACACATTCTTTTGGATT
>NZ_KE136363.1:337504-413098 GCF_000406965.1 Enterococcus avium ATCC 14025 | reverse complement strand
AGAATCACTGGATCGATACTTGGGCGACCTAAATCGGAGTAAGTGGCTTCGACGATTGGATAAATAAATTCAAAATCAAGCGCGGCATCAATCTTTCGAACGAGATGATCTTGAGGAACTAGATCATCAATCGTAAGCATCGCAAATTGATTTCTACCATTCGTATTGTTTTTAGACATCATAACTATCACTCCTTGCATTCGTTTTCATAAATCTATTATAAAAGAAAAGACTGTAGACATCATCCATAAAATGGACTTTGTCTACAGTCTGCATCGATGAACACATCGATTTCTTCGTAATGAGGATTCTTTTCTACCTGCTGAGCTGAATGAAGCAAGGCTTCGATGTCGTCAGGAGAAAGAGAGGTATATTCCTGACAAAGTTGAATCATTCCGGCATCACTCATCGTTTATCACAATCAATTCAGCAATTTCACTCATTGGACAACGCTTGTCCATGCTTAACTTACGAATCGTTTGGTAGGCTTCAGCTTCAGATAAGCCGTTTTCTTTACTCAAAATGCCTTTTGCTTTTTCGATGATTTTTCGCTCGTCTAATTTTGTCTTCAATTTTTCAACCTGCTTGATTAAATCTTGAGTTTCCTTACCGCGAGCAATACTCATTTCCAACGTTGGGATCAATGATTTTTCATCTAAGGGTTTTACCAGATAGCCAATTGCGCCAAGATTCTTTGCTTTGGTCGTATTTTCAACATCACTGTAGGCTGATAGAAACACAATGCTGCTGGCTGTATTGTCCTGAATAATTTTTTTTCCTGCTTTTAGTCCATCTAAAACGGGCATTTGAATATCCATTAAAACAACATCCGGGCGCGTTTTCTTACAAATTTCAATGACTTCAAAACCATCTGCTGCTTCGCCAACGACTTCGTAGCCCGCTCCTTGCAGAATATCGCGAATATCAAATCTTGTAATTGGCTCATCATCCACTATTACAACTCTTCCATTCATCCCTTCACATCCTTACATTTTTTCAAGAATCCGCCTACTTCCCTTGTGTAAAAATAATCTCTAGTGATCTATCTAACAACCCTCATTAAAAAGTACGCGAAATTTCTTTTTTGTACTTCAACAAGTGCTCCTTTATGAAAGAAAAAGACAAATAAAGTAGACATAAAAAGCTCCCAAATAAAAAACAATAACAAAATGTCTGTTTTCTATCAAGGAGCTTCATTGCTCTTAAATTTTGGGAGCACCTCGTTGTGCTAGTTCGATTATAGGGTAGTTTGAAAGGGCTGTCAATGCTTTTATAAAATCTCTTGAATGATCGTTTCGATGTCTTGGAGAGATGGCACAACAGGATTTGTTTTTGTGCAAGCATCATTTATTGCTGCTTCGGCAATTGCTGGTATTACTTGTTCAACCTCTCTCTTTTCAAGGCCAAATTCTGAGAGTGTTGCTGGCATTTTTAAGCTGTTCCGCAACTGAATAATTTGACGAATCAGCGTGTTCACTCCCATACGTGGATTATTTGTTGATGCACCTAAGCATTTAGCTAGTTTCAAATATTTCATTGCTGTACGATTTTGGAGATATCCTGACTCATTTAAATCAGCATTGAAGTGAATCACACTAGGTAATAAAATCCCGTTGACTCGACCATGAGGAATGTGTAAGCGAGCACCCGCGGCGTGAGCAATCCCGTGATTGATTCCTAATGATGTTTGATTAAAGGCGATACCAGCTAAACAAGATGCAAGATGCATCATTTCTCTTGCCTGTCGATCCTCACCATTTTTGTGGGCCCTTTCCAAATATTTAAAAACAAGTTTGATGGCTTTTTCACAATAAGCATCGGATAAAACAGTGGACTTGATCGAGACATAGGATTCGAGGATATGAGTTAAGACATCCATTCCTGTATCCGCCGTGACTGCAGGTGGGACGCCCATGACTAAGTTCGTATCTAAAATGGCGATATCTGGCTGAATTTCATCAGTAACTAGAGGAAATTTCGTTCCTCTTTCAGGAATTGTGATGATTGAAAAATTTGTTACCTCTGACCCCGTTCCGCTTGTCGTAGGGACAGCAATTAATTGATCAATCTTGTTTGTTAGTATTCGATTGGCAAAATACTTCATGGCTTTTGCTGCATCAATTGCCGATCCTCCGCCAATGGTCAATATAATGTCTGCTTGGAAATCAACGATTTGCTTCACTCCACTGACAATCTTCTCAATTGGCGGATCTGGGACGATATCACTAAATACCAAGTAATCGTTATGATCAATGTGGCGAACGATTTCATTGATCTGGCCGTTTTCGATCAAAAATGGATCTGCTACTAAAAAGATTCGTCTATTTTTCAGCTCTTTAAGCCCCTCAAGAACCTCTGAACCCAGCCAGATCGTTGTCTTAAAATGAATTTTTTGCATACTATTCCTCCTTAAATAAAAAAGACACTCCAAACAATCATTCATTGTCTGGAGCGTCATTGCTCTGCATCATTACCACCTTGTAAAGACTGGTTATTTAATTGTAAAATTTCAACAAAAGGGAGTCAGCAGTACATCCTTGTACCTGTAATCTCTTTCCGCTTTGAAAGACCAGCCCATCCCCCATTACTGTACAGCAATGTACAATAAAATGGCAAACATAGTTATCTTATTTTGGTTGGGCTGGATCTTTTATCTTAACAAGGGTTTGTAAAGAAAACATCCTGCTTTGCAACGAAACAGCATGCCCGCTAATGAAAAGAATAAAAAGATCTGACTACAAAGCATGCGCTGCTTCTCACAGTGGCGGCACCGTACCAGATTTACACTGGTTTCCATTTATCCTTTTCATAAAATAACTATTGTTGACCTACAGATAAAATAGCATAATTCGTAAGCGAATACAATCTATAAGCCCGTACTTTTAATCTTATGGAAAACTTTTTCACCTCGCTCGTAAAAGACGTCCTCTTGTTTTTCCCGCGCATTGATGACTCTCGCCAGTGCGTAAAAATAATCGGACAGACGGTTAATAAAAATGACAATTTCGCTATTTAAGCTAGATGTCCAGCTTAAGGTCACTATGGCTCTCTCTGCTCTGCGGGTGATTGTTCTGGCGACATGGAGCATACTTGCAGTTGTTGTTCCGCCAGGTAGAATGAAACGTTCAATTTCCGGAGCTTCATCGGTGTAGCGATCAATTCTTTCTTCTAGCCAGCAAGAACTTCCGGAATACAGGCGTCCTTCAGTTCTGGTACTTTCTGGTGTTGCTAAATCTGTTCCCAGATCAAAAAGCATTTGCTGAATTTCTTGTAGTTCTTTTTTGATTTGTGTGTCTTGGGTTTCTGAAATAATAAAGCCGATCCATGAATTTAATTCATCGATTGTTCCATAGCTTTCTACCCGATCAGAATCCTTTGCAACCTGAGCACCATCAACTAACTTTGTCATACCCTTATCGCCTGTCTTTGTATAGATTCGCATGCTATCCTCTCCTTTTTTTAAATTGTTAGACAGTCATCGTTTGTTTTAACGGTTGAGAATTTTCGCTGTTTATTTCTTTGCGAAAGCTAGAAGGTGATTTTGAAGTGATGTCCCTAAAGCTTTTGCAAAAATAGCTTGTTTGTGAGAAGCCGACACGTCGGGCAATTTCATCGATGCTCAAATTGGAATGACGGAGTAACTCTTTAGCTTTAGTTACTCGCTGATATTTTAAATAGGCTACAAAGTTCATTCCTAGCTCCTTTTTAAAAAGCTTGCTGAAATAATACTGACTTAAGTATACCTTGTTCGCTACTTCCTCTAGACAAATTTTTCGATGAAGATTTTTTTCGATATACTTTACTGCATTGACAATTTCTGTTTTTTTCGGAAGGATTTCGACCCTTTCGTTAACGTCTCTTAACTGGCCAACATCGATTTTTCGTTTAGGGTTCGAATTTGTTAAGGTACTTTGCGCAAGGCTGACAAATAATTCGATAATTTTTTCCAATCTTTCTGCTGAAAAATAGGTTGTCATCCTCAATTCTTCAGAAACATTACTAGATTGATTTTTTTCAATCAGATGGCGATTCTGTGCCTCCACCAACCGTCCAATAATGAGATATCCGACTAAAATATTGTTGATATAAACTGGCAAGGGAACATGAGTAAAGCCTGCATGGCAAAGATATTTGTTGATGCTTCTTCTTTTTATGGGATAAATCATCTGATGCATTTGGCAATTTTCACAGGCGGCTTTTTCTTTAGCAGTTGATTGGATCATTTCACATAGACTATGACTTTCGGGAATCTCTGACTGCTGATACCCATTGATATCAGTAATAAAAAAACAAACACCGACCGCTAACGAATAATCCTTCATCAATTTAAATAGCTGCGGCTCCTTTTCCTCACTTAATATGAAATAGCTCTTACTCATGCTTCCATCCCTTTCTGAAAAAGACAAAAAGAGACCTAGTATCAACAATTTTTGTTGAATACTAAGCCTCTTTGCTTATTTAATTAAATCCTCTATGATTTAACTTATTTATTTTTTTAACGTACTGCGTACTGCCTTTCAAGTGAACACTTCACTACGTTGTAAAGTGCTTTCAAGAACTTAACGATATTATATACTAAATAGAGGAAATCAGCTAGAGAAAATATATTAAATAACAATATTTAAATTTTGTTAGTTTAACCAGTTCTCAGGATCTTTCCGCCATTTTTTTAACAGCTCAAGCTGTTCCTGATTGATGTAATTTTCTTGTAAGGCACTTTCAATCAAGGTTGAATAGTTTGTTAAAGTGGTTAATGGTGTGTTAGCCTCTTCAAAATTTTTCTTGCCCTTAGCTAGTTCGTAGGTGAAGATTGCTGCAACTCCTAAGACATCTGCGCCTTCGCGTTTTGCTGCGGCAGCAGCTTCCAGCACACTTCCGCCAGTTGAGATTAAGTCTTCGATTACGACCATCTTCTGGCCTTCAGTAATTCGGCCTTCGATTTGGTTCCCGCGTCCATGATCTTTGGCTTTACTGCGGATATAAACCATTGGTAAATCTAGAATTTCTGCTACCCAAGCAGCATGAGGAATCCCAGCCGTTGCTGTTCCGGCAATCACTTCTACGTTAGGAAATTCTTCTTTGATTTTTGCGGCTAAGCCTTGCGCGATGGCACGGCGTACTTCTGGATAGCTCATGGTTACACGGTTATCACAGTAAATAGGTGATTTGAGTCCGCTTGCCCAAGTAAAAGGCTCGTCGGGACTTAAGGAGACTGCTTCGATTGATAATAAGTCTTTGGCGATTTGTTCTGCGATCATTTATGCTTCACCATTCCATTCTTTTTTGATTTGTAAGTAACTTTCATAAGGATTTTCAGCTTGCGTGATAGGTCTTCCAACCACGATATAATTTGAGCCGATCTCACGAGCTTTAGCCGGTGTCATTACGCGTTTTTGGTCGCCAACGCTGGCCCCTTGCGGACGAATTCCCGGTGTTAAGCAGATAAAAGTATCGTTTGTCGCGTGATGGATTTTTTCTACTTCATGGGCCGAACAAACAACGCCCTCTAATCCAGCTTTTTCTGCACATTTTGCGTAGTGCAGCACGCTTTCTTGCAGACTGACTTCAATTAGCTGATCCTCATGCATTTGTTCTTCGCTGGTAGAGGTTAATTGGGTAACAGCGATTAATTCAGGAATTGTTTGATTCTCTTTTGTTCCTTCAGACAACCCTTGCTTCGCTGCTTGCATCATTTCCACACCGCCGGCTGCGTGAACATTCGTGATTTTCACGCCCATCTTTGCGATCCCCCGCATTGCTTTTTGTACGGTATTAGGAATGTCGTGAAGCTTCAAATCAAGGAAAATGTCATGTCCTTGACTACGTAGAAAATTAACGATTGCTGGTCCTTCTTGATAAAAAAGTTCCATCCCGATTTTCACGAATAGTTTTTCGCTGATGGGAAAATGGGTTAAAAAGGTTTCAATTTCCTGTTTTGAAGCGAAGTCAAAAGCAATAATCGGTCGATTTTCCATTAGAACCCTCCTCTAGTCTCTTGTCTTAGCTGCTCCAAAGATTCGATCCCAAGCTCTGCCATTCTGATCGGCAGCTCGTCGATTAGTTTTGGACAAATATATGGATCGGTAAAGTTGGCTGTACCAACTGCTACCGCACTTGCTCCGGCCATAAACATTTCTAAGACATCATCAACGGTTTGCACGCCGCCCATGCCGATGATCGGTAGTTCACTGACTGCTGCTACTTGATTGATCAGACGGATTGCGACTGGTTTGATGGCTGGTCCGGATAAGCCGCCGGTTCTATTTGCTAAGATTGGTTGGCGCGTTTTTAAGTCGATCCGCATGCCAAGTAAGGTATTGATCATAGTGAAACCATCAGCTCCGCCTTTTTCAATGGCCTTTGCGATCGGTACGATATCGGTCACGTTGGGACTTAATTTGACATAGACCGGAACTGTTGCGACTTCTTTGACTGCTTTTGTTAATCGATAAGCAACCTCTGGGTCGGTCCCAAAAGCGATTCCGCCGTGTTTTACATTTGGGCACGAAATATTTAATTCGATTGCTTTGACATTTGGTGCATCACCGATTTTAGCGCAGACTTCGACGTAGTCTTCTTCGCAGGCACCTGCCACATTGGCGATAATTGGCAGTTCCTGGTACTTTTCTAAACTTGGTAAGATCTCTTCTAATACGACATCCATGCCGGGATTTTGCAGGCCGATGGCGTTTAGCATCCCGCTTGGTGTTTCCGCTACGCGCGGTGTTGCATTACCAAAGCGTTCCTTTGGTGTAGTCGCCTTAATCATGATGGCGCCTAATTGATTCAAATCATAGTAATCCGCATACTCCTTGCCAAATCCGAAGCATCCGCTTGCCGGCATAATCGGATTCTTCAGGTCTAATCCAGGTAACTTCACTGCAATACTCATTAAAAGATGACCTCCCCTGCTTGGAAAACGGGCCCGTCTTCACATACTTTGACACTCTTGTTTTCATCCTCAGGTACATGGCAGACGCAAGCATAGCAGGCGCCCATCCCGCAAGCCATGCGGGATTCTAATGAAAGCTGCACGTTGGCGACTTCACTGTACAATTGTTCGACTGTTTTTAAAAGACCGTTATTGCCGCAAGCAAAAACTGCATCTGGTTGACGTTCTTCTGCCAGCAATAAATTACCGACATTACCTTGAATCCCAAGTGTTCCGTCATCTGTCGAAAAACGGGTTTCTCCTAGGGCTTGAAATTCATCCGCATAATAAACCACCTCTTGGGTCCCAAAACCCAGAAAATGAATCACCTTCACGCCCTTTGCCTTCAGCTCTTTTGAAAGCTGATAAAGCGGCGGTACGCCGATCCCTCCACCAACGATAAAGGCAGTATCTCCAGCGTTCAGGCTGTCAATTTCAAAGCCATGTCCTAGTGGTCCCATCACATCTAGCTGATCTCCGGCCGACATTTCAGAAAAATATCTGGTTCCATCTCCTTCAACACGATAAATGATCGTGCAGGTTCCCATAGATTGGTCGTATTGATTAATACTGATCGGACGACGCAATAATAAGTCGCTTCTTGGTACACGAATATGCAAGAATTGCCCAGGCGTTGACATTTCTTTGACTAATTCTCCGGTTAAAACCAGTTCATAGATTCTCGGAGCTAACTCTTGTTGACGAACAATCGTCATCATTTCCTGCTTCATAACGGCCTCCCTATAAATCGACAGAGTGAAGCATGCTTCACTCTGTGTGAATTAAATTTCTTGAATTGAAAATGCCCGTGATTCCATCACTCTTAAGATGGCATCCGCTGTATCTAAGGATGTGAACAATGGTACACCGTGCTCAACTGCTTCACGGCGAATGATAAAGCCGTCTTCGGATGAATTTTGGCGATTTTTATCGGTCGTATTGATGACCACTTGCGCTTTGCCCGTGCGAATCAACTCAATCACATTGTGATCATCTGATTCAGAGATTTTCGCGATTCGTTCCGCACTTAAGCCATTTTCTTCTAAGAAATTGGCTGTTCCATCTGTCGCAACTAAGCTGTAGCCGACATCCTTGAAGCGTTTGGCTAAATCTAAAGCTTCGTCCTTGTTTTCATCGGCTACTGTAAACAAGACTGCGCCGAAATCTGGTAAATGTAATCCAGATGCTGCGAAGGCTTTATACAGAGCTTTTGCTAAATTACGATCGGTTCCCATGACTTCACCTGTTGATTTCATTTCAGGTCCTAAGTAGGTATCGACCTTTTGCAGCTTCGTGAAGCTGAAGACTGGTGCTTTAACGTGAACCATGTCGCTTTCAGGATAAAGTCCATCTTCATAGCCAAGCTCCTTCAAGCTTTGACCTAGAATCGCCTTGGTTGCGATCTGCGCCATAGGAATATTCGTGATTTTACTCAAGAATGGCACCGTTCGACTCGCACGAGGATTGACTTCGATGACAAAGACTTCATCATTATGGATAACGAACTGAATGTTCATCATGCCGATGCAGTTCATCCCTAATGCTAACCGTCGTGTATAATCTTCAATCGTTGCCTTCAACTCGTCGGAGAAGGTTTGTGGCGGATAAACCGCCATCGAATCGCCTGAGTGAACCCCTGCGCGTTCGATATGTTCCATAATTCCTGGGATCAAGACGGTTTCTCCGTCACAGATGGCATCTACTTCACATTCCTTACCGACTAAATAGCTGTCGACTAAAACAGGATGTTCAGGAGAGGCTTTGACCGCGTGGGCCATATAGTCTTCCAAATCGGATTGGTTTTCAACGATTTCCATCGCCCGTCCACCTAAGACATAGCTTGGACGAACCAAGACTGGATAACCGATTCTTTCAGCGATCTTAACTGCTTCCTCCGCGCTCGTCGCTGTATCACCTGGCGGTTGCGGAATGGATAGACTTTTCAGCACTTGTTCGAACTGATCACGGTCTTCCGCGCGGTCTAAATCTTCGATAGTTGTTCCTAAAATTTTAACCCCGTTATTAACTAAAGGTTCAGCTAAATTAATCGCGGTTTGTCCACCGAATTGGACGATCACGCCAATCGGTTGTTCTAACTCGATCACGTTCATCACATCTTCAAGAGTTAACGGCTCGAAATAGAGCTTGTCTGAGATGGAGAAATCAGTCGAAACAGTTTCTGGATTGCTGTTCATAATGATCGCTTCATAGCCAGCTGCTTGAATTGCCTTTACTGAGTGAACGGTCGCGTAATCAAATTCGACTCCTTGCCCGATCCGGATCGGACCTGAACCGAGAACTAGGACAGATTCTTTGTCAGAACGAACACTCTCATTTTCAAATTCGTAGGTGCTGTAAAAATATGGCGTTTGAGATTCAAATTCTGCCGCACAAGTATCTACCATTTTGTAAACTGGAACGATTTTTTCGGTTGTTCGGAATTTCCGCACTTCATTGGCTGTCATGTCCCAAAGTTGTGCGATCTTCACATCCGTAAAACCATTCTGTTTGGCTTTCTTCAATAGCTCAACATCTTTTTTGTTTTGGGCTAAAGCTGTTTCTAGTTCAACAATATGAAGCAGCTTATCTAGGAAGAAAAGATCGACTTTGGTTAGCTCATTGATTTCCTCGATCGAATAGCCGCGACGAATCGCTTCAGTTAGATAGAATAAGCGATCATCTTGTGCCTTGACCATTTTTTCAGTTAATTCATCATCGGTAACTTCGCTTAGTTCTGGTAACTCCGCATGGTAAGTTCCAATTTCTAGTGAGCGAACGGCCTTCAATAATGATTCTTCGATGTTCCGGCCGATCGCCATGACTTCACCAGTGGCCTTCATTTGTGTGCCTAAGACACGTTCGCCGCTTTCGAATTTATCAAAGGGCCAACGTGGAATTTTGGCAACGACATAATCTAGGGCCGGTTCAAATTCTGCATAGGTCGTTTCTGTTACTGGATTTTTCATTTCATCCAGCGTCAAGCCTACCGCGATTTTTGCTGCCAACTTCGCAATTGGATAACCCGTTGCTTTACTTGCCAAGGCTGATGAGCGAGAAACTCGCGGATTTACTTCGATTACATAGTAGTTGAAGCTATGTGGGTCAAGAGCCAGCTGCACATTACAGCCGCCTTCGATTTTCAAGGCGCGAATGATCGATAAGGAAGCGTCTCGCAGCATTTGATATTCATAGTCAGATAGCGTCTGGCTTGGCGCGAATACGATAGAATCTCCGGTGTGCACACCAACTGGATCGAAGTTTTCCATGTTACAAACCACGATGGCATTGTCGGCTGAATCCCGCATCACTTCATATTCGATTTCCTTGAAGCCAGCGATTGATTTTTCAATCAAACATTGCGTCGCTGGTGAAAGCTTCAACCCGTTTTCAGCGACAGTCCGAAGCTCTTCTTCGTTGTCACACATCCCGCCGCCAGTTCCACCTAGTGTGAAGGCTGGACGAACGATGATCGGATAACCGATGGTATTGGCGAAGGCTACCGCTTCTTCAACGGTATTCACAATCTCAGATTCAGGAATTGGTTGATTCAATTCTTCCATTAATTGCTTAAACAAGTCGCGGTCCTCTGCTTGATCGATCGCCGACAATTTTGTTCCCAGCAATTCAATTTTTAACTCATCTAAAATGCCTGAATCTGCTAATTCCATTGCCATGTTCAAGCCAGTTTGCCCGCCTAATGTTGGCAGGATTGCATCTGGCAATTCTTTGCGCAGGATGCGAGAAACAAATTCGAGCGTGATTGGTTCGATATAAACACTGTCTGCAATTTCTTTGTCGGTCATGATTGTTGCTGGGTTTGAATTCACCAGAACAACTTCATAGCCTTCTTCTTTTAACGCTAAGCAAGCTTGTGTGCCGGCGTAATCAAATTCCGCGGCTTGTCCGATCACGATAGGTCCAGAACCGATCACCATGATCTTTTTAATATCTGTACGTTTTGGCATTTATGCTTGCTCCTTCCATGCATCCATCATTTCCATAAACTCATCAAATAAATGAACCCCGTCGTGTGGTCCCGGCGCAGCGTCTGGGTGATACTGAACGCTGAAGGCTGGGTAATTCCGATGACGAACCCCTTCAACCGTGCCATCATTGACTTCTACGTGGGTAACCATTAATTTTTCTGGATCAATTGTTTTTTCATCGACTGCAAATCCATGATTCTGTGAAGTAAAATCGATGCGACCGGTAGCGATTTCCCGCACCGGATGATTCAATCCGCGGTGTCCAAACTTCATTTTGTAGGTATCCGCACCGTTGGCTAACGAGAACAGCTGGTGTCCAAGACAAATCCCGAAAATCGGCACTTTTCCTTGAATCTGCTGAATCATTTCGATTGCTTCTGGCACATCTTTCGGATCTCCAGGCCCATTGGTCAACATCACACCATCCGGACAAAGGTCTAAAATCGTTTGAGCATCAGTGTTATAAGGCATCACAGTCAAATTACATTCGCGACGTGATAATTCTCGCAGAATACTGTGTTTTAGACCGAAGTCGATCACGACCACATTGCGGCCTACGCCTGGGCTTGGGTAAGGAGTTACTGTAGAAACTTGTGCAACTTGGTTCGTTGGTAAGACCGTTGCTTTTAGTTGATCAAACGAATGTTCAAACTGATCAGCTGGATCAACAATACTGCCTTTCATCGTTCCAACGCTGCGTAATTTTTTCGTTAATGCGCGGGTATCAATTCCGGAAATTCCGGGAATCCCTTTGCGCTTCAAAAATTCGTCTAGCGTCATTTGGTTGCGCCAGTTGCTAGCTAAGCGGGCGTGTTCTTTTACGATCACGCCTTTACAGGTGGGTGCGATGGATTCATAATCATCGCGGTTCACGCCATAATTTCCGACCATTGGATAGGTGAAGGTAATGATTTGTCCATTGAAGCTTTGGTCCGTAATCGTTTCTTGATAACCGGTCATACTTGTGGTGAAAACCACTTCGCCGACCACATTTGCTTCAGCGCCGAAGCCTTCCCCTTCAAATACTGTGCCATCTTCTAATATTAAAAGTCTTTTCAACGTCTTAGTCCTCCTTGTTGTATACCAACTGACCATCCACGAAGGTCATCAGTGTCGCACCCTTGACTGGCCAGCCAGTGAAAGGCGTGTTCACTCCTAATGAAGCAAATTTTTTGTCATCGATTTTTTCTTCGTGACTCAGGTCAAATACCGCGATGTCTGCTGGCTGACCAATATTTAAGGTTCCCACCGTCATTCCGAAAATTTCTGCTGGCTTGACTGCCATCCAATCAATTACTTGTTCTAAAGTAAAGCGTCCTGTTTCAACAAAGTGTGTATAGATTAATTGGAAAGCTGTTTCACTGCCAACGATTCCGAATGGTGATTTCAAGAAGCTTTGATTTTTCTCTTCGAAGCCGTGAGGTGCATGGTCAGTTGCGATACAGTCGATCGTACCGTCAAGCAAACCTTCGATCAAGGCTTCGCGATCTTCTACTCCGCGTAACGGTGGATTCATTTTCCAGTAGCCGTGATCCTCTGGAATATTTTCATCGATTAAGATCAAGTGATGCGGAGAAACTTCTGCGGTTACGTGCACACCGGCTTTCTTCGCGTCGCGGATGACACGCACACTTTCTTTAGTGGAAACGTGGCAAACATGATAGTGTACGCCGGTTTCCTCTGCTAAGATCAGGTCTCTAGCGATTTGCGAAGATTCAGTCGCACTTAAAATGCCTGGTAAATCAAGCTTTTCACTGATTTTTCCGTGATGCATCACGCCGCCGAATAATAAGGATTCATCTTCGGTGTGAGCGACTAGCGCCATATTATTTTCCGCGGCTTCCTTCATGGCTAGATACATGGTTCCAGCTGTTTGTACCCCTACTCCATCATTCGTGAAGGCGAAGGCGCCGGCTGCTTTCAAGCCTTTTTGATCGGTTAAGGTTTCGCTGCGAAGCTCTTCCGTAATCGGTGCGTATTGATGGACTTTTACGACCGCATCCTTATCAATGATCGCTTTTATGTCGTTGAATTTTTCGACGGTGTCAGGAACTGGATCAAGATTCGGCATCGCGCAGACTGTTGTGTAGCCGCCGCGAGCTGCCGCTTTTGAGCCATCCTTGATGGTTTCTTTATAAGTAAAGCCTGGTTCTCGTAAATGAACATGAACATCAACTAAACCTGGTGTGATTAATTGATTGTTTGCGTCGTACTCTTGATCAAACGAAATGCCCGAAAAGTCTTTGCCGATACCGGCGATAATCCCGTTCTCTAGCCAAAGGTCACATGCCATTGTTTGATTGTCTTTTGTTACGATCTTTCCATTTTTAATTAATGTTTTCATATTATCTGCCCCTTTACGCTTTTCCATTAAGTACTGCTTCTAAAATAGCCATCCGAATATAGACACCGTTAGTCATTTGCGGAACGATTCGTGATTGTAAGCTTTCAACTAAACTGTCTGCAATTTCGACATCGCGATTGACTGGCGCCGGATGCATGATAATCGCTTTTTCTTTCAATTGCTTCCCGCGTTCAATCGTTAAGCCGTATTTTTGATGATATTCTTCCTTTGAAAAGCTTTCCTGTCCATCATGTCGTTCGTGCTGCACTCTTAAGAGCATCATGACATCCACCTCAGGTACAAGCTCATCCAATGGACGATAGGTACCATACACATCAAAGCTTTCGTCATACCATTCTTTCGGTCCAGAAAAATAAACTTCTGCGCCGAGGCGTTTCAACATTTGCATATTAGATTTTGCGACGCGCGAATGGGTAATATCTCCTGCAATCGCGACTTTTAATCCAGCAAAGCGGCCAAACTCTTGATAAATCGTCATTAGGTCAAGCAAACATTGAGTAGGATGCTGCCCACTGCCGTCCCCGCCGTTGACGATCGAACATTGAATCGTTTTGCTTTGGATTAATTCATCATAGTAGTTCTCATCGCTATGGCGAATTACTGCTACATCCACCCCCAATGCCGACATCGTTAAAACCGTGTCATAAAGAGTTTCCCCTTTTTGAACCGAGCTGGTTTTTGCGTCAAAATCAATCACATCTAGTCCGAGTTTTTTCTCAGCGACTTCAAAACTTTTATGGGTTCGGGTACTATTTTCAAAGAAAAGATTGGAAACAAAGTATTGGTCCTTGTGGGGTGTCCATCGCGCACCTTGTTTGAACTGCTGCGCTCGACGAATCAGTCCCATCACCTCTTGATCGGTTAAGGCTTCCACCGTCAATAAATGTTTCAGACTGATCTCTTCAGACTGGATGATCATGAAATTTCCTCCTTTAATTCCTAGATAAAATGCTTGGCTGTCTATTTCTCGCTACGTGCCTGCTCCGGCAGGATTAAGTTCAAGATAATTCCTAAGACTGTGGCTAAAGCCATAGCAGATAATGTGAAGGTGCCTGCTTCAAAGACCAATCCGCCAATTCCAATGACTAGGATAGTTGAAGCAATCAATAGATTCTTTTTCTTATCAAAATCAATTTTATTTTCGATCAAGATTTTCAATCCGCTGGCTGCGATAACTCCGAACAAGATGAAGCTGATGCCTGAGATTACCGGCCCTGGGATACTTAAGATCAAGGCGCTGAGTTTGCCGACAAATCCTAATAAGACTGCGAAGATCGCGGCACCGCCGATAACGAACACACTGTGTACGCGGGTGATTGCCAGTACGCCGATGTTTTCTCCGTAACTGGTTACCGGAGGTCCACCTACTAGGCCTGCGACGATTTGCGCTAAACCATCCCCCATCAAGGTGCGATCCAAACCAGGATTTTCGAAGAAATTGCGTTTCGTTAATTTATTTAATACCATCAAGTGGCCGATGTGTTCAGTCATGGTGACAAAAGCGATTGGCGCCATTGTTGTAATCGCGTTAACGTACAGTTTTGGCTGATAAGTAGCGAATGGCACACTGAACGCTGGCATCGCCAACCATTTTGCATCGATGATCGGTTGATAGTCGATGATGCCGAAGATCATTGCTGTAATGTAGCCGCCAACGATTCCTAACAGAATGGGAATCAATCCTAAAAATCCGGTGAAGAACATATTGAAGAAAATTGTTAAGGCTAAAGTAATCAAAGCAACTAACACATATTTGAAGCTGTATTCGCCGTTGTTATACATGGCATTTTGTGCAGCGTTGCTGGCTAGGCCTAAGCCAATAACCATTACCACTGGTCCAACGACAATCGGCGGTAAGATTTTATCCAGCCAGCCAGAGCCGATTTTTTTAATAATGAAGGAAACGATCAGATAAACCAAACCGCAGGTCAAAGCCCCTTGGGCAACTGCTGGATAGCCGTCACTTTTCATTAATAATTTCATCGCCGCGATAAAAGCGAAGCTACTACCTAAGTAAGCGGGGATTTTTCCTTTGGTTACCGTTAAGTAAACCAAGGTTCCTAACCCCGAACTTACTAGAGCGATACTTGGATTGATTCCGACTAAGATCGGTACCAAGACGGTCGCGCCGAACATGGTGAATAAATGTTGAATACTTAATCCGACCCAGTGGCCTGCACTTGGGCGGTCGTGAATATCTAAAACAACGTCATCATTGTGAAACTCTTGCATTGGATTTCCTCTTTCTAGTGTCTAAATATTTGTCTGATTAGTCTTCTTTTTGAATTAAGATGCGGTCCTGCCCGTCGTTTTCTTCCATTTCAACGACAATTTCCTCCGTCAAGGCTGTTGGGATATTTTTCCCAACATAATCCGCGCGTATTGGCAATTCGCGATGGCCGCGGTCAACTAAGACTGCCAGAGAGATACGGTTTGGACGACCTAAGTCGATGACAGCATCTAGAGCTGCACGAATTGTTCTGCCGGTGAACAAGACATCGTCGACCAAGATTACTTCTTTGCCCTCAATTGAAAAAGGAATATCTGATGAATGTAATTCCGGTTCAGCTTCCGCTACATTCACATCGTCCCGATACAATGTAATATCCAACTCCCCAACCGGAACATCGATGTGCTCCAATTGCTTAAGGCGTTCTGCGATTCTTTGTGCGATAAAAATCCCGCGGGTTTTGATCCCGATCAAGACGATATCCTGAACCCCCTTATTTCGTTCGATGATCTCGTAAGTAATCCGAGTCAACGCTCGTTTCATTGTTACCTCATCTACTACCTCTTTTTTATACATCCTGTCTCCTCCTTATTTGTTTTAATGAATTAATTTTTCAGGGAAAAATTAGTTCGATTCAAATGCCGTATATCATTCAACTAGAGCGTTCACGCGGATGATCGGCTCAGCTTTTGGAACTAGTTTCTCTTCCTAAAGTAAACTGCGAAAAGTTGAACTGACATCCTTATTCGTTTAAATGCCTTTATTTTTCGCAAAAAAAACTCCTACCCGTAGTTAGGTAGGAGGAATGTTATCGACTTCGTCAAAATGATAGTGTTCACCTAGGCGCACCTAGACCAAATCACTATCTACTTCCTTCTTAGCCTCACGGGACTACTCTTAAAGGATTACTATTTAGTTATTTATTTCTTACTACAGACACTATACTATTCCTGATTTAAGAAATCAATCTTTTTCTTTTAACTGTTTCAAAGTTTTTTTGAAAATTTCTGGCAGCGGTGCTTCAAAGACCATCATCTCGCCTGTCGTGGGGTGTTCAAAGCCCAATAATTTCGCATGCAAAAATTGTCCATTCCCCTTCAAGGTTTTCTTTGGCCCATACAAAGGATCGCCAGCGACTGGATAACCGATGTATTGCATGTGCACTCTAATTTGATGGGTACGTCCCGTTTCTAGCTGTAATTCAATTAACGTGAAGCCTTCGTAACGTTTCAAAACTTCAAAGTGAGTCACAGCCGGTTTGCCGTCTTCGATCACGGCCTGCATTTTTCGATTAACCTTTGAACGACCAATTGGTGCTTCGATTCGTCCCTTTTCGTGAGGAATCTCTCCGTGAACTAGCGCCACATATTTTCTTAAAGAGGTTTTATCTTTCAGCTGTTTCGCTAATGCTTCATGGGAGCGGTCATTCTTCGCCACCATCAATAAACCAGAAGTATCCTTATCGATACGGTGGACGATCCCTGGGCGAATCACATCATTGATCGTTGATAGGCTTTTGATTTGATACAATAATCCATTCACTAGCGTACCTTTGGGATGGCCTGCAGATGGATGGACCACCATGCCTTGAGGTTTATTTACCACCACGACATCGTCATCCTCATAGACAATATCCAAATCTAGATTTTCGGGAATAAGATCCAACTCTTCGGGTTCAGGAATCTCGATCAGGATTTTATCTCCAGCATTTACTTTGTAATTTGCCTTGATGACTTTGCCTTCAATGGAAACATGTTGTTCCTTGATCCATTGTTGAATCTGTGAACGAGAATAATCTGCCAGGCGGTCATTCAAGACCTTATCGATCCTCCCGGTTTCTTCTTTTATCATTACTTCAATTTGATTAGTCATTTTTCTTGTCTCTCTCATCTAATAGAATATAAATAAAAATCATAATGACACCTATCACTAAAGCCATGTCAGCGATATTAAAAATTGGAAAATTAATGAAATCCAAACGGAACATATCCACGACATAACCTAAACGGAAACGATCGATGAAATTACCGATGGCCCCAGCTAAAAAGAAGCTCAAGCCTAAGGTCAGCCATTTACTCTCCTGTAAATGTTTGACTAGATAATAAATCACCGCAACTACTGCAACAATCGTGATAACAATAAAAAAGATTTGCTGTCCTTCAAAGAGACTAAACGCGCCTCCGGTATTGCGAATATGGGTTAGTGACAAAACATTTGGAAGGATCGTTTGACTTTCACCAAAATTATACTGATTGACGATCCACCATTTGAACCATTGGTCGAGCGCGATGATTCCTGCACTTAATAATAAATAAATGACTAACAAGCTTATTGCTCCCCTTCTTGACTATAAATATCTCGCGGTCGAATAATGCCCAACAGATTGCCATCCGAATGTCCATCTTTTGTAATCAAGATCGCTTCTAAAATGGCTTCTGTCTGAAACATTTTTTCTACCTCAGAAACTTTTGTATCAGCTGAAACAAATTTGAAATTCGTGCGCTTGCCGTTTCCTAACAATAAATCTTCAGCTATACGTCCCTTAAGACTAACAGAACCAGATAGACTAGCTTGGGCAAAATAAAACCCAATGGTTCTCAAAGTAATCAAGCCCATAAACTTTCCAGAGTCATAAACCGGAAACTGGGAAAAACGTTTTTCCGTGATGATTTTCATGATTTCTACCAATGGCAGATTTCGTTCAAATCCAGTGACTTTTTTACCAAACCTTGGCAACACCTTTTCTGGACGCAATAAGCTTTCCTCGATTTGTTTAATGCGTGTAACTGCCCAATCATTCGGCTCAGCAATAACAAAATCATCCGCCACTTGATCATGCACAATCGCATTGCGCAATTGTGCCAGCTGCAGCAAATCATTCTCACTGTCGCCAATTAAGTTATCTCGCCGTTTTGATAAGCGTCTCACCGCTTCACTAAAGCTCATATTCACCGGATTGCCTAATTGTCGTTTTAGTTCCTTTTCAATCCGATTAAAGGTACTCAAAAAAATATCCGCCCGTTCTCCCATTCGACTGCTCCTTATTTCTTACTAATGAAATTTTTTCTTTTAAATCACCTAACTAGATTTTTCAAACGATTTCTGAAAAAATTTTTTTGATTCTAATTCAGGTAAAATTCGATAGCTCCAGTATAAGTGAAAAAAAGCGTGATGGAAAGTCTCAGGTGTGAGGAAAATTAGAAGTGAACATTTAGAGAAGTGTTTGAGGAATAAAGGTAAGTGAAATTTACTTGGTTCGCTGAACGTTACGCAGCTGACTCTCAGCGAAGTTAATAAAACTGTGAAAAATCGGACTCGTCAAATAACCCGCTATTTCAGCAGGTTTAAAAATTTTGATTTTTTTCTTACGCCAACTAAGCCTATTATTGTTGAATGTCCGCTTTATACCAACGTTGGATTTCTGATAAAGCAAACAAAAGTTTTATAAATGCTGTTTTTGTATTTTCTTTAAAATGATTGGTTAGCTTTTCAATCTCTCAATCAATGTAATTTGATTGTCTTCAAGCCAAACATCCTCCAGCTCAGCATTGACGTGCATGCAAGCAATTAGGATCGAAGTCGTCTGTTGATCATTCAATTCTTGAAGATCAATTCCCTTAGGCAGTCCAATTTTTTGGATCAAAATATCTGGTTCTGGTCTTTCTTCTGTAATGATCAGATCCTCTGGAATTCGAATCAATTGTTTTTCGGACGCCGCACTTTTTTCTTGAAGCGTATCTTCATCGTTTCGGTTATCAAAGATTTTTGACTCAGTGGTTTCGACAAATTTTGCTTCAACCGCTTTTTTGAAGAGTCCCACACCGTCTTGGTCAAATAGATCAACGATTGCTAGTTTTCCCAAAGAGGATTTGATTTTTTCTGCTGGCAAGTCACGATTGACGTCTTTGATACTAAAACGATGATAGTTTCCGTTGCTTTTTTCATATTTAACTTGTAATCTTATTCTCGTTTTACCTATACTCTCCACCCCTTTTCTATTTATCCTGAAAAAATCAGCTTCATGAACCGACCAAGCTTTCCAAAGGCATTTTGGCAAAATGGGTATATAGTTTTTCTAGCTTATCGGCAATGAAATGTTTTACCGTAAATAATCTTCGTGATAACACTTTCCATTCTTTTTTATCAAAGTAATCTTCGAAAAAAATAGACAAACGGCGCAATAAACGCGTATTTTTAGTTTTCATGAAGATATGTTTGACGATATCCACCATCATAAAAGAAAAATCGTCATTGGTTAATTCTTCTCGTACTTGCAGTACAAGTAAAAATTCCAAGGTATCTTTTGCATCGCCAGTTTCAAAATAGTATTTTCTGATGCGCTTTTCTAACGTCTTTCGCTTCAGTGAAAAAAGCTGATTTTTGTTTAATAGATGCTTCTTCATAAACATCCTCCTCTCTTTAGATTATCTATAGTCAAGTATTGGCTGCTCTTCCTCAATAGCTGTGCACCGCCGTTGCTAAAAGAGAAGCGCGTACAATTATTTTCTTAGTTAAGAATCGTTCGTGTTTATCTCACGCTTAAAAGATAGCTCTTTTTTTAACCGTTTACATTCCTAAATGTTTATTATTTTTTAAACATAATGATCATCACAAGTCAATTCGTTGGTAGAACAAAGTTTATCGGGTTTTAAAATAACGATGATAAATTCTATCTTTGTTGAAAATGTTGGGTTATTCTAACAAATCAATCGAGTAGAGGGGAAAGCCAACTGACCTTCCGCCCCTCTCACACCACCGTACGTACGGACCCGTATACGGCGGTTCAATAAGTTGAGTGTACGAACTGGTACTTCAAGGAGATGTCCTCATATCCTTGGCGGGCCAGTTCTTTGTCTGTTAATGATCGATGAAGAATATGACTTTTGGAGATTGACCAAATACCTTTTCTTGTATTTGACCATTCATACGCTTTCGCTTTATCGATCCCTAAACGAATCAGATTTTTCCTTTTGGTTCTTGGATTCTTCCATTGTTTCCAAATATATTGTCTGATTCTTCGCTTCAACCAACCGTTTAACTCCCTCATGAATTCTTTCATCTCACCAATTCCATAGTAGTTGATCCAACCAGTCATTAGTTGCTTGATTTCTTTTAAAATAAGTTGGATACTTCTTCCACGGTTTCTTTTAGTGAGTTGTTTGAGCTTGCTTTTCACACGCTGTTTTGCTTTTGCGTGAGGGCGAATTTTAATACCTTTCTTTGTTGGCAGAATGCAGAATCCAAGAAACTTTCGTTTCAATGGGCTTCCTACCGCACTCTTTTCTCGATTTACCGTCAACTTTAGTTGTTCTTCGAGAAATTGAATGGATTTCTTCATCACACGCTGTCCTGCTCGTTTGCTTCTAACATAGATATTGCAGTAAGTAGCCCAAGGGAACCTCCCCCTTAGGCCCTCTCAGAACCGGACGTGAACCTCTCAGCTCATCCGGCTCCCATTATCCAGCCGATGGTAATATTCCAATTTTCCAATGCGCGAATAAATTTCTTTCTCGCTTGGCGATTTCCCCTAACCAATGTTCCGCTTTTCTTCGTGCTTGTCGCTTTTTATATTTACGACGAACCCACTTCACGAGACATTGGTTGATGTAGCGCAGTAGACTGTACATTTCTGATTTATAGAATTTCATGTAATAGTTCATCCATCCTTGAATTTTACTATTGAACATATTCGCTAAATCCTCTAGCTTTTTGTCCGCTTTTAATTGTAATCGCCAATTCCTTACCTCTTTGCGAATCGCCTTTTTCGCTTTATCTGATACAGCCGGAAGAAAATTTGTGAAGCATTTTCCATATTTATTCTTGGCGCCTCTAGGTCTAAACGTAAAGCCCAGGAAATCGAATGTCGTTATCGGATAGTTCCCCATCCTATCACTATCTCTGCAGTAAACAATCTTTGTCTTATCAGGATGTAACTCCAAACCAAAGATTCTAAACCGTTCTTCCAATCTTTTCTTCAGATATTTCGCTTGCTTTAGGGATACACAATGAGTAATACCATCATCGGCATATCTAGCCCACTGTATATTAGGAAATTCTTTTTCCATGAAGTCATCAAACGTATAATGAAGAAACAAGTTCGCTAGAACTGGACTGATTACACCACCTTGCGGTGTCCCGGCTTTTCTCGAAACAGTCGAACCATCTTCCCTCTGGAAAGGTGCTTTTAACCATCTTTCCACATATAGGATAATCCACTTCTCTTGAGTGTACCTTTTTACCATTTCAATTAGATAGTCATGTCTGATATTGTCAAATAGTCCTTTAATATCAAATTCCAGTACCCAATCTCTTTTCCAGCATCTAACTCTTGTTTTCTCTATTGCCTGGATTGCCGACTTATTCGGCCGATAGCCATAAGAATCCTCATAAAACAATCGTTCTACTACAGGTTCAAAATACATCTTCGCTACCATCTGTGCAATCCTATCTTCAACTGTTGGAATCCCAAGTACTCTCAGCCCACCACTCTTTTTAGGAATGGATACTGCCTTTACCGGTTTTGGGAAATAACTTCCCGATGATAATCGATTCCACAGTTTGTATAGATTATCTTTCAGCTTATATTCATAAGCCTCAATTGATTCTTCATCTACTCCAAAAGTTCCTTTATTGGCTTTTACTTTTAGAAATGCTTGGTAAACTGCTTGTTTTGAAATATTGTATGACTTTGTTTCTTGCATAAGTTCCTCCTCCTTAAAGTTGACTTATCCTTGAAACTGGATAACTCAGGTTCTTCGCTCCACTCTCGTTACAAGAGCTTCTTCACTACTACAACCCAATCTGCCCCCATGACTGCATCGGTACTCTTTTCTTGCGGGGCTTCCGCTTGAAATACTCCCTTGACATCAGCCCGTGGGTTCCCACGTTCCATATAGACGCCTATGTTATGTTCATGCCACCTTTATGCCGCCCGCCGCCTGATCAGTAAACAGGTTTCCTCCAAGCTCATCCTAGGTCAACGACTATACCCAGTTTTGACGGAATTTATACGCTTTCGACACTTCTGTGGGTGGTTCGTATGGTCACTCATCTCCATAACACACACCTGACAACTCTTGGTTGCCTTTTCCTTAACGCTCAATACCATAGCTTTTGACTACAGCACCTTAAGGTGGTTTGAAACCTCCACCTGTATGGCGGTTTCGGCAGGCCGTCTGCCATCATCTATACAGCATAGCTGCTTTGAATAGTTTATCTATTCACGCACACTTTCATGGCGCACAGTCATCGGCGTATCGAACAAATTTATGTCCTAGATTTTCTAGCACTTGATCAAATTCGTTCAGGTAGATGTTACTTAACAGGGGAGAGAGATTGCCTCCTTGGGGCGTTCCTTCTTCCGTTGTTGTGATGAGTCCATTTTCCATTACACCACTCATTAAGTATTGACGGATCAGTTTTAGGACTTGTTTGTCCTTTACTTTCCGCTCAATGAAATACATCAGCTTATCGTGATTTACGGTGTCAAAGTAGGCTTTCATATCAATGTCCACCACATATCGGTAACCTTGTTCATAATAAGATTTTGCTTTCTTCACTGCGTCATGTGCGCTGCGATTTGGGCGAAACCCATAACTATTATCTGAGAATTCTGGTTCAAATAGCGGTTGTAACACTTGATTGATTGCCTGTTGAAGCATACGATCAATAACCGTGGGAATTCCTAGTTTTCTTACACCGCCGTTTGGTTTCGGTATTTCTACTCGCAAAACAGGCTGAGGTTTATAGTTCCCTTGGCGTAAATTGGATAGTAATTCCTCGCGGTGCTCTTTCAAGTAAGGAAGCAGTTGATCGACGGTCATCCCATCTGCACCAGCCGCCCCTTTATTTCTGACTACTTGAAGATACGCTTGATTGAGATTATTCCGCTCTAGAATTCTCCCAAACAGATTTTCTACACCATCTTGTTTCCTCTGTTCACCGCAAGAAGTGCTGCGCACTTCATCATACCCTTCGTGTTCCACACTAGCTCTTTGATGATAGCCAAGTTTTCTTGTTTTCTGCGGTCGTCGCATCTTCTCACACCTCCTAAATTATTCAAGATTCTTATTGTTCAGTCCTTCGTAACGGTCAGTGTCGTTACTACTATGACCTCGGCTGACTTCTCATGATTCACCATCATGTCGCCATGATCGTTGTGCTGGTTTGTTTTCATTCAACGCCCACAACACCCTCATGAGATCTCCCCCGGTAAGAGTGAAAACTTTCCTCCTATGTAACTGCTAGATTTACTGTATAGGTTTCGGGCAGTATTGGACTTTGTCTTGTGATGAAGACTTATCCGACCTAATTCAGCCTTGTATCTAGTTTCTGTTCGTCAGTTCAGGAGTTTGCGTCCGACTTCCTTCAGCCACAACCTCACGATTGCCACCTTGTCTTTCGCTAACAGTTCCTACTGCCAAGCCTGTAGTGGACTTTCACCACCAAGTTTTCACCCATGCAGGGCGCACACCAAAAAATCCTCAGCATCGAATAAAATGCTAAGGATTTTTTATGGATATTGAGTTAATATCGACCTATTTTAGTAATACAGAGTTAATAATTTCCAAGCCTTTTGTCAATTCTTCTTGGCTGATGGTCAAAGGGGGCAGTAGTCTAAGCACGTTTTTACCAGCTTTGATTGCTAAAAGATTTTGTACCTTCAACTCTTGAATTGTCTGTTGCAGCGTTTCTGGCGAATTTAACTCGATCCCCACCATCAAGCCTTTTCCTCGAACATCGAGGACTTTTTCAGATTTTTCACTCAATTTGATCAGTTCATCCAATAAATACTGGCCCTTAACAGCAACTTCTGCTAAAAATTCCGGCTGATTAATCTCACTAACTACAGTATCGGCCACCCTCATCGCCAGATTGTTCCCGCCAAAGGTCGTACCGTGAGAACCAGGGCCAAAAGCTTCAGCTAATTCGATCTTTCCTAGCATCGCACCTACTGGGATGCCGTTAGCCAAAGCCTTGGCGATCGTAATGATATCTGGTTCGATCTGATAAGCCTCAAACGCATAGAAGGTTCCTGTTCTTCCCATACCGGTTTGAATTTCATCAATGATCAATAAACTGCCATTTTCTTTACATAGTTTTGCGACTGACTGAAGCCATTCTTTATTCGCTGGTATGATTCCGCCTTCTCCTTGGATAACTTCCAACATGACTGCGGCCACGTTTTCATCTAATTGTTCCTTCAATGGAGCTAGTTCATTATAAGGAAGATAGTCAAATCCTTCGACGAGTGGAAAAAAGCCTGTTTGCAGCGCAGGCTGTCCCGTTGCACTCAAAGCCCCGTAAGTCCGTCCGTGGAATGATTGCTCAAAGCTAAGAATTTTCGAACGCCCAGTGGCCTTTCTAGCTAATTTAATCGCCGCTTCATTGGCCTCAGTTCCGCTATTACAAAAGAAAGCTAAATAATCCTTTCCCTTGGTCAATTTTTCAGCTACCTGCTCTTGCAGATGATTGGTATACAAGTTCGAGCTGTGCCAAATTTTATCTGCTTGCTCAGCCAATGCCTGCATCACTTTTGGATTGTTATGACCTAAATTTGTGACAGCGATTCCGCTCATAAAATCCAGATAGCTGTTTCCCTCTTGATCATACACATAGCTTCCTGAACCCTTAATTAGATCAATCGTGTCTCTTGCATAATTTGGAAACAAATGACTCATGCAAAGACCCCCTCCTTTACGATTACAGTACCTGCACATTCGATACAATTGGTAATATGAACTTCTGAAACACCATTTTCTAACGCATCGACAGCACTATTTAGTTTAGGGATCATGCCCCCAGTAATCACTTTCTCCGCTTTCAATTGCTCAACTTCATGGATTGATAGTTTTTCAAGCCATTGTTCGTCTTGCTTCACTCCTGGTACATCTGTCAACAAATACAATGCATCTGCTTCAAGGGCTTCAGCGATTTTACACGCAGTATCATCCGCATTGATATTAAGCCATTGGCCGTTTGCTGTCATTCCTAAAGGAGCGATAATCGGAATGTAATTCTTATGCAAAACCCCCTCAATGGCTGCAGGATTAATCTCGGTAATCTCACCAACGTAACCTAATTTTTCTTGATCAATAAACGTTCCTTGAATCATATTATCGCTAGAGGCATTAAGACCAATCGTTCCAAAACCTTGCTGTTGGAATAACGTTGTAATCGTCGGCTGCACCTGACCCATCAGAACCATTTGAGTAACCTTTAATGCTTGCTCTGTTGTGACACGTAACCCTTCATTGATCATTACAGGGATATTTAATCGCTCCATCATTTCCGTGATGTAGTATCCCCCGCCGTGAACAATAATGATTTCATGTCCGTGAGCCTGCCATGATTCAATTTGCTCAAAAAAATTATTTGTTAAATTATCACTGGCTACCCCACCGATTTTTACAACTATTTTACCCATGCTTTTCGCTCCTTATATGAATTTATTTTTCCACCAGAAAAATGAGTCGTTTCCCATGCCATATATCATTCCTCAAAATTTCTTGCTTTTTGTCTTGGAGGAACTGAGAACTTGAACTGTCGATCTGATATTTTTATGTGTGGTACAATGCGTTCACTTCAACGTATTTGTAGGTTAAATCACAACCCCAAGCCTGCCCGCTTTGCTCTCCGATATTCAGATCAACGGTAATATTGATTTTTTCTTTTTCTAAAGTCTGTTTCATGATGGTTTCGTCAAATTCTTGCGGCTGGCTGTTTTTCAACAGTTGCTGATCACCGATCCACATATCGATTTTTTCGGGATCAGTGTGTGAACCGGCATAGCCGACTGCGCAAATGATTCGTCCCCAATTAGGATCTTCTCCAAACATTGCGGTTTTTACTAAACTGGAGCCGACGACTTTTTTAGCGACTAAACGGGCTTCACTTCCGTTGAGCGCTCCGACCACTTGTGCTTCGATCAATTTAGTGGCTCCTTCGCCGTCTTTGGCAATCTTCTTTGCTAGCGTTTCACTAACTAGCTGAAACATCGCCACGAATTGTTCAAACGCTTTGGAATTTTTTTCGATCACTGGATTTTCTGCCAAGCCATTGGCTAAGACTAACACCATATCGTTGGTGGATGTATCCCCATCTACAGTGATCTGATTGAAGGTCGTTTCAGTTTTATCTGCTAAAATTTCCTGCAGCAATTCTTCTGAAATTTGAGCATCGGTTGTAATGAATGCCAGCATCGTCGCCATATTAGGATGAATCATCCCTGATCCTTTGGCTACACCCGCCATTGTTACCTGCTGACCATTGATTTCTTCAGTAATGACGATTTCCTTTGTCGCTGTGTCAGTTGTTAAAATGGCTTCATGAAAAGCATAGGGTTCTGGCTTTTCCAGATCGATATTGCTGATTCCTGCTTCGATGATTTCCATTGGCAGTTGTTTACCAATCACACCGGTTGAAGCAACAGCCACGCTTTCTTGCGGGATATTCAAATGTGTCCCTGTTATCGCCTGCATCTCTTTTGCATTTTCCAATCCTAGTTTTCCCGTGCAGGCATTGGCGATACCTGAGTTGACTACCACTGCCTGAATGGTGGTATCCTTCATTGCCTCTTTTGTAACAAAAATCGGTGCTGCCTTTACTTGATTTGTCGTATATACTGCCGCAGCATTGGCAGGAACTTCTGAATAAATGACTCCTAGATCTTTCTTCTCTTTTTTTAATCCTGCATGTAGGCCAGTGGCATAAAAGCCTTTGGGACTGGCAATCGTTCCATCTATGATTTGCATATTCTTCACACTCCGGCATTTTTTTATGGATAAATTGGTACTAGATTTAGTCCAGTAGTTTCTGGCCAACCTGCTAGATGATTTAGATTATGAACGGCTTGACCAGCTGCGCCCTTTACTAAATTATCCAAAACTGTAACAACAGTAACGATATTGGTCACTTCATTGTAAGCTACTCCAATATCACAGAAATTCGAACCGACGATCTGATGTAAGTTTGGGTAAACATCTTGATCTTGAACTCGGATAAATGGTTTTTCTTGATAGAAGGTTTGAAATAAATTTAAAACCTTTTCTTGTGTCAGTTTTTCCTTGCTGCGAGCATAGGTTGTAATGAAAATGCCGCGAGTCACTGGAATTAAGGAAGTCGAAAATTGGATTGCTGGAATGTTTTCGTTCCATTTTTTTAATTGCTGCATGATTTCTGGAATGTGCTGGTGGCTGTTCATTTTGTACAACGTCATATTTTCATTACTGTTAACAAAATGACTAGACTCCGATAAATTCTTGCCTGCGCCTGATAAACCAGATTTTGCATCAACGATAATTGAATCGCATTCGATAATTTCTTGCTGAACCAGCGGTGCCAAAGATAAAAGTGTTCCCGTAGCATAGCATCCAGGATTAGCGATTAATTTTGACGTAGGTTCTGCATAAAAATCAGCTAATCCGTAATGAGCGTTTTGTAATATTTCAAAGGGTGCACTTGAATTTTTATACCATTTTTCGTATTGCCCATCTGTTTTTAATCGAAAATCACCTGAAAGGTCAATAACTGGAAAATCTGCCTCTACAAAAGTTGTGGCGATCTCTTTAGAGATACCTGACGGTGTAGCGAAAAAAACTAAATCTGACTGCTCCATGATTTTTGTGGAATCAATTGGTTCCAGAGGAAGGTTCAACAATCGATTTAAATGCGGCAAATACTCATCAATATCTTTGCCATTTTGCGAATGACTGTGAATAGAACTAATCTCTACGTTAGGATGCTGCAATAGTATTCGGACCAGCTCGATCCCACTGTAGCCTGTCACTCCGATAATCGAAACTTTCAAATTAATCCCTCCTTTTTCTTCTGATGTTCAAGCCGTATATTATTCCATTAGCTTGGTGAACTTTTGGTGTGCCTGATTTTTTGTTCACTATATAAACCGCGAAAAGCGAAGCTGATATTCTTGGAATTGAATAATAATACGATTAGAAAGCTGCTATTTCTGACGATTATACGTGTAGTATTTATACAAGTCAATGGTTTTTTATAAATTATTTTGCATGTTTTAGTAAAAATATGCAAAATCTGCTTTTGAATATACAAAAATGGAGCAAACTCCCGCTTTCACGAGTGTTTGCTCCATTTGTCATGCTAGAACAAGCCGATAGCATTGCCCTTTTCATCAACATCCATATTTAAAGCGGCAGGCTTTTTAGGTAATCCCGGCATCGTCATGACGTCACCAGTCAGCGCTACGACAAATCCTGCGCCAATCTTCGGTACAAATTCGCGGATCGTCACATCAAAATCAATTGGAGCCCCTAATTTACTTGGGTCGTCTGATAATGAATACTGTGTCTTCGCCATGCAAATAGGCAAACGATCCCATCCATATTTCTTGAAGCTGGCCAATTGCTGCTGTGCTTTTTTACTATAGATAACTTCATTCCCGCCATAAATCTCGCGAACGATCGTTTCAACTTTTTCAGTTAAGTCATCATGTTCTCTGGTAAAGATTGAATGGAAATGATTTTTTTCATTTGCAATCGTCTCAACAACTGTCTTTGCTAAATCGATGCCGCCGTCAGGTCCTTTCTCCCAGACGCTAGCCAACTCGACCTTCACATCTTCTTGTTCGCAAAGTTCTTTTAATAGTGTAATTTCCTTGTCAGTGTCACTGATAAATTCGTTGATAGCAACAACTACTGGTAATCCATATTTGCGCATATTACGAATATGCTTGGCTAAATTGCTGAAGCCGTTTTTCAATGCATCAAGATTTTCCATACTTAAATCAGCTTTAGCCATTCCGCCATGCATCTTCAGTGCTCTGATAGTTGCAACGATCACTACAGCGTCGGGAGCTTTTCCTAAACTAGGAACTTTAATATCCAAGAATTTTTCCCCGCCAAGATCCGCACCAAAGCCCGCTTCTGTGACCACATAATCACCGCAGTGCAGAGCAGCTCGAGTTGCTAAAATACTATTACAGCCATGAGCGATATTCGCAAATGGTCCGCCATGCACAAACGCAGGGGTTTGATAAATGGTTTGAACCAAATTAGGTTTGATTGCGTCTTTAAGAACAAGCGCTAGTGCTCCTTCCACCTTCAAATCGCCGACTGTTACGGGCTCACGATCAAAGGTATAGGCAACAACGATATTTGATAAGCGCTGCTTCAAGTCTTCAATATCTGTTGCTAAACATAAAATTGCCATAATTTCACTGGCAACAGTAATATCAAAGCCGTCTTCGCGGGGAACTCCATTGATCGGACCGCCCAAGCCAACAGTGATATGGCGCAACTCACGGTCATTCAGATCAACAACCCGTTTCCAAATCACGCGCCGGGCATCGATGTTTAATTGATTTCCTTGATGGATATGATTATCCAGTAAAGCTGATAACGCATTATTTGCCGTTGTGATCGCGTGCATATCGCCAGTAAAGTGCAGATTAATATCTTCCATAGGTAAGACCTGTGCGTAGCCTCCACCAGTTGCGCCGCCTTTGATACCCATCACTGGTCCTAAAGAAGGCTCACGAAGAGCGATCACAGTCTTCTTGCCTATTTTATTTAAAGCATCGCCTAATCCAATCGTAACAGTTGATTTTCCTTCCCCTGCCGGCGTTGGATTGATTGATGTGACAAGAATCAATTTGCCTTCTGGATTTTCTTTCATTCGTTCTAAAGCATCAAACTCAATTTTTGCTTTGTATTTGCCATGCAATTCCAAATCATCAAAAGATAAGTTGATTTTTTCTGCGACCTCCGTAATTGGTGCTAAAGTCGTCGCTTGAGATATTTCGATATCAGTTTTCATAAAAACTCCCTTTCCCGAACGTTACTCAGAAAAATACACTTTTTTATTCGTTCCTTTTTATTATAACGAATTTTTTAAAGAAAAACACCACTTAGAATTATCAAACGTATTGATTCGCAATTTTTGTTTCCTTCACGTATAATAAAACCAGCAATTGCAAAGGGGTGTTGCGTAATGAATAGTGGCATTGTTAAATGGTTTGATGAAAAAAAAGGGTACGGTTTTATTGCCTATGATGAAAATCAAGAAGTTTTTGTTCACTTCACCGCGATTGAGGAAGATGGATTCAAAAGCTTGGATCCGGGTGACGAGGTTGATTTTGTAATTGTGGAGGGTGCTCGCGGGATGCAAGCAGCTCATGTAAAAAAGAAATAAACGAAAAGATCAGTCATGACTGATCTTTTCGTTTATTTCTCTGATTTCAATTTCTGGATAAAACGTTATAAAGTCTTTTATAAAGGCTTCTTTTCTTTTTTTACGCATAGCAAAATGGAAAGCTGCTCCGCTAAGTCCTTTTCGCTGGATAATCACCCCGTCTTTACACGGTGTTAAATAATCGATATGCTCCCGTAAAAGAGTCTCACGGCGCCAAACTCTTGCGTATCGGACACTTATACCGGTTTCGTCAATGTTCAAATAGCGATGAAGGCCGACAACAGCAAATAAAATGGCGATGCCGATCACAATATTACCCTGTAAATAAGGCCGTGTTTTCTCTAAGGTCAGAATCAAACCATAAAAAAGAACAATAAAGGTCAACGACCAATAAATAATGCTGATTGACAGCTCTGGTTGCCAAAAATAGCGTTTTGTCTTCATTCATATACTCCTACTCTTCTAAAAAAGGATGATCATTATGTTAAAAGTTTATACTGATGCGGCTACGAATACTCAAAAGAGCGGCGGCGGCATTCTTATTATTTCTGAAAAGCAAGAACAGCTTGCAATCTCACTGCCTGAAACCAACAATCATCAAGCAGAATTAGCAGTGATTCTCCATGCACTAACCTATTTGATCGACCAAAAGCTGAACGATCAAACGATTTTACTTTATTCTGATAGTAAAACTGCAATAAAAATTTTAGACCAAGGACAAACAAAAAACAAGCTCTTTCAGCCATATTTATCAGAGTTTAATGAATTAGCGCCGCAATTTCCCCTGCTGATTCTACAATGGATTCCAGAAGCAAAAAATAAAGGGGCGGACAATCTTGCCCGCCAAGGTTTGCGAAAATAACTATAAAACAGGTGATAATAAACGTGAGAAGCGCTGTTTGAAATTCAACCAGTGAGATTGATTGGCGATTATTTCATCTGTTAACAGAATACATTCCTTCATATCCTCTTCAAAGATAGTTCGGAATAGCTGTGCAATCGCTGGATCATAGATGAAGCTGCTGACCTCGAAGTTTAACTCATAGCTGCGGATATCTTGATTGGTTGAGCCGAAACTAGCCAGCTCATCATCAACGACAATCGTTTTGGAATGTAAAAAGCCGTCTGCGTAATGGTAAATTTTTACCCCTCGTTGATGGAAATAATTAGCATAATATTGAGTAGCTCGGTAAATGAATGGATGGTCTGGCATATTTGGAATCATGATTCTTACATCAATTCCTGATCGTACTGCAATTAAGATAGCAGAAATCATGGTCTCATCTGGTACAAGATACGGACTTTGAATCCAGACACTTTTTTCAGCTGCTAAGATCATGCGAACAAAGCCGTCTTTAATAATCTGTTCGCTGGAATCAGGACCATCGGCCACGATTTGCATTGGTACACCTTTTTCAATCTGCTTTTGCGGTAAAACAAAATATTCTGGTAAATAACTCATCCGATCGGCTTTGTTCGTGACAGAAGCATTCCAATCGCGAATAAAAATTTCCTGCAACGTGAAACTAGCTGTTCCCTCGATCCGACCGTGAGTATCGCGCCATCTTCCAAAGCGTTTAGATTCCCCGAGATACTGATCTCCGACATTAAAACCGCCTGTCCAACTAATCTGACCATCTACCACAACAATTTTTCGATGCAAATGATAATTTAAGCGTGTCTTAGCCAAAATGTTTCTTGAGGTAATAAAAGGCGCCACCTTGCCGCCATTTTTAATCAAGGTTGAAAAAAAGCTTTTATTTGTTTTTGGTGCCCCCCACGGATCATAGATCATTCGTACTTCCACGCCTTGAGCTGCCTTTTCCTCCAAAATCCGCATGAAGCGATTACCGATGCGGTCATTAAAGAAGGCGTAATATTCGACGTGAATCGTACTTTGCGCATTGCGCAAATCCTCAAATAAGCGTTCAAATTTCGCCGTTCCATCTAGGAAAAATTCTAACTCGTTACGGATTGCCAACGGTGATTCATCCAAATTTTTAAAATATTTCACCATGGCTGTCGCTGCTGGATACAATTGATCTGGTTCGTTGTGGTCGACATGACGATTGTCTTGCTGGATAATTTCATTAATCTCTTTAACTCGAGCCTCGTCATCTTGCTCGAAAAGATACATGGTTTCGCCGTCAATACCACGACCGCAAAAGGCATAAATTAAAAATCCGATGACTGGCAAAAAGATCAAGGTCAAAAGCCAGGCCCAAATTGTCGTGATATTCCGCGGTTTACGAAAAACAGTAATGATTGCCCCCACTAAGTTGACAATAAAAATAAATAAAATAATTTGCTCAATAATTCCCAAATGGTCCCCTCTTTTCAGAAAAATAATTCTCTCATTTGAATTATACCTAAACCGCCTTAGTAATAAAAGAAAGTTGCTATGGAATAGTCATATTCTCATAAAAAAAGGACAGCGTCACAAAGATGCTGTCCTTTAATTGGAAATTATGCTAACCAGTTGGCCACTTCTGCTAATGCATCAGCTAGACCTGCTGGATTTTTCCCACCGGCTTGAGCCATGTCTGGACGTCCACCGCCGCCGCCGCCGACTTTTGGCGCGATCGCTTTGATCAGATCGCCAGCCTTCAAGCCTTTTTCATTGGCTGCTGGACTCATGGCTGCTAGTAGATTCACTTTCTCCCCTTGAACGGTTCCAAGAACCAACACATCAGACAAAGCTTTTTGCTTCCATTGATCCGCTAGTTGACGCAATTGATTCATATCTTTTACGTTAACCTGAGCAGTAATCACGGTCGTGCCGTTGATTTCTTTGACATCCTTGAAGACGTCGCCTGCTTGTTGGTTCGCTAGTTTTGTCGCTAGTTGTTCATTTTCTTTTTGCAGCTCACGTAATTGCTGTTGCAATTGCTCGGTTTTGCTAACAACTTCTTTGATTTGTGGTGATTTCACGATTTGTGCCACTTGCATTAATTGTTCTTCTTCATCACGGAAAGCTTCATAGGCTTCTTTGCCGGTCAACGCTTCGATCCGACGTACGCCGGCACCGATACCTGATTCAGAGACAATCTTGAATAAGCCAATATCTTCTGTATTCGCTACATGCGTACCTCCGCATAGCTCGATCGACCAGTCGCCGATGTTTACTACACGTACATCATGTCCGTATTTTTCACCGAACAAGGCCATTGCGCCCATATTTTTCGCTGTGTCAATATCGGTTTCGATTGTTACCACAGGAATAGCTTCCCAGATTTTTTGGTTGACGATTTTTTCCATTTCTTTTAGTTCAACTGCTGTCACTTGACCGAAATGTGTAAAGTCAAAACGTAAATGCTTGTCTGTCACTAATGAACCGGCTTGGTTTGCATGATCGCCTAGCACTTCCTTCAAGGCTTTGTGTAGAACATGAGTCGCTGTATGATTTTTGATGATCTTATTGCGGTAAGCGGCATTGACTTGCAAAAAGTATTTTTCGCCTTCTTTTAATGATCCAAGGATTTCAACCGTGTGCAAAGCTTGGCCATTTGGTGCCTTTTGGACATCGGTAATATTAGCGATAATTTTACCTGCGCTATCAACAATAATTCCTTTATCGGCGATTTGTCCGCCCATTTCAGCATAAAATGGTGTTTCCGCAAAAATCAAACGCGCTTCGCCTTCTCCAACCATATCAACGATGGCATCATCTTTCAGGATAACAAGCAATTCACTTTCACTTTCCAAATGTTCATAGCCGACAAACTTGCTTGCTACTTTGATATCACCCAATAAAGCCGTTTGAACGCCCATTGATTTTTCTGTTGTACGAGCAGCCCGGGCACGTTCTTTTTGCGCCTGCATTTCTACTTCAAAGCCTTCATGATCGACCTTCAAGCCTTCATCTTCTGCGACTTCTTCCGTTAATTCTACAGGGAAACCAAACGTATCGTACAATTTGAAAATAACTTTTCCATCTAACGTGGTTTCATTTTTCGCTTTTAATTCAGCTAACACATCGTTCAGCATCGATAAACCGTCATTGATGGTTTCATGGAAACGTTCTTCTTCTGTCCGAACGACTTTTTCAATGAAAGCCTCCTGTTGCTTCACTTCTGGATAATAGCTCACCATGATTTCGCCGACAACAGGAACCAGCTTGTACAAGAACGCTTGATCAATACCTAATTTCTTACCGTGCATGACCGCACGACGTAATAAACGACGCAAAACATAGCCTCGGCCTTCATTTGAAGGTAATGCGCCGTCACCAATCGCAAAGGCTAAAGAACGGATATGATCCGCGATAACCTTGAAAGAAATATCCAATTGCTTATCAGCACCATATTTTTTGTCGCTTAACTCCTCTACTTTACCAATGATTGGTAAGAATAAATCAGTTTCGAAGTTGGTAGGGGCATCTTGGATGATGGAAACCATCCGTTCTAATCCCATCCCTGTATCAATATTTTGATGAGGCAATGGTTCATAAGTATCCTGTGGCGTATGGTTAAATTCTGAGAATACCAGATTCCAAATTTCTAGATAGCGTTCATTTTCGCCGCCAGGATAATTTTCTGGATCGTCTTCAGCTAAATCGTTGAAGGCTTCGCCGCGGTCATAGAAAATTTCTGAGTCGGGACCGCTTGGACCAGCGCCCAAATCCCAGAAGTTGTCTTCAATTTCAACCACGTGATCTGCTGGAATTCCGACTTCTTCTAACCAGATCCGTTTTGCTTCTTTATCTTCAGGATAAACCGTTACATACAATTTATCTGGATCAAAGCCGATCCAGTCAGGTGAAGTTAAGAATTCCCAAGCCCATTCAATGGCTTCCACTTTGAAATAATCACCGATCGAAAAATTTCCTAGCATTTCAAACATCGTATGATGACGCGCAGTTTTACCTACATTTTCAATATCATTTGTACGAATAGACTTTTGTGCATTGGCAATTCGTGGATTTTCTGGCACGACACTGCCGTCGAAGTATTTCTTCATCGTCGCAACCCCTGAATTGATCCATAGCAAGGTAGGATCGTTCACCGGTACTAATGACGCACTCGGTTCAATCATATGATTCTTGGTTTTAAAGAAATCTAAAAACATTTGGCGCACCTGTGCGCTTGATAATTTTTTCATCTGTTCTCCTCTTTTCTCAAAAAATAAAAACTACCACTGCAGTCAAGGACGAAAACTCGCGGTACCACCTTGATTGCAATGATAGTTTGATCATTACCTCTTCAGCTCGTTAACGCTGAGCAGCGTTGATTTTTCAATCAAAAAATGTCGGGAGCAATTCATTACACGCAACGTGCAGCTTTCAGCAATCGTGCACTTTCTGTGGAGGCGAAAATAATAAACCTTATCCTTTTAAGAGTATAGAAAAAAGTTTGTCAAAAGTCAAACTAGATCTTGATTAGAATTGCTTTACGATACAAATAATTACTTGGTGAGAGAATCTCCTCATGCATCATTGTTGTCGTATTGCTGTAATAACTAGATAGCGGCAGGAAATCAACAATTGGAATTCCAACAGGATTCTTCTTATTCGTCAGTTTTAATACACCGGGATCTTCGGTAATTTCAAAGCGTTCCATTGAGGTATCAAAGAATAAGCCGAACATATTCTCTTGTTCCATCATCTTCCGAACGTTCTTGCCGCGATAAGGATCAGTGACATTTAGATCATTGCCCCACCGAAATAGACGGCGGCTGCCTGCACCATTAACGTATTCCCACTGATCTTCTGTTAATAAATCAAAATTTTTCTTGCGAATTTTCTTTCGTAGACTGGTGTAGGTATGCTCTTCATGACTAAACACATAGTAGCTGTCTGAATGAGGGATCATTTCAATATACCAACGTCCTTCTTTTAATACGTTCTTAGGAAAAGACCAAGTCATGCTTTCTTCCGGCGTCAAATTTGGTGACAAGACATTTTTAATTTCCTCTTCATAGGTAGAAAATTGATCTGCTTCTCCTGAAAAACTCCCAGTTACCGAATCATAAACTCCCAAATAGTTTGTTCCCGCTGGTAAAGCATGACGCTGAACAAACATTGGCGGGATTTGTACTTTACGCAAACTTGTTGTTTTATCATTTATTAGTTCTCCTAAAGAATCAACATCAAAAAAGTTATATTGTCCGCGTAATTCTTCTGGGATCATTATTTCTGGAGAGTTCGGTGCGGTTTCCAACAATGACAGACCTTTTGTTCCTAAGTTCCAGCCTAAAATGGCATCTTTATTTCCTGGGATAAAGACAAATTCCTCTTCATCAATCAGCAACTGAAACGTCTGACATTTGATACCGTACAAATCAAAATCCTTTAATTCAATATCTGAAATCTTCATTAATGGATTGACAAAATGAAGCAAAAGCTGGCTTAACAAGGTACGTTTTTCTTTTGGATTCAGTCGCTTCCAATAGGACCAGTCTAATTGATCTAATAAGTTCATAAATCTTTCTGCCTCCTCCAACACTCATATGTTAGAATTATACCATTATCACAAAGAAATGAGGAAAAAGATGAAGGAAATTTTTGGAGCTTCACCAGAATTGCAGGCTGCTGCCTTTTTTTTACGCTACCAGGTTTTTGTTTTGGAACAAAATATCTTGCCCGAATTGGAGTTTGATCAATTGGATACAGTGGATCGTCAATATCTCGTTTTCTTTGATGAGCAAATCCCCATCGCCACTGTACGCTATCAAAAATTAGATGAATCGACGTTGAATCCTGACCGTCTATGCGTCCATCCTGATTATCGCAATCAAGGTTTAGGGACAAAACTTCTAGCTCGGATTGAGTCACAGGCATTTTTCGAAGGCTGTCAGACGTCTGTTCTTTCGGCCGAACTTAGTGCGCAGGCTTTCTACGAGAAAATCGGCTATCGCGTTGTTTCGGATATCTTTGAAGAAGACGGTATTCCTTGTGTCAAAATGCAAAAAGAACTTGTATCGGATTAACAGATACAAGTTCTTTTAATAGTCATTTCTCTAAAGTTTTAAGAGTTTGAACGCTTTTTATTCTTACGTGCGCCACGTTCTTCTTGACGACGAGCTACACGACGTTTTTGTTTATTCGATTCAGAAATTGCGCGATCAATTTTTTTCTTGTAGCCAGGCTTAATTTTTTTCTTTGATTTTTTAACCAAACCAATTAGAGTTGGATCTAGCTCATCTTTTGATTTTTCGCGTTTCTTTCGACGATTACGATCATAAGTATCGATGATTTCCCCATTTTTGATCTCTTTTGGTTGGAAAGTCACGCCGAGATTTTCAATTAAATTAACATCGTTCTCATCGCTTGGACCATACAAAGTAATCGCCGTGCCAGACAAGCCGTTCCGACCTGTTCTGCCCACACGATGAATAAAGAAATCCAAATCTTGGGGAATCTCTGCGTTAATAACATGAGAAACCCCTTCAATGTCAATTCCTCGAGCAGCCAAGTCTGTTGCGACAACATATTGATAATCTAGATTTTGTACTTGGCGCATTACACGCTTCCGCTCTCGGGGTGAAATATCCCCGTGAATCTTCGCGACTTTTAACCCTTGTGATTTCAAATAATCACTGATCTCATCGACATGCTGTTTCGTATTGGCGAAAACAATCGCTAAATATGGATGACCAATCGTCAATAATTGATAAATCAAACGATTCTTGTCCTGTCCTTTAGTAGAAATGAGCCAATTTTCGATCGTATCGGAAATTACTGCTTTTGACTTAATTTCTTCAATCACAGGATTTTCCATGTATTTTAATAGGAAGGGACGTAATTTTTCTGGAATCGTTGCTGAGAAGACCAACATTTGTAAATGCTTCGGTAAACGACCAGCAATTTGATCGACTTCAGCTAAAAATCCCATATCCAAAGTCATATCCGCTTCGTCGACCACAAAATACTCTGCCGTATGGACTTTTAATGCTTGCTCATTCATCATATCTAAGATACGACCTGGGGTTCCGATAGCGACATGTGGTTGATGCGTCGCTAATTTGTCGATTTGCCGTTGCTTGTCAGTTCCGCCCACAAAATTGGTTACGCGGATTTCATTTGGTGAAAATTTTGCAATTTGAATGGCGGCTTGATAAATTTGCGTCGCTAGTTCGCGGCTTGGCGCTGTGATGACAATTTGAACCTCATCTTTAGCGGCGTCGATCTTATTCATTAATGGCAGCAAAAACGTATGGGTTTTTCCTGAACCTGTTTGTGACTGTCCGACAACATTTTTCCCTTTTTTAATTAAAGGAATTAATTTTTCTTGAACCGCTGTTGGTTCAGTAAAACCCTTATCCTTGATGGCTTCAAGAATAAACGGCTGGAAATTGAATGATTCAAAAGTTCGCATGTTATACCTCTTTCTTTAACGTACTAATCGTATACGTGTGACTCGCTTTATCATGGAATAGGCGGGTTTTTCTTCTTATGAGAGCATACAATAAGTTGAATAGAAATAAAAGTAAAATTCCTAAACTTAACAATCCTAATGTCGCATAAGCGATAAAGAGCGTGTGATTTACGGAAATTAAATGTGTCATTGTGTATTGAAAAATTTGCAGCAGCCCGAAGAAAAGAAAGTAAAGCGCAGAATACCGCAGGATCAGTCGGCTCAAACGAATATGCTTGTGTCCATCTTCGATAACTTGAATACGAACAACCTTTTTTCCAATGGTTTGACCGTTTAAGAGATAATTGATTAGCATAAAATAAACGATTACTTCAATGATGAACACCGGCATCGTATTACTTAAGATTTCACCGGCTTTAGGTGGTAATACATTTGATAGATAATTAATTATTGGACTAAACAAACCAATGATAAACCAATCGATCGCCAGTGCGACAAAACGTCTTATTATTGTAACCTGCCGTCCTTTCTCCAATGATTCTGAGTCCAGTTCACTTCGTGTTGGTAAAAAGAAAGTGAATAGTGGCGCACAAGCAAAGCCCAGTATTCCTCCTAATGTATTATGGAATAAGTCATTAACATCAAATAATCGATAAGGACGCGGATAAATAAAATACAGACCACTTAATTGTGTTAGCTCAAAAAATAGCGATAAGCAGAAGCTTACCAAAATAGTTTTCCAAAATGAAAATTTAAAATAATAACGACAATATACGCCAAATGGAAAAAGTAGAAAAATATTAAACACAGGTTCCAAAAAGACGCTTTGTCTCATTGCTGGCAAATAGGTGCTTGGGTTATTCAATTGCAGTACCGTTTGATTCATGAAATTATGCCAAGATTGAAATAAATGAAGTTCATAACGCGGACCAGTCATCTGTGCTACCGTACTGACTTCAGGTAACGGCAAGATCACTAAATAATATGCGCATAACAAGTAAAAAACAAACGAATACAAGATCAGACTTCTCAGCTTGCCTAGTTCTCCATATTTTCGATAATAATAAATTAAAATAGGTGCAGTGACAAACATCGCCAAAAAAGGAAAAGTAAGCACCGCCACTTTAATCGGTAACGTGTAACTGTTCATAGATAGCTCCTTTGTTCAATTTACGTTCATAACTATTCAGCTGCAATAAGAGCAACAGCCTCATATAGCTCAGTTTAAAATATCTTCTTTCTAAATGCGAAGGAAAAGTCTCTATTTTATAGTAGTTACCATTTTTACCGCTGATGACAAATCTGATAGTAGCAATTTAGTAATTTGAAAACCTGTTAACTAAAAAAAGAATATTGTCGAAAAATCCTTATTCCTTCAATTTCTAATCATCAGGGATTTTTTCTAAATTGTGGTAAAATGAACACAAAATAAAAATTATATCAGATTTTTAAGGAGGTAAAAAAATGCTTAACCCGCTTTTTGCTTTTGGTGTTCCAGCGGCTTTGATGGTCGTTTATATAATTTTCTTTTTTGTCAAAAAAATGAAAAATAGTGATTACCGTCGCTTTGCGTTAACTTTGATCTCAGTTTTTTTAACGACTTTTAGCTATCAGGTGTATAACTACAGTCAAACGGTTGTTGCTTTGACGTCTTCAGAAAGTTTTCAAAAGAACTTTGGTTACAGTCAAGGGCGCCTGATAGTTCCTTTTGTACTAGGTGCGATTCTCACCATTATTAATGTGTATTACCTTTTTCGTCAGTTTAGAAAAAAAGAATAACAGGCTTATCCTGTTATTCTTCCAAATCAAAAAATTTAATTTTCACATTAGTTAAACGTTTCAAGGTATTCAAATCTAAGTTGACCCACTCTTTTGATGCAGGCTGATAATGATTTTCCTCAAATGACCGCTCAATTTCATTTAAAAGTTGCTCTGGTGTTCCAAAAAAGCTTTGATCCTTTTTCAGCAAGACACTAATCAGTGCTGGATTTTCTATTAAAAAATAATCCTCTTGATATTTATATAAAATAATTTGATAGGTCTTATTTGTAAGTTTGCAACGAATAGCGAATAATCCCTCAGATAAGTTGGGCATTCTTTCTAAAACTTCTTCGGGACTCAATATTTCACGATGTAGCATTTAGAGTTCCTCCTAACCAAAGAACATTATAGGAGAAAAAGAAGTTCACTGGAAATAAAACGTCTCAACTAAAGGATATTTTTATTTTTAATTTACTATTTTCATCTCTCATTTATGATAAATCCCACTCAGCGTAAAATCTTTTTAAAAATTCTTCCATAAAATGCATGCGCTTTTGTGCTTCTTTTTTTCCAGCTTGCGTGTTCATTGTAGCAGGCAGCTTAAACAATTTTTCATAAAAATGATTGATTACTGTACTTTTTTTGCGATATTCTTGTTTGCTTTTAAACTCTTGCGGCGCAGTGTTAGGATCATATAATGGACTTTGCGTATGGCCGCCATAATAAGCAGTTCGTAAAATGCCTATTGCGCCAAGTGCATCAATCCGGTCCGCGTCTTGCACGATCTGTCCAACTAAAGTTAGTTCAGCTTTTCCGTTTTCTATTTCTTTAGAAAAGGAAATGTTTTCAATGATTTTAAAAATTTCCTGTATTTCTTCGACAGAAAAACTAAGTTCTTTTAAAAACCTTTTAAGATCTTCTTGCGCCCTTGTCACATCTTCAACGACCTTATCGTCAATCACATCATGTAAATAACTAGCGGTTTCAATCATCAACGTATCTGTAACGCCTTCTTGTTCAGCCAAATTCTTAGCGATTTTAGCTACGCGCTGGACATGATAAAAATCATGTCCACTGCGATCAGCACCAAGTTTCTCTTTGGCATACTTACGAATTGCTTCTATTTTATTCGGCATCATTACGCGGCTTTCTTGGAGGGCGTTCGCCCCAATATTGAAACAGATCCGTTCTTATAGCGCCATTATACAATTTCCTTTTCTTTGTTGCTTTAGCCCCGTAAAATTCCTCAAATGCTAAATCACTGGTCAAAATGTATTTACTCCAGGTTTTCAATGGGCGGAAAACCTCTCCCATTTCACGATACAATACACGAACCTGTTCTTCTTCGCATAAACGTTCTCCGTATGGCGGATTTGCAACAATCACACCGTACTCTTTCTCTGTTTTAAAATCTTTAACCGCCTGCTGTTTAAATTGAATCGAATCACCTAATCCGATTTCTTCAGCATTTGCTTGAGCAATCTCAATCATCCGACCATTGATGTCAGAACCAGCAATATCTAACTCAATATCATAATCCGCTGCTTCATCCGCTACAGAACGAACTTTATCAAAGACAGCGGCATCAAACCAATCCCAGGCTTCACAGGCAAAATCACGATTGAATCCAGGCGCAATGTTGTGACCTATCAACGCAGCTTCAATACATAAAGTCCCTGATCCGCAAACCGGATCATAAAAAGGACGATCCTTTCGCCAATTTGTCAACATTACTAATGCCGCCGCCATATTTTCTTTTAATGGAGCGCCACCTTTTTCTAATCGATAGCCACGTTTAAATAAGCTTGGCCCAGTTGTATCTAAAGTTAATACGACATGATCCTTTAGTAAAGCAACCTCTAGCTGAAATAGCGCACCGGTTTCTGGTAGAGGCACTCGCGCTGGACGATGGTAGACTTCTCGTAGACGTTCAACGATTGCCTTTTTCGTGATTGATTGGCAATCAGGGACACTGTACAATTTTGATTTGATTGAACGTCCTGCCACTGGGAATTCAGCATCCATTGGCAGATAATCCTCCCAAGCAATCGCCTTAACCTTTTCAAATAATTCGTCAAACGTAAACGCGTCAAACTCCCCGACAATGATTTTCACGCGATCAGCAGTTCGCAGCCACAAATTTGCGGTAGCGATTGTTTCTAAATTTCCTTTAAACCGTGCCCGTCCATTTTCGACTTGGCAATCGATGCCTAAATTACGTAACTCTTTACCTACTAACGCTTCGATACCCGCAGCGGCAGTGGCAATTAAATTATACTCTTTCTCCATAATTGCTCCTTTATATAATAGTAGTAATAATTTTTTCCGATGTACGACGAATTAACCTTTTAAACTAACGTATCAATCGTATCAATTTTTTTCAAAAACTAAAAAAAATAGGTTTTATTCTCGTTTCGCATACGATTCAACTAAGTATGAAGAGGAACTCGCAGCTAGCTCAATTCAATGGATTGCTTTTTTCAAAGACCGAAAAAAGTTTTATTTTCGTACGCATACCATCCAACTAAATTACGCGTGTCGATATAAAGTTTTAAGCTTTCTTTTACCAGTCCAACTTTGAGCTCTGCGAAAAGTTGGACTGGCAGCTAATTCGTACTAAGGGATTAATTTTTTCAAAAAGCGAAAAAATTAGTTTTATCTTCATTTCGCATACCATTTTTCTAACCTGCTAAAGCAGGAAGAAAAACTGGCAAAAAAAGACCTTCACAACGCAAAGTTGGAAGGCACACCCTGAATTGCTGCAATTTTCTGTAAGCCATGTTTTGTACGACGACCAACTCAGGGAAGTGTGATCATCGTGGCAATCATCTATCTCCGACATAAATGCCGTCTCTTTCATCGTTCATTTCCTTAGAAAAAGCGCCCCTACCATAGTTTGGGTTGCTCGCTCGAGGGGTTTACCGCGTTCCACCATTTTGATTTCTCAAAATGCTTCGTCACTGTGGCACTTTCAAGAATACTCAGGCATAGATTACTCCTTAGCCTTTTTTTCTGCCGTTACTTCAAAAGAAGTACCTTAGCTTATGGTTTCGCTAAGCACGAACACTACAGACATCTCAGTCTGTGCGAGCATGGACTTTCCTCAGCCTGCTTAGTGCAAACCGCGATCACCCAAAAATTGCATCATTCAAATTTAAAATTGACGAGTTTTCTCAATATCGCTCTCATCTTGAGTATAGCTTTGACCAAAATCAGAAGGAGCTGTTTGGTTTGATGCCTGTTGATCAAGCTTTTTGCCAAACACTTCTCTTTCAAGATTGGATAAACGCTTCAAGATATCAAAGTTTGTAACAGCTGAACTTTTAGGCGCTGCTTCTTTCACACGTGAAGGAGCTGGCTGAGCTTTGGATAGTTGTTCAACTTTTGCTTTCAAGCGATCATTTTCTTCTCTTAGTGTTAATAATTCTTTGTTATAAGCTTCATAATCTTTAATTACATTGTCCAAAAATTCGTCGACCTCAATTGGATCATAACCACGCATTTTTGTTTTAAATTCTTGCTCCAAAATATCATTAGGAGTATAGATTACATTCGCCATTTTTCCACCTCATTAGCTCTTATCTTAATTTACTTTCCTATATATTCTAGCTGATAAACTTAAGGAAATCAAACACTATCCCCGAAGTCTGAGGAATTTTCTAAATCATCCATCGTAATTGTAAGCAAATCGTAGGGATTTTGTTCTTGAAATTTTTCTACATCAGCTAAAAAGAATTTGCTTTTACCAGGATACTCATTATCATATACTAACAATGCTGCCTCAGTGTGCTGCAGTAAAAAATTTACATGATTTTTAAATTGTTGAGGATTCTGATAGGGTTGATGACTGACCGAATCCACGTAATCCGCGGTTTGTACAAGCTCGCTCAAAAGTAATTGATTATGTTCTTTCCAGTTATTTCCAAACGCTTCAAATGGAAAAATAATCGCTAATTTTATTTCAGGATAATCTTGCTTCAATTCATTGACTACCTGCCCTGTCCAAATCTCTGTACCAAGACTACCGCTGATCATTACCCACTGAAGACCATTTTCGATCAAAGCCGTCAATTCTTTTTTTAAAACATTCTTAATGACTTGCACACGAGGGTCCTGTTCACTGAAGATTCCTAGCTCATAGCTCTGATATCCTGTTACGTATACTCGCTGTATTGTTTCATTCATTGCATTTTCCTTACTTTCACTTAAAAATAAAATATCTTTCAAAAAAATTTGCTATAATAGCAAACAGGAGTGTGATGAAATATGGCCTTTCACTACCCCAATGGTCAGCTCTTTTCACAAAAGAATCCACGAGAACGTTCATTACAAAAAGAAACAACGTTTGCTAATCGCGGTATGCGCTTTGAAGAAGCAATCAATCAAAGCAATGAATACTACTTAACCCATGATAAGGCAGTTGTCCATAAAAAGCCAACGCCACTTCAGATTGTTAAGGTCGATTATCCAAAACGGAGTACCGCAGTTATTAAGGAAGCCTATTTCAGACAACCTTCCACAACTGATTATAATGGCGTTTATCAAGGATACTATTTAGATTTTGAAGCAAAGGAAACAAAAAACAAACGCTCTTTCCCGCTAAAGAATTTTCATCAGCATCAGATCACTCATATGCAGCAATGTCTGAAGCAAAGGGCGATTTGTTTTGTTCTACTTTGGTTTTCAAGCTTGAATCGTTGCTTTTTTCTTTCTGCTGAAGAACTGGTAAACTATTGGCAGAGTCAAGAAAATGGCAAAAAATCAATACCGCTAGAACACATAGAAACAGTTGGTATCGAGATCACACCGCAAATTGCTCCAAGAATCCCTTATTTAACAGCGGTGGAACAATATCTTGAAAAAAGGAGTTAATCAAATGGCTAATCCCTCACGTTCGCAGAAAAAAAAGCGGACCTCTCAAGGAAAGGAACCTAAACAAAAAAATAAAAAGAATCGTCATATTGGGCTGAAAATTGCGATCGCAATCGTTGGGCTGCTTTGCGTCGCATTACTCACTGGTATCGGCATCTTTTTCTACTATGTAAAAGATGCACCTGCTTTAAGTGAAAAAAAATTAGAAGCAACGGTCTCTTCTAAGCTTTTTGACAGTGATGGTAATATTTTTGAAGATCTTGGCGCCGAAAAGCGAGAAAAAGTCAGCGCAAATAAAATTCCGCAAGAATTAGATGATGCGATTGTTTCCGTCGAAGATCGTCGTTTTTTCAAGCACAACGGTGTGGATCCTGTCCGAATCGCCGGATCGGCCTTGCATAATCTAACCAACAAAGGTGGTCTTCAAGGTGGTAGTACCTTAACCCAACAACTGGTTAAGCTTTCCTTCTTTTCAACAACTACTGAAGAAGCCGATAAAACGTTGCGACGTAAAGCACAGGAAGCTTGGTTGGCTATCCAGCTAGAGAAAAAACACTCGAAACAAGAAATATTGACCTATTATATCAATAAGGTTTATATGGCAAATGGCTTGTATGGGATGGAGACAGCTGCTGAAACATATTTCGGTAAAGAATTACAGCACCTGACTATCGCGCAAACGGCATTATTGGCGGGTATGCCACAAGCACCTAATTCTTATGATCCCTATAAACATCCAGATGCTGCAAAAGAGCGTCGTGATACAGTGCTCTATACTATGCTTAATAATAAGAAAATCTCTCAAAAGGATTATGACGCGGCGATCAATGAACCGATTGATCAAGGCTTGTTACCTTTAGAAACAGATAATCAGGAACGTAAAGTTGCCGACAACTACGTCAAAGAAGTGATTGCCCAAGTTGAAGACAAAACGGGCAAAAATGTTTATACTGACGGATTAGATATCTATACGAATTTGGATACTGACGCACAGAATCATCTTTATTCGATTGTAAATGGGGATGAATATGTCCAATATCCTGATGAGGATTTACAAATAGCTGCTACCCTAATAGATAGTGAGACTGGTAAAGTGACTGCTCAGATTGGCGGTCGAAATATCGCTGATGACGTCTACTTAGGATTGAATCGTGCAGTAAGTACAAACCGTGATTTTGGTTCAACGGTTAAACCAATAACCGATTATGGTCCAGCTATAGAATATAAGCAAAAATCTACTGGGGAACGAATCGTCGATCAACCTTATTATTATGAAGGAACGAAGACAGCAGTTAAGAACTGGGACAATAGTTATCAAGGAAATATTACGTTGCGTCAGGCTCTGTATAATTCTCGAAATGTCCCAGCTGTGAAGCTTTTCAATGAAGTAGGACCAGAAAATGTATCGAAATTCTTGAAAAACTTGGGCATTCAATACAAAGAAATACAACAAGCGAATGCAATCTCAAGTAACACTGAGACACAAGATGGAACGAAATATGGCATTTCCACAGAAAAAATGGCAGCAGCTTATGCAGCCTTTGCGAATGGTGGAACCTATAATGAACCACTCTATATCAATAAAATTAAATATCAAGATGGTTCTGAACAAACCTTTGAAAACAAAGGAAAAAAAGCAATGGAACCTTACACAGCTTATATGATTACGGATATGCTAAAAGATGTAATTACAAAGGGTACCGGAACCTATGCACAGATTCCTAACCTTTTCCAAGCTGGCAAAACTGGAACGTCTAACTACACGGATGATGAATTAGCAAAGATTCCACATTATGGATCAATTTCGCCAGATGTAATGTTTACTGGGTATACTCCCCATTATTCTTTATCAATTTGGGCAGGCTATGATAAGCGACTGACGCCAATAACTTCACAATCTGAAAATATCGCACAGGATGTTTATCGTGAAATGATGAGTTATGTATCGCAAAATGTCTCAAATGAAGATTGGGTTATGCCAAATGATGTTCTTAGAATCGGAAATGAGCTTTACGTTAAAGGCGCTTCATCAGTTCCAGCGCCTAGCTATTCCTATCAAAGTTCTTATTACAGCAATAGCACTTTCAGCGAAACCACGAGTTCCAGCAGCAGTATAACATCGGAATCAAGTTTCTCTGAATCATCGACAGTGACTCCGCCGGCCAGCAGCAGTGTGCCACCTGCCAGTTCAAGTCCGACGCCAGCTTCATCTGCCGATCCGCAACCATCTCAGCCATCCTCTAGTAGTCAGCCGCCTACTCAGACCCCAGCTGTGCAAAATGAACAACAATAATTAATCAAAAAGAGCCGCTCGATCTATTTTCGAGCGGCTTTTAGTCTGTCTTTTCCTTCTTGGCACATATCTAATAAAGGGCAAATTTCACATTTTGGGGATCGAGCGGTACAATGATAGCGCCCAAAGAAAATTAAGGTATGATGGCTTTTGACCCATAAATCTTTCGGTATTTTACGCATCAAAGTCGCTTCGACTTCAGTTACAGAAGCGTTCAATTTGCAAATCCTTAAACGTTTGGTCACTCGTTCAACATGAGTATCAACCGCAATTGCAGGTACACCGAAAGCATCACCAAGAACCACGTTCGCTGTCTTTCGCCCAACTCCTGGTAATTTAATTAACTCCTCTCGAGAATTTGGTACCACGCCATCGTAATTATCTAGCAGCATCTGTGCACAAGCTTTGATATTCTTCGCCTTATTACGATACAAACCAATCATTTTGATTTTTTCAATAATATCTTCTATCGGCGCTTGAGCTAATGCCTCTGGTGTAGGATAAGCCTTAAAAAGTGCAGGTGTTGCCTTATTCACCGAAACATCTGTTGCCTGAGCGCTTAGAATGACTGCAATCAATAATTGGAAGGGAGAATCAGAATGGAGCTCTCCAACTGCGTCTGGAAACATGTCGTACATTCGCGATAAGGCTTCCATCGTTTTCTCTTTGCTAAGCATCGGGATCTTTCCTTTCTAACCAATTGTATAAAGAGACTTTCGGCAATTCTTCAGATTGCTTTTGGTCTTCGTCTTTTTGCAGTAGAATTTGTTTTCTTCGTCGTTGTTCTTCTTCTACCTGAGCTTTAGATCGAATGTTTTTCTTTTCCCAGCTTTGCAAGACCGTCTCAATATATTTGAAATTATAGGCTTGATTCAAGACGGCTTCTTGTAATGCCAATTCGATCAGTGATGGTGAATAATGGTCATCATTTAACCAGTAACCAATTTTTTGGTATTCAATTGGTGATAAGGGGCGTCCGAATTCCTGCTCAAAGGAGCGCAGCATTTTCTTTTGTGCTGCCAAGTCATTTTCTTCTTCCGCTTCAAAGCGTTGTTGTTCCTTCAGTACATCCAATTTTTCAAATGCTGGGAGTAAATTATAATGATCGCTATGTCTTCCCTGTTCATCTAATGTCGTCTCAAGGGAGACAAACTCCTTTTCAACAAGCGTATTCAAAGCCGCATAGATTTTTTCGGTCGTACTTCCCATATTTTGAGCAATTATGGTCAGATCAGGGAAATCTTCGCCAGCTTGGTGAGAGGCATAAAGTTGTAACCATAGCATAAACTCATTAGTGGTTAGCCCAAGTTTAGTATAATTTTGCAAAAGCAGATTGGAGATTGTCGTCTCTCCGCCTGACAAATATTCTTTCAATGAAATCATTAGAAATCCTCCGTTCACTTTTTTAGTTTACACTAAAAAAAGAGGAAGTCCAATACTAGCGAATAGTTCTTAATAAGCAAAAAAACAGGAAGGTCTCCCTTCCTGTTTTTGGCTCTATTCTGCTTCAGCTAACGCCGCTTGCGCTAAGATATTCAAGTAATTCCACGGACGGTCAAAATGAGGCTGGAAGAAGAAATCTTGTAAAGCTAAATCTTCCAACGTCATTCCATTTTGGATCGCTACTGATAAGGTGTTGGCTGATTGAGTGATATCATACTTTGATAGGAATTGAGCACCCAAAATCTTATTGGTACCTTTTTCTGAGACGATTTCCATTAAGACTTTTTCCGTTGTCGGCATAAACTCTGGACGATAATTGTCCTCGATCACTGTGACGTTCGCATCAATTCCATTTAAGGCAGCACTTTCTTTTGTCAATCCAGTTGAACCGATTGTCCAGCCAAATAAATAAAGTCCTGATGTTCCTTGTGTTCCGCGATACTTCATTTTTTGTTCCACTAAATTTTGACCAACTAACATTCCCTGACGTACAGCATTGGTTGCTAGTGGAATATATTGATCTTGACCTGTTGGATTATAGTGAACAACTGTTGAATCACCAGCTGAGAAAATATCTGGATCGCTTGATTGCATGTATTCATTCACCTTGATTGCACCACTTGGCAACATATCAACTTTTCCTTTAAGCAATTCTGTATTCGGACGGAAGCCTACACATAAGATTACCATGTCAGCCTCGAATTCTTTACTTGCTGTCACGACTTTTTTAACAGTACCCGTTTCGTCAGCCACAAATTCTTCAACATTTTCTCCTAGAGCTAGTGTAACACCACGATCAACCAGTTCTTTTTCTAAACGACTTGTAAAAGGTTCATCCAAGTATTTATTCAAGATTCGCGATAATCCATCAATCAATGTTACCTCTTTACCAGATTCAGCGAATGCTTCAACTAATTCGATTCCAATGTAACCGCCGCCGACAACAACAACTTTTTTCGCATCTTTAGCTTGCTCAATGATGACATTTGCTTGATTATAGTTTTTACATAAAAGAATATTCTCAGAATCAATTCCTTTAATTGGCGGAATAATCGGCCAAGAACCTGTTGTCACGACTAATTTATCATAATCAACGATTTTTTCTTCATTGGTTTTTAAATCTTTTGCTGTTACTTTTTTTGTATCTGTATCAATGTTTGTTACATCGTGTTCCATGTTCACTTTTGCACCTAAAGAGGCAAGCTCCTCAGGGTTAGAATAAAATAAACCTGCTGGATCTTTGACAACTCCACCCACGTATAAAGCGATTCCACAAGATAAGAAAGAAACGTTATCGTTCCGTTCAAAGACTGTCACCTCTGCATCTGGGTGATTTGTTAAAATATTTTTAACAGCCGCGGTACCGGCATGTGTACATCCTACTACTACTACTTTCATTGTCATCCCACTTTCGTTGATTCTTTATTTGTTTGCAATCTTTTGCACAAGGACAGTATAACAGATTTTATATTCTGTCTAAATTATTTTGCTCACAAACACACACTTTTCTTTTGATGTAGGAAATTTTGTAAACGCGTTTAGAGATTCATTCGATAAAAATATTATGTAAACTTTCCCGATTATGTAATTGAAGCTTTCTAATATTAAATCGTAAAAAAACTGAGAAGAAAAAATTCTCCTCAGTTCAATTAATCTGATTATTATAATTCGTTGAAAGTATTTACTACATTATCAACAGTGAACCCGAATTGTTCTAACACAAAATCGCCAGGTGCAGAAGCGCCGAAGTGATCAATACCAATCATCTTACCTTCTGACCCAATGTAACGTTCCCAGCCAAACGGAGACGCTGCTTCGATCGCTACACGTTTTGTCACTGCTTTTGGTAAAACAGATTCTTTATATACTTCATCTTGAGCTTCGAATAGATCAAAGCTTGGGAGAGAAACAACAGAAACATCTTTTCCTTGAGCTTTCAATTCTTTTTGTGCTTGAACAGCTAAGTTCACTTCAGAACCAGTTGCGATTAGGATACCTTCGGGTGTATCTGACTCAGCTTTAGAAATCACATAACCACCTTTAGAAACGCCTTCTTTAGCCATTTCTTTACTATTTGGTAAGACTGGCAAGTTTTGACGGCTTAAGACTAAGATTGTTGGTTTGTTATTTGTTTCTAATGCTTGAATCCAGGCAGCAGAAGTTTCATTGCCGTCTGCTGGACGAATCACTTGGACATTCGGCATGCAGCGAACACTAGCTAATTGTTCGATTGGTTCATGAGTTGGACCATCCTCACCAACAGCTACTGAATCATGTGTCAATACGTAAATGACAGGTAAGTTCTGAATCGCTGACATCCGAACTGCTGGACGTAAGTAATCTGTAAATACAAAGAATGTTCCTCCATATACGCGTGTTCCGCCATGTAAATGAATTCCATTCATGGCGCTAGCCATCGCAAATTCACGCACACCAAACCAAATGTTACGGCCTTCATAAGAACCAGGTTGGAATTCTTTTTCATCAGCGATAGTTGTATTGTTTGAACCAGATAAATCAGCTGAACCGCCCCATACATTAGGAACAGCTTTGGCGATTGCTTGAATCGCATCTTTGCTTGATACACGGCTTGCTTGTGCTGTACCTTCTTCATAAACTGGTAAAGCTTCTTCCCAGTTTGCAGGAAGTTCGTCGGCAAAGGCCGCCTTGAATTGTTTTGCTAATTCAGGATGTGCTTTTTCGTAGTTTGCGAACATCGCATCCCATTTTGCTTCTGTTTTAGCACCTTTATCGTTGATTTCTTCCTTGAACCGTTTCGCCACTTCTTCAGGCACGGTGAAATCAGGATATTCCCAACCGTAAACAGCTTTCGCAGCATCGATTCCATCTTTTCCGATTGGAGCACCGTGAACTGCTGATGTGCCCTCTTTTGGTGAACCAAAACCAATGACTGTTTTAATCTCGATCAATGATGGTTTCTCTGTTTCAGCTTTCGCTTCATCAATTGCTTTAGAAATGGCCTCTAAATCATTGCCATCCTTAACTAAGATATGCTGCCAACCATATGCTTCGTACCGTGCACCGACATTTTCAGTGAAAGCTTTCGATGTTGGTCCATCTAAAGAGATATCATTTGAATCATATAAAACGATTAGTTTACCCAATTTCATGTGTCCGGCCATAGAGCTAGCTTCAGCGGAAACACCTTCCATCAAATCGCCATCGCCACATAATGCGTAAGTATAATGATCCATTACATTGAAGCTATCGCGATTATAAGTGGCTGCTAAATGTGCTTCAGCCATCGCCATACCAACAGAAGTTGAAATACCTTGACCTAGAGGACCTGAAGTCGCTTCAACACCATCTGTATGCTGATATTCAGGATGTCCTGGTGTCTTGCTTTCCCATTGACGGAAGTTTTTCAAATCGTCAATCGTCACTTGGTAGCCTGCTAAGTGCAACAAGCTGTATAACATTGCTGAACCATGACCTGCTGATAAAATAAAGCGGTCACGGTTAGGCCAATTTAATGAAGTTGCTGGATTGACATTCAAATGCTTCGTCCATAAAGCATAAGCCATTGGAGCCGCACCCATTGGTAAACCTGGATGTCCTGAGTTTGCCTTTTGAATTGCTTCAATACTTAACGTTCTGATTGTGTTTACACCTAGTTGATCGATTTTGTCGAACAAATTAGTTCCTCCTTTTTGGTCATAAATACTTTAATTACAGATTCATTGTAACCGATTTATTTTAACATTTCAATCACTTAACCAGTAAAAGATTTATTTTCTATTGTGCAGACCCTTTTCTTTCTGAATCTTTTTTAACTTCTCTGGCGTGACATCATTTCCTTTTGGATCGACGACTTTCATTCCTTCGATGTGATGGCGCATTCCGCTACGAAACGAAGCAATGTATTCTTCTCTTAAGACCTTCTGCTCATGAGCTTCAGCGTCCGTTAATCCGACTGTCTTCTTTTTTTTAGCTAGTTCATTAATGCGTGCGATAGTTTCATCGTTAATCATCTTGAGCACCTCTTTTCCCCTTCTAATTATACATAAAAAAAAATAAGTTGAAAGTACCAAGAAATACGAACGCTTGTTTGATTTGTTTGAATAACTATGCTACACTAAAAAAAACGAAAGAAGGTGCGGGCATTGGCAAAAAGAACGGAAACAAAACAATTAGAAGTTTTACGTTTCATTCATGAACGCGTTGAAGATAAAGGTTATCCACCCACTGTTAGAGAAATAGGAGAGGCTGTGAATCTTTCATCTACTTCTACAGTTCATGGTCATTTATCCAGATTAGAAAAAAAAGGATGGATCCAACGCGACCCAACAAAACCAAGAGCAATTGAATTAACCATTACTGGATTAGAAAAAATCGGGGTGGCTCCGCAAGTCATACCTATGTTAGGGGTCGTTACCGCTGGTGAACCTATTTTAGCAGTAGAAGAAGCTTCAGACTTCTTTCCAGTTCCCCCAGATCTATCAAGCGAAGAAGGCAGCTTGTTTATGCTGACGATTCGCGGAGAAAGTATGATCAACGCTGGAATTTATGACGGCGATCACGTCATTGTCAGAAAACAATCAACAGCGACTAATGGTGAGATTGTGATCGCTATGACGGATGAGAATGAAGCAACCTGTAAGAGATTTTATCGCGAAGCTGATCACATTCGTTTACAACCTGAAAATGATGAGTTAGCACCATTGATTTACGATAATGTTTCTATTCTTGGAAAAGTTGTCGGATTGTACCGTAACCATATTTATTAATCGGAATTGCATTCCGATTATTTTTTTCTTTACAAAACGAACAAACATTCGTATAATAGATATACAAACACACGTTCGCGTATTTATATATAGGAGTGATTATTGATGAAAGCAGTAAGAAGATTTGGTTTGATTATCGCTGTATTGTTGCTAGGATTATTGATCGGTAAGTTAGGTTCTTTAGCTACGGTTGTTATTTTCTCTGGTTTGTTTCTTGTCTGGTTCATGTTGTGGGATGAACGTAAGTATGCACAGCACTATGCTGAACGTCACTACGATGAAGAAGAGTTCGAAGAAGAACAATACTATAAGGAACCAGCCGAAGATTTCTACTACGTGACTTACGATCATCAGTATCACAAGTCCGCATAAATTATTTTACAAGCTGCTAGATTCTCATCTGGTAGCTTTTTTTGCGTTACATTTGAAAGTGAACACAAAAAAGAGTTGAAGAAATTCTTCAACTCAAATTTTTCTAATAGTCCATCAAAGTTAAGATATCATACCCTTGAATTTTATCGCGACCATGTAATTCTTCTAATTCAATTAAGAAAGCACAACCAACTACAATGCCACCCAGCTTTTCAACTAGTTCGATCGTTGCCTTGATTGTTCCGCCAGTTGCTAACAGGTCATCAGTAATTAATACGCGCTGACCAGGTTGGATTGCATCGCTATGAATCGTTAACGTGTCCATTCCGTATTCTTTTTCATATTCTACCTCAATTACTTCACGAGGCAATTTGCCAGGTTTTCGAACAGGTGCAAAACCTAATCCTAGTTCAAATGCCACTGGACATCCTACGATAAAGCCTCGAGCTTCCGGTCCAACAACCATATCAATTTGTTTTTCTTTCGCGTAATTAACAATCTGTTTTGTTGCTTCCCGATAGGCTTCACCATCTGCCATAAGTGGTGAAATATCACGGAAAACAATCCCTTCTTTTGGATAATCTGGGATACTAGCAATATAGTCTTTCAAATTCATCTCGGTATTTCCTCCTAGCCTTTCAGCCAATTTCTAATTGTTTGAATATCATTCATTAATAAAAATTCTTCACTATCAATTCGAGCTATGCGTTTTTGATAAATCTCACTTTCTTCAAAAGCTCGATTTTGTGGAGCTTCTACCATTTGTAAAACGCCGTCGTCTATTGTAACAAATTTTAGCTCAGAAAACACGTGAATCATGAATACTAATAACTTTTCCGGGATTCTTAAGTAATTCGACACAACTTTCAGCTTAAAACGAATGTCTACTCGCGGTTGTTTTCGGAAAAATTGATAAAGCTTTGCAAATTGATCGCGCTTAGGCAATCCATTCAAATAAGCTTCGTCAGGACTGTACAGATATAAATAAATTCGCGTAAAGCTTCCTTCGTTTGCAATTTCTTTCAATAAATCTTTTTGATCAGGACAATCAAGTACGACTAACTGATCATAGTCTGACCAGGTAATTGTCGGATCGTATAAAGTTACTGTTTTTTGCAACTCTTTTGTAAAATATTTCTGACTTTTCGTTTGAAAAGCTAAATAAAGAATTCGATCACCCTCGATATTTTGATCCCAGGTATATTTCGCCCGGCGATCAATTACCTGTAAGCCATCAGAAGCAAAATCGACCAAACGAAATTGGACTTTTTTCTGTCCGTTCCATTCATTGATTTCTAAGTCACCGACAAATCTAGTATCTGGCTGTTGAATTTCTTCGCTCTCGTCACCAAAACCAAAGCCAATCGCATCTATTTGACTATCTTCATTTTTCACTGAGAATTTAACATGTTGCTGATCGCTGCCGATACGCTTGAATAGATTGATATTTCCTTCGATTAAAAAATGCGGTGCTGGATTATCCGTTCCAAAAGGCGCTAGCTGTTTTAATTCCTCAACAAATTTCAGATTAATTGCAGATAAAGGTAAAACTTCATCAATTAATAAGGAAGTGCCTTTGCTTAAATCGATCTGCTCAGCAGAAATATAGTCATTCATCATTTTTCGAAGAACAGGGATATTCTCTGCTGGCATAGTCAATCCTATGGCTGCTGCGTGTCCTCCAAAATGAGTAAATTCAGAACGCATCGTATTTAGCATACCAAATAAATCTAAAGCTTCGATACTTCGACCAGAACCCTTTGCAACGCCATTCTCATCAATAGATAAAATGATTGTCGGGTGTCCCGTCTGTTTTAAAATATTTCCTGCTACGATTCCTAAAACACCAGGATTCCACCCTTTTGCTGCAATCAAATGAACAGCATCCTCTGGATTCACTAGCGCAGTTGCTTCGGAAGTTATATCCTGCACGATTTGCTTTCGCTCATCGTTGATCTGGTTCAATTTTTCAGCTAACTGATGTGCGACCTCTTCATCAAACGTTGTCATTAACTCGACAGCAGGATTAGGATCACCTAAGCGTCCAATGGCATTCAATCTTGGTCCAACACTGAAACCAATACTTGTCTCGTCCACCTTTTGCAAATCAACACTGCTGATCTTCAGTAATTCTAATAATCCCAAACGCTGTGTTTGCTTAATTGCCTGCAAACCTAGTTTTACAAGATTTCGATTCTCTCCAGTCATTGAAACTAAATCTGCAACTGTTCCAATCGTGACTAGATCTAACATCTCTAACGGTACCTCTTCTAATAAAGCAGTCGCTAATTTAAAGGCAACGCCTGCACCGGCCAACTCTCCAAATGGATAATGCCCATCTGGATGTCGCGGATGGACAATACAATAGGCATCCGGTAAAACTGGCGGCATCTCATGGTGGTCTGTAATAATCACATCAGCACCCTGTGAATTTGCGAAATCAATGGCCTCGTTACCTGCAACGCCATTATCAACTGTAATAATTAATTGAATTCCTTCATTTATTTTCTCGGCAAAAAGCTCTTTATTAGGTCCGTAACCATGAATAAATCGATTCGGCAACACATAGTGAACATCAGCTCCGATCATCTCCAATGTTTCTAACATGATCGAAGTGCTCGTAATTCCATCTGCATCATAGTCGCCGTAAATCAAAATCCGTTGCCCTTCCATGATAGCGTTTTGAATTCGTTCTACCGCTTTGTCCATGTCGTGCATCAGAAATGGATCATGCAAATCATCAATATTTGCTTTTATTAACTGCGAAAAATCATCTGTTGTATGTATATTTCGATTCCATAAAAGTTCTGCAAATGTTTCGCTATATCCCTGACTCACCATTTCTTCTTTAAAGGTAGAATCAATCGGACTCGTGCTTCTAATTTGCCAATCGAAGTTTGCTTTTTTCACTCTATCACTTCCCAACCGTATTAGTATAGCAAAAAAGAAACAGACAAGAAAGAGAAGAAGACCTTAGTTTTTTTCTAACTAAGGTCTTCTTCTCTTAATCGTAATAATCAATCGGATGAGTTTCCTTCTTTTCGGACTGCGAACTTTGCATTGCAGCTAACGCATCATCTTTTTCCTTTAAAAGACTTTCGTAGTTAGCTTTCAGCACTGCCATTTCATTTTCTTGCTCACGTTGAAAAGCCGCTTTTTCTTCCGCTAGTTTTTGTTCATTATTCGCTTCGTAGCTTTGAATCGACTCTTTCAACTGTTTGATTTCTTTTCGCTGTTGAAAGAAAGTAGCTCCTGAGGTTAATAAAACAACCAAAGCCCCTATCAAGGCTGAGCCGATAATCACTAAAACTAGAGAAAGATAAATTTTTTTGATCAAGAAATTGACTGGAACTTCTTGGCTATTGGAAAGTGCGAAGATCACAATCACTAAAACTAAAATGAATCCTAAAAAAACTTTCCATTGCTTTTTCATTTTGCTTTCCTACTTCCTATTAAACAGACCGCCCGCTAAAAAATCTCCAATATGAGGGAATAAGCCGTAAAAAATACTAGCCCCTTCCATGATAAATGGGCGATTGATCTCGCGGGTGGGTTTCCCCATTTTATTTACGATCGTTTTGGCTAGTTTATGCGGATCTAAAACGATCCCCCCTAAGTTTTCCAAGTAACTGCCGCTTGGGTCAGCCTTGTCGAAGAATTCTGTAGCAATTGGTCCCGGATTAATAGTCGTAACATAAACATTTGCAGGCCGAAGCTCTAGCCGTAAAGCATTAGAAAAACCCAGTACCGCGAATTTTGTTGCCGAATAAACTGTTGATTTTGGCGTTGCCATTTTCGCTGCCATAGATGCCACGTTAAAAATATGCCCAGACTTATTATTAACCATTGAAATAGCAATTTTTTGTGTAAAATACATAATCCCTAAAACGTTGACTTCAAACATATTTTTTGCTACATCTAGGTCAAAATCGACAAAATTGTCAAACAAACCAAATCCTGCATTGTTCACCAAAACATCCACATCACCAACTTCAGCGGCGATTTTTTCGATCACTGCCTCCACGCTATCTGGATCAGCAATGTCTAGTTGAAAAGCATAGGCGTCTTTGCCGCTCAATTCACTGCAGCGTTCTCTAACCTGTCCGATCAAATTAATCCGGCGAGCACAAGTGACAACAATTGCTCCGCGTTTAGCTGCTTCATAACAAACTTGTTCACCTAATCCAGCAGAACCTCCAGTTACCACAACTACTTTATCGGTTAAATCCATTTAGTTTCCTTCTCTCTGTGTAAAATATATTGCGTGTTTTTATGAAAATGGAATATCAATGATATCGAAATCCTTGGCAATTTGTGTATTTGGAAAGATATCGCGAGCCTCTTCTTCCAATTCCTTCGCTTCTTTGGCAAGGTATCTTGCAGAAATATGTGTCAACATCAGTTTTTTTGCTTTCGCTTCTTTGGCAATAGTTGCCGCTTGATGAGTTGTAGAATGAAAGTAAGCTCGCGCAAGTTTTGCTTCATTTTTATTAAAAGTACTTTCATGGACGATCACATCGCTATCTTTAGCAAATTCACTTGATTTACTCGTGAATCGTGTATCACCAAAAATTGTTACGATCCTTCCCTTTTTGCTTTCTCCCACAAAGTCTTGTCCGTTGATTTCCCGTCCGTCTGAAAGAGTTACCTTTTGACCTTGCTTCAACTTTCCGTATATTGGACCAGCAGGAATACCTAGTGCAACCAATTTTTCTACAAGAAGCATGCCTTCATGATCTGCCTCCTTCACACGGAAGCCATAACTGTCAATCCCATGATCCAGTAACATACATTCAACCGTAAATTGCTTGTCCTTAAAAATGATACCTTCACTCAGTTCAACAAACTGTAAAGGATAAGCCAAACGAGTTTTCGTAACCTGCAAAGATGTTCGCACATAATTTTCTAGTCCGGCTGGACCATAAATTATAATGGGTTCTTCACCGCCTTGAAAGGAACGACTGCTTAATAAACCAGGCAAACCAAAGATATGATCACCATGCAAATGAGAAATAAATATTTTCTCAATTTTGCGTGGTTTAATATTTGTTCGTAAAATCTGCATTTGGGTTCCTTCTCCGCAATCAAATAGCCAGATTGCATTACGTTCATCCAACAATTTCAAAGCCAAACCGCTGACATTCCGATGTTTCGCAGGTACTCCCGCACCTGTTCCTAAAAATTCTAATTCCATAATTTCCCTGACTTTCTATCAAATTAATCTTATTTTAGAAGAAAGTCCTACTTAGTGCAATCTAATAAAGGAAATCTTTCTCTGCTTTAGCTTACTCTTGTGAATTTTTATCATTCTCTGCTTCTTCAGATTCATTTGATTTTTTAGCCATTTCTTGTGCCTTTTTCACTTCATTTTCTACTTCTTCATAATCAAGACGAGTGATTTCGCCCCCTAATTCCATCATGATTAACTGGTTTAATGGACGATTGTCCTCTTCTTCAGCAATCAAAAGTAGTGCAGTATCACCTTCACCGATCTTATCGACTAAAAATTCAAAAACTCCAGTAGCATCTCGAACTTCCTTAGCATCCTGTGTCGCACCAATCATGCCACCGGTAAACCAGCCTAATAAAATCCCCACCGGACCACCAAGAATACCGACCATCATACCGATTAAGCCACCAGTTGAACTTTTATTGCTACCAGTAAAATCCAAAAAGTCTTCAATCTCAAATTTGTGCTCTCCGTCGTTCGAATGATGGACGACCGCCATTTGCTCACCCTTAAAAGATTTGTTCATGTGAAGACGCTTTGCCTTTGAAAAGGCTTCATAAGCTTTTGATTCTACATCGAAGTTCATAATTATTACACGTTTTTCCATTATTTTTCGCTCCCTTATTCTTTTAATCCTAGTGTAGCAAGAAATGAATTTTTTGGAAAATAGAATGAGTTTAAATGATCATAATTTAGTTATGTAAACTAGATAAAGCGATTAAAAAAGACCATAGTCAAATACCTGAAAAAGGAATTTGTCTACAGCCTTAATAAAAATTAATTTCCAGTTTTTATTTCTTCCATAATTCGGTCATCAACAATATAGTGATCAAAAAAGACTTTAGACAGCTGATAGCCTTCGCCCCAATTTGTGCGAATCACGTCATATTCAACACCGTCAATTTTTAGCTTGTTTCTTAAATGTTTGATAATCGTTGATAAACGTGTCATGTGACTAGCTGAATCGCTGTCACCCCAGATTTTGACTGCCAAATCATTTCGGCTGATCGGTGCATCTTTAGTCGAAATCAATGTACTTAACATCTCACGTTCTGATCGTGTTAAATTCCATAAAGGAATCGGACGTTTTTCATGTTCATCTTCCTCTTGTTTTCCGCGCATACCAAATCCAATTGAATAAACAGATTCTTTCAATGTTTTCTCAGCAAGCTTCTCTCTTAACCCGCTAAGTGTTTCATCTTCAAGTAACCATTCATCGACACCTTTTGACTCCCAATCTGCTTTTTCTTCTTTTTGAGGCATCCGATCAGTCTCTCTAATGATCGTGAATTTCTCGCCGACCTCCTCAAGAATAATTGTTAATTCTTGATCGGAAATCGTTTCGCTAACGATTAGAACATCAAAAAAGCTCATTACTTCTAATGGTACTTGTTTTGTTTGAAGCATGGTTAATAATTTTGCTGAGCTTAAAACTTCAATATTTAAGCGTTGTAGCTTTTCAACTAAAGGTCTCTCCACTAAGATATTGTGCGTTAAAATTAATACTTGCATCACATTATTCCCCTTTTTTATTATTAAAAATAAGTTTCCGAACAGTTGGCTAGGAAAGTTTTATTAATTAACAATATAATTATTACTTGTTACAAGGTTAGTTTACACCGGCTGAGGCTTCGGCGCTACCCAAAAGCTTATAATTCAGTAATCACAATTAGAATTATTGATAAAAATTTTGGGTTAAAAAAACTTTTCCTAGATAAAATAATTCAATTATCATTTTTAAACAACACTTTTTTCGATCGTTCATAAAAATTTAGAACAAATAACAGCTGTCATTCAAATTGATTCTAATTAACAAAATAAATTCTTTTATATCTCCCATATTGTTCCTAATGCTGAAAAAATAAGATTTAATCATTTTACTTTACACATTTATTTCTCAACTAATATTTCATAACTGATTTAGCTGGATAAGAATATTTAATATTAATTCGTTTTTAAAACCACAAAAAAATATCGATTATTAACATTAAAAATAACACGCATTTTCTATAGAATTGTTCTCTCATTGTTTTTTAAACAATTCAAAATTCTTCAATCAATAATTTCTCTTAAAGATAAATTAATAAATGGCAATATCTTTGACATCGATTTTCTTTGTTCTTCTAGAAAAGTCATACTTATTTACAATTAAAAGCACTTTCTTTTTGCTTTTATCATACAAAAAAATACCGCAAAATAAATTGCGGTACAACTTAAAATTAATTACGATTTTATTTTTAGTCTACAAATTCAAATTCAAATTTGTCGATACGAACAAGATCACCATCTTTGGCTCCGCGAGCTCTTAAAGCTTCGTCGACTCCCATTGATCGAAGTTGACGAGCAAAGCGCATTACTGTCTCATCATGATCAAAGTTCGTCATCTTAAAGAGTTTTTCCAATTTTTCTCCACTAAGTACCCAAGTTGCATCAGGTTCACGTGTAATGGTAAATTCTGGTTCATTCGATTGGAAGCCGTAGTTTACAGTATCCTCTTCTACTTCTTCGTCATACAACAAGAATTCTGGTGTCACTTCTAATAGATCCGCCGTCGCATTTAGCAAATTATCTAATCCCTGCTTTGTAATTGCTGAGATTGCAAAAACAGGAATATCATCAGCAAATTCATCTTTCTTATCCTTCTTCAAAGCATCTTTAAACTTCTTCAAGTTTTCTTCAGCGTTTGGCATATCCATTTTATTAGCAACGATAATTTGTGGACGCTCTAACAAACGCAAATTATGTGAACCTAACTCTTTATTAATTGCTTGATAGTCTTCGTATGGCTCGCGCCCTTCCATTCCGCTCATATCAATCACGTGCAAAATAACCCGTGTGCGCTCAATGTGTCGCAGAAATTGAGTTCCTAAGCCAACGCCTTGCGAGGCACCCTCGATCAAGCCGGGTAAGTCGGCAGCAGCAAAACTGCGACCATCACTGGTTGTTACCATACCTAAATTAGGTACTAACGTAGTGAAATGATACGCGCCAATTTTCGGACGTGCAGACGAAATCACTGACAGGATCGTTGACTTTCCAACTGATGGAAAACCGACTAAACCAACATCAGCTAGGACCTTCAATTCTAATTCAATGTTGCGTTCTTGTCCGGGCTCACCATTTTCAGCAAGCTCAGGCGCAGGATTTCTCGGTGAAGCAAAACGTGTGTTGCCACGGCCGCCGCGTCCGCCATGAGCAACAATCAGTTCTTGGCCATTTTCGATTAAATCACCAATTAAAGCTCCCGTATCAGCATCACGAACAGTTGTGCCTGGGGGAACGCTGACGTAAGTATCTTCAGCCCCACGACCATGCATTCCTTTGCTCATGCCATTTTCGCCTGGAGTAGCTCTAAAATGACGATTGTAACGAAAGTCCATCAGTGTACGCAATCCTTCATCCACTACTAAGATGACATCGCCGCCACGTCCGCCGTCACCTCCAGCTGGCCCACCATCTGGCACATATTTTTCACGACGAAAGGCGACCATCCCATCTCCGCCCTTACCGGCTTTGACATCGATCGTTACTTGATCTAAAAACATGGACATTTTCGTGTCCTCCTTATCTCTTTATTCTATTGACTAATGAATCTCCACATAAACAAAGTCTCGTTTATTGTAGCTAGATTAACTGAAAAAGTCCATTCTTATTGATAGAAGCTTAAAAAAAAATTGGTGCTTTCAATTTTTTTAGTAGTTTTCTGTTAAAAATTTTCTCAGGTAATATCTTTTGACAAAAAAATTGATGCGTTGCACAATAAAAATGTAAGGCGTCAAGCTTTGCTTGATATAAAAAAGGAGGAACTTTTGGTTATGACAGTAAAAGTAGGTATTAATGGATTTGGACGTATTGGTCGTTTAGCTTTCCGTCGAATTAAAGAAGTATCTGACGATATTGAAGTAGTAGCAATCAACGACTTAACAAGTCCTACAATGTTGGCACAATTATTACAATTTGATTCAACACATGGCACATATCCTGGCACAGTTACTGCGACAGAAGATTCAATCGTTGTTGACGGCGAAAAAACTCGTGTATATGCTGAACCAGATGCAAGTAAAATCCCATGGGTAAAAGAAAATGGCGTAGATATCGTGCTTGAATGTACTGGCTTCTATACTTCAGAAGAAAAAGCACAAGCACACATTGACGCAGGTGTAAAACGTGTGGTTATCTCAGCTCCTGCTGGACAAATGAAAACAATTGTATACAACGTAAATGATGACACTTTGGACTCAAATGACAAAATCATTTCAGCTGGTTCTTGTACAACAAACTGTCTAGCTCCTATGGCTTACTTCTTAAATGAAGAATTCGGTATCGAAGTTGGTACAATGACTACCGTTCATGCATACACTTCAACTCAAATGTTATTAGATGGACCAGTTAAGGGCGGTAACTTACGTGCTGCACGTTCAGCTGCTGATAATACGATCCCACATTCAACTGGTGCTGCTAAAGCAATTGGTTTGGTAATTCCAGAATTGAACGGAAAATTACAAGGACATGCGCAACGTGTTCCCGTTGTTGACGGTTCATTGACAGAATTGGTTTCAGTTCTTAAAACAAAAGTTACTGCTGACCAAGTGAACGAAGCGATCAAGAAACATACAGTTGACAACCCATCATTCGGCTACGATGATCGTGAAATCGTATCTGGTGACGTCATCGGAACAACACAAGGATCAATCTTTGACCCAACTCAAACAGAAGTAACTTCTGCCGGCGACTATCAATTAGTTAAGACAGTTGCTTGGTATGACAACGAATACGGCTTCACCTGCCAAATGATTCGTTTGCTAGAAAAATTTGCAAACCTATAAAATTCAAATAGTTTTTTAAGGAGATCATTTTCGATCTCCTTTTTTTATGCTCGTTTCTATGAATTTTTTGAAGTAAAAGTCACCTTTTTTTCATAGGAACTATGTTAAAAGTTTGTTATCATAGGAATGATAATAAGTTTGAAAAGGAGAATTATATGCAATTCAAAAAAATAATGATCGGTGCAAGCTTAGCCTTGTCAATTGGGCTATTTGCGGCTTGTGGCAACGATACTGCTACGAAAGATACAAAAGAAAGTGCAACAAAAACAACAGAATCCAGTGTAGATTTAAATAAATTGGATCTGCCTCAGCTCAACGACAAAGTCACTGATGATGAATACTTAGTTGAACTTGTTACAACTGAAGGAAACGTAAAAATTAAACTTTTCCCAGAACAAGCACCAAAAGCAGTAGAAAATTTTGTGAAGCACGCTAAGGATGGGTACTACAAAGACACTCCTTTTCATCGCGTGATCAAAGACTTTATGATTCAAGGCGGTGATCCAAAAGGTGATGGCACTGGCGGAGAAAGTATTTGGAAAAAAGGCTTCAAAACAGAAGATTCCAATCAACTTTATAATATCCGTGGTGCCCTTTCAATGGCTCGTGCAGAGTCACGCAGCAGCAATGGCAGTCAGTTTTTTATTGTAACTAATAACGAAGATCAAAGCGATGGTTTGGCGATTCAATACTATCCTGAGAAAATCATTGAAGCCTATAAAAAAGGTGGCGCGCCACAACTTGATGGCGAGTATACCGTATTTGGACAAGTCACTGAAGGTATGGATGTAGTCGATAAGATCGCTAGCGGCGAAGTGAAAGATAATGGTTCCGGAGAGAAATCTACACCTACAGAACCAGTCAAAGTTACTGAAGTGAAGGTTTTGCAAGAACCTAAGAAGTAGTCAAAAAGAACCGAATTTTCTCGAAGGAGAATTCGGTTCTTTTTTAAATTATTTTTTTTGTTCCTTATCGCCAACAATAAAGGTAAATTCACATTCTGTTACAGTCTTATCCTCCACTGTCGCCCATGCTTTGGCAGTTCCCACCGGGCCTTTGACCTTTTGAATATCAAAATTCAAGAATAAGGTATCGCCTGGACGTACGAATTCCAAAAAATGTGCTTTATTGATGCCGCCGATATACGCAGTCTTCCCTTCGAATGCTGCTGATTTCAGAATTAATAATGATCCTGCTTGTGCCAACGCTTCAACAATCAGTGTGCCGGGCATGATTGGTTCACCTGGGAAATATCCTTGGAAAAAATCTTCATTCATCGTTAAATTTTTCATCGCTGTGATATGCTTTTCATCTTCAAATTCTGTGACTGCATCTAAATAATAAATGGGAAAGCGATTCGGAATCGCAGCCATGATTTCTTCGACATTCATAATTTTTTTCATTTTGCACCTCTATGAATATTTTATTTGATTATCAAACTATCATATTCTTGCAGTTTAATCAAGACGTATTGGAATAATCAAAAAAATAGTTTGACAATCAAAGCTTTTTCCAACATAATGAGAGCATATTATTTTTTATATTATTTAGGAGTGTGTCATTTAATGTCTATTTTAACGGGAAAAAAAATTATCGTGACAGGCGTAGCCAATAAAAAAAGTATTGCTTGGGGATGTGCCAAAGCGATCGCTGAACAAGGCGCGGAAATCATTTATACTTATCAAAACGATCGAATGAAGAAAAATTTAGTCAAGTTAGTTGGCGAAGATGCAAATATGTTTGAACTTGATGTTGCTAGTGATGAAAAAATTGAGGCTGCTTTTTCTTTGATCAAAGAGAAATTTGGTTCGATCGATGGTTTGGTCCATTCGATTGCTTTTGCCAACAAAGAAGAATTATCTGGCAATGTAACAGAGATCACTCGCGACGGCTTCCAACTAGCTCAAGACATCAGTGCTTATTCGTTATTAGCTGTCTCTAAATATGCTGCTCCATTGATGACTGATGGCGGAAGCATCGTGACAATGACTTACATGGGATCTGAGCGTTCGATCCCTAACTACAACATGATGGGCATTGCCAAAGCTGCTTTAGAAGCAGAAGTTCGCTACTTAGCAACAGAACTTGCGCCGAAAAATATTCGTGTTAATGCGATCTCTGCTGGAGCAATCAAAACATTAGCTGTAACTGGCGTGAAGGACTACCAATCATTATTGAGCTTATCCGAAGAACGTACACCTGATAAAGTCGCTGTAACAATCGAAGAAGTTGGAAACTCATGTGCTTTCTTACTTAGTCCATTAGCGACAGGTATCATTGGAGACGTCATCTATGTCGACAAAGGCGTTCACTTAAGCTAAACAATATCAAAAAAGGCTCTTCGTCAATGAGTGTTGGTGAAGAAATTCAATAGAATAATCGAGATACTCACACGGCTAGACAGCTATTTTGTCTAGCCGTGTTGTTGTTCTGGCTTTAGTTAGTTGGGTAGTGTTCTTAGTTTTCTTGAAATATTTTCCTCGATATAAAAAGATTCGTTCTCGGTAGTTTTGAAAGTTTCTAAAGCCATAGGCAATTCGTTTTAGTACTTTGATATGGTTGTTCAAACATTCTATAGGGCCGTTGGAATAGGGAACTCGCAACGCTCGTTTGATTTCTGTTCGATATTTCTTGAAGGTCGTGAACACTGGTTGGTAGTGCTCTGGCAACTCCTTGTAGTCTTCTTTTAGGAGCGCGACGAATTCAGGAACATCTTGTCTTCTGATAGCGGAAAGAAAAACCTGGTAGACTTCGTAGCCTCGCTTTAAGGAGTCATCATAATATAATAGCCGATCGACTATCTCCGCTTCTGTCAGATGATCTCGAAATGACGGACGCCAGTAGCGATGCTGACCATTCAATTCCCACGCATTCTTTTGAAGTAGTCTCCAGTATTTCTTTAAGTGCTTCGACCGACGATCCCCTTTTTTAAAGGTCTTCATTACTTGAATTCGGTGGTTGGTAAAGGCCCGACCGATGTGTTGGCTAATATGAAAGCGATCGGCGACGATTCTGGCATTCGGAAAACACTCTTTCACCAATGTGCGATAGGGTGTATAGAAATCTGAAACCACTAGACGTACTTGTTCACGGACTTTTCTAGGGTAGCGCAAGAAATAGTCGCGTAAAGGATTGAGTTGCCGATTTTCCACAATATCAATCAGTTGATGGGTCTTGCCGTCCATCATGACAAAGCTCATGGCTCCCGAGACGTTTTTCACCGATTTGAATTCATCGAAACACACCACTTCTGGTAACGGCTGGTTCAAAGAAACGGTTTTAGGCCGAAGGCTGCGAAGTATTCGAATGACAGTGGTCGGAGAAATGTGCTTCATACGTGCGATCAAAGACATAGAAAGTGGTTCGCTTAATAGCTCAAGAATGGCTTGTTTGACTCTGCGAGCAATGGAGCAGCGACGATCACTAACTGAATCTTCTGCTAAAAAAGTCTTTCCACAGTGTTTACATTTGAAGCGCTGTTTGTTAATCCGAAGAATGGTCTTGTAGTTACTGACATCATTCAATAAGATGGATACTTTTTTCCAGCCCCATTTAATGATCGTTTGCTCATTTTCATAGTGGCAATGAAAGCATTCCTCTGGTTGATAGGTCAATGTGCCATCAAAAACAAAACATGTTTCGTCATTGATGCGCTCTTTGCGAAAGGCATCTTCATGAAAGGTAAGATTTAGGTCTAGAATATCTAGTAACTCTTTGGTAAACTCTGAATAGGACATCTTGAAACACTCCTTTGAATGGTTTTCGTCGACTTTATTCTAAAGGATTTCAAGGTGTCTGTTTGCGTTTATTAGAAAAAAGAAAAAGTATTGGCAACAGAAGGCGTCACCAACACTAGATATTATAGAGCCTCAAAAATCGCCGTTCTCCATGAACGACGATTTTTTTTTAATTTATTAGACTTCAAAAATCCAACCATCCGGCGCTTCAACATCACCAAACTGAATACCTACCAGCTCATCGTACAATTTCTTCGTTACGGGCCCCACTTCTGTCTCACTATAAAAGACATGGAAATCATCGCCATTTTGAATTCCGGCAATCGGTGCGATAATCGCCGCAGTTCCGCAAGCTCCAGCTTCTGCAAATTTATCCAATTCATCCAAGCGAACATCTCCTTCGATTGCCTCTAAACCAAAGCGTTCACTAGAAAGATACAGCAAGGAGTATTTCGTAATGCTTGGCAGAATCGATGGAGATTTTGGTGTGACAAATTGATTATCCCTTGTAATTCCGAAAAAGTTTGCTGATCCGACTTCTTCAATCTTTGTATGCGTTGCTGGGTCTAAATAAATACAATCCGAAAAATTACGGTCGTGTGCGATTTGACCAGGCAATAAACTCGCCGCATAATTTCCGCCTACCTTCGCTGCTCCAGTTCCAAATGGTGCGGCTCTATCATATTCGGAAACAATGAAATTGCTTGGTGCTAATCCACCTTTAAAATACGGCCCAACTGGCATACAAAATACGCCAAATATATATTCTGGTGCAGGAACGATCCCAATATTTGGACCTACGCCAATTAAATAAGGGCGTAGATATAAAGTTGCTCCAGTACCATACGGAGGTACATATTCTTCATTAGCATTTACAACTTGTTTCACTGCATCGATAAACTTGTCTTCTGGAACGGCTGGCATCTGAAGACGTTCAGCACTCTTATTCAAACGTTTTGAGTTCTCATCTGGTCGGAATAAATTAATTTTTCCATCCTTTCGACGATATGCCTTTAATCCTTCAAAACATTCTTGACCATAATGGAGACATGTCGAGCCTTCATTAATGGTGATGGTGTTATCCTCTGTTAATACGCCATCATCCCATTGCCCATTTTTCCAATGAGAAATATAGCGGAAAGGTGTCTTGATATAATCAAAGCCTAACTCTTCCCATTTTATATTCACCATTCTATCATCTCCTTCTTATTTAAATGTTAGTCTATCACTTTCTTTCATCGTTGTCATGATTTTTTTCAATAAAAAGAAAATGAAGGTTTGTTTTCCCTAGTCGACAGAAAAGCGAAAGATTGTTACACTATTTTTATTAATCTAATGGGAGTGGCTTATGGTTTTATTTACAACACAAACAGTGGATTCCAGCACTACCAATGTTGTCGATCAGGCGACGGAACAATTGTCAGCTTGGCAAAAATATTGGCAATCGATTGATTGGGATCACGTTTTTTCAGTTTTAATTCAAAAAGGCATGACAATTATTGCTGTTTTGATTCTATTTTATCTAATTAGAAAAATCGGAAGCTTTTTGATCAATCAATCTTTTGATCGGCAGAAAAAGAAAATGGCAGATAATGCCACTCGAGTTGAAACAATCCATGCTTTGTCAATGAACGTCTTTTCTTACACACTCTTTTTCTTTTTCCTTTATTCGATTTTGGATACGCTTGGTATTCCTGTGGGTTCACTATTAGCGGGTGCCGGAATTGCCGGAATTGCCATAGGTTTGGGAGCACAAGGGTTCACTAATGATATAATCACTGGTTTTTTCATTATTATGGAACAACAGATCGATGTCGGTGACTATATTCGATTGACCGATCTGCAAATTGAGGGAACAGTCACCTCTGTTGGTATTCGTATGCTGCAAATGAAATCTGCAGATGGAACTGTTCATTTTATACCTAATCGCAACATTACAACCATCAGCAATCTTTCTCGTGCCCATATGCAAGTAAAGGTTGATATTCGCATCCAACCAGACGAAGGATATGATAAGATTATCCACTTGATTGATGAAACGAATCAAAAGCTTTCCGACGAGTTTAAGGATGAGATTTTTGATGGACCTACTCTATTCGGAATGGTTGACTTAGGCAATAGCAACTATGCAATTCGAACAATTCTGTATGTAACAAATGGAAAACAATACAAGCTGCAGGAAGAATTTTTATCTGCTTATGTCCAAACCTTGACTCAAAACGGTTTTAGTATTCCCAATAATCCAGTTGCGTATGGAAAATAAAAAGAAGTTCGCTCCATGATAAATTCATGGAATGAACTTCTTTTTTATTGATCAAATGGATACCCATATTTTTCCCGATAACCATAATACCCTAAACGATATAAATCAACTTCTTTTTTCGCTTCAATCAGACTATCTCCGATTAATTGTAAGACAAACTCAGTAAAATCTAACGCTGCTGTTCCGTTTGCTGTAACAAGATTTCGATCACTGACGGCCTGCCTTTCTATAAAGTTCTCAGGAGACCGATAGTTTTGAAAATCCTGCCACGAAACACGACTATTTCCTGTATGCTTATACCCTTCTAAAAAACCATGAAAAGCAAGATAATCTACTGCACCACAAATCCCAGCAACTGGTAAATTATTGTTTAGCTGTTTTTCGATCATTCGATAAAGTTCTTGATTTTGAATATTCCAAGAATCACCGCCAATCAAAACAAGCAAATGATGCATCTGATCAATTTCTGAAAAATTTAGATCAACTGTTGTTTGCAATCCACCGATTGAATGTACCAGAGGTAAATTTGAAGCAGTCTGGATTTGCCAATCGTCTCTTTGATTCAGCAGACTCAACAGATACGCTGCTTCCCAATCAGCATATTGATCTAACAAAACAAATAGGGCCGTTTTCACACTATCTCTCCTCTCCACTTTGTTGAATACTTTCAGTTTAACAAAATTGGAGTAGGAAATCTTCCAGAATTGACTAGCTTATGGCTTTTTTACCAACTCGCTTTTTTAACACCGGGAATTTGCCCCTTATGAGCTAATTCACGAAATTTGATTCGTGACATACCGAATTTTCGCATGTAGCCTCTTGGTCGGCCATCGATTAAATCACGGGACTTTAATCGATTAGGATTTGAATCCCGGGGTAATTTTGCTAATCCCTCGTAATCTCTAGCAGCTTTTAATTTTAGACGTTCTTCAGCGTAACGTTCAATCAAAGCTTGTTGCTTTTGCATCTTAATAATTTTAGATTTTTTTGCCATTGATTTCTCCTATTTTTTATTCAATCAAGCTTAACCGTAATGGTTACTGTTTAAACACTTGATTAAAATAGCATGCCTATTGCCGAATGTCAATTTATCTGTATCCATCATTTAAAAAGCTAAGAGATTTATTTCACACAAAAAGAACAGACTCCACTTTAAGTACTTGCTTAGAGTCTGTTCTATATAAAATTCAGTTTTTTAGTTAGTTTGATGAATTCGCGTGAAAAATTAATTGAGTTTCAGGATTTTTCCGCTGAAAAGCATGAAAGGTATAATTTACCGCCTTTAAAATTTCTCTACGTGTTACGATTCCACAGAATACCCCGTTGTGATCCAACACAGGTAAGAAAGAAGCATCTACTAATAAATGTAAAATGTCTTCTAGTTCGGCATCTGGGCGCATCACTGCAACATCTGTTTTCATGACATCCGCAACAGTTAACTCTTCCAAATTGGATGTATCAATACCATCGATCCCTAACATTTTTTTTACAATGTCATTCAAGCTCAATAAACCAACAAAATGATCCTCTTTATCTAAAACTGGAATCGTTGAATATCCAGCCTGCGACAACAGCAGTAACGCATGCTCTAATGGATGTTCCTTCATCACATTTGCAACATTTTCTGCCGGAATCATCATGGTTTCCTCATGTTCCATCATTAATTGTTCAATTGCGGGACTAATCATATGACGCCTCCGTTCTAATATCTTCACCTTATTTTACCGTAACGGCAAAAAGAAAGCGGTATTTCACCAAAAATTTAATAAAAATTAGGAACTAACGTTCAAAGGTTGCAGCTAACTCTTCAATCGGTTGATGGGCACGATTATAGTATTGAATACGATATTCATTGTTCTCGCTGTCAATGATCGCATAACTTGGGATACGCACAGGTCCACGTGGCTGTGAGATACTACCAGGATTTACGAATAAAATATTTTTATCAAGCTCCGCTACTGCTTGGTGGATATGTCCAAACAAAGCAATATTCGCTCCCGCCTCTTGAGCTTGTAAAGAAAGCATCGTAAGTCCAAAACGTACATTTGATAAATGTCCATGAGTCATGTAAATAACATCATCACCGATTGAAACAACTTGTTCCTTTTTATATCCAGGATCATAATCACAATTTCCAGTAACGACCGTGAAATGTTCCCATAGCTCATCATTTGCTTTCAATTCTGAGTCACCGCAATGAAACATATGATCGACCCTATCAACATAGCGATTAACGATCTCAACTAAGATGTTGCGATCACCGTGGTTATCACTAACGATTAAATACTTCATTTATTCCCCTCCAGCCATTCTTTCCAAGTTCTTTCTAATTCTTTGACTGCCATCCCACGATGACTGATTTTATTCTTTTCTTCAGAGGTCAATTCAGCAGATGTTTTATCATAGCCAGGAACAATAAATAATGGGTCATAGCCGAAACCATTATCTCCTTGTGGAATTCGCGCGATTCGGCCATCCCAATCCGCCTCCACCACTAGGCTTTCCTTTTGTGGTGCCGCAAAGACCAAGGTGCAGTGGAAGTGTGCAGTTCTTTGCTCATCAGGAACATTCGTTAATTCATGAAGTAGCTTCGCATTATTTGCGGCGTCACTTTTTCGTTCTCCAGCAAAACGAGCAGAAAAAATTCCAGGCATACCATTTAGCGCATCAACGACTAAACCAGAATCATCCGCTAAGACCGGCTGCTGTAAAAGCTGTGCAATCGTTTCTGCTTTCAATCGAGCATTTTCTTCGAAGGTTGTTCCTGTTTCTTCGACATCTGGCAAATCAGGATAATCTAATAGTGTTTTGATTTGATAGCCTTCCTTTGCGAATAAAGCCGCAAATTCTTTAGCCTTTCCTGGATTACGTGTAGCAATTACGATTGTTTTTTTTTCTATTTCTACTGCTTCGAAAAGAGCTTCCTTTTGATAAGCTATTAATTCAGCAATTCCGGCTTTGCCATGTAAAATCAACGCGTTCAACTCATCATCATTGAAAGTAGCTTCTTCACCGGTACCCTGAATCTCCACGAAACGGCCAGATTCAGTCATTACGAGATTCATATCAACTGCAGCCGAAGAGTCTTCTAGATAGTCTAAATCAGTCACGACAGTTCCATCTGGTAGCATTCCGACACTAATTGCCGCTAAATGTTCTTTAATTGGATCTTCTGCTAGTTCACCACTGGCTAACAATTTGTTAACAGCTAAACGCAAGGCGACGAATCCACCAGTAATGCTGGCTGTTCTCGTACCACCATCAGCTTGGATGACATCACAGTCCACAATGATACTGCGTTCACCCAATTTTTCTAAATCAATCACGGCACGTAAAGAACGTCCGATTAAACGTTGAATCTCCATCGTCCGTCCTGATAGTTTTCCCTTTGCGCTTTCACGCCTATTTCGCGTATTAGTTGCCCTTGGGAGCATACTGTACTCAGCTGTCACCCAACCGGATCCACTGCCACGTAAAAACGGCGGAACTGAATCTTCTAGTGTTGCTGAACAAATTACTTTGGTATCGCCAAAAGAAATGACGACTGATCCTTCAGGATGTTTAAAAACATTCGTTTCAATCTTAATCGGCCGTAATTGCTGGACCGCTCTTCCATCATGTCGCAAGTTATTCTCCTCCTAAATCAATGTGTGTCACATTCAAATTCGTAATATCTAACCATTCACCAGCGATATCTTTAAACATCTTAGGTGAGCCGGTTGTGTAAAAAGATCTCGATTTTGTTTCAACTTGTTCATAATTATTCAAATTGAAATAATCCAATAATGTACTAACATCATTAACGGTTTCCGCCCCAGAATCAATTAATGTCACCTGTTGACCAATCACATTCTGAATAATTGGGCGTAATAATGGGTAATGGGTACATCCTAAGATTAATGTATCCAATTTTTCTTTTTTTAAAGGCGCCAGTGTTTGCGAAACAATTTTTTTCGCTACTGAGCTATTAAACTGATTACTTTCCACAATCGGAACAAATTTCGGACAAGCCAGACTGGATACATAAGTGTCCGGTGCTTTTTCTTGCAGCTCATGTTTATAAGAACCACTTTTGACCGTTCCTAATGTTCCGATAATTCCAATACGTCCTGTGTTACTGGCTTTTAATGCTGCGCGCGAACCAGGTTGTATCACACCAATCACAGGAATATCAACAGCCTTTTTGATTTCATCTAACGCTACCGCCGTTGCAGTGTTGCAGGCGATCACAAGCATCTTTATATTTTTCTTCAATAAAAAACGAGTCATCTGCCAGGTAAACTCAATGACTTGCTCGGCTGGTCGAGGACCATACGGACAACGAGCCGTATCTCCAAGATATAAGATTTCTTCATTAGGTAGCTGACGCATGGCTTCCTTGACTACCGTCAAACCGCCTACGCCAGAATCAATAAATCCAATTGGTCTTTCATTTGACAAAACGCTCATCCTATCTTGTTACAAGTTTCATCTTATTTTCCACTTTTTAACGAAATATTTCAAGCCCTAGAACCCCGACTTATAAAAAGCGTTTTCTTTTGAATGAATAACAATTAATGCTACACTAATTCTGAGAGAGGTGGATGAAAATGGATAAAAAAGAACTAACTGAAAACATGGGGAAAGTTTCTGCTGGTGATCGTAATCAAGATCCTGCAATCAAAGCAACCGAAGAGGAAACAGAGAAAAAGAAGGAAAATCGCAAAGACGAACATGAGCCTAGTGTTTTAGAAAAACTGGGAAAAACGGAAGCCGGCGCTATCTATGAAGATCCAGCTATGAAAGAAACTGAACGTAAAACAGAAAAAGAATAGAAAAAGTGAGGCTCTCATTCTTTGAGAAGAGCCTCACTTTTTTAGGTTCTATAATATTTTGTGTTGGTGGAAAATCGAAGGCGATTTTCTACTAACACTTTTTTCTTCGTTTCAACTCAAAAAGAGACTCACTTTTGGTAAAATTTAGTCGACCAAAACGTCACCCTACCAAAGGAGTCTCTCAATGGATAATCATACTAGAAAATTACTCGGATTAACAGATAAACATTTATTTTTTGATGA
>NZ_KE136363.1:300758-335699 GCF_000406965.1 Enterococcus avium ATCC 14025 | reverse complement strand
AAACGGTGTCACGGAGGGGCTGAATAACAAGATCAAGCTGATTAAACGAATTGCGTTTGGTTATCGCAACTTTTATAACTTTCGGGCACGGATCTATTTACAACAAGGTCTGATCTTTGAAAACTAAAAAAATATGCGGCGCACAGAACGCGCCGCATATCGGACTAAGTTTTATTCAAATTTGTCTTCACCAACACGATTTGACGAAGAGCCCTTTTTTAATAGTTATATTTACTTGTTTCTAACAGATTTGAAACCACTGATAATAAATAGCAAACAACAAAATACATAGCTGTCATAGCAATGAACATCGGTATGACGTAATTGGTATTCTGTCCATAAATGATTTTCGCATTATGAGTCAGCTCTGGCAGTGAAATAATCACAGCCAACGATGTGTCTTTAATTAGAGAAATCAACTGACTCAAAATAGCCGGCAACATGGATTTGAAGGCTTGCGGCATAACTATCATGGTCAAGGTTTGGACATAAGTTAAACCAGATGACATTCCCGCTTCTGTTTGTCCAGACGGAACAGCATTTAATCCGGCACGGAAAATTTCAGATAACATCGCTGATTCAAAAATGGTCAGTGCAGCAACCGCTGCCCAGAAAATATTCAGTTTGATTCCAATTTGTGGTAAGGCAAAATACGTGAAAAAGATGATTAGTAATAATGGTAAATTACGAATAATATCAACGATTATGCCTACAACCTTTGAAAGTATCGGAATGTTACTGTAACGAACAGTTCCAGCGATTCCCCCAAGTATCATACTAAAAATAATCGAAACAACTGAAACTTGAATCGTCACCCACAGCCCATCCAAAAGGAATCGTAAATTAATCCATGAAAAAGCATCACTCATTATTTTTTACCCCTTCCTTTTTAGGCATTTGACCAATGCTTATCTAAATAGTTCATCAGATAAGACAATGGCAGTGTTAAAACTAAATAAAACAGACCAACGATAATGTACGTATCAAACGTATTAAAAGTCGTACTGGCAATCAAATCGCCTTGATACATTAAATCTAACCCAGCAACCATTGCCAAAATTGAAGAATTTTTGATTAAATTGATAAATTGATTTCCTAATGGTGGCACCACAATTTTAAACGCTTGCGGCAAAACAATGTAACGCATTGTTTCAGAATAAGAAAAACCTGAAGAGAGTCCTGCCTCCATCTGCCCCTTTGGAACTGTTTGGATGCCAGAACGGACTGTCTCCGCTATAAATGCCGAGGTATAAATCGTTAAACCGATTGTTCCTGCTTGAAAACCATCAAAGCTATAAAAATACATCGGTGCTACAACGTAAAAGAACATCACGATGATCAGCAAAGGAATATTTCGGAAAAACGCGACATAAGCCTTTGCTAGACTCCGAATAATCCGATTATGAGACAATTGCAGGATTGCCATTATCGTTCCAATAATTAGACTAAAAACTAGCGCCAATAAACTTGCATAGATTGTATACTTAAATCCACTGACAAAATCAGCTGAAAATGTTTGAAATAATTGTGTCATTAGAACTGCGCCCCCTTTTTCGCACGACCATCTGCATCTTTAGGGAACCATTTTTCGAAAATTTTATTGTACGTACCATTATCATGCATTTTATGAAGTGCTTGATTAACTTCTTTTAAGAACTCATCTTGCCCTTTATTGATAGCAATCCCATATGGTTCATTCGTGAATGTGCCACCAGTCAATTCATAATGATCATTTTCTGATGCCATCCCTAGTAAGATTGCATTATCTGTTGTCATCGCCTGACCTTGCCCAGATTGCAAAGCGGTAAATGCTTCCGCATAGTTTTCTAATTCAAGAATTTTGGCCTCTGGTGCATGTTTGCGAATGTTTATGGTTGAAGTCGATCCTTTTACTGCCAATACCGTATCTTTAGCTGTTAGATCTTTGATGTTTTTAATGTGACTTCCTTTTTTTACCAACAAAGATTGCCCTGCATCAAAATAGATGTCTGAAAAATCAACTTCTTTTTTACGATCTTCCGTAATTGTCATGGTAGCGATAATTGCATCGATGTTCCCATTTTTAAGTAATGGAATCCGCGTCTTCGAAGTCACTTCAACAAATTCAGCCTTGCCGTCCTTGCCAAGAATTTCTTTCGTGATCGCTTTAGCTATATCTATGTCAAAGCCTTCAACTTTTCGCGTTTTTATGTCCATCATGCCGAACAAACGTGTGTCGTACTTCACGCCCCACGTGATCGTTGGTTCATCTTTGATTCGCGTCGCGATATTTTCATTTGCGACGCTTTCTCCTTTACATCCTGACAACACTATTACAAGCAGCAATGGAAGAAATAGTAAGGAGAACATTCTTTTTAACTTCGACATAAACTGCCTCCTAATGATTAATTACTTTGCTAACAAATTGTTGTGCTCGGACCTCTTGTGGTTTTTCAAAGAACCCTTTGACATCCCGTGTATCTTCTAAGACTTCGCCGTCTGCCATGAAAATGATCCGATCCGCTACTTCTTTAGCAAATCCCATTTCATGAGTTACGACGATCATTGACATGCCATCGCGAGCAATTTTCTTCATAACATTCAGCACGTCACCAATCATCTCTGGATCGAGTGCCGATGTTGGCTCATCAAAAAGCAGCAAGTCGGGATTCATCGCTAAACCACGGGCGATGGCGATCCGTTGTTGCTGTCCTCCAGATAACATGGAAGGATATGAATCCTTCTTATCTAACATATCCACTCTATCTAACAGTTTCTCAGCAGCCTTTGTTGCTTCCTCTGGCGACTGCTTTAAGACTTTGATTGGCGCTAACGTAATATTTTCTAACGCGGTTTTATTAGGATAGAGATTAAAATGTTGAAAAACCATTCCAATGTTTTTCCGAATATCTTTTAATTTTACTTCTTTACTATGGAGATTCTTATTATTTACGAGCAACTCTCCAGAAGAAATATCTTCTAGTCCATTAATGCATCGAAGCATTGTGCTCTTTCCTGATCCAGATGGTCCGATCACCACGACGACTTCGCCCTTTTCAAAGGACAAGTTAATCTTTTTTAAGGCATGAAACTTCCCATAGTATTTTTCCACATGCTTAAATTCAACCATTGGCATGTCTTACCACCTCATTTTCCTTATCGTTCTCTAATTTTTCCAATGTGAGCTTAATTATAAGCTAAGTTTTTTTACTTTGTAAAGAAAAAAACTCAATGTTCGAAAAAAATATTTCAATATTTTCCACTTTCATGTAACGTTTATTAACATCAATAAGGTTTTGATTAGGATAAAAAATAGTGATATGAGTTGTCATGTTTGAAAAAAAAAGGTAGTATTTGAAGAGACTATTGAAAGAATTTTTACGAAAAGGTGAGTTAATGAAAAATACCATTTTGACTGGAGATCGTCCAACTGGACAATTACATTTAGGCCACTATGTTGGCTCGTTGAAAAATCGTGTACGAATGCAAGAAGACCCTGAAAACGAGCTATTTATTATGATAGCTGATATGCAAGCTTTGACTGATAATGCGAAGAACCCTGAAAAAGTTTCCTCTAATGTTTTACAGGTTGCGCTTGATTACATGGCAGTAGGTTTGGACCCTAAACGCTCCACTCTCTTTATTCAATCGCAAATTCCTGAATTAGCAGAACTGACGATGTACTATTTAAACTTAGTGAGCGTCGGACGTGTTCGGCGTAACCCAACAGTTAAATCAGAAATCGAGCAAAAGAAATTTGGAGAAAGCGTTCCTACAGGTTTCTTCATTTATCCTGTATCTCAAGCGTCAGATATTACAGCGTTTAAAGCAAATCTTGTTCCAGTAGGCGAAGATCAAAAACCTATGTTGGAGCAAACACAAGAAATTGTTCAAAGTTTCAATCATACTTACGGCGATGTACTTGTCGAACCAAAAGGCGTTTTTCCAGAAAAAGGTCAAGGGCGTTTACCAGGTATTGACGGAAATGGCAAAATGAGTAAATCGTTGGGCAACGGTATTTACTTAGCCGATTCTGCTGATGTTCTAGCAAAAAAAGTTATGAGTATGTATACCGATCCAAATCACATTCATGTGGAAGATCCAGGCCAAGTTGAAGGCAATATGGTTTTCACCTACTTAGATGTTTTCGGTAAGGACAAAGAAAAAATTGCTGAGCTTAAAGAAAACTACCGTCGCGGTGGACTTGGCGACGTTAAAATCAAACGTTATTTAATAGATGTCTTAGAAGCTGAATTCGGACCGATTCGCGCACGTCGGGAGGAGTTTGCTAAAGATCCAGATGCGATCATGCAAATGTTGAAAGAAGGTAGCGAAAAGGCACAAGCTGTTGCTGCTGAAACTTTGGCTGAAGTGAAGCGAGCGATGGGCATCAATTATTTTGGCTAATATGAAAAGCACTCGGATTAAAATTTCGAGTGCTTTTTTATACGATTCATTTCTTGTTTTTCGGTTTAATGATAGAAATCAAAACGACCTTTCGCCATTACTTCTTTAACACCGCCTGTTTCAAATAGCGAGCGATCCATAATCGCTTTTTTGATAAATGATGCAGGATAAGCTGTTACTTCTGTGCTACCCACGACCCCAAAGGCATGTGTGTTCCCAATCGACGCGACAGACCCTAATGATTTGAATGAAAATGGCTTACTTGGCTCACCTTTTAGTTGATTCAAAATATCCTTGCCAGCGTATGAACCCATTTTCAACGCAATTTGTGCAGTCGTTGGATAAGGTCGGTTACTTGCTGGATCCATCACTGCTGAGACATCTCCCAGTAAATAGACGTCATCGTGATTTGGATCAGTTAAATTTGGCTTGACCATCACACGGCCGCGGCGTTCCTCGAAGCCCGAATCTCCTACTACATGACTTCCGCTAACTCCAGTCGTCCAAATAATCGTTTTGGCTTTAAGTGCAACAAGATCATTTTCATCGTCTCTTGAATTTTGATAAATAACTGCGCCTGGTTCAACCTTTCTGATAGGTTTACCAGTCAATAATTTAACATCCCATTTATCTAGATATTTTAAACAGTACTGCCCCAACTTATCACTAAACATTGGCAAAATCTTATCAACGGCTTCTACGCAATAAATTTGGATGTCACTAGGTTTGACACCAGCTATATCTGCGAAATTTTTACTACCTTCAACTAATGCTCCGACCAGTTCAATTCCTGTAAAGCCCGCGCCGCAAACAACGATTCGTAAATATTCTTCATTTTGAGTTTCTTTATAATTCTTCATTTGTTCTAGAATATGTTTATGAACTTGATCAGCAGTTTTCACATCTACCATTTCAAGGGAGTTTTCCTTTACACCAGGGATGCCAAACGATTCAGATTGAAACCCTAGAGCTACAATCAAGTAGTCGTAATTCAGCGTTTGATTTTCTAAGTAAACTTTTTTTTGATCCGCATCAATTTTTTCTACTGTATCTTGAATAAAAGTTGTTTTATTGGGATTGACCACATCTTTTATACTATAGCAAATTTTTTCATCTGGTTGCGTACCAGCTGCAACTTCATGGAGACTTGTTGACTCATAGTGATAATCATTCCGATCAACTAAAGAAATATGGATATCTGCTCCAGATTTTTGTAATACATGCAAAGCCCGCAATCCTGCGTAACCCGCGCCTAATATAGCGATTTCTTTCATTTTTTGTTTCCTCCTTATTCGTCTTTAATAAATTATTTCTCAGAAAAAAATTAGTCCGATTCGAATCCTGTATATCAATCTATACTTCGCATCGTCTATTCTTGAGCTAGCTCGTGTGTCAGTTCAAATTTTTCTGACGTAAATATTCGAACTGACAAAATTAAATTGATCTCTTTTTAAAATAGAAACGTCAATGCAAAGCTAATCATTTGTGTAGCAGCCCCAACTGCTAAGATTCTAACTGCGCAAATGAACGTTTCACGCTTAACTTGCTTTGTAAGAAATATTTGAACCTGTTTGTTAATAAACGGTGCGGCTATAAAGGTACCCAGCATAGACCATGGTGCAACTTCAATTAACACCGAAATAAGAATAGCTAGAAAAGCGATGACATTCATCCCTACAAATAAATGAAGTGCCTGTTGCTTTCCTAAATAATGAACCAAAGTAAAGCGATTGTTCTTTTCGTCTTCTTCTAAATCACAGATATTGTTTGCCAACATTAAATTTGCAATCCACAACGTATTTGGTAACGAAATCAGAAAAACTCCACCTAAATTAGTAAAGTTCCACTGAAATACTTCATACGTATTCAGATAGACACACAAAAGTGTAATCATAAACCCCATTGTTAAACCAGAAAAAACTTCACCTAATGGCAGACTGGATAATGGTCTTGGACCAGACGAGTAAAAAATTCCAACCCCATAGCAAAATAACCCCATCAATAAAAAAGGCCATCCGACTAAGAAAGACAAACCGATTCCAATCAGTGCCGAAACAATGATCATTCCAATCATCATTCGGAAAACAATTGTTAAATCTAAATTCTCTCTTCCAATGATATTGGTTTTTTCTCGATAGTCGTGAATTTCCGTCGCATGGTGATAGTCATTGTAATTATCCAGAATATCGACAGCCATATTAAAAATGAACATCGCGATAAAATACAACAGGACTAAACCTAAATGAAGTTTGTGAAAATTATACAGGCTAAAACAAATCCCAATAAAAAAAGGCAGGACACTCGCGGTTTTCGCTTTAAATTCCACGAGTTCCAAGAAAACGGTTAAATTCATTTCACCCAACTTTCTTAAATTTCTTTTCGTATTTATTATGCTATTTTTATACTTTTTCTTCAAAAGATTTGCTTGTCAATCATACGTGTCCTTTCAATAAACATTCATTAAGCATTCTAGTAGTCATTAATAGCGCTATGCGCTAAAATATAAATGAAAACGTTGTAAGAAGGAGTTCCCATGCTAGATTATTGGAATGAATATCCCAAAATACAGGAAAATCTAATTCAAGTTAAGAAATTGATCTCACAAAGACTTGTTATTAATAATAAATCGATTGAAGAGGCCATCACAAAATTTTCTTCTACAGGAGGAAAAATGATTCGTCCGGCACTCTTCTTTCTTTTCGCTGATTTTGGAGAAAAAAAAGACTACGAACAATTAATAAAAGTCGCAGCTTCGCTTGAATTGCTGCATTCTGCTACGCTTGTCCATGATGATATTATTGATGACTCTCCTACACGTCGAGGAATGCCCTCGATCCAAACACGCTTTGGAAAAGACGTCGCTGTTTACACTGGAGATTTTATGTATACTAGTTACTTTGAATTACTCGCCGAATGTATGAGTCATACTCCTTTTCTATTGAAAAACGCTCAAGCAATGAAAAAAGTTCTTCGGGGCGAATTGACACAGATGACTTGTACATTTAATCCCGATCAAACTGTCAACGATTATTTACGGAACATCAATGGGAAAACGGCTGAACTTATTCGTCTTAGTTGTCATGAAGGCGCCTATTTTGGTGGCGCTGATAAAATCTTACAGGCTCGATCAAAACGGATAGGATCGGCTATTGGTTTAGCCTTTCAAGTTTATGACGACATTTTGAATTTTTCCTTAGTATTAGGAAATAACCAAAAACCTATTTTAACTGATGTACAACAAGGTATTTTTACTTTACCTTTATTGATTGCTCGAGATAGTCAGCCTACTGTTATTCGACCTTTCCTAGAAAAGCCTGAAACATTATCACGTAATGATTTGATACAATTGGCTTATTATGTAGAAAGTTTCGGCGGAATAGCTGGCTCACTTGATTTTGCTCAGAAACTAACGAAAAAGGCGTTAGCGGAAATACATGAATTACCCGATACCAAAAGCAAAGAGGTTCTAAGACATGTTTCTATGCAATTATTAGAAAGAACCTATTAAAAATTTGCTGTCTTTTCTGAATAAACGGTTCAAAGCTCTTAATTCGAGAGCTTTTTCTTATAGGTCGTATAAAGAGAGCTATCTCTTCCTTTTTTCTCATGGTAAAATGAAAACGGAGAAAGCATAAGGAGCTACGATATATGAACACTCATGAACTTTATAAAAAATTGGAACTCTCACCAGTAATAGCAGCCGCAAAAAATGAACAAGAACTCGAAGCTGCGCTGAAGTCTGAAGCTGAGGTTATTTTTATCCTTCAATCGCACTTGATGGAGTTAGCTGAACTCTCTCAAAAAATCAAAACGAGTAAGAAAGCCGCGATCCTTCATGCTGATTTAGTCAAAGGGCTGTCTTCAGATGAAAAAGCCATTGACTATATAAAAAAAGCTACCTCATTTGATGGAATCATTTCAACAAAACCAGCAATCATTCGTCATGCTAAAAAGCATCAATTATTAGCTATTCAGCGTTTTTTTTTACTAGATTCTTCTGCTTTAGAGAATGTGGAACGACAACTGAAATACACTGAAGCAGATTTAGTAGAGGTTCTTCCCAATGTCTCTCCAAAAATTATTAGACAGCTCGTTCATCATTCAAAAAAACCATTGATTGTCGGTGGCTTGATTCGAGACAAAGAAGATATTATGGGAGCTTTAGGTGCAGGAAGCCTCGCTGTATCAACAACAGCAAGTGCAATTTGGTCAATTTAACGATTGTTGATTTTTTCTAAAGGTGTTATAATACAGATAAGTTAATAACTGCTAGAGATAAAAAGAGTATAGCGGCAAACGTCAACAAACATTGGCGTTTGTTCCCTATACTCTTTTTTCATGCGCGTTGGAGGAGATATAACGGGAGCTGTTGACTCTATTATTGGGAGGGAAATCTATTATGTACGACGTAATTGTAATTGGATGTGGTATTGTGGGTGCTGCCACTGCCTATGAATTGAGTAAGTATCAACTAAAAACTTTAATTTTAGAGGCTGAAAATGATGTTAGCCTAGGTGCCACTAGGGCTAATAGTGCAATCATGCATGCTGGCTTCGACCCAGAACCAGGTTCACTGATGGCAAGACTAAATGTTGAAGGTGCTGAACGGGCAAAAGAACTCTGTAAAAAACTTTCTGTGCATTATGACCAAATTGGTTCTCTTGTAGTCGCCTTTTCGGAGGAGGAACTCGCACTTATCAAAACACTCTATGATCGTGGCGTAAAAAATGGCGTGAAAGATCTTGAGCTTTTAAATCAAGAAGAGCTTTTAAAAAAAGAACCGAACCTTTCGCACGAGAGCTTAGGCGCTCTTTATGCTCCCACTGCGGCAATCGTAAATCCGTGGGAATTTTGCCTTGCTTTAGCCGAAACTGCTGTTAAAAATGATGTAGAGATTGCTTTGAATAATCGCGTAACAGACATCAAGAAACTTGATGATGGCTATGAAATTACCACCACCAAATCGACTTATCAAACAAAATATGTTTTTAATGCTGCTGGTGTTCACTCGGATGATATTCATAACCTGATTGCTGAACCGAATTTCGAAATTACACCAAAACGTGGTGAATATTACCTGTTGGATAAATCAGAAGGTAAGGTGGTTAATCATGTAATTTTCCAATGTCCATCTAGCGTCGGAAAAGGTGTATTGATTAGCCCAACGGTTCATGGAAATTTAGTCGTCGGCCCTAACTCAGAAGCCGTCTCACACAATGATTTGGATACTGGAAGAGATACTGGAAATACGTCGGCAGGTTTAAGGTCTGTTGCAGAATTAGCCAGAAAATCGGTACCCGATCTTAATTTACGGCAATCGATTCGAAACTTTTCGGGAGTTCGAGCGAATAATTCTACTGGAGATTTTGTTTTACAGGAAGCTGACTTTGGCTTTATCGATTTGGCTGGAGTCAAATCCCCTGGTCTCACCTCTGCGCCAGCTATTGCACTATACGGAATAGAAATGTTGGAAAAATCTGTTAATAAAAAATTTACTCTAAAGAATACCTTTATTGATTCTCGTGAAAAAATAGTTTTTCAAGAATTGGATTCTGCTGAAAAAAACACTGTTATCTCAAAAAATAATGATTACGGTAGAATTGTTTGTCGTTGTGAAACCGTTACAGAAGGTGAAATCAGAGCGGCAGCACAGTCGCCTATCTCTCCTGTCTCTGTAGACGGAATCAAGCGGAGATGCAATGCTGGAATGGGACGATGCCAAGGAGGTTTTTGTGGTCCTAGAGTCGTCGAGATTTTAGCTGACGAACTGAACAAATCACCTTTGGATATCCTGCAAGACCGTGAAGGCAGCTATATCTTAGTCGAAGCAACGAAAGGAGGACACTGATATGCATGACTTGATCGTAATTGGAGGTGGCCCTGCGGGATTAGCAGCGGCAGTCGCGGCTTACGAAAATGGTGTCAAAGATATTTTGATTATTGAACGAGATCAACGACTAGGTGGTATTTTGAATCAATGTATCCATAATGGTTTTGGTCTCTACTATTTTAAAGAGGAACTTACTGGTCCTGAATATGCAGCGCGCTTCATTGAAAAAATTCAAGAAACTGATATAAAGGTTTTATTAGATACGATGGTTTTAGAAGTAACAGAAGAAAAGGAAGTTCACATTGTTAATAAGGAAAATGGCTATCAAATCTTAAACACTAAAGCTTTAATCTTTGCAATGGGCTGCCGGGAACGAACACGCGGTGCTATTGGTATTGCTGGAAGCCGACCAGCTGGCGTTTATACTGCTGGGTCTGCCCAACGATATGTCAATATGGAAGGATACCTTGTTGGGAAAAAGGTTATTATCTTAGGTTCAGGTGATATTGGCTTAATTATGGCACGGCGAATGACGTTAGAAGGAGCTGAAGTTTTAGCTTGTGTTGAAGTCATGCCCTATTCCGGCGGGTTAACTAGAAATATCGTTCAATGTTTGGATGATTATGATATCCCTTTATATCTTTCTCATACGATCACGGAAATTCGTGGGAAGAATCGCGTCGAACAAGTTGTTGTTTCAGAAGTGGATGAAAAACGACAGCCGATTTCTGGAACAGAACAAACCTTTGATTGTGACACGATTTTATTATCGGTTGGGTTAATTCCTGAAAACGAACTAAGTCGTGATGCCAATCTAAACTTAGATAACAAAACCAACGGGCCTTTCGTTTACGAAAATATGGAAACTTCTGTCCCCGGTATTTTCGCCTGTGGCAATGTCGTACACGTCCATGATTTGGTTGACTTTGTTACCGCAGAAAGTATCAGAGCTGGCTCAGCCGCCGCTGATTATATTTTAGACCAAGAAAAGAATCTAACAAAATGCTTATCCGTCAAAAATGGCGATCATGTCACTTACGTTGTTCCCCAACAAATTCGAGATGAAAATGTGGATCGTAAAGTCGAAGTCTTTTTCCGAGTCAACAAAGTATTTGATGACAGTCAGATTTTGATCAAATCACAGGGAGAAATCTTGGCGAAGCAAAAGAAAAGCTATATTGTTCCTGGTGAGATGGAAAAAATAAAATTATCTAAAAAAGTTTTAGATAAAGTCCAAAACGGTGATTTGGAAATTTGTGTGGAGGAGGTGTCAAAAGGATGAAAAACTTTATCTGCATCATGTGTCCAAAAGGCTGCCACTTAACTGTTGATGAAGCGAATGATTACCAAGTTAGCGGACACAGCTGTAACAAAGGCGTAAAATACGGCAAAGCCGAAGCAACGAATCCTATTCGTGTCGTGACCTCCACTGTTCGCGTAGAAGGCGGTGATGCGCACCTTTGTTCTGTTAAAACAGCGGACGGTATCCCTAAAAAGTTAGTCCTGGAGGCTATGAAAGAAATCAATAGTGTTCAACTACAGGCACCAGTCAAAATTGGCGATATCGCTATTAAAAACTTATTAGATACCGGTATCGATGTTGTTACTACAAGTGAAATGAAATCGGCTTAAAAATTCCTTTCAAATAGCTAAAACACCCCTCAAAAGTACATTTTGAGGGGTGTTTGCTAAGCAGGATTCACTTATTAGCGAATGACTGCTTGAAATTTTTCTTCTAAATTTTTAATAACCTTACTCATCATGCGATTGATTTCTTCATCCGTCAATGTTGCTTCAGGATTTGCGAAAGTTAGATTATAAGCCATTGATTTTTTGCCAGCTTCGATATTTTCACCTTGATAGACATCAAAAACTTGTAATTTTGTTAAGAACTTGCCAGCAGATTTACGAATTATTTCTGCAATCTCTGCATTCGTACTTGTTTCCTCTACTAGCATTGCAATATCACGACTTACGGCAGGATATTTTGATACAGCTTCAAATATAAGCGGTGATCTTTCTTGGGTAAGCATTGCTTCCAAATTCAGCTCTGCCACAAAAGCCGACTTCAACTCATAGCTTGCAGCCGTTTTAGGATGAACTTGACCAACAAAACCAATCAATTCTTCCCCTAAATAGATTCCCGCTGTTTGTCCAGGATGCATCTCAGGCATTTGCAAAGCTTGATAAGAGATTTCTTCGGCTAGACCCAACCCTTCGACTAGCTCTTCAACCATTCCTTTAATTGCAAAATAATCGCAAGCTTCTGCTTTTCCGGCCCAAGACTTACCAACAACATTCCCAGTTACAGCAAGTGCCACATGATTTTGTTCAATTGGCAAATCTTTTTTTGGATCGTTATTTTGATAGAAAACATGACCAATCTCATAAAAGGCCACATCGTTATTTTTACGTGCGACATTATAAGATAAATCTTCAAGCAAACCGCTGATTAAATTCAAGCGCATCGTTGATCGTTCTTCACTCATGGGCCAAGCCACACGAGTCACTTTGCTTTCATTTAGTAGGAACTGTTGCGCCTTTTCTTCTGTTGTTAAAGCATAGCTGATAGCCTCTGATAACCCAGCACCTTCTAAAAGACTCCGAACTTTTCTAACCGATTTTTGTGCATCAGTTAAGAATCCAGCAACTGTCTGCCCTTCTGGCAAGGTAGATGGTAAGTTATTGTAACCGTAAATGCGGGCGATCTCTTCCATCAAGTCCGCTTCAATTCGAATATCCCAACGTCGTGGAGGTACACTGACTGTTGTAATATCTTTGCTAACCTTTGTTTCGAAACCTAGTGCCTCAAAAATAGCATTGATCTGATCTTGCGTTAATTTCGTTCCTAAGAAATGGTTCACGTTTTCCAAAGTTGTACTCACTTCTACATTCTTCGGATGAACTTCACTCCCCTTAACGGAACCCTGTAAAACCTTGCCGCCAGCTAATTCTGCGATCATTGCCGCCGCAACTTCGCCTGCTAAGCTGATTTCACCTTGGTTGATGCCTTTTTCGAAACGCATAGAAGATTCGCTGCGCAAGTTATAGCTTTGTGATGTGCGACGAACGAGAGTTTGATCGAACATCGCCATTTCTAACGCGACTGTAGTTGTTTCATCAGAGATTTCTGAATCTAATCCACCCATTACTCCTGCCAAAGCAACTGGAATATCCCCATTAGTAATAACAATGTTTTCCGGATTCAATATCCGTTCAACGCTGTCTAATGTTGTGAAATGTTCGTTATCTTTCGCACGACGAACGAGGATTTCTTTGCTGCCTAGTTTATCATAGTCAAAAGCATGTAAAGGTTGGCCAAACAATAATAAGATATAATTTGTCACATCAACGACATTACTAATTGGGCGGATTCCTTCATTCATTAAACGATTTTGCAGCCATTGTGGGCTTGGTCCGATCTTCACATCTTCAATGATCCGAATTTCATAATGAGGGGCATCCTTTTCATCTGTTACAGAAACACTAATTTTATCACTAGCCTTCTTCTCAGCTTCTTTTAATTCCACTGGAGGGAAATTTACTTTCTTATTATAGATTGCCGCAACTTCATGAGCAACTCCACGAATACTTAAGGCATCTGCCCGGTTGGGTGTGATAGATAAATCGATAATTGTATCGTCCATCTCTAGATACGGAAAAACCGGCTCACCAGCAATGGCATCTTGCGGCAAGTAGTAAATTCCTTCAGAATACTCTTTCGGAATCACCGAGTCACTATAGCCGAGTTCCTGTAATGAACAAATCATTCCGTTAGAAACTTGACCACGCATTTTGCCTTTTTTAATTTTTACATTGCCAGCAATTCGAGAACCTGGTAAGGCGACGATCACTTTAACGCCAGCCTTGATATTTGGTGCACCGCACACAATCTGTGATAATTCTTCTTCACCAACATTGACTTGGCAAATTGAAAGATGATCAGAATCTGGATGAGGTATACATTCTTTTACATCACCGACCACGATTTTTTTCAGTCCGGCTTCTGGTGATTCCAGACCTTCTACTTCAATTCCTGTTAATGAAAGACGATCCGCCAAATCCTTCGGTGCAACATCTTTTACATCGACGTATTCATTTAACCACTTATATGAAACTAACATTGCTACTTACTCCCCCTTGAATTGTTCCAAGAAACGAACATCGTTTGAATAAAAATTTCGAATATCATTGACACCGTAACGCAGCATTGCGATTCGGTCTGGTCCTAAACCAAAAGCAAAACCTGAATACTCTTTTGAATCAATTCCAGACATTTCCAATACATCCGGATGAACCATACCGGCTCCGAGAATCTCAATCCAGCCTGTATGTTTGCAGACATTACAGCCCTTACCGCCACACTTGAAACAGCTCACATCGACTTCAACGGATGGTTCAGTAAAAGGAAAATAACTTGGTCGTAAACGGATATTACGATCAGCGCCAAATAATTCCTTTAATAATACCTCGAGGGTCCCCTTCAAGTCTCCCATGGTGATGCCCTTATCAACGACTAGTCCTTCAATTTGATGGAATTGATGGCTGTGAGTGGCGTCATCGGTATCTCGACGGAATACTTTCCCCGGAGAGATCATTCGTAATGCTCCTTTAGAAAAGTCATGTTTTTCCATCGTACGAGCTTGTACTGGCGAAGTATGGGTACGCAATAATAGATCATCAGAAATATAGAATGTGTCTTGCATATCACGTGCCGGATGATCCTTTGGCAAATTCATTCGTTCAAAATTATAGTGATCCGATTCAACCTCTGTTCCTTCAATTACTTGATACCCCATACCAACAAATGTATCTTCAATCTCTTCCATAATTTGAGTCAGCACATGGCGCGAACCATGAGGGACTTGCTTTCCTGGTAAAGTAACATCTAAAGCTTCTTCTGACAGCTTTTTTTCTAAAGCAAGCTCTGTTAGCTCGGCTTTTCGTTTTTCTACTGCACTCTTCAACATGTCACGGATTTCATTGGCAAACGCACCAACTTTTGGACGTTCCTCCGCTGAAAGATCACGCATTCCACGTAATACCTCAGTGATCGGCCCTTTTTTTCCTAGCGTTTCTACACGAATTGTCTCTACAGCAGCAAGCTCTTTTGCCGCTTCAATTTTGGCTAACGTCTGACTTTTCAATTCTTCTAATTGTTCTTGTAAACTCATTGTTTTCTTCCTTTCCCTATTGCTAAAGTGAGAACAACTCACTTGTATCCGATGATTGATTCAAAAATAATTAAAAAACAAAAAAAGACCTCGTTCCAACAAAGGAACGAGGTCTCGCGATACCATCCTAATTCGCCAATTGAATTGACGCTCTTCACACTTTAACGGCTATGCCGGTCTTTCGACAAGCTCCAGAAGTGAACTTCATCTTTTTCTTTCTTAGTCTGCTTCCAGTCAGTGACAGACACTCCCTTTAAGACGTAAAAAGACTACTCTTTTCTATCAACGCTTTTTAAACTATTCAATTGACTAATCCAATACTACAAGAAATTTAAAGATTTATCAACTACATTCTTCGTTTGTAATCCAAGTGTCGCCCCAGCGATGAATCTCATTCATCACATTTTTCAAAGCTTCGCCTTTTTCCGTTAGACAATAATCCATGCGCTTTTGGCTTCCACAAGCAACCACACGTCCAACAATGCCTTCTGATTCAAGTTCTTTTAGTCGTTCTGTTAGCACTCGGTCACTGACATCGGAAATCTTCGCAGCAATATCGACAAATCTTTGAGGCCCGCCTTCTAACAATACATCAATAATCAAACCGTTCCATTTTTTTCCTAAAATTTGAAAGCCTTTCTCAAATTTCGGACAGAGTGAAAAGTCCATTACTTCTACTTGTTCCATAATTCTCACCTCGATAGACAGAGTATAGCACATCACTTACCTTTTATAAGTACATCTTGCCTACCTCTAAAAAGTTTTTAACAAATCTATTGTCTTCTTCCCTCGTAGAAAGACGAGATAGGCAGCCTTAACTGGTTTTTGTTTAGCCTTCTCCAAAGCATCCTTATACAAATGCAATTGTCCACGGTAACGATCTATTAATTGTTTTTCTCTTTCAGGAGTATAATAATCCGTCTTCAAATCATATAAAAAGATTTTGTCATCAAATTCTAAATAACCATCAATGATCCCATGAATAAGAATCTCATCTTGGTTTTGATAGTCTTTGAATAATTGATCTGCTGGTAACAGCATCGCAAAAGGTTCTTCACGATGTAAATGGTCAGCATTTTTAATAACAAAATTTCCCACATCAGAATTCAAAAAATGCATAATATTATTGATCGAAATTTTATCAGCGATCTCCTGTGTCAGGGTTTTGCGTTTAACCAAATCATTGATCAAATCTTCAATCATTTTTTTCTCTAGATTTTCATGTAGTGGCAGCAGCTGCATCACTAAATGAGTTGCCGTTCCGATTTCTGAAGCAGATATTTCTTTTTTAGTAGCTAAAAACTTGGGCTCACCTAACTCAGTTTCGGTAAAACGATATTGTGTTTGTGTTGGTGAAAGGTCCATAGTTTCCCGATTATCGGGATCATCATACAATCGTTTTAACTCTGAGACTGACTGATAACTGGTTGTCTTTGTTGCCTCAGGATAAAGGTATTTGAACAATAATCGCTGCTTTAAAGGTTGAATATTGATCGCTCCTTGCGGGATTTCCAGCGTTTTAATTTCTGGAAGATACCCCTGCACCGTTTCGGCAATAAGTTGAGGATCGACAAAATCTACTTTAAATTTCGCTGGATGTTTTTTGATTTCAGGAAGTTGATTGACTACATATTCCTTTTGGTAATTGTCCATCAGTGGATGCCTGAATAGCGTCATCCCCACCCAATCAAAGAAACTATCATTCTGTCCATTTCGCAGCCCCGCATCTAAGACTAGATTTTCATTCAATGCTGCTTTACTCCATGTTTTGTAGGCAGAAGCTTCGTCATCATAAGAACCAACAAGGTACAGCTTTTGTTCTGCTCGCGTTAGAGCAACGTACAATTTTCGCATTTCCTCAGATAGTAATTTATTTAGATTTTTTTGTTTAACCGTCTGGAAGAGTAACGTGTCTTTTCGAATACGATCTTCTGGTGTCAACAGTTTTACGCCCAGACCCAATCGTTCATCAAAAACATAATTCCTTCGAGTATCCTGTACATTAAAGCTTTTACTCATATCCATTAAAAAAACAATCGGAAATTCAAGACCTTTGCTTCCATGAATCGTCATTACGCGGACTGCATCCTGTGCTTCTTCTGTTGGCGGTTCTCCTAAATCTTTATCTTTTTCCTGCATTTTCTCAATAAACCGAATAAATTGATACAACCCACGAAAACTACTGCGTTCATAATCTTTTGCTCGTTCAATCAAAGCTAGTAAATTAGCATGACGTTGTTGTCCAGCAGGCATTCCTAACACATAGTCTAGATAAGCCGTCTCATCATAAATTTTTACTAATAAATCGGCTAATGCTTCTCGCCGTGCAAACTCACGCCAGTCATTTAATTGCGAAAGAAAATCCGATAATTTCTTAGCAGTAGCATCCTCCTTGTTCTGAATATAAGCCTTAACTGCTTGATAATACTCTTTTTGCGGCAACGCCAGTCGAACCTGAGCCAACTCTTCTTCTTGTAATCCAACAATCGGTGAGCGTAAGACTGCAGCAAGTGGGATATCCTGATACGGATTATCAATGATTTGTAACAAAGAAATCATCACTCGCAGTTCAGTCGATTGAAAATAATTTTGTGTATCATTGATCGAAAGCGGGATTCCCAACTGCTTAAATACTTCCAAAATTGTCAAATTATTATTTTTTGTTGGCGTCAGCAAGACGATATCCTCATAGCGCGCTGGTCTCATCGCTTTGTCTTTTTTATCATAAATTTCAAAACCATGATCAATCAACTCGCGAATTTTCGCAGCAGTCATAAAAATTTCACCCATGGCTTTGTCTTCAATCCATTCAGGCACGTCACCATTCTTCTGGTAAATTAATAATTCAGGTGCGAAGTTTTCAGTTTCAGGAAATGCCGTAAAGCCATTAATCAATTCCGCCTGTTTATCGTACTCAATTTGTCCAACCGACTGATCCATTAATTGACTGAAAACTAAATTCGTGAAGTCCAAGACTTCCTTACGGGAACGAAAGTTTTCTGCCAAAATTATCCGTCGTCCACCGTCTTCATCAGCAAAATCATGATATTTTTGGATAAAAAGTGTCGGATCAGCTAAACGGAAACCATAAATTGATTGTTTAACATCCCCTACCATAAATAGATTACCTGGTTCCACGGTACTAAGTTGCTGCAAGATCGTCTCCTGAAGTTGATTAATATCTTGGTATTCGTCAACTAAAACCTCCGTAAATCGGCGACGATAGTAAGTCTCTGCTGGTTTACTACCATTAACGTCAGTTCGGAGTATTTGTAAGGTAAAATGCTCTAAATCATTAAAATCTAGCATGCCTTTTTCTCGTTTTTTTGCTGAGTATTCTTCAATAAAACGTTTTTCTACCCGGACAAGTTCATCCACGATCGGTAAAGCTTCTTGCAATCGTTCTACTTGTTCTTCTGGTGAAACAGTAAAATACATTTCCTTAATCTTTGTTAGCATTTGTTTTGCTTGATCTCGATAATTTTTACATTCAACAATTACGTCACCATAGAGCTCCTTAATTTCCTTTTTTCGTGGCGATGGATAGGTAGTGAATTTAAGCTGTTCAAAGATGGTGTAGGTAGCATCTAAATCGTCTCCGATTAATAATTCTTCGATCTGTTGCGTGATAAGCTGCTCATTTTGAGCTAACTCAGTGATTTTTTGTAATTCCTCTGTACCTTGACTAGCAGCAATCATCCATTGATATGTTTGCTTGATTTCTTGTAAACTATTCAGGACTTGTGGACGAATCAACTTACGATATAACTCGGAATCAATTAAATTCTCCACGCGATAATTTTCTACTAAGCCATCCAACCAATCGAAAGGTTCAGGATTTGCACGAGCAAACTCATACATCGAGAGAATCAAATCCTCTAAGCCGCTATCGCTGCGGTCATTTGAAAAGTTCTCCGTCAACCGGTAAAAGATTTCTTGATTTTCCTCATAGAAAGTTTCTCGCAGCTCGTCCCAAACATCTTCTTTTAACAAAATTGTCTCTGTGTCATCTGTCAGCATTCGGTAACTCGGATCTAAGTCAATCAAATAGAAAAAACGTTGAATGACTTTCGAACAAAAGGAATGCAATGTTGAAATGTTTGCCATCGGTAACAAAGTTAATTGATGAGTAAAATGATTCTTTAATTTTTGATCTGTTTCCTCATTGATCGCCTCTTGCAATGCTGATTGAATTCGTTCCTTCATTTCGGTGGCAGCAGCTTCAGTAAAGGTAACAACTAAAAGTTGATCAACTGAAAGCTGCTGGCGCTTGATTTTTTCGATCACACGCCGCACCAGAACTGCTGTTTTCCCTGAGCCGGCAGAAGCCGAAACCAAAAGATTGGTTCCTTGATCATAAATAGCTTGCCACTGAGAATCAGTGTACATTTCATTTGGAGCTTTAGGAGGGATTGAAAAATTAATTGTCATGTAGTTCTTCCTCCATTCGTTTCAAGACTTCTTCCTTCGAAAGTTTTTCTAGACGATGATAATTATTTTCCTTCAACATCGCATCAAATTTGCAAACACTCCGGAAAGGACAGTATTGACACGCAATCCGTTGGTTATCCTTGTAAGTTGGATTTAATTTTATCTCACCAGAAACAATTTGGTTTCCGGCCTTTTGAATTTTTTCTCGATTGTATTGACGCAAAATATCAATTTCAGATAGGTCGTAAAACTTATCTTTAGATTGCGACACGATGACTGTTTGTCCATTTTTATCTTTTTTAATTGGAAATAAAAGAGAGCTCTCTTTTTCTTGTAAACTTTGATCTAATTGATCGTAAAGCTCAGGCTCCTTCGCAAATAATCCGTCATATTGATAGGCCTTCAGCATATCTTTCTCAATACTTTTAGAGTCTTTTAAAACTGGATTATGGACATGCAGATAATAAGCTCCCGCTGGTTTGATTTCCTTACCTTTAGCTTCACTAAAATCAGTCACCGCAACATCCAAGTAAGTAATCAATTGTAACGCGATGCCATAGTACGCATCAGCAACATTAAAACTATGAGGACTTGATTTGTAGTCAATCACGCTAAGCCAATCACTCTCATTACTTTCAAGCTGATCTAGGCGATCAATTTTCCCCCGAATTGCAACTTTTCCACCATTTGATAATGGCAGGTTGATACCGGGGATTCCCTTTTGTCCTCCAATAGAACCAAAAATAATTTCCGTTTGTTGCGGTTCAAATTTCGTTCGTGTTCCTTGCTGGACTAAACCCCAGCTAACCTTTTGGATTGTTCGTGACAATTGATAGCGAATATAATTCATTCGTGCCGAACTTGATAGAATCGCAAATTTCAATTCGCCGAAGATTTTCTTCAATACTTCATCAGCCAATTGATTACGTTCTGCTTCATTCAATTCAGCCAAACGAAGTCCTTGTTCCTTTAGTATGCGGAAGAAATGATCTAACGCTTCGTGGTAAAAATCTCCAGCAGCAGCCGGTGTTAATCCGTAGACAGTCCGCTCTTTTAATCCAAGACCAAAATTTGCGAAATACTTGTACTGGCAATTATAAAAATTCTCGATTCGAGAAACTGAAACATAGAGATTTTTTCCATATAACTGTTCTGCTGTTTCGGGTAAAAGATCTCGAGGGACATTAAGATCCTGGAGACTCTTAAAGACACGCTGAGCCATTGGAGCTAGTGAACTATTTTGAATAAACTTCTGAAGCTCCCGCCAAGCTGGTAAGAACGCTCGATTTTCATCTTGTGCGTAACGATTCAAAGCAATCAGATCCGAAAGTAATGTCCGCATAGAACCTAAATGATCCTCAGGCGCGCTTGTTAGTCTTAATGGCTGATTTTCTTTGACTGGTATATTCAATCCTTGACTTAATTGTCTTAAGAAAGATGAGATCTCCAATTTTTTTTCGCCATCCACCGTTGTGGAAACACTTAAATACAGTTTTTCAGTTGCAGATAGAAAGACCGAATAAGCTAAGAATGGTTCACGATTCACTTTAGAGCTATTGCTTTCAGGCAAAAATTTCCCTTCTGGTAGATTTTGATTAAAAGCGGAGCGCTCTTCCGCCGACAATAATCCCTTATCATCGAAGCGAGCCGGAAAGTCATTATTGTTTAGTCCAATTGCAAAGGTGACTTTCATTTGATCCACCCGTGCCAGCTCTAAATCATTCACCCGAACTTGATCAATCGCTGTTGGAATTTTTCCGTAAGTTAAATTCATTAACCCAGCCAAGAAGATATCTTGAAAAATTTCCCAATCAAATGCATCTGCCCCGTAAATCAATACATATTCGTCTAAAAGATCAAGCAAAGCTTGCCATGTTTGCTCATGATTACGAGCCTTATCAAGATTTCCTTTAGCAACTTCCTGATCGCGCCAAAATAACAATTGACGCTTCACACCACTTTCTTCTAGAAAATGATAAAAAGTTGCCGCTGCTGTAAGTCCATTCTCTGCTCCCTTAATTTTCTCGAAGAATGCTGGCAATAATTGCTGTACAGAACGGCGAACGTCATTTGTTGTTTCCTCTAGTTGTTTCGCATCATTAAAGACGTCTGCTTCAAAGTCGTAATCAACGAACTCCCAATCTGCGGATCTTGTCCAAGCACTCCCGCGAAAGTTGTAAGCTAGACAAACATTTTCTGTTTGATCAATCTTTTCTCTATATTTCTGCTGCGCTAAATACCACGTTTCTGGCTGCCAATCAAAGGGAGCAAAAAGTTCTGTTCGCAGCATTCGAAAAACATCATTAATTCGATAATTATAATTGTCGATTAAAAACAACGCTTGTAAGAATTCAATCAATGGATGTGCCGCCATTTCCTGTGTTTCATCTAAGTAAAAAGGAATAGCCATTTTTTGAAACAAATCAGGCAAAACGCTATTATAAACGTTCGGATTTCGCATCAAAATTTGAATATCTTTATAGCGGTATTTTTCATCCCTGACTAAACGTCGAATCTCTTCGCCAATCTTGCGGATTTCTTCTGCAACTGTAGCATATTTCGTTAGCTTAAGTTGATTTGTTTGGGATAAATCAACTTTTTTCTGATTTGCCCAAAAATCACCGATCTGATTGAAAACAGTTTGATTCATTCGCGCAAATTGATCAGGACGAACAGGTATTTGTTGTGCATCCGCACTGCGTTTTAACTGAAAATACGTTTTTCCAGGATCAGCAAATAAATTCAATGGATTTGGTTCTTCATTTGGATAAGGCCGATCTAATTCCAGCGACACAAATAGCTCTCCACAACTCATCAACGTATTCAGCACACTTAACTCACGAGCATTAAAGCGCGTAAAGCCACTAACGATAAAAAGAGTATTGGAAAGATTTTGCTCACTCAAATAAGCTTGTAATAGCAGCAAAGTATCATCATTCGTTACCTGATAATTTAGCAAGGCTTCTTCGTAGGCGGCAAATACCTTCTTCAAGTCCTGCAATTTTAATACCTGATCTATGTCGTTTCCATTTTCATCTAAATCTTCAACTGTAACATTCCCAATTTGCATTTCTTGATAGAAGCTAACTAATTGCTGAATAAAACCAGTCTTATTTACTTCTCCGCGAAAAATCGTTAATTCCTCTCGCCGCTCATGGAGAATTTTCCTTAAAATCATTGCATTACCAGCTTCAGACAACACATTCCCTGGTATCTGACCATCACGTTGTAAAAAGAACCAAGCCAGACGTTGAAAACTAAAAACTTGCGTGCGAATTGTACTAAATTCCACATTTTTAGTATTCTGTTTCATTGCTGATAAAAGACTGATTTCTTGTTCGAATTTATTGTAATTGGGGACTAAGAAAAACACACGATTCGTCGGATCTTGCTCTAACCAAGCTTGCGCCTTCTGAACCATACGTTCTTTCGCGTCATTTTGTCCAGCACCTAACAAAAATTGTAATGGCATCGTTTCCCCTCATTTCTTCAAATTATGTTACCTATATATTATAACAGTTCATTTAAATCTTCGCATGATTGAAACAAGTCTGTAAAGCAACCACAGGGGGACTATTTTCAAAATAAAATATTTTACTAATCAAGGAACACTTCAAAAAAATAATTTAGATACAATAGGCATATATCTTTATTGCTATTATCGAAACTGACAAAAAAGACTAGCAGTTTTGCTAGTCCACAGTGCCAAATCGATCTAACGGCCAGAAAACAAATTTTACATCAGCCATTATATTTTTTTCTTTGATCATTCCAATAATCCGACTATCTTTTGAAATCCGACGATTATCACCCAAAACAAATAACTCTCCTTCAGGAACTTTTTCTGCTCCAAACAGGTCATTTAAAGTGAAGTCAGAGGTCAATGGTTGATCATCTTCTAATTCCCCTTTAAACTCATCTAAATATGGTTCTTCATACTCTTTGCCATTGATGTAGAGTTCATCATTTTTGTACTCGATGGTATCTCCAGGTAAACCAATAACACGTTTGATATAGTTTTTCCCTGGATCATCTGGTGCTGGAAAAGTCACAATATCAAAACGCTTGATCTCCGTATTTTTTAAAGCAATGACACGCTCACCATCAATCAGCGTCGGATCCATTGAATCCCCTTTAACGACTACAGGAGTAAAAACAAAATGACGCAATCCAATCAAAATTGCTCCCAGTATTAAAAACCAAAGAACAGTTTTGCCTATCTCTTTCATATTCATTTGTGAGCCTCCATCTATTTACATTCATAATAATAGTTTATCATATTGTTACCTGTTTAATCGTAGCTATCTACTCCCCTATAAAAAAATTAATTTTTTTCGCGAGCATATTTCTTTCCTTACTTTTAGTAAGATGATAAAGTAGTTTTTGTCAACAAGAACAAAACAAGAAAAGGTGGAAATTATTATGTCACAATTTTTAGAATCATTGAAGGATCGTCGTTCATTTTACTCATTAGGACATGACGTTAAATTATCTGAAGAAGAAATCACAACATTAATTAAAGATGCTGTTAAAAATAGCCCAACGGCTTTTAATGCACAATCACCTCGTGCGGTGATTCTATTTGGAAACGCTCATGAAAAATTATGGAATATCGTAGAAGAAGCTTTGAAGCCGTTAACTCCAGCAGAAGCTTTTCCTAACACACAAGCTAAAATTGCCAGCTTCCGTAACGCTTACGGAACTGTTATGTTCTTTAAAGAAACAGATACTGTGAAAAATTTGCAAGAACAATTTGCCTTGTATGCTGATAATTTCCCTGACTGGGCTGAACAATCAAATGGTATTGCAACAGCAAATACCTGGACTGCATTAAACTCTGCAGGACTAGGTGCAAACCTACAACATTACAATCCAGTGATTGACGATGCTGTTGCTGAAGAATGGAATATTCCAGCTAATTGGCAATTACGTTCTCAATTAGTTTTTGGCTCTAAAGAAGGCGAAGCCAACGAAAAAGAATTCCTAGCTGATGACGAACGTTTCCGCGTTTTCCATTAATTCGCAATAAATAAAAAATAGGCAATGCTGATTTTGTTTCAGCGTTGCCTATTTATTTTCCATTTTTGTCTTGATCATCCTTAGTCAAGATTTCTAATGTGCTGCCTTCATTGAGGTGCGTCGAGAGGAAAACAACAAGCTCAGTTAATGGATAATCAAAAGTTAAAATCGGTCCGCGACGCTGTTTACGAAAATAATTAAGTTTGATTAATCCATTATCTTCTTGAAACAAAACCACCCGCTCGATTTCATTTAACGGAATTCCGCGATTGTCCAACCCAAAAAGAACTAAACTTTCTTCTGTAAATCCCTTTTTGTCCAACAAAAAACTTAACATTACTAATGCAGCTAAAATCGTTTGTGTACGCCCATTTATATCTTGCCAACTACTAAATCCGATCCATACAATCAACAGCGCCAAGAAAACATAAAATGGATATTGCTTGCGACGTTTAAAAACCGGAATAACGATATCCTTGCGTGCCACCCATAAAAAGACATACAAAACAACCGTAAAAATTCCCAATAACAATGTTAATATATTCAAAAGAACCGCCTTCTAACTTGGAATGAAATTAGAATATTTTACCACGACCATGTTAGATTTGTCATCTCGTTGCTCTTGATCTACCTCTTCGCATTGGTTAATACGAACCACTGCGCAATTCGTCATTTTTGAAATGACTTCGCCTTCTACACATTCTTCGAAACCAATCGGATGGCAACGATAATTTCTTCCAAGCTCAATTTCTTCTTCATTCATAAGTAAGCCCTCCAGTATCGACATTCATTTGTTCGTCTAGCTTTTGGATCAATGTTATTCGCATTATACCGAAGTATGGAATGGTTTACAATCGAATTTTTCACTTCATTAGCAAAAAGACGTCAAATCGGGTAAAATTATTAGTAAGGAGTGATATTTTATGTCAAATTTTATTGATTCGATTAAAAAGTATGGATATTTGAGAAGCGTTTGTTATCTCATCCTTGGAATCGCTATATTATTCTCGCCACGAAGCGTCTTTAGGGGAATTATCTACATCATTTTCTTCTATTTATTAATTTTTGGAATTTTACAGATTATCCGCGGCTTGAGAACAAAAAAATATACAGGAAACATCGGATTTGAGACGACTAGTGGTATTATGCGAGTGCTTGTCGCTTTTGTCGTTCTTTGGTTCTCTAAAGGGATTGTCAGTATTTTGCCAATGTTTTTAGGATTCATTATCCTGATATTTGCAATTAGTCAATTCATGCAAAGTTGGACTGCTAAACGCGATGGCTTTCCTGTTACAGGTCAGATCATCTATAGCGCCCTAATGATCATTGCTGGTTTTTTCCTTTTATTTAATCCATTTAGCAGCATGATGATTCTTTTTCAACTATTTGGGTTTCTACTTATCACCATGGCCGTTTCAGAATTCATCAATGCCCGCCGCTTCACACGATAAATGATTGTTTCTATTAAAAGAAACAATTATACTAAAGCTATCAAAAAAGCGAGGTTATTATGAACACTGCAAATGAACTTTATCAATTTACCAAAACATACGGAATTAATTATAATACAAGTGAAGACAAAGGCACTCAGTTGTTTAACAATTTTCTTCACGCATTTCCTAAAACAACCTTTTCCTTTTCTTTTATTGGTTTCCACAAATATGAAAACCTAAAGAAACAGGAGGGTTTGAGTGCTTATGGAATTTCCGGCAATACACTATATGTGTTAAGTAAGCAAAAAGCATATAAATACAATCTTTATCAATGCAAAGAAATCCGCGGTAAAAAGAAATTAAATGGTATTCGACTGTCTTTAATTTTTGATAATGAAGTTATCAAAATTAATTTGGGATTTGCGGATGGAAATATTGTCTTAGCAGCTTTGAAAAGGGCTGGAAAAAAATAGGCGAGACAATTTAGTTGAAGAATTGAAAAACTAGCGTTATAATTCTTTCTGTTCTCATTGGGATATGGCCAAACTGGTAAGGCGCCTGACTCTGAATCAGGTAAGTGTAGGTTCGAGCCCTACTATCCCAATAAAAAAGTTTTTGCTTCTATCGAGGCAAAAACTTTTTTTATTATAAATATATCGATTTAAGACCTCACTACCATAACATTGCAGTTGGCGTGGTTTACTACATATGCTGTCGTAGAACCGACTATCGCCTGTTCTACTGCACCTCTGCCTGTTGCCCCCAACATTATAAGATCTACTTGATTTTCCAACGCGTAATCAATAATCTTACGTTTAGGATTACCTGAATCAATCTTTGTTTCATAGTCTAAACGACTCACTTTGGAATTAGCAACTAATTGCTCCAATTCAATTTCAGCATTATTTAGATGAAATTTAAGAGCATCATTGATAAACGCTGGATCACCGATTGAAAATTTGAAATCAACTACAGTAAGTATAAAGAGCTTCGCATCATTTCGTTCAGCTACATTTAGCGCTTCATTAAATGCGTTTGTTGATGAGGTTGAACCATCTACTGCGACAAGTATTTTTTTATAACTTTCTTTCATTGATAACGCCTCCCTTTTCTTCATTATACATCATCTATATCTTTTAAGAAAAATAAAGGCTAAACCCTCATTACAAATATTTTTAGGTTATTTACTTAAATAAATAATTTATTTAGATTTATCCCTAATAATTTTATGGTAAAATAAATTGAGCAGAAACTTCCTAATTAGCTTATATATCTTTGCTTTTAGGTTTGTTGCTCTTTTTTCGCTTACTAACCCTCTTGTTTTTTTATTGCTTTTAGTCTAATATGATTAAAACAAAATGAGAGGTGAGTAGATGGATAATCGTATAACACAAACCAATAGTTTTTCAGACGGAGTCAAGGCTTGTTTACCCACAGTCATGGGATATCTAGGTATAGGTATTGCGATGGGTATCGTGGGGAAATCTGCTCATTTAGCCATTTGGCAAATTTTTATGATGTCTACCTTAGTATACGCTGGAAGTGCTCAGTTTATCTTATGTGGATTGCTTTTGTTAAGTGCCCCCATTCTATCAATCGTATTCACTGTTTTTCTTGTGAATCTCCGACATTTACTCATGAGTCTTTCTGTTGCTCATTACTTCAAGGAGGACTCTTTACTAAATGGGATTGCGATCGGAACCTTATTAACCGATGAATCTTACGGTGTATTAATGACTACTCTAGCACAAGAAAAGAAAGTCTCAAGTAACTGGATGCACGGATTAAATTTAACCGCTTACCTTGTATGGATACTTTCAACTGTGATTGGTGCATTATTAGGCAATTTCATTCCTGATCCTACGATATTCGGATTCGACTTTGCATTAACTGCGATGTTTTTAGGCCTATTTCTCTTTCAGATTCAATTACCTTTAATGAAACAAAAAAACAAGACGATAACTATTTTAATAGTTACAATCATCAGTCTTTTTCTTCTGATGCGGTTTATATCTGCTGAATTATCTGTCATTTTAGCAACACTTTCTGGTTGCTTCACGGGGGTGTTGATGAAGGATGAATAATAATTATTATCTGCTTACACTTTTGGGCTGTGCTATAGTTACTTGGGTGCCACGAGTCTTACCTTTTATACTTACTAAGGCAATCACTTTACCGCCTATACTTGAAAAATTTTTAAGCTATCTTCCTATGACGATATTAACAGCATTACTAATGCAAAGTCTTCTAAATTATCAAGCGGGGCATTTTCCAACTTTGCGTTTCCCCGAAGTCCTTGCTTGTATACCTGCGTTGATCGTTGGAATTCGAACCAAGGATCTTATGAAAATTGTCTTAACAGGTGTTTTAGGAATTGCACTTTTGAGGTGGATTTAAATTACAACTGTTATAGAGCTTAATTCTGGTTTCACTTACATCAATGATGTAATATATAACAAAATAATAGAAAAGGAGTAATTCTCATGAAAAAGATTGCTGGATATTTCTTTGAAAAACCATTGGTATTAGACAACAAAAAATCGTTTGAAATTCATCTTCCAACGGATACTTTATATGAAGGAAACGAGCATATAATTAAATCTAACCAGCAAATACTTTGTGAAATAAGCAAAAAATATGAATACTCAATCGATAGCCTTCATAGCTTTTTTGTAATTTCCGAAATAACTGATGCTGAATAGCGAAATTTTCAACTTACAATGTTAGACTTTTAAGGAGTGGTATGACCCACTCCTTTTTCAGGTATCAATTTTCTAAAAGGTGAGTGTTTATCACAGAGGATTATTAATCAGCTATATACCTCAACTTTAAACCTATATTTGATGATATAAATATAGCTTTCAAAAGTTAGTTGAGAAAATCTAACTCTTGAAAGCTACTCAAATATCTATTTAAATTCTTTGATTACTGTCCGTACCAACCTATTCCTTCATTACGCCAGCCATGCTTTATCAGATTATTCCGCTCACTTTGAAGAAGTGTATAATGATGTGCACCTGCTTTAGCATTTGGATTATACAAACGGTAAAGTGGCTTGCTTCCACCAGAATACCAGCTAATCCCTTCGTAACGCCAACCCTTTTTGATTAAATCATTTTTTTCGTATGCGTGCGGTGTGTAATGATGATCGCCAGCGTTAGGATTGTATAATCGATAAACAGGGGTTCCGCTTTTAGGCGCTTGCCAACCGATGCCTTCATACCGCCACCCCGCCTTTTTGACTGTATCACGTTCGGCGACACTCGCTGTATAAAAATGTTCGCCGCTATTCGGATTGTACAAACGATACATTGCATTGGTTTGAACAGGTTGTGGTGTTGATGTACTACTACCAGTATCATATTGTGTTAAGTTGTAACTCTGAATAATACTATTCAATGTACTGCCATAATTTGGTGCTGTCGCATATCTTCCAGTTAACCACGCAGTCGCATCTTTGTATGACTTTGTGTTACTCTTCCACGCGCCTGAGTAATAGTAATTACCAGATGAAAAAGAAGTAGTTTTGAGGATCGTTACATTATCACCCAAAGATTCTTTATAAGAAGGATATTTTCTAAACTTAGCATCAATCCAATACCAACCTTCTTTTTCACTCCATTCTTGTGTTTTCATCGTTACTGATTGTCCATTGTAGGTTCCTTTGATGCCAAATAAATTATAGTTAGGAGCTTTTGAAAGCGTACTACTCCCCCAACCGCTTTCAACAATTGCTTGTGCAATCATTACTGAAGCATATAAGTTATTTGCGCTTGCTAATGTCTTAGCAGACGGAGCTATTTGATTGATAAAAGCTTGTTGTGTATTCACAGCTGATCGTGCACTTCTAAACGCAGGCGGTTCTAAAGTAAAATCCTCAAATCGAACTGGATGATGAAATTGTAAGTTTCCTTGAGCATCGTATTCCTCTTCATCTACCGCGCCGCTTTCACTACTTGACTCGGTTTGTTCATTCGAAGACGATGTCGTATCTGAGTTCACTAATCCAGAATCAGCTTCTTGTGAAATTGAATCGTCCGTTTTTACTGTAGAACTAGAAGAATTGATAGTACTTGAACTCTCCTGTATACTGGTAAAGTCTGTTTTTTCTTCTCCATAAGCAACTAAGGTCGAGGTTCCAAAACTTCCTAGCAACATCACACTACATAATAGCTTTTTATAATCCATGTCATCCCCCTGTTTTAACCATTAATTAACGATTACATTTAATATTTTATTTCTTACCTCTCTTTATATAAAGTAACAAAAATTAATCACAATGTAAAATTCTTTTATTTAGTATTGGATCGTAAAAATTGTTAAATAACAATGTTTTTCCAGTTTCTTTGATTTTTTTAAAATTAAAGGAAGAACATAACTGTCAAAAAACATGTATTAATAAGAATCTTTGAATGAAAATTAAAATGGTATTTTCTCATTAATAAAGCTAATTGTTTCTCATTTTATTGTTATTTATTGGAGTCCGTATTCTGATATAATCATTTATGAGGGAGGGGAGTTCATGGATATTGGTGATGCAGTATCATGGATCATTTATTTGATCTTTTTTTTAATGACTATCATCTATTTTTACTTATTCAAAAAAGATCGAGTATTGATTCATTTATATTTTTCTTTGACCCCGACTTTTTTGTGCATTTATTTACTTATGAATTATCATCATTACCAACCAGTTGAAGGAGCTTGGACATTAGCCTTTTTAATGTTTATATCACTTGTCACTTTTATGGTATATTGGATGATCTACACCTTTTTCAAACACCATGATTGATGTCTTTGTGTGAATCTTTCATAAATAATTCGTAATTTTTTTCATTAGTAGTATGCTATAATAAAGCTTGTTTATTCTAACCAATTTGAAGGAGCTTTGTTATGGCGCTTTTACTAACATTACTATTCGATCTCTTGATGATTATCTTGTTCCTGTTTAGAATGATTAAAGGTGATCAAATTATTTTTATCGTCAGTATCATTTTACAGGGCCTAATTTTTATCGATTTACTAGCAGTTGTGCTTCTGGGTGGATCAAAAAAACCAAAAACAGTTGATGTTGATATAACTGAAATGACACGAAGACAATCGCGTCAATCCACCAGCCCTAAACGCGGAGGTTTTTTCTCAAAATTTTCTTGCGTTGTCGCTTTGCTGTTACTGGCATATTACATCTATTCTGTCATTTATCTATTTATTTAACTAATCAAGACACCGACATTTTGTTGGTGTTTTTTTTGTAATCAGTTTTCTAATAGTGTATTATTTTTTCTGATTTTGATTTAACTGCTATAGTTCTAAATCATGGTTAATTTTGAATCTTACGCTCCTACTATTTTCTTTCAAAAACAATAAAAGAGACCTAATTTACATAGTTAGGTCCCAAAAAATTACAATTTCTTCTTATTAAAAATTTGTATACTGAGTAAAGTTGCCAGTGCAAAAAATAGAATACTTATTAGTATCGCTGGCAAGTATTTTTGAATATCTACTGTTCCTTGCAGGAAGTTAAGGTTTTGTGTGACCAGCGAGATCGGATTGTAGTATTTCAGCTTATCAAATAGATTGATTAAGACTAAAATCACAATTATACCGCCAGTCAAAAGCAACCCTTCATAACTATTCCGCATAATGGTTGATGATAAAAGAACAAGGCTTAGTAATAATAAACCAAAAATCCACAGTGGAAAAACAGCTTGAAAGAGCTGTGTGCTCTTATTATCTGGAAAATAATACGCCGTGTAGCCCCAGGTAACAAGAAAAGTCAGCAGAAAACAAATGCTCCATTGAAAAACCAAACTAATCATTTTCCCAACAATAATTACCCAACGGCGCAATCCTTTCGTCACTAAATTAATAAGAGTTCCTTTATTAATCTCGTTGTTGACCGTGCCACTAAACATCAAAGCTAAAACGATCATCCCGATTTGCGTAAGATTCTTAAAAAACTGCGTCCAAGAATCGATAGATGTGGGTTTGGGAATTGTACTAGCCATCGCATCGCCAATTGTCATCTTTACAATTTCTGGTGTTAGTTTTGCTAGCAATGGATTCATTAAACCAAAAATGAGAAAAATAATGACTAGAATCAAAAAGCGTGATGTTCGCCAACATTCAAAAAATTCCTTTTTTGTGAAAAAATACAAATTCTTCATTGAACCACCTCCAAGAAAATCGTTTCAAGTGATGGATCAATCTTTTTAATTGTATTAGGGAAAATCTGATGGCTTTCAAACAATCGGAAAACCAATGCTGCTACTTCTTCATAATCCTGTTTATACGACAAAATAAGTAAGTTCTTTGATGGATCAAAGGTAAAGTCATTCAGAATATCTTCGTTTCTTAATTCTGTCAATTTGGTTGTAAATACCCCTAGATCAGCCTCATGTGAAAATTCAATTTCTATCTGATTTTTAGCATATTGATGCTTTAATTCATCCAATGAACCGCTAACCGCCAGTCTTCCTTGATCTAAAATACCGACATAATCACAAATTCGTTCGACATCACCCAAAATATGGGTAGAAAACAAAATGGTTATCCGCCCCCTTAGGTTCGCCAACATTTCTAGAAAGTCATTCCGGCCGCTTGGATCTAAGGCCGAAGTTGGCTCATCACAGATCAATAATTTAGGGTCGTTTAATAAAGCTTGAGCGATTCCCAAGCGCTGTTTCATTCCTCTTGAATAACCTTTAATTTTACGTTTATCCAGCTTTAAGCCCACCAATGATAGAATCTCAGGAACTTTTTCTTTTAATTGCTTTTTTGATAAACCAGTGATCTCTCCGCAAAATCTTAAATATTCTTGAGCAGACATATAATCATAGAATTCTGGAACATCTGGTAAGTACCCAGTCAAATGATTTGTTTGATTATCGCCAAAAACTACAGGCAACTCGTTAACTAGAATTTCTCCACTAGTCATCTCCTCTAAACCTAAAATCATTTTCATCGTCGTTGTTTTTCCAGCTCCGTTTTCTCCCACAAAACCGAAAATCGAGCCAGTGGGTACCGTTAGATTTAAATTATCTAAGACTTTTTTTGACCCAAACCTTTTGGTGACCTGCTTCAGCTCTAGAATGCTCATTGATCCTCCTCTTTTCCAAAAACAAAATAGATCACCGGACCAATAATTTGAATCAAGATAACGATTAATAACCAAACAGCTCGATTGCCAAAACGATAATGCGGGTGCTTCAAGACATGTCGAACCGCGGCGATCACTAAGATCAACTCCAAAAGAACTAGTGGAATAAAAATAGGGAGATTCTCTTTAAAAAAATCAAAATTATTCATTCTCAGTCACATCCTGCTCTCTAATAGATCGAAGTTTAGTAAAAATTTCTTGCACTTGCTCCTGATCCTCGAACTGTGCAAACGTAGGATTATCTATTACCATTTCCAACAACCCCACTTTGACCTTCATTGAATCTCTTGGTAACTGATTTCCAATTTCTAAGTGTTCAAGCCATTCATCGATTTGATCAAAGTAATCATCACCATGAAGAACAACCGGAAATGTTGTTCCTTGTAAAATCTCAACAAATGCCTGTAACATCTCAAGTGCGGCAGTCTCATCTTCCATTTGTGCATAGCCAAAAGTGGCCGATAATTGAAAATTCATCAACGCAACAGGGTGCATCTCTTTAAAATTGAACAATTTTGCGAAGCTCTTACCTCTCGAAACGGTCTCAGAAAACTTATCAGGGTCATCAATCACCAGTTGAAGATAATTAGTTAAGAAGCTTAAAAAGACAGTCGTATATTGATAAATAGCGCTTTGAAGCGTGAGAACAGCCTTTTTTGATTCACCTTTCTGCTGTTGAGCTGCAGCGATTAAGCTTTCGATTGGAAATAAAACGGGAACCTGATCTCCAAGAATCGATAAAACTTGATCAAACTCCTGTAAATTAAGAGCTGTATAGGCCTCATATTTTAATGCTTGTGTAATTAAATCTGGATCTTTTGCTTGTGTTCGAACATGAATGAATAAATCCTGTGCTTCTTTGGTATACGTTTTAATTTTTTCCTCTCCTGGAAGTAAATCTGCATGATTCAATAAAAACATTCCCATTTGTAAAACGAATGGATAGCAAGAATAATAACGCCGAACAAAACTACGAATGGTTGCTAAAACATCCTCTGGTGATTTTGTTTCTAATGACTCCTTCAACCTCGCATAAATACGTTGAATCTCGTGATTATCTAATTGCGGTTCATAGGTTAGCAGTGAATCGATCGTGATATCAAAATACGCCGCCAAAAGCGGAAGTAAAGTAATATCAGGATAGGTTTGGCCGGTCTCCCATTTTGATACTGAGGCCTTCGAAACTCCTATAAAATTAGCTAACTCCTGTTGAGTCACCTTTTTTTCCTTACGCTTCTCCATTATGATTGGTCCGATATTCATTTCCACCTTTATCTCCCCTTTCATCTTTATTTTAGAATGACTTATAAAAGAAAACAATGGAGTTGTAGTTAACTTGTACGGTTAAAAATCAACTCATGAGAAACAAAAAAATCAGAGCAGTATCCTCTGATTCTTCGTTTACTATTATTTTGGTTCTATAATATTTTGTGTTGGTGGAAAATCGAAGGCGATTTTCTACTAACACTTTTTTCTTCGTTTCAACTCAAAAAGAGACTCACTTTTGGT
>NZ_KE136363.1:266448-299593 GCF_000406965.1 Enterococcus avium ATCC 14025 | reverse complement strand
GAAAACTAAAAAAATATGCGGCGCACAGAACGCGCCGCATATCGGACTAAGTTTTATTCAAATTTGTCTTCACCAACACGATTTGACGAAGAGCCATTATTTTTTGTATTCAGAATTTAATTGATTTATTTTTTTGCTAAGCTTCTTAGGTAGGTATGCTAACAAAGCTAAGAAAATTCCCGCAACTGTTAATTCCAATAACAGAGCTCCAGAAACTCCCTTTAAAGCAATTTCAGAAGCCATAAAAGCATAAATAAAGCTGGCCGGCATCATTGTCATAAAGGAGATCAAACTGAATTTTTTTACACTCATCGGTGTCATGGCATAGGCGTAGCTTTGGATTGCAAAAGGAAAAACGGGAACCAAACGTGTGAAAATTAAAAATGAGATACCATTCTCTCTAACGCCCTTTTCAATTTTTTGAAAAGTTGGGTCATTACCAAAACGCTTCAATATATACTCTCTTGCGATGTATTTTCCAATAATAAAGGAGATGCTAGCACCAAGTGATGCACCAATAATTGTTAATAGTCCGCCAAGAAGTCCGCCATAAGCTAGTCCACCAACAATCGCTAGAAACTGTCCCGGTAAAAGAAACACAGCGACAATGACTGAAAGTAAAATAAAAATCACGTAACCCTGCCAGCCAAGTGCTTCTAAGTAGGCTCTTAAACTGGAAATATCCGTCAGAAAATCAACTAAACCAAACTTGTAGGCCAAAAATATTCCTAACAAAATAAAAGCAATAAAGACGATAATCTTTTTCACATGTGCTCCCTTCTTTTGAATCAGATTCAATATTTGCTTTTAGTCCTCTTTTTTAAACGCTAATGTCATTCGCTTAATCACTAGCTGATTGAATTCAGCTATATCCAAAATTTTTTTAGGCATTTTTATAGAATAGTCAGATTTATCAGTCAGTGTCATTCGCCCTTTAGTAAGAGTCAACTGATTTTTTGATAGATTGTATCGCTCTTGGCTGAATAACTCCGGACGCTCTAAGTAGACAGCTGTAGTCATATCCCAATTACAAAAACCGCTGAAACCAAATACCTTTTCATTCCATTTAATCCAGTTTTCCAATGTCTGATGAATCCATTTCAATGTGTCTTGATTAATTGTTGTTTCAACTAAAGTTAAAAACTGATTCATCTCATGTCGCGAAAAGAATGCTTCCGAGGTCATGTGTCCATTCATGATTGTAAGGTTCGTTTGACTCAATAAGACACTTTTTGCAGCATCAGGATCACAAGAAAAATTTAACTCGGTGACTAAGCGATGATTCACCTTTAGTGGTTCGATTGTTCCTCCCATCAGGACAACCTCTTGAACCTTCTTAAAAAAATTCGGGTCTATTCTCAGTGCTTCAGACAAGTTTGTTAATGCGCCGGTTGCAAGGATGGTTATTTCATTTGGATAGAGATTGACTTGTTTGACTAGATACTCTGCTTGATTTGCTGAATAATAATCAAAAGATAGCGTCAAACGCTGTTGGAGTTCCTTTGTCATTTTTTCAACTTCTTCAAGTGATCCGTTCCCATAGGTTAAAGTTACACCAAGTAAGTCAATCGTTGGTGCCCCTAACAAATAAAGAAGCGTTAATCCGTCATCCACATCATGATCCGCTAAGCCAAATGTATTGTCACAATCAAAAATGACTTTTCTCATTTAATAATCCTCGATTTTCCTCTAACCAATACATCAAATATTGATTTTCTTTTTTTAGATCATGTTGAAGCATTTTTAAATCTTCAGGATAATCAACATCCTGTAACGGAGACAAAAAATCCACCTGATAATCTGTTAAATGCTGCAACGTTTGTTTCAATACTTCACTTTTCCCCCAAGAGATATTCGTTTCAAAAATCGGTGTTAAATCAATGGATTGTGTACAGCCTACTAAATAGTAGCCACCATCTGGTGAGGGGCCGAAAACAATCTCACACATCTGATGGAATGCAGATTGAATAATTGTCGTATCTAAATTTGGGATGTCACTGCCTGTTAGTACCACTTTTTCATAACCTTTTGCAAAAACAAGCTTGATCGCGTGATTCATTCGCTGCCCAATTGTCGCACCATGCTGCTGAAAAGAATGGAAGTTTTTTGGTAGTGCAGAAAGTAAGGACGCTGGATCTCCTTCATCCGAATACGCCAAGTATAAATCTATACCACATTCATTTAACCCTTCAAATTTTTGAAAACTATCCAGTAAAATTTCCTGTTGAACTTGGCATGCTTCTTCTCCGCTGAGCAAGCTTTGCAGACGCGTTTTAACTTTATTTGGTACAGGAACACGAGTAAATAAAATATAGGCACATTTATTCAAAGACTTGCTCCTTTAAGGCATGACGTAAGAAATCTTCTGCTAAATAGCTAGAAACTTTCTCGAAAATTTCCTGATTTTTTAATTGCTTCGTATCCTTTTGATAGCTGTCAAAAGCCATTGCCGACCAAGACAATGCACGTAGCATTAGATAAGGATGGTAAATCCTAAGGGCCTCTTCAAATGTGGCTACGTCAACATGCGTTTCAGCTAGATAATCAGATAAAAAATCTCGTTTTGCTCTTTGGGTTAAAATTAAATTGCTCCGCCAAAGAGTGGTCGTTGAAGCCAAGAATTGTGAAATATCCTGGACAGGATGACTGATGACTGGCTTCTCCCAATCGATTAAAAATCCTTGCTTCCCAATAATGAAATTATGGGAATTCACTTCAGTATTGTTAATACACCATTGATCCAAATCAATAAAAAATTTCTGTTTATGAATATTTTTTTGACAATCATCCAAAGCACTTGCCAGTTGCTTTTGAGCCTGTAATGGAACAAATTCACTTTTTAGCACCGGCTCTAACAGCTTTTGACACTCAGTTACTCGGGCAGATAAAATGGTAGATTTTTCCTTTACAAAAATCTTCTCAGCAGTTTCATCAATTGGTTGTTTATGAATTCGACCAAAAATTTTGGAAGCCTCTAATAAATCCTTGTGATAATCTAACGGTTCACCAAGTAAAAACTCCATAATCAATAAACCTTGATCAAAGCTTTGACGGCTGTCATCAACATAATATACTTTGGGTGTTCGTCCCGTCCGTTCAAGCCACTTTAGCGCCTGATATTCATAACGAATCTGGTTGTCTAAATGTAGTTGACTACCGTAGTTCAAACGAAATACATATCGGCTTTTTTCATCCGAGATCAAAAAATTTTGATTGTATTCACCCTGTGCTAAGAATTTGACTGTATAAGGTCCTTGTAGTCGCAATTTTTTAGTAAGTTGATTTTTTTCTATATAGAGCTGAATCTTTTCTAACATCAATGGCTCCTTCCTATTTATAATAGCGTTCCGCTAATTTTTCTGGTGACATTCCTAATAAATAGAGCAATTTTATTTTATGCATACGTAAATGTACTTTGAGTTTTCCTTTTCGAAACCTTCGGGCAGATGTGGTTATTGTCACGGGTAGATAATAGAATTTTCCGAGTTTTCTCAATCGGCGACTCAACCGCCAGTCTTCCATTAATGGAACAGTTTCAAACCCGCCAGCCCGCTCATAGTTTTCGCGTGTCGTAAATAGACCCTGATCACCAAAGATCAGCCCAAGATACTTTGCACGCAAAGTTGAAGTTCTAGCTAAATAACGATAAAAGAGCTCAGTTGAATCAAATGAAAGCTTTAAAAAGCCGGCGCTATTGTTTTTATTAGCTACAGCTCGATGAATCTGCGCCAAAATATCTGATTGGTTGTCTAAACGACTGTCACTATGTAAAAACCATAAGATTTCACCGCGGCTTTTCTCTGCCCCTAATTTTAATTGAGCCCCCCGATTCCCCTGCTTTAATTGGTAAACTTTTGCATAATCACTCGCAATCGCAATCGTTGCATCTTGACTGCCACCATCAACTACGATAATTTCAAAAGGAATCTTCTTTTCTAGCTGATTTAGTTGTCGCAATAAGTTTTCAAGATTCGTTTCTTCATTTAATGTGGGAATAATAATAGAAATCAACATTCCATCACCTGTAAAATCTCATTGAAGGTTAAGAAGATTTTTTCTCCGGCAACGAGCTTTTCAGATACATTTGTGAACATACAGATTGTTGCTCCAATTCTAATTTCAGATCTTTGACCGTTAGGTGTCCACTCGCTAAATTCCACAAATGCTGGGATGCCAGCGCCAGCGATCTTTTCAATCGTAAATTCTGTCCCAGATGGAATAAAAAGAACCGCATCTCCATGGATACTCGCTGGATTTTGAACAGTAATTTCTGCATCTTCCATCTGGAATTTATGACCATTGACTGTTCCAGAAATAAAATTCGTTTCTCCCATTGCTTTAGCAACTTTTCGATTCTCGGGAAAAAAATAAATTTCTTTTGGTTCACCAATTTGCTGAATTGCCCCTTCCAAAAGAACGACCATGCGATCCGCTAATTGAAAGGCCTCGTCACGATCATGAGTCACTAAGATAATACTAAAGTGATAAGTCTCCTTCAGCCGTCGCAAATAATCCCGCATAGCGCTTCTTAAGTGTCCATCTAGATTGGCAAAAGGTTCATCTAATAATAACAACTTTGGCTCTAAAACGATCGCTCGTGCTAACGCAACCCGTTGTTTTTGTCCTCCGGATAATTGATCAGGAAACTGTCGCTCTAATCTCTTTAAATCGAATACCTCTAAAATTTTATTTACTTTTTGTTTTATTTCCAGCTTTGAAGACTTGCGCGCTTTAAGGCCAAAACCGATATTATCAATCACATTCATATGTGGAAATAACCAAAAATCTTGAAAAACTAACACGGTGCTTTCCTGTGAGAATCCCTCAGTGAAATCAATCGTTCCTCCTTCAACTGGCTGAATTCCCGCAATCATTTTAAGCAAACTGGTTTTACCAACACCAGAAGGACCAAAAAGTGCAATCGTTTCGCTATCCTGAACATCGAAAGATAAATCATGCAGTATTTCTTTTTTTCCATAGGTTAGCTGTACGTTTCTGACGCTTAACCCCATTGTTCATTCCTCCAATTACTTTTTTCAAAATAAATACGCCTAGCCAGGTACAGCCTAGAAAAACTAAGCTATAGGACGAAGCTAATCCGAAACGCCCATTATTAGCATATGGTAGCAGCAACAGCGGTAGTGTGACGATACGACCCCCACCAATAAAAAAGGTTGGTAGATACTGACTGAAAGAGACAATAAACACAAGTCCAGCAGCTGTACTCACACCCGTTCTTAGCAGAGGCCAAGTAATCTGCCAAAAAGTCATCCAAGGACCCGCCCCTAAGCTTCGCGCCGTCAAATTGTATCCCTCGCCTAACTGTCGATAGCTTTCTAGCAGGAGCTGCATGGCATAAGGTAAACACAAATAGGTATGAATCAGAATAATACCGAAAAAAGTTCCTGTTAGTCGTAATTGCAAAAAAAGAACCTGACTTGAAGTGATAATTGCAATAGCAGGCAAAATCAATGGAAGATAAATAATCACTTCTACCAAACGCTGTGACAGCCTTTTCTGAAACGCCAGATAGTTCGCTGCCGGCAAAGCAATCGCAATGCTAACGAGGGTTGTTGCAAGTCCAATCATCAAACTATTAATAATTGCCGGAAAAAAATTGGGTTCTTTGACCATTTGTCTTACGATTTTTAGATCCATTGCCTGTGGAAAGACAGCCGGGTACATCCATTTATCACTAAAGGACCATAGAACTAAAATGAATACAGGAAACAAGACGGCCAGCGCAGAAAATACCAACAAAAGATAGGACTTCTTTGATAAAAGTTTCATGTGGTTTTTCTCCCTCCTGGCAAAAAATTACTAATGGTCAAAATAAGTAACGTAACTGCTAAGCAAAATCCTGAAATAATTAGGTTCAAGGCAAAAGCCAGAGGACGTGTAGTCAAATCTGCCTGAGTAAACAGATCATAAGCAGTCAAAGCCACGGTTTGATTACTTGGGCTTCCCAACAGATAAGGTACTTCAAATGAAGCAAATGTAAAACAAAATAAGATAATAAATAAAGTTGCCAATGTTTTTTGAATCATCGGTAAAACAATCGTGAAAAAGATTCGCGTATTTGACGCACCTAAATTTCTAGCAACCTCAATGTAACCTAACTGGATTTGCTGCAAAATTGCTAAAATACTCACCGCAACATAAGGAATTTCCTTGTATAAAAAAACTAAAATAATTCCTACCCCTTTAGAGTCATGGACGAATAAGGGAAATTGACCGATTTCTTGAATCAATCCCAGTTGAAACAGTATACGAGAAATTATTCCAGATTGACTAATCAACTGTAGCATCATCAAGCCCACAATAATATGCGGTAAAGAAATCGGTAGACTGATAATTTTATGTAGCCATGAACTTTTTACTTTTAATAGAAGAAACGCGACAGCCGTCCCAAGTAGCAATGACAAAAAAGTCGCAGTCAGCGCCAAATAGCAGCTGTATACAAGCGACTTTTGAAAAAAAGGATCGGTTAAAACCTGTTGGAAATTTGCTAATGTGATTTCTTTAAGACCAATCAACGGGTAATAACCCAAACTAATTTGCAGCCCTTTAAACAGCGCTGCGATAATCACAACGCTGTTTAACAAAATAAAAGGCAAAACGAGTATTTTTTTTCTATTCATGTAAAACATGCTCTTTCCATAACGCTTCAATTATTGGGATTTTCTCTGCTTGAACCTCGGGAATTTGTTTTTCCTGCATTTTCTCAAGGGAAAGCACTCCTTGATTTTTATACAAATCGGTTAATTTTTGATTTTTTTCATCTGATAATTTTTCAGAGTCAAAAGGTGGAATGCTGTAGCCATACTTGGCCTCCGCTTTTTTTAGCTGCGCAGACTCACTTGTCATTTCATTAATCAAAACTAATGCTGCTGCTTTGTCTTTAGAAGTATCAGCAATCGCTAAGTAACTTTGATTTGCGATCGTTCCTTTATCAAACAAGAATGATTCAGTTGTTGCTTTAAATTCATTATCGCTACGTTTTTCTGCTACATGCATCTGAGCATAGCTGTAGCTCATATCAATTTGTCCGGCCGCAAACATTTGATCTAATTCGGCAGTTGTGGTCGGATAGGTTTTTCCTTGCTGCCATAAATAAGGTTTGATTTCATTTAAGTAATCTAGACCTGGTTTAATAACCTGATATAACTCTTCCTTGTTGGCTTTCGCCTTTTCAACTTTATCATAGCCGACAATATCGCAGATAATATTACGAACAAAAGCGCTGCCAGTGAATTCTGGTGGAGCCGTGTAGGTGATTTTCCCAGGATTTTCCTTCGCGTAGGCTAACAAAGCTTGAGTATCTGTCGGAAATCCTTCTTTGAATTTTTCTTTATCTCCAGCAAAAACTAATTGTGCACTGCCATATGGAACTTCGTAGCCGTTAATTTTGACACCGAAGTCATATTTTGAATTATGTCCATCAACGTCCATCAGCTTTTCAAAGCTTTCGACATTTTTCGTGATGGGACCATAAAGCAGTTTTGCTTGTTTTGCCGTATAAAAATTTTCACCATTGATCCACATAACATCAATATCACCTGATTTTGTGCCGGCTTCTTTCTCCGTTGTCAGCTTATTCAAGATCTGATCAATGTCCATCGGAACTCGTTTTACGGTAATATCATATTTTTCTTTCATGGCTGGGGTAACCACTTCATCGACCCATGCATTGGCCTTTTCATCGCCGCCATATCCGTAAAAGGTCACTGTTTCACCTTTGCCTTTTTTTACTGCCTCAGAAAAGCTACTAATAGAATCTGTTGTTTTCGTTTCTTTTGTTTCACTGGTCTTACAGGCAGCTAGAGAAAAAAGCATCCCTGCTGTCAGTAGACCGATTAACCATTTCTTCATTATTTGCTCCTATGCTTTTGTGACTATTTTTTTTGATTGATAACGATTCTTCCAAGCTCGTATCGGATTATCTAGTGGATGCGCAGGACTTTTGTCGTCTTTATGTATTACCTCTCCAAAGATCAAATCCAATAAATGCCAAGCCTCACCCCCGCCAAGAATCATGGCTGAAGTACAGCTGGAACAATAGGTAACAATATGATCAGTTTTAAAATCTTGCACACGCTTGGCTGCAAAATCCTTCGCGAGATTCGGATTAGAAACGCCACACATCCCACCCATTCCGCAGCAGAGGGTGTTTTTTCCCGACAAACGATTTTTCTGGACCTGATAGCCTAACTGCTCCAATAGATAGCGAACCGCTTGATGAATCTCCGTCATTTCCTTCGTTGGACAGGAATCTTGGATAGAAAAAACAACATCACTTGTTTTCCCTTTTCCGATAGCTTCCTTTGGTAATCCTAACTCGGCCATCTTTACCCATAACGAGGATGTAGGAAATTGATTTTGAAGAGTCATTGTTTTTATGCACCCTTGGCATGCAACGATCAATTCATCAATTCCAGCCTTGTGGACCTGTTCTGATAGTTGTCCAAAGCGCTGCTGAAACAATTGCTCCTGACCGATCATCCGAGTCGGTTTGCCGCAACAACCTTGGATAACAGCTAAATCAGGATAAAAACCTTTTAAATAATCGATGATTTGTGCGACTTGCTTCGGACTGCTAGAGCTTAGAGAACAGCCTGCCATAAAACCATATTTCATTTTTCTTCTCCTCGATTCACAGCCGTAAATAATTTGCTTGTTGATAGTTTTTGATGCATTTCGACGCTTTTGAGCTGTTTAAGCGGTAATCCTTCCTTGATTAAATCTTGACGCATCGCTAAAAAGGCTTCGTCTAATTTCAGTTTTAACGGACAAACAACTGTACAGCGACCGCACAACATACAGGAGTATGGAACGATTGGTTCTAAGCCTTCTGCTAAAAATTGCTGAAACAGCTTTTTAGGATCATCACAATACTGCTGCAAAAAGAGACAATCTTTCATGCACCGTTGACAACTGGTACAATTTTCCGCGATTAAGCGAGCCATTTCAATTGTTCCCTTCGAATAATCCATTAAACAAACTCCTTTTTTAGCAAAACGATCACTAGTTGCAGTAAGAAACCAATAAGGATTATTCCGCTCACTAGATAATAAATGGGTATTACTTGCAAGGTGATTGTTGTCTGCCAAATTAGAAAAATAATCGCTATCATTAACAACAACAGTGATTCTAGACTTTTTTTCTTTCTTACTACTAAAAAGGCAACAATCGTTAACAAGACCGGCAGCAAAAACAATTTGCTGCCGAACAGACTTGCATCCACTTTATGAGAATAAAAGGAAACATTCCGCATAAAACCTAAATGATTACGGTAGAGATCATTCATCAGATAAATTCCATAGATCAATCCAAATTGAATGATGTGCAAAAAATAGCGAAAGATCTTCATTAGTTCAGAGTTTTCACCTTGTCTTTATCTCTTGGGTCGCCAACTTGAACAGGGTATTTGCTTGGGTCCTTCTGGTGAGCTTTATCCCAATCATACCAGCCGCCATCAAAAAGACGAACGTCCTTAAAGCCTTCTTGTTTGGCAATAAAGAACGCCGTAGCCGCACGCCAGCCAGTACCGCAATAAAAAGCAACTTCTTTATCTGGAGTGATGCCCCATTTTTCCCAAGCATCAAAGATTTTCGTTGGCTCCTTCACTGTGCCATCGTTGTTCATTAATTGAGCAACATCAGCACTCGTTTTGCTTGATTTCGCGTACACGGCACCTTCTGGCTCACCCGCATTTTCAATGTAGTCATAGCCGCTTGTTTTTCCAGTAAATTCTTTCCATGAACGAATACTTGCTAGAACCAGATCAGGATTTTTTTCTTTCGCACCTAATAAATCGTCAGAGGTTGAGATCAGGTATTCAGGACGTCCAGGAACAGCTGCACCAAAATCTTTTGCAGCTTCGGCATCTTGGTTCCCTTTTTCTACTTTGTAATCAGCTTTCTCCCAAGCCTTCAATCCGCCATCAAGAATTTTTACTTGATCGACACCTAACCAGTAAGCAACAAAGGCTACACGTGCTGCCGCATTGATATCACTAGAATAGACGACTACTGGTGTGGTCTTTGTCACACCGCGTTTCAAGAAGACTTCCTTGCAGGTTTCCGCATCTAAAATATTCCAATTGTTTTCTTCAGTTTCGATTTCCATCGTGTCGATATGCAATGCGCCTGGGATATGAGCTTTTTTATAATCTTTCCCTTCGCCGTAAGAAGCCTCAATTACTACGGTCTTATCATTGTCTTTCATCTGCTTATTCAACCATTTTGCATCCACAAAAAAATCATCCTTCTTAATATCTTTACTGTCTACCAAACGTTGAACTTTGTTCGTCTTCTTTGCTGCTTGAACCTGTTCTGTTTTAGCGAACACGACCAATGCGGTCAATAATAAGCAACTTACTACTGTTAATACTTTTTTCATCTTACTGCTCCTCTAAGTTTATTTTTTCACTTGAACCGTTTTCAACAACAGTTTACTGATCTTTTAAGCACAACAAAAAAACATACTTAATAAGTATGTTTCCTCCTAAGCACTAATTAATTGTAGGCGGAATAACCCTTTCAATGCAACGCAAAAAAAGGTTCTGGGAGGAAATTCAATTGTTCTACTTGCTTAGAAACTCTAAGTAACGATTGAGATCATAGTCACCGCTGATAGTTTTTAAACATGAGAACACCTCCTGAATCCATTTTATAACTGAGTTCTTTTCCCTACCGAGTATAACGAAACAATATATGTTTAGCAAGGAAATTTAAGTCAAAAAAGAACAAAAACTATTTTTGTGAAGGAATGATTATTCGATTGTACGCTTTCGATAGTCTTTCTGTTAAAAATCAGCTAGAATGAACTTATTCAATCAGAGAAAGAAGGGAATCTATCTATGAGTATTTTTGATGGTTTAATGGGAAATGCTAGTCAACATGACAATAAAGCAGTTGAAAAAAAGTTAGAGGATGTTTTAATATCAGGAGAGACGGTTTCTTTGGCTTTTAAACTAGTTCGGGATTTGATTGTCTTTACAGATTTCCGTTTGATTTTAGTGGATAAACAAGGTGTGACTGGTAAAAAGGCAGAGTACAAATCTATTCCTTATCGTTCGATTTCACGCTTTTCAGTCGAAACAAGCGGTCACTTTGATCTAGATGCCGAATTAAAAATTTGGATATCTAGTGCTGAGTTACCTGCTGAGACTATTCAATTTAGAAAAGACAAAAATATTGTGGCGATCCAAAAGGCATTGGCTTTAGCATTGTCAAAATAAATGAAAAGGACAAGAACTGAACGATCTGTTCAATATCTTGTCCTTTTATTCTCTCCAAGCGTTGCAGCTTTATTTTTCCCCTTTAATTTTTCCATTCGCTTTCATAGTCTCCTTTTTTCAAGTCATCAGCGAGTGCCATTTCAAAATCTAGAAAACTGTATCCAAGTGCTCCTTATCTTTCTTTTACCTTATCGACCTCATTAATCCATTTCTCAAGATTGTTATAGCCGTCGTTTTTGATGTAGTCATATTCTTTATCAATGATTTCATCAAACCAAAGTAATTCCCCATTGTTCTTTTTTCCAACTATTTTTACTACTGATTGACTGATGGACGTTTGCTGGCTTAAATTTTTAATTTTGCCGATTTTTAAAGCTATAATCGAATTTCCTAGTTCGTAACTTTTTTTTATTGCATATTGAACATATTTAGAATCTAATGTTTCGCTTCCAATCAAAACAACGGTCACGGATGTTCCAGCAATTTGTTTGTCGATCCAGCGTTCGATAGCCTCATCACCATCCCGTTTCATTCGCTCAAACTCTGAGTTGCTAATAAACCCAGATTCTTCATTCTCCTTCAAAGCCCAGTTGTTTTTAACCACCAACGCCCTAGATAGATCGTTTTCATAATAAAAACTAAAGAAAACCCTTTTTGCCATAAATTTTACCTCCCTAACTTTTTCATTGCTCAAAAATCCTATTAGATGTTCATCCTCACAAAACAAATTATTCTTTGTGACAACCACTGACAAACCTACAAGCTGATTTCTCATTTCATTATATAATAGAGATTCGTCTCTATGTCTCCATTTTTTTTATAATAGAAGTTTTTATGGAAAACAGACGTTTGAGTAACATTCATAATTAGCTAAAATCAAGCTAGCTTTTACTATCCCTACATGATACGATTTTATTGAGAAAAAACTGGAGGTCTTGTTATGTTGGATAAGTCTGTACCTTTTATTCCATTTACCATGTTTCGCCCGTCAAATGCCCCATCACTACCTAAAATCCAATTACCTGACGGCTATCGGATCGTCTTTCATCAGCCTGGCGATGAAAAAGATTGGTGTCGGATTGAAACGGCTGTGTTAGAGTTCGAAACCGAAAAAGCCGCCGCTGAATATTTTCAACGCTCCTTTGCACCTTATCCAGAGGAATTAAAAAAGCGGATGCTCTTTATAGAGAATCCTCAGGGAGTGAAAGTTGCTACTTTTACAGCTTGGTGGACTGAAGATCACTCACCGCGACTTCACTGGTTAGGTGTAGTACCTGAAGAACAGCGAAAGGGTTTAGCTAAAGCCTTGACGATTCGTGTCACTGAGCTTCTTCATGAATATTATCCAGGTCAGGATCTTTACTTGAATACTCAAACCTGGAGTCATCATGCAGTTAAACTATACAAAAAATTGAACTATGAAATATTTCAAAATCAAAATTATCAGAAAATATTGGATATCTTGAAAAATGCAGATTAGTAAAAAGGAGTCATTGTCTGAACAATGACTCCTTTTCTGTATTTTTATTCTGCGCTTAATGCAGCCATTGTGATGTAATTGTATGGCTGATTAAAGTGTGGCAAGAAGAAAATATCCAATAGTTTCAACTTATCGATAGTTACTTGCTCTTCGATAGCAAGTGAGAACATATGAATCACTCCTGAAATATCCTCAGTTGATGACAACTGCGCTCCCACAACTCTTCGAGAACTTTCTTCATAGACAATCCGTATTTTAACTTTTGCATTTTGTTTCATAAATCCTGGCCGTTGCAGATCTTCAAAGTCTGTATACTTCACAGCAATGCCATTTTTAGCCGCTGCTTCTACTGACAAGCCCGTTGAAACCATATGCAAGCCGAAAATTGAGATTCCATTTGAGCCCTGTACGCCGGTCGATTCTAGCGCCACTCCTCCAACATTATAACCAGCCACAATACCCGAACGTACAGCATTTGTTGCTAGTGCGATATAGGTTGTGTCTTGTAAGGCATTGGAATAAATTGTTGCACAATCGCCTACAGCATAGACATTCGGATCACTAGTTTGCTGGTGAAGGTCGACCAAATAAGCACCGTTTTTAAATAGTTCTAAATGGTCTTTTCCCAGTTCGTTATTTGGTAAGAAGCCAATCGCATTGATCACTAGGTCAACACTGTATTCGCCTTTATCTGTTACGATTGATTCAACTTTTACTTCGCCTTTATATTCTTTAGCTAATTCCCCAAAGTGCAGGTCAATTCCGTGCTCGCTTAAAATCGTATCCATATCATCAGTAAACCATTTATCATAATAACTCGGTAATGAGCGCTTCATCGCATCAAAAAGTAATACATTTTTACCGCGACGCTTAGCTGCCTCAGCTATTTCTACACCGATATAGCCTGCCCCGATTACTGCAACATTTTGAATATTATCTGCGCTTAAAATTTCATCAACAGCTTTCCCATCTTGGAAACGTTTTAAGAAATGAATATTTTCTAAATCGCGCCCAGGTACCTCGGGAGAAATTGGTACAGATCCTGTTGCTAAAATCAATTTATCGTAGCTTTCAACAAAGAAATCGCCTGATTTCGTTAAACAATGGACCTCTTTTTTATCATAGTCAATTCGATCTACGGTTGTTTCCATTGAAATTCGTGCGCCTTTACTTTCAAAGTCTTCACGTTTCGTATAGAATAAGCCCTCATAAGAATCAATCTGACGTCCTACCCACAACGCTGTTCCACAGCCTAAATAACTAAGATTGTCGTTGCGGTCAATCATTACCACTTCTTGATCTGGAAAGTTATCCAAAAGTGTGTTAGCTGCTGCAATTCCAGCATGGTTTGTACCTACGATTACTGTTTTTGTCATTCATTCTACCTCCTAATAGTTGAAAGTGTTTACATTACAATAATGATTGTAACATACTTCACGAATGAGTTTTAAAAAAATGCAAATAATTTAAAATAATTTTCAAAAAAGTATTAATCTTGATACGGAACGCTAAACTCTCCTTTTAACAACAGAAAATTACTCTCTTAGAATGCCTTTTCTTATCATGAAAAATACGAAAAGAGAGGATTGCTTAGTTCTATCAGATTTTTGAATAGTATTTTTCTTTTACAGCTTTAAGACAAGATTCATAGTAAAATGAGAATGTAATCTTTTTAATGTGAAGGAAACGAGGCGAAATAAATGGAGACTGACTTGGAAAAGCACCACCTTGATTTACTGGATAAATATGGCTTATTAGATCACCAATCTGTCTGTACAGTCCGAAAGTTCAGTTCAGGAGAAACTATTTTTGCTCAAGGTGTGGAGTATAAATACATTATGATCGTTGTTTCTGGAAAAGCAAAGGTGTGTACTAGTGCTCCTAGTGGAAAAGACTTGGTCTTAGCCTATTATCTTTCTAGCGGATTGATTGGTGATGTTGAACTGATGTCCGATACCACTTACGCGACCGCATCGGTTATCACTCTTTCAGCCTTTGAGTGTATTATTGTTCCCTTTCAAGACAATCAAGATTCAATGTTTCAAAATCTGACCTTTATGACTACACTAGCAAAAGGATTATCAGAAAACCTGATCAGCAGTTCTTACAATTACACTTCAAATGCTCTTTATTCTGGAGAGCAGCGTCTTTGTACTTATATTTTACAGGGAGCCTATAAAAATTACTTCTTTGATAATTTGACTGATGTGGCCGCCACGATTGGGATTAGCTATCGTCATTTGCTTCGTCTGTTGAATAAACTATGTGATGACGCTATTTTAAAACGAGAAAAACGCAGATTCCAAATACTTGATAAAGAACAACTGGTTAAGCGCTCATCAGAAGCGGAATATTTTACAAAGAATCACTGATAAAAAAATAAGCCATTCGTCTCTCCTGTTATGAGTCGAATGGCTTATTCACTACTATTTTTCAGTATTTTATTGCGAGCTATTCTTCAAAAAACATTGCTTATTCTTTATTTGCTAAATAATTAGTCAAATCATCTACATATCGTTTTTGCTGCTTAGTTAAATAGCTTTTCACAAAAGGCCTCATATAAATTTTTTTTGGAGATACATCCTCAAGGAAATGAATTTTAGTCTTTGTCTTTGACAATAATTGAAACTCTCCAACCCATTTTCCGCTGATATTCTCATTCTCCATTGTAAAAACGTAGAGTTTTAGTGGTTCAAATGCAGTTATTACAAATTTTGTGGGAAAGCCTTGATTCGTATATTCAATAAACTCCTTTTTATCTTCTAAAACCTCAATTCTACTAAGATCACTTCGCCAATCTGCGTTCGTCAAGTCTGTTACAATATGCCAAATGGTTTCAATCGGTTCATTAAAGACAGCTTCAATTGTTGTTTTCACCATGATTATCCACCCCTTCTCAGTTCATTTTAACTTTTTTGAAAGAAAAGAACCTCTCAATCTGTGTCCAAAATGACGAGCTTTTCTAAAAAGGAGTGGAAAAAATTTTACCAGAACTCTTTAATGAACTGTTCTCTTCGCTCAGCATTTTTATGATAGTTCTCTGGATTTCTTTGATAGTAATCCTGATGTTCTGCTTCTGCCGGATAAAAGGTGGAGGCTTCCTCAATTTGAGTCACGATTGGTTGGTCAAAATGTCCGCTATTTTGAAGAGCAGTGCGACTAGCTTCAGCGACTTTCTTTTGCTGCTCATTAAAATAATAAATCACTGGGCGATAGCTACTTCCGCGATCTTCAAACTGACCAAATGCATCGGTTGGATCGGTTTGCTGCCAATAGATCTCTACTAATTCTTCATAGGATATCAATTCAGGATCAAAAATAATTTCAACTGCCTCTGTATGTCCAGTTTTTCCGCTTTTTACTTCCAAATAGTTAGGATTTTCTGTTTCTCCGCCGGTATAACCTGAAATAACTGACTCAATACCTGGCAGACTATCAAAAGGTTTGACCATACACCAGAAACATCCACCTGCAAAAATTGCTCTTTCCATTTACATCACCTATTCTTTCTTATTCGTTGACAGGGACAACTGAGCCGCCCCATTTTTTCTCGATCCATTTTTGGACTTTGGGTTCATGTAATGCTTCTACGATTTTTTTGATTTCTTTTTTATTCTTATCATCGGTTCTCGTAGCTACAATATTGACATAGGGTGAGTCGTTTTGTTCGATCATTAATGAATCTTTGACTGGGTTCAAACCTTTTTCATAGGCGAAATTGGAGTTGATCGCTACTAGATCGCCTTCGTTATTTTCATACGCTGACGTTAAAAGTGTTGGATCAACAGTATGTTCAAAGACCAAATTTTTGGGATTTTCAATAATATCATCGAAAGAAGCTTGATCAATCGCCACACCTGATTTAAGTTTTATCAACTTGTTTTTCGCAAAGATAGTTAAAATCCGCCCCCATTCAGAAGGCACATTCGAAACAATCACCTTTGCACCGTTCGGTATCTCACTGACCTTTTTTATGTTATGTGAGTAAATCCCCATAGGTTCTAAATGGATTGCTCCTACATTCGAAAATTTATAGCCGTTTTCTTTTTTCTGTAGATTAAAATACGGAACAGTTGAAAAATAATTGGCATCAATGTCGCCGTTTTCTAATGCTTTATTAGGTAGAACATAGTCATCGAACTTGACGATTTCTAAATCAATTCCCTCTTTTTTTAATTCTGGTTTGATGTGTTCGAGAATTTCCGCGTGGGGGGTTGGCGAAGCGCCAATCTTGATTTTATTTGTTGTTTTTGCTGCGCTTGAACCACAAGCAGTTAAAAATATGATACTTCCCAAAATCATTAAAACCAAACTAAACTTTTTCATATCGACACACTCCTATTAATTTTTGACAAATAAAAAAATATCCATCCCTTTATTTACCAGATTACTGATAAATAAAGGGACGAATATTTTCGCGTTACCACCCTTATTCGTATTATCCTCGCAGATAATACCTCAACGGTACAGACATACCCGGCGATATAACGGTCGCTTCCCGTACAGCTTGCGTGAACAAACTGAATGCTCAGAGCTCATCTTCACTGATTTTCCACGATCCCTCTTTTCACCAGCTGAGGGTCTCTTTTAAACGTTTCGCGATCAACTACTCTTCTCTTCAATGCGTAATTATTGATTGAAGTTATTCTAATATAAAAAATTTAGATTTGCAACAAAATAAGAAATTCTCCAGCATTTTTTGTTGGAGAATTTCTTTATAGTTACTTGATTAGTTGTGGTAAGCTTAAAAGTTCTTCTAGCTCATTAATTACTACATCTGCCTCTCGTTGATCCATTAAGAAAGCTTGTTTTAGAGCTACCGTGTAAATACCTGCGGCTTTAGCTGAAGCAATCCCTAAAGTAGAATCCTCCACCGCCAAACAGTCTGGACAATTGAGCATTTTACGACTAATCGTGTAAATTTCTGGATTCGGCTTACTTTCTTTCACCTCTTCACCACTGATCGTAAATGAAAAGTATTTCTCAAGCTGGCAATCGGATAGCATTTGATTGATTTCTTTGCGTGGAGAAGAAGAGGCCAAGCCAATTGAGAGTCCCTTCTCTGATAGTTTTGTTAATACTTGCGGTACCGAACTTCTCAAAGCTTTTTTAAAATCAATACCATGATGCTTTTTATACTCAAGATATTCTTGATGAAGTTTTTCACGTTTTGTCTCATTTTCAGAAACCAGTAACTTCCAGGTTTGTTTTTCAGAATTGCCAACATAGTCTTCAAATTTATCTGAACCTGGTTGAATTCCTTTCGCTTTAAAAAAGTCCATTCGTCGCTCAAAATAGTAAGGCTCACTATCGATCAATACTCCATCCATATCAAAAATAACTGCTTTATCCATACCTTCACCTTAATCCTTTACAATGTCATTTAATAAACGAAGCTCTAATAAGGGTAATTCAATTGTATATTCCTTTTCGACCTCTTGGAATGCTTGATGAATCAACTCCATATTGTGTCCTTCCTTTTGCACATACTCCTCTATATCCGCCTGCTCATCGACACTTTCCTTGCGTAAAATCCGTTCGATCATGGAACAGCAATGCATATAAAGTAAAAATAGCTGATTGTTTGAAAACTCGATAGCCATCAACCGTTCCAATTCCTGCACAGCCTTTTGGACTAAACGCAGGACTTTAGTGGCGTCTAGGATCGTTAAGTTTTCGACGATTTTATTGATTGAGAAGTTGAAAATCAATTGATTTTTAAAGGCTTCACTATCAATGTCTACCTGTTCGTGCAATAGCTCGGCGAATTCACCAACAGCCTCACCATTTATCAGCTGATCCAGACCGATATATGGTACCTGATTTATTTTAGGATTTTCTGTGCCGACAATCATTAATACATCATACAACTGGAAAGGTGTTTCATACATTTTATTCTCTGATAATTTATGATAGTCATAGGGAAGAATGGTTAATTCCTTCGCAGAATCCCCTAAACATTTTAGTAGGATTTCTTGGATTTGTGTCGCACTTCCGATACCAGTATAACAGCATGTGATAATCGCTTTCTTCTTATTTAGTTCAGGAATAATCAGCTGCTTCTGGATTCTATTCTCTACATTAATCGCTTCATAAACCTCGGTCACACTATCGCCGCTGATGATATGCTGCCCCACCTCCAGAACAAGCGGGGTACTGACGTTATCAATAATTACCAACGGGCTTTTGATATGGTTAGACAAACGTTCTCCTAGTTGATTAAAGGAGCCCATATCTACTAACAGGATCAATCCCGAATCAGTCCGATAATCGTTGATATAACGAATAATCTGCGCCTCCACCTTATCAAGAGTAATATTAATCGGCATATCGTAGGCTTGAAAGACATTTTTTCCCAGCATTCGATTAACCACGTTTGCTAAACTGCTAGCTGTTGAATAGCCATGAGCTAAGACAATACATTTCACATCATTTGGCAGGTCGCTGATCTGCAAGCTATAAAAATAGAAGGTGACAAATACAATATCTTCTTCCAATATTTGCTGGTCCAATTGCTGCGATAAATATGTTAGCAACTTCTTAGCATACCAAAAAGGGGTTTCCAAAAAGGAATCTAAAAATTCCAGCAGTTCATTTTTTTGCTCCTGCCATTCATAATGACTGCTTAAAATATCTGTATTATCTTTTAAATAAAGATAACTAGCTAAGGAAACCACGCGATTGCCATCCTGTTCGAAGCCATAATTTTCATACATCATGTCCAGTGTTTGGCGAATATGGTAGGTCAGGACGGAATACAACGATTCTTCCTTCTCATAAGTACCTTGAAAAATGAATTCATCCATCATTTGAGTAACTCGTGCTACATTATTATCGATGAATTCTTGCGTCAGGCTCTCTTTTTGCTGGACTCTTTTGAAGTCACTTAATACCTCGTCAAAAAAAATCCGTAAGAGCTGTGTTTCCTTACTTTCTAAGTGTGTTTGCTGTGCTGTATTCGGCAGGTACGTACGATCAGACATTTTCTTTTTTGGTTTGCTGAACTGTTCTTTAAATTTCAGATTATATTCTAATGGCAGATCCTTTAAGCGCACGGTGATTGTCTGATTTTTCTTCTGATGAACATAGGCGTTGCCACAGGCATATTTAATGATATTCTTGATTTTCCCAACATTTCCCTCCAGATCGCTATTCAATAAAAAATCGATCATTTGATAGGATACCTGCAGCTCCTTTTCTAAAATGCTGCTCTCCGCAATGAAAAAAGAATCAATTAAACGCAGGCGTTCTGATTGTGATCGATTTTGAAATTTAGGCAATGTCACAATTACCGGCAAGCGCCTCAAAAAAGTAGGCAAAAAGGTGGAATAGACATTTTCAGTAGTAGCGAAAACTAAACGGACATTCACCTTTCGCCGAATACTTGTATCACCCATCGGAGAAAACTCGCCAGTATCCATGAAGGTAAATAATTTTTCCTGTCCTTCTTCTGATAGGCGATGAACTTCATCTAAAAAGAGAATTCCCCCATCAGCTTTTTCGATCAATCCGCTGTGCTCATGATCCGCACCTGTAAAAGCACCTTTGGTATGTCCAAACAAAGCCGAGGATAATAACTCAGGATTGTTATAATACTGCGCACAGTTATAGGCGATAAATGGTGCTTTCGCATCAATTACCTGTTGTTCTTTGGCATATTCATAAATTTTTTCCGCTAAAAAAGTCTTTCCAGATCCGCTCACACCCATCAGTAAGATTGGTAAACCATGATGGGGATACAAAACGGCCGTTTTTATTTGGTCGATTGCTTCCTTCAAGCTTCCATTCGCACCAATAATTTTTTCTAGCGCGCTTCCTTTGTCCTGGGAAAATAGTTCCTCTAGTGAATCATATTCGACTTTAGAAATTTGGACAGACGCATCCTCTAAGGCCTTTCTATGTAAAAATAAAACTGGATAACTTTTGATTTTTACTAGCTCTCCGTCACGAAATGCTTGATTCAAATAGCTGCTAATGGTACTTCGATTTAATTGCAGAGACTCAGCGATTTGATAAGCCGAAAAACGTTCATCGGAGCCAGCCTTTAGATTCATGGTAAGTTCATATAAGTAATCGTCTAATTCCTTTTTCATTTTCATCACCTGCTTTAATCGATTTCTTGTACCTTTGCTTCTATTGTAAAGCATTTCTTTGATCATAAGGATTACTTTTTTTAATGCGAAAAAACCGAGACAAATATCTCAGTTTTTCCGCCAATTAGTTTGCGACTAATAAGAGAGTTTCCACATATAACGGCGTTTAGTAAGCGGATGTTCTCTGGCATAAGACAGTTCTTCCGCATACACTCTGAATACGGCAGTAATCACGAATGGGTTAAAATAATCTAACACTTCTTTTTCAATGAAAGCCGACAAACCATAATCTAATGCATCTACAACCTCCGTTTTCGCATCAAAACGATCTAAGAAAGCTAATGCACGAGAATCAATCGCACGAGTCTTACCATCGTTCATCAATAAAATGAATGGGACATCTTTATCGACGATTTCAAATGGACCGTGGAAAAATTCGCCCGCATGGAAGGTTCCTGAATTGATCCATTGCATTTCCATCATTAAGCAAACAGAAGATGAGTAAGCAACTTCGTGAGTGGCACCGCTGCTCATGATATAAATGACTTTTTCGTCTTTGAAGCGTTGTGCGAATTGTTTTGCAGCCTTACGAGCAGATTCCGCACTTTCTTGTGCCAAATCATAGATTTTAGCAAAGCCATCCATCATTTTGTCATAATGTTCATAGCCTTCAACTTGGTTTAGAAGCTCTACAGCTAATAATAAGCAATAACCCGTTTTTTCAAGCTTTGTCGCATAGTTTTCAGCAAATCCATGATAAATGACGTAATCTGCATCTTTTGTTAACGGCGCGTCAATTATTCGTGTTAAACTAATAACTGTAGCACCTTTATCTTTGGCAATCGCGTTGGCTTCTACTGTTTCTGGAGTTGCCCCTCCAAGTGAAGCCGAGATCACAACTGTGGTCTCATCGATCGAAGTAGGTGTCGCGTAGTTGAATTCGTTGGCTGTGTAGTGACTAATGCGTAATTGTTTCGCATTTTGGTCTAAAAAGTATTTTGCTGGATACAAATCTGCTTTTGATGCGCCACAGCCGACGAAAACAACGTGTTTTACCTCATGCTTGCCTACAATCTCTTTGATAATTTCTTTTGCTTCCATCGTTGAATTCATTTTCTGAATTCCTCCTCAGTTTTTTCTTTTTTATTTAGAGAAACAAACGATTCGGTATTTCTACCTTCATCATTCAGTTCCAACTACCGGATTAAACAAAAATCCCTAAAGCGCTTAAAATTAAACCGCCGACAATACAGATCAAAAGCATGATACTTGTATTTACTTTCTTTTGCAGCAGCCAATACATGAACATCGTTAATGCAAACGGCAGCATTTGCGGCATGATACTGTCTAAAACATCTTGCAGCACAAAGGTTTTACCAAATTTGATTGGTGTGGTGATACCGATCATACTGGCAATCATTGCACCGATAACCATCAGACCAATGATCGAGCAGACATACATCACACGGTCCATCAATCCGCCTTCGTATAACTTAGTCAAATATTTATTCCCCATATTATAGCCAAATTTCCCGCCATAATAAGTCACTAGAAAAGAAGGAACAAAGGAGATGACCATTGCTAAAATCGGACCTAAAATACTGCCCTGTTGTGCTAAATTAATTCCTAAACCAAAGGCTAAAACTCGAACGGTCCCTTGGAAAAAGGAATCTCCAATTCCAGATAACGGCCCCATTAGTGAGGTTTTTACTGAATTGATCGTATCTGGATTGAACCCTTCTTGATCTTCATAGTATTGTTCTTCCATTGACGCTGTTAGCCCTAAAACAAATGCACTGGTTTGCGGTGTACAATTGTAATACAACATATGCCGTTGATAGGCTTCCTTCTTCAACGCATCATCCTTTGGGTCTTTATAGATCCGGTCTAAGGTTGGAGCTATTCCATAAAGAAATCCCATATTCATCGCACGCTCATAATTCCATGAATCCTGGATTGCCCATGAGCGCCAGAAAAATTGCCAATATTTACGACGGTTTTGATCTTTTTCTTGTGCCATTTTGTTACCCTCCTTTTATAGATCGTCCAGTGCATCTGGTTCTTGATCCGGTCCGCTGCCACCGCTGCCGCCAGATTTATTTGCTTCAATTTGATACATGACAAAGGCCACGATTCCCGCAAATAAGGCTACACCAGTAATTCCTAAGCCTGAATAAGCAGTAATCAAGAAGCCCAAAACCAAAAACGGCATCATTTTCTTAGACAACATTGTTTGCAGCAATAAAGCAAACCCGTAAGCTGGCAGTAACTTACTTGCTAAGTTCAATCCATCAGTGATCCATTCTGGAATCGCGTCAACGATTGATTTTACTAGGTCTGTTCCAAAGTAAATCGCTAGGAAGATCGGAACAAAATACATTAGTGAGTAAAGAATGGTTCCCCAGACAATGTGAATATGCTGGACTCGCTTAAACTTGCCTTCTTCAATTAGTGCATCGGCTCGGTGAGTCAAACTTGCCAAAACTGTTCGCATCAAAATCCCTAATAGTTGTCCTAAAATAGCGATTGGAATGGCAATTGTCAAAGCTGTCTCCGCATTTGAACCAGATAAAATTGCAAAAGCTGTTGCGATAACTGCTCCTAATGTCATATCTGCAGGGACGGCTGCTCCGACCTGAACAACCCCTAAAGAAATCAATTCGATCGATGCACCAACCAGTAATCCTTTCTCCAAATCCCCTAATGCTAAACCCACCAAAGTCCCAACAATCAAGGGACGTTCGAAGTTCAACCGGCCCAATAAACGGGAATCCAACATGACGAACACACCAATCAATCCTAAAACTATTGATTGAACCAACATTTAAAGCCCTCCTTTTAAATTAATTTATTTAAATCCTCTGATTTAGAAGTTGGTATCTGCTGCATATACTGCTTGACTCCCATCTCCTTCAATTTTTTTGCTTCCATCTGCTCTTCCTCATTCAAGAAAATCGCACTGCCAAATTGCTTTCCGTCATTGGTCTTAGGTATCCCGCCATAATTGATTTCTTTGATTTTCGGGTAAGCTTCGCAAAAAGCGAGTGTTTCTTTCGTGTTGCCAAAAATCAACATAATATTTTCCTTCAATGTTTCCACTTTCGCCATTTTAGAGAGAGCTTCCTCAACTGTGAAAATGTTTAACTTCACACCTGTGGGTTTCGCCAAGTTCAATGACATTTTTTTGAACTCGTCTGTCGCTGCTTCGTTATTGATCACGATGATGCGATTGATTCCTTGCGATTTGGTCCAAGAAAAAACCACCTGTCCGTGTAGCAGCCGATAATCAATTCGTACTAGCTTAATCATAAATCGTCACCTCCAGTATTTATTTTTGCTGTTAATAATTGTTTGCAGTCAATCATTCCTTGACGACTTTCCTCAAGAATCATGTTCATTTGTTCTGAAGTGATCTTCCCAGATTGTGTGGCAATTGAAATTACCAGTGGTAGATTCATCCCTGCAAACAAATGAACTTCTGGATGTTCTTGTTGGATCGCTAACAAATCATTATTCACACTCCCTCCAAAAATGTCCGTTAAAATATAGACATCCTCATACCCGATTTTTTCAAGTAGATGTTCTACCTGACGTTTAATTGGCTCATCTTCATCACGAAATGCGGACAAAGCAAAGATGTTGCCTTCATCTCCGATGATCATCGATGATGTTTGTTTTAATCCCTGTGAAAAATCTCCGTGACTGGCTAAAATAATCTTGTTCATTCCCTATCCTCCTACTTAATCGTTCGTTGCGAATGTCGTTTCTTGTTGGAGAGTACTCAACCTTTTTACCAAATGGCCTTCTTCACGAACTACGAGAAGTTGAACTGACATTCTTATAACTGTTCTCACTTTTATATAAGCAACTGGCGTGCCAACTTTTGTTATAGCCTATAAATGCTTCTATCATAAAGATCTCCAGCCTCTCCCAACACTTACGGAGGACTTTTAGAGATTGTGTGGAGAGAGTGTTGATGAACGTTTTTTTGGAGAAATGATAAAGTAGTCTTCGAGAGAATTGTTTTTGAAGTTTCCCAACAATGCGAGAGGAGATGCTTTTCTACTATTATAATTGTTCCAAAAAGAGGACGATGAAATAAAAAAGCTCAGCGATTTATGATTCGCTGAGCTCTTCTTTTCTAGTTGTACGAGGCTTTCCACATATAGGTACGTTGGGTGTAATCTTTTTTTATTTGGTAAGCAAGTTCTCGCATGAAGACATTATTTAAAATCGGAGAAAAGATCAGGTGATTAAAATGCTCTGAAACCTTTGGATCAATGTGACTTAATCCTAGCTCCTGTGAGTCTAATACGAAGACTTTCTTTCCGCCAAACTCTCGTAAAAAGCGCGCCGCCCGTTCATCGTTTGGTCGACTACCGCCTTCTCCAATTAGAAGAAAAACAGAGGTTTCTTCATTGATCACTTCAAAAGGTCCATGGAAGAAATCACAGCTATTGACGGTTGGTGAATCAATTTGCAGCATTTCCATAATATTGCAAATCGAGAAAATGTAGGCTGCTCCATATGCGGCACCACTACCCATGACATGAATGGATTTAGAGTCGCGATTTTGAAGCGCCCATTTGATTGCTTTTGTCCGAATATCCTTGACCGCTTGTTTGTAAAGCGCGTCGATTTCTTCAAAACTCTTCATGGCAGTAGTCATGTGCTCGTAGCCCTCCACAACGTCCATCACTGTCATAGCTAGCTTCAACCCATAAGCAGCATTTGTCTTAGAAAAATCACTCTCATCCACCGCAACAGAATCATAATGAATCTTATAGTCACAAACCTCGGTTAATTCAGATTCATCAATATACAACGCAATTGTTGCTGCACCGAGCTTTTTCGCCACCTTGGCTGCTTCAATCGTTTCTGGAGTTCCCCGCATAGAGCAAACAACTGCCAAAGTTGTTTCATTAACAAAGGCTGGCGGTGCTTTGACAAATTCATTGCTGGTGACATTTTTCGAACGCAATTTCGTAGATTCCTGATCTAAGAAATAATGCCCTGGATAAAAACCGCCATAGCTTCCTCCTGCCGCTAACCAAATCACCTGTTGGATGCCTCCGATTGATTGCTTCTCTTCATGAATCGTTTGGATCATTTCTTTGATTTCCATTCTGTTTCTTCCTTTCATTATCAAAATACTTATCTGCCTATCGACACGATGAGTTTAATACAAGTAAAGATACAAGTCAATACATGTATAGAACTGATTATAAAACTTGTCCTATAGTTGAACTATTATGATTTTTTGCTTATAATTGAGAAAAAGGCGGTGTAGCAATGGTTCGAAAGATAATTGATGAACATAAACCACTCTACTTACAGATTAAAGAAGCGATTCTTCAACAGATTAAGGAAAAAGAGTTGGTCGCAGGAGATAAGCTCCTTTCTGAAGCGCAATTTCAAAAGAGCTTTCATGTCAGTCGAATTACAGTACGAAAAGCGATTGATGAGTTGGTGGAGGAAGGTTATTTAACCCGCCTTCAAGGAAAAGGAACCTTTGTAAAAAATCAGAATCAGGAAATGCAGAAAAGCTTATCCTTGACTCAAGTTTGTCTTGATCAGGGAAAAAAGCTTACTTCAGAAGTACTTGCAGTGAAAGAAACGCTTGTCCCAGCGGATTTTACTACTCTTTTTGGCTCAGACAAAAGTATTATGGTCGAGCGTCTTCGTAAGGTCGATGGGGTGGCAATCATGCTGGAAAAAAATTATTTACCTACAGATTTTACATTTTTACATGAATGTGACCTTTCCGGATCGCTTTATGAAGCACTGGCAAAGCATGAAATAGAGCCAAAAGTTAAAGGAATGAACCAAGTGGGTATCAAACAATTAACGGATCAGCAAGCAGCGTTATTCAATGTTCAAAGCGGCCTATCAGTGATTCAGCATAAGGGGACCGTCTATGATACGAAAAATCAACTGGTGCTAGCTTCCGAAGAACTTGTTCGTGTGGATTTACCAGACCTGTTTAAGTATTATTTGTAACGCACATGATTCTTTGGCCAACAAAAATAGCGTGTCTGTTTCTGATCAGCAGAAGCAGACACGCTATTTTTTTAAATTAGTTTTCGTTGCTGCCACTTTCTACTGAAGAAGTAGAGCATTCCGATACAAGCCGGAATAATCGGTGATAGTGCTTGTGCCCAGTAAATCCCTCTAACACCAAACTCCAGCAGTGTTCCTAAAAACCAACACAGCGGTAAACGAATGACCAATGCATCTAACAGTGCGTTAATCATGCCAAGATTGGCAAATCCAACCCCCACTGCAAAAGAATCAAAGTTGTACATCGTTGCATAAAACAAACTATTCCAACAGCAACAGATTCTCAAATATACAACGCCCGCCTTTAGTACCGCTTGATTTTCTGGATCAAATAAGCGAATCAGCGGTTCAGCAAATACTTGAATGAACAAAATAGCTATCAAAGAAACAAGAATGCTTGCGAAAAATCCAATCTGTACTATTTTCTTAGTTCGCTTTAAAAGCTTCGCCCCCATATTTTGGCCAACCATTGTCGTTACTGCTTGACCGATTGCCCAACAAGGCATGCCAGCAAAGGTATTGATCTTCAAACCGATTCCCGCTGCTGCGGCAATGACTACTCCGTACTTATTGATCATGACTGCAATCAGTAAATACGAAATATTAACTACGGTCATTTGGATCGCTGTTGGCAAACTCACCTGTACAAGTTTTAATAAAATGGCTTTTTCAATCCTAAAACTTGATAGTTGAAATTCAAAAATAAAATTCTGTCTTCTTAAATAAAGAATCGCAATACCAAACGAAATGGCTTGCGAGACAATCGTCGCATAAGCCGCTCCGACAGTACCAAAACTGAATACGCCTACCAATAAATAATCTAACAAGACATTTATTCCCGCTGCGATCATGACAAAGTACAGCGGACTCCGTGAATCGCCGAAGCCTCGCAAAATCGAGCAGGTGGCATTATAACCGAACACAAAAATAGTTCCGATAAAAATCACCATCATGTAATCACAGGCGTCTTGATAGGCCTCCTTTGGAACATTCATCCAGGTTAGGATCTGCTTATAAAAGAAAATACCCGCACAGGTGATTAGGATAGCAACAACTGCCGTCATAGCGTAAATTGTTCCAATTGTCTTTTTTTGTCTAAGCTCATCCTTCGCACCTCGATATTGAGCAATTAGCACGGTGCCTCCCATTGTAATCCCCATGCAAATCGCATTGACAATAAAAACTAAGGAGGACGCATTACTAATTGCGGCTACGCCCGTACTTCCAACAATCCTTCCAACCACCAGCATATCAGCGATATTATAGAGTGATTGCAATAGATTAGCTAAAAAAAGTGGAATCGCAAAACGAATTAATTGTTTTGTGACACTGCCTGTTGTTAAATCATGAAAATTACTCATGTTCTCATCCCTTTTATTTTTTTTACAAAAAATAAAAGAAGGTCACCGATGACATGGCCTTCTTTACGCACATGAAATTGCAAAAAAAGGCCATTGACAAAAACACTGTCAATGGCCTTGTAAAATCTTGCAGACATCTTGAATAAACCAGAAATTAGCTAATTTCTGATCACTCTAGCTGACTGATGAAGATTTATTTCGATTAGGCTCCGTACAATGTTTCATCGTATTCGATTGTGCGGAGCAAATTTCAATGCACACTTTATTGTAAATGATATAGAACATATCAATCGACTGCTTTCCTATTTGATACATCTATTATATCTAGCAATAGAACCAAATTCAACATGGAGAAAAAAGATAGAGAAAAATTAATTTTCTTGTGTCAGTGCGTTTTCGACAGCCTTCGTAATTGTGACGCTGCTTTGGGTCGCACCGCTGATTGCGTCAACGTCCAAGCTCTGTTTATTAATAATCTGATCAATAATTTTCTCACCGTTCTTTCCTAAACCAGTCATATGATCTTTGATTTCAATATCGGTGATCTTCCCGTTCTCAACCTGCACGTTAACCTTTGCTGAAACAGGTTTGATTTGTGCTTCTCCCACATATTCTCCATCTGCTACTTGAGAAATCGGCACTTCATTGATTTTAACTTTCTTCAATGTACGCTTCGTCAAAAAATCAGCGCCTACTTTCACACAAACCACGAGTAAAATGGCAACAACTAAAATAATCATTATTCGTTTTCCTATAACTCCATCAATCCCTTCTGCTTTTTAACAGTTACCCAATCTTCTCTAATTCAGACAAATCGATACAATCGACACTTCCCTCATCCACTGCTTGTTCAATTGCTTTTTCAATCTCCAATTTCTCCTGAATAGGTTTCTTCTTGCTGCTTTTACTAATCATTTTTAAAATGATTTTTTCCGGCATATTTAGCTGCTGCTTGATTAACCGCCCTCTTAGATGGTAAAAGCTCGCCTGAGGAAACTCCTTGGAAACACCCTCACGAATTTCAGCTAATTTTTCCTGATCCTTGACTGCTGTCAAGCCAACAGAAATGATTGTCAAATGACTATTACCAGATAGTTTCTTTTTCAGTTCTTCTAAACCTATTACTTTTCCAGCATAGACACTGCCGAAATAATAAACTTCATCTGCCTTTGCCAGCTCTTCTGAAGAAACCTGTTCCTGCTTAAAAATCTGATACTTGTTATTTTTCGCAAAGGTCTTCGCATATAATTCTGAACTTCCTTTTTTTGTTGCATAAATCACAATCGTGTTCATACTAGTTTCCTCCCTGTTTTTTTGCCGCTAATTCTTCCAGATTTTCGACACCTGAGTACAATTTCATTAAAATGATAAAAAAATTCGTTAATTCATCATCAGAGTAACCTTCAAAAATCGAATGAAGGGCCTCGTCATGCAGCTTTGCGACTAACTGAAAGTAAGATTCTCCTTTTTCTGTCAGGCACAAATCCGTTCTTCGTCTGTCTTTTTTATTTCGACTGATCGTGATTAGTTCTTTCTTTTCCAAGGCAACCGCCAGCTTTTTGATATTTTGTCTTGAACATCCCAAAAGCTCCCCGCAGCTGGTCAAATCCAAGGTCTTTTCTGGCACCTGTTTGACCATGATCAGCACCATGAACTGCTTCACTGTTATGACTGGATCTACTTTGTCGAAGGATGTTTGCAGGCGATTACCCAAAATGAATAAACTAGCAAAAATCGCTCGCTGTTGATTATCACGCCCGCTTTTGTAGGCTTCTGTTAAACTTTCAATGTTCATGTGGACCACCTCGATAACTTTAAATATAAGTAACTTGTTACCTATATTCTAACGGAAAAATATAGTCGCTGCTATAGGTCTTAAGTCTTAACTTCTTTTTCGCTCTATTCGATCTTAGCACCCGAAAAATTTATATACTTGAATGATTTTTTATGACTTTTTATGTCTTTTCACCATTAAAAAATGTATAATAAACTCATATAAAACCGCTTTCTTTTCATTGGTTCGCTATTTGAAGGGTTTATATAGGAGGCTTTTTAATGAAAAACTCGATCATGAACATCGATAAACGCCATAAAGATATTTTAGATATTCTGGAAAAGAAGGAACACATGACTACTTTGGAGTTAGCCGAAGCTTTGGATGTTTCCCTCAGTACAGTCAGACGTGACTTGCATTTACTAGAAGAAAAAAACGATATTATTCGCAAGTTTGGCTACTGCATGTTTAATTATGAGAATAAGCCTGATGACGATCATTCAGGTCCCGTTCGCATCAAACAGGCACTCGCCAAGGAGGCTAGCAAATTTATTCATGATTGTGACACGATCTTCATTAATGTCAGCTCGACCGCGTTAAAGACGATTGATTTTTTACATGTCGATCATTTAACAGTCATAACCAATAACTTGAAAATCAATTATTCCCAACACCATGCCAATTACAATTACGTCCTGACCGGCGGAGAAATGCGTTATCCAAAAGAAGCGCTAGTCGGCGATGTTGCTATCAACACCTTGTCTGTCATCAATGCGGATGTCTGTGTTGTCGGCTGCAGTGGCATAGATTTAGAAAATGGGGTTACAACCAAGACCATGAGCGAAGCGACGATTAACGAGATAATGATCAAACGCGCCACCAGATGTAAAATTCTTGTGGCTGATCATCGGAAAGTCGGAGTAACCTCGAAGGTTAAAATGTGTGATATCTCCGCGTTTGATTATTTCATCACCGATCAATTTAGTTCCGAAGAAATGTTAGAAGAGATTCGAAAAATGGGTGTAACAGTCGTTCAGGTCAACTAAAGGAGTGTGAAGCTTTGGAAAAAACAAAACACGTGTTATTTTCGACAAATATTATTTTTATTTTTTTGCTTTCTTATGGATTGGCGCTTACGCTATCTGCATTTTTTCTTGCTAGCCCGAATGAACTGACTATGGGAATGCTGCGGATCATAAAGTCTTCCAGTAATTTGATTACAGATTATGTCCATATCGCAGGAGTTGGACCCGCATTTTTAAACAGCGGACTATTAACCTTAAGCAGCCTGTTCCTTTTGCGAAAGCATAAACACCATTTTTGTTCCTTGACTGTTTCAGTCATTATGATGCTTTCTGGTTTTTCATTTTTCGGAAAAAACATCATCAACTCTGCGCCGATCATTTTAGGATGCCTGCTGTATTCGCGAATTCATCATTCTGACAGACAGGATTTATTGGTCATGGGCCTCTTAAGTACTTGCCTCTCGCCTATTGTTAGCACGATTTATTGTGCGCCGGATCATTTTTTCATTTCAAATACGTTCATAGCCTTGGCAGCGGGGTTATTTATCGGCTACACAATTCTGCCGATCTTCGAATTTTTAAAGGTCCACACCAAAGAGTTAAACCTTTATAACATGGGCTTTTCCGCTGGCTTCATTGGGGTTCTTGGAAACTTGGCCACGAGGAACGTTTTAGCAATAAAAATCGTGCCTCACGCCCTTTCCTTTGATCATCACTACGCGTTACTTTCCTTTTTAGTTGCTTTATTCACTGTCCCATTTCTTATCTTTTTGTCCTTTTATAAACGAAACATCACCCGAACGAAGCATTTGCTTTTGGATTTAAAGAAAATCGCCCGCTTTTCACTTTACGGCTATCTAGCTGTGATCTTTACTCTAATTTTAAAAGTCCCTTTAAGCGGGATTCTAGTGGGAGCTATTTTGACTTTCGCCGGCTTTAGTATGTATAACTTCAAATTTCGCTACTTCTTTTTCCCTGCATTTGGTGTGTTCCTAACTGGGCTATTCTTCTATCAAGATACCGCGACAACGAATAATATTGTGATTATGCTTTTTGCCAGCACACTTTCTCCGATGACTCGTAAATATGGGTTGGTAACAGGCACGCTTTCTGGTGCGATCTTTTCATTGATTACTCGTAACACACACTATCTTACTGCTGGAATCAATTTGTATAATTGTGGTTTTGCTGGCGGCATCACTGTTTTGTTAATGGACTTTGTTCGAGTGCAGTTTTATAAGCACAGCAAAATCAAAGCCTATTTTCAAACTTGGCATCTTCGAATTATCGAGATTGAGAAAAAATTGATTGCCAGATTTCTGGCATTTTCTCAAACCTTTCTTTTCAAAATTACAACGATTAAGGATGATTAATCGCTGGCTTTCTAAAAAAAAGTTTATTGAAAAAGAACTTTATCTTTGGAAAGCTTTTTTGAATTGGCACGTAAATAGCCGACCATTAATCCTTTAATTCAATAAATTAAATTAATTTAACCAAAATAACTACTTTCACGAACTTCAAGAAAGCTATTTTTTATTATCTGAAACACTGCTAAAATAGAACTAATAGACTTAGAAAAGAGGACTACTATGCGAGGAACAGTTTCAACTGACCAACGTGTTTACCACTATGAATCACCTTTTTTAAAACAAGGAGAGCATGGGCTGACGCTTAGCCAATTGCGTGCTCAATTTATTAAAGAACTGCTGAATAATCCGCGAGCAAAATATGTGACAGAAAACTACACTCTAGAAAAAGAGCAGCGTCGAATCAATGTCTGGAAAAAAGATGGAAAGACGCTTTCTGAGGATGAATTGTTGCGAATCGATACAATTATCCCGCGAATCTTTGAAACAAACTAATACTCACTGATCAAAAAAACACGCTCTCAGCCAAAGTGAGAACGTGTTTTTTTAGGTTCTATAATATTTTGTGTTGGTGGAAAATCGAAGGCGATTTTCTACTAACACTTTTTTCTTCGTTTCAACTCAAAAAGAGACTCACTTTTGGTAAAATTTAGTCGACCAAAACGTCACCCTACCAAAGGAGTCTCTCAATGGATAATCATACTAGAAAATTACTCGGATTAACAGATAAACATTTATTTTTT
>NZ_KE136363.1:167632-265423 GCF_000406965.1 Enterococcus avium ATCC 14025 | reverse complement strand
GCGTCACGGAGGGGCTGAATAACAAGATCAAGCTGATTAAACGAATTGCGTTTGGTTATCGCAACTTTTATAACTTTCGGGCACGGATCTATTTACAACAAGGTCTGATCTTTGAAAACTAAAAAAATATGCGGCACACAGAACGCGCCGCATATCGGACTAAGTTTTATTCAAATTTGTCTTCACCAACACGATTTGACGAAGAGCCTTTTTTTAACGATTAATTTTCCTTTTTCAAAAGCGCTAAAAATTGCTCGCCATAATTATCCAACTTGCTTTTGCCGACTCCTTTGATTTGTAGAAATTCTAGAGAGGTTTGTGGCTGCTTTTCTGCTAGCTCCATCAATGTTTTATCAGAGAAAATCACATATGGTGGTAGATTTTTTTCTTGCGCCAGTTGAGAACGCAAGCTTCGCAGCTCTTCAAAAAGTGCGTCATCTGCAACTAATTGTTTCACAGGTGCTTGCTTACGATAGACCTCCTGTTTGCCTAAAAGAACCGAAATTCCTTGTTCAGAAACAGTTAGTAGAGGGTATTGTCCTTCAGAAGGCACTAAATAATGCTCAGCCGTCAAGTAGTCGATCAAGCCAGACACTTCTTTTTGCGAATACTCCTTCATCAAGCCATAGGTTGGCAGCTGTTCAAAGCTCCATTGTTTAATTTTTTGATCGTTCGAACCAGTTAAAACTTTTGCAACTAGGGCCTTCCCGAATTTTTCTCCCATCCGCTTTACACAAGATAACACTTTTTGCGTATCGGTAGTGATATCAACTAATTCTCTATCATCCAAACAGTTGCTGCATTTTCCGCAATCCGGCTGATCCTCACCAAAGTAGTTTAAAATATAGCGCTGCAAGCACATTTGAGTATGCCCATATTGATTCATTTCTCGCAATTTCGTGTATTCATTTTGTTGATACGAGCTTTCTGATTGAGATTGTTCAATAAAAAATTTCTGAACCTGAAGATCCTGCGGCGCGTATAATAAGACAGCCTCACTTGGCAATCCATCACGACCAGCACGACCGGCTTCTTGATAATAGGATTCCAGATTCCCCGGAATTTGCGCGTGAATCACAAAACGAACATTACTTTTATTGATCCCCATACCAAAAGCATTAGTGGCAATCATCACTTCAATGCGGTCAAATAAAAAATCCTCTTGATTCTGCATACGCTCGGCATCATTCAAACCACCATGATATTTACCGACAGAAAATTGCTGGTGCTTCAATAAATGATACAAACGCTCCACCTCTTTGCGGGTAGAAGCATAGATAATACCTGATTGTCCCTGATTTAACTTTAAATACTCCGTCAAATACAGATCTTTTTGATCCTTCACTACCTGAAACGCCAAATTTTCTCGCGCAAAGCCCGTTTTAATTTCATTTTCTTTTGAAATATGTAATAGATTTGAAATATCATCTGCAACTTGTGGAGTTGCGGTCGCGGTCAACGCGATAATTGTCGGCTGTTGATCGAAATTCGCAATGGTTTCCGCTAATTTTAAATAGCTTGGGCGAAAATCATGTCCCCACTGAGAAATACAATGAGCTTCATCGACTGCTAAAAGTTCAATCGGAACATAACGCAACAATTCGCGAAAATCCGCTGATTCTAAGCGCTCCGGTGCCACATACAGCAATTTGATCTCGCCGCGCGCTGCCTTTCGCACGCGTTCATTCATCTCAAGATTGGACAAAGTACTATTAATGAACGCAGCAGGAATACCCACTTCATTCAAACTATCAACCTGATCTTTCATTAAGGAAATCAATGGAGAGATGACCAAAGTTAAACCTTCCAGAACAAGTGCCGGTAATTGGTAACAAATCGACTTTCCGCCACCGGTCGGCATAATCCCTAAAACATTCTGCTTCTGCAATACCTTTTGAATGATCTCCTCTTGCCCATTCCGAAATTGCGTATAACCATATTTTTCTGATAATAGAGCTTTAATTCGTTCCATAAATATGCCCTTTCTTGATTGTATTTGTCCTAAAATCCAAAAATCATATTTATTTGATAAAAAATTCGAAGCTGTGATTTTTTCTTATTTAGAATACATTAGCAAAATAGAAATACAGCTAGAATGAGACATCATTTAACCAGTATACTCAAATGACTATTACGTAGCAAGCTGTGATTACAAAGAGTTTATTCTCAGTCATCTGTTTCAGAATAAATCAACTAACATGATAATAAAGTACAGCAACGCATCGAATCGACACATAAAATAATAACTAATTTTGTCTAAAAAAAAACTGCCAATATCCTATTGACAGCTTGGTACTCTACTCATTGATATTTATATTACCTGCTTCTCGTATCAGCCATTTATTATCAATAGCTGTGTATAATTTCATAGAGAAGGTCATAATTAGAATCGATAACACTGCAAAAAGTCCATCTACCGGTCTCAAAATATAGAAATTCAAAAAAATAATGACTAGATTAGTTAACAACAATCCTCGATGAGTAGGTATTCTAAAATAGCGTTCGAGTATAATGGGAGGGATAGTAATTCCTCCATTTGACGAGTTGGATTTATAAAGAAAAAATACTCCCAAACTAAACAATGTACTACCTATAATTAAGGAAGCCATATGAGAAAATAATACTTGGTTCGCTGGAATAACCTTTAAAAAAATAGGAAAAAGCAGACTGCCTAAAAATATTTTAGAAAAAACTTGTCTGTCCAACATAATATAGGTCAATACGAGCATGAACAGATTAATGAACCAAACTGTATAAATGCTACTGACAGACCATCTCAGTTCAAGTAAATGACCAATCGCTCCAACCCCTGCGGAAGCGATATTATGCGGTAATAAAAAGAAATTCAAGGCTAAAGAGATAATTGCTAATCCGAAAGAAATTTTGAATAGATATACGACTTTATTAATGACCATCACCTTCTTTTTAATAGTGCTCCAATCGTATCATTGCAATTATTAAAATGATGGTCATTTTTTTCAGTAAGCTATGAAATTTTTATTGCCAGTAGTTAGTAAATTCAAGCTTTTGAAGAAATAGATAATTATTCGATTAATCCGCTAAGACATTTTTACTTGGTATATCCTGTGATGCTTTTCTTATTTTTATGTAATTAATTAAATATAGCTAAATTTTCAAGTTGGAGCTTCTTTTTCAATCAAGAATCAGACTCATCTACTTGCCAGTTCCAACTATATGAACATATAAAAAGGCGTAGGATCACTGATCCAACGCCTCATAACTTTAATCGTAGTTCAAAAAAGCTATTTCTTCTTAGGTTCATCTTCGTCCATTTTCAGAACTGCCATGAATGCCTCTTATCTTATTTCCTGATTCACAAAGGTTTAAGAGTTCCTCAAGAGGTTTAATAATACCTAGACAAATATACTTCATCAGGTAACAAATATCAAATTCAAGCTCTAACGATATTGGTGATTACTCATGCAGTTTTTAGCTTTGGGCGGCGATATGACGAACAATCAAATTTAATAAATTGTTCCCCTTCACAACCAGAACATATGTTTGTATGATATAAATATCTTATTCTAGGGGTGATCGTATGAAATCGTTAAATGGTATTGTAAGTAGCGTAAAAATTCTTAAGTATTCTGAACGTCCCCTCGTCTATTTTAAGCTTGATGATACTAGCTGTTTGATTGCTGGTCACTCGTTGAATTTTCTTGCAGATGTAGAGGATGGAATGCGGATCGCTGTTGCTGGCGAGTACAATAGTAGAAAACAGTTCGTGGTGAAGAAATATGCGGTGATTGGCAAGACGAAGATTATGATGGAGTTTGAAATGATGAAAATATAAAAATAAACCCTCCACAACCAACTAAGGCTGTAGAGGGGGTTTGCTGCATACGAAAACCCACTCTTTAGCAAGGGTAAAGAGTGGGCAAAAGAAAATGTGAGAGCGGATTACTCTCTACTTAGCAGTTTATCACTTTTAGGTTTCAGTGCAATAAAAAACAGGCACCTTTCGCCAGGGTGCCTGCCCCTCCTGTTTAGTTGAGGTATGAGGATACTTAGTAAATTCATCATAATATAAAACGGTTACAATGGCAAACAAAATGATCTCTAAAATAAAAAGGAGCACCCGATTATTCGAGTGCACGCAGATAAAATGAAAGAAAAGTTTCTAGGATACTTGTATTGTAAGCTAAAGCGCTTACATTAGCAAGGGGTAAGTAAAGCTAATAAAAAGAAGCACCCGATCACTCAGGTGCTCCCACAGAAATAAAAGATTCTCTAGAATAAATTCAGTTTACAATGTAACGGTTACATTGACAAGCAATATGATGATATCGCACCAAAAAGGGACGCTCAATTATTGAGCGTCCCTAGAGAAAATAAAAGATTCACTTGGATCTTTAGTATATAATGTTAAGGTTACATATGCAATAGAAAAAACAGCTTAGTTTAGAGGTCTTTACTATAACTATTTAACTTAAAATCAGTTTTCTAGATTACATTTAGTTTTTTTATGTACCCCGCAGGCCTCGAACCCGCATCTTCCGATATGAACCGGAGTATTCTACCAATTGAACTAGGAATACTCTTAAATAAGGATTAATATTTTTAAAACGTGTTATAATACAGAATAGAACGTCAGATCTTCCCCACAGTCCACTTCCCCAAGTAACTGTATCTGACGTTCCCTTTTTTTATGGGCGAGTGACTTCCCAATAGAGTAGATGTTACCTAGAAACCGATTTCTTTGCAAATGATACACTCATGACAAAGTGATACACTACACAAAGAAACAACCAGCCCGCACACGACTGGTTGCCGATCAAGATGAAACTTAGTTATGAAAAAGAAGTAAGTTCTGGCAAAACTTACACATTCATAATAGCTCTTTTGTTAATATCTTGCAAGCGCATTCTCGTCTAAACTCTTTTTTAATGTCACTTAATATCGTGATACCAACGGGTTTCAAAGACATTCAATCTCCAAAGATAAATGTGGTATCATAAAATATCAATAATTCTTAAAGGAGAACGCTATGGAATCATTTCAGGATAACCACTATATTTTATACTGGCTGTTTCAAATTTTAACTTTCGTCGGAGCATTCACCATTCTTCAGGGTCTTGTATACTTTATTAAACCCTATGAGTATGAAAGTATCACTGTAAAAAATGTTGATAAAATTGATAAAACAGCGGTCTATAATGATTATGATATTATTGAGGAAATTGATTTTGACAAGAAAAACGAATTCCCAAACCATAAGACTATTATTATAAGTCCGCAGGATTCATTAATGAGTAGTATTGAGTTTTCAGAGTTAAGTAATGATTTGACCCATTTTAAAAAATCAAGTATCCAGTTTAGAACGAGTGAACTAGAACCACAACAATACTTACTTTTAAGAGTTCCTACTACGGATATGACTGGTATAATTCAAATTAACTTCAAAATAAATTATAAAAAAGGATCATATGAGTTTTCTCCAAATATGAGAAATGGTCATGAAGATAAAGTCGTTCTTAAAGTTAAAAAAACTTTAACAAGCTTTATTAATAAATGATCATTTTCTTGATAGATACAAACAAAATAATCCTATAGCGATCAATACTGCTCCTAGTATAAATGTTTTAATAAATTCAACATTAGTTAACACACCAATAAAAATCTGTTTCATAATTAATTACCTTTTAACTCCCTTTGTTATTTTGCAAAGGGAGTTCTTTCTTTTATTTAATATCGTGATACCAACGTGTTTCGTAGAAGTCTTGATGACCTCCACTTACATCACCTTTAGCGTCATTTGTAGCACGTGTCATCACAATGACTGACTTACCACTAAAATGCTTAGCATTGAAATTCACATCATAACCGACATTCCCAGTCGTCCGATAAGCAGCATTCACATCTGGTCTTGCTACTCCAGGTGCTTTCTGGCGTGCCAATTCTTTGCCAGTTGTCCGATCAATAATAAATACATATTGATACTTGTAATTAGCGATATGCCACCCACGCGCCTTCAAGGTGTTCCCGATTCTCCCCCATTGATCAACATGAGCATGGTTTCCTTTGCCATCGTTCATTACAGAATATCCTGATCCTGCGGTAGTTGGATCTACAGGTTTGCTTGGAGTCGGTGCAGGTTTGTTCTCGTTTGATTCAAACCCATACTTCACATCATGCGCAAATTGCGCTTGAGACACACCCTGACTTGCTAAATAGCCATACGGGTCCGTATGATCGCCCCACCAATTCGTAGAAATGTATTGGTGACTGATGACCCCTTTGCCGCCTACTGGACTGTCTACAGTAAGAGGAATATTAAACCGTTTCGCACTGTCACGAATTAATTCAATGTAAACTTTATAGTTCTGTTTAAAGAGCGCTGGATTTGGCGTTGCCTGCAGTTCAATTTGAACAGGTGAATTTGCATTCGCAAAAGCTCCGGCTCCATATTGTACATATCCTGGTTCACCAACTTGGTAGACAATACCGTCACCAACAATATAGCTAGTGTAGGCATTCATCCAATTGCGCTTCATAAAGGTAGCTTCGTTACGTCCTGTTGCGCTAGGATTTGCAGTATCGTGAGCAATAATGTAATTATGATTCGCTCTAATTGGACTGCCTTCATTCGCCCCTAAATTGAACTCGTTATTGATCGTGTAAGCAAACCCATTAATAGGCAATAAAAAAAGAGCCAGTAAAAGGCTCAGTAACGTAATTTTCTTTTTCATGTGATTCCTCCTATTTTTTCGAATTGTATGCTGAGACACCTGTAACTACTCCTAAAAAAGTAGCTACAGCATTAATTGTTAGCACAGTCATATCCGCGCCACCCCAACCGTATGCTTTTCCAAGTGTGCCAACTAAAACAGATGCAGCTGGCAACACTGTGAGAACCGCCCATTTAATAATTTGGTAATACTTGTCCGGTAAAATCATTTCAAACCCCCCTATAATTTCGTTAAGAAATAGCCTAATATAGTAATACCTAAACCGATCATGTAACCCCATGACCATTTATTGTTTGCTTTAATTTCTTTGATGTCATCAGCATTGTTGAGTGCAATAGAATATGCGTGATCCGCCACATCTTTCGCAGCATCCGCCTTCTCTCTCAATGCCTCGTAATTATCAAGTTTTGTTTCAATGCGCACTAAGCGCTCAATAACATCTTGTGCAGTATCATCTTTCAAAACTCCCCCGCCTTCCAACTAAATAATTAGCCCCGTTAAAAACGAGGCTAAATTGTTACTCTGCCAATTCTGGCAAATCCATATCTACTAGAATCTCTTTCACTTGCTCGCGAATTAGACCTGGTACTTGTTCAATCGTCTTCTTGCCTTTAATAATTAAAGTCGCATATACTACGGCCATTTCTTCCACCTCCCTTCTGAGTAAATAAAAAGCAATCCTAATCCGCAGTTTCTGCATCAAGGATTGCTTGTACTTCATTTCTGATTGTTCTAGGAACTTCTTCAATAGTCTTCAATCCCTTCCGGATCAAATTCACGTAAATATTCGCCATTTACATATCCCCCTTCGCCGCATCGGCAGGAATTAACATTTCGTACACTTCTGCCAAAGCCAACTGTGTATCAGTTAACTGAGTTTCTTGTTCTTTAGCTTTAATCTTCAACTCTTCATTCTGCTTTTGAATAGCTTGATTAAGTGTTTCTATTAATTCGAGCTTTTCGTTAAAGTTCTGGGTTACAACTTCTTCCCAAACATTTTTTGCAAAATTGAAAAACTGCGACTGCGGATTCTCTAAATTTTGAATAGGTTCGACTTCCACAAATGGAATAGAAGTTGGGAAATCATCTGCTACCTCGTGTATTTCATATCCAATCGGATATAATACCTTGTAAATTAATTTCATATCACTCACTCCTACAATTTGTTTTTTGCCTTATATGATGCAGTTCCAACATACCAGATGCCTTTTGTTAACGTACTGTGCGCCTTGATTCCTTTCCCAACAAACTTGACGACTGCTTGAGCCGTTTCATTCCCAACAAAAAAGCTGAAATTCTCTCCAGGTTCAAAAATATCATCCACAATAGATTCAGCTACAATATTCATATCCCTTGTTAAATCCCCACTTGCTCTGACTTGGAAATTTGCATAGATATCTACATCATCACCGTACCGTTTGAAAACTATCGAGCCCGATTTAAGTGAAGAATTGTTGGTAGAGTTGGTAACAAAACGGATTTCACCGTTTTGAGTAAGAACGTTGTTTCCGCCAACTTGAAGGCCATTGGCAAAGTTCTTAACACCAAGTACAGTCTCATTTTCAGTCCGAGAAACAAACTTGTCTTTCGTCCATTTCGCAATTGCTTGAAAAACGCGCAGCGGTGTCATTGTCTTCTCATTGTTTTCTCCTGCTTCCGCCTCTTCTTCAGTTGCAATATTTTCTATGTGATTGGCCGCTATCATGTATTCAAAATGTTCATTAGCAGATAGCTCAATAGTGACATCAAGACACAGATAATCAATATTCACTGTTGAATAGTTTGGACTAATCGTGGGCTCACTGTTGCTTAAAACAGAGATTTTTCCGCCATTAATCAATTTCTTCCAGTTAGTATCGGTACTTTCTATAGTCTGACCAATTCTGGTAACTTCGTTTGCTGCGGTAGAATCACTAACCGTCCATGTTCCATTCCAATTACGATGAGTAAGTTTATTAATACCGCCACCAGAGCCATAACCGTAAACATTTGAAGTGAAATCAGTTATTAAACTTTCTAATACTTCTACTTTTTGAGAATCAGTAGTCGCTCCACGAATAGTAAAGAACTTCTCACCCAAAAGTGATTTAAAGAAACCAAGAATATCACAATCATATTTGAGTTGTTTCATATAATTAGCAGCGACATCTCTAGCAGAGTAAAGACTTCCGTCCAAAGAAGATAAGTTGTTCAATTGTTCTTCTGTCAATGGTGTCCAACTCACATTCGTTGGTGATAATAAAGTTGTGTAACCTACTGACGAAACCTTAACAAACTCACTTTTTGCATCCAGTCTAAAAGTTATTTCAGCTTTTTCTTTCCCAATTACTTGGTAGATCACGTTAGCGGAACTTTCTTGCTTGGTGAACACATCGTGCTCTTCAATTGATTTCAGGATCTCTGCTTGCATTTCTTGTATAGACTTTGTGTCTTTTGATAACTTATCAAGTTTGATGACTAAATCGTTATACATTTGATAAATATTCTGATACTGTAAATCTTTGGCTTGAAGAAATACTTTAAATCTCTCCTCAAAATCAACGGACTGGTTGCCAAATCGCTTTTCAAAATCTGCCAACAATTGATCCAATAACCTGACATATAAAGTTACCTGACCTTGATTAATATCAGAATTGTTAAGCACATCGACTGTGAAATCTTGGAAAGTAACTCTGCTTCCTTCAGCATCAGTCAATTGGAAATAAGCTCTTTTGAACTCTTTCAGAACACTAAAATTTTCTTTAGTGAACGTGTAGCGGATGATCCCTTTTTGACCATCCAAAATCTCAGGAACACCATCTGTATACTCGCCCTTTGCATTTGTTCCTACAAATATTAATTCATGATTTGAAAACACCGCATATGGCGTCTTTCCATCCGATTGAAGTAATTCAACATCAATTGTTGTTAGTCCACCATCACCTAATCTTCCTACAACTCGCTGCTTTCTATAGGGAGTTGCTTTATTTTCAGTTAGTATTAGTTTTATGTTGCTCAAGTTCTCTCCTCCCTATTTGGCCAAATAGATTCCTGTGCCTAAATAATAAGTATTTCCTTTCAGACCCCATACAGTACTGACTGCTTGAGTTTGAGCATCAACGAGTAATTCCCCTGTCCCTGTCAAAGAGATATGTGAACTAAAATCAATTGCAAGGTTTTCAGGGACTTTACTTATTATATTTTCTTTCGCTTTTAACCCAGCATCTTTAGTTTGAAAACTACAATGGACTAAAACAAAATCTCCTGTCCTGATGAATCTTATTTGACCAGCTTTCAATGCTGGGTCAGTATTTTTTGTTCTGTCGACAATTACATATCCTTTATAATTTGACTCATTCAGTTCGTAATTAACATTTGAACCATTTGAGTTGAAACTACAAAGTGAAAATGTATATACTTTGTCTCCTTGATTAAGATTGCCATTTACTAATGACGTAACCCACTCCAAACTGACTTGATTATTTGTCCATGTATATAAATCAGTTGCAGGATCATTTTCCAAATCTGGAACGACTTCTTGAGTTAAATCGATTCTCAAGACGATATAACCACTCGAATTTGCTGGAACAGTTATCGTCTGAGCTTCTTTTAAATAAATAAAACGCCCTTGTACTAATGCACAACCAGCACCTACAGTAATTTTTAATCCACTCTTCGAAAGTCTCAGTTCCTGCTCATATCCCTTTATCACATAGTTCCTTCGCTGAGCTAGGGTATGATACAACTTCGCATCATTCGCAGCACTCACCTTCACATTGTCAAACTGGAATCCATCTACATTATCTGCCAAACTAATCACTCCTAATCTTCGTCAAAATAATCACTTACCCTGCTTCTGATATTTCCAAAAGTAAGATTTATTGAATTGCTGTTACTGTTGATTCTCCACGCACTTAACACGGACTTATACATTTTTTCTTTTACTGTTACATCAAAAAGTAATCCTGTTTGTAAATCACGAATATCAAAGTTTTTCGAGTCTAGAATGATACTCACGCTGATTTCGTGACTGTACGCGTTGCCTTTTAATTCAGAATTTGCTACTTCTTCATAGCTAGGCTTATCCTCTTGTTCGGTGTCGTAAATCGATACAATACTGACTGTCGGTTTGAGAATACTTTCGTTAGTTTTATCTGTGGTTAGTTCATTCTGATCATCTAGATAATATGTAGAAAGGATTCTAGGATTCTCTATATCAGTCATTTTCTTATCCACTATCAACAACATGTTTTCGTTACCATTTCCTGGCTTTTTGATGAAAACATTCCAGTCGTAAAACTCACTTGAATTATCCTTGATTTGCTTCGTCGTATCGATTCGCTTAATACTTGAAATGATCTTATCGTCGCGAATCTCTTCAAAGCACCATTTTATGTTGTATTTTTTAAATGCATTTCGTAGGTAGCTATTCAGTTTTCTCGAAGTAACTTCGGTTGCCTGATAACTATGATTCGTATTGGTTACTGTATTCACAGATAGAATCTCTGAAAGATTCTTTGTCGGATCACTTAAGAGATATTTTTCTATCAACCGCTTGAAATGCTCCTCAAAACTCGGACCAGTAGTTTTACAAGTTGGGATACTACTATCTCCAAGTGCTTGCGCTAAATCTCTACATCTTATTTTGATATCTTCTTGTGAATCAATTACACCGAAATATAGTACTCTTCCGCTCTCAATATCTTTTGCTAAAAGAAAATCTCCTTTCTCAATTTGCACATACTTATTCAAATCAAATTCGCTAACCCAATTTGAAGAAATCTCATCGATTCCAAAATCAAAGTCCTCACTAATGTATTCTTCTTCGTACTTCGATAAGTCAAACCTATATAGATGAATGGACAGAATCAAAAAACATCACACTCCTCATAAACTTCTACAGAAACCTCAGCATTTGCAGTATGAAAAACGATGGATGAGTTTCCAATAGGCATATGCACAAAATTTGTTTTTGTGTGATCTTGTTGCTGATAAACTGAAGAAACATTTCCTTGAGAATCATAAAGTAGCGCTGTTCGATCCTGAAAAAGACTCGATACTACTAGTGTTTGTCCTTCTTCTAAATTCAAAAAGAACCCATCGCTAGCGACGAGTTCTCCATCCTTAAATACTTCCCAATACGGATTTTTACATTCACCTGAAACCGTTACTTTTACAGGCGAACTACGATCTTTATTGTTGAAAAGATAAACTGAATCATTCGAAACATTAAAAGTTCCGGTCTTTTCATTTGCATTTTGAGTATACACGTAAGGAAAAGTGAATCCGTATATTTTCCCTCTCGTATATATTTTTTGATTACTTTGTTGAATTTCTGCTTTTTTTACTTCATACCAAGGGGTTAAATATTCGAGTAATAAAGACTCTTTAAGCAACCTTCCAAATGAACGTTCCGACTTAGTTAATCGTTTCAGCGCAACATTTCTGTATTTCTCCCCTGCGTCACTTGCATACTTTAATACAATAGGCGGATGAGAAAGGAACTTAACAAACTCAAGATAAATTTGGTATGTTTGTTGGTGATCACGAAGACCATAAATGATATCTATTTTGAACTCTTCGAAATCCGCTTCACACTCAACCAATCTCTGGTTACCATTACTAGCATTGAAATTATTACTTATTGAGATTCCAAGGCCTTCTGGATCTACTCCCAGAAGACCTTTTTTGTCATTTAAGGAAATAGCATCGCCATCTCCGTTAGTTAGCTCAAACTCTCGACGCATACTATAACCCCTTTCTTACTATTTCTTTTGCGATAGGTTCAGCTAATTCTTGCGAAATTTTTTTCTTATCAAGATAGGTTGATGAATCTTTCACTGCAATTTCATGAAGCAATTCATTATTTACCTTAAGTAAATTGATAATCTCAGTTAAGTTGATCATCCCACCAGATTTTGATTGCATTAAGTTTCTAGCGTCTTGTGTCTCCATCCCTATAATTTCAGCTAGATTAACAGTCATATTTGTTGCGAGATTATTCAAACCGATACTCGCTGAGTCAAGGATATTTGATCCATTGTTGACCATGTACGAAATAGCTTGACCTATCAGTTCCATGGCACGAGCTGGCTTAGTTACAGGTAGGACGACCTCTGGTTTTCCTTTTTCTCCGGCTCGGTAAAGACCGTCTTGAGTTATCCATCCGCCATTCTCATAACCAACTCCACGATAAGCCGCCAGTAGTGATCCGTATCTTGAAACTGCATAACGAATTGAAGCCAACATATTTGATAAAGGATCAACCATGTTTTTATCATATCCAGGTCTAGCGTATGCTTTAAAAGTTGCACTGATTGTTTGAAGCAACCCCCTAGAAGGATCGCCACGTTGTGCATTGATATCCCAATTGTTAACGGCGTTTGGATTGCCACCTGATTCAGTTTGAATCTGTCTTAACATTGCGTTCAAATTAGCTACAGAGTACTGCCCTTCCATCTTCAATGCTTTTATCGCTAGCGATCTCCATTGCTCTACTCCAGCGGAAGGATTATATCCTACTGCGCTTGAACTTGAACTCCCGCTACCACCAGTAAAGATGTCTCCACCGCCCATTGATCCATTTAGATGAATATGGTCAAAGTGATCTCCGTCAGGCCAAGTAACCCACTGTCCACTTGATCCGGTTCCACTGAGACCCATTCGGTCTCTAACTTTCCCGTTCGTGATTACATAGGCGATCTGTTTCGCGAATTTTTCAAACGCCCAATTTGCAGCCTCCGTATATTTTGCAGAACCGACTACACCAGGATATGCCAAGTCAATTGCTTGATGTTTTCCATGGTAGTATGGATCACCAGCCCGATAACCAGATGTGATTGTTAAACCAGGGAACTTACTCATCATTTTCTGAGCGATATCCACTAGATACTTGTAAACATTATTTGCTCCCATTGCGCCATCAAATGTTCCGTGAGTGAAGAATTTTTCCAACTCCCCCTGAATCATTTTGTTAGCAGCACCTGTCATCAGTTTTACACCTGATTTTGTCATGTCTAACCAGGGTTCATTGATTCCTTTATAATCCACTTTGCCATTCAGGAACTTCAATACTGCATTTTCATCGTCGAGAAAATCGACAATATCAAATTCACCGACACCATCAGCATATTTCGGAATCATACTTCCAAGGTTATTCTGAGCTTTTAGCACACGTTCAGTCATTGTTGCGTTGAGTACCTTCGCACCCTTTTTAAGCCAAACAAGAGCATTTCTTCCCTTCGCCATGAAAGTAGATCCGTCTGGATCTTGGATGATTTCCTGATACTTGGAGCCCTTCTGATCGTTGACAATCGCCGGACCATCAGCCGGATGGCCTTCAGTTCCTCTGGCATACTGCGGTACTGTCCAAGCTCCTAATTTCTTGTCGGATTCTACTTCTTTTAGGACATAGTTAACTCCACCAATTACGCCATTAACACCTTTACCGATACCACCAACCATCTTATTAGCGACACTGTTCATTGTTGCAGATAGAGAACCGCCCATAGAATTGATGCCATCGATCAACGATTGCATCAAAAAACGTCCAGCGCTATTAAAGCCGCCCGACTTCGATCGAAGATTATTAATCGCATCATTTCCCAGCTGATTCACCCGATTGATGAATGTTTGGTAGAGTGAGTTCCAACCGTTCAACAGATTTTGAAGCCAAGTGCGGCCAGTTTGGTACATCGCATTGTAAAAGCTCCGTAAAAGATTCAAGACTTGATTGCAGAAGTTTCTCACAGTCGTAATGAATGTAGAAACAAGACTATTCCAGCCGTTTAACTTATTCTGCATCCAAGTTCGTCCCATTTGATAATTCGGGCTATTCTGACTAGTAATCAGTGTTGTGTATTGAACAATAAAACTATTTGTCGTTGCAAGCATAGTCGGAGCAACTGAATTCCAACCATTCATGAAGTTTGTTAACCAGTCAGCCCCTTGAGTTACCATCGAAGGGCTGATTGAACTAAACTGACCCAAAATACCATTAGCAGCTGATAAAGCTGTTTGTAGCAACTGAGGAGTTGAATCAGACATTCCTTGATTACCTGCCTGTGAAGCTTGTTGAGCTGAGGCCTGCATCTGACTCGCATCAGGCATCCCGTAGCTCTCAGTTACAATCATGTCATTTGAGAGTCCGACAGGTTCTGCATCTTGTACAGCCTTGGTCATCATGTCTGTCATTGTAGAAACAACGCCCTCAATAACTGGTAATCCTTTTTCTATTCCGACAGCAACACCTTCAGGGACCCATTTAGCGATCCCAATCATCACTCGTGACGGTGACTTGATTTTTAGTTTATCTTTGAACCATTTACTAACATTCCCTGCAACATCAGTTACTGTTTTTTTGAGTGAGCCTAACGCGTCAGTAATACCTTTACCAATTCCTAACAGAATGTCTTTGCCGATTTCCCACCACTTCACATCTCCAAATGCTTTAAAGATCGCAGCGACAACTTGCGGCAACATCTTAATCAAGACACCGATTGTATTCAAAATACCTTTACCAAGAGCGAGTAGGATTTGAACGCCGGCACCAATGATTTTAGGTAAATTCTGAATAAGTATCGCTACTATCGTAATGATTAGTTTAATCGCCAATTCTATTAATTTAGGTAAGACATTTAGAATTCCTTGAATTAATGATCCAAGAATTTTGACACCCGCCTCGATAATCTTCGGCAAGCTCTGAATCAACGTCGTGACTAGAGAAATAATCAGATTGAAGGCCAACTCAATCAATTTCGGCAGCATCATCATAATCCCATTAATCAAAGCAACTAGAATAGTCATACCAGCTTCAATGATTTTTGGAAGATAGGTAATGATCAGTGAAAGTATCATTTCAACAAGCGAAATTACCGCACTGATCAGATTTGGTAACATCTGAATGATTCCGGTAATAATCGCAGTCAGGATTGTAACTCCTGATTCAATCAATTGAGGCAACACGGAGAGTAACGTCTCAATGATTGTCTTAGAAATGGTGAATGCGACAGTTACTGCAGCTTGTGCTAATGGAATAAGTGTTTGCAGTATCCCTTGTATGATATTCGTTAGTAGACTGACCCCAATTTCAATCATCTTAGGTAATATCTCAGTAAATGAAGTCACCAATCCCAGGACGATTTCTGAAACTTTTTCTAATAGGTCTGGTACCGTAGTTTCCATACCTTCAGCCAGTTTCGAAATCAGATTGCTTCCGGTAATGATCAAACCAGGTATTCCACCGACCAATATAGCTATGATTTTTGGTAATAATGATTTGAAAATGTTGATTAATGGTTCGAATTTTCCTTCGAATGCTTTGTCTATTGCTATTTCGAACTCTGCAAACTGCTGTTTTACACCTTGAACAAAATTTCGGATGCCTTGACCTAAACGGTAGATTATATTTAATTGATTTTCGCTAAACGAATCACCAAAAAGATTCGTCAGGCCTTCGAGGCTGGTAATATTTCCTGAAATAATGAACTTTAATCCTAAGAATGCTCGTCGGATTTGCTGAACGACCTCATAGAATTTTTCAAAACGTTGAATCGTTGCATCGCTGAACATGTTTGTATTGATAGCTTCGGAAAACGAATGAAAGTCCATATCGCCAGTTAGAACATCTTTGACGATTTGAATTCCATTTTTCAGTCTGTTAAAACTCTCATGAAGTATAGTTATTCGATTCATGATCGCATTAACAGTTTCTTGCGGTAAAAAGTCAGCTAAAGCCAACTTCAAATCTTCATACTGCTTGCGATCACCGCCATGAAGAATCTGATCTAGACTTGACCTGATGATATTTGACGCTACTTGTACTCTTTCGCTTGCATCTTTTTTGAATTGATCAAAAGCTTTGTGAAGAATCGTTAAACGTTCAAGAATTTTATTGGCGGTTTCTTGAGGAAACAGATTATTGAGTGTTTGTTTCAGTTCCTCAGTCTTACCTCTATCTCCGCCAACGAAGATTAAGTCAAAACTCCCTTTAATTGCTTGAGCTGCAATCCCAAACTTCTCACTAGCCTTTTCTCTAAACTCTCCAAATGCTTTGTGCAACGCTGTTAATCGATCGATAATGACGTTAACAGTTTGTTGCGGTAAAAGCTGATTGAGATTTTCTCGAAGCGCTTCGGTCTTCTTGCGATCACCACCAACAAATATTAACTGTAATGCCCCATGAATCGCATTTCCTGCAATAACAAATGTTTCTCCAAGCTTCTTAACAAAATCAATCAATGGAGCAACTAATTGTCTGAATTTCTCTGAACGTTTGTACAAGTCTGTTAAAGCTACAGCTAGTCCAATGACTGCAGCAGCTACGATAATGAACGGATTTGTTGTTGAAACGACTGAAAAGAACGAAATAATGATAGTTTTTAATCTAATAAAAAGACTAATTACTACAACCAGTGATCCATACGACGCTAGTGCTGAAAATAATCCTTTAAAAATAGAGACTAAAGGATTCGTTGATTTTCCAATTCCTTCAAGAGATTTAGCCATAGAAGCTAAAATTGATTGCACCTTTTCTGAACCAATTGTGTTGTCACGGAACGATTTCATTGCTTTTGTTGCTGATCCTAGCGCGTCAACAGCAACTTTTTTAAATGGTTCTAAACCTTTAACAATCGTAGTAGTGATGGCCGTCTTAAAGTTCGCCATCGATCCAGACAAAGTATCCCCAGCGGTTTTAGCCAGACCGGCCATTTTGGCTGTTGATCCCGCGACGCCCTCTGTACCTTCTTCAATACCTCTTCGAAGGTCTTCAATTGCATCACCTGCTGAAAGAGTACCATCAGAGACAGCTTCTTTCATATCCGTAACGGATTTTTTGCTAGCATTAGCTAGAATTTGCCAAGCCGGAATCCCGGCATCTACTAATCTATTGATATCATCAGCATAAACAACACCTGCAGATTGCATTCCGGCAATTGCACTCGTGATTTGATCAATTGATTCAGCACCATTACCAACACCATAAGCAGCATCAGCGATTGCTTGGAACACACCTTTGACTTTCGTGCCTTCCATCCCAGCAGCAACCATTTTCTTAGCACCCATTGCAACATCATTCAGAGCAATAGGTGTGCCTTCAATAGCAGCTGCTAGATCATCCATGACTTGTTTAGCGATTCCAGCACTTCCTGTTAAAACAGTAAGTGATTTCGTAGCTGTATCAATTGTGTCGATACGATCAATAGCTCTACCGATTGAATCACTTAATACTCCAAATGCTTTTGAAACAATCGCAATCGAAGCAATGGAAGTTGCTAAATCTTCAATTGATCTTTTAGAATTTATTGCTGGATCGTTTACTCCAGATTTAATCTGATTCCTGATATTAGGAAATATTGATTTTGCTCTGTCAAAAACAGATTTGAATCCATTGGTAAGGTTAGTCTTTACTGATCTTGATGCATCTGAAGCGCTAGTTGATATCGACTTGATACCACTTTTTACTGACTGCCAAATGTTAGAAACGACACTCGGAATGCTCTTTATTCCATTCACAAACCCTGTTCTTATGTTCGAGGCTACCTGTGACGCTTTTGAAGGAAGCTGAGACAATCCGTTGCCGATTTTAGATACAGCATTTGCAGTCGTATTAACTACTGAGTTAAAACCAGTAACAAAGACATCTTTAGTTCTATTTAGAACCTGGGTGGCCTTTGTCGGAATTGACTGTATCTGAGAAATTGCTTGATTTTTTGCTTGAGCAAAACCTGAACTAACAAAACCAGTTACGGATTTCATGGCACGTTGGATGGTTCCTGGTAGTTCTATGACTTTATCTACAGGCTTTTTAATCAAGTCTAATAGTGAATTTCCAATGGTTTTGAATCCGTTTTTTAGATCAGAGAAACTTGACTTCAAATTGGATAAGCTACTTTTCATTGAAATAACTAATGCTTTATTCATCGCTTTGCTGTCTTTTGTCATTTCAGAATAAGACACCTTCGCATCGCTTTTCATTTGATCGAAATTCTTTTTCGAATCAGCTGATAAACTAGCGTTTGCGCTTTTCATTTTCTGCGTCATAGATTGAAAGCCAGTTGAAACTGTCTTCGCTGATTGGCTTCCTTTTTCGCCTAAATCTTTTGCAGTCTCAACCGTGTTACTGATTTTACTTGCCAAATCAGTAGCGGCCTCGCCAGTTCTTGTGAACCAGTTGAAAAAAGTGGCTACCGCCTTCTCAGCTGGTGCAGAGTCTGCTGTGATTTCTATATAAGCACCGCCAACTTTTGTACCTTCTGCCATTTGCTCAACTCCCTTCTATATGTATTTTTATTTCTTCCACCATTGAGTGGTGTCAATACCTTCCTCATTTGCATTTTGAGTGATATTTTCTTTTGCGCTCTTGATAGCTTCTTCGTACGGCTTCATCAAATTAGAATCATAATCCTGTTGCCCAGTCAGTTTGCTTAAGAACATTCCAACTGAATCAACGATTGCTACTTGAATCTCATATTGTCGAGCACGTCTTGATTCATATTCCTTTTTATTTCCCCATTCATATTTTCGTCTCAGCCAACTAAACGACTGATCCAATACATACTCTTCTGACAATGAATAAAAATATGAAACGAATTGAATCTGTTCAATTATGCTTGAGGCGAAGGATTCAATTGCACTACTGATGCCGACTGCTGATTGGCCGCTGGTTTTGTTTGAGCCGCTTGTTGATTCTCCTTGCTCATCGGACGAAATTTCGTTTGAATCTTTTTTATCAGCGCCGTTAATTTTTCGATCGGAGTTCCTTCTAAAAATGCCCCAATAATCAACGATGTATCAAAGAAGTCCATTTCTTCTGCTTCTTCAATCGTCTTATCCAAAACGATTGCTAAAAGTTTTGTAATTTTTTCATCAGGTAACACCTCTAACGCAAATTCAACAATTTGATCGATCGTTGGGAATTTGAATTCCCATTCTAAATTTCCATTTTCATCTTTTTTCTGTTCGCCAACTTCATCAAGTGCAGGGCGTTTTTCCGTGTTTGCTTCTCGCCATTTTAAATAGTCGTTGTAAATTATCAAACCGTCACCGGCAACGAATTTAACTAACGACACTACTTTCTTATTCGTTAAGCGCGGTACAGGAATCTTACTTCCATCGCTTAACTCCACCATTTTCATTTCAGTTACTACACTATTGATTTGTTCTACTGTTGTATTTTCAGTCATGTTATTCTCCTTTTTAGACAAAATAAAAGACCCTGCTGATAAGCAAGGCCATGCGATTACAATACTTGTTCGATTTCAATGAAGACATTTTCATCTTCGGGCAGGTCGTCCTGAGCGAATGAAGTAAACGAAACTGGAAGTGTTGCCTTTTCTTTTCCGTGATTTGTTTCGACATTATCGCTAATCTTCACTTCATAATAGTGGACCATTAAGAATGTCCCGTCTTCACGTTTTACAATCAGAGTTAAGCTATATGAAGCAATTGACGTTGGTGCTCCATAACTAATCGTCTTAGTTCCGAGTTCTTTTACTGGTGTCAAAGTATCAGTTGTGGAATATGCTTTTGAAACACCTTTTTTCAATGTGATAAGATCGTCAGCGGCTTGAACAGAAGAAATTTCAATTGTTTCCTCACCAATTTTAGCAAAACGGACGGTTTCGAAATCAACGCCTTTACCAGAGGCTACTTTGATTTTTCGGTTACCTTTATTAATGGCCGCAGCTAGGGTCGCAGGATCACCGAGGTCGGCTGCTGTCTCGGTAATATCGCCACCAGCCATAGCTAACGAACGATTGTCAATTGAATTTTCCATTAATGTGGTACCAATAGTGTTGGTCCATCCGCTAATTGTTGTATCAATAGGAGTAACTGATTGGTCAATCGTTACTTCTTCTGTTTCGTTGCCACGAGAACGGCTGATACCTTCCGTTGTTCCACCAAGATCACGGAAACCTTCCTTTAGCTCAAAAGTTTTCATATCCATTACATCTGAAATTTTTGTTGGACGAAAAGTCGTATCTTCACCAATGATTAGACGTCCAGCGCCCCCTTGGATGTTCTTTTTATTAAAATGGAAAAATTGGTCTTTTGCCATTATTTAGTTCCCTCCTTCTTTTCTGTTTCTTCATAACTCCATGACGAGCTAGAAATTTTCAATTTTTGAAGTTGCTTCTCAGTCAATTCAAGGATTTCCCCATGAATGATAACTTTCGGAACACCTTCGATATTGACGCTTAACGTCGTTCCAGCACCAGAATTCGATTTAGCCATTACTCTGACTTTCGATTCTTTATTTGCAACTGCTTCTTGCTTTGTTTCTTTTTTCTTATCTTGAGCTTTCTCTGCCAAAATAGTTCCTCCTTAATTTTCGAAATAGTTAATATACATGTAGCACCAAGCTTCATCTTTTTTAGACACATCATCGACATTTGGAACTGGTGACATCTGAAAATCAACATCAAAGACATTGACACCCTCTATATCAGAAAAGTTCCGTTTTAAATAATTTCCAACATCTGTGCATTTCTCCAATGCCTCTATATCGCTTTCTGAGCGAACTAACAGTTGGATGGTATTTTTCCCTATTGTCTTAATTAGAAGACAGGGAAGTGGTGCTGTGGCTTCAATTTTCCATATTCTGAATGATTCGAAGCCATCAAAAAAAGCAGCCTTCAGGAATTCCCGAATACTGCTTGAAGCATCAACAAAATCCATCGAGCTACTCCTTTCTATGTTCGTAAAACTTTCTTCATCGCAGCCATACCAGAACTGATCATCCGATCCATGCCGTTTTCAAGCCCTCTTGCGTAAATGTTGTAACGACCTTCGAGATAAATCGCATATGGCACACCTGAACCAGTCTTGAGAGTCGTTTTAGTTCCTGTTTCTTCCCATTCATTAATGATCGGACCAACAGCGGAACCGCTTGGACCCAAATAATGAGTAATGAATCCGAGCGAGTTAATGTACGCTGCAGTATCAATGTGATTGTCAGCAGACGTTACTTCTTTCGCACTCTTCGCCCACTCTTTCGCCATTTCAGATACTAAAGCTTTTCTAGCCTCTTTCATCGATCCTGAACCGCCGAGTGTCTCGGAATCAAGTGAAATCGATACTGCTGCAAATTTCGACTTGTACTGCATTTTCTTCTTCATGCTACTCAGCGCCCTTTAAGAAAACTTTGTAATGATGAAGCGTGCGGTCATCATGATGAGGTGTGATAGAGTCTACTTCAAGTTTTGCTGTCGTGAGCAGGTTTCCTTTGTCATCCTTGATATTTTCAACAGTCATTTGCGGATCAACAGCTGTATCGGGTGTTAGATGTAAACTCATTTCTATTACTCGATCGGCACCAGACGAATCTCTTACATAGACATTTTTAGTCATGTATCGGCATTTGACGGTTTCGGGGTCATTTTTTTCATAGATAGGGCGTCCCCATTTATCCTCACCAACATACTTTTTTCCAGGCAATGTCAGGTCGCATGTGTGAATCAATAAATCATCAAACAACACCGATTCTCACTCTCCTTTTTCGCAGGAGCCCTGTTCCCTCCAAAAACATTAAGCAAGAAGGCGCTACTCTCCCAGCTTGTCGGCTAGTAGATCCACCACTTGCAGATCGGCTATAGTCACCGATGGAATAGCTTAATGAACTTTTGGGCGTTCCTGTTATATCTACATCAATACCTTCAACTTGATAGTACTCGATCTGGGCGCAACATGCTTTCTTGATCAGTTCTTGAACATCCTCAGAAAACTTATCTAACCCTATTTTGAGAATCTGATACTCTGTCAACGCGTCAACTATTTCAGTTGCACGTTTAGAAAATCGAGAGAACTTGCCATTTTCGACAGGTGTTCCCTCGAATACTTCTTCATAATACTTTTCGTCAACATAAGCTTGAGCCATACCGCCCACCTACTTTTCTAATGCTTTTTCAGCTTCGATAGCATCATTTTTGTTTCCGATAAAACTTTCACCATTAGACAACTGATAGTTTCCACGACTAATCATTTTTGGAAACTCTGCGCTGGAAGCTTCTTCTGCTGATTGTTCTGTTTTATCATCATTACAAGCCTCTTCTTGTTCGACTGGCTCAAAAATGAATTTGAATGCATCCACAGTTTCCAAATACTTCTTTTCAGTTTCTGTGATTTCAGTTAGTGATGAAGATGTGATTTGTTTTTCACGAAAGAAATAATCTTTTCCTTCAACGGCACTTTTCACTGTATACAGCATAAAAAACGACCTCCTAGATAATTTCGTGTTTTACATTGATAGCTTTTGCCACTGCGTCTTCTTCTTCAAATTTAGTATCTAGTTTCATCGTTAATACTATAATGAACGTCCGAGAACGGATGTCTTTATCGAATTCCAATCGAACATTACGAGAGACACCTAATACAATATTTTTTGGGTGAGTTAGTAATAAGTCCGATACTTTTTCAGCTCCTCCGCTTACTGTAGCGTCGTAAGGCTGCAGCATCGCAATCCCTTTAGTAGGTACTCCATATGCAGCAGGACGATTTGTTCCCGTTAAAGTCGTATCACCAAGTCCGGTATTACGATTGGCAATTTCATCACGCCAGTTTAATTCATTAACATGACTCATATAGTATCGGAAATCAGCTGGGTTTCGTAAATACTTAGCAGGTACAGAACCATAAAGCTTTTTCAATAGCGGACGTTTAAAGTCTCCGCCGTCGTGATCGACAATATGTGAAGTTGCTTGTTTTCGTAATCCATCCAACAATGCTAAGTATGGATCAGAAGAAGTTTTATCTCCATTGACAATTAGCTCTTCAACATCCAAAGAAGCACGTTCTGCAATCATACTGATAATCGTATTGTGCAAATTTCCCCCTTCGATGTTGTTTTCCAACGTATCGTAAGAAATATTTACTTCAGCAATCACTTCTTTTGCATTCAATTCGATTTTACCTGTCGTTGGTTTTGATCGCTTGCTAGCATCTAAAGCTGTTGCTTCAACTCCAGGATGTAAGATACGTTGACCGAATCCGATTTTTTCAATTTTCATCGCATCTGACGTCATTGGGACAGTTCGTGCTTCATTAATGATCGTTGGCTGATCAATCAGCATTTGATAAAACTTTTTGAATTGCATAGGATTCATTAATCCGCCAGCTGCTAAATCACTTAATGTCATCGTTGCTTTTTCAATAATTGATTGGTTACTTGCCATTATTCATTTCCTCCTTTTACTGAGAATAGACTTCCGAAAACATCTTCTTCTTTCTCAATCTGTTCTGTGTAATTTTGTTCTTGATTGTTACTGAAACGAGCTTTTTCAAGCGTCTCAACCTTTTCATTCAAAGGAGCTACCGCTTCTTGAACTGCTTTAGTGATGTCTTCAGCAGTAAATGCTTCTTTTTTCACCTTTTTCTTAGCAGCAGCCTCTTCTTCCTTTTTCTTCTTCTCTTCATCAGTAAGCTCGCCTTCACCATTTTTAGCGTCTTCTAATTTCTGAAGGCGCTCTGTGATTGGATTTAGAGCTTCACCTAATGCTTTTTTTAATTCTTCTTCTGTCATCTCGTGTTCCTCCTTTGATTTTTTCGTACTAAAAAAGGACTTGATCCCATTAACCACGCCCTGCTTTGTTACTGCTTTAGTTGTTTGTATGGTTCCGATTAATTCGGATAATTCACTTACCTCTTTTTGAATTTCTGCAACTTTATCTGCATCATCGGACGAATAGTTGTCTAATATGGACCATGCAGCAGATTGGAAAGCTTCGATAGCCGCGTTCACATCTCGGAAAGTCTTCCTTCGATTGAAATTGTTTTTCGTCTGTTTTTTGATTTCTTCAACCTCTGCAGTTCCAGCGAGTGAATATCCTGTGAATTCTCCTTTTTGAATATCTTCCCACATTTCGTCTGTCGCTTTTGTTACGAGTACCCATGTTCCCTTAGTGATCGTTGTGTCGTTAATTGTCATTTCGACAGGCGCTACATAGCTTTCAACAACTTTACCAGCACTAGTGGTAAAATCATGCTGCTTATCAATTTGTTGGTAGTCTTCCATAAAGCTATGTGCCGCTTTTTCGATCGTCTCAGCATCCATATAATCGCCGTGAGCATCTTCTGTTTCAGGTTCATAAACAACACCATATACAAGCTTTTGCGGGTCGTCAGCTTTCGTCACGAGCTTGACAGCCGTTTCAAATGTCGGTTTGCCTTCCGCTTTTGTCAGGAAAAATGATTTCTTATTCGCCGCTTTGTCAACGTAAGACACGTGTGTTACTTTTACATTTTCTAGTTTTCGCATTTTATCACCACCTTTCGCTGTTCTCGATTCATTAGATATGGCTTCAAGCCGGATCACCTGTCCTTTCTGGCAAAGACTGCCGATCGTCTTCTTTATTCGATTCATCAGGAGGCTTTCTCTCATAATCAAGTAAATTCAAATGAGTCTTATGGAACAGTAATAACAAGCTAGTTAACGTCATCTGTCGAAAGTTACTACAGTTTTCTTGGTTTTCCATATCTTTCACTCCTTTAATCTACTGGCGGTTTTTCAATCTCATATTCAATTTCATTTTTTGAACGATCGAAAATCGGATCAAGCCAACAGTGACAATAGATGGTTTCCTTAATTGGCGCTAATGGATCACGCGGATATCGAATGAATGTGCCATTGATATAGAAAAACTCCCCTTTGGCCGCCGTCATTCCATCAGCGGATACATGTGCCGATCGTGGCTCCTTAACACCATCAGCATGCCGCCACGTACTTCCAATCACATGACGGTTTAGCATCATCGCTTCGTATTGAGAACCGCTATACATCCGAGTTATTTCAAGGATGGCGATCAATCGAGCGCGGACATATCCGAAAACTGCCAGTTCCGCTAAAGAAATACCTTCCTTTTTCTCCTCGTCGTCTTTTTCGTAATATTTATCGAGTTCACGACTAACCGCGCTTTCCGTTGTTTCACGCAGTTCATTGGGCAAATCCTTTAACCAATTTTTCAGTTCTTTATAGGCTTCTGAGTTTGCATCAAAAGGTAACTCACTGCCGTATTGCTTTTTGAATGCTTCTAGTAACGCAAAAAACGCCGCTTCTAATTCAGGAACGATGTCATTTGTCATCGTCGAATCAAAAGAGCGCTTCTTCATTGCTCGCTTTAGTTGTTTTTCGGTTGGCGGCTTCTTCTTGAATTTCTGGATCAGCTTATCAACTATATTTTGCAGTTCCTCGTATTCCGTCTGAAAGGCATCTTCGATCTTAGTTTCTATCAACAGAATGTATTTCATGAGTAAATCAATAAACTGATACTCTGCATTTTCCAGTAACTTCTGTAGTTCCTTGTCCTCTTCTTCTTTGATAAGAAAAGCCAACTCTATCATTTGAGAATCATCCATCTTAGGACCTCACCTCTTTAATCAAGCGTCGCAAAGTTGCTGCTAGTTCACTTGTTTCAGACTTACCGTAAGCTTTTTCGAGATCAACCTCTCCTGTAAGAGAGTTAATTGCATTTCCTTGGCTATTTGTAATGATTGGTTTGTTGTATTCATCACCGTCAAACGGCTCTAGCGGCTTGTTTAAGACCTTACCGACAACATCTCGTAAATCATTCGGAGCAACTGCTTTTGCCTCAATAGCGGGCTCAAGAATCGCTTTGATGTCATCCATTTTGACAATGTTTGAAGTCTTAAAGAAGATTTCTACATATTGGAATTCATATTCTCGAAACAGGGAGTTCATTCTAGCCTCATAGGATTCACGTAAAGGCTGAAAAACTTGCTCTTCAGTTAATTCTTTAGCCGTCTCAGCTGTAGCACGAGTATAATCACTTGATCTTGCAACATAGATTGGGGGCAGTCTAAATGATCCTAATATAGAATCAATCACATTTTTGTCATATTCAAGAAACAACGCGTCCTTCTGTAAAATATCAGCTAACTTCTCAATTCGGATGGCTGGCTTATATTTATCATCTTCGCCAAGCATCGCATCAGCTGGTGTTACTTTCTCAGCTTCTAGTAAAAGAAACTTGTGCTGATTTTCCTCTCCACCTATTGCATTCGCATAGGATTGAAGTGTCGCTTCTGATTCAGCTGTCAATTGCGCATTTTCTAATGTAATTGCTAGTGGAATATGCCGACCTTGCGTAAAATATCGATAATTTAATTCATCCGCTTTTCGATTGCCAATCACCTTTATCAACGCGCCAATCCAACGGGGAATGCCATATGGGTCTTGGAAGTCACCGTTCTTAAGATGAATGACTTCAGTTGCAGTTCCTGCACCCTCTTTTCCGACCGAACTATTCACATTTAACGGTGTTGGATCACCAAAGGTCTTGTACCAAGTGCCACTCTCGACTCCAGAGTCCATTAGTGGATCTCGAAAACAAAAATAACGGACCTTGATATCCTGTCCGTTTTCGTTTACCACTCTATTCAGTTTTGTAACGGACATATACTCCGGCTTAATCGAATCAATACCAACGACCTCGCCTTTACCGTTTCGAATTACCTCTAAAAATCCATTCCCACACTCTTCCACGTGACGAATGACCTCTTCAATTACTTCTTTAGCAGGTCTTTCGTAGCAAAGTTCTTTCACCAACAGTTCAAGTTGATTCCATTCAGCTTTCATTTCTGGGGTTTCTTCTAAATCTTCTACTTTGTAACGAATCCCCATCCCAAAGCCAACTACGTTTGTTTTGTATGCCTCAATAGACTGATTGAGGATATCTGACAAATCGGTTATAGAACGAAGCACAGATAAATCGAAAGGCGGATTCAACAAAGTTAAGTCTCTAATTTGTTCTCTGCCACCAGACATTTTATATGTCAGACTTCTCTTTTTCTGAATCTTGATATCTTGTTTTTTAATTGGAATATTCCCACTTTTACCGCCGCTAATAATTCTCGATGTCATACTCCACCTCCTAAAATGCTGTTTTTCTATTTGTTCTCCGTTTTCTTGTTTGTTTGTTATCCATCTTCACTAACGCTTGAGACATTGCGTCAATATCATCATCGTGTGCTCCGTTCGGAAAAGCTTCTAACTCATCTAGAACTTCATCCGCCCATGATTTCCAAAGCGGATGTGGTACGTAGACATTTCCCGATTCCCAAAATGGGGCCACAGCCTGAGCTCTGACTTCTTTCCCACCTTGCGGATTCACTGCAACCATTCCAGGTATCTTTTTCTGTAGCATTTCAATGACGGCAGAACCATTTGCTTTATCCTCAACATATTTTGCTTTTGCGTCAGGCCAACGATTTGCCATAGACTGAATAGCTCTCATAGTTTCAACAATACCCATTCGTTCATGATGTCGATCCAACAAATAGTAATCTGCTTCATCACGTGCCCATACGTGTCCGGCAACAAAGTCAGAAGTGTTCTTGTCTTTAAAAGTACAATCCCACGATTGGGCTTGCTGAGAAAAAGAACTAGGCATGACTTTTACATCATCGCCTAGTCCTAATCGTACTTTCATTTCAATGGATGGTACATAATACTTCGCCCACGACCGTTTGAAGATATCGCCGCCAGCTGGTGTTGGGCGCTGTTGGTAAAGAGAAGCCCACCCACGAGATCCAGTTACCGCTTTTGTTTGCGCCGCCCACTCTTCATCTTTTCCTATTTCAGGAGCTAAAGCTTCACCAACTTCACGACCAAGCAAGTCCTTTTCCTCCGCAATCGCTGGTATTTTGATTTCGATCCAAGGTAATGTTTTTTCTTTTAATAAACGACCCGCTAAATCATCTTCATGCCAACGAGTCATAATAATAATTACAGAACCATTTGCTGATAAGCGAGAATAAAACGTATCCCGCCATTCAGAATAAATTTTATCTCGCATTGTCTTACTTTCTGCTTCAGCCCTGTTTTTTACAGGATCATCAATTATCAATAGATCAGAGCCACGGCCAGTTGCGCCACCTAAGATAGATGTGCTGTATAGCTGACCTAAATGATTATCAATACCCCATTCAGAAACACTCGCTGTCTCAGAACTAAGTTTCAAATCGAATAGTTCATCACTGTATAAACGAAATTTTTCTCGGTTTTTTCGTCCGAACTTTTTGTAGAGTTCCTCTGAATATGAAACAACCATCGCCAATTTATCCGGATTCTTGCATAAAAAAAAAGCCGGGAAAGTCTCTGTGATAAAAGTAGATTTACCATGTTGCGGTGGTAACTCCACTATGATAAATAACCGCTCTCTATTTGCTATACGATCCAAATAAGGCGATATATATAACTGGTGTCGTAATGGTTTAAATGTGCAGCCGTGAGTATAGAAAAAGAAGTCAGCGAAATTTCTCCTAGCCAACTCCTTTAATGATTCTTTTCTAATTACCTCAAGCTCAACCATCTTGTTCATAGGCTAATCGCCTCAATTCTTCAGTGCTTAGTTCAGCATATGGATTTTTTGCTTTCACTTCACCGGATAACTCTAATTTCTTAGTATATATTCCATCCATTTTGTTCAAAGTATCAATCGCTCGAATCTGATCCCCTGGATACTCATCATCACTAGCAATCTCAGAAAGCTTCACCATACGTTCTTTTCGGGTCATAATAGCCTCGTCTTGAGCTTCTTCTTGAAGTTCCTTATACCTAGCCAAAACCTCATTTTCTCTGAACAAGGCGCTAGCTTTATTATCTACAGTAGCATCTTTCCATCGCTTAGAAGATGCGAAAGCTTCCCTATAAGATTTCCTTTGTGTCATGCCTGAAATTAGGCATTGAACGAACTTTTCATGTCTTGCATTTTCTAAAACAGGCATAATTTCACCTCCTGGAAAAATAAAAAAAGACCACTTAATTGGTGATCTCTTTTTTCTGATCTAATTTAATCTGGCAGTAATTGTTCCATCACTTTTAATTGGTTCGCTTTAATAATTATTCCCAACCCAATCGGCAATCTAGCAACTGTGCCTAAATTAGTAGGAACTTGCTTTTCGACAATTTCACCTTCAAGATTTTGAATAAATACACTTGAGTTTATACCTAGGAATTTAACTCTTAACCCGCCTAATATAACATCATTTCCATTAAATTGTGTCCCTTTATCGAATAGAAAAACCGGTGAACCACTTGAACCGGGAAAGATCGAACAATCGATTATGAACAAGGGTTTACCATCATAATCCAACTTATAATCAGATGCAGTAATTCCTTTTCTAACTAATGGTCTGGCATTTATTTGATCCCAAAGCCCATTTGGGTATCCAATAACTATTACTTCTTCAATCGCACTAAGTCTTTTAACTTCCTCATCAGTTGGAATATCCTCTTCGTTAACAAAAACTATCTGAGGATGGAGTCCCATTACTTGCTTGGCTATATTGAATAAACCCGGCATTGGAAATACAGCTAAATCAATTTCCCTATCCGGGTGAAAAATTACATTCCCTCTCAAAGAAACTATCGGAAATTCTTTGAGAACGAATTCGCCGTCTTTTTCACAACGCAATTGGATAGTTAATTTATCTGCTCCTTCCAACACATGTCTATTTGTAACAATAACAGGTTTAAAGTCACCGTTTTCACTGACACACATTCGATAAAAGAAGCCCGTTCCAACACTCGATTCAGTTTGTAATCTAACTGTACATGAGACTAGTCGTTCAGTAATCTCCATTTACTACTCACTCTCCTTCAGATAAATTTTAACAGTAAATTGAGTAGGTTGAAACAAAAGATAGATTCATTTTTAATTTCCAATTAAAACCGCGAAAACTCATTTGCTAAGTCACTGGAGTGGTACTGCCCCACTCACGGTAGTTTCAGCTCGGCTTGTTGCGGATTCTACTACCAACCCTAGAGGTCTCTCACCTCTCGAAACCATTCATAATGATGGCACCACCGATAATTCAACCTATATGCGTCTTCTACTTCCGCCACAGTGACATAATAATCGGCGGCACATGAACTTTAAAGGAAGAGGAGCTACTCACTTCCTTTCACTGGCTACAACATTCATGCTGACTTTTTTTGGTGTGCCGCCTAAAAACAATTGACTCGAAAGAAGCTGTTCACCTCCTTCTATTCTTGTAGGTTATGTGAGTAGCCTACAAAAATTTAAGATAACTCTTTATATCAACGACTAGGCTAAGCACATTTTCTTCAAGGTGTCAGGACTTTTCGTCCAGCTTCTCTACATTTTGTTGTGTTGCTTGCTAGCCGCATCTATACTATTTCACATTACTATTTTATCGCGGATGAATGTCATAATACTCCCGACTTTCTATCACTTTTCTATCAAAAGACTCCCATTTTCATATGCTTCTGCAAATTTAATCATAGCCTTGTCTAGTTCTCGATAAAACGAACTAGAACTCATGTTATAGGTAAGATAAATCGCCGTATCCGTTAACTCGCGATTATCAAAATACTTATCATGGATCAGCTGCCGATCATATGCATTCAACTTATTCATAGCCTTACAGATTTTCTCAATTGTTTGCTCTGCTGTTACTTTACGTACAACCGCATTTTCAGTAGCCCGACTTACTGTGCCGGTGAAACTCTTTAATTCAAAACTATAGGTAGCGGTGACTTTTGGTGTATATTCTTCACCAGCTATTCTTACCATCGTACGATAGCAAGACAACAAATCTCTCACTTGCTTTTTGGTTTTATCTTTATTGATCTCTGGAAACAGTACCATCATTTTGTCACCAAGCCTTCCCCTATGCTATAATGTCATTGACTAGAAAACACATGGCATTGAGCGAAGGCTCGGTGTCTTTTTTATCCTGTAAGTATAATTTCATCATCTAAAAAGGCTTCGATAGATGTTGCTACTTTATTGGTCCACTTAATTTCAGTAATATCAGTATTTTTAATTTGCTTTGCCATTTGGGCACCAGGGTCTTTTTCATTAACGTACCCCCAAAACTCGCCGTCACCATATTTTTTCGGTTCAAGACTAAAGCAAAGTAACCATTCTGATTCTGGCTCACGTACAACATACTTGTACCCTTCAGAGAGTAGCTCTTTCAATCGCTCCATAGTTTCTTGTCGATTTTTCAGAGCGTATTTTTTCTTGATTTTCTTCTCCCATTGCTGCATATAAAACGAACCTCCTTAATTGGCGACGTTGCCGGATCTACTTAATTTCATAAAATCTTTTGACTGAATTAATCGCTGTTTCCATTCCGGCCAAAAAAGATACCTTTTCAGGACTTTGATAATTGGGAAATCTTTGATCTTCGATTTCCTCATTATGTTGGTCCCATTCCTTTTCTAGTAGCTTTATCAATTTCGATCGATTTTCTACTTCACCTCTGAGTAAAAGAACTAATTCTTCTTTGGTACATTTCGACAGTTTCTTACTACTTTGGATGATCATCCTTCCACCTCCAACAACTCTGGCTTAACTTCTAGAATAGTCGATTCATGAATTGGCGGATAAGCTAGATTCTGATCTGTGATCAAATCATACTTGCGTTCTCCACATTCGCAGTGGCCGCATAAAACAACTTTTAGCGTATGATGCTCAATTAGTTCTTTTAGTTTCATTCTATCGCCTCCAACAACTCTGGATTCTCGTAGATGTTACCGATAATCTTGAAAACATCAACTGATCTACAGATACATACATCAAAACCGGTTCTCTTCAACTTGAAACTTCCATCAGCAAATACAACAGAATCAATTTCATCTATTTCTTCAAAGAAGGCATCAATAAATGCGCCGTTTTCATCTCTTTGATTGATCTGCTCTGAATCTAATACGTGTACGATATCACCTTCGTAAATCTCAGTACCATTCTTGTCATTCAACCCTGTCGACATCATCAGATTTCTATATGGCGTTCCATTCCGGTCCGTTTCACTAAGCCTTGTTGTATAATACAAATCTTCCTCGTGATCAAACCTAAAATTTACACTGTCATCAAATTCTTCTCTGACACTATAGGACATTCCTTTTCCGTATATCCTTTGTCTCTCTTGGTCCCACTCTCTAAATTTCGGTATCATTACTTCACCTCTAATAGTTCTGGATTTTCGTAAATGTTGCCGATGATTCTCACTTCCCTACATTTTCTTAATGGATAATTCCCTCTCGAACTTGCTCTTACTCCTGCGCCCCATTGTAGGGATAAATTAATTCTTCCCGGCTTACCATATACATAGTCGAACCCATCTTCTATTGTAAAAAGGACTATATCCCCTTCGTAAATCTCAACGCCGTTCTTGTCTTTCAGGCCTGTTGATTGAAGGAATATTAGGTTATCGAAATGAATGTCATAGCGATCACCGTTTTCCTGCTCGACGTATGCTACCTTATTTTCAAAATCAAAGGATATGATACTAACCATCATCTCGTGGTATTTATCCCAGGCCTTAAACTTCGGTATCATTGTCTGCCTCCTGTTCTACTTCTAAATCAAAATCGTCATAGGCCTCAATATCATTTTCATCACCGACAGGCTCTCCGCCGACTGTATAATACGTAATCGAATTCTCTTCATAGCAATCTTCACAGTATCTGGTATCTTCATCTAGCTTGATGTAGTTGTCTCCTAGCTTTAAATCTTTATCACAAGCTTCGCAATATAAATCCACTTCTCTAGTGCCTATATACTTACGCGAAGAGCCATACTCCAATCGTTTATAGGCTTTTTCTTTAGTTGGATACCACTGTTTACCTACTTCTCTGTCATCAAATATTGTTGCTACGCCATACTTGGTTACTTTCATTCATAAAACCTCCTCTAATGCTTCGGTTACCGGATCTTTATTTTCTGTAGTATTTGTTGTAGTCAATGACTCCCATGACTAATAGCCACAATAAAAATCCTATAAAACAGAATGCAGTAAATTTCTCTATGCTCATCATTCCGCCACCTCTTCAAGCGCTCTAATAGTATCTAGGCCGTCCACCTCAACAAACTCGCCTGAGTCCATTAGAACAACCGCTTGCGCGCGCCTATTATCGGTGAATTGAGTTATTTGGATTAATGTTCCCAATTCCCCAGTAGATTCATATCTTTTTTCGATGTTATACCAGTGGCTTTGCGGTATGCTCTCATTCCCAAAAGCAAACTCATCCTTGACGCTTTTTTCAATCCTAGCTAACAGTTCTACTCTAATGTTCATTTCATCACCTTTTCCTTTCCCCATTCCGCGAAGGCTTGCAGGACTTGGAACTGTTCACTAATGCTGAGTTCATCATAAGTAGATGAAATGCATGTTTGAAAAGTCTCAACATGCAAAACTTCACTTGCTAGTGATTCAAGCGAATCAACTGGATTCCCACTTTCCTTAAAATCATCTTTCAACCACTCCAACACGACCTGCTGGTTTTCGTTGAGAGGCTTTGACACATTGACTAAAAATGATTCTTCCTCAATTCGCTCCCAGTCACTCTCATGAACTCCGTCTAAAAACTCAATGTCTGATAGTAAAACTGCTCTCTCCATTCTCACACCTACACTTTCTCAACTGTGCCACATTCAATCAATGTAACAATCGCATTCGCTTTATCTTCGCTATCAAATCTCATTACTTCGCCGCTTAAACCGTAGACGAGATGAGGCTGTAATTCATCGAAAAAGTCAACAAAGTACGCTGACCCATTGTCTTCTATCTTAACCACCCACTTCGGTTCTTCCTCGACCTCGTAGCCGTCTAGCCATGCCTTCATAAATTTTTCTGGATGTCTAACAAGCCAATCAATCGCCTCTTCATTCTCGCTGAGTTTGTCTTTTCTAAAGTACCAATCTTTGAAGCAGATGAGCAGCGCCAATAAGTCGACGTCAGTAGAATTACGATAATAGTCAAGTAATTCTCCAACGAATTTCGGCACTTTGACTGGACTCGCTAACTCATCAATTAAGTCTATAAGTCGATCTGATGGAACAACGTCTACTACTGCTGTTCTGCCAAACATACTAATTTCTGTCATGTGTTGATTGAGTTCTATATGTTTCGTCAATTTTTTCTTATCTTGTTTATTCATAAATACCTCCTAAATTCTATGTGATCAAAAAATCGATTAATGATCACATAGATTCTTACTTGATAGGCTGAGTTAGTCTAATTAATCTTTAGCTTTAAAATTATAAACTGGCTTTATAATTTTTTTGATTTCCACAGTGTCATGAATATTATCGATGATCAAATCTGATTTTTTATAAGCAAATGGTGACTCATCTAGTGTCGACTCGACCACTGACGTCGAATAAATTCCTTGCATAGTATTCTTGAATTCCGCAAGCGAAACATTTTCTTTTGCCTTGGTTCGTGACATCACACGTCCTGCACCATGAGGGGCTGAACAATTCCAGTCTTCATTACCTTTGCCTGTCGCGATAATCGCTCCATCTCTCATATTCAAAGGAATTACTAAGTGTTTGCCATTCGATGCGTCAGTAGCTCCTTTACGTAAAATATGGTCATCCAAATCAATATAATTATGAATTGAATCAAATGAACTGATAACTTTCCAACCCATCTCGTTAATTATTGTTTCAGCCATTAATGAGCGGTTTTCTACAGCAAAGCATTGTGCAAGTTCCATATCGTTCAAATACGCTGATAAAAGGTCACCCTCTAGATAGGCTAACTCTTTATTAAATGCAATAGGTTTAATCTTACTTAGTTCTGTCTGTATTTCTTTTTCTCTACCCTCTGACTTTAACCTGGATATAAGCCCTTGTTTATCAAATACATTGTGCTTGTGATACTTGATTGCTGCATCTTGATGGTGTTTTGCTACTTGGACACCTAGATTTCTTGAACCTGAATGAATCAGTAAGTAATAGTCGTTCCCAGTCTTTGAAATCTCAATAAAATGATTACCACCACCCAGCGTACCTTTAGATAACTGAATTCTATTTTCATTAAACAATTCAAAGGACATCTCGCGGAATTGAAACTTCTCAGAAATCATTTTGTTCCTTACATTCTTTCCAGAAGGCACATTTTCAGAAATGACTAGATCCAGTTTCGACCAATCAGTCCCACTTAAGTCACCAAGATAATAAACACTGATCCCACAACCTATATCGACTCCAACTAGATTGGGAACTACTTTTCCATTACTTATTGTCATAGTCGTACCGATTGTTGATCCTTTGCCTGCATGAACATCTGGCATTATTCTAATCTGTTCTTTTTTTACAAATTCCTGATTAAGCATCTCAACTATTTGATCAACAGCGGTTTCTTCCACTTCATCTGTAAAAACTTTTGCAATATTGTGTTTCCCTTTTAATAGCATAATTTCTCCTTTTCTCTTTGATTGGTGTGGTTAGCTTACCTTTTAAAAAAATAAAAATTGTCTTCCAAGTGTTCGACTTTTGAGAAATGTCTTGAGATCAAAGGGACCAAATTCTGCTGCATATAAATCAACGAATACTCAAATTGATTAACCAAGGATTCAAATTGTTCATCCAAAGTTTTTGCACCTTCATACAAATAGCAATTCCAACCTAAACATAAAACGGAAATGCCTAACTCGCCTTTTCTCGATTTAACGTCACAAGGAAAACGTCCTACTTGATACTCATATAGTTCGCTATTCCAAAGGTATTTAGATATGGTGTCGTCCAATCCTCGATATTGAATACCCGATTCATAAAAAACCTCTGATTGATAACCGAAACAGCAACCAATATCAAACACGCTTTTGAAATTATTCTTTAAACAAAAGTCCTTAATAAACTCGTAGTTAGAAATACATTCCAACGTGCACATCAAAGAATACGAACGCTGATCATAGAATCGTTCTGGTTCTTCATCTTCCATTTTGATTAATTCATCGTAGTATTTGTCTAATCTAGGATATTTTTTCAAAATCCTACCTCCTTGATATCCTCCGTTAAAGTAGTATTTCAAAAATACTTTCAAAAATATTTACCGGTATGCTATTACCAGCTTGTTTGTACATTGGCATTCTAAAACGCCCATTTCTTTCGACTGTTGATGCTGCCGCAAAATAGTCAGCGTCTGAATAACCTTGAAGCCTCCAGCACTCTAATTCAGTTAGATAACGGAAGCGCCCAGCCCCGCAATCAATTATTTGTGCTGGTGTTCGATCTTGTCGCGTAGTAATAGTGTATGCAAAATCTTTGATCACCGTTGCTCGTTTTATTCCAGTCTTCCCTATCACTGATAAGACACTAGGTTGTGTGACATCGTAAACACAACTCACTTCATCATTCTCTACAAGGAACTCTCGTATATCTCGCATTGGTGTCCGATTTAAAATACTAAAATTGAATATTGGCTGATCTAACATCGAAATTGTGAAAACTCTTTGCCTTGCTTGAGGTATTCCGAAATCTCTTGCATCCAGTAATTCAAAGGAGTTGGAATATCCCAGCTTTTCCATTTCATCCAGGTATCGGTTGAAATTTTTTCTCATGCGCTTTTCAGTTACTGCCTTAACGTTTTCCCAGATCACTACTCGTGGACGCCACATCCCCATGTCTCGAATGATTCGTAGGGTTTCCCACATTAGACTTGATCTGGTTTCAGACCCTTCGTCAGCTCCTTTTTGATGCCCTGCAATAGAAATATCTTGACACGGACTGCCATGTATGAGGATATCAGGCTTTAAATTCCAATTAACTACTGATTGAACTCTATTCTCAAGATCATTTGCAAAAATAGCATTGTAACTATCGACTGCCTTTTGATCGATTTCAACATAATCAATTGATTTAGTTGGTACTCCCATATTTCTAAGAGCGATTCGAGGGCTTCCTATCCCTCCAAAAAGTTCTAATATTTGAAGCAAAGCCTTCCCTCCCTTTTCTCTGTAATAGCCCCAGTTAGCGGAGCTTTTCTAAATCAGTCGACTTCACGAAGGAGCCGTTGATCATTTCTCCTGTCCGATTCTTTATTTCGTCATATGCACAATTTACGCACTCATATAGGTTCATGTCATTCTGCATTGCTAAGATGATCAATGTCACGACTGTATCGCCAATTCCGTCACGCAAAGAAGCGCGGTCACTACGAACGATCGCCGCAGCAACCTCGCCAAGTTCTTCCATCACTTTCAACATTTGCTTGCTAGAATCAGCAGTGTCTAATTCTTTGTCTTTAGCCCATTGCTCAATTTTTTCAATCAGTTCATTCAAAATACTGTTCTCCTTTTACGCTACATATTTTTCGTGTTCTAGTTTCAAGTCTGATCCCGACGTGTCGATGTATTGAAGCGTTGTGTCCACATCTGTGTGTCCGAGAAATCGCCGCACATCGTTCAGGCTCATTCCTCTTTTCAGTGCTAAGGTTGCGGCAGTTCTCCGAAACTTATGTGGATGAACATGCGTCACGCCAGCACGTTTTCCAATTTCTTTGACCATCTTCTGAATACCGTTGCTAGTCATAGCTGTTCCCACTCCGTGTAATCCACACAGGATAGGTCCTTCTGAATGCGGCTTTATCACAAGATAATTATCAATAGCCACTTTGGCACGCGCATTGACGAAAACAACCCGTTCCTTGTTGCCTTTTCCGATCACAGTGATGGTTCCCCGTTGCTGATCATAGTTTTCCATCGTCAACATAGTCAGCTCTGTAACTCGGCAGCCTGTCGATAACAAGAGTTCGAATGTTGCTTTCTCTTTCGGCTTCCGACAAGCATTTCGCATCAGTTCTACTTCGACTGGCGTAAAGGCTTTTTTTAGTCGTTTTTCGACTTTGATCTTCTCAACCCTTCGTCCGGGATCCCTGCTAATGTATTCTTCTTCAAAGAGCCATTTAAAGAATCGACAGATTGCACCGCGTTCTCTATCTAAAGTTGCTGATGATAGATGATCATTCATTTCTCTATTCGCAATGTAAAGACGTATATCATTCGTGGTCACATCGTTAAATGATACTCGTACCCATCGATTAAATTTATCTATCGTTCGCATCGCCAGATTGATCGTTCCAGGCGAAAGACCGCGGAGTTTCATACTCACAAAATATTGCTTGTATGCGGCAATGTCAGAAGTTTCATCGTAGATGATCACATCTCGACATTCTTCTTCGAGTCGTAATTTTTCTAGGTTGATTGTTAAAACAATTTTCAGTTTTCTAAGTTGCTTTGCTTCAAGTTCGGGCTCCATGTTCCTGACAACAGCATTAATAAATTGCTCTTTCAATTCCATGATTACCACCCTTTCAAAGGTCAGCTCACATACATATCAAATTGTTTTTCAACTTCTTCACGTATAATTTCCATAGGTTTTGAAATGTTAACAAACCATTCATTCGCTGCTAGTATTTCACTGATAATTTGTTCTTTCGGTGTTTGATTCGAATATTCTTTTGGCATCGCCTGAACAAATATCCTTACTTGACGATCAATTCTTTTCCGTTCCCACATTTTCATGTTCATACCTCCAGATATCGATATGACTTCCCAAATCTATCAGTTCCGTTGTTCCTTGCTAGATTTCGAATGGTTACTGGTGACAAAGTGGATCGCTGTCCTAATTCATCCTCAGTTCCAACCAGTACAATCCGGTTATTGAAACTCACTTCAATTTTTTTCTTTGGATGTTTTGGCAATTCTCGCCATATTTTATTGCCGAGTTTTTCTGCTTCACGTTTGATATCTTCGTCATACCAGTAATTTGGATGAGCCATCAACATTCGAAATCGTTCTTTGTCAGTCATTGTCACGTAATCTCAACTCCCTTACACGGTCCACGCCGCTCTCAGTCATTCGAATGGTTCTCACTGCTCCCGGTTCGATATTTAACAAGTTCATGGCTTTCAATTGCCATAAATATGAACTGACTGATGATGTTGAGGGGATGCCTGTATTTTTTGATATCTGACGAATCGTTGGTGGATATCCCTTTTTCGTAATAAAGTCATCAATGAATAGCAACACTATTTCTAACCGCTGCCGCTTTATCTGTCTCATTCTCGAACCTCTTTTCTTTTGGATATAGGCATATTAAAGGGATAGTGAACGAATCTGCCGCTTTGTTTTTTTGCCAGTTCAATTACAATTCCCAGTTCGCTGGCGACAATCTTCGCTTTCAGCCGAAAATCTTTCGTTTCCATGCCTTTGACATCAACAAGTCGAACAAGCTTTCCTTGATCGTAGAACGCATAATCGGCCACATACTGTGTTTTTTTGATTGTCCATGGATTGATTTTCAGCGTTGGAAGAATATCCAATCGTTCCTGAAGTTTTAGTTCATATTCATGTTTTCTTGCATACGCAACGGCGATTGGATAATAATCCGCCTCAGCAATCGAATCAAACCAACGATCATAGCGATATACTTTTTTGTTACCGTATTTCGATCTTGATTGATACCTCATGCAGACACCTCAACATTCAGTCGACTCGTGAGAAAAGTAAGATAGTAATCAGCATTTGTTTTGCTGTAATCTACTTGTTTAGTGACGTATCGAAGAATGTAGCAAGTAATCATAAGGCAGAAGCGGTGTTCAATTTCTTCGTGAGAACAATCAATTCGAACCATCTTTCTTAAACGTTCATAGTACGAACGTAATAATTCTTTCTCATCCTCGTTACTCGCTGTTTCGCCTAATTTGCTAATGATTTCGAGAAATCGCATCTTCCATACCTCGCTTTACTATTTCTTTTCTCAGTATTTCTATTTCAGTTTCAGTAACTCCGCGGTTACCATACTTCTCAGCGAAATAGTCGAGAGAAGCATTCCCACTCATCTTTTCTGCCCACCAGTGATCCCAAAGTCTTTTGGTTGTCCAATCATTGCCCCGCTTTTGATTATTCGAGTTTCGGGAATAGTGTCCGGTTAAGTGCTTTCTTGCTTTTTCAACAGTGTCTATTTTAGATTCTTCCCAACTCTTCAGTATCTGGTTCAAATAATTGTAATTGCGTGCTCCATGTTTAAGCATGTCATCAATCGCAAGAATCACAATTTCATCTTGACCACCAAAATCGTTTACCCAATGCTGAATGGATTGAGTAATGAATGGTGCTTCTGCTGAATTTACTTGATTGAGCCAATAACGCACAGCGCTATCTTCTGAATCTTTAGTATTACTAGATACAGAAGCATTAATATTATTTACTTTAGTTTTGTTTCCTTTACTTTGGGGATTAATGTTCACATTAACTCCTTCTGCTTGCGAGTTATTGTTAGCATTAATTAAATATGCTGTTGGTTTTGGCGATTTCCTTCTCTTTGTCGCTTCGAAAAAATTTGCTTGGATGTTTTCGCTTGTCAAGACCTTAGCCGAGTTAAACAGGTCCTCATCAAAGAATCCCCATGTAACTAAGCGGATGACTATTTGCTCTAACAATTCCTTACTTACTCCAGGCAGGCGTTTTAAAAGTGTTGCTCTCGTTAAGTCATTCCATACAACGAAGTATCCTTTTTTGTATACCGCGCATAACAGCTTGATTACCGCTAACTCACCTTTAATGCCAAACTCCCCAGCAATAGCTTCTATCTTTTCATCTTCAAAAATGTCAACATCAAGAGGGAAATAATCAAGACCGCTCTTTGTTGGTCTTGCCACAGCTTCACCTCCTACTGTAGAAGGGAGAAATATCTCCCTCTAACTAAAATGGAAAATCATCGTCTTTATTTTTTGAATCATCCTTCTCATCAAAAAGTCCAGTCTGCTCTTTACGTTCTGTTTCATCAGGGGATATTTTTTCTGCTTCCTTACGCTCTGTTTCTATTGGTTCCGCCTCGCTCAGTCTTGTTTCTTCTATCAGATCATCGTTTTCATCCAATCTGAATACTTTTTCATCTGATGTAACGGCTGTTTGCATTTCAACGGATAGTATTCCCCATTTAGAAAGCATATTTCGAAGCACAGTTTTAATTGCCATTTGATTGTAGTTATCAACCCAAGCACCTGACAGTTTTTCTTTGTCTTTCCCCTTCGCATTCTTGATACGATGCGACTCAATCTCTTGTTTAGTCCAATAGACTGTTTTTTTGAATCCATTTAACAATTCAAAGAAACCAACATACCCAATGACCTTATCTGATTTCTTTTCGTTATAATCGAAGGTAAATTCTTCTGTTAATGGATTCCAATCAACGAGTTGACCTTCATAAACTTCAAGTGCATTCAATGCTTTATACTGCCCTGAGCGTTGAGCTAACTGAATGTAGCCTTTGTACCCAAGTATGAACTAACTGGGCCTCATTGTGAGTAATCCACTTGTTTCCTATCTTTTCGCTTCGATTAAACGGAACAATATATGCGTAACCAAGATTTTTATCAATTGGTAAATCCATTGTTGCTGCTTTTAGAGCAGAAGCAATAATTGTCATTGGTTCAGCTTTTGCTAAATAATTGTCACCGCCGACTAAAGTCATTAGAGATCCCATGAAAGAATCAGATTTTTCATGAAGAATATCTTGGAATTTCTTCTTCATTGTCGGTGTAGCCATCAAAGACTTAAAACCCAGTGACTGAGCATCAACTTCTTGTGTCTTTTGTTCAGTAAGTTGATTCTTGAGTGTGTCATTTGTTGCCATGTTAGTTAATCTCCTTTACTGCTAATTTTTTATAGCAAGATGTTTTATAAATTGATTGATCATTGGCTACTTCTGGATACTTCTTTTCTAAAAGATCTTTATTAATCGTTTTTCGATTAAATGACTTCCACGAAATTACTGATTTAGGAGTAATAGCAACTACCGCATTTTGCTTTCCCAACTCTGATGTGATTTGATTATCAATTTGTTGAATTTTCTTTTTTATCAAAACTTCATCATCCTTAAGTTGTTTCTTGGTCTCAATCAGTTCATCAAAGGTACTTGAAAGTGTAATCTCATTTTCGCCTTCTTCTGAATATCGTTCTTTAAGGAAATCGGTAGTTGCATCACTGCCATCTATTGATGGTTCAACTCCTTTTAAAACATTCACTTCCCAGAATTCAACTAATCGTTCCGTAATCATGTCAATCAAGGCTTGGTCACGATCGACCTTTTTCCAAATGAAACGTTGACCACCGATTAATACTGCTACATAAGCACAATCACGATTCAAAACATTCATATAATGTTGGATTTGACACAGGTAACTCATAGGAATCTCGTCGCCATCCCACTCTTTGGATAAAAAAGCATTTGCAGTTTTACATTCCAAAATCGCATTTTCTCCAACTACGTCACGATCAATATTTGCACGAAGAAATGGATGTAAAGGATGTTCGAAAACTTGATTCCGTCTTCGAACTTTTTTCCCAGTTCGTTCAGTGAATTCTTTTGCTACAACTTCTTCTAGTACATTTCCCCAATACGCTGGTTCACTGTCCGTCTCCTCAATTTCAATTTGACCAGTTTTCTCAAGCCATAGTTGATATGGAGCTTTCCATTTATTCAATCCTAGAATCGTAGCAACATCAGAACCACCAATACCTTTTTGACGATCCATCAACCATTCTGTTCTGGTCATGTCCAGTGTAGATTTACTCATCTTCAACCCACCCTTCCATATTTTCAGGATTATCTTCATCATTGGGGGTGTGAACATTTACAAAAACATGACACTCTGGGTCCGCCATTGCAGTATCGTAATCAAACATGTTATAATCCTCCTAGATAAACATTGATTTGGGACTTACTTTTGCTTGCCGGCGAGTAAGTCTTTTTTTATGTCTTTTCATAATCCCATCACCTTTTTACCAATCGTATTTACTCCTAGTAAAACTGGTAAAAGGATTATTGCTATTTTCCAGTAACCGACACAAACCGTTCCGAGCATTGCGCCTGTAAGTAAAACTTTTGCAGCTCTATATTCAGATTTCTGTTTTGCTACTTTGACTGGAACTGTTGGGACGTATTCAAAATCGTTTCTCATTTCTATGCCTCCTTCTTCATTTCAACGACATTTTGATTAATGGATGCTAACTTCCTACGCTTCTTTTCTTCAGCAATTATTTCTTCGAATTTCTTGCCTGCATTTTCAATTAGAAATCTTTCAGCTTCATATTTGCTTACTACCTTTTGTGAGCTAAACTGGATTGATTTAATCTGCCCCAGTGCCTCAAGAATATATATGTTCTCTTTTGATGTTCTATATTCAGTAGCAAGTTCTGGCAACGTATAAACAAGCATCTAATCATTCCTTTCTCTCGTTTCCGCTTCCTTAATGATTACTCTTGAATTGAAATTGTATCTATCGCAAACTGAGTTAAAAACCGCAATTTCTGATGAAATCTCATCTACAACTTCTAATAACCAGAGTTTTATTTCGCCTCGTTCTTCATGATTGATCTCCTCATCTGGTATCGAAAGTAAATCCCAAATCTCATACTTCTTTTCAACTTCAATCCGTTCCATTTCTTCTTTGTCTTGGCCAACCATTTTTGATAGTGGATGTGCATCTCGACGTTTTCGGTTTAAGGGTTTTGGTGTGTAGAACATTGCTGCAGCTATTTCGAAATCTGTATCCGGATTTTGCAAGTAATCAGCGATTTCAACAACTCTTTCTAATCCCATCGTTCGACGGCCATTTAGCATGTGACTTAGATTCTGTGCTGAAAAGTTCAGGTGATCTGCCATGACTCTTTGGTTCAAAGCCTGTTTGTCAACTTCCTGTCGAAAAATTGATGCAACTTGCTTTTCTGTTGATGAAACTCCCATACTTATCACTCCTTTTGTATTCAATTGTCATTTTTCATAGCAGTAAAACTGCTATAAACTGTTCATTAGAAGGAAAACATCATTTCTTCAATCAGACGATCATCCTGTTGACTCTCAACTTCATAAAGTTGATTGATAAACTGATCTGATTTTGTTTCTAAGTAGGCCTTCGATAAGCGATCACCTAGGCGTTTTAAAATGAACTCGATCTTTTCTTGTTTGGTCATTAGATCACCTCCTTGTCATTACCTTTTGGCAATTCTGCTTGCAAAATAAAAAGCTTGTCAAAATCAGCTTCCGACAGCGCAAAGGTATTAAGTAACTTTGCAATCATGTCATTACCTAAACCTCTACTCCCATTCATAATTCGATAAATAGTAGTTGGTGCAACTTCGAGTTTTTCTGCTAGACCATAAACCGATAAATCATACTGTTCCATTAGTTCCTGAAGAACTCCATTTTTTAAAACAATTTTCACACCTCTTCACCTCACTTTCGTTACCTTCTGGTAATACTATAACATCAGGATTACCTATTGGCAACACTTAATTACCAAAAAGTCAAATATTATTCGATTTTGTTACCAGTTGGCATTATTATAAATATAGAAATATAGAGAAGAGGGATTTGGATGGACTTTGGTTCACGATTAAAGGAATTACGATTGGCCAAAAAATATGGAGTAAATCAATTAGCTCTCAAATCAGGAGTCAGTTCTGCACAGATTTCTCGTTACGAAAACGGAAAAAGAAAAACCCCTCAAATTGATACTGTAAAAAAACTAGCAGATGCTCTTGATGTTTCTGTATCAGAACTTATTGGGAAGTGTTCAGAATCTGAAAGTAATGAGAGATTTACTCAAAAACAGTTGACTGTTGCCGCGCACATTGACGAAGATACATCAGAAGAAGATATGAAAGATATTCTTAATTTTATAGATTTCATAAAAAATCGAGATCACAAGCAGTAATTCATTTTAATGTCGGTAGGTGTTGTCAAATGTATAACTACGAAGCTTTAATGTCATGTTTTTCAAATTTGCAGTATAAATTTGAAAAACAGATGCCCGAAAAACAAAAGGGATTGTATGTCGACAATATAGTTTATCTCAATCCTAATCAATCAAGTGCCGAACTTAAAAGTACGATTGCAGAAGAAATTGCTCATCATTATACTTCAGTCGGTGACATATCAGACTATAAAAATCCTGAGTCAAGAAAACAGGAGCGAAGGGCACGGCTCGTAGCGGCTGAGATGACTGTCCACCCCTCCCTTTTGATCAAGGCTTATCAAAAAGGATGTAGAGAGTACTGGGAAGTTGCTGACGAGCTGGGAATAACCGTAGAAGCGTTAAGAGAGGCAATTGATCTTTTTAAACAAAAATATGGTGAAGGTTTTAGTTTTTTGAATTACAAGATTATTTTTGGAGCAGGTGATTCAATCAAAGTATTAAAACTAAAGCAGTGAAGTACATATAAATTTATATTTGTGATTTTGTATACATTAGGAGGCAGTTATGGAGACAGTGTTTACCCTTGTTTTTATCATTGGTTGTATTGGAGCTTGGTATTTTATAAAAAAGAGTCCGAATAAACGTAACAGAAATATCTCTTTTGGGTTGATAGCCTTATCAGCAATAATAATTGGTTTCATTCCAATAAGCGAGACTAAAGAGGTGACTTCTAAACCTGTAGAAGAAAAGAAAACTAAACAACAGAGTAGTGCCAAAATTTCAGATTTAGTTTTAGAGACACCTAAAGAAGTAACGTCTGATGATACCGGAGAAGTTAAAATATCAGGAAAAACGTCTCCAAATGCCGAAGTATCAATTGGATTGGGAATAGTTGGAGATAAAACAACAGCTGATAAATCTGGCGATTTCATGCTTCTTTATGAATTAAGCAGTCCAGAAACAACTCTAACAATAAATTCAAAACTTGACGGAAATTCAAAAAGTACCAAGATAAAAGTAAAAATGAATGGCAATGCACTTTCAGCACTTGAGGAAAAAGAAGCTGAAGAATCAAGAAAAGCTGAGTCAAAAAACTTGGAAAAGCAAAAGAGCGAAGAAAGCAAAGAAGCTGAACAAAAAAGAACTGAAGATAGTAAAAATGCTGAAAACCAAAAAAATAGTGATATCACACAACTTGCGGACGAAGCAACACCGCAACAATCGGATATCCTTACTGAATTGGCATTACAACAGTTTGACAAATCATACCCATATAAAGGAAGCAAACTTCATATTGCTATCGGAAAATTGCAAGATTGGACTCAAAAGGATGGAAAATGGTTTGCTAAATATGAAGCAACAATAGTAAATGCGTTTGATGCAAAAAGAAGTGCTAATGTTGAAGTAACTATTGAACCAGTATCGGAATCAAGTGGTTATGTTTCATTCCTTGATTATTAAAACAATTGGAGATGTTTTATATGAAAAAACTTACGATCGCATTCATACTCTGCTCTACCCTGCTCTTCTCAGCATGTTCGAGTGATAAGAAAGCTGATACGACTGATTCGACATCACAGCAAAAAATTGAGGTTAGAAAAACCAAGGATTCTAAGAAAAAGAAAGCTGCTGAGAAAAAGAAAGCTGCTGAGGAAAAGAAAGTTGCTGAGGAAGCAGAAAAGAAGAAACAAGAAGAAATTGCTAAAAAGGTCTCTGAAGCAGATACTGCCATGAAAGCTGCTGAAGCAAACTTAACTGATGAGACTTTAGCTGCTGCTAAATCAGCAATCGAAGCTATTCCAGATGGAAACAACGAACTAGCTAAACGACTTGAAACAGCTACAGCAAAACTAGCAGCAATAAAACAACAGGCAACCGTGCAAGCTCAACAACAAAGTCCTGTTCAAAATGATGCAGATGGTAACGGAATACCTGATGATTCTCCTTATAACAACACAACACCTGAAGAACGTGCTAGAGGTGCTCAAATGGAAGCTGATGCTCAAACTCGATATTGGGAAGCATATAATAATGGTGCGAATCCTGATGATGCTCTCGCTTATGCAGATGGTAGATCTGATAATTACAATCAACAACAAAATGATGCAGCCGCTCAAGTAGATCAATATCGAGCTGACTTCAAAGCACAGACTGGACGCGAACCTACATCAGGTGAAATTCAGAGTCAATGGTTGCAGGAACAAGGTATTCAGTAAAGGAGAATGATTGCGATCTTGGATTGGTCAAACAAAGTATACGGTGAGTTAAGCGAGTTCGAAAAATTTAAAGCCGATAAGTTGATTGAACAAGCTCTAGATAGCACGCACAATTATAAGGGAGAAGTTCCGAATGAACATGATAGAATGGTCATTCGCGATATGATTAGAAATAATCTTGCTTTATTGAATAGAGCCAGTAATAACTAGCAGCTCTTCCCCACCATCGTTGGCGATTTTGTTTAACTGGTGACTACTTCTACCTGCCATAATTGGGAGTTGAAATGAATTTTTTTGGAGGATGCAAATGGCAAACGTTTTAGCACTTATAGGATTTTTTGGATTTATTTTTGGGGTAATAAGATTAATTAGAGCGTTTTTCAAAAAAACACCTAAGAAACCTGAACTTTTAATTATTCTCGGAACTTTTATTGTCTTTTTCGCAGGGATTGCTTTACTAGAGCCACCTGAACAGAAGACAGCAGAAACAACTATTAGTAGTACTCAACAGAGTAAAACTGGAAACAAATCTTCATCCAGCTCTACTGAAACAAAAAAAGAACAAAACAAATCCTCGGATGAAAAGAATAAGCAACAACAAGCACTTATCTCTTTTAATGATCGAGTGAAGCAAGATAATAGTAATCTTGCAAATATGGAATACAATGGCACGCAAACGATTGAAGTCAATGATAATAATCCAACTTTTTCGGAAGATGATTTATCTTTGGCTAATAAAGCTTGGGAAAAATACGGGGATCTTGATCAACTAAACCGTGCTACTTCTGCCGAAGCCATGCTGAATCAATCATTGATGTCTACAGCTAAACGTGGAGATATTTCTAATGTTAAACCTACTGGATGGCATAATAAAAAAATTGGTAAAGGATATCTCTATAATCGTTCACATTTGATTGGCTATACCCTTTCTGGCGAAAACGACAACTGGAAGAATCTGATCACAGGAACAGCACAGTTAAATAATCCAGAAATGCTTCGTTATGAAATGGATATTAAGTACTATCTGGAAAAAAGTAAAGGTAACTATGTACGATACTCTGTTACTCCTGTATTCCGTGGTGATGAGCTACTTGCTCGTGGCGTTCATTTAATGGCCCAATCAATAAAATCTGACGACATTAAATTTAATGTTTATATCTTCAATGTACAAGATGATGTAACTTTGAATTATTCAGATGGAACAAGTCAAACTAAAAACGAAATTGCCGCAGCTCAACAAAAAGAAGAAGAAAGAAAAAATGCTGAAATCAAAGCTCAACAAGCTGCTGAAGAGCAACAGCGAATTGAAGCGCAAAAGCAAGCCGAAGCAGCGCAGAGCGAAGCAAATGAACAGCAAGCAGCCGCTACTCAAACAAATGGTCCAGAATACGTTGATGCTAACGGAAATGGTTTAATCAAAGGTTCCAACAATGGAATCTATCATGTTCCAGGCAGCCGGTATTACGACAAAACAACTAATCCAGCAGCTTGGTTTAAAACAGTTGATGAAGCTGAAAGAGCTGGATATCGAGCACCGAGAAATTAGTTCTACCCTCCCCACCTGGCGACGCCGGTTCGATTCCGGCTTGGGGAATATAATTATTTATTACGAGGAGATTATCTATGAAAATTAAGTTTACTGAAGTCAAAATTACTAGATTCAGGAATTTACTTGACCTACGGTTCAATCTTGGAAATCGAATAACTGTTTTTTCTGGACATAACGGTGTGGGAAAATCTAGTTTGATTTCTCTGATGGCATCTACAACTGGCACGAACGAGAAAAGGTTGGATGAGAAAAAATTTCAACCAGAATTCAACGATTATTTCACCATGGACTCTGATGAACCATTCAAAGAATACAAAATTGTTTGTGAATACGAAACTGATGATAACTTCAAGTTTGCAAAAAGAATTGGATTCAGAAATGATGAAGAGTTTAATCGAGGTATTCGTCCACTACCTAGAACTTCACCAAGAATTGATAGTAATCAAATGAAAAAAGATGCTACAGAAATATTAAGAAACAAACTCGGTATTACAGATTCAGCAAGGGTTCCTATTCCGACAGTTTATCTAAGTCTTGCAAGACTTTATCCTCCCGGTGAAACTGAAATCAAGTCTATAAATATGAGGAGCAATAACTATATTATTCAAAATGGACTTCATGAAAAATATATCGAATGGTATAACGAAGTGCTTCCTTATTCAATCACGGATAACAAACGAGTTCAAAATATGACAAAAGGGATTAATAATCGATCAAGAATTTTTGTTCCACTTACCCATGCTTCTTCAGAAACACAGTCTGTTGGACAGGATAACCTCGGTACAATTATAAATGCATTGGTAGATTTTTACTATTTAGCTCATTCATCTCCCGATTCTTATAAAGGTGGGATACTCTGTATTGACGAAATCGACGCTTCACTTCACCCTAGTGCTCAAGTAAGCTTATTAAATCTTTTAGATAAACTTAGCGTCGAACTAGACCTGCAAATTTTCTTAACTACTCACTCACTTACTATGCTAAAAGAAATTATTTTGAAAAAAGAAAAGAATCCTGTTGATTATCAGCTAATTTATTTGAAAGGAGTGAGTGTACCATCAATTATCAAATTCAATTCTTACAGACTTTTGAAAGCTGATTTATTCCAAGAACTAACCTTTAAAAAGCCTGAAATTAAGGTCTATTGTGAAGATGAATCAACATCAACTGTTTTTAAAGCATTAATTGATGCGGCAAAAAACCTTGAACTTGATTTCAAATTACCGCCTTACAAAATTTTGCCAATTTTCTTAGGATCTGAACAGCTCGAGAAGTTACCAAGAAGCGATACTCATTTTAGTAATGTCGCCATCATACTAGATGGTGATACAAATTCTAAAGAAAAAGTCAAAATCGAAGAATACATGAAAAACCCTACCATTATCCATGGGCTTACTCCAAGAAAATTTGAAAAAAATTTTGTTACACTACCTGGGTTCTTGTCACCAGAAGGTTTTCTTTACTCAATTATTTTTGATCTAGTAAAAAATGATAGGGATAACTACTTATTTTGGAGGACTCTTGACAAAGATCCTGAAACAACACTATATACTAGTGATAAAATAAGAGAGCAAATAATTATTAATGATTCCGAATTGTGCCTAAAAGCTCTAAAGGCAAATAAGGACAATATTTTTGAATTCACAGAAAAGTCAAAAATGTTAAATTATTATTACGTCAATAATAAACAAGAACTGGAAAACTGGATAAAGAAAGTACAAAAAGTATTTGACTTCGTTTCAAACAAAGTCATGGCGAGTCGTATTTAGTTTCTGGCCATTTATTAAAATTTTTGCTATCATAAATTCGAGGTGATGAACTTGCCACATACAAAGTCCCCATTACGATATCCGGGTGGAAAAACTCAATTATGGAAATTTGTTAAGTCGACAATAGATGCTAACAATATAACTAAACCAATCTATTGTGAACCTTTTGCTGGTGGTGCGGGAGTAGCCATTGAACTACTCCTAGGCGATTTTGTCGAGGAAATAATAATAAATGACTTTGATCCTGCAATTTATTCTTTCTGGAACATGATTATTAATCAAACTGAATCTTTTATTGATCTCATAGAAAAAACACCAATCACTTTAGATGAGTGGAAGAATCAAAAAACTCTATATCAAAAACATGGTAAAGATCCGAAATCCCTTCTTGGTGCTTTTGCAACTTTTTTTCTGAACAGAACCAATATTAGTGGGATTATTTCTGGTGGCCCAATTGGTGGACAGGATCAAATCAGTAAATATAAAATCGATTGTAGGTTTACAAAAGAAACTTCAATTCGGAAAATACGACAGATTGCGAATCAAAAACACAGAATTCACTTATTCAATGAAGATGCTGCAAACTTAGTAAACATTCTTAAGAAGTCATATCCTAAGGAGCGTCTTTTTACTTTTTTTGACCCGCCCTATTATGAACAAGGCCAATCACTTTATCTCTCATTTTATAATAAAGATCAACATAAGGTAATTAGAGACAAAATCATGGAAATGGATGATTTTTATTGGATACTAACATACGATAAAACACCTCAAATAGCAGATTTATATTCAAAAGCTAATAAATCTTTTCAATATTCATTAGTATACTCAGCAAATAGAAAACGTGTAGCCAATGAATATATTTTTGCTAGTTCTAAAACAAAATTAGTATCAACACAAACAGTGAAGTTACAATCAATATCAGGATAAGCCTTCGGGCTTTTCTTTCTACACCAAAAAGAACATACGTTTGTATTCATAAACATATTTACCTATACAAAGGAGAAAATAATCATGAACGGACACGTACGAAAAATTGGCAACAAATGGCATTATGTCATTGAAATGGCAAAAGTAGGCGGAAAACGTCAACGTATACAAAAAGGTGGATGGGATACAAAAACAGAAGCCCAAGAACATTTAAGAGAAGCGATGAATGAATACAAAAGAGGTGGAAAAATTGATTTAACAGATGTCAGTGTTTCCGATTATTTTGATTATTGGTTCGAAAACTATGTAGAAAAGAAATTGAAGTATAATACGCAAAAAAACTATAAAAATGTGATTGAAAAGTACGTAAAACCTGAAATTGGAAAATATCAGCTTCAATCAATTGGTCCAGCAAAGCTACAAGAACTAGTAAATAAACTTCCGGATGGATTTAGTAATAAACTCTCCAAACACTCAGTAGAAATTATTTTTACTGTCTTAAAAGGAGCTTTTCGCCGTGCAGTTTTCCCATATCAACTAATTAACAATAATCCGATGGAATATGTAGAGATGCCTGCTTTTGAATCGAAGCCAAAGCAAACTCGTGATGATATGAAGATTATAACAATGGATCAGTACTTACAAATCTTAGACAATACTCCCCCCTCCGATTCTTTCCATATTCCTTTAGTAATAGCGTTTCATACGGGACTAAGACGCGGTGAGGTTTGTGGTTTAACCTGGGATGATATTTCTTTTGAAGATCAAACAGTGACTGTAGAAAAGATTATGCTACAAGACAAAACGGGTATACAAATAGGAACACCCAAAACGCAAGCCAGCTATCGTACGATCAGTATTGACGATATGTTGACTGCAGAGTTACGCACACATAAAAAAAGACAAATGGAAAACAGAATGCGTTACGGGAAATTCTATTATGATAGTACGTTCGTATGTACTAAAGAAAACGGCGAACCTGTGACTCCGAACTCAATAAAATGGTCAGCTAGCAAGATTAAAAAAAATTTTGGAATCAATTTCAATTTCCACTCCCTTAGACACACTCATGCAACCATGCTTTTAGAGGATGGTGTAAAACCAAAAATTGTTCAAGAAAGACTTGGCCATTCTCGAATTTCTACTACTATGGATAAGTATGTTCATGTGACGAAAAAAATGCGAAATGAAGCCGTTGATATTTTCGCCCAACGCCTTCGCCGTTCAATGAACTAAATTTGCTCGTTTTCATAAAAAATGTTCGCCCAATAAAACCTCTGGGCGAACAACGGGCGAATATTTATGAAAATCACAATCATTTTTAGAATTATTTTCAAACAAACCCTTATTTCTTCTTAGGTTCATCCTCATCCATTTTCAGAACAGCCATGAATGCCTCCTGAGGGACTTCAACGGAGCCAATCTGTTTCATCCGTTTCTTCCCTTCTTTTTGTTTCTCTAACAATTTCCGTTTTCGAGAAACATCCCCGCCGTAACATTTAGCCAATACATTTTTACGTAAAGCTTTGATATCTGTACGGGCAACGATTTTGGTACCAATAGTTGCTTGGATCGGTACTTCAAACTGCTGACGTGGGATTAAGGTCTTCAATTTATCCACGATTGCACGGCCACGTTCTTGGGCGAATTCGCGGTGAACGATAAAGCTTAAGGCATCGACTTTTTCAGCATTCAATAGAATGTCCATTTTAACTAAGCGGCTTTCGCGATAATCAGCCATTTCGTAATCCAATGAGGCATACCCTTTTGTACTTGATTTTAATTTATCAAAGAAGTCAAAGACAATTTCCGACAATGGAATATTGTAAACAACATTCACGCGATAATCATCTAGATAATCCATAGTAATAAACTCGCCACGTTTGCGCTGAGAAAGCTCCATAACAGCACCGACATAATCATTTGGTACCATAATATTAGCTTTCACGAAAGGTTCTTCTACGTTTTGAATTTTTGATGGATCAGGAAAATCTGAAGGATTATCCACAATCAACTGCGTGCCGTCAGTCAAGTTTACATGGTAAATAACGGATGGTGCCGTGGTGATCAATTCAAGATTAAATTCACGCTCCAGGCGTTCTTGAACTACATCCATGTGTAGCAGACCTAAGAAGCCGCAACGGAAACCAAAGCCTAAAGCTTGTGAGGTTTCTGGTTCGAATTGTAACGCCGCATCATTTAATTGCAATTTTTCTAACGCTTCTCGCAAATCATTATAACGAGAGGTATCAATCGGATAGAGACCACAGAACACCATCGGATTCATTTTACGATAGCCAGCCAAGGCTTCTGCTGCTGGATTATTCGCAAGTGTCACGGTATCCCCAACGCGCGTATCTTGGACAGACTTAATGCTGGCAGTAATGTAGCCGACGTCTCCTACCATCAAATAATCTCGTTGAACAGCTTTCGGTGAAAAAACTCCAACTTCTGTTACATCGAAGGTTTTGCCGTTACTCATCAATTGAATCTTATCTCCGGGACGGACAATTCCATCCGTAATACGAACGTTTAAGACAACGCCACGATAGCTGTCATAAACGGAATCAAAAATCAACGCTTTTAATGGCGCATCTAAATCACCACTTGGTGCAGGAACATTCGTTACGATTTGCTCTAAAATCTCGCTAATCCCGATGCCTGTTTTGGCACTAGCAAGAACCGCATCTTCCGCATCAATTCCAATCACATCTTCGATTTCCTTACGAACTCGCTCTGGATCAGCGGCTGGTAAATCGATTTTGTTAATGACTGGCAAGATTTCCAAATCGTTGTCTAACGCTAAATAAACATTCGCTAGTGTCTGGGCTTCAATTCCCTGAGCCGCATCAACAACTAAAACTGCACCTTCACAGGCGGCTAAGCTCCTGGATACTTCATAGGTAAAATCGACGTGTCCTGGCGTGTCAATCAAATGGAAAATATAATTTTGACCATCATTAGCAGTATAATGCAACTCGACCGCATTCAATTTGATTGTAATTCCACGTTCACGTTCAAGATCCATTGAGTCTAGCAATTGCTCCTGCATTTCACGGGAACTTACAGTATTCGTTTGTTCTAAGATTCGGTCAGCCAATGTCGACTTCCCATGATCAATATGCGCAATGATCGAAAAATTTCGAATCATCTGCTGGCGTTTCTTCATTTCTTCTATATTCATCAATGTTCCTCATTTCTTTTAATCAGCACTGTCAATTATACCAACGATCGGAATAGAAAAAAAGTCTTTTCCCCTATTTCTAAAAGTCAGTAAGAGAAATATCATGCTTGTTTTGCTATACTTAGAATATAGATTAATTTGAGGCTGAATTCTACTAGCTATTTAATCAGTTTAGTGGAATAACTCATATAATACTATTTTTAGGAGATGAACGTATGGATAGTGACTTTAAGGAACAGCTCGTCTTAAAGCCTGTAGGTGAGGAACACTTAGCGCAATATGATGAGCTGCTTAGTTATGTCTTTCAAGTGACAGAAAGTGATATTGAAAATAGCGGATACGAGAATAAAAGAGAAATGGTGCGGGCGAAAAAGCCGGTCTTAGAACAATCGAAAGTTTTTGGCTGGTTCCATGGTGATAATTTGATTTCCCAGATAGCCATTTATCCTTGTGAAGTAAATATTCACGGGAAGCTTTTCCAAATGGGCGGCGTTACTGGTGTTGGAACCTATCCCGAATATGCCAATCATGGCTTGATGAAGGATTTAATCAAAAAGGCTTTAGTCCAAATGCGTGAGGATCAACAATGGATTTCCTACTTGTATCCTTACAACATCCCATATTATCGCCGTAAGGGTTGGGAAATTATGTCTGACAAGCTTAGCTTTAAAATCAAAGACACCCAGCTGCCAAAACAAGTTGACCTGCCAGGAATCGTCGAGCGTAAGGAAGTCGATGATCCTGATGTTTATCAAGTCTATCATGAATTTGCCTTAAATAATCACGGGGCGATGATTCGAAAGGAATTGAATTGGGAAGAGTATTGGCGATTTGAAAATGAAGAGGAACGTATCGCCGCAATTTACTATAACGCTGATAAAAAACCGACTGGTGTGTTGTTTTATTGGATTTCTGACGAGGTTTTCCATATTAAGGAAATGTTCTACTTAAATCAAGAAGCACGCAATGGCTTATGGAATTTTATTAGCGCGCATTTTTCGATGGTTTATTGGGTCAAGGGCGATATTTTTAAAAATGAACCCCTCTCCTTCTTATTGGATGACAGCGAAATCACCGAGACAATTGCTCCTTTCTTTATGGCGCGGATCGTTGATGTAAAAGAGTTTTTATTGGAATACCCATTTGAAAAATCAGTCGAACCCTTCTATTTTGAGGTGGAGGACCCCGTTGCTGAATGGAACAATGGCATTTTTGCCCTTAGCTGGAATGACGCAGATGAGTTAACTATTTCCGATCAGCCTCAGGGAAGACGAATCGCGCTGAATATTCAAACCTTGACCTGCATGCTGATGAATTATCGGCGTGCTGCGTATCTCGCGCGAATTGAGCGGCTTGAGGCCGACAAAAAAGCAATTGAATTATTAGAAACAACAATCCCAGATATGGAGGCTTATTTTAGTGACTACTTCTAAACACATTTATTTTGCTGCATCGCTATTTGCACAAAGCGACTTACTTTATAACAAGTATTTAGTTGAAAAAATTCGAGAAATTGATTCAACGCTCACCGTTTATTTACCTCAGGAAAATGAAGGAATTAATGATAAATCAGCGTATGCTGACAGTAAGATGATCGCGCTTGCCGATACTGAAGAGGTTTTAAAAAGTGATTTGATGGTGGCGTTGTTAGATGGATTGACCATTGATGCAGGTGTTGCTTCTGAAATCGGCGTTGCTTACGCGAAAGGCATTCCTGTTATTGGATTGTATACAGATTCTCGTCAACAAGGCGCGGATAATCGAAAGAAGTTAGAGGCGTTGCAAACACCTGCAGAAAATCAATTTCATTACTTAAATCTTTATACCGTTGGATTAATCAAATTAAACGGCACAATCGTTAGCACTGAAAAAGTGTTGTTAGAGCAAATCCAATCTTTTATAGAAGGTAGTGAGTTCCATGAATTATAAAAAATACCGTTTGGCTCTTTTGATTTTTGGAGCAATCTGTTTGCTCTACAATATTTACGAATTTGTGATTGGTAAATACTCTACTAAACAAGGAGTGATTTTCGTAATCGAGTGTTTAGCTGGGATTGCTTTGATTTTCTTGCCAGAAATCATTACGAAATTATTCAAAATCGTTTTACCTGAAAAAATTATTTATTTTTATTGGTTCTTCTTAGTGATTTCTGTCTTTTTAGGAACTTCTCTGCACATGATCTCGATCATTTCCTTCTGGGATAAGATCCTGCATACCGTGAGTCCAATGGTCTTGACGGCGCTTGGCTATGGCTTGATCGGATATTTCATGAAGGATGCTGATATCAGCAAAACATCACCTTGGCTATTCTTGTTATTTGGTTTCGCCTTTGCAGGTCTTTGCGGCGTTTTCTGGGAGTTCTGGGAATTTCTTTGCGATACCGTTGCGGATATGAATCTTCAACGATATGCAACTTCTGCCGGGAAACTATTAGTCGGACGTGAGGCACTGATGGACACGATGGGAGATCTCTTGACCAATACGATTGGTGCGGTCTTAATGGGAATTTACGCACATGTTCAAAGTCGCGGAGATGCCGCTCACTTTGAAGAATATCGTTTGAAAAAGATCCGTAAGTAAAAAAAGATTGCAAACCGTTTTTAATGCGGTTTGCAATCTTTTTATTTATCGTCAGGATGGATATTTTCTTTCATCGTATAAGAGTCCAAGGTAATTTTAATGATTCCTGTACGCTTCAGCATACCTTCTGGAATTTCATCAAACTCAGCCCCTTTTGCCGCATGATCCATCAATAAATGCAAGGCTTTCCTTCTTTCCTCTAAATCATCTAAAAGCTCAGCCTTTCCAAAGCCAATCAAGCTTTGATACGCATAGGAATAGGATGCGGCGTTTCTTGTTCCTTCAACTAATTTGTGGTTGCCATCCATTTCTACTGCTACTTTAGGATCGTTTTTGATCATGGAGACTTTCTTACCTTCATTCGCACCGTGAACATAAAGCGTTAATTTCTCCTCGTTCCATTCATACCCAAAGTTCACTGGAACAACATAAGGATAATCCTCACCGTTCAAGGCAATTCTTACAACCTGTGATTTTTCGACTAAGTTTTTGATTGATTCTAAATCTGTAACTTGTCTTTTTTTTCTTCGCATCATTTTTTCTCCACCTATCCAAATTCTTTACTCTAATCATAATAGATTAGAATTCAAAAAGAAATCTTTTTTTAGTTCCAAATACTGAAAATTGATAGACAGCGGTTTGTCTTTTTTAGTAGTAAAAACCTTTTCTAATCAACGATTTTACTCTTTTTTTGTGTGATTTTTTGTACTAAAATAGCAACTGTAATAATTTGAAAATTTGCTGAAAATGAAAGGCGTGTCGATTTTGATTGAAACTGTCGTATTTGATATCGATGATACTATTTACGATCAACAAGAACCATTCCGTAAAGCAGTCCAGAAATTATTTCCACTAGTAAGCGAGGAAGATATGCTCCCTCTTTACACCCGCTTCCGTGTTCATAGTGACGCAAACTTTAATAAGGTCATTACTCAAGAATGGACCTTAGAATATATGCGTTCTCACCGAATCAGTCAATCACTGAAAGATTTGGATTATCCCCATATTACGGATGAGGAAGCGTTGACTTTCCAAGAGGTCTACGAAGCTGAGCTTGATGCTATCACCATGCATCAGGAAGTTGAAAAGACCCTTGATTTTCTGAAATCTAAAAAAGTCCCAGTTAGCATCATCACGAATGGACCAACAGACCATCAATATAAGAAAATTCTGCAGCTAGGGCTATTAAATTGGGTCAGTGAGGACAATATCATCATTTCGCAAGCTACAGGTTATGAAAAACCGGATGTAGAAATTTTTGAGTTAGGAAAAAAACAATTTTCCTTAAACCCTGAAAACTCATTATATGTCGGCGATAATTTTAACAATGATGTAATTGGCTCAAAGCGTGCCGGCTGGCAATCTCTCTGGCTGAATCATCGTAATCGCCAATTACCAAAAGGAACGTCTCAAATTCAAGACATCGAGCTTACCTCATTCGATCAATTATTACCAACGTTCCAGCATATTTTCGCGTAAATGAACTTTTGAAACAGATTTGAAAAAGACATGGGGAAAAATTCCATGTCTTTTTATTTGTCCTCCAAATACAAGGATTCACTGCCCATCAGCTGATAAATCTCTTCAAAATCAGTACGATCTACTACTCGATTTTTATAGCCATAGGGATCATTAACATAAACATTCTCCTCGTCAACACCTGTGATGATGACGGCATGACATAAAGGTGATACCTCTATTTCACCACTGGTCGTTTGCCATGTTCGAAAATCATCCTCCGTTGGTACTTGAAAATCAACCGTCGTAATTACCCAGACAGGTGTGCCAGTCTGAATAACTCTGACAAGGTCATCAAATGATGTGTCATTATTAGCCACAACCTTTTGATTATCTTGCACAACTTCATTAGCCACTTCAGCGATCGGTTCTACAGCGACGCCCATTGCCTCGTAGCCTTCATAGATGTTACCCACAAAACCGTCATGGGGATTCCCGTGAATCCTTTTTTCTGCATCTTCATAAAGTGGAACAAAATCAAGCAGGTCGACTAGTTCATTTTTATCTGTCCCATATCCGTAATAGTTTAGTAGCATGGATAATGCTGTAATCTCGCAGCCATTTTCCATCGCAACCTCCCCACCATATTGATCCTCTAAAGGCACATCAAGCAATTGATTAGTCGATAGATCGGTATCTGCCATCAAAATTTCTGCTGTTGATGAATCGGTGGTTTGACTATTTGCAGGTGAATTCTCCGTATTACTCAAATAAATGAATGCACCGCCCAAAATAAGTGCAAGGATTCCAAGATTATTAATTACTCGTTTGATAATACTTCCCCCTTATTCTTAGGTTCATAAAAGTATCTCAAATAGAGCTTAACTGAACCTAAAACGTAAGAAGAAGCGCACGAAAAAACCACCGAAAATCAATTCCGATTCTCGGTGGTTTTTCTATTGATGACCCTCGTCATATTCCATTTTTCGATATTTTTCCATTTTCTTACTAAACAGAACGCCATTAGATGGCGGTGTATAAGTAATCGCGTTCGCTCCTGCATCAATCGTGGATTCAATAGTCTCTTCATCCGGACCGCCAGTTGCGATGATTGGAAGCTCAGGATACATTTTACGAAAATGCTTCACCGCATCCACTGTATCTTTTCCAGCACTGATATTGATAATATCAACTCCAGCTGCTAGTTTTTCTTCAATCTTAGAGTATTTTGAAGTGACCGTTGCAATTAATGGAACATCCACCACGTCTTCGATTGCTTGAATGGTCTCTACTGGTGTAGGCCCGTTTACCACAACGCCTATACTACCTTGCGATTCCGCAAACATTCCCATATATGCTGAGCGAGAACCATGAGTCAAGCCTCCTGCTACTCCAGAAAAAACCGGAATATCAGCTGCTTCTATAATACTCTTGGTAATTGCAGGGTGCGGTGTAAAGGGATAAACAGCAATCACTGCATCCGCATCCGTGTTTCTGATAATCGCGATATCTGTTGTAAAAATTATAGATCGAATTTTTTTTCCAAAAATGACGATTCCAGAAGCTTTTTGGATCACTTCCGGTACTCGTACGATATCTTTTCGTAGCTCAGTCATAATTTCAGGTGCATTGTTTTCTGCCATAGCATCCATCTCCCTAACAGGTTTCTAAACCAATTCTACTATGAATGGTCGTATTGATCCAAGTTATATGATTCGATCACGCTAATGATCTTATTTGCATAATCCGGATCAGTCGCGTAACCTGCGGTTTGAAGAGCTTGGGCTGCTTGCTTATAGTCGGTGGCAGTCAAAACGCCTGCATAGAGCTGTGGGTCCCAATTTGTTCCGTTCACAAAGAGCATCGTATGATCATCTAGAGATTCTTCCCAAGAATTATATACTTTGAAATCTCCTTGAATCGTGATCCATTGCTCGTTTACATATTCCTTAGTTTCCAAACTTACTTTGGGCTGATCACCAGAAGCTTTAATGCCGAAAAGATTTTTATACTGACTCGCTAATTGAGATTGCCCCCAATTAGACTCTAAAATCGCTTGTCCTAAAATAATACTAGGCAAAACGCCATATCCTTGTTGCAATTGTTTGGCGTGAGGTGCTAATTGATCAATGAACTGCTGGCGAGTAAGCGTTTCTTCCTGCGGTTCATTTTCAACACCAGAATTGGATAATGTATGTAAAGAAAAAACGAAAGCCAACCCAATAACTAAAATCCCGGCAAAAATTAACGGGATCGACACGTTGGACTTTCGTTTTCTATAAGTTTTTTTAGGCATGGTGCCTCCTTACTTGGCTGACAACTGTTTCAAAAATTCTTCTAGTGTCAGATCGTGTTTAGAAATGTACTCGGCATTTTCCTTACCTACATAGCGAATATGCCACGGTTCATAAGTAATGCCAGTAATATCTTGACGATCCTTCAAATAACGGATGATAAAGCCATATTTTGGTGCATTCTCAGCGATCCACTTAGCGCCAGGCTGATCCCCGTAAGAAGCGTCTAACACTTGTGACGAATAAGAATTGTACCAATCTTGGTCAACGACGTCGATAGCCAGACCAGTATGATGTTCGCTATAGCCTGGTTCGGTAATCGTTTCTTTCGTCTTGGCAATCGCGTCTTCTTCGGACATTCCATTGCCGCTGATTAAGCCATTAACATTTGTATCAAAGACTTCCTTTTGGGAATCAACCGAACGAAAGGCTGAGATGACAACTAAAGGAAAGCCCGCCTCTGTTGCAGCCTCAGAAAATTCCTCATAATCTTTAGCAATTCTGCTATCAACTTGATGACTATTGTCTGATAATGTAGTCAACTGACTTTCAGCTACTTCTTTTTCAATTTTATTTTTAGGACCAACTAATACAAGGTTCCAATCATTTGCATTAGAATCCGGCAATGCTTTTTGCACAGCATTTTTCTTCTTCGTTGTTTTCTTTTTCTCGAATGAGTAGGTCGTAGCTGTTTCTTTTTTAGCATCCGATTCTGCAGGCGTGCTGTAAAAAAGCGAATAAGCGGTCATCCCGAACATGATGATGACTGAAAGTAGTCCTACTGTTTTTTTCAAATTAAAAATCCTCTCGTTAATCGTCTAACGACGTGTATGTCTCCGTTAAATTCTCATTTACCCAATCAAGTAATGCAGTCTTTTTATGTGCACTTGCGATTTGGTTTTGAATATGAGCTGGTAAACGAAAACTCAGTATATCACTATATCCCCAACTATCATAATCAATCGTTACGCGTAAATCGATAAAATCATGGTTTTCTTCTTCATTTTTATTTTTAAAAGGAATCATCTCCACCTGAGCTAATCCACTGGCGATCCATTTTTGAGCAACGATCGTCTTCATTTCACGATATTCAGCTACTGCAGTTGGACGTTTTTCGGGGAACAAAAAAGTTTGGCGAATCACTTTTTGACTTAACATCCATTCATAATCACTGAACAAGTTTTTGATTTTTTGGTTTGCTTCTGGTGTTAAGTTATTTTGGCCAGCTTTCCACTGTTGCCATTGAACCTCATTCACCCCTAAATAGTCTTGGTAAAAGTCTTGCTCGGTATGAAATTGTTCAAAAATTGCACTCATTACTAAATCTAAATAAATTTGATTCACGAAAAATCCCTCCTTCTCTATTTTACTGATTTTTTAGAAAAAAAAACAGCTCTTTGGCAAATCGATTGAAATATTTTAACATTTACTGCTATACTTTGGAAAATGACGCAACAAGTTTTATCTATTTATTATTGAAAATTTAAATCTAGCTTTAGGAGGATTACTATGACCAATCTACAATGGGGCATTGTCGGACTCGGCGGCATCGCCCACAGTTTTGCAGAAAGTTTTGACCAAACAACAAGTACACTTACCGCTTGTGCCTCACGTACTTTAGAAAAAGCAGAAAAATTTGCTGAACAATACGATTTGCCAAAAGCGTATGGCAGCTACGAAGAATTATTAGCTGATAAGGATATTTCTATTATATATATTGCCGTGCCAAATCGCCAGCATCATCAACATATCATGCAAGCTTTGGAAGCAGGTAAGCACGTATTGTGTGAAAAAGCCATCACGATGAATCTGTCTGAGCTGCAATCAGCAATTGAATTAGCGGAAAGAAAAGAACTGGTTTTAGCTGAAGCTATGACGATCTTTAATATGCCTCTATATAAGGAACTTCATGCACTTATGGATACTGGTCGGATGGGTAAATTAAAAATGATCCAAGCGCCTTTTGGTAGTTACAAAGAACCTGATCCAACTAATCGTTTCTTTAATCCTGATCTAGCCGGGGGTGCCTTACTAGACATCGGAACCTATGCAGTTTCCTTTGCCCGTTGGTTTATGACTGAACAGCCTGCTGTGATCGCCTCAACCATGGTGCCTTTTTCCACTGGTGTCGATGAGCAATCAGTAACAATTCTACAAAATGACAAGAACGAGCTGGCTACAGTTAGCTTGACTTTCCAGGCGAAAATGCCGAAAAAAGGGATCGTTGCATTTGAGAATGGCTATTTAACGATTGATGAATATCTTAGGGCTGATCAAGCGGAAATTTTCTTTAACGATGGAACTAGAGAACTAATCGAATCCGGATTTTCTAGTAATGCAATGAATTACGAGATTGAACATATGGTGCAAATGATCCAAGGTGAAATACCGAATAAATCACTCTTTTTCACAAAAGACGTCATCGACATTCTAGATCAAATGCAGCAAAAATGGCGACAAAACCAATAGTCTCCTCCACAAAAGGCATTGTTTAGGCAATGCCTTTTGTTTTTTTGTCAAAGTTCCGCTAAACTATTAAGTATAAAGAAAAGAAAGTAGGAGGAAATATTGCAAATTGGTCGTTTTCGTTTAGGTATGCGAACGATAAAAACCGCCTTAGCTGTCATGCTATGTATTTTGTTATTTCATGTGACCGATCGCGGTTCTCCGTTGATCGCTGCATTGGCGGCCGTTTTTTCTCTGCGTCAGGATCTAACCACGAGCATCTCCTTTGGCCGTTCCCGCGTATTAGGAAACTCCCTTGGCGGATTATTAGCTTTGATTTTTTACTATATTCAAGCTTTTTTTAAAAATGATTTTTTGATCGAACTGTTCATTTTACCTCTATTCGTGATCTTGGTGATCGTTCTCTCTGATGGACTGAATAATAATTCGGGAATCATTTCAGCAATTGCTACGATGCTGTTGATTGCCTTGAGTATCCCCCAAGGTGAGTCCTTTGTTTACGCGTTGAATCGTGTTTTAGACACGTTCATCGGAACAATCATTGGGATTTCTTTAAATGGCGTTATTTCGCCTCAGACAGATGAAAAAGAGAAACAGATCAAAGAGGATCTAGTTGAACTGCGCAAAAAAGAGGCGGATCTGAATAAAATGCTGTATGACGTACGCAAACAAATAAAGGATCAGACCCATAAATAGGCCTGATCCTTTATTTGTTCACGGTAAAAACACCACCTAGGAAATCAGTATTTTTGCTACCGATGTTTCCTATGAGATTAAACATAGTAAGAATTTAGTCATTTGCCTTTAACGCTTCAATCATATCGATTTTCTTCAAGCGAAAATACATGATTATTCCGACAACCAGCGTAAAGAACAAGGTAATCAAGCTAGCATAAAGATAACTTAACGGTTGAATATCCGGCGAAAACATAGTCAGATCCAGTTCAACCGTTTGTAAAATATAGCCATGCTCGATTTTCCCTAAAACCAATCCTAACAAAATCCCCATCAGCGTCAACAGAATATTCTCCCGATAGACATAGCGAACTACTTCGCCGTCATAAAAGCCTAAAACCTTAATCGTAGACAATTCCCGAATTCGTTCAGAGATATTGATATTGGTCAGATTGTACAAAACGATAAATGCTAGAAGTCCGGCTGAAACGATTAATACCCACATAATAATATTGAGGCTTCGCACCGTGTCCTTCAGCACATCACGTGACTTCGACATAAAGCTGACATTAGCAATTTCGGAGTTTTCCATTAATTGTTTCGCTATTCGATTTTCTGTTTCTTGATTTGGTTCCTTACTGAAAAGTAAAAGATCCGTATTGTATGTCGGCTCTTTATCAAATATTTGTTGATAATAGTTCGGTGTCATATAAATAAAGTGTCCAACATAATTTTCAGCCACTGAAGCTACTTTTACCTCGTACTCTTTGCCTGAAATAGACTTGATTTTAAAGTGACTCCCATGTTTCAAATCAAATAGCTTTGCCAGTTTTTCATTGATAATGACACCATTATCAGTTAAAGAATAACGGATATCATTTTTTCGATTTTTAAAAGACAAAAAATCAGATAGCTTCGTTGTTTCTTTAGGAACCGAAAGACTAATTTCCTGCTTTGAAACTCCTTCTGTTTGTGCCGTAAAGGTTTCTAAAGAAACAAACAGATGCGCCTGAAAATTCGCTAAAGTATCCAACTCTTTCACATAGCTTTGTTCTTGTTCCGATGATGGCGGCTCATTGAAAACTATCGTTCCTTGATAATGCCAAAGCTTATCAAATTGCAGGGTAACGATATCGCCAATTGAGTCTCGCAACCCAAATCCTGTGATAATCATTGACATGCAACCGGCAATTCCGATTACTGTCATCAGCATTCGCTGTTTATAGCGGAATAAATTCCGCAAAGTCACCTTTTGACTGAATGACAGTCGTCGCCAGACAAAGCCCAATCGCTCCAAAAAGATCCTTTTGCCATTTTTAGGTGCCTTAGGTTGCATTAAAGTTGCTGGTGTTGCTCTTAGATCGTAGCGCAGAACAAGCCAAGCAGAGCCGACAGAACAGATTAAGGCTACAGCTAAAGCAATTAGTGCATAGGATAGATACCAAGGTGTTAACACATCCTCCAGATTATACAATTGCCCATAGGCATCAAAAATAATCACTGGTAGCAAGTAGAAACCGACTGCTAGACCTAGTAGTGTTCCGCCGCCACCTGCCAATGTAGCATAGAGCAAATATTTCTCCGCGATTTCACCATTGTGATAACCCAAGGCCTTAAACGTTCCTAATTCATTGCGCTTCTCCTCAACCATTCGAGTCATAGTCGTTAGCGTAACTAAAGCCGCGATCAAAAAGAAGATCCATGGAAAGACCGAAGCAAGTGACGAGATTCGGTCAGCGTTGTCTTTAAACTCGCTATAGCCAGGATTCTCTGAGCGATCAAACAGATGGAACTCTGGCGCTGGCAACTGATCAATCGTTTGCTGCTGTTTTTCCAGAGTCGCTAATTGCTCAGGAAGCTCAGGATTCAATGCCGTTATCCCACTCAATTGCTTAGGAGTAAGTCGATCAATATCTAAGGATGTTTCCTGCTGGAATTTCTCTTTCGCCCGATCTAGTTTTTCTTGCTGCTCCTTCTTTAAATCAGCTAAACGAAGAGGTGCAATTTCCTTTAATTGATTTTTCAGTTTCTTCTGATCATTCTTCAAACGTTTTTCATACTGATCAGAATAGGCAGAACTTTTTTCTAAATCCTTGTAGCTGATCAACGCCTCAGAGTAGACCTTTTGCGTGAAACTCTCTGGCAAAATGAAGGCGAAGCAATCAATTGATCCTTTTCCAACTGTCGTATTTCCACGAGAAATCGTTTCAATAAACTCGGGGCTTTTTACGAAACCAACGATCTTAAAATTTGCTCTTTTGAAATGCTTTTGTGTCTCATCAGCTGAAATGTCGAAGCGTTGATTCAGCTTATAGCCCTTTTCTAAAGCTCGATCATCCAAAACGATTTCTTCTGAGTTTTTCGGCAAACGTCCTTTAGTAACCACCACGCGATTCAATGTCTGCTTTGAATCATAACTAAAAATACGAAAGACTTGGTCTTCTTTACTCAAATTAACGTCTTGAAAGTAACGCCCTTCTGCTTTAATGCCTTCAACTTCTTCAATCTTTTTAATTTCAGTAGCGGTAATTCCGAGGGAAGAGACCACTCGTGTGTCCGCCAGGTTCTGCTTCTGATAATAACTAGAGGCCGTCTTAAGCATATCTGGTCCAGTCGCCCGCAAGCCAACATAAAAAGCGACACCTAGGAAAATGATTCCCAAGATAGAGAAAAATCGAGTTTTTGATTGGCGAATCTCACGCCAATTCGTTCGTCGCATCGCTTTTTTCATCTTATTCACCTCTTACCACTGAATATCTTCAATTGATTGAGGATGGTCATTTAACTCTTCGCTGCGCACTTGGGCATCATTGATCCGAATCACCCGATCAGCCATTGGTGCAATCGCCGAATTGTGGGTGATGATGACAACTGTCGTGCCATTTTCCCGAGCAGTATCCTGTAATATTTTAAGAATTTGTTTTCCAGTTTCAAAATCCAAAGCCCCCGTCGGTTCATCGCAAAGTAACAATTTTGGTCGTTTTGCCAAAGCCCGTGCGATCGTTACCCGCTGTTGTTCTCCACCGGAAAGTTGGGCTGGAAAATTATCCATCCGTTCACCTAATCCAACTGATTGTAAAACTGCTTCAGGCTCCATGGCATCCGAAACAATTTGTGAGGCCAATTCAACATTTTCCTTAGCTGTCAAATTAGGAACCAAATTGTAAAACTGAAAAACGAATCCGACATCATTACGGCGATAAGTGGTTAATTCTTTATCACTGAAAGCAGCAATATTGGTTCCATCCACCACCACTTTCCCTTCATCACAGCTATCCATTCCGCCTAAAATATTCAACACTGTAGATTTTCCTGCTCCACTTGGACCAAGGATTACGGCGACCTCTCCCTTTTCGATCGAGAAATTTATCTTTTCATTGGCTTTGATAATGGTCTCACCCATTTTGTAATATTTGCTCTCATCTATAACATCAATATAAGACATTGAATAATCCCCCTCATCTATCATAATTATTAACTCCTTTAGTTTAACATAGCGAAAAAAAAAGCCAACGACAGATGTCGCTAGCCTACAAAAATATACTTTAAAAAAATGATTGAAAACTGCAGTTTTTGATTACATAATAAAGAAAAAAGGAGGATTATAATCATGGAAGAATGTGCAGAATGTTATGCAGTAAATTGTCGCGCGACACCTTTACTAGGAAAAAGGGACTGTCTAGAAAATCACGAACAGTATCTCTGCGGAACCTGCGGTAGATGTATTTGTTCTCAAAAAGATGAGAAGCGCCAACTGCAACGAATTGATTTTCCTTTTTAAAGCTTGGAGATCGCAAAGCTCTACTTGAGAGTTGCTGATCAGCTTCAAGGAGTGCCCTGTGGTATCTACGAAATCATCAGCGAAACTGGTCGAAAATCCTATAAAATTTTTGTAAATGACGAAGCTTATGCAGACTATTTAGCTGAAAATAAGAAAAAAAGCACGGATCATCATCACGCGCTTTATCGTCGCAAAGATTATCAAGCATTCCCAAAAACAGAAATACGAAGACTACAACAGCATGAAGTCGAATCCTATCTATCTTCTAGCTGAGTAATCTCAGTCTGTTTTACTGAGAATTGTCGACTGGATAGCTATCGTTCAGCTTATCCAAATCAATTATATCGATCTTTCTTAATTCATAACCGCTGTGAAACAATCTTTGTCCCTCAACAGAAACACAAGGAACCATGCGTCCTTCAAAGATGGCTTCTGAAAACCAATCGGCTTCTAGCTCAAACCAACCACCTTCAGGATTTGCTTGCTTCATTTTCCCTGCCTCACTAAGGTCAAAGGGATGAAGATCGAGGAAGCCATGTTTAGGATGATACAATTCCACCCGCGTGGGGCGCTCATCAGTGATGATTTGGTACCCAAGTTCTAATAGCTTTTCCATTAATTCTGCCTCAGCGGAAGCGTCAAAATCAATGTCGATATCTCGGTGCTCTCGAGTTTGTTTTCCTAAAAGGGTGTCGATCCCCCAGCCGCCTTCCACCCGATAATCAATTTGCCATTCATTTAATAAATCAATCATCCAAAGAAAACTATCCTTGTCTGCAGGGATAGTTTTGCTTCCTTCATAAGCCATTATTTTCCTCCCGTTAAGTCATTTTACATTTGATTTAGCGTGCGTTTATTTACATGCTGCAAGAAACGCTGCCATCAATGCTTGGTTTTCCACCGTAACAGCATTGAAAAATTCAGGATGCCACTGAACACCTAAAACGAATTCCGCATCTGGTAAAGAAATGCCTTCAATCAATCCATCTGTCGAGATCGCTGTCACTTCTAATCCAGCACCCAAATCTTTAATCCCCTGATGATGATAACTATTTACTCCCATTTCATCTCGCTGCAATAGTTGCTGTAACAAACTATCTTCAGGCAGATCACCCTTATGTTGAACTTGATCATAGGGAGCCTTCATATGGTGATCAATCTTACTCTTATATTCGCTTGGCAGATCTTGATAAAGTGTGCCCCCGCACAAAACGTTTAGTAATTGGACACCTCGACAAATGGCTAGTAAAGGTTTGTCCTCGGCTATCACTTCTTTCATGAAAAAAAGCTCCATTTCATCACGAGTTAGGCTTTGTGGACCGCAGACTGGTTGTTTTTCTTCTCCATACAAAGCAGGGTCAACATCTTGTCCTCCAGTGAAAAGAAAACCGCTGCAAATGGACAAAAATGGACGCAACGTCTCTTTATTAGTCGTCAACGGTAGTATGAGGGGAATCCCGCCATTTTGTTCAATCAAATCTTGATACCCCGGTAACAGCCAAATACTATCACGGTCTTCATCGTACAGCGGCATAACACCAATTATTGGTCCCATAGATTTCTCCTTTTAATTAAATTTTTCCTCACAAAAACTTTTGCCAAAAATTTTACCATAAAAAGTTGAGCAAAATCAAAAAAACTCGATCAAAAAATTGACCGAGTTAAAAATTTATTTTCATTTACGCGTGGTAGCGTTCAACACCATCAAGGTAAGTTGCTACAAGATCCATGTTAGTTTCTAATACGATGAAGTCCGCAGCGCGCCCTTCAGCGATCATCCCGCATTTGTCATCAATTTTACAGCTGACTGCTGGTACATATGAAGCCATCATCACGGCTTGTTCCGGAGTCGCAATTCCCCAATCAACCACATTTTTGATTGCTTCTTTCAATTTCAAGATACTTCCGGCTAAATTACCAGATTCTAAACGGGCAGTTCCTTCTGCGACCACGACTGGGAATTCGCCCAAATTGTAGTTACCATCAGGCATACCGCCTGCCATCATACAGTCAGTAATCAATGCCACATGATCATGTCCAGCCTTTTCCATCAAGACTTCAGCTGCTTGTGGATGCACATGGTGCCCATCGCAAATCAATTCAGAGAAGACATGTTGTAAGGTCAATAGTGCACCAACCATACCTGGTTCACGGTGATTCAAGCCGCGCATCCCGTTATAAGCATGAACAAAAACGCTTGCTCCAGCTTCAACGGCTTCTTGAGCTTCTTCCAATGTCGCATTTGAGTGTCCCAATGAAACGACTACACCTTCATCAGTGACTGTTTTGACAAACTCTTTAACACCTTTACGTTCAGGCGCTAAAGCGATCTTTTTGATCAAACCGCCGGAAGCTTCTTGCCATTCATGGAATGTATCCAAGTCTGGATCACCAAAGTAGCTAGGATTTTGTGCCCCTTTGTGTTCTTCTGTAAAGAATGGTCCTTCAAAGTAAATTCCTTGAATTTTCGCGCCGTCAACCTCTTTGTACATTTTTCCAATTGTTTCGGCAACATCCTTCAAACGTTCTTTCGAAGAAGTCAGCGTTGTTGGTAAGAAACTTGTTACACCACAAGATAATAAAGCTTCAGACATAACCTTGATGCCATCAGCATCGTTGTCCATCACGTCATGATTTTTATAGCCATGAATATGTGTATCCACTAAACCAGGGGCGATCCATTTTCCACTTTGGTCAATGATTTCTGCTCCTTCTGGTTTTTCCTTCGTATATGCTCCAAAAATGCCATCAGTGACATCTAAATAACCTGCACCTTTTACACCAGAGTTTAAAAAGAATTTGTCAGCATAAATAAATGTTTTCATTGTGAGCTCTCCCTTTTTTTCTTAGTACCTTAAAGTTACTCCTGAATCCATTATAAGTCAAGAATGGTGTAGACCATTTACAAATCTTTTATTTTCTCTAATGCACGCAGCATTTTCCGATAATTAATCACCAAGTGAATCTCATCGCGCGCTTCCAACATAAGAACTTTTAGCTCCAAAAGTTCCTTCAACTTGTAATAGCTACATTGCTGTCGGTTCCATTTTATCCCCATATCTACAACCTTTTCTGCCAAATCCAGACGATCATGTTTTACTAAAAACGTTCCATAATTTACAAAAAGATTGCTCAATTCACTACGCTCTGAATAATCTGCCATCATCGTTTTAAACAATTCAAAACTTTGATTGTAATAAGTATGTGCTTCATTTATCCTTTCTAAAACCGAGCTCATTTTCCCAGCAAAACTTAATAGCAGTATTCGACTGTCAAAATAGCCGTCATATTTTTTTGAAACACAAATCGATAGTCCCTGTGTAACTAGTTCCAGAGCAGCCTCCGCATCCTTATCAATAAAATAAGCACAAACTGCCTTGAAAAAACAAGCTAATTGACGATCTTTATCTAAATGAGTGATCTGACGTTCATCCAAATAATCCAACGTTGCACGTATTTCTAAGTATTTTCCAATTCGCAAATACATGAACATCTTATTGAAATATTTTCGCAGGAATAATTCTTCCGGTAGAAAATCAAGCATCAGTTGGTCGATCGTAATTCCTAGTCGATGACAAAGCTGTTGGATCACAAAAATATTTGGAATCTCTTCATTGTTTTCGATTCGACTTAAGACACTTTGGGAACAAATCCCTTGAGAAAGGTCTTTTTGTGTCATGCCATGCTCTTTTCTAAACTCTTTTAAGACTTGACCAATCGCTTCCATTACCGCTTCCTCCAAAATATGCAAATTCACATTTTTAATAATTTAATTTTATCCGATGACGATTTGACAAGCAACTCCTGTGTTCTAAATTAGCAAAAGAATTGAATGAAGTTGAACAGGATACAAAGAAATAATTATAACATAGCGTTTTAGATGCAAAAAAAAGAATGCACCACTGTCTGGTACATCCTTCATGCGGCGAATGGGACTCGAACCCACACGAGATCGCTCTCACATGATCCTTAGTCATGCTTGTCTGCCAATTCCAACACCGCCGCGCAGAACCTTTTTCATGATACCGAGCTGACATCAAAAAGTCAATAGCTTAAACAATCGTTGTATCATAAACGTAGGTAATATTTCCCTTAAGCCCAGCAATTCCGCGAAAGAATTTTTTATCTTCTTGCTTGATCCAAGCTTCGCGGAATAAAAAGAAATCATCCCGAGACACTTCGATTTGATCGATTTCTCCTGCTCTTAACTGACGAATTTTTTCTTCAAATGGATTCATATGCACTCTCCTCATTGTTGTTACTTCGTACAAATTATTTCTACTATTCAACCAAAAAAGTTCAATGACTAAAAACAACAGAAGAATGCCCTAAGGCACCTCCTGTCTAATCGTGAAAATATTTGCTATTTTCGATCTGTGAATTATCTTCTTGCATAATTCCTCTTAATGAACGATCCAAACGTTGACGCGAATTTTTTCTTTCCATCACCGGCTGCTTTTCTTCGTTTTCAGAAGCAAATAAAATGTAGGATTGAGGTGTTTTTTCCATTCGACTCATCAATTCTCTCGGTGATACCGCATCCGCTGGTGTATCTGGAATCAAAGAAGAAGGAACATATTTCGGTGCAAATGGAGTGGCACTGCGGCCGTTTCGTGCACTACGAGTATTAAAGTTAGTCTTTGCAGTTTCCTTCGGTTTCCGTTCTTCAAACAAATTCACTTTTTTTGATTCTTTATGATCATGGTATTTAGGTAGATTTGCTTTATGATGATCTAATTCTCTTCGTGGCTCATCGTCTAAACTGACCCGTCTATTCCGTTTTGCTTTCGGCAATTGACGTTCAAAAATATCTTTAGCCTCAAGACGATAGCTCGTAATCAAGTCGTCTTGTCCATCAAATAAAACACGCTGGTTCGTTTGTACTATTTTAACTCCTGCATCATCATCAAAGGCAGGAAAGCGGCACTTTTTTCTGGTGTACGTTTGCATAAAATCATCCTCATTGTTCTGATATAGCAATAGTTTAGCATAAAAGAAGCAAAAATGCTTTTTAATTTCCTAAGAAACAGAAAATACAACGCAAGCAGCCGGTTATTCTGAATCATACATAAACAGACTGCCTTTTGGTGCCAAAATTTCGCCTTCTAAAATTCGGTCTAAAACAGCGTATTCCCCGCGATACGCACGCGGACTAGATAGCTCTCCGACGTTCAAGCTTTGCTCCTGATCGGATAAATTGATGGCATAGATTACATAATCGTTCCCCGAATAGCGAATAATCCCAAAAATTTTCTGCGTCTTTGAATAAAACGGGAAAAACTGTCCATTTTTCAAAACGTCGTATTTCTTACGCCGCTCTATCCATTTCTGACAATTTTTAAATAGTCTCGGATTAATCGATTTCCACGGAAAGAACTTACGATTATCTGGATCTTTTCCACCTGTTAATCCAGCCTCATCCCCATAATATATACAAGGAATTCCCGGCATCATAAACATTAGTCCCCAAGCCTGATCCAGCGCTTCAACAGAACCATCTAGCATCGTTAAAATGCGTTCCGTATCATGCGTTCCAATATTGTTCAATTGGTTATAATAAAAGTCGGCTGGATAATTTTCCTGATAGCGAATCATTTCCTCGCAGATATCCTGCAATGAGCGTGATTGCTTCAGGATATCTAAAATCTGCTGGCGTAATGGGTAATTCATTACTCCCTGCAAATGATCCCCAAAAACGTATTTACGGCGAGTATCATAAGCAATCTTGTTCGAAGCATCTTCCCAGACTTCTCCTATCAGGATTTTTTCTTGATAGGACAGTAGATTTTTACGAATGCCGGCGATGAAATCATCAGTCAGCTCATCCGCAACATCTAACCGCCAACCATCAACCCCCATCGAAGTCCATTTCGATAGTACACTGTCTAGATCGCCATAAATGAATTCTTGAAAGCTTGGATTTTCTTTTCTAACTTCCGGCAGATCTGCCACACCCCACCAAGACTTATAATCATTAGGATAATGATTAAACGTGAACCAATCACGATATGGACTTTGTGGATCACGAGCTGCTCCCGAATTTTCGCCATAAAATCCAGAAATATTGAAATAGCGGCTATTTTTTCCTACATGTGAGAAGACACCATCTAACACAACAGCAATTCCTGCTGTATGCAAAGCCGCGATCAAGCTGCGAAACTCCTCTTCTGTCCCTAAAATGCTATCAACTTTAAAATAATCATTGGTATCATAGCGATGATTGGAACTGGCTTCGAAAATCGGATTCAAATAAAGCGCAGTAATCCCTAGCTCCTGCAAATAAGGAATTTTATCTTGGATTCCTTTAAAGTTTCCGCCAAAAAAGTCCCAACGAACAATTTCATTTTCCTTGTTCTTAATATAAAAAGGTTCGTCCTCTTCCGTCGCGTAAATGAAAGAATTCTTTTTCGGCTGATTGATAACGCGATTCGGATTCCCGTTAGCAAAACGATCCGGAAAAATTTGATAAAACACCGCATTTCGATACCATTTCGGTGCGTTTTCTGACTTTTGATAACAAGTCAGCTGATAAGGGATAACCTCTCGTTCCGAACCATAAATTCGCCCTTCACCACCTTGTCCTTTGAAACCATAATACTGAATGGTTTCATGCCCTTCCGCTTCATTAACGATTTTAAAATAGTAAAAGTACAGTCCCCAGCCCTGATCCATAATCGTCTGAAAATGAAATCGATCTTCTGTAGCGGGCTCCATCGTAAAGATTTTCTGTCCAACAGAACTTCCCTCTTTACGAACGACTAGAAAAACCTTGGTATTCTGCTGTTCTGGGACAGATAGCCAAACATTGACCATCGCCCCTTCTTGAACAGCACCAAATGGTTGTTTATAACGTTCTAACCAGGGATTAAAGTAGATATGAGTCATGTTGTGTTACACCTCGATCGTCTTCATGAGCGAAGACAGGTTCTATTTGCCAAATATCATCTGCGTACCGTTGAACCGTGTTGTCTGAAGAAAAGCGTCCAGCATTCGCGATATTGCGCAGGCTGATTTGGCGCCAACGTCTTTTGTCCTTATAGGCTTGATCAACTGATTGCTGTGCCAGACAATAGTCTGCAAAATCACGCAAGACAAAAAATTCATCGTTATATTTGATTAATGAGTCAAAAATTTCCTGACCTTCTGAAATAATATTAGGAATCGTACCATCAATCAATGCTTTTACTACTTTGTGGACAACCGCATCATCCTTGTAAATATCGGCTGAAGAATAGTTTCTATTTTCATAATATTGATACACTTCAGATTCCGTCAATCCGAAGATTGCAATATTATCATCGCCCACAGCATCACGAATTTCCACGTTTGCGCCATCCAGAGTTGCAATTGTCACTGCACCGTTTAACATCAATTTCATATTGGAAGTACCTGATGCTTCCTTAGAAGCTAGTGAAATTTGCTCACTGACATCAGCAGCAGGAATAATTCGTTCGGCTAAACTCACATTATAATTTTCCAAAAAGACGATCTTCAATTTGTCGTTGATGGATGTGTCATGGTTAATCAAGCTTGCCGTTTCATTGATCACTTTAATGACCGATTTGGCATAGTGATAGCTTGGTGCTGCTTTCGCTCCAAAAATAAACACTCGCGGTTCGATAGGGAGCTCCGGATTCTCTTTTAAATCCAAATAGAGCTTAATAATATGCAGGAGATTTAACAATTGTCGCTTATAGGCATGCAATCGTTTAATCTGTACATCAAAAATCGCCTGCGGGTTCACTTCAACTCCACAATGTTTTTGAATATAGGCAGCCAGACGTTTCTTATTTTCCAACTTTGCTTCTGCTAAAGCATTAAGAACCTGGTCATCGTCCTCGTAATTCAATAATAGACGTAGGTCTCTCGGTTGTTTGCGCCAAGAAACTCCTATGTATTCGTCCAACACCTTGCTCATCGTAGGATTGGCTAGTTGCGTCCAACGACGCATCGCAATCCCATTTGTCTTGTTATTAAATCGGGCAGGGTAAAGTAAGAAGAAGTCATGCAAGACGACTGCCTTTAGTAAATCGGAGTGAAGCTTGGCCACGCCATTGATCGAATGGGAACCAATAATCGCCAGATGCGCCATATGCACCTGATCGCCTTGAATAATTCTTGTTCGTTGAATCAAATCAAAATCGTGGACCCCAGTCATTTCCTCAACAAAGCGGCGATCAATTTCTTCAATGATTTGATAAATTCTTGGACAAACGCTTTTCATCATATTGATCGACCATTTTTCTAGGGCCTCCGCCATGATAGTGTGATTTGTATAACTCATTACTTCTTGAGTCACATTCCATGCTCGTTCCCAGCCCATTTTTTCTTCATCAATTAACAGTCGCATAAATTCAGCTACGCACATCGCTGGGTGAGTATCGTTTATGTGGATTGCAATATATTGATTGATTTCCTCCATCGGCTTCTTTAATTGTTTATAATACCGCAAAATACTTTGCACTCCGGCTGAAACAAAAAAATACTCCTGAGATAATCTTAGCCTTCTTCCAGCCTCGTTAGAATCATCTGGATATAGCACGGAAGTTAAGTCCTCAACCGCCCGTCGATCACCAATACTGCGATAACGCTCCTCTTCCTCAGGTGGAATTTCTACCGACCATAAGCGCATCGTGTTTACTATGCCATTTTGATACCCAACCATTCCAGTATCATAAGGAACCGCACGTACCACCATGCCCCCTGAATAGTTTGGAATCAGATTGCCAGCGTCATCATGACTCATGTAAACATCTCCGCCGATGCGAACATCTACCGCTTTGCTCTCTTTACGGACTTCCCAAAGATTTCCTTTTTGTAGCCATTCGTCCGGCAATTCAACCTGATAATTGTCCACAAAACGTTGTTTGAAAAGACCGTACTCGTAACGAATCCCGTTTCCGTTACCAGGTAAGCCCATTGAGGCGATTGAATCCATAAAACAAGAGGCCAGACGTCCTAAACCGCCATTCCCCAACGCCATATCTGGTTCGACTTCTGCTAAATCCTCTAAGTCGATTCCCAATTCTGCTAAAGCTTCTGTAACCATCTCCAACCAGCCCATGTTCAAAAGATTGCTCTTTAACATTTTTCCTGGTAGGAATTCAATGGAAAAATAATATGCCTGTTTTTGTTCTGCTTCTCGATAGTCTTTCCACGTCTGCTGCCAATTTTGTGAGTATGTAGAGGTCAGTAACGAGCCTAATGTTTGATAGAGCTCGTTTGGTGAAGCATCATTGACTTCCATTGCAAATTTCTCCGCCAACCGCTGACTGAATAGCCTTTTAAATTCCGTCTTGTTCATTTTTTTCATCTCCAACCTACACTTTTTAATTACGTGTATTACTTAATACATACATAGTACCTTTTATAAGAAAGTATTGATAGAAAAAAGCCAAAATCCAACGCCTAATGGCTTAGATTCTGGCTCTTCGAATCCTACATTTGTTTGTATAGTTCTAAATATTGCTCGCTTGATCCATCCCAGCTGAAATCTCGCGACATTGCTTCACGCATCAGCCCTCGCCAAACATCTGGATGATTTTGGTAGAGTTCAATCGCCTGCTTCATCGCGTTCATCAGATAGAAGGATTCGTAAATGTTAAAACCAAAGCCTGTTCCCTCATTCGTGATAGGGTTATAAGGCTCAACAGTATCTCTTAAACCGCCGATTTCATGTATGATCGGCAACGTACCATAGCGCATTGAAATCATTTGCGACAAGCCGCAAGGTTCAAATGCTGACGGCATCAAGAACATATCGGTCCCTGCATAAACTTTTTGAGCTAAGGTCACGTCAAAAGTAATCTGTATACTTGTTTTAGTCGGATACTTTTCGCCGAAATGACGGAACTGATTTTCAAAGTTTGGATCTCCTGTACCAATCAATACTAATTGCACGTCAAATTGCAGCAGGTTATCCATTTCCTGTAGTAGCAAATGGAACCCTTTTTGATAGGTCAAACGACTGACGATACCAATCACTGGAACCTCTGGACGAACAGGCAGCTCTAGATATTTTTGCAATTGGACCTTGTTTTCGATTTTTTTATCAAGATGTCTTTGATCATAATTAGCGAAAAGTGCTGGGTCCTTTGCTGGATCAAAAGTATCGTAATCAATCCCGTTAACTATTCCACTTAACTTCCCGCTTTCCATCCGTAAAATCACATCTAAACCCGCACCAAATTCTGGAGTTTTGATTTCCTCTGCATAGGACGGACTGACAGTGGTTACCCGATCAGCATAAAGAATCCCCGCCTTCATAAAGTTCACACAGTCATTAAAACGAATGGAGCCATCATCATAACGTTCACTACCCATACCAAATAAATCATACAAAATTCCGCGATCGTACTGACCTTGAAATTCGATATTATGGATCGTTAAAACTGTTCGAATTTTGCTGAATTTCTGAATCCAACGATATTTTTCCTTTAAGAGACAAGGAATGAAGGATGTATGATAATCATTCAAATGCATCACATCTGGAATAAAATCAATTTTCTCCATCAATTCGATAACTGCCTGCTGATAAAAGGCAAAACGTTCCCCATCATCAAAGTATCCATACAATTCTGGACGATCAAAGTAATACAAATTATCCAGAAAGTAGTAATCAATCCCATTCATTTGTAGATACTTCACGCCACAATACTGTTTGCGCCAACCGACATAAACATCATAAGAGAACAAGTCTTGTAATTGATCCTTATATCGCTGCGGCATCTTAGTGAAAAAGGGAAGCACGACTTTAATATCCGTTCCTTTTTCTTTCAATGCTTTTGGCAAAGCACCGGCAACATCACCCAATCCTCCTGTTTTAAAAAAGGGCGCACATTCCGCTGCTACAAATAATGTCTTCACGCCTATTCGCCTCCGTAAACGTCACTTAACACATGGGTATTTTTCTTAATCACTACTGGCTGTTCAGCAGAACCGATGATCTTAATACCTGGTTCAACCACCACGTTCTTATCTAAGATTGCATGCTTAATATAGGCCTTTTCACTAATCGTACAGCTTGCCATAATGATTGATTCTTCGATTTCTGCATCTTTTTCAACAATTACGCTTCGAGCGATCAGCGATCCATGAACCTTTCCATCTACCAAACAGCCGGTTGCAAACTGACTATTTTTCACTTCCGAAGTTGGAGAGTAGTAGGTGGCAACTTCATTCTTCAATTTAGTATAAATCTTTTGTTTTGAATAAAGCAGAGAAGTGAATTTTTTTGGATCTAGCATGTCCATGTTCGCATCGTAATAAGACTTGATATCAAAAATGTTGCTTAAAAAGCCGGTATATTCATAAGCATATGTTTTTACTTGATCCATTGCTAAAGTTAAGAAATCCACGAGTGCAACTGGTCCGCCTAAGTTTTGCCCTTCTTGCAAAGCATTGATCAACCAGTCCGTGCGGCAAATAAAGATTTTCATACTGAGATTCAACAGCTCGTCATCTGTTTTATCTTCCAAGAAATTGTGATGGCCTTGTACAATACCGTGTTCGTCTGCTTCGATGATTTCATCTTGACGATAAATTTGATTCTTCGGCATTTTCTTATAAACAACCGTCATGGTACTATCATTTTGCAGATGAATTTTTAAAACAGATTCCAAATCAATATTGTAAAGCATACGATTACCCATAAAGACAGTATATTCCGATTTTGATTTATTCAAATAATCAATCACTGATTCAAAATAAGGACGACCTTCGGCTTTTTTCTTCAAGAAATCTTGATAGAAATGAATAAAGTAGCGACTATCAACACTGTCCAAATGCCATTCGCGGCCGCCTCCAATATGGTCGAAAACAGACTTGGTGGTTCCTTGATTGAACACCATATATACAGACTTTATATTCGCGTTGATAGCGTTCGACAAATTAAAGTCGATCAGACGATATTTACAATCGAAAGGCAACGTTGCCAATGGTCTTTTTTCAGTTAAAGGTAATAATTCTGGACATTCGTACACATTGCCCAAAATGGCACACATTTTATTCGCTCTCACTTGTCAACACTCCAATCACTTCTGAATAACCCACTACAGCAATTTCCTCTGAGCCATCAACGACAGCATCATCGCCAATAATCGCATTTTCACCGATAATCGCTTTCGTAATTTGTACATTTTTACCAATTGTTGCGCCAGGCATAATGACACTGTCAACGACTTTAGCACCTTCTTTAACCTGAACATCATCCGATAAAATACTGTTTTTTACTTCACCGGCTACATAACAACCGTCAACCACTAGAGAGTCTTTCACATCCGCATTTTCTGTCAAGAAATGAGGTGGTGAAATTGTATTTTTTGCTAAAATCCGCCAATTCTTATCACGAATATTCAGGCTGTGGTCTGGGTCGATAAACTCCATGCTGGCTTCCCAAAGTGAATCAATCGTACCCACGTCTTTCCAATACCCGTCAAAACGATAAGCAAAGACATTTTCACCGCTTTCAAGATAAGCCGGAATCACATGTTTTCCGAAGTCCAGCATTTGATCATCTTTTTTGTAACTGTTTAACAGTACGCTGCGTAAACGGCTCCAGTTGAAGATGTAAATTCCCATTGAAGCAAGATTGCTTTTTGGTTCTTCTGGTTTTTCTTCAAATTCTATAATCCGATCATTTTCATCGGTATTCATAATCCCAAATCGTGAACCTTCTTCAATTGGGACTCCGATTACTGCGACAGTCAATGAAGCGTTGTTCGCTTTATGATCCTCTAGCATTGCTTCATAATCCATTTTATAAATGTGATCACCAGATAGGACTAAAACATATTGCGGGTCCATCTGATCAATATAGTCCATATTTTGATAGATTGCGTGAGCAGTTCCTTCAAACCACTTACTGCCATCATTGCTAGAATATGGTTGTAAAATCGTAACACCAGAATTAAGACCGTCAAATCCCCAGCTCGAGCCATTTCCAATATGATTATTCAACGCCAATGGCTGATACTGCGTTACAACTCCAACATTATTGATACCTGAATTGATACAATTACTTAGTGTAAAATCAATAATCCGATAGCGACCGCCAAAAGGGACTGCAGGTTTTGCAATTTTTTGTGTAAGTTTGCCGAGACGAGAACCTTTCCCGCCGGCTAAAATCATTGCTAAAATTTCTGTTTTCATTTTGTTTGATGAAGGACTTTCCTTCATCGACCTCCCCTCTATTACTTGCGTGTGTTGACTGACTCTGGCTTTAAAATAATAGCACCTAAAGCTGGGACAGTCGTCTTAATCAACTGACCGTACTCCTTAAATTTGATTGGTTCACTTTGACAATCCTCATTGTGTTTCGTCCAAGTTCCACCAAATTCTTTCATTTCAGTATTCCAAACTTCTTTATATGTTCCCGGATATGGAACGCCAATATGAAATTCGCGACGTTCGATCGGTGTCATATTTAGAACAATAATTAAGAAATCCTTTTTTCTTTTACCCTTACGCATGAAGGTTAAGACTGATTCACTAGTATTGTCTGCATCGATGATCTTGATCGTATCGTATGAGTCCTCTAGCTCCCACAAGGCAGTCTGTTCTTTATAAAAAGTATTCAGCTCAGCGGTAAAATACTGCATCGATTGATTTAAAGCATCCTTCAAGTCAATCCATTCTAGGCCTTCATCAAATTTCCATTCTAAAAATTGTCCCCATTCACTACCCATAAACAATAATTTTTTACCAGGGTGTACCATGAAATAGGTGTACAAGTTTCTCAGCTGCGCAAATTGTTTATAACGGTCACCCCACATTTTGTGCATCAGGCTCTTTTTACCATGTACTACCTCATCATGAGATAGCGGCAAAATGAAATTTTCCTGCATCATGTACATAAACGAAAAAGTGATCAAATTGAAATTGTCTTTACGAAAAATTGGGTCCATCTCATAGAAACGAAGAACATCATTCATCCAGCCCATATTCCATTTAAAATCAAAGCCTAATGAACCCGTTTCAATCATCCCTGTTATTGGTGTTTCAGATGAGCTTTCCTCAGCAATCATCAAAACATTAGGATGTGCCAGTTTGATGACAGCATTCAACTTTTGTAAAAAATAATAGCCTTCAAAATTCCGATTTCCGCCTTCATGATTTGGTGTCCAAGGACCATCATCATAATCTCGATAAATCATACTAGACACTGCATCTACGCGAATACCGTCGATATGAAACATCTCGATCCAAAACATCGCACTTGAAATCAAAAAGCTTTGTACCTGTGGCTTGCCTAAATCAAAATTGATTGAGCCCCAGCGATTGTTTTTCGCCCGATCAGGGTCTGTATATTCAAACTGCGGGGTGCCATCATAATATGGCAACGTATCATCATTAATACAATAGTGACCTGGTACCCAATCGACAAATACACCGATATTATTCAAATGACAAGCTTCAACAAAATCTTGAAACTCTTCCGGTGTGCCATAATACGAACTTAAAGCAAAATAGCCGATCAGTTGATACCCCCATGAGCGCCCTAATGGATGCTCCATTAACGGCATAAACTCAACGTGGGTGTAATTCATTTTAACGAGATAAGGAACAAGCTCTTCTTTCAAATCCGCAAAGCTGTAGGGTGTTCCATCTTCATGGTGTTTCCATGAACTTGCGTGCATTTCATAAATGTTCAACGGGCGTTTAAACGCATTTGAACGTTTATTACGTCCGCGCCATAAGCCATCTTTCCATTTTTTTTCAGGGAAATTGTACAATTCCGCAGCATCTCCAGGTCTTTTTTCAAAACGAACCGCAAAAGGATCAATTTTTAGAATTTCACGACCATCCGCTTGACGAACTTTGAATTTATAAAGCTCCCCTTCATGTGCATCTTCCGTATAAATCTGCCAAATTCCGCTTGTCTCATCTTTTTCCATCACCTGTTCCTGCCAGCCATTAAAATCACCAACTAGAAAAACGGCGAGTGCGTTCGGTGCCCATACTCGGAAAACATAGCCATCTTTCTCTCGGTGAGCGCCAAGTAAGTGTTGCGCATAAAAATTTTCTCCAGACAAAAATGTTCTTTTAGCATCATCCATTTGCTGCATTCCATCTTCTTTTTTATTTTTCATGAGAACCACCTTTTTGAACGAACGGCGTAGCGTCCTTATATTACATTTCAATGTGTAAAGTTTAATAATAAAAACGTCGGGTGTTTTATTATAATAACACGGAGCCCTAATAAATAACGAATAATACGCCTTGCAGGTCGTTCGTTACATTATTAAATCCCTCTAACTAACATTATATTATAATAAGATTTAAAATAGAAGATAAAATTTTCAATTCTTTTAAATAATTCCATTTTTCCCCAATAAATAACAATTATTATTTCTAATATCTGTTTTTTTGACAAATAATAAAGAATTTTTTTTGTCATGACTTCCTTCTATTTGCCTTTTGACAAAATAATCGTTAGGCTAGGTCATATGAAACAAACTAAGTATAATGATGCCAATAAATAAGAACTTTACACATAATGGAGGTTTTATAATGATCGATGTAAAAATGCTAATAATGATATTTTTTATCAATTTTGCTTATGTCACTTTGAATACACTGCGCTTTATGCTAACAATGAAAGGCTACCGTATTTTGGCGCCCTTAATGAGCATGGTTGAGATTACTATTTATATTTTGGGACTTTCAATGGTTTTAGATCGTTTAGACAACCCTATTAATTTACTAACGTATGCGTTAGGATATGCGATTGGGATTAGTGTGGGAATAAAAATTGAAGATAAGTTAGCGCTAGGTTATATCATGGTCACGGTTATTCTCCCGACAAACACGGAGCAAGAAACCAGCTTGCCTCGTATTTTGAGAGAAAATGGGTACGGCGTGACGCAATCTTATGGTGAAGGTTTGGAAGGCGGACGCATGATTTTAGAGATTCTCTCACCACGTAAAACTGAGCGAACACTCTACGCGCTAATTAAAGAGATTGAAGCCCGAGCGTTCATTATCTCCTATGAGCCGAAATACATTTCTGGTGGGTTCTGGACCAAGAAAGTTCGAAAACGACAAAAAAGCAGCCTGAAGCCTTAGAGATTCTTTCTAAAGTTTGGGTTTATGCCTAAACTTTAGAAAGAATCAACCTTAGCCTCAAACTGCTTTCTTCCAAATAAATTCGATTAGTTTCTTTTCTAACTCGGCACTTTTCGTAATCGCTGAGTGTTCACCACTTTTTCCTTTAACAATGAATTCCTGATAACTCTTAGCATGCTCCAGAAATAGCAGCCGAAGTGCGAAAGCACTATGAGTCGAAACAGAGCCATCGCTTTCGGTACCATCTTTTAAATCTCCAGCAACATCAAGGACACGTATCTCTTTGGGCAGTCTTCCCATCGCTTGATCGAAATACTGATAAATTGGTGTTTTACCAATGGGACCCTTTTCTGTTAATTTATAAGCAAAAATTTCTTCTGTATCTTCTGCGATTTCCAAGTCATTAAAGGGGGCTGAAATTGCAACAAAACGCTCTGTTATTGGTGTTCGATCACCGGCATATTCCAATAAATAGCGCAACGAAGAAACACCGCCCATTGAATGACTCACCAAATTAACACGGAAGACCTTTTGTTGATACAGATAACGCATCACCTTATCGATCCATTCACTTTGTGTAATCTCATCTGTCACATCCTTCGCAAACAAAACCATAATTGTTGGGTTATCATTGGTATTTTTTAGTTTGCCTTCGATCGTTAGTTTACCATCACCTTGAACGACAATGGTCATTTCTCGTTTAGCCACGTTTTCTCTTTCTAATCGTCGCAGCAAAGGACCAAAAGAAAAGGAATTTCCTTCATATCCATGGATAAAAACTGTGGGAACGTCAGAATAATGGACTGATTTTTGTTTTACTAGTGTTCCAGGCCCAAAATAGCGAACTTTTGCATAATAAATCCCTGTAAATACGAGTAAAAAGCTGATGATCAGAATAATCCCCTTGATAATTCTTTGCATATTTTATGCCTTCTTCTTCATTAAATACGTAAAACTTTCTTGTTTATCTAATAGTCGCTCTGCCAATTGCCGACTGAAAAAAAATGCTGCGTCATTATCTAGCTCTCGAATCGGATCAACCAAAAAATTCTTATCATAAACTGGAATAGACACATGCCATTCTGGTCGTTCTGCAATGACGCCGCTATCTATCAAGCTTTTTAGGAAAATTGACGTTCGTCGAGGGGCTTTTCCTGCTAATACTCGTTCAAGAATAAGATTGAGCTGATTCGTAAAAAACTCAGGGTTAACATCGCCAATCAGTCCTGCTAAGTTAGGAAACAATGATGGTTCATCACTGTTTCCAAAATAATTGGGCAGTGTTTCTGATAATTCTTGGCGCGAATTGATCGTGACTAGACGAAACTCTGCATTTTCTAAGCAATATCTGGAGGGCATTGGAAAGTCAACAGCTAACATTTTCTCTAATCCATTATTCCAATGTTCCTCACTCAACCAAACCAGTAAATCCTCAGCTGAATACTCTTTATTCGTCTTTTGGATAAAATGCTCGACAAGACCGCTTGTTGGGTAGTCCGTTATAATCGGTAATCCAAGCTCGTAACGACGATCCTGGCGAGAAACAATCCCATGAGCAATTAGAAATTCTAAATCTTTATCTAAATGCTTGTGATCCGGGAATTTTTTCCGAATTTCTCGTAAAATGACTGATTCTCTCAATCCTTTAAAATAGCTCAACAATTCTTGAAATTCAGAACGATTCAGCTTGTTTTGAATATTTTTGTCGTTAGTAAATATTTCCATAATAGCCTTCTTTCTCAACGGAAGAAACAAGTTAAAATCCAATTGGATTTTAACAAATGGATGACTCATTCGCATTATAATCCTAATCAAAAATTTCCACAAAAAAGTGGACTATTGAAAGTCCACTTTTTATAAAACTAAATTATTTTTCGAAAGCCTCTGTTAATTGAGGAACAATTTGTTTCTTACGAGAAACAACTCCCGGCAAGAAGGCACGGTCATTTTCCAGTTTTACCTTGAAGGCTTCCGTAACCATTTCTCTTGGTTCTCCAGCCACTAATAGTTCTGAATCAGAATTTAGAACGTTCGTAACCAGCAATAAGAATAAATCATAGCCGTTTTTAACATTTTCATCTAACATGGCATCGCGCAATGCATCTTGACGAGCGAACACTTCGTCTAGATCAACCGTATTGACTTGAGCAATCCGGACTGTTTTATCAGCCATTGGGAATGACTTCGCATCTAAATCCAATAATTCTGCTTCAGATTTAGTGCTTAAGTTTGTTCCTGCTTTTAATAAATCTAGTCCATAGCTGTTTAAGTCTACACGAGCAATTTCAGCTAACTCATTTGCTGCATCAATATCTTCTTGAGTACATGTAGGAGATTTGAATAATAATGTATCAGAAATGATCGCTGAAAGCATTATACCTGCGATCTTCGCCGGAACTGCGATATTGTTTTCTTTATACAGCTTCAACACAATAGTTGAAGTGCAGCCAACTGGTTCTGCACGATAGTATAGTGGATTAGCCGTTTGGAAGTTTGCGATCCGATGATGATCTACCACAGCTAAAATTGTTAAATCTTCAATATCACTAACGCTTTGTTGGAATTCATTATGATCGACTAGCATAACCTCATTTGTTTCAGCGGCGATTTTTTCCACTACCCGTGGAGCTGTCAAACCAAAGTGTTCCAAAGCAAATTGCGTTTCTTCGTTTGGTGTTCCTAGTGCAACTGCTTCCGCATCAATACCTAGTTCTTTTTGCAAGTTTGCATAAGCAATCGCTGCTCCGATCGCATCTGTATCTGGATTTTGATGTCCAAAAATTAAAACTTTTCCCATAGTTGAATCGCTCCTTTAAATAAGTTCTTCTTTATCATATCAAAAAAAAGCAAAAGAGCAACAACCTGCTGCTTATTTTCATTGGATAATAAAAAAGATCAGAGCCTTTTTTGGTCTGATCTTTTGATTTCTAGTTTTTATGTTTTAAATAGCCTTTATAATCCTCTGTGTGCAACAGTTTCTTCGCGTTTTCCACGCGGTCGTCCGTTGGTGGTTCAATACCTTCTAAAGGATACTTCAGTCCCATTTCTTCCCATTTATATTTACCCATCGTATGATAAGGTAAAATTTCAACTTTATCGACGTTATTTAAACTTTTGATAAAAGTATCTAATCGAATGAGAAACTCGTCGTAATCACTTCTAAACGGGACAAGTACGTGACGAATCCAAACGGGCTTATTAATATCTGAAAGGTATTTCGCCATCTCTAGGATATTGTCATTGTTATGACCAGTCAATTCCTTATGTTTTTGATTATCAATTTGTTTGATATCAAACAAAATCAAATCTGTATATTGCATTAATTCTTCAAACTTAGAGAAAAACGGTTCCTCAAAAGTAAAGGGTTTCCCACAGCTATCTAAAGTCGTATTAATCCCCATTGCTTTCGCTTTTTTAAACAGATCAATCAAAAAATCAATTTGTAGCAATGGTTCTCCGCCGCTCACAGTGATTCCGCCTTTTTTTCCCCAGTAACTGCGATAGTTCAAGGCTTCTTTTAATAAATCATCCGCTGTTCGTTTCTTGGCTTTCGGATCATTGATTTTCCATGTATCTGGATTATGACAAAATTGACAACGCATCCGACAGCCTTGCATAAAGACGATAAAACGCACACCAGGTCCGTCAACTGATCCAAAACTTTCGATTGAATGGATATTTCCGACAATAGGTTGTTCAGCCACAGTAGACATAAACAGTCCCCCTCTAATCTATGTAATTTTTTTTAGTGTTGATTTTCACTATTCAAAGTCTTCTATATACTGAAGATGCCTGTGGAATACACAGTTAACTTCTAGTTAAGTTATTTGATATGGTTGCCGCAACATTTAATCTTTAGTCACGCACATAGGATGCCTCTGACGCATTAGAAACGCGAAGAGTAACCCTTAGCTCCTTCATATTAAAAAGTAAGGCGAATAGACTTTCCGTCCATCCGCCCTTACTATACATTCAATTGTTGAAATCAGCAATTACATTTTTGCGTGGAATGTACGGCTGATGACATCTTCTTGTTGTTCGCGAGTCAAATCAATGAATTTAACAGCATAACCAGAAACGCGAATCGTGAAGTTCGCATATTCTTCTTTTTCTGGATGTTCCATTGCATCAATTAATTTTTCTTTGCCGAACACATTTACGTTTAAGTGATGTGCCCCTTGATCGAAGTACCCATCTAAAACGTTTGTTAAGTTTTCAACACGTTCATCTTCATCATGACCTAATGCATCTGGGTTGATACTTTGTGTATTTGAAATACCATCCAATGCATATTCGTAAGGTAATTTTGTCAATGAGTTCAATGATGCTAGTAGCCCGTTTTGTTCCGCACCGTAAGATGGATTTGCTCCTGGAGCCAACGGTTCGCCGGCTTTACGTCCATCAGGCATTGTACCAGTTGCTTTACCATAAACAACGTTTGAAGTAATTGTTAAAATTGACGTTGTTGGTTCTGAATTACGATAAGTATGGTAATGTTCTAATTTTTCCATAAATGTTTTCAATACCCAAACAGCTAAATCATCCGCACGAGCGTCGTCATTACCATATTTAGGGAATTCGCCATCAATCTTGAAGTCAGTAACAATACCGTCTTCGTCACGAATTGGAAATACTTTTGCGTATTTGATAGCAGCTAATGAATCCACAACATGTGAGAATCCAGCGATACCTGTTGCAAATGTACGCTTCAAGTTTGTATCCATCAAAGCTAATTCAGCAGCTTCATAGTAATATTTGTCGTGCATGTAGTGAATCGCATTCAATGTATTAACATACATTCCAGCTAACCATTCTAGTACTTCATCGTATTTAGCCATTACTTCATCAAAGTCTAATGCATCGTCAGATTCGATTGGACGGAAGTCAGGTCCGACTTGTGCTTTAGATTTTTCATCAACGCCACCGTTGATCGCGTACAATAAAGCTTTCGCCAAGTTCGCACGAGCACCGAAGAATTGCATTTCTTTTCCTGTCTGTGTAGCTGATACACAGCAGCAGATTGCATAATCATCTAACCATACAGGACGCATTACATCGTCATTTTCGTATTGGATTGATGAAGTATCGATTGAAATTTTGGCTGCATAGTCTTTAAATCCTTCTGGTAAACGAGAAGAGTACAAGACAGTCAAGTTTGGCTCTGGTGATGGTCCCATGTTTTCCAATGTATGCAAGAAACGGAAGTCATTCTTAGTTACTAAAGTACGTCCATCCATACCCATACCAGCGATTGATAGGGTTGCCCAAACAGGATCGCCTGAGAACAATTCGTTGTATGAAGGAATACGCGCGAATTTCACCATACGTAATTTCATTACCAAGTGGTCAATCAATTCTTGTGCTTTTTCTTCTGTAAGAATCCCTTTATTGATGTCACGTTGGATGTAGATATCTAAGAACGTAGAGACACGTCCGATAGACATAGCCGCACCGTTTTGTTCTTTAATTGCTGCTAAGTAGCCGAAGTATGTCCATTGAACAGCTTCTTTCGCATTTTCTGCTGGACGAGAAATATCGAATCCATATGCAGCAGCCATTTCTTTAATACGTTTCAGTGCCTTGTATTGATCGCTAATTTCTTCACGAAGACGAATATCTTCTTCAGTAAATTGACCATGACCACAATTCGCATGGTCTTTCAATTTTTCTTGCATTAAGTAATCGATACCGTATAAAGCCACTCGACGGTAGTCACCAACAATTCGTCCACGACCATAAGTATCAGGAAGTCCAGTAATAATCTTAGCACGACGTGCCGCACGAATTTCTGGTGTGTAAACATCGAATACCGCTTGATTGTGTGTTTTGTGGTAATCGTTAAAAATTTCAGTGTATTTAGGATTTGGAGTATAGCCATATCTTTCAAGTGATTCTTCAGCCATGCGAATACCACCATAAGGCATGAATGCACGTTTCAGAGGTTTGTCTGTTTGAATACCAACAATTGCTTCTTCGTCCTTCAAAATTTCATCGATATAACCAGCACCATAAGCATTGGCTGCAGATACGACATCTGCTTCCATGTCTAATACGCCGCCATTCTCACGTTCTTGTTTTTGAAGTTCTTGTAATTTGCCCCATAGTTGGTTGGTAGCTTCCGTTGGCTCAGCTAAGAAATCGGCAGCGCCTTCATAAGGTGTATAGTTCGTTTGGATAAAATCGCGAACGTTGATTTCGCTTTTCCATAAACGACCGTTAAACCCTTCCCAAGCAGTTTTTTCAGTGTTTTTCATTTGATCTAGTTCATTTGTTGCAGTTCCCATTTCAAAAGGACCTCCTTAGAATATAAAAACTTTATTGCTACAGCTTTACGAACAAAGTATAACACATAAATTCTTTTATGCAAGCCTTTCCTTGTGAAAGATTAATTAGAAGTTAAAAATATTTTGTAATCGTTAGCAACCCTTTGAAATTAAAGCATTTATCGGGATTAATTTAATTAAAACAATTTCTCATCATCGTCTTATTTACATGAAATTGTGAACAAAAAAACGGGCATCTGTATTAAAACAGATACCCAACTGTAATATAATTATATAATACAGAAACTATTCTTCGTCGAGTTCCTGCAACTGCATAACAGAGAAAAGTTCTCCTTCTTGTTTCTCATCAATCGCAAAAGTTCCATTAGAAATTCGATCACTAATCGCAACTTTAGATATCTCGATTTCCTTTTCAATACCTTTTGTCGTTGTTAAAGTAAGCTTTCCTTCTGTTTCAGCTGTCATATAAGCCAAGCGATGTGGATTTTTCTTCAACTCACGGAAAATCATCAATCCGCGTTTCGCCCGACCAAGTTGCGGTAATTCTTGAGCGAGCATACGTTTAGCTGCCCCGCGTTGGCTCAACAATAAGATGGGTGAATCTCCATCTGACGGAACTAACGCACCTGCTACTACGTAATCCCCGTCTTTTAGATTAATCGCCTTAACACCTGCGGCTTTTGAACCAACTACTGGTACTTCTTCTAGTGGATAGCGTAATCCAAAGGCACGATGTGAGGCAATGAAGACATCGACATTGCGAGTCTCATTCGTTAAGAAGACTGAGACAATTTCGTCTGTATCATTTTTTAGCTTCATCGCCGTTGTAGGTCGGCTTCGATACGTACGCCATGGCGAAAACTCAGTCATTCGTGTTTGCTTGATCATCCCTTCTTTACTCATGAAGATGAAGAGTTTGTTCGCGTCAATTTCCTTGTATGGGAAGGCCGCAATGATTTCTTCACTCATAGAGAGATTGGTTATCGTCTGTGATATATGCTCTCCGACATCTTTCCATTTCAGCTCTGTAATTTCGTGAACTGGTCGATAAATCATGTTTCCATGATTTGTTAAAATCAACAGGTGATCCAAAGTGTTCAGCTTATTAATAAAAATAATCGAATCGCCATCTTTCATCCCATGTTCATCTGGGCGCGATGCATTATACGAACGTAAACTGCTGCGTTTCAAATAACCCTCTTTGGTTAATGTTACGATTACATCTTCTTGTGCGATTAATACTTCTGTTTCGATTTTGATTTCACTGATTTCATCTTCAATTGTTGTTAAGCGTTCATTGCCATAATTTTTTTTGATTTGACGCAATTCTTGCTTTAAAACCTTGTGTAGTTCTTTTTCGCTATTAAGGATTAAATGCAGCTCTTTGATTTCAGCCGCTAATTCATCCGCTTCACTTTCTAATTGAGTAATATCAGTATTGGTTAAACGATACAATTGCAACGTTACAATTGCCTCGGCTTGTTCTTCACTAAAATCAAACCGTTCAACTAAATTATGTTTCGCATCCTTTTTATCTTTACTTCCGCGAATCGTCGTAATCACTTCATCAAGGATTGATAATGCCTTAATCAAGCCTTCAACAATATGTTGACGTTTTTGTGCCTTCGCCAGCTCATATTGGCTCCGTTTAGTGATCACGTCTTTGCGGTGAAGGATGTAGCTTTCCAAAATGTGTTTCAATCCAACCTGTTGCGGAGTCATGTTATCAATGGCTACCATGTTGAAGTTGTAATTGATCTGTAAATCCGTATTTTTGAATAAGTAATTCAAGATTCCTTCTGCATTGGCATCTTTTTTCAATTCGACGACTACTTGTAATCCCGTACGGTCAGACTCATCACGAACTTCAGCGATGCCATCAATTTTTTTACTCAAACGGATCTCGTCCATTTTCTTCACCAAAACGGCTTTATTAACTTCATACGGAATCTCATGAATAACGATCTGCTGCTTGCCGCCTTTTAGTGGTTCGATCGAGGTTTTGGAACGAAGAATCACTTTCCCCTTACCAGTCTCATAAGCCTTTTTGATTTCTGCTTTACCTTGTAAAATACCACCTGTTGGAAAATCGGGTCCCGGAATGTACTCCATGATTTTTTCTAACGAAGCATTCGGGTGATCAATCAGATAAATCGTGCCATCGATTACTTCCGTTAAATTATGAGTTGGAATTTCAGTAGCATATCCCGCCGAAATCCCTGTTGAACCGTTAACTAGCAGATTAGGATAAGCAGCTGGCAGAACAGTCGGTTCCTTTTCGGTATCATCAAAATTCCAAACTAAATCAACAGTGTCCTTTTCGATATCTTTCAACATCTCACCGCTTAGTTGAGACAAACGTGCTTCGGTATAACGCATCGCAGCTGGCGGATCACCATCCATTGAGCCGTTGTTTCCGTGCATCTCGATCAGCACTTGACGAAGCTTCCAATCTTGACTCATCCGTACCATTGCTTCATAGATCGAGCTGTCACCGTGAGGGTGATAATTCCCCATAATGTTTCCGACGGATTTCGCTGATTTTCTAAAACCCTTGTCATACGTGTTTCCGTCTTTGTTCATAGCGTATAAAATGCGACGTTGAACCGGCTTCAGACCATCGCGAATATCTGGCAACGCTCTTTCTTGAATAATATATTTTGAATAGCGGCCAAAACGGTCACCCATCACTTCTTCTAGTGTTAGTTCTTGAATTGAATGCTTAGATTCCATCTATTGACCACCTCCTACTCATCAAACAAACTGATCATTTTAACACCATCAGTTGTTTCTTCCATTTCATTTTGTTCAGCTACAGGCACAGTAGTCGCTTCTTCTTTGTTATCCAGCAAACTCCCGTCTTCTTCCAAGGTGAATTGAACGTGACTCTCAATCCATTTACGTCTCGGTTCCACTTTATCCCCCATCAAAGTCGTTACACGACGCTCTGCTTGAGCAGCGTCATCAATGCGCACTCGAACAAGCGTCCTGTACTCAGGATCCATGGTTGTTTCCCATAACTGTTCCGCATTCATTTCCCCGAGACCTTTGTAACGCTGTAACATATAACCTTTACCAACTTTTTTGATCACTTCTTGTAATTCATCATCTGTCCAAGCGTATTCAATCACTTGTTTCCGTCCAGCGCCTTTTGAAACTTTATACAAAGGTGGCAAAGCAATATAGACTTTTCCCGCTTCAATCAATGGCTTCATATATCGATAGAAGAATGTTAATAACAAGACTTGAATGTGTGCACCGTCCGTGTCAGCATCGGTCATAATGATGACTTTGTCGTAGTTACAATCCTCAATTGAAAACTCTGGTCCAACACCTGATCCAATAGTGTAAATCATGGTATTGATTTCTTCGTTTTTCAAAATATCTTGCATCTTAGCTTTTTCCGTATTGATTACTTTCCCGCGCAAAGGTAAGATTGCTTGAAATTTTCGGTCACGGCCTTGTTTGGCTGAGCCACCGGCAGAATCTCCTTCGACTAAGAACAACTCATTTTTCGCAGCATTTTTAGATTGTGCAGGTGTTAGTTTCCCAGAAAGTAGAGATTCCCCTTTTTTACGTTTCTTACCGTTCCGGCTTTCTTCACGGGCCTTCCGCGCTGCTTCTCTTGCTTCACGAGCCTTTATCGCTTTTCGAACCAGCATCTGACTGTTTTCGCTGTTTTCTTGTAAATAAAAGCCCATTTGTTCGCCGATGACATTATCTACAGCTCCACGAGCAGCTGGTGTTCCTAATTTTTCTTTAGTTTGACCTTCAAATTGCAGCAAGTTTTCTGGAATCCGAACGGATAACACCGCAGATAGACCTTCACGGAAATCAGAACCTTCTAAGTTCTTGTCCTTTTCCTTCAGCAAGCCGGCTTTTCGCGCGTATTCATTGAAAGCTTTTGTCATTGAAGTTTTCATACCTGATTCATGTGTACCGCCGTCTTTTGTCCGGACGTTGTTAACAAACGAGAGTAAGTTTTCAGAATAGCCATCATTGTACTGATATGAGAATTCGACTTCGATCCCTTCACGATCCCCTGAAAAATACACGACAGGAGTCAATGTATCCTTGTCTTCATTCAAATACTCAACAAATTCTTTGATTCCTTCTTCAAAATGAAAAACTTCTGAAACTTTCTCTTCACCACGTAGATCCATTAAAGTGATTTTAACCCCTCGCAGTAAGAAAGCTGATTCTCTTAATCGCTCTGACAAAGTTTCATAAGAAAAATTCAACGTTGAAAAAATTTGTGCATCTGGAAGAAAATGGACGGTTGTACCGTTAGGTTTACGTGTTTTCCCAATTTTTTCTAACGTTCCTTGAGGTTTACCCCCATCTTTGAACTCTTCGCGGTATTCTACACCATCGCGAACAATTGTAACGTTTAACCATTCTGAAAGAGCGTTTACGACACTAGCCCCTACACCATGTAGTCCTCCAGAAGTTTTATAACCGCCTTGACCGAATTTTCCTCCGGCGTGAAGAATCGTAAAGATTACTTCAACAGTAGGAATTCCTGAAGCGTGCATTCCAACAGGCATACCGCGACCTTTGTCGCTTACCTCAACACTATTATCTGGATGAAGGGTTACTTCTATTTCATTTCCGTAGCCAGATAAGGCTTCATCGACCGCATTATCGACGATCTCATAGACCAAGTGATGCAATCCACGACTGTCTGTTGAGCCAATGTACATCCCTGGTCGTTTTCTAACCGCTTCTAATCCCTCAAGTACCTGGATCGAAGCGTCATTGTATTCGTTGTTCATCTTAGCCAATCCTACAGCTCCTTATTTGTTTTGATGTATTAATTTTTCAAGAAAAATTAGTTTGATTCAAATGCCGCATATCATTCAACTAAAATACTTGTACATCAATCTAACCGATCTTGTTAAGTATTTTTCTGATGAAACATCCTGCGAAAAGTTGAACTGACATCCTTATTTGTTTTAATGTATTAATTTTCCAAGAAAAATTAATCTGATTCGAATGGCGTCTATCATTCAACTAAAGTACGCACTTTCTATTATTGCTATGGCAAGAAGAATTGGCAAAGTTGAAATGATATCCTTACTCCAATTGCGTAATCATTTTCCGATGAAGTTTTTTGTTCGTACCATATACTCTATCTCCTCCAGCGCGTAGATCATTGAACCATAGCTGAATTGATATCTCTATATCTTAAGTACATCATTTGTATGATACGCTAAAAAAGCTCAAAAAAAAAGCCTCTCCTGTTTCTGAAAAGGCATTTTATGCTTTTTTTTTAAGAAAATCAACTCAATCATTAGATTTTTTGTTCAATTCAATCTTCACACAACGATCCATCACAATGTCGTTGCGTCCTTGTGCCTGCAGCATTTCTGCTGCTTCTTCACTGCATAAGCCAAGCTGTGCCCAAAAAACTTTTGCATCGGTTTTTAAAAAATCTTCTGCAACTGCTGGCAAAAATTCGCTACGTCTAAAGATATCCACGATATCAATCGTTTCTGGAACAGCCGATAAATTTTCAACGACTGGAATATCGTTCACCTTTTGTCCAGCTAACTTTGGATTAACACCATACAGCTTGTAGCCGTAATTTTTTAGTACGTCAGCAATTTGATAGCTTGTCTTATCAGGATTATCACTTAAACCCACTACAGCAATAACCTTTGCTTCGTCCAAATACTGAAAAATTTTTTCTTGATTAGGATTTTTAAAACTCATTTGATTTTCCTCGCTCAATTTGATTTTTAACTATTCACACTATTTAGTATAGCACGGGATTAAGATTTGTTCACTCTTTTGAAATCTGCTAAAATAGCCTTACTAATAGAGAAATGAGGATTCATATGAAAACCGCCATAATTTTTGTCCTAGCTTATCTTTTAGGCTCAATTCCTTCCGGCATCTGGATTGGAAAATTTTTCTTCAAAAAAGACATACGTGAGTTTGGTAGTCATAGTTCTGGGACTACTAATACCTTTCGAGTGTTAGGAAAGCCAGCTGGGTTTGTCGTCTTTGCGATGGATTTATTAAAGGGCTCACTCGCAACACTTCTTCCCACTCTTTTTCATGTGGATATCAATCCCTTATGGTTTGGTTTGGTAGCTGTAGTTGGACATACTTTACCAATTTTTGCTGGATTTAAAGGCGGAAAAGCCGTAGCAACTAGTGCTGGGATGCTACTAGCCTTCGCGCCCTTATTCTTTTTCTATTCATTGACTTTCTTTTTAATCGTCCTTTATATTACAAGTATGGTTAGTGCCGCCAGCATTGCCTCCGCAATTTTTGTCACACTCTCATCGATCATATTGCCATTTATTTGGCCGACAATTTTACCGACATTTAATCTTTTGCTAACCGTCATTTGTTTTGCCTTGACCTGCTATATTGTTTATCGCCACAGAGAAAATATTCAACGAATCAAGGCTGGAAATGAAAATCGTGTATCCTTCGGCTTGAACAAGAAGGTGAAATAAATGGAGGAACAACTTTTAGATTGGGCAATTGAATTGCAGGCCCTTGCTCAAGCTGGCCTAACCTATACACATGATCCCTTTGATCAAGAGCGATTTGAACGGATTCGAACCATCGCCACGGAGATGCTGTCTGTACACTCTCCGATCCCTGTTCCAAAATTAAGGCAACTCTTCGCTGAAGAAGTAGGCTATCCAACACCTAAGTTGGATACAAGAGCAGCAATTTTCAAAGATAATTGCATTTTATTAGTGCAGGAAAATGATGGGCTTTGGTCCTTACCAGGCGGATGGGTTGATATTAACCAATCGATCAAAGAAAATACCGTTAAGGAAACTATAGAAGAAACAGGCCTGACAGTGGAACCATTAAAAATCATTGCTGTTCAAGATCGAAACAAGCACAATCTTCCTCGTTATGCCTATGGTGTCTGTAAGATTTTCGTTGAATGCCAATTGATCAGTGGAGACTTCGTTAAGAATATCGAAACGCTTCAAATTGATTGGTTTTCTGCGGATAACTTACCGCCTTTAGCAAAAGCAAAGAATAGTCAAGAACAAATCAAACTATGCTTTGATGCTCACAAAGCAAATGATTGGCATGTGCCATTTGATTAACCATAATTTCAGTATAAAAAAATCGAGAAATACTGGCTCTAAGTCAAATCGTGTTGTTTTCATTAAATCACTGAAAGGAAATGCTTCGGCGTTTCCTTTTTTCTTTTTGTTTTTTTGCTCAAATAATGTCGCAAAGATTCTGTTGAATCAGAATTCGCATACGAAGGTGGCGAAAGGTTCTAAAACCGAATGCCACTCTCTTAATCACTTTAATCAAGTTATTCTTCCCTTCAAGTTTTCCGTTCGAATAGGGGTATTTTAACGCATTGATAATCGCTTGTTTGTGTTTG